>NZ_FORI01000021.1 GCF_900113965.1 Treponema bryantii | reverse complement strand
AAAAAGAAGACTGCCTGAAAAAGACAGCCTTAAGTGATTATTTTTTGAGGATTCTTATTGACAAGCTGGGGCCTTATATGTGTTATACGATTTCTTATTTTTATTCAAATTTTATTTATTTGAATAACCATATTTTAATAATAATTGTTTGAAATCAGCACAATCTTTTTCAGACATGTATCCATATTCAACAAATTCATCTAAACTTTCAAATGCATTGGTATTATATACTGTATAGAAATTCGGATCTGCTCCACTTTGCAATAATAATTCTGCAATTAAAAAATTATCTTTTTGTAAAGCCCAAAAGAGAGCAGGTGCATATTGATTATTTTTCCTATTTATATTTTCAAGAATATCTTCTTTAGATACTAAATATTGTACAACGCTATAGTAATTTGTTCTTGTAGCTGAAGTTAAGATTGTTGAATCTCCTTCCTTAAAATTTTTGCTTTCATATATGTTTTTTACAATACTTAGACATTTTTCTTCAGAAAACTTTGATAATTCATTCTCAATAATGTAATCAAACACGACTGGTTTTATATATTTGTTCTTAAAATCTGATATTACTGTCTCATCGCCGTTATAATACTTTTTTCTTAAATCTTCTGTAAAGTCTGGCACTATAACGAAATATTTTGTTGAACAATATGCTATATTATCAATTTTTGGAATATAACAGTAAAACCATTCAGAGGTGCTTCTTTCTTTATCTACATAAATTCTATCATTGAAGAATAATTGACCAAGAGTCTTGCAGGTTAAATTAGGTTCTGTTCGAATATTAATATTATTATCAATGGCTCTGTAAAGTGTAGAACAATTATAATTGTCTTCGAAACTGTAAGAAAAAGCAAATGTATTACTAAGAAGGAATAAAATAATTATTAAGTTATATTTGAGTGAAGTTTTTTTGTATTTTATAAACATTTTTCTTCCTCTAAATTACCAGCTCAGTGAGCTGTGCGTATAACAACTGGTTGTACCGCAGGCAGCTTGACTGCCTGTCGGCTACAAACTTTTGTTAGGCGATTTATTCTTTTGAAATATAATAATCAGAAGATCCGATCATTAACCATTTATCAGTCCAATTCAAATTATATTTTTTATAAGATTCACTTTCATTTATTGGAAGAGTGATTTTTACAGGTTCTATATATTGAATTTTTACAGAAGTTCCATTTTGAAATGTATCGTAATTATCATAGCCGCCAAATATTGCTTCTTCAGATTCTACAATCAGAATAATTTTATTATTTGATATAGACCAGTTACCTTTTACTTTTTTTAATCTGTTGATGGTTTGTCCTGTTGTGTATTCAAATGAAGAATCTCTGTTTAATTTTAAGAGAGGACCTCGTTCATTTGCCCCACCGTTCCATACTTCCCATATAATATTTTCATTTCCAAATTCATATTTACTTGTAGAGTCAGCTTCGAATATTCTTATTCGATTAATAGCTGTGTTTTCTAAGTCTGTGAAGGAAATATTTTTACTTTGAGGTTTATACCAGGGAAATTGCTTGAAATATTTTGTTAATTCTTCATCATTAAAAATATAACCTTTTTTGGCATAAAATAGATTTCTGAAAAGCTTTAACTCAGTTTTTGTTAAAGCGCCTAATTGTAAATCATTAAGGTAAGGTTTTTCGATTTCTTCAATAATACCGTTTCTTATGATGGTCTTATATCTTAAAAGATCAATATTTTTTTCTGCATCTGCTATTCGATTGAATGCATCATAAGTAAAAGGATATTCACAATTTATTTCTGTTGAATATTTATTCTTTTCAAAATTTTGAGAAAATACTGAGTTTATTGTTACCAATAACAAAAAAGATAAAATTACTTTTTTCATTTTTTTTCTTTCTCCAAAAGCGCCCCAGTGCGGGCGTCCGCCTAACAACTGGTTGTACCGCAGCGGGCTCGACCCGCTGTCGGCTACGAACCTTTGAAAATCATTAAGGCCCCAGTTTTATCATGCTAAGATAGATAAGTCCATCAGGGCACAATATCCTAATTAATTCGACAGGGGG
>NZ_FORI01000012.1 GCF_900113965.1 Treponema bryantii | reverse complement strand
GGAACAGAATGTTCGTGCCCGTGTACTGGTACCGGTTTTTGCTTACCCTGCATTGTTCCGTATGCGCTTTAAGCTGCCATCTGATTATGACTTTACCTATTTTGAAGATAAGGAAGGTTCTGTCTTCAAGGTAAACTCTACTGTAGACGGCTCATTTGTAATGCCTGAAGAACCTTTTGCAATTACAGATAAAACAGACTTTATTACCTCATCTGGTTTTAAGCGTCTGCTTATTGATTTCTCAAAAACAAAGGTTTCTCGCAGTCAGATTAAAGCAATTACTACATCTATGATTAAGGGACAGCCGCTTCCAGGTGTTTCACGCTTCAACTGGAAGGACGGCTTTTATTCCCCTCAGCAGATGGAAGAATACAGACTTTCAAATGAGAGGGCAGCAGAACGTAAGGCTGCCGCCGCACGAAATGGTGGTAAGCCACCGCGTGGCGGCAAACGCCGTTAGTTCTCAGACAAATTAAAATACAGCTTCCTCCTCGGCTGTCTGACTCTGAACATCAGTCTGCGGCTCAGGAGGAGTTGTTGCCTCTGCAGCTTTTTCAGCAAGTGTTTTAGTGTCTGCTGCCTCTGACACTTCCTCCGTCTTTTTTACTGGCCTATATTCAATGTGTTCTGCCACTACGTAAACCTTGCTGACACTTTTGCCGTTACTGTCTTTCCAGGTATCCTGCTTGAGTCTTCCAACTACGCGCACACCGCGGCCCTTTTTAGCTTTTTCTTCACAGTATTCAGCCATCTTGCCGTAGGCTTCAACATCAAAGAAAGACACTTCATTTACATCTTCATTTTTTTTGTTTTTGTAGAAACGGTTTACACCAACAGAAAATGCACACTTCTTAAAACCTGGAACAGGCTCTGAAAGTACAGAGTCTCGAACAAGATTTCCTTCCAAAATCAAAGAATTTAACTGGTTCATAAACAACCTCTTAATAAAGAATTATTAAATGATTTCCGGCCGGGCAATCATCATACGAACATAAAATCCGTACACATATATAATTGCTTTAATATGCTGTTTTTGACAAAATTTGAGAAAAAAAGTTTAAAAAAAGTGAAAAATTCTTTGATTTTTGAGAAATTTTGCCATGCTGAACGGTTTTCAGCATGGCAAAGGTGTTACTGGAAGTTACTTACAAGGCGAAGCATATACAAAATAACATATTCTGTAAGTGCTTTTTCTTCCTTGATTTTCTGCATATTAGGTGTGTTTACAAGAGTCTTTGCAAGGTTTTCTACACGTTCGCGGGTAAACGAAGTTGCAGAAAGAGTCTTTACAACACGGCGTGTATAATCGCGGATAAGCGAGTTGACATCTTCTGTAAGGTTGTTGTAAGCCTCTTTAGAAATCATCTTGTTCCACTGCTTAGTAAGATAGTTGAGCTCGCGGTCAAGAGTTGAACCTTCCGGTACAAGATCCTTAGCAATTTCTTTTGCATTAGCGGCAAGAGCCTGAGTCTTAGTAAGCTTTGGACCTGAGTCTGACTTCTTCTCTTCTTCTTCAAATGGATTTTTCTCTGCAATAACAGCTGAAGTTGCGCGTTTTTTCTCTTTCTTTCTGCCGTTGAAAAGACTCATAATCCATGAAATAACTGGAAGAGTGTAGTAGAAGGGAAGTCGAGATTTTGCATTTGTAAGAATCTTTGAGTTTTTGAGCATCAGAAGATCGCTGTAAGGCAGAAGTTTTCCGTCTACGAAAAGGCGGAAGCTGTCCATATTATCTTCAGCAGACTCGTATGAAAGAATATTCATAAAGTTTGCGTTCAGAAGGGCATAGAGAATTGGAGAATTCTTTTCTACCATTTCGTGGAGACAGGCTTCAAACTCAGAGGCATTAGACATTTCTGGAAGTCTTTCATAATCAAGAAGAACTTCATACCAGTGGTCTTCAAGCTGTTTTGCAATAGATTCGTGTGCTTCGTTACAAAGGCGAACTACAACCTGGCTGACCTTCTTTTTATAAACGTAATAGCGTGTACCAGATTCAACCTTAAAAACTAGAAGCTGAGGAAGCTCGTTTGCTTCTCCGTCAGTAGTCATTTTCTGAAGGAACTCTTTAAGATCATCTTCGGTATACTGACCATATAAGGTGCGGCCGTTGTTATCCTGGAATTTGAGAATCTGCGGCATTGAGTAGAAATAAGGTGGTTTAGCAAGAGCAGACTCAAGTTCTTTGATTGCTTCGGCACGTTTATGTTCGTTCTGGAATTTTTCCTTGAGATAAGAACTGTGTGTTTCGAGAATCTGAACAGCCTGAAGAATATTTGTATCTTCTACAGTGCGGTCCTGAATTTTTTCAAAGTCCTGGCGGATATAGTAGAGAGACTGATTCCAGATGTAATAATCTTCACCGTCATTGAACTCTGCAAACTGATAGTTTTCTGTATCTACAAAGTGTGTATAAAAATTCTTAATTGAGATTTCTTTAGTAGGGTTTGTGCTTCTGAGCTTCTTTAAGAAATAATCATGAAATTCATCTTTCTTAAGAATCTTGCGAACCTTCTGCTGTGCAGTATCGAGCAGAGCTTTGATAGGTACGCAGGCAGGAATAAGCATTGAAGGCAAATCACGTGAAAAATCGAGGACGTAGAGCAGAGGAGATTTAGTATTTTCTTTTTCGATAATTGCCGGAATGTACTGACTTGCAGCCTTATGTTCAAGCACCTGATTTGGAAACTGTTTTGGAAGATCTGTTCCCTGAGGATAAGGAATAGATTCGTTTTTCATCATATCTTTATAAAGATTTGCATACTTAGAAGCCAGATATGTAATTGAAACGATAGTCTTTTTATTATTTGAGTTGATTATGGCTACAAGTTTTTTTTCTGAAAGTCCCTGAAGTTCTGCAACAACAGTTCCGGTAGGGTCTCCAAGATATTTTACAAGTTCACTCTGTTCTTCAACATGATGTTCAGCATATTTTTTAATGTATACACAGAATTCTTTAAGATCGATAAATGGAGACTTTTGTTTTTCAGCATAGTAGCGGATGATTGCACTTAAATTAGATGTCGTTGCCATAATGGAATCATTTTATACCATAAGTTTGTTTTTTTAAAGTATTTTCATTGACAAGAAGCGTTTTGTGCGTTATATTTTACTACGTCAGACGTAGTACGACAGACGTTGCAACGACAAGCAAAGCAACGACAGTCGTAGGACCCACAGGAGGTGTAAATGACAGCAATCAGCAGTGATGTTATACGCGGGTATAACGACACAATGATTTTGTATTTACTCCATAAAAAGCCTTCGTACGGGTACGAGATTTCCAAGGACATAAAGGCCTTGTCTGAGGAAAAGTACATCATAAAGGAAACAACCCTTTATTCAGCCTTTACCCGTATGGAAACAAACGGTTATGTGGAATCTTATTCCCAGGACGCTGAGAATGGCAAGCGTAGAACTTACTACCGCATAACGGACAAAGGTCGGAGTTATTACAAAGAGAAGTGTGAAGAGTGGAACCTCACAAAAGAGGTTGTAGAAAAATTTATTGGTGTAGAGGGATAAAAATGGAGACAATTAGAAACTATCTTGAATCAATGTTCCGCGGACTTCCGCAGACAGACAAAGTAATGAAAGCAAAATCTGAACTTCTTCAGATGATGGAAGACAAATACACAGAGCTTATCAGAAGTGGTAAGACAGAAAACGAGGCAGTAGGTGAAGTTATCCAGAATTTTGGAAATCTTGAAGATCTTGCAGAAGACCTTGGAATTATGGATATTCTGCATCAGACAAAGTATTCAGATGTACAGCGCAGAAAGGTTTCATTTGAAGAAATCACAGAATATATTACTGCAAAAAAACGCGCAATTTTAATGACCGCTGCAGGAATCTTTTTGTGTATCAACTGTGTAGTATTCCCAATTCTTACAGATGCATTGCATATTAATGACATTGTTGGCGTAGTCTTAATGTTTGTTGCAATTGGAGTAGGCGTTGTGCTTATGTGCCTTAGCAATGCTACACTTGAGCAGTGGCGTTATATCAAGAGCGAACCATGCAGCATAGATGCAGTTTCTATTGATTATCTGAAAAATAAAATCAGAGATTTTACACCTACTTACAGCGTACTTTCTTCTGTTGGCGTTTTACTGTGTATTCTCTGTTTTATTCCGGCAGCAATTATGGATGAGCTTGGCGGAAGATTTATGGATGATCTTGGTGGTGCATTGCTGTTTGTTTTTGTAGGAGCCGGAGTATTTATGATGGTTTATGCAAAGCAGACAAAGAAAGCTTACCACAGACTTTTGAACCTTAATGATCAGATTGATTTTGAAGAGGATGAAAAGAGATCTATTGAAAAAATTCAGAACAAGAATGTGCGTGCAATCATGAGTGCTTACTGGTCTGTAGTTACATGTATCTATCTGTGCGTAAGTTTCCTTACTTTCCGTTGGGAACTCACATGGCTCATCTGGCCAATTGCCGCTGCTGTAAACACAATCATCAGAGCAATTTATACAGTAAATGATGGAGAAAAGAAAACAGAAAAAACTTCTGAAAAGAATGTAGAAAAAATTTACGAAGAATAGAGGTGAGTGAGATGAAAAAGACTGTATTATTAATCATTCTTGGTGTTGTTACTGTATTTTGTGTAATTTTTGGAACAATCAGAAATGTTGGAAAGGGATTTAATCTCTTCAATAATCCTGTGATTCATCTTGGAGATGATGACCCTGAAGTTAATTTCAAATGGGAGTGGCATTCTGACAATGATGGAAATAAAGAGAATAATTATTCCATCAATCAGAGTCTGGATAAATTCTCCGCAATCAGAATTGACGGAAGTATTATGGAGATTAGAGTTGAAGAGGGAGATAGATTCTATTTTGACAGCACCTTTACAAGAGACTGGCTTCGACCAAAAATTTCTGTAGAAAACGAAACTCTTGTAGTTAAGCAGGGAAGACAGAAGAGCGGCTTTAAGGGTGGAAATAATAACTGCAGGGTTGTTATTACAGTTCCCAGCGGTACTAAGTTTTCTGATATTGTTATTGATTCCAATGTTGGTGATATAAGACTCAGAGGTCTTACTGCAGAAAAGATTGATATTCAGACAAATGTTGGAGAAGTTTCTGTTCGTGACGTAAGCTTTGATAGACTGGAAGTTGATTCTAATGTCGGCGAAATTTCTATTGACCCGGTTTACAACTTAAATGAATATTCAATTTCTGCTTCAACAGATGTTGGTGAAGTTCGCGTAGACGGTAAAAAGTACAAGCGCAACTACAATTCAACCGGCAGCACAGACAAGAGAATCAAACTCTCTGCAAATGTTGGTGAGGTTAATATAAAGTAGTTACGGCTTTAAAGAACCGTTGGAATTGAAATAAACCCGATAAAGGGTTAAAATGGATGTATGATAATTTCAAATCGTGTAAAAAATCTGCATCCGTACGTTCCTGGCGAACAGCCTAAGGACCGTGTCTATATAAAGCTTAATGCTAATGAAAATCCGTATGCGCCTTCTCCAAAAGTGCAGGAGGCCGTAATGGATTTCGTAAAAAATAATCCAGAAAAACTTGGTTTATACCCAGACCCAGATTCACTTGAACTCCACGCAGCTATTGCTGACATGCTCAACAAAAGCGGTGGAGTTCTTTGTCGTGCCTGCTTTGAAGGTGATGAAGTTCACCCGGCCGAGCAGGACAAAATTCCTTTTACAGTTACACCTGATATGATTTACACAGGAAACGGAAGCGACGAAGTTTTGTCTTTTGTTTTCTATGCCTTTTTTGATTCTTCAAAAAGCTTTGTAATGCCAGAGTTTACTTACAGTTTCTATCCGGTATATGCAGGCTTTTATAATATTCCTATGGACCAGGTTCCTTTGAAAGCAGACTGGACACTTGATACAGAGGAAATGCTTAAGCGTGCGGCAAAAAATCAGGGTGGAATTATTTTTGCTAACCCTAATGCACCAACTGGTCTTGGACTTACACGCGAGCAGGTTCGCCAGATGATAAATAAAGCATCTTCTGATGAAATCTTTATCGTAGATGAAGCTTATGTTGATTTTGGTGGCGAGTCTTGTATTCCGCTGTTAGCTGAGTTTAAGAATCTTGTGATTGTTAGAACTTTCTCTAAGAGTCTTTGTGGGGCAGGTCAGCGTCTTGGTTATATTGTTGCAAATCCTGAACTGGTAAATATCGTAACTACTGTAAAGAACAGCGTAAACCACTTCCCGATTGATGCGGTTGCACAGGTGAGTGGAACTGCTGCCTGCCGTGATGTTCCATACTATGTTGAAACTTCGCGCAAGGTAGCAGAAGAACGCGACAAGTTTTATAACTTTTTGCAGGATAAAGGGTTTTATGTTTTGAAGAGCGAAACAAACTTTATCTTCGCAAAGCATCCTAAGATTAGCGGGGATGAGTTGTATAAAAAGATTAAAGAGCAGGGCCTTTTGATAAGACACTTTGCAACTAAGGGAATTGAAGACTTTGTTCGTATTACAATTGGTACGGCAGAGCAGATGGATGAACTTAGAGCTGCGTTTGAGTCTGTGCTTAAATAGAACTAAGCGGGGCGTTGCGGGGTGTCCCCGCAGAAGGGGTAGCGAGCAACGCGCACAATTAATTGTGCGAGCCGTTCTTTCGTAGAACCTAAAAAATGCGATGCATTTTTCTTAACGGTTCTTCGATTTTAGGCAAGTGCGAGCGAGGGGAAGGCTTTCCCCTCCTGAAGGAGTATTTTTATGAAGATTTTAGTTATAAGTGATTTGCATGCTCACAATGAGGTGCTGGATAAGATGGATTCGCTTTTTGAGCAGGCTGACGCTGTGGCTTTTGGCGGTGACTTTGCTGAATGCTTTAAGCCGGAGACCGGTAAGGGCGCGCTCGAAAAGCTTTGTTCTAAACACGATACAATTTTTGCCGTTCTTGGTAACTGCGATAACGAAGACTTTATGGAGGAGCTTGAGAATCAGGATATCTGTGTAGAAAAGGCTCTGGTTTTCCATGAAGGTCTAGGCTTTGCCGGAAGCGGCGGTGGAACAAAGTTTACCGGTAAGACTGAGTTTGAGCGCGAGGAAGATGAATGTCTTTCTGACTTTGACATTGTTCTGAACTCGGTTGAGCAGAGTGGTGACGAAAGCCTGTGGCAGAGTCTTATTCTGATTAGTCACAATCCACCGGTTGCAGATAAGCTTGATTCTTTTGACGGCGAGCATCATGCGGGAAGCCAGAAGTTTACAGACTTCATAAAAGAACACAAACCGCTTGCTGTTGTGTGCGGTCATATTCACGAGGGAACCGGTATTGAAAAAATCGGTGACACTGTGGTGATTAATCCGGGAAGCCTTGGCGAAAAGGGAACTTACGCTTGGCTTGAGGTTGCAAAAGACGGTGACAGCTGGAAGGTTGTAAGCACCGAGATGGGCCAACTGTAACAGGAGTTTATAAGTGCGAAAGATTTGTAAGAAAACGATAATCATTTTATCCGCAGTTTTTATGGCAGCAGGCAGTTTTGCTCAGAGCTCTTTTTCGCACATCAGTCTTGTTACTTTCCGTTCTAATCTTAAATACACAATTGGAGAAGACTCTCAGGCATACACTGCAGAACGGGAGCTTCTTCCTTTTTCAATCAATAAATACGAAACAACTTATACTCTCTGGTATTCGGTTCGCATGAAGGCTGAGAAGATTGGTTACAATTTTGCTAACCCAGGACAGGGCGGTGCTAACGGTAAGCGTGGCGCGGCTCCAACTGATGACGACTATGCTCAGCCGGTTACTATGATTAACTGGTATGATGCGGTTGTGTGGTGCAATGCGTTGAGCGAACTTCGCGGGCGTGAGCCTTGCTACACCTATAACGGGGAAGTTATTCGCGATTCCGCCGACACGGCTGCCTGTGATTTGTGTGTGTGTGACTGGGAGTGCAACGGGTTCCGCTTACCGTCGGAGGCGGAATGGGAGTATGCGGCTAGAAGAACGCGGGTTGGTTTTCAGCGCGGCGACTTAGTAAGTGGCCAGATTTCTGATGATGCAGAAGAAGGCCTTCTTTATGCCTGGACTTCTGAAAATACTGTTACAACTCATAACGTAGGAACTGCCGGCGTTCCATTTGAGCCGGGCGAACAGACTTTCCCAGCTACCGGTAACGCAAATGCAGCCGGTCTTTATGATATGAGTGGAAACGTAATTGAGTTCTGCTGGGACTGGTTTGAAGATTACACTTCAGAAAATCTTTACGGCCCTTCTGTAGGCTTTGAACGTGTAAGCCGCGGTGGCAGCTGGAGCGAATACACCATGTTCCTCTACGCCGGCGACCGATATAGTTATGACCCGAATGAATGTTATAACTATATGGGATTTAGAATTTGCTGTTCAGCACGATAAAAAGTGTCATGCTGAACTTGTTTCAGCATCTACTTTAATCTCTTTTCCTGCTTTTTAATTTTCTTTGTCTCTGCCTTTAGCTTCTGTTTCTGATTACGGTTGAGGCGCTTTGCTTTTTTGATGGCGCTTCTGGTTTCGTTGTTGAAGTTTAGCATCCAGCTGCAGAGGAAGACTGAAACAAGACAAATCACTGTAGCAATCAATACCGGAATGTAGCCCGGTAAATCATCAAACGGCAATTTGAAGTTCATTCCAAAGAAGCTTGTTACAAAGGTTGGCGCCATCATAACCAGGTTGATAATAGCGAGCTTTTTCATTACAACGTTCAAGTTGTTTGAGATTACGGAAGAGTAGGCATCCATAACTCCAAAGAGAATGTTCGAATAGGTGTCGGCCATTTCAATAGCCTGACGGTTATCAATTGTTACGCCTTCAACAAAATCCAAATCATCTTCATCAAACTTAATAAGCCGTGTACTCTTCATCTTCATAAGGAGCAGTGAATTACTCTTGAGGGAAGTTGTAAAGTAAACAAGAGATTTTTCGAGTCCCAGCATGAGGATGATTTCTTTGTTTTCGATTTCAAGGCGCATCTCGTTCTGAATGCTTGTAGAACGGCGGTTGATTTCCTTCAGGTAACGAAGGAAGTTTAAGTTGGCACGGTTAATAATGTGCACGATAAAAGAAGGGAAGTCGTTCAGGCGAACGTTGCGCACACGGTTTGCACCAAAATCCTTAAGTACTTCACAGTCTGTCCAGCAGATTGTGATGATGGTTTTTCCTTTTATGATGATTCCGACAGGTCCTGTAAAATAAGGAGTTTCTGCAGACGGGTCGTAAAAAGGAACTCGCACGATAGTAAGGATATAGCCTGAATCACCATCTTCAATTCGAGAAAGCTCATCAGGGTCGAGAATATCGAGAATATGGTCTGTTTCAATCTGATATTCTTCCTGCAGGAATGTAGTCTCATCGCGTGTAACATTGCGCGCGTCTACCCACAGAGGAAGTTTTGAATTAATTTCATCTTTCTTGGTCTTTGAGAACTGGCCGTCAATCTGCTGCCAATATGTAATCATAATGATCCCTCGTAAATTTTTTTTGAGGCCTCACTGATTTTTTTGCGGAAATAAAACTAGAAATGCAGAACCAGGAGGCTTGTCTTAGTGATTAAAAAACGTATGGGATAACTCGATCCACCGTCCATATTAGGCCTCCTGAAATAAAGATTAGATTATCAAACTGATGATTTTATTTTACAGCATTGTGGAAAAGAGTTCAATAAATTTTAGGAAATTGAATTTTTGATCAAAAAAATCAGATAAAACGTTTAATTTTTTACTTTTTTTAAACTTTTTTTTCAAAATTTTGTCAAAAACGTCATATCAAAACTACTTTATAGGTGGAGGTTAAAAAATCTTGAGACGGGGCGTTGTTGATTTTTTAAGAAAGATGAAAAAGGGTCTGGGAATGCTGGCTGCGATGTTTGTTCTTTGCTATTTTGCGGTTGCACAGGAATCAATGTTCAGCTGGGATTTTACGGATTGTGAAATCAAAGACATTCTGTTTGCGGTATCGCTGGATACTGGAATTTCGATTGTTCCTGATGACACTGTCAGTGGTAAGGGCGATTTGAAATTTGCAGGCGGAGATTTTGATCTGGCTTTTGAGGCTTTTTTGAAGAGCAACAGGCTTTTTGTAAAAAGAGACGGTGGTGTTTGGACTGTAAGTAGATTTCGTATGTCTTGTGAAAACGGTTTGTTTTGTGTTGAGGCGTATGATCTGCTGCCGGTGCAAATTGTTGAAAAACTGTCGGAAGTGATGGATAAGGTTGTGACTTTTGAGTCATTGCCTGCGCAGAGAATTTCAGTGTGTTTCAGAGAAGTTGGTGAGGCTGTTCTGATGGATTGTCTTGCAAAACGTTTTGGTGTTTATGACGTTGAGCAGGATGAAGCTGGTTATCATTTTGTGAAAAAGAATTCTGTACAGCGTGCGGAGAGTTTTTCTGGAATGGTGAATGTTGAGGTTCTCGACGGTGATGTGTTTTATGTGGATGTGGAAGATTGTAGATTTTCTGTGGTCCTTGATAAGTTGTTTGATATCTCCTCTTCCTCTTATGGAAAAAAATCCTCTCATAAAAGTTTCTGCCTTCTCACTGATGCGGATTGTAAAATTCAGAGGTCGGTGTTTAGCGGTTCGGATTTTGCCGGTACTCTGAGAGTTCTATGCGCTCAGTGTGGATACGATTTCGTTATTGAAAATGACATCTACTACATCTTTTCAAGTTCTTCTGTCCGTGAGGAACTTGTGTACGGAAAACGAAGCTGGCGTAAGTTCACTTTGCATTTTACTAAGTCTCAGGATTTTTTGACCTTTGTTTTTAAGCGGGTGGGTAAGCTTGAAACTATTACTCTCGCAGATGAGTATTCATTCTTATGTCTTGCCAGTGATAGCGAAGCAGCCTCCATTGAATCATTAATTAATGAGGCTGATATAAAACAGTCTGCTTATATCGTAAATCTAAAATATCTTAAGCCTGTAGAATTTCTGGAACATCTTCCACCGGCTGTAGATAAAAGTTCTTTGTTCCTGGCTGATGATTCATCTCATTTATATTTTAAGGGAACTGAAGAAGCTTATAACAATCTGTGTATGCAGCTGGAAGTTTTTGACAGACCCGCGGTTCGGCTTAGTTATGATCTTTTAATTTTACAATATGACGAGACTCTACAGAATAACTGGGCATCTTCCTTTGGTGCAAAGAGGCTTTCGCTTGGAGACCGTAATGGCGGTTCTGCTGTGCTTGGTTCTGTTATGGGCTTTAATCTGAATGTAGTTACATCTTTTGGTATTACCTTTGCTGCCGAGCTTCAGAGTTCTATCGAGGAAAATCGGACTCGTGTTTATGCGGATACTACCTTGCATGGTGTTTCGGGGCGCGAGATTCATTTTCAAAATACAAACACTTACCGCTACAGAGATAACAATGTAGATCCGGAAACTGGTAAGCCAATTTATTCGGGAGTAACCCGGGAGATTGCTTCGGGAATAAAACTGGATGTTCTTGGCTGGGTGAGTGGAAACGGGATGATTACGAGTAAGGTTACAGCTTCTGTTTCCCGTCGTGGAAATGATGTGTCTGGCGTAACGGGAAATCCGCCTCCGACTTCTGAAAAACTTGTGACTACTGAAGTGTGTGGAAAAAGTGGGGAGCCTGTTGTGTTGAGTGGGCTGGTTCAGTCTGCAGAAAGCGAACAGCAGAAAAGAAGTCCCTGGATTTCAAAAATCCCTTTGATTGGAAATCTGTTTAATGCAAAAAATAAAACTCAGGAAAATGTTCAGATGGTTATATATCTTGTTCCGCATGTTGATGCTTCAGAGGACTCTGGTTGTGTTCAGTCTGCAGCGGAGGATTATAGCTGGGCATATGAGAGGCTTTTGAATCTGCTGGAAAAATCTTATGAGGAGGGGAATTCAATTGGAAAAGAAATATGAGTTTACGTTGACTCCGGCCTACTGTCTGTATAACGGAGCTGCTGTCCTGGAACAGAATGGTGCGAGTATAAAGTTTATCGTGGAAAACAAAAAGGATGTTGTTCTTTGCGGCAGACTGACACGAGCTTTTGAAAATCATGTTGCGAATATAAGACGATTAAAAGATTGTCCTGAACCTTTTCAGCGTCTGATTGAAATTGCTTTTGTGAATGGAAGCCGCTCTCAGCTGAGAAAATGTGTGGCAAGTTTATATATGGTTCATGAGAATCTGAAGGATGCAGCTACTAATCATAAAAAAGATATGACTGAAAATCAGAGGGAAGCAGCTGCGGTTTTACTTCTGGATAGTATTCTTAATGAAGCCCGTTTACGAAAGGCTACTGATATTCATATTGAAAAAAATTGTGTGAGGCTTAGGGTAAACGGCCGGCTTGAAAAACTTCTGGAACTCCAGCGTGAAAAGTGTTTTGAACTGATTCAAAGAATAAAAGTTCTTGCGGGAATGAATGTGATTGAAAACAGAAGACCGCAGGATGGTCAGTTTGTTTATGGAAATACGAATCCGTTTTTTCTCAGAGTCTCAACAATGGCTGTTGTTGGTCCTGCAAGTTCTACTGGTAGCGAAAAATATTTTGGCGACGAGTCGGTGGTAATGAGACTTCTAGATACTTCTCGGATACCACTGGCGCTGGGGGAACTCGGCTTTAATCAGCTTCAGTATGAAAAACTTTGCAGTGATGATGGCCTTATTAATTTAGCAAATGGCCTGGTTCTTGTTTGTGGTCCAACAGGAGCGGGAAAGTCTACAACAGTTGCGGCATTGCTTGTTGAACTGGAAAAAAGAAATTCCGGAACTCTAAAAATAATCAGCCTTGAAGATCCTCCTGAATATGTAATCCCTGGTGTTACGCAGATTAAGGTTGATGAAAAGAATTCTTTTTCAGATGCATTGAATCATATTTTCAGACAGGACCCTGATGTAATTATGATTGGAGAGATTCGGGATGAGGAAAGCGCAGCTGTTGCATTGCGTGCTTCTCTTACCGGGCATCTTGTTTTTGCAACCTTGCATTGTGGAAGTGCAGCGGAGTCTGTGTTGCGTCTGGAAAATCTTGGGGTTGAAAGAAAGTTGTTGAGTCAGTTTTTAAGGGGAGTGCTGTGTCAGCAATTAAATAATGTTGGCGGAAAAATGTGTCTTATTGCAGATTTAGCAATTCCAAAAAATCAGTTTTCAGAAAAGTCTGGAGCTGCTCAGTCGGCTGATGAATTAGAAAATCTGATGGAGCATTACACGAATTATGGTGAAGCACTGAATGAATCAGTTATGGCTTTGCAGAAAAAAAGGAATCCGGTTATTCCGCTTTATAAAACCAGGAGGGATGATGAACGAATTCACAAAGGCGTTGTATGAGCTTTTTGTTATTGAAGGAATACCTCTTTCAATGAGTCTTTTGATTATGAAAAAGAAGCCTAAAGTAAATGCAGTAAGTAAGACGGCGGAATTTTTGTATGGGGCTCTGGAAAACGGCAGTTTATTTTCGAACGCTCTGAAGTCCTGCACAGTAATTCATTTTGATGATGCTTATATTTCGTTTGTAAGCGTTGCAGAAAAGAATGGCGATTTGAAGACGGCACTTGTTTATCTGAAGCAGAAACTTGAAAGAGAGGCTGACTGTAAAAAGAAAATAAGAGGGGCATTTATCTATCCAACTTTTGTAATTTTTCTTTCTGTGTTTGCAAGCGTTTTTATTAGCATTTATACGAAGACAGAAGATTTTGCTCTCCTTATAAAATATGTCTCAGTTTTAATTCTTGTTTGTATTGTCTTGTATTTTTTAATCATCAGACTTCTTGGTGAAAATAAACTTTTTGAAGCTTTCACAGCGGTAGATTTTTTATTGAAGAATGGAATTGAACTTTCGGAAGCAGTTGGTTGTGCAGTTCAGATTGCAGGACCTTCGAGTAAGACTGGAAGAATTTTTGAAAATGCCAGAATCAAACTTTCTTACGGGATGGATTTACAGAATGCTTTTTGTGTAAGAAACAATGCTGAACTAAAAGAAGCTTTTTACTATGCAGACGCTGGAGCGGGAAAGAATGATTTATTTGCAAGAATTGCTGCTTATCTTAAATCTGAAAAAGAGAAAAAAAGAACTGTTTGCTTATCCCTGATTGAACCACTTTTCATTGTTGTTACAGGAGCTTTTTTGCTTTTACTACTTATGACTTTTTTTATGCCACTAATAAACAATATTACTTTGATTTAACAGGCCTGGGCGGGGGCCTTAAAAGGAGGAAAAACTATGAACAAAAAAACAAGGAGGATTTGTTATGAGTTCAAAAAGCATTGGAATGGTTTCCGAAAATCTTTCAAAAAAGAATCGGAAGGGTATACCTATGTCGAAACTGTGGCCGTCATTGCGATCGGAGCAATCCTTACAGCAGGGAGTGTATTCTCAGCGACTAAGGTTATTTCCACCGCGAGAAAAACAGCAGCACGAACTCAAATTGAGCAGTACAGCAGTGCACTGCAAACCTACTTCCTTGACTGCGGCCGGTTCCCAACTTCAGAACAGGGGCTGTCCGCCTTGTGGCAAAAACCAGTTCTCTATCCGGTACCAGAAAACTGGCGTGGACCATACGTTGACCGTAAGCCCGGCACTGATCCGTGGGGAACCGATTATAAGTATCTCAGCGCTGAAAGTTCCATTATGCCGTCAGAGGTTCCTGAGAACCTGCCCTTTGTACTTATCTCATTCGGCCCAGACTGTAAAGAAGGAGGAGCCACAGATGAAAAAGGAGAAACGGATGATGTCTGCTCATGGAAATAAATTTTTACTCACTTCTGTTTTTGTCTGTTTTATTGGAATTGTGATGTTGCTGGGTGGGGTGCTGTCTGATAAAAGAACAAAGTTGAAATTATATGAAAAAAAATATTCAGCTGTATTAAGTTCATTGGAAAAGAACAATGAGCAGATATCACAGGCTACCGGAGAAGAATGCGCTTTACGGAATTAATATGTTTTTCTTTGATTCTTTGTCTTTGTTCAATTTCTGTTTCGGGGTCACTTTCAGGAATATCAAAAATAGATAAAAGAATTTGTGAGCTAAAACGAAAATCAGATTCTCTATTTTTTATTTCTGAAAGTTTTAAGAAGGTGTGCAATTGTGGGGACGATGGAGATGGTCGAAAGAATGGTTCGCGTTCCTTTGAAGGATGGGCTGATATGTGCAGGAGTTTGTGGAAGCTGGAAAGTATTGAATGGAAGATTTTTGAAAATACGAGGGATGAAGAATCAAAAGAAATTATTTATTACGGATGCTGGAATGGACCTTACGGTAAGGGTGAAGTTTATGCAAGAAAATCTGAAAAAGGAGATGGGAAATGAGTTTGAAAAATAATGTGATTAAAAGAAGAGATTTTGAACGTTATGAAATTATTGTACCTTTTTCATCTCTGGTGGGAAGACGAAGAAAAAGTTTTTTGTCTTCTGAACTTGAAAAGAGACATCCGTGTTTTTCAGATGAATTTGCTTTTGATTCGAAGGTGAAGGGGCTTTCCAAAAAAGGTGTCTGTTCAGACGTTCTGGTGATTAATAAATATAAACTTGCGGAATACGAGAATAAGAGACGAATAGCTGGGACGGGATTTTGGATTGAAAGAATCGAAGGTTGCCACGATGGAATGAGGCGAGGTCGCCGTTATTTTGCGGCGCCGAAGTTTAAGCTTTCGTTGGCGACGGTTTATGTATTACTACTCGTTGTTGTCACAGGATTTTGTTCAGGGAAGATTGCTAGAAGGTCTTGGAATGAGGCGCTGAGTTTGAGCGTTGGGGTTGATGAAAGTAACGTTCTGGCTGAGGGAGCGGTAACAGAAGGTGTGCGGACTGGGGTTGCGACAGTGGCTGCGATTGGACCGGACCGCGGTGTGGCCGGAAGTATTGTTGAGTTCTTCAAAACTGTTTCGGAGGCTGACGGCAGAATCCTGAGTTTTTATTATGAGGCGGGTCTGGGAACACAGAAAATTAGTGCGACAGTAAAAGGTGTGTATCCGGAGAGTCTGGAAAACTTTTGTGAGTACGACCACGGCGAATCGGTTGTCTATGAAAATGGAATTCCTGTGATGAAGGTGGCGTATTCGTGGAGGACGGCGCCCTCGGTGGAGGGGGGCGGAGAGCGGGGGATGGTGGCGAATGCAGATTTCAACAAGTCTCTTCGAGACGCAATTATTCAATGCGATTCAGTTTTGAAAGAAGAAAAAGCTCCTCCGTATCATATTGAATTTTCCTGCAGTCTGGAGTCAAAGCTGTTATTTAATCAACTGTCTACACTTATTTCAAAAGATAAAAGATCTGTTACTTCTGTGATAGTTACTTCAGCTGGAAATAATGAATTACGAATTGGATTAACAATTGAATGTGTCTCATTCGAAGGATTTGATCTGAGTCTTCTTTCAGAATATCTGAAATTTTTCAGAGTTGAGATAGTTCAAGAAAATCAAAAATCTCAATCTTCGCTGATACCTTTTTCTGCCACTAAGTTTCCAGATACATCTGATTATTCTTCACCGAATAAAAAGATTGGTGTAATCCGAAGACCAGACAACAGTTATGTAATTTTTTACAAAACTCCAGAAGGGAAATTAAAGACATTTATTGAAAAACAGGGAGGTAGTAATGAAGCGAATTAATCAATTAATAAAATCATTTTTATTTATTGGATTATGTATAGTCTGTATAACTGCCTGTGCGTCAAAACCAAAGTTTACAGGAACTGCAGATTTGTGTGGCCTTGTTGTTGATGAAAATAATAAACCTGTAAAAGATTTTGTGATTTTTTGTAAGTCAGAAGACACAAAAATCAAAATGACAAGGATAAACATAAGACCGGTAATTACAAATGAAAGCGGGCTATTTGTTTTCTATGATTTACCATCCGGCTCATACACCATCTCCGGCCAGAAAACAAATTATCTTAAGCTAAGCGAAACACCATATCAGTTTATTGACCATGGAAAAATAATCTGTCTTAAGACAAAAACTTTTAAGGCAGCAATAAAAAACGCAGAAGAGTTAATTGCTCTCGGTCAGCTCGAAGATGCAAATCTTCTTCTCAATGGAATATGTACAGAAAAAGAATCTGCCGAAAACCGAATAATTCTTGCCTACGAGATAATCGCTTCGGAAAACAGAGATGAAAGAAAAACTTTGATAAATAAAATCAAAACTACATCTACAAAAAGTTCCATCACAAAACAAGGTCAGGACTTTTACAAAGAATTTATTTCAAAAGTGGAGGAGGTATATCAATGAAAACAATTTTACGTCTGGTTTTTCTATTAATAACTTTGATTACATTCAGTTGCAAAAGCTATGCACTTGATTCAGTTCCCTATGTTATGAGTGGAGAATTTGTAATGGAGGAAGGGACATCCGATTATTCAATTTGCGGAGTGGATTTATATCTCTTAAATAAAAGCGAAAAAGATATTAAACGAATCAATGTTGTGTTTTTTCTGTTTGATAAAGACGGTGAACCTGCTATTGAATGTTGCAATAAAATTTCTGCGGTGCTTGAAGAAGAAATCTTTGCTGGTGAGGACAGGTCGTTTTGTATGAGTCTTGATAGCTTTATGAATAGCGTTCCTGAAGAATGTCTCATTGTTGATTATCTATATCTTGCAAAAATTGAATATGAAGATGGAACAGTTTGGGAAGATCCTTATGGCTTAGTTGCATTTAAGTGAGGCGGCCATGAAACATATGATAATTCTTTTTGCCTTGGTCACACTTTTTTTTGGGTGCACCAATCAAACTGAGTCTGTTGAAATAAAGTCAAAATCAGATTCTTCCAGTCTTACGCTTATGATTTATATGGCAGCTGATAATGATCTTGAAAGTTATGCATTACAAAATCTGAATCTTATGGAGACAGCTGACTATAAAGGCATAAATGTTCTTGTTCTGATAGACCGTTCTGAAGGTTATGATGAGACAGACGGTAATTGGACAGATACTCGACTTTATAAAGTTCGGAAAGATAATGCCGGCAATGCACAGATTGTTTCTGAAAGACTGGATTGTCCTTTGCTTGGACTTTCAACAGAGTTTTCCACAGAACTGGATATGTCTAATCCTTCTGTACTAAGTAATTTTATAAATTATGTACAAAGAAAATTTCCTTCTCAAAATTATGCTTTGATAATATGGGGACACGGAACTGGCTGGCGATATGCAAATGACCAGACTGGTGGTGCTAATAAAAATCGTGCAGTTGCAATTGATGATAAAACTGGTTCGTACATGAGTATTTTTAATCTGGGAAATGTACTTCGTAATCAGGGATTAAATATTATTGGTTTTGATACCTGTTTTGGTGGAGTTCTGGAAAATGTTTATGAACTCAAAGATTGTGCGGACTATACTGTTGCCTGTGCTGGAGTTTCTCCTTCTTGTGGTTGGGATTATAAAACTCTTCTGGAACAAATTAGTTCAGAAGATTTTGAGCCGTTGCAGATTGCTCATGCCATGGCTGCAAGTTCCCCAGTAAATACTACTATTTTCAAAAATGCAAATCTTGAACAGCTTTTTAATTCTTTTGAAAGATTTTCAAAAGAGATTTCTCGAATAATTCTAACTGACACAGAAAGAAAAAATACTTTTGATTTGCTGTTTAATCTTAAATCCTACACATATACACAATACCCCTGTGATATGTATCTGGACCTGGCGGCTCTGTCAGATGGTTTTATCGAAAATGATGATGAGAACGTACAGCTCTCGGCAAAAGAACTGAAGAAAAAAATATCAGAAACTGTATGCCTGACAAATAATCAGGTTTGCGAAATCGGAGTACATTTTATTCCTCTGGTTTCTTTCAGAACAACTGCTTCGGTTCATTCTTCTGATTATATCAAAAATCAAAATAAAAAAGATCAGTGTAAGTTTATTAAGGAAAGTAAATGGTGGGTTCCAACTGCTGAAGGAAGGTCCGGTAGTGTGCTGGATAAACTTTTTTATAACGGAGTATAGCCTATGAAATTTAAAATAATATTTTTTTTGATTATTAGTTTTGTTTTCTTCAATGGATTATGTTTTGCTGTTGAATATGATGATAGAGGTTTTCCTCTTAATCCCATAGAAAATCCAGAGTCCCCAGGCGATGATGACAATGATGATCCGGATGATACAGACGATCCAGAAGACCCGGATAATCCTGACGATCCACCGGAGTCTCCTGATGGTCCAGATGAAGAACTTGATGATATTTCAGATGAGCAGGAAGCAATAAGCGATTCTTTAGAGTCAATCGAAACAGTAGAGGGGGCAGAACTTGCCAATCCAGAAAGTGAAGCTCCTGATGATACAGTAGTTACAGTTAATGAAACTGAAATCAAGAATCAGGAAAATGAGGCGAGTCTCGTTGAAGAAGCAAACTCTGAGAATGCTGAAAAACTGGGAGATCCTGTAAAAGTATCAAAGGGTACTTATGAGTTAGCCGAGGTGGATTTAGAAATTGGAAGTACTAAACAGTTCGAAATCAAACGCAGGTATGAATCTGATAATAGTGTTATAGGTTCATTCGGATATGGCTGGATTACAAATCTTGATGAAAGAATAATTATTGGTATTGATAGTAACCTTGAGCAGAGAATTACAAAGCTTACCAATTATAAAAGCAAACTTCAGCAATTTATTACAGAATTCGAAAAAGAAATTATTAGACATTATAAAGTAAGTAGTATTGATAATGCCAGTAATGAGATATCTGCAAGAATAAAAGAGTGTGAGTCTTTACTTACAAAAACAAATGATCTGATAAAAAGACTTAATAGTTTTATAGATGCCGTTCGAGGAAAAGGTAATTATGAGAATGATGCAAAAAGGCTTAAAATATCGGTTGAAAATTTGAGAGGTAATGTTCAGTCCAAAAAAGAGCTTGTTGAAAAACAGCTTGCTTTAGCTTTAGCTGATATCAATAAATTAAATAATTTGAAAAAGCGAATGTCAGAAGTAACTGCGCAAATTATATATTTACAAAAACTTTTGATTGAACAAAGGAAAATTCATGAAAGAAATAAAACTGCTTTATTTTCTGGATTAGGAAAAGAATACGAAGAAGTTGGAAAAGATAAGATTGTTTTGATTGATGAGAATGGATATCCTCATACATTTAAAAAAGAGAATGATAATCTTAATATCTGGAAGAACGAAAATGAAAGAGAGTTTATAAAATGTGAATATAGTAATAAATCATATAAATTGTATTTAAGAAATGGTTGCATAAAGATTTATAATGATTCTGGATTTCTTGTAAAGTTCATTGATAGAAATAATAATTGGGTAGAATTAGTTAGAACGACAGAGCAAAAAATTACATATATAAAAACATCTTTTAATGAAGAGTTTGTAATTTGGTATAGTGGTAGTTTTATAAATAAAATAACTAACGTTCGTTCGTCGGATGAAACTGTGCAATATACCTATCAAAATAATTATCTTTTTTCTGTAACTGATAAAGATGGTGATACAGTTACAATGAATTATGATCAGACCGGTCACTTAGTAAAACTAAATAAGTGTGATGGAAGTTTTATTTCTTTTGTATATAACGAACAGACTAATGATGGGAATATTCTTACAACCTCAACAATCAATGAAGAAGGATATGCTGAATATTTTGAATATTTTAGAAACCAAAATCGTACAGATTATATAGATCATGATGGAAACATAACCAAATACTGGTATGATGAAAATCAACATACAAAGAAGAAAGTACTTCCTGATGAAACTGTAATTTATAATACTTATGATGAATATGGAAATCTTGTTGCAAAAGAAGAAAACGGAAATGTGACAAGATATACATATGATTCAAATAATAATCTGATTCAGATTAGATACTCCGATTCTTCTAGCGAATTTTGGTCATATGATAAAAATAATCTTCTTCTTAGTTATACAGATAGGGATGGAGTAATTGAGCAATACATTCGGGACAATAATGGAAATCTTATTGAATATCGAAAAGCTAATAAAACAGTATTTACCCAGCAATTTAATTTACAGGGGCTTGTGACTACTCGAGTTAAATATGGTCAAAATCCAATTGTGACAAATTATGAATATGATAATTATGGTAATTTGATAAAAGAAAAGACCGGAGACAGAGAAATAAAATATACTTATGATAATCGAAATCGATTAGTAAGTGAAAGAATCGATAATCAGGAAATATGCAAATATTCCTATGCAGAACACAAAACAACTATTACAGATTATAAAGGTCTTGAAACTCAGTACATCACAAATGGAAGGAAAGATTTAGTAAAAGTTATTCAAAAAGATTTGCAGTCTAGTAAAGTTCATGTAATGCAAATTGATTATGACAAACGCCATCTTCCAATAAATGTTTTTGCAGGTAGTGAGGATTCTCTGCAACTAATAATGTCATATTTATATTCTCCAGAAGGAAAAATCACTGGAATAATTAATTATGGAAATGAAAGCTGGATAAAACTTATAAATTATAAAAATGAGAAAATAAGTGAAGTAAAACAATTTAAGATTTCTGATGCAGACATTGTTTCAAAAATCAACTCATCTAATCCTATAACATTTGAAGTTCTTAAAAGTTATCTTTTGCAATCAGGCGATAAAGTCCAAACCCAAAAATATGAATATAAGCAATCCGGAAATAATGAAAATCAGATATCTGTATTTAATGATTCAATTTTGGAAAATATTTTTGCATATGACAGCTTCGGAAATCTTATAAAGATAACTGATGGAAATAATGAACATAGAGAAATTAAATATTCAAAAGCCGGTCGAATAATTAAGGAACAATCTTTATATAGTGGCTGGTACGAATATGATTATGGTGCTGATGGATTACTTAAGTTACAGAGAGAAGAGGGAAGTCAGGGAATGACTTTTGAATATTATCCTGATGGAAGTAAAAAATCTGAAAAAGACTGTCGCGGAAATATCACGAATTACAAATATGATTCTCTTGGTCGAGTCGCAGCAAAAGAATCTGTACATCAAAAAGTCTGGTATGAATATGATAAATTGAATTGTCTTAAAAAAATCAGTATAGGAAAGACTTTAGATGAACAATTTGTATCCTGGTTTGCAAGTTATAATTATTCTTCTGATGGCCGAAAGATCACTGTCATCGAAGGTGAAAAATACAAGAAGGAATATGAGCTTGATGCGTTTGGAAATGTCGTTCGAATAACAGATGGAAATGGCAATTCTAAATCGTATGAATATAATTACTTGAATCAACTTATTTCTATATATGATGGCTATGGTAATCAAACGAAAATACAATACAACGCGTTGAATAAAATTGATAATTTAACTTTTCCAGAAGGAAATAAATTGTCTTACTCATATAACTATACAGGTCTTCTGGAAAAGATTGTTGATGATTGTGGAATTGTATATCGTGCAGAATATGATAAGAGGGGACGGCTTGTTAAAGAATTTAATCGGGCAGATTGTGAAAAATCCTATGAATATGATAATGCTGGCCATCTAATTCAGATAAAATATGGTGATGAAATTGTTGAGTCATATGAATATGACAATTATGGAAGAAATCTAAAAGTTACAGATGGAAATGGAGCAAAGTATTTATATAATTATGACGTTTTCGGCCGGTTGAAAAATGAACGAAATCGTTCGGGCTATGAGCAATCATATTCTTATGATGAGGAAGGAAAATTAAAAAATGTGATTTGCTTTGATGGCAGTACAATTTCATATATTACATCTTCTGACAGAACAATCCAGAAAGAAATATTTTCGGATGGCAGCTTGAATGTAATTAATCTTGATGAAACGGGAAATATAGAAGAGGCACAGAATGCACATGGAGAAACTGTTTATAAATATGATCAGGGTGGCAGATTAATTTATCAAAAAGATATTACTACAGGTGAAGAAGTTGAGTTTGAATATGACGATGCCGGAAACAGAATCCGATTAATCAGTTCGACTCGGGACACAATCTATTCATACGGGAAAAATAATGAAGTAAAAGAAGTTTTTGACAATAAACAAAGACTGCATGTAAAATTAAGCTATAATAATAACGGACAGGAAGTAGTGAGAGATTTCGGAAATGGAACAAAAGAACAGACTCATTATGATAAGGCCGGCCGTGTTATGGTAAAAACATTGAAGGCTGATAACGGAACTCTCTTATGGGGAGAAGGGTATGTTTATGGTCCGAATGGAAAACGCACTGCGACTGTAGATTTTAATGGCCGTGTAACTTTTTATGAATATAATTCCCGAGGTCAGATTTCTGAAATCTATTATCCATATTCAAATGAGCTTATTGATAAATTAAATACAGAAGCTTCTGAATGTGGTCTACCAGCAACAAATGATTATGGCGAAAATCGCTATATGACCTCGGCTGAAAAATCAACGATTATACCTCTGTTAAATTCCATGCAATATGGATTTGCAAATAAACTTTCAAATCTTCAGATTTTTATCAAAGAAAAATATACCTATGATAAAAATGGAAATCGTAAAACAAAAACTACAGCATCAGGAACTATCGAATATACTTATGACAACGAGAACTGCCTTATCGCAAGCGGCTCACATGGTCAGAGTTATATTCAATATTCTTATGATAAGCTTGGGAATCTTCTTAGTGAAGAAAGTGCAGATAAAAAAATCAGCTATGCGTACAATTCGCAGAATCGTTTAATTTATTGTGAAGTTATAGATCATGCTGAAAAGACCTGTTCACAAACAAGTTATGCTTATGATGTTTTTGGAAGACGAATTATAGTACAGGATAAAGATCAATGTGCGCTGCGGACTTTGTATGATGGATTTACTTTTGATGTAATAAAGCAAAGTCCAACTTATGCTAACGGTCTTTTTACAGACAGTTACGAAACAGGGATCCGATGGACAGAAAACGGAAGGCCCACAGGTGACCGTTACAGATATCTCTCTGATGAAAAATCCAGTGATGAAAACCGCTATTTTTATCTCGATGAAGGAATCTATAAATCTGTCAGCCACAGATATAAAGGAGAACGTACTCAACTTTCGGTAAATGGTATAATTGCTGCTCAAGCAACATCAGACTACGGAGCTGAATATTTTTCAACAGATTTATTGGGAAGTGTTGCATCAATAACAGACAACCTAGGTCTTCAAAAAACAGCCTATTCATATGATGTTTTTGGCTCTCCAATAAGTGGCATCCTTACAGCTTCCAGTGACTACGGCTACCTGGGCAAACAGTTCGACCCGACCACTACCCACTACAACTACGGCTACCGCGATTACAACCCATCCACCTCCCGCTTCACCACCCAAGACCCCATCCGCGACGGCCTCAACTGGTTCCAATACTGCAATGGAGATCCCGTAAACTTTGTGGATTCAGATGGATTATTTTACTATAACGCTAATGGACAGCAATCTATTACTACGGTAAAGAAAACAACAGTTGTTATTTTGCGAAATAATGATGGCCTTGGAAACAGTTTTGATTCAACAAGATTAATTTACAAGAATGATGGATTTAATACCAAGTTAGTTTATGTAGATACTGTTGGAGCTAATTGTAGGGAAAAATATTATAATCTGGGTAAGGGGGAAACAATTCCTGATGGAACTTATTATTTGTCAAATGAAAGTACTAGTAAAACACCTCTTTATTTACAAGAAGATGGAACAACAAATTCTGAATCATATAAAAATATTTTATCTCTAAGGACAAATGATGAAAGACTTACGAAGGAACAACAGGATAAAATTAATGAAGGAGATATATTCTTTCATGGTAATCAAAAAAAAGATGGTGATATTTATACAGGTAATGCAACCCCAGAGAGTGCAGCATGTATTATTGGGAAAAATGGGCAAAAACAACAAGATGAGATGATGCAGTATTTAATGGATGGTGTTCAGAACCCTAAATCAATTACAGTTTATGTTAGATCAATGAGTAATATCGGAGGATGTGCAAAATGAAAAAAATACTTTTTATATTTTTAATTTTGATAGTGTCTGATTTATTTGGAGAGAATTTTTCTTTAAACGGTGAATACATGTTTCAAAGTGAATCATGCTTAGATGAAATGATAATTGAAGATCAAAATGTTATAATAAAATATAAACAACAATTAAATTTTAAAGAAGAAAAAAAACTTTCGTATAAAATTACACAACTATATGGACTACCATATATTGAATTCGGAGTAAACCTTCCTAAAGAAATTGCAGAATATGATGATTATAAAAATAATTTTGATTCGATTACAACTGATAATAAACTATTATTTCTAGCATGTAAAAGAAAAAACTTTATTACAATGTTTGCATTTACATTAGGATTTTCATTCGAAAAACGACCACTTACATATACAAGATTTGATGAATGGGGAAATCTATATAAGGACTGTTCATCCTATTTAATTGAAAAGAATAAAGCTTATCCGGTTGAAAATCTAAGAAAGTTAGTTGTCGATACTCCTTGGGTAGAAGGGGTAAAGGGAGATGGTATTGGCGAAGGTTTTACAATAGAAGGAAAACAATTTGCTAAACCATTGGGGCCATACCTCTTTATTATTAATGGTTATATTTCGTATGAAAAACCTTATCTTTATAAACAAAATAATCGTATAAAAAAAATCAAAGTGACAGGACTTAAATCAGGTAATTCAAGAATTCTTGATGTCCTGGATACACCTCATCCTCAGACAGTGGATATTTCTTTTATTACACAGCCTGAAGATATTCGCGTAGAAATTGCAGATGTTTACAAAGGAACAAAATACGACGATACTTGTCTTCATTATTGTTTTGCATATGATGAGGAAGTCATCCCTTACGAAAACTCCATAACTGAATAAGCAATAAACAGTGAGCTTTAAATATACTATTTGACGAGGTGTACAATATAATGTACAATCTAAATACAGAGCGAGAAGCTCCACTGCAAGTTAGATTCTATGAAACACAAATGAAAAATCAACCATGCCGAGATTTTCTGCTAGAGCTTAACAAAGAAGATAGACAAGAAGTTGGGGCAGATATCTTTTCTGTGCAAAAAGGATTTCCTTTAGGACTACCTCTGTGCAGGAAAATAACGAAGGATTTATGGGAAATAAGATCTGATATTTCTGATGGAATTTGCCGTGTATTCTTTACTGTGTTTGATAATACAATTGTGCTGTTACATGGTTTTATAAAGAAGTCGCAAAGAATACCATTAGAGGAACTGGAAATAGCAAAATCCAGATTAAGTAGTTTCAAGGAGCAAAATAAATGAAGGGTGTAGGACAAGATTTTTCTGAATTCATGAAAGAGCAGGGGCTTTATGAAGAAGCCCAGAAACTTGCAGCCAAGAAAGTTATTGCTGCTCAGTTGAAAGCAGAAATGGAAAAACAGAATCTCTCAAAATCCGAAGTTGCAAAAAGAATGCATACTACACGGACTGCAGTAGATAATGCCTTGGATCCGACATTCAATACTTCACTTTCAACAATTCAAAGATTTGCCAGTGTGTTGGGAAAAAAAGTATCTTTGACACTTATTTGAAATGCATAAAAAAACACCGGCTCATATGGGCCGGTATATAAAAATGATTTGGTTTCGATACGTCAGATGCATTGCATCTGACTACTCAACCATCGTGTTTTTTAGTCCAGACAAGCATCCAGATTCTTGCAGATTTCTTCTTTGTTCAGATGACGGCCAATGATTACCATCTTGATCATGCGGTCGCCGACTTTTTCGTCCCAGTCTTTTTTCATTTCTGGTTCTTCGGCAAGAACTTTCTGCTGTTCTGCTGGTGGGCAAGAAGCAAGCCAGTTTCCTGAGTAGCCGGCCTGAATCTGGCGACCAGAAGTTTCAAGAACGTATGCCATGTCGTCTTCATCGCTGAACCAGATTACACCCTTTGAACGGATGATGTTGCGTGGCCACTTTGAAGCAAACTCATCAAGCTTTTGGCGGTTGAATGGACGGCGGCGGTAGTATACGAACGAACCGATTCCGTATTCGTCTTCGCTTTCACCTTCGTGTTTGTGTTCATGGTGGTGATGGTGTCCGTGGTGGTCATGTCCTTCATGATCGTGATCATCATCGTCGTCGTCATCATCATCATCATGGTGATGGTGCTCGCCATGTTCGTGATCATCTTCGTCATGGTCGTGATGATGTTCGTGCTCGTCATGATCATCATCGTCATCATCAGCTTCTGCATCGTGCTCTTCCAAAGCTTTTACCCAGCCTGCACTTGCATATACTGTTTCAAAATCAAAACGATCTGTTCCAATAATTTCTTCAACAGGAACATCACATCTTGTTGTTTCAATAACCTTTACAGTTGGCTGAATCTTGTTGATTACAGCACGAACCATCTTCATCTGCTCGTCTGTAACAAGGTCACGTTTGTTTACGATGAGAGTAGAGCAGAACTCAATCTGCTGAATCAAAAGTGATTCAATATCTTCTTCATCAATACCTTCTTTAAGAAGAGCTTTTCCTTCATCGAATTCATCAACGAGGCGACTTGCATCAACAACGCCAACAACGTTATCAAGCTTACCAATTTCAATTGTTTCAATTGCCTGAGCAATAGGCATTGGCTCGCAGACACCAGAAGCCTCAATCATAATGTAGTCAAATTTTCCGGTCTTCATCAGGTTTTCAATCTGATTTACCATGTCGCTCTTGAGAGTACAGCAGATACATCCGTTTGTAAGTGGAACAAGACTGCTTGAATCTTCAATTTTTGCCTCTTTAGAAATAAGGCGTTCATCAACGTTTACTTCACCAATATCATTTACGATAACAGCTACTTTGTAGCCTTTCTGATTTGTAAGAACGCGGTTAAGCAGGGTAGTTTTTCCTGCACCAAGATAACCGCACAAAAGTGTAATAGGAATCTTTTTATTTGCCATTTGTTAGTCCTCTCTATAGAATATAATAAAAAAATCCCAGAAAGTACATAAAATTTCCTATATAAGTCAAAAGAAAGTATGGTATAATCAAAATAATGAAGCGAAAGAGACTTTGCCTTGTAACAATCTCCCCGGAAAGTGAATATCCTCAGCGAGTAATGCATGGAGTTATCGCTCAATGTAAAAGATATGGGTATGATGTTTCTGTAGTTTGTTCTTTAGTTTCTATCTGCAATTATAATCAGAATTATCTTGAAGGCGAGCTCAATATTTATAATCTTATCAACTTTGATCTTTTTGATGGATTTATCATAACTCCAATTCCAATGACAGAAGATTCTCATATGACTTTATACAATAAGCTTGTAAAACAGTTTAAGAATTGTAAAAAGCCTGTTGTTGCCATAGACAGAGAGTTTGGAGATTTTCCTGTAATTTATACTGATGATAAAACGCCTTTCAAAAAGATTACCGAACATCTTATCAAAAAACATAATTGTAAAAGATTCCATATATTAAGTGGTCCAGATGAAAGCCCTCTTACCCGAATGCGCCTGAAGGGAATTATGGATGTTCTGAACGAGAATGATATAGAGATTGATCGTGATCATATTATCCGCGGCGACTACTGGTATCTTGGTGGTGAGCGGCTTGCCAATCGTTATATTCACGGTGAACTGGAACTACCGGATGCGGTTATCTGTTTGTCTGATCATATGGCACTTGGCCTTATCAACCGGCTTCAAAAAAATAATATCAATGTTCCAGATGATGTAATTGTTACCGGCTTTGGCGCGGTTCGTGAGGCAGCTATCAACACACCACCTCTTACCTCGTATGTTCCAAGTCATTCAAAGGCCGGTGCCGAAGCTGTTAATTATCTCCGCGAAATCATAGACCCTGCCGCTTCAATTGTTCCTTATGAAGAAGATTCTGATAAGCGAATGAAGATTGGTGCTTCCTGTGGTTGTGTAGAAGATCCTTCTTACACCCGTTCTTATTTTAAGGAAGAAAGGGGTACTAAGATAAATTATAATGATAATACTGTCTGGGAAAATATAAATATGACAATGCTTGAGGAAAGTTATATGGCAGAAAATCTTACTGCAGCCGACTCTCCTCATGCCTGTCTTTGTAAAATTTATGAATCAAAATATCTTCTTAAGCCTTTCAAAAAATTTTATATCTGTCTGAACGAGAACTGGCTCAATACAGATTTAGATATGAAGGAAGGATATAATGAAAATATTCTTCTTGCTGTTTCTGCAGAAGCAACTACAAAACTTCATGGATGGGAGCATCATGTTTTTATAGGTGAGGGCCGTGAAAAATTATTTGAACGTACGGCAATGCTTCCGGCTTTTGAAGAAGGTCTAAAAGAAACTTTTACTGAACCTCAGGTTTATTATTTTGCACCGCTTCATTTTGGAAACATCAGTCTGGGGTATGCAGTTTTGCAAAATGATTTAAGCAGCCCCGGTATGATTGGCGAAGTGTACAGAAACTTTCTCCGCAATATAAATAACGCGCTTGAGATGAGCCGAACAAAATACCGTTCAAATTATCTTTCTGAACATGATGCGATGACCGGTTTAAAAAATCGGCGCGGAATGGAGTTTGCTATTTTACCAAAAATTCAGAGTGCTCCAGATGATGCAAAAATCTTTGCCATTGTAATTGATATGGATGACCTTAAAAAACGCAATGATTTGTACGGTCATACCGAAGGTGATAACGGAATTATGATTGTTGCCAAAGCCGCAAAGTTTATTGCAGATAAAGGTGAAGTTTGTGTTCGCGGTGGTGGTGATGAATTTATAATTCTTGGAGTTGGCGGCTACACCGAAGATCATATGCGTGAAAAACTTTCACGATTTCAGGGATATCTTGATTCTGCAAATGAGAATATGACAATTCCTGTAGAAGCAAGTATTGGTTACTGCATTTTGCCTTTGGATAAAAAAGAAGGTTATCAGATAGTACTTGATAAAGCTGATGAAAAGATGTATGAAAACAAACGTACAAAAAAATCAGATTCAAAAAAGGCAAAAAAATGAAACGCATAATTACAGTTCAGGATATTTCTTGTGTGGGAAAATGCTCGCTTACAGTTGCTCTTCCCGTAATTTCTGCAATGGGAGTTGAGGCCTGCGTTCTTCCTACTGCAGTTCTTTCAACACATACAGCCTTTAAAGGTTTTACTTTCCGAGATCTTACCAGCGATCTTTCTGCAATTGCAGAACACTGGAAAAATGAGAAGATTCGTTTTGATGCAATCTATACCGGATACCTTGGTTCTTTTGAACAGATTGATTTAATTCACTCATTGATAAAAGATTTTGGAAACGGTGGAACTAGAATAATTGTTGATCCATGCATGGGAGATAACGGTTCTTTGTATTCAGGCTTTACAAAGGATTTTGCATTGGCAATGGCAGGTCTTTGCGCTAAGGCAGAAGTGATTGTTCCGAATCTGACAGAAGCAAGCTATATGCTCGGCATACCTTATGTTGAAAAAGGATATACGAAGGAATATATAGAAGATTTGCTTAAAAAGCTCGCTGGGCTTGGAGCTCGCCGGGTAATCTTAAAAGGCGTTTCTTTTGATGATAAAAAACTTGGTATCGTAAGTTATGATTCAGAGAGCGAAAAAATCACATGGTATTTCCACGAAAAAATGCCGCAGAGTTTTCATGGTACGGGAGATATTTTTGCAAGCGTGCTCACAGGCGTTCTTGTACGTGGTTTAAAATTAGACGAAGCCTGCCGTCTTGCAGCAGACTTCGTTGTGGAGTCAATTAAAGCAACCCTCAGCCATAAAGATTACAACTGGTATGGAGTGGATTTCGAAACTCCGTTGGCGTCATTGCGAGGAGCCTGCGACGAAGCAATCCAGTCACATGGATTGCCACGCACTTCGTGCTCGCAATGACAATTTCGTTTTACTTCGCGGCTTTCTGATAACTAGCTCTAATTCCATCCGCAAATAACTTGTTCTGGTCCTTGCGTTCTGGAACTGAGAACTGAGGTTTTCCATCAGAATCAGATACACGCCAGATATGCATTGGGTCAGTAGAGTATGCAGGACTTCCAGGGTTATTAATCCACCAGTCAAGAACAGCCATAAAGCACAAAGTGTATTTCAGCAGGTTTGCATTATTGGCAGTTGTGTTTGCTGTCTTATTCTGAGCACCAAGCAAAACATCAAGACGCTTTGAAACTTCGTTTGGAATATCAAACTTGTAGTGTTCCCAAGGATTTTCAATAAGAGAACAGGTTGCCTTAGTTGGAGCTTTCTGATCACATTCGTTAATTACAAGAGTAAGGAATTTTCTTGCAAAATCTGTACGATGGAATAAAGGTCTGTACTTGCTTTCATCAGTTGGATGCTCAAGCAGCAGCTGTTCAAACTTAAAGTTTGGCATGTAATGATAAGTTGTCTGCCAGAGCAAAGATGTAATCATCTTCTTACCGATGTGAGACTTATCAAAGTCTGGTTGAGAATAAACAGAGTTTACAAGGTCGCACAATGGTTCGCAGTAAAGCTGTTCAAAGGTATCCTCACGATATGCAGACCAGTCATCCATAATCGACATAATACTGTCTGCGCCTTTTTTCTGTTCTCCGGGGTCTGCAAAGGTGATGTTACGGCAGCCCTGGAAACAGTCTTCAATAATATGCTGCAATACACAGATAACCTGAATAGGATTGTCTGGCGAAAGCATATTAAAGCCATCTTTAAAATGGAACAAAGGCTGGAAGTATGGATATAAATCAGGATGTTCATCAAGACGGTCAAAGCCCGCATCCGGGAACATCTGATTCAAAAGTTTAAGACCAGTGATTACTGTTGAATCTTTAATTCCTTTTTCAGGAGGAGCAACCTTAGGCTTCTTTGCTTCTGGAGCCGGCTCTTTTGGTTTTTCAGGGAGTAAGAGATCAAACTTGTGCAATCCTACAAACTTAAGAATTTCTCCAACCTTTGCATTAAAGAAAGTCGGATAAGATTCATAAGTGTCAGAACACATGCGCATCAAAAGAGGGTAGAGCTTTTTAATGACTTCAGTTTCGATGTACAGCCATTCTGTAATTGCCTGTTTAGCATATTGAGAAAGCTTATCTTTTGGTGAATCCGGATAAGCTGCTTCATCAGAATAAATCTCTTTAATCAGCTTTGGAATTTTTGTGTTTCCAAAATAGTAAACTGTAATGAGTGGTTTATAAATTGCACGAACCAGAGGAATCAAATCTGCAACAATAATTGTTTCATTTAATCCCTGAAGGTTAATGTATTCAACTTTAATCGGCTGCATAGCCCAGCCGGCAACGTTTCGAAGGAACTTAAATTTAGATTCTGTTCCGCTTGCAATTTTTGCTTTGTATGTAGCAGGAGCAATCTGAATCAAAGTTTTGATTACAGTAATAAAGCCTTCCATGTGCTCTGTTGCCTGCTTCATTGTATACTGATAAAAATCCGGAACAATTTTTTCCATTCCGTTTTTCTGGAACGAACGGATAAAATTAAACATTCCGTAGTTCGGCTTAATTTTATATTCCGGAGACATCATCAGCTTATCCATTGTCGCTGCGGCCTTCTTTGAAATTACAGGAAGATCTTCTCTTCTGCGTCTTCCACTTGGCATGCCGCCAGCACCGCCAGCTCCGTTATCAGAAGCACCAGCTCCACCACGGCTACCAGATCCGCCGGCTCCGCCAGAAGGCTGTCTTACAATTCTTCCGGCTTTACTTCCAGAGCCACCGCCAGAAGAACCTGTTGTGCGTTCATAGAGTACCTGGCCGCCGAGTTTCTTTGCCATATCAGCAGCGTCTTTATCGCTTATTTCTCCAATATTTTTTCTAGTCTTGTCCAGAGTTCCCGGAGCCCAGTCCGCAGTCCCGTTAATTTTTTCAGCCATAATATCCTCCAGAAAAATTACTAAAGCCTAAGCATTCCTTTATGAAGCATGCCAGGAAAATTTTTAAGAATTATTTTTTCACCATCAGAAGTTAAGAGTACGCCTTCAAAGGTTCCGTACATCGTGTAATAACTTGTTCTCAGTGCAATCAGATTCAGTGTTCGAGAATTTACAGAAAGAGGTGTAAAGGTTAAATCAACCATACTTTCTGTATCCTGAATAATCCAGTTTTTATCAATTCCAAAAGGATGAGTCATATAAACCGGAGGTAGGGCAGTTTTCTTTCCGTCAACCACAAGAATATTGCTGTTGTAAGAATCAGAATCTGCTGCATCCATGTTTGATGTATTTATATAGAAGACAATGTTTTTATTATGTACATTTCCAATTCCGTAAACAGAAGATGATTTCGAATGGAACTTGTAGTAAGCTCTGTTCAAAATCATCATTCCAAGACCTTCTGAATCCTGAACTGGTTCTCCATTAATTGCAATGTGTCCGAGAGTTTTCATAGAAGAAAACCAGGTAGCACTACAGCGCATTGAAGCCGGAGACGGAGATACAAAAAGCGAGTCGGTGTGCATATCATCTGTAAGAGGGGAGTAAACATAACCTTCTGCATTCGGTCTGGCATTATCACCTTTTACCTTAAAAGTAAGCGCATGATGTTTGTGCTGACGTCCCCATGAAATCTTGATGAAGCGGGATCTCTTATAACTTGCACAGATTCCTTTTGTTGTGAGAACAGGCACAAAACGACGGCGCGGTGTCATAATTGTGTGATATACATATTTCTTGCCGGTTTCTTTATTCCAAAAGATGATTTCGCCAAGTCCCAGAACTTTAAAATCATAAAACTGCGAAAGTCCAATAAAATCCTTTAGAGAAAAAACATATTCCAGCCGGCTTTTAATTCTGAGATTAGATATAATAGAAGGAACCGGAACTCCTGCATAAGGCGCTCTCATACCACGGATATCTGTCAGAGCCGAGACTCCTTCATAACAACCGAAATGCGCCTTTCCGTTCTGCACCAGATGCTCTGGCGGTTCCCTAAACTGCCGCGAATACATTCCTCTATTATAAACTAACTTCCCGGAAAATACAAATACTACACTTTTTTTCCAAAAAACTTCCTGAAATCGCATATCGAAACGTACATTACCTATAGGAAATAATCGGTGGTTGAGTAGCCCGAAGGGCGTATCGAAACCATAATATTTAAGGTCCCGTAATATCAGGAGGAGCTCATGTCTGAATATACGAAACATTGTTTACCCGTAAAACATGTATATTTTGAAGAATGCTTAAACATTGAAGATGCATTCTTGCGAGAAAAACAAATCCAGGGATGGAGTCGTAAAAAACGTGAATCTTTAATTAGTGGTGATTATATGCAACTAAAACAGTTGAGTAGGAAAAAGTTCTGGATCAAAATAATTATGGTTTCGATATGCCCTACGGGCTACTCAACCACCGTGAAACATTCAATGATGACATAGCTTATATATTAATTTATAATGAACTTGCAGAAAAAGTTCGCTATCATAAGCAGGATTCAGAGGGGGTAAAGGTGGTTAGTGAAATAGTTGAAGAATATGGCGACGAACGTGCCGCTGAAGCCTTACAGCAGGGGATACAACAAGGTATACAGCAAGGCGAACAACAAAAAGCTATTGAAACAGCTAAAAACATGCTGATAAAGAACTATTCAATAAATGAAATTTCTGAATTAACAGGCCTCCCTCTCGAAAAAGTCATTGAACTTCAAAAACAATTATAATTCTAAGAAAACTCTGAGCCCCCTCAGAGTTTTTTCTTATTAGTAAGGTCAAAAGATAATAAAAAAATAATTTTTTGTTGACTTCGCAAATAGGGCGTGATAGAATTATAAAAAAAAGAAGGATTTTACGTAAAAACCGTTGGTTTGTGAAATCCACAAATAAAAAGGAGGATTTTTTCAAATGAAAAAAATCGTAGCATTGGGAGCTGCTGCAGCACTCGTAGGCGGATTGTTCGCTGCTGAACCTGCATCAAATCCTAGCGTAGTAGAATTTACTGGTAATGCATCAGTTGAATGGGGTGTTGATCTTGACGCTGGACAGACTGGTTTCAAGAACAGTGAAGATGCTTCATTCAAAATGAAGTTGTTCGATACAGGAGACAAATCAACTTCTGGTGACGGAGTATGGGCAGAGCTCAAAATTAAAGTCGAAGAAGATGATGGTGTTGGACCAAATGGTGTAAGCAAAGGAGCTTTCAAAGGAAAGAACGCTGTTGTAGACACTGCAAAACTTCACTTTGGTGATTTCTATATTGGAATCAGAAGTGGTGATACAACAACTGGTACTTACAAATTTGATGGAGCTATCCGCTCTGCAGATAATGATAACGCTAAGTGGCTTAGCGATGTTGGACCTGATGGCTATACACAGGGTATCGTAGCTGGTTATGGTAACAACAACTTCGGTATCGATGTTGACTTCCGTTCAAATCCAGATGGAGACAACAGATACACAAGCGACTATGCAATCGCAGCAGAAGCAAAATTGAAGGATTCAAACGAATTGGTAGAAGGCCTCTTCGTTGACCTTGGTGGTTCTGTAAACATTTCTAAGGAAAGATGGGAATCTGTAGAATTGGCTGATGTTGCAAATGAAGCTGTTAAAAAATCAAAATATACATTTGATCTAACTGAGTATGGTGCACCAGCAACCGCAACTGCAACTGTAAATAAATACAACAAGATTGGTTACTCATTTAATGCTGGATACAAACTCAAGATTGATGACAAGAACTGGCTCAAACCTGCTGTAGGACTTACAGGTACTTATGAAACAGCTGCTGGAGAATGGGCTTATGGTGGAGCAAAAGGCGATGTCTCTGGAACTGCAAACTCTAATAAGCTTGTTGCAGGTGTAATGTTTGGCTGGGGTTCAGCAGATGGAAATGCTGGAGTATACTACCTTGATGGAGGTCCTGCAGAAAAGGCATGTCCTGGTGTGTCAGTAGTTGCAAAGATTCCTCTCGCTGAAAAAATGGCATATTCTGCTTCTATGGCAGGTTTCTCTATGTCTGGTTCAGGAACTTCTTATGACAAAGTTAAAGTTCTCTTTACACCTGCATTCTGCACAAAGGGTGAACTTATAGAAGGTCTTTCAGTTGCTGCTTATTCAGAAATGGCTATCCTTAATGGTGAAGAAAAATCTGAAGGAACTGATAATAAAACAACATATGCTGGTGCTAAAGACAAGAACGATACATTCGCTCTCGCACTTGCTGCTGGTGTAAAGTATGACATCAAGGCTGATGACATTACTGTTACTCCACAGGTTGGTATCCGCTTTGCAAACACAGCTTATGTTGATAACGAAATCAACGGATATGATCCACTTAGCAAAAACAAGGTTTTTGATGGTCTTGGAAAACAGAAGAAAGCTGATTCTGGAGAAAGAGCTGCACTTGATGTTAATGCTGACGGCTTCTTCAACCTCAAAGCAGGTGTAAATGTAAGCGGACTTATCAACAACACAAGCTTCTACGGTGTATACGAGTCAGCTAACCTCTTGAACAAGACTGACTACTCTGTATACAAGGCATCTTACGATGCAGAAAAGGATGCTAAGTTCTACAACGTAAAACTTGGAACATTCAACGTAGGTTGTAAGATTTCATTCTAATCTTGTAAAAGCTTAGAACACTTATAAACCACCAGGCCGCTCCGAAGGAGCGGCCTGGTCTTTTTAACACACATAAAATTATCCATTTTTCTCTACTTCTCCTCTAGAAACTTCCTAAAATCGCATATCGAAACATATATTAATATAGAATTATTTTTAGTTTTGTTGGAGGTAAAATGGGAGAAAAGGATATCGCTGAGAAAAACCTCGAAGCCTGGAATGATGTTTTTGCTGATATCGTAAATGTTCTGTTATTCAAAGGAAAACAGCTAGTAAAAGAACAAGATCTTGAAGCAGACACAAAGGATAGTATGCTGAAAGCCGATAACGAGTTGCATGAACAGGAACGGGATGTTTCAAAATTTTGGAAAAATGGAGAAATACGTATTTAAATTTTAGGAATTGAGAATCAGACTAATCAGGACTACAAGATGCCACTTCGTGTAATAAGTTATGATGGAGCAAGTTATAAACAGCAGCTTATGGATGAAAAAGTAGAGCAATACTATCCTGTTTGCACATTAGTTCTGTATTTCGGAACAAAAACAAAATGGACAGCTCCAAAGACTTTACATAAATGTATTTCTATTCTAAATGAATTAAAACCCTTTGTCAGTGATTATAAAATCAATGTATTCAACATTGCCTGGCTCGATGATAAAACAATTAATATGTTTAATAGTGATTTCAAATTTATTGCGAAATATTTTCAAACAAAACGTAAGAATACGAAGTATATTCCAACAAATGAGCAAATTACCCATGTTGATTCCATTATCAAAACGTTTAAGGCCTTAACAGGTGACAAACGTTTTGAAGAGATTTATAATAAAGCTAATTTAAAGAATAAAAGAGGAGGTGTTACTATGGATGAATTTCTTGATAAAATTATAAATGAAGGAATAGAAAAAGGTAGAGCTGAAGAAAAAGCTGATTTAATTAGAAAAATGATGGATAAAAAATATACAACTGAACAGATAGCAGACCTTCTTGATATTTCGGTAAAAGAGATAAAGAAAATTGCTGCTAAAGTTCCAGTTGAGGCATAATTTTTTTTGACTTTATTTAATGACTATAGTTAATAAAAAGACCAGGCCGCTCCGAAGGAGCGGCCTGGCGGTTTTATAAGTGTTCTAAGCTTTTACAAGATTAGAATGCAATCTTACAACCTACGTTGAATGTACCAAGTTTTACGTTGTAGTACTTCAATGAGTTACCTTCAGCATCCTTGTTCTCTGAGTAGTCAATAGAGTTCAAGAGGTTAGCTGACTTATAGTGAGCGTAGAATGTTGTGTTGTTGATAAGACCAGCAACATCTACACCTGCTTCGAGGTTGAAGAAGTCTCCAACATAGAGTCCAAGTCTGTCTCCAGAAGTTTCTGTCTTCTGCTCACCAAGATCCTTGAAGAGTGACTGATCCTTTGCAGGAGCTACTTCATTTGTCTTGTTCTGTACATAACATGTGTTAGCATAGCGGAAAGAAGCTTTTGGTGTGATTGTAATGTCATCAGCCTTGATGTCATACTTAAGACCACCAGCAACAGCAAGTGCCATTGTATTCTTTCCATCTGTTGTCTGACCATAAGATTCAACTGCCCAATCGTTTCCAGAATGAGTTGGAGTTGGCTGTGTTTCTCTGTAGTCATAAAGACCAATTTCTGAGTAAACAGCAGCTGAAAGGTTTTCTACAAGATCACCTGTATAGAATGAAGGAACAATCAAAGCTTTCAAAGCATCATGTGATGTAATTTTTACAGAAGCACTCTGTCCATTACCTGTTGCTTTTGCGCTAATTGTAGATGCAAGTGGAACATAAACCATTGCAGATACACCTGGTGTAAATCCTCTTGCATCATCACCGAAGAAGTAAACACCACCTGTGCTTCCGTAAGCAGCTGTGTCTCCCCAAGCGAAAATAGCACCAGCTGCGAGTGTGTTTGTATTAGCACTTGCATCAACAGTTACCCCATTGTCTGTATCTTTATAAGTTGCCAACAAACCTGTTAAACCAACCTGTGGTTTTGCCCAATACTTGTCATCAATCTTGATTTTATATCCAACACTAGCTGAATATCCAAGTAAGTGCTGTGCACCGAAAAGTGTTTCTTTATCATTGATCTTATAACCAAATGTATAAGCAAAATTCTCTACTTTTTCAGCAGCAGTGTTTGTTGTTGAATCTTTGTAATATGTGTCTGAGAGATTGTATGATGCACCAAGTCCTACAGAAAGACCTTCTGCAAAGCTGTTTGAATCTTTAATTTTGAATTCACCGGCTACAGCATAAGCATTTGTGTACTGACCATTTTCATAAGAACGGAAGTCAACACCAATGTCCATGTTGTCATCTGCATATCCTGCTACGATACCCTGTGTGAAACTAGATGGTCCAACATTGTTGAGCCAGCGTCCTGGGTGGAAGTATGGATCTGCTGAGTGAATAGCAGTAGTGAAATCAAGTTCACCTGTCTGTGTATCACCAGATTTGATTCCAACATAAATATTATTGAAGTGAAGTTTTGCTACATCGATGTAAGCGTTTTTACCACCGAGCCATCCACCATCTACGAAACCATTTGGTCCAACGCTAGAATCATCATCAACTTTCATTACGAGTTCTGCCCATACTCCATCACCAGTAAGAGCCTTATCTCCTGCGTCGAAGAGTTTGATTTTGAATTCTGTCCAAGTGCCATTCTTGAAACCAGTTTTACCAGCGTCAAGGTCAACACCCCATTCAACAGAAGCGTTTCCTGTAAAGCTTACAAGACTAGGATTTGATGCAGGTTCAGCAGCGAACAATCCGCCGATGAGTGCTGCAGCAGCTCCCAATGCTACGATTTTTTTCATTTGAAAAAATCCTCCTTTTTAATCGGAGGGGAGTGTTTCACGGGATGCGTTTCACGAGGGGAAAAATGGGAATTTTTGTGATTTATAACAAATTATTTATAATTATTTATCTTGTGGTTTGTGTAGTAAAATCATTTTTGACTACTTTAGGGACTGATATATAATCTGTTATTTGGAGGTATCTATATAATTTATGGTTATATTCGAGTAAGTACGGACAAGCAGACTGTGGAAAATCAGAGGTTTGAGATTAACCGGTTTATTAAGAAAACTGGGGTTAAGGTTGATTCGTGGATTGAAGAGACTATAAGTGGGACTATCTCTCCAAATAAGCGGAATCTTGGGAAGTTGATTGAAAAAACGAAGAAGGGGGACATTATTATCTGCTCGGAACTTTCGAGATTGGGACGAAATATGTTTATGATAATGTCTATCTTAAATATTTTGATGGAAAGAGGGGTGATTATTTATACTGTTAAGGAGCGGTATAAACTTGGGGAAGATTTGACTAGTAAGGTGCTGGCATTTGCGTTCAGTATTTCAGCGGAAATTGAAAGGTCTTTGATTTCGCAGCGGACTAAAGAGGCGCTGCAAAGAAAGAAAGCGGAAGGAGTGAAGCTTGGACGGCCAAAAGGGAGGCTTAACTCTAAGCATAAATTGACTGGCTGTGAGTGTAAAATCAGAACGATGCTTAGTGAAGGGTATCCTAAAAATCTTATTAGCAAACAGCTCAATGTTTCTCCTTCAACTTTGTATCTGTTTATGAAGGAGAAAAAGATTACTTTTTAGAGTCTGAGGAGTAGACTCGGGCCTGGGAGATTACGGGGAAATATTCCATGATTTCCAGAAAGTCTTGTGCGGTGGCAGTTTGTATGTAGTTGTATTCTTCCAGGTACCAGTGAGGTTTTGGATTTTCTGTAAAAAGTTCCAGACCGTTTTGAATTAAGAGGGCTGTGCCTGTGTCTGAGCCAGTCTGTGTCATTTGATTTAGAATCCAGCTATTCTTGATTTCTTTGATGATTGTGTCTTTTGCCTGAAGACGCTGCATCTGTTCAGTTATTGTTTGAATAACTGTTTTATATTGAGAGTCCAGTTCGCGGGTATGTGATACATTTTGGATTGTCAGCGAACCGATATTCAGGCAGCTGCGAGGGAACTGAACTGTGACAGGATACGATCTTTCAATTGTTTTTCCAATGTAGTTCAATACGGCGTTATAAAGTGCTGCCTGTTTTGTTCCGGGCTCTGGAGCTTTGTTTGCGTAAATAACCGGATCCAGAAATTCTGTGGTTGGAATTAATACTGCCGGTTGTGGGCCAGCTTTTTCAGCCGGGATGTCTGTAAGGAAGGTGTGTCGTACACGTACCGAAAGGTTTTTAGCTTTTGAGAAATCTGGCTCTGTTGAAGGAGCGAGGGTTGCCGCAGTGTTTTGAGAAGAAAGCTGACCCAAAGTTTCTTCCAGTAACGAAGGGAGATTTTCATAAAGCGCACCGCAGATAATTACGGAGTAGCGGGATGCATCCAGCAGCTGAGGGTAGGCAGAAAGAATCTTTGTGTAATCTGTGTCCAGAAGGATTTCTTTTTCGGCTTCGAAAATATTTGAAAGATTTCCTTTTCCATATAGTTTGTTGATGAGGCTGCTGTACATTTGATTTGCGGCGGTTCCGTTTTCAAGGCGCTTTCGATATTTTCTTGAGGCTACGGCACGGTCGGCATCGGCTGGGGCAATTTCGCCATAAACTATTACTTCGCTGATGGTTTTGAGTACTGCGATTGTGTCTTCTAAATCAAATTCTACTATTATATTACCGGTTGAAAGAGCTGTCTGTGAACTTACATAGAAGGCTCCAGTCAGAAGGCCTTCGGCCTGAGCAGAAATCAGTTTTTTCTGGATTAGACCTGCGGTAAGGTTTATCATTACTTCTTCAAAACCATTGTCATCTGCGGAGTTTAGTTTGCCGCCTTTTATTGAAAGTACTAAAGAGGTTTGTTCTGAAAGAGGATTTTGCTTTGTGTAGACAGTAATTCCATTTGAAAGTGTAAATTGATTTGTCTGATCAAGGTTTTTCTGATAGTAACTGTTGTCATCTGTGGCAGCGGCTGATGAGTAAAGTTTTTCCTGATTCTGTGGCAGGGACTCAGCTAAAGAATCTTTAAACATCTGCTGTACATACCACGAAGCATTTTTTTCATTGATTTCTTCAAAGCCTGCGGCAGTATATGCTTTTTTGTTGGCTTTATAATCCTTGCTGTTAATAATTACAAAGATGAAAGGCTCTTCATTTTGAAGTTGGGTAATAGTATCAGAAAGTGCGGTAGAGCGGAGTTTTTGTGTACGGCTCATAAGCATACGAGCAGTCTGCGAATTATAATCTTCAATGTCGTTTTCTACATAGTTGAAGTAGGGTTGTACGGCCCAGAACTCCGAAAGTGTTTTCATCAGTTCTGAAGAAATTGCGGCTGTGCGGTTAAGGCTGTATTCCAGCTGATTTTTTGCGTACTCAAACTCTTCGCTTTGAACGATATGAGGAATCAGTGTGAGTTGTTTTAAGAAAAGTTCTGTTTGCTTAAATGAGTTTGTACTGGCTGCAAGTTTTTTATTTTCCGGCGGCTGTAAAAGAGTCTGAATAATCAGTCTTGAACTGTCCTTTTTATGTGCGGCAGAAACGTTTATGTACTCATCGCCTGGAATATTGAGTTCTTCAAAGCTTAGAACCTGCTGCTTAAAAAGAGAGCCTTCGTAACCCATTGCCAGCGAAAGAAGATCGCTTTGTTCCATATCAAGCAGGGTATATTGGATTACAAGCTGGGTAAGTTCTGGAGAGATTTCATTTGAATGCAGAACATATTTTCGCTGGCGGTTTACAGGGCTTGCAGGTTTTTCAACCGGAGTTCTGAAGTTTGAATAATAGCGGCCAAAGCTATTGCGCAGGAGCAGGAGTGTGCGTTCAGTATTAATGTTTCCGCTGATAAAAACTGCGCTGTTTTTAGGTGTGTACCACTGCTCAGAAATCTGTTTGATGACCGTGCGGGCTGTTTTTTCAGTTGTTTTCTTAAAAACCGGCGGGTAAATGCCAGAGTCGTGCTTCCATGGAGCTTCAGAAAAGACCCGGGAATCAATGGCGGCATTTATATAAACAGACATTGAATCTTTATTGTCATTTACTTCTTTTTTTAGGAGATTGAGCTGATTTTTTAGAATTTCATCTGGAAAATCCTGTGCGAAAACTGCATCTGAAAGTGAAAAAAGTGTTTCGCTTACTTCTGAGGGACTTACTTCTATTATATAGCGCGAAGAATCTGCATTGCACTGAACATCTGTGAAAGAAAGTTTTGGAGCGGCTGCTTTTACAAGCATTGTGTAGAGTTTGAAAAATCCGCAGGTGCTTTGTGTCTGTGAAGAAAAGCCTGCGCGGCAAGTGTACTCAATATGAACCTGAGCATCTGAAGGATCTTCTAGTAAGAAAACCTGCATTCCGTTTTCGAGTGTATATTCCTGTACTGATTTTACGGGAGTGGAGAAGAATGGATGCGCAAGAAGGCAGAAAAGTAATATTGAGTAGAACTTTTTCATACGCTCATTCTACCATATAAATATTTTACTTTCCACTTTTTGCAATATAGGGTAAACTGTTATTTATGGTAAAAATAGAATCACCTTCTGATTATTCTTCAGAAGTCGTACCTGCAGAGCTGTTGAAGGGTAAAAGACATCTTACAGCTGCAGAAATTGAAGTACTTGAAAAAAATCTGAATCATAATGAAGATCCAACCTGGAATAATTTTTATGTAGATGACTCGGAAAATGGATTTGATCCGACTCTTATTCATCTTTCATTCTTTTCCGGTTTTATTGTTCTTGGAAAAATTCAGAATCAAATTCTTAAATATAATGACCTTCGTCTTGGCTGCGGTATCCGTCGTTCAAAGTTGAGCAATGTTGTTACCGGAGATCTCTGCGCTATCCGTAATGTTTTCTATCTTGATAATTACAGAATTGGCGATAGAGTTATTCTCTTTAATATCAACGAAATGTGCTGTACCTGCCATGCAAAATTTGGTAACGGTATTTTGAAGAAGGGCGAACCGGAAGAGCACAGAATCTGGATTGGTGTTGCAAACGAAAATGAAGGCCGTAAGATTTTGCCTTTTGAGTCAATGATTCCTGGAGACGCTTATCTGTGGTCTCACTACAGAGATGATGAAGAGCTTCTTAAGCGCTTTGTTGAACTCACCGAATTTGGAACATCAAATGAACTGAATACATATGGTATTGTCGGAAATGATGCTGTTATAAAAAATGTAAGTATCATCAAAGATGCAAAGATTGGCGAAGCGGCATATATTAAAGGTGCGTTTAAGCTTAAGAATATTACAGTGCTTTCATCTGAAGAGGAAACTTCTCAGATTGGTGAAGGCGTTGAAATGGTAAACGGTATTCTTGGCTATGGTAGTAAAGTATTCTATCAGGCGATTGCAGTTCGCTTTGTGATTGGCCGAAACTGTCAGGTTAAGTATGGTGCACGAGTATTAAACTCTGTGCTCGGCGATAACTCAACCGTTTCCTGCTGTGAAATCTTAAATAACCTGATTTATCCGTTCCATGAACAGCATCATAACTCTTCATTCCTTATTGCTACAACAGTAATGGGACAGAGTAATATTGCTTCCGGTGCTACAATTGGTAGTAACCATAACAGCCGTAGTCCGGATGGAGAGATTTTTGCAAAGCGCGGTTTCTGGCCTGGACTTTGCAGTGACTTTAAACACAATTCCCGTTTTGCTTCTTTCGTTCTTATTTCTAAGGGAAGCTATCAGTATGAGCTTGATATTCCGTATCCGTTTGCACTGGTTGCTCCGGGAAGTAACGGTTCTCCTAAAATCAGCATTATTCCTGCATGGTGGTTTATGTATGATATGTTTGCCATCACAAGAAATAATGATAAATTTAAAAAGCGGGATAAGCGTAAGAAAAAGGTTCAGTATATAGAAACTGATCCGCTTGCTCCTGATACAATGCAGGAAATCATGTCTTCTCTTGATCGAATAATCGGGCTTACCGCCGGTTATCTTAAGTCTACAGATAATGAATATATGGAAGGAAAAACAACTCCAGAAGAACAGTATCAGGCTGCAAAAGATTTCCTTCATCAGAATCCGGAAGCAGATTTTACACTTGAAGATTCAATCTGTCAGAAAAAATATGGCGCAGTAATTTTTAAGCCGGTTCAGGCCTATAAAACTTACCGCAAGGTTGTAAAGTATTTTGCAACCCGTACACTTATGAGTTTCTGTCAGGATTTGAATCATGAAATGCTGACTCTGGATCTGGTTGAAAGAATCCGTAAGCTTCCGCTTTATACCGAATGGGAAAATGTTGGCGGCCAGATTATTCCTTCAGAAAAGATTCAGGAACTTTTTGCTTCAATTAAGAGCGGCGCGGTTAATAACTGGGATGCAGTACATCAGTTCTATAAACTTTGCGAATGTTCTTATGAGCAGTACAAGGTACGTTATGCGCTTTATCTTCTTGAGCAGCTTTATTCACGACCAATTGAAGACTTCTCTGTAGATTTGTACCGCAATATTACAGATGATGTTTCTCTTGTGGCTTATGATATTTACAATGCATCTTTGAAATCGCGAGAAAAAGATTATACAGATTACTATCGCAATATGGTTTATCGCAGTGAAAAAGAAATGGATGTTGTAATTGGACCGCTTGAGGATAACTCATTCCTGCGTAAACTTCGGGCAGATACAGCAGAGTTTACAACTAAGATTAAGGAAATCTTTGTCGGTTTGACTAAGTAGGGGATAACTATTAATATTAATAATATGAGCGAAAAAACATTGCTGCCGATTCGTCTCGGTATTGACGTAGGTTCTACAACTGTTAAGGTTGCAGTTCTTGATGATGATGATAAACTGATTTACGGTGACTATCAGCGTCACCGTGCTGATATACGTAGTACAATTATTACAGTTGTAAATAAAGCCCTTGATTTTCTTGTTGCAAATGTTGAAGGCGGTGAGTCTCGTACAATCACTGCAAAAGTAACAGGTTCGGGCGGTCTTTCAGTTTCACAGTGGCTGAACATTCCTTTTATTCAGGAAGTTATTGCCGCTACTACTTCTGTAAAAAAACTGATTCCTCAGACAGATGTTGTAATTGAGCTTGGTGGTGAAGATGCCAAGATTACTTATTTCCGCGGTGGTGTAGAGCAGCGTATGAACGGTACTTGTGCCGGTGGTACTGGTGCCTTTATTGATCAGATGGCAGCTCTTTTGGAAACTGATGCTTCTGGCTTGAACGAACTTGCTAAAGGCATGCAGCAGATTTATCCTATTGCTGCCCGTTGTGGTGTATTTGCTAAAACTGATATTCAGCCTTTGATTAACGAAGGTGCCCGCCGTGAAGATATTGCGGCTTCTATTTTCCAGGCTGTAGTTTCGCAGACAATTTCCGGTCTTGCGTGCGGTAAGCCTATCCGCGGTCACGTAGCATTCCTTGGTGGGCCATTGCACTTCCTTGATCAGCTTCGTGCTCGCTTTGTTGAAACACTTAAACTTAAAGATGATGAAATTATTGTACCTGAAGACAGCCAGCTTTTTGTAGCTTCTGGTTGTGCGTTCGGTGCAGAAAGAACTTTTGGAGACGGAACTTTCAGATTCCCTACAATTTCTGAGTTCCGCGAAAGTCTTAAGAATCTTGTTGGCGCAGAGCTTAGTGAAGTTCAGCGTCTTGAACCACTTTTCAAAAATCAGGCAGAGCTTGATGAGTTCCAGGTACGCCACTCAGAGCAGAAAGCTAAGCGCGGTGACCTTACAAAAACTCACGGCCCGGTTTTCCTTGGTCTGGACTCTGGTTCTACAACAACAAAGGCTTGTCTTATTGATAAAGACGGTCGTATTATCTGGGACTTCTATGCACACAATCAGGGTAATCCTGTTGAACTTGCCGTACAGGTTCTTAAAGACCTTTACGCAAAACTTCCAGAAGATGTATATATTGCACGTGCCGTTTCAACTGGTTACGGTGAAGCACTTTTTCAGGCAGCTCTCGGTGTAGACTCTGGTGAAGTTGAAACTATCACACACTTCCGTGCTGCTAACTTCTTTGTTCCTGGCGTTGAGTTCCTTCTCGATATTGGTGGACAGGATATGAAGTGTCTTCGCATGAAGGACGGCGCTATCGTAAGTATTCAGCTGAACGAAGCATGCTCTTCTGGTTGTGGTTCCTTCCTTGATAACTTTGCCAACACAATGGGCATGGACGTAAAAGAGTTCGGTAAGATTGCTTTGATGGCGCAGAAACCTGTAGACCTCGGAAGCCGCTGTACTGTATTCATGAACTCACGCGTTAAGCAGGCTCAGAAGGAAGGAGCTTCGGTAGCAGATATCGCTGCAGGTCTTTCTTATTCTGTAATCAAAAATGCTTTGTTCAAGGTAATTAAACTCCGCAAGGCTTCTGATATTGGTGAAAAGGTAGTCGTACAGGGTGGTACTTTCTTTAACGATGCCATTCTCCGTGCCTTTGAAAAAATTGCAGGCGTTCAGGTTTACCGCCCGGACGTTGCAGGTCTTATGGGCGCTTACGGTTCTGCCCTTATTGCTTACGACCAGTGGCAGGATCTTATGGCTCCAAAACCTGGTGAGCCGGAAGGAACTGTTCATGATGTTCGCTCTGGCATTGCAACTCTTGAACAGCTTAATAACTTCCATGTAGACCTTGAACTTCGCCGTTGTGGTAAGTGTCAGAACAACTGTCTTCTTACTATTAATACCTTCTCTACAGGAGACGAAAAACGAACCTTCATTACCGGTAACCGCTGTGAAAAGGGTGCTGAAATTGAAGGTACAGTAATTGACGCAAGTAACAAAAAGAATACAGGACTTGATGATGACGATGCAGGTCCACTTCCAAATCTTTTTGAATGGAAATATAAGAGACTCTTCAACTATGCTCCACGCAAGCCTGAAGATGCTCCAATGGGTGATGTTGGTATTCCACGTGTTCTTAATATGTATGAGAACTATCCTCTGTGGTTTACCTTCTTCAACGAGCTTGGTTTCCGTGTAATTTTGAGCCAGCGTTCAAGCCGTACAGTTTACGAAAAAGGTCTTGAGACAATTCCTTCTGAATCAGTTTGTTACCCTGGAAAAATCAGCCATGGTCATGTTGTTTCTCTTTTACAGCGTGGCATTAAGTTTATTTTCTATCCTTGTGCTCCTTACGAGCATCAGGAAGATGCCGGTGCTGGTAACCACTATAACTGTCCTATCGTAACAAGTTATCCGGAAGTTTTGCGCAATAATGTTGATGAACTTCGACAGGATCCTTCTATTACATATATGGATCCGTTCCTTCCAATTTATGATAAGCCTCGTCTTGCAGAACGTCTTTGTGAAGAACTTCTTCCTAAGTTCCCAAAACTTTCACGCGATGCAATTTATGCAGCTGTTGATAAGGCATGGGAAGAGCAGGAAAGATTCCGCGAGGAAGTTCGTCAGAAGGGTGAAGAGGCACTTGAAGAAATCATTACAAAGGGCGGAAGCGGTATTGTACTTGCCGGTCGTCCTTATCACCTTGATCCGGAAATCAACCATGGTATTCCAGAAATGATTAACGGACTTGGCCTTGCTGTTCTTACAGAAGACTCTGTTGCACACCTTGGAAAAATTGAACGCCCTCTGCGCATTATTGACCAGTGGGTTTATCATAACAGACTTTACCGTGCTGCTCAGTTCGTTTCGGAAATGCCATCACTCGAGCTTGTTCAGTTAACAAGCTTTGGTTGTGGTCTTGATGCCGTAACTGCTGACCAGGTAGATGAAATCCTTCGCGCTAAGAGCCGCATGTACACTCTTATCAAAATTGATGAAGGAAGTAACCTTGGTGCAGTTCGTATCCGTATCCGCTCGCTTATTGCTGCCGTAAAAGAACGCCGCCGCAATAAAACTAAGCCGGTAATTAAATCTTCTGCATATAACCGTGTTGTATTTACTGAGGAGATGCGCAAGAAGTACACAATTATTGGCCCTCAGATGTCTCCAATCCACTTCCGCATTTTGCAGAAGGCTTTTGGTGCCTGCGGCTACAATTTTGTTGTTCTTGATGCTGTTGATCCTAAGGCTGTAGAAGCTGGACTTAAATATGTAAATAACGATGCATGTTATCCTTCTCTGCTTGTTGCAGGTCAGATGATTTCTGCCCTGGAAAGCGGAAAATATGATCTGGACAGAACGGCTCTTATTATCACCCAGACCGGTGGTGGCTGCCGCGCGACAAACTACATTGGCTTTATTCGCCGTGCGCTTAATGACGCGGGCTGGAGCCAGATTCCGGTACTCTCGCTGAGTGCTCAGGGCTTTGAAAAGAACCCGGGCTTTAAGATTACATTCCCTCTGCTGGATAATCTTGTTAAGGCGATTATGGTTGGAGACGTTCTTATGCGCGTTCTTTACCGTACACGTCCTTACGAGGCTGTTCCTGGCAGTGCTAATCAGATGTACGAAAAGTGGAATGCACGTGCAGAAGCATTGTTTACAAACAGAGTTTCTTCTCATAAATATCACAAGCTTTTGAAGGATATTATCCGCGACTTTGATAATCTTCCTCTTAAGCCAATTAAAAAGCCACGCGTTGGTGTAGTTGGAGAGATTCTTGTAAAGTTCCATCCAACTGCAAACAATCAGATTGTTGAAACAATTGAAAGAGAAGGCGCAGAGTGTGTAATGCCAGACCTTGCAGACTTCTTCTTCTATTCATTCAGTACAGGTATTTTCCGTCACGAACAGCTTGCCTTCCCTAAGAAGACAGAACGCAATGCACGCCTTCTTGTTTGGGGACTTGAGCTTTACCGCAACAAAATGAAAAAATACCTGCGCAAGAGCCGACGCTTTGAAGCACCATCTTCAATTTATGATTTGATGAAGGGTGTTGATGATATTGTTCAGATTGGAAATATTACCGGTGAGGGCTGGTTCCTTACTGCAGAAATGGTAGAGCTGATTCACGAAGGCGCTCCAAGTATTGCCTGCGTTCAGCCGTTCGCTTGTCTTCCTAACCACGTAACTGGTAAGGGAATGATTAAGGAACTTCGCCGCCGCTTCCCAGAAGCAAATATCAGTGCAATTGACTATGACCCGGGCAGCTCTGAAGTTAACCAGTTGAACAGACTTAAGCTTCTGCTTTCTAATGCGCCGGTTGGAAATCATCCGGATGAGGTTGATAATAATATGATCCGTATGGCAGACGGCTCTCTTGTTCAGGCAGAGATTCGACTTGCTGCGGGCGCTACAGATACTGACCCTGCCGGAGAAGCAATGAAGGCTTAACCGTGCAGGTTAGGGGGAGGAAAAATTGAAAAAACTATGTTGCCTTATTCTGGCAGTATGTATTTCACTTCAGGTTTTTGCAGCCTATAACAGGCTCGGAATACCAGACTCTTCAGAAATCCGCAAAGGACTCGAAGAGAAGTGGTTTACCGCTCCCCTCAGCGAAGTTCGTGCAAATCCACCGGAGATTCGCGCGAACAACAATGGTGAAAAATTTCAGATTCGTCTGGAAGAAAGCGAATCAACCTTTAATGTTTTTGTATCTCCCCGTGCCCTTATCAAAGTAAATGTATTTTCAGATAAGGGAATGTGGACAGAGGAACAGGAACTTTATCCTGGAGACGTTGCCGGAAGCTGGGTGCTTATCCGCGACAAGAGAACAGGAAAGCCTCTTCGCATCCGCTATTATTTTGTAAAAAATAGCGAAGTATATATTCAGTTTACTCCTCAGGGAAAAATTGCTCTTGCAGACCTTGTAATTTTTGGAAATTACGCAGCCCGCGGAGTTCCTACAGGAATGGCTTTTGAAAAATTCTATTCAGCATCTTTTGAAGATGTAATGACAATCACAGAAACAAAACTGCCATGGAATTATGTGCTGGTAGATCCTCAGGTTTATCACAGCATGAAGCAGATGTGCGCAGTAATTCATGAAAAACTTCCTTCAATTTCTTATGTAGAAGATGCCATGTATGACGAAAATCGTGAGCTTGTGCACATTTCTACAGGAAAAAAGTTCGAAATTGAAAAAAAATCAGATAAATCTGAAGAAAAACTGTTGCTTTCTTCCGCTGGATTTGTTAAATGGATAGCGGATGGTCTCGTTGAGCCAATGTCTGGCGGAGTTCTTATGAGAGATCCGCTGATAAAAGAAACCGTTTCCGTAAAGGACAATGGAAGACAGGGCGTTCTTTCTCAAAAGTATGACCTTTTCTTCTCGTTGAACTGGGTAAGAAATCTTGCTTCGGCAGTGGTTTCTGTTTACTCCGGAAAAACTTATCTGTTTAATCAGTCGGGTGTGGATGTTACAATAAATCCTTTTGCCTCTTCTATTACAGATAAGGGCGTTGCAAATACAGTGACTTTTGTGGAGAATTCTGGCCACACTGTTAAGGTTTTGAATTCTTTGCTTTATGTGCTTGCTGCAACTGAACCGGGAACTTTGTATTTTGGAGCAATAAGAGGTACGGATAGAACCATTACTCCGGAAATTATGGCCTTTAATGAATGTGCAGCATTCTTTCCTTATTTCCAGGATGACGGTGGCTTTGCCTGTACCGTATTTATGAACGGAAGGGAAATGACTCTCGAAAATTTCTGTTATTACTATGCTGATGATTTTGTTTATCTGACGCGAGTAAAATCCTCGGAGCAGTTCTTTCCGCAGTGATGTATGAAAAAGATATTTTTAATAATAAGTTTACTTTTGCTGCCGGTAATCTGTTTTGCACAGCAGGCAGATTCCGATGTTCAGCTTTATAATGATGTAAAACAATCATTTAAAAACGGATTTTATCCTGGGGTTGTTTCTTCTGCAGAACTTTTACAGAAAAACTTCCCGGAGTCTTCTTTTATTCATTCGGCCCTGGCTTATAAGGGCGAAGCTCTTATTTATATGGAAAGTTATGATGAGGCGGCTCAGGCTCTTGAGTCGGCAGTTTCTCATATGCATTCCGGCTCCCCAGAAATTATCCGCTGTAATTATTTACTTGGCCGTACTTTTTATGCTCAGAAAAAATATTCAGCAGCTCTGGAAAAATTCCATCTTGCCTGCAGTCTTTCTCAGACAAATAATGATGATGAATTTTATGCTTCGAGCGTTTTGTATTCTGGCCGTGCTTTTTATGAACTTGAAAAATGGAAGGAAGCAATTCCTCTTTTTGAATATGTAGCTTCAAACGGAAAGTCTTATGAAACTTCAGATTACGGGGAGTCTTTGCAGAAGCTTTTTATCTGTTATAACAAAACAGGTGCTGCTTCTAAAACAGTAATACTTTTTAACAAGCTTTCTGAAAATGATTTTGAACGCCCGGTCTATATGACTCTGTGTTTTTATTACGGAGATGCCTGCGCTGCTTTGAAGAAAAATCAGGAAGCGTATGAAGCTTATACCCGCGTGCTCGAAAGCGGAGAAAAGTCTCTTGCAGTTGCGGCTTTGAAAAAGGCTTATGTTATTTCGTCGGAAAATGGAATTGCAGATTCTGGCGAAGTGCTTACAAAAACTCAGGAAGCCTTTAGTGATACTCCGGAATTGCTGAATGAGTTCTGGCTGCGTCTTGCAATTGATGAGTTTAATGTAAAGAATTATGAAAAGTCAGAAACTTATCTTTCGAATGTAGAGATTTCGGAAGATTTTGAAAATACAGATATTCGTTTTGTAAAACAGCTTTACCAGGCAAAGGTTCTTCTTGAAAAAGGAAAGCCTGTTGAGGCGGAAAAAGAACTTTCTGGTTTAGAGAGTCTTGCTAAAAAAACTGAAGCAGAAAGTTTTGCAGATTCTTATTATTCAACTTTGCTTCAGTGTAAAATTCAAAATGAAAAATGGGATGAAGTTCCTGTAGTTTATTCAAAGATTAAAGCTCCGGATAAAAATGCTGTATTTGCAGTTTCTTCTTACTATTATAAGAAGGAACAGTTTGATAAGGTAGATTCTTCTTGTGGCGAGCTTTATGCTTCGGCTTTGTGTAAGATGGGCCGCTATGAGCCGGCTTGCCTTGAGTACGCAAAGCTTGGAAAAGCTAATCTTGATTATGCGCTTGCTCTGTTCCATTGCGGCCGCTACGCTGATGCAGAAAAAATTGCGGCTGCGTCTGGAGCTGGCGAGCCTGCTAAGGATTATGTTCGCGGACTTTGCTTTATAAATCAGAAAGCATGGAAGCAGGCTGCAGAAAGCTTTGCTTCGTATATCCGTTTGAACTCAAGCCGTAAAGATTTTTATCACCTTTCTCTGTACTACAAGGGCTATGCCGAATACAACCTTGCAGAATTCAAAAACGCTTACTCTTCATTTGTCCGCTATTGTATGGAAGTGCAGGGCAACGGAGATTATGTTCTTCGCGGTTATGAGTATGCGGTAAAGTCTGCACTTCAGAGTGGTGACTTTAAGAACGCCTCTGCTCAGGCTGCAAACCTTGTTCGTTATTCACACGAAGGTGAACAGAAACAAAAAGCAGTTATTTTAAGTGCAGAAATTCTTACTGATTACGAAAACTATGATGCGGCTATTGAACTGCTTGCACCTTATACCACCGGTCGTGATGATTTTGCAGCTCAGACTATTTTTATGACTGCTAAGATTTATGAGCGCCGCGGTAATGTTTTTAAGGCTGATGAATTATACCGCCGTATTTATGAAGGTCTTCCTCGTTCATCATACGCTGAAGAAGCTATGTACCGTTCCGGTGAGCTTTATTATTCTCATGCTGATTATTCTAAGGCGTTCTCTTACTTTAATACTTACATCTACAAATATACTTCGGGCCGTTTTAGTGACGCTGCCATGTTCTATTGTGGAGACTGCGCGCTCCGCCTTGGAGAAAACGACCGCTGCGTAATGCTTAATAAGACTTTGCTTCAGAAGTGGCCGGCAAGCGTTTATGCTTACGGCGCGAATAAAAATCTGCTGGAAGCTTATTACCGCCAGGAAGAATATTCACAGGCTCTGGGAATTGCGAGAGTTATGCTTCGCGATTTTGCTCAGCAGGCGGCTGATGATGAAATTGGTAAGCGTGCTAAGGAACTCGAGAAAATTGTGAGCGGAACAGACCGCCGCGTTGCAGAGAAAGAAAGCGAGTATTCAAGGCTCGGTGAGGCTTCAACTGTAGCGGGACGTAATGCGGGCACCGAGCTGGTGCGCTTGTATGCGGAAAGTTTGTCTACTCAGAAAGAGGCTTATGAGCTGGCGGCAAAATTGTTTGCCCGCCAGACTACGAGTGAAGAGAGAGGGGCGGCTGCTTTTAACGCGGAGTTTATTGCGGAGTACAGCCGCAAAAACGGAGATAATAAAAAGGCTGCGCAGATGTATCTTAAGGCAGCTGAGTATTATAGAAGTGTAAAGGACAGCACAGGTGCTGCTTCGTCACTTTACGGTGCAGCAGAAGCATTTGCTGCAGAAGGTCTTACTGGTGATGCACGCGAAACTGCAGCTTTGCTCAAGGAGCTTTATCCTCAGAGTATTCAGGCTGAACGTGTAGACCGTGTAACTGGCGATGCCAGAAATTAGAATTGATTATTGGAGTTTTTATGAAACCTATTAATAAAAAATCTGTATTATTCTTGCTTTCAGTTCTTGCAGTTTCTGGAACAGGACTGTGGGCTCAGAATATTGAGCTTCCGGAAGTAACAACTGTAATTTCTGGAGAAACAGAAAAGGCTGGAGAAGATACTCTTCCTGATTTTAGTGATGTTCTTAAACTACCGAGCGGTAGCGGTGGAGTAGAGCCTGTGCTTCCGGAAGTTGAAACTTCGGAAAGTACAGACATTGCATCGGGTGTTACAAAGCCTGTAGAAAAATCAGTTTATGCCGAAGGTCTTATTGGAGGCGGATATCCTGCATTTTTTACAGGAAACATTTCTGTTGCACGAGCAATTGGAGCTAGTCCTTTTAAGTTCAGCTTTGAACATGAATCTGCTCTTGGTTATGCAAAGCATTCTGTAACAGACGGTTACAGCGATAGAACGACAAAGCTGAGCGTAGAAAAGCAGTATAAGAAAAATCATCTTGAATGGGGTGCTTCTGGTTTTTACAAATCTGCCTCAGACGGACTTCAGGGAAATCTGATTTATAATGATTCAATGATTGGTCTTTTGAACCGCGATTTTTACGATGCTAAGGGAAATATTATTTATACTTTTGATAACGGCTTTAGCATGGGAGCTGCAGCTGTTGTAGATTTCTATAACCGCTATTCAGAAATTGCCTGCCCTCAGATTGATACTGTGTGGTTTTCTTCTATGCAGCCTTCTGTTCAGTTCCGCTGGGCTGGTTATGGCTTTGATACCGGCTTTACAACTGACTACGACTATGATACTGAATTTTCTGATAATATTGTTTTCCCAAAAAGTAACAGAGTTCAGTTCACAATTGATCTTTCATGGAAAAATGATTACGTAAAACTTTACGGAAATGCAGCTGCTGTAATTGGAAACAACTTTATGGAGAAATCTGTAATTGTTCCTTTTACTGTTGGAGTTGATTCTTCATTCCCTGTTTATTTTGCTAACCGCCGTGTTTCAATTTCTGCAGAAGGTGGTATTGATTCTTACAAGCCAAAAGCTTATGGGCTTGAAGAGAAAAATAAGTTTACTAACCTGAACTGGAATCCTACAGAAGTTTCAGAATGGTATGGAAAATTCAACTTGAGTATTCCAATCAAAACTTCTTTTACAGGAAGTATGGGTGTTGAATACCGCCAGACAGCTTATGATAACGGAAGATGGTGTCCGGTTTATAATGAGCTTTTTGCAATCTACGGCTATGAGATTAAAGATTTCCAGGTTCTCGCTACAGACTTAAGCCTTGCATATCATCAGGGAATCTTTACTATAAGCGGAAGCTGGCATTCAAACTGGCTTGATGTTTATTTTGGCGAAAATATTCAGACAGTAAAACTTGATGTAAATATTCAGAATGAAGATTCAAAGTGGGGAGTTGATATTAATTGTCTTCTTCCTATCAATGAAGATATGGAAGCTCCAGTTGTTAATACAGAAGGCTTTGTAAGAATTACACCTTCTGTAAGAGCAATTTTGAGTGTTAATGATTTGATTAAATTGTATCAGGGTGAAACCCGCGCTTATGCCGGTAAATATGAAGCAAGAGGCGGTTCTGCTGCTGTACTATTAAAATTCTTTTTCTAGGGGGAAACTATGTTTCAGACATTAAAATCAGGCGGACCTTTGATGTTCCCAATTATCATTTGTGGAATCATCGCAACTTTTATCATTATTGAACGATGTATTTATTTTTTCAATATCAATAAGAGAGATCAGAAACTTATGAGTGATCTTGATGGCTCTCTTGCTGCCGGAAACTTTGAGGCTTGTGCTGTTGCATGTGCTCAGGCAGACACACCATTGGCTCAGGTAGTAAAAAAAGCTATGGATTGCCGCCGCTATGAAGAACATGATTTGCGCGAAGCTGTAGAAGCAGAGATGGATTTTGTAATTCCTTCTCTTGAGCATCTTTTGACTCCACTTGGAACAATTGCAAACATTGCAACTTTGCTTGGACTTCTTGGAACAGTAACTGGTAACATTAAGGCATTCGGCGTTCTTGGTAATGGTGGTTCAATGGGTGATCCATCACTGCTTGCCGGTGCAATTGCCGAAGCTCTTGTAACAACTGTTGCAGGTCTTTGTGTTTCAATCCCATCTGTAATTTTTCATAACTATTTTGTTTCCCGCGTAAACCGTAGAGTAGTAGAGATGGAAGCTAGAGTTACATCTGTATTATTGAGATTAACAGGACGTGTTCGTTAGGAGCATCTTATGAAACTGAAAACTAAAAGGGAGCGTATCCGTTCTAACGTTGATATGACTCCTATGATTGATATTGTATTTCAGCTGATTCTTTTCTTCCTTGTTTCTACAACTTTTGCAACCTTGCCTGGAATTAAGCTGAATCTTCCTCAGAGTCATACTGCAGAATCTACAAGCCTTATGGGAATTACTATTACTGCAGACAGTAATGGTGCTTTGTATTTTAATGATAAAGAAGTTTCTATGACTGGTCTTGGTGAAGAACTTTTGACTTTTGATACTGGTACAACAAAGAAAGAAGAGTTCCCTGTTTCTCTTGAAGCAGACTCTGAAGTTACCAACGGAACTATTGTAAAGATTTTTGATGTAATTCGCGAAAGCGGTTATTGTGTTATAAATCTGAGGACAACGGCAGAAAAATGATTAATTATAGAGGAAAGCCTGTTTTAGGTCCGGACAGTTCAAGCAAAAATACCAGCGAGTTTTTTGCGCTCGCCGGCACCGTTCTGTTCTGGCTGCTTTTTATGATTTTCTCTTTTGTGATTAAGCCTCAGCCTAAGAAGCAATATAAGGAAGTGCAGATTGTGCTTTCCAGTACACCTGTTGTTCAGAAGGCAGAAGAGTCTCCGGCTCCCGCTGAACAGGCTGCATCCAGCGCTGCCGCTGCCGATGTCGCTGTTGCCGAAGTAGTGGAGACCCCAGCACCTAAACCGGAACCTGTAAAGAAAACTGTTGAAACACCAGCTCCTAAAAAGGTTGAAACACCAAAACCAAAAACTCAGACTCAACCGAAGAAAGAACCTGCAAAGGCTTCAACTACATCAAAACCTGCAGCAACACAAAAGCCTGCAGAGCCAGTTGAATATGCATTAGATCCAATGGAAGCTTTCGCTAAGCAGACAAAGCAGACTTCTAAAAAAGAGTTTGACTGGTCTTCTTTTGATGATGATGAAGAGGAAACTTCAGCCACAACACCAGTGAAAACTGTTCAGAGTGATGCACCTGCTTTTTCTGGTTCTGCTGGAACTGCAGCTTCATCTAGTGATTCAAAAGTAACCAGTTCATCAAACTCTTCAAAAAACAGTTCTCAAACTGCATCTTCTTCAACTTCAAGTGCACTTCAGGGAATTAAGAATTCAACTTTCAAAGGAAATGCAGCTAATGGTGTTCAATCTGAAACAAACGCTAAAGCAAAAACAAGCGGTAGCGGTAAGGTTGAAATTGAAATGTCAAACGGCAGATCTCGTGCTTTGATTAAACCTGCGAGTCCTGTAATAAATCTTTCTGCTCAGGCGGCAGCTACTATTGATGCATCTATAACAGTTTCTATTTCTTTCAAAGTTAATGAAAAAGGAAATGTCTCTGGAGTTATTATCAGTCCATCTTCTGCATTTAAAGAAATTATAAAGCAGGAAATTACTGGTCAGTTACTTGATTGGCTTTTTGAGCCGGCAGATTATACAGCAACTGCAACTTTCGATTATACAATTGTCAAACGTTAGCGATGGGAGCCACGCCGAAGGCGGCCACCGCAAGCGAGCGAATGAAGTGAGCGAGTGCGGAGGCTGGAGCGAAGCGGAATGGCGGACGTAGCGACCCGACCGGAGGGAGGGGAACGTCCGTTAAATTACCTATATTTTAAAATCTAAACTTGTATGCTAGTATTTTAGTTGATAAAACGTTTGACTGATGCTATACTGAAATCATAAAAAACTGGATATAAATATTTCAGATATTCGAGGGTTCATAAATGGAAATGACTTTACGTTGGTACGGAACTGGATTTGATTCCGTAACCTTGCAGCAGATTCGCCAGGTACCGGGTGTGCACGGCGTTATTACAACTTTATACGATTCTGTTCCTGGCGATGCGTGGGAACTTGCTGCTATTCAGAAAATCAAAAAAGAAGTACAGGATGCTGGTCTTAAGATTGCCGGTATTGAAAGTGTAAATATTCACGATGACATTAAAATCGGTGGCGGTGACCGCGATAAATACATCGAAAACTACATTAAGACTTTGGAGCGCCTTGGTCAGGAAGATATCCACATGGTTTGCTACAACTTTATGCCTGTTTTCGACTGGACTCGTTCTGAGCTTGCACGCGTTTGTGAAGACGGCTCTACTGTTCTTGCTTACAACTCTAAGGCTATTGATGGCGTAAAACCGGAAGAAATGTTTGCTTCTATTGATAAGGATTCAAACGGCTTTATTCTTCCTGGCTGGGAACCTGAGCGTATGGCCCGCGTAAAAGAGCTTTTTGAAATGTATAAGAGTGTGGATGAGGAAAAACTTTTCAATAACCTCGTTTACTTCCTTAACGCTATTATGCCTGTCTGCGATAAATACAATATTGATATGGCTATTCATCCGGATGATCCTGCATGGCCTGTATTTGGTCTTCCTCGCATCATCACTAGTCAGGATAAGGTTTGCCGCATGCTCAAGGCTGTAGACAATCCTCACAACGGTTTGACTTTCTGTACTGGTTCATATGGAACTAACCGCAAAAATGACCTTTGCGAATTCATTAAGGCTGCCCAGGGACGCATTCACTTTGCACATGTTCGCAACCTTAAATTTAACACTGCTATTGATGATCCTGTTCTCGACTTCCAGGAGTCTGCTCACCTTTCTAGTACTGGTTCTTTTGATATGTTCAAGATTGTTAAGACTCTGTACGAAACAGGTTTTGATGGTATTATCCGTCCTGACCATGGTCGTATGATCTGGGGCGAGAAGGCAATGCCAGGTTACGGTTTGTATGACCGCGCTCTTGGTGCCTGCTATCTTCAGGGGCTCTGGGAAGCCTGCGAGAAGTCAATTGATCGTTCAGGTGTGAAACTGTATAGATAAAGTTCCGGTGGTTTCGACAGGCTCAACCACCGTATTTTCAGAGGATTAATTATGAAACTTACTAAAGACGGAATAAAAAATACTGCAGAGTGGGAGAGTAAAGGATACTCTCTTCCAAAGTTTGACCGTGCAGCTGTTGAGGCTGCAACTAAGGCTGAGCCATTCTGGATTCATTTTGGTGCGGGAAATATTTTCCGTGCGTTCCAGGCAAATGTTGTTCAGAACCTTTTGAATGATGGTGTTCTTGACCGTGGTCTTGTTGTTGCTGAAGGTTATGATTACGAAATCATCGAAAAGATGTACCGTCCTCATGACAACATTGGTGCACTTGTAACTTTGAAGAGCAGCGGCTCGGTTGAAAAAACTGTTGTTGGTTCAATCATGGAAGCTCTTGCTGCTGATTCAGATAACGAAGCAGACTGGGCTCGCCTCTGTGAGATTTTCCGTGCGCCTTCTCTTCAGATGGTAACTTTTACAATCACAGAAAAAGGCTACCTTCTTCGTAATGCAGCCGGCGTTATGATGCCTGGTGTTGAAGAAGATTTCGCTCAGGGACCGGTGCTCCCTAAATCATATATTGGTAAGGTTGTGACTCTGCTTCACGAGCGTTATGTAAACGGAGAACTTCCAATTGCTATGGTGAGTATGGATAACTGTTCTCATAATGGTGATAAATTATATGCAGCCGTAAACGAGTTTGCAAAAGAGTGGGAAAACCGTGGTGTATGTAAGCCAGGCTTCCTTGATTATGTAAACAATGCAAGCAAGGTAAGCTTCCCTTGGACTATGATTGATAAAATCACTCCACGTCCGGATGCTAAGATCGAAAAGATTTTGGCTGATGACGGCATTGAGCAGCTGGAGCCTGTAATCACTTCTAAGAAAACTTATGTTGCTCCTTTTGTAAATGCAGAGGAGTGTCAGTATCTTGTTATTGAAGACAGCTTCCCTAACGGACGTCCTGAGCTTGAAAAGGCTGGTTTGTATTTTACAGACCGTGCTACTGTAGACAAGGTAGAAAAGATGAAGGTTTGTACTTGTCTGAACCCTCTTCATACATTCCTTGCTGTAAGCGGTTGTCTTCTTGGTTACACTTTGATTGCTGATGAAATGAAGGATGAAGATCTGCTTCGTCTTGTAAAGCGTCTTGGTTATGAAGAAGGACTTCCAGTTGTAGTAGACCCTGGAATCATTAAGCCTCGCGATTTTATTGATGAGGTTGTAAATATCCGTATTCCAAATCCATTCATGCCTGATACACCTCAGCGCATTGCCTGTGATACTTCGCAGAAATTGAGCATCCGCTTTGGCGAAACAATTAAGGGCTATCTCGGTCGCAGTGATCTGAACATTGCAGACCTTAAGGTAATTCCTCTTGTATTTGCTTTGTGGCTGCGCTACCTTACAGGAATTGGTGATGATGGTAAACCGTTTGAACTGAGCCCTGATCCTCTTCTGGAAGAGTGCAAGAAGTATGTGCCGGGAGACATCGATTCGTTGTTACACCGTAAAGAGATTTTTGGTGTAGACCTTTTTGAAGCAGGTCTTGCAGAAAGCGTAAAAGAATTATTTGCAAAATTAAATTCTGGCGTGGGTACTGTTCGAAAAACTCTTAAAGAGATATAATAGGCCAAATTAATAAAAATGGTTGCACATTCGTGCAACCATTTTTTTGTCTATTTTTACGACCTTATTCGGTCCCTCAGGAGTTTTTATGAACAAACGTCAGAAAGCAGCGCTTGTGTTAAATGTTCTTATTCTTGCTTTTACAATTTTTGCAACAATAAGTCTGGTAATTGGATTTAAGTTTATGCAGGACATCACAGTCCTCTCAGAAAAGAATTTCAAATCCTTCAGATATTTTACAATCCAGTCTAATCTTCTTGCTGCAATTGTTGCTCTTATCTACATTATTTTCAAATGCGGCCCAGCCGGAAAGAATTGTGAAAAGCTTCCAACCTGGCTTTATCTTTTAAAGCTTGCCGCAGCCGATGCAGTAGCCTTTACAATGTTCGTTACAGTTTTCTATCTGGCACCAACTTCATCAAAAGGTTATTTTTCTCTCTTTATGAATTCAAATCTTTTTATGCATTTGCTTACACCTCTTTTGTGCATCATCAGCTTTATCTTTTTTGAAAGTGCAGAAAAGACTCCATTTAAGTTCAACCTTGCCGGTGTAATTCCAATGGCACTCTATGCTTCTTTCTATACACCAAATGTTCTTCTTCATCTTAAGGATGGAAAGCCAGATCCTGTATATGACTGGTACGGCTTCCTTGCATTTGGTTTGAACACAATCTGGATTGTAATTCCACTTCTCGTATTTATCGCATGGCTTTTATCACTTGGCCTCTGGGCTTTGAATAAGAGAATTGCCTCAAAATAAACAATAATTATTTGCTTTTTTCTGAAATTGCTTTATACTACTGATAGTAATACTATCAGTAGTATAAGAGGTAATTTTATGAAGAAACACATTATCAGTTCAGTGATTCTTGCAATCACACTTATCTGTTCACATTCACTTTTTGCAGAAGAAAAAACATCACTTTCATTATTTTTACAGACAGATGCAGCTTACTATCCTGAATCAAAATGCATAACAGGAGACTCTCATTTTGCGCCAATCACAGGTGCTTACAGCGGACTCGAGGGTGCTGTTACTTTTGGTGCAGACTACAAAATTGCAACTCCACTTGGAGAAAACTGGCTTGTTTCAGATGCTAATGTAGTTCTTGGCGGTGGCATTGAAGTTACTCCAATTTCTGTTAAGCCAAAAGCAAGCGTACAGTTTACACCAGTTCCTTTCCTTGTTTTTAAGGTAGGCGGTGCAGTAGGCTGGGGCTGGAATATCGGTGGAATTGAAGGTCTTTGTGAGTTGAATAAAACAACCTGCGAGTATGAAGCAATCTCTACTTTTGATCATCCTTATTATGATGTATGGGGATCTGCAACTTTCCAGTTTGATACAGGTGCTTTGATTCCTGGAGACTGGAGCCATGTTGTAATTCTTGCTTCTTACAGCACAACATATTCTGGAATTGCCGGACTTGATGCAGACAGCATTTATGAATGGCAGTGTGGTGCAAATCAGGCTCGTGGTTTGAAGTACGAGGCACAGGGAATTCTTGGATATCAGATGCCAATTCCTCTTCATCTTGCTGGTATAATGGTAAAGGCTGGTGGTCATTATGATGGAGCAGACTACGGTAAGTTTGATGAAAACTATGACGGTGCTTTTGTTACAGTAAACGTAAGCCCTGTAATGCAGTTCCAGTTTGGTGAAAAAGATGATTTGTACTGTCTGTTTGATTTTTCAAGCCGCAGAAGCTTGAATGCAGAATACGAAAAAGCCGGTGAATCACTTTATCTTAAAAAGACAGGCCGTGAATGGTACTTCCAGCGCTTTGCTTTGAGCTGGACACACAGATTCATGTAATATCAGCAAAATTACATACCCCATAGAATAATTGCAGTTTAATCACTACAATATTCTATGAGGGTGTTATGAAAAAACGAATTTTAAAAATCAGTTTAGCAATTCTTGTTATTTTAATTCTTGCTGGCCTCTGGATTGGAATGCTGGCCGCTTACAAATCAAACTTCTGTAAACGATTCACAACTTATGAGCCTAAAAAACTTTATATTGAAGACTACACAGGCCTTTCCAGAACAAGATATCAGTTTAAATCTAATAAAGGTCAGACTCTTACAGGCTATCTTTACAAAATCGGAAACGACACAAAAAAAGGAATAGTTGTTGTTGCTCACGGATTCAGTGGTGGCGGACATAATTCTTACATGGATTGTATTAATCATTTTGCAAAGAACGGATATTTTGTTTTTGCTTATGACGCAACCGGTAATGATGAAAGTGAAGGCTTAGGCAAAGATGGAATTGTAGGCGGAATGCCGCAGGGTGTAATCGACCTTGATCATGCAATTTCATTTATTGAAGACAGCGGTAATTTTCCGGTTCTTCCGATTATGCTTTTTGGACACAGCTGGGGTGGATTCAGTGTAAGCAGTGTGCTTGCCTATCATCCTGAGGTAAAGGCTGTTGCAGAGGTTGCAGGCTTTAATACTTCGGTTGGAATGTTCGAAGCCGGTGGAAAAAAAGTTGCAGGCGGTGCTGTAAAACTGTTCCTTCCGTTCTATGTTGTTTTTGAAGCTGCAAAATATGGAAAGTATGCTTTTGCCAGCGGTGTTAAAGGCTTTAAATCATCAGACGCAAAAATAATGGTAATTCACAGTAAGAATGATACAACCGTGCCTCCTTCTTACGGTTATAATATTTACTACAAAAAGTTTAAGGACAATCCGCGTTTTACTTTTGTGCTTTCTGAGGATAAGGGACATTCATTTATTCTGCGTTCACAAAAAGGAATTGATTATATAAATGATTTTAATGAAAAGTTTGATGAGTATTTTTCAAGCCTTGATTATGATTATAAAGACAAGAAAAATCAGGAACGCTTTATAAAAGAAAAAGCTGAATATCTGAATAAAAATATTGATCGTGAGATCTGGTGTCATACACCAAATGAAGAATTACTTGATCAAATTGTTGCAATGTATGATGAGGTGGCAGAATGAAAATAATTGATTTTTTCGCATACGAAAATAAAGATGCAATCTTAAAACAGCTTGAGAATATGCAGAAAGACTGGAGTGCAATTCCTCTTCTGGTAAAGCTGCTTAAAGAAGGAACTTTCCATTCAACACTTGGAAATGGCACAATGTGGATTCTTGTAGATGATGAAAAGCTTAAAAATGGAGTTCCAACTGTTGCGGCTTTTGCAAACTTCTGTGATATTGATGAAATTGATACTGATCTTCATCCATGGATTGGTTTTGTGTTCACAGTTGCAGCTTACCGTGGCCGCCGCCTGATGGGGCAGATTATTGAACACTGTATGAAGCTTGCAGTTACAGCGTATCCGGACTCAGAATATGTTTATATTTCAACCGGTGAAACTGGCCTTTACGAAAAATATGGTTTTACGTACTGGCAGCAAATGACCAGCCGCTGGAACGGAAAAACCAGAGTTTATCGCAGAAAAATTGAAAGATAAATGTATTCGACGATTATGAAAAAAATATTTGTATTATTTGTTTCTTTGTGCAGTCTGAGTTTTACCGTTACTGCGCAGGAAGCAGAAGAAGAAACTACAGTAGTGGAAAATGCAACTGAGACTCCGGCGGTAATAAAGGATTTTCAAAATCATATTATTCCAGCATTCAGTTTTCAGACTTTGCAGTTGGAACAGAAGGATTTTATTCTCTCGCCATCACTGAATCTTCAGTATATGAGAATAAAGAACCCTGGAGTAGTTTCTTCTCAACCAGATTCAATTGCAATTGGAGCTGGTTATTCAATGGATTATTTTACTGCAGGACTTATGTCAGAAAATATCCGAAGGCTTCATAATGCAAACGTTCTCGGTTCTGTAGGATTTGGAAAAAATACAATTGCCTGTATGGTTGCTTCTGGAAGTGAGATTCCTTTTTCGAGCATTCAGTCTGTTACAGGAGCGCTTTTTTATACCAGACAGTTTGTAAAAAAAGAAAATGTTTCTTTTTTACTTGGAGGTGGAATTATAGTAGGGGATTTTGGATTTAAGATTAAGGATTTCCCGATTTATGTAGTTGCAATTCCAATGTTCAGCTTTAACTATAATAACAAAATCTTCTCCAGCACAATTTCTATACTTGGTCTACCATCTTTGCAGCTTACACTTTTTCCAAAATCAATTGTTCATGTAAAAGGTAGCTGTGGAATTGCAGGCTTTTCTTCAATCAGAGATCTTACTTTTGACTGTGCTCTTGTTTATTATCCGTTTAAGAATACTAAGGCAAATGAGCTTGTTTATGTTGCTGCGGGTGTTATGAATAAATCTGCTTCAACAATACTTCTTGATAAAACAAAAATTAGATATCAGTATTATTCTGCCTATGGAGAAATCAGTGCAACGTTTATAACACTTAAAGGCGGATATAATTTTGATGGAAAAAAATACGTGAACTCAACTGAAGCCGGAGATATGTACAAAGGACTGTTTGCTTCTGTTCAGGCAATGTTTATGTTTTAATGCTTTTTGATAAAGGATGATTTGATGAATCGTAATAAATTTTTGTGGACCTTCCGTTATTCACTTATTAATGTTACTTATTTTGCAGCCTTCTGTACGGTTCACGCTTATGCGGCCGTTTATCTTCTGGCAAATGGCTTTACAAATACACAGGTTGGAATTTTACTTGCGCTTGCAAATATTATTTCTGCAGTTTTTCAGCCAGTTATAGCAGGAGTAATTGATAAGCCGGGACCGCTTACAAACCGACGTTTTATTTTATTTTCGGTTGTAATGATTCTTGCAGGTTCGGTTGCGCTTTTGTTCTTCCATCAGAATAAAGTGTTTATTTTTATTGTTTATGCATTGATTTATCTGATTCAGTTTTCATACCAGCCGGTAATTCTTGCCCTTTGTTTTGAATATCAGAAAGCAGGCTGTCCAATTTATTTTGGACTTGCCCGTGGACTTGGTTCTGCAAGCTTTGCCGTGACTTCTGCATTCGTGGGCGGCTTTGTTGCAAAGAGCGGAGTAAATGTTCTGCTTTATGTAAACATTGCTTCTATGATTCTTTCTGCGCTGATTGTTTTTACGTTTAAGAAGCCGAAGGAAATTGATGCTGCTGGGGAGAATGACGGCGCGGGTTCTCAAAATTCACAAGGGGCGCAGCCTGAAAAGGTTGCCGTAGCTCATAATAAGATTTCTGATTTTGCCAGAACATACCCGGCTTTTATGCTTTTCCTTGTTGGAACAATCTGCTTTTTCTTTGCCCATAACATGATAAATGATTTTATGATTCAGATTATCAGAGGTCTTGGAGGCGGGGAGAAGGAGCTTGGTTATTCGAACTTTCTTCAGGCAATTCTTGAACTTCCGGTTATGGCTTTAATTGGCTTTGTTCTTAAAAAGATTGCTTCAAGATGGATGCTCGTTTTCTCGGGTGCGGCCTTCTTTGTAAAAATGGTTGTACTGATGGCGGCCGGAAACCTTGCCGTTTATTACTTCAGCCAGTCGTTCCAGCTTTTTGCCTACGCCGTATTCGTTCCGGCCGCCGCTTATTATGTAAGCGAGACCATGGAAGAACTTGATCAGGTAAAAGGTCAGGCATATATAACAAGTGCAATTACAATCGGCGGTGTATTTTCAAACCTCATCAGCGGTGTGATTCTTGATCAGCTTGGAATTAATCCAATGCTTTTGACAGGAACAATCGTTTGTGGAGTAGGTGTGATAATTGCCTTTGTTGCCATGAAAAAACTTCCGCATAATACACAAAAAATATAGAATGTGATATACTAGTATGCATGAAAAACTTTCTTGACGACAATTTTATTTTACAGAGCGAACCTGCTCAGATTTTATATCATAAATATGCAGAAAATCAGCCGATTTTCGATTTCCATAATCATTTAAGCCCACAGGAGATTTTTGAGAATAAGCCTCTCGGAAATCTCGCAAATGCATGGCTCGACCACGATCATTATAAGTGGCGTGCAATGCGTGCTGCCGGGGTTGATGAAGCTCTTATTACAGGCCACATCCGCAAAGACGGCACCGTAAAATCAGATGCTGAGCGTGGCGGCGCCGCTGCCGTAGAAAAAGCCGACTACGAGCGTTATCTCGCCTTTGTTCGAACCTTGCAGCTCTGCCCGGGAAATCCGTTATATCACTGGAGCCATCTTGAGCTTGCCCGCTACTTTGGAATTACCGAACCTGTTACAGAGGCAAATGCACGCGAGGTCTGGGATAAATGTAATGCGCTTTTAGCAAAGAGTGAGTATGCGCCTCGCGGTTTACTTGCTAAACTCGGTGTACGCGAACTGTGTACAACCGATGACCCCTTAGATAGTCTTGAGTGGCATAAGAAAATTGCCGCATCGGTGGTTGAGCCTGCGGTCCCTGAGCCTGGTCGAAGGGTCGAAACCACTGCCGCCGGCCTGCGCGTTCGCCCTTCGTTCCGCCCAGACATTCCATTGTCGCCGGACAGTCCTGCCTTTGCAGATTATATCAGCCGCCTTCAGAAGGTTGACGGCACAAAGTTCCAGTCTGTGTCTGATATGATTTCAGCGCTCGGCCGCCGTATGGACTTTTTCAAAGAGAACGGTTCGGTTGTAAGTGATCATTCTCTTGAAGGAGATTTCTACCTGCCGGCCAGCTATGATGACGTAAACTACATTTTTGAAAAGGCGTGGATTGGAAAAAAACTCAGCCACGACGAAATTGCAAAATATAAGGGCTGGGTGCTGGTGGAACTCGGAAAACTGTATGCTCAGAAGGGCTTTGTAATGCAGATACACATTGGTGCTCTTCGTGACAACAACGCCGCAATGCTTGAGGCTGCCGGAAAGAATATTGGTGAAGACAGCCTGAATGACTTTAATTTTGCACCGCAGCTTGGCGCAGTGCTTAACGCGATTTACAGTGCAGCACCACAGGCCCGCACAATCCTCTACAATCTCAATCCTAAAGATAACGAAGCCCTTGCTACAATGGCGGCTAATTTCCGTAACTGTCAGTTCGGACCAGCCTGGTGGTTCAATGATCATAAAGATGGAATTGAAGAACAGATTAGAGTTTATGCACGTACAGCACCGCTTGGCACATATGTGGGCATGCTCACAGACAGCCGTAGTTTCCTCTCATACCCGAGACACGAATACTTCCGCCGTATACTCTGCAACTACATCGGCGGCCTTGTAGAAGCCGGCGAGTTCCCGTGGCATGAAGAGAGCCTCGGCCATCTGGTGGCTGCGGTTTGTTATGAGAACTCAGTTAAATTCTTTCTGAATTAACGTTATTGTGAATAAGTTGTCGTCATTGCGAGCGCAGCGAAGCAATCCATTTAATAGATTGCTTCGTCGTTTCACTCCTCGCAATGACGGGGTTCTTGAAACTTCCTCTCATTTCTTCCATAATTAACCTATGAAGAAAATTGAGATTCTAGATTCGACATTACGCGACGGTGCTCAGGGCGAAGGTATTAGTTTTTCTGTTCAGGACAAGCTTCACATTTGTCATGAGCTCGACGAGCTTGGTGTTACTTACATTGAGGCAGGAAATCCCGGGTCGAATCCTAAGGATATGGAGTTCTTTAAGGCAGCTGCCGCTGTTCAGTTTAAGAACGCTCAGGTTTGTGCCTTCGGTTCAACACGCCGTAAAAACTGCAAATGCGAAGATGACGCAAATCTCAAAAGTCTTCTTTCTGCCGAAACAAAAACTGTTGTTATTTTCGGTAAGTCCTGGACTTTTCAGGTAACAGATATTCTCAAAACAACTCCAGAAGAAAATCTCAAGATGATCCGCGAATCGTGCGAGTACCTTGTTGCAAACGGCCGCAAGGTTATTTACGATGCAGAACATTTCTTTACAGCCTACGAAGAAGACAAAGACTATGCTCTTGAAACCTTAAAGGCTGCCGTTGAAGGTGGCGCTACTGTACTTTGTCTCTGCGAAACAAAAGGCGGCTTTATGATTGACGAATGTCGCCGTGCCGTAGCTGAGGTTGTAAAACTTTATGGAAAAAAAGTGACCGTAGGTATTCATACTCACAACGACTGCGGACTTGCTGTTGCCAATTCTCTTGTTGCTGTAAAAGAAGGTGCTACTCATGTTCAGGGAGTTCTTCTTGGCTTTGGTGAACGTACGGGTAACGCAAATCTTTCTACAATCATTCCAAATCTTCAGATAAAAATGGGCTATCAGGTTATTCCTGAAGAGAGCATGACAAATCTTACTGCAATCTGTAAACGTGTTGCAGAACTCACAAATATCCGTGTAAATCCTCAGTCGCCTTATGTTGGAAAAGATGCTTTTGCACACAAGGCTGGAATGCACATTGACGCCGTTCTCAAAAACCCTTTTGCCTACGAGCATATCACGCCAGAAACTGTTGGTAACACCCGCGTATTCCTTATGAGCGAAGTTGCCGGCCGCAGTATGATTCTTGAGAAGATTCGCCGTTTTGTGCCGGACGTTAAGCGCAATGATCCTATTGTCAGCGACCTTATGACAAAGGTAAAAGAACTCGAGTCTGCGGGTTATCAGTTTGAAGGTGCCGACGGAAGTTTTGAGCTCCTGGTAAAAAAGATGCTCGGACAGTACAAGCCGTTCTTTAAGCTTCACTACTATCAGACAACAGGTTCAAATCCGCGTCCGGAAGAGGGCGTTTGCTGTTGTGCTCAGATTAAGGTTGAAGTAGACGGAAATTTTGAAATTACAGCGGGTGAGGGAGACGGTCCTGTCAACGCTCTTGATATTGCGCTTCGTAAAGCGCTCGAAAAGTTTTATCCGGTGGTTTCTAATTTCAGACTGGTGGATTATAAGGTACGTGTATTGGATAGTAAGTCAGCAACTGCTGCCCGTGTACGTGTAATCATAGAATCAACCGACGGGCAGAGCAGCTGGACTACAGTGGGCGTATCTTCCGACGTAATTGAAGCGTCATGGATCGCCCTTGTAGATTCATTTGAATTAAAACTCAGCAAGTAACATATCAATATTATCGCTTACAACTTTCTTAAGTGCGTCGTGTTCAACGGCAGTAGGGAAGTTGCGCCATTCAATGTATTTTGCCTTTGGAAGAATTTCAGTAACAGGTTTTCCGGTTGGGTTATGAATATTATCAATGATAAGGTCATAGCCTGCTTTCTTTGCTTCAAGAAGTTCTTCTGCGCTTACTGGTCCTGGTCCGAAAACACCAACGATATCTAGACCAAGTTCCTTTGCAAGATATGTCTGATTCTTGTTGCACAGTACCTTCTTTTTATTGAGCTTCTTTTTCAAAGCCTTTTTCTGGCCGTCTTTTACAAGCTTTTCATATTCAGCAAAACGAACCTTCTGAATCTCTTCTGTTCCAAGAGCTTGAGCAATTTTCAAAGTAGATTCTTTTACTGTCGCAAGAGAGTTATCAAGAACAACCTGAACGCTAACTCCTTTGTTTGGAACCTTGTCGCCAAGAGTCTTCATCATGCGTTCAAAACCAGCGTAAATGAAAACTTCAGAATCAGAAATCTTCTGAACATCGCTTACAGTAATTTCGTACTCCGGTGGATGGCGGAGATTTACAGGGGCAATGCTTTCAACTTCATCAGCACCGGCAATGTCTGCAAAGGCAGCGGCCCATGAAGTAGAAGCAACAACTTTCTTTGGTGCAGCCCAGGCAGAATTAAAAAGCGCAAGAGCAGCGAAAAGGGCAATAGTGATTTTAGAGATTTTTTTCATTTAAAAATCCTTCCTATAAAAAATAATATTCCGGCAAGAACTGCAATAGTTCCAGCTGGTGGAAAATCTGCGGCAACAGCTATGACATAGCCTGCAACCGAGAGTAAGAAACCTGTTATACAGCTTCCGATAAACAGCGAGCGGATTCCGTTGTGATTCAGTTTTTTGAGGAACGGTGCAGCACACATTACCGGAAGAATTAAAAGAGAGTCAATCAGAAAAGCACCGAGCAGCTTCATTGCAATTGCAACTACAGATGCAATCATAATTACCATTATGGTGTTGTGAAGCCTTACGTGAATTCCAAGACTCATAGAAATCTCTTTGCTGAAAAAGAGGTTTTTAATATTTCTGAAATTTAAGATGACGTATAAGAGGAGCACGAGGGCAAGAACGCCAAGCGCTGTGATGTCCAGATAGCTTAAAGCAAACGGACTTCCCCATAAAAGGTCGAGAGTATCTTTTGCAGGAACGTCTGCTACGTGCATAATCAGTGAGGCAAGGGCCATACTTAAAACCATTGTGGCTGCGCTGGTGCCGCCAAAGTTTCTGCCTTCGCCGCTTCCTGTCATCATAATCATCATAAAAACCAGAAGTAAGTTTACAGTGATTGTTACCGGAAGGAGGGGAACGTTCATTGCCATTGCAATTGCTCCACCAAGAATTACTCCGTGCATCAGCATGTAGCGCATTGGAACGAGGTTCAGTCTCAGTACCATAACTCCGCAGAGCGGGAAAACAGCTCCGCTTATGCTCATGGCAATAAAGCCTTTCATAACCGGTGCGAGAGAGAAAAGGAGTGCGAGTCTTTCGAGTTTATCCAAGATTAAGTACCTCCCACTTCTTAAGAGATGTAAGTTCTTTATCGTGAGTTACCATTATGATGGTAGGGATTTCTGAGATGGAAAGAGATGCAAGAATCTCAACCACCATGCGGCGGTTATCTTTATCGAGGTTTGCAGTTGGTTCATCCAGAAGAAGCAGCCGTGCTTTTTGTGCAAGACAGCGTGCAAGAGAAACTTTCTGTTTTTCGCCGCCGCTGAGTACTGAAAATTTTCTGCCTTCCAGATGTGCACAGCCGGTACGAGACATTGCCTCTTCTACAAGCTCGCGGCGGCTTGCCCGTGTTGTTTTACCGCTTATTCCAAGCCCAACAACTTCACCGGCAGTAAGGTCAAAACTCTGTTCTTCCTGCAGTTCCGAAAGCTGTGGAATGTAGCCAATTGTGTATTTTGGAAGCTTGTCTACAGGCATTCCGTCAATCAGAACGCTGCCGCCATCAGCCTTGTAAATTCCGCAAATCAGGCGGAGAAGGGTGGTTTTACCAGTTCCGTTCTCGCCAAGAATCATAAGACGTCCGCCGGCCGGAACTTCAAGATTCAAACCGTCAATTTTTCCATATTTATATGAAAGATTTTGAATGCTTACAGGAACGCCCAGTACAAGCTTTGCCCTCTGGCGCAGCAGATAGTACATTTCATCTGAATCTGTAAGATTTTCCAGCTGACTTTCGGTCTGGCACATAAGGCGGTCTACCAGAGTGTCATAGGTGAGTTTTCCTTCACCAAGAGTTTTTGAGGTATAATCAACCGCAAGTTTACTTACAAGCTCCCCGTGAATCTGAAGCACTCCCAGTCGAATCAATAAAACAGCCGCTGCCTTACCGATAGCACTGTCCCAGGCACGTAAATTGTTGCGCGGCCCGTTATAAGTCTTCAAAAAATCCTCAAATTCGAAAATCGGATGCAGCCACTTGCTTTCACTGTAGAAAATTTGTGTATCGCCATCAAAAACTTTAAGCATAAATATAGAATAACATGAACATTATTAAATGACAAATAACAATTCCTATGATAAAATTGTATAAAACAATACTAAAAGGAAAGTTTATGGGTTCGTATATCAAAAAAAATGGTCTGCTTTATTCTGAAGACATGCATACTGTAATTGGCGTAGATGATACATCAACAGATTTTACCGGTCGCATTCCGTTTGGAGCGCATAGAATAGAAGATGATGTTTTTTCAGATTGTCCTTATGAGTCCATCTCTCTGCCAGACTCTGTTACAGAAATTGGCAGCTGTCTTTTTGAGAATTCTAAATCACTTGAAAAGGTAAAACTCTCTTCTGGAATTACAGAACTTCCTCCATATCTTTTTTCTGGTTGTTCTGCACTCACAAAGGTTACTCTTCCTACTGGCATTTCTTCTTTCCCGGAAGGTCTTTTTAAGGACTGCGAATCTTTGCCAGATATTCCTTTCAGAGCCGGAATCACTGTTTTGCCGGAAAGTGTTTTTGAAGGCTGTCGTTCCCTTAAATCACTTGTAATTCCTAATACTGTAAAACGAATTGAATCTAAGGCAGTTGCCGGCTGTACTGCGCTCGAAAGTGTAGTTTTCCCATCAAGCCTTGAATATCTTGCTCCAGATGCTTTTGAAGGCTGTACTGCTTTGCATAATATCCGTGTTGACGGAGAGGGCGGCCTTTTCTATGTTGGAGAAGACGACGGCTATCTTTGGGAAGCCGCAGATGAAGGAGACAGAGTAGTTCTTAAAACTAATGCCGGAAAGGGCAGTTCTGTTTCTTTCTATAAAGATAATGTGGATGATATTTCTGCTGGTCTTTCAGAAAATGATGAAGAAGAAGTAGAAGAAGATGATACATTCAGCGCAGAAATTGGTGCTTCAGATGAAGAAGCAGTATTCATGCAGGTAACTACTCCAGAACCGGTATTTGATTCAAAGCCGGAAGAACCTGCTGCTACAAATGTAATTAATAAGGATAGCGCCGTTGATTCAATGCTCGCAGATATTATGGGCGATGAAAAAGAGCGCAATACTATGTCTGAAGAGGTTGCTGTCAGCGAACAGGAAACTGCCGTTCTTTCAGAAGCTATGTCTGTAATGTCTGATTCAACTCAGGGCAGTACAAGTGCTGCTATTACAGATTCTGAACTCGAAAAGCTTTTTGCTAAGAACGAAGAGTCTGAGCTTGCAACCCACAATGCTGATAATCCGGATGTTCTCGACAGTAAGGCGCAGATCCTTACAGACTCTGTTGAGCTGAGCGCAATATTTAATTGTGAGCCGGCAGGTGAATTTCCAGATGATCCTGAGCTTTATGTAATTGCAGAAAAACTTGCAAAAGACGAAAACGGAAAAGATAATTTCAGCTCAAAGCTTATTGCCTGCTGTCAGACTTTTGCCAGAATTCAGGACTATAAGAGAATAATTATGCTTTATGGACTCCCTCTCGACAATGATGAGTTTGCGGAGTTCTTCAGACATTTTATCTCTAAGAAGAATGTAATTCTTGCCTGTGAAGCAGAATCGCCTGCAACTCTTTCTGATTTTGGTAAGACTATCTGCGATTATGCAAGAATCAGTCTCAAAAAAGATGAACTTGTTGAGCAGCGCCGAACCGCACTCTTAAAGACTAAAACACTCGTAAAACTTGTCATCCGCGACAAATACGAGTAATATACACAAATAATCGTCATTGCGAGGAGCCTGAAAGGCGACGTGGCAATACGAATGGTCAAGGCACGCTTACGCTTAAAGCCTTGACTCATTCGTTTTGCGGCTTGATGATAATTATCAAGCCGCAATCCATTGCTATAGATTGCTTCGCTGCGCTCGCAATGACATAATTTATCGAGGTTTCCAAATGAAAAGTGATAACGCTAAAAAAGGCCTTGCCCGCGCGCCACACCGCTCGTTGTTTTATGCAATGGGCTACACTGATGAAGAATTAGACCGCCCGCTCGTAGGCGTTTGCTGTGCCAAAAATGAAATCATTCCCGGACACATAGAACTTGACCGCATTGCCGAAGCTGTAAAAGCCGGTATCCGCATGGCTGGTGGTACTCCTGTAGAGTTCCCTGCAATCGGTGTTTGTGATGGTATTGCCATGGGCCATGAAGGAATGAAATATTCCCTTGTTACCCGCGAGCTTATTGCTGACTCAATTGAGTGTATGACAAAGGCACATCAGTTTGATGCCCTCGTTATGATTCCTAACTGTGATAAAATTGTTCCTGGTATGCTGATGGCTGCAGCCCGCCTTGACCTTCCAACTGTTTTTGTAAGCGGTGGTCCAATGATGCCTGGTCACTTGCCTGGAGCCGATGCTTCTAACCCTTATGCTGGACGCAATCTTTCTTTAACTGATATGTTTGAAGCTGTCGGTGCTGTTGCATCTGGCCGTATTACTGAAGACCAGCTTCGTGAAATGGAAACTGTTGCATGCCCTGGCTGTGGTGCCTGCTCTGGTATGTTCACAGCTAATAGTATGAACTGCTTGACTGAGTCTATCGGACTTGGTCTTCCTGGAAACGGAACAATTCCTGCTGTAAGCGGACGCCGTATCGCGCTTGCTAAAAAAGCCGGTATGAAGGTAATGGAAATGTTTGAGCGTGGAATTACAGCCCGCAAAATGCTTACAATGAAAAACTTTGAGAACGCCCTTGCTGCCGATATGGCGCTTGGCTGTTCTTCTAATACAATGCTTCACCTTCCTGCAATTGCGCACGAAGCAGGCCTTAGTATTGACCTTCACATGGTTAATGAGATTTCTAACAGAACTCCTAATTTGTGTCACCTTGCTCCTGCCGGTCACACCTTTATGTGCGAACTTGATGATGCGGGTGGTGTACAGGCTGTTCTTGCAGAGCTTGCTAAGAAAAATCTGATTGATACAAGCCTTATGACTGTTACAGGAAAAACTGTGGCAGAAAATATAAAGGGCGTTCGTAACCGCAATCCTGAGGTTTTGCGTCCTATCGAAAATCCTTTCAGCGACAACGGTGGACTTGCAATCCTGTTCGGAAACCTTGCTCCAAATGGAACTGTTGTAAAACGCTCTGCTTGTGCAAAGGAACTTATGAAGCACACTGGTCCAGCCCGCGTATTCAATGACGAAAGCGAAGCAATGGATGCCGTTCAGAACCGCAAAATCAAGAGTGGCGATGTTGTTGTAATCAGATATGAAGGACCTAAAGGCGGACCTGGTATGCGCGAAATGCTCGCTGTAACTGCAGCTCTTGCCGGACAGGGACTCGATAAGGAAGTTGCTTTGATTACAGATGGCCGCTTCTCTGGTGCAACACGCGGTGCTTCTCTTGGACACTGTTCTCCAGAAGCTGCTGTTGGTGGCCCAATCGCGCTGGTAGAAGAGGGCGATAAAATTACTCTCGACATCAACAATTACAAGATTACTCTTGAAGTAAGCGATGAAGAACTCGAACGCCGCCGTGCCGCATGGAAAGCGCCGGAACCAAAGGTTAAAACCGGCTACCTTGCACGTTATGCGAAGTTAGTATCTTCCGCTGACAAAGGCGCAATTCTTGAGTAGACGCTAAAAAATCACTATAATGACCAAATATTCTCATTTATCAGACGGAGCTCAAAATGGCTGCTAACAGTTTGGAAAAAATGCGCAACATTGGAATTATGGCGCATATTGATGCAGGAAAAACTACAACTACAGAACGTATTCTCTATTATACAGGTAAGATTCATAAGATTGGAGAAATTGACGACGGCCAGGCAACAATGGACTGGATGGCTCAGGAACAGGAGCGTGGAATTACAATCTGTTCTGCTGCTACAACAACTTACTGGAAAGATCATCAGATAAATATTATTGATACTCCGGGCCACGTAGACTTCACTGCCGAAGTTGAGCGTTCTCTGCGCGTGCTCGACGGCGCGGTTGCAGTTATCTGTGCGGTAGACGGAGTTCAGCCACAGACAGAAACTGTATGGAAGCAGGCCGACGAGTTCTCTGTTCCTCGCCTCTGTTTTATGAACAAAATGGACCGAATTGGTGCAGACTTCTTTGGTTCAATGGAAGATGTTCACGAAAAGTTCGGTGTAGATTGTCTTGCTCTCCAGATTCCAATTGGAGAAGGTCAGGACTTTGAAGGTGTTATCGACCTTCTTAATATGAAAGAAATCCGCTGGCACGAAGATGATGAAGGCGAAACTTTTGATGTAACTGATGTTGATGCAAGCCGCTTGGATCAGGCAAACGAATGGCGCGAAAAGCTTGTTGAAATGGTTGCTGGAAGCGATGACGCTCTCATGGAGATTTATCTTGAAGGCGGCGAAATCAGCGTAGATCAGCTTAAGGCTGCAATCCGCAAGGGTACAATTGCACGCACTTTCGTCCCATTTGTAATGGGAAGTGCCCGCCATAATCAGGGTGTTCAGCCACTCATTGATGCTGTAATTGATTATCTTCCATCTCCACTCGACATTCCTCCTGCAAAGGGAATCCGTGTTAAGAAAGATACTGAAGAAGAAGTTGATGTTCCATGTGATGTAACAAAAATGCCGCTCGGTCTTGTATTTAAGATTCAGTACGACCGCGAAATGGGACCTTTGTGCTACGTTCGTATGTACTCAGGAAAGATTCAGGCAGGAACTCAGATTTTTAATACAAATAAAAAGAAACGTGAGCGTGTAAACCGCATTTTGCGTATGCATGCAAACAAGAGTGAGCCATGCGATTCAGTAAGTGCAGGTGACATCGCCGTATTTATTGGTCTTAAGCTTGCTCAGACAGGTGATTCAATTGGTAGCGAAGCATTCCCTGTATTGCTCGAACAGCCAAAGTTCCCTCAGCCGGTAATTTCTGTTGCCCTTGAGCCGGAAAGCATGAGCGAAAAGGATAAGATGAACGAAACTCTCGAAATCCTGTCGCGCGAAGACCCAACCTTCACAAGCCATGAAGATGCAGAAACTGGTCAGCTGATTATTTCTGGTATGGGTGAGCTCCATCTGGACGTTCTTGTTACCCGTATGCGTGATGATTTTGGCGTAAAGTGTAACGTAGGTGCTCCTCAGGTAACTTACCGCGAGTCTGTAAGCGGCAGCGCCGAAGCTACAGAAGAATTCAGCCGCGTGCTTGCCGGAAAAGAAAATACAGCTGGTCTTACAATTACAGTTGAACAGAGAGAGCAGGGCAGTGGTAACTCCTTTGAAATTACCTGCCGCCATGCCGAAGTTCCTGATGAAATTATCGAATCAATTAAGAACGGATTTATGTCTGCACTTAATTCTGGAATCAGATATGGTTACCCATGTACAGATGTTGGTGTAAAGGTTACCGCAATTAAATATGATGAGCTTACTTCATCTACTTTTGCCTTTGAGGCTTGTGCAGCACAGGTATTCGATAAGGCCTGCACTGCAGCAAATCCTGTAATTCTTGAACCGGTTATGAACGTTGACATTTCTTGTCCAAAAGAGTTCGTAGGGCCTGCTTCCAGTCAGCTCAGCCAGCGCGGCGGAAACATAATGGGCCAGGATTCTAAAACTACAGGCGAAATCATTCACGCCCAGGCTCCAATGGCAAACATGTTCGGCTTTACAACAAACCTTCGTTCAGCAACCCAGGGCCGCGCAAGCTTCTCAATGGAGTTCAGCCACTTCCAGCTTAAGGTTGGCGGGTTAGGATAATATCAGATTAAATGAAAAAGGGCTGCCTGATAAGTTTAATCTTATCGGGCAGCCCTTTTTTTTGTTCAGGCATTTCTTTTATTTTGTAATTGTGACTTCTGAAATTTCGAAAGTTTCGCCTGGGATTCCGTTTTTATCAATTGCTCGGATATAAATTGTCCCGTTTGATTTTGCGAAATCATCCTTAAATGAAAATTCGCTCCATCTAAGTCCTATATTTGCCCAGAAAATCTTTTTGTCTTTGAAGATTTGATATAAGTTGTCGTAATGAATATTTGGTTCAAAGTCACTGTTTGGACTAAACTGAATTTCGTTAAAGTTCTTGCCTGAGTTATCAATCTTGAAAATAATAAAATCAGACTCTGTGTTTAAGCTTAGGGAGTTGATTTCGTAAGCTTCTTTAGTGGCTTCGTATGAATCCATGTTCACATTGCTGGTAAAACAAGCGTCAATAACTGAAGGTGCAGGATTTATATTTTTAGCTTTAGTATTTGATTTTCCTGAGAGGGTAAGTGTCATGATTGTTGCAGCGAACAATACCATTAATAATTTTTTCATAGTTTTCTTCTCCTTTTCTTTTCTATAACAAGATAATTTTAGGATATACTATACAAAAATAAAAGTAAAGATTCTGTCGATCACCGATAAGAAATTAATCATTTTTTTAATTTTTCTGCATTTTATATATTGACACGAAATCATAAAATCTATATATTAAATATCACATTCCGCGCGGGGGTGGTGGAATTGGTAGACACGCAAGCTTGAGGTGCTTGTGACGTTAGTCGTGGCCGTTCAAGTCGGCTCCTCCGCAAAGGCTTCCTGAATAAGGAAGCCTTTTTTATTTAACACGGAGGGGGCGTTACGGGGGTGTCCCCCGTTAGAAGGGGTAGGCCGCAACGAAGTGCGGCCGAGGGGAAGGCTTTCCCCTTCATATCTTTGCCCGAAAAAATTACACTTATAAGAAATTTCTCTGTTGACTTCTGCCTTGGATGTGCTACAATGGTTATAATAATATAACCCTTAAGGAGGCCACATAAAATGGCAAAGGTAGAACTTAAAGGTATTGGTAAGGTTTACGACGGCGGTGTTCGTGCTGTAAACAATGCTAATATCACTATTGAAGACAAGGAATTCTGCGTATTCGTAGGTCCTTCTGGATGCGGTAAGTCAACAACTCTCCGTATGATCGCTGGTTTGGAAGATATTACTGAAGGTAAGCTCTTCATCGATGGCGTTGAAATGAACGACGTTCCTCCAAAGGATCGTGATATCGCCATGGTATTCCAGAACTACGCTCTTTATCCACATATGACTGTTTATGATAACATGGCATTCGGATTGAAGATTCGTAAGATGGACAAGGCTGAAATTGACCGCCGTGTTCGCGATGCTGCTAAACAGCTCGACCTTACTCAGTATCTCGATCGTAAGCCAAAGGCTCTCTCTGGTGGTCAGCGCCAGCGTGTTGCTGTAGGTCGTGCTATCGTTCGTAATCCTAAGGTATTCTTGTTCGATGAACCTCTTTCTAACCTCGATGCTAAGCTCCGTGTAACAATGCGTTCTGAATTGGCTGCTCTTCACAACAGACTCCAGGCTACAATGATCTACGTAACACACGACCAGATCGAAGCTATGACACTTGGTACAAAGATCGTTGTAATGAAGGACGGAGTTATCCAGCAGATTGGTGCTCCACTTTACCTCTACAACAACCCAATCAACAAGTTCGTTGCAGGCTTCATTGGTACACCTCCAATGAACTTCTTGACTGTAAAGGTTCTTGAGAAGAACGGTAAGATCGTTTGTGATGAAGGTTCTTTCGAAATCAACCCTACAGACGAGCAGGCTAAGAGCTTGAAAGACTATGTTGGTAAGGAAGTTTCATTCGGTATTCGTCCTGAAGACCTTACATACGTTGACAAGCCAGCTGCAAAAGATGATATGCAGATGAAGATTACTAACAAGGAACCACTTGGTGCTGAAACACACTTGTACCTCGTTTCTAACAAGGGACAGTCAATCATCGCTAAGACAACTGCAAATGCTGAATTCCGCCTTGGTGATTCAGTAAACGTTGTTCCTAACATGGAAAAGGCTAAGTTCTTCGCTCTCGACGAAGGCGAGCTCAATATCTGTGATACTATCGAAAAGAAATGGTAATTTAAGTCGCTACGGTGGTTGAGTAGACACGAAGTGTCGTATCGAAACCACCTGTATGAAAGACGTCGTTCCCCGTGGACGACGTCTTTTTTTTATCCAAAAATTTTGTTATTATGTCTTCTATGAATAAACTTTCTGTTGTCTTATATAAAAACCAACCTGCAATTGTAAACGACCGCGACGGCGATAAATATATCATTAAATTCTGTAGTCAGCCTGCAACGGCAAGTGGCAAAAAAGCTGTTTACGGTGAGCAGAAGGTTCGCGAAAAGGATGTGGTTCTTTTACATGAGGGACCTTGTTCTTCTCTGGATAATGTGCTTGGTTTTTCAACAGAAGGTCTGGCGGCTCAGCTTGTAGAAACTTACGAGCTTTTAATGTCTGATGAGTCAACTGCCAGCGAGGCAATTTCTCTTTCTGATTTAGCTGAATATTCTCGTGGTGGATTTAAGGCTGACGAAGCGTGGGCTTTGTATTCGATTGCAGCCGGTGATGTTCATTTTCAGCTTTCGCAGGATGCTTTGAAAAACGGTGAGATTTGTTTTACCCTGCGTTCTGCAGAAGAGATTGAAGCGCTTAATAAAAAACAATACGAAAAAGAGCATGAGTCTGAAATTCGTGCAGCCTTTATTGCGCGTCTTAAATCACGTAAACTTGACCTTCCAGAGGATGCAAAATTCATGGGAGAGGTTGAAGCCTTTGCTCTCTGCAAAACTGATAAGTCTAAGGTGCTCGCCGATGCGGGAGTTCCTCAGACAATTGAAGCCGCTCACAAACTTTTGATTGATACCGGTATCTGGGATTTTACTAAAAATCCGTATCCGACACGTTTTGGGTTCAGCTTTGATTCTGCTAAAGACCAGCTTGGTGCTATGCCGGAAGAAGAGCGTCTTGATGTTCCGGGTGTTGCTTACGCAATAGACAGCGAGCATTCTGCAGACCCTGATGACGCTGTCGCTTTTGACGGCGAGTATTTGTGGGTTCATATTGCAGACCCGGCTTCTTCTGTTGAGCCAGGTTCCAAAATTGATATTGCAGCCCGCGACCGTGGAACTACTTTGTATATTCCTGAGGGAACTTCTCGAATGCTCTGTGAAAGTTGCCTTGAAGATTACGCTCTTGGTCTTAAGGAAGACAGCCATGCTCTGTCTTTTAGAATTAAGCTTGATGATGAAAGCCAGATTGAAGAGTGCCAGGTTTTTAAAACTAACGTAAAGGTAAAGCGTCTTACATATAAATATGCAGAAGAGCATAAGGAAGACGCCGAGTTGAAACCTCTTTTTGAGATAGCCCGCAAAAACAAAGCCCGCCGCGAAAAGAACGGTGCTGTTACAATTCAGATGCCTGAGGTTGATATTTCTGTAGATAAGGAAACAAAGAAAGTAACTATTGAACCTGAGGCGCGTCTTGAGTCAAACGAAATGATTGCGGAACTGATGATTTTGGCCGGGGAGGGTGCTGCCCGCTTTGCTTTTAAAAATCAGATTCCTTTTATGTTTATCAGTCAGGAAGCTCCAGATTTTCCTGATAATCTTCCGGAAGGCTGGGCCGGACAGTTTGCACGAATTAAGTGCATGAGAAAACGTTCTGTTGGAATTACTCCGGCTCCTCATGCTGGACTTGGCGTTTCTTTCTATAGCCAGGTTACTTCACCGCTTCGCCGTTACGGAGATTTGATTTCTCATGAACAGCTTCGCGCCTTTATTGACGGCCGCCATCTTATTGCAAAAGACGATATGCTCGAACGTGTTGCTGCCGGTGACGCCGCATCTATTGCTGCTAAAAAAGCAAGCCGCCAGAGCGATACTCACTGGAAGCTTGTTTATCTTCTTCAAAATCCTGATAGCGAATACGAAGCCTTCTGTATCGACCGCCGTGGAAACGACGCTCTGTTCTTAATTCCTTCTCTAGATATGCAGGCAACCTTGCACAACTGCAGTGATGTTCAGTTGAATGATGCAACCCGCCTGAAAGTTTCGAAAGTAGATATTCCTGAACAAAAAGTGGACTTTAGCCGTATTAAATAATCCCGGTGGTTGAGTAGCCCGAAGGGCGTATCGAAACCACCAGTAACCAAAGTCACTCTTTTTAATAACCTCAGTTACCTCAAACATAACAAAAGTCACCCTAAATGTAACCATTGTCACCGTTGCTTTCTCGAAATTTCCTCCGTATAGTTAAAGTGTACCCGGCCGGATGAAGTGCACCCCAATTATTGGACACTTTAACTAGGCTGATTTTAAGGACTGATTCCTGAATTGTAAAGGGGTCAGTCCTTTTAATTTAACCTTA
>NZ_FORI01000020.1 GCF_900113965.1 Treponema bryantii | reverse complement strand
TTCTCAAAAAAGAAGACTGCCTGAAAAAGACAGCCTTAAGTGATTATTTTTTGAGGATTCTTATTGACAAGCTGGGGCCTTATATGTGTTATACGTTTTTTATTCTAACCAAGCGTTTATAAACTGCTTAGTGATCATCATTTTACCATATTCAGAAGTTAGTGGATATGCATCACCAAAATCTAAACATTTTCCAGAAGCATCAAATACTTTCCTGCCTTTTACCATTAAATTGATATTTCTGGAAATCCCATTTTCATTTATTTCCATTATTACAATATAATTTTCATCTGAATTATATACATCTTTGGATATTAGTCGGACTTTAATACCGCTCTTCATTTCTATCCAGATATTCAATAAAATGTTTTCCAAACTGACTCCATTTATTTACAAGATTGATGTTGTTATCTATTGAACTCGACCGGATATCGGTTATGATCTTACTTCCAGTTCCATATAACGTCTGTATGTATTGAACCCTACTGCTTCGTAAAAAGCTAGAGCATCTTGATTGAAGTCCCACATATTGAGTTCCAGTTTTGGAAAACCTTGGGCGCGGGCATATTCTTTTATAAAGTCTATAAGTTTAGTTGCCACGCCCTGTCGTCTGAAAGTATCCTTTACACCAAACTGGTCTACTTCTATATAATCCCGCGCCTTTTGATAAACTCCGGCAGTTTTATGAATTTCTTGAATAATTGCCATGCCACAGATTTGGTCTTTTTCAAGGGCAACTATTATCTTTTTCGTTTCATCCTCATAAATATCATAGATACAGCTGACAATTTCTCCTTTAAATTCAGGATAGAAAATGTCAGGGCGTCCTTTTGAATGTAAGTCGCTTACCTGTTTCCTGATTTTATTTACTTCTTCAAGTTCTTCTTTTTTTGCAAATCTAATTTCCACTTTATTTCCCATTTCCAGCCTAGTGGGCTGTGCGTATAACAACTGGTTGTACCTGCCTACAATCGAAGAGCCGTTAAGAAAAATGCGAAAGCATTTTTTAGGCTCATCGAAATAATGGCTCGGAACAATTGATTGTTCCGCAGCGGGCATGACCCGCTGTCGGCTACGAACCTTTGTTAGGTTGCTTCTATATTAAATTAGCATAATCTCTTTTTGCATAAAAGATTCTCATTATAGATACTTCTTTCTCAATATCATCGATTAAGTACAGAGCGATATAATTTTTTTTGAAAAGAAATCTGTGATATCCTTCAGATTGCAAAACTGAATCATTACTTAACGGATACATATAAGGATTATCTGAAATATTGTTCTTTTCTTCGAGAAATTCTTCAAGTAAACTTTCAGCAGCGCTTGGATTACAAAGTTTTTCTGTAAAATAAGTTACAATTTCGGATAAATCCTGCTCAGCCTTTTCCATGATTCGGGCATTATAGGCCATGATTTTTTCTTATTCTTGAAATTGCATCTTCAACAGAAGAATACTTTCCCTGTTTCATATCCTGTTTTGCTTCTTCAAGTTTTCCATATACGTTTACAAGGAACAGGTTCTTTTCATAAGTTTCCATGCTCATTAAAACCATGTCTCCATATCCATTTTTTGTAACGAAAATCGGTTCTTCTTCTTCATGGCATAGAGTCGAAATTGCTGTAGTGTTTTTTAAATCCCTTATAGGAACTATTCTAGGCATTTGTATTCTCCTTGTGGGATAATTTTACCACGATATTTGTTTTTTTGTCTATAAAAAAAGGCGGGCTTGACCCGACATCCGATTTGAAGTGCATGTTATACCAAATTATATTTTCTTTATGAATCTCAATTGTTCTTTTTCAGATTCATAACCCATATGTTTATAAAATTTATGAGCCTCTACTCTTCCAATTCCAGAATTAACTCTCATATATTTTATCCCATTTTCTCTTGCCCAGTTTTCGCCGACAAGTAGAAGTTTTTTGCCAATTCCATTTTTTTGAAATTCTTTCTTAACTGCAAGCCCCAGTACATTGCACATAGTTTCGAAATATAAAGTATCGTATTTTTCTACATGAACATATCCGGCAACAATACCGTTTTTACATGCGACAAATACTTGTTCACGATTTTTATTTAATGATTTTATTTTTTCTTCAACTAAAGAAACAGAACATTCATATCCTAAATCTTCTTCGCTGATAGATTTAATACCGTTTGTATCAGACAGTTTTATTTCTCTTATTTCAAAATCATCCATTTTTATTCAACACTATTTTCCAAAAATCAGGCTTGAACTGATTTTTGACGATTTCGATTTTTTTTCTGGAAGTAAGATGAAAATTCAACCACTTCCTGTGACCGCCCTAAAGTTTTATTTTTCATATTTTCAGCAAGCTTGACTTGCTGAAAATATATTCCTTAATATCGCTTCTTTGCTTCGCTAATAAACCTTAAAAAAGCTTCCTTGCGAGCTTTCATTATTACCGCTTCTTCGTCCAAGCCCTAAATACGAGCACGCCTACAGGCGTGTCGGTATAACAACTGGTTGTACCGCAGGCAGCTTGACTGCCTGTCGGCTTTGAACTTTTGTTATGTGAATTTATACTTTCAACAAAACTTTTTCTTGTTTCTTTGATACGGCAACCTTTGGATATGTAATTATTTCCAATCCCATTCCAAGACTGTCCAGGTAATCTATTAAAGTAGAAATTTTCATATCCTTTCTTTTTTCTATTTTTGAAACTGACGACTGTGTGAAATTTGCCATTTCTGATTGTTTTATATTTTTTTCTTCTCGGAGCTGTGCAAGGCGGATAGACATAATATCCTGCTCGGCTTTTATGTGAGCTCGTCTTACAGCTTCGGGAGACATATTACTTTCCATCATTTTGATTGCATCTTTCATTTTCCAACTCCTTTTCATGTTTCTCTATGATTGCTTCAGATTCAGCAATTAAATCTTTGTAAAATTTCTTCTGATCTTTTCCTTTCTTATCCCCACCTGTAAGCAGAAATGCATTTCTTTCGGTATCAAAATAATAGGCAACTCTCAGTACATGTTGTTGTGTTTGATTTCTTAATTCCTTCAGGTTCGTATATTTTTTCGAACCATGGAGAGTATCTGCATATGGACGAGGAAGTTGAGGACCGTACTGACGGAGTAAAAGAACTCTTTGTAATACGGCTTCTTTACTTTCTTCGTCCAAACTTAGAAACCAGCCATCATATTCATCGGATGAATCAACATTCCACATGGTTTTATTATATGAACTAAAGTGAATATTTGTCAACATAAAAAATGGCGGGCTTGACCCGCTGTTGTCTACGAACCTTTGAAAATCATTAAGGCCCCAGTTTTATCATGCTAAGATAGATAAGTCCATCAGGGCACAATATCCTAATTAATTCGACAGGGGG
>NZ_FORI01000017.1 GCF_900113965.1 Treponema bryantii | reverse complement strand
GAGACAGTTCGGTCCCTATCTGTTATGGGCGATGGAAGTTTGAGAGGAGCTGCTTTTAGTACGAGAGGACCGAAGTGGACGAACCTCTGGTTTACCAGTTATCCTGCCAAGGGTAAGTGCTGGGTATCTAAGTCCGGAAGGGATAACCGCTGAAAGCATCTAAGCGGGAAGCCCACCTCAAGATTAGACTTCCCTGGAACTTTAAGTTCCCTGAAGACTCCTGGGAGACTACCAGGTTGATAGGATGCAGGTGTAAGCGCCGCGAGACGTTCAGCCGAGCATTACTAATAAGTCGTGAGACTTGGCCATATCATCGTTTCCGTTCATAAACTACTTGAACAAAAACTTCTTTTCTGATATATTTCCGTTCTGCACGCTCTGATGTTTCAGACTAGTGCTCTTCGTATGATATTGTAAATAATATCGGTGGCCATAGTGGAGAGGTAATACCCGTTCCCATTCCGAACACGGAAGTCAAGCTCTCTTACGTCGATGATACTGGATTCGTTCCGGGAAAGTAGAAAGTTGCCGATTTTTTTCGGGCAGTTAGCTCAGCTGGTACGAGCGTCTGGTTTACACCCAGAATGTCGGGAGTTCGATCCTCTCACTGCCCATTTAGAGACACTCTTTTTAGAGTGTCTTTTTTTTGTTATGAGACTCTTTTTGTGGTTTTGTCGGATCTCATAGCTCCCGACATTCTGTCGAAGTCGCTCACTGCCGTTCGCTCCTACCCATATATCGGATAATCCTAAACAATTGCTTTCGCAATTGTTTTTAACGGATTTCCGATTTTAGGGTGTCGGGAGTTCGATCCTCTCACTGCCCATATGTACTGAAAACTTAAAAAATGACATAATAGCTTATGATTCAAGATATTTTTCCGGCTAAGTTTTATAATCATTTTCAAAACTATGAGGCTTCTGAAAAGGATTTTGTATTTTTATTTTCTGAGGGAAAGGTTCTCGTTCGCTATAATCAGTTTTCAAAAGATTTAAGTTATCCTCTTTTTGAAGATTTTTCGAAACAGAAACTTTCAGCAACTTATCTTTTTTCCATTGATAATCAGAAATATTTTTTGATTCCGGAACATACTTCAGTTCCGAAGAAACTTTCAAATTTTTCTTTTTATACACCACGTCAGTTACGTGATTTACCGCTTGCTTCCAATTTAGAACTTTTTGCTGTCTTTTCAGCGTATCATCTTTGGAAGTGGTATGATGATAATAAATTCTGCGGGCACTGCGGTCATAACTTAGAACATGATACTGTTGAGCGAGCTTTGTTTTGTCCGGAATGCGAATCAAAAATTTATCCACGAATCAATCCAGCGGTAATCATAGGAATCTTAAATCAGAAGAAGGACAAAATCCTCATTACAAAATATCGTACTGGTTATGCGCACTCTGCTCTAGTTGCCGGTTTTACTGAGTTTGGTGAAACTCTTGAGCAGACTGTTGAGCGCGAGGTAATGGAAGAAGTTGGACTTAAGGTAAAAAATATCCGCTATTATAAATCTCAGCCATGGGCACTGGCACAAGATATTCTGGCAGGATTTTTCTGTGAGGTTGATGGTGACGATAAAATCAAAATGGATGAGAGCGAGTTAAAATATGCCGAGTGGGTTAGCCGCGAAGAGGTTGAACTTCAGCCCAATGATTACAGCCTGACTAATGAGATGATGAAAATGTTTAAGTCAGGAGAAGTTGCGTAAGACTGCGGTCTCATTATTCTGGGCTCTCATCTTCTTAAAATCTCTTGGTGACATTTTGTAAAATTTCTTAAAGGTCTCTGCCATGTAGCTGGCTCCGGAAAAGCCTGTGATTTCTGCAATTTCACTCATGCTCATGTCGCCGGCCAGAAGCAGGTCTGTGACTTTACGGCAACGGTAGTGCATAAGATATTCTATCGGGGATTTTTCTGTAAGTTTGTTGAAAATCTGATTACAAAGGCTCTGGCTCACGCCACCGGCCTGGGCAATATCTTTGAGGGTAATTTGATCATTGTAGTGCTGGTCTATATAGAACATCATGGCCTTGAGTTTTGAATTGTGTGAGTCGCTGTCTTCAATATGGCCCACGTGCAGGCGGTAGGCATCGGTAAAGCGGTGCATTATGATTTCCCATATTTCGAAAAAGTATTTTGTTATCATAAACTCATTGCCGGTCTCTTCTTCCTTGCAGAGGGCTTTCATGAGTTTCTGAATTGCAGGAGCATCAAAATCTTCCGCCTTAAAATGAATAAATGGAACACTGCGGTCTGAGATGATTGGCTTAATGGCCTTGCTTTCAACTGCAAAGGTTGAAGAGATAATACTAGGATGCATTACGGCAATGTAATATAGAGTACTGCGATTCTGGCCTGAAATAGAGTAGTGGATTTTATCAGCATTTACAAAAAGTGTATCGCCTCTTTTTAAGGTGATATTTATGCCATCAACTGAATAGGCCATTGTGCCTGAATAAACAGAAAGAATTTCAATATCGTCATGATAGTGTGGAACTCGTTCCCAGGTACAGCCGGGATAAACATAGCCCTCGTGAATATAGGCTGGAAAACCTTCTACATTATAATTTACAACTTCTGACCCGTCGCTTCGTTTTAAGATAATTCCTTTTACAGGTTTCTGTGTTGTTTCCGGCATTTTGTTGCTCCTGAAATTAATAACAATATTACTTTATATATGAAAAATAGTTATTAAAATAAGTAAAAATAATAATTTTCTTACACACTTATACCAAGTATAATCCAGGTATCTTGTAAAAGCAAGGGAATCTGAAGCGGCTTGGACACCCCGCCGAGGATTCCTTTGTTGAAGTACTGTCATTGCGAGCGGAGCGAAGCAATCTAAATTACAGGATAACGGAGGTTTTTATGGAAGACGCAATCATCATGAAGGGAGTGACTAAGGAGTTTAAGGTTCTCAACCGTCACGAGGGGCTAAAGGGCAGTCTTAAAGATTTATTTTCCCGCGACTATAAAACTATAACTGCGGTCGATAATATTTCCATCAACATTAAAGCAGGAGAAATTGTAGGCTACCTTGGACCGAACGGGGCCGGAAAATCTACAACCATCAAAATGATGACCGGAGTTCTTGAACCAACTCGCGGCGAGATTCTTGTAAACGGAACTGTTCCTTATAAAAACCGCAGCCACAATGCAGAAAATATTGGTGTTGTCTTCGGTCAGCGAAGTCAGCTCTGGTGGTCGCTCCCTCTTATAGAATCCTTCAAGCTGCTTAAGGATATTTATATGATTCCGGATAGCGACTATAAGCAGATGCTGGAGCTTTACCGCAGCCTTGCAGATATTGAAAATCTTCTGCATAAGCCTGTTCGCCAGATGTCTCTAGGGCAGCGAACTCTTAGTGATATTCTTGCAGCTTTTTTGCATAACCCGAAAATCGTTTTTCTGGATGAGCCGACAATAGGCCTCGATGTTGCCATGAAAGTAAAAATCCGCGAGCTGATAAAAGGTCTGAATCAGGAAAAAAATACAACGGTAATTCTTACCACTCATGATATGGGGGACGTTGATGCCCTTTGTAAGAGAATTGTTATTATTGACCACGGCAGCATGATTTATGATAACGACATTGGGCACCTTAAGCATTACTTCGGTTCTTACAGAACTCTGCGCCTGAACCTTGCAGACAGCGGCTGGAAGGAAATACTTGTTGATGAATCCAAAACGGATGTTATGTCGGTAATCTCTGAGTACCAGAGAAAGGGCGGTATTAAAGATATCAGTGTGGAAGATATTTCTACTGAGGAAGTAATTAAAAAGATTTATGCGCAGGCTGCATCGAGAAGCGCGTAGTGATTACGGTGGTTGAGTAGGCGAAGCTGTATCGAAATCACCGCATGTAAGGAGACGTTTTATGAACTTTAGAAAATATCTGGCTCTTACCCGTCTGGGCATGATGGAAAAACTCCATTATCGCCTTGGAACTTTTGTAACACTTTTCGGAAATCTGATTTATCTGGTTCTGATTTATTTTCTCTGGAAGGCAATTTATGCCAGTTCGGGAAGTGATGTTGTAAACGGAATGACCTTGAATGACACTCTGGTTTACCTTGTGCTTGCGACAGCGCTTTTCAACTTTCTTGAGGTTTTCCTTGTGTGGGATATGAGCCGGGAAATCCAGTCGGGATCAATAGTGCTCAAGCTTCTTAAGCCTATGAGCTTTCGCGGTTACAGCTTCTGGTCTTACATAGGCGAAAACATCATGTCTTTCTTTCTGACTTTTTTACCGACCTTTATAATCATAAATATACTAACGAAAGGTAGCATAGCGCTGAGCGTGAATCTTATATTTTTCGTAGTCTCGGTGATTATGGCGCTGGTAATCAACTTCAGTATAGATATGATTGTTGCGACAATCTGTTTATATACTGAATCAACCTGGGGGCTGAATATGGTAAAGGAGAGTATCGTTCTTCTGCTTTCGGGTGCTTCGATTCCGCTGGCCTTTTTCCCGGAAACGCTGCGTAAACTTGTACAGTATCTTCCCTTCCGCTGTATTTATGATATGCCACTGAACGTGCTTCTTCAAAAGCCGGGCTACACTCTGGGAAGCGGGCTGGTCTTTACGCTGCTGCTCCAGTTAGCCTGGTGTCTGGCCCTTACGGCAGTCGGCAGTGTTTTCTGGAATTTTTCACTCAAGAAAATTACTGTAAACGGAGGTTAGGGTATGAAGGAAAAAATAATTAATGGGGCAGGTGTTAATACTGGTATTGGTTCTGCTGTAAAGACAGTTTCAAAAAGACGCGGCCTTAAGTTTTATCTTGATATTTATAGAAAGATTTTGATTCAGGATTTGAAGAGCAAAATGAGCTACCGAGCCGACTTTGTAATTTCAAATATCGGAATGATAGTTTCGAATCTTGTAGGCTTTGTGACCTTCTATATTCTCTTTCAGAACTTTCCGTCAATCAACGGCTGGACAATGTACGAGATGCTTTTTCTTTACGGCTTCTCTCTGATTGCCCTTACTCCGGTTCAGTGTTTTTTTGATAACAACTGGAACCTGCGCTATGTGGTAAAAACCGGCGACTTCATCAAGTACTGCTTTCGTCCTATAAACATCTTCTTCTATTATATATCTGAGGTTTTTGATGTGAAGGGATTGGGCCAGCTGGCCTTTGGAACAGGAACTCTGGTTTACGCCTGGAGACATCTTGCAATTCCGGTAACTGCGGCAACCATTGCTCAGACGGTGCTCTTTCTGATTGCAGCCTCACTTTTTATGATTGCAATCATGAACTTTGCGGCCGCCACCTGCTTCTGGATTCAGAACTCGGGCTACATAATGGTAATAATGTTCCGCTTTAAGGATTTTGCAAAATATCCGGCAAGTATTTTCAACAAGGTATTCAACCTGATTTTTACCTTTGTGATTCCCATTGCTTTTATTGCATACTATCCGGCCTTAGTCGTCTTGCGGCCAGACTCTGTGCCACTGCTATCCTGGCTCTCGCCACTAATTGGCCTTGCTTTCTTCTACCTGAGCTACCGCTTCTGGCTGCTAGGCGCCAGAAAGTACGACGGCACCGGCTCGTGAGTGAAAGGCGGGGGGCGTTGCGGGGGTGTCCCCCGCTGGGTGGGGTAGCCGAAAACTGAACTGAACCCAATTTTTTGGACAGTTTTATGCTACCATATTTTTCATTCGGACTTCAATTGGAGTCCGATAATTTAAAACACTGGAATCCCGTTCATAATTAAAATAATGAATATACGATTCTAGTTCTTCCAGAAACTTATCAACAGAATCAAAATCATTAAGATAAAACCATTCTGTTTTTAATATACCCCAGAAATTTTCAATTACAGCATTATCAAGACAATTTCCTTTTCGAGACATACTTTGAATTGCATGTTTCTTTTTCAGGAAATACTTATATGAAATATGCCTATATTGCCATCCTTGATCAGATTGAATTATTACATTTTTTGGATTTCCAGTTTTTTTATATGCAAGTTTTATCATGTTCATAATAAGTTTCATATTAGGTGAAAAACTTACAGTATGGGCGATAATCTCCTTACTATGCATATCCATAATACCTGAAAGATATATTTTTTTACCACAAACCTTAAATTCTGTTACATCAGTTGTCCATTTCTGATTAATTGATGTTGTAGAAAAATTTCTTTGAAGGATATTTTCTACTGCAATTCCGGAAGTTGCTCCTGAATAAGAATTATATTTCTTTGATCTAACAATACTTTTTATTCCCAGCTGCTGCATCAAACGTAATACTGTTTTATGATTAATCTGAACCCCTGATTTATGCAAATCAGATGTTATCCACCTGTATCCTTTTCGTTTATTGCTTTTATTATAAATCTCAAGGATTTTCTGTTTAATCTCAATGTATTTATCTTTCTTGGGTTTTATATTCTCATAAAATGTCGAACGCTTTAAATCAAAGTATTTCAGCAATCTATCTAATTTATATACTGACCTTAATTCTTTGATTGCTTCTGATTTTTCTCTTTGCGAGCTTGAACTAAGGTCGCCAATTTTTTTAGGCATGCATTCTCCATTTCTGAATACTCAAGCCTCTCTAACAGTTCCATCATAGTTGGATTGTCTTTATTCTCTTTTTTTAGAGATTTTATTTCATCTGGTGTTATTGCTTTTGTTGGATCAAATTTTCCCATATATTGATATCTTAACATCCATCTAGATAAAGTTGAATGGGAAATCTGATATTTAGCTGCAATTGTTTTCTGTGAAATTCCAGTTTTAAGTTCTTGTAGAATTTTTTCTATTTGTTCTTTTGTATAAGGACGATTTGTTTTTCTTGAAATTAATCCTTTTTCTCCATGAATTAAATAACGTTTTTTCCATCGATCTACAACATGCTGTGATACTCCGAAATGTTCAGTTAGCATTCTTCTCGAATAATTTTCTTCTTTCCATAATCTTATGAGTTCTAATTTTTCTTCATAAGACAAACTCTTGCTCATATTTTATACCTCCAAAAGTGTCCAACTTTTGGGGTTCAGTTCA
>NZ_FORI01000014.1 GCF_900113965.1 Treponema bryantii | reverse complement strand
GTCACCCACGCGTTACTCACCAGTCCGCCGCTCTAGGATTAGTGCAAGCACCAATCTTACCGCTCGACTTGCATGCTTAAGACGCGCCGCCAGCGTTCGTTCTGAGCCAGGATCAAACTCTCCATGATTATTTCAATAGCCCGAAGGGTAATGATCTTCATAAATTGTTCTCTCCAGCTTTTATCTATTTGCTGAATTGATTTACAATCAAGTTTCGAGAACCGAAACTTGCGGGTATGTTTTTGTTCGTTGATATAAAAAACATAAAAAATTATTTAGTCAGTTATTTCCTTCCCTGATCTGTCAAAGAACTTTTTGTTAGTTCGTTGCCGCAACTCTGTGTTGCGACGGTGAAAATGAATATATCCCTTTCACCAAAAAGTGTCAATAGCGCACCCTGTTTTTTTTGTATTTTTTTTTACTTTTTTTACATTTTTTTCAAAGACTTTTCCGGCTCATATCACCCGCAAGCGGGCTCCCGTGGGAATATAACGGACAGTATAACTGTGGTAAGGGAGGGAACAAATTGCGGGTCCCAGCGACGGCAAAACTGAAAAAGCAATAGAAGAAGTAAAGCTAAAAAATGCTGTCGCATTTTTCTTAACGCTTTGCTATTGAACAACGGCCGCCAGCGGCCTTACACACTTTTTCATTTTGCCTGCGTCCCACAATTTCTTCCCTCCCTTCCCACGCTCCACAGTTAATTTTCCCACTCCGCCCGCTTCCGGGTGCCCGGGTCGGAGTTCTTTAATAGATGTAAGTTTAGTATAAAAAAACACAAAAAAGCTCACTGTTGATTTTTGACACTCTGTGAATTAAGGGGTATATTCATTTTCTTTTAAGCGGAAGGTGTGGTAAGGCGGGACTGAAATTGTGGGACGCAGGCAAAATCACAGAGTTGCACAAAAAAAGTGCGGAGTGGGAAATGGCATAGGGGTGCCTCGAGAAGTTTTGGCGCTTAGCCATAGAAAACAATCCGAGGATTTTTGCCTGCAAAAACCGCAGGATTGTTAACACAAAAAAACTGGCTCGCGAGCACCCCTATGTCATTTCCCACGGGAGCACTTTTTTTGTGTAAGATCTCTGTTAATTATTTAGGAAGTTAATTCAGACTTCTCACACTTTCACCTTCGACGAACTCAAACGGAATCCGCACCTGCCGTGCCGGCTCTTTTCGTTCCAGCATATTCAACAGCACCGCAAGGCCATCCCCCGCGAGCCGCTCTGTCTGCTGTCTAATAGTAGAAATACGTGGCGAATAAAAATCTGCATAAGGAAGTCCGTCAAAGCCTGTGATGGAAATATCATCAGGGACAGAAATCCCCATGTCATTTAGTGCACGGCAGGCTCCAATTGCCATTGAATCTGCCATGGTAAAAATTGCTGTTAAGTCTGGAGAGCGTTTAATCAGATTGCGAACGGCAGAAGCGCCGCCTTCGAAAGAATATTTTGAAACCGCATAGGCTTTTTCCTGATCAAAATCAAGGCCATGCTTTTCCATTGCATTAAGAAAACCTTTGTAACGTTTCTTTGTGATTTCTGAACTTTCAAAATCACCACCAATTACACCAATCTTCGTGTGACCTTTTTTAATCAGATATTCTGCTGCATACTCAGAAGCCGCAATATCATCTGTACTCACACTTGAAAGATATTCATTAGTAACTGAATTAGGTTCATTGGAAACCAGAACACATGGAATCCTAACCTTTTCAAAATCATTTCCATATCTGTCTGGATTACCACCAAGGAAGATCATTGCCTGAGGCTTGTGCTCGTAATAAACGCGATTGGCAACCAGTGCCTCATTATCATATTCATCAAGGACAACTACGCTCGCATTGTAAGAAAGGCCTTCCATTCTGTTGAGCACAACACTCAGCATCTCATTAAGAAGAGGGCTCGATGTACCTTTTACGAGAATCTCTATAGTTCTGCTGTCCTGACTTTTTAAGAGACTGGCATTTTTGTTCAGGACAAACCCGTACTTGTCGACAACCGACATTACCTTAGCACGAGTTTCTCCACTTACGTCCGGATGATTATTCAAGACCCGGGAAACTGTACCAACTCCGCAGCCACACTCTTTAGCAATATCCTTGATGGTCATTTTTTAACCTTTTACAGCTCCTGCTATAACTCCTCTAATAATATACTTTTGAGAAGAAATATAGAAGATAATAATAGGAATAATAGTAAGTACGAGCATTGCCATAAATCCACCGTAATCAGTTGAACCATAGGCTCCCTGCATTGCAAGCTGAATTGCAACAGGCACTGTTTTATGATCTGAACCGAGTACAAGATATGGAAGAAGATAGTCGTTCCAGATCCACATCGCCTGAAGAATTGCTACTGTAATTGCAGTAGGTTTGAGCATCGGGAATACAATCTGGAAATAAGTCTGAAGAGGAGTACATCCATCAATAGTTGCCGCTTCTTCAACTTCCAGTGGAATTGATTTTACAAAGCCGGTAAACATAAATACTGTAAGGCCAGCACCAAAACCAAGGTATACAAAAAGGATTCCAAATACATTATCAAAGTTCATGCGGTTTACAACAAAAGTCATTGTGTACATTACCATCTGGAACGGTACAATCATACTGAAGGTAAACATATAATAGAGAATTCTGCAGAACTTAGATTTTACGCGGGCAATATACCAGGCACACATTGAAGTTGCCACAACAATCAAAAGAACTCCTGCCACTGTAATCCAAACAGAACGAAGGAAGGCTACAACAAAACCAGAAGAAGTAACGCCATTAATATAGTTTTCAAATCCTACATACATATCTCCACGAGGGAATGCAAACGGAATTGTCGAAACATAAAGGCGAGACTTAAACGAGTTCATCAAAACAAGCAGAATCGGGAAAATGAAAACTGCGGTAAGAATAACCAGAATTGAAAAACGGATTACATTTTTCACAGATTTATTATTATCAACCATTATTGTTCAATCTCCTTTCTGTTTGTGAGTTTAAGCTGAACAAAGGCAATCAGAGCTACAAGAATAAAGAAGATTACAGCCTTTGCCTGACCTACCCCCTGAAAACCAGAGCGTCCGTAGAAAGTTTTGTATATGTTCAAAGCAAGCATTTCGGTATCTGAACCTGGAGCACCGTTTGTGAGCGCAAGGTTCTGGTCGAACATCTTGAATGAGTTTGTCAAAGTTAAGAACATACAGATAGTAATAGAAGGCATTACCATAGGTATTTTGATTTTGAAAAGTGTTCTGAGTGCTGATGAGCCGTCAATTGAAGCTGCTTCAAGAATATCAGTTGGAATGTTCTGAAGACCGGCAATGTAGATAACCATCATATAACCGATAAGCTGCCAGTTTGTAAGAATTACAAGCCCCCAGAAACCGTACTTTGCATTAAACGAAATATCTTCTCCAAAGAAATGCAGAAGCACACCATTAATAAGAAGATTCCAGATATAACCAAGTACAATACCACCAATTAAGTTCGGCATAAAGAAAACGGAACGGAAAAAGTTTGTTCCTTTAATTCCCTTTGTAAGTAAAAGCGCAAGCAGAAAAGCAAACACGTTTACTGTAATCATAGAAACAATTGTGAACAGAGAGGTAAAACCAAGTGCATGAAAGAAACTGTCGTCCAGAGTAAACGCTTTGATGTAATTCTTAAAACCTACAAAGGTAACATTTGTGATTACTTTAAACTTAGTAAACGAAAGACCGAATCCCATCACAAAGGGAACGATAAAAAACACTGTAAATGCAAGCAGCGTTGGTAAAACAAATACAGGAAAATATTTTCTCATTTCTTTTTTATTTTCCATTATTTGACCTCCTCATCTTTTTAATTGTTCAAAAAAAAAGGAACCGGCTGTTATCTGCAGAGTCTGCCGTATTCTCAGCAGCCGGTTCCTTAAAAAAAACTATTTTTTGTGAGATTGTGTGTTCACTAAAAACCTAGATTAGTAATCTTCAGCTTCCTTAAGCTGCCATTCTTTCTTCCAGTTGTTGATTACGTTAGAAGAAACTGTGTTCCAGTCTTTAGAACCCTGGCAGTACTGAAGAAGATCTGCACCAAAGTTATCTTTGAATGTCTGTGATGGGAACAATGTGAAGTTCCAAGCTACAGATACAGATCCTTTCTTGTCCATGTAGCGAAGGATTTCCTTAGCCAATGGATCTGTTGGCTTTTCGTTGTCAGCAAATGTATCGAATGGAGCGATGAAGCCAAGCTTTGTTGTTACATATTTCTTTCCTGTTGCAGAAGAATAGAGCCAGTAGATGAAGTCAGCAGTTGCTTTCTGATCTTCTTTAGAAGCCTTCTTGTTGATACAGTAGAAGTTTTCTGTACCTACACAAAGTCCCTGTGATTCTTCACCAGCAACTCCTGTATAGATTGGAAGATATTTAACATTGTCAGCCTTTACCTTGTTTCCAGATACACCAGCGATCTGTCCCCAAGCCCAGTTACCATTCTGTACCATTGCACACTCTTCAAGAGCGAACTCAGCCATTGAGTTATCTACAGTCTTAACACCAACATTCTTTCTGTCGATTACAGAGTCTGTTGTATAAAGATCGAAGATGTTCTTGAAGTTATTTCCATACTGGAATTTGATTTCATGTGTTGCATTTGATGTCAAATCAATCTTGTTGTTCTTGAATTCATAGTAAACAGGAAGGTTAGCAAGGTGTGTCTGCCATCTCCAGTCCTCACCAGCTTTCAAAGATGTAGATGCGAATACACCCTTAATTCCGAGTTCAGCTTTGTGAGCCTGCATATCATCACAGAGTTCCTTGAGTTTAGCAAAGTTGTTGATTTCGTCCATGCTCTTGAATGATGTGCCTTTTGAAGAAAGTGCAAAATACTTGTCTGTAATTGCCTTGTTATAGATAATTCCGTAACCTTCTACTACATAAGGAATGCCGTATACCTTACCTTTGTCTGTAATAGCAAGTGATTTGTCTGAAAGGTGCTTATAGATTTCTGTCTTTGTAAGATCAGCACAGTAATCTTTCCATGTTGAATAACCTACTGGTCCGTTTACCTGGAACAATGTAGGAGCCTGTTTTGTAGCCATTTTTGCTGTAAGAGTAGATTCATAGGTGTTGTTTGCAGCTGTTTCAACGATTACCTTTACGCCAGTTTCTTTTTCATAAGCTGCGGCAAGTTCTTCATAAACTGCAGCTACTTCTGGCTTGAAGTTCAAATAACGTACAGTTCCTTTTTTTGCTGCAGCACTCATTGTCATTGCAGCTGCGAGCAGAGCACATGTGCCCACGATCAGTTTTTTCATTAAAGTTCCTCCTCAAAAAACTTTTAATCAAATGTTTTCTGTTATGGAAACGTTTCTGGAAACGTTTCCAATAATTCAAGTATAAATCACATCTGGGTTCTTGCTTTAACAAAATTCACTTTTTTTATGATTATTTTCACGAAATCGTTGGAGAAATATAAATATTTTCAGAAATAAGCACCTGAAAACGGGCGGAGTGGGAAAACATACAGGGCTGCCTCGAGGAGTTTTGGCGCTTAGCCATCGAAAACAATCCGAGGATTTTTCGAAGAAAAACCGCAGGATTGTTAACACAAAAAACTAGCTCGCGAGCAGCCCTGTGTGTTTTCCCACGGGAGCCCATTTTCAGGTGAAGATTTCTGTATATTATAGATATAAAAATCTTACAACTAGCACCTATTTCTTAAAATCATTATAATTCCATCACTATGAATTACATTTACAATAATAAAGAAGAAGAAAATAAATTATTGGACCGTTTCTGCAGATATGTGAAAATCTGGTCAGAAAGTGACGGAAAAGCCGCAGACGCAGGTGTGTTCCCTTCAACTGAACGTCAGTGGGACATCGCTAAGATTCTTGTAAAGGAACTCCGTAATCTTGGAACCCGCAATGTTTATCTTACAGACAACTGTTACGTTGTTGCAAAAATTGACTCGAATATTGTTGAACCTGAAGAGCGTAAAAAGTATCCTACCATCCTTTTGATGGCTCATATGGATACTGTAGATGAAGTTACCGGCGAAAACGTAAAGCCAGTAATCTCTATGCTCTCTGCATCAGAATCTCCAACTGGTCAGGATGATACAATCGTAAAATCTGATGGAACTACTCTTCTTGGCGCTGATGACAAGGCCGGTGTTGCTGCAATTATGGCTGCTGTTGAATATCTTATGAATCATTATGAGGAAGAAGGCCTTCAGCATGGTCCGATTGAAGTAATGTTCTCTCCGGATGAAGAAACAGGTCACGGAATGGATAAAGTTCCTCTCAATATTCTTAAGGCTGATTTTGCAGTTACTGTTGATGGTGGAGATGAAGGCGAACTTGAATCTGAATGCTTTAATGCCTGGGCCGCAAATGTGCGCTTTACAGGAAAAGCCTGTCATACTGGAAGCGGAAAGGCTGATGGTATGATTAACGCTGTAACTCTTGCCGGAGAATTTGCTGCTGCCCTTCCTCATGATATGGCACCTGAAACAACAGAAGGCTTTGAAGGCTTTATTGCTCCTATGGAAATCAACGGAACTATTGAAAGCTCAAACGTAGAAATGCTGCTTCGTTCTTTCAATACAGACGAAATCGAAAATGAAAAGAAAATCATCAAGGCTGCTGCTGAAAAAGTTATTGCAAAATTCGGTGGCAGTTATGAAGTTGAATTCAAACAGCAGTATCTGAATATGAAGGCAAAGCTCGACGAGCATCCGGAAATTCTGGAACGCCTGGAAAAAGCCTACGCAGATGCCGGTGTAAAAGTAATCAAACAACCAATTCGTGGAGGAACTGACGGTTCTCGTCTTACAGAACTTGGAATTCCTACCCCAAATATCTTTACTGGAGCTCATGAATTCCATTCAAGAAATGAATGGCTTTCTCTAAACCAGTGTGCAAAAGCTGCCGATGTATTAATTAACTTATTAACACAAAAGGTGAAATAATGCACGAATATGTAATTGAGGGTGGATATCCGATTCAGGGAACAGTTACAGCAAGCGGAAACAAAAACGCAGCCTTGCCATGTATTGCGGCAACTCTTATGACAGATGAGCCGGTTATCCTTCACAATATCCCGGAGATTCAGGACACAAACGTAATGTTTGAGATTCTGAAATCTCTTGGTGCAAAAGTTGAAAAGCTGAGCAAACACAACTGGAAAATCCAGTGCGATAAAATCAAAACAACAGAACTTCCAAGCGACCTTACAAAAAAGGTTCGCGGTTCAATCGTTTTTGCAGGACCTCTTCTTGCAAGCAAAGGAAAATGTGAAATGACTCCTCCTGGTGGTGACGTTATCGGTCGCCGCCGTGTAGACACTCACTTCCTTGCACTCAAAGCTCTTGGTGCAAACATCCATGTAAACGGACGATTTGAGTTCTCTGCAACAAAGCTTGTTGGTGCAGACATCTTCCTTGATGAAGCATCAGTAACTGCTACAGAAAATGCCGTTATGGCTGCTGCCCTTTCTGAAGGCGAAACAATTCTTCAGAACTGTGCGAGCGAACCTCATGTTCAGGACATCTGTAAAATGCTCGTTGCAATGGGTGCAAAAATCAGTGGAATCGGAAGTAACATTCTGCGCATCACAGGTGTAAAAAAACTTCACGGCTGTGAGTTTACCATTGGACCTGACTATATTGAAATCGGTTCATACATCGGTATGGCTGCCGCAACAAAAGGAAAGATTACAATCAAGGGTGTACGCGCTGAAGAAATGCGTCCGCTCAAATACAGCTTTGCAAAGCTTGGAATCAGCTGGAGCATCGACGGCGATGAACTTACAGTTCCAAACACACAGAACCTTAAGGTAAATGATGATCTTGGAAATGCAATTCCTAAAATTGATGATATGCCTTGGCCGGGATTCCCTGCTGACCTTACTTCAATCATGACTGTAACTGCAACTCAGGTTGACGGTACAGTTTTGATTTTTGAAAAGATGTTCGAAAGCCGAATGTTCTTTGTTGATAAGCTGATTTCTATGGGTGCAAAAATTACTTTGTGTGACCCGCACCGTGCTGTTGTCTGCGGACCAAGCATGTTGCATGGAGACCATCTTGTATCTCCTGATATCCGTGCCGGTATGGCAATGGTAATCGCTGCAATGTGTGCACACGGAACAAGCCGAATCAGTAACGTTTATCAGATTGAAAGAGGTTACGAAGATTTAGTTGGACAGCTCAAGAAGCTGGGCGCTCACATTGAGACTGTTGAGATTTCATAAAATGAAACGTCATCCCGAACTTGTTTCGGGATCTATAAAAAGATTAGATGCTGAAACAAGTTCAGCATGACTATATTTTTTAGAAATCTAATAATACAAGGCCGCGGCCGAGGAGTTTTTTCAGATTTGAGATTGCTTCCGGGGTCGCGGTTATTTTATTTAACGCGGCAGTTCGGGCTTCGTCTGAAGCTTCCGGGCGGAGTGCGAGAAGAAGTTCGACATCCATAAACTTTGCCGGGGCGGTCTGTTCTTCCATCAGGTAGAGCCAGCGGTATTCTGTATTGCCTGTGCCGGCCAAGTTCGGCGTTCCGCAACGGACCGGGGCTCCGCCAAGCCACCATACATTTTTCACATTCTGAGCATTCAGCGAAGCCATGCGTTTTTTATTTATCTGCTCGTATTCTTCAATACAGCTGTCTATAAAGTTTTCTGAAACAGTTGGTTTTGGAACCTGAAAATCAAACCACTTTTGAACCTTCATCTCAATTTTATTTCCGTGCATCCAGTTATCAAGAGCTGTATCCAGAGGAAGACCAAATTTGTCGTACTGATTTTCGCCCTTAAAGTGAATGTTATTGCCGGCAAAGAGTCCACCTTTTTTATCTGACTTCGGTTCAATTGGCTGCAAGTTTTTCTGCCTCCCCTCTTTCCATTCTGTGTAAACCGTTGAGTTTTTTGTAAGTACAAACTTGTGCCAGAAGCAGCTGTCTAAAAGACCGGCAGCATAAAACTGGCGGAGAGTTTCCATTGAGTCGAGGATTGTCTGCGCAGTGTCATACCAGAAACCATAAATCATATAGGCATGAACGAGAACGCCCGCCTCCTTGAGCGCGGCGCAGGCACGGATGATTGAGCGGATGTCTGTTCCTTTATTGATATTCTCAAGTCCGCTTTCGGCAGCAACTTCAAGACCGGCAGATACACCACCGAGTCCACAGTAGCTCAGGAAAGCTGCAAAATCTTTTGTGAATGTTTTTTCAAAACGGATATTTCCCCAGAAGTAAAGCGGATTTCCATGCTTTGCATTTTCAAGAGCAAACCGTTTTAATGCAACCGGTGGCATTGCTTCATCTACGAAATGAATTCCGTAGACATTTTTTTCGCGGGCAGTTTTTAAAAGGCCTTCATAAAGTTTTTCTACAACTACCGGTCGGTAGGCACAGACATAATCCAGCTGAGTATCACAGAAGGCACAGCGGTGCCAGTAGCAGCCATGCGCAAGATAAGCCTTTATCCAAGAACCATCTGTCCAGATTCTGTGCATTGCGTTTTTATCATCGCACATGCGCAGGTATCGTGAAAAATCAATATCAGAATAATCTGGAATAATTTGAGTTGTAATTTCGGTTTCATACTTTTCATATTTTTCATCAGTCCAGACAGGCTCTATTACTTTACCGTTCTGGAAAATGCGAAGTTTGTAAAGAGGCTCGCAAAATACGGTGGTTGAGCCTGTCGAAACTACCGCAGACTCAGTTCCCATATTTTTAATAGAATCAAATAACGCTTTGTATGAACCATAACCTCTATCATAAGAAATTGCATCGATGTATTTTCCGAGTGAAGCATCTCGCAGATCCCGAAGTTCTGTATTTACAAAGCCGCCGCCTATGCAGATAAAAACCTTCTGCCCATATTGCGATTTCAGAAAGCGGGCAGTATACAGAGCTGGAACAAAAGTCCCGGCGAATGGAATGGAAATACAGATAAGAGTCTTTTCGTCAGATGCTGAAACAAGTTCAGCATGACGACATAGTACCAGTTTATAAAAATGTTCGAGCACCGGCGAATCCAGGCCCTTCTCTACTTCGGCAAAAGTTCGCTCATCAACTGTAAGTGCCTCGGCATATCTGATAAGTGAAAACTCTTTGTCAAAAACTGCGGTAATATAATCTGCTAAATCTGCGAGTGCATAAGAACACAAAAATCGCACATCATCAACAGAAGGCTCACGGCCGTCCTGAGCAAGTGCCTCCAGAAAGTTTTCCATTCGCTGACCGCGCGGCGCAAACGGAGAATATAAAAACTGATGTTCCTTTTCGCGTGCCCCGCCACCGCTCAATACGGCAGTTATAAAATCAATCCATTCAATCCAGATTTCTTTCTGGCTGATATAACGGCGGATATTAAATGCAGTATTGTCATCACCATTTTTCTCTGCCTTGTCTGCCATCGTAAGTGCACTCTGTTCTGAGAGAGAAAAAAGTTTTTCCAGTCCGCTGCGGCTGAAAATCTCATAGAAAAGTTCAATACTTAAATCTGCCCAGTGTGCGTCATGACCTTCCTTCTTAAAAAATGAAGTAAGATATGCGCCAGACGGATATGGAGCATTCAACTGTACAAGCGGCGGAATAATGGTGAAAACGTTCATAGCTTTATTATAACATCAAAAGTTATTTTATTATAAGTTCTGCAAGAGCAACAAAGCTTGGTAAAAAGAAAATGCACAGAATACTTGTAAAAGAAATTATAAGACTGGCATAAGTTTCATCACGATTAAACAAAACTGCAAAGCCCGGAATAGTTGTTGCAGCAGGACACATTGAACAAATCAAAGCTACAAAAAGAAGAATACGGCAGTCCGGTACATTCGGGAAGAGTTTCCAGACAACATACAAAATTCCAATATTCAAAACAGCACAGGCAACGTGACGCAAGAGACTTACCTTAACAATTTTGAGTGCATATTTTTTTCCGTCTGCTGGCTTAAAGTTTGCAAGAAGAATACCAATCAGAATCATACTTACTGCAGTATTCAAATCACCAATCATTGTAACTGGGCGGGCAATAAATTCCGGCAGAGTCCATGGACTGCAGAAAATTGCAACACCAAGAATTACTGCAACAATATTCGGATTTGTAATAATCTTTTTCAGATTGATTGAACCGCTCATAATATAAAAGCCATAAGTCCAGATCAGAATATTAAAGACAACAAGATAGCCCATCAAATAAAAAACACCGATATCTCCAAACACGCCGCGAATCAAAGGTATACCGATGAAGCCGCAGTTTGTAAAACAAACCGAAAGTCTGTCTACCTGTTCTTTGCTTGAAAAATATCCGAGCAGAATCATCACGCCATGAAGAATCAGGGCAATCACAAAAACAAAACCAAGCTGTGCAAGCTTATCCGCATCAAACTCAAGATTAAATGATTTAACGACCATGAATGGGTTGATGAAGTAAAGCAAAAGCTTGCTCAAAAATTTCTGCTGAGATTCTTCAACCTTAAAAATCTTTGCAAAGATAAAACCACTAAGTGCAATCAGTGCCATAGTGATTAATTGTTTCATAACAAGAATGTACATATTATTTTCCTAAAGCGGCAAAGAGTGCTGTAAATAAACCGAGGCTTCCTGCCATCATGATAAGGCCGGCAAGCAAAACTCCGAGCATAACTGCAATTACTGTATCACGGAAACGCATATCCAGAAGGCTTGCGGCAAGTGTTCCTGTCCACGCACCTGTTCCCGGCAAAGGGATTCCAACAAAAAGCAGAAGTGCTAAAAAGATTCCGCGACCAGCCTTTGACTGCATTTTTTCACCGGCAGCAGTTCCCTTTACAAGAAAGAAACGGCAAATTCCGCCGATAACTTTTTTATCCTGTCCCCACTCCAGAAACTTACGTGCAAAAAGATAGATAATTGGAACCGGAATCATATTACCGATTATACAGACGATATATGAAGGAATAATCGGAAGCTGCATTGCCTGCGAAACCGGAATGGCTCCACGAAGCTCAATCAGCGGCACCATTGAAATCAAAAAAATCCAGAGATAATTCTTAAACATAAGCACGATTATAATAAAAACCACCCGTCTTGAAAATATCCATTATTTCCTATATGATGATATTCACTTGCCGGGATGGCGGAACTGGTAGACGCCCAGGACTTAAAATCCTGTGCTGAGCAATCAGCGTGCCGGTTCGACCCCGGTTCCCGGCAACAGGCCTCCTGAGTTTTCGGGAGGCCTCTTTTTTTTACGGTGGTTGAGTAGGCACAGAGTGCCGTATCGAAACCACCGCAGATTTCGGCTCATATGGTGGTTTCGATACGTTGCTTTGCAACACTCAACCACCGGGCTTTCAGGAGTTCTTATGACACCACACGTTTATCCGCGCCAGTGCGCATTCAAATCAGTTGAAGATATTAAAGATAAAAAGGTTACTGTTATGGGCCTTGGTCTTAACGGCGGCGGTGAAGCTGCGGTGCGTTTCTTTTTGAAAAAGGGTGCATACGTAACTGTCACCGATATGAAAACTGAAGAGCAGCTCAAGGCCACTGTAGATAAACTGAACTCAGACGAAAGCCTTGACCACAGCCGCCTCACTTACCGCCTCGGTGAACACCGCATAGAAGATTTTGAAAACGCCGACTGTGTAATTAAAAACCCTGGCGTAAAATTTGAAGGCAACAAATACCTTGCGGCTGCCCACGCCATTGAATCTGACCTCAGCATTTTCCTTCGCTTTACAGACTGCCCGATTATCGCTGTAACAGGAAGCAAAGGAAAGTCTTCTACAGTAAGCGCAATTTATTACGGACTATCTCAGGCTGGTTTTACAACCTTCCTTGGTGGAAACATTACCGTGAGCCCTCTCACATTCTTTGATGAAGTAAGCGGCGACACTCCGGTTGTTATAGAATTTTCAAGCTGGCAGCTCGCAGACCTCCGCGGCCGTGGCGTGCTCCGTCCTCACATCGCTGTCATCACAAAGATTGTTCCAGACCATCAGAACTGGTACGGCGACATGGAATCTTATGTCGCAGACAAGCGCCTTATTTACGCAGATCAGACAAAGGGCGATTATTCAATTTTTGATTCTGATGACTGGGGAGACCGCTTTGCAAGTGAAACAAAAGCAACAGTTTTAAGATATGGCGACAAGGCAACCTGGAAGCTTGACCTCGGCGAACTCTTAGTTCCTGGCGTTCATATGAAAACAAACGCACAGAATGCTGCAACAGTAATGCATCTTATGGGAATTCCAGATGACCGTATTAAAGAGATTCTTCAGCGCTGGCCAGGAATCGACCATCGTCTTCAGTATTTCCACAGCTGGAAAAATGAAGCCGGCACAACAGTTAAATTTTATAATGATTCCTGCGCAACTGTTCCAGAAGCAGCCGCTGCCGCAACTCAGGCTTTTGGAAAACCTGTAATTCTTATGACAGGTGGAACAGAAAAAGGCCTTGAACTTACTCCGCTTATTAAGACTCTTACCGCGCCAGATGCAGATACAATCAAGGTAAAGGATATTTATCTTCTTGCAGGAACTGCAACAGACAAACTTGTTCCGGAACTGGATAAGGCTGGAGTTAAATACCACGGACCATTTGACGGGCTGGAGCCGCTGTTACGGGAAGCAAAAAGTGGTTTCGACAAGCTCAACCACCGCGGTGAAGAAGAAGTTTTCGTCTTCTCACCGGGGGCTACTTCTTTTGGTATGTTTAGCAATGAGTTCGACCGCGGCAATAAGTACATGACCGCAGTCAAAGAGATATTTGAATAGATTGCCACGCACTTCGTGCTCGCAATGACGGTAGTTTCGACAGGCTCAACCACCGCGCACGTTACACTTTAAACAAATCTACCTGCTCGCCAATCTTATCAATGGAACTCTTAACCTGATTCGAAATATCGCTGAGGGTTGAGCCAGTCTCATTGATTTTTTTTGCACCTATTGACATCTCAGACATGCTGGTGGTCATATAAGCAGTTGATTCTATAAGACTCTGCATATCCGTTACAATCTGCTTATTGCGGTCGGACATTTCATGTGATGAATCACGAACTTCACTCGTAGAAGTATTCAAATGTTTAAGGGCATCTATAATCTGCTTTGAACCTTCATTCTGTTCTTCCATTGCAGCCTGAATTTGAATCACAAGCTGATCTGTTTCCTTAATACAGCTTGAAACCTGAGTAAGAGCAGAACTTGCTTCATGAGATGAATTAACAACTCCGGAAATTGCTTCCATAATTTTTGTAAGCTGCTCACCAATTTTTTTAGACTGCTCTGAAGAGGTTTCAGAAAGTTTACGGATTTCATCTGCTACAACTGCAAAGCCCTTACCTGCTTCACCGGCATGAGCAGCTTCAATCGCAGCATTCATCGCAAGAAGATTTGTCTGTTCAGCAATTGCAGAAATAGCAGAGTTTGCCTCCTGCAGCATTTCCGACTGACCTTCTATCTTAAGAATCTGCTCATTAACATCTTCCTGTTTTGAGAAGCCTGTTTCAGCATTAGTCTCAAGGGTTTTAAAAGAAGATGTCATTTGTGCTACAGATTTATTTACAGAATTTATATTACCAACCATCTGCTCAACAGCAGCAGAAGCCTGCGTTACACTGGAAGACTGGTCTTCAATATGTACATCAAGTTCTTTAATTGATTTTGTAATATGAAAGACTGAATCACTGGTATTACTAACACACTTATCCTGATTATTAATCTGGGAATGAATACTGTCGATATTCGCAATGATTTCTGTAATTGAACTTGCAGTATTTTCTGTACCTTCATCAAGATTATTACCACTTAAACCAAGGTCTTCTTTTGAAGTCTTAAGGTTCTTTACAATATCATGAAGCTTGTCCATAAATTTGTCAAAGTTTATTATAAGCTCTCCAATTTCATCATAACAATAAAGCGTACAGCGTTTTGTTAAATCAGCATCACCAGTAGAAAGGTCTGCAAGAAAATATGAAACACCTTTAATTCGTTTAACAAGCCAGCGAATAAATGGTATACAGCCTGCAGCAATTATGAAAAACAGAAGAATGGAAGAAGGAATAATAATCTTAACTGACTGATCTCTGACTGCATTTATAGACGACATGGTTTTTGCAACAAACACCATACCGGCTATTGAGCCGTCATCATTTTTTATAGGATCATAAATTGTAAAATAATCGATACCATTAATTTTATTCTGACCTAAATACTGCTGACCTTTTTTCAACACTGCATCTGCAATTAGATCATTTTCAAGTTCTGTACCAACAAGATTAGCACCAAGTGTAGTTGCAGCTCTAATTCTTCCTTTGTAAATTGTACAATCCACAGAATGATGAGCCTGGACAATTGATACATACCCCTGCTGTCCCATTGTTGCAATATTATAACCAATTAAAAGGGCACCAATAACCTGATTGTTTTTTATAACCGGTGTAGAAGAGACAAGCGCATACCCGATATTTCCAAACTCACAATACGCATAGGACTTGTTACCACCAAGCGCTTTACTAACTAACGTTAGTGAGCTTTTGTATCCACGGTTTACATTATAACCTGCTATAACTGTTCCAGATTTATCAGTAAGGGCAAGAAGATCAACATCACAGATTTTTCCCTTATCTGATAAATATGCATCTTTATCGTAATCATCATAGGTTCCGTCTATAAAACCCTGAATACGATCCATTGAGGCAAGCATATCACCATAGCCATCAAGTGTTTCAAGCCAGTCATCTAAAATCCAGTGAACACCGTTTGTTGTATGCTGAAGATCTTGAACTGTTTTTTCAAGAAAGCCCTTATCGAAGGTAAAAAAAGAAATAGCGCCAGACATAAATACACCGATTACGCTGGCTCCAACAATCATCATTATAAGCTTTGCTTTTAATGACAAATTTCGCCTGAGGTTTGGATCAAACCTATTCAACTCTTTTGACATGTTCTCTCTCCATATATTCTTAAATATATTATTAAATATATTCTTAAATATCCTGCTTAAAGTATCATATATAAATGTCAAAAAAGCAAATTTAAATTTATTTTCGAGAAAAATATTATTTTTTTTTTGGATTTTAAACCTTAAACAAATCTACCTGCGCACCAATCTGCTGAATTGATTCCCTAACCTGAACAGAAATGTCGCCAAGAGTTGCTCCTGTCTCATTAATCTTTCGGGCACCAACAGCCATCTCTTCCATACTGGTGTTCATCATATCGGTTGATTCCTTAAGAATTTGCATATCCTTTACAATCTGTTCGTTTCTTCCAGACATTTCCTGAGAAGAATTACGAACTTCACTTGTAGAAGAATTCAGATGACGAAGGGCTTCCATAATCTGCTTTGAACCTTCATTTTGTTCTTCCATTGCAGACTGAATCTGAATTACAAGCTCATCTGTTTCCTTAATACGGGAAGATACCTCTGTAAGCGCCGTACTTGCTTCGCTAGAAGAACCTACAACCTCAATAATAGAATTCATAATCTTATTAAGCTGTTCACCAATCTTCTTTGACTGTTCAGAAGATGTTTCAGAAAGCTTACGGATTTCATCGGCAACAACCGCAAATCCCTTACCTGCTTCACCTGCATGAGCCGCTTCGATTGCCGCATTCATAGCAAGAAGGTTAGTCTGTTCAGCAATTGCAGAAATAGCCGTATTTGCTTCCTGAAGCATTTCCGACTGACCTTCAATCTGGCGAATACGTTCATTTACGTCTTCCTGTTTAGAGAAGCCAATCTCAGCATTATCTTCAAGAGACTTAAATGAAGAAGACATTTTTTCTACAGATTTGTTTACAGAATTAATATTTCCAATCATCTCTTCAACCGCAGCAGAAGCTTGAGTTACACTAGCTGACTGGTCTTCGATCAGATTTTCAAGATCTGTAATTGCACTTGAAATATGATGAACCGAGTTGTTTGTTTCTGAAACACTGTTTCCCTGATTATTTATCTGAGCATGAATAGAGTCTATGTTTGCAAGAATTTCTGTAATTGAACTTGCAGTATCCTGTGTTCCTGCATCCAGATTGTCTCCACTCACACCAAGATTTATCTTTGAATCTTTAAGAGTCTTTACAATCTCCTGTAATTTATCCATAAAAATATCAAAGTTGATAATGAGTGCGCCAATTTCATCACGAACATAAAGATTACAGCGCTTTGTCAAATCTGCCTCGCCGCTTGAAAGATCTTTAAGAAAAACAGTAACATTATTTATTCGCTTCATAATCCAGCGAACGAAGAAGTATCCGATTGTAGAAAGAATCAAGAAAAGAATTATTGCAACCGGAACTATCATTGAAATAGTCTGATTTCTTACCTTATCAATTACACTCATAGCCTTCGCTACGAAAACCATACCGGAAACTGTACCGTCATCATTTTTGAGTGGTGTATAAACTGTATAATACTCAACTCCGGCAATCGTGTTCTTTCCTACATATTCTACACCATCATAAAGAACCTGCTTAACGATTGCTTCATTATCAAGCTGGGTATTAAGCATGTGAACGCCAAGTGTTGTAGCAGCACGAGTTTTACCATCAAATACTGTACACTCAACTGTATGATAATCATGAACAATACCTACATATCCATCTGACCCCATTGTTGCAATATCATAAGCAATAAGAAGACAGCCCAGAGTTTTACCATTCTTAATAACTGGAGTAGCAAAAACCAACCCATAAGTCATAGCTCCAAGTTTGGTATATGCATAAGTTTTTTTACCTTTTAGTGCAGCCTGAATTATTGGAAGATTTGGTTTCTCACCCGGTTTAATCTCCCAGCCGGCATAAATAGTACCGCTTGTATCGGTAATTGCAAGAAGATCTACCTCACAAATCTCACCTTTTTCCTTAAGATATGCGTTTGGATCATCTGTATAAGTACCATCAAGATAACCTTTAATATGATCGGTTGAAGCCAGCATATCACCGTAACCACCCAGAGTATCAAGCCAGTCTTCGAGAATCCATTTAACACCACCGGTGGTATTTTCAAGTTCTTCAATACTCTGAGCATGCATACCCCGGTTAAAAACTGCAAATGCAACAGCACCAGAAACAAATACACCTATCATGCTGGCGCCGACAATCATTGCAATAAGTTTAGTTTTTAATGAAATATTTTTTCTTGGATTAGGATCAAATCGGTCCAAAGCTTTTGCCATAAATAAACTCCTAAAAGTAAAAATATAACAATCTATTTTATTTCTTACTTCTAATTATCGCACATTATGACAGAATTGCAATGTTATTTTATTTTTTTAATGTGACTAAAATTTAGGGCTGAAACAACGGCTGCAATACCGGCTCGTCCAACGTTAGAACTCTTTCCAACGCCCCATACCTGCTCACCATTATCTTTAGTAATCTGAACATAAGCAATAGCCTGTGTGTCTGAACCAAGACCAATAGAGTGTTCATGGAAGCTTGTGATATTGAAAGCCGGAGCAGGGGTCTGCTTCATGGCACTTACAAAGGCATCCAAAGGTCCGTTACCGTTTGCAGCAACAGCATAGCGATTTCCTTCCCATTCAACAGTAGCCATACCGGCAACCTGCTCTGGAAGATCTGTACCGCGCTCGCCTTCTATATGACGCTCTGTAATTTCGAGTACATTGAGTGGAGATTTTGTATAAAGCCAGGTTTCGGCAAAAATATCGTAAACTTCGTCCGGGCTGAGCTCACGCTGAAGTTCGTCTGCACGGGCTTTGATAACTGCGCCAATAACCGGATGCATTGCCTTTGGAGCAGCAATTCCAAACATTGTTTCGAGGATATAAGCTGCACCGCCTTTTCCACTCTGACTGTTGATGCGGATAATTCCATTGTATTCACGGCCAATATCGTGCGGGTCAATTGGAAGGTAAGGCACATCCCAAAGAAGATTTGATTTATTGCCAAACCGTGCATTAATTGCCTTGCTGATTGCATCCTGATGTGAGCCGCTGAAAGCTGTAAATACGAGCTCGCCCGCATAAGGAGAACGAGGATGCATTGCCATTCCAGTTAATCTTGTAAACTCAGAAGAAATAGTATCCAGATCAGAAAAATCAAGCTGAGGATCTACACCCTGTGTGTACATATTCAAAGCAACAGTTACAATATCAAGATTTCCGGTACGTTCGCCGTTTCCAAACAAACAGCCTTCTACACGTTCAGCACCTGCAAGAAGTCCAAGTTCACACTGAGCAATTCCTTCTCCACGGTCATTATGATTATGAAGAGAAATTATACAGTTTTCACGGCCCGGGAAATTTTCACAAAAATATTCAATCTGGTCTGCAAACTGATTTGGAAGACTGCATTCTACTGTAGCCGGAAGATTCAAAATCATCTTATTTTCCGGAGTCGCGCCCCAGGCATTCATTACCGCACTACAGATTTCAATTGCATAATCCATTTCTGTCTGAGTAAAGTTTTCCGGCGAATATTCAAAACGGAAGTTTGCAGGGGTACGGCCTTCTGCCTCTGCTTCTTTAGAAACTGCAGTAATATATTTTTTTACGCATTTTACACCGCTAACGGCAAGCTCAATTAATTCTTCTTTTGTCTTTCCAAAATTATATTTTCTCTGGGCTGGAGAAGTTGCATTGTATATATGGAAAATAACATTCTTTGCGCCATCAATTGCCTCAAAAGTTCTGGCAATCAGATGCTCGCGGGCCTGGCACAAAACCTGAATTGTTACATCATCAGGAATCAGTTTTTTTTCGATGAGGCGACGTATAAACTCAAATTCTGTATCTGATGCAGAAGGAAAACCAACTTCAATCTCTTTAAAACCGATTTTTACAAGCAGGTTAAAAAATTCAATCTTCTGCTCAATTCCCATCGGATTAATAAGAGCCTGATTTCCATCTCTTAAATCAACGGAGCACCATACAGGAGGATTTGTGATTGTTCGTGAAGGCCACTTTCTGTCTTTTAAAGGAACGGCAGTAAACGGTCTGTATTTTCCATTTGGATTCATATCCGCAACTCAATTTATAATTTACATAAAAAATCTTTTCCTAGCAATATGCAGAATTTTTGGAATTTAGTGCCACTTCAAAACTTTTGACTTATTGAAATTATGTTCCTATATATAGTAAAATATTATCATCAGGAGGAAGATATATGAAGAAAGTACTTAATGCTTCATTGGCACTGCTCGCAGCTGCCCTCATTTTCAGCGGATGTTCAAAATCAAATGCAAACGCTAAGAAAGACTACATTCTTGCAACAGGTGGTACCAGCGGAACTTACTATCCGTTCGGTGGTGCAATTGCAAATATCTGGAACACAAAAATTGCCAACATGAACGTAACAGCTCAGGCAACTGGTGCTTCTGCAGAAAACCTTCGCCTTATCAACAAAGGTGATGCAGAATACGCAATCGTTCAGAATGACGTTATGGACTATGCTTATCATGGAACAGACCTTTTCGCAGGTGAAAAGCTTACAAACCTTGCAACAATCGGAACTATGTATCCAGAAGTTGTACAGATTGCTGTTTCTAAAGCAAGTGGAATTAAATCTATCGCAGACTTCCGCGGAAAGCGCATTTCTGTAGGTGATGCTGGATCTGGAGTTGAATTCAACGCTAAACAGATTCTCGAAGGTTATGGTCTTACTTTTGATGATATCAAGAAGAGCAACCTTTCTTTCAAGGAATCTGCTGAAGGTATTCAGAACGGAACTTTGGACGGATGTTTCATTACAGCCGGTGTTCCAAACTCTGCTCTTCAGGAACTTGCATTCACAGCTGGTCTTATCCTTATTCCTATTGATCAGGCAGCAGCTGATGCAATCTGTGCTAAATATGGATTCTATACATATACAACAATTCCTGGCGGTACTTACAAGGGAACTGATGATGACACACCAGCTCTCGCAATCAAGGCTACACTTGCTGTAAGTTCAAAGCTTGATGAAGACACTGTTTATGAAATGACTAAGGCACTTTTCGCTAACCTCGACGAACTTTCTCGTGGCCACGCAAAAGGTAAGGAAGTTTCTGCTGCATCTGCTGTAACAGGTGTTTCAGTTCCATTCCACCCAGGTGCTTTGAAGTACTACAAAGAAATTGGTCTTAATGTAAACTCGGCAAATAATTGAACGTAAAAAAGTTTTCTACTTTTTTAATTTTACTTATTGCTGCAGTCGGAATCTTCTTTCTTCCTGCAGTACGAGTTCTTTCAATCAGCGGTAGAAAAAATCCAGATAAAGTATTTTATTCTGCCGCTGCTTTCAAAGAAGGCTTTATTATTTCTTATACACATTCTGTAAACAAAGGAAGAGTTCACGACTACTACAGTTTTTTACCAGACAGAACTCTAGAACTTTACAAGACACAGTTTGTTTCCTATGGAGCAGGCATTCCGGAACCGGAAGAAACTCCTGGAGCATTTTTTACCGTAACCAATGACGGTTACTTTATTGAAAATCTAAATAGAAAAGTTCCTCGCCTGGTAATGGCAGTTGGAATAGTCGCAAATCACTCTATTGCGGCAGGCTCAGAATTTGATTCAGGTAAAGAAAAGTTTTTCACAGATTATTTTGAGCCACAGACAAGTTTAATTCTTGAATATAAGAAAGTTTCAGTATTTTCATACATGAGACATAAATTATAAAATTTATGAAGGTGGTTTCGATACAGCCGCTCCGCGGCCACTCAACCACCGGGACATTGATAAAAAAAGGAGGTCCAGATGGACAAACAACCCCCGGCTGAACACAGCGCGATTGACAACATTCTTCCAACTTCAAATGAAGATGAAATGAAAAACTTGATGAAAAACCTTGACCGGGAGCAGGCTTATCGTGAACACAAATGCTGGCGCCAGTATATTACGGTTATCGTTTCAATCATTTTCGTAGCATTCCAGCTTTACGCCACCCTTTCAGGTGCAGTAACCGCCCAGATTTTACGTGCCACACACCTTGCCTTTGTCCAGTTTCTGGCTTTTCTCCTTTTCCCTGCAACCAAAAAGCTTCCACGTGATACACTCCCATTTTATGATGTGCTTCTCGGACTCGCAGGTGCAGGCTGCTGGATGTACATCGTAATCAACTTTCAGCAGCTGGTACGCCGCTCTGGAAACAATACAACACTCGACGTAATCATCGGTATTGTTGGTATTCTGATTCTTTTTGAAAGCTGCCGCCGTATTGTTGGTCTTCCAATTATGACAATTGCAGCAATCTTTATTATCTATGCCTTTACCGGTAAATATCTTCCTGGCTTCCTTCACCACAGAGGTTATTCTCTGCAGCGTGTAGTTTGCCACCTTTTCTACAATACAGAAGGTATTATGGGAACTCCAATTGGAGCCTGTTCAACCTTTATCTTCCTCTTCATTCTCTTTGGTGCTCTGCTTGAAAAAACAGGTATTGGTCAGTTCTTTATTGATTTGTGTAATGCAATTGCAGGTGGCGCAAGCGGTGGTCCTGCAAAGGTAGCAGTTCTTTCTTCTGCACTTTTGGGAACAGTTTCCGGTTCATCAGTTTCTAACACTGTAGGTTCAGGTTCCTTCACAATTCCAATGATGAAACGCCTTGGTTATAAGGGTGAGTTTGCAGGTGCCGTTGAGGCAGCAGCTTCCACAGGTGGACAGCTCATGCCTCCAATTATGGGTGCTGCAGCCTTCCTCATGGCAGAAAGTCTAGGTATGCCATACATCACAATTGTAAAAGCCGCAATCATTCCTGCAATTCTTTACTTCACAGGAATCTTTATTACAGTTCATCTTGAAGCAAAAAAGCTTGGTCTTAAGGGAATGCCAAAAGAACAGCTTCCACGCTTCCTTCCACTCTTCCTGAGTAAGGGGTATATGATTCTTCCATTGATTGTAATCATCTGGTTCCTTTGTGCCGGAAAGACAGCCGTTTACGCTGCCCTTATGGGTATTGTAGCCTGTCTCGTGATTGGAATTGTAGTTTCTATCGTAGACCTTGCAAAAGGCCGTAAGCCAACCTTTGGTTCAAAAGATTTAATTGATGTAATGTGTGCTGCAGCCCGCAACATCATCAGTGTTGCAATTGCCTGTGGTATGGCAGGAATTATTATTGGTGTAGTAACTCTTACCGGTCTTGGACTTAAGCTCGGAGCAGGACTTGTTTCACTTGCAGGTGGAAAACTCTTCCTCACTTTGATTTTCACAATGCTCGCTTCAATCATCCTTGGTATGGGAGCTCCTACAACTGCAAACTATCTGATTACTTCTACAATCACAGCAGGTGCTATTATTCAGCTTGGAGTACAGCCACTCGCTGCTCATATGTTTGCCTTCTACTTTGGTATTATTGCCGATGTAACTCCTCCGGTTGCCCTAGCAGCCATTGCCGGTGCCGCCATTGCCAAAGCACGGCCTATGAAAACGGCCTTTAATGCGACAAAGCTTGCAATTGGTGCCTTTATAATTCCTTATATGTTCGTTTATAATTCTCAGATGCTTATGATTGATGCATCAATCGGACGTATTCTGTTTATCATTGCAACAGCTTTAATTGGAATGTTTGGAATCAGCGTTGCACTTGAAGGCTATGGCTTCAACTTTACAGGTATATTCCATGGTAGTGATAAGCCGGTTGCACTGGTAACTACCTGCGATGTTATTGAACGCGTAATCTTTGCAGTTGCCGGCCTTCTCTGTGTAATTCCTGAGACTCGTTCAGACATCATAGGATTAAGTATGATGGCAGTGCTTATTGCTTATCAGCTGGTTGTTAAGAAATTAAAAAAATAACATGTCACCCCGAACTTGTTTCGGGGTCTCAGTTATAGATGCTGAAACAAGTTCAGCATGACAGTAATTATTTTGTTGACGTTATATAGTTAATTTTATTATCTTATAAATAAGAGGTTAAAATATTATGAAGATTAAACCATTAGCAGACCGTGTACTCGTAAAGAACGACAAGGCTGAAACAAAAACAGCAAGCGGACTTATCATTCCGGAGGCTGCACAGGAAAAGACTCAGACAGCAGTTGTTGTAGAGGTTGGACCTGGAACTGATGAGAATAAAATCACAGTAAAGAAAGGCGACAGAATCATGTATGACAAATATGCTGGAACTCAGGTAAAGATTGACGGTGAAGATCACCTCATTCTTCGTATGAGTGATATTATTGCTGTTATTGAATAGAAGCTTATCGGGTCGAGCCCGTTAATGACAATCTATCTTTCAGCATAGATGCCCTTGCGTTATCAGGATACAAAGAAGATGCGTATTCTGCAGAACGGAGGGCATTTTTTATGTCTCCGTCGCCGGCATATATGCAGGCAATGCGGTAGAATACTTCGGAACGCTTAGCGTTGCTGCTTTCACGGCCGGCAACCTTACCATAAAGATCTAAGGCTTTTGCTTTTTTACCCAGAGAAACATAAATGCTTCCAAGGTTTAGACAGGTTGATGTAGAAACAGCCTGTGAAATATAACCTTCGTCTAATAGCCCTGCACTCTCGTAAACACAGTATTCGTGCAGACGAAGGGCTTCTTCAGTCAATTTATTATAAGCGGCAAACCATGCACCAAACTCCATCATAGGAAGTTCATAGCCGCGTGCCTTTTCAATAAACTGCTCCCAGAAATCTCTTTTTGAATCATAAGGACTTAAGTCTGTTACATGATCATAAAAGAGCTTCCACGCATCATCATACTGCTTTGTTTTCAAAAGGAAATTAAGAGCATACTGAACTAAAAGACCTTTGAGCTCTCCGTCTTCGTTCAGGCTGTTTTCCAGCATGTTCCAGAGATCCCGGTTTTTGTCTTTTTCTGAAATAGAAGGATCTGTTTTATAACGTAGATCCAACTTTGCAATGTTCAGATACGGATCGTTGGTACGGCGGATAGAATCTTCAATTCTATAAAGTGCATCACTCATAGGAATTTTTCGACGGCTGTCATAACGCTCCATTTCGAGAGTCTGGATTCCGGCTTTTCTGAGGGCAGCAATTTCAGTATCTTCTTCGCGCTCAAGATTTGAGCGGTAAGCAAAATCAGCATAAAGAATAAGCCCCTGAATATTGTCTGGCCAGCGGTTTACAACATAGAAAAGCAGGTCTGCATTCTGTTCATCCATTCCCTGATTTTCTGCCCACTTTGCACTGTTCAGAATAATATTAGAAAGATATTCTTCATCACTCTTACGAACCTTAAGTTCATCAAGATTCATAACAATGCCGCGTCTTGCATTTTCTGCAGCTTCCATTTCTGAAACAGCCATGTATGAATCTGATTCAAGAGCTGTGAGAAGAACCGGAGAAGTCTTAAAGCTTACCGTTCCCTGGTAGCCGGTCATAAGACGGCGGGAATTATCTACAGCTTCAATTGCATTATAAAACTGGCCGGCATCATAACAAACCATAGACCAGAAATAAGCGTCATCTGCATCCTGGAAGAAGCCCGGATACAATGCAGCGGCAAGCCCATACTCACCGTTTAAAAGATTAAATACTGCGCAGTTACGAAGCAGCACAGCATTTTTTGAAGTTTTATATGCGTCTAAAAATATCTGATAGTATTCTTTTTGAGTATAAAAAGTGAAAGCTTTTTCATTTGAAGCAGCAGCCTTTTCAGCTGAATTACGAAGGATATATTCGGAATAAAGAGAGGCATACTTAGTTCCGCGCAACTTTTCCGCCGCCTTCCCCGCCTCGCCGAGGCGGCCTTCTCTAAGTAAAAACGCCGCGTACACCGCCTGCAGTTCTATATTCCCACCGTTTTTCTTAAGAGCCTTTTTAAGCACTTTTTCAGCAAGCTTAGACTCGCCGAGAGACATATATCTTTTGTATATACCAATGTAGGTCCACGAATCGTAAGCGCGCTTTTCTGCCTTGCGGAGTTCTTTTAAAGCCGACTGCATCTGATTCTGCATCACAAGAGCATCAATTAAATCAAACTGGCTTGTTAACGAGTTTTGTTCTGCCCTCATCCGGCAGGAAGAAAAGCAGAACAAAATAAAAGAAAATAATAAAAATGTAAGAATTAATTTTTTAAGCTCTTTTCGGCTCATCTTTTCCTATTTTATCAAGCACTGCATTAATAAACTTATAGGAATCATCAGTGTCAAAGTCTTTGGCAATATTTACAGCCTCATCAATGACAATTTTTGCTTCAGCGCCATTCTGGAACAAAATCTCATAAACGCTTGTACGCAAAATAGCAAGTGCTACTCGGCTGATACGCTCCATGCTCCATGAAGCAGACAGATGACTTTCAATAAGCTTATCAATTTCGTCAATATGACTGATTGTTCCTGAAATAATAATGCTTGCAAAAGTTCTTTCTTCTTTTGAAGTTTCTGAAAGTGCGAACATCTGCTCGTTCAGTTCATTCTGCTCTGCAACCTGATCGGCACTTCCAATCTCTGTATCTTTCTGCAACCATTCAAAAGTCAAAAGGTCATCCAAAGAAGCCTTTGTTACATCCCATGAATACAATGCCTGAAAGGCAATTACTCTACCATTTCTTCTGGACACTTAGTTCCCCCAATCCAGCAGCTTATCCAAAGCAGCGCCGCTCTTCTTCATATCAACATTCTCTGCAGTGTGAAGTTCTTTTGCTACATTTGTTGCAGCGTTATTCAAATAAATCTGCTGCTTCTGCTGAGTAAGGTTAGAACGGATATAATCATAAACAGTTACAGTTGTCTCCGGCTGAACAAGGTCACCGATTCCAAGCATCTTAGCATCATACTTTTTGATTACGCTAAGGAATCTGTAATCGTTAGCAGTTTCTTCAACATCAGAAGTATAGCCTTCTCCCTGAGTGAAAACAAAGATGAGGTTCTGCAAAGACATTCCAATTCCAGCTGCAGCTGCTTCTGTTTTAGGGAAGAGACCAAGACCAGCCTGGAATCCAGAACCTTCTGTCTGAGACTGAACTGCAATCTGCTCTGCAGAAAGAGTCTTTGCTTTATATTTTGTAAGGAAATCTGCAGTCTTCTGCTTAGCAGCTTCAGGATTGTTTCCCTTTGGAACAATTACGAGAAGCATTTTTACCATATCATTCCATACAAAAGAAGACTTATTGCTTTCATAAGCCATTCTGATTTCTTCATCTGTAGCAGCAACCTTCTGGATTTCTGCCTGATTCTGCTGAACAACATACTGCTGCATCATAAGAGTATTTTTAAGATGCTTCTTGTAGTCTGTTTTGTTCATGCCTGTCTGTTCCATAAGAACATCATCAAGAGTTTTACCCTGCTGCTTTTTAAGAAGTTCATCAAGTTCTTTTTCTGTTACACTTACACCAAGAGACTGGCTCATTGACTGAGCAAAATACTGATCAACAGAAGAGTCTGGAATAGAAACACCAGCTTTTGTAGCAGCCTGAACAATCAAAGTCTCTTCAATCAATGTATCGAGAACCTGTTTCTTCTCATCTATTGTAAGAGCTCTTCCTATCTGCTTTGAATAATAATCACATCTAACTCTAAGCTGTTTGAGTGTGATAGATTCATTCTTATTAAGTTTTACAACAGCAATTGGCTGCAAATCTGCCTGAGCAAAAGCAGCAACTGTAGTAAGCATTAAGATTGAAAGAACTGCAAAAATCTTTTTCATTTTATAATCCTTTTATTTTTAGTATCAGTTTTGTTTGTCTGTATAAGTATAACAAAGGTTCTGTCAAAAAGTTACTACTTATCCAGTGGAAGTCCACCGCTGATTACAGCACGGATACGGCGTACACCAGCTGAGCTAGACTGTTCCTTCTGAATCTTGAAGTCACCAATCTGAGCTGTGTGCTGAACGTGTGGTCCGCCACAAACTTCCTTACTGAACCAGTCGTTCTTAGCGTCGCGGCCGATTGTATAAACCTTAACGTCCTCACCATACTTGTTAGTAAAGAGAGCGCGTGCACCTTCTGCCTTAGCCTTATCAAGAGGCATAACTTCCATAGTAACAGGAAGGTCTTCCTTAATCTTTTCGTTTACGATGTCCTCAACCTTCTGAATTTCTTCCTTAGTCATAGGACGCTCGAATGTAAAGTCAAAGCGCATACGCTCGTTGTTGATATTTGAACCTTTCTGAGCAACCTGGTCGCCAAGAACGTTTACCAAAGCCTGCTGCAAAAGGTGTGTTGCAGTGTGATATTTTGTTGTAATTTCAGACTGTTCAGCAAGACCACCCTTAGCGGCACCTGCATCTACAGTTTTTGAAGCTTCCTGATGCTTGCGTTCAGCTTCCTTAAAGCCTTCTACGTCTACTGTAAAGCCATGTTCAGCTCCAAGCTCCTGAGTAAGCTCAAGAGGGTATCCGTATGTTTCGTAAAGATTATAAGCAACTTTACCGCTGATAATCTTTTTAGGATTCTTCATGAGATTTGGAAGAAGCTTCTGGAATTCAGCCTCTCCCTTGGTAAGGGTGTGGCGGAACTTTGCTTCCTCTGCAGTAAGCTCTTTGTAAACCTTTTCGCGGTTAGCTTCGAGCTCTGGGTATGGTCCCTTGAAGTTTTCGATAACTGTAGCAGCAACTTCTGCCATAAAGTCTTTTTCGATTCCAAGCTTCATTCCGTGGCGAACTGCACGGCGGATAAGGCGGCGGAGAACGTAACCTGCACCAACACGGTCTGGAGTAACGCCTCTCTGGTCACCAAGAATGAATACAGAAGAACGAGTGTGGTCTGCAATAATGCGAACTGACTTATCTTTTTCTTCATTTGTACCATATTTATAGCCTGAAAGATTTTCAATTGTCTTAATGATTGGCTGGAAAACTTCTGTAAGATAAACTGAAGTTTTTCCCTGAAGAATACAGTTTGTGCGCTCAAGTCCCATACCTGTATCAACGTTCTTTTTCTCGAGCGGGAGAAGAGTTTTTTCGTCCACGCGGTTATACTGCATGAATACATTGTTCCAGATTTCCATCCAGTTAGCGCTGTCTGTTCCTTTGTTAGAACCTAGAGGAGGCAAGCCCTCGCCTACCCAGTAGAAAATTTCTGTATCTGGACCACAAGGACCTGTTGGACCTGCTGCCCACCAGTTGTCTGAAGCTGGAAGGTAAGCAATCTTGTCCTCTGGCATACCGTTTTCTTTCCAGTAGCCTGCAGCTTCTTCGTCGCGAGGAGCGTTTTCATCACCAGCGAATACTGTTACAGAAATCTTTTTAGGATCAAGTGCGAGCCAGTCTGGACTTGTAAGGAATTCGTAAGAATAAGCGATAGATTCTTTTTTGAAGTAATCACCAAGAGACCAGTTTCCGAGCATTTCAAAACAAGTAAGGTGTGATGGGTCTCCAACTTCTTCAATATCGCCGGTACGAATACATTTCTGATAGTCAGTAAGACGGGTTCCGGCCGGGTGCTTTTCACCAAGCAGATAAGGAACTAACGGATGCATACCCGCCATTGTAAACAAAACAGAAGGGTCATTTTCAGGGATCAAAGACTGTCCTGAAATTTCAACATGATTTTTACTTTTAAAGAACTCAATATATTTTGAGCGAAGTTCATTAGCGTTCATAAACTTGTATTATAACGAGTTTTCTATATTATGTCATCACTCAGAAATGCCATTGCGACTCAGAATATACGAGCGTCCCTCGGTTGCAAAGCAGTCTGTCGAAGTAAGTTTTACCGGAGTAAAGGTGATTGTGTCGTAATCTGTAACAACTTTTTCAACGGTCTTTTTCTTTACAGTCTCGGTAATCACCTTAGTTCCAAATTCCATTGAATAAGTTTCGCTTAAAATTGAACCTTCGGTGTCTGCGCGGAACTGAATTACGTTATAGCTGCCAATCTTTTCTATTGAATAGATTCCAGTTTCAGTAAGTCCGCCGTTCAAAAGTGTATATGTGTAGTTTGCAAAGTTCAAAGTGATTGTTGTATCTGCGGTGCTCCAGGCGTCGCCCTTTGTAAGCTCTTTGCGATAGATATTCTTTTCTTCTGTGGCAGCAAAGTCTCCAAAGGTATCCTGAAGCGACATCTTTTTGTAGTTACCGTCCCATTGTGTGTTTTCATTGATGATAAGATTGATGTCGTCGCGCAGGGTGATTTTAATTTCATCTGTGTTAACAAGGGCGATGTCGAAGCGGCGGTGAAGATTCATGATGTCGGCATTTACCGCAGTAAGGTAGATTCCGTTATGGCGGAGCTTACTGTCTTCCCACTCATAAACTTCCTGAATATCTTTATAAAGCTGAATGATTTCGTTGTCCGGGAAATTGAAATACATGTAGCGGATATTTCCGTCTGTGTTTGAAGTTTTGTACCAGAGACCGTCGAGGAAGGCGGCAAAAGTTTCTACAGTTCCGTCCTGAATGCGCGAAAGCTCTGTTGCAGCAAGACGGCCGGCAGTTACATTGATTTCACGGGCAAGCTCATATTCCTGGCTCGAAGGATTCCATTTATATTCCTGCTGAATCTGATTCTGTGCAATCTTTGTCTTGTCTGAACCATCTGCATTCTGAACATCTGATTTATAAACCCACACAGAAAAACTTTCGCCCTTAGACATAGCAAGCGCATATGATTCTGAACGTTCTGTCTGCTGGATAAAAACTGTTCCGTCACAAGAAAAGTCACCGATAGTTTTAAGATAACTGATTCCCCGCTGCTCTGCGCAAAGGAAGATCTTCATAATGTAGTTACCGTCATCGGCAAGGCCCTGATAAATAAGGGCATTTTTGTGCTCTCCAGTTACATCCATTCCCATGTAAGAGAAGGTTCGAGTTCTGGTAAACTCTGTCTGAATTGGCTCAAGACGCTCATAAAGTCCAGACTCAGAATCAATAAGAGCCGCAACAATCCAGAGGTTTGGAGAATTAGATTTACGGACAATTAAAACTTCATCATCATATCCGTCGTTATTAATATCGATTGTAAGAGTACTGATAAGAGTTTCGCCGGTATAAAGAGGAACAAAGGTCTCGTATTTTTCAGATTCAATTGAAGAAGGTGTAGTCTCATTTTCCGAATTAGCAGATACCGCAGATTTAGGCGTAACAATTCGCGCTCTAGTAGAAGATTTATCTTCCTTTACAAGCACTTTTTTAGAAAAGAAAAATACACCTGCAATCAAAGCCGCTGCAAGCACAAATAAAACCGGCACTGTTCTAGACTTCATATAATTGTAAATATATTGTGATTTTCGGATTTTCTCAAGACTTGGGGCTAGGTGTATGGGAATTGGCCGAGGTCTGCGAGTTCGCGGGGCGGCCGAAATCTATAAAGTCCGGGAGCTCCCCCTCAAATCAAGTAATTCTTGATTAACCTTTCTAAGTCTTTTGTGTCCAAATGCTCCGTACCAGACTCCATTGAAATTATCAGGCCGCGCCCGGGGAAGATACCATTTTGAATATAAAGGCTAAGCTTGGAGATTGTTCGCTGAACGTATTCGGGGTCATCCATCATGCCAAAATGTTCCCAGAAAAATTCTTCGCGGGTACAGACGTTCAGACAGAGAAAATCTGGGTAAATGGTTACTTGTTCGGCTTCGGCTGCGCGTTTTAGATTAAGCGGATACTCATAGCGGTATGGAACTTTGTAGCGTTGCAGGGTTTCCGCAATGATTACTTCGGACTTCGAACGCATCCGTTCATTGTTACTTGTAAAGTAATTTGGGGCGTCGTCGGAAAAGACTTTGCCCTGCCAGGAAACTTTCTTCCATTCTGCGGCGTACTGGGCATTTGTGAGAGTTACGGGAGTTATGAGCGCCTGACGCCCAGGGCAAAGCCCCTCGTAGAGGTGAGAGATCTCGGTCAGTTTCAAAGTTGACTTCAAAAAGCGCTCAATTGCCCCGATTTCTTTTTCCACCAGTCCAGCGAGTCGTAGATTGTAGTCTTTTTGCGCCAACTGGGCTGCTAAAGAAACCTGGGCTTTTGGAATATAGATTCCGCGTGAACAGCCCGGCTCTTTTATATGGTAGAACTCCTTGCGTTTTTGCTTTGTAGCCACTTTCAAATGCCCCTGCGGAAGATTTACGTTCTTCTTTTTAAGGTTCTGCAGTATAGCCTTAAGATCTTTGAGACGCTGCTCCAGTTCTGCAACACTCTGCGCTGGTTTTAACTGTTCAATTTTCATATTTTCTCCTCATGAAAGCAAGGTCGAGCCGGCAATGTACCGTTTTTCTACCGACCTTATGTGATTTTGCCAACAATTGCGACATTTTCCCGCTTTTTGTTGGAAGTTTTGCGGGCGCTCTCCAGGTCAATTTTCTGAAAGTTCCAACAATCTTGGTACTTTCGGACTTTTTGTTGGAACAAATACGCTGCCGGACTGTGTGCAGGCTGGCGATGTGCCGTTTCGCTTGTGTTCTTTTGTGATTTTGTTCCAACAAAAATGCTGCATTCCTCTCATTTGATGGAAATCAGCGCTCACTAACCATTTTCCCCCTGCTAGGTTGTTCCAACAATTTTTGTTTTCTCTCCTCCTTTGTTGGAAAACTCCTCGCACACAGCCCACTGAAATCTCCGCCGCATGCTTTCAGCTAAAAATAATTTTTCTTACATATATAAATATGTTTTGATATGACAAAAACGGAAGTCTTTTCGACATTTTTTGAAAAAAACTTGCGCGGGGGCTTTTTTTTTTGTATAGTGTATCTAAATTAAAAATAGGGCACATTGCCCCAAAAAGGAGATTTTTATGAAAAAAACTGTAAAAGTTTTAAGTCTGCTCTTTGTAGCAGCAGCATTGTTTATGGGTTGTAAACAGAATGTAGAAGAACCAGCCCCAGCACCAAGCATTGATGGCGAACTCTTCTCAAAAGAGGACACAACAGTTACAGCAAGTGCTGTTGAATTATCAGATGGTAACTGGACATTCAGACTCGTTGTAAAAGATGATAATGAAACAGGAGCTGGCGAATTATCATTTGCAGCAGCAAATGGCAGCTTAGATGCAACAAAAGATTTTACATTTAAGTTCAGCCAAAAAGGTACAATTCCAGCAGGCACAACTGAAGCAGAGATAGAAGAAAAAAAGGCTGATGGTTACACAGTTGATGGCGACAAATATTCATTTTATAAAGAATTTGACGCTAAATCTCTTACAGAATATATGAGTGAGAATCCCGATGATGATATTACTGACTGCGCAGAAATGATGTTGATGATCGTAACGAACCCAAGTATGTCAGCCAACAGTTCTGTTCCTATTAAAACAAATTCTAACAAAACAAAATTCTTTGCAGAACAAACTAAAAATGCAGCAACTATGACAATGTACTTCGCAAAGAACTAAGTAATTAATTCTTTGCACTTGTAGCCACACGGGCCGGCCAATCTGCCACCGTGTGGCTTTTTTTATGTCCTTGTAATTTTCTGTTATATTCAAGCTGGGAAATTGTTGCCCTACTTCTTTTTTAATATACTTTTCATAGAATAAAATAACTGGTTGCGAAGACAACCCGAGGAGTAAAAAATGAAAAAATTCGTAAAATCCACCCTTTTCTTATTGGCTGCCGCACTCTTCTTTGCCGGCTGTAAAAATCAGACAGAAGAACCAGCTCCTGTTGACATCGAAGTTTCTACTGAAGATTTTCAGTCAGGAAACTGGCTCACAGATGGTACCTGGTTTGTAGATGAATCTTCAACTTCAAAGATTTCTGGAATGGGTCAGAACCAGGAAGTAAAATCTACTGGACATATTGAAATGGAAGTTGAAGGCGATAATGTTACCATCACTAAAGCAACAGAAACTGTTAATGGCACAGAACATGATATAACAAGTGAGATGCAGGCTGCAGTACAGAATAAACAGGAATTCCTGGAATCTGAAGAAAACATCGATACAGAAGATCCATACGGCCTTATGAACAACATAGCCATTGAACCAGAGATTCACATTTACAAAAACGAAGCAGGCACCGAATATCGTTTAACCATGAAATTCCAGGTTAATTACGCAGATATGTTCGCAGGCACGGGCATAGAAGTACCAGAACAGCTTAAAGACTTCACCATGGAGTCAGAAACAGAAGCAACATATAAAAAGCAGTAAGATTATAAAAGAATAATTTTCATTCAAAAGGATGATCAAAAAGATTTCCATATTTGCTGTGGTATAGATGCTGAAACAAGTTCAGCATGATAGAGAAACTTGCAGCAGAATGTTTTTTTTTGATCATCCTTTTTTTATTGGCAAAACTACTTGACATATGTACGGGGGGGGGTAGACTAATGTTATTATAAATAACACGCCATGAGGAATGGCAAAAGGAGATTTGTTATGAAAAAAACATTAAAAGTATTGGGACTGCTCGCAGTAGCAGCAGCTTTGTTCGTAGGTTGTAAACAGAATGTTGAAGAGCCTGGTAAAAAGGACATTCAGGGAGAATTGTTCGATCCATCTGACTTAACAGTAACTGCAACTAAATATGTGCTCTCTGACGGATCATGGTCTTACAGATACGTATATGAAAGTGGTGAAGACACAATGGCAGAACAGGTTGATTTTTCAATATCAAACGGTTCTTGGAATGCAGAAGCAGCAACAACATACATTTCAAGTGCTGAAATGACAATTCCAGAAGATGCAACTGAAGAAGAGAAGCAAGAAGTTATTGCTATGGGAATGGAAATCAACGGTAATAAAGCTACTTATTATAAGGAATTTGATATTTTAGCTCTTGCGAATAAAGTAAACTCTGATGCAGAATTCAGATCAAAAGTTTTAGCTTATGTTGAATATATTTCATCTTCAAGTCATTCTTCTGACTTCGTGCCAGATCCTGAAGCAGCTGCATATGTACAAACAACATCTTTGTTAATGGGGCTTCCAGGAGCTGATGTTGAGCCTGGAACAAAAACAAATGCTGAAAAATCAAAATATTATTTTACAGATTCAGAAACACATAACGGCAAAACATATACTACAAAGATCTACCTCGCTAAGAACTAATTTCTAACCTATCTGTATAAAACAGCAAAAGGTGACCGTCAAACGCGGTCACCTTTTTTTTATCCTCTGCGCAGGCCGGGTTTTGCCCTTTACGCAATCTGCTATTTTAATTATACTAAAGAAATTAATTTATATAAAAGAGGCATAGTTTATGGGAAACAACTATTTTAACTCAATTCCATGGAGAGAGGCACGTCTTCAGCTCGGTCACTGCCGCTCTATGGCTAAAGAAGAATTTGCTGACGGAGTAAACGCACTTAAAGGAAAGAAAATTGTAATCGTCGGCTGTGGTGCCCAGGGCTTGAACCAGGGTATGTGTCTGCGCGATTCTGGTCTCGACGTCAGCTATGCACTTCGTGAAAGCGCAATTACAGAAAAACGTCAGTCTTGGAAAAACGCTACTGAAAACGGATTCAAAGTAGGAACATATGATGAGATGATTCCAACAGCAGACCTTGTTGGAAACCTCACTCCAGATAAACAGCATACTCCTGTAATCACAGAAGTTATGTCAAAAATGAAGAAGGGTTCTGCTCTCTGGTACAGCCACGGATTCAATATGATTGAAGAGGGAATGCAGATTCGCCCTGATATCACTGTTGTAATGTGTGCACCTAAGGGACCAGGTACAGAAGTTTGGCACGAGTTCCAGAGAGGATTTGGTGTACCAGATCTTATCGCTGTTCACCCTGTAAACGACCCTGAAGGAAAGGGCTGGGCTTATGCTAAGGCTCTCGCTGTTGGTATGGGTGGTTCTAAGGCCGGTGTTCTTGAATCATCATTTGTTGCAGAAGTAAAATCTGACCTTATGGGCGAGCAGACAATTCTCTGCGGTATGCTCCAGGCTGGTACAATCGTTTGTTACGACAAGATGATTGAAGAAGGTATTTCACCTGAATATGCAACTAAATTCCTTATGCATGGCTGGAACGTAATTTGTGAAGCTCTCAAATGGGGTGGAATCACAAATATGATGGACCGCCTTTCTAACCCTGCAAAGATTAAGGCTAATCAGCTTTCAAAAGATATTAAGAAACTTCTCGCTCCACTCTATCAGAAGCACATGGATGACATCATCTCTGGTAAGTTCTCAAGCACAATGATGGAAGACTGGAAGGCAGGAGATAAAGACCTTCTTGCATGGCGTGAAGATACTGGTAAGCTCCCATTCGAAAAAAATGCAGAAGCTGCAGACGAAATCACAGAGCAGGAATACTTTGACAAGGGCATTTTGATGGTTGCTATGGTTAAGGCTGGCTGTGAACTCGCATTCGAAACAATGGTTGATGCAGGTATTAAACCAGAGTCTGCTTACTATGAATCACTTCATGAAGTTCCTCTTATTGCAAACCTCATTGACCGCAAGCGCCTTTACGAAATGAACCGCGTAATTTCTGATACTGCTGAGTACGGATGTTACCTCTTCAGCCGCGTTGCAGCTCCAATGATGGCAAAAGACCTTATGCCAAAACTTCACACAGATGTTATTGGTAAGGGACTTGATGCAAAAGACAACGCTGTAAACAATGCAGAACTCGTTGCTGTAAATGCAGAGATTCGCGAGCACCCAATTGAGGTTGTTGGCCGCAAGCTCCGTGCTTATATGACAGCTATGAAGCCATTGTTGTAAGGAGATGCTGAAACAAGTTCAGCATGACAAAATGGAAAAAGGCACCGAAAACTTCGGTGCCTTTCTTGTTAAAAAGGAGGACTTTTTGTACTATCTATGCTGTAAACTGGCGAAGGAGAGAATCCATCATCTGGATATTATCCCTGGTGTTCTTGGCCAGTTCAGAGACACTTTGAGATGAGCTGCTGATCTGCTGTGAGCCGGCTGCCATTTCATCCATACTTCCAAGAATCAAATCTGAAACCTGAGAAACAACAGTCATATTATTCTGAACATCTTCAATACCTTTACGAAGATTTACAGATTTTTCATTTACAGAAGCCGACTGTCCTTTCATATCTGAAAGTGCATCAAGAATCTGTGTAGAAGCAGCACTCTGCTCTGTCATTGCATTATCAATCTGACTCATAATTGAGTCTGTAACATTAAGCTGATTTACGATTGCATCAAATGAATTCTGTGCTTCCTGTGAAAGTCCAACGACATCATCAATAGAACCTGAAATCTCTTTAAGCTCAGAATAAATATTCTTTGACTGAGCTGCACTGGTTTCTGCAAGCTTACGAATTTCATCTGCTACAACACTAAAACCACGGCCAGCTTCACCGGCATGAGCCGCTTCAATTGCAGCATTCATAGCAAGAAGGTTTGTCTGAGAAGCAACCTGTGCAATCATATTGTTTGCCTGAATAAGCATCTTAGACTGAGCTGCCATCTGATTTACACGGGCACCTACATTCTCAAGCTTCTGGTTTCCATCACCAACGTTTGAACCAAGAATCTTAAAGCTTTCAGACATCATCTTTACAGAATTAGAAACAGCTGAAATATTACTGATCATCTCTTCAATTGCAGCAGAAGCCTGAGTAATTCCTGCAACCTGATTATTTACAAGGTCAACAAGCTCGCCAACATGCTCTCTTGAATTTTCAAGAACATTTGAAGTTTCGCTTACAGCTGCCGACTGAGTTTCTGCCTGCATTCTTACACTGTTGATATTTGCCATAATTTCATTTGTGGCACTTGCAGTTTCCTGAGAGTTTACACCAAGTTCATTTCCAATCTGTTCAAGCGCAACCTGAGCGCCGTTAAGCTTCTGAACAAGACTCTGCAAAAGATTAATAAACTGGTTTACATCTGAACCAAGTTCACTGAATTCATCATTACCTTTAACCGGTACACGAACTGTAAGGTCTGCATTTCCAGAAGAAAGAGTCTTAATAGATTTTCCTACATATTTAACCTTATTCAGAACTGTCTTATACAACATCAAAATCATAACTAGAATAAGGATGGCTGTAATTCCACCTGTAATAAAAAGAAGTGGAACAATAATCTGTGTAGCCATTTCATAAACATCTGAAATTGGCTTACCAATATAGAAGGTTGTAAGAACATTGCCTTCTGCATCTTTAATAGGGAAGAAATAAGAAATATATTTATCGCCTCTAACATTTAAGATGCCCTGTACAGATTCACCTTTAAGAACACGATCAACTACTTCTTTGTTTTCAATTTCGCTTCCTGTCATAAGAGTGAAAGTTGAATAGATTCTTTTATAACCAGAATAGTATTCAGCCTCTACATCATAAAGAGATGCAATTGTAGTTACGAAATTATCATTTGTAATGCGCTTCTTAGTTACTACTGCACCAACAGTTTTGCCGTCTACTTTAAGAGGAGAAGCAACAACGGCATAAAGATGTCTTCCATCCATAAAAGTAGATTCAACTTCTTCGCCAGAAAGTGCGCGCTTAATGTATTTAGAAAAATCAACAGAACCAAGGCTTGTAGTAGATTCTTTGTTACCATTGGCATCAACAATAATGGCACCATCTGCATCAAAATATTTAATTACGTTGTGACAGATATCACTTACAAAGCGTGTGTTAAAACCGTACTGTGCATAGCCATCATAAAAAGAGTCTTTGAGGCTTAAAGTTGAATGCTTAAGATCTTCAATATTATCATCAATATATTTTTGAACCCCAGTGCTTTCATATGCAAGGGATTTAGTAATATAATTTTCAAATCCAAAAATAAGCTGTCTGTTTACAATAGCAAACAGAGCTATTGAGAATGCTGCCATTCCCACAACAATAACACCGATAACACGAACAGAAACAGATCCAGTTCTTTTCATTTACTTCCTCCGGGAAATAATACAAATGTTCTTCTACTCTCTCTCAGGGACTTTTTTGGATCTTTTTGGCCGTGCAATTAGATTGCACACAATGTATTATTAAGACGTATGTGCATTATATCTAAATACTTTTTTTTGCATAATAGGTTTTTTAAAGAAAAATATATTTATACAACCAATTTAGAGATTTTTTCATTTAATGAAAGTTACAAAATAGTCGAAAACGTTTGCGTTATTAAAGTAAATAGGTGTATTATGGTATTATGTTAACTACAACGTTATAGCGGAGGCAGAGTTTTGGTAACTCTAAAAGACATTGCAAGGGAATGTCAGGTATCTTTCTCAACCGTTAGTAAGGCTTTAAAGGGCAGCCCTGAAATCAGTTATGAAACAACTGAGTTTATTCAGAAAAAAGCTCGTGAAATGGGCTATCATCCTAACATTGCCGCAAGAAGTTTACGCACAAACCGCACCTATGATATTGGTGTAATTTTTGAAGATAAGACCGGCGCCGGTTTTCAGCATCAGTACTTTGCAACAATCATCAGTGGTATTCAAAAGGTTGCCTTTAGCAAAGGCTATGAGATGACCTTTGTAAGCGGGGATTCTACCAAAAATTATGATTATTATGCACATGCCCTTGCCCGCAATTATGATGGCGTTGCTATTCTTTCGTGTGATTATAATTCTTCTGGAATAAAACAGCTTGTTCAAAGCGAAATACCAACAGTAACCCTCGATTATTTTTATGATATGGAACACAGCGCTGTAATGAGTGATCATAGTGCCGGTATTGAAGAACTTCTGGAATATGTTATTTCCTGCGGTCATAAAAAGATTGCCATGATTCACGGTGAAAAAACCTGGGTATCAGAACAGCGAGTTCAGGCCTTTAAAGCAGTTTGTAAAAAGCATGGAATTGAAAGCCCTTCTGATTATTTTGCAGAAGGTCTTTATCATGATCCTGTAACTAGCTCTGCCGCAACAGAAGTATTTATTTCTCTTGATGAACCTCCTACCTGTATTTTTTATCCTGATGATTATGCTGCTCTTGGTGGAATCCGCGAGCTGGCAAGCCATGGCTATACACCTGGAAAAGATATAAGCATTGTAGGTTATGATGGAATTAAGCTCACTTCTATGATGATTCCTCCGCTCACAACTTACGAACAGGACGGCGAAACAATTGGCCGCACAATGGCAGAAGCCCTTCTCTCAAGAATCGAAGACCCCGACAATTACGCACCTAAAAAAGAAGTGGTAACAGGACGTATTATTCACGGGGGAACGGTGGTTAAGCTTTAATTGCCGGGAACTGCGGCAATTTCGACAGGCTCAATCATCGTATTGATTATAGAATAAATTCATTTGCATAAATTCAATTCATACACTATACTTGTAAACTACAACGTTTTCGCTAACTTATAATACAGGAGGAGTTGGCGGAAGGGTTAAATCAATCTATACAGGAGAACCTTTATGAAGTTCGGACATTTTGACGATGTCAACCGCGAGTATGTTATTGAAACACCGCGCACACCGTACCCATGGATTAACTACCTTGGAACACAGGGATTTTTCTCGTTAATTTCCAACACAGCCGGAGGATACAGTTTCTATAAAGATGCACGTCTCCGCCGTATTACACGATACCGCTACAACAATGTACCTATCGATATGGGCGGCCGTTATTTTTACGTTAACGACAACGGTACAATCTGGAATCCTGGCTGGTCTCCAGTAAAGACAGAACTTGATTTTTACGAATGTCGCCATGGTATGGGCTACACAATTATTACCGGTAAAAAGAATAATCTGAAAGCAGAGGTAACTTTCTTTGTTCCTCAGGACTATGACGGCGAAGTTCAGCAGGTTGTTCTTACAAACGAAGGCAGTTCAGACAAGACTTTTAAATTCTGGTCATTTGCAGAATGGTGTCTCTGGGATGCTCAGGACGACTGCACAAACTTCCAGAGAAACTTCTCTACAGGCCGTGTTGAAATCAAAGATTCAACAATCTACCATAAAACAGAATACCGCGACCGCCGCAATCACTTTGCGTTCTACTCAGTAAACGACAAGATTGATGGTTACGATACAGACCGCGATACTTTTATTGGTCTTTACAACGGATTCCATAATCCACAGCAGGTTCTCGACGGAAAGTGCGGAAACTCACTTGCTGACGGATGGTCTCCAATTGCATCACATTACAAAGAAATCACACTTAAAGCAGGCGAATCAAAAACTCTCGTATTCGTACTCGGATATGTAGAAATGCCTGTTGAAAAGAAATTCGAAGCAGATGGCAAGACAATCAACAAAGAAAAAGCTCTTGCTATGATTGAAAAATACAACACTCCAGAAAAGTTTGCCGCCGGTATGAAAGAGCTTCGTGCTTACTGGGATAAGCTCCTTGGCATCCTCAATGTAAACACACCGGAAGACAAAGTAAACCGCATGGTAAACATCTGGAACCAGTATCAGTGTATGGTTACTTTCAACCTTTCACGTTCTGCTTCTTACTTCGAATCAGGAATTGGCCGTGGTATGGGATTCCGCGATTCAAACCAGGATATCCTTGGTTTCGTACATCAGATTCCAGACCGCGCCCGCGAACGTCTTATCGACATTGCTTCTACTCAGCTTGAAGACGGTGGATGCTATCATCAGTATCAGCCACTTACAAAGAAGGGTAACGCGGACATCGGTGGAGACTTCTCTGATGATCCACTCTGGATGATTCTTTCTGTATCAGCTTACATCAAGGAAACAGGCGACTGGTCAATCCTCGATGCAAAGGTTCCTTACGATAACGATGAGTCAAAAGCAAAATCAATGCTCGATCACCTTACAGTAAGCTTCTACCACATTGTGAACAACCTCGGTCCACACGGACTTCCACTTGCAATGCGCGCAGACTGGAACGACTGTATCAACCTTTCTTGTTTCTCTGACACACCAGGGGAAAGCTTCCAGACATATACAAACCCTAAGTTCAAGAACGAAGGCGGTTATTCAAAGGTTGCAGAATCTGTATTCGTTGCAGCACTCTTCACTTATGTTGGACCAAACTTCGTAGGAATCTTGAATCACTTGGGCAAGGCTGATGAAGCTAAAAAGGCTCAGGCAGAAATCGACAAGATGAAGAAAGTTATGATGGATTCAGCTTGGGACGGAAACTGGTTTATGCGTGCTTATGACGCTAATGGCCAGAAGATGGGTTCTAAGGAATGCGAAGAAGGACAGATCTTCATTGAACCACAGGGCTTTGCAATCATGTCTGACATCGATAAGGATGCAACAAAGAAGACTCTTGCAGCAATTGACGAGCGCTTGAACACAAAGCACGGTCTTGTTTTGAACAATCCTGCTTTCTCTAAATACTACGTACAGTACGGTGAAATCTCTACATATCCGGGCGGATACAAAGAGAACGCAGGTATCTTCACTCATAACAATGCATGGATTATCTGTGCCGCTGCTTATGCTGGTGAAGGTGATCAGGCATTCAAGTACTACTCAGAAATCGCTCCTGCTTATACAGAAGAAACTTCTGATCTTCACAAGACAGAGCCTTATGTATACGGTCAGATGATTGGTGGTAAGGATGCAGGTTCTGATATCGGCCAGACAGGAAAGAACTTTGGTCAGGGAAAGAACTCTTGGCTTACAGGTACTGCAGCATGGAACATGGTTGCTATCAGCCAGTACATTCTCGGTATTCAGCCAGACTTCGACGGACTCAAAGTTGATCCTTCTATCCCTGCTAACTGGGACGGCTTTACAGCAACTCGTCTCTTCCGCGGTGCAAAATACAACATCACAATCAAAAACCCAAGCCACGTTTGCAAGGGCGTAAAGAGCATGGTTGTAGACGGGGCTGCAGTTGAAGGCTGCGTAGTTCCTTATGTTGAAGGAAAGAAAGAAGTTAATGTAGAAATTACATTAGGCTAAGCCATATACTGTCATCCCTGTCCTGAAACAAGTTCAGAATGACGTAAAAAACGAGACCTCGGAAAATTCCGAGGTCTTTTTTTATATTCTAAACAAATATTACGAAATTTTCTAACTAAACCGAAAATCCTTACCTTGACAACTTTTTATAGTGCAGTAGATAATCTTTTAAAGACTTTACTTAAAAAAGAAATTTAAAAATGAGGTAATCATCTATGAAAAATTTCAAAAGCCTTTGGATTGCAGGTTTTCTTTTATCTGCATTATTTTTTATTAGCTGTACAGCTTCTGTAAGTCCTCAAGCCCCTTCACTACCTGAAACTCCAACAGAAACTGAAAAAGAGGTAACTGTAACATTTTTTATTACTAATAACGAGAAAAAAACTGTTACATTAAAGGCTGGAAGCAACATTCCTGCATCAAAGATTCCTACCGACAGAGATTTTCCTCTCTATAATTATTTGATGTATTGGTCAGAATCAAAAGAATCTTTAGAAAAGGTAAAAGAATTTGATTTAACGAGTAAAATTACAGAAGACAAAACTCTATATGCAATTTTTACTCCAAAATTAGAATATGAATCAATTCAAAACATATCATCTATAGATATTGAAATTAAACTATATTCAACTTACGTTTACCCTCTTGAAGATGGCACGTATGTCGGACTTAAATTTCAGCATTCAACAGATGATACAAACTACACAGATATCGACTTAAAGGCACCATATGAAACTGAAGATAAAAATGGTTATAGATATCTTAAATTCTATTTAAACTTTGACTTACCAGAAGGAAACAATTACTTCAAGGTATCAAATGGTTATCAAAGTCATACAAAAAGCATTGATTATGTTCGTCCAGAAAATCTTAGAACTGTAACTTTTGATGATAATGGAACAATCTTGAAAAAGATAGAACTAAAGGTTGGAGAAAATATTCCTCCTTCTAAAATACCTCAGACCTCATATAAGAGCTGGAACGATTTCTTACATTGGTCTGCATACAAAATATCTAAACAACTGGCTACTGCTTTTGATTTTAATAGTCCTATCACAAAAAATACAACTTTGTATGCCATTTATGCTCCAAGAATCTGTTCTATTAGTGCCATAACAAAAGACTATATAGAAATACAACTATACGACACTAATGTTTTCCCACTTGATGACGGTTCGTACGCTGGAATTATAATTACATATGCTTTAGATAATGGTTACTATGATGAATTAAGATTGAATCCTCCAAGCTACGAAGACAGGGGTTCCTATAGATATCTGAAATATTATTTTAATGAAACTTTAGGTATAGGTACTCATCATTTCAGAGTAAGCAATGATCGTGACATTACAATAACAAAAGACCTGATTATTGCAGCTCCTGCTCCTGTTACAAACCTTTCTGCAATGCCTGAAGATTGCCAGGCAACAATTTCATTTACAACAGCAGAAAACTGGACTTCTTACACTGTAAAGGTTTATGATGGCAGTTCAGAAATTACTTCTAGACCGGTCCGTACCGGAAGCAACCCAGATACTGTAACTCTTGAAATCTATGGACTTAAAAACGGAACAGAATATACTGTCAAAGTACTTACAGATGAAACTGACAAATATGCAGAATACACTGTAAGTCCAGCCATCACTAAAAAAGAGACAGACTGGCTTGTTGCTATGTATATGGATGGAGACAATAACCTTCATGAACCTATCTGGCTTGATTTGAACGAAGTTGAATATGGTCTCTACTCAATTCGTAACTCAGACGGCACACCAAAAACAATTTATGACGAAGTTACTGCAGTTGCTCTTTGGGATGGTGCAGTTAGCTGGGACGGCGTTGATGGAGACGGTAAAGATACAATAGTAAAACCTAAATATGGTACAACTGGAAGCTGTCTTTTTGAACTAGGAACTGATACATCAACAGCAACTGCAAATAATACTTCTGGTGGAAATAAACTTTCATCCAATACAAAAAATCTTTCATACACAGCCCCTTGGATTGTTGGCGAAGATTCTACTATTACTTACAGCACACCAACTTCCTGTGGTGAAGTTAACATGGGAGACAAAGAAACTCTCATTAATTTCTTAAACTGGGTTAATGCACATTATACAGCCCGAAAAGGTATAATTCTTCAGTTTAGCGATCATGGTGGTGGACCAAGAAGTGTAAGATATATTAACACCGCAAACGGTACATCTATTAAACTTGGTGACACAAGTGGACGCCGTGCTCTTTGCTGGGATGAATCATCTTCTTCAAACTTCCTTAAAACAAAAGATGTTTCTGAAGCATTAAAGGCAGCGCGTTTTGGAAGAGATAATCAGCTCAGCATAATTTTAATGGATGTATGTCTTGGCTCATCTCTTGAAGAAGCTTATCAGTTCAAAGACTATGCAAAATACCTTGCAGCTTCACCTAATACAATACCTGGAACTGGATTGGATTATATAAAGTTAATGAAATCTTTTAAAACAGCTGATGACCTTGAGACAATTACAAAAACTATTCTGGAAGATTACCAATCACAGTATCATAGTTTCAATATAAATCTCTGGAACAATTATGCACAAAGCGCTTTTGGAAAATCTTATGCTCTATTAACAGATAGCCAGAAGGAAGTTCTTGAATGGGCAGGAGAATTAGGCCAGACAACATTTACTATTACAGACCTTTCTAAAATTGATGATGTTAAATCTGCAATCAATAATCTTTGCGATATTCTTCTTTCAGAAGAAGGAAAAGACAAAGAAATTTATGTAGATTCGGAAGGTGTATTCTCTCAAGTTATTACAGAAAACAAAAAGAATTATGTTAAATATCTTGGAGACCATTTTGTAAATGTTGTAAATGTACTTAATGGTAAAAAAGGTTATTACATTAATGATTCAATTTACTATCCTGGTTCCTTTACCTGGCTGTATGATATTGGATATATCGCCGATAGTATCAGAGGATGTTCTGCAGCAAGCCTTTCAGGTTCCGCTAATGTAAACGCATGGTCAGAATTGAACACCGCAGCTAACGCCTTAAGTGAGAAGCTTGGTCAGGCTATAAAATACAGCTGGAGAGACAGCGGTCTTAATCCGAGTCTTTATAATTATGATTTTTATTATAGTATAGACGGGGAGTATAGATATAATCACCATTACGGTCTCACTATCTGCGGTGCAAACCTAGCTAGCGATGGAGATAAAGCTATTAATGGAAGCGCCCCAGACTTCTATAAAACAGATCTCGCTTTTGGTAAAGATTCAAGATGGGGTGATTTGCTTGACTACTGGTTTGAAGAATAATATGAAAAAAATATCTTATTTAATAATAATTTCACTTGGCCTCATTTTTGCATCTTGTGCATCTAAAAATCAGGACGCTGAAAATGAGGTGAAAATTCAATCAACAACTTCTATAAGTCATTCTTTTCTTAATGAAAAGGACATTGGTAAAAAATTCACAATAAAGGGAAAACTTGTTCAAGATAATGACAGCTTTAGAATTATAGAAAATCAAAACTCAAAAAATAGAGTAACCTTCTTTCTGACTTTTGAGGAAGATTCCATAGAAGAAAAACTTATAGATAAAAACAACGACTTTGTCACAGTTTCGGGAATTCTGATTTCTTCGGATTCGCCGTGGGTAAAGGGGCTGAAGGTTTTGAAGGTTGAATAAAGATTCCCAACCAAGTAAGAGAAAGGCAATACAAAGCAAAAATACGGTGGTTTTGAAGTGCACCCCTAAAGTTGGACAAATAAAGTTCAATTTTGGAGGTGCATTTTTTATGTCCAAGTATTCTTATGAGTTAAAAATGCAAATAATACTTGAGCACAAAATAAAGCGTTACGGATCTTGGATTCTGGAAAGAAAGTATGGTATTCATCATAGCATTATAGATCAGTGGATATCCCAATACGAATTAAATGGAAAATTTACAGAACCAACCCGACATTTTAGCGGAGAATTTAAGCTAAAAGTGCTAAACTATCAACAAGAGCATAATCTTTCAAATTCACAGGTTGCATTGCTTTTCGGTATTACAAGTAAGGGGACAATCTGTGCATGGAGAAAGAAATATATTACCGGTGGTACAAAAGCTCTGTTTCAGAAACAAGGCAGGCGTTCAAAAATGCCAAAGAAAAGTTTAATACCAAACAAACCTAGAGAAGAATGGACAAAAGACGAAGAACTGGCATATCTTCGAATGGAGAATGAATACCTAAAAAAATATCTGGCCTTAGTTCAG
>NZ_FORI01000016.1 GCF_900113965.1 Treponema bryantii | reverse complement strand
TAAAGTCATAATCAGATGGCAGCTTAAAGCGCATACGGAACAATGCAGGGTAAGCAAAAACCGGTACCAGTACACGGGCACGAACATTCTGTTCCCAGGTTGCTTCAAGATTGCGGCGGCTATTTTCATAAGGCATGATAAAGGCACCAACGTCCTGATTTTCAAGCCAGCTTACAGCCCAGCGGTTGAAGGTGTAAAGGTATGGACCGGCAATAATATTTGTCTTTGTTCCCTTAAGCATCTGAAGATGAGCAATATTGTTTGCAACAAAGTTCAAGTAGCCGTCTGCAATAAGGCGGTCCAGTTCTTCTTTGAGCTTATCTTCCTGAGCAGCAGAACAGAACGGATCAAGAGAAATATAAATCTGCTTCTTTGAGAAAGGAAGAACAGTTTTATGATTCAAAAGATCGTATGCAGTTTCGCTGTTATATTCAATAATGATGCGGACAGGCTTAAGTCCCTGTACGGCAAATACATCCTGGATAGATGAAACCTGAGCGTAAATTCCTTCAGGGAAATAAGCAAGTTCTTTTCCCTGAACTGGAGTAACGTCGAGAACAGGAAGTCTTTCATCCTTTGGCTGTTTTCTGTAGCGGCCAAGGTCATTAGGAAGTACGCGATTATAACGCTTAGAACCGGCTTTAATCTGAAGAAGATATACTTCATCTCCAATAGAGAAGCCGCCTGGAATATCAATCCAGCGCTCACCGTTATCCTGAACTTCAACAGAATGAACCTTGTGGCTTACACGGCCGGTATCATCTTTTTTATGAAGACGGATTGAATCGCCTGGATCAGGATCATAAGAGCCGCCCTTAAGCAAAGCCATCTGAATATGCTTCTGCTCTGGAGGTACATCATCATTCATGTTTTCTACAATGGCGTCAACGAGCTCTTTTGGAGCCCCCTTAGTTGCAGAAATCTTTCCAAGATAAATACCAGTTCCACCAGCCTGATCCGGATTCAAAATAGCAGAAGCGGCATTATTAACACCGTCTTCCAGAGACTTAAATCCATACCAGTAAGAAGTCTTGCTGCGTGCAAAGTCAGAAGCAAGCATACGCTTACCGGCAGCAATAGCACCCTTCTTATCTTCTTTGTAATGATCAATAACATAACGGTATGCAGAAACAACACTTCCTACATACTCTGCACTCTTCATGCGTCCTTCAATCTTGAAAGAATCAACACCGGCTTCAATTAAGTCCGGAATCTTTTCAATCAGTTCAAGATCACAAGGAGAGAAATAATAGCCCTGACGTACACCACCAGGAACTTCGGCAGTATAGAAACGACGGCAGGCCTGAGTACACATACCACGGTTAGCGGATTTTCCACCAAGGAAGCTTGAGAAAAGACAGAGACCACTTTCACTTACACACAAAGCACCGTGTACAAACACTTCAAGATCGGCACCTGTTTCTGTCTTAATTTTTTTGATTTCTTCAAGGCCAAGTTCGCGGGCAAGAACCATACGTTTTACACCGCAGCCCTGCAAAAGCTTAACGGCAGAAGCACTCTCCACGTTCATCTGAGTAGAAGCATGAAGTTCAAGATTTGGAAAGAACTCCTGAGCCATACGCATAATGGCATAATCCTGTACGATAAGACCATCTGGTCCTACCTCATTCAGATAAGAGAGAAAACGATATAGACGTTCTGTTTCACGCTCTTCGCAGACCGTATTAACAGTTACATAAACCTTCTTCTGCTTTTTGTGAAGACTTTCAACAGCAGCCTCAAACTGATTCCATGCAAAGTTTGATGTACGCATTCGCGCATTAAAACTTTTGAGACCAAGATATACGGCGTCCGCGCCTTCGCCAATAGCGGCATCCAGAGATTCAATATTTCCCGCAGGAGCTAATAATTCTACCATACGGGAAACTTTAACATAAAAACGCGCTTTATTAAAGCGTTCAGGACTTTTAGTGACCTACAGAGTGCCGGGGTTCACTGCCTTAATCGTCCAGGTATCAGGCTTACGTTTTACAGGGTATTCAATCTCCGAACCAGATAAAGCAAGCTGGCGAAGGTCTTCAGCATCTCCCCTGCAAAAAGACTTTTGCGCAACAGAACCAAGCCCACTGTTTATTTCTGCTTCAGAAATGTCAGATCTTTCGTAAATACCTGTTCTGTAAACTTCATCCGCAAGAGCCGGCATGCCCTTCCCCCATTCCACAGCATCTTCCGCAGCATACATCACCGCATCAAGAATAGAACCATTTACGCTGTTCCTTATTACAACTATATCAGTATTATCGCTAAGCCTTGCCTTAGTATTATCCGCCCAAATATCCCGAACATTTTTTCCCGAGTGTGGCGCCGTCGAAGCATTAAAATCTTCGGTCTCAGTTACACATCCACTGCCGGCACTTCTAAGGTGTACAACAAAAACTTCCCCGGCACTCACTTGCACCGGCGGAAAAACATATTTCTTTTCTTCCCCGTCAGCCGCACTAACAAGCTCAAGCCCGCTTAAGTTTCCATCAGACAAAGCAAGAAACTCCACAAACTCACAGCGATAAGCATCTTCCTTATATTTCTTATACTTCACCTGAAGTTCTGTCATAATCAATTTTGGAATCTTTGAATTATAACCGCAGAAAGGAACACAAAATGTCAAAGAGTTACCAGCCTTATCTTCCACTGTTCCAAAAATCTCATAGGCCTTTCCAATATCATAATTTGAAGCAGCCGTGTACGTTATAAGACAGCCGTCTTCAGAAATCGAATAATTCGTTTCAATCTTACCATATCCACCGCTGGCTGCCTTTATGGCTGGAGAAAGTTCTTTTGTTACAGAATGTTCAAACGAATCAGAAATATCCTCAATCTGCTGTGACACCGTATAGCTTTTTAATTTCACCTTCTCCGAAAAAGCCATAGTCACAGTTCTTTCATCAAGTACAGTTACCTCTTCAAGAAAGGGCGAAGTATAATCTCCTCCCACAAAAATAATTCCTTCTTCCGAAACCTTACATGAAAAAGGAATCACAAATAAAAGAGTTACCACACAAAGCACAATAGTCTGAAAACCAAGCAGCAGCACATTTCCCCACTTTTTCATAAAACCTCCTGAAATAAAAAAAAAACACGGCTTTCAAAGCCGTGTTTTTCATAACATATCTCTATAATAATATATGTAAAACTATTCGATTTTAGGAAGTTTTTTCAAAAGATTTTTTAGAACTGTGCTGCTTCTACCATATATCTGATTGAAGTACCAGTATCATCTTCCATCATTTTTTCAATTACAAAGATGAGATTCTTTTCAGACTTGTCGCAGAAGATGCGTTCAATCTTATAATTTGTTACGCCCTTGCGATTGATGCTTGGAGTTCCGATTTTGCGGCTCATAAGAATCTCGCCTGCAGCATTTTTCTTTTCAAGCATGATATAGAAAGATGAACGTGTATTTTTTCCACTTCCAGTTACAGTTGGATAAAGTCTGATGTGATAAACATCTGCGTTATCAAGGTCTGCACTGCGGAAATCCTTAAATACAATTTCATCAGTTCCTGTCTTATTTACATCATCAAGGATATAAAGCACATGATCAATATTTGCAGGTTCACACTTCAAGTCTTTGAAATAGTAGAAGCTTTTTCCTTCAAGAGCTTCAAATACTTCGTTACCATGTTTGTCTGCAGTTACAGCAGAAGGCTTTGTCTTGAAAACTCCATTATCTGTGTAATCATTGGCAGCAATATCTACCTGGTAAAGCTCTGCCCAGCCCTGGAATTTCTTGTCGGTTTTACCATATTGACCGAACACATAATATTTTCCGTCCTCAGAAAATCCCTTATCAACAAAAGTTGCTACGTCACCTGCAGAAACAGCTGAAAGTCCCAGCATCATAACAAGACTGCAAATAAATATTTTTTTCATTTCGAAATCCTCCCAAGGCCGCGACGGCCGGTGATAATTTTATTTATCCTTATTAAATTTTCGGAATAAAAACTAAACTCTTTACTATTATTTGTCTTCACGTTATCTTTAAATTATGACAATAAGATTCCGAAACCGAATGACACTTATCTTCTTTATTATTTCACTTTCCTGTCTTGCGCTGGGCACCTTCTTTACGCTTTATCAGTTTTTTTCACACAACTTTGTATTGCCAGAGATTTACACAAAAAATCTTTCTGATAATTTCCTTCTCCGCTATAACCCAATTTATGTTTTTTCCGGAATCTTTATTCTGATGATTTATATTTGCGTTACAACGTTTATCATCTATCACAGCTTTGAAAAAACTCAGGCACCTGATATTGTTTTCTTCCTGCTTTTTCTTGTAGCCTGCCTTTGTGACACTTCCCGTCTGATGGTTCCAATGTTTCAGGTTTCAGGTTCGTTCTCACTGTTTATGCTCAGAATAGGAAACATTACTCTGTTCGCTCGCTTACTTGCCCCACTCGCTCTTATGGGAAACACTGTTATGATTACAGATGATTTCCGCCAGAGCACAGACCGCAACTGTATCATCCTCATTATTGTTTCAATGTTCTTTGCAGAGCTGATTCCGTTAAACACAGCTATTGTTCTTCCAAACTTCTGTATTTCTTACGGTTATGAAAAGGCAATCCGCTGGTTCTGCTTTTTGACCTGTTTAGTAAGCACAATCGCACTCTTTCAGACAAACAAGAAAAATGAATACAAGCAGATTATGACTCTCGGCTTTATTCTTTTATGCATAGGCTATAGTTTGATTTTCTACTGCTTTAATATTGCAAACCTGGCAGCGGGAATCATCTTCCTGGGCGGCGGTACTTATTTATATCTGAATGAAGTTCACAAACACTACTTGTGGATAGATTAAGCCTATAATCGAAGAACCGTTAAAAAATGGCTCAGAGCGAAGGCTGTGCCTGAGCGACTTATCAAACCAAAACAGAAAATATATACCCGATCACAGGCGGAATAATAAGATTATCAAAATCAGAAAGCGGCAATATTTCTATAAACATTGCGCAAAGACCAATCAAAAGAGAAACTAAACAGTTGTGACAGCAGCAGTAGGTTGAAACAAAAACCGCAAAAAAGCAGGTAAGACTTCCCGCCGCTGTTTTTCCGTGAGCTCCCGGAATTGTAATTTTACCAACAAGCTTACCAATCAAACTTGCAAGACCGTCTCCAAAAGCAAGGGCAAAAATACCAACGCGGGCACAATCCAAAGGGAGCAGCAAAGCTGCAATAAGGATTCCACATACAAGAGTTACCGGCCCAAGTACAAAGTGATTTTCATCACGCTTTCTAGCAGCAATTTCTGTTACTTTTGAAATGAGCGGAATATTAATTCCTTTTGAACGAAGAATCTCACTGACTGAATAAAAAATTACAGCCGCAACCAGCAGTCCAATTACCGGCCAGTATGCAAGTCCCAAGAAAAAAGGAACAAAACTTGAACAGATATGAATGGACTTTCTAAAAAGTTCCTTTAAGAGTGCATTAAGTCTTTGTCTTGCTACGATTCCGTAAACCGGATTTCTCTGAGTTTGCATACGCATTGCCCTGTTTATCAAAGACGCTCGTTATCGAGAAGTGTCTTTGAAATGTCAGTGTAGATAGATGGCTCAAACTCCGGAATTGGGTGTGTAATATACTTAATGTTCTGTTCTGCAAGGTTGCTGCCTTCGAGGCGGAGCATTGTTTCCTGATTACGTGTAAGAGCATCCCACGCGCGCACAGACTGGCTAAGCTGTACAATTGCCTGTGCATTAAGTGCACTGTTTCCAGTACGCTTTGCAAGCTTGTAAAGTGTAACGCCATAGTTATTTGCAGCATAGAGGTAAGTATTTACAAGGTCATAATCTTTAACGCTTGACTGAGGCAATACGAGACCGTTTTCAATTACCTCATCATCAAGCTGGTCAATAAGCTGATCATAGTAGCCCTGAGCCGCATACTCATCACCACGAAGGTAAAGGGTATTAGCCATAGCGAGCATAAGATTGCGTTCCTTAACATTTCCGTCTCCGGCTTTCATAAAGGCACCCAAAGCTTCCATATAATTCTTTTTCTTATACTGGATATAGCCTATGCGGTAACGGATAGAAGGATTATCGTTTTCAAGTTCAACTGAGTATTTGTAATTAAAGAGTGCGTCATCATAGTCACCAGAAATTGTGTACTTGATATCACCCATATCTTCATAAAGCTTACCGATTGCAGGAGTTCCCTCAAAGCCGGCATTATCACGCTCTGTAGTGAACAATGAAATACCTTCTGCAAACTGTTCCTGAGCCTGGAGATAATCTGAAGTTCCAATATAGTGTTCACCAAGAAGACGGTACGAATCAATATACTTATAAAGATCGCGCTTCTTCATAGAAGGAACTGTATTGAACTTTTCAATTGCTCTCTGGAGTGTACTTTCAATAGCAGCAGTTTCATTAGTCTTAAGGAAGTACTTTGCAAGATTATACTGTGCAATAGGATTATCAGGATTTGTCTTAACGGCACGTAAAAGAAGTCCGCGGAGTCCTTCAATTTCGTAACGAAGATATTCTTCTGATGGTGCGAGATCTCCGTAATATTTATCGAGCAGGTAACCACTGAGCTCTGTCCAGTCTTCAGAACCAAGAGACTTCTCACGTTTTTCAAAGGTCTTCTGCATCTGAATAACTTCGCGAAGGTTATCTGTGCGGATAAAGTAACGCATCATGCGAGACAAATAAAGGTCTGTAGGCTTATAAAGCTGAATGAGGTTTGCGTACTGTTCGCGGGCAAGCTCAAGCTTAGAAGGATCTTTTTCTGTACCCCACTCCAGGAATACATCACCAAGCTTTAAGATACCATCTGCATCATTAATATGATAATCAAGAACTTCGCGGCGTACAATTTCTTCTGCACGCTCGTAGTTTGCAAGATCGTTGAGTTCCATATCAGCATATTCAAGACCAGCCATCTTATCATGCTTAAAGTAGCGCAGAATATTCTGATACATATTTCCCGCACGCTGATACTGCTTGTGTTCACGGTAACCACGTGCATATTTAAAGAACCACTTCTTATTGATTCTCTTCTTTACAGCCTCTTCAAAACGCATTTCTGCCTGTGGATATTCATCTGCCTCAAGCAAAGCGTATCCCTGTTTATAGAGGGAATTAGCCTTAAGTGGTCTGTAAATACAGTAATCTGTAAACTTAATAAGTCCCCAACCAACAATTGTAAGAAGAAGTCCAAGAAGGATTCCCGGAATAATCTTATTTCTGAGCTGATATGAAAGAGACTTCTTATATGCTTCGTACTCGGCTGCGGTTCTGTGCTCAAAGTCACGTGGAATCGGAATTGAAGTATCGAGCATCTTCTCAAGCATACCGGCAACCTGACGTGCAGGAGCCTTGTTGAGAATTTTTTCTATGATTTCAAATTCGGCGTCGTCTGTAAATTCGTCCTGAACAATAAAGTCTTCAAATGCAAGACGTACGTTCAAAGGATATTCAGCAAGATTAGCAAGGAATACTTTATACTGTTCATCAGAAAGAGTATTTGGTGGCAGTTCTTCAGATTCCTGAGCTTCGCTAAAGTCTGGCTCATCAAGCTCCTTTGCTTTTCCTTTGCCCTTTGCTTTTTTACCCTTTGGTTCTTTTCCTGTTACCAGTTTTGTTTTTGATTTTTCTTCTTTTGCAGTTGCAACGTCAGAGAAGCCTGGGATTTCAAACTCACCTTCCATTGCAAAGTCTTCATGCGAACCAAATTCAAAATCTCCGGCAGCATTTCCACTTATCTGTGAATCTGTATCCTGAATACCAAAGTCCATGCCATCCATTTCAGAAGTATCAAATACTTCAAGCGGAGCATTTTCTTCAGTAGTACCATCGCCTGCGTCTTCTCCATCAAGACCAGCTGTATCGTCAAAATCTGGAATTTCATCTTCTGCAGAGAACTCTGTTGAAGCGGCTGCTTCTCCAGCATCTCCAAGATCAAAATCACCGGCATCAAAAAGACCGTCTGGAATTCCACCATTATCTAAGTCATCGCCTTCTGCTGCTGGAGCGGCTTCACCAGCATCTCCTGCATCTTCATCAAAATTATCAGCCGGCATTGAATCAAATTCAAGATTACCTAATTCTTCAAGGCCAACAGAATCTCCTGTTGCAGTAGCAGAATCTTCTGCAGGTACAGCTTCCTCTGCAGATGCAGCATCCTCTGCCGGAGCTACGTCATCAAATGGAGAAGGTTCATCAAGTGAGAAGGAATCAGCACCAGCTGCTGATGGTTCATCGAATGCCGGCATGTCATCAAGAGAAAAATCATCCATGCCAGAAGTTGAAGCAGCATCTTCTGCAGGAGCAGCCGGTTCAGCATCATCTAGAGGTGCAGGTTCGTCGAGTGAAGCTGCATCATCGAGCGGTGCCGGTTCAGCATCATCGAGTGGTGCCGGTTCATCAAAGCCTGATGTCTCATCAAACGAGGCTGGCTCATCAAGAGGAGCTGCATCGTCAAGAGATGGCATATCATCAAGTGAGAAGTCTGGCATTTCTGCCATAGGCTCTGCGTCATCTAATGGAGCTGGTTCGTCGAGCGGTGCAGGTTCATCCAGTGTAGTTGCCTCATCAAGCGGTGCCGGTTCATCAAGTTCTGCAGGCTCATCTAATGCTTCAGGTTCATCCAGTGGTGCAGGCTCTCCAATATCTGCCGGCTCGTCCAATGAAGGCATATCATCCAGAGAGAAATCAGTATCAAGAGGGGCTGGCTCATCAAGACCAGGCATATCATCAAGAGGTTCTGCATCATCTAAAGGAGCTGGCTCCTCCAGTGGTGCCGGTTCGTCTAAAGTCTCTACAGGCTCCTCTGGAAGAGTTTCCTCTTCCGGTTGATTATTGATTTCATCTAAATCTGGAACATCTTCAAAATCATCTAAATCAATTTCTGCATCTTCATCTTCAGGTTCTTCTTCCTCTGGCTCAGGTTCATCAAAACCACCGCCTGCAAGAAGTGCGTCGAGGCCCATATCGGCAATAGAAATTTCTTCCGGCTCTTCTTCAACAACCTCTTCCGGTTCTTCTTCCGGTTCATCAAACATAGAGAGGTCTGGCATACCCTCTTCCGAATCAACTTCAGCTGCAACTGGATTCAGAAGGGCAGACATATCAGGGGCTTCAAAACTTGGGGCTGGTTCAGCTTCACCTTTTTTTTCAGAAGAAGCAGGAGTAGGATTTACAAGGGCAGTTAAGTCAGAAAGGTCTTCATCAGCAGATGAAATTTCAGGCTCTGCCTCGATTTCAGGCATGCCAAGAACAAACTCTTCAGAGTCATTTTTATCTTCGATTTCTTTTGGAATTTCTACTTTTACAGGCTTTTCGCCACGAATGGCACGAAGATTAGTTTCGTCACCGAGCGAAAGAAGATCACTGCTGAATTTTTTAAGCTGACTTAATCCTGGCATACTACTTTAATTTTACCCCACAACCCTATTAAAATACAAGTATAATATGTACCTTTTACTTTCTTCTTATATGAACGGATTATTTTTGTTTTGACTTAAGGATTATTTATATAGAAATAAAAAAGTAAACTCTCAGTTCCAGATTCCGATAATGACAGTATGAAAAAGCTTATTTTACTCGCTGCTTTGGTTATGGGGTGTTTTTGCGCCGTGCCAGTATTTGCGGCAGAACAGACTAATTATCAGAATTTTGAGCTTGATACACTTTTGCATGGAATTGACAAGCCGGGAGCACCTGTTGTTACCGACGATTATATTATCTTCACCGCGGACACAAGGCACCGCTTTGTAGGAATTGCTTTTGATTTTGAAGAATACAAGGTGATTCATCCGTTCCAGATTCTCACCCAGAAAGATGATGAAGAAAAGGTTTCGCGAAAACACATGTTTTATGTCTTTAAGCGCGAACACAAATTCACAGAACTAAAATACAGACTTGTATTCGACGGTCTTTGGACAACAGATCCTCTGAATCCAAACAAAGAATACGACCAGAATGTAAACCTTTATTTCTCTAAACTCGAAAACCTTGGAAGCATTAACGTATATACAGAGTCTCCAAAGAACGACTACGCCCACTTTATCTACAAGGGCGAAACCGGCCAGAAAGTAAACCTAGCCGGTACGTTCACAAACTGGGATCCATGGATTTACGAAATGGTAGAAACATCTCCAGGCCTCTACGAACTCGAACTACCGCTTCCGGCTGGAAAATACTATTACAATTATTATATTGGACTTACACCGGTACTGGACAATACAAATCCGCAGAAAGTTTATACGACAGATGGCAGAAGTGCCAGTGTTCTAACAGTAAGATAAAAAAAATCGGCAGGATTTCTGAAGTGCACTTCATTCCTGCCGATTTTTTTTATTTGAATTTCTTAGCCATTTCCATCAGCTTCTTCATATCCATGCCCTTAAGTGCGCTTGGATCTAATCCGCCTGGAAGTCCGCCGGCTCCTGGAGCTCCACCGAGACCGCCCATCATACTTGGATCAATACCAAGCTGATTCATCATACGGCCCTGCATACCCTTATTGCGGCTGACCTTTTTCATCATAAGCTTTGTCTTTTCAAACTGCTTGAGAAGTTTATTTACGTCTGCAACTGAAGTACCACTACCCTTTGCAATACGTTTTCTGCGGCTTGGACCAATAATCAAGTGATTCAAGCGCTCTTTATAAGTCATACTCTGGATAATAGCCTCATTCTTTTTCATGCTGCTAAGATCCATCTGTGAAGCATCCATTCCACTCATACCAGGAATCATGTCGATGATAGACTGCATGCTGCCCATCTTCTTAACCTGCTGGAACTGCTCAAGATAATCCTGAAGAGTAAACTCATTGCGCTGAAGCTTCTTCTGCATTTTAAGAGCAGCTTCGGCATCAACTGTTTCCTGTGCTTTTTCAACGAGAGAAACAACGTCACCCATACCAAGAATACGCGAAGCAATTCGCTCCGGATGGAAAACTTCAAAGTCTTCTGTTTTTTCACCGGTACCAATAAAGAGAATCGGTTTACCGGTAATTGTTTTAAGAGACAGAGCCGCACCACCGCGGGCGTCTGAGTCAAACTTTGTAAGAATTACGCCGGTAAGACCAAGCTGCTCGTCAAAGGTTTTGGCAATATCAACTGCATTCTGACCAGTCATTGCATCGGCAACAAGAAGCACCTCTACAGGACTGGTTGCCTTTTTGATTTTTACGAGCTCAGCCATCATCTCTTCGTCAATCTGAAGACGACCGGCAGTATCGATAATGATTGTATCGTAACCGTTCTTGCGGGCAAAAGAAATTGCGTCTTCTGCATTCTTTACGGCATCTTTTGAATCTTCTTTATAAACAGGAACACCAATCTTCTCGCCGAGCTGAGAAAGCTGTTCAACAGCGGCCGGACGTACAAGGTCACAGGCAGCGAGTAAAGGCTTACGTCCTTCTTTCTTAAGGCGGGCAGCAAGCTTATGGGCTGCAGTTGTTTTACCGGCACCCTGAAGACCGAGCATCAAAATTACAGACTGAGTATCAGGACCTTTAAGGTGTAAATCAACCTTTGTGTCACCAAGCATTGAAACCATCTTGTCATAGATGATTTTTGTAAACTGCTGACCAGGGTCTACAGACTTAAGAACCTTTTCACCTTTGGCTTCTTCGATAGTAGAATTAACAAAGCGGCGTACAACGCGAAGGTTTACGTCGGCTTCGAGGAGCGCCATTTTAATTTCTTCAACAGCATCCTCAATGTTCTTTTCTGTAATTGTAGATTTGCCACTCAGCTTTTTAACAATGCCGCTGAAGGTTCCGGTGATTTTCTCTAACATTTTTTACCCCAAATTAAAGGTGCATCAACTGATACAAACAGTTTTCAATAGTTGTTTCTTTATTTAAGATTTTATACAATCCGTCGCAAAGTGGAAGCTTCAAATCCTTCTTCTGTGCAATTTCGTGTACGTACTTGCAGGCAATTGCACCTTCAGGAAGATATCCGATTTTTGATACATTCTTAATAAGATCATCAATATCTGTAAATTTTGAAAGCATGTCTGTCTTAATTAAATCCTGACCAAAGCGGCGGTTACGTCCATATTTAGATTTACAGGTAACATCAAGGTCACCAACACCAGAAATTGATGTAAAGGTTTCTGCATGAGTTGCACCCATTGCAAAACCGATTGTCTGGATTTCATTAAGACCTGCAGCAAGAAGAAGGCTCTCTGCGTTATCACCGAATACACTTGAATCTTCTGCAATGGCATCCATAGCACCGTAAATACATGCAATAACGTTCTTGGCAGCAGCACAAATCTGAACACCAATAACGTCAAAGCTTGAGAATACCATAAGACCAGGTACACGGAAAAGTTCGCGAACGCGAATAGAATTCTTAGGATTTAAAGATGCAGCAACAAGTCCAGTAAGTTTACCCATTGCAACTTCTTCTGCATGGCTAGGTCCTGCAACATAAACTGTACAATCCTTATAAACTTCAGGAAGTACTGATTCCATTGTTTCAAGAATAAGCTTTGGACCTTCATTAGAAGGAACAAAACCTTTTGTAACAGCTGTAATAACTGTTGAACCGTCCGCAATATTAGGCACGTCAACAATCTGAGCCATCATTTTTGCAAGAAAGAGTGAAGGAGATGCAATAATCAGAAATTCTTTTCCTGTTGCAACTTCTATAACATCATTTGAACAGGTGATTGATTCATGAAGTGGGTAACCTGGAAGAAATGTTTTGTTTTCATGTTCATTATTAATCTGATTAACAACTTCTTCTTCAAAAGCCCAAATTTGAACTTTGTGATTACCACGAGCTAAAGCCTGTGCAAGGGCAGTACCCCAGGCACCGCCACCGATTATACCAACTGTTTTCTCTGACATATAACTTTCCTAAACTAAAAAACTGCCTGAATAGTCGCTCGATAAATCTCGCTCTGAGGCGTTCTGTAATTTATCGCACTGTCGCTCGATAAATCTCGCTCTGAGCCGTTCTTTCGTAGAACCTAAAACGGCCCGCTGCCGCAGCCCGTTTTTTAACGGTTCTGCTATATTAGGCTAATACCAGCCGTCCTCGCAGTCAGACCAGTCGTAGAGCTCTTCTGGCTTGAACCAGAGGTTAATTTCGCGCTCTGCACTTTCGTCGCTGTCTGAGGCGTGGATAATGTTTCTGTCTGTGTGGATACAGTAATCGCCACGGATTGTTCCTGGGATTGCTTCTGTAGGTTTTGTTGCACCTACTACTTTTCTCATAAGAGTTACACAGTCATCTGCCTGCCATACCATTGCAATTACAGGACCTGATGTAACGTAACTAACTAAATCATTGTAAAAAGGCTTTCCATCATGTTCTGCATAGTGTTTGCCAGCGAGATCTTCGCTAACGTGCATCATCTTCAAACCTATGAGTTTGAAACCTTTCTTTTCAAGGCGTTCAATAACTTCGCCTACTAAACGGCGGTTTACTACGCCGGGCTTTAACATTGTAAAACATCTACTCATAATATTATGATTATATAGAAAGAAGGATTTGTATTCAATATATATTATTTTCTGAAATCTTGAAAATAAAAATGGTCCATATCAAAAACAAAACCATAAATTGCGGGTCCCAGCGACGGCAAAACTGAAAAAGCAATCTCCCAGGGTCCCATCGCGCTTCATTCTGGCTTCGCCAGAATAATTGCGCAACCCTGGGGCCCTCTTTTTCATTTTGCCTGCGTCCCACAATTTCTGGTTTTATTTTTGAAATTGTCAGTCTTCTAAGACATCTTCCTATACAATCATAATCAGTTAGAGGAAAGGAGGAAGGCTTCTACTTCGGCTATGATGCTGTCGGGGGTGCTGGCGCCGGCGGTGATGCCTACTTTTGATAGATTCCGGAAGTCTTCCGGAATTTCGGATGCGTTTTGAACGTGAATGGCTTTGTTGCAGTTGGCAGCGGCGGTTTGATATAAGCGTTTTGTGTTAGCGGAGTTTTTGCCACCTATTACTATTACTCCATCTACTTTTTTGCAGAGCTCTAATAACGCTTCCTGCCGTTCGTTTGTAGCGGGGCAGATTGTATTCATTACGGCCAGGTTTCGGAATTTACTGCGGAAAAGAGTCTCGATTTTTTCGAACTCTTTTGGGCTGTAGGTGGTCTGGCTTAGGAGGATTATATTTTTGGAATCTGAGTCTGGAATATTAAAGTTTTCGGCTTCAGTGTAGTCCTGAATCTGGGAGAAGTTTTCTCCGGCATAACCTGCAATGCCTATTACTTCGCCGTGATTGCGGTCGCCGGTTAGGACTACATAGTCGTTTTCACTGGAATAGCGTTCTACCATTTTCTGACTGGCTTTTACACGGGGACAAGTGGCGTCAATGATTTTGCAGTTTTTAGCTTCGAGAGCATCTGTAACAGAAGGAGCAACTCCGTGGGCTCGGATTATGACAACAGCTCCATCAGGTATTGCGAAAATTGCTGACTCGTCAACTGTGAACAAGCCCTTCTCGCCAAGACTTTTCAAAGCGTTTTCATTATGAATAAGTGGACCAAGAGAATATACTTTTTTCCCAGGATTCTCAGCAAGAGCCTTCTCCGCCAATTCCACGGCGCGTCTCACACCAAAACAAAATCCCAATACTGAAGCTCGTACAATTTCCATGTGAGCAGAATACACATTTTTGCGATAATTGTCGAGGAGAGAAAAATAAAGATAGCTGACGTTCCGCATAGAAGAATTAAATAATTAAATGCGAGTACAATTCTTTATTTTTCTCTCCTCGAACAGACTTCGTTAAATAAAAAAGGCCCTGCTCTTATGATATGTACCCCTTTTACTGGACAAAAGTAAAAGGGGTATTTTTATGCGCTACACATTAGAGTTCAAGCTTAGATGCATTGAACTTTACAAACAAGGAATCTGGGTTGAAACACCAGAAGGAATAAAAGATCCACAAGATTTCCATAAGATGATACGTCGATGGAAAAGGATAGAAGAACATAAAGGAATAACAGCATTACATCATAAGTCTCATAAAAAACAATGGACGCCAGAAGAACGATTTAATCTTGTCTCAAAAGTCTTAGCAGGAAACTCTATTCAAGAAACGGCATGTAATGCAGGTATAGCTTCAGGCCTGCTTCATAAATGGGTTAAAAAATATAAAGATAACGGTTATGATGGATTAAAGAGCATTTCAATAGGACGTCCAAGGAAAAATCCAGTTATGAAAAAAAAATCAAAAAACACGAAACCTCTTACAGAAGAAGAACGAGATGAACTATTACGGTTACGAAATGAAAATGAATATCTGAAAGCAGAGAACGAAGTAATAAAAAAATCTATAGCCTTGAGACACGCAGAATGGGACGAACATCTCAAGGCGAAAAAGCAAAAGTCCTCAAAGAACTCCAAGAAAAAGGATACCGATTAAGGTATCTTTTAAAAGCTGCAAAAATGTCAAAATCGACATATTACTTTGAAATAAGCAAAAAGGATGTTATTGCTGAAAAAAATGTCGCTATGGCACAAGAAATACTGGAGATTTTTACAGAAAACAAAGAAAGATATGGCGTACGTCGTGTTTACAGAGAACTTCTAAACCGTGGCAAAACTGTAAACCACAAACGAGTTCAAAGAATAATGCATTCTCTGGGACTATTTGGAAAACGACCAAAAGAAAAGTATCATTCATACAAAGGGGAAGTTGGAAAAATTGCTGCTAATCTAATTAACAGGGATTTCAGTACAACTGCGCCCTTTCAGAAATGGACAACTGATGTTTCACAGTTTAATTTTTCCTGGGGCAAATGCTACATCTCTCCAATTCTTGATATGCATACAAACGAGATAATTTCTTATGATTTATCATTAAGTCCAAACATGGAACAAGTAAAACGAATGTTGGATAAAGCTTTTAAAAAATTCCAAAGAGTTAATGGCCTTATTTTTCATTCTGATCAGGGATGGCAGTATCAGCATATTTATTACAGAACGAGATTGATTAATCATGGCGTTATTCAATCTATGTCTCGTAAAGGAAATTGCTATGACAATTGCATTATGGAAACTTTCTTTGGACGTTTGAAAAATGAATTGTATTATGGACATGAAAAGGATTTTAAATCTTTTGAAGAATTTTCTGTAGCAGTTGCAGAATATATAGACTATTATAACAATAAGCGAATACAGGCTAAAACAAAATGGATGCCTCCCGCAAAATACAGGGAAGCATCCATTCATTCGGCCTAATTCATAATATGTGTCCAGAATTATGGGTACATATCACTT
>NZ_FORI01000022.1 GCF_900113965.1 Treponema bryantii | reverse complement strand
TTGTCAATAAGAATCCTCAAAAAATAATCACTTAAGGCTGTCTTTTTCAGGCAGTCTTCTTTTTTGAGAAAAATAGAGCTTCCGTTCAAAATAAAAAAGCAAAGCCTGAATCGCAATTCAGAAAAAGATTCCAGGAAAAGCGTCCTGAATCAAACACATATAGTCGGTCACGGCAAACCTGAAAAAACAGATTTCCGGCACGAAGAATTTCACCGGTACCCGTGCCAAGCCTGAAGCAAAAATAAGATGGTCATCATACGATGCCGATAGTTATATGGGCAGGTCAAGGCAGGGACAGTCCGCTTATTTATTTTCAACAAAAACAAAAATATAAAAAGGCGCAGTGGCAGCGTCTATTCAAAGCTCAAGAAGTCACGGCATCCGGAACAGAAAGAATGACGGGCGGTCTAAGCCGCATATAAGATTCATTTTTCAAAAGTCCCGCCGCATACGCTTCAGTTATGCGAGATGCTCGCCGCCACTGTCCTTATTTTCAATTTTCCTATCCCCGTAAAACTTATCGGGATTAAAAGCCTCTTTCCGCTTGAGCATGTAATAAACAGTACGTCCGAGTTTCTGAGCAATGATGCTCATCGCTTTTGCTTTCCCATACCGCTGCACAAGCTTATCATGCCACCTCTGACCACGTTCATTATTGCGGAGAAAGAGAACTGCTCCTTCTGAGAATGCCCACTTCAGATGTACGTTTCCGATTTTATTATGTCCGCCTTTTTCTTTCTTACCGGCAGACTCATGGGAACACTTTACAAGCCGGCAGTAAGAGATAAACTTACCGACATCTGAAAAACGATGGATGTTATCTATCTCGTAAAGAATTGTAAGGGAGAGTATAAAGCCGAGGCCCGGAACTGAATTGATAATGCTGTACGAAACAGGATCCTGCACTTCCATGCTGTCCTCAATCTGAAACTCAAGTTTTGTGATTATGTCGTGGTAAGCCTGGAACATTTCAAGATCTGCATTCACCATTTTCAAAGTTGCCGGATCATTGAATTTCTGAGGAATTGTATTTCTGTAAACTTCACTCCTCATTCGGGAAGATGTCAGGGGTTCATTTATATTGTACTGATGATTTGTATTTTGAAGATGAACGGAAAGTTCGGCGCGCTGTCTGACAAAGAAGAGCCGTCTTCTGAGCAGGTCGCGTACTGCACGCTTTGCCTTTGGATATGCATATGCAATCGGGAACATACCGCCGCGAAGCAGGTTTGCAATTTTCTCTGAATCGATTTTATCGCTTTTTGTTTTTCCTCCGTGAATTGATTTCATGTAATAGGCATGTCCCAGTGCAAAATCGATTCCTTGCTCCGCACAAAAATCTGCAACCCAGTACCAGGTAAAAATGCATTCCACTCCAACAACAATGTCCTTTCCAAAAGTATTGGTCACAAGCTCCAGATTATCTCTGGAACATTCCATGTTTTTGTGGAATACAGTTTCCCCGATGTTGTTGATAACACAGATGTACATCGTTCTTGCGTGAAGGTCGATTCCAATGTAAAATTGATGCTGGTTCTTATAGAATCTCATTAAGGTCCCCCTGTCGAATTAATTAGGATATTGTGCCCTGATGGACTTATCTATCTTAGCATGATAAAACTGGGGCCTTAATGATTTTCAAAG
>NZ_FORI01000015.1 GCF_900113965.1 Treponema bryantii | reverse complement strand
TGGCAGTATCAGATGTATGATTATCAGAGGCGACTGAAAGAAAAAGGAATCAGGCAAAGCATGTCGCGAAAAGGCAACTGTCTTGATAATTCGGTAATGGAGAATTTCTTTGGATTGCTGAAATCCGAACTTTTATATTTACAAAAGTTTGAATCCGTTGAACATTTCAAAAAAGAATTAGTTGAATATTTGTCTTGGTACAACGAAAAAAGAATTAAGGTTAAATTAAAAGGACTGACCCCTTTACAATTCAGGAATCAGTCCTTAAAATCAGCCTAGTTAAAGTGTCCAATAATTGGGGTGCACTTCAAGTGCACCGAGGATTTTTTTTTAGAGACATTTTTGTAAAAGTTCTTTATCATCAATACATAAATCAATCATTCTACTAAGAATTGCTGTATAACCCTTTCCAAGTTTTTTTGCTTTTTCAAGAGTTGAACTATTAACTCGCAATGCTATAACTTTCTTTTTTCTTTCTTCTCGTTGTTTTTTTGCAATTATTGCAAATTCTTTTAGTTGTTCCTCTGTAAGTTCAGGACAATCCTCATCATAAACTATGGGACTTTTTGCAGCTTTTTTTATTTCTTTGATTTGTTCTTTAGTTGGTTTTGCGTTTGGTTCAAGAGTATATTTTACTATTGCCATAATAAATCTCCTTTTCGTTCTTATTTGCTAATCGCGCAGAAATAATTCTGCCTTTATCTTCTCGTTCTGTAAAAACAACAAATAAAATTTTATTTACTTTTCCTATTGTAATATATCTGTCTTCATCTATTTTGCTGTGCACTTCATCATACATTTCTATACGATTTACATCATTAAAAACAAAGACAGCCGACTCAAAAGCAATTCCATGTTTTCTTTTATTCTTTTCGTTCTTTATTTCATCCCATTCGAATTCCATAATATAATACTCCTTGTAATACGTTTTGTCATCTCTTTTATTTTCTTTTTATTTTTCATAATTTTGCCTCCACTGTAATATACGTTTTGATATGCTGTTTTTGACAAAATTTTGGAATAAAAAAAAGCAGGTTCCCCGACGGAGAACCTGCTAAGGTAGGAGTATTTTTTCTATCTAATTAGATTATTTAACCTGTGGTGTAATATCATATACTTCTATATCAGATACTGTAATATCAGATTCTGCACCTGGGAAAGAAAGCAAACACAAGAAGTAATCTCGTTCTACTTTCTGGATTTCAGCAACGAGAGTTTTTGGTTCTCCAGCTGTATAAGAAATTCCATGTTGATCAATAGAACCGCCCTGATCTTCTTTCCATACACATCCTTCAAGTGATGCAGAAGATGATACAGTAACACTTACATAATAGTTTTTATCAGCTTCAAAGATTTTACCTTCTTCTGCAGAAACCTTAAGGAAAAGCTGACAAGACCATTCGCCCCAAGCATTATCATTTGGTTTATGCATTGTTACTGTTCCATTTTGAATGGAAACTACATCACCCAATTCTGTTACATTACCACCAACATCTTTGAGCAATTTTTCAAATTCAATTGTATTTACAAGATTTGTCATATTACCCATTACTGTAATGTTTGCAGTAGCAGTCAAAGGATCATCTTTACCTTCTACTGAATAAGAAGCTGTCACGGTAAGAGAACCTGTTTTTGTACCTACTTTAAGAAGACCATCAGATGTAATAGATACTCCTTCAGATGCTTCTCCAGCAAAAGTATATGTTACTTCACTTGTACGATCTGCAAAACTCGAATCTTTAACTATAAACTGTTGTGTACCACTTTGTTTAATGTGAGCACTTGAAGGTGTAATTGTTATACCTGTAATTTCTTTTGCACTAGGATCTTCTGCTGCCGCAAAGTAAACCTCATTCAACTTAAGAGAACCTTCGCCACCAATAATAATTGCAAATTCTGTTGCATTTTTAGGAGCATTTCCGAATGCTGTCAGAGGGAAATAATAAGTTCTTTCATTTCCATTTTTCACAAACTTACCAGAGAAGTCTACCTGTACATCAGGAACTTTTACATTTACACCTGCATTACCAGCTCCATCTTCAGTTCTATTAACAGTGAAATCAGTTGTATCAAGTGTAAATACGATATAGTCATATCCAGCTAATGTACCAGCGTCAAAACCTGAAAAAGGGATACAAACACCTTTTGGTGCGGCTGGATCCCACATACCAGTTGAAGAACCTGTAACAGTATATGTTCCATCTCCATTTTCATCAACTTTAGAACCAGCTCCCCAGTCTCCAATTTCCTTATTTGAAGCCTGTTTTGGAGAACTTACCAAATAATGCTTAAATTCAATACCTGTTGTTGGTGCTACAAAATCAGCATCTGGTTTATCGTTATCTACTGGTGTAGGTGTAGGTGTAGGTGTTGGTGTTGGTGTAGGTGTTGGTGTTGGTGTCTCAACTACTGTTGGGTCAATCTCCTCTTCTACTGGTGAAGAACATCCTGCGAAAAGCAGAGATGCTGCCAAAACTGCTGTTCCTAAAAACTTTAATTTTTTCATTTTTTTGCTCCTGTATTTTTTTTATTCGTTTCTTGATGGAGTTGTTTCTTTTCCATCTGCGTCTAAGAATTTAATATTTCTGATAGTAACTACTGAATCTGAAGTTACAATTCCAGATCCTTCACCACCAATATCAAGAACGCCATAACAGTCTGTTCCAGGATTGCTCAAAGTATAAGTTTTTGTTGCAAATTCTGTAGACAGTGTAATAGTTTTCTTATTTACTGGGTTTGAATCTCTAGGGCTCTGTGAGACCCAGATATCTCCTGCTTCTGATGCCTTTGCTTCAAAAGTAATTGTTTTAACTTTCGACATATCAAAAGTTACTGGATTACTGTTTGCCCCAACAGAAGCATCATTACAAAAACAAATTCCCCACCAGCCTTCATCAAGAACTGTAATTTCCAATCCTTCTTCTGTTTCAGCGAGAGATGCTGTAAAATTATATGGTTCCCATTCAGACTGCCATACCTGCATAGAAGCCCCTTCAAATGAAGACCAGAGTGTTGACGCATTTCCGCCAGCTCCACCACCGCCGCCAGTAGTTGTTTTTTTAGGGTCTTCCAACAGTTCATCTTCTGTTGCCATATCGCAGCTTGCAAAAGAAATTGCCATTGTAATCATTGCGAAAGCTGCAAAAATCTTTAACATTTTTTTCATAGGTTCCTCCTGTGTTTTTTTACAATCTTATTTTCATATTGAACTTACTAAATTAAAAGTCCTGTAATTTTCAGTTTGGTGTTTTATTTTCTGTTTGAATCATACCATTACTGATATACACGGATGTAATCAATCAAGAATTCTGCCTCTCCTCCAAGTGTATTAACATCATTCAGTGGTCCACCAAGATCTCCACCAATAGCAAGGTTCAAGATGATGTAGAAATCTTCATTATATGGCCAGTTAGCTGTTGTTCTATCATTTTCATAACTTCCCTTAAGAACATCATCGTAGTAGCAAGAGATTTTGTTTTCTTCCCACTTAACTGCAAAGGTATGCCATTCAGAAGAAAGTTCATCTCCATAAACCTTTCGCCCAATTGATTTACCATTTCCGCCATAGTGACCTTCTGCATGAAGGGTACTAAAAACCTTATGATTTCCACAGGTTGATGGAGCATTTTCCATGATGTCAATTTCACCACTCTTTGGCCAATCTCCATAAACACTGTTCTGAGGCATCATCCAGAATGCAGGCCATGCACCTTTGCGGTCTGTAATTTTAAGTCTGCCTTCAATAAAACCATATTTCCAGCTTTCCTTAGAATTAAGACGGGCACTTACCCATTTATTATTTTCTTTGAAGGCTTTTATCTTCAAAACACCATCTTCAACTACAGCTGTTTTTGCTTCTGTAGAATTATCAAGATAGTTCTGAAGTTCGTGATTACCCCAACCATTATCTCCAGTCTGGTACTTCCATTTGTTTACATCTGGTACGCCAGTGTAGTTAAACTCATCCTGCCATACTAAAGTAAGTCCCTCTTTATCTTCTGGCTTTAATGTTTCTTCAACTTCTTTCTGTGGAAGAAACATACACGACGTACTCATGATTACTGCTACTCCTGAAAGCAGCAGCAATCTAGTAATATTAGAAAGCTGCTTTTTCATAAACTATAATCCTATGTTCAAATATGTTGTTACTTCTACGAATGTAGAACCATTCTTTACACCGCCCTTTGGCAATGCACCGTATGGATCGTCACTGTACTTGCCAAACTTGCGGCCATTTACTTTAAGGCCAATTCTGTTTGTTGCATCCAGGAATGAAGGCTGATCTCCAAAGCCGTATGCAAGGTCGAATGTAAACTGCAATGGGAAGGTCATATTAAAGTTACGCCACCATCCTTCTGGGCCCCATGCATTGATTGACCAGTTTGTAGAACCAATCCAGTGGTTGTAGCGGGCTGCAAGACCTGCATTTGCAAAGTAAATATATTCTGGAGTTTTTGCTGCTATGTAAGCACCTGTTGTTGCTCCAAGATAACCACCATCTGCAGTTACAATTACGCGCAGATTTGGAATTGGATTTGTTACAATTCTTGTTCCAACCTGCCAGAGATTTTTCTGTTCTGGAAGAGCAGTTCCCTGATCGAACCAAACTTTGTCAGTTACCTTAATTCCTGTTGGAGTTTCTTTCTCAACTGGAGTATTACTCTTGTAAGGAATGTTATCTGTCTTTCCTGCATAGAGTGTGTACATACCTGTGAGTGAGAAGGCAAACTTTGCACCTTCAATATCATCACCATTCCATTCGTGGAACCATGTAGCTCCTTCTGGGTCGTATGTAAGAACTGCTTCAACTTCAATTGCCTGACGGTTTCCAAGTCCTACGATAAATGGAGAACCCTGAAGAAGACTGCGGTCTTTTGGTCCCTGAAGTGGAACACGTGCTCTAACAACTGGTTTGAATACGAAGTCGCCATAGCTTGCATCAACTCCAGCCTGTACTTCAAATCTGTTTCCTGCTCCTGAGTCTGCTGTAAAGAAGCTTCCTCTTACTGCTGCAGGATTTGTTTCTGCTACAAGACCACGGTAGATTGCGTTTCCATAGATGTACATGTGCTGGAACATATTTGTACCAAGCTGAGCATAACCACCAAGGGTATCAATCATCTTAACCTTTGCAAGTTTTCCGTTTGCCTTTGTATAAACTGCATCAACCTTTTCATTTCCGGCATGGAGCCCACCAACTTTGAGTGTTACCCATGGATCGAGAACTGCTTCTGCATAGATAGATGCTTTTCTTCCAGCTCCGAATGCTCCGTATGGATCAAAGTTTACTTCTGATTTAGCACCAAACTCTTCTGCATAAACAAGGCCGATTGTAAAGTCTGGAAGATATACAGATGCTGTTGGCAGCCACTTAAAGTAGTTTGCCTGAATCTGAGGTTTTGCGCTTCCCCAAATTTCTGGTCCACCGATTACAGAAAGACCTTCTAAAAGTCCTTTTCCTACAAGCTCAATTGCAATTGGGGCCTTTGAACCGTATGTATCATAACCGATGATATCGAAGGCTTCTTTTGAAATATTGAAGATATCGCCTGTGTTTTCAAAGCTTGCATGTCCTACATGATAGTAACCATTAAGATCGAACAAGCTGCCACTATAATTTACAGATGCAGAATAGAAATCTACATACTTGAGTTCTGGTTCTGCGTTACTGTTACCTTCAACAGATTTATAATAAGAAGGATATTCTTCTCCAAGATTTGTACGAGGAGCGTCGGTCCATGCTTTTACCACAACAGAACCTGTAAGATTCTCAAGAGGAGCAATTGTTAAACCCAAATTTGTTTCTGCGCTAACTCTTGTCTTATTTGTTTCACCAAGTTCATTTTGATATTCAAAAGAATCCTTTAACCCTTCCTTCTTTTTAAGGGCGCCCAAAACTCTGTTTACATAAACTGGTGTTGTTACCTGAACTGTTGCATCAAGTGTATCAATCTGAACAATCTTATTTTCGTTGATCATTTCTTTGATAGATTTTTCGTTTCCGTTTGCAAGATACATTGCTGTATCAAGGGAAGCAAAGGTTCTATCAATGTCTGCTTCTGTTGATTTGTAAAGTGAGAGCTTCCAGATGTCCTGCAAGAGGTAATAAGCAGCACGAGGAATGCGTTTATTGATTCCGCGGTCTGTAAGTTTGCTCTGTGCACAAATACCGAACCATTCCTCATCCATGTTGTTGAGGCCATCGCGGTAGTCGAGCTCGTAACCAGAGTTAGACCATGTACCTGTATCATTATGAAGATCGAGTTCTTTGTTCTGATAGTGCTTCCACCATTCATCAATCCATTCGAAAACGAATCCACCAATTACATTCTGTGAGCGGCCTTTGCCATAACCCTGCTGGTAGATTTCTTTCCACTGGCTCATAAGGTATGCCATCTGAGCATACTGGTCTTCCTGATGAGTGATTTCATTGTAAGCATCTGCTCCGGCTTCTGTGAACATAAGAGGCTTGTCGAGAACTTCTGCAACATTTTCGTAGAATGAATCGTAGAAGCGGAATCCGCGGTAAGCGTTTACACCAAGAATATCCAAAGAAGGACAAAGTTCTTTAATGAGTTCGAGATACTGTGTATCACCATTTACAATTCCAACCGGGTGGAATGGGTCGATGTCTTTACAAGCTGCCATTGCTTCTTCAAGAAGACTGTAGAGGTAACCTGCTTTAACTGTGTTCTGTTCACCAACCGGAAGGTTTTCAATTTCTGATCCTGACCATACAAGTCCGTAGTTACTTTCGTTACCGAACATGTACATAAGCACACCGTTTACAGCGCGGTATTTTTCTGCTGTCTCTTCTGCCATTGCAATAAGAGTTTCGCGTGTGTACTGATCAGAATAATCTGTATTTGCATACCAGGTGCCGTTTACTGTAACACCGTAGCGGCCAAGAAGATTATTTACGATTGTGTAGATACCGTATTTTGTATAAATGTACTCTACCCACTTTGGAGGAATATCACTGAAACAGCGGATTGCATTTACACCCATTGCTTTGAGCATTGGCATATCTGTATCAATCATGCGTTCAATGTATTCATCACTCTTTGACCAGAGATCATAAGTATGAGTTTCACCAATTGGTGTGTATGACCAAACAATACCTTTTACTTCAATTTCCTTGCGGTCATCCAAAAGACGCCAACCCTTGTCATCTTTTTTTACTGTGATGAACTGAGCGAAAATTGAAATATTAACAAAAGCTACTAATGCTGCAAAAACAGCTAAACGTTTTTTATTCATTTCCAGCCTCCTCAAGTGCAACTACAACACCGTCTCCCCATGAACTTGCATCGAGGTAAGTGTTATCTTTGCCACTGTTCCAGTGAATAAGACGTGCACGTTCTTTTCCGCCGTCTGCATCGTTAATCTGGAAGTCGCCGCGAACCTTCTGCTTTGGCTTTAATTTCTTAACGCTTAAGAGTGAGAATGGAACTGCTGCTTCGATTTTGTATCCATGTTCTGAGTAAACAACTGAGGCTTTAATGCTTCCAACCATTGAAACATCATTTACACTTACATCGTATGCTGATTTATTTGTCTTGCTCTGAGGTACAATTCTTACACGATGGTCTGTGCTCTTGTAGAAGGTGTGATAACCTGTATCTGTTCCGAAGAAGAATTCGATTGAGTCATCGCGCCAGCCCTGTGGTGCCGGGAACTTGTTTTCCTGTGGCTCATCGTCATCAATGTCTGCGAAGATGTAGAGGAAAGAGTCATCTGCTCTAACTTTAAACAAACCGTCTGTATTTTCTGGATTGAACATTCCACCATAAACCATGCGGCGTACACGAACACCATCCAATCCTTCCCACTCGCTGAAGTCGCCGTCGATTACAGGAGACTTTGAACTTGAGTAATAAACCTTGAAGTTCTTCTCCTGTTCGCCAGCATCTGCAAAAGCTTCTTCAGGAGGCAAATACGGAGGTTCAACAATTTTTTTTGCATTAATTGCAAGACATGAAGAAAGAAGCATCATTACAGCTCCGCTCAACATTCCTGCAATAACAAAGTTCTGTTTTTTCATTTTGTTATCCTCTTTTTCCGTTTACTCTCTCCGAAAAAAGAATTCTTTTTTAAATCAGTGTTTTGAAATAATTTTTATATTTCGGTATTTTACATTCCAAGTTTTGCCTTATTGGCATTCATCAACTTTGACTGTGCAGCAATTACCTTATCGATGCCCTTGTCTTTCTTGTATTTGTTGAACTGTGCAACGATTGAATCGAACTCTGCTTCTGTCTTAGCACGAATGAGCTGTGGAAGAACCTTACCCCAGCGACGCTGAATGTCTTCGTAAATCAACTGCTCTTCTGAACCAACTGGGAGAGTAAGTCCATCATAAGCTGCGAATGAGTGTACATAAGGACGTGTCCAGAGCTGTGGCTGTCCGAGTGAAGGAGCATATTCTGTTCCCCACTGTGCCTGCCATGCTGTATCCATAAGCATCCAGTATGTGTACATAATTCCAACTTCTGTTTCCTGCTTGTTCTTATCTGTTGAATCAAGCTGCTTCATTTCTGGTGTGAGCTCTGGGATTCCGTTCTTCATTACGTATGTTTTGTTTGGAACACCAAAGTTTGTATCCATCTGTCCTTCTTCACTGATGAGGTAAGAAAGGAACTGAATAGCACGTGCCTTGTCTTTACAATTCTTTGAAATCAATGTGATTGTCCAACCAGCAATTCCGCCTCCAGCAAGAGTTGGATCATCGCCCTTAGAATTCTTTGGACCGTCAACTGCGATATAGATTGAGTTTGGATCTCTTGCATAAAGTGCATGCTGAGCTGCCTGCATATCCCAGTTCTGATAGAGCATACAGAAGTAACGTCCCTGTGCTGCCTTCTCTTCAATCTGGCTTCTCTTGTCTACGAACATATCTGTAGCGATAAGACCTTCTGAGTGAGCCTGGCGAAGAGCCTTCATCCAGCGGAGATATTCTGGATCATCTGTAAGTCCGAGATCTGCGTTTACAAACTTTCCGTCCTTCTCTGGTGGAATTGCGAGGAAGTGTGCAAGGTATCCCTGAAGCTGTGTACAACCTGTATCACCGAATTCATTTGTTGTGAAAGGAATGAGTGGCTGTCCGTTTACTGTAGGGAACTTCTGCTTTGCCATTCTGAGAGCCTTAACAAATCCTTCTGGAGTTGTCATGTCTGGCTTTCCGAGTGCTTCATACATATCTTTTCTTACGAGGAAAGTTTCGTTTGATGTAAGTTTTCCTGCGTAGTTCTTGTAGTCTGTTGGTGTGTAAGAAGCGTTAGGATAACCGTAAACGTGTCCGTCTTCCTGGCGGTACCAGCCGAGTTTATCAGGATTAGAAACCTTAAAGAAATAAGGATCATATTTTTTTGCGAGTTCATCGAGTGGCTCAACGAGACCTGCGTCGATCATCATTGGAACCTGTCCTTCCCACCATCCCAAAGTAATGAGATCTGGAAGTGCATCACCAGCGATCATTGAGTTGAGCTTTTCTGATTCGTTTCCTGCAGGAACGATGAAGTTGATGTCTACACCAGTTTTTTCTGTGATGTACTTTGAAACCATTGAGTCGCCCCAGTGACGAGCGAACCAGCTGAAGTTAATGTACCAGTCAAATTTGATTGGCTTGTCTGTATTCAATGTCCAGCCTGCAGTCTTAGCAGTTCCAGCTACTGTTGCTTTTGATTTTGTAGACTTCTTTGGCTTGGCATAAATTGATGATGCCATTACGGCAAGTACCATTGCGAATGCAATCAGTTTTATTTTTTTCATACCTTACTCCTGATTCTGCTACTCTGATAGCAGTCTGTTATAATTACAGTGTGAGTATAGGTTTGAAGGCTTGTGTTTGAAAGTCTGAAAAATTTCTAAAAGGTTTTATTTTTTCGGTTGAACCGAAAATTTTGCGATATGTTATCGGGGAAAACTTTTAGGTTTTGCTGAAAATCTATTCTAAAACCGAAAATTTTATAACCTCACCGTAGAAGCCGGCAACTTTCTGACAGCGTTTTTTGCAGATGGAGCTGATGCCATTTTCGTCTTTTTGAACGAGAATTGTGCGGCGATTTGTGTCTTCCTGAGCGTTGAGTTCGCATACTGCTTCGAAGGTTGTTCCGCTTCCTGCAAAAAAATCCATGATGATTGCGTCGGCCGGCTGACGTGTTATTTGGATTAAATGTTTAATCAGACTGACGGGTTTTGGATTATCGAAGGCGCCTTTTTCGCCAAGAAGCTCGTCTAAGTGATGTTGAGCGGCGCGAGTGCTGTCCGTGCAATTTATTATATTACGAGGAATTACCTCGGTTGTATCTTCATTGAAAATTTTGACTCTTGGGACTTTGTCGTAGGCCGGAGCCTTACCCCAGAAAATGCGGTTATCGGCAATGAGTTCTTTCATGTGAACTTCATCGGTCTGCCATTGGCGGGTCCAGACTTTACCACTTGGAGAAACTACCGAATAGTAGTTTTTGTGATTAGGATTTGAGCGCGTTTCGGTGAAAGAAATGCTGCCGGAAAACCAGTTACCGCGCGGGTCATCGTCTACATTTTTTGTTGCCCAGCCGGTGGCTTCAACTTCGCGGAAAGCGGGAAGTTTGCGTTTGTCGCGTGCGTAGCAGAGTGTATGCTGCTGAAGAGTGCGCGACCAGGTGTCTTTTTTTCCCTTGCCATGAAGCCACATAAAATCATTTACAAAATTTTCTTCGCCAAAAATCTGGTCGCAAAGAAGCTTGAGTGTATAGAGTTCGCTCTGGTCAATAGCGATGAAGATGCAGCCGGTTTCTGTGAGAAGAGGACGGGCTGCGGTGAGTCGGCGCTGCATGAAGCTGAGCCACTGACTGTGACGATCGGCTGTGCCATGGGCGTCGCGGGCGGTAAAGTTGTCGTTATAGGTAAAGTCGTTTCCGGTGTTGTAAGGCGGGTCGATATAGATGAGGTCGACCGAGGAAGTGAGGTTTGGGCAGTTAGCCGCGCCTCCGCCAAGCTTTTTCAAAACTGGATAGTTGTCGCCTTTAATTAGAAGATGCTCAAAAGAGGCCGGGATCCGCGGCGAAAAATTGGAATTCGCAATAAAATCCGGCGAGTCTGCAGGTTCGGGGTAGTCTGTCCAGGTAAGTTGTAAAGGCATAAGTTAATTATATGATTTCTTTGATTAACGGGTCAAGGATAAGAATTGTCTGTTTACCGTAGTTATCCTGAATGCAGTATAAATATTGATGAACAAACTTTCAATCAGATAGCTTTACGATATAAGATTTATTTTGCAACAACTGATTTGAAAGATATTATATTTACACCAAAGACAGTGTTGCCGCAAGGTATGTCTGATTATTACTTTACCCATTTACAGGTGAAGTTTCCTAGAAAATAAAAAAAGAAGGTAGCCAATGAAGACCACCTTCTTTTTTTAAGATTTATGACTGATTAGTATGCTATATAATCTGAATAGTCTCGTATCCTTTTACCTATAAGTCTTTCAAGACATTCTTTAGCTCTGCAATCCTGTATGATTATTTCTTCCTTGTTTAATATCCACAAAATCTTAGAAGCTGCAACAATTGCATTTTTATTTTTGCCTGCAAGTAATTTGGCTTTGAACAATACATTTGAAAAAACTTCAACATCTGAACTTTTTGGTTTTTTGTTTAAATACTCTTTTGCTTTCGCAATGACACTCATCCGCATAGCCGAAGCCCTGGAAGTAAGTCCCCGCGAGTTTTTCCCTGAAAGCACAAATGAATCAGATATAAATGTTAAAAATGAAATAAAATCTGAAATTATGGAACTGCTTGCCCGCTTATAAATATTTCATTTGTCGCTTTCAAAACGACCAGTTCCTATTCAACCTCTTGTATTCTTTTCTCAAAGGAGGAATACAATGTCCGATCAAGAAAAATACGAAAATAAAGAACATGATAAATTCTTTGAACAATTGAAAAAGGTTGAGATTACACCTTTGCCTTATTTTTCAAGTGAATTACTAGCTCTACCTGAAGATGTCCTTAAAGAACTGAGAAAAACGGCTGACAGACATAATTGTACTGTAAGTTACGTAATAGAACACTTTCTTGAAGATTTTCTTTCTGAAATCAAAGATATTTCTGAAATCACACAAGAAAGCCTGCTTCAAGTTTCGAAAGAAAAATCTTTTCTTTTTATTAAAAAAGGGGGTAAGCCTTTTGCGCGAGTTTCTTTCTTTGGAGAAATTGAAAAAAGGTCTAAGGACTATGCTCTAAAAGAAAAAGAGTCTAAATAACCTTCTCTCTATAATGGTCCAATATCTGATTTACAGTTATGACATCAAAAATCTTATGTCCAATGCAATAACGCAAAATCAGATCTGACCGCAGGCTTTTTGAAAGAGAATAACCGGCAGATTTTAACAAGTTTTCTGTTTCGTCTGTATTTAGATTCATTGCGAGGCACAATTTGAGCAAAGTGTTTTTATTCGGATGGTAATCTGGCTGAGTTCGGATTTTTGAGAAAAGTTTGCGGTCTACATCGGCTTTTTTGTAGACTTCAACTTCATCAAGCTGCTTTGAAAGAATAAGGTTACGAATATTATCCTGCAGAATTTCGTCAGACTGTTTTAGATAGTCATTGATTGAAGCATAATTGGGAGTAGGTTCTTTTATATCAAACTCAGTTTTAAGCGCTTCATAGCAAAACTCAAGTTTGATATATGAGTCTATTTCTTCAAAGTTGATTTGAATCGGATTCTGCATAAATAAAGTATGTAGGAATTTTCTAATTTATTAAAGAGCGAGATTAAACTATGGAAGAAAAAACTGAAGTAATTATTGAAGAACAATTACTCAAAGATAAGATTTACCTTATTCGTGGTGTTCAGGTTATGCTGGATTCTGATCTGGCAGAGATTTATGGATATACAACAAAAGCTTTTAATCAACAGGTAAAGAATAATATTGAGAAGTTTGATGAAGAAGATTTGATGTTTCGATTATCTGATGATGAAGCCAAGGAACTTTCAAAGTCAAAAAATTTTACCTTGAATGATGGCTTTTTGAGGTCAAAAATTTTGACCTCAAAAATAGAAACTCGGGGAGGCCGTCAATATGCCCCCTATGCATTCACCGAACAAGGTGTTTACATGCTTATGACAGTTCTCAAAGGAGAACTTGCCACAAAACAGAGTAAGGCACTTGTCCGCCTCTTTAAGCAAATGAAGGACTATATTGTAGATAATCAGCAGATGATAAATCAACGTGATTTTCTACGGCTTTCTTTACAGACTGCTGAAAATGCTCAGAATATTATCGAATTCCGCCAAAAACTCACAGAAATCGACGATAAAGTTGAAAATGTTGTAAGCAATCTTGGAGACATGGTAAGAAGATCTGAACTCTCACCTATAATGTTAAATCTTGGAAAACCAGAGATTCCACCCGGTTGGCTCATATTAAATGGTCAGCCAGTAGAAAGTGATTTGGCATATCAGCAGATTTATTCATTGGCAAACATGTCTATTACTATTATTGACAATTATATTTCCCTAAAAACTCTAGTACTTTTCAAGCACGCTAAACAAAATGTTTCTGTAACAATCTATACTGACAACATAAATAACGGACTTCACAAAGTTGAATTTGATGATTTTTGCAAAGAATATTCCGGCCTAAAAATCGACATCAAAAAAGCAGACAATATTATTCATGACCGCTACATCATCCTTGATTACAACACACCTAATGAGAAAATCTATCATTGTGGCTCTTCCTCAAAAGATGGAGGCAGGAAAGTTACAACCATCACAAAAATTGATGATACATCTATTTACAAACCGCTATTGGCTAAATTACAAAAGAATCTGCCTCTTATACTTAAATAGGAAATAAAAAAAGGAAGAAGGCTTTTTCCTTCTTCCTTCATAAATCAAATAAACTGACAATCGAAATCAGACAGCTGCCAATCCGCCCTTGAGGTCTTCGATGATGTCATCTACATTTTCGAGGCCGACAGAAACGCGAACCATTCCACCATCGATTCCGGCTGCTACGAGCTGTTCGTCTGTGAGCTGGCGGTGAGTTGCGCTGGCTGGGTGAAGAACACAGGTACGGATGTCGGCAACGTGTACTTCGTCGCAGGCAAGCTTTAGTGCATCCATAAAGCGAACTGCTGCCTGGCGGCCACCCTTAATGCTGATAGAAATTACACCACAAGTTCCGTTTGGAAGATACTTCTGAGCGCGCTCGTAGTATTTATCTCCAGGAAGTCCAGGGTAAATTACCTTTGCAATTTTGTCTGATGACTTGAAGAACTCTGCTACCTTACGTGCATTTGCACAGTAACGTTCCATACGAACAGGAAGTGTTTCAAGACCCATGTTCAAATAGAAAGCACTCTGTGCTGCAGGGTAACAACCGAAGTCTCTCATTAGCTGTGTACGAGCCTTTACGATATAAGCAGCCTTCCCAAAATCTCCAACATAGCGAAGTCCGTGGTAGCTTTCATCCGGCTCAACCATATCAGCAAACTTTCCTGTAGCCTTATAAGCTTTTTCCCAGTCAAAGTTTCCTGAGTCTACGATACAACCGCCGCCCTGAACTGCGTGACCATCCATATATTTTGTTGTTGAATGAACTACAATGTCTGCACCCCATTCGAAAGGACGGCAGAGATAAGGAGTTGCAAAAGTATTATCTACGATAAGTGGAAGATTATTGTCGTGAGCAACTTTTGCCCAAGTTTCAAAATCAAAAACTGTAAGGGCTGGGTTTGCAATTGTTTCACCAAAGATACATTTTGTATTTGGTTTAATTGCCTTACAGATTTCTTCATAAGAAGCATCAACGTCAACCCAGATACATTCAATGCCAAGCTTTTTAAGTGTGAAACCAAAGAGGTTGATTGTTCCACCGTAAATGCTTGAAGAAGCAATAAAGCTGTCGCCAGCACAGCAGAGGTTCAAAACAGAAAGGAGAGAAGCTGCCTGTCCGCTGCTTGTAAGCATACAGCCAACACCACCTTCGAGGTCTGCAATTTTCTTTTCAACTGCATCGCAGGTTGGGTTAGCGAAGCGTGAATACATAAATTCAGTTGGCTTGTCAAAAAGAGCAGCAACGTGATCGCAGCTGTCAAAACGGTAAGTTGTACTCTGTACAATTGGGATTGTTCCAGGTCCGCCATTTTCTGGTTTATAGCCTGAATGCAAAACTTTGGTTTCTATTTTCATTTTTTTCTCCTGCTAAATTTCTTTAATTATACTGAAATGAATTGAAAAATGGAATGATTTAAACCGACCTTAGTCATATTCCCTGTGACATCTGTCACAAACTTTGGTAACTTTGGTTCTTTTAGGGATTTTTATATTGCGCGCATAATTTTTTTATTTAATAATTCAGGCAAGGAGTAAAAAAATGAATAAAACTATCATTAATTCAAAACCTTTTCAGTTGGTTGTAAGAGTTTTCGGGCTGTTCACAGCAGCACTTCTTCTTGTTACAACATGTCCTCGACTTGTAGATTTCATTAAAAATGATTGCTACTCTAGTCAGCCTGAGGTAAAACTTGATTACCTTATTTCAATTACTATGAATCTGATTGTTATAGTTATTGGAATAATAATGGCAATCAAGCCTTCTTTGTATTTCCTCATTGGATTTGCCAGCTTTATGTATTCTGTTGTAATTGCAAGTGCAGGGCCGCTCAATATGATGCACATTCCAATGTTGTTTTTGACAATTGGTATTCTGCTCTGCTCAGACTTTTACAAAAAGCATAAGAATATTGTGATTGGAATTATCTGTGGTATTTGTTTGTATGAGATTTTGATTCCACTGCGCTTTGATGCTGCAACCTTTGTACGTTCATTAATCCAGAAAATCGGTTACTCATTCACAATCGCAGTTGCACTCTTCTTCTTTATTCAGGCTAAGAAGGATAAGCAGGAAGAATAAAAAAAAGATTCCCGGGTCAAGTGAAGTGCACCCCTAAAGTTGGACAAATAAAGTTCACTTTAGGAGGTGCTTTTTTTATGTCCAAATACTCAGAAGAGTTCAAACTAAAGATTGTCTTAGACTATATTGAAGAACATATAAGTCCAGAACAACAAGAAAAAGCATATGGAGTAAGTTCAAGTCAAATTAGACAGTGGATTGCCCAGTACAAATTAAATGGAAAATTTACAAAACCAACCCGACATTTTAGCGGAGAATTTAAGCTAAAAGTGCTAAACTATCAACAAGAGCATAATCTTTCAAATTTACAGGTTGCATTGCTTTTCGGTATTACAAAT
>NZ_FORI01000003.1 GCF_900113965.1 Treponema bryantii | reverse complement strand
TGTAATACCGAAAAGCAATGCAACCTGTAAATTTGAAAGATTATGCTCTTGTTGATAGTTTAGCACTTTTAGCTTAAATTCTCCGCTAAAATGTCGGGTTGGTTTTGTAAATTTTCCATTTAATTTGTACTGGGCAATCCACTGTCTAATTTGACTTGAACTTACTCCATATGCTTTTTCTTGTTGTTCTGGACTTATATGTTCTTCAATATAGTCTAAGACAATCTTTAGTTTGAACTCTTCTGAGTATTTGGACATAAAAAAAGCACCTCCTAAAGTGAACTTTATTTGTCCAACTTTAGGGGTGCACTTCAAACAGGGCCGGTATTTTTTTATAAAAAAAATAATAAAACCTATTGACGTAGTAGGTAATGCATGATATATTTTAGTTACTACATAAACCTACAAGGTTAGTAGGAATTAAATAAAAGGAGGCGCAGAAATGGAAATCTACTTTGAAAAACTTGTTCGCGAAAATTTCAGAAACGGAGTCATGCGCGCCTGTTGTCGTTTCTAAAACTGAATGTCATTCAGCATTTAAATCTTAACAATCAATAAGGATAAGCTAAAAATTGCTTTCGCAATTTTTTTAACGCTTTTCCATTTATCACCGGCCCAGGAGGGCCTTACTCATATGTCAAAATATAAATTCGAAACATTACAGTTACACGTTGGACAGGAAAGTGCAGATCCTGCAACAGATGCACGCGCAGTACCAATTTATCAGACAACATCTTACGTATTCCATAATTCAAAGCACGCTGCAGACCGATTTGGTCTTGCTGATGCAGGAAATATTTACGGACGTCTTACAAACTCAACACAGGACGTTCTTGAAAAACGTATCGCAGCTCTTGAGGGCGGTTCTGCTGCTCTTGCACTTGCTTCTGGTGCCGCAGCAATCAGCTATACAATCGAAGCACTTGCCGCTAACGGCGGACACATTGTTGCTCAGAAAACAATTTACGGTGGAAGCTATAACCTTCTGGCACACACACTTCCACAGTACGGAATTAATACAACATTTGTAAATGCTCATGATCTTAAGGAAGTTGAAGGTGCAATCAAAGAGAACACACGTGCAATTTATCTTGAAACTCTTGGAAATCCAAACTCAGATATTCCTGATCTTGATGCAATTGCAGAAATTGCTCACAAACACGGACTTCCTGTTGTAGTTGATAACACATTCGGAACTCCATATCTTATCCGTCCGTTTGAGCACGGTGCAGATATCGTAGTTCACTCTGCTACAAAGTTTATCGGTGGTCACGGAACAACACTTGGTGGTATTATCGTTGAAAGCGGAAAGTTCAACTGGAAGGCTAGCGGAAACTATCCACAGATTGCAGCTCCTAATCCAAGCTACCATGGAGTTTCTTTCTACGACGCTGTTGGACCTGCTGCCTTTGTTACTTATATCCGAGCAATTCTTCTTCGCGACACTGGTGCTACAATCAGCCCATTCAACGCATTTCTTCTTCTTCAGGGAGTTGAGACATTAAGCCTCCGTCTTGACCGCCATGCAGAAAATACAAAGAAAGTTGTTGAGTTCTTGAGCAAGCATCCAAAGGTAGCAAAGGTAAATCATCCTTCACTTCCAGACCATCCAGACCATGCACTTTATACAAAGTATTTCCCTAATGGTGGTGGATCAATCTTTACTTTTGAGATTAAGGGTGGACGTGAAGAAGCCTGGGCTTTCATTGATAATCTTCAGATTTTCAGTCTGCTTGCAAACGTTGCAGATGTTAAGTCATTGGTTATTCATCCTGCTTCTACAACTCACTCACAGCTCAACGATGCAGAGCTTGCAGACCAGGGAATCAGCCAGAGCACAATCCGCCTTTCAATTGGTACTGAACATATCGATGATATTATCGCAGACCTTGAAAGAGGATTTGCAGCTGTAAAATAATTAAACAACTAGTCGTACTTGATTAAGGAATAACCTTAAAGCTCTCATTGACGGCGGCATTCTTTTCTCTGATTTCGAGAAATTCTTTCACGACAATCGGATCGAAATGAGTGCCGCTTCCGCTTTCTATAATCTGAAAGGCTTCGTCATAACTCATAGGTGACTTATAAATTCGTGGAGAAACCAGCGCATCAAAAACATCTGCAATTGCCATGATGCGGGCGCACAGAGGAATCTCTTCTCCCTTCAGTTCTTCAGGGTAACCGGTGCCATCCCATTTTTCATGATGATGAGTTGCAATGTCTGCGGTAATCTGAATGTACTCAGGGTCTTCATATCCATCCAGAATCTCATGAACAATTCTTCCGCCTTCAGCTGCATGGCGCTTAATCTGTTCAAACTCCGGCTTTGTAAGTCGGCCAGGCTTCTTTAGGATTTCATCAGGAACAACAATTTTTCCAATATCATGCATAGGTGCCGCACGCTTCAAAAATCTGATAAAACGGGGAGTGAGTACATCGGGGTAGTGGCCGTTCTTCATCATCTGAACTGCGAGCAACTCAACATAGGCTCTGGTACGGCGTACGTGTTCACCCGTATCTTCGTCGCGGTTTTCAACAAGGTTGGAAAGGCTTTCAATTGTGTGATTCTGCATCTTAATAAACTGCAGCTTTGAACTTTCAATTTCAGAAACCTTTTCGTTGAGTTCGCTTTCTTTAATGTCCAGTTCGTCTTCAATATAGTTAAGGCTCTTTTCAAGGTCTCGGTTCGACTGAATGAACATTGTAAGGAAGGCAACTGTAAAGCCAGTGTTGATAAGAGAGATGCCGTAAAACAGGAGCTGAATAACCTGCATTATCTGAGGGAACAGCACGAACATCAGAATAACTCCAACCTTAGCTCGTGAAATAGATTTTCTGTTTGCAAGAATATAGATAATAAGATTCAGATAGAGAATTACCTGAATAACCAACGCAATGAAAAAATACTTTCCGCGGGAATAAACATTGTTCTCATCAATCTCATATAAAAAATTTGTAAACGGTGTGAGCAGTAAAAGAATAAAGTAAATTACCGTTGCAACTTTTATTACGTTCAGAAAGCCTTTTTTGAATTTCTCCTGTTTAATAAAAAACATGATTTCAATGCCAGCGGCTATCAGAACAAAATATGAAAAAATATAGAACAGGAACATTGAAGCTGGCAGGAGAATTGAGTAAATAGGGTGGGCTGTTCCTTCGAATACCATGGTACAAATATCCATTGCGGCCATCAGGATATTGATCATTACCATGACTTTAAACCATCTTTTTACGTTGTCATTTACAATGTGCCGGGTATAGATGGATACAAATAGAATAAGTCCTATAAGTATGTTATAGGCGTCTAACGTAACGTTTGTGATAGTCATCATTTGTCTTCTCTCCGTAAACTTTTTGTATACTAATATACTAATTATAACATGAGACTACGGAATAGAAAAATTTATTTTTTGCTGAAGTTTTGATCGTTCAAGTATTCGAATGTTTTTTTAGTGCTTCAATGTAAGCCGTTGCATAACGCGAAAGATTCATTGCTTTTCTGGTGATATAGCCTACAGTCATGTGTTCCTTACAGTCTAGCGGGCGGGAGATAATTTCTGGGCCGTTCAGTTCATGGCTTATTATTCCTGAGCAGATTGTAAATCCGTCCAGCCCAATTAACAGATTGAACAAAGTTGCGCGGTCACGAACCTGAATGCTTTTAGAACATTCAAAATCAATTTCAGTGAGAGGCTCTTCGGCATAATAAAAGGAATTAAAGTCTCCCTGCTCATAAGTAAGGTATGGAAAAGTTGCTAGATCTGAAAGTTTTATTTTTTTCTTTTTTGCAAGCAAATTTTTTTTTGAAATGAAAATATGAAGCGGTGCAGTAAACAAGGGTTCAAATGTAAGATTGTTTTTCTTAATCAATTTTGTGATTACATTTTCATTCCGGTTCGAAAGATATAGAACTCCGATTTCACTTTTAAGATGCGCTACATCTTCAATAATTTCATGGGTCTGTGTTTCTCGAAGAGTAAAATTATATTCGTTTCCACCGAACATCCTGATTACATCTACAAAGGCATTTACGGCAAAAGAATAATGCTGACAGCTTACAGAAAAAATTGTATTTCCCGAAGCGGCCCCATCAGACTTAAAACGGTCTTCCAGCAGCGTTGCCTGTTCAAGAACCTGACGTGCGTAAGACAAAAACTCGTCGCCTTCATTAGTTACGGAAACGCCTTTATTTGAGCGGGAGAAAATTGTGATTCCCATTTCGGCTTCGAGCTCGCGGATTGCGGCGGTGAGACTTGGCTGAGAAACAAAAACGCGGCGAGAGGCTTCTGTTATGTTGTGAGTGTCTGCAACTGCAACGGCATATTTTAATTGCTGTAAGGTCATGCTTTTATGATAACAAAAATGAAAAAAAATAGCCATAGATAAAAACTATTGCAAACTGTTTGAAAATAGTATTTTTCTAGGGTAATAAAAATCTATATACTTGCCTTAATCAATATACTAAAAAGGTAGGTAAATAGTATGGCAACAAGAACTTCTGTAATCGGATTCCCAAGAATCGGAAAAAATCGTGAATTAAAATTTGCTAGTGAAAAATATTTTAAGGCAGAAATCTCTGCAGCTGAGCTTGAAAAAACTGCAGCAGAGCTTCGTGCTTACGGCTGGAAAAAGCAGTCGGATGCCGGAATCACTTTTATTCCTTCAAATGATTTTTCTTTTTATGATAATGTTCTCGATACAGCTTTTCTTCTTGGTGCTGTTCCTGCTCGTTATAAGGCACTTGGTCTTAGTCCTCTTGAAACTTATTTTGCCGCTGCTCACGGATATCAGGGTAGTGCAGGTGACGTAAAAGCGCTCCCAATGAAAAAGTGGTTTAATACAAATTATCATTATATTGTTCCAGAACTCTCTGATAACATTAAGCTTTCCGTTGCAGATCAGAATAAAGCCGTTACAGAATTCAATGAAGCAAAAACTCTTGGAATTAAAACAGTTCCAACAGTAATTGGTGCTTATACTTTCCTTCATCTTGCAACTTATACAGGTCAGAAGAAGGCTGGTGATTTTGCGACAGAGCTTGTGAATGCTTATGTTCAGCTTGCAATGTCTCTTAGTACCGCTGGTGCCGAATGGATTTCTATTGCAGAACCTGCTCTTGTTTTTGATGTAAGTGCAGAAGAAAAAGCTTTGTTTGCTTCAATTTATAAAGACCTGATTTCAAAGCTTCACAAAGAAGCAAATATAAAAATCATTTTGCAGACTTACTTTGGTGATATTCGCGATGTGTACAACGAGGTTTGTGAGCTTGGCTTTGATGCAATTGGACTGGACTTTGTAGAAGGCAAGAAGACACTTGAGCTTGTTGAATCAGGATTCCCAAAAGACACTTTTTTAATTGCAGGTATCGTAAACGGAAAAAATATCTGGCGTGCTGATTATCAGAAAAAGAACGAACTGCTTGTAAAGCTTGCAGTCAAGGTAGAGGAACAGAATATTGTTATCGGAACTTCCTGCTCACTTCTGCACGTACCTTACACAACTACTTCTGAAGAAAAGCTTTCTTCTGATATTCTTGCACACTTTGCTTATGCCGAAGAAAAAATTGTTGAACTTAAAGAAATTGCATCTGGAGACGAAAAAGCCCTCGAAGCAAACAAAAAACTTTTCGCATCTGAACGTGTTGCAAAAGATGCAGCTGTACAGAAAGCACTCGCAGAAATCAGTGAATCAGATTTTGTACGTAAGCCTGATTTTGCAGAACGCGAAAAAATTCAGCATAAAACTTTCAAGCTTCCTCTCTTCCCGACAACAACAATCGGAAGCTTCCCTCAGACAAGTGAGGTTCGTGCAAATCGTGCTGCTTACAAAAAAGGAACAATCAGCCGCGAGCAGTATGTAGAGTTTAATCAGAAAAAAATCGCTGAGTGTATAAAGCTTCAGGAAGAACTTGGCCTTGATGTTCTGGTTCACGGAGAGTTTGAGCGAAACGACATGGTTGAATATTTTGGAAGTCAGCTCAACGGCTATCTGTTTACTCAGAACGCATGGGTACAGAGCTACGGAACCCGCTGTGTAAAACCACCTGTAGTTTGGGGAGATGTCAGCCGCAATAACCCGATGACAGTTGAGTGGTCTGTATTTGCTCAGAGTCAGACAAAGAAAATCATGAAGGGAATGCTTACCGGCCCTGTAACAATTTTGAACTGGTCTTTCCCTCGCGAAGATATCAGCCTTAAAGAACAGACACAGCAGATTGCCCTTGCTATCCGCGAGGAAGTATTAGACCTCGAAAAGAACGGAATTAAAATCATCCAGATTGATGAAGCCGCTCTCCGTGAAAAACTTCCTCTTCGACGCAGCGACTGGCACACAGAATATCTGGACTGGGCAATTCCTGCATTCCGTCTTGTACACTCAAAGGTTCTGCCACAGACACAGATTCACACTCACATGTGTTACAGCGAGTTCAACGACATCATCCGCGATATAGACGCAATGGATGCAGATGTAATTACCTTTGAAGCAAGCCGCGCAGACCTCAAGATTCTCGATGCTCTTAAGGAAGCAAACTTCAGAACAGAGGTAGGTCCAGGTGTTTACGATATTCACTCGGCACGTGTGCCTTCAGTTGAAGAAATAACTGATGCACTCAAGAAAATGCTCGACAAAGTTCAGAAGGAAAAGCTCTGGGTAAATCCTGACTGTGGTCTTAAAACCCGTGGCAATGAAGAGACCATTGCGAGCCTCAAAAATCTTGTTGCTGCTGCAAAGGAGCTTAGGGCTAACGTATGAGAATAGCTGATATTCTGAACAGCAAAAAGGTAACTCTTTCTTTTGAAGTATTCCCGCCTAAAAAGAAAGAGGCGCTTGAATCAATCAAAAAAACTGCAGTATCTCTTACCGAGCTTAAGCCGGATTTTATCAGTGTGACCTTTGGAGCGGGCGGAACCACCAAAGGCTACACTGCCGAAATTGCAGAAGCAATTGAAGAGAATGGAACAGCAGCACTGGCGCATCTTACCTGTGTGCGTTCTACGACCGATGCCTTAAAAAATACCATTGATGATCTCAAGACCAGAAATATCAAAAATGTTCTGGCTCTTCGAGGAGACTTTCCTAAGGATGCGGTAACTGGAGAAAACATTTTTCCTTCAGGTTACACACATGCTTCGGACCTGGTAAAGCTTCTTAAGCAGGAAGGAATGTGTGTGGGGGGCGCCTGTTATCCCGAGGGACATCCGGAAAGCCGCAGTCACGAGGCAGATATTGAACAGCTTAAGTACAAGGTAGAGGCCGGTGTTGATTTTCTGACAACTCAGATGTTCTTTGATAACGACATGCTTTATTCATTTTTGTACCGTCTTCAGTCTGCTGGAATCCACGTTCCGGTTTTAGCGGGAATCATGCCGATTACAAATGCGAATCAGGTAAGCCGCATGATTGATTTGTCTAACGCTTATATTCCACGAAAGCTGCTTGCCATCTGTGACCGTTTCCGGGACTCTCCGGAAGCAATGATGCAGGCGGGAATTGCCTATGCAACTGATCAGATAATAGATTTGATTTCGAATGGAGTTCGTGGAATTCACATTTATACAATGAATAAACCGGAAATTGCCCGGGCAATAATTCACAATGTGGATGATATTATCAAAGCGATAAATAATTAGGGGCATTTTTTCAATTTACAAATCAGATTTTGTGGTTTATCATTATAGACACTATGGGAATGGACGCAAAAATCATTAATGCTTTTCTCACAGAGGGAATCAACACTTTTCAGGACATGTTCAATATTGGTCCTGTAAATAAAGAACCTCATCTGCTTGACATTCATGCAGGACATCCGTGGGAAGTTTCGGGTTTATTGGGAGTTACCGGACAAATAAAAGGTATAGTAGCCTTCCGTCTTCATAAAATTCTTGCACATAAAATGCTGGAGCTTTCTGGCCTTGAATGTAAACCAGAAGATTTTGAAGATATGGCAATTGGACTGGTAAGCGAATTTACAAATATCATTTCTGGACACGCAGTTACAACGCTTAGTGACTATCATCTTGATATTTCGCCACCTTTCTGTGTCATGGGACACAATCATATGATTGCATGGCCAAAGAATTATCCTGTAATTGCAATTCCGTTTGTTACACCATACGGACCATTTGAAGTAGATGTTTGCTTCAAATAATAACCGGCGGGTGTTACTGATACTGACTTCCCCTGTTTTTTCTGCTATAATAGAAGAATGAGTAAAAAAAAGCAGGGGAGTTTTAAGCGTTTTAAGCGAGCGCTCAAATATACACTCAAAAATCCTCTAACATATATCTGGTTTCTCATCTTTATAATCCTTGCAGTGGCAACCGTTATTGTTTTCTTTTCTGAAACTAAAACAGAAAGCGGAATCCAGACAATGTTTGACTCTGTTTGGTTTACTCTGGTTGCTGTTTTTGCAGCCTATTTTGATTATTGTGTAAAATCTGTTCCGGGCCGTATGTCAGCTCTTGTGCTGCTTGTGCTTGGTATGTTGTTGTTCAGTGCCGTTACCGGTAAGCTTGCGTCCTATTTCATGGATCTGCAGATGAAGAAAAATAAGGGGCTTAAGAAATTGAAGAATCTGAAAGGACATTTTTTACTTTGCGGATGGAGACCTGGATTCGAAAAGATTCTGGATACCGTTCTTACTACTAACCCGGATATCACACCAGATATGGTTGTTTTGATAAATGATGCTGCAGAGCAGATTGAACAGATTCGTTCACAGCCACGCTTTAAGGAACTCAATTATGTTTCAGGCGATTTTGCAGATGAAGCCGTGCTTAAAAGAGCTTTGATTGATACAGCCGAACGTGCCCTTGTAATCTGCGACCGTTCAAAAAAATATTCGGACCTTGAAATAGACAGCCGTACAGTACTCGCTGTTCTTACAATGGAAAATCTGAATCCTGGAATCTATGTTGCAGCCGAGCTGATTGATGCAAAGTTTCAGAAGCATCTTGAGATGGCGCATTGTGATGAAATCATCCTTACTCAGGATTATGAGCACAGCCTTCTTGCAACTGCTTCAAGCGGTATGGGTTACAGCAATGTTATTCGTGCCCTTATAAGTGATGATGCAGATACAGGAATTATCATTGAAGATATTCCTTCATCATTTATTGGAAAAACTTACGGCGAGTATGAAACTCATCTTGAGCAGAACGGTAATAAGGGTGGAGTGCTTGTAGGGCTTCTTTTGAATACGGGTAATTTCCATCAGAGAAGAAAAGACGCCCTTCGTGAAGCACAGAAAAATCCTGATATTAAGAGCATTGTAGATAATCTGAAAAAAGTTAAGACTCTTAAGAGTAACGAGCCGGTTCTTACCCCAGAGCCTGGTTTTGTGATTCAGAAAAATACAAAAGCAATTCTGGTACGAGGTTAGGAGGAGAGTATGGATAAGTTTGAAGAAGTTCTGCCTAAGCTTTTACAGATTCAGTTGTTTTCTGATTTTTGTATTGATGATGAAAATGACTGCAGAATTTTGCGTGCCGTTTATGATAATATGGTAGTTGAAAACTATCTTAAGGGTGATGTAATTATTGAAGAAGGTAAATTCGGAGATATGTTCTACATCCTCTATAAAGGAAAAGTTCAGGTTTATAGAAAAACACCTGCCGGAGATAAAATTGCACTTGCAGATCTTTCAAGTGAAGATAATATCTTCTTTGGTGAAACAGCCCTCATTAGTGATGATCCTAGAACTGCAACAGTAAAAGCTTTGACCGATTGCCGCTGTATTGCGCTTTCAAGTACTAAGTTTCTTGATGTTTGTGATAAGGAACCACTTTTGGGCTACCGTGTGCTTTTAAAACTTGCACAGAGAATGGCAGAAACTATCCGTGATACGAACAGTGATAAAGCCACTTTGTACGAGGCATTGTTCAACGAGATTGAATCAGGAGTGTAATTTGAAGGGAACTGTTATTGCCGGAACAAATAATCTTTTTACAGTTGAATGTGAAGATGAAGTTACCCGCAGCTGTACAATTAAAGGCAAGGTTATCAAGACAGAAAAGGAATACTACAATCCGATTGCACCGGGCGATGTAGTTGGCCTTGAACCAGATCCATTAAACGATGTAAAAGGTCAAATTACCTCTCTTGAACAGAGAAAAAATACTTTTCTTCGCTGGAACGTTAAGGGCCGTTGTCCTCAGCTTCTTGCCAGTAATCTTGATTATCTGATTTTAGTTTGTACTCCGGATGAGCCGCCGTTCCGTCCTCGCTTTATGGACCGTGCGCTTGCTCAGGCAGAACATCAGGGAATTACACCGGTAATCGTCTGCAATAAATGGGACCTCGCTCTGGAAATGCAGACAGACGGCCGTGAAGAAGAGTTTGATGAAATTGATAAAAGACTTACAATCTGGGAAGATTTAGGCTACAAGGTACTGCGTATTTCTGCAAAAACTGGAGAGGGTATGCAGGAGTTTGCAGAGCTGCTGGAAGATAAACTTTCGGCTTTTGTTGGCCAGTCTGGTGTAGGTAAGTCCAGTCTTATTAATGTTATGGACAATACCTGCGTTCTCAGAACAGGAAGCCTTTCTAAAAAATATGGTCGGGGAAGCCATACCACAACAAAGGGTACGCTGATTCACCTGACTTTGAATGAGACATTGACTGAAGGAATACAGGGCCGTAAGGCAAATATCATAGATACACCGGGTATCCGTCGTTTTGTTCTTGATGATATTGAAGCCGATGACCTTGCGATGTACTTCAGAGAATTTGAACCATTTGTCGGTAAGTGTAAATTTGGAATGAACTGCCGGCACATAACCGAACCAGAATGCGCAGTGCGTAAAGCTGTTGAAGACGGAGCTATAAGCCCGGAACGCTACGACAGCTGGCAGAGAATCAGCGAAGAAATCCGCACCGGCTCCTGGTTAGATTAAAAGTGGTTTCGATACACCGCTTCGCGGCACTCAACCACCGGTGGTTGAGTAGGGCGAAGCCCGTATCGGAACCATAATAATAAAAGAACTATGAATACTAAAACTCTAAACGAAATTGATTATTATCGTCTCCGCGACGAAATAGCGGGATATTGTGTTTCGACAGAAGGCCGTGAAAAACTCTTGCAGCGTGAGCCTCTTCGAAAATCAGAAGAAATTGAAAACCTAAAAAATCTGAGCCGCGAGTGGAGTGTATACTTTTCTGCGGGCAGGGCAAATCCTATAAGCGGCTGGGAACCGGTACATCCTCTTCTTAGTGTAATTAAAGCTCGTGGTGCTTCTCTTACACTTGAACAGGTGCATTACCTTGGCCAGTTTGTAACAAGTGTAAACAGCATTCGTAAGGCAATCGGGCTGCATGCTCAGGAATTGTCTTTGAAGCTTCTTGAAGAACAGGTTGCCAAGCTCCCGGATATTACAGATATGGAAAAAAAGATTTTCCGTATTATTACACCGGATGGAGAGCTCAGAGAACTTCCGGAAATCATAGCAATCAGAAAACAGATTGCAAGCCTCAATGCAAAAATCAGAACCGTTATGCAAGGCTTTACTTCTGACCAGAAGCTTAGTGATGTGCTTCAGAGTAACGTTCCGGTTTTACGAAATGGCCGCCAGGTACTGGCCGTAAAAGCAAGCCTTCAGAACAGAATCCCTGGTATTGTACACGAGGTAAGCCAGACAGCTCAGACCGTTTATGTTGAACCGGAAGAAGCCGTACTTTGCAGTAACGAACTGATTCAAAAGGAGTTCGAACTTCAGGCAGTTATCAAAAAGATTTTGCTTGAGCTTACCGAAAGCCTTCAGCCTTCAATTCCAGCTATTAAACAGGCTCTTCCTGTTATGACTTTGTTTGATGATACACAGGCAGCTGCCCGCTGGGGACAGTCCCGCGAATGTACTTATGCACTGCCGGCTGGAAACGAACCTCCTCTCTTACTTAAGGCACGTCATCCGCTGCTTGGAGAAAAGGCCGTTCCTATCGACATCCGCTTTATGGAAGGCAAGCGCGTGCTCATCATCACCGGTCCGAACACCGGAGGAAAAACCGTCTCTCTCAAAACTTTCGCGCTCCTTTCTATGTTGAATCAGTCCGGCTTCCCGATCCCCGCGGCGGAGGGGACCCGCCTGCCCGTGTTCTCAAACGTCTTTGCCGACATCGGAGACGACCAGTCCCTCGATCAGAGCCTTTCTACATTCAGCAGTCATATGAAAAACATCGCTCAGGCTGTAAACTCGGCAAAGAGCGACACCCTCATCCTTCTGGATGAACTTGGCAGTGGAACCGATCCTCAGGAAGGAACCGCCATCTCAATGGCTGTTCTCGATGAGCTTATTAAACGCAAATCTTTTGTGCTCGTAACAACCCATCAGGGCATTTTGAAAAATTACGGCTACACAAATCCGTGTTGTATTAATGCGTCTGTAGAGTTTAATCAGGACACCTTGTCGCCGTCTTATCATCTGCTCATGGGAGTTCCTGGCGAAAGCCACGCGCTCGATATTGCGCAGAAGAGCGGCCTTCCAACAGAAATCTGCAAGGCAGCCAGAACCTACATTGCAACCGAACAGGCCGATGTTTCTGCTCTTATCCGCGGACTTAACCGCAAGCACGTAGAACTCAACAAAGTTCAGAAAGAAGCAGAACGCCTTGCTGCCGAAGCGCAGGATAAAACTGATCGCCTTAAGGCCCGCGAGCTGGAACTCCGCCGCCTTGAATCAAATCTCAAAAAGGGTAAGCAGCAGGAACTCAACGACTTCCTTATTCACAGCCGCTGCCAGCTTGAAAATCTGGTACGCACGCTCAAGGAAGGCGAAATTACCCGCGAGAAAACTCTGAGCGTTAAGCAGTACATTGCTGAGCTCACAGAAGATACAATGCGCCTCGACCGTAAGATTGAAGCCGAGGAAGAAAAACTCGCCCGCGACGAAAAGAAGTTTGAAGCAGAGCAAGCTGCCGCTAAAAAGCACGCAACTGCAAGCAATAAAAAAACAAAGAAAAAGATGAGTAACGCAGAAGCCCTCAAATATGCAACTTCAAATGTAGTTGAGACTTCTGATAATAGCAAGGCTGCTGGCGTAAAAAAAGCTGCCGCTCAGCTTGTACCTTTGTCTTTCGCTCCTGGTGCAACAGTACGTACAAGTTCTGGAACTCAAGGAGTTCTTGTTGAACAGACTAAAAAAGGTGTATGGCAGGTGCAGTTTGGAAGCATCAAGATGGCATTAAAAGAAAAGGACTTAAAGCTTGTTCAGAGCGAGGGTAGTGCAGATTCTTCTGCTAATGCCTATAAGCCGGATATTTCAATTGAGCTTGCAGATGACGCTTCAAACGGAATCTACGAGCGCCCGGTATTTGAGCTTCGCCTTCTTGGTATGCGTGCCGACGATGCAGTTCGCGCTCTGGAACGTCAGGTTGATCTTTGTGTACTTCATAACTTCCCGCACTTTAGTGTAATTCACGGAAAGGGCGATGGAGTTTTGATGCAGGCAGTTTCAGATTATCTTTCTCACTGCCCGGTAGTTGCAGAGTTCTCAAAGGCCCCAGCCGAAGACGGCGGCGCCGGCAAGACCTATGTAACGCTTAAATAATACGGTGAATACGGTGGTTGAGCTTGTCGAAACTACCGCAGAACACGGAGGATTTATGGACTGGTTTGAATCAGAAAATTTCTGGACGCAATTTGCACCTATTATGTTCGACGACGCGCGCTGGGCTGAAGCCCCAACCGTTGCTGAATATGTAAAAGACCTTGCTTCACTTGGACATGGTTCAAAAGTCCTCGACGCAGGCTGCGGGCTCGGCCGTATTTCCGTTGAGCTTGCCGCCCTCGACCTCGACGTAACCGGCGTAGACATAATTAAGAGCGAACTCGACGCAGCCCGCGAATCAGCAGAGGCAGAAGGAGTTCCGCTCACTCTTATAAATCACGACCTTCGTACCTTCCACGCTCCAAATCAGTTTGACTGTGCAGTAAATCTGTACACTTCGTTTGGCTACTGTGCCACAATCGAAGAAGATATGCAGATTCTAAAGAACATCGCAGAATCAGTAAAGCCCGGTGGAACTTTCATTATGGAATGCATCAGCCGCGAGACTGCCGTTATGTACTGGACTCCGGGCGAAGACTTTGAGCGGGCAGGGTATAAGGTTGTAACTCATTTTGAAGTTGTTGGCGCGTGGGAAGGCCTTCGTTCACAGTGGACTTTGTATCCTTTAGGTGACTCGTCATTGCGAGGAGCGAATGCGACGAAGCAATCCATAGTTGATCACACTTTTGTCCAGCGTTTATATCCGGCCACCTTCCTTCGAGATAAATTATTAGATTTTGGATTTGCAAAAGCAGAAGTTTTCGGCGATTACGATAAGTCTCCATACGACGAACACGCGAGAACAATGGTAATTATTGCGAAAAAATAAATTAAGAAATAACGCAGTTCTTTCCAGAACTCTTTGCGATGTAAAGCTTTTTATCAACTTCCTGCAAAAGAACATCGTAAGTCATGTCTTCTGAACAGGTCATAAAGCCGGCACTGACAGTAACAAATTTTGTATCATCCAGCTTAATCTTTTCACGGGTTCTTACAAGAACTTCTTTTACAAGTTCAAGCGCATCTTCCTGATTTGTCTTTGGAATAAGAAGAAGGAATTCCTCACCACCGTAACGGCAGGCTGTAATTCCGGCAGTTTTTGTTTCTTCAAGGATTTCTGCAAACTGCTTAAGAACTGTATCTCCAAAAGGGTGGCCGTACTTATCATTTACATATTTGAAATCATCAATATCAAACATTGCAATATGGAGCTTTCCGGTATCACCAAGAGTAAGAATTGCAAGCTTGAGGAAGTTATTAAAATAGCGGCGGTTGTAAAGGCCGGTTAGTTCATCTGTATTTGCCTGGCGTTCGTAGAGCAGAGAAAGCTGTTCTATCTTATGTCTGTCATGATAGTTCTGCTTTGAAACAATAAATGAAAACCCAAATAGTACAATGCTTGCAATAAGCATACTGCAAAGCTGGTCAACAAAGGCATCTTCATGAGACATTCCAATAAAGCCCTGAGGGTAAAAATGATATAATGCAAAAAGTGCTGAATATTCAATAAGAATCAGAATAAAAATGATTATGCGGGTTCTTCCTCTAAGTGCGAGCGCTGTACAAACTACTGCCACAAGGAAATAGTAAGGCATACCGCCGTGCAGACCTGAGTTTGCAAAGAACATTAAAGGGAAAAAGATTAATGCAGAAGTAGAAATTGAAATTGTTGCAAATAATCTTGATTTTTTAGTTTTTAATCCCCAAAGAGAGAGGAAGAATAAGAAAATGGCTGAAAATAATGGAAGTAATACAGCAATTAATGGCAAGCCAAGCAGATAAGATTCAATAAAGCCAATAATTTCTCCAACCATTGAACAGAATACCATTGCATAGGTAATTCTTTTTTCAAGAGATACTTTTGGAGAAAATATATTTAGCCTGATATTTTGTAATGCTGATATTATTCTTCCCATTTCTACTATTATATACTCTCGGATTATAGATTACAAGTATAAAAAAACTGGTGGATTTTTCGAACCCACCAGTTTGTAAATCAGTTGTAGAAACTAATTAAAGAAACCTTTTGCTTTAAGCAGCTCGGCATTCAAGATACCACCAAGAGCAGCACCGCGCTTTGTGTTGTGGCTCAATGCTACAAACTTGATGTCGAATACGTTACATGGGCGAAGACGTCCGATAACGCAAGCCATTCCCTTTTCAGTCTCGCGGTCGCGGCGTGGCTGTGGGCGGTTTTCTTCGTGGCGAACAACGATTGGATGCTCTGGAGCGCTAGGAAGCTTGAGTTCCTGTGGAACTGATGTATATGAAGTCCAGATCTTTTCGATTTCTTCGAGGCTAGGCTTTTTGTCTTCTGGAAGATCAAACTCAAGAGAAACACAAGCTGTGTGTCCGTCTACAACAGGTACACGTGTACAAGTAGAAGAAACAAGAGGACCTGCAGCGTTTTCAATCTTTCCGTCCTTTACAGTTCCGAGAATCTTAAGACATTCTTTTTCTGTCTTTTCTTCCTCGCCACCGATAAATGGAACGATGTTATCAATCATATCGAATGAAGATACACCAGGGTATCCTGCACCAGAAGTAGCCTGAAGAGTTGTTACGATCATTCTCTTGATTGGGTATCCAGCCTGAATAAGAGCGTGGATTGGCATCATGTATGTCTGAAGAGAACAGTTAGGCTTTACAGCGATAAAGCCCTTGTCCCAGCCGTGATGCTTTTTCTGTTCAGCAATTACGTCGAGGTGAGAGTAGTTGATTTCTGGAACGAGCATTGGAACATCTTCTGTCCAGCGGTTAGCAGATGCGTTAGAAACTACCGGGATTCCTTCAGCAGCATAAGCAGCTTCAAGAGCCTTAATTTCATCTTTTCCCATTTCGAGGGCAGAGAATACAAACTGACATTTTCCAACAGCCTTCTTTTCGTCGTTAGCATCTTCTACGATGAGAGGTGCAACGTTAGCCGGAATATCTGCACCAATGAGCCAGCGGTTTTTTACAGCTTCTGAATATGGTTTACCAGCAGAACGTGGAGAAGCAGCAACGTAAGTAACTTCAAACCATGGATGATTTTCCAACAACTTTATATATCTCTGGCCTACCATACCTGTAGCACCAAGTACACCAACCTTTATCTTTTCACTCATAATATTACTCCTTAGTTTAATCCTGATACGTCATTGCAACTTAAACTTCCGTCATTGCGAGCGAAGCGAAGCAATCTATTGTAATGGATTGCTTCGGCTTTCAGCCTCGCAATGACGTTCTTATTATACCAATGACGGTGTTTATTACAAATTGCACTCTTTAATAGCAGCTTCAATCTGCTTCTTAGCAGCATCAGTAACTTCTACAAGTGGAAGTCTCAATGCGCCGGCTGGCATGCCCTTGTAGTTCATTGCATACTTGATTGAACTTGGGTTACCATCACAGAACTCAGCCTTGAAGAATGGAGCGAGTCTGTAGTTGATCTCGCGTGCCTTCTTAAAGTCTCCGTCCAAAGCTGCAGCAGTAAGTTCGTGCATCAAAGCTGGAATCATGTTTGAAGCAACAGAAATAATTCCGTCTCCACCACATGCAACTAAAGGAAGTGTCAAACCATCGTCTCCGCTGAATACAGCAAACTCTGGTTTCTTGTTCTTAATCTGTCCAATAACTTCCATCATCTGAGCTACAGATCCGCTTGCTTCCTTTACACCAGCGATGTTAGGGAGCTCTGCAATGCGTGCGAGCAAATCAGTTGGAATGTTCAATCCGGTGCGTCCTGCAATGTTGTAAACGATGATTGGGATTCCAACCTTTGAAACTGCAGCAAAGTGCTGATAGATTCCTTCCTTTGATGGCTTGTTGTAATATGGAGTTACAACAAGTGCAGCATCTGCTCCGGCTTTCTTAGCGCGTTCGCAGTAAGCAACTGCATCCTTTGTATTGTTAGATCCGGCACCAAGAATAACCGGAATCTTCTTTCCTGTTTCTTTTTCAAAAGCACGAACTTCTTCAAAAACAATCTGAATAATCTGATCTTCTTCGCTGCCCGGCTTTTCGTCGAGGGTAGGGGTCTCTGCGGTGGTTCCAAGTGGAACAAGACCATCAATACCTTCCTGGAGCTGATGTTTGACATTTTTTCTGAAGCCCTCAAAATCAACTGAACCATCAGCCTTCATTGGTGTAATCAAAGCTGTAAAAGCGCCACGAAAAATACTCATACATAACCTCCTGAGTTTTGTAAGCCCACACGACAGCGGACTTTAAAATTTATATTTGGAGTATATTATAATTTTTTGGTGAAATATTCAATATAATTGAAGAAATGAAGTTGAATTAAATATTTTTATTCTGCTTTAAGTTTACTTTATTTTCATACATTCTCTCATCACTGAGGGAAATGATCTTGTCGATATCATCACCAGGAGTGTAGCTGGCATAACCACACGCAACCTGATACTCAGTCTTTTCAAGATTCTTCTGGAAAACCGAAACCAGATTTACAACCTCGGAAATACTGCTCTTTTTGAAGATGGCCATAAACTCATCACCACCGGTACGGTAAAGAGTTGCGTACTTAGAAAAGGTTCTGGTCATTTCTGTAGTAACAGTAATAATTGCCTTGTCTCCGGCAGCGTGGCCCTGAGTATCATTAAAGACCTTAAGATTGTTCAAATCCATCGAAAGAATAATAAACGGATCTTTGAGAAGGTGCTTGAGTTCCAGATAAAAAATACGTCTGTTCAAAAAGTGTGTAAGAGTGTCGCGCTTAAAAGTCTGAGTAAGGAGGAAGAAGTAGTAGAAGATGATTGAAGAAATCATAACCTGAGAAAGCACGAAATCATACTTGTAACGGTTTTCCATAAAGGTGGCCGTGAACGCCGCAATCTCCATGATAATTACGATAACCGGCTCGAACTTGTTGTACATGAAATTTTTGAGCGAATAGTAAACTACCTGGAAGGCGTAAAAAAGACTGACGATATGAGACAGGTAACCGAACGGCCCACGCACAAATTTGTTATCATCAGAAAAAGAAAACATCAGCCCGTGAGCAAATGGGAAAATACTTAAGATGGAGATGAAGGTACAGAAAACAATCGGAATGGCCATCAGGAATTTGTTTCGGATTTTGTAGCGTGAAGAAATTATAGTTAATCTGAAAAGAATGAGAGGTCTCAGCGCGTAACCGGCGCCCGCAGAAATATAACGGTAAATTGTAGGATGGTCCATATGCGCAGTAATAAAACGCATACTGTCTGAGCAGGTTAAGAGAATTGCCGCACCACAGGCAAGAAGAAAACTCCTGTTAGTTGAATCAGAAAAACTTACATTCGTTTTGATAAATGCCATGAGGACAAAGATTGAAACCAGCGGCGCAAATTCTGTCTGAATCAGCAGTCTGGCTGTTGTAAAAGTAAACTCCATACCTTCTATCTATTATACACTATCTTCATTTTAACTACAAATTTTATTATAATTGATGATATGAAAAATAATGGTAATACTTTTGGAACAAACTTTTCTGTGACAACCTTTGGCGAAAGCCACGGTGTTGCTCTTGGCTGTATTATTGACGGGTGTCCTGCCGGAATTGAACTTTCTGAAGAGATAATTCAGAAGGCTTTGAACCGCCGCCGCCCTGGCCTTTCTCCGGATGGAAAGCTTAATGCAGCGGTAACTGCTCGTACTGAGGCTGATGCAGTAGAGATTCTTTCGGGGGTTTTTGAAGGCCGTACAACCGGTACCCCGATTGCGCTGGAAGTTCGTAATACTTCGCAGCATTCAAAAGATTACGGAAATTTGGATCTGACGTTCCGCCCCGGCCATGCTGACTATACTTATGACGTAAAGTATGGCGGATGTCGGGATTATCGCGGCGGTGGACGCTCGAGTGGGCGGGAAACTCTTGCGCGTGTTGCCGGTGGGGCTGTAGCGGCTCAGCTGCTGGCACAGCGTGGTATTAAGATTACTGCATATACAATCCGCGCAGCTGGTATTTCAGCAGAAAAGCGCGACCTTTCACAGATTGAACAGAATGCGTTGCGTGCTCCGGACAATGAAGCAGCTGCACGTATGAACGCTAAAATTGAAGAGCTCCGTGCGGCTGGAGACAGTGCCGGTGGTATAATCGAATGTATCGTTCAGGGCTGCCCTGTTGGTCTTGGGGAGCCTGCTTTCGATAAGCTCGACGCAAATCTCGCAAAGGCTATGCTGAGCATAGGCGCCGTAAAAGGTTTTGAGATTGGAGATGGTTTTGCAGCGGCAGATTCTTTCGGCAGCACAAACAATGACTGTATGCATGCCGAGAATGGTCAGCCGGTTTTTGACTCGAACCACGCCGGCGGTGTTCTTGGCGGATTGAGCAGCGGCGCAGATATTATTTTCCGCGTTGCAGTTAAGCCTGTCCCGAGCATTTTTAAGCCGCAACAGACGGTTCGCCGCACCGGGGAGTTTGGCGAGGACGGTAAGGCTCAGTACGAAACAACAGAGCTCCAGATCAAAGGCCGCCACGACATCTGTCTGTGTCCACGCATTGTTCCTGTTGTAGAAGCTATGACAGCGCTTGTACTTGCAGACTTCCTTTTAAGAAATACACATTAGAGAGAGCAAAATGTCAGAAAATAACGATTCAAAACGCATCCGTCTGTGGCACGCTCTTGTTGCCGCAGCGGCTTTACTTATCATCAGCTTTTTTACCTTTACCGCCGTTCGTGCTGTAAACTTTAAGAAAACAACAAATGCCAGAAAGCTTTCTGCACAGGAAATGTCTTCTCTGGGAAATCTTTTAATAAATCAGTATCCGCAAAAATATCAGTATCTTAAATCACTTCCATATAATATTGCAAAACCTCAGTTAGATGTTTGGGCTAAATCTGCAATTCTTATTGATGTTTCAAACGGAAATGTACTTTATGAAAAAAATGCAGATACAATAATTCCTCCGGCTTCTATGACAAAACTTTTTGCAATGTATGTTGTAGAAGAAGAAGTTGAAGCCGGCCGTCTTTCCTATGATCAGGTAATCCCGCTTCCTCCAGAAAGCTGGGCCTGCAATATGCCTCCTCACAGTTCGCTGATGTTCCTTGGAAAAGGGCAGAGAGTTACTCTTGAAGAACTTCTGCTAGGCCTTTCAATCTGTTCTGGAAATGATGCGGCTTATGCACTTGCTTATACAGTCTGTGGTTCAATGGATGAGTTTGTAGAGAGAATGAATCGTGCAGCAAGTGAACTTGGTCTTGAAAATACTCACTTTGTAGAAAGCTCAGGCTACAGTGAACTCAATCAGACAACTGCCCGCGAAATGGCAGAGTTTGCCGCTTCTTATCTTTTGAGATTTCCTTCTTCGCTGCATCGTTTTCACAGTGTTTTGAGTTTTACTTATCCTAAAGCAAAAAATCTTGCTCCCGGAGATAAGCTTGCCGCTCAGGATTTTTCACAGGGCCTTCCACAAAAAATCACAATGTCTATTACTCAGGAAAATACAAATCCTCTGCTTGGAAAACTTGAAGGTTGTGATGGACTTAAGACAGGTTATATTGATGAAAGCGGATATAATCTTGCCCTTACAGCAGTTCGTGGAGAAACCCGTTTTCTTTCTGTAACAATGGGCGGTCCTGGAAACAACTCTCGCGAAGGTCAGGCTGGCCGTGTTCATGATGGTACAGAGCTCATGGAATGGGCTTTCAGAAACTTTGCAGATTACTCTCTTGAATTGAAAGTTCATTCATATTATGTGCGCAGTTTTAATTCATCAGAAAAGATGATTTGTCTGGTTCCTGCCTGGACAGATGGCACCTTTACAGTTCCTTATGTAACAGGTGCTTCAATGGCAGAAAATATGGATTCAGTTAGAGTTCAGGTAAAACTTCCTGATTACTGCTGGGGCAAAGTAGAGCAGGGCGCTCAGTACGGATCAATTGTAATTTCTGCTGGAGATTATGTTCTTGAAGAAATTCCACTCGTTGCAGACAGAAGTTTGAAAAAAGGAAACGTTTTACTAGCAGCCTCAGACTTGATTTTAAAAACAGTAATGATTAAAATTAAATCATAATAAAAAGCTACATTCTGAATTAAGTTCAGCATGACATTGCTTTTAATTATATGCAGGAGATAATTATGTCATTGAAGAAAACATTTTCTAGTGATGGAAAAAAGTGTACAGTTGTATTTACAGTAAACCCAGAAGCTGCTGCAGGTGCAACAAAGATTTACCTTGCAGGTGATTTTAACAGCTGGGACCCAACTTCAATTCCTATGAAAAAGGATCCAAATGGTTCGTTCTCTGTAAAGAAACAGCTTGAAACAAATAAAGAATACCAGTTCCGTTATTGCATTGATGGCAATATGTGGATTAATGACTGGAAAGCAGATAAGTACGTTCGCTCAGAGTTCGCTAGTGATGATAACTCTGTAGTTGATACAACAGTACCAAAGGCTCCAAAGGTTTCTAAAAAGCCTACATCAAAAGCTGTAACAAAGTCTGCTGACAAGAAACCAGCTGCAAAAAAGACTGCAGCTAAAAAAACAACAAAATAAATAAATTTGTTAAAAATTGCTCAATGAGCTATTGACAAAGTGAGTATTAATCATTATATTAATACTCACTTATTCCCCGATTGTGTAATGGTAGCACTTCAGATTCTGGTTCTGACTGTGGGGGTTCGAATCCTCCTTGGGGAACTCAAGCTGAATCAGAAATGGTTCAGCTTTTTTTTGGTTCCTTCGAATATCGGTTTAGTTCGCGGCCCTCTCAAGGCTGAAAGGCGGGTTCGATTCCCGCAGGAACCGCGACATTGTAAAAGCTAACTCACTATGTGAGTTAGTTTTTTTTATATAGAAATACTGAAGCTTCGCTTCAGTATTTTTTTTTTTTTTTTGAAATCTACAAATAGAATGGCTCGCATAGTCTCGCCATTTGAGCCGTTCTTTCGATAATCCTAAAACGGCCCGCTGTCGCAGCCCGTTTTTTAACGGATTTTCGATTGTAGGCAGGTTCGATTCCCGCAGGAACCGTCGGTTAAATAATTAAGACTCGCAAACGCGAGTCTTTTTTTTATGTCCTGATTTTTTTTATTAGAACTGCCAGCCCACGCAGGCTACTGGCTTTACGTAGGCCATCATGAGGCTGCCCATGAACGGCATAACGAAATCTGCGCCTAATTCTGCGTACAGGCGGTTTGTAAAGTAAACCTGGGCGCTTAGGCCTGCTGTAGCGCTGAAATCGAGGCTGTTGAGAGGTTCTGAGTTAATATCGTGAGGGAAGTGGAATACCAGGTTGTTGAACATAGCGACACCACCGCCACCATGCAGTTCCAAAGTTGCAATGTGGCGGAGCTTATCAGTATTCTTTTTATCCTTTATACGAATTGGGAACTGATAAATGAAAAGTGCGTTTCCGCAGATATAGTTACCATCAAGATCATAGCCTTCAGTAGTAGTAATGATTCTTGAGTAAGCAGCATCAACACCAATACCAAGATAGCCAAAGCGGCGCTTAAACGGCATTAAAGAAAGCTTAGCAGTTGCAGAAACAGGGAGAACAGAAGTATTAAGATACTCCTTCATTTTATCTCCAATAACGATTACAGGGCAGGTATAGCCTGCTGCAACATCAAAGTCCACTGCCTTACGGAACTTTACAGTGAACATATTATCCTTGCTGTTTTCTGCAGTAAGACCACTGGCGTCAGTAGCTGCAAAATAATAAGTACCAGTATCAAGTTCATCCATATCAAACTGAACTTTAAGGCGGCGGTTATTATCGCTGAATTCAGTGATTACAGGGGTTATAGGAGCTTCAGTGTTTCTTCGTGCATTAATAATGCTGTACGATGTAAATGAAGTGTCTGTAAGGCTTTCCTGAAGCTCAAACAGGTTTCGTCCGGTAACAGTAAAAATACCGTCATTTACTTCATCAAGATAGATTGTAGAAGAACGGGTTACTGCAGCTTCTACACTTCGTACCTGAGGTACATAAGCGCGGTAAATATTAAATTCAAACCAGTCAGATTCAATTTCTGGAATACCGATAAGGTCATAAGTAATAACCTTGTAGCGGTAAAGACCAGGTCCAAGAAGAGGATTAATCTGAACACGGGTTGTATTGTCTTCTGTAAAAAGATGATTTATTTCTTTCCAGTCAGTTTTTTCATCTTTCTTTTCTTCAATTACAATTTCGTATTTCTGAACATATTCAGGATAATCTTCTTCCCATTCAAGGTACTGCCATGCATCTTCAACGTTGCCTGTTTCTTCAGTTTCATCGCCGGTTTTCTCTTTGTCGGCATTTACTTCTGATTTAGAGGTCTGTAATCCGTTTTTAGATTTCTTTTTTGATTTAGCTGAAACAGTGCTGCAGGCAACAGCCAGAACTAACAAAGCACAAAGGAGTTTTTTACTAATTACCATAAGGGTTCTTTGCTCCTTTTGCCTTAGTTTTCTTTGGTGTTGGAATATCGGTAGAGAAGGTTGATTCTGATGCAGGTCCTTCCTGAAGAATCTTATCTGCCTTTCCATCTTTATCTGTGTCCATACGGCGAATAGCGTGTACAGTCCACTTAAAGGTTCCTTTTCCAAAAGTTGATTTATTCTGCTCGTAGAGTTTCAAGAAATCAATTTCATAGCTTGTTTTCTTTTCAACAATCTGAGAAAGAACAGTCTTATTTTTCTTATCTTTGATTTCTACAATATAATCAGTTGCATCCGGTACCTTACTCCAGCTGAGGGTAATTGTACGAGGATTATCCGGATTGCGCAGATATTCAGCTCCGAGTAGAGGAGGATTAGCCGCAAGGTTTGTTGTAGAAGGAAGTGGCTCTACAGGAAGAATTGTAAATCTTCCGCGGTATTTTGCATCTGTGTTCGAAATATCAACACCATCAAGAGTTTCTGCGTAGACAATAATTTCATAGCGGCCAGGTCTAAGACCTTCTGCTGTATCAAGGCGAACTGAGTTAGGAGCAACCATAATTCCCTTTGCCATCTGTTCGTCTGTTGGTACCTTTAATACTTCTGCATTGTGGTCATCTGTTTTAATGAGAACCAGCTGTGCCTTTGCTACAGTGTCCAGAGAACTCCATTTTGCATAAGAAGGATTAAGGATTGCTTCAATACCGTTGATCTTTGCATCTTTAGAAGGAGCTGTAATTTCTACCGGCTTGAGTTTTATAAGATAGAAGCTTCCTTCAGAAAGACGTCCTGTACGTCTTGAAGAAACTCCTGGAATCTCGTTTGCAAATGCCTGAACGCGCCAGTTGTAATTAGACTTATCAACAAAGTCTTTTGGATTATACATGTCGATATTGTCTTCCGGCTCATAAACCACATTCTCATAAATCAGTTTATTGTCCGACTGGCGATAAATTGATACCTTATAATAATCAGCGCCACTAACATCTTTCCATTCAAAGTGGAATGGAATAGTTTCGCGGGCAATAGCGCGAGGGCCTGGTGCTGCAAGTGTTGCTTCGTCAAGGTTTCCGATAACGTTGAAAGTCTTTGAAGGTGTAATCAGCTGAGTTTCATCAGTTGTACTTGAAGACTTAAGACGCCAGTAATAAGTTCCAAGAGGAAGGTTTACACCGCGCAAACTTGTTGAATTAACCGGAGCCTTATAAACAATATTTCTAAAGCCCTGGTCTTCCGAAATCTCAAACTCACTTGTAAAGTTTTCTGGAATATTACGCTTCCATGTAAACTTAGTATCTGGAAGAAGGTTCAGTGCACAGTTGTAGCCGTCTGCCGGTTCAACAGTGTGCTGCTCTGGAACACCCTTCATTGTATAGAAAGTTCTGATTTCAGAAACAGGGGAGATGTTGCCTTCAACATCACGCATTGTAATTCCCCAGTACCACTTTCCATCCTTAAGTTTTATGATGTTAGAGTTCAGTGAATAGAAGTTATCTGCAGTTTCAAATGTAACTGCAGGATTTCTCAAATTAGGATTATCTGCAATGCGGACAGTGTAGCTCTGTGCTTCGTTTTCAATTTTCCAAGAGAAGCTTGTTGGCTTTGCAGAAGTTTCTGTATTTACAATTCCGTTTTCAGAAGGAACCAGAAGTTCTGGGGCTGTAAGTTCACCCTTGCGTTCAATCCTGAAGCTTCTGATTTCAGATGGTTCGGCAAATCCTTTTTTGTTCATTGTGTAATAAGGAGTTACGCGCCAGTAATAAGTGCCTTCTTTAAGAGTTGATATAATAGAAGAAGTTGTAGAAGTTCTCTGTTCAATAACCGGATTTGTCATTGAAGGGCTCTTAGAAACTTCGAGTTTGTATGTAGAGGCGTATGGACTTTCTGTCCAGATAATACGAACGGCCGGAGTACGAGTTCTGTAGCCGTAAGTGTAGTTTTCTGCAGGAGCAACCTGTGTAGGTGGAAGCGACTGAATTACCTGAATCTTTCCGTTTTTAATCTGTCCGGCGTTAATTGCTTCCTGTTCGCTAAGTCCGTCTTCCGAACTGTCGAGCTTCCAGAAATAAGTTCCGGCTTCAAGCTTGATATCTGTTTCGTTCAGGCCGTCTGAGCTTAAGCGGTAAAGAACATCATTAAAATCTTTGTCCTGAGAAATCTGAAGAATTGTACTCTCTGCCGCATTATTCCAGCTGAAGTGTACGTTTGTTGCACCCTGAGTATGATAAAGAATCTTTTCGTTGCGGGCTGGAGAAAGCACTGTAAGAGTAGGGCGTGAAGCAATTACATTTGCACTGCCGTCTGCACTACTCATGTTCAGTTCCTGTCCCTGTGCAATTGCAGTAGATGTACCGTCTGCATTCTGTACCGAAGCAGAACCTTTCAATACCTGAACCGAAAGGCCTTTTGCTGCTTTCTTGCCGTCTGCGGCAGCGGCACCAGCACCAGTTCCGCCGGCACCAGTAGTATCTGCCTGAGAAACTGAACCTGCACTAAGGCTTGTTCCAGATTTTACTGCAACCTGAACACCATTTGAAGAAAGGGTGAGTCCGTTTTCAGAATCAGAAGAGTCTACAGTCGCGTAACCGTCTTCAAGTTCAACGGCAGCACTCATGTCTTCTGTAAGGAATACCTGGGCCATTGTGTTTTCCATAAGGTCCATAACGTTTCCGTCATTAAACCAGATGGTAGCTTCTGAAAGCGCTGCTGTATGAATGGTGTCTCCGTTATAAACCGGAGAATTCTGACGCAGACGATCCCATACAACACGGTCAAGGAATTTACGCTGAGCAGTTTTATATTTAAAGGTTATAGTTGCAATCGGCTGTTCATTCTGCTTTGTAAGAGCTCTGAAAAAGCTTGTGTAGAATAACCAGGAGTTTGTTGTCGCTCCTATAAGACACACGAAAATGGTAATGCAGAACGGAAGAAGCAGACTATTGCTTAACCTGGATCTTGTTTTCTTCTTCATTCAAGTTTACCTTTTCAAATTCAGGGATTGGGATTCCAAGCAGATTACGAACTTCATTGAGTGTTTTTGGTCCGTTAGGTCCAAGGGCTCTTGCACAATCCGGGTCTGCCTTAAAATCTGGTTCATTTGGCTTAAAGAACTCTTCAATATCAAATTGTGGCATATTTACAACACCATAGAAGTGCTGTGTGCCTTTACCTTTTACTTCAAATTCTACTGGAATCTGCTCAACAATAAGCTCGTTTGCTTTGTCAGCATCTGCAATTGTAAAATTGTTTTCCTGACATTTAATAAAGCGCTTTTTGAGCAGGCTGTAAGTATCTTCAGTAATAAGAATATCTGTTCCACAAGGCTTGTTAGAGCTTTCTGTACGAGATGCAAAGTTTACTGCGTCTCCAATGGCCGTATATTCCATCTTACCGTCTTTACCCATGTCGGCACCCATCAAACCACAGGTTGCACGACCGGTATTCAAACCACTTCCAATGCGGATGTGTGGTTTATATTTTGCTTTTGGTTCATTTTCGTGGGCTTTTGTAAAGGCTTCTGCTTCCTTATTGTATTTCATAAGGGCATAACGCATGGCGATTGTACCGCGAATGGCATTTGTAGCGTCTTCCATAACATGGTCATCATGGATTTTCTGCAATTCCTTCTTGCGTGGATCTGAATCAGCCATATCTTCGAACTCAAGGCTGTCGTTTCTCATGATTCCCCATACGGCCATGATAGCGTCACCTTCAAACTTATCGATGTTTCCGTGGCTGAGCACAATACAGTTTACCATGCGGCTCATGTAGTCGTTCAAGAAGCCGATGATTTCGCTAGGAGAGTCATTTCCAAAACGGTTTTTAAAGCCATCTGAAATAGCTGTAAAGCCTCGAATATCACTAAAGAAGATTGTTACGTCTTTCAGATGAGGATTAAAGTCAATTTCCTGCCTTGCAATAGCCTTTGCAACGTTTCTGTTTGTAAATTTTGCGAAGGTATTCAGAGAGTAAAGTTCGTCTTTTGTACTCTGGTTCAAAACACCAATTTCGTCTTTACGTTTTGTATGCAGGTGTTCAAAAATATCAGATTCAAAGTTACCAAGTTTAATTTCTTCAGCAGCCGCAGTAAGCTTTCTAAGGTGTCGGGAAATTGCAAAGCGAGAGAAGGTAAGAATAAAAATAATAGAAAGGAAGAATACAACGCCCATCAGATAAATATTGTTACGGCGGGTTGTAAGAACTCCTTCAAGTACCGAACTGATTGGAACAGTTGTAAGAACTACAATATCACCAAATGAAAGCTTTTCATAAGCTCCGTAATATTCAACTTTCTTTTCTTTACCGTCAATTGTTTCAACATTAATGAATGGAATCTGGCGGCTGTCATCGTTATTCTGATTGTTCTGACGCATTGCAGTTACGAGAGGGTAGTTTTTAAGGCTCTCTCCACGAAGAATGCGGTCTGTTTCCGGATGAGAAAGCAGCTCATCAGAATCGTTTATGATAAAGGTTGTATTGATAGAATCTGTACCAAGAATGTCAGAAATACTTTCAATTGAGAAGGTAATGATACAGGTCTGATCAAGTCCGTTTTCTTTGTAAGAGAACAGAATTGACATAACTGGAATGCCAAAGAATGGAGAGGCGTTTAATGCAATTGTTTCTCCGCTGCAGGAACGTTTGATTTCTGAGGTTGAAGCCTGAATAAAGGTTTCCATTACAGATGTATCAAGCTCGTTCGAAAGGAAAAATCTTGAATTAAGGATTTTTGAGTCAGTGCTTTCAGGTTTTGAAACACTGTTTTCTGAGAGAATATAAATAGAAGCAATATCCTGATTTCGTTCAAAGAAGAAAGCCTCTGCCTGGCGCGCAAGAGCAGCCTGACGTCCACCGCTTACAACATTCAGAAGGTCCAGAAGCTGGAAAACGTTTGAACGGATAGTACTGATTTTGTCTTCCATGGTGGAAGCAGCGCGGGTGTTTGTTGAAAGGTTATTGTTTTCGGCAGTAATTTTTACGTCTTCACCAACGAAATGGCTGTTAAGATAGGTTACTGTACCAAGTGAAACCAGTACAATAAAGCCGATAATTACAGCAAGTTTTACTCCGATAGGAAATTTTACATCATATCTATTGACGTTTTTGGTAGAATCTTTTTTTTTACTCACGATATTGTTCTCTCTCTAATATCATTTTTTTAATATCAGTTCTTAGAAAATTATACCATATAAGGGCATAAAAAAACAATAACTGTGCTGTTATAATTAACTTGAAGAATACGTCATTTCCGTTCATAATTAAAGTATGACGGATGAAATGAATAGAAGTGCGTTCGATAAACTTGTTGCCGGAATGGACGCTTCAGAACGCAGTGACATGCTTGAAAAAATCAATCAGTCATCAGTTTCTGTTATTCAATTAGTTGAAACTGAAAATCAGTATCCTGAAAAAAATATATCTCTCCATCTTCGTTTTAAGGAAGAATCAGCTTTTTATAAATTTCTTTTGTGGGTTAGAAGCCTTATTGAAAAAAAAGATTCAGAGAAAATTTATAATGAAGATGTATTGGCCTCAATGGCCCGCAGAATAAACCGTGATCATCCTGGAATCTTAAATCATAGAAATGGTCTTGTAGATTCAGTTTTTTATGAACATCTGCGATCTCTTAAGACCGCCGCAGACTTTTTTAAGCCATATTTCAACATAATTGATGATAATCCTGGTGATTTTTATGTCTTTTTAAGTTCTTTTGTTACTCCTGAACTTGCAGATATGATTACTCAGGAAGCGGATCCCTTTTCTCTTTCTTTTGATACAGAGCCTTCAGTGGATGTAAAAAACGGACTTCTGAAAAATCTTGATAATATCCTCAAAAATATTGATGGCGCGGCAAAAAGTAACCTTTACGGAGCAGTAAGCTCTCTCAACTGGCTGCGTCAGTTTACAAGACTGCCTTATATTCATTTTACTTCTCAGTTTACAAATCTTACGGGAAATAATTTTACCTGCCCGTATCGTAATGCGGTAAATGATTATGCAAGCTTTGCGGCTGTTTTTTCTAACGTAATGCCTGTTCAGAATGAGGTTCTGGAAGCAATGCTGATGTTTACTCAGCGTAAAGACGTTACGAAAAATGCTCAGGATAAAGACATTGAACGCACAATCAAGGAATTTATTGCAAAAGCAAATCAGTGCCTTGGTTCACTTCAGATGTTTATTTCCAATGTTCCAATTATCAAAGTTGGAAAAATCATTAATGCAGATTATGACTGGCTGCCTGGAAATATTGAGGGCGTAGAAGGCTGGTTCCCTAATTTCCGTACTCACTGGCGAAAGATTATTGATGTTCGCTGGGCCGACTGGCTTCGTGAGCGTAAAAAGAAAAATCTGGAAACTTATCTTGGTAATGACTTTGGCCTTTTTGAGTTCCCTGTTCTTAAATACCGCCCATGGCAGGCACTCTGGCTTAGAGTTCCGTTCTCGTGTGAGCTTACAGGCGGCTTTTTGTCGTGGTTCTGTGAAAACTGTTATGATGAGATGATGCCTTGCCTGAATGATGTAATGATGGAAGGTGTATTTATACGTAACGAGAACAGAGTAGAGTATTCAGAAGGCTTAAACCTGTTTTCTCAGTCAATGACTCAGATGCAGGAGCTGTTAGACAGACTTGCTCCGGAAGGTGAGTATGGAGCTCAGTTCGAAGAGTTTGCAACAAGCAGAATCCGTTCTTTCCAGGTTCAGAATCAGATTGATTCAATGATGACAACAACTGAGTCTGAAATCCGTGAATGTGTAAAGAAGTTTGAAAAAGGTGCTGGAATGATGGATAAGTGTCTCAAGGGAATTCTTTCTGAAGAGCGCGATAAGGTTCACGAAGGTCTTCAGAACTTTGCTTCAATTAAAGGACACCGCAACCGCATGTGGCGTGACAGTTTACGCAGCAGCTGGGAAAACCTGAAAAAAGCCAATTTCTATCTTTCAGAACTGGAGCCAATTGATGCCGCAACAGAACAGTAATCTTTTTGAGTTCTTTGAATTTCGCCGTGGAGGTCAGGTAGTGGAGGGCGCCCCTGTCTGCGGCCTAACACTGAAAGCTGCCGGCAGTATGCGTTTTCGCTGGAATGAAAATAACCCGAATCGAAATACGGTTTTTGAAAAAATGCGGTGGTTGAGCTTGCGGTCCCTGAGCCTAGTCGAAGGGTCGAAACTACCGCAGGAAAAACGAAAACTTGTCCCTGTCCAGCTAGATCACACCCACATAGTTTATGATGTTCATAATGCCAGTGATACCAAAGATAAAATTGGTGATGGAATCATTACCACAAACCGCGACCTGGTTCCAACCGTTACTGTAGCAGACTGTATGCCGCTTTATTTGTATGATCCTGTAACAGGAGTGTTTGGTATAGTTCATTCGGGCTGGAAAGGAACTGGAATTGTTGTCGATGCAATAAAGCTCGCAGAAAAAGAATACGGCGCCCGCGCCCAAAACTTCTGCATAGTAATAGGCCCCCACATCCGCGCCTGCTGCTACATCGTAAACGAAGAGCGCGCCAAGTGGTTTTCCGAGAACTTTACACCAGATTGCGTAACCCCGCTTGAACCCGGTGTCGAAGTCACCTGGAACACCGGCGGCGGCCCCCTCTACAGACTCTCCCTGGAAAAAGCCAACCTGGCCGCCTTACAGAAAGCCGGCGTTCCTGGCGAAAACATCTGGGTACATCCTGCCTGTACCTGTTGTACTAGAATTGACGGGGAATTTATATACGGATCAAATAGAAGGGAAACAAAATTGAATGGAGCACCGGAAAAATTCACGGTGCAGGCGGCGTTTATAGGGAATGGATTGCCGCGTCGCTAGCGCTCCTCGCAATGACGATGCTTTTTACGAATCACGAATAAGTACGTCATTGCGAGCCCGAAGGGCGTGGCAATCTATTACAACGGAATATTACCGTGTTTTTTCAATGGTTTGTTTGTGAAAATCTTTGTTTCAAGGAAGTCAAAACTAGCCACAATTCTCTTACGAGTTTCTTCCGGCTGAATGATTTCTGTAATATAACCACGCTCAGCAGCAATATAAGGAGTCATAATCTCATTCTTATATTTCTCTGACGCAGCCTGAACTTCAGCAGCCTTGTTAGGATCTTTCAATTCCTTAGCATACAGAATCTCAATGGCACCTTCAGCACCCATTACAGCAATTTCTGCCTTTGGCCATGCGTAAACAAAGTCTGCACCAAGATGCTTAGAACACATAGCAATGTAAGCTCCACCGTAAGCCTTGCGGAGAATAACAGTAAGCTTTGGTACTGTAGCCTCGCTGTAAGCGTAGATTACCTTTGCACCGTGGCGGATAATACCTTTCTGCTCTTCCTGAGGTCCTGGGATAAAGCCTGGAACATCAACAAAAGTAAGAAGTGGAATATCAAAGCTGTCGCAGTAGCGGATAAATCGTGCAATCTTATCAGAAGCATCGCAATCCAATACACCACCAAGTCCTTTAGGGTTATTAGCAACAATACCAACTGTACGGCCTTCAATTTTACCAAAGCCAACTACACAGTTAATTGCAAATTCCTTCATGATTTCAAGGAATGAATCTTCATCAATTACGCAGTTGATTACTTCGCGAACGTCGTAACCCTGACGTGGATTTTCCGGCATGATTTCCTTAATCTTCTTTGCAGCTTTCTTTTCATCAAACTTGAACTTTTCGTTAGGTTCAATCTTGTCCCCGAAGTAGTGTGGAATGTAGTCCAGAAGACGGCGAACCTGCTCGTAGCAGTCTTTTTCATTGTCGCAGCGGAAGTGAGATACACCAGACTTTGTTGCGTGAATAGAAGCTCCACCGAGGTCTTCTGCAGAAATGTCCATAAACATTACAGACTTAACAACCTTAGGACCTGTAATGAACATCTGAGTTACCTTATCTACAGTAAAGATAAAGTCTGTGATTCCAGGTGAATATACGGCACCACCGGCACAAGGACCTGCGATGATAGAAATCTGTGGGATAGCACCAGAAGCGCGAACGTTCTGATTGAATACGTTACCGTATCCGCCAAGAGCCTCAACACCTTCCTGAATACGAGCTCCACCTGAATCGTTAATGCCGATTACAGGACAGCGTGCATCAATAGCCATTTTTGTAAGGTCAGCGATTTTGCGTCCGTGCATATGACCAAGAGAACCACCCTGAATAGTGAAGTCCTGTGCATAAACTGCAACCTTACGTCCATTTATTTTTCCAAAACCTGTGATTACACCATCATAAGGAATGTCTTTTTTGTCCATTCCAAAGCTGGTACAGTTGTGTTTTACACCCTGATATGTTTCAACAAAAGAATCTTTGTCGCAAAGTGCATTGATACGCTCAATAGCGTGAAGCTTTCCCTTTGCGTGCTGTTTTTCAACATTGTATTCCATGATTAACCTCGTAGTCTATTATGACAAATATAGTGAAAATGTCAATATGACTAACATCCTACAGCCTCCAGCGGATGCAGAATCTGATATTCAATTCTTTCTTTTTCTCTCTGCATTGCGTCTTTTTCTGGAAGCCATTCATATTTTGGACGCAGAGAATCAACAGCTTTAATTACATCATTTTCAGATTCCTTAAGTGCGGCAAGATAATCCTGGAAAAATTGCTTACAGTCAACATTCAAATCTGTTCCTTCTGTATCAATTTCTGTAATAACCCAGCGGTTTTTCTTAAAGGTGAGGGTAAAGGTTCCTGTAACTTTTTCTATTATGTAATCAACATCTTCTCCCTGTGTATAGAACATGTAATATTCAACCTTGTGAACAGAAGTCATGCCATCTGCAAGAGTTACATTGCCTTCTTTTTCAAGAGGAGCTGGTTTTTCGTTTTTCTTTTTAAGTTCAACTTCAAGCGATTCTGCTTTTCCGTCTACCTTAAGATTTGAGATTCCATAGATTCCAGAACCCGCATATTTTTTTTCATCTGTAATATAGAAAAGCCAGTTTGCAGGATCTCCAAATCCGTTGTCTCCACCGTAAGCAAGTCTCTGCTTGTGCATTACATAAATACGGCTTACCATGTCGCCAAAGTCATTCGGAGTTTTTCCTTCACCAAAGTCCGAAAGTAAAAGTGTATCTTTTTCATTTACACCGTTCATATAGGCGCGGATTGTTTCTGTAGAAGTAAGACCTACAGAAGTATAATCTTCATTTCGTGTTTTTATAGTGTTGATTGTTACGATAACTACTACAAGCACAATGCCAGCAATTACCCCAATTGTTGTTGTATTGCGTTTTATATGGCGCTTTGTATTGATTTTCGAATTCTGATTTTTTATAAAAGCGGCAACCTTTTCTTCAAAATCCTTATCTTCTGTTGTATTAAGGCTGAGTTTGAAGGCTTCGTCGAGTTTTTCAATCGGGAACTCTGCAGAAGGTTTTAAATCTTCACTTGCTTTTCCCTTCTTTCTTTTTCCAGGAACGTTTACCGCAGTTGAATTGAGTTTAAGGGCATTGTTGATTGCAAGGGCAAGTCCTGAGTCAATTCCGTTTACGCAATATTCAATTGGAAGGAACTTGCGGTCAAAAATGTCTGCGTTACGTGCAATGCTGTCTGTTGCAGGGAAAGGCAGACGTTTTGCAAGAAGGCGGTAAATAATTGCCGCTCTTTCAAAACAAAGTGATGGAAGCCCTCTGATTGTTTCGTTTATAAAGCCTGTATGCTGATTTAGAGTATCCTCAGCTGGAAGAGAGTTTGCTGCATAATTGAAAAGAGATTCCGGTGCAAAAAGAACCTTGTCTCCATCAACCATAATGCCGCCGGCTCCAACTGCTGGAATAGCATTTTCATTTATGGCTGCAGAGGTGAGGGCTGTACAAACTGCTTTTACTGCAGCAAGACAAGCCTCTCCACCTTCATCAAAATACTGAGCGAGAGTTTTAGCCCCGTCGCTCAGAGGATTTTTTGCACAATAGAAAACGAGCCGCTGTGGACTTCCGTTTTTCTGGGCATCATAAGATTTTACCTCTTCAAAAGTCCACTGACGGAAATTCTTTCCATCAAAAATCACACCTTCCTGATTCAAAATAGAATCATGTCCGGTTTTTCCAAAAGTGTACTCATCAAGGTTTGAATTAAGTCTAAGCTCTCCGTTTTCTATTGTTATTAAATTCATGTGTGTTCCTGATCTCTTTCGTCATTGCGAGCGCAGCGAAGCAATCTATTTGTATGGATTGCCACGTCGCTGCGCTCCTCGCAATGACGGTAATGTTATATCTATCTCTTACCATCTGCTCCATACAGATAGTTGAAATAATCCATCTTAGTACTGTAAGTAGCAGGGTAGTCTTTAAGATTCTGCTTGTAAGACTCCATACTCTTCCAGAAGGTATAGAACTCAAGGTCTTTGTTGTATGCCGCAGCATAAATAGCCGCAGCTTCAGCATCGGCCGCACCCTTAATTTCCTCAGACTTGCGGTATGCTTCAGAAGCAATTGTACGCTTGTCGTTTTCAAGGCGACCAAGCCATTCAGCTTTTTTACCTTCACCAAGTGAGCGGTAAGCCTGTGCAACCTGGTTTCTATCCTTAATCATAGAGTTGTAAACTGATTCATTAAGTTCATCAGAATACTTAACCTGGCGGGGAACAATGTCCAGAAGTTCAATACCCCAGTCTTTAGCTTCTTTCTGGGCAATACTTGTCATCTGGCGGCAAAGTTCGCTGCGGCCCTTTGTTACAACCTCGTTTACTGTATCAGCATTTACAAGCTTGTCGATTTCTTTTGTCTCTTCATCTTTATCAGATTCAGTATTTTTTCTTTCATTGATGATGTTAGATGAGCGTACAATTTCACTCATACGGTTCTGAGTAATAACAGTACGGCATGAAGAATCAACAATATCAGAAAGCTTATTGTAAGCATTGTTCAAGGTCTGGAAGTTCTGATAGAAGGCAACCGGGTCTGTAATGCGCCATCTTGATGTAGTATCTACTATTATATACTGATTTTCTTTGGTAGTGATGCTCTGTGGGTCACCGTCAAGAGAAAGAATCAGTTTTGGATATTCAGTTACCTGATCAAGGAATGGCACTTTAATGTAAAGACCAGCCTCTGTGTGAGAATTAACAATTTTACTGAAACGGGTAACAACTACCTGTTTTCCTTCATTTACGATATAGAATGGTCCTGTGATTATAAAAAGAAGAATCAGTACTAAAATAGCTGTAAGCCAGCCGATAAATCTTTTCATTGCTCTAGTCATAGTCGTGATTTCCCCCTTTCCTTAGTTTTTAAGATTTTTTACAGGAACAAGATTTTCAAGCTCGCTGTCGATAAGTTCCGGCTTTGTCTCGCTGCCAAAAATCTCTGCCATAGTTTCAAGATAGATACGTTCTTTTGTTGCTTTAGGAGCACGCTTGTATTCTTCGTAAACGGCGTTGAAGCGGGCAACATCACCCTTTGCCATGTTTACACGTTCTGCGGCATAACCTTCTGCAACCTGAATCTGACGGTCTGCTTCACCCTGAGCCTTAGGGATTTCTTTGTTATACTCTTCCTTACCTTCGTTGATAAGGCGCTTCATATCCTGGCTTGCCTTGTTTACGTCTTCAAATGCGGCCTGAACTTCTACAGGTGGAACTACGTTCTGGAACTGAACTGTTGTTACATTGATTCCAAGTCCGAGTGTCTTAAAGTTTTCGTTCATCTGCTCCTGGGCAAGATTCTGAATTGTAGAACGGTCGGCGCTGATTACGTCGAAAATTGCACGGTCACCAACCAGAGTGTTGATTACCGAACGGGAAATATCGCGGATTGTTTGCTCACGTTCGTAAACGTTGAAAAGCCACTGTTTTGGATCTACAACCTTATACTGAATAACCCATTCAACATCTACAATGTTGAGGTCGCCGGTGAGCATTTCAGATTCTTCGGAAATATTGTTTTTGTACTCGTTGTTTCGGCCGGCTTTAACTGTCTTAAAACCAAACTGCTCGGCGCGGAGAGTCTTAATGTCGACATTGTAGTTTTTGTCGATGCCGAACGGAAGCTTAAAGTGAAGTCCGGAACCTACGGTCTGCTGGTATTTTCCAAACCTGGTGATTACCGCATTTTCAGTTTCATCAACCACATAAACACTTGAAAATCCTGCAACTACTGCAAGTGCAAGGACAATCAGCCAGAAAAGCAGGGCAGGACCTACGCTGCGGCGCACGCGCTTTGCTTTTTTTACTTCTTCGTCAGCCATCTCTCTCGACGCCTCCTTTTTTTCATGTCATCCTGAACTTGTTTCAGGATTTATTTTAAAGATATAAATTAATTGAAAAAAAAACAACAAAAAAACTTTAAGATGGGGTATAATATTTCTCATGGAAAAAACTGAGAATACCGAAAAGACCGTAAAAACTCCCAAAAATCCAAAACCTGCAAAAATGCATAGGGCAGGGCTTGGAACCAGAATCCTTCTTCGTATTGTTACAATTCTTTTGATTGCGCTGCTTGTGCTTGGCGGCGGATATTTTGCCTTCAAGCGTTTTACAGTGGTAAAAAAACAGAGCAACATCGCACTCGTGGAGCGTCAGCTTTCATATTGTCAGGAACTGGTTACCGCAAAGTACCGTTACAGCGACATCATTACCCTTAAAAAGACTTCGGGCTTTGCAAAAAGCTATACAATCATAAAATATTCAGGCCTCATTAGAGCTGGTGTTGCAGATATTACTGATATTTCCTACAGCGTTTCTCTGGACGGAAAAACTATAACGCTTAGCATTCCGCAGGCAGAGGTGCTCGGAAATGAGATTGTGAGCCAGAGCGTATTTGATGAAAAACAGAGTATCTTCGTTCCAATTTCTACCCAGGAAATTTTTGACGAAATTGAAGGCGCAAAAGTCTCCGCTGCAGAAGATATGGTTGCAGAGGGTATTTTAGATGATGCCAGAGATTATGCAATCCGTATTGTAACTCAGTTTATGCTGGCCCTTGGCTTTGAAGAGGTCAAAATCCGATAATAAACAATTAGCCGGTCCTCGGTGGTTGAGTAGGGCGCGAAGCGCCCGTATCGAAACCATAGTTGTACAAAACAAGAAAATTCTAAGAGAATTCTCTTTATTTCTCATAAACGCTTGAAATCATAAATCGTTTTTGTTAACTTTAAATACATGTCTACAGTTAGTAAGCTTACCCGAGGCCTGAGTAAGCGGTATATAGTAAATACAATTCTTTCGCCGGTTGTAATGGTTGGCGAAGTTTTGATGGAAGTAGTAATTCCTTTTATAATGGCCAAAATCATTGATGTTGGAATTGCGGGAAAAGACCTGCCGTTCGTAGTAAAATACGGCGCACTCATGGTTGGACTCGCTATTATATCCCTTATCTGCGGTATGCTTGGAACCCGTTTTTCTACAGTTGCTGCACAGGGCTTTGCCTGTACACTGCGCCAGAGACTTTACCGTAAGATTCAGAGTTTTTCATTTGCGAATATTGACCGCTTCAGTACAGCCTCTTTAGTAACCCGTCTTACAACAGACGTAAATATGGCTCAGAATGTTTACCGTATGCTTATCCATATGTGTATTCGAACCCCATTTATGCTGATTGCCGGTACAATTATGGCTTTCAGAATGAACGCTCAGCTTGCAATTCTCTTTTTGATTGCAGTACCAATCATCGTAATCTCAATTCTTACAATCTCAAATATTGCGCATCCTCGTTTTAAGAAGATGATGGCAAAGTTTGATGCCCTCAACGGCGCTATTCAGGAAAACCTCATTGGTATTCGAATTGTAAAGGCTTATGTCCGCGGCGACTTTGAAGAGAAGAAGTTCCGTAAGGCAGCTGATGATGTTCGCACTGCTCAGGTTCATGCAGAAAAGACTATTATCTTTATGATGCCTATCATGCAGCTTGTAATGTATGTTTCTATGATTGCTGTTATGTGGTTTGGCGGAAGACTTGTAGTAGGCGGCTTTATGCTCAGCGGTGAACTGATCAGCTTCTTCACTTATGTAACTCAGGTTCTTTCTTCTGTAATGTTCCTGGGAATGGTTTTTGTTTCCCTCGTAATGGTTCAGGCTTCTAATCAGCGTATCGTTGAAGTTCTCGACGAAGTTCCGGATATCAAAAATCCTGAAAATCCTGTTATGGAAGTAAAGAACGGTGCAATCAGCTTTGAAAAGGTTGATTTCAGCTACGGTAAGCGCGAAGACAATCTGATTCTTAAAGATATCAATCTTGAAATTAAGAGCGGTGAAGTTGTTGGAATTATCGGAAGTACCGGTTCTTCTAAAACTTCCCTCGTTTCTCTTTTGCCACGTCTTTATGATGTTTTTAAGGGCTCTGTGAAAATCGGCGGTGTTGATGTACGCGACTATGATATTACAGTGCTCCGCGACAGTGTTGCCATGGTTCTTCAGAAGAACGTTCTGTTCAGTGGTTCTATCCGCGATAACCTTCGCTGGGGTAACGAAAACGCAACAGACGAACAGATTCTTGCCGCTTGTAAGGCAGCCGATGCAGACAGCTTTATTTCTTCTTTCCCTGAAGGCTATAACACAATGCTTGGTCAGGGTGGTGTAAACGTTTCTGGTGGTCAGAAGCAGCGCCTCTGTATTGCACGTGCTCTTCTCAAAAATCCAAAAATCCTTATTTTGGATGATTCAACTTCTGCCGTTGATACTGCAACAGAAGGCCGCATCCGCAATGCCCTTAAAGAGCTTGCTCCGGAAACTACAAAAATCATCATTGCTCAGCGTATTTCTTCTGTAAAAGAAGCAGATAAGATTATAGTTCTTGATGAGGGAACAATAAGTGGTGTTGGAACTCATGATGAGCTTCTGAAATCAAACAAGATTTACCGCGAAGTATTTGAATCGCAGCAGCAGGGTAGCGGCGATGCAGACCTTGCAGGAGGTGAAGACTAATGCCACCAGTAAGAAATAAAGGTTTTGGAAAACCAAAGGATGCAAAAAAGACAATCGGACGCATTCTTCAATATATGGGAAAATTCAAGGCATTGTGGCTGGTAGTTTTCCTTTGTGTAATTGTAAGCTCTGGTGCTTCAGTAATCGGAACTTACCTTATTAAACCTGCTTTGAATAATTACATCATTCCATTGATTGGAAAGCAGAATCCAGACTTTACAGGTTTTGCTAAGCTTCTCATTGGAGTTCTTGCATTGTTCTGTGTTGGAGTTCTTGCTTCATGGTGTAACTCACGACTCATGTTGTACATCTCTACAAACCTTTTGTACAACGTGCGCTGTGATTTGTTCAGCCGCCTCGAAAAGCTTCCTATCAAATATTATGATGCACACACTCACGGTGAACTCATGTCTCGCTTTACAAACGATACAGATGCTCTTCGCGAAATGATGAGCCAGACAATTCCTCAGCTCTTTTCTTCTATAATTACAGTCACATCTGTATTTGTAATGATGATTTCTTTGAGCCCGATGCTTACAATCATCATGCTCGTGACTATGTTCCTTATCACCTTGAGTATGGCTGCCGTTGGAAAACGCTCTGCTAAAGCCTTCCGCGAAAATCAGAAATGTGTTGGTGAGCTCAACGGCTTTATTGAAGAAATGGTTGAAGGCCAGAAGGTTATTAAGGTATTTAATCACGAGCCTAAGGCAATCGAGCAGTTTGAAACTTTGAGCGACAATCTTCGTAAGGCCGGAACTGATGCTATGACTTATGGTGGTCTTATGGGCCCTATGATGAATAACTTCAGCCACATGCAGTACGCCGTTGTTGCAATTACAGCCGCTGCCTTTATGATTCTTGGCGAGGGTGGAGTGATGAGCTTTAACTGGTTTACAGGAATTATGAACCTTGGAACTATTGCGGCTTTCCTTCAGTATACACGTTCGTTCAGCCAGCCAATCTCTATGATGAGTATGCAGGCTAACTCAGTTCTTAATGCTCTTGCCGGCGCGGAACGTATTTTTGCCGTTATCGATGAAGAAGAAGAAATCGATGAAGGTGAATACACTCTGGTAAATGCTTATGAAGCAAAAGAATCTGATGGTGAAGAAAAGCTTGTTCAGTCTTATGCAACTACCGGCGAATGGGCTTGGAAAAATCCTGCAGATAATTCTCTTCGTAAGCTTGAAGGTGAGGTTGTGTTTGATCACGTTACCTTCGGTTACAAGCCTGAGAAAACTGTACTTCATGATATCTGTATTCACGCAAAGCCTGGTCAGAAGATTGCGCTTGTTGGTTCTACCGGTTCTGGTAAAACAACTACAATCAACCTTTTGTCTCGCTTTTATGATGTTCCAGAGGGTAGTGGTAAAATTACTTACGACGGCATTCCTTTGAATGAGATTTCTAAGGCTTCTCTTCGTAAGTCGCTCGGTATGGTTCAGCAGACAACTCATCTGTTCACAGGAACTATTAAAGATAATATCCGCTACGGAAACCTTGAAGCTTCTGATGCTCAGATTTACGAGGCTGCAAAACTTGCAAATGCCGACCACTTTATCCGCCATCTGGAAAATGGTTACGACACAGTTATTACAGGGGACGGTGCAAGCCTGAGTCAGGGACAGAGACAGTTGCTGGCGATTGCCCGCGCTGCGGTTGCTGATCCTCCGGTTCTCGTATTGGACGAAGCTACCTCTTCTATCGATACTCGTACAGAAAAACTGATAGAAGAGGGTATGGATTCCCTGATGAGCGGCCGCACAACTTTCGTAATTGCACACCGCCTTTCAACAGTCCGCAATGCCGACGAAATTATTGTTCTGGAACACGGAAATATTATTGAACGCGGAACCCACGACGAACTAATCGCCGCAAAAGGCCGCTACTACTTCCTGTACACCGGAAACAAAATTACCCTTGACGAATAGGGGAACAGTGCTAAAATTATCCTTATCTATTTTATAGATAAGGAGTTGTTTATATGAAAAAACTAATAGCATTGGCTGTAGCCGCAGTTATGGCAACAGGTCTTTTTGCCCTCGACCTTGGCGGAATCAAAGGAACCTGGCAGGACAAAAAATGGGATGCAGACTGGACTTTCTCTGCAGATGGAAAAATTGTTCTTTCCCTTACTAGCACTGGTGAAGAAATCTACACCTTTAAAGATGGAACAGTTCAGAATTTCAAGGTAAATGTTGATACCACCGGTGTTTCAATCTCATTTGACTGCAAAGATACTAACCGTTCATACACTTTCAAAAAAGGTGTAGCCCTCAACGCAGACCTCGACATGGTAGTAAATCCAGACTGGACTGCTTCAGACTACGAAACCGTAATCAAACTTAAGAAATAAAGGCTAACTCAAAAAAAACTAGCCCTTTAAGACGATAATTTGCTTGCAAAAAACAAATAATCGTCATATCATAAATTTCATACGATTAAAACCTTCGTTTTTTTCGTACAAAAAACTACCCCGCCTCAAAACACTCGACGGGACAAACAATAGGAGAAGATTACTATGAAAATGGTAAAGAAAATTTTGTTGGGAATGGTTGCAACTGCAGCTATCATCGGCTTTGTAGGATGTAAAGCAAACGTAGAAGACGAGAATAATATGCTTAACGTTAGCGGTGATGAATGTTCTATTGATTATGAAAACACAACTGATGGTTATAGCAGAGGCTTTGAAACATTAAAGACGGACCATGTTGATGGCATCTGTAAAATTACTGCAAAAGTAAATAACAATGTTGGAAGTGGAGATGGTATTTTAGGATATATTTTTAATCAGACAGTAAATGATGATGGTACATACAATTTCACAATTGCTGGTCTTCGTTTTGCAGCTACTAAAATTGAATGCTATGTTTCTGACTATAAAAAAGTTTCTTCTGAATATCTTAGCAAAGGAAATGATTTCTGTGATGTTAATGGTGTACAGGTAGGAAAGGCAGGTTGTTTGGCATCTTGTACTGAAAGCTTAAGCCCTGCAATTTCTACATTAAAAAATATGACCATTAATAATGGTGATGAAGTTAGTATCTGGATTGATGTTGTTGCTAACGATGGAACTTCTAAAGGAAGAAAAGATGCAAAGAATACATATACAGTAAAATTCTATGACAAAGATCCTGGCAGAACAAAAGACGGAGATGAATTAACTTATGATAGTACTGTTACTGCAATCTCTGCTGCTACAGCTACAGGTATCGCATTAAATAATCCTCTTCCTGAAGGAACAGCTCATTTCTCTTCAACAAAGGGACAGAGTAAACTTGGATTCTATGCTAACGTTTATGCAAATAGAAAGCTCACTGGTAATTGGAAAATAGACAGTACTTCTTTGTATCACGAAGCTGAAGAAATCGCTGAATAATAAATTGTAAGATTCAGATTTATAATCTAATAAAAAGCTCGTTGCCTAGTGCAACGGGCTTTTTCTTTTAAATAATTATTTTTTTCAAAAAACTTCCGTTTTTCGCATATCGTTTCCTATATTACATAGGAAGCTTTTTTTGTTTCCAGATATTTCAATTTGGAGGTATCGAAAAAATGGGTAAAACAGTTTTCGATAATATCGACCCTGTGATTCTGGCAAGGGTAAGAGCTATGAGGCTCTTTGATGATGAGTTCATGTCCGCTGCGTTCAGCGACGATATTGAAACAACACAATTTCTTATAAGAATTCTGCTTAACAGAAATGATTTAACTGTAACAAAATCAATGTCTCAGGTACAGAAATCAAATCTCTTTGGAAAATCTGTAAAGCTTGATATTGTAGCAGAAGATATTTTTAAGACAGAATACAATATCGAGATTCAGCGTGCTGATTCTGGTGCCGGGGCGAGACGTATTAGATATCATCAGGCTTTACTTGATAGTCATACCGTGCAAAAAGGCGGAACTTTTAAGGATTTACCGAATCTTTATATCATTTTCATTCTAGAACATGATATTTTCGAAAAAGGGCTTCCCATTTACCGGGTTAGTAAGACTCTTAATATTCAAGATAAAAACGGAAACAATTTGCCCTTCGATGATGATTGTAATATAATGTACGTCAATGGCGAATACAAGGGCGATGATCCTCTTGGGCGTCTCATGCACGATTTTTCAACATCTAACGCCGATGAAATGTATTATGAAGAATTAGCTGAAAGAATGAGATTCTTAAAACAAGATGAAGAAGGTGTAGTAATGGCTAGTAAAATTGTAGAAGAATACGGTGATATACGTGCTGCCGAAGCATTAAAGCAGGGAATACAGCAAGGGGCAGAACAAAACGCTATTGAAAATGCTAAAACTTTACTTAAAGACGGAAAATATACTGCTGAAGAAATATCAAAACTTCTGAAACTTCCTGTAGAATCATTTGTTGAATAGACAAAAAAGGTCCGGCTGAAAACAACCGGACCTTTTTAAATTCTTTACACTTATGTAAAAGAGAAGAAATTATTCTTCGATTTCTTCTGCTTCGAGTTTACCTGTTACAGAATCCTCTTCTGTAAGATAATTAACTACAAGTTTATTACCCTTTACTACACTTCCATAACATGCAATACCACCAACAGCATATTCTGCTTCAACACCGTCTTTCTTAATTTTTTCGGTTTTAGCTGGAGTAAGTTTTGCCATTTCAGAATCAACTGAAACTTTTACGTCATCAATATAAACAGTGTATACCTTAGGAGTTTCCTGTGCAATTTTTACTGTAAACACATAATTTCCATTTTCATCTGTTTTTGGAGCCTTAGCCCAAACGTGGTAATTTGCATCTCCTTTTCCATCAAGTGGTGTATAAGTTCCTAATGCGCTATCCGATGTGTCACCAGAAACTGTTTTTCCTTTTTCAATATTATAATATCTTTCAACGTAATATCCACCTGTTGAAAGACCAACTAATATGAAATCAACTGTTTTTCCGTCTTCTGATTTATTTAAATCGAAAGCAAGACCTGCAGTAGCGACACCATTTTCCGTAATGCTATTAGCAACATCAACAGTTATTTTTGTTGTAATTTCTGCACATTTCTCGTTGGTAGAAAATTCTTCCCAGAAACGTCTATAAGGTCCTTTTCCCTGGGCATTTGGCTGTACATCATCTGGAATTTTTGTTCCATCAACAGTCATTGTTTTATCCCACTTATTTCCTTCTGTTTCGCCTTCGCCAGCTCCCATTTTACAGCTTGCAAATGCCAACACAGCTGCAGTTGCAACCATTCCCAACAAAATTTTCTTTACCATTTTCATAGTAATCTTCTCCTATTGTTTACCCTTTTCTTTAAGGGTTAGTTTTTTGTGCGAAAAAAACGGAGGTTTAAATCGAATGATTTTGAGGGGAAAGTGTTTTATAGCGAGAAGGTAAAATGTGAACCTGCTTTTAGGAGATGGTATGCAGAACCGCATTTTTGGGTTTTGATTAATTCCATGTTTGTGGTGTAATAATCAGAATAAAAATATCCTTTATCTGTAGTACCAAAAAGAATGCTGGTGAAAAGACCTAATGAAAAGAATTGATTTATCTGGAAGTTTGATCCAATCTCAATTTTATGTTTAGAGAAAGAGCCTTGCTGAAAATCTTGTGTTGAGAAGGGGTGCTTTACTCCGTGATGATGGTCGTAACTTTCCTGATAATTCCAAGGTGCTGTGTAAAAAGCTGCTTCCAAGAGTACTTTTGGAGAAACTTCAGCTTTTACATTAAGGCCTGTAAAAAGCAGGAATGCATGCTGCCTGTAATCTATACCATATACTCTGATATTTCTTTCATGTCTTATACCACTTCCAATTCCTGCTTCGAAATCAGAAAAAATATAGTTAAACTGAATCTCTGGAATAACTTCTATTTTCATTGGAGTTTCAATTTTATAACCTAGTGTAAGTTCTGTGTTTATTCGTTTTGCAGTTTCTAATGGATGCGTTGTAAAACTGTATTTCTTTCCATCATCCCAGTCTGAATCGTACATATAAGAAGTGCCGGCCGGAAATGAATAATCAAAAGAGGCAGAAACTAAAAAGTTCTTAAAAGTAATTTCTGATTTTATGCCGATGTCCAAAAAAGGTTTTTGTTCCCAATCCAACTGACTAATTATTGTATCATCATAGCCGTAAAGTATTTCATTCAGTTCTCCAAAACTAAGAGATACTCTCGGCGCAACAGAAAACTGGAAATCGCTCAGGCAAAAGCAGAATGGGGAAGTGAGAAGCAAAAACAGAATTGTGGAAATCAACCTTTTCATTTTATAAATCATAATACATCGCATCGGTGTTTTTTGAAAGTGATTTCGGCTAATGACAAATAACAATGAATTCATTATAATTTTGAGCAATATTTTTATAACAAAAATGCTTTTATGGAGGATGACAGAATGAAAGCAATTGAACTTGAAAAGGCTTATGAGCCTAAATCCTTTGAGGACAGAATTTATAATGAATGGGAAAGCAAGGGCTATTTTAAGCCTGCGTCTGATGAAAAGTCGCCAGTACATGAACAGTACAAGTGCCAGTGTGCAGACTGCAATAAGAAAACCAATACATATTCTGTCGTCATTCCTCCTCCTAATGTAACCGGCGTTCTTCACATGGGACATGGTCTCAACAATACTCTTCAGGATATTGTTGTTCGCTATCACCGTATGAAAGGTGACAATACTCTCTGGCTCACTGGTACAGACCATGCTGGAATCGCTACTCAGAATGTTGTTGAACGTCAGCTCAAAAAAGAAGGTCTTACACGTAATGACCTTGGACGCGAAAAGTTCCTCGAGCGCACATGGAAGGTTAAGGAAGATCATCATGCAACTATCGTAAAGCAGCAGAGAAAGCTCGGTAACTCTACAGACTGGGACCGCGAGCGCTTTACTTATGACGAAGGCCTCTCTGCCGCAGTTCGCGACGTTTTCGTAACTCTGTATGAGCGCGGACTTATGTACCGTGGTAAGCGCCTTGTAAACTGGTGTCCTCGTTGTGGTACTGCTCTTGCTGATGATGAAGTAGACCACGAAGATACACAGGGTGCAATGTATCACCTTTATTATGAATATGCTGATGGAAGCGGAAAGATTGAAGTTGCAACAACTCGTCCGGAAACATTCTTTGGTGATACAGCTGTTGCCGTAAATCCAAAAGATGAACGCTATAAGTCTATCGTTGGAAAAATGCTCAAGCTTCCTCTCACCGGAAAAGAAATTCCAATCATTGCAGATGAATATGTTGATATGGAATTTGGAACTGGTATGGTAAAGATTACTCCGGCCCACGACCCTAACGACTGGGAAGTAGGTAAGAGACACAATCTTGAAGTAATCAATCTTCTTACTCCAGATGGACGTATGAATGAAAACGTTCCTGAAAAATACCGCGGACTCAAGCCAGAGCAGGCTCGTGCCCTTGTAATAGAAGATTTGACAGCCGCAGGCCTCTTTAAGGGTGAAGAAAAAATGGTTCACTCTGTAGGTCACTGTTACCGCTGTAAGACTGTAGTTGAGCCATATTTGAGTGACCAGTGGTTCGTAAAAATGAAGCCAATGGCAGACAAGGCTCTTGCTGCATGGAAAGCAGGTGAGATTCAGTTCTTCCCACAGAAATGGGAAAATACTTATGAGCAGTGGCTCGTTAATATCCGCGACTGGTGTGTAAGCCGCCAGATCTGGTGGGGACACAGAATTCCTGTATGGTACTGTCAGAAGTGTGGTGAAGTTATCGTAAGCCGCACAGACCCAACCAAGTGTCCAAAATGTGGGTGTGGAGCAAGTGACCTTAAGCAGGACGAAGACGTTCTTGATACCTGGTTCTCTTCATGGCTCTGGCCTTTCTCAACACTCGGCTGGCCTGAGAAAACTAAGGACCTCGAAACCTTCTATCCTACAACAGCCCTTGTAACTGCATACGATATCATCTTCTTCTGGGTTGCTCGTATGATTATGGCCGGTCTTGAGTTTACAGGTAAGGCTCCTTTCCACGATATTTACATGCACGGACTTGTTCGCGATAAGCAGGGCCGCAAGATGTCTAAGTCTCTTGGTAATGGAATGGATCCTCTTGAGCTTATTGACATTTACGGTGCCGATGCCCTTAAGTTCACACTCGGATTTATGTGTGCTCAGGGACAGGATGTTTTGATTGATAAGGATTCATTTAAGCTTGGCTCTCGCTTCTGTAACAAAGTTTGGAACGCTTCTCGCTACCTCTTGGGTAACCTCGAAGGCCGTAATCTTGTTCCAGTAACAGATGGGGACCTTACAGAACTGGACAAGTGGATTTATGGCCGCCTGAACAATGCTGTTAAGACTGCCCGTGAAGCTCTTGATACCTACCGCTACAACGATGCAGCCGCTGCACTTATGGAATTCTTCTGGAATGAATTCTGCGACTGGTATGTTGAAGCTACAAAGATCAACTTCAAGAATGGTGATGATAAGGAAAAGGATCGCCAGGCTTCAGTATTGATGAACATTCTCGAAGAAAGCCTTCGTCTTCTTCATCCATATATTCCATTTGTTACAGAAGAGATTTATGGAAAGCTTCCTCTTTCTGAAATTGCTGCTAACCGCAAGGCAGCCGGCGCTCAGAAGATTGCAAGCAACAGCGACTACGTTGGAATGCTTATCAACGCTCCATATCCAGAGCCTGCTGATGCACGCGACAACGCAGAAATTAATGCTCGCTTTGATACACTCAAAGAGCTTATCGGTCAGGTTCGCGCACTCCGCGTAGAGTGTGGAATTGACCCTGCAGAAAAAATCAACATTGCTATTCTTATTGAAAAGGGTAGCGCTGCCGAAGTTGCCCGCGAAAAGGTTGAAATGATTCAACTGCTCGCCGGTGTTGCTAAGGTAGAGTTTGTTGATGCAAAACCTGCAAGCTCAATTGGTACTGTAGGTAAGGGCTTTGAAGCATTCATCCTCGTTGATGAAAGCATCAATAAGGAACAGCTGATTGCCCGCTTCCAGAAGACAATTGAAAAAGAGCAGGGCTATGCAAGAATGAGCGAAAACAAGCTCAACGGAAACTTTGCAAAGCACGCTCCGGCAAATCTTGTTGAGGAAGAAAAAGAACGCCTCGCAGAAAGCCAGCGCAAAATAAAAACACTTGAAAGTTATCTTAAGGAACTTCAGTAGTTTATATGGATGGTGGTTTCGATGGTTCCGGTGGTTGAGCCTGTCGAAACCACCTTTTTATGTATAAGGTGCTTATGAAAAAGAACTGTTTATTTATATTAATAATTCTGATTTCTCTTTCCGTAACCGGCTGTTTTAATTATAAAAACAGTCCCTTCTATGATAGTGAATGGGTGATGCAGAATTATGATAATACCATGCAGCTTTACTATCATCACCTTATTCTTAAGCCGGATCACACAGCAATGCTCCGTGTTTCTTATGCAGATTCTACAAACATTATTGTGTGGAACGGTACTTACAAAATCGATTCAAAGAAAATCAAATTTAATTTTACTGAATGTGTGCGTTATGAGGACGGAAAGCCTGTTGGCACTTATGATGCACAAAAACTGATCAAATATTATACCGGCGAGTTTTATTATTCTGTTGCAGAACTTGGCGAAACGGAAGATTCAAAAACTTATCATCTGGAGCTTATCCGTCCAAGAAATTATTTCTACGGCGAAGCAAAAGATATTTTTGGAAACCGTTTTGAAGAATTTGTGAAGTTTAATTAAACTTCATGCCGATAATAGCGGAAGGTAACTTAAGAAGGAGTTAAAGGAGGCCCATATGTCAAAACCACATTACGAAATGAAAACAGATAAGCCTCAGAATATGAATGAGCAGCAGATGCATCAGCTCAGCAGTATTCACTTTGCTCCATATATTCAGCTTGCCACAGCCCTTATTGGTAAAGCTCGCCACGCCGGTGGAAATATGTTCCGCCATCAGATGGACACCTTCACAATTCTTCTGGACTATGGCTACATTGATCCTGTGCTTCTTAAAGCTTCGATTATTCATGATACAATAGAAGATATTCCGGGCTTTATCCCAAAACTCATTGAAAATGCCGATGAAGATGGCCCTGAAGTTCTTAAGCTTGTCCGCGAAGTTACCCGCAAAGAAGATGAAAATAAAAAGCAGTTTTTATGCCGCATTCTTGATGAGGGAAGTCAGCAGGCAAAAATCTTAAAGTGTGCAGACCGCATTTCCAATATGATTTCCCTGGGCTTTGTTACAGATCCTGCCTTCATTGAACGTTACTGCGACGAAACTGAATACTTTATTCTTCCAATGGCAATTCAGGTAGACTTCCCGATGTACCAGGAACTTATCAATCTGATTATTACCCGCCGACGTTACCTTGAAGACGGCGGATATTTTGATAATCGCCACAAGCCAACTACCAGCGCCGACAGCACAAAATAAGTTTTTAGAAAAGCATAATTATGTGATATAATATTTTTTATATCATGAACAGCTTAAAAAGACTTTATCAAAAATTCGTTTTTATTCCATCAGATTTTAATGATGATTTGTCTGCAAAGAATAAACGTGCTCTGAAAATCCTTTCTTTATTTTCGCTTTATTTCGGAATAATCGTTTATGCCATTGTTTCCATTTCCTTTATTGCAACTCAGGAGCAGATTCCATTTGTTATTTCTCTTTATTATCTGAACTTTATGGTAATAGGAGGAATTAATGTTGCTCTGCTGCACACAAAACTTCCTGCCCATTATCTTGTTTTTCTGACACTTCTTCAGGCTGAATCAATCATTGTTTTTAATTTGCTGAGTACCAATGCCTCGAATATCATCATTGTTTTTATTGGTCTCATGTTTGCACTTTTAATCTTCCTCGAAATTAATCCTGTTGTGTTCACCGTGGAATTGCTTTGCTTTTTTGAGCTTTTACATTTGACCATTAGAAACAGAGTTCAAAATGTTCCGGTTGATAATCTTACTCTGTGTTTCTTTGTTATGGTGCTGCTTGCTTTCTGGAAGCGCAGTCATTTAATAAATGAATTTAAGCGTAATGCCCAGCTTAAGGAACTTACAGAAAAAACAGAAAATCTGCTTCATAACCTTTTACCGGATTCTGTAATTGAGCAGTTAAAGAGTGATGGAAAGTCGCCGCCGAAAAAGTATGAAAACATGACAGTGCTTCTTTCTGATATTGTTAATTTTACAAAAATCTCTACAACAGTTTCTCCGTATTTTCTCATCAGCGAGCTCAACGAGATTTTTACTCAGTTTGATAAAATTACAGAAAGTCACAATTGTATCCGAATCAAAACTATTGGTGATGCTTATATGGCTGTCTGCGGTCTTCCAGAAAAAAATGCCAGCCATGCCGAAAACCTTATTCTTTGTGCAAAAGATTTTATTGAGTGGCTCACCGAACGTAATAAAACTTCGCAGATTCAGTGGAACATCAGAGTGGGGCTTGCCTCGGGAAGTTCCATTGCAGGAATCATAGGAAAGAAAAAGTATCTGTATGATATTTTGGGCGATACAGTTGAATATGCCGTAAAACTTCAGAACAGCTGTATGCCAATGCACATCAGACTTTCACCTCAAACCTATAAACTCATTGAAGGCAAAATTGAGATTCCAGAAATTGTTGAAGTAGACACTCAGACTCCTGTTACTGAAAAGGGGGATGTAAAAAATGTTTAAGAAGATTTTTGAAAAATTAAAAAGATATTTTCCCTCGAAAGAGGTTTCGGATGATATTCATCGCAAAAACAGAGAATCAGTTATAAGGATTTTTATTTTTTCTTTTGTGTTCGGCTGTATATGTTTGTTGATTAAATTTATTAATGCATCGTTACTCAAACAGCATTATTTCTATTATGGCTCTTATGCAGTCTTTGGAATAACCGGTATTATTCTGTGTAAAACCAAGAGTGGAAAATACACTCCTACAGTTTATTGTCTTCTGTGTTTCTTTTTTATCTCTTTATATTACATAACGCTTGTGCCGTTTACAAAGGCCCTGGTGTACTTTATTGGCTTTGTTGTTGCTATTGAAATTCTTACAAATCTGAATCCTGTAGTCTTTTCAATTTCGATAATTGTTTATGAAACTCTGGTTCTTCTTGCTATACTGAATGGTAAGATACCCGGCAAAGAGGAGTTTGAAATTAATTCTATTTCAAACATGATTTTGCTGAGTGTAATTGTAATTTATATTTCCTTCTGGAAGCGCCGCATTGTCATCAATAAATATGAAACAGAAAAGAAGATTGCCGAAGAAAAGCAGAAGTCTGAAGAGCTTTTGTTGAATGTTCTTCCGCGCAATATTATGGAACAACTGCGTTCAAAAGGAAGTGTTGAGCCGGAAGCTTATGAAAATACTTCGGTGCTGTTTTGTCAGGTAGTGAATTATTCTGAACTATCTGCAAAACTTGGACCGGAACGTCTTGTAAATGAACTCAATGAAGTTTTTGGTGTTTTTGATGATATTGTAGAAAAGAATTCCTGCATGCGAATTAAAACTATGGGTGAGATTTATATGGCAGTTTGCGGACTTCCAGAACCAAATCCTCACCATGCAGAACATAGCGTAGCCTGCGCAAAAGAGTTTGTTGAGTATATTCAGAAACATAACGAAAACTCTACGGTTCAGCTGAAAGTTAGGGCAGGGGTAAGTTCAGGCAGCGTAATTGCCGGTATTGTTGGAATCAGAAAATATATTTACGATATTTTTGGTGATACAGTAAATACTGCCTACCGTATGAAGGGCTTGAGCAGTCCTATGCAGATAAAAGTGTCTCCAGTTACTTATGACCTTGTTAAAGAGAAGTTTGATTTTGAAAAACAGACTCCAGTAGACGTAAAAGGTAAGGGTATGATGGATACTTACAACCTTTCGTACTGATTTTTGAACTAACTCATTGATATAGACTATTTCTTACAAATTCATTATTTTATATGATATAAAATCTTAATCTAATTTTTAGGAGATATAAAATGGCAGTAAAAGTTGCTATTAATGGTTTCGGCCGTATTGGTCGTTTGGCTTTCCGCCAGATGTTTGGTGCAGAAGGATACGAAGTAGTTGCTATCAACGATTTGACAAGCCCAAAAATGCTCGCTCACCTTTTGAAGTATGATACAGCACAGGGTGGTTATGCTGGACGCATTGGTGAAGGAAAACACACTGTAGAAGCTCACGATGGTGAAGGCGAAGATAACTACATCGTAGTAGATGGAAAGAAAATCGTTATCTACAAGATGCCTAACGCTGCTGATCTTCCATGGGGAAAAATCGGCGTAGACGTTGTTCTTGAATGTACAGGTTTCTACACATCTAAAGACAAGGCTCAGGCTCATATCACTGCTGGTGCTAAGAAAGTTGTTATTTCTGCTCCTGCTGGAAATGACCTTCCTACAATCGTTTACAATGTAAACCACAAATCTCTCAAGAAGGGCGACAATATCATCTCTGCAGCTTCTTGTACAACTAACTGTCTTGCTCCAATGGCTAAGGCTCTTAATGATGCATTCCCAATCCAGTCTGGTATTATGGCTACAATCCATGCTTACACTGGTGACCAGATGATTCTTGACGGTCCACAGCGCAAGGGTGACCTCCGCCGTTCACGTGCTGGTGCTCAGAACATCGTTCCAAACTCAACAGGTGCTGCAAAGGCTATCGGTCTTGTAATTCCTGAATTGAACGGAAAATTGATTGGTTCTGCTCAGCGTGTTCCAGTTCCAACAGGATCTACAACTATCCTTACTGCTGTAGTAAAGGGTAACGACGTAACTAAGGAAGCTATCAATGCTGCTATGAAGAAGGCTTCTGATCCAGAAACATTCGGATACAACGAAGACGAAATCGTTTCTTCTGACGTAATCGGAATGAGATTCGGTTCTCTCTTTGATGCTACTCAGACTATGGTTAACAAGATTGCTGATGGTCTCTTCGAAGTACAGGTTGTTTCTTGGTACGATAACGAGAACTCTTATACTTCACAGATGGTTAGAACTATCAAATATTTCTCAGAGAACTGCTAAGTTTTCGCTCAGGTAAACTGAGATAAAAAAAACGCTCGGCTTTTACAGTCGAGCGTTTTCTATTTAACATGGATTGCTTCACCTTCGGCTCGCAATGACGGTGGGGTGTCATTGCGAGGAGCGAAGCGACGTGGCAATCTAGTCGAGGAGGGCGAGAAGTGACTCCTTTGGCTGAACTCCTACGCTTGATTTGTGGAGCTGGCCGTTTTTGAAAGTGGCGATGAAAGGAATGCTCATAACACCGTACTTCTGAGCGAGATCTGGCTCGTCGTCTACGTTTACTTTGCATACCTTAATTTCTGGATGCTCTTCTGCGAGTTCTGTAACTACAGGGCCGAGCATGCGGCATGGGCCACACCAGGTTGCCCAGAAATCTACGATAACCGGTTTGTCCGATTCCAATACTTCCTTCTGAAAAGTGTCTTTTGTAATATTCAATTCTGCCATAATGTTTGGTCCTCCAAGTATTGTTACACAAGCAAATTATGTTGTGTACAATTAAAATATACTCAATTAAGCATGAATTGTCAAGTAAATTGTATACAATTTAATTATAAAACTATTGTTATTATTTTTTACTTTTTTTTAAAAAGCTATTGACTATTTTTTTATTACCTAGTAAACCTATGGGTAATAGAACTACAAGAGACCCGCGCTCAACATCGCGGAGTACAAAAGGAGACTTAATATGAAAAAAATTATCGCTTTTACAGCCGCAGTTCTTGCTGCAGCAAGTTTATTTGCCGCTTCAATCAAAGTTGGAGCTACTCCAGAGCCTCATGCAGATCTTCTTAATTTGATTAAAGATGATCTTAAAGCAGAAGGTGTAGACCTCAAGATTATTGAGTTCACAGACTATGTTACACCAAACGAAGCTGTTGAATCTGGTGAAATTGATGCTAACTATTTCCAGCACATTCCATATCTTGAATCATTCAATTCTGAACGTGGATATCACCTTGTAAATGCTGGTGGAATCCATGTTGAACCAATCGCTCTTTATTCAAAGAAAGTAAAGAGCCTCTCAGCTCTTAAGAACAAGGCAAAGATTGCTATTCCTAATGACCCAACAAATGAAGGTCGTGCTCTTCTTCTTCTTGCTGATGCTGGTCTTATTACTCTTGATCCAAAAGCTGGAATCGAAGCTACAGTACAGGATATCACATCAAACCCTAAAAAGCTTAAGTTCGTAGAAGTTGAAGCTGCTTCTCTTCCACGTGTTCTTGCAGATGTTGATGCTGCTGTAATCAACGGAAACTATGCTATTCCTGCTGGTCTTTCAGCAAGAAAAGATGGTCTTTATGTAGAAGGTTCTTCTTCTCCATATGTAAACGTTATTGCAGTAAAAGCTGGTAACGAAAACAAGGCAGAAATCAAAGCTTTGGTAAAAGCTCTTCAGAGCGAAAAAGTTCGCAAGTACATTGAAGAAAAATACCCTAACGGCGAAGTTGTTGTAGTATTCTAATTTCCCGGTGGTTGAGCTTGTCGAAACCACATCAACTCCCTGTCCTTACCGGCAGGGAGTTTTTTTTGCTTGTAAAACAAAGTCTGATTTCATATCATAGGATTATGTCTTTACTTAGTGATGTTAAAAAATACTGGTCACTGCTTATGGCAGATGGAGTTTACTATCTTTTTACAGGCCTTTCTGCAGCCGTAATTAATAAAGAAATATATTCTGTTCTTTCTCCGCGACTCATTTCACTTCAAAATATTATTGGATGGGGTGGTGGAATGCTCCTTGGTTTTATGTGGTCTAAATGGAATAAAAGACTGCTTCCTCTCATGTTGCCTTTCTTTTTGATGCAGGCGGCTGCAAGTGTTCTTTATTTTGTATATTCAGAAGCCACGCTCAATATGTTTATATACTGGGTATTGAGCATGGGAATGTATATCTTCTTTGGTGGAATCAGCGATAAAATTTTTGAAGGCGCCAAAGCCTGGTTCTTTAAGAAAAGTGAAGACCGTGCTTCTTATGATAACCTTATAGATATGACAGGAAGTATTTCCGGTTTTGCCGGATACTTTCTTGCAATGATTTACGTGCCATCGCTTAGAATGGCAATTTTCTTCAGTTTTATAGCAACCTTTACGTGGTGCCTTGGAATTATCTGGTATACGCTCCAGCATAAGAACGAGCTGAAGGATGAAGAAAAAGCATAAAAATGTTTTACTTAGTCATTAAATGACTGGATAACCCCGTTATAGTATAGATATCTGCTTTGCAGAATTAATCTAAAAATCATGGGGGAAATCATGAAAAAAATTACTAAAATTACAGGCTTATTAGCAGCACTTCTTATTTTGTTGTGTTTTGTTTCTTGTAAACAGAATGCAGCTTCAACACCAGAACCAAATTTGGTGGCTAGTTTTAAGGGAACTATGACATCATCAGGTACGGAGACAATTGTGTCGACACTGTCTTTCTATGATGATTCATCATTTAAAAATACTATGGATAATGGTGGCTTTAATGGTGGTACATATACTGGTGATGTTTCAAAAGATGGTACAGGAAAGCTATTATTTACAGATGCTAATACAGATGTGGATTGGACTCGTAATGGAGATACTCTTGAATTGTCTGTAATGGGCTTCTCTATGGGAACTTACCAGAAACAATAATTAATTCTTAAAATGTCTAATAAGTCTATGCTTATTAGACATCTTATTGGGTGAAAAATGAAAATTAAAATAGTTTTTATTGCTCTTATTACTGCCGTAATGACATTGTGTCTTACAAGTTGTTCAAATCCTGCTGCTTCTAATTCAAACCCGGAAAATCAGGGCAATGGTGGTGGCGGAAATTCAGAAAATCCTTTATACCCATTTGAAGGAAGCAGCTGGTATGGTGATACTTATACAGATTTTGCTGACTCTGATGGAAATCTTGTAAAATCAGGTTATGAGAAGATTCTGGAGTTCGAAGGTATAGCGTATTCAATGAATGGTAAGACTTATGGAATGGTAAAAATAATTAATGAATTATATTTTTTCTGGCCAGAAGGTTATAATAACCAGTCAAACACAAAATACGAAGTTTTACTGAAAAATCAGAAATTGAATTATAGTGTTACTAAGACAGATAGTGGATATACAGTAACTATGGGACCCTTTGGTTCAGATTGGTTGACTATGACTATATCTAATGCTTCTGCGACTTCTGCTATAATTCGAAATACAACCCATGGCTATATGAGTTATGGTGCTGAACCTAATAAACTTACCTGGTATAGCGATGACCTTCTTCCACGAACTCTTACAAAACAATAAAATATAAGTATGGCCGGTCATAAAACAACGCATACTCAAATGGAACGATATAAATTGATCGATTCAATTCTTTCTAATGGAGAGAGTGTTTCGTTTGAGGTGATTCTGGAAGCGCTGCGGGCAGAAGTTAGGGATGACTTACTTTCTGATAGTTCTGTGCGCCGCGATTTTCGTTATATGCGAGATGAACTTGGGGCACCTCTTGAGTATGATAAAAAATCTAATGGCTGGCATTATACAAAACCTTATAAACTTCCTTCTGAATGTTTTTCTGATGAAGAGATACTGTATCTTCAAATCATCAAAAAACTTATAGAACAGCATTCATCAAAAGATTATATCTACAAAGCTTTTTCAAAACTCCTGCAGAAGCTTTTACCAAAGTCTTCTTATAGCGAAGAAAGAGTTTTCGTACCTAATAGACCAACTCCCGTAATTGATGAAGGGGTTTCAGAAAAGGTAATTCTGGCACTAAGAAATAATTATATGCTGGATTTTAATTATTTCAGCAAATGGGAGCCCGAAGAACGGCATAGAAAAATTTTGCCGTATCAGATAATTGTTGATGACGGAAATCTTTTTCTTTATGGTGCAAGTAGAAAACAGAAGGATAATCCTCGTCTTTTTAATCTTTCAAAAATGCATCATGTTGAAGTAATAGAATCTCAGACTTTTGACATGCCAAAAAACTTCAGATTTCATGAAAAAGCAGAGCAGGGACGTTTCGGGGCTTTTCAATATGATGATTATTTTGATTTTAAGATTGAGTTTTATGGCGATGCCCGCAGTAATGTGAGGGAGTTTGTCTGGTCTGATAATCAGAAAATTGAAGAAAACCAGGAAGAGAATAAAACAATTCTTTCCTTTACAAGTTCACAGTGGCTTCCAATTCAAAAGTGGGTGCTTTCTTTTGGAGCAGACGCAAAGCCTCTTGAACCCGACTGGTTTGTTGAAGAATGGAAAGAAACTGTCAGAAAAATGGCAGAGAAAATTTAATCTGATTTATATTTGTCTGCAGACAAAATCGCAGAATGAACATATATCGCTGCACTTGCCGGGAAGTTTTACTCCATGCGAGTGCAGCGATTTTTTTAGACCGTGACGGCGGTAGTGGGAGAGTCCTTCTTCGTAGCAGATTTTTACCATTTTATTATTTTCGGCATTCTGCATAATTGTTTCGTAACTGTCTGTTATACGGCCAATAAAGAGGGCCTCATTTTCATTTGCAAAACCGCAGCAGGGTGCAATGTTTCCGTCTGCGTGAACATAGAGGATGTGGCCAGGGCCTTCGCAGTAGTCTTCGCGGAACCAGCGGCGGGATTGCCAGGCACGCGGGTCGTCTGAAGTGTAGGTGCGGGGCAGGTGATAGACGGGAATGTCGACAGGGGGCGTTGTACGCTCGCATTCGCTCGCTATCGAGTTTTCGCAAGCGAAAACTCGCGGGGAATTTTCAGGGGTCTTAGGGGCAGCGCCCCTAGGAGAAGGGGTAGCGAGCAACGAAGTGCGAGCGAGGGGAAGGCTTTCCCCTTCTGATGAATCTACTGTCTGGATATTTATCGATTCTTCACCAAAAATCTTCTGAACTGTGCGGATAAAAGTTTCCATTCGCTCTTTACTCTGGCCGTGGTATGAGTCCCAGCTGAGACCGATTTTGCCATCGTAACTGGCATCGTATAATTTTTGAAGAGTGGCGGTCAGGTCTGCCTCGTCACGCCACCAGTCGCCGTTGGTCATAATCTGGTCAAACATGAGGTCGTGAGAAATTGCGGCTTTTGTAACTTCCACAAGAAAATCCATATACAAAAAAGGCTCACCACCGGAAAAACCGATGCGGTCAATGTCACTGCCGCTTTCCACGCAGCTTTCAATCAATTTTACTGCCTCTGCAATTTCCAGTTTACGGGGCGTGCGGTTAATAAAACAATGCTCGCAGTGGAGGTTGCAGGCGGTTGTGGAAGAGAAAATAATTTCGGTGGGGTGGAAGCCTTTTGATTTCATATTTACGATTATATAGTTTTTTTAATTATTATACAGAGCTATTTTTGTTATAAGAGATATAAATAATGAAAAATCTGTAAAAATATGCTATATTATTCTTGGAGGTAAAGAGAAATGCCTAGTATTAGTCGATTCTTCGGAATTGTTATTTATATGTATCCAGATGATCATAATCCTCCTCATTTTCATGCTCTTTGTGATGATAGATCTTGTATTGTAGATATAAATAAGGCAAAAGCAAAAGGTGATTTAACAAAAAGAGAAAAGAAACTTGTAGAAGCCTGGGCTGAAATTCATAGAAATGAACTTTTGAATAATTGGGATTTAATGATGAGAGAAAATCGGGTCAATGATATTGAACCTTTGAAATAGGAGATATGAATTATGTTTAAATGGGCAGTTACAGCAGTTCAACCTAATCCAGATTTTACTCTTCTTATAACTTTTGCAAAAGGCAAGAAACGTTTATTTGATTGTAAAACAATTTTTAATCGTAAATATGCAGAAAGATTAAAAGACATAGATTTTTTCATGAAGGCAAAGGCTGATCATCAAACAGTTATGTGGACTGAAGATTTAGATATAAGTCCAGAGTTTTTGTATGAAAATAGTGTTAAAGTAAAATAATTAGAGGTGAGTCAATGAAACAAATGAGTATAACTGAAGTGAAAGATAACTTTGATGATGTTATTACGTGGATTGAAAGTGGAAAGGAAAAGCAAATTATTGTAACAAAATATGAGAAACCGATTGTTAGAATTGTACCATATACTTGTAATGATAATTCAGAAAAGAAGTAAAAAATGATTAACGCCTCCCTTGCTATGTTGAAGTTTAAGTCAGCGGAATTTTTACATTGAATTTGTCTATAAAACTCATTATATTTTATTGTATATCGTAAATTTCCCTGCATTGTTTGTGGGGTAAATATAAGGAGTAACAGATGATCAAAACTGTAAAAGACGTAGACTTGAAAGGCAAGCGCATTATCATGCGTGTTGATTTTAACGTACCAATGAAGGACGGAGTTGTTCAGGACGACACACGTATTATGGCAGCTCTTCCTACTATTAAATACATTCTCGAGCAGAACCCACGTTCTCTCGTTCTTATGAGCCACCTTGGCGATCCAAAAAAGGACGTAAAAAAGGCTCAGGAAAAAGCTGAAAAGGCTGGAAAGACCTGGACAGACGCTGATGCAGAAAAGTTCATCAACGGAAAGAACCGCATGAAGCCGGTTGTAGAATATTTCGCTTCAAAACTTGGAAAGCCAGTTACTTTCCTCCCAGATGCACTCGGACAGAAGGCTGCTATTGATGCTCTTCCAGAAGGAGCTGTTGCAATGCTCGAGAACGTTCGCTTCCACAAGGAAGAGACTTCTAAAGATGCTGCAGAGCGCGATGTAATGGCTAAAGAGCTTGCTACATACGGAGATATCTTCGTAAACGATGCTTTCGGAACTGCTCACCGCGATCAGGCTTCTACAGCTTCTATCGCTAAGTTCATGCCAGTTGAATCTGTTGGCGGCTTCCTCATGGAAAAAGAAGTTAAATACATTCAGCCAATGGTAACAAACCCAGAAAAACCAATGACTGCAATCATCGGTGGTGCTAAGGTTTCTTCTAAGATCGCTGTTCTTGAAAGCCTTATGAAGAACGCTTCTACACTCATCGTTGGTGGTGGTATGGCTTATACATTCCTCAAGGCTCAGGGCCACTCAATCGGTAAGTCACTTGTTGAAGATGACTTCCTCGATACAGCAAAAGATCTTCTTGCAAAGGCTGAAAAAGCTGGCGTAAAGATTCTTCTTCCTGTTGACCATGTTGGTGGTGCAGAATTTGCTGATAAGGATCCAGTTGCAGTTGATGCAGTAGATCTTCCAGATAACCTTATGGGTATGGACGTTGGTCCTAAGACTGTTGCTCTTTACAAAGATGCTATTCTTGCTTCAAAGTCTATCGTATGGAACGGACCAGTTGGAGTATTCGAGTTCGAAAACTTTGCAAAGGGAACTGAAGCTGTAGCTCGTCTCGTTGCTGAAGCAACATCTAAGGGTGCTATGACTGTAGTTGGTGGTGGTGACTCTGTTGCTGCTGTAAACAAGTTCAACCTTGCAGACAAGATGAGCCACGTATCTACTGGTGGTGGTGCTTCTCTCGAATTCCTTGAAGGAAAGACATTGCCAGGTATCGCTATTCTTGCTCAGAAATAAATAGATTGCTTCGTCGCTGCGCTCCTCGCAATGACAGTAAAAGTGAGTCGTCATTGCGAGCGTAGCGAAGCAATCCATATATACGGTGGTTCGATAAATTCGGCCGCCGTATTTTTTTTTACATTTATGTTTCTCTGTATAGTATTTCTTTATAAATAAATAGTATTTTCTTTGCCTTAGTTGAATTTCTGTGATATAATCATCATTTGATAGTATAACTATCACAGGAGATTTTTGTATGAACGATGTACGAGTTATCGAGGTAAAGGAAAATATCCTTGCCGATAACGACAAAGAGGCTCAGATTCTTCGCGATAAACTCAAATCTAGAAAGACCTTTCTTATGAATCTGATGTCGTCTCCGGGGAGTGGAAAAACAACTACGCTGGTACGTACTGTTGAACAGCTTAAAGACAAAATCAATATAGGAATAATGGAAGCAGATGTTGATTCTGATGTAGATGCAAAGACAATGGCTAATGCCGGCGTAAAATCTATTCAGCTTCATACAGGCGGAATGTGCCATCTGGATGCCGCAATGACAGAGCAGGGGCTTAATGAATTGAATTACGACGGCCTTGATCTTGTTGTGCTTGAAAATGTCGGCAACCTGATTTGTCCTGCAGAGTTTGATACTGGTGCTGCTAAAAATGTGATGATTCTTTCTGTTCCGGAAGGACACGATAAACCCCTTAAATATCCGCTTATGTTCAGCAAGGTAGATGCTCTTCTTATCAACAAAATTGATGTAGCACCATACTTTGATTTTGATATGGACAAATTGCGTGAATACGTTGGTAAGCTCAATAAAAATGTAAAAATCTTCCCGATTTCTGCAAAGACCGGGGAAGGGGTGAAAGAGTGGACTTCATGGCTTTTGAGTGAAGTTCAGGAACATAATAAGTAAGAAGTGTCAGAATCGGGCGGGGGTCCGATGTTTTATAATTTTATAGGAGCAAACATGGCAGAAGTAAGACCTTTAATTTTGGAGCTTGGTCAGAAAATTACAGACCGTCTCGGCAGAAAAATCAACGAAAACGACCCTGAGTATTGGGGATTAAATGAAATTGTAACAGATGAGATGGCAGAAGTTGCCCTCAAGATGGATGTTCGAAAACCTGTTACTCTTCCTCAGCTTGTAAAACTTACAGGTAAGTCAGAAGAATATCTTGAAAAAATCATGATGGATATGGCAATTGCCGGTCTTATTGAATACAACTGGGAAAATCCAAAACACGAAAAGCAGTATATCCTGCCAATGTTTGTACCTGGAAGTGCTGAGTTTACAAACATGAATCAGAAGCAGCTCGAAGAGCATCCAAAGCTCGGCCGCTTCTTTGACCGCATGACCTTTGAACCTCTTACTAAGGTTACCCCAATGGTACCGGAGGGAGGTGCAGGTATTGGTATGCACGTAATCCCTGTTGAAAAGGCAATCGAAGCAGAAAATGCAAGCGTAAGTGTAGAACACATTTCTCACTGGCTTGATAAATATGACGGAAAATATGCGGCATCTCCTTGTTCATGCCGTCTTAGCCGCCGTACTTACGAAGAAGGCTGTGCCGATGATCCAGAAGACTGGTGTATCGGTGTAGGCGATATGGCTGATTACCTTGTAGAAACAAAACGCGGTCACTATATTACCCGCGAACAGGTTTATGAGATTTTGCAGCGTGCAGAGGACAACGGTTTTGTTCATCAGATTACAAATATCGACGGCGAGAATAAGATTTTTGCTATCTGTAACTGTAACATAAATGTCTGCTATGCTCTCCGTACATCTCAGCTTTTTAATACTCCAAATATGTCCCGCTCGGCTTATGTTGCCAGAACCGAAAGTGACAAGTGTGTTGCCTGCGGACGTTGTGTTGAATACTGTCCGGCCGGAGCTGTTAAGCTTGGTCAGAAGCTCTGTAAAAAAGATGGAAGCAAGGTTCAGTATCCAAAGCATATTTTGCCAGATAATCATAAATGGTCTGAAGCAAACTGGGATCCGAATTACCGTGAAACAGCCCGCATAAACTGTTATTCAACCGGTACAGCTCCTTGTAAAACTGCCTGTCCTGCCCACATCGGTATTCAGGGCTATCTTAAGATGGCAAGTGAGGGCCGCTACACAGAAGCCCTCGAGCTTATCAAAAAGGAAAATCCTTTCCCTGCAGTTTGCGGACGCATCTGTAACAAGCGCTGTGAAGCTGCATGTACACGCGGTACAATTGACGAAGCAATCGCTATTGATGAAGTAAAGAAATTTATTGCTCAGAAAGATCTCGATGCTAAGGTTCGCTTTATTCCTAAGAAGGTTATTCCTTCGAACCGCGGTGAGTTCAGCCAGAAGATTGCAATTATCGGTGGTGGTCCAGCTGGTCTTTCATGTGCTTTCTATCTCGCAGAAAAAGGTTACCGCCCTACAGTATTCGAAAAGAATAAGGTTGCAGGTGGTATGCTTGTTTACGGTATCCCGGCATTCAAACTTGAAAAAGATGTAGTTGCTGCTGAAATCGACGTAATGAAAGAAATGGGCGTTGAAATCAAAACTGGCGTTGAAGTTGGAAAAGATGTAACAATTGCACAGCTTCGCGAGCAGGGCTACAAAGCCTTCTATATTGCAATCGGATGTCAGGGTGGCCGCAAGGCTGGCGTTCCTGGCGAGGATGCAGCTGGTGTTATGACTGCCGTAGATTTCCTTCGTACTGTAGCTGATGACAAGAACTTTAAGGTAAGTGGCAAGACGGTAGTTGTTGGTGGCGGTAACGTTGCTATTGATGTGAGCCGTACTGCCTGGCGCTGCGGTGGAACTGATGTTCAGCAGTTCTGTCTTGAACAGAGAGCTGAAATGCCTGCAACAGTAGAAGAGATTGAAGAAGCCGAAGAAGAAGGAATTAAGATTAATAACGGCTGGGGGCCAAAGGAGATTTTGACCGAAAATGGAAAGGTAAAAGGAATTGTATTTAAGAAGTGCCTTTCTGTATTTGATGAAAATCACAAATTTGCGCCAAAATATGATGAAGCAGAGACAATCACAGTTGAATGCGAAAATGTCTTCCTTTCTATTGGTCAGGCAATTGTCTGGGGCGACATGCTTGCAGGTTCAAAAGTAGAACTTGGCCGTGGAAACGGTGTAGTTGCTGATTCTGTAACTTACCAGACAGCAGAGCCTGATATTTTTGCAGGTGGTGACGTTTATACAGGTCCGAAGTTTGCAATTGATGCAATTGCTGCCGGTAAGAAGGCTGCAGTTTCAATTCACCGCTTTGTACAGCCACATTCAACAATGACAATCGGCCGCGACAAGCGTGAATTCATCGAGCTTAATAAAGAAGATATTCTTGTTGAAGGATACGACAATACACCACGTCAGGTTCCTGGAAAGAGAACTACAGACAGTAAGTTTGAAGAAACAAAGCTCTGCTTTACAGAAGAGCAGATTAAGAAGGAAACTGCACGCTGTCTGAGCTGTGGTCAGAGTGTTGTAGATGAGAACAAGTGTATTGGTTGTGGTGTTTGTACAACTAAGTGTGCCTTCGATGCAATTAAACTTCACCGAGAGCATCCAAAGGCAAGCCGCATGACTAAGAGTGAAGATAAGCTCAAAGCCATCCTTCCAAACATCCTCAAGCGTGAAGTAAAGATTCTCTTGAATCCAAACCGCTCATCAATGGAGAAATAATCGGGCTAAAACATGCACGAATTAGGAATCGTCTTTCATGTAATCAAGCGTCTCGAAAATCTGGCTGAAGAACAGAAACTCAGTCAGATTCAAAGCGTTACGCTTGAACTCGGAGAGGTAAGTGGAGTAGTGCCGGAGTTTCTTGAAGACGGCTGGAAGTGGGCAGTGAAAAAATCACCCGTCATGGAAAATGCCGCTCTAAAAATAGAAACTCTCCCGGCCGTAAGCATCTGCAATGCCTGCGGCAAAACATACGGCACTGTTGAAAATGGGAAAACTTGTCCGCACTGTAAAAGCGAAGATACGGTTTTGCAGACGGGCAATGAAATGAGTATAAAGGAAATTGAAGCGTGTTAGGAGGTATATGACATGTTATTTCAACTTTATGGATCAACAGTAGCAACTCAGTTGCTCGGTTGGTGTTTAGTTTTTCTTGGTCTCATTCTTTTGAATGAACTTGGAAGAACAAAATTTGGTGGAGTTCTTGTATTTTTCGTAGTTCCTGCTGCTTTGACAGTTTACTTCATTGTAGCTGCTATCGGTAAGAACTCGTTCGCTTCAGAATGGTATGTAATTAAGTATATGGGCGGATGGTTCCATTATGCTAAGTTGTATGCCGCCACAATTGGATGTATTGGTTTTATTTTCCTCGCTCGAAAATGGACTGCACTTGGAAAAGCTGAATGGTTCAAATGCTGGCCATTCATTATCGTAGGTATCAACATTCTTATCGCTGTTGCATCAGATTTCGAATCTGCTATCAAAGGTGGAATCTCTGGTGGCTGGTGGGTATCTAACGAAGGTGTATTCCTTTACGGTGGATGGTGGAACCTTCTTAACGGTCTCGCAGGTATCATCAACATTGCTTGTATGACTGGCTGGTGGGGAATCTACTCATCAAAGAAAGGAAAGCTCGAAAAGCAGGATATGCTCTGGCCTGATATGACATGGATGTTCATCATTGCTTATGATGTATGGAACTTCGAATATACATATCTGAACCTTCCAACACACTCATGGTACTGTGGTCTCGCACTTCTTCTCGCACCTACATTCGCAGCTACATTCTGGAACAAGGGTGGCTGGATTCAGAACCGCGCATTCACACTTTCAATCTGGTGTATGTTCGCTCAGGTTGTACCATTCCAGTTGACAAAGCCATTCTCTGTACTTCCTTCATTGTACGCTGGCGCTCCTCAGGACGGAACTGGTGCTCAGGCTTTGTATGATGCTTCTATGGCTATCTACAATAACCCTGCAATTGCAAACAATGGTCCAGAAGTTCAGCAGGCAATCGCTAAGATGGGAATTACAGCTGATCCAAAAGCTCAGGGTGTAATCGCTGTTCTTGCTCTTGTAATCAACGTTCTTGTTCTTGCTGCTATCTGTAAGAAGGCATTTGCTACAAAGACAAATCCTTATACAAAAGAAATTTGGAAAGGAACAAAAGATTTCGACGAAGCTATGGCTCGCGCTGAATAAATAAACAACGACCAAACAAAAAAGCCTATGCGGCCCACCGATATGTGTTCCGCATAGGCTTTTTTGTTTGGTCTTGCGTTCTTTATCGCTTAAAGAGTGCTGTCTTCACAACTCCCTTAGGATCTTTTATAAGTAAGATTACCAGCCAGATAATCAATCCCAGTGCTACAACTGAAAGTCCAAGATAGAAATCGTTGAGCATGTCGAGTGGTTCTGGTGTAAAGAACTCGGCGCCCATTTCGTTGTATTCGAAAATTGCGTCAATCAGCCACATCAAAGAAGCTCCCCAGTACATAAGACTGAGAGTTCCAAGTTTCATTTCTTTATTTGGTAATTTTTTATACCAGAGAATTGTGCAGATTATTGCTGCAAAAGTTGAAGTCAAAAGTGTCATGCTAAAGCCGCTCCTGTATTAATAGAGTTGTTCTGTCGTTTTTCAAAGATTGAAGAGATTCCAACCATAACGCCCCATACTGCAGTTACGAGAAGTGCCATTGAAACTCCGGCGGTTGCCATTTCGTGAAGCATTTCAGCTGCGTTTCCGTCAGATACGGCTGTAAGGAATGGGAAAAATGGAACTACTTCTCCGTGCCATACATGTTCAAAAGCGAGGAGTGCAGAACCACCCCAAAGCATATTGTTCAACCAGCCAAGCTTTGTTGAAAACTTAATCTTCTGAATCTCATCTCCGGCTTCAGGCTTTTTAGTCAAACCTTTTGCTTCTCTAGATTTGATTATTTTTGCTGCAATAGTAGTAATGATTGCTTCTGTTGCAGGAACTGTAAAACATGCCATTTTAATAGCCTCCACATAATATTTTATTAAATTATATCACGTTTTTGATAGTAACGCTATCACTTTTTTTTACGGTTTCTGAGCGGAGTCTTTTTTACGGTCCCTGAGCGGAGTCGAAGGGTTGTTGAAACTCCCTATCAAATTTACTAAAATAACTTTTACATAGAAGTCTATAAGGAGTTTTTTTATGGCACGTACACATTATATCGCTGGAAACTGGAAGATGAACACAACAAAGGCAGAGGCTGTTGCTCTCGCAAAAGACCTTGTTGAACAGTTGAAGGGTAAAACTAACAAATATATGATTGGTGTTCCTTTTGTATACCTCGATGCAGTTGCTCAGGTTGTAAAAGGTTCAAACATCATTCTCGCAGCTCAGGACTGTGCTGCTACAGATAACGGAGCTCACACAGGTGAAGTTTCTTGCGCAATGCTCAAGGACATCGGTTGCCAGTGTGTAATTCTTGGACACTCAGAACGCCGCCACGAAATTGGTGAATCTGATGAACTTATCAACAAGAAGGTTCGCAAAGCTCTCGCAAGTGGTCTCGAAGTTGACCTTTGTATCGGTGAACTTTTGAGCGAACGTGAAGCTGGTGAAGCAGAGCAGGTTTGTGCATTCCAGCTTTCTGCTGGTCTCGCTGGTGTAACAGAAGAGCAGATGAAGAACGTAACAATCGCTTACGAACCAGTTTGGGCTATCGGTACTGGTAAAACAGCTACTCCAGATGACGCTCAGGCTATCCACAAGTTCATCCGTGGTTACATTGCAAAACTCTACAACCAGAAGGTTGCTGATGAAGTAATCATCCAGTACGGTGGATCTATGAAAGCTTCTAACGCTCCAGAGCTTCTCGCTCAGCCAGATATCGACGGTGGTCTTATCGGTGGTGCTTCATTAAAGGCAGAAACTTTCGTTCCTATCTGCGTACTCTAATTAATACCGGTGGTTGAGCTTGTCGAAACCACATGCTACCCCGAACTTGGTTCGGGGTCTTTTTTTTTATGACGCACTGACGGTGAATTGTGAAAAATTCACCGTTTTTTATGCGTTGTTACTCACTACAAGGTTTTAGTTAATCGTTACAATCACTCATTGGAAAATCGTTTTTTTTCGGATGAGTTTATGAGAAAAAAGTCTTCTCTTTTTATTTCTGTTTTTTTCTTATATTTTTCTGTCTTCTACGCAACAGAATTTACTGCCTGTGAAGGTCGAATTCAGCAAATCTGTGAAAACACATCCGGAACTTTAATCGCAGCCTCAGATTCCAGCAGTATTACAATCTACGATACAAAAGATTTCTCAATAGTCTGTAAATTTTATGACGAACAGGTTTCTAAGATCTCTTTTTATTCAGAAGGGGATAATGAGTTTTTTGCAGTAATCACAAAAGATGGACAATTTATTGTACGTAAGCTTTTATATTCCGATGAACACTGGCAGTGTGAAGATGGGGAGCCTTATTATTCTGCAGACTGTGCAGATGTAACCGGCCGTAAAGCTCTTACAGCAATTTCGTTCAGCAATAATTCAGATTATATTGCAGCTGCTTTTAATGATAATTCTGTTCAGGTTCATTTCCGTCTTCGTGTTACTGCCGGTTCAATCTCCCATACAATCACAACTCACAAAACGCAGGTTTATGGTCTTGAGTTCAGTAAAAATGGTGAGTATCTTGCTACTGTTTCTACAGATGGAGAAGCGTATATATGGAACAGTTATACAAGTTCAAAAATTACGCATCTGAAAGGTATTTATTCCAGGGCCCGCGTTCCGGTGTATTTTACGGAAGACTCTGTATATGTAGTAAGTCTTGATAGCAGAAACTCTTTCCGCATTTCAGATTTTTCCGGCAACACGCTTTATTCAATTCTTACCGGCCGTCCTATAACAGCGCTCAAGCCATTAAAAGATCCAGACCTTATTGCAGTAAGAAATGATAAAGATGAAGTTATGATTTACAGCATATCTTCTCGCCGCCCGCTTTCTGTAGTTACTGTTCCTTCAAGTACAGATTTTACAACTTTTGATTTCAATTTTACCGCAGATATAATGTACGCCGCTTATTCAGATGGCGTTGTTACTCTTCTTGAACCTCAACCATATTTAGATGATTCTTCAATGCTTGTTACAGATTCAAGTCTTCTTGGAAAAGGGGTAGGCGGAGCCGGAGGAAGCGGTTTTGCTGCCAGCAGATTCCAGGGCATTTCCGTTTGCGCCGGAGCAAATTATCTGAATAAGCCTTATCTGATAGGTGCAGATTTGCGCGGCGAATATTTATACTCAGACAAAATTTCACCTTTCTTTGTTGGCGGCGGCCTTAATTTGAGTATGGGTTTTCCGAGAAAAGAATTTCCTAAAACGTACAAAATTAATGGAAATGATGTGTCTGCTCCAAACTTAATGGCTGCAACAGTATATGTTCCTGCCGGCTATGTAGTAACTCCATGGAAAAAAGATATTCGGATTATTACAGATGTAAAAATTGGCGCAAAGATGACAAGCATTGCTCTGATTACAAATGAAGGTTCTGCAGTTGGAAAACCTGTCTTTTCATTATTTATGAGTGTAGGCGTAGGAATGCAGATCAAGGCATTTACTTTTGATATTAATTGTGAATACGACACAGTAGGAAAAGTGAGTCCGGCGGTTTATGCAGGTTATGTGTTTTATCTTGGAGGAAAGAAATGAAAAAGATTATGCATGTTTTAATGATGATTTTGATGATTCTTTCTGTGCTTATGTTTACAGCCTGTGATTCTTCTTATGACAAAATGCTTCAGGATTTTAATACAGAATATTTTACACTTGAACCAACTCCTCCATTAGAAAAATCAATTACAGATGCATCTTTTTCTGCAGATCAGATGCTGGAAAAAAGATATACGTTCATAAAAGATTATGCTTCAAGTCTTACAGCTCCAAAGGGTGGGGAAAAATATGACTGGACCTTGCAGACAGAAGATGAAAATGGTTCAAAAACAGAATCTGTATGCTCAGAGCGTATTTATGATTTTATGCCTGGCGAAGATATCAAAATGGATACAGAAACAACTCTGGTATTAACCGTTACCGATTCATCGGGAATGGAATATATAGACACTGCTTTAATTATAGTAATTAACCGGAATTAATCCGGTCGGAGGTAGAAAAATGAAGAAATTTGTTAAAAGTTTCTTGATGGCTGCAGCAGCATTAATGCTGTTTGCTGGATGTTCAAACCTTGGCAATGATGCTACGGTTTCTGGTGATGATGGTAAGGTTGTTCTTACAATCGGTATTGATGGTTATAATGGTCCTTCTGGAAATGTATCTCGTACAGTAAATCCAGGAACAATTACATCAGCTGATTTTTCTAAAATTACCATCAAAGGTGAGTCAGAATCATATGATTCTTTTACTGAAAAAACACTTGAGTTTAAGAGTGATGGTACTGCAACAATTGAACTTACTTATGATGTATGGTATTTGACACTTACAGCTTATACTTCAGATACAACTCCTGTTTTACAGGGCCGTCGCCGTGTTGATTTTAGAAACGGTGCTCCTGCAAGTAATGCTCCAATCACTTTTAAGCTTTCTGCTGAAGGTTTAGAAACTGCCGGTGGAGTATCATTGAGCGGAACCTTTACAGATGAAGATGGACTTGCTGAAAGTTATGCAGCTGCTCTTTATGACCTTTACACTAATGAAATAATTATTGGTACAACTGGTACTTCAACATTAAAGACAGGTACTTGTACTGGAGATGATAAAGGAAAGTTCTCTTATACAGTTTCTAATGTTAAGCCTGGTCGCTATAACTTCCGTATTTACTTCAAAAATCATGATGGTGCAAACATTGGTACATGGGGAGATATCGTAGTAATTGCTCCTGGCCGTACAACAACAAATGAGGATACAATTGCACTTGGTGATATCTTAATGAAGAAACCTTCTGCTCCAACTGCTCTTTCTGCTTACTATATGAACAAGTCTGTAACAGGAAATTATTATAATGCTCTTATTACATGGACACGTGCTGAACTTCATAATGAAGAGTACTTTGAGCTTACTATTAATGATGTTACAGCAACAACTCCTGTTACATATAAGATTTTCACAAATACAACAGATGCTGAGACAAAAAAAGAAATATTCTTTGAAAGTGCTAGCCGGGTAGACGGTACTCTTGCTGCTGGTTCAGAATATTGTATTGTAAAACTTCCTGTTGGAAAGAAGTTTGAGATTTCTATTAAGGCTGCAAACTTCCTTGGTGCTTCTGATTCTAAGAGTCGTGATTCAGCATCAGTTGCATCTACAATTGAATTGGCAAATGGAAATGCTGTTGGAGCAAATACTGCTTATGGCACTGAAGCTATCAACCTTATGAAGATTGCTTATGATCTTAATGGTGGTTCTCTTAAGCTTTCTGCATCTTCTGGAGCAATTACAGGAACTTATAATGACTTTGTAATCTTTAAGAACGCTGATATTACTCTTCTTACACCTGCTGCAACAGGTTACCCAGAGCTTACTAATGGTCATCACCCATGGCAGAGCTGGAAAAATGCTGCAGGTACAGCAGTTACAAAAGTTTCTGAATTTGGAAATGTTGCTGTAACAGCTAATTATAATGAAAGTTCAATTATTAATTATGAAATTAATGATACTTATGGCGAACTTGAAGATGTTACAATTACAACTGCATCTGGTGATGATGTTGTTAATAGCGCCAATACTATTACAAGTAATGGAAATCTTATAATTACAGTTAATGATGAAGGTGTAACACATGTAAAAGTAACAATTCTTTATCCAAGGGGAGAGGTGTCAGAGGAAGATGATGGAAATACTGTCACATTCAAAAAATTAAATGCAATCGCTAATGGTGTATATGAAGTTCAGGTAATTGCAACAATTCCTGATGCTAACGGGGTTGATAAACTTTACTCATTTGTTTGTGCGATTACAAAAAATAAATAAGCTTGATAATTGCTTATAAAAAGCAGTAAAAAAAACTATACAGGCCGGGGCGGTGCTGCCGTTCCGGCCTTTTTATTGCAGGTAAAGTGTGCGTCTAAAACAATTGACGAGAACGGCCTTTTTCACTAAAATAATAACACTTTATTTGATTAAAAATTTTTGGAGAAATAAATTATGGGTACAATTGGTGTTGTTCTTCTGGTATTTTTTGTAATCGTTTGTCTTTTGCTGGTATTGCTCGTTTCAATTCAGGACGACGGTGAAAACGGAATGGGACTTCTCGGTGGTCGTGGAACTGCTGCTTTCGGTTCACATTCTGCTAGTGTTCTTACCAAAACAACTTTCGTATTGGTTTTCTTGTTCTTCGCTCTTTCTTTGGGCCTTGCTCTTGCAAACAAAAAGCCAAAGCTTGATAAAGACCTCATTCCTACAACAGTAGAAACTACAGATGCTGCATCTGAGTCTGCTGCAGGTGAATGGTGGACTGAATCAGAATCTGCTGAATAAGAGGCGTTGAATGCTCAGCAGTTTCATTTCTCCTGCTTCTATTAAAGTTGCTCTGGAAAGCACAGAAAAAGAAGAATGCTTTGCAGAGCTCCTGGAAGTTCTGGTTGCTAAACATCCTGAATTGAATCGAAAAGAAGCAATGGATGCCCTTATTGCAAGGGAAGAGAAAATGAGTACTGCTGTACTACCTTTTGTTGCAGTTCCCCATGCTTTGTGTAATTCTGCGGGGGACACTCTGGTTGCTGTTGGAATCAGCCGTTCAGGAATTGAGTTTGACTCACCTGAACCAGAGACTAATCCTGACCATCCTGTAGTTAATGTAATTTTTGAAATCCTGTTTGAAGAAAAAGATACAGAAACCCACTTACATGTGCTTAGAGATATTCTTCAACTGGTTAGTAATAAAGATTTTGTTAATAATGTTTTACAGGCCAAGACTTCACAGGAAGTTTACGACCTTATAGAGTCAATGGAAATGTAAAGTTACAGGAGGCGTAAAATATGGCTGAAAACAATTCAGAAATCGATGCCATCAATCATCTGCTTGAAGTAGAAAAAAATGCGTCAACACTTATAAATGACGCTGCAATGGAAGCAGAGAGACGCCTTTCACAAGCCCGCGCAAAATATAATTCCGATTATAAAACCCGCTACGATGAAATAGCGGCAAAACTCGAAGTTGAATATCAGAATAATCATCAGCAAATTGCAGATAAATATCAAAAAGACATAGATTCGTATAAAGAATCACTTGCTGCAAAACCTCAGAATTCCGAGGCTTTTTCGTCACTGTTAGACAAGCTTATATTTTCATAAGCCAGTTTGATTGGGGAGTGCCGTTATGGATAAGTCTGGTGCAGATGCCTTTGTTTTTGCTAAAGCCAACGGAATCTTAGGAAAATCTTTCACAAACAAAAAAGCCCGCCTTCTTTTTGAAGCAAAGAGTCTTGGAGAGTTATGGACTCTTCTTTTTAAGACTCAGCCGCCTCTTGTTCCAGAGGTATTGCTTTCTCAGGAAATTGAAGAAAAAGCCTTTTCTGATTTTATTAATAATTACGTAAAATTTATTGATGCTTACGATACTCCAGAGCCTGTTCTTATAGATCAGCTTCTTCTTTTTGAAGGAGAAAATCTTAAGGAAATTGGAGCTTCTTTGTGCAAGGAAGAACAGAATCTTCCAAAAATGATAGACCTTGGAAAATATTCTTCTCTTAATTATAAAGCCTGGCCGGATATCAAAAAACTTACCAAAGGAACAGCTTTTTCATGGTATAATAAAGTTCCAGGAATTCATGAACAGCAGAAGCTTGAGTTCAAAATTGATATTCAGGTTTGCCGCCATCTGTGGGATTCTGCTCAGAAAGAGAAGGGTGAAGCAAGCGAGGCCTTGCTGGATATTTATCGTCAGGAATTCATCATTAAAAATATTGTCTGGGTTTTACGCCTTAGACTTTTCTATAATATGAAGGAAGAGGATATTATCCGCAATCTGATTTATGTAACAGATAAGCCTGGTCACTCAGATCCTGTTGCCGCTCCAGCTATTAAGATTTTGGACTGGCCTCTTGATGAATATGAACCATGGAGTAACTGGAGATATTCGTCTCTGGTGAACCCGCATGTTGATGGACAGGTATGGCAGATTGATCCTATCTGGATTGAGCGCCGTAATCGTGTGGAAATTAACAGAAAAGCAAGTAAACTTTTCCATCAGTTCCCTAATGATCCTTGTTCCATTATCGGCTGGTACAAAATGAAGAATTTTGAATTAAGCTGTATACGTACAGCTGTTGAAAGTATAAGATTAAATGTGAATTCCGAAGAGGCTATGGATGCAGTCGGACTCTACGATGCAGAACAGCCGCAAGGAGGAGTGAATGGCTAGAACAGCAGAGATGAAACTTCTTGAGCTTATGGTGCTTAAGAATGATATTTCATCTGTAATCGAATATATAGGTAAAAAAGAAAATTTCCAGTTTCAGACAAAGCTTAAGGATTCTGCTTCCGGAGATGCTGCAAACGAAGAATCACTGAATATTGATTCTCAGTTTTATGAGAGTCTTTCAAAGGCATATACAGAACTTGGTTACGAAGGTGGCCTGCAGGGAATAAAAGATTGCAGTGCTCCTAAAGATGAAGATCGCAAAAAAGCCGCAGATCTTATTGCTGCTTTTTCAGACCTTAAGACAAAGATTTCAGAAGCAACAGATGAAGCCCATAAGGTAAATGATGCCTATAAAGAAGCAATGGCTTTTTCTAATCTTAAGGTTTCTTATTCAGAACTCGAACATCTTTCATTCCTTTCATTGAGAATTGGACGTATTCCGGAAAATCAGTATGAAGATTTGAAGGACCGTCTTGAAGGTTCTGCCGTTGTAATCAAACTTGGAAATGATTCTTCTCATGTGCTTGTTGCATCTTCTAAGAAGGGCCGCTTTGCACTTGATGCAGAACTTAAAAATCATAACTTTGTAGAACTTGAAGTTCCTTCTGATTTTAAGGGAGTTCCAGAGTCTGCTCTTAAAGGTCTTGAAGAAAAGAAAGCCGAAGCAGATAAGGTGCTCGAAGAACTTATTACAGAAAAAAATAATTTTGCGGAAACACACCGTGCTCAGTTAGAACATCTTCTTGGCTGTTTTACAATTGCAGTTCAGATTGAAGCAATTACTGCACGCCTTGAATCTACCGAGCTCGTATACCGCATTACCGGCTGGATTCCAGCTGCCGAGACTGAAAATTACATGAAGGGCCTCGACGAGCTCACCGAGGGCCGCATTGCAATCCGTGCCTATGAACCTTTTGAAGTACCTAGCGTAATGTCGGGTAAGGAACAGGTTCCTGTAAAGCTCCAGCACGGAAAGTTTGTAAAGAGCTTTGAGAGAATGATTTTCTCTTACGGTTCACCGATTTACGGTGCAATTGATCCGACACCATTCGTTGCCGTATTCTTTACAATCCTGTTTGGAATTATGTTCGGTGACTGCGGACAGGGCCTTGTATTCCTTATCGCCGGAATCCTTATGGCACTCAACGTAATTAAGGTTGGCGGCTGGAATAAGTTTGCTCCGATTTTCATGGCAATTGGTATTTCAAGTTCAATCATGGGCTTGCTCACCGGCGAGTTCTTTGGAACAGAAAACGTTCTTGAACCGTTTGCAGAGTGGGTAACAGGTTTGTTTGGAACTCCACATGCTCCAATCTTAAAGCTTATGCCTTCTGCTGACCCTAAATCAATTTATGTGATGTTTGGTGTATTTGGAGTTGCCGTAGCAATTGGTTTTGTAATCAATACCTGCGGACTTCTTTTGAACATCATCAACAATATTTCACGCAAGCGTTTTGCAGAGGCCTTCCTTGGTAAAAACGGACTTGCTGGTGCTGTGTTCTTCTGGTATGTAATTGCACTTGTTCTTCGCATTGTTCTTGCAAAGCATGCAATTGCAGCCTACGACATCATCATCATTATTGTTTCACTTTTCTTTGCTGCCTTTGCCGAACCTTTTGAGCGTGCAGCAAATCATGAAAAGCCACTGTTTGAAAACGGCTTTGGAACTTACATTATTTCAGGAGCTGTTGAACTGATTGAAGTAGTTTCAGGTTATCTTTCAAACACAGTAAGCTTTGTGCGTGTCGGCGCCTTTGCTCTTTCTCACGCGGTTCTGAACTTTACAATTCTGACTCTTACCGAAATGGTTGGTGGTCAGGGAACTATTGGCGGAATCATCGTTCTGATTGCAGGTAATGCGCTGATTATTGTTCTGGAAGGAATGATCGTTGCAATTCAGGTAATACGTCTTCAGTATTACGAATTCTTCAGCAAGTTCTTCCACGAAACTGGTAGAGAATTTAAGCCATTTAAATTTGAAATATAATATCACGGTGGTTGAGTAGCCCGAAAGGCGTATCGAAACCGTCATAAAATATAGGAGTATAAATTATGAAGAAGAAGTTCGTTTCTTTCCTTACAATTCTTGGAATGGGAGCTGCAATGTTCGCTGAGGACGCTAATGCCGCAGCTGCTGCTGCTTCTGCTGGTGCAATTAAATACCTCGCAGCTGCAATTGCTGTTGGTCTTGCATGTATCGCTGGTGGTATGGCCGTAGGTAAAATCGGTGCTGCTGCTATGGGCGCAATGAGCGAGAATCCTGAACTTTCAGGAAAGGCTCTTCCTTTCGTAGGTCTTGCTGAAGGTATTTGTCTTTGGGGAATGCTCGTAGGTGTTCTTATTCTTTTCAAATAACCCAGATATCCGCAAGTGAAATTTTATATTATTGGCGAGCGAGAAATTGTCCTTGCCTTTAAGCTGACTGGAATTGATGGAACAGCAGCCGAAACCCGTGCCGAAGTTTTAGATGCGTTTAACCGCGTTACTGGCAAAGGTGGTATTGTAAACGTTCCGTCTGGGGAGATTCCCCGCGTACTCATTTTAACAGAGCAGGCTGCCAGTCAGATTGAGGACGAAGAAATCGCATGGCAGAAAACAGGAAAATTTCCTCTGATAGTTGAAGTGCCCGGCTTGAACGGACATCTCAAGGGCAAAAAGACCCTTTCAGATGCAATCAAAGAAGCCGTTGGCGTTGAGGTTTGAGGTTTAGAATGCAGGAATTACGATCTACAGATATTTTGGATAAAGAGATTCAGGCGGACGCACGTAAGAAAGCAGAACGTATGCTTCAGAAGGCCGACCGCGATTGTGAACAGCTGATCTCTTCAGTTGAAGCAGATATTGAAAAGGCTGCTGCAGAAAAGAAAGATTTTTTTGCACGTAAGCTGGATGCTTTTGAAACAGACAGAAAAGCTGTTGTTCCTTTGGAAAAGGAGCGTTTTAAGGTTTCTTTTATTCAGAATGCAGTTATACAGAATATAAATAAATATCTTGAAGGACTCTCAGAAGAAAAGCGTCTTGAGCTTGTTGCCCGTGGCTTTGACTTTAATACAGAGCAGAAACTCAATGCTTACGTTTACGGTTTTTCACTGGATGCTGCAAAGAAGTTCCTTTCTAAAAAACTCAGTTCTCACCTTGCTTCCTGCACCCAGACAAAATTCGGTGCTGCTGTTTTAGAGGAAGATTTAGGTCTTGCTAAACCGGAAGGAATTATTCTTGAATCTGAAGATAAAAATTTCCGTTGGCGCCTTACTATAAACGAAGTAATTGAAAAGCTTCTTGATAAAAACAGAGCAGAACTTTCTGCCACCTTGTTTGGAGGTGACTTATGATAGAAGGTAAGATTACCCGCATTTCTGGTCCTATTGTTTATGCAGAAGGACTCGACGGCTGTGGTCTTTATGATGTAGTTGATGTAGGCGAGAAAAAGCTGATTGGTGAAATCATCCGTCAGAATAAAGGCAATGCTACAATTCAGGTTTACGAGGAAGATACAGGTATGCACATCGGTGAGAAGGTTGTGTGTACACAGCGTCCTCTTTCATTACGTCTTGGACCTGGCCTTGTAGGAAATATTTATGATGGTATTCAGCGTCCTCTTCAGGCAATGTATGAACACTCTGGCGGCTTCCTTCTGCCGGGTGAAAGGACTCAGCCTCTGGACGAAAGTAAAGTATGGCATTTTGATGCTGCGGAAGGTGTAGGAGAGGGAACTCCTATTAAACCTGGTATGGTACTGGGAACTGTAAAAGAAACTCAGTCCATCACAGAAAAAATCATGGTCCCTCCAACAATCCGTGGCCGCTCAATTAAAACCTTTAAGGGAACTGGTGACTACACTGTAAACGATGTAATTGCCACTACTGAACTTGATGAAGAGATTCAACTTGCTCAGTACTGGCCTGTTCGTAAGCCTCGTCCTTACAGCCAGAAGCTTGGTGTTACAGAACCACTTATTACAGGTCAGCGTGTAATCGATGTTTTCTTCCCACTTTCGAAGGGTGGTACAGCTGCTATTCCTGGCGGCTTTGGAACTGGAAAAACAATGACTCAACATGCCGTTGCAAAATGGTGTGATGCAGACTTAATCGTATATATCGGATGTGGTGAACGCGGTAACGAAATGACAGAGGTACTCACAGAGTTCCCTGAACTTATTGACCCACGCACTGGTCGTTCTATCATGGAACGAACAATCCTCATCGCAAATACTTCTAATATGCCGGTAGCTGCCCGTGAAGTTTCCCTTTATTCGGGAATCACACTTGCAGAATACTTCCGTGATATGGGTATGCATGTTGCAATCATGGCAGACTCAACTTCCCGCTGGGCCGAAGCTCTCCGTGAACTTTCTGGCCGTATGGAAGAGATGCCTGCCGAAGAAGGATTCCCTGCATACCTTCCAACCCGTCTTGCTTCGTTCTATGAACGTGCTGGCCGTGTAATCAGCCTTGAAGGACAGGAAGGTTCAGTATCTGTTATCGGTGCGGTTTCGCCTCCGGGTGGTGACTTCTCTGAGCCTGTTACTCAGCATACAAAGCGCTTTATCCGCTGTTTCTGGGCTCTGGACCGCGAGCTTGCAAACTCACGTCACTATCCTGCTATCGGCTGGATTGATTCATACTCAGAATATGCTTCAGAAGTTCAGGACTGGTGGGAAGTTCATAATCCTCTTTGGGGAACTTTGCGTCAGGAAGCACTTGAGCTTTTGAAAAATGAAAACCGTCTTCAGCAGATTGTCCGCCTTATTGGACCAGATGCATTGCCTGATGCAGAACGTCTTGTTTTGCGCACAGCAGAAATGATTAAGAACGGCTTCCTTCAGCAGAATGCTTTTGATGATATTGATAAGTACTGTTCAACAGATAAGCAGATTGCAATCCTTGAACTGATGATGACTTATTACAAGCGTGCTCTTGCCTGCATTAAGGCGGGTGCACCTTTGACACAGGTTGCAGCTCTCCCTGTTTGTGATGAAATTGTCCGAATCAAAATGGTTTACAAAAATGAAGAGATTGACAAAATCAACGAAATCAAAACTCGTCTTGATAATCAGATGAGTGAAATTGAGCGAATGTATAAATAGGGAGGTGCGGAATGAAAGGTATTGAATATCGTGGTGTTACTTCTGTAGACGGACCAATCGTTGTCCTCAAACGCACCGAAAATGTTTTTTATAATGAGACCGTTTGTGTACGCGACCGCCTTGGCGAAAAGCGTACAGGAAAGGTTGTTGATATTTCTGAAGAAGCAGTTGTAGTTCAGATTTTCGGTTCTACAACCGGAATCGACCTTGATGAAGCAACATTTGAATTCCTCGAAGAACCTCTTGAACTTCGTGTAGGCGAGGGACTTCTTGGTCGTGTTTTCAACGGACTTGGAAAACCAATCGATGGCTTCCCTGAAATTGTCAGCAGTGAAAAGCGCAATGTAAACGGAAACCCAATGAATCCGTATGCGCGTATTTATCCAAGAGACTTTATTCAGACAGGTATTTCTTCAATTGATGGAATGAACTCTCTGGTACGCGGACAGAAGCTTCCTATTTTCTCTGGAAACGGTCTGCCACATAACAAGCTTGCTGCTCAGATTATTCGCCAGGCAAAGCTTCGTAACTCAGACGAAAAGTTCGTAATGGTTTTTGCCGGCATGGGTATTAAATACGACGTTGCAAAATTCTTCGTAGACACCTTTGAAGAGTCCGGAGTTCTTGCAAACGTAGTTATGTTCCAGAGCCTTGCCGACGCTCCTTCTATTGAACGTATTATTACTCCACGCTGTGCACTTACAGCCGCAGAATATCTTGCCTTTGAAAAGGGAATGCACGTACTTGTAGTTCTTACAGATATGACAAACTACTGTGAAGCCCTCCGCGAAATCTCTACAACCCGTGGAGAAGTTCCTGGACGAAAGGGCTACCCTGGATACCTTTATTCAGACCTTGCAGAACTCTACGAGCGTGCCGGCCGTGTAAAAGGCAGCGAAGGTTCAATTACTCAGATTCCAATCCTCACAATGCCTAACGATGATATTTCTCATCCTATTCCAGACCTTACCGGATATATTACCGAAGGTCAGATTGTACTTGGCCGTGAACTTTTCCAGGAAGGAATCTATCCTCCAGTTGCTGGTCTTCCAAGCCTCAGCCGTTTGATGAAAGACGGTATCGGTCCGGACATGACCCGCGAAGATCACGCTAACGTTTCAAGCCAGCTCTTTGCTTCGTACTCAAAGGTAAAGTCTATCCGTAACCTTGCAGCGATTATTGGTGAAGAGGAATTGAGCGAACTCGACCGTGCATACCTTCACTTTGGTAAGCGCCTTGAAGAAGAGTTCTTTGCTCAGGGCGAATACGAAGACCGCACAATCGAGCAGACTCTCGACATCGGCTGGAAAATCCTTGCCGAACTTCCAAAAGAAGAGCTCACCCGTATCAAGCCTGAGTTTATTGAGAAGTATCTGCCGCCGGTGGTTGAGTAGGCGAAGCCGTATCGAAAACACAAGTTACAGGATCTAAGCTATGGCAAGACTAAACATCGCCCCAACAAAATCAAACCTTCTCATGATGAAAGAGCAGCTCGCGGTCTCTACCAACGGCTACGAGCTTCTTGAAGAAAAACGCGAAATCCTTGTGCGTGAACTTATGCACCTTGTTGAACGCGTAAAACTTCTGGAAAAGGATATTGATGAGGCGGTTGAAAAAGCATACCCGGCATTTAAGCGCATGCTCATGATTGACGGTGCCGACCAGATTGAACGCATTTCTCATGCCGTTCATTATGATTTTGATTTTACAGAAAAGCGTGTAAATATTGGCGGTATGTCGTTCCCAACTATCGACGTTATCATGCCGGAAAAAGAACTGTTCTATTCTTTTGTCGGTACAGATGCAAATATGGATGCTACCATCAACAGTTTCTTTGAACTGCTGCTTTTGCTTACACAGATGGCGTCGATAAGAACAATTGTATGGCGACTTGCAGAAGAGGTTCGCAAAACTCAGCGCCGTGTAAATGCTCTTGATAAGATGATTATTCCGCAGGCGCGGGAGACCAAGGCTTATATTGAAAGTGTCCTTGAAGAGCGCGACCGCGAGAATGTATTTGTACTTAAAGCACTGAAGAAAAAAAATGGCGCGAAATAAAAAGACGTGTTACAATTGTAAAAGACAAAGACGTCGGAGATATTATGGCGAAAAGTTTTTTTAAGAAAATGATTGTCGCAGTAAACGGTCACCGTTCATCGGTTCACTCATCGATGTACGCTATTATGATGGCCAGAACTTACAATATTTCCATTAAGTTCGTTTACGTTGTAGATACCGCTACTGTAAAATACCTTTCTATGAATAAGTTCCTCGTTTCTGATGAACGTTATGATTACGAAGAGCGTCTTAAAGAAGATGGCGAGCGTTACCTTGCTTATGCGCAGATGCTTGCGGGATCTAAGGGAATAAAGTGTGAGACGGAGCTTCGCAACGGTGGTGTTTTTACGGAGATTTTGCGCGCGGCAGATGAATATGAAGCAGACCTCATAATTCTTGGCGGAAACGAAAAAGACGAAAATCACCATAACCTTAAACGTAATGTCCTTTCTATAGATCAGAGTGAAGTGCTTGCTCATTCAAAAGTTCCTGTAATGATTATTCAAAAGCCTGATATTGAAAAAATCTTCAAAATATTCTAAAAAATTGTAATGAAAGATTTTTACAAGATTCTGGGTGTTCGACATAATGCAACTCTTGCCGAAATTAAACGTGCCTATCGTGAAAAAGTAAAACTTCTCCATCCAGATCTTTCGGGAGATCCAACTCATCGTGATGAATTCAACGAAGTAGTGCAGGCGTACCGAGTACTTTCAGATATCCGCCAGCGTTCAATTTTCGATGAATCTTTCTTTATCCGCGTAAAACGATCCTACAAAAATGCAGACACCTTCAATTATTATGACTGGCTTTCTGCCCGCACAGATGAAGAAAGTCGTGCCAAGCTGATTTTCTATACTCTCATGCATCAGAAGGAAGATGAAGCAGTTGCTGAGTTCAAACGCATGCAGATGAATCATGCAGATTTTTCCCTCAAGAAATGGTTTACCCGCGAAGACTTTATGGACTATGGTTACATTCTTGCAGAAGAGCTTGTAATCCGCGGTGAATATTATGATGCAATCATTCTTCTGGAACAGATTATCCAGATGGAATACTCATATCATTACTTTTATATTTTCTTCCCTGAAGTAATGGATTTTACTCTGAACATCCTCAAAAAAAATATAGACTGCGTAATTTCCGATGAACTTGCTTTGGACGTTTTTGAACGTGCTCTTGATCTCAACTTTGGTTCTAAAAACGACGCTTTCTTCCTCCGTAAAATGAGTGAAGAATACCGCCGCCTCGGAGATCTCTCTACTGCTGAAATCTGTTTACGGGAATCAGAGAAACTCGGTGGATAAAAGCTTGTTAGATAATTCTAACAAAAACTCTTCCCCAAAAATCACAAAAGTGTTAAAATCTTTCATAAAGAAGGAATCAAATATGATACAATTGAAAACACCAGAACAAATCGCAGGCATTCGTAAGGTATGTCACATTACCGCAGATATGTTTAACGAACTCATTCCAAAGATAAAAGCCGGTATGTCTACAAAACAGGTAGACGATATGTTTAAAGACTATATGCTTGCACACGGTGGTAAGCCAGCATGGTGGCGTGAAGACTTCCCTGGAGCTACCTGTATCAGTATTAACGACGAAGTTATCCACGGAATCCCTTCTAAAAAACGCATTATCAAAGATGGTGACCTTGTAAGTATTGATGTTGGAATCGATATGGACGGTTACATCAGCGATACAACTCATTCTCTTTTAATTGGAAATGTAAATCCTAAAGTTCGTAAACTTCAGGAAGTAACTGCAGAATGTCTTAAAGCCGGAATTGCTGCCTGTGTAGTTGGCAACCGCATCAGCGACATAGCAAATGCAGTTTATGATATTGCAACCCGCCACGGCTATGGTGTTGTTTATGATTTCTGCGGACACGGAGTTGGTCTTGATGTTCATGAAGATCCAAGTGTTCCAAACTGTCCGTTCCGCGGTCAGAACCCAAGAATCAAACCTGGTATGGTACTTGCAATTGAACCAATGATTAACCTTGGTGTTCCAGAAGTAGAGCAGGCTGATGACGGCTGGACAATTCTTACTGCAGATGGCAAGGTAAGCTGTCACGAAGAGCATACAGTTGCCGTCTTCGAAGACCACAACGAAGTCCTCACCGCGCTGGATTACAAAAAATAAGAAAACATTTATGTTACCTTTTCTCAAAATTTTAGTTATATTTAAAGTAAGCGCTTTAATAAAATATCTAAAATTTTGAGGAGATAAAATAAATGAAAAAACTGACTAAGGTACTGGCAGCAGCCTCAATGTTGCTTTTATTATCTGCATCACTTTTTGCAGATCCTCCTAAAAAGACATCTGATGCTTCTTTAAGCGTAGTAGAGGCACTCCAGAATTCCTTCCGCTCAATCTCTAATACAATGCTTCCAGCAGTTGTAGAAGTTGATGTTACAGAGACAAAAACTTATACAGATCCATTCGGTGGCATGTCAAATCCATTTGAATTTTTCTTTGGTCAGAGAGGAAATGGAGATGATAATGATAGTAATAAAAATCAGCGCGAATATGAATCAAAAGGTCTTGGTTCGGGTGTAATCGTAAGAAAAACAGGAAACACTTTCTATGTTCTTACAAATAACCACGTTGCCGGTTCTGCAACAAAAATCAGCATCAAACTTAATGATGGCCGTGAGTTCGAAGGAAAACTCGTTGGTGCAGACAGCCGTATCGACGTTGCACTTGTTTCATTCGAATCAAAAGACAGTTCTATTCCTGTAGCAAAACTTGGAGATTCAGATAAGGTTCAGCCTGGTGATATCTGTATGGCCTTTGGTGCACCTCTTGGATACAGCCAGTCTGTAACTCAGGGTATTGTAAGTGCCGTTGGTCGTTCTGAAAGTCACATGTCTGCAATCAGCGACTATATTCAGACAGATGCTGCAATCAACCAGGGTAACTCTGGTGGACCGCTTGTAAATATTTACGGTGAAGTAATTGGTATCAACACATGGATTGCTTCTTCTTCTGGTGGATCAGTTGGTCTTGGTTTTGCAATCCCTATCAATAACCTTAAGTCTGCAATCGATTCCTTTATCAAGAAGGGTAAGGTTGTTTATGGTTGGGTAGGTGTTTCACTTCTCGACATTCCTGTTGAATATAAAGATGATCTTGGTGTAAATGGAATTGAAGGTGCTTTTGCTGCCGAAGTATTCTCTAACTCACCAGCTTTCAAGGGTGGAATCAAACCTGGTGATTATATTATTGAAGTAAACGGCAAGAAGGTAAAATCTACAAATCAGCTTGTTCGTGATATTGGTAATCTTGAAGCAGGAGTTACTGCAAACTTTACAGTAATCCGTGGCGGTAAAAAGATTTCAGATATTATCGTAAAGATTGAAGAGCGTGCAAACGAAAGCGATATCAACAACAGTAAGATGTGGCCTGGTTTTATTGCAAGCCCTCTTACAGATAAGGCTCGTGAGCAGCTTAAAATTGATGATAAGAAGGTTAAGGGTGTAATTGCAACTAATGTAGAAGAAAAATCACCTGCAGCAAGCCTTCGTATCCAGAACGGCGACGTTATTACTGCAGTAAACGGCAAGAAGGTAACAACCCTCGCCGAGTTCTACGAAGAACTGGCCGCTGCTCAGAAGTCCGTAAACTTCGACATCTATTCAAACGGCGGCACAATAACAACCGGTACCTACCGCTTCTAAAAACTTCTGTCACCCCGAACTTGTTTCGGGGTCTCTTTTTTGATATAATCGCTCTATGTATCGTTTATATGTAGAGCGCCGCCCAGGCTTTGAAAACGAGGCGCGCCGTTATCTTTCAGAAATCAACAGTTTTTTGGGAATTGCAGGTGTAAAAGCAGTTCGTTATTTCAATCGTTATGACATTGAAAATGTAAGCGAAGAAGTTGCAAAAATTGCAGCAACACGCATTTTCTCTGAGCCACAGAGTGACTTTGTTTTTACAGAAAAGTTACCTGAACACGGTGGCCGTGAGATTATCTGGGAATTCCTTCCTGGACAGTACGATCAGCGTGCAGACTCTGCTGAGCAGTGTCTTTCTTTGCTCCGTGCAGGTCTTAAGGGAGTAAAAACTCTTACAGAACCTCCTGCAGTTCGCTGTGCAAAAATCGTTCTTCTTGAGGGTGATGTTTCAGATGAAGAAATCAAAAAGATTCAGAACTACCTTATAAACCCTGTAGATTCTCGTCTTACAGATGATACAAAACCAGAAACTTTGAAGATGCATTCAGAAGAGCCTGCAGACATTCCTGTTGTTGAAGGCTTTATCAAAATGAATGATTCAGAGCTTGATGAATACCGTAACAAGATGGGCCTTGCAATGGACCTCGCAGACATCAAGTTCCTTCAGGACTATTTCAAGGGCGAAGGACGCGACCCTGTAGAAACAGAAATCCGCGTACTCGATACTTACTGGTCTGACCACTGCCGTCACACAACCTTCCTTACAGAACTTAAAGATATCAAAATTGAAGATGGTCTTTATGCACCGCTCTTCAAAAAATCACTTGAAAACTATAACAACATGCGTACTGACCTTTATGCAGGCCGTACAGACAAGCCAGTCTGCTTAATGGATATGGCTGTAATCGGAATGAAGTATCTCAAGAAGCACGGAAAACTTGAAGATATGGAAGTTTCTGAAGAAAACAATGCATGTTCGGTTTATATAGACGTACATTACACAGCTGATGAAAATGGAAAGCCATTGGCAGCTGACGACCCACGCGCTACAGAGCGCTGGCTTATGATGTTCAAGAACGAAACTCATAACCATCCAACAGAAATCGAACCATTCGGAGGTGCTGCAACTTGTCTTGGTGGTGCTATCCGTGACCCTCTTTCTGGACGCAGCTGGGTTTACCAGTCAATGCGTATTACCGGTGCCGCAGACCCAACTGTACCACTCAGCGCTACAATGAAGGGAAAGCTCCCTCAGATTAAGCTCTGCCGCGAAGCAGCCCAGGGCTTCTCAAGTTACGGTAACCAGATTGGTCTTACAACTGGTCAGGTAGAAGAAATCTATCACCCGGGTTATGCCGCAAAACGTATGGAGCTTGGTGCTGTAATTGCTGCCGCTCCTGTAGATACAGTTATCCGCGAACGTCCTGAGCCGGGCGACATCATCATTCTTCTTGGTGGTGGTACTGGCCGCGACGGTATTGGTGGTGCAACAGGTTCTTCAAAAGTTCACACTGTAAAATCTGTTACAACTGCTGCTGCCGAAGTTCAGAAGGGTAACGCTGTTGAAGAGCGTAAGATTCAGCGCCTCTTCCGCAATAAAGAAGTAAGCCTTATGATTCGCCGCTGTAACGACTTTGGTGCCGGTGGTGTTTCTGTTGCTGTTGGTGAACTTGCTCCTGGTCTTGATATCAACCTTGATGCAGTACCAAAGAAGTACGAAGGTTTGAACGGCACAGAACTTGCAATTTCAGAAAGCCAGGAACGTATGGCTGTAGTTGTTCGCAAGGCTGATGTAGAACGCTTTATTGAAGAAGCAAAGAAAGAAAACTTAAACGCTGTTGTTGTTGCAACAGTTACAGATACAAACCGCCTCGTTATGAAGTGGCGCGGAAAGACTATCGTAGACCTCGGTCGCGAGTTCCTCGACGCTGCTGGTGCTCATCATGAAGCAACTGCTCTTATCGAGCAGCCTGCTGAGCCTGCTAAGTCTCCATTGCTGAACCCTCTCGAGGCAGTTGCCGCAGAACTCGACAAGCCTGTTAAGTGCGAAGGCTGTGTAAAGAATCATCTTACAGACGCATGGCTTGCAAACATCAATGACCTTGCATGTTGTTCACAGCGCGGTCTTGGCGAACGCTTCGACGGCTCAATCGGTTCAAGCACAGTTCTTTTCCCATATGGAGGAAAATATCAGAATACACCGGAAGCAGGTATGTCTGCTAAGATTCCTGTAATGACACCGCGTGAAACTTCAACTGCCAGTCTCATGACATACGGCTTTGACCCACGTGTTGGTCAGTGGTCTCCATGGCACGGAGCAAAAACTGCAGTTCTCAGCTCACTTGCAAAAATCACTTGTATTGGTGGTAAGGCTCGCACAAGCCGCCTGAGCTTCCAGGAATTCTTTGGTCGTGCAGTAAACGAAAAGCGCTGGGGTTATCCTGCAGCAGCACTTCTCGGTTCTGTAGATGCACAGGTTGAATCTGGTTGTGCTTCTATCGGTGGTAAGGACTCAATGTCTGGTACTTTTGAAGATATCAACGTTCCACATACACTTGTAAGTTTTGCCGTAACACACGACGAAGCTCCAAACGTACTTTCAGGTTCTTTCAAGGTAAGCGGAAACAATATCTATATGGTAAAGGTTCCTTATTCAGACCTTCTCGAACCAGATTACGAAACCTTCCTTAAAAACTCAGATATACTTTACGAGCTCAATAAGGCCCGCCGCATTGCCGCTATGTATCCTGTAGGACCTGGTGGAATTGCAGAAGCTGTTACAAAGATGGCAATGGGTAACATGGTTGGTGCCAAGATTGACGCATCGGTGGTTGAGCCTGTCGAAACCACCTTGAGAAATCTCTTCGTTCCAACTTACGGAAACATCATCGTAGAAGTTCCATCAGCTCATGTACCAGAGTTTGAAAAGGCAGCCTTTGTGCCAGGTACCCTCGTTCAGCTTGGTATGACAACTGATAAGCCTGCAATCGTAATCAAGAATGCAAAGCTTGGCGGCGTTACAAATCCAGAAGTTGAAATCAGCCTTTATGACTGTGTAAATAAATGGGAAGATAAGCTCAAGGAAGTATTCCCACGTGTTAGTGGTGTTCCAGAGCAGCCAAAACTCCCAGAATGGGCAACAGATGTTCACAAATCACTTTCAGACATCCGTAAGGCTCCAGCCTTTGTTCAGCCAACAAGCCGTCCAAAGGTATTGCTCCCTGTATTCCCGGGAACAAACTGCGAAATCGATATGGCCCGTGCCTTCAACCTTGCAGGTGCAGAAACAAAGATTCTCGTACTCCAGAACCGCACACAGGCTCAGCTTACAGAATCTCTTGATAACCTCGCACGCGAACTTCGCGACGCACAGATTCTTGCCCTCAGTGGTGGATTCTCATCAGGCGATGAACCAGATGGTTCTGCAAAGTTTATTGCAAACGTACTCAAGGCAGGAAACATCAGCGAAGAAGTTATGAATCTTCTTAAAAAGCGCGACGGTCTTGTACTTGGAATCTGTAACGGTTTCCAGGCTCTTGTTAAGACAGGTCTTGCTGTATACGGTGAAATCTGCGATATGACTCCTGATATGCCAACTTTGACATACAATAGAATCAACCGTCATATTTCACGCATTGTACGTACACGTATCGTATCTGCAACTTCACCATGGGCAATGCACCCAAGCGTAATCGACCAGAGAAATCACCTCATCGCAATTTCTCACGGAGAAGGACGCTTTGTTTGTGATGAAGCAACAGCTAAGAGACTGTTCGAAAATGGACAAGTATTCACACAGTACGTTGACGAGTTCGGACGTCCTGCAATTTCTGAGCCGGATAACCCTAACGGATCTGCATTCGCAATCGAAGGTATCACATCTCCAGACGGACACGTTCTTGGAAAGATGGGACATTCAGAGCGTGGCGTAGGCATGGAAGTAAACGGCGCATCTCTTGACCTGTTCAAGAACGTAGGTGGAAGCCCACTTACAAACGAAAGTGAAACAACCTGTGAAAACCTCTTTGCAGCCGGCGTTTCATACTTCAAATAAAAACTAAGGAAAAACAAAATGAAAAACTTTAAAAAACTTCTTACAATTTTTGCTACAGCTGCAATCCTCTTTGTCAGCTGTGGAAATGCCAGTGTTGATGCAAACGGCTGCTATTATGATATTGATGATGCAGTAAAAGCTGCTGAAAAAAATAATCAGGATATCATGATCATCGTTACAATCGAAGGTGATGATTTACAGAGCGAAGACTTCCTTAATAAGGTTGTTCGCACTCCAGCTTTCAAAACTGATATTGCATCAAAGTTTGCAGTAGTTTGCATGGACTTTTCTCAGTCAACATATGAATCATCAGTTGTAAAAGATGATGCTAAGGCTACAGAAAAGAAAGCTGCAGAAAGACAGGCTGATTTAATTCAGAAGAATACAAAGTATGCTGCAAAACTCAACGTTCAGCAGACTCCAGTAGTTTATATTCTTTCAAAGGAACAATACCTCATCAACGGACTTTTCTATGATGATGAGAACCGCACAGTAGAAGGCTTTAAGGCTATTCTTGATGAAAAGGCTTCTTCAATTGAAGATATTCACAAGATGATTTATCAGACAAAAATTGGAAATGCCGAAGAAAAGGTAACTGCAATTGATGAGCTTTATGAAGCAACTGCACCTGACTACAGACTCTTCCTTATCGATTTGATTGAATCAGTAAAGAAGATTGATCCTTCAAATACAACAGGTCTTGTTGGTAAATATGTTTACGCTTCTGCAGATATCAGATCAAATCTTGCTGCAATCAATGGTGATGCAAAGGCTGCAATTCAGGCATATCTTGATCTTGAAAATGAAGAAACAGTTCCAGCTGAAGTAAGACAGGAAGCTATTTATACAGCTGCATATCTTGCTGCATCTGCTGGTATTGCAGACAATGCTGTAGTAATCAGTTACCTTGAAAAATCAATTCAGGTTGCTCCAGACAGCGAAAAAGTTCCTGCAATCCGCCGCGTAATTGAGGCCCTTTCTGCACAGGAATAGTACTGAATGGACGATAGCCCCAATTATCTGATTTACATAATTCTCGCAGTTTTAATAGTTCTTTCCATGCTGTTTTCTATTTCAGAAAGTTCTTTCCTTGGAATGAACAAACTGCGGTTAAGAATCCTCAGGAAAAATAAAGATAAGCGTGCTCTTATAGCCGGTAAACTCTTAGACCGCAGAGAGCGCCTTATCAATACTCTTTTAGTTTCAAACGACATAGTAAATATTTTTGTTTCTTCTATTATAACTTCAATTGCACTGGATGTTTTCGGTCAGAAAGGTGTTGGAATTGCAACTCTTATTGCAACTCTTCTTCTTTTAATTTTTGGTGAAATTACTCCAAAAACAATTTCTACCCGCTGTCCCGACAGAATAGCCTACGCCCTTGCTCCGTTTGTACGGGTTGTAGTTGCAATCATGCATCCTATTGTAATTGTTGTTTCTTTTATTGCCCGCTGTGTACTGCGTATTTTTGGAATTAAAACCAACGCAAAAAAGCAGTCTTATACAGAAGAAGAAATTAAAACCTTTTTTGACATGAGTTCAGAAAGTGGAATTATCGAGGAAAATGAAAACCGAATGATGACTCAGGTCTTTAAGTTTTCAGATCTCGAGGCACAGGATATCATGGTTCCAAGAACAAAGATTCGTGCAGTTCCACATGATGCAACTTACAGAGATATTATTGAACTTTCACAGCGCCTGGGCTTTACACGATTCCCGGTTTATCGAAAATCAATAGATGATATCATTGGTATTATTTATCTTAAAGACATGATGGCTTATAAGGAAAGTCAGAGTGCTTTTAATCTGCTTCATGTAATGAGGCCACCTCTTTTTATTCTTGGTACAAAAAAAATTACATCTGTTCAGGAACTGCTTTTTGAAAATCATGATTCAATGGCAGTTATTGTTGATGAATATTCTGGTACAGATGGTGTAATTACAGAAAAAGATATTTCCCGCGAAATCTTTGCACTCCCTGGAGAAGATTCTCTCCGTGGCAAAGTTTTTGATTTTGATAATGTAGAAGATAAAAACGACTTTGAAATTAACGGTTCAGTGCTTTTGCGAGACCTTAAAGAAGATCTTCATATTGCGCTTGAATCAAATATAAATGAAACGATAGGCGGCTGGTTTTCAGAGCAGATAGACCGCATGCCTTCTGCAGGAGATACAGTTGAATTTGAAGGCTGGCTTTTCACAATCAAAAAAATCCAGTCGCACCGTGTAGAACGCATTCAGATTTCAAAGCTTCCTCAAGAGGAGGGCGAAGAATGACACATTATATAATTACCGGTGTAGAACTCTTAATCCTCATTTTGTGTGTCGGATTTTTCACTTCCTCAGAAACTGCATATCTTTCTCTGCCAAGACTTAAGCTTCGCAGCATGGTAGAGCAGGGACGAAGAAATGCTAAAAAGGTTGCAGCCCTTAAAGCAAATATGGATCGCCTTCTCACAACAGTTCTTATCGGAACAAACTTCCTGAACTCTCTTGCTTCTGCCATTGCCACCGCTCTTGCAATTGAGATTCTTGGAAGCAAGGGAACTGCAATTGCACCTTTTATAACAGCCTTCTTTATTACAACCTTTGCTCAGATTGTTCCAAAGACAGCTGCAGGTTTACATCCAGATGCATTTACATGTTTTTCGTCTATACCTTTGATGGTTCTTGAAAGACTGTTTTTTCCAATTGTCTGGATTTTTGAAAAGCTTTCTCATGGAGCCGTTGTTCTTGCAGAAAAAATCATGAAGCCGGACGGAGTTATTGTTACAGAAGAAGAACTTAAAACTCTTATTGATGTTGGTTCTCATGAAGGAACAATTGAAAAAGATGAAAGCCGCCTCTTAAATAAAATCATTAAGTTTAATGATCTTCTTGTTCACGATGTTATGAAGCACCGTTCACAGGTAAGCATGATTAAAAAAGAAGCCGCTTATGAGGAAGTAATAAATCAATTCCTTACTTCCGGCTTTTCAACACTTACTGTTTACAGTGGAAATCGTGAAAATGTTGTTGGTGTTCTCAATTATAAGAAGGTTCTTTTCTGTTCAGAAGATATAGACCGTGGCGAAGGCTTTGCCGGCCGTCAGATGACCGATGTTCTTTTTATTCCAGGTACAATGAGCGTTCTTGATATCTTGCAGCTCTTCCGTACCAGCGAACACAAGTTTGCTGTAGTCCTCGATGAGCAGGGACAGACAGATGGTATCATCACAATGGAAGATATCTTAAAGGTTGTCTTTGGTCATATGTCCGATGAAAACGCTTATGATAATACCGCTCCGGAAGATAAGGTTGAACTTGTTTCTCTTAATACCTTTATTGTTCCTGGTGATATGAAGATAGATGATGCCAATGAAATTCTCGGCCTCGCCCTGGAATCAGATGAAATGAATACTGTGGGCGGCTGGCTCCTCGAACAGTTCGGCTATCTTCCTGCCTCTGGTACAGTTCTCATTAAGGATAAGAATCTTTATACAGCCGAAGATGTAAGCGGCCGCAGAATTGTAAGTGTTAGAGTGAAAAAGAGTAATTAAGCCCGAGCGCCCATATAAAACGCTGGGTGCCGCCGTTACAACTGTCTTTAGCCCAGTTATCATCCTGGAAATTACCTTTACGGTCAATTTTTCTAGCATATGTAGTTCCCTTTGAGATGGGAATAGATTGAATGCTTCCATAGATTCCGGCGCTATGATTTTTTGAAAACATATACTGGGCAGTTGCTTCGCTTTCAATCAAAACAACACCTGTGATAACATCCATAAATGCATCTCCTCTAGGATAGTAATGGTAATCAATTGCATTTATAGTTGTAAGTTTAGGACTTATATCGAAACGTAATTTAATTTTTGTTTTAGGAATGGTTTCAGAATTAAGTGTTAAGCCAAGCAGAAATGAATTGATTGTCTGCTCATAACCAATGATATTTCCAGAGTATTCTGAAGCCCAGTCATAAGTAACAAATTCTTTGTTTTCTGATTTATAAAGACCATATCCTTTGCTTGAAGCAAACTTTATAAAATCATATTTATATGCAATATGTGGAGTGAGCTTAATTTCAAAAGGTAAATAAATATTACCACCTAAAGATATTTTAAGATTTACCAGTTTTTCCAAACGATTTATATGCTCAGAAAAATCAGTTCTTTCTGTCGGATCATCTTCTAACCAGCTTATATAATCATAACTGAATGAATTTCGCCAATCAGAATCCTGCATAAAATCACTTCGTTGTGGCACACCAAATGTACTTGAAAGATTCAATGCAAAATATTTTAAGATGTTAAGATCTGCATTTATATTAAATAAGGCGAGTGTTTTAAGATGCCAATCCAGTTCACTTAATTTATTATCTGTATTCTTACATTCATCATGAAACACATACTCATTAATAACCCCATTTGCAATTTCAAACTGTGGGGTAATCTGGAAGGAAAAATAATTTTCATATTTATTATCCAATGCATACAGATTGAAACTTGTAAAGAAAAGAATTATGAATAGCGGAAATAAAGTTTTCTTACCAGTCATTTTTTATACCAGCGGATCGACTCCAAAAAGTTTTGCCAGCTGTTTTCTGGTTGCGTCCATGTCTTTTGGATATGGTGCTGTAAAGCTTACCGGCTCCCCGGTTCTTGGATGTTTAATTTCAATCTTATAAGCGTGAAGGGCAAGTCTGCTTAAAAGTGGGCGCTCTTCGTATTCGTCGCCATTCCACTTTTTTTTGATTTCGCTGAGTTTTACCGGCTTCTGGTTTCCACTGTAAAGAGGGTCGCAGACAATTGAAAGTCCGTTTTCTGCAAGGTGTACACGAATCTGATGTGTACGACCGGTTTTTGGCTTTGCTTCAATCCATGAATAAGGACCACATGTTCCTATAAGGCGGAAGCTTGTAAAAGAAGGTTTTCCGTAACGCTTGCTTGCAACGGTTCTGTGTCGTGAATCTCCATCTGGCTGAAGAGGTAAATCTACATCAAGGGTTTCCCAGAGAGGGTGACCATATACCAGAGCATGATAAGTCTTCTGAACTTCCCGTGATTCAAACTGCATGGAAAGATTTCTCTGAGCTTCAGCTGTGCGTGCATAAATAATAAGTCCTGAGGTGTCTTTATCAATTCTGTGAACGGCATAAAGCTTTCCGAATTCTTCCTGCGCAAGCAGATCCAGACGTGGTGCGTCTTCGTTGTAACGGTCTGCCGCAATAAGAATGCCGCTTCTTTTATTGAGTACTACAAAATCATCATCCGAATAAATAACGCTATAATTTGTGTTCTTAACAAGCATATCATAAAGTATACCATTTTTAACAATCCCTTGACGAGTATTTCTTGAGTTTTTTATTTGTTTTATAAGGAAATACGTTTTATAATTTAACTGTGAAGTGAAATACCGTAGGCGAAATCCATACAAAAAAAATTCTGCACAAGCGAGCAAAGCGAGCGCGGAAGCCTTTTTTTGTATGGAGTTTCGCCGAGAGGTATTTCAATTTGGAGGTTGAATATGTCTATAAAATGCATTTCACTTGGCGCTGCTGAGGAAGTTACCGGCTCAAAGCATATTTTTAGAATTGATGACAGAATGTTTATGATAGATTGCGGTTCGTTCCAGGGAAAACGAAAGGAATCAGATGAGAAAAACCGTAATTTTGATATAGATCACGACCACCTTGAAGGCGTTATTCTTACTCATGGCCACCTTGACCACTGTGGACTTCTTCCTGTTCTTACAAGAAAGGGCTGGCGTGGAAATATCTATGCAACTCCTGCAACCCGCGACATTGCAAATCTTGTAATGATGGATAGTGCCCGCATTCAGGCACACGATGCAGAATTCCTTGCAAAACAGGCAAGCAAAAAAGGTGAAAAGTTTTACTGGAAGCCTTTGTATGATGAAATTGACTGTGTAAATGCCGCAAATCAGATTGTATCATTGTCATATAATAGAAAGATGTTTATTGCACCAGATGTTCAGCTTGAATTTTTTGATGCAGGACACATTTTAGGTTCAGCCTTTGCAAATGTCACAATCAATCCAAATCCTAAAGAACCGGAAAAAGAAACTCGTATTCTGTTTACAGGAGATATTGGCCGCAAGTGTAAGCCAATCATCCGTAATCCTGCAACAGATATGCCTGCTCCAGACTACATCTATCTTGAATCTACATATGGAAATAAGCTTCACGATAATCATGACCTTGCAATGAAGGAACTGATTCGTATTGTACGTGATGCCTGCGCAAAGAAGGGTAAAATCATAATTCCATCTTTTGCAATTGAACGTGCCCAGGAACTTGTATTCTATTTACATCTTCTTACAGATCAGAAAAAGATTCCTGTTGTACCAATTTATGTTGATTCACCTATGGCAAGTAACGCAACTTCAGTATTCCGTGTACATCCGGAATGTTATGATGAAAGTGTAAACGAAGCCTTCCTTAAACATCATAAAAATCCATTCGGTTTCAATTCTCTCATTTATACAACCAGCGTAGAAGATTCAAAGGCCCTCAATAAGAAAGAAGGTCCAATGATTATCATTTCTGCAGATGGTATGTGTGAAGCCGGCCGTGTTCTTTATCATCTTGCTAATGAAATTTCAGATCCTAAGAATACAATTATGATTGTAGGCTATATGGCTGAAAATACTCTTGGCCGCCGTATCTTTGAAGGTCAGAAAGAAGTTACCATTCTTGGCGATAAGTATGAGGTAAAAGCAAAAGTAGAGAAGTGTAACGGATTCTCAGCTCATGCCGACTACAGCGAAATGATTGAATGGCTTAAGGAAATTGACACAAGCCGTCTCAAGAAAATCTTCCTTATCCATGGTGAAGTTGACCAGCAGGAAGGCTTTAAAGAGCACCTTGTAGAAGCCGGCTTCCCGAATGTAGAAATCGTTCCGCCAGACACCGAGTACGAATTAGACTAGGTATAGTCGTCATCCCAAAACAAGTTCGGGATGACGATTTTTTTCTATTTACACACTCCCCATGAATTCGGTATTCTATATAATACATTAATTCAGAGGAGTTTTTTTTCTATGAAAAAAAGATCATTGATTGCAGCTCTTATTGTTCTGCTCTGTGGAACATCTTTGTCTGCAAAGAGTTTTGACTGGTCTCAGTGCTGGTGCAACTATGGTGGTGGAATTGAAAAGGGCGACTTCATTGTAAATGTAGATGCAGGTTTGCTTTATTCTGATTTTGTTTATAACGTTTATGATGGCTACTGGTGCCTTCCACCTATCATGGTAGAAGTTCAGTATGCACAGCCAATCTGGAAGCTTCCATTTACATTCGGTGGATATGCCGGTATTCATGCATATGGTTATAAATATCTTGATCATTATGATATTGTAAATCGTCATTATGTTTATGAAACAGATACATACTGGGGACTCTTCTTCGGTGGAGAAGCTGCTTATCACGTACAGCTTCCACCTGAATCACTCGACGTTTATGCTGTAACAAGAATTGGTGCTAATATTCCTGTTGTAAAACCAAAATCAAGTGTCTGGGTTCCAGATTACTTCCAGTTTGGTGAAGCAATTGGTGCTAACTGGTTCTTCAGTAAATCATTTGGATTGAACCTCGAAGTAGGTTATCCATTTACTAAATTTGGTGTAACTTTGAAGTTTTAATGTATAAAAAACACTAGATATAGCGGTTTTTGACTGAAATTCTAGTGTTTTTTGCATTATTTTACTTGATAAATTGTACACAATGTATTAATATGTAATCAGACCGATACGGAAAGTTTTTCCATTCCGCGCAAGAATCATAAAGGAGTCCTGTTCGGAAATCGGTAAATAATATCGCTGAGGGAATCATAAAGGAGTCCCAAGGCAAAAGAGGTTTTATATGACTTTAAGACCAGAATGGGAAGGATTTAATCCTGACGGTTTATGGACAAGCGAAATCAACGTTCGCGACTTCATCCAGGCAAACTACACACAGTATGATGGTGACTCATCATTCCTGGCAGGCCCTACAAAGGCTACAGAAAAGCTTTTTGCTGAGCTTCAGAGACTTCAGAAGGAAGAACACAATAAGAAGTCAGTTGGTCTTGATGGAAAGGAGAGATCAGGGGTTCTTGACCTTGATACAGATGTTGTAACAGGCCTTACTTCTCATCCGGCTGGATATATTTGTCCGGAAGGAAAGGAGCTTGAGCAGGTTGTAGGTCTTCAGACTGACAAGCCTTTGAAGAGAGCTTTCATGCCTTTCGGTGGAATCAAAATGGCAGAGCAGTCTTGCGAAATGTATGGCTACAAGCCAAATGCAGAACTTCACAAGATTTTCACAGAGTACCACAAAACTCACTCTGACGCTGTATTTGATGTATATACTCCAGAGATCCGCAAGGCCCGCAAGGCACACATCCTTACTGGTTTGCCAGATACTTATGGACGCGGACGTATCGTAGGTGACTACCGCCGTGTTGCTCTTTATGGTATCGACTACCTCATCGAGCAGAAGGAAGCTGATAAGGCTAACTGCGGTAACGGAACAATGACAGAAGAAGTAATCCGCCAGCGCGAAGAGCTTGCTGAGCAGATTAAGGCTTTGAAGGGTATGAAGGCTATGGCTGCCCTTTACGGTTATGATATTTCTAAGCCAGCTACAACAGCAAAAGAAGCATTCCAGTGGCTTTACTTCGGATACCTTGCTGCTATCAAGACACAGAACGGTGCTGCAATGTCTGTAGGACGTATTTCTACATTCCTGGACTGCTACATCGAGCGCGATATTAAGAAGGGAATCCTTAATGAGGAAAAGGCACAGGAACTCGTAGACCATATGGTTATGAAGTTCCGCATGGTACGCTTCGCTCGTATCGAATCTTACAACCAGCTCTTCTCTGGTGACCCAATCTGGGCTACTCTTGAAGTTGCAGGTCTTGGACAGGACGGACGTTCACAGGTAACAAAGAACGACTTCCGCTTCCTTCACACACTCGAAAACATGGGACCTTCTCCAGAACCAAACATCACAGTTCTGTACTCAAAGAGACTCCCAGAAAACTTCCGCAAGTACGCTGCAAAGATTTCTATTGATACATCTTCTATCCAGTATGAAAACGACGACATCATGCGTCCAATCTGGGGTGATGATTACTCAATCTGCTGCTGTGTATCTGCTACACAGACTGGTAAGGAAATGCAGTTCTTCGGTGCCCGCGCTAACCTTGCTAAGGCTCTTCTTTACGCTATCAACGGCGGTAAGGACGAAGGTGCAGGTCTTACACCTTATGCTCAGGTTGGTCCTGAATTGCAGCCAATCACTTCTGAGTACCTCGACTACGACGAAGTTATGCGCAAGTACGATGTAATGCTTGAATGGCTCTGCGACCTCTATGTAAACACATTGAACGCTATCCATTACATGCACGATAAATACTACTACGAAGCTGCTGAGATGGCCCTCATCGACACAGATGTTCGCCGTACATTCGCAACTGGTATTGCAGGTTTCTCTCACGTAGTAGATTCTCTCTCTGCTATCAAGTATGCAAAGGTTAAGGTTATCCGCGATGACCACGGTCTTGCATGTGACTTCAAGCCAGAAGGAGACTTCCCACGCTACGGTCAGGATGATGACAGAGCAGACGAAATCGCAGTATGGCTCCTTAAGACATTCATTGGAAAGATTAAGAAGCACCCAACATACCGCAATGCTGAGCCTACAACATCTATCCTTACTATTACTTCTAACGTTGTATACGGTAAGGCTACAGGTGCTCTTCCTAACGGACGCCCAGCTCACGCTCCATTCTCACCAGGAGCTTCTCCATCTTACGGTGCAGAAACAAAGGGACTTATCAAGTCTTTGAACTCTGTTGCTAAGGTTCCATACAAGTACTCTCTTGATGGTATCTCTAACACACAGACAATCAACCCATCTGCTCTTGGTCACGATGAAAATGAACGAGTTTCTAACCTTGTAAACGTTCTTGACGGATACTTCGCTAAGGGTGCTCACCACCTGAATGTAAACGTATTCGGCGTTGAAAAACTTAAGGATTGCCAGGCTCACCCTGAAAAGCCAGAGTATGCTAACTTCACAGTTCGCGTATCTGGATACGCAGTACGCTTCATCAACCTTACAAAGGAACAGCAGGACGACGTTATCGCTCGTACTTGCCACGCTTCATTGTAAGATGATACAAACGGTGGTTGAGCTTGTCGAAACCACCTGAAGTAAAACGCCTCCAGCAGGAGGCGTTTTTTTTTATATCCTGTCATTCCCCGGCTTGACCTGCGACGTTTGCGAAGCAAACTCGGTCAGGGAACCTGTTATAACAACAATTTATTACCGTTATCGAATAATTATATATAAAACCTATTGACTTACTAGGTAATTAGATGTACTCTAAGTCAACTTTTATTTCTTGATATTTCAGGAGGCATTTATGAAAAGAGAATTAAAAATTACACTGGCAGCAGCATTTATGATGCTTGCTGTATCCCCATGTTTTGCTGCGTCAAAATCTAAAAAAGCAAAAACAAAAGTACGTACAATTAATGTTGCACATACAATCACAAATGTACCTTACGACTTCCTTGATGAAAAAGGGCAGCCTGATGGTTTTGAGCTCGCAGTTCTTAAAGCTGTAGATGAGCTTCTCCCGGAATATGAGTTTAAGTTCCATGGTGTAAGCGATGAAGAGCTTTTGATTGGTACAGAATCTGGAAAATATCAAGTTGGTACAAAGGGTGCATGGATTACAGAAGAACGTAAAAAGAAGTTCCTCATTCCAAACAATCCTCTTGCAGCAAGTGTAATTGGTATAGCCTTCCGTAAAGAAAATGCTGACCAGATTAAAGATCTCGAAAGTTTTGCCCGCTATTCTGGAAAACTCATTCCAATTTCTCCACAGAGTGCACAATTCTCTGTAATTCAGGAGTTCAATGAAAAACATCCTTCAAATCAGATTAAGCTTGTTCCATCTGATGTTTTTGATATTGCAGATTCATACCTCTGGGTACTTGAAGGCCGCTATGATGCTTACTTTGTACTCAAGCTTTCATATGAAAAGAATGTTTTGAAAGAAACTGGTCCATACCATCAGTTTGCAGATAAGCTTGCTTACGTTCCATATAAGGGAATTCCAACCTGGCCTCTGTTCAACAAAAAAGAAGTTGAGCTTGCCGCTGCCTACGACAAGGCCGTGCAAACATTGAAAGAAAATGGTACAATATCAGCACTGTCACTCAAATACTTCGGAGAGGATGTATTTAATTTTGTGAGTGACTAAGATTTCACGGTGGTTGAGCTTGTCGAAACCACCTTTTACAGGAGTACGGATTGTCCAGACCTTTTTCGCCAGTTCAAATCTACAAAAGTCTAGTCACAATCCTTCCGTACTTCGGTGTAACTTTCGGTGTCGTGCTTGGAACCATCGTTCTGGGCATGGCACTTGCAATCCTTCTTTTTGCCCAGAAGCAGAGTAAAAAACGCTGGGTGCGCGCTATTGCAGATGGCTACATAAATATCATCCGTTGTACACCAAGTATCGTTCTTCTTTTTATCGTTTATTACGGAATTCCAAAAATCGCACTTGCTGCTTTTGACGTAAACTTAAATTTTTCTTCTAAAATCATATATGTAATAATTTCGCTCTCATTGATTTACGGAGCATCTCTTGCAGAAGTTATTCGTTCTGCTTATCTTGCGCTCGGCCGCTCTCAATATGAAGCAGCTCTTTCTATAGGACTTACCCCGGCACAGGCAATCCGCCGTGTTATGCTTCCGCAGGGAATTGTTGTAGCTCTTCCAAATCTTGGAAACTCTCTTATCTCTCTCTTTAAAGAAGGAAGTCTTGCTTTTACAATCGGACTCATTGATATGATGGGGGCGGGTAATCTTATAATCTCACGAAACTATGGCGCTTATTCTCTGGAAACTTATCTGGCTCTGGCAATCATTTACTGGTGCCTTACACTTATCATAGAACAGATTTTCTTAAAACTGGAAAAGCATTATTCAAAGGGAAGGAGGAGTCTTGATGCAGCTTGATTTTTCCTACCTCATCAAAACCTTCTGGCTTTGCGTAAAAGCAATTCCGGTGACTTTAGAAATCACAATTGTGTCCCTGCTGCTTGCCGTAATCCCGGCTCTTTTAATTGCGCTTGCCCGCATTCACAAAGTCCGCGTACTTGATGTTATTTGCCGCATCTTTGTTTCTTTTATCCGCGGCACTCCAATCGTACTTCAGATTCTGATTGTCTACAGCATAATGCCAAGTCTTTTGAACTCGCTAGTAAAATCTGCCGGCTGGGCAATCAACGTTTTTGAAATGAATCCTGTGATTTATGCCTTTGTAGTTTTTGGAATTAATTCTTCTGCAACACTGAGTGAAGTTTTCCGTTCTGCAATTTCTTCTGTAGACCGCGGTCAGTTAGAAGCCGCACTCAGCATCGGTGAAACCCGCTTTCAGGCTTTCCACCGCGTAGTATTCCCTCAGGCTGTTGTTTCTGCTCTTCCTAATCTCTGCAGTACCACAGTCATCCTCATCAAAAATACTTCACTTGCCTTTATGATGACTGTTCGCGAAATTACAGCAGTAGCCAAAATTGAAGCAGCCTACGGATATAACTACGTTGAATCTTATATTGATATTTTTGTAATTTATATTGTGGTATGCCTTGCAGTAGAATTCATTTTCCGTAAAATAGAAAAGAGAGTTGTGTATAAAGGTATAAAGAATTATAGAAACTTTGGAAGGGTAAGAGGATGCTGAAACTTACAGATGTACATAAATCTTTTGACAAAACAGAAGTTCTCAAAGGCATTTCGCTGAACGTAGAAAAGGGAAGTGTTACAACAATTATCGGGCCTTCCGGTGCCGGTAAAACCACTTTACTCCGCTGTATCAACTTTTTTGAAAAAGCAGATTCCGGTACCCTTGATTTTGATGATATTCATGTTGATTTAGAAAAAGTTTCTAAAAAAACAATGCTTGAAATCCGAAGAAAAACTGCCTTTGTTTTTCAGAACTATAATCTTTTTGAAAATATGACTGCCCTGGAAAATGTTATGGAAGGTCTTGTAACCGCCAGAAAAGTTCCAAAGCCAGAAGCTAAAGACCGTGCCTTTAAAGCTCTGGAAAAAGTTGGTCTCAAAGATAAGGCAGATTTTTATCCTTCAAGTCTTTCTGGCGGTCAGCAGCAGCGCGTTGGTATTGCCCGTGCAATTGCAGTAAATCCAGACGTAATTCTTTTTGATGAACCAACCTCAGCGCTTGACCCTGAACTCACCGGCGAGGTTCTCAACGTAATCAAACAGCTTGCAGCCGAAGGCACCACAATGGTAATCGTAACTCATGAAATGTCTTTCGCCCGCGACACAGCCAATCACATAATCTTTATGGACAAAGGTCTTATTGTCGAAGAAGGTTCTCCATCAGATATTTTTACATCGCCAAAAGAACCTCGTACCAAGCAGTTCCTGCAGCGTCTTGAAAACATATAATCTTCCATATATTACTATAAAGTGCTACAATGACGCCCACTATGGTAAAGGCATCAACACAATATAAGAGAGAGCACAAGGCAGATTATGGTCGTGAGAAAATTGAACTTTTGTATCACGATCAGTGGATTGCAGTAATAAATAAACCAACAGGTCTTCTTTCTGTTCCGTATCCTGGAAGTAAGGTTCGAACTGCGCAATCTGTTCTTGAAGAACTTCTCCGTAAACAGGGAATTGCAAATGCAAAACACAAGCCGTATGTAGTTCACCGCCTGGACCGCGATACCAGCGGCGTTATGATGTTTGCCCTCACTGAACAGGCTCAGGAAAAAATCATGAATACCTGGCATCAGATGGTAACTGAGCGCCTCTATCATGCTGTTGCAGAAATCAACCGCAATGCAGAGCCTCTTCCAGAGACTGGTCTTATTGATGATCCGCTTGCACAGAATGCCCACAATGTTGGCTTTGTTCCTAAGAAAGGTGATAAGGATCACAAAGGTCATGACTTCAAAACAGTTGCCGCTCGTACTCATTACAAAATGATTTTACAGGGATCAACTCATATTCTTTTTGAACTGTCCCTTGATACAGGAAAGAAAAATCAGATTCGTGCACACCTGGCTTCTCATGGATATCCTCTTGCAGGTGATGAAGAACACCGTGCACACACAGATCCTTTTAATCGTCTTTGCCTTCATGCCCGAACCCTTGAGTTTGATCATCCTTTTACAGGCGAACACATGAAGTTTGAAGTTCCGGAGCCTGAAGAGTGGAGTACTTATGTTCAGAAAGGAGACCAGCATCCAAAAAAGCCGGTATGGGATTTACCACAGAATCATGGCCGCCCTCATCACGAAGAATTAAAACTCGGACAGCGCCGCCTTTCTGCCAAAGATAAAGCCCACATGGACTTCATAAAAAGTGGAAAATCTTTTCGAAAATAGTTATATTATAAATATGGTGGTTGAGCCTGTCGAAACCACCTTTAACAGGAGTACATATGGAAGGCTACATTCACCAGCTTGAAAGTTTCGGCTGTGCAGACGGACCAGGAAGCCGTTTTATTATTTTCTTTTCAGGCTGTCCTCTGCGCTGTCTTTACTGTCATAATCCGGATACATGGAAAATGACAGATGGTAAGCTCTACACAGTAGAAGAGCTTGTAAATGAAGCAATGTCCTGCAAGGAATACTGGGGCAAAAAGGGTGGTGTAACCGTTAGCGGTGGAGAACCTCTATTTCAGATTGATTTTCTGATTGAACTTTTTACTGCCTTCAAAAAACTTGGAGTTAATACTTGTATCGATACTTCTGGTGCTCCTTTCCGTAACGGCGAGGCCGCTGATGCATCAGAAGAAGACAAGGCCTGGTTTGCAAAGTTCCAGAAGCTTATGCAAGTAACTGATATTCTCTTGATGGATATCAAGCATATAAACGAAGAAGAACATATTAAACTTACAGGCAAGAGCGGAAAAAATATTCGCGAGATGTTTGCCTACCTCGATAAAATCAATAAGCCAATCTGGATCCGCCACGTACTCGTTCCTGGCATTACAGATAACGACGAGTTCCTTACACAGACCCGTGACTTTATCCGCACCCTTCACAATGTAGAGCGTGTAGAGATTCTTCCATATCACGGACTTGGTGCAATGAAGTACAAGGATCTTGGAATTGATTACGTTCTTAAAGACCTCGAAAGCCCAACTTTAGAGAGAGTAGCTAACGCAAGAAAGATTCTTGAGTGTGATAAATATACTAAATGGCAAGATTAACAGAAAATACGGTGGTTGAGCCTGTCGAAACTACCGCAGAATACAAAGGAGCCAAATATGTCTAAATATCTTGAAAGAGCACACGAAATCCGCGCAATTGAAACACCACATCACAACTGTGCTCAGTCAGTTCTTATGTCTTTTACACAGAGCCTTAATCTGGATGATGAAACAGCCTATAAAATTGCAACTGCCTTTGGTGGCGGTATGAAAAGCGGCATTACCTGCGGAGTAATTACTGGAGGGCTCATGGTTTTAGGTCTTTTTGATATAGATGCACCTGCAGATACTCAGGCTCTTGTTAAATATTTCCAGAGCCGCCACAGCGACATGCTGAATTGTGCTGACCTCCTCAAAGCCAACGCAGTAGCCGGTGGTACCCGTAAGCCACACTGCGACGCCCTCGTTTATGAGATGGTAGAATACGTAGAGAATATCCTTAAAGAAAGAGGAAAAATCTAATATAGATCCCGACCTTCGTCGGGATGACGGTATATTGTTCTAACTCGTTTTTTTCTATATAATATTTAAATTAATTTAAGCTATTTCTTTGAGGATAATATGATAGATAAGTGGGAAATTGTAATTGGTTGTGAAATCCATACTCAGCTTTTAACTAAAACAAAGGCCTTCTGTGCCTGCGAAAACCGCTACGGCGGAATGCCAGACACCCGCGTGTGCCCTGTATGTCTCGGACTCCCGGGAGCTATGCCACGTATTTCAAAAGGTTATGTTGAGCTTGGAGCAGTTGCCGGACAGGCTTTAAACTGCAATATCGCACGCTTTACAAAATTTGACCGCAAGCATTATTTCTATCCTGACTTGGCAAAGGGCTATCAGATTACACAGTATGATATTCCGCTTTGTACAGACGGTTATGTAGACCTTCCGTTCAGAAGCTATCCAAAAGATGAACAGCCTGGTGGAGCAAAGTGCCGTCCACAGAACTTCAAAGGTGAGGACTGTATCGTAGGAGACGGAAAATACCGCCGCGTACGTGTAGAGCGTATTCACCTTGAGGAAGACGTAGGTAAGTCTCTCCACCTTCAGGGTGCTCACTCATATATTGACTACAACCGTTGTGGAACCCCACTTATCGAAATTGTAACAAAACCTGATATGACTTCTCCAGAAGAAGCCGCTCTCTTTATGCAGACTGTTCAGGAAATCCTCCGCTACGTAAAGGTAACAAACGGTAACCTTGAAGAAGGTAATATGCGTTGCGATGCCAACATCAACCTGAACGTTTGGGAAGACGGAAAACTCTGGCACACACCAATTTCCGAAATCAAGAACCTGAACTCTTTCAAGGCAATCCGCGACGCATGTACTTACGAAGCACAGCGCCAGCTCAAAGAGTTCCAGGAAGATCGTCAGGAATTTAACCCTGGTTTCAAAGTAACAATGGGCTGGGACGAAGAAAAGGGACAGACTGTTGTTCAGCGTACAAAGAACTCTTTCGTAGACTACCGCTTTACAACAGAGCCAGATATCAAACCATTTACTGTAAGCGAAGAACTTATTGCAACTGCTAAAGAAAAGGTTGGTGAGCTTCCAGAAGCTAAACGCCAGCGCTATAAGGCTCAGTATGGTATGACTGATTTCGATGTAGAAACAATTACTTCTACACGCGACCTCGCTCTCTTCTTCGAAGACGCTGCTACAAAATCAAAGAATCCAAAACGTGCAGTAAACCTTATTCTTGCAGAACTCCTTGCAGTTCTCAATGAAAAGAAAATTGCCATTACAGATATTAGCCTGACTCCTGCTCACATTGCAGAACTTGCCGATGCTCTTGAAGATGGAAAGATTACATCAAAGCAGGGTAAGGAAGTATTTGCCGAAATGCTTTCAACAAACAAAATGCCTTCAGCTATCATCAAAGAGAAGGGTATGGAAGTTGTAAGCGATGCCGGCGAAATAGATAAGATTGTTCAGGATGTAATTGCCGCTAACCCTAAGGCTATTGAAGACTGGAAGGGCGGAAAGACCAACGTAGTAGGCTGGCTGATGGGGCAGGTTATGAAGCAGAGCCACGGAAAAGCTAACCCTAAACAGGCAACAGAGTTATTAAATAAACATCTTGCAGCATTGTAAGTTGGTTTCGATACACCGCTAACGCGGCACTCAACCAACGGTGGTTGAGTAGGCCGAAGGCCATATCGAAACCACCATTACGAATGTAATTTTATAAACTGCACGAAGTCCTGCTCGGCTAATGGCTTAGAGTAGAAGTAGCCTTGTGCCTGATCACAATTGATTGAGCGCAGGAAGTCTCTCTGAGCCTGAGTTTCAACTCCCTCAAATACAGTCTGCTTTTCAAGATTCTTACTCAAATCAATCAATATATGAATAAACTTTTCAGACTTCTTATCAATGCGACCTTCTTTATCTGTAGAAGCATTTAAGAACTCACGGTCAAATTTCAAAACATCTACCGGAATCTTAGTAAGCATGTTCAAAGAAGATTCACCGCTTCCAAAATCATCCATGGCAACAGTAAAGCCTTCCTTGTGGAGTTTTTCTGTGATGTCCTGAAGGGTAGTGTTATCCATTACTGAACGTTCAAGAATCTCAATCTGAATAAGACTTGGTGGAATTGAATACTTTGTAAAGATTTCCATAAAATCATGCATAAACTTTTCTGGCTTATTATGATTGCGGGACATGTTTACAGAAATAGGAACAATAGGAAGATTCTTAGCAAGTCTGTTTTGTATGAATTTGAAAACTTCTTCATATACATAATAGTCCAGCTTTGTAATAAATCCGTTCTTTTCAAAAAGCGGAATAAATTTATCTGGAGTCATGAGACCAAGCTTTGGATTGTTCCATCTTACAAGAGCTTCTGCACCAACAATCCTGTCATCAGTTAAAGAGATTTTTGGCTGGTACATTACAAAGAACTCTTTCTGATCAAGAGCCTGCTGCATGTGGCTTTCTATAAATTGTTCTTCGTTTATCTTTTCCAAAAGCTTTGAATTATAAACAGAGAATTGAGTCAAAAGATTATCTTTAATTGTACTCTTTGCAAAAGAAGCCTGACCAATCAGATTCTGAATCTTATTTCCTGTCGGATTATCTCCCGGCATAAGGAATGAAATTCCGAATTTTGGGAAGAATGGAATTTCATAAGATTTTACATCATCTGTAATTTTAGTCAATGAATCTCTGAATACATTCATTGCCTTATGTACAGAAGTAATTTTTAAGAGAATGTAAAAGTGGTCTGCAAAGCCGCGTCCAATAATTCCGTGATAATCTCCAATACATATATTCAAAATCTTAGAGTAGTAAACAATCAGTTTATCAGCTGCCTCTTCTCCATAATTCTGATTAATAAATTTAAAGCCACGGATATCAGCTTCAATAAGCATAAACTTAGCACGCGGATTTCTTACCATCTTATTGGCTTCAACTTCAAAGCGTTGTCGTGTCCAGAGATTTGTAAGAGGATCGTATACAGTAGCAATAAGCTGTTTTTTCTGGAAGAAATCAAGAATCTTAGTTTCTACAATTACAAGTCCAAGAATTGTAAGGAAGGCGAAGATGAAAATCATGATTTCAGATTTTCTTTGAATCTCATAAATCTCATCTATTTCTTCCATCGAAACTTTAAGGGAAATTGTCCAGCCTGATTCTGGAATCTTCGATGTAATAAGATAAATTACGCTGTTATCATCTGCTTTTGATTTATAAGTTCCTGGCGGATTTTTTGCCAGATATATGGTTCCGGTTTCTGTATAACGTGGATCTTCCGGAATATATTGTTTTCCAATAACGTCTGCACGCGGATGAACAAGAAAATATCCTTCTGTGTCTAAGAGCATAAATGATTCACGGTTTCCTACAAGTCCTGTTGTGCGTTTCTGGAAACTGTCCAGAATAACAGCTGCTCCAAGTACACCAGCAATTTTTCCGTCTTTATAACAGGTCTTTTCGATGCAGAATACATATGCATGACGGTTAGGAGGGTAGCATATACCGCTTATGTAATAATTCAAAACTCCATCAAGCCCTTTATGCTTTGCCGGATCCATATGTATATTTGTACCGTCAGAAAGATAAGCTGTTCCATCGGGGGTTAGAAAATAAAAGTCAAGGAAGTCTGGATGTTTTGTTTCGCTGTATTCAACAAGCGTTTTAGAAATAGAATTTATATCATAATCAGGAATAGTCAGAAGGATATCTTTGTAATAAGAATCAAGAAAGTTTCTGTAGGAATTTAACTGGAGGCTTACAACTTTTTCGAAACCATCCATAGTTGTTTTAATAGAATTGAAATAGTCTGACTGAGCTTTTTCAATCATGCTGTTTGTATATAGTCTTGTCATAGAAAGAACTATAAACAGGAAGATCATTGAAACGAGTAGAGAAGATATAATTTTAGCTTTCTCTGGCGAAAGTACCTTTTTTTTCATTAAACATCAATCCGAATTATATTTATTTCTTCCACCCTAATATGATGATAACATATATTTACAGATTGTCAAAAAAATCTCTCATAATTTGTTATTTATATAGAAAAAAGATTAAAGATATAGTTACTTTTCAGGTGAAATTTGGTCATTTTTAACTTTAAGAAAACGTTGTAGTCCAAAAAGAAAACGTTGTCGAAGCAAAAAATTTCATAGTTAAACGTTTAATGTAAATGAAAATATCAGAAAAAAACAAAATTTTTTTTGCAAAAAAAATGGATATGAGTTACAATTAAACAAGTTAGGGGTAATTCCCTAATATAAAAAAAACTTTTTACAAGAGGAAAGGAAAATGAAAAAAATCCTATCAGTATTGTGTGTTCTCACAGTTGCTGCCGCTTTGTTCACAGGATGTTCAAAGAAAGGTTCAGCAAAAGGTCCTGTAACGATCAATCTTTGGTCATTTACTGACGAAATTCCAGGAATGGTTGACAAGTATATCGCTTCTCACCCAGACTGTGGCTTTACAGTAAATACAACAATTATCGCTACAACAGAAGGTGCTTATCAGCCAGCTCTTGACCAGGCTCTTATGAGTGGTGGTGCAGATGCTCCTGATATCTATGCAGCAGAAGCAGCTTTCATCCTTAAGTATTCTCAGGGTGACATGCAGCAGTATGCAATGCCTTATAAAGATCTCGGAATCGATATCGATGCTAAGATCAAGGCTGCAGAAATTGCTCCTTATACTGTAGATATCGGATCTAACACAAGTGGTCAGGTTGACGCTCTTGGTTATCAGACAACTGGTGGATGTTTTATCTATCGTCGTTCTATCGCTAAGAAAGTTTTCGGAACAGATGATCCAAAAACTATCAATGATATCATTGGCGGTGGTTCAGGAAACTGGACAGCATTCAATGCTGCTGCTGCTAAACTCGGAGCTGCTGGTGTAGCTATCGTATCTGGTGATGGTGATATCTGGCATGCTTATGAAAACTCTTCAGACAAGGGTTGGATCGTAGACGGAAAACTCTACATCGATCCAAAACGTGAAGCTTTCATCGATGCTTCTAAAGCTCTTACAGACAATGGCTGGTCTAACCAGACACAGGACTGGACAGACGCTTGGTTCGCTGATATGAAAGACACAGGTGCTAAACCATGTTTCGGATTCTTCGGACCAGCTTGGCTCATCAACTACACACTCGCTCCAAACTGCGGTGGTGAAAAAGTTGGTGAAGGTACATATGGTGACTGGGCAGTTTGTAACTCACCTATCGGATTCTTCTGGGGTGGTACATGGATCCTCGCTAACAAGAGCGTTCCAGCTGCTAAGAAAGACGCTGTAAGAACAATCATCGAATGGATCACACTTGATTCTACAAACGATGGTCTTCTCTACAAGTGGGCTAACGGTACACTCAATGGCGAAGGCGGAACAAAAGATACAGTATCTTCAGGTGTTGTAATGGCTAAGTCTAACGGTGAACTCGCATTCCTCGGTGGACAGAACATGTTCGACTACTTCGTACCAGCTAACAAGTACGCTAACGGTAAGAACCTTACACAGTACGATGAGACAATCAACTCTCTCTGGCGTGAACAGGTTCGTGCATACGCTAACGGACAGAAGAGCCGCGACGCTGCTATCAAAGATTTCAAGCAGAACGTAGCTGATAAGCTTGGTGTTGAGTAATAGACTAACATTCGCTTAATAAATCAGGGCTGTCGAAAGGCAGCCCTGATTTATGCTTTTTTTTTATAGTTTGTAGTTTATCAGTAAAAAAAGTATTTGAATTTCTTAAAAAAAGATTAAATCATTTTGAGGTGTCCGACAATGAAAAAAAAAGGAAAAATTAGTTATGCTAAATATGGCTACATATTTAGTATTCCTTTTGTACTTGCGTACTTAATTTTCAGTTTATATCCAACATTATATACTGCAGTTATCGGTTTTACAGATTTAAGAGGTGTAGGTAAGACTTCATGGAATTTCTTAAAAGGTTCTCACTTCTTTGACAATTATAAAACAATTTTATCATTGCCTACTTTCCATACAGCATTGAAAAATACTGTTAAATTATGGGTATGCAACTTTATCCCACAGATGATTCTGGCACTTTTGCTTTCTGCATGGTTTACTAACCGTCGTGTTAAGGTACCTGGAGAGGGAGCATTTAAAGTACTTTTCTATATGCCAAATATTATTACAGCTGCAACAGTAGCTATTTTGTTTGGTGCTCTTTTTGGTTATCCAATGGGTCCAGTAAACGATCTTCTTACTCGTTTCCATATTATCGAGAAACCTTACTTCTTCCTTCAGAATAAGGCAGTTGCACAGGGTATCGTAATGTTCATTCAGACATGGATGTGGTATGGATACACTATGATCATCATTATTTCTGGTGTTCTTGGTATTAACCCTGAAATTTTTGAGGCTGCTGATATCGATGGTGCAAACGGATGGCAGGTATTCTGGAAGATTACTATTCCAAGTATCCAGACAATCCTTTTGTTCACACTCGTAACAAGCCTTATTGGTGGTTTGAATATGTTCGATATTCCAAACCTCTTCGTTCGTGACAGTGGTCCAGATAACGCTACATTAACAACAAGCGTTCTTATTTATACTATGGCCTTCAAGGGAGGTTATATGTATAACAGAGCTTCTGCACTTTCTATGATCATGTTCCTTATCATTGTTGCTTGTTCTGGTGCTCTCTTCTTTGCTATGAGAGATAAAGAAGAAGTTAGACTTAAGAAGCTTAAGAAGCAGGCAATTAAAGAGCATAAGCAGGCTATGAAGCTTGCTGCTGCACAAGGAGTTAAAAATGAATAACAAGTCAAACGTAGCTATCTATAAAGTACTTATTATGATTGTTTGTATTATACTTTCTATCTTGAGTATAATGCCTTTCATAATCATGTTTGTAAACTCAACACGTTCTACATACGAAATCCAGCAGCATGCGGTTTCATTCATTCCATCTAAGTATCTTTTCAATAACTGGAAGGTTCTTACATCTAAGAGTTTTAATCCTGCAAAAGGTTTCTTGAACTCTCTGCTTGTTTCTTGTGGTATTACAGGTATTACATTGTACTTCTCAACTCTTACAGCTTATGCACTTGTAATGTATGACTGGAAACTTAAGAATGCATTCTTCAGCTTCATCATGGCTATCATGATGATTCCTGCAACAATCACTATCATTGGTTTCTATCAGATGGTATATAAGATTCACATGACTAACAGATTCCTTATGTTGATTCTGCCAGCTATTGCAGCTCCTAGCCTTGTATTCTTTATGCGTCAGTATATGAAGCCTTCTGTTTCTCCATCACTGGTTGAATCAGCTCGTATTGATGGTGCAAAAGAGTTCTTTACATTCAATGTAATCGTTCTTCCAATTATGAAACCAGCTATTGCTACACAGGCAATCTTCAGTTTCGTAACAAGCTGGAACGACTTGTTCAAGCCACTTATTCTTCTTACAAAGCAGGATAAATATACACTTCCAATCATGGTATCTCTCCTTCGTGGTGATATTTACCGTACTGAATATGGTAGCGTATATCTTGGACTTACACTTACAGCACTTCCACTTATCGTTGTGTACTTGTTCCTTTCTAAGTACATCGTAGCTGGTGTTGCTATGGGTTCTGTAAAAGGTTAATTTTTTAATAGAAATTCAACTTAAAAAGCATCTGGCGGAATACAAACCAGATGCTTTTTTTTTAAGTATAGAGAAAATCCTTTATGGACTTGTTTTAAAAGTTGTTATAAAGTTATGAAGAGAGAGAAAACGTTTTCGTAAAATTGCGGAAATGTTTGTGCCTCATAAAAGGAAGGTAAAAATGAAATACGGTTATTTTGATGATGATAACGCAGAATATGTTATCACACGTCCGGACACTCCTACCAGCTGGAGCAATTATCTTGGTTCTACAGTATATGGTGCTGTAATTACAAACAATGCCGGTGGTTATGGTTTTTATAAGTCTGGTGCTCAGGGACGATTTATGCGTCTTCGTTTTAATGCGGTTCCAATGGATCAGCCGGGCCGTTATTTCTATCTTCGTGATCAGGAAGATGGAGACTTCTGGTCTGCTTCATGGCAGCCTGTAGGTAAGCCTCTTGATCAGTATAAGAGTGAGTGCCGCCATGGTACAGCTTATACTACAATTACTTCTGAATATAAGGGAATTAAGAGCGAGACAAAGTATTATGTTCCACTCGGACAGAACTTTGAATACTGGCGTCTTAAGGTTACAAATACATCTGATAAAACCCGTAAAATCCGTGTATTCTCATACTGTGAATTTGCAAACCAGTGGAATACAACTCAGGATCAGGTAAATCTTCAGTACTCTCTGTTCATTGTAAAGGGGGAGAAAGTAGGGGATAATCTTCTCCGTTATTCTATTCAAGATAACCTTTACATCCAGCACCCTGAATATGAAGTAGGTGGAGCTTATATGAGTCAGTGGGTTGCCCTTGTAGGTACTCCAATGACTGGTTTTGATACAAGCCGTGAAGCATTTATTGGTACATACGGTTCTTACGAGCATCCAAAGGCTGTTGTTGATGGTGCTTGTACAAACTCTGAAGCATTTGGTGATAACTCTTGTGGTACTGTTCAGGGGGATCTTGAACTTAAGCCTGGTGAGACTAAAGAAATCATGCTGATGCTTGGTATTGACGATGCTCTTGCAGTTGGACAGAAAATTGTAAATGAATTCGGTACATTCAAACGTGCTGATGAAGAGTTTGAAAAGCTTGTTGCTAACTGGCATGCAAAGCTTGGTTCATACAAGGCTATTACTCCAGATGAAGATATTAACCATACAGTAAATGTTTGGGGACTTTATAACTGTCTTATCACTTTTGCGTGGTCTCGTGCAGCTTCACTCGTATACAACGGAGAACGCGATGGTCTTGGATACCGCGACTCTGTACAGGATATTCTTGGTGTTTCTGCTGCAATCCCTCAGGAAGCAGAAGAACGCTTGGTTCGCATGATTTCCGGCCAGTGCCAGAATGGTGGTGCTGTTCCTGTAATTTCTAAGGACTTCAACGCTGGTCATGAAAAGGCTCCAAAGCCAGAAGAGTTCCGTTCAGATGACTGTGAATGGTTCTTCAATGCAGTTCCTTGCTATGTAGCAGAATCTGGAAACTTTGATTTCTATAACAAGGTAGTTCCTTACGCTGATGGCGGAGAAGCTACTGTATACGGACACCTTAAGCGTGCCCTCGAATTCAATCTTGAGAGAATGGGTGCTGATGGTCTTCCTTGCGGACTTCTTGCAGACTGGAATGACTGTCTTAAGCTCGGCTATCATGGTGAATCTTTGTTCGTAGCATTCCAGTTGCGCCTTGGGCTTACAACTTATGCTGATATTTCTGAGCGCCTCGGAAAGAAGGACGAAGCAGCCTGGGCTTTGAAAGAGCGCGATACTCTTGATGCTAACATTCAGAAGAAGTGCTGGGACGGTAAGTGGTTTATCTGGGCTGTAGGCGAGGATGGAACTGTTTACGGAACTCATACAATCGAAGAAGGACAGATTTATTTTAATACTCAGGTTTGGGCTGTTATGTCTTCTGCTGCAACTGCAGAACAGGCTCGCATCTGTATGGAATCTGTAAAAGAAAAACTTGCTACACCTTATGGTCTTATGCTCTGTGCGCCTCCATTTGTAAAGACAAGAAGCGACATCATGTCTTCTGTAGTATTCCTTCCTGGTATTAAGGAAAATGCTGGTATCTTCAACCATACTCAGGGGTGGGGTGTAATTGCAGAAACTATGCTTGGAAACGGTGACCGTGCTTACGAGTACTGTAAAGCATCTATCCCGGCTGCATATAACGACAAGGCAGAAATCCGCCAGAGTGAACCATATGTAGTAGGACAGACAACTTACTCTACATTCTCTAAGAGACCTGGTAATACACGTACATCATGGCTTTCTGGAGCCGGTACATGGTCTTACTATGCAATTACTCAGTACATGCTTGGTATTAAGCCACAGTATGATGGTCTTTTGATTGATCCGTGTATCAAGCACGACTGGGATGGCTACACAGTAGAACGCCGCTGGCGTGGTATGAATCTTCATATTGAAGTAAAGAACCCACAGCACGTTTGCAAAGGTATTGAGTACCTTGAAGTAGACGGAAAACGCCTTGATGCTGCAGTAATCCCAGTTGGAGCCCTGAAAGACGGTTCTAAGATTGTAGCTTACATGGGTAAGGATGCTAAATCATTCCCAATTGAGCGTGTATAAGTCTAATCGATAAACGCGGCGGCAAAGCTTCCTTTTGTGATGTCGTCGTCTATCTGAATAATTTCGAAAGGCTGCTGGAGCAGGGCTTTTAGTTCGGCTTCGGTGGTCTCTTTTAGAAGGGGAGTTTTCCAGAATGTGCTGCCGTTACAGGTAATACAAATAGGAAGCTCTCCTTTTTCTTTGTCTGAACAGAGGGCTGCGGCGTAAATTGTGGCAGCAGAAAGTTTTGCCGAACGGGTAATAATTGCATAAAAGAGCTCTTTTAATTTCAATTCGTCCGGTGAAAGTTCTTCCTCTTCTTTTGCGAAATATTTATCAAAATCTTTTGTTTCAAAATGCTCAGGGGCGGTAAACTCAGAAGAGAAAAATCCTTCTTTTGCTGCGGCTTTTACCATCTCTGTGGCAATGTCTCCAAGATAGGCTCCTGAACACATTTTTTCCAGAAGAGACTGATTCGGCTGTGCAGTGTTGGCGCAGACAATCTTATCAAAATCACTTTGTGGAAGATGTGTGAACATTCCGCATTCTGTTACGATAATGCGTTTGTCTGCGATGTAGGCACTGTTCATTCCTGTTCCAAGAATGAACGCAATATGAGCACCCCATTTTTTGTCTGCAGGACCAACAAAGCTTGAAAGCAGAAGGGCAGTAGTATCATTGAGAACGTTTATTCTCTTGATTTTAGTCCAGCCCTGCATTTTGAGTTCTGCCATCAGTTCTTTTCCAAGATAAGTTCCTACGGCCTCTGCGGCTTTTACTTCTTTTGAGAAGCGGATAATTTTTCCGTCTCCGTCTTCTGTAATGGCCATTGCATAGCTGAAGCAGAAACTGATTTTATCTGAGCGGTCTTTTAGACGGGAAATGTTCTGTGCAATAGCGCAGTAGAATTCATTTTTAGATAATTCTCTGTCTATTGCAGGCATTGAAGTTTTCTGGAAATCAGATATTTCAATGCCGTCTTTAGTTTTTGTGACGAGGCTTGAGCGGAAGTTTGTTCCTCCGGCATCAATTACAATTACAGCTTCTCCTTCATTAATTGAACGAACTGCTGCACTTCCAGCCTTAATCATAGCCTGATCTGCGCCGCCGCTGGTAAGACCTTTATTCATATCATCAATGATTTTCTGATGAAGATTGTCTGCAATTTCTACAGAAAAATTATGATTTTTGAGAAAGTTCTGAGCCTCGTCTTTGATATTCATATATAACTCCGCTAATTATTTGTCAGAAAAAAGTGCTTCGTATGAATCTGTGATCTTTGCTTCAATACCGCTGAAGTATTTAACAGTTCCTACGCGAAGCTTGTCTGTACATGCATCATCTGCAATTAAGATTGCGCTTCTGTGCATCTGAAGAATTGTAACAGGCCACATCTGAGAAACAGATTCTTCTACGGCATGCTGAAGTGCGTCTGCCTTTGAAAGTCCTGTCATCATAATCAAAACTTCTTTTGCATCTGTAATTGTTCCAATTCCTACAGTGAGTGCAGTCTTTGGAACTTTATTGCAGTCGCCGTCAAAGAAGCGTGCATTAGCTACAATTGTATCTTCTGTGAGAGTTTTAATTCTTGTTCTTGAAGTGAGGGATGAGCCCGGTTCATTAAAGGCAATGTGACCGTCGTTTCCACAGCCTCCAAGGAAGAGGTCGATTCCGCCTGCGGCCTTAATCATATCTTCATAATGCTGGCATTCTTTCTGTGGATCTGGAGCTGTTCCATCAAGAATATGAACATTCTCTTTCTTGATGTCGATTTTGCTGAAGAAATTATGCCACATAAAGTAATGATAGCTCTGTGGATTTGTTTCATCGAGACCTGAATACTCGTCCATGTTGAAGGTGATTACATTCTCGAAAGAAATCAGCTTTTTCTGGTAGAGCTCAATTAAACGTGCATAAACACCAAGAGGAGTACTTCCAGTTGGCAGACCGAGAACAAAAGGTTTTTCTTTTGTTGGTGCGGCAGCTTTAATTTTTCCTGCAATATAATCTGCAGTCCACTTAGCGCATTCGTTGTAATTATTTTTTATTATCAGTCTCATTGTTGTCCTCCAGTTTATTTTTGACAATTTTGCCTTCAATCATAACCAGCTTAATGCTGAACAGTTTATCCATTACCAGAATATCGCTGTCGTAGGTTGGAGAAAGAATTCCCTTGTGTGTGTATTTCATTATGCGGGCAGGGTTTACACATGCAAACTTTATTGCATCTGTAAGAGGGTATCCGAACTGTACGATATTCTTAATGGCCTTTTTCATTGTAAGAGATGAACCTGCAATTACGTCATCTGCCTTACGGTGGAAACAGCCGTCTTTGAAAACTACTTCTTCGCCATTTGCAAAAAGATGTTCACCTTTCTGTTCTGTTGGCGTAAGAGCATCAGTAACAAGAACAATCTGTGCGCGGTTTTTATCGCGGCCAAGCAGTTTGAAAAGATCTGGGTGTACATGAACACCGTCTGCAATGATCTCACATGACATTTCCGGATGAATAAGAATTGCGCCTACAGCTCCAGGGTTTCTGTGATGAAGCTGGCTCATGGCATTAAAGAAATGTGTAGAGTGAAGAATACCAACCTGAATGCCTTCAACTATGTTTTCGTATTCAGCATTAGTATGTCCTGCCTGCAGAATAATTCCTTTTTCGATACAGTGAAGGGCAAGCTCGCGCATTCCTTTTAACTCAGGCGCTACTGTCATGTTTACAATATGGCCTTCTGCTGCTTCCCAAAGCTCATCCATAAGAGCGCAGTCTGGAAGTTTTACAGTTTCTGGTCTTTGTACTCCAAGTTTATGTGGGGAAATAAAAGGTCCTTCCAGATGAACTCCCATGATTTTTGCACCTTCTTCGTGACCCATGGCAGCTACAATTGCTCTTAGTTTTGCCTTCATGTCTTCTGTATCAGAAGGGTACATTGTAGGATTAAAAGCTGTAACACCATACTGGGCAAGGTCTTTAGACATCTGAAGTATGCCTTCGGTAGTACAGGTATCTGTACCGTGTCCCTTGAAACCATGGATATGAGTATCAATTAAGCCTGGAATTATGTAGTTTCCTTTTGCATCAATTAAACGAACTTCTGGTCCAAAGTTCATTTTTAAGAAACGTTCTTCGCTGAAAGTGTCCTTAATCTTAGAATCTTCTACCAGAACTGCTGAGCGCTGTTGGTTGCTTGTGAGTCCTGAAAGAACGATTCCGTTATGAATACAGATAGTCATAATTTCATTACACCTCCTATTCTAGTTCTCCTTCATAAAAGCGGTAATCCAGCTGATGCAATAATTTTTTATGATATTCTATTCTTACTTTGAAATCTTCAAAATCTTTTTCTTCTTCCGGAAGCCAGAGTGTTTCTGAGGCAGCACAGAATCTTGGGAAAAGAAGATATTCTGCATTGCGTGAGTGTGGAAGCTTTTCTGTCCACAGGGCACATTCACCACCAAGAATCAGATTTTTCTGATCCGGATTCTCGAGCTTGAGTTCTTTTCCTGCAGGAGAGAAGGTGTAAAGCTTTTTAGTTGTTGTTACGCCAAGTCTTCCTGGTTCTTCAAAAGAATCTTTATTCTTGAAATTGAGATAGAAGCGTTCACATGGCGACATAATAACTTTGTGATTCATAGAAGCAGCTTTGATTCCGCCTTCTATACCACGCCAGCTCTGCACAATTACATTTGCCGGAAGAGCATTGTGTTTGTTGTTTTCAAGAACTTCATCCCAGCCGATTGGAGTTTTTCCGAGAGCTGCTACCATAGAAGCTATTTTTGTTGTTCCCCATGCCTGAAGTTCTGCTGTTGAATCCAGACCTTCTTTTTTCATACGCTCAAGACACTTTGGGCATACATCCCATCTTTCGTGAGGACATTCGTCTCCACCAATATGGATATAATCAGAAGGGAAGAGCTTTGTAATCTTTTCAAGCGCTGCCTGGTAAATATCAAAAATCTTATCGTTTCCAAGACAAAGTACATCCGGGAAGATACCCCAGCGGTTTTCTACGTGGTATGGACCGCCTGTACAACCAAACTCAGGATATGCTGCAAGAAGGGCAGAGGAGTGGCCAGGGAATTCTACTTCAGGAATAATGTTGATGCAGCGTTCTTTTGCATAACGTACAATATCTTTGATTTCTTCATCTGTATACCAGCGGCGGCTTTCTTTTCCTTCATCATAAAAACCGTCGATAGCTTCTGGCAAAGTGTTGTCCTGCCTCTTAGAACCAACTTCTGTAAGGAGCGGATATTCTGGTACTTCAAATCTCCAGCCCTGATCATCTGTAAGGTGCCAGTGAAGAATGTTGAGCTTGTGAAGTGCACAGGCATCAAGCATTTTCTTTATAAAGGTTGTGCTATAGAAAGAACGGCATGTATCAAGAAGGAAGCCTCTCCAGCTGTGAACAGGTTTATCAGAAATTGATACCTGAGGAAGTTCTCCGTCCGCGCCACTAATAATCTGACCAGCGCTAATACATCCGTAGAACGCGCCGTTTATTCCCTCTGCCTTAATACGAATTCCTTCTTCAGTTATATTGAGAGAATAAGCTTCGTTATTTTCGTCGTTATCTTTTATACGGATATCAACAAAAACTGGAAGACCTTTTTCTGAAGTATCAATTCCAGTAATTTTGAAAGCGGTCTTTAATGTATTGTGAATGTCGTTTCTGGTTTCTCCGTTGATGCAGATAGAAACAGACTTCTTTGAGATGCCTATTGTTTTATCACCGTACTCAATTGAAAGCGGTCTTGGTATAATAGTAATTGTTCTGTTCATGGTTCTAATTATAAATCAACTTTTTCAGTAAGTACAGAGAAAAAACAAACTAAGTGCAAAATTTTCGGCAAATTCGGCAAAATTCCCTAAAATTTATGCAAAATTTTGAAAAATTTATTTGCTAATTTTTATAATATGGGTTTATACTCTGAGTAAGTACAAAGAGTGTGCATACAAACAGATGTTTGATGTGTAAAAAGTACTTGATAAAAGTTTTCGGCGGATGCTGTATTGGGGGTTAAAAAGTAAACCATGCACGTTAATAATACCTTTCAGCGTAATTCTAATCTTTCCCGAGTGTTTGAAACGGTTTGGAAAAATCCGAATTTCAGCAGAATTGATATTGCCCGAAAGCTTGAACTGTACCGTTCAACAGTTTCAAACATTATCGGTACACTGGTTGAGTCTGGTCTTATAACAGAAGGTGATCGTGGAGTTCCAACAGAGAAGGGCGGACGCAAACCTGTTTTCCTTTCAATCAATCCGGATTTTGGCTGTGTAATTGGAATTGAGATTCAGCTTGATTTTTATCATGTTGCAGTTGTGGCTTTTGATGGTAAAACTGTATATGAAAATTTTGGAAGAACACCTGTAAATCCTGTTTTGATTGATAAACCTGAAGAACTTTTTGTTTACATGGTAGATTCAATCATCCAAAGTATTATTCAGGATGTAAATATTAATCCTTTGCGCCCTCTTGCAATCAGCATTGGAATTCCAGGCATTATCGATATTGATAGTGGTGTTATTAAACATTCGGCCCCTTTCAGACTTAATGATTTTGCTTATGCTTCTGTACTTGGAAACCGTTACGGAATCCCGCTTTTCATGGAAAATGATGCTCGCTGCTGTTCATGGCTTCAGCTTGCATTAAATAAATATACAGATAAAAGAGATTTCCTTTGTGTGCTTGCAAGAAATTATGCGGGAAATCCTGTTTTGACTTATCCTGAAAGCACAGGAAAAGGTATTGGTGTTGGTCTTTCTATTACGATGAATGGCCGCATTGTGAACGGAAGAAATTATGCCGTAGGTGAATATATTTCGCGTTCCTGGAAATCATACCAGAAGGGACAGACAGGCCTTCCTGAAGCAGTTCTTAAAACAATTGATACTGTTGATGATTCTTACGCAGAGTGGGTTAAGGATCTTTTTGGAACTCTTACAATGATGGTTCCGCTTCTTGAACCAGAAACCATTTATATTCACGGCCAGCCAAGATACCGACGTGACCTGATGGTTGAAATTATTGAAGACCGTGTACCGCAGTTCAATGCTGTTTTGAAGAACTGCGGAGCTGAGCTTTGCGTTATGGAAGATGATGCTTTTGGCATTTCCAAGGGCGCAGCGCTCATGTGCATTCAGAAATTATGCGAAGTTCAGATGCTGGAAAATAAGGCTTCATATTCAGTATTAAAGTGGGATGAGCTTTTTGATTTACATAAACGAAGTATTGAAAAGAGTCTGTTAGCTGTTAAAAATGGAGAAAATATAGAAATTTGTGAAAAAAAATGAAGAGGAAAACGATTTACGAAAAGGTTTTCGTTGACAAATTAAAATTTTGTTTTATTATTGTTAATAGACAGAGGGAAGTTTGTCCTTTTGGGGTACTAACCTTTGTTTAATATAACTTTCATTACAAAAAAAATAGGAGGCTTTTGTATGAAAAAATTGTTGGCAGTAGCGAGCATTCTCGTAATCGCTACTTCATTGTTTGCTGCACCAAAGGCAAAGAAAGTAAAGCAGGTTACCTTGAATATCATGGGTTATGGTGACAACTCTAACGCAGAAGGACAGACATTCAAGAGAATCTGTGAAGAATTCATGGATGCAAATCCTGATGTAAAGGTTAACTATGAATTGCTTTATGATGAAGCATATCATCAGAAGGCTGTTTCTCGTCTTGCTGCTGGCGATGTTCCTGATATCGCTTACATGGGTGCTGATGCTCGTTGGGGTGCTGAATGGCAGGAAGCTGGACAGCAGATTAACAACGTTCCTTACTATCCAGAAAACATTGATGCTTCTTTGGTGCCAGACTTCTTCGGAACAGGTGTAAAACCATATCTTCCACTTGGTGGATCTAACTACTGTACTGTAGTTGCTGTCAACATGGATCTTCTTAACAAGATCGGTGGAAAAATCCCAGAAACATACGAAGACATGAAAGCTCTTGCTAAGACATGTAAGGCTAACGGAATCCAGCTTATGTCAACACACGGTGCTGATGGTTGGGTATGGGGTTCTTGTGTAATGTCTGGTATTATCCCAAGAACAACTGGCGATCTTAAGTGGATCGAAAAAGCTGTAAACAAGCAGGTTAAATTCACAGATCAGGGATTCGTAGATGCACTTTCAGTTCTTTCTACATGGGTAAAGGACGGTGTTCTTGATCCTAACTCTGTTCTTACAGATAACGGAACTGGTATGTCTAACTTCGTAAACGGCAAGTATCTTATGTACATTGACGGACAGTGGGCATTCGGTGAACAGAATCTCGGAAAACTTTCTAAGTCTGTAAAACTCATTTCTATCCCACAGGTTCCAGGTGAAAAAGCTTGTGCTGGTTCATTGGCTGGTGCTTGGCAGGTTGGATATGGTATCACAAAGAAGGGTACAAAGGACAAGAAGGTTCTTGACGCTGCTAAGAGATGGATGGCTTACTTCTACAGCTATGAAGAAACTGTACAGAGACTCCAGGACGGTGGTATTTCTGCTCCAATCATTAAGAACTTCAAGCTCCCAGCTGGAATGGATCCATGTATCGCTGAAAAAGCAACACTCGGTGCATATCCTTCATGCTATGTAATCGACTCTTATCTTACTGGTGTAGCTAATGATACTTTGAACGCTGGTATGCAGGATATCGTATCTGGAAAGATCACTCCAGCTGCTCTTGCTGCTAATGTTCAGAAAGCATTTGATGCACAGTAATGATTAAACCGCATAATTAGAAATAATTATTGCCGGTTCTTTGTAAAGGGGTATTTTTATGATGATTTATAGAAATACCCCTTTTATTTTATCAATTAGTAAGGAAAAAATCGTGAGAAAGACAGATAAAAGAGATTTAGCCACTTATATAAGCTTTATTGCTCCCGGTTTAATAATATATCTTCTTATTATTGCTTATCCAATTTGTTATTCTTTATTTTTAAGTTTTACAAATTACAATCCAAACTCAGATGAACCTGCAAAATTTGTAGGTTTAGCAAACTACATAAAAGTAATGACTATGAACAGAGGACTTGTAGATGCTTCTAACAATGTTCCTGAATTCTGGCATGCTTTTAAAAACAACATGATTGTTGTTGTTGTTTCGGTTTTTGGTCAGATTCCTATTGGATTTATTCTTGCCTTCATTCTGTACAGAAAACAGGTTAAAGGTGCAACCTTCTTCCAGTCAATGGTATTCCTTCCACAGTTCCTCTCTACAATCGTAATTGGTATCATGTGGCGAATGTTGTTTATGGTTGATGGTCCGGTTTCAAGAATCATTCAGTCTGTTACTAAAGATCCTAACGCACAATTTAGTATGATGATGGATCCTAATAAATGTATGATTCCGATTGCCATAGCGCTTATCTGGATGTATACAGGTTTCTATATGATTATCTTCCTGGCAAACCTTCAGAAAATTAATGACAGTATGTTTGAGGCTGCAAAAATAGACGGTGCTTCAGAGGTTCAGATCTTCTTTAAGATTACAATTCCTCTTCTTGCTTCTTCTATTCTTACATCTTGTATTCTTGCAATTGCTGGTTCGTTAAAAGGCTTCGGATTAATCTTTGCCCTGGCTTCAGAAGGTAAACAGAGAATTAACGCAGAAGTACTGCCTATTTACATGTACCGAATTGCGTTTAATAATGCAAAAGATCCTCTGAGATTTGCATATGGTGCTGCTATTGCGAACATGATTGTATTAATCAGTATTATTATAATTTTGTTCAGCAAGTGGGTTGGTAAAAAACTTGGTACTGATGAGGATTATTAATTATGGCAAAAACAGAAAAAGGCGAAGTTCCTAAAACATCATTTTTTTCCAGATACGGGGCAAAACCTCTATCGTATTTCATATTTATTCTCTGGACAATAATTACTGTAGCTCCACTGTTTTGGATGGCATATTCTTCATTCAAGACAAACGAAGAGCTTACTAAAGATATTTATTCCATGCCTTATGAGCTTTTCCACGTAAGAGACGGATATCTGGATGTAGTAGAACCACAGACAAATATTGTTTATCCAAAGGGAATGCTTGAAAAGCTTGGTATTGTTAGTAAATCAGGTAGAGGAGATACTAAAAACTATACTGAAATCAACAAGAAGATTATGATCCTTGAGTCTCCAAATATTGGTGCTCATAAAAGAATTAAGGTTCATTTTATTCTTCGTGATTCTCTTCCAGCAGACTTGAAGACTTCTGATGGTCGTGTCATTCGTGATATTCAGCCGGGAGAAGGTGTTCAGGTAAAGGTTTCTGATTTCCCTGCACTGATTCAGGCTAAAATCAACTGGCAGACTATCTGGTGGAACTATACTTCTGCATGGAGCCGCGGTGAACTTGGAATGAAGTTTGTAAACAGTATTATTTATACTCTTATCTCAACCTTCCTTGTTGTACTGCTTGGTCTTATGCTTGGATACGGAACTACAAAGTTTAAGTATAAGAAAGTATCAGCTATTATTGCTGCTGCAATTGGACTTGGATATCTTCTTGACGTAAACCAGCTTTTGGTTCCATTGTTCCTTATGCTTACAAAAATGCACCTTACTAATACTCATGTTGGTATTATTCTGGTTTATGTAGCATTCGGTCTTCCAATGTCAGTAATGCTTTCTTCTACATACATTCGTGGCTTGCCATATTCACTTGTAGAATCTGCATATATTGATGGTGCAACTCCATTCAAGACATTCATTGCAATCATTGTTCCTATGACAGTTCCTGTTATTGTAACAATCAGTATCATGACTGCACTTGGTATCTGGAATGAGTTCCTTCTTGTACTGGTAATGGCTTCTGCTGAAGCAACTAAATCATTGCCTGTTGGAATCTTCTCATTCTCTAGCCGTACTGGTATTCAGCTTGGCTGGCAGATTGCAGCTCTTATTATTGCAACTGTTCCGGTTCTTATCGTTTACTTCTCTTCACAGAAGAAACTCGCTGAAGGTGTTGCCGGCGGCGCTATTAAGGAATAGGCTACAATCGAAAATCCGTTAAAAACTGGGCTGCGACAGCGGGCCAGTTTAGGATTATCGAAAAAATGCCTCAGAGGCAGGCTATGCCTGCCGACTTTTACAAAAAAAAAAACTGCTCTAATTGAGCAGTTTTTTTTGTCTGTACGACGAAAGCTTTTAATCAGCCAATGCCTTATATTCATCAAACTTAGCAGCAACTTCTGCATCTGGCTTTGTGCATAGAGAAACAACAATTGTTACTACAAGACAGATTACAAATGCTGGAACAATTTCGTAAAGATCGAAAATGCCGCCGTGAAGATAGTGCCATGCTACATCTGTAACACCACCACAGATAAGACCTGCAATTGCACCCTGAGCAGTTGTGCGCTTCCAGTAGAGAGCGAGAATTACGAGAGGTCCAAAGGTTCCACCAAAGCCTGACCATGCAAATGATACAAGTCCAAAAATTGAAGAGTTAGGATTCAATGAAAGGAAGAGGGCAATCAAAGCGATTACAAATACAACGAAACGGCTGATGTTCAAAACTTCTTTTTCACCAGCATCTTTTTTGATAAGTCCCTTGTAAATATCCTGGCTAACAGCAGAAGAAGCAGCAAGAAGCTGTGAGTCTGCAGTAGACATTGAAGCCGCAAGAATTGCACAAAGGAAGATACCTGCGATGAAAGCAGGGTACATATTCTGCATTGTAGCAGAGAATACTGTTTCTGCATCTCCGTAGTGTGTGATTCCTTCGATTACAGTATCAGCACCTGTTCCAAGAATTGTTCCGTGCTTGAAAAGATATACAGTACCAAGAGTACCGATGATGAAGGTTCCTACGTAAGAAATAATCATCCATGAAATACCGATGCGGCGTGCCTTTTTAATTTCTGTATTAGAGCGGATTCCCATAAAGCGAACGATGATATGAGGCATACCAAAGTATCCGAGCCCCCATGCAAGAGCAGATACAATGCTCATTCCTTTGTAGCTCTGGTTTGCTGTGAAAGCGTTTTTCATTGCATCACCAAACTTACCAACAATAGCGTCTGCCTGGAAAGTCTGAACACTTGAAATTGCGCTTGAAACACCACCAAGAGAGAATACAGCAACAATTGCAGAAATGATGAAGGCAATTACAATCAGCATACCCTGTACAAAGTCTGTAGAACAAACAGCAGTATAACCACCAGTGATTGTATAACAGAGGATTACTAAAAGTCCGATTGCAAGACCTGCATGATAAGGAAGTCCGAATACAGAATTAAAGAGCTTAGCACAAGCTACAAATCCAGAAGCTGTATAAATTGTGAAGAATAAAACAATGAATACAACAGATACAATAGAAAGAACATGTGATTTGTCTTTAAAACGGTTAGAAAGGAACTCTGGAATTGTGATTGAGTCACCGAAAGTGATTGAACACTTGCGTAATGGCTTTGCGATAAACAGCCAGCTGAGATAAGTTCCGGCAATAAGACCAAGGGCTGTCCAGAAGGTTTCTTTTACACCACCAAGATAGCAGAGTCCTGGAAGTCCCATCAAAAGCCATGCAGATGAGTCTGAAGCTTCAGCAGAAAGGGCAGTTACCCATGGGCCGGCTTTGCGTCCACCCAGGAAGAAATCGGCAGAAGTAGAGTTCTTGTTAGCATTTCTAAGACCGATGTAAATCATAAAACCAAGATAAATGACAAAAGCAAGAATCTTGGCAATCATTTGTGGAGTCATTTAGTTATACCTCACTTTAGTTTTAATGTATTTCTTAAATTATACTTATTTATATTGTTCTTGTTAATAGTAACTGAACTTCTCAAATCTTTTTTTTGTTGTATTTCTACAATAATATTATTATATTTTAATTGAGGTAAATTATGGCAGAATGTACACACGACTGTGGTTCATGCAGTCAGGATTGTTCAAAAAGAGATTTGCAGGTTAACCTGCGTGCTGGTAGCAGCGTAAAGAAAGTTATTGGTATTGTTAGTGGTAAGGGAGGAGTTGGTAAGTCTCTTGTAACCAGCCTTCTTGCTGCCCGTGTTAATAAAGACGGATTCCGTTCTGCTATTCTTGATGCAGATATTACAGGTCCTTCTATTCCAGAAAGCTTTGGAGTAGGCGACGAACGTGCTACTGCTCTTGATAACGAAGATGCATTGAATCCTGTTGTAACCGATTCTGGCATTCAGCTTATGTCAATGAACTTCCTTCTTCAGAATGAAACAGACCCTGTTATCTGGCGTGGTCCGGTAATTGCAGGTGCTGTAAAACAGTTCTGGACAGATGTAGTATGGAAGGATGTTGATTTTATGTTCGTGGATATGCCACCGGGAACTGGTGATGTACCGCTTACTGTATTCCAGTCACTTCCAATCGATGGAATTATCGTAGTTTCTTCTCCACAGCAGCTGGTTCGTGTAATCGTAGAAAAGGCTGTAAACATGGCTAATATGATGAACATTCCTATTCTTGGAATTGTTGAAAACATGAGCTATGTAAAGTGTCCTGACTGCGGTAAGGAAATTACAGTTTTCGGTAAGAGCAATATTGATCAGATTGCAAAGAGCTTTAATATTCCGGTTCTTGCACGCATTCCAATGCAGGAAGAAACAAGCCGTGCAGTAGACGCCGGAGACATCGAAAGCCTGGATATCCCAGAACTCAAGGATGCAGCCGAAAAGATTGAATCCCTCTTAAAGTAAGATTTTTTTTTGCATTTGCAATTTCTATATTTTCTGATATACTGTTTCTATGAACGATAACAAAGAAACAAAGGGTATTTCAGAAGAAGAAATTTCCGCTACAATAAAAGAGCTTTGTCATTTGATTTTAAAGTCAGGTGATGAAGCTTTTATATATGAGTTTTTCAACTGTCTCTTTACAAAGCCTGAACTTAAGGATATTGCAAACCGCTGGCTTTTGGTAAAAGAAATTGATAAAGGAACAACACAGCGCGAGATTGCAAATAAGTTTGCTATGTCGCTTTGTAAAATTACACGTGGTTCACGAGAACTTAATAAAGAAGACAGCGCTTTTAGAAAAATGCTGGAATTATTAAAAAATCAGTAAATTGAAACCCATATTTCCCCGATAAAGACAATAGATATGTATATTCAGAGGGGAAATATGGATAGAAAAAAATCACTCTTCGAGAATCTTGCTTTTGCCGGACTGACCGGACTCCTTTTATTTTCCGGTTGTGCTTCTAAGCCGGTAGCTTCAAAACAGACACCTCAACAGCTCATCATGCAGAATAAAAAAGCAGAGGCAATGCAGGAATTTGTAATGCCTACAGATATCAATGCAGTTGATGAGGATGGAAATACAGTACTTCACATCGCTGCCAAAGTAGATGATGCAGAGCTTGTAACATATTTTATTTTTAAGGGCGCAGATCCTGAATTAAAGAATTATGAAGGTGATACACCTCTCCACGTTGCCATCAAAAATAATTCCTTCAGCGCTGCAAAAGCTCTTTCTGCAGTAAGCACAACACTTTTCTCACGCGACAGTTCAGGGCTCACAGCTCTTGATTGCGGACTTGCTGCAAATGATCAGTATTACGATATCTTTATTACAACAAAGGCTGGAGAACTTCGTGATATTGAAGGTCAGACTATTGTTCATTATTTTGTAAAAACAAAGAATCTTAAGGGAATCAGAAAATGTATTACACAGGGGATTCCAATTTCTGTTGTAGATGATAATGGAAAAACTCCTCTTGATGTTGCATTTGAAAATCTTGATGATGAAGATTCTGTAGAAATTGCAGCTGAACTTATAATGGGCGGTGCAGATGAAGTAGAGACAGAGTTTGCTTATTTCCAGGAAGCAATGCTTGCACGTAATGTAAACTCTCGCTTTGATGATGGTCAGACACCTCTTCATCTTGCTGCAATTTACGGACATAACGCAATTGCAAAATATCTTCTTGAAAACAATGCAGATACAACCGTTCAGGACAGTTCAGGAGCAACTCCTCTGCACGAAGCTGTTCGCTATGGTAATGTAGAAATTGCAAAAGCTCTTTTGAACTCTGGTGCTAATGTAAATGCCCGCGACAATCTTGGAAAAACTCCGGTAATGCTGATTCTTCCAAAGGAAAAGACAGCAGAGATTTATAAACTTCTTATTACTTACCGTGCAGACTTGAGCCAGAAAGATATGTTTGGTGATACAGTACTTCATACTGCATCAATGCTCAATGTTGGACCTTCTACTTTTGCGGTGCTTATTAATGGCGGTGCAGATGTAAACGCACGCAACAAGGAAGGTGTAACACCACTTTCAATTGCAGTTCAGAAAAATGACCTTGAGACAGTAAAACTTCTTACTGGTGCAGGGGCAGACATTCATACTCAGGATACAAATGGTGAGTCTCCACTTTCTATTGCACTTGCTGGAACCTCAGAAATGCTTGAAGCAGTTGTAAATGAATCAAATGCCGGACTTACAGATTCAAATGGTAATACACCTCTTCATCTCGCACTTTTGTGTGACGCTCCTCTGGCAAAGATTCAGTATCTTATCAGCCTTATGAAGGATGTAAATACAAGAAACAAGGACGGAAACTCAGCACTCTTCCTTGCAATCCTCAAAAACAGACAGAAGGTAGGGGAGCTTCTTCTTGCTAAGAATGCAGATATCTTCTCTACAAATACAAACAATAATTCTCCATTGAGACTTGCACTTAAGTATGGCGGAACAGTTCAGGACTGGCTTATTACTTCAAGAACAATCAAGTCTAAAGATGGAACAGGAAATACAGTTCTTCATTATGCAGCAGAATGGCAGTATAAGGATGCAATTGCAAATCTTGTTATGAAGGGTGCAGATATTGGTGCTAAAAATGCAAACGGTGAAACACCTTTGTTCAATGCTGTAAAGACAAATAATCCTGATATTATTCAGACAGTAGTTGATTCTGGAGCAGATATTCAGGTTCGTGATAATCTTGGAAGTACAGCAATGCATACCGCTGTTCGCTGGGATGCACCTGCTTCTATCAGTAAACTTCTTTCTCTTGGAATTAATGTAAACGCTCAGAATACCTCTGGAAAGTCTCCACTGGCCGAGGCTGTTGTAGCTGGAAAGTTTGAAATTGCAAAACAGCTTCTTGCTGCTGGTGCTGATCCAAATACCTGCGATTCAAACGGCGTAACAGTTCTTATGGATGCTATCCGTGGCTGCAGTAAAGACAGTGTACAGCTTCTTTTGAAGTATGGTGCTAATCCAAATGTTCAGGAAGTAAACGGCCGCAATGCTTATCATGAGGCTGCTTACATGGCTGATGTAGATATTATCAGATTAATCAGAAATGCCGGTGGAAATCCTTTGTCTCGCGACAAGCAGGGCAACACACCATTCTCAATTGTTGTAAAGAAAGACATTAATGTAATCCGTGAAGTTCTTGGAAATAACTACACAATTACAGACAGTGATGGTAATACTCCTGTTCACATTGTTGTAAAAGCCAAGGCTTCTGATGAACTTCTTCAGGTTTTGATTGATGAAGGCTACCCTGTAGATACAAGAAATGCAGATGGTTATACAGCACTCAACTATGCTATTGAAGCTGATGATGTAAAGACAGCCCTTGTTCTTCTTGAAAACGGTGCTAATCCATTTCAGCAGATTGATAAGAAGGGCAAAAACGGAATCTCAATTGCTCTTGATAAGGGAAACAAAAAGATGATTTCGAATATCGTAAAATATGCCGGAAAAATGACAGATGTTCAGGGCAATACAATTCTTCACTATGCAGCAAAGACAAGTTCTGTAGAAATGGTAAAGACATTGATTTCTTATGGAATTGATAAGAGCGTAAAGAATGTTAGTGGCGATACAGCGTATACTATTGCTGTGCGCTGGAGAAGACCAGAAATAGCTGCATTGTTGAAATAACGAAGAATACTAAAATAATGTATGCATAAGTATTGCGCAGAAAAGAAAAAAGGGTGCAGATACACTCTGAGTTATACTGCAAGCGGCTTGACCGCTTGTCAGTCATAAGCTCATCGTGTATCTGTACCCTTTTTGCTTTTTGGAGCAATAGTGATTAAAGTTAATTAAGCATCTTCGCGAGAAAGCATCACGTTAGTAAGAATACCAAGAATAAGCGCACAAGCTACAGTTCTGATTTCAACAGCGCCGAAGCTTACTACCATTCCGCCTACACCAGTAATGAAGATTACAGATGCAACAAAAAGGTTTCTGTTCTTGTTGAGATCAACAGTCTGGAAAATCTTAAATCCTGATACAGCAATAAAGCCGTAAAGTGCTACACAAACACCACCCATTACACAAGAAGGAATTGTTTCAAGGAAGGCTACGAGTGGAGAAATCATAGAGAAGATGATACATACAAATGCACATCCCCAGATAGAGATTGTTGAAGCATTGCGTGTAATAGCAACACAGGCAATAGATTCACCGTAAGTTGTATTTGGACATCCGCCAAAGAAAGCACCTGCAATAGAACCTACACCGTCTCCAAGAAGAGTGCGTGTAAGACCAGGCTCTTTCAGAAGATCCTGTCCAATGATAGATGAAAGATTTTTGTGGTCTGCAAGGTGCTCAGCAAATACTACAAATGCTACTGGAACATAAGCAGTAAAAAGAGTAATAAGATATTTTCCAGAAACAGCTTTAAGTCCTTCTGAACCACCTTTAAGGAAGGTAAATCCAGGAAGAGAAAGGTAGCCAGAGAAAGATTTAAAATCAAGAGCCTTGAATGCTCCGTAATTAATTACAACAAGACTTTCATTTCCGCTGATATTTCCGATGATTGCAAACAAAGTTGCGAGAAGGTATCCGCCAAGAATACCAAGAATAAAAGGAATCAGTCTTCCAACTTTTTTACCGTATGTTGAATAAAGCATTGTAACAGCAAGTGTGAAAAGACCACAGATAAGTGCTACATAAGTGCTTCCGTTTGCAGTACTTGATTTTACAAGATCACCAACAGCGTTACCAGACAAGCTTAATCCGATAATTGCAACTGTAGGTCCTATGATTACAGGAGGCATAAGCTTGTTAATCCATTCTACACCGCAGAACTTAACTACGATAGCTAAGATTACATAAACAAGACCTGCCATGAGGGCACCAATGATGAGACCCCAGTAACCAGCCTGTTCTGTTAATCCGAGAGTTGCAGCACCTGCAAAAGCACTGAACATAGATGGAAGAAAAGCAAATGAACTTCCTAAGAATACAGGGCTTGAGCTTTTTGTAAAAAGCAGATAAACGATAGTTCCAATTCCGGCACCGAACAAAGCGGCAGATGCAGAAAGATTATGACCAACAACTGCAGGAACTGCGATTGTAGCCGCCATAATAGCAAGAAGCTGCTGTAAGGCGAACAGTACAATTTTACCAAATCTTGGTTTGTCTTTGATTCCGTAAATCAAATCCATTTTTGATTGACTCCTTTTTATTTATATTTTTTTCATTATAATCTTATAAATTATGGAATTCAATTATAAAAATCCATTATAATTGAAAAAGAGGTGCATATGGCAGATTTTTTTGATTATTTAAATTGGCGCGGTGATATATCTTTTGATAAGGTTGCTTTCAATAAGATAGATGCTTTGCTCCTTGCACATCTTAGTTATTCAATCTTTGATGGGGTAGTTCCTTCTACTTTTACAGAAAGAAAAACCTTTGCTCAGGTTGCCAAAGATTTTGCAGCTACAACAGATTATGAGGAAAGAATCAATATAGGCTTTCTTATCAATAAAAGAACTGCAGAACTCATGTTTAAGACAGCAGAATCTGAAAGATACCGTAATGTTGAATTATGCGGCTTTAGAAGCATTTATAATGAAGAAAATGTAGAACAGTTTGCTGCAGTTACCTTTATTATAGATGGAAAGAACGTAATTGCATTGCGCGGTACAGATGATACTATAGTTGGCTGGAAGGAAGATTTTAATATTGCCTGGATTCCTCAGATTCCGGCGCAGAAAGATGCCCTTGAGTATTTTTCAGAAGCAGAAAAGGCGCTTTCGGGTAATTTTATTCTTACAGGACATTCTAAAGGCGGAAACCTTGTTATAAATACAGCTGTAAACTGTGGTGAAAAAGCTCAGAAACGTATAGACAATGTTTATAACTTTGATGGACCAGGTTTTGCTGCAGATTTCTTTGATACAGAGGAATACAAGGCAGTGGAAGAGAGAATCTATTCTTTCTATCCGGGATTTTCGGTTGTTGGTATGATTTTCCATCATCCAAAGAATTTTGAAATTGTAAAGAGTGAAGGTTTTGCTTTCTGGCAGCACGATGCAATGAGCTGGCAGATAATGGGCTCAAACTTCGTTAATGAAGCAGAGTTTACAGATGAAAGCCGCTTATTCTACAGTGCTTTTAATGAATGGATTGATAAGCTCAAGGTTTCTCAGAAAAAAGAATTTGTACAGACAATGTTTGGAATTCTGGAAGCTTCGGGCTGTAAAACAAATAACGAAATAGAAAAGGAAGCGCTTAAGGCAACCGCTAAAATGCTTGCTTATTATGCAGAACTGGACAGAACCAAAAGAAATGATATGAAGAAAATCTTAAGTATGTTCAAGGACGTAATTGCAGATGATATTCCAATCTTTAAACCTCTTGTTCTGCTTAAAAATAATTTGCGAATAACGGGCGGTGGCTCTATAATTTAACTATGAGTGATACAACAATTGTAACTAACAGTCCGGTAGGACGCCATCTTGATTCTCTTGGTGAAGGAAAACCAGCTTCATATCTTATGTTTAATCATAAGAAGGTTGAGCTTGTAGCCAAAATTACAATCGGCCGCGACACAGATAATGATGTTGTGGTAGACAATAAACTTGCAAGCCGTCATCATGCAATGATTCAGAAAATCAAAGATGCATATTTTATTAAGGATGTTGGAAGTACCAACGGCACATTTATTAATGGAGTGCGAATCCCAAATGAAAAATATGTTAAACTGAATCCGGGTGATAAAATCTCAATTGGAAATATGAATCTTGTAATTTCATAAATCCATAAAGATGCAGGATTAATTTTGGACTCAGAGTTTCAGACAATTAAAGATATACTTACCTCAAATACTCTGCCGTTTTATGATAATTTTTTTCAATTATTGAACAGCGCCTCAGAATGCCTTGATTCAGAAAAAACGGATTACAGACCAGCAGCATCAGATGGAAGCCTTGGAAGTCTTATAGATTTTCACAAGGATGAACTTCCTCTTATTGTAATTCCAGATTTACATGCGCGCCCATATTTTCTGATGAATATTCTTGAATATCAGATTTTTGATGATATGACAGTTTATGAAGCGCTTGGCGCGGGAAAGGTTCGGCTTTTGAGCGTGGGAGATATTCTTCACACCGAGCGTAATACCAGAGAGCGTTGGGCAGCGGCGGCAGCTGAGTTTAATGCGGGCATTTATACAGGACCTGCACTTTCTGCAGAAATGCAGGAAGGTTTGTGTCTTCTAGCCGGGCTCTTAAAACTCAAAACAACTTTTCCGTCTTACGTGCATATTCTTAAGGGAAATCATGAAAATATTCTGAACGCAACAGGTAATGGAGATTATGCCTTCCGTAAGTTTGCCGATGAAGGTGAAATGGGAATGGTATTTGTTCAGGATTATTATGGCGATGATATTCTTTATCTTATAAATTGTGTGGAGAAGAGTCTTCCGCTTGTTTACTTTGGAAAAAAATGTGTAGTTTCACATGCAGAACCTTTTACAGATTGGACAATGGAAGAAATAAAAGATGCCCGAATCAAAGAGGGTATTGTAGAAGGTTTGACCTGGACAGATAATGGTGTTGCGAATCCCGGAAGTGCTGCAAAGATTGTAAAGAATCTTTGTGATGCGGCAGGAGAGAAAGAGTCTGCAATGGATGATTACGTTTATCTTGGCGGACACAGACCTGTTACAGGAAACTATAAGCTTTTGCAGAACGGAAGATATATTCAGATTCATAATCCTGGAAAACAGAATATTGCATTTGTTCAGCCAGATAGAAAATTTAATCCGGATACGGATATCAAAGAGGTAGTTAAAAATGAGTAACGAATTCCCACCGATGATTGGAAAATACAAGGTTCTCGGAATAATAGCGAAGGGGGGAATGGGCCTTGTTTATAAGGCAATTCATCCGTCTTTGAAGCGCTATGTCGTAATCAAAAAAATGACTGCACGTGGACATGCCGGGGATGCCGGCCGTTTTAAAAAAGAAGCCCAGTTGCTGCTTGATTTACAGAGTCCTTACATCGTACATCTCTTTGATTATTTTACTGAAGGCGGCTTCCGCTATATGGTGGAAGAACTGGTTGATGGAACTGCCCTCGATGCTCTTATCAAAAAACAGACTTCACTTCCGTGCCCGATTGCAATGCTTGTTATGCAGGATGCCTGTTATGCCTTAAAGTATGCGCATTCAAAAGGAATTGTTCACCGCGATATTAAGCCGGGAAACATTTTGCTTTCGAAGCGGGGCGAAATAAAGCTAGCAGATTTTGGAATCGCAAGTGACCATGCGACAAATGGAGCCGGAGCCGCAGCGGGCTCGGGCGGCACGGGGGACGGCACGTTTGATGGAAGCAGTGAACATACACAGACCGGCGTTGCGCTTGGAACTCCGGCTTATATGCCGCCCGAGCAGTTTGAAGACAGCGCGCGCGTTGATCACCGTGCCGACATCTATGCGCTTGGCATTATGCTTTACGAAATGGTAACCGGAACAAAACCATACCCGGGAACTCTTTCAATTGAAACTCTGAATACAATAAAGAAGGGCCGTTATATAAGTCCTCGCAAAATCGATAAGAATGTACCGAAAGACGTTTGCCGGCTGATTCATAAGATGATTCGGCCAAAGGCTAAGTCTCGATATCAGTCGATTGATGCCGTGCTCCGTCAGGTGAAAAAATATCTGCGCCACTATGATACTCATGAGCTTCGAGTGCAGTTGGCGAAGTCGGTAATTACCACAAAGCAGCATACATTCGCGCCAGACAGCCTTGCGCAGAAGGACCGCGGTCGACGTATTGTGAGACGGGTAATCTTAAGTGTTACCGCAGCCGCCGTTGTTTTTGCAGGCCTGTGGTACAGCGGACTCATTCATAAAACTGTGCTCTCAAAATGGTATACAGAAGTTTCTCTTGAGATTGAAATGCCTCGCGCGCTCTCTGGAAACCTAGACCTTCCGGCCCGTGCCTTTTTCTTTATAAATGATGGAGATAAGATTCCGGAAGTAAGCGGAACAGACCGCACTTTCAGTGAGCAGGGAAAAGCTTTCTGGGAAAAAATCAATTTCTGGAATTCACGGCTCATAAGCTCACGCCCCGTAAGTCATAACAAGATTTACTCTATGCGTCCTGTTTTTTTGAAGAAGGGCAGTTACCGCGTAAAGGTTGTTGTTGGACCTTATGTCTGGTGGAAGAGTTTTTCTGCCGGCGATGAAGAGGTTCTTATTACCTGTGACTTTTTGAAAAACACAAAGAGAAATCTGAAAATCAAAACCTTTGCCACAGACAGCGTAACAGGCGCGGACATTACAGATATAACTCAGTTCAAAATTCTCTATAAGAATAAGTGGCTCCCGCTTTCTGAGTTAGAAGACGAGAACTTTGAATCAGGTACTGTCTGGAAAATCCGTACCGAAGCCGAAAACTACACCGGCGAAGAATTCTCCCTCCTGATAGACTGGTACCAGGACGAGTTAATTATCTCCTCAGAGTTGAGTCCCAACGAAAATGATTAAGATACAGATTGTTTGTGGTTCATAAGAACTCAGTTAATTGAAAAATAATACAGCGGGAGCCCTATTATTTTTCACATTATCCGTATTTATTTGACGATTCACTAAAAAAATCAGTATATTAAAAGTATGGCAAATAAAGATGACAACTCAATCGAGAATTCAATTATCTCAACAGATCAGCTGCTTCCAAATAAACTGACTTTAATTCCTCTTGCGGGCCGTCCGATTTTCCCGGGCATTTTCACTCCGCTTATGATAACCTCAAATGATGACGTAAAGGTTGTTGAAGAGGCTTATGAAAATGAAGGCTTTATCGGAATCGTTATGCTCAAAAATGATGCAGAAAGTCCGACAATCAATGACCTTCATAAAGTTGGAACCGCTGCCAGAATCATCAAGAAAGTAAATCTTCCTGACGGTGGAATCAATATTTTTATTTCTACTGTAAAGCGTTTTAAAATCCGTAAGCCGCTTCACAATTCAGCGCCAATGGCTGCCGCAGTAGAATATCTTGAAGATGAAGAATCTAATACTTTTGAAGTAAAGGCTCTTACCCGTGCACTCATCAGCGAAATGAAAGAGGTTAGTGAAAACAATCCTCTGTTCTCTGAAGAAATGCGCCTTAATATGGTAAATATCGACAATCCTGGAAAAATTGCAGACTTTATTGCCTCAATTCTTAATGTTGATAAAAATGAGCAGCAGAAGATTCTTGAGACTGTGAATGTTCGCCAGCGTATGGAACAGGTTCTTGTGTTTATCAAAAAGGAACAGGAACTGCTTCGTGTGCAGAAAAAAATCCAGAGCGAACTTAATGACCGCATTGAAAAAAATCAGCGTGAATATTTCCTTCGCGAAGAGATGCGTTCAATTCAGGAAGAGCTTGGAGAAACTGCAGACGGTAACGAAACCGACTATCAGAAATTCAAAAAGAAGATTGAAGAACTGGCCTTTGAAGGCGAAATCAAAGAGACTGTAGAGAGCGAGCTTTCAAAACTTTCTATGATGGATCCAAACTCTTCTGAATGGCTTGTTACCCGTAATTACCTTGAACTTATTACTCAGCTGCCATGGAAGGTTCCTGCGGTTGATGATTATGATTTGAACCGCGCTAAAAAGATTCTTGAGGAAGATCACTTTGGCCTTGAGGATGTAAAAAAGCGCATCGTAGAATATCTTGCAGTACGCAAAATGAAGAAGGATGCAAAAGGTTCTATTCTTCTTCTTGTTGGACCTCCGGGAGTTGGTAAGACTTCGATTGGACGTTCAATTGCAAATGCAATGAATAAACCTTTCTATCGTTTCTCTGTTGGTGGTATGCGCGATGAAGCAGAAATTAAAGGTCACCGCCGTACTTACATTGGAGCTATGCCTGGAAAAATTATACAGGGCCTCAAAATCACTAAGAGCAGTACACCTGTTTTTATGATTGATGAAATTGATAAGATGGGCTCAAGTCATAACGGAGATCCTGCCAGTGCTTTGCTTGAGGTACTGGATCCTGAGCAGAATGTTTCATTCCGCGATACTTACCTTGATTTGCCTTATGACATTTCGAATGTATTCTTTATCCTCACTGCGAATACTCTGGATACTGTTCCTGAACCCTTGCTCGACCGTGCAGAAATTATTCAATTGAGCGGCTACATTGATCAGGAAAAGATTGAGATTGCAAAGAAGTATCTGATTCCAAAGAATCTTGTGAAAAACGGACTTGCAAAAAATCAGGTAAAATATACAAAGGCTGCTTTGCTCGAAATTGCAGAAGAGTATGCCCGCGAAGCCGGTGTACGAAACTACGAAAAGTGTCTTGATAAGATCCATCGTAAGATTGTTACTGAGATGGTTTTTGAGCAGGAGAATAAAGATGTTAATGGGGCGAAGTCTGCGGTAGTTTCGACAGGCTCAACCACCGTAAATACTGTAACTCTCGATGCTCCAGACCTCTTCAAGTACCTTGGTAAACCGGTCTTTGACGAAAGTCAGATTAAAACAGCAAGTGTGCCGGGAACTGCAATTGGTCTTGCCTGGACAAGCATGGGCGGTGACACACTTTTAATTGAAGCAACTTCTTTTGCTGGAAAGAGCGGTCTTGTGCTCACTGGTCAGATGGGTGATGTAATGAAGGAGTCGAGCCAGATTGCATTTGACTGGGCACGCAAGTTTGTACTAGATCGTGGTGTAAAGGATGCAAAGTGGTTCGAAGAAAATATCGTACATCTTCATATTCCGGAAGGAGCAACTCCAAAGGATGGCCCGAGTGCGGGAATCACAATGGCTACAACCTTTGTTTCTCTTTTAATGGATAAGAAGATTAAGCCGAACCTCGCAATGACAGGTGAGCTTTCACTTACAGGACAGGTTCTGCCAATCGGTGGTCTTCGCGAAAAGACTGTTGCTGCAAAACGAAATAAGATTAAGACAATTATTATTCCGAAGGCAAACGAGCGCGACCTCGAAGAAATTCCTTCTCATGTAAAACAGGGCATTAAGTTTATGCCGGTTAGCGATGTAAGGGAAGTTCTAGAGATTGCGCTGGGAGTGAAATAGAGATGTCTGCGGTAGTTTCGACAAGCTCAACCACCGTATGAGCCGTGAAACCGGTGGTTGAGCCTGTCGAAACCACCATAAGGCTTACTCCATAAATCCCAATTCCACTAACCATTCCTTAAGTGACTGGTTCCAGTGGAACTCTTTCATAAAATCGTTGTCTTTCATTCCAAAGCCGTGTCCGCCCCAGTCATAAACTGCGAGGCGGCTCGGTATTTTTTTTGCCTGAAGGGCATCGTAAAGGCGGAAGGAGTTTTCATAAATTACAACCGGGTCGTCCTTGCAGACAACTACATAAGTTGGCGGCATGTTGTCCGGTACATTCATTTCCATTGAGAACTCATCTTTTCGAGCCTGAGTCTGATTTTTCTTGCCGTGTCCCAAAAGACTGTTGCGGCTCCAGCGGTGTGCAATATCATCCTGCATTGTAACAACTGGATAAACCGGAACTGTAAAATCCGGGCGGAGAGAAACTTTGCATTCAAGTCCGAGTTTTTCAATCTCGTTGTGAGTTTCAAAGAATTCTCCGGCCATTGTAACTAAGTGTCCGCCGGCAGAAAATCCGATTACGCCAACTTTATTTGGATCAATGTCGTATTCCTCTGCATTTTCACGAATAATCTGAATTGCACGCTGAATATCCTGAAGCATAGCAGGGTGATGATAAAGACTTTCTGCAGTACGATATTTTAAAACAAATGCAGTAACTCCGTTTTCTGCAAACCAGGTGGCGGTTGTATTTCCTTCACCCTTAAGACCAAGATGATGGTAGCTTCCACCAGGGCAGACAATTACTGCTGTATTAGTTTTTGGGGCATTTTCTTTTGCTTTGTGCATGAACATAACAGAAGGCTGTCTTTCCATTCCTTTAACATTTCGCCAAAGGTAAATAGTTGCATCCTGTGAAAAAGCGGCAATAGTGAAAATAAAAGAAACCGCGAGAATAGTAATAATCTTTTTCATAATTTAATTATATCAACTAATTCTGCTTTTTTCTATTAAGATAATGTGCTAAACTTCCTTCATTATGAAAGGCATTATTTTTGATATGGATGGAGTTATTCTTGACTCCGAAACAATTTCAGACAGAACCTGGTTTGCAGCTGCTAAAGAACGTAATCTTGAAATCAATATAGATCTTATAAACAAATGTCGCGGTACAAATAAAAACGACACAATTGCAATTTTCAAAAAACATTTTGGGGAAGATTTTGACGGGGAGGGCTTTCTTACCCGCACTTCAGAACTTTTCCATGAGATAGAAGAAGCAGAAGGAATTCCTCTTATGCATTATGCTAAAGAGATTCTTGAATACTTAAAGCCTCGCTATACATTGGCTCTTGCATCATCTACAAGAGGTCCTACGGTAGAGCATCAGCTTCGTACTGCCGGTGTAATTGATTTTTTTGAAACCCGTACAACAGGTGATATGGTTGTTCACAGTAAGCCTGATCCGGAAATCTATCTGATGGCTTGTAAATCTGTAGGACTTGAACCGGCAGAATGTTATGCAATTGAAGATAGTCTTAACGGAATAAAAAGTGCTTATGCTGCCGGCCTTAAGCCAATCATGGTAGTAGATAAAATTCAGCCTTCAGAAGAAATCAGAAAAATGTGTGTAGCAGTTTTTGATTCCCTTGAAGGCTTGAAAGAAATGTTTTAAGTATGTTGAAGATTTTCTATTGCATTGCTTTAATAATTCTATAGAACTCAGCTTTCTTTTTCAGATTATAGTTGTAGATACCACAGTACGGTCCGTTCATCTTGTAACTGTAATCTGATCTTGGAAGAGTCGGATTATCTGTGAGACCCCAGATAGAAACGCTTGTAAGATAATTATTTGTTGCGTTTGAATCAGCAAGCATTCTGAAAAAATCTTCATAGAAGTCTTCATGCTTTTTTGCCTGTGATTGATCATAATTGCGAAGGGCGAGTTCTGTTACATGAACTTCAAGTCCTTTCTCTCCGTAGAATCTGATTGCATCTGCAAAGAGTTTTATGTCATTTGGATTCATACATCCGTCCTGCTGGCCATAACCTCCAACATAGCCTTGCATTCCAACTCCATCGCAGAGCTTTTCTTCTTTATTAATACTTTCGATAAGCTTGCCGATTGCTTCTCGTTTTGGAGAATAGAAGGTGTTGTAATCGTTGTAGAAAAGCTTGATATTTGGATTAACCCTGGCAGTTGCTTCTCGGGCATATTTAAAGCTCAGTTCTACATAATCCGGGCCAATTACTTCATAGAAATAATTGGGAGTTCCGCTGCGCAAGGTGCGGATACGGCGTTCATCATATTCATTACATTCGTTAATTCCATCTGCTACGGCTTCATTTACAACATCCCAGCAGTATACCACGCCAGGGAATTCTGTTTCAAAGTGAGAGACAACTTCATTAATGTAATATTCAAGGCGTTTTTTCATTGTAGCAGAATCTACAAAAGCACTATCATTTCTGTAGCCTTCTTTAAAGAACCAGACTGGCATATATGCATCCCAGACAAGTACGTGACCACGAATTCCAATTCCGTTTTGCTGTGCAAACTTTGCAATTGTGTCTGCCTGGCTGTAATTCATTACAGGCATTCCGTTTTCAGCTCTCATGCTTTCATTCTGATTAAGAAGAGAATAAGCTTTGAACTCGTTGGAAGCGGTGATGCTGTTGAAGTCTGACTTAATCATATTTGTATAGTCTGCTTTGAGTGCTGACTGATAAGAAATTACAGCACCCATTTTAAAGCCACGGCGTTCTGTAGTTTTGAAAAGAGGTTCTGCCTGTTCTGGAACATCAGCAAGTGCGGCCTCTTCTTCTGCACGTGTTTTTTCAGCAGATTTTAATAAGGTTGCTGTCATACCAGTTACCTCCGGTTGTGAAGGCTGAGAAGATTGTGCTTCTGCTTTTTCTGATTTTCCCTTACAGGATGTGAGTGATAGTGCGACTAATAATGTCGCAGTTAATAAAGTTTTTCTTTTCATGTAGACTATTTTACAATAATCTTGCCGTTGGAAATATCAAGGAGTTTACTGATGAATGGCTGATGCTCGTCTTCGCGGATTTCACCTGTGAGGGTAATTTCTGTTCCGAAATCTTCGTTCAGGTTGTAGATGTGAAACTGTTCGAGAGTGAGTTTTATGAGTTTGTAGAGGGCGTAGTCGGTAGAGAAGGTGAAGGACTTCTTTGAAACTAGTTCTTCGAAAAGGCCTGCGGCATCTGCGGCAGCTAAGACTCCTTTTGCGCCGTTGCCGTAGGCTTTTACGAGGCCGCCTGTTCCAAGCAGAGTGCCTCCGAACCAGCGGGTGATAGTGAGAACTGTATTTGTACAACCACGGCCACGGAGAACGTCCAGGGCTGGGCGGCCTGCAGTGCCGCTTGGTTCTCCGTCATCGCTCATGCCCATAACTTCGGCACCAGGACCGATTACAAAGGCGTGAACTACATGAGTTGCATCAGCATATTTTGCTTTTTGAGATTTTACGAGTTCACGAGCTTCGGCCTGTGTAGTGCAGGGGAAGAGCTCAGAGAGAAAGCGTGAGCCTTTGATGGTTTCTTCGTAGTTTATGTATGAACTTAATACTTCCATTACTCGATGGTAATATCCTGAACTTCTTTGTTAGCTACGCGGATACCCTTTGCTTTAAGACTCTTTTCCTCAAACTTATCGGCCTTGAACTTTTCGGTGAGGACCTTGAGGCGAGGCTTCTTTACATAGTTGAGCTGGAAAGTAAAGGTCTTACGGGTATCAACATGGAGTACTTCGCAGCCCTCTGGAGCAAAGAAGTAGTCGCGGTTCATGATATACCCCTGAATCTTACAACGCTTGATGTGAACAAACTGAGTTGCAGGATCGCGGTATAAAACTGTAAAGAGAACCTTTGAAAGGCTTTCCTTGTCTGCAAGACCACAGTAACGCATTTCCGGTCCAACAAAAAGTTTTTTCGGACTTTCTGAAACAGAGTAGATTCCGCTCTTTCGAACGTAAAGCACTTTGTCGTATGGAGTAACTTTGAAGAGTTCCACACCGCCAGAAACTTCTGTTCCGAGGTTTCCGTTTTTCTCATCATACTTGAGAGCGAGGTCGCGTTTAGTTACTGCCTTTACGTCTACAGCGTTGATGTTTGTAATCTGGGTGTGACGCTTAAGAGCCTCTTCGCCAAGACCTGCAAGTTTCTTTTCAATTCCGTCAAGCCAGCTGATTGCGTAATCTACCAGATGCTTGAGAAGGCGGTTGATTTCCTTGATGCGTGCATTGATTGCTTCAACCTCGGCATTGTTCTTGCTCATATCATAAAGCGAGATGCGGCGGATTGGGATTTTCAAAAGGTGATCAACATCTTCATCTGTAATCGGGCGAATCAGTTCTTTTGCGAATGGCTTAAAACCGTCCTTTACAGCCTTGATTACGCCTTCTTCAGTTTTTTGCTGCTCGATCTTTTTATAGATGCGCTCTTCAACAAAGATTCGCTCCAGGGTACGCAGGTGCAGCTTTTCCATGAGGTCTTCTTTTTCGAGCTGAAGCTCTGCTTTGAGAATTCCAACGAGCTGCTTTGAGTGATGCTCGATTACCTGAGTACAGGTCATCTGCACCGGCATGTTGTCTTTAATAACCAGGAGGTTACAGTAGATTGTCTGTTCGCAGTCTGTGAAAGCGTAGAGAGAATCTACAACGTCTTTTGTGTAAACACCGCGCTGAAGACGGATTTCGATATTTACTTTATCTGATGTATAGTCCTGAATTGAAGTTGCCTTAATCTTTCCGTTTTTTACGGCCTTTTCAATTGAGTCACACAAACGTTCGGTAGTTGAGCCGTAAGGCAGTTCTGTAATTACAATTTTCTTTTCATCACTTGTGTCCATTTTTGCACGTGTGATGATTTTTCCAAGACCGTCCTGATATTCACTTACGTCGATAAGACCACCGGTAGGGAAGTCAGGGAAGAGCTGGAACTTTTCGCCGCGAAGGCATTTGCGTTCAGCTTCGATTACTTCGTGAATATTGTGGCTGAGAATATTTGTGCTCATACCAACGGCAATACCTTCGGCACCCATAATCAGAACGAGCGGAAGCTTTGCCTGGAAAGCAGTCGGTTCAACGTCGCGGCTATCATAAGTATCAACATACTGAGTAATGCGCGGATTTGTATTTAAGATTTCTTTTGTGATAGGGCGGAGGCGGCACTCAATGTATCGGGGAGCAGAAGCTCCGTCGCCCGTAAACATGTTACCAAAGTTTCCCTGCTTGTCTATAAAAAGATCCTTGTTGGCAAGGTTTACAAGAGCAGTATAAATAGAAGCATCACCGTGCGGGTGATAAGCCATAACTTTACCGCACACGTTTGCAACCTTAGTAAAACGTCCGTCGTCTGTCTTGATTAAAGTGTGAATGATTCGTCTTTGAACAGGTTTAAGTCCGTCAGTGATTTCTGGAATAGCGCGGTCGCGGATAACGTAACTCGCATACTGAATGAAGTTCTGATCGAACAGATTTTTTACATAAGCCATTAGTTTTCCCCTAAGATACTGCCGAACTGTGTCATCCTCGGGCTTGACCCGGGGATCCCAAATGACAATTTATGTGCAATATCCACCCATATAAATTATAAATCATAAATTCGGGATTTTCAATAGTTGAGGAGGGGAAGGCCTTCCCCTCGCTCCCAAGCAAGTCGCTCCACGAAGCATCACTGCAAGCAGTGCTGCTTCTCTCCGCTTTGTTGCTTGTCCGCTACCCCTTCTCCTAGGGGGCCAGCCCCCTAAGACCCCCGGTTTAATTATTGTTTTGAGGAGTATATCCTTTTGGGATTACTTTTTTAGGAGCTGGTTCAAGTGTTAAATTGTTCATTTTATAATAATCAATCTTACTAATGGTATTATTACAGCCTGTCTTATTTGTTTTGAAATTTGTACATCCAAGAAAGTAATCTGTTCTATCTCCATTTGGTTTTGCGATTAAATATCCATCACATTTATCGCATTTCTGAATGGAAAGTTTACCAGCAGCAATTTCATTTGTCATAAAATCACAAACTTCCGGGTCATTCATACAAATCCATAAACGAAGACCAAAGGCGTTTTTTACCTTCTTTTGTAATGGATAGCCACACATAGGGCAGATTTTTTTATAGTTTAAGGCTTCTGAAGTTTCTTCGTTCCATTTTCCTTTTAAGATTACATTTTTATAATCATTCTTAATCTCAAGTAAAAATTCTGACGGGTTTGACTCAGGAGCAATAAAATAAACTCTATTTTTTGTACGAGTCATTGCCACATAGAAAAGCCGTCTTTCTTCTGCAGCTTCTATAAAATCGTCTCGTTTTACAACAAAATTTAAGACTGGATCATTTTCAATTTTTGAAGGAAAACCATAGGTTTCGTTTTTGCCATTGATAACTATTACATTATCATAGCCCAATCCTTTTGATGCATGAGCGGTCATGAATGTAATTTTTAATGAAGGATATTTTAAGCTTTTTACTTTACTTCCAAATTCTTTGAATTCAAACAATCCGGATCGTTCTAAGTTCTTACCATCAAAACCAAATCGTCCTAATAATAAAATCTCCTGTTTTTTTGGATCTTTTTCTTCTTTATTGGTGAACTCAATAATCTGGCCTATAGCAGTCTCAACAGCCTTAGCAAGATTATAATTTGCATTACCACCAAATTTCTTGGTTTTGGAATCATATGTATAAATAATTACTGGATCTTTTATTGTTTTTGGAGATTTTAATTCTTTTCTGATTTGAGCTGTATTTTTCTGAATGAAGTTACCAGCAATATCTATAACTTCCTGTGAATTTCTGTAAGTGTTTGTAATTTTGAGTTGTTCCGCATATCCCATAATCTTTTCAAATTGAGTAAATAAGGTAATATCCGAACCACTGAATGCATAAATAGATTGCCAGTCATCTCCAACTGCAATTATTTTGGCTGATGTTACATCATGTAAAGCTCCAACTAAATCAAAACGCTGCCGGGAAATATCCTGGTATTCATCTACAATTATATATTTGAAATCTATTTGATCACTTACAGCCTTTGATTCTTTTAGAAGTTTTGCAGATTTATTAATCATATCAGAAAAATCAATTGCATTATTTTTTTGTAAATAACGTTCATATTCAAGATAACATTCTTTACATATTCCAAGAAATAGTTTTGTTCTTTCATTATTTGATTTTATTTTCCATTCTTCAAACTGCTCGACTGAATATCCATTTGTTTTGAAATTAGAAATAAATCTATCTACAAGATTAATAAGTTTTCGTATATATCTACTTCCATCTTGATTTGTAATTTTTCGCATAACATCTTTATTGTCACGAGGCTGTAGTGTAAAGCCTGCTTTTTCTAACTGGTCTTTCAAATGAGCAAGTAGAGGTCTTCCATCAATAAAGCTTGAAAATGTGTAAAGTAAGGTAGTATCATGCTGTTTATGCAAATCAACTTTGTCATGTACTGCCTTTTTATATTTTTCTAATTCTTCTTTGTTATATCTATTGCTACATCCAGATTGTGTAATACCAAAATGTTCAATATATGCTTCTTTTCCATTTTGATGAATTAGAAAATCAGGAGTATAAGGTTTATTGGAACCTTCGATATTGTATTTGTAACGAGGTTCATATTCATATTCTATATTGTTCAGATATAGGAAGTTTGCAATTTGAACTTCTTCATAAGAACGTAATACTTCATTTTGGATGGTAACATATTCTTTTCTTCGAGAGTTCTTAATTTCAAGATCATAATTTATTTCACCAACTTCACTTTTCATTGTTGAAAAATTTGCTGAAGAAAGTTTATTGAATAATTCGTTTTTATCTTTTGCTGTAATTGGCTCATCAAAATAAGTAGCAAAAAATTGAATTAAATCATCAAGCAACTTTTGATTTTGTAAAACTGTATCTCTAAAATAATCCTCAAGAACAAAATATAATTTTTCGTTTTGTACAATATTCAATTTATCATCATTTTCTTTATGTAAAATAGCATTTCCTGTTGAATGAAATGTTGTTATAGGACAATCGATGCCAAGCTGTTTTTGAATTCTTTCTTTTAACTCTCCAACAGCTTTGTTTGTAAATGAAACAACTAGAATTTCTTCTGGTTTGATATTCTTCTTTTCTACAAGATATTTTACTTTTGCAGCAACCGTAGTTGTTTTTCCAGCTCCTGCACCAGCAATAACAAGGCAATAATCCTCATCTGTCAGGACAACTTTTCGCTGGTCTTCATCAAGCATAATGTTTGGATCAATTTCTTTTAATATATTATCCAAATATGTTTTTTCAGAAATAAGTTTTTCTTTAATGAAGTTTTTATTATGTTCTGAAGTAAGAGTTTTTAAGTTATCAAGTTTATCGATTGTTTCAAGAACTAATTCTGTTGTTATATGATTCTTTGAACAAAAATTCTTTAATATATTATCAATATTTAGTTGTTTAAAATATGAAACAGCATCTTTTCGTGCTTCTATAAACTTAAGATATTCACTTTTTGCAATGTAAGAATCAGAAGAAAGAAGTTTTGATATGTGTTGATTAAGTTCAATTATTGCTTTTACGGATGGGTTATCAGATTGAATAGAGTTATTTATCTGTACAGAAACTGTGCTATCATCTTTTTTCCTAAATAAACGAGTTTTAAGTGACATATCTTTTATATTTTAATATATAAGAATTCAATTCTCAAGATAAATTCATTTGCTAGTATCAGCCGAATCTTTTCGCATATAAACCGCTGGGGCAACGTCTGATTCTGAAATAATATCAGAATTATCATTCATAAATTTATCGCCCATAAGTTTTTTTAGATTATTATAATTAAAATCAATACAAGATACGAAGTCAATTGGATTATTGAAATGTTGTAGTAGACGTTTTAACATTTCTTCAGAATTTGTGATTTTTCCATTTTTATGAGCAGTTTTTACATCGAAAAACTTTTGAGTTGAGGGAAAATCTATAGTAGCTCTAACGGCATATTTTATTACATAGTCAAGATGTGTAACAACTTCATCTCTTTTTCGCATATTCTGTTTTATTTCAAAAAGTTCATTCATTACTTCAGCTACTGCTTCTGCAGTTTGTTGTGTTGGATTTTCCATAAAATCAATAGCTTTTTGTAAAGCTGGCTGATGTGCTTTAGATACCAGTGAAAGAATTTGTTCGTTTTTTTTGTTTTCCATTGTTATTTAATTTATCCGATTTAGGTTAAAAATGATGATCTATACCACTTTGTTTCATTATGGCGTTTGCGGTATGGCGGGATTTAATTTTTGAATCTACTGTGAAGTTTCTGTTTGTAATAGGGCTGTAATAAATATCATGGTCACCTTTACCATGACGGACAAAGCGGCAATTATTTTGCAGTAGGATTTCTCGAACCTTCTTTTCGTATTCTGCCATTATGCAAATACCTTCTCATGACGTTCTACGCTAAAGCATAATGAATTTAAGGTTGGTGTTTTATTCAGTTCAATAAGCTCTGGAGCTGCAAAACGAACTCGTTCAAACAAGGCATCAAGAGACCCCCCTTCTAGCACGAGTCCAGGAATATCGTCACTCTGAGCAATCCAAACGTTAGCTTCATCATCCCATGTAAAATTTACTCTGTATTCCATGTTTTACCTCCAATTGATTTTATTATACCATATAAGTAACTAAAAGTAGAAATTTTTAAATCTTCTTCCCAGCTAAGATTTCTTTATAATCTACAAGATTTTTGCGAAGTAGTGTCGGGATATTCAGCTCGTAAGGACAGCGCTTAAGGCAGGCACCGCAGTCAACGCACTTTTCAACCTTCATCATTTCTTCCTGCCAGTGTGGAGTGAGCCAGGCTTCTGAAGGTGCGCGGCGAATCATCTGGCTCATACGGGCACACTGATTTATTGTGATGCCGACTGTACATGGCGAGCAATAACCACAGCCACGGCAGAATTCTCCGAGCAGTTCATCGCGGTCTTTTTTGATGAGAGCATCGAGTTCCGGAGTAAGTTCCGGCTCTTCGCGGAAAAAGTCCAGCCACTGTTCGAGTTCACTCATTCTCTGGATTCCCCAGATTGGAAGAACATCATACTGCAGCATAAAGGCCATACATGCTTTAGCGTTAGTGAGGAGTCCACCAGAGAGACCTTTCATTGCGATAAAGCCTACATTGTTCTGGCGGCATTTTTCAACAAGTGCGATATCCCGGTCAGTTGCAAGATAAGAGAATGGGAACTGCAGCGTCTCATAAAGTCCGCTCTCCGCGATTTCTTCTGCAATTCCGATTTTGTGAGCAGTTATTCCAATGTGGCGGATTTTCCCCTGAGCCTTTGCTTCCTGAAGAACTTCATAAAGACCAGTTCCGTCGCCAGGCTTATAGCATTGCTTTACGCAGTGCAGCTGGTAAATGTCAATATAATCAGTTTTCAGATTACGGAGCGAAGTCTCTAAATCAGCCTTAAGTTTTTCTGGAGTTTCAGCTGCAGACTTTGTTGCGATAAAAATCTCTTCGCGGTTGTGACTTTCGGCCCACTTAGAGCCTTTGCCGAATGCTTCGCCCATCTTTTCTTCACTATCGGAATAAGCACGTGCTGTATCAAAAAAAGTCATGCCGCCGTCGTAAGCTCTGTGCAAAATCTCAACGGCAGTTTCCATATTAACGCGCTGTACAGGAAGCGCTCCAAATGCATTTTGAGGAGTTGTAATACCTGTGGTTCCAAGAGTGATTGTTTTCATGGATGGTATTATAGCATAGGCGGGGAAAGTTTTATATACTAATTGCAAATGAAACAGCTTTTTACAATGGATTTAAAAAATTATGGTGCAGACTGGAAACGCTCGAGACGCGATTCTGCTCGTGCGATTATTCATGTTGGTGTTGATAAGCTCGCCCTCGTTTATGCAACAAAGCTCGGATACTACAAGTTTCCCGGTGGCGGTATTCATGAAGGGGAAGATAAGATTGCAGCTTTGGCTCGCGAAGTGCAGGAAGAAGTAGGGCTTGTTCTTGTGCCGGAGAGTGTGCGCGAGTATGGAGTCGCATCTCGATATCAGAAATCGGGACTTGCTGAAAACACAATATTTGTTCAGGATAATTTTTATTATGAGTGTGATGTGGAGCGAGACGCAAACGGAAATCTCAAAATCATCAGCCAGAATCTCGATGCCTACGAGGACGAAGCCGGTTTTGAACTTTGCATTGTTTCAATAAAAGACGCTGCTCTTGCAAACCGCCAGTACCACGATACAAACGATTTTAATATTGCAATGATTGCACGTGATGCCCGCGTACTCGAAATGATGGCAGGCATGAAGTCTGAACCATCACGCTGTATGGCAGAACTTTTGCTCGAAGAAGGAGTAAAGAAAAATCCAGGTCCGTGGCGCGAACACAGTTATGCAGTGGCCAGGGCGGCAGAAAAAATGGCACGGGCAGTAAACGAGAATTGTGGTGAAGAAAAAATGAATCCTGATCTGGCATACATTTATGGACTTCTTCATGACATTGGCCGTCAGGAAGGGCACACCTACATAGCACATGTTTACGACGGTTATCATTTTCTGATGTCCTTCGGCTACGAAAAAGCAGCCCTTATCTGCCTGACTCATTCCTTCAACCTGAAGACAACAGAAGACTATATTGGAAAAATCGATATTTCAGATAATCAGATGGAAGAAGTCAAACAGCTTCTAGCCGCCGCCGAATACGACGATTATGACCGCCTCATCCAGCTGCTCGATTCCACCTGCGGTGCCGACGGCACCCTTAATCTTGAACAGCGTATGGGTGATGTGAAAGCGCGGTACGGCTATTATCCACAAGGTAAGTGGAATAAAAACTTTGAACTCAAAGCTTACTTCGAAAAGTTAGCCGGCCGCGACTATTACGAAATCATTTCACCTCAGTAATCCGGATTGCAAAAGTATCATCGGCAATACAGATTTCGCCGGTGGCAATAACTTTGCCGGCTCGGATAATCAGAGAAGGATCACCGGCCCGCTGCTTGAGAGTGATGTAGGAGCCCTGGTGCAGAGCTGCAATTTCTTCTTTTTTCAAGGATGCGCTTCCTAGTTGAATCGAAATGTAATCTTTTTCGGTGTATTCAATTTCTGAAAGTTGGGGTGTCTCTGCAATTTCAATTCCAAAGCTTTCGTCTATACTAACTGTCTTTCCTGTGTGGATTACTCGGTTTTCATACACAACATCAAGACCATCATTTTCTTTTTTATCAAGAATCAGGATTTTACCAGGTTCAAGTTCCACATTTTCCGGACGGAAACGACCAAACTCAATAAAAATGTTGTCGGGCTCTTCCCGGCATTTGATGTTTTTTAGATTCTGGAATTTTATTTTACCCGGCATGTCCTCATTAAACCAGCCACTAAGAAACATATTTTCGATAAGAGTGTCACTGAATTGAATATTTATCCAGCCGGATTTATCGTCGGCCTTTCCTTTAAGGGCAAGTAAGAGCATCATTCTATGCTCCTCCTGCCGAGTCTGGTTAGGATTTGCAGACGCATTTACCTTTGCAAGCGAAAACTTTTCTTCTGGTAACTTTTTATCTGTTCTTAAAGCAATTTTCTGATTCATGACTTTGCATATAATTTTCAGAAAGTGTTCCTTAAAAACTTCAAGATCAAAATCAGTAATTGCCTCATGCTTAGAAAAATCCTGTTTCATCAGGGCTTTTGCGAGTTCAGGGTCAATTTCAATAGTGAAGCCGGCATTTGCAAAATCAAAATCATAGAAAAAGCATTTTTGTGGAATTGAATTAAGAAACTCAATATTTACCATCTGATCAACCATTTCAACGGAAAAATCACAGCGGCCGTTTAGAATGGCGGTAAATTCCTGATTTATAACTTTACAGATATCTTCTCCAAGAATGCCGAGTTCCCTCTGCATATAGCGGGGGTATCTGTCCGGCTGTCGAAAGTTGTAATCCTTAATTGTTTTTCCACTCACATCCTGACTCAAGGGAATCTCACCGTTCATAATATTTTCAACTTCGATCCCAAAGATTTCAGCAAGCTTCGGCAGAACAGTAACATCAGGGCAGCCTTCGCCGCGTTCCCATTTTGAAACTGCTTTATCTGTAACATTGCATTTTTCTGCAAGTTCCTTCTGAGTGAGTCCTTTGCGTGTTCTCATCTCATAAATCAATAATCCAGTTTTCTGTGCGTTCATAATAAATCTCCTGTACCGCGCAAGGCGGTTATTTGTCACTTCTGCCGGCATCTGACATTGTAATATTAGCACAGTATTTTCCCCTTGTAACCCGACGTGTAGTTTATCTGAGTAGAATTTTGAGTAGAGTTTAAAGAAATATTTTAAAATTTTTGGTATTCCGTAGAGTTTTTTTCGTGTTATAATGAACTTATGGAAAAAGTTGATGTCTTAAAATCCATTATAAATACCGATGGAATCATAATTCGTTGGCCCAAAAAGAAAGAAGAAAAACGTGCTGTTCTGGAGTATCTGATTACAAAATTTGAGCCCGGCAAAAAATACTCCGAACTTGAAGTAAATATGATTATCAAAAAGTGGCATTCTTTCTGTGACCATTCTCTTTTGCGTCGTGAGTTATATGATGCATTTCTTTTAGACCGCACTCCAGACTGTCACAAATACTGGGTACACGTAGAGGAAGAAAAATGAGATTAATATTCATCCGCCACGGCGATCCTGATTATGAACATGATGATTTAACTCCTAAAGGAAAACGCGAAGTTGAGCTTCTCACAAAACGTGTCTGCTCATGGAAAAATATTACGGCCTTTTATCAGTCTCCATTGGGTAGGGCAAAGGCTACTGCGGCTCCGACACTCGCAGCTCTTGGTCGTGAAGCAACTACCTGTGAATGGCTTCAGGAATTCAAATACAAAACCCGCATGACAAAAAATTATCCGAACAAAGAGTGGATTGGAAAAGATGTAATGTGCTGGGACCTTCTTCCGGAGTTTTATACCTCAGATAAAGACTTTTTTGATAAAGACCGCTGGGCCGACACAAAATTTATGAAGCCTGGAAAAATCAAAAAGTATTATAAAGAAGTTTGTGATGGCATTGATGGTATTCTTGCTCAGTACGGATATATCCGCAACAAAAAAGATTTTTATGATGTAAGCAATCCTGTCCCTAATCACAACTGGAGCGAACCGATAAACCGCTATCACTTAAAATCTGTAAAGGATGATTATCCTGAAGAAACAACGCTTGTTTTCTTCTGTCATCTCGGAGTTATGTTTACGATTATTGCACACCTTACCGGGCTTTCTCCAATGCAGCTCTGGCAGGGCTTTTATGTTGCTCCAACTTCAATTACAATTTTGAACAGTGAGGAGCGGCTTGCAGGGCAGGCGTGGTTCCGTGTTGAGCGTCTTGGCGATACAAATCATCTTACAAACGGTGGCGAGCCAATCAGTTCAAGCGGATATTTTGCAAACGTTCTGGATGAGACTGATTCGGGACTCTCGAAGTAGTTATTTATTTCCAGGGACGCTTATTGCCGCACCAGCCTTTTTCGTGCCAGTAATCAACATCAGCTTTATTCCAGCCGTTGCGTTCAAGTAAGTGCATCAAAAAGAAAAAGGCTTTTGTCTTAAAGCCCGGCTTTATCTTTCCGTCATTTCTTCTAATTGATTTTGCAACAGCATTTACTTTGCGTTCAATTTTCAGCTTGTTCTTTTCTGTAACACCTGCCCAGTTTACGGCTTTTACTGCAAATCCTATTTTGTAAGTTTTTGCAACTCCCCAGAAGAAGAGACTGTCTTCCATATCTTTTATAGTAGATTTCATGCCAGCCCCTGCCGCAGTTGAAACGCAGACTGCCTGCTTTTTGAACATTACTGCTTCAGGTCTGTGAGCCATCCACATATAACCGTAGTGGTCAAGAAAGGCCTTCATTGCACCGGTGGCATGATAAACATAAACTGGACTTGCAAGAATAATCAGATCTGCGTCTAAAAGCGAATTTGTGATTGGAGTGAGTGCCGCATAATGAGGACACTTTGCTTTATCTACACTGAAACACTGATTACAGCCCAGACAAAATGAGCCGAAATCTCGTGGTAAAAAATATTCTTTAATTTCTGAATTTTCTCCGCCAGCCTTTTCTGCAACTGCGCGGGCAATATGATATGTTGAACCTTTATGATTAACGCCGTTGATTAATACGATTTTCATAACTTCAGTTTAGTGATATACTCAAAAAATGAAAAGTCACATCTACATCACTCGTCACGGCGAATCTCAGTGGAACGTTGAATGCAAGGTTCAGGGAATCACTGATACGCCTCTTACATCAAAAGGAATTGAGCAGGCACACGAGCTTGCAAAGAAAATCAAAGAAAGCGGAATTAAGATTGATGAAATTCTTCATTCTCCATTAAGTCGTGCTGCTGACACTGCAAAAATTATTGCTGAAGAAAACGGGCTGCCACTTACTCTGGAACCACGTCTTGTTGAGCAGAACTTTGGCGAATATGAAGGTCACGAATGGAAAAAATATCCTGGAGTTTTCCACGAAGCTAAAAAACAGTTTGCCTGTGATTATAACGGTGGAGAGTCTATGCTTCGTCTTGGCCAGAGAATCTACAATCTGCTTGATGAACTCAAGGTTCGCAGTGAAAAAGAAAATAAAACTTTTCTTCTTGTTACACACGGTGGAATTGCCAGAATGATTCATTCATACTTCAATTCAGAAACCAATGAAGAGTTTAGTTCCACAAATACCGGGAACTGTGAAATTAAGGAATACGTTTTCTAACCGGTGGTTGAGCCTGCGGTCCCTGAGACTGGTCGAAGGGTCGAAACCACATTTGTGCAGGAGTACGTAGCGGTAGAGGGCTGGCTCAAAGCCTAAGGAGAGAATATGAAAATTGAATACAGACGACTTACAGAAAAGGATCTGGAAACTTTTATCGAAATAAGAATCGGTCAGCTTCGCGAAGAAGGTGCAAAAGAAGATTTTGATTTGCGCCCGAATCTGATGGATTACTATAAGCGTCACATGACTGACGGAACCTTTGTTTCCTGGCTTGCCGTAGATTCAGATGCTGATGGAAAAATCATCGGGACAAGCGGAATGTCCTTTGTTGAAAAGCCACCGTATTTCAGCTGCCCGAGCGGCCGCATCGGACTTCTTTCAAGTATGTTTACCGATCCTAATTACCGTCGCCTCGGAATTGCCCGCGAGCTCCTCGGCCATGTTGTTGCGGACGCAAAAGCTTACGGCTGTGGCTGTGTTCAGATTACTGCTTCCGATATGGGCGTACTTCTTTACACAAACTTTGGCTTTGTAAAAAACGGCAACTTCATGCAGTATACTTTCAGATAGGAGTTAAATTAATTTCTACCGGCCGCTTTTTCCAGGAGCTCAATCAATTCTGCATAATTCTTCCTTACAGCTTTTCTGTGTGCATCCTGAATAAATTCAAGTTCGTTACGGAAAAGTCTGTCCTTTGCAGAAACCGGCATGTACTGAATGCTGGTTCTTGTGTAGTAGTGTTCAATACAGCCCTTTGGAAGAATATAGATTCTCGCCGCTTCAGCCGCAGCAAGAATAAAGGTGGCCAGGTTCTTTATAAGTGGAATTGTTTCTGCAACCTCACGAGGTAAACATTCTGCAATTTCATCACTTACATTATTGATTCCCTGCAAAAGAACAGTTTTATAAGTATCCACGCTTTCTGCGTTTTCATGCTTTTCCCGCAGTACACAAAGTTTTTCCATAAGAGGCTGCAGTTTTGCAGGAATCTTATTGTTCTCGAAATATTTATTAAGCTCCTGCGAAATCTTAATCAGATATCTTTCAAGTCTGAAAATCAGTTTACTTAAGTTGATTTCCTGTTCCAGTTCTTTTTTTGAAAAGATTGAGCTGTAAAAATCAGCCTGCCTTTCCTTCTGTTTTTCAAGCCAGCCGATAACCCGTTCATCTTCATTTGCAACATCACGAAGCTTACCGGAAAAAAGTGAATCTAAGTCTGTAATAATTCGGCCGTTGGTTCCAAGCAGCGAGCACACCTTACAGAAAACTCCAAGCTCGTCCTTACCGCCAACATCAATAATTCCCGTGCCCGCAGCACTGTACTCGTTTTCAATAAAAGTCAGAAGATAAGTGAACATCTGCTGATCGGTATAGCCTTCCACGAAAATCTGGTTATCAGAAAAAAAGAACTGCTTGTGGTAAGTATTAAAGCGTGGGAGGAATCTGCGGAACAGCGCATCATCTTCATCATTTAATTCTTCAATACTCGTTGGCGCCTTATTTACATGGCAAACGATAACTCCAGTTAATTCCTCAGGAGAGCGTAAATCAATATAAAAAGGGGAGTGAGAAATTAAAAAGAACATACGGCGCTGGCTGTGAGAAACTTCCTTTCGAATTTCATTCATAAAGAAAGTCTGAAACTGCGGGTGAAGGTGAAGTTCAGGTTCATCAATAAAAAGACAGTCGTCGCCGGTTGTATCATAAAGATTTACCAGAAGCGAAATGATTTCCCTAAGTCCGTGACACTCCGCGTCTTCAAGCATGTATTCAACATTCCAGGCCTTGTTTTCTACAATCGGAATCAAAGTGCCATCAATATCTTCTATAAATGTGATTGATTTTCCAAACATGCTGGAAAGAACTTTTTCAATTTTCAGCCTGATTTTTTCATTATCTTTTAGAGTCAGAATCTGATCGCTATAATTTCTGTCTGATTTAAGGAATTTAACGGAATATCCGGCTGCTTCAAACTGCTGTGCGATATTCTGTGCAAGAAGTGTTTTTCCGCTTCCGTTAGGGCCTACAATCAGATTAATCTGAGACCAGTTTGTTTTCTTAAAAACGGCCTTACCCCAGAGAAACGGAATTTTTACGCGAACAGTTAATTCCTGCATAAGTTAATTATAACATACCTTTTTATCGATTAAAATTTATTTCTTTACTGTAAAGCGGTTTTACATTAGACTTAGGGGCAGATTATGAATTCAAAATTAGTTTTTAATGTTCCCCCGCAGAAGTGGGAAGAATATCTTCCTCTTGGAAACGGCCGTCTTGGCTGTATGGTAAAGGCTCATCCGTGTAATGAGGTAATTCAGCTAAATGAAGAAGGCATCTGGTCTGGAGGTCCTCAGGACAGAACGAATCCCGATGCTAAAAAAAATCTCGATAAAATCAGAACTCTTGTAAATGAAGGCCGTGTACTCGAAGCTCAGTCGCTTGGTTTTGAAGCCCTTAGCGGAAAAAGTTTTAATCAACGCGCCTATCAGACTGCCGGCGACTTTCATATAGATTTTTTCTCAAATAAAAACAATGGGCTTGCCTGTGGATGGCCGCTTCAGCATAAGGCAGATGAGAATGCAGTAAGCAGTTATAGAAGCGAGCTTTTTCTTGATATGGCATGCACTCTCGTTACTTATACTGATGATGAGGGCACAATTTTTACACGCCGTACCTGGATCAGCGCAGTAGATGATATGATTTTCATGCATGTTACAGCAAGCGCTCCGGGAAAAATCAATTACTGCGGTTACCTTGACCGCGGTATCTGGGTTGATAATGTAATTGCAGAAAATAATTGTACTTATATAGAAGATTCTCATGGAATTCCGTTCTGTGCAGGTGCTGGTGCTGTTGCCGAAGGCGGTGAATATGGTACCCGAGGTGCTTGCCTTTACGGAACAGGCTGTAATGAAGTTCTTTTCTTTATTGATATTCAGAGTCTCCGCTGGAATAAAAAATGGAATGATAAGCCTCTTAGTTCAAAGAAATATAAAAAACTGATTCGCAAAAATCTCTGGACTCCGGAATGCAAAAAAAATCTTGAAGAAATCAAAGAGCGCATTCAGAAGGTTGGCCTTGGTCCTGCCGCAGAAGATTTTTTTGCCTGGCATCTGGTGGAATGGAAAAATTACTGGGACCGCTGTGAAGTAGAAATTGGCACTTCGGCTCAGCTCAAAGATCACGAAGAAGTATCCACCCCAGAACTCTTAAAATCCGCCTCTCCATCAAACACCACTCTCGTAAATCAATATATAAACTTCTCCCGCTATCTTATGATCAGCGGAAGCCGTACTCCTGGCCTTCTGCCGCTTACTCTTCAGGGCCTCTGGAACGGACAGATTGAGCCGCCATGGCAGAGTAAATATACAATCAACATTAATGCACAGATGAATTATTGGCCTGTAAATATGACTGGCCTTAGCGAATGTGAACTTCCTCTGTTTGATTTACTGGAACGTGCCTATCCTAATGGTCGTCTGGTGGCGCAGAAAATGTACGGCTGCCGCGGTTATGTTCTGCATCATAATACTGATTTCTGGGGAGATGCGGCGCCACAGGATGCATGGATTCCCGCTACTTACTGGACTCTCGGTGCGGCCTGGCTTGCTACTCATATAATAGAACATTTTGAATACACTCAGGATAATGCCTTTCTTAAGAGATATTATTACCTTATGCATGAGGCGGCTCTCTTCTTTGTTGATTACCTTGTTGAGGATGGTGACTATCTAATTATCAATCCGAGCCTTTCTCCGGAAAATTCTTATGTTACTAAAACCGGAGAGATTGGTGCCTTTACAGCCGGCTGTGAAATGGACAATATGATTCTGGAGCATCTCTTTAAGGGCTGTAAAAAGGCGAGGGAAGCTCTTGGCGGAAAATGTTATGATAAAAAAGGTAAGGCTTATAGTGATGAAGATTTTGCTTCCTTTGATTATGTTCTGCTACATCTCAAAAAGCCGTCGCTTAATTCCGATGGCTCTCTGATGGAGTGGAACCGCGAAGTAGAAGAGGTTGAGCCTGGCCACCGTCACATCAGCCATCTCTACGGGCTTTATCCGGGCCATACAATTACACTTGAGAAAAATCCTGAACTTGCAGAAGCCTGCAAAAAGACTCTTAAAAAACGTCTTGAAAACGGCGGCGGTCATACCGGCTGGAGTCAGGCCTGGATTATAAACTTTTACGCCCAGCTTGCCATGGGAGACGAAGCACTTTCTTCTATTATAAAGCTCTTTCAGCATTCAACTCTGCCAAACCTGCTTGATAATCATCCGCCTTTCCAGATTGACGGAAACTTTGGTGCTCTTGCGGGAATTATCCGCCTGCTTGTTCAGAGTGAGTTTGATGATGAGGGAAATGTAAGGGTAAAACTTCTGCCTGCTCTTCCGTCTGAAGCAGCCTGGCAGAGCGGCCGGGTTCGCGGACTTGCAATTAAAGGCGGTTATACAATCGACTTTGAATGGAAGGAGGGTAAGCTTGTAAAACATACCCTCCATCCGGAAAATGGAAAAATTCCTTGCTTTATTGAATAAGGGCTTTGATTTCTTCCAGAGAAGGCATTACTTTGAGGGCGCCTTTTCTGGTGGTGATCAGGGCTGCGGCGGCATTTGCAAAATCAAGCATTTCTGTAAGATTTTCTTCTGTCAGATTTTCAAGCCCCTTCTCAAGTATGTAGTTTAGTACACTGCCAAAGAAAGTATCTCCTGCTCCAGTGGTTTCAATTGTCTTTACTTCCATATAGGCAGGGCGTTCTACTTTTATGTCTTTGTAATAAGCAGCACTTCCGCTCTTTCCCTTTGACAAAAGAATAAGAGGAATATTGTATTTTTCTTTTAAGAATTTTACACCTTCATCAAAATCTTCTAGACCGGTAAACCAGATAATTTCATTGTCAGAAATTTTCAGGACATCGCAATGAGTCATTCCGTAGTCAAAACATTCTTTTGCATCCTTAGGATTTTTCCAGAGAGGAGGGCGGAGGTTAGGATCAAAAGAAATAAGACACTTATTTTTTTCTGCAATTTCTACCGCATGCTCAGTTGCCTTTCTGACTTCCGGATCTGTCATTGAAAGAGTTCCGAAATGAAAGATTTTTGAGTCTGCAATAATCGACTCATTTACTTCTGAAGCGGTGAGGTTCATATCTGCGCCGGGATTACGGTAAAAAGAAAAGTCTCTGTCGCCATCTTCAAAGGTATGCACAAAGGCAAGTGTTGTATGCACATCCTTATCAAAAAGAAGATTATCTGTGTTGATGCCAAGTGAGTCTACAACCTGCTGCAAGTGATGACCAAGATAGTCATCTCCAACCTTACCAATGAAAGCAGTTTTCTTTCCAAGTTTTGTAAGAATGGCAAGAACATTGCATGGGGCTCCGCCCGGATTTGCTTCCATCATTATATTTCCCTGTCCGCTTTTTCCATTTTCTGTAAAATCAATAAGAAGCTCTCCCAAAGCGGTAACGTCAAATCTTTTCATTTTGAATCTCCTTGTAAATACCTTTTATATGATTACAGCAATTTTTAGAAATGTAAATCATATTTTGTAATATTTACTACTGCACTTCCGACAGAGTTGAATGAAATCGTTTTTGCAGACGGTTCGATGTAAAAAGTATTTGTCATAACCTGCTGTCCGTCATTTACAAAAACTTCTGCGCTGTAGGTGTCTAAGAGAATGCGGAGTTTTAATTCCTGAGAATCTGAAACCCGGCAAATGCTCTGGCTGCAAAGTGCATTTCTCATTTCTGTTTTGCTTCTGTCAAAAACGAGGGTATGACTATCTGCCTTATATTCAAGGGTGATTTTATATTCTTCTGACTGAGCAAGATTTATTGTAAAGCTGTTCAGGCTCTTGTTTTCTTTAGGACGAATTGTTAACTCCATATCGATAATGCGGCCGGTAAGATTTTCCGGTAAGAAATCCCCGTCTACAGTTACATCATTCAAAGTTGTACTTGCTGTTCTGTAAGACTCAATTTCTTTTACAGGCTTTTGAATAAGTTTTCCGTCTTTAAGTGAAAGTTCTCTTGGTGTACTCATCTGACCAAACCAGTTGCGGTTTCCTCTGTCGGTGAGATTACAGGTATCCCAGTTTTGCATCCAGCCTATAAGTATTGTTCTTCCGTCCGGAGCTTTTACTGTCTGACTTGCATAAAAATCTATACCTGAATCTACAGGTGCATCAAAGTCCGGAATGAATTTCTTCTGTTCTAAATCGAACTTACCGCAAAAATATGCAGTTCTGCTTCCGGCCATATATTTATCTTGCTGAGGCAGCATATTCTGAGGACTGATTAAAATAATGTCTTTGCCGTCAAGTTCAAAATAGTCAGGGCATTCCCACATTTTGCCAATATTGCCTTTGTTTTCAAGAAGTACACCTTCATAGCTCCATGAAAAAGCATCAGGACTGTGGAATAAAAGGATTGCACCATTGCCGTCATTTTTGCAGGATACTGAAATGCAGTAATATGAACCGTCTGCGGCTCTCCAGATTTTCGGATCGCGGAAGTGCTGGGAATTAAAGCCTTCCGGAAAAAGATTTTTTCCTATAACAGGGTTACCGGCGAATTTTTTGTAATTAATGCCGTCGCCTGTCGCAACGCACTGGAGCTGGGTATCTTTATCATTATTTTTTGTTACTCCAGTGTACATAAGCAGCTGCTGGCCGTCTGGAAGTTCAATGGAACTGCCTGAGAAAACACCAAATGAGTCATATTTGTTTTCCGGTGCAAGGGCGGCCGGTAAATATTCCCAGTGGAGTAAATCTTTGCTGACAGCGTGGCCCCAGTGCATGGAGTTCCAGCCTAATCCATAAGGATAATACTGATAAAAAAGATGGAATTGTCCCTTATAAAATGAAAAGCCGTTAGGGTCATTCATCCAGCCTATGTAAGGTGTAAAATGAAATGCAGGTCTATCTTTCAAATAAGAGTTATTATTTTCTGCTTCATATTTTCTAGCTCTTTTTAAGCTTGTTTTCATAAAAATCTGCCTCTTAAAAATCTTCTGTTTGTAATTCTTGAAGTAATTCTGTAAATTATTATTTTTTTATGCGCTGCTCTAAAGAAGTAAAAGCAACTGCATTATTTTCTGCAAATAAACTGATTTTGTTTCCGCTGACTCCATAAAGTCTTACACTAAGAGCCGCTTCTCCCTTTATATAAAAGATTCCCACTGAGCCTTCCTGAATGTAGGTAAAACTGTAATCTTTGCCTTTCTGTAAGTTTACTTCTGATTCTGCAATTAAAGTTGTACCTTCATTAAACAGAAGCTGTATTTTATTTTCAGAAGGCGAAATAGAAATCATCTTATTTTTATTCTGCCTTCCGTTATAATCAAAACTAAGTCCAAATGAGCCGCCTGCAGAAAAATTAAAATTTCCAGTCAGGCAAAAACTCTCATAGCAGTCAAACATCGGCTGATATGAATATAAGGCTCCGGCTCCAACTGTTGTATTTTTTTTGCCCAGAAGCTTTTGTTTATGAGTAAACTGCTGAACAATTGTTTCTACTGGTGCGAGAAGTAATTCTCCATTTTCTTTCTGGAGGATTTTTTGTACGGCAAGATTTCCCGCCCACGCAGAAACTTCCTGTGTAGAAGAAGGAGATTCAGAGCGGCGAAGCCAGCCGACCATGTAATAATTTTCACCGTCATCCACGTGTTTTGCAGCATAAAAGAGTTTTCCTTCCAGACGTTTTGCATTGCTGTAAGGCCCATAAGCTGTGTCAGAAACTGCATACCACAAAGTATCGTCCTGAGCAGAGTAGGTGAGGTAATATTTGTTACCAATCTTAAAAGTGTCGCTGCATTCAAGATTCCAGAATTTGTAAGAAGGATCTGTGAAAATAATTCCTTCGTAATTTATTTCTGTGAGATCTGTGGATAGTGAATATTTCAGGATTCTTGCTGCATTGTTTTTTGATGCAGTAACTGTAAGAATTATTTTATTGTCTTTTTCATCATAATAAGCCTGAGGATCTCTGAAGTCATTTTTCTGATTTAATTCAGAAGGGGGAGTAATGCTCCAGCCAGCCTTTTTTGTAAATGAAAAAGGAGTGTCACCCTCGGCAATCATAATCTTTTCTTTATAACCGGATACAGAAGAATCTGCGTGGCCGGTATAAAAGAAAAGATATTTATTATTTACTTTTACAAGAGAACCTGTTCCAATCCATGAATCCTGGCCGCCATTTCTGGAAGCCTCAAGAACAGGCTCTGGAAATTCTTTGTAGGAAAGGAAATCACTTGTGGTGGCAAGATAAACAGAATGATTGTAAGAATCTCCGCCGTCTTTAAGATAATAGATGTAATAAGTGCCGTCCTCATAGTAAGGCATTGTATCTCCCACATAAGGCTGGACATTTCCATCTTTTTCCGGCAAAAAGAAGCTGTTGTATTGGATGGCATTTTCTTTTGCACCAGGTGTCTTTAGACCTTCGAATTTATTTTCCTTTTTAGTGCAGCCTGAAAAAAGTACCATTGAGATTAAACAGCAGTAAATCATATTTCTGATTTTCATTTTTGCCTCCAAAGTGATTTTAATTTATTCTTTTGAATTACATTGTTTTCATCTGATAGATTTTCATATCAGTGATTTCAACTGTAACTTCGCCAAGATTTGCAGTTTGCTCTGAACCAAACTGGAAAAGCATTTCAAAGTTCATATCAGTTACAAATGTATCTTTTGTAGTGAAAGTGAAAGTCTGCTCTTGTGGAGTAAAGTCGATGCGCTCTGCAATTCGTGGATCCCAGCTGCCAAGAGGATTAAGGAAGAAACCGCAGGATACGTTCTTGTCTGCCTTTGCCTTAATTTCAACTGTGTAATAGCTGTCTGATTCCAGTACAAGAGGACTCTGACCGTAACCGTAAATCAACTTGTTGTGCCAGTCTGTAATTCCTCCCTGGTCAATTCTATAGAAGAGACTGCCGTTTTCATTCCAGATAGTACCGACACCACGGTCATTGTCTTCATCAGTTCCGTTGAAAGTTTCCCAGGCATTGTCCGAATTCTTTTCACCAGCCGCGCTACGCTTATAAGGATTGAATGCGTAAATTGTTTTTGTGATTTCTTTGTCACCTTCCAGAAGACCGAATTCTACATCATCAATTGTGATTGTGTTTGCAGAAACTCCGTCTGATGGATTTCCAATCTGGAAGCGGATTACAGGATCTTCAACATCTTTGTCCGCAGTAAATACGCCGCTTACAATAGTTTCTTCGTTTGCCTTAAGATTGAGTCCTGCAAAATTAACACGGCAGGCGTCATATTTAGAAGCACTTTCTACAAGACATTCTCCGCTTTGAGCCTTTTCTGATTTTGCCTTGAGAGAGTAATAGTATTTCTTGCCGTTTTCAATTTTTGTTTTTGCAAGAATAGTGTCTGCCTTAATGCTCCATACTCCGCCGTCTGCAGGATATTTTGCAATTGCAAAACGACCGGCTTTATTTTCAACAGAAGCTTTTGCGTCAGCTCCGTCTCCTGCGCTTACAGAAATTGAATCTGCTTTAGAAGATGAAAAGTCATTTGTAAAGAGAGGCTTTTTTGTTTCTTCGCCGGAGATTTCGTAGAACTCGATTTTGTCGATTGTTACGGTAAAGTTTTCCGGAGTTGTGTCCTTTGCGTTCTCTGGATTTGGTGTGATTTTTCCAAGATTAAAAAGGAGTTCTGCCTTTCCGTTTTTTACACCGGTAAAGTTCAGTTCAAGAGGAGAAACTTCTTTACCGATTCGAACGTTGAATGCTCCGCCAAAAGTTTCCCAGCCTGCGGCCTTTTCATTTCTTGCAAGGATGTGAGCATAAGTGTCTTTTGTAGATTTAGCCCAGATGCGAACTCTGTAATCTGCAGCCTTAAGTTCAATTCCAGATTTTACTAGCTGAATGTCTCCATCTCCGTTTCCAGGATTATTAATATCGAATACATAAGCACCCTTGGAAAGGCTTGCCTGTGCACCTGCGGCATCAGAGATTTTTGCATTCCAGCCCTGAGAATCAACTTTCAAAGCCTTACCAAAATCAAAAGCCTTGTAAACTACTGCATCACCAGTTTTCTTGCCTACAGTTAGGGTAGAGTAAGCTTCTACTGTGTTTCCATCGCTGTCTGTAACTGAGTAAACAAGTTCATAAGAGCCGGCGTTTTCAGCTGTAGTTTTTCCGTTCTTAAAAGAGAGTTTTGGAGTAGATTCAATCATGATTTTAGAAGTGAGATTTCCGTCTTCCTTATCAGAAGCAGTAATTCCTTCCATGGCATCAAACTCTATTCCAGCCTTTACTACGTTGTCTTTAGCTCCATTAATTACCGGAGCTGTATTTGTTTTTTTGCAGGCAGCGAGACTTAATGCTGCACCTGTAATCATTAATGAGGCACAAAGGCCTTTAATTTCCTTTTTCATTTTTAAAACTCCTTTTTACATTTTTACAAATCTGTCATAGGCAGCCTGATATACCTTTTGAACATCATTCAGATATACCTTGCCGGTTATTTCCTTCTGGAACTTGTTCCATTCATCATCAGAAACTCCACCTTTCATAAGCCATTTGATGAGGTTTGTTCTGATGTAGTCGTTAAGGTTTGTTTCATAAGTTCCCAGAACGTTCAGCTCTTCCATGTTGAACTGAAGGTTGGCGCATGGTTTTACTCCATCCGGAATAAAAGGCTTTGCGTGCTTCTGAAGACGGTCAAGTCTGAGCTTTGCGCGAGGTTCCATATTTACAACATTGTTCCAGGCATAATCAGAAAGATAGATGATTCCAAAAGGTGCATTCTGAAGTCTAAGTTCATCAGATGTCATGCCGGCAGGAATTGGCTTTTGAACAAGCATTCCTTTTTCATCTCTTTCTTCTTCATAAACGATTCCAATAGGGCCGTAGTTTATCTGTGCTGAAATTTCTGGATCGTAATAGCGGTCAAAGTAAGCAAGAAGAACTTCTACATTCGGACAGGTTGAGAAAATGATGACTTCACCAATGCCTGTTTCCGGATTATTAGAAACACAAACTGTCTGTGCTCCGTCAGGTCCTACAAGCGGATTCATTGTGATGTAATTTTCAGGTTTTGAAACAACAGTTTCACTTTCCCACCAGTAGAAGGCACCGTAGGTTTCAAGACCTTTTCCGTTTGCAAGAAAGTTATCCTGAGACTGTTCAAAAGAAACTTTATCAATAAGACCTCTGCTTACCCAGTCTGCAATAAAGTTTGTTGCCTGCTTAAAGCGTTCATCCATTACAGTGTAAGTAACTTTTCCGTCAACAATAATGCGGTGTTCAAGGTTATCATTCAAACCGAACATTCCATAAAGGTCGCACTGATTTCCCTGCCAGTTGTTATAAACAAAATTCAATGGACGTTCATCGTCAGTTTTGCCGTTGCCGTTCATATCATTATTTTTGAAGTAGGTGAGCAGGGCTTCCATCTGAGAGGCATTGAGTGTAAGGCCGTCTTTTACATCAGCTTCTTTTACACCTTTAAGAGCGCCATCTTTTATAGCCTTAACTGTCCATGCTTTATTAAGGAATAAAAGATTTGGATTCTGCAAAAGTCCCATCTCTTCAATTCGTGGAAGGGAATAGATTTTTCCGTCTTCTACATTTATAAGCTGATTTTTAATATCAGGTCTTGAATCAAGAATTGCCTTAAAATTAGGCATGTATTCAAGATAATCACTTATAGGAACAAGAACCTTTCGTTTTGCATATTTAATAATTTCTCCGGCACTCATACCGGCATGGTAGATTGCATCGGGTCTGTTGTTTGCATCGCCAAAAATAAGATTTTTCTGCTGAGTGTAAACAGATTCGGAAACATTTTCCCAGTTTACATTAACACCTGTACTTTCAAATAAATTCTGCATTACAAGCATGTCGTTGTAGTCCAGGGCAGACGCATTTTTTGAAGAATAAATATTAAATGATAATTCTTCAGCGCCTTTTTTATTCAGAATTGGTTTTGAAGTATCTTGCCACTGAAAACCATATTCAGAAACCAGTTTGTCAACACCAGAACTTTTTGCAGCTGATGTTCCCTTACTGCAGCCAACAGTTGTTAATACAGCAGCGGCTACCAGTGAAATAATCATAGATTTTTTAATCATATATATCCTCCTGTAGATATGCAAAATTAATTTCATAAAGTCCTTACCTTTCTATTCTTTTAATGAACCAATCATTACTCCCTGTTCAAAATATTTTTGAACAAACGGGTAGAGCATCAAAACCGGAATGCTGGAAACAATTACCGAAACATATTTAATCTGAGTTGCCAGACGATACTGTTCAAGAATTGTTTCTCCGCTTCCGCCAACTGTACTTTCAGTTGCAATGAGGATTTCCTTAAGAACCAGTTGAAGCGGATAAAGCTTTTCATTCTGAAGGAAAATCATTGCATTAAAGTAGCTGTTCCACTGGCCGATTGCATAATAAAGAGCCATAACAGCAATAATTGGTTTTGCCAGTGGAACGACAACAGTGATAAAGGTTCTGAAGTGTCCGGCACCATCAATTTTTGCAGCTTCAATCAGACTGTTTGGAATACTGGATTCAAAGAAGGTTTTAGTCATAAAGAGATTCCATACAGAAAGAACAGAAGGCAGAATAATTGCCCAGACTGTATTAACAAGATGAAGACCACTCATAACGTTGTAAAACGGAATCAAACCACCACCAAAAAACATCGGGATGATAAAGTAAACCATAAATGCTTTACGGAACATGAGGTTCTTGCGGCTAAGAGCCCAGCCTGCAGGAATTGTTACAAGAAGAGAAAGTACTACTGTAAGAATTGTATAAATAATTGTGTTTAAATATCCCTTCCATACATCTGACTTTTCAAGGATTTTGCTGAAACCAGAAAGTGTTATGTTTACAGGATATAAAAATACTTTTCCTGCAAGGACTGCATCTGGATCTGATATAGAAGCAATAATAATAAAGTAAAGAGGGTAGAGAACGATAAATGCAAGAAGCAGAAGAATAAAGGTGTTTATTGTATAAAAGAAGATATTGCTTCCTTTGTCGAATTTATAAAGATTTGATGTATTGTCTGCCATATTCAGCTCCTACCATAAAGAGTTTTCTGAGAATTTCTTTGAAGTCGTATTAGCGATAATCAAAAGAATAACATTGATTACAGAATTGAATAAACCGATTGCTGTTGCGTAAGCCTGATCTGGAATTCCTGTAAGACCTTTTTTATAAACGTAAGTTGCTATCAATTCACTTACACTTAAGTTTCCGTCTGTCTGCATGAGGAGGGCTTTTTCGTAACCTACCCCCATAAGTCCACCAATTGACATAATCAGCATTACGCTAACGATCGGTAGGATTGCTGGGAAATCAACATGAATGATTCGCTGGAATCGGGAAGCTCCGTCAAGTACGGCTGCTTCATGCTGCTGCGGATCTACATTTGAAAGTGCTGCGAGATAGATAATTGTACTCCAGCCGAAATCCTGCCAGTTACTTGAAAGAATGTATAAAGGACGGAATGCTTTTTCTTCAAGAAAATATGAATAGCGTCCAAAGCCCATGTTTGTTGCAATGTTGTTGATTAAACCGTAGCGGCCAAAAAAGAGGTTGAGCATACCAACAAGAACAACAAGGGAGATGAAGTGTGGCATGGTGAAAATTGTCTGAAGGTATTTTCCAAACTTTTTGTTCTTAAGAGAGTTGAGCATGAGAGCTACTATAATTGGTAAAGGAAATCCAATGACAAAGCCTTCAATACAAAGAAGGAAAGTGTTTTTCATAAGAGGCCAGAATTGAACGTCTTTGAAGAAGCGGGTAAAGTTTTTAAAACCAAGCCAGATTGTAGTATCAGATAATATTTTATCGCCAGGCATAAAATCCTGAAAAGCAATCAGGACGCCGTAAATTGGCAGATAATTCATAAGAAAAACAATTATCAATGCCGGTAGAAGTAAAATGTAAAAAGGAAAACTTTCCCTAAGTTGTTTTTTCTTGTCTTTTTTTACAAGACCCTTCATTTTTTTCCTCCTGTGCAGGTTTGTGATTTACATGTAATTTACAAATTGCACACTTTTATAATCAAAGTATAGGGGTGTATTTACAATATGTCAATAAAAATGTTTAATATGTAAACAAAAAATTATTTTTTTAAGACATTTTACCTATGTTTTTACAATATTAATGCAAAATTGCTGTAAAGTTTTACATAATGTAAAAGTGTTGTAATTTTTGTAAACCTGTGGTAAAGTAAAAGAGAAGTTACAAAATGTAAAAATAAGAGGTCAGGTAAGAATGGCAATAAAACGTATTACAATGCAGGAACTTGCAGATGCCTGCGGACTTTCCCGAAATACAGTTTCCAAGGTTTTTAATGAAAGGGGCACTGTTCCGGAAAATACAAAGCAGCTTGTTCTTCGTAAGGCAGAAGAACTCGGCTATATGCAGTTCAATATAGATAAGAATACAGGTGCGGAAGATAAAGCAACTTCACAGCTACTTCAGAATGCAGGTCCTGCAAATGCATCTATGTCTGCTTATTCCGGAAAAAATGTAGCGCTGCTTACCAAACGAATTCCAAACGATTATCATTTCGGCTCTCTTTTTCTTCCTGCTTTTACGGAACGACTCAGTCGTGCCGGTGTAACTCTTATGATGTATGAGATAAAGGAAAGTGAGTTTGAAGAAGGCCGCCTTCCAAAACATCTTGTACTAGATCAGACTGCAGGAATCATTACTATAGAAATATTTGATAAAAAGTATCTTGAAATGTTGAGCGGTCTTGGATTGCCTCTGCTGGCGGTAGATGCATTTGCAGAAGCAGACATGAGCCTTTTGAATTTTGATTTTATTTCTATGGAAAACATAGCAAGTACAATTAATCTTACATCGCATCTTATTTCTAAGGGAGCAGAAAAACTTGGCTTTGTTGGAGATATAAATCACTGTAACAGTTTCCATGAACGCTATATGGGCTTTACCCGAGCCTTAAATAAGTATGAATTGCCTCTTGAAAAGAAAATCTGTATTTTAGATGATGACTCAGAAGCTTATGGCAGTGTAGAGTGGTTTATGAACCGGATACAGTCAATGCCATACAGACCTGATGCTTTTGTCTGCGCCAATGACTTTATTGCAATAAATCTTCTTAAGGCTGTAAAGAACTTAAAGCTGTCTGTTCCGGCTGATATTAAAATTGCGGGTTTTGACGGAATTCTTCAATCAGAGGTAGTTGAGCCTCCTCTTACAACAATCAAAATTCCCGGTAAGGAAATAGGAAGAATGGCAGCGGATATGCTGATGGAAAGAATGGTAAAACCGGAAAAACCATTTATCAGAGTATATGTGAATACAACTCCGATTTTCAGAAGTTCAACATAAAAGACGCTTTCAAAAGCAGGTTGTGCTATTGCAAAAAATTATTCTTTCTGATATATTCTTTGATACGTATTTAGACTTTAGGTGTGGTGGCGTCTAATCCCCGTTTTACGTTAGCCGACCGGTCTTCTTACCAGTCTTTTGCAGATTGGATTCTGTTTCCTTGTTCCACTGCATCGGGCGTATAAATTGAATTATTTTAATAGAGGTATTATATGTACGCAACTATTGAATTTAAGGGCAAACAGTACAAGGCAGAGAAAGACGTTGTCCTTACAGTAGATAAGCTTGATGCTGAAAAAGGTTCAAAAATTGACATTGATACTGTACTTCTCGTAAGCGACGGAGACAAAATCAGTGTTGGAACTCCTTATGTAAAGGGTGCAAAGGTAACTGTAGTTGTAGAAGATTCTTTCAGAGATAAGAAAGTTCTCGTTCTCAAGTACAAGTCAAAGAAAGACTATCATCGCTTAATCGGTCACAGACAGCAGTACACAAAAGTACGTGTTGAATCGATTACACTTGCATAATTGAATTAAAGGAGATTACTATGGGAAGAACACGTGGTGGATCTGGTGCTAAAAACGGACGCGATCCTAATCCTAAAAGCTTGGGTGTAAAAAGATATGCTGGTGAATCTGTAACTGCAGGTTCAATCATCGTAAAGCAGCGCGGAACAAAATTCTATCCTGGAGCTAATGTAATGAAAGCTGGTGATGACAGCCTTTTCGCTACAGCTGATGGAAAAGTAGTTTTCGGTGAAAGAAATAATCACAAGGTTGTTTCTGTAGAAGCTGCTAACTAAGTTCAGTTTTTACTGAATATGAATGCCCGGTCTTGCTAACTTGCTGCCGGGCTTTTTTTTTGGAGAAATTATGATAGGTTTTGCAGATGAAGCAACTATAGAGGTTCGCTCTGGTAACGGTGGTAACGGCTGTGTAGCTTTCCGTCGTGAAAAATATATTCCTCATGGCGGTCCTAACGGCGGAGACGGCGGTAAGGGCGGTGATATTATTTTTGCAGTAAAACGGAATCTCCGAACTCTTGCAAATATCAGACATAAGCATTGCTTTAAAGCAAAGAACGGCGGAGACGGGCAGGGCTGGAACCGCTACGGTGCAGACGGTGAAGACTGTGTAATTCCAGTTCCACCGGGAACAACAATCCGCGATGCCGAAACTGACGAAATCATCTACGACTTTTCAACTGCAAAAGGAGACGAACAGTTCACTTTTCTCAAAGGCGGAAACGGCGGCTGGGGAAACGTTCATTTTAAGTCTTCTACAAATCAGGCTCCAAAACAGGCAAATCCTGGACAGAAGGGCGAAACCCGTTTCTTAAAACTTGAACTTTCAATCATGGCAGATGCCGGACTTGTAGGTTTCCCTAATGCTGGAAAATCAAGCCTTCTTACATATTTTACAAATGCCCGCCCAAAGATTGCGCCTTATCCTTTTACAACAATCATTCCAAATCTTGGTGTGCTCCGTGTAGACGACGAATCAGATATCATAATTGCAGATATTCCTGGAATCATTGAAGGTGCTTCCGAAGGTCTTGGCCTTGGAGATACCTTCCTTAAACATATTACCCGAACAGCATGCCTTATCTTTATGATTGACTGTTCAGACGATAATTATCTTACCGCTTACGAAACTTTGAGCAACGAGCTTCGCAATTATTCAGACAGTCTGATGGAAAAGCCTCGTATTGTTCTTTGTAATAAGATCGATCAGGATGGTGCTTTTGAGCGTGCTATTGAAGTTCAGGAAAAAATCAAAGCTTCTGAACCTGATACTGTTGTAATTCCAGTTTCTGTTATGATGGGACGCGGAATGAAAGAAGCTCAGAATCAGATTGTTCAGCTTGTAAATAAGCAGGAACGCCGCATTGAAGCAGAAGAAAAGGGCACAGATGTTTTTGGTGCCGGCTTTATGCAGTCTCGTGCTTATATTGATGATGATGACGACGGAGTTCAGTATCCGGGAAGTGAAGGCTAAGGTCACGGGGAGTCAGCATTGAAAGTTGCAGTTTTTGGCGGAACCTTTAATCCTCTTCATGTTGGCCATGCAATGCTTGCCGACACAATAGTAAAAGAACTTGGTTATGATAAGGTGCTTTTTGTTCCTACATACCAGCCGCCTCACAAGGACTTTGCAAAAATTGTAAGTGCTGAACACCGCATGGCAATGATTTCTCATTTTTGCAAAATGGAAGGCAGCGGTCATTTTGAACTTGAAACCTGCGAAATAGACCGTGGCGGCATTTCCTATACCTCAGATACTCTTGAATTCCTTACAAAAAAATATGAAGGAAAGCTCAGTAAAAAACTTGCCTTTGTAATGGGGGATGAGGTTGCGGCAGAGTTTCACAAGTGGCGAAACCCTCAGCGCATTTCTGAACTTGCAGATCTTCTTATAGTTCACCGTTATCCGGATGTAAAGGCGCTTGAAACTTCACTTTATGATAATAAACCAACCGGCGACTACAAAGGCGATTTTTCTGTAAAGTTTGATTTGAAAAACTTTGCGTATCCTTGTATTTATATTGAAAATCCAATGCTGCCGGTTTCTTCAACCGATATCCGCCGTCGTATAAGCGAAGACAAAAGTTTCCGCTATCTTGTTCCACCGGCAGTTTTTGATTATATTATAGAAAACGGACTTTACGTTGGTTGAGCCTGCGGTCCCTGAGCCTGGTCGAAGGGTCGAAACCACTAGAGATATTATGATTGATTATATAGAAAAGACTGATGAAATCAGACAGTTTACTGAGCAACACGTAAAAAAAAGCCGTTACGAGCATTCTGTACGAGTTGCTGAAATGTGCGCCCGAATGTGCCGACAGTACGGTCTGGACTGGCGTAAAGGCTATCTTGCTGGAATTGGCCACGACATGTGCAAGGATTTTTCTGATGAAGAACTTTTTGAACTTGCCGGCCGCGATGGTCGTGAAATTATAGATTATGATAGAAAGAAGCCGGCTTTGTTACATGGCCGTGCCGCAGCTGTTTTATTAAAAGAACAGTTTAAAGTTTATGATCAGGAGATTCTCGAGGCTGTAGCAAATCACACATCCGGAATTATCGGAATGTGCGACCTTACAAAATGTCTCTTTCTTGCAGATAAAATTGAGCCTGGTCGTCCACAGTCAACAGATGAGTACCGTGCAGGCCTTTTAGCAATGTCACTCAATGATATGCTTTATTCTGTGCTTGAAGAGAATTATGAATATTTGACAAAAAAAGGGTACGAGATTTATCCCGGAACCCGTGAAATGATAGAATATTATGCAAAAATACATGCGGAGGGCGGGAGATAAATGGGAAAAATTAAAATCCGAGATGAACAGAAAGGTATTATCTTTATTGCGCTGATTATTGTAACTGCAGTTGCTCTTTCTGTAGTTTTTGCTTTTTCCCTTAAAACAAACACTGTAGAAGATGCGCTCAAAGAACAGGGAATCATGCGTACTCTTTTTGTTGTTGAGGATGATGATTCGGGTATGCTGTTTTCCAGTGTGCTTATTTATAATCCTATATCAAAAAAGGCAGCGCTGGTAAATCTTCCGGGACACACTGGTGCCATTTATCAGTCACTTGGCCGTGTAGATAAGCTTGAAAAGGTATATTCTGAAGCTGGAATTATTTCATACCGTAATGAAGTTGAAAAACTTTTGGGAATGACAATTCCATATTACGCAATTTTGACTTTGGATAATTTTATTAAGTTTTCTGATTACCTTGGAGGTATGAGGGTATTTATTTCTGAACCTGTTGATTGTGTATCTGATGAAGGGGAGCGCTGGCTTTTGCCTTCTGGTGCTATCAACCTTGATGGCGATAAAATCAATACTTACCTTCATTATGTTCTTCCAGATGAAGTGGAAGCTGATGTTCAGGAACGCTATCAGAATGCAATGGCAGCCTTTATTACAGGTATTCATGATAAGAAGTTTGTAATTTTTTCAAAGCAGAACAGAAAGCGTTATCTGAGTTTTATTACAACAAATCTTAAGGAAGAAGAAGAGATAACACTTTTTGAAGCAATTGCAGATGTTGATGCCGAATCAATGATTAAGCAGACAATTACCGGTTCGCTCCGTCGTGTAGACGGTCAGCAGCTTTTAATGCCGGATAATAACGGAGAGTTCATTAAGGAAGCCGTAAAGCAGACAACAAACCTTCTTGCTTCTACAGATGGAACTCTTACAAGCCGTGTTTACGTACTTGAAATTCAAAATGGTACAACAACACAGGGACTTGCGCGTAATACAGCAATTCTTTTCCAGAATGCAAGTTATGATGTATTGAGTCCTGTAAATGCTCCAAGAAATGACTATGAAGAAACCGTAATCATAGATCATATTGGAAATATGGATGTTGCAAAAATTGTCGGTGAGTTTATCCGATGTACAAATATCAGGGAAGCAACCCCGGAAGAGGAAGCAGAAAGTTCCAGTCTTGATGCTGGCGTGGACTTTACAATTATCCTCGGAAAAGATTTTGATGGACGTTATGTTCAGCCATCTAGAAGATAGAGGTGATTTATGAAAACAATGGAAGAAAAGGCAATTGAAATTGCAAAGTTAATGGAAGATGGAAAGGGTAACGATGTTACTCTGCTCGATATCAGCGGACTCAACAGCTGGACAGATTATTTTGTTATTGTAACTGTAACAAGTTCTGCTCACTGGCAGGGGTTGTATAAGCAGATTAAGGAATACATCAAGGACAACGACCTTGAGATTCACCTTACAAACCGCAAGAGCCCGGACGGCGACGACTGGAACCTTATTGATTTAGGTGCAATCGTTGTACATCTGATGTCTGAAAGTGCAAGAAGCTTCTACGATCTCGAGAAGCTCTGGCACGCCGGAAAAACTATTGATTTCCGCGCATAAAAATAAGCCGGCTCATATTAATGAGTCGGCTCGCATAGTCTCGCCTCTGAGGCATTTTGTGGTAGAACCTAAACCGACCCGCTGTCGCAGCTCGGTTTTTAACGGTTCTGCTATCTTCGCCTTTTCATGAATGCCAAGAATCCCAGCAAAGCTGCAATTCCAAATACCCATGAAATAACTGCACTGACTACAATTCCTAATCCTGTTGTCAAACCAGCAACAACATAAGACAGGAATGAAACTACTGCAACAGTAATTGCGTATGGAAGCTGAGTTGAAACGTGTTTTACGTGTTCACACTGAGCACCCGCACTCGCCATAATTGTTGTATCCGAAATTGGAGAACAGTGGTCACCACAAACAGCACCTGCCATACATGCCGAAATTGAAATAATACGCAGTGGATTTCCCGGTGCAAAAATTGCGATACAGATTGGAATAAGAATTCCGAATGTACCCCAAGATGTTCCTGTAGCAAATGCAAGGAAGCAGGCAACTACGAAGATAATTGCAGGAAGCATCATCTTAAGACCTGCTGCAGAACCTTCTACAAGACCAGCAACATATTCTTTAGCACCAAGGCTGTCTGTCATTGCTTTAAGAGTCCATGCCAGAGTAAGAATCAAAATAGCTGGAACCATTGCCTTAAATCCGTCTGGAACACAGAGCATGCTTCCCTTGAAAGAAAGAACCTTGCGGCAAACATAGAAGATGATTGTGATAATCAAAGCTGCAAAAGAACCAAGTACAAGACCAACAGATGCATCTGAATCAGAGAAAGAAGAAATGATGTTCAGGAAGTTTCCGTTTGCTTCAGTTGTACCGTCTTCAAGTACATTGAACTTTGTAAAGAAACCGCCTGTATAAATCATACCAAGAATACACATAACGATGAGTACAACGATAGGACATACCAAATCAATTACTTTTCCATTCTGATTTGCATCATCAATATCATCTGTTGCGTTATTCATTACTTCAAGAGCTTTTTCATACTTAGACATTTCACCATATTCAAACTTCATGAATACCATTGCGAACATCATTAAAATAGTAAAGAATGCGTAGAAGTTGAAAGGAATTGCCTTGCAGAAGAGTGTAAAGCCGTTTTCACCTTCGCTTACAAAACCTGCAACAGCTGCGGCCCATGAAGAAATAGGAGCGATAATACAAACTGGAGCTGCAGTTGAGTCAATCAGATAAGCAAGCTTTTCTTTTGAAATGCCGTACTTAGATGTCATAGGTCTCATAACAGAACCTACAGTAAGACAGTTGAAGTAGTCATCAATAAAGATGAAGATTCCAAGAATGATTGTTGCAACCTGTGCACCAACCTTAGTCTTAATGTGTTTTTTAGCCCAGCGGCCAAAAGCAGCAGAACCGCCGGCCTTGTTCATAAGGGCAACCATAATACCAAGCACAACGAGGAATACAATGATTCCCACGTTCCAGCTGTCAGAAAGCTGTGCAATCATACCATCCTTGAAGATGTGATTAAAAAAGCCTGGAAAACCAGCGGCTGTTTCAATTGCATAGAAAAGACCGCCGATTATAATACCAATAAAGAGGGAAGAGTAAACTTCCTTAGTCCAGAGGGCCAGAGCAATGGCCACAATTGCAGGCACAAGTGCCCAGAATGTTCCAATCATTTTTTATATCCTTTTATTTAGATAAAGATTTAAAGTCTGTAGCAAGCGGTTCCTTAATGCCGTCTTTTTCAAGCTTTTCAAGAACTTCGATTGCATAATCCAGTTCTTCAAGCTGAGTAGCCGCGCAGTAAGTTTTAATCTGCCGCAATGCTTTTAATGCTTTTTCGTTTGTCAATTTTTAATCCTCCTTTCTATATTATATATCGTTTTAATTCTATCTGCATTAGAAAATTTACAAATTTTGGATACCTGCATGCAGATCTTATTTCATCTTGACAAAAAGTGTATAAAATGTCATTTTAGTGATAGTGCCTTTTGGCAGATTATTCTTATAGGGGTTATATATGAAGAAATATGCATTTTTATTTCCTGGACAGGGTGCACAGGTTCCAGGAATGATTAAGGATATCTGTGATGCTTATCCTGAAGCACGCGCTGTAGTTGACCAAGTAACAAAAATCACAGGCGTAGATATGCCAAAACTTCTTTGGGAAAGCGATGCTGCAACTTTGAGCCGCAGCGACAACAGCCAGCTTGCTATTACAACTGCTTCACTCTCAGTTATGGCTGTATTAAAGACAAAAGGTATTGAGCCATCAGCAGCAATGGGCTTCTCTCTTGGAGAGTTCCCGGCTTTGTATGCTGCAGGCGTTTTGAGCTTTGAAGATGTAATCAAAGTTGTTCGTGAACGCGGACTTATCATGCAGGCTACCTGCGAAAACATTGCTAAGGCAAATGAAGGTCACGCACCTGGAATGACTGCTGTTCTCGGACTTCCTCCAGAGAAGGTAGAAGAGCTTGCTAACGGAATTAAAGACGCTTATGCTGCAAACCTGAACAGCCCTGTTCAGACAGTAGTAAGTGGTACAGCAGATGCTCTTGATCAGATTGAAGCAAAGGCAAAAGAAGCTGGTGCTCGCCGTGCTCTCCGCCTTGCTGTAGCTGGACCTTTCCACAGCCCACTTATGCAGGAAGCTGCTGATAATTTTGAAAAGGCAATTGCTGGAGTTACTTTCAACAATCCTAATAAAACTCTTTTCAGTAACGTAACTGGAAAGCAGGCTGATAATGGTGAAGAAATCAAAAAGAATGCTGTTCTCCACCTTACAAACCCGGTTCGCTGGACTTCAGAAGAGGCTGTTTTGAACGACCTCATCAAGGCAAGCGGTGATGAATGGGAATTGATTGAACCTGGTGTTGGTGCTGTTCTTACAGGCCTCTGGGGTAAATCAGGATATGCAGAAACTGCAGAATGTAAAGCTGTAAATAACGTAGAAACATTAAATATATAATAACTCGTCATTGCGAGGAGCGCAGCGACGTGGCAATCTATAAGAATGGATTGCTTCGCTGCGCTCGCAATGACGGTGGAGTAAGGAAAACAAAATGGAAAAAAGACGTGTTGTAATTACTGGAATGGGAGCTGTAACTCCTCTTGGAAATACTGTAGAAGAAACTTGGGCTGGCATTAAGGCTGGAAAAAGCGGAATCGGTCCAATCACACTTTTTGATGCTTCTGTAAACAAGGTTCACTATGCTGCAGAAGTAAAGAACTTTGATCCTTCTCTTTATATGGATTCAAAGGATGCCCGCAAGATGGCTCGCTTTACTCAGCTTGGTGTTGCTGCTGCTAAGATGGCACTTGATGATTCAGGACTTATGGGAAATGCAGAAGTTCTCGACGAAACTGGAATCATCCTTGGTGTAGGAATTGGTGGTCTTGAAGAGACTGAAGCTGATATTCTTGGTATGGCAAAAATGGGTGGTGTAAAAACAAATCCTATGGCTATCCCTAAGCTCATCCCTAATGAAGTTGGTGGAAACATTGCAATTCAGTTTGGAGTTCACGGACCAGTACAGTCTGTTGCTACAGCTTGTTCTTCTGGTACAGATGCTCTTGGTGTTGCTTTTGATATGGTTCGTTCTGGTCGCCTTGACTGCTGTCTCAGTGGTGGTGCAGAATCTACAATCTGTCAGTTCGGTGTCGTAGGCTTTGAAGTTCTCCATGCTCTTTCAACAGGTTTTGATGATGACCCAACAAAGGCAAGCCGTCCATTCGATAAGGACCGTAACGGCTTTATCATGGGTGAAGGCTCTGCTATTCTCGTTCTTGAAGAGTATGAGCACGCAAAAGCACGTGGTGCTAAGATTTATGCAGAAATTGCAGGTTATGGTGCTTCTTGTGATGGTTACCACCTTACAGCTCCAAACCCAGACGGAATCTGCGGCTCAAAGTGTATGACACGCGCCCTTAAAGATGCTGGAATGGATCCAAGCGAGATTCAGTACTACAACGCTCACGGAACTTCTACAATGAAGAATGACTCGAGCGAAACAAATATGATTAAGATTGCCTTTGGTGAAGAAAATGCCCGCAAACTTAAGATTTCTTCAACAAAGTCTATGCACGGTCACTGTCTTGGTGCAACCGGCGCGGTAGAAGCAATGATTTGTGTAAAGGCAATCAACGACAGCTTTGTTCCTTGTACAAAGAACCTTGATAATCCTGATATTGAAGGTGGATGTGATCTTGACTACGTTCCAAACAAGGGAATTGAAATGAACATTGATGCTGCTATGTCAGCTACTTTCGGATTCGGTGGACACAACGGTGCAATCATCATCAAGAAAGTAAAATAGACTTGAACAATTTCACAAAATTCTACTATTATAATTTTGGTTAATCTCTTAATGGGGGTAACCAAAATTTATTTCATAATCAAAAAAGGAGTGATTTTATGAAAAAATTAGTTGCAGTTTTAGCTGCTGCTGTTCTCGCAGGTGGAGCAATCTTCGCAGGAGATTTCTACAATGGTGATATTCAGTTGCAGGCAGGTATTGGTTTTGATACTGTAAAAGCAGATGATCTTGACAGAACAATCAAAGGAACAATTTTTGACTTTGGTGTTGAATCATGGCATCTTTTCAAGCCAATTGATTTAATTGGTGTTGGATTTTCTGTAGGTTTTAATGGTGGTATTGGTGCTACTGAACAATGGCCACTTCCATATTCTGGTTATGGTGTAGAAGTAAAACCTTTGAATGGCTTGTCTGGAAACTTCAACTTTGCTATTGGACCTGCTGTAGGTCTTTATCTTGGCAATGTAGTTCGTTTTGGTGTTAACTTTGGTTTTGATGCTGGTTTCAGTATTGATGAACCTTTAGCTTATGAATATGAAGTTTCTACAGGATATTATGGTAGTTCAAGAGGTACAGCAAGAGCTACTGTATTTGCATCATATTCAGGAATTGACTTTGGAATTCAGGCAAAATTCCTTCCAGAAAGCGTAGTAAATCCTGTAATTGGATGGCGTCTTGTAAAGGGTTCTGCATCTAGCTATGATTATTCTGTATCACAACCAGGTGATACATATGATAGTGGAACTATGTATCGCAAATATGATTTCACACAGAACGTACTCTATGCAGCACTTTCTTTCAGCTGGTAATTTAATATAATTTAAACTTGTAAAGGCCGTACTTCAAATTGAAGTACGGCCTTTTTATTTTCAATATAAAAAAATGTTATATAAACTATTATTCCTTGATAGACGAAAAAAAAATTTTAAGATTAAATTATAAGGAGGGTGTAAAAGCCATGAAAAAAATATTTGTCGTTTTATTTGGAATGTTAGTGGCATTCTCAGTTATCAGTTGTAACAATCCTAATAATACTCAGGATAATAATACTGATCCATTGAATAATTTATTTGGTGTACAGGATGTTACAGGCTGGGATGATTGGGAAGATTTAACAACTGGTCAAATTGGAAGTTGGATTGTTGGAACATGGGATTATTCATATAGAGGTATAACTAATGAAGATGATATGAATTATATCAAAAAAATGGAATTAACTTGTACAGCTAATTTTTCAGGTACTTCATCATCTTCTTCTGTTGTATGGGTTAATTCATCTGATACATCTATTATGGAAAATCATACTGATACTTTAGGTACTGTAAAGTATAGAATGGACACTTACTATGCTGATGATTGGTGGGAAACTGAGGTAATTACTCCATTTTTGCAGAGAGGGGGTACTGTAACTTCAGTAGATAAAAAGGTATGGAAAAAGGTGAATAAAAGTAGAACGCAAATGGAGTTCTATAAATATATTTATTTGACCGGTACACTAAATGGTGAATCTGGTTATTTAATTGCGCAGGCAAATGAAACATTTATAAAGCGCCAGTAAAAGACTGTGTTGTTATAATTTCTATAATAATGTAGAATAAACTTGCTTCTTTTTAGAGAAGCAAGTTTTTTTTATTTTTGGAGACTTTCATGGCATTAACAACAGATATTAAATCATTATTACCACATCGCGAGCCTTTCTTATTTGTAGACTCAATTATCAGCGCTGATGAAAAAGGCTGTGTTTGTGAACATACATTTACAGAAAATGAGTTTTTCTTTAAGGGACACTTTCCTGAGTACCCTGTAGTACCGGGCGTTATTCTTTGCGAAACAATGGCACAGGCAGGCGGCGCGGCTTTGCGTTACCTTAACATTGTTCCTGCAGACGGACTTTTCTTCTTTGCAACATTGGACAAGGTAAAGTTCCGTAATCAGGTTCGCCCTGGCGACAAGGTTCGCATGGAAATCGAATTCCTCCGCAACAGCCCAAAGATGATCAAACAGGCCGGTAAAGCCTACGTAGGCGACACCCTCTGCGCTGAAGCCGAGTGGATGTGCCTCGTCGGCGCAGCGAACTAAGTGAGCGAGCCGACGAAGTACAATAACTTCCTTACACAACGCGGCGCCGCAGGCGACGCATGTGTTTAGTTGGATCTGCGAACTAATAACAATATAATTATAGAAAATATTCAAAAATTATTATAAAATAGAGAGATAATGCGAATTGTAAAAAGTTTATTTCAAATCTTCATAATCTCTCTATTATTATTTAACGGCTTTACTTCCTGTGCACTTTTTGAAAACGATGTTGCAGAGTTCATGGAAAAGTACACCGAAACAGCCGCCATCGAAGAATATAACTTAAATGTAGAAACTTATAATGACGAACTAAGCCAGCTTTGCATTTCTTCTTATGACGATGCCGAAGTAACTTTCTTAATGAGAAATCCAAAACGCTATTCACTTATTCCTTCGGTAATTTTTAATAATCTTAACAATCAGTATAACAGAAGTGCTGTTCAAATAGAGCAGACTGAAATTGCAGTAGTTCATCTTTTATTACCGCAGAAGTTTCTTATTCCGGTAGATGAAGGAAAAGATATTACCGCAGATGTAGACCTCTATGAACCAATGAGTGGCCGTAATTTTGAGCGCTATACCTTAAAGCTCAGTTGTAATACAAAACCGCCGACTATTCTTAATCCTACAATAATCAATAATCATAACAATACCTTCGTAGTTGCTTTTGATATGCCGAACGAAGAAGAAGTGGCAATCCGTCATAAAGATCTTGCATGCATAGAAATCAATGGAAAAAGTTATCCAGTTTCTGTTACAGTAATTACAGACCCGAACGCCGACCCTGAAACTCCTGATGTAAAAATTGCGCAGTATACAATAAATGATTCTCATTTTACCCGCACCTGGAACAATAATTACAGAATACTTAATAGTAAAGACTTTGTTCAAAATCAAAATTCCTTTTATTATGAAACCGATGATCCTTTCTTTGCCGGTGACAAGGAATATAAAATCATTCTTAAAGATAAAGCAGGCCTTAGCAGCGAAGTAAAAGCATCAACAAAAATCTCAAAACTTGAAAAGCCTGTCATTTTAGACCAGAGCGGCAATGAAATTTCCGAAGACGGACTTGTAGGAATTCCTTATGATGAGGAAGCAAAAAAAGGTACTATTACAATCATACCGCCGACAGAGGATCATCTTGGACACAGCGTTAGTGGTACAACTGTTTATTACAAGGTTTACGAAGCAACAGGCAGCGGTCTTATTTATACCAGCGGTACAACTACTACAACAAAGACAATAGAACTTCCTCAGAATACCTATCGTGTAGAAGCCTACGCAGTTCTTACAAACTACGAGAATTCTTCAACAAGAACCGTTAAGTTCAGATTCATGAACAACATACTTTTTGTTCGTGCATGTACAGATCCGGAAGGCTTCCAGGGTGACGGTTCTGAACGTGCTCCGTATTCATCAATACAGGAAGCACTTGATGATATTAACAATCTTGAAGAACGCCCGGACAAAGCAGATAAATTCAAGATTTATGTAGAAGGTGATTTTACAACAGGAACATATTATATTGATAATTCTGATCCTGATAATCCGACTGTAGCATACGGAGTCTGCGGTGAAATAAATCTCAGCGGCACAATGAATACAGATCAGCTTGAAATTGCAAAGAACCCTAGAGCTTCCGCAGCAAACGGAGCAAAACTTAAATCAATTACCGTTGCCAGCGATGTAGATTTGTCAAAGGTTACAATCGGAAATGTTACGGTAACTAACTCTGCTGGCAATGCTGTTACTCAGAATAATTCAAACACCTTGCTGATTATCGATGGAGCGGATATTTCAAATTCTAGCGGATATGCTGGTGTTTATGCAGCTGCAGATACTGTAAGTGATCCAGCTGCAGGTCCAGTAACTGTTACAATAAAGAGCGGAACCATTTCTCACAACAGCAACGGTATTTATGCTGACAATTGTATTTTGAATCTCGAAGGTGGCAGCATCGTCAGTAACAGTTCTACAGGTCTTGTAATTGATGATACTGTAACCTTAAATGTTCAGGGCAAGCCGATTGTAAAAGATAATAACACAGCAACCCCGGATAAACCAAAGAATATAGTTCTGCCAGAAGATTATTTAATTAATATTACCAGCCGCCTTGAGACTGGTGCAAGCATTGGAATAACCACAGCTACTGCAAATGAGCCTGCAACTTTTGAAGCTGATCCATACTCATTTACAACTGATTACGGTACATATAATACTGCAGCTCCTTCAGATTTCTTCACAAGCGACAGAGGCTTTGCAATTGTTCCTACAGGCGGTGAAGCAAGCCTTAAGATGTCTGGAGCTTCTGGTAACGAACATATAGCTTCTGAGTATACTTTTGAGTTTGCTGAGACTAATTATTCTGTAAAACTAGGAAATGCAAAAACCTTGAATCTTACTCCTCTTGTAAAGAGAAGTGGTACTCAATTAGCTTATGCTTCAAAAATAGACGGCAATAACGTGACCTGGGCAGCTGCCTTGTATAGCGGTTCTACATATCTTTGTGATCTTACAGTTTCAAATGTTTCTGGAGGAATAAGCCTTACTATTCCGGCTCAAGATTACATGGGAACTTATAAGGCACAATTACAGGTAACCTTTATGGGAATGCAGCACGATCTGGAATTAACTCTGACTGTTATTAATCCGGTTGGTGAAAAGCTTGCTCCAGATGCGGTGAAAGATATAGTTTTCTCAGATGGAAGTGCGATTGCTTATACAGATTCACTGGAGCTTAGTAATGACCAGAAACAGAAAGCTGTCGCATTTATCTTTAGTGTAAGCGACGGAAAAGTTCTGGGTGTTGGCTTTAAGCAGACTCAAAAGGCCTGGGCAAAGTCTGGAGTTCCAGGAGCTTCAGCTAGAATTCCAGATAACGATGGAAACGGCTTTGATGTAGAAGATGTAAAGACTTATGCCGCTACACAGGGTGGTGAATATAATGAAGAAAATTATCCGGCCTTCTGGTGGGCTGAGCATTATGGAGTTGCTGTAAGGGGTGATTCAAGCGGCTGGTATCTTCCTAATTCTTCTGAATTATCTGCATCGCTTAGCTGGATGTATGCCATAAATGCTGTAATAGATGAGATTGGAGAAAGCAGTGATTTTGTAAAATTCCCGACAGGTGTTTCTGCTTCTTTCTCAAGTGCAACTCAGCATTGGAATTGGGAAGACTACATAGAGACTAAGGGTTACAATGCATCGGGTTCTGCTCAAACAGGAAATAATAATAAAACTTATGAACTATATGTTCGCGCTGTAAGGGAATTTTAGGGGAGGTGAATGATGATGCGAATTAATAAGATTATCAAAACTATTTATCCTCTGCTTTTGTCGCTACTCTTTGCGGCAGGGCTTTTCCTTTCCTGCGAAAATGCAGTTACTTCTTTTGATGATGCACAAGACAGGAAGGAAGTGACAGCTGGCGCGGGACAGACCATAGATATTTCCGGTCGTTATGCGGCAGAGGGAGCCCTGCCAAAAATCCTTACGCAAAAGTCTCGTTCTGCAATCGCGGTTCCAGGTTCAACCTCAAACAGTGATGTAGAGTATTACGCAATTGCAAGAAACGTCGATGACACAACAGATATAATAGAAGGCGAAGTAGATACAACTAATCAGACCTTCCTTATTACAAGAATCAGACTTGGAATTAAATGGGAAGTTGAAGTCGGTGTAAAAGTAAACGGTGTACGTAGCCTTTATCATACTTCTCAGGCAAAAAAGTTTACTGCAAGTGACGCTTGTCTTGAAGAAGACTTTTTCCTTAAGCCGGATTTATCTGGTAACGGTTCTGTAAATCTTGAGATGACTGTCGATGCCTCAATTACAGATATCAGTGTTATTCTAGACAATTCAAATCAGCGAACTAAATGGAATGCGGCTGTGGCTGCCGCTGCCGACGATGCTAAAGAAATCAGTCCAACCCGCATTAAAGTACCAAACCTGCCGGCCGGTCTTTATGAACTTACAATATATTTCTATCAGGGCAGCGGTGATGATACCAGAATTGCCTACACAACAAAACAGTCTGTAAACGTAGTTACCGGTATGACAACCGAAACCTGGCGCAGTAACGGCTCAAGCCTTATTTCTAGCACTGGAGTTTTCACTCTTACATCAAGCATTATCAATTCATATCTTGATTCAGTAATTTACGTAGGCGACGCTCATAGAACAGCCACTAACCATGTTGAAGAGGCTGATAATGCAAACGAGGGAAGAGCCTTTAGTCCTCTGGCTACTCTTGATGAAGCAATAAAAAGAATAGCAAACGCTAATATTCAAAGAGATTATACTATTTTTGTAAGTGGACAAGTTGATGGTGTATCAATCAGTGCTTATGGAAGTAACCCGATTGAATCTACAGATGCAAGTTCAATTACAATTATAGGTTTGCATCAGAATACAGGCGCCGGTACAGATTCTGCTAATTACACAGATGTTATTAAGGGAAGTTCTGCACCTGTTGTTTATGTAAATACAAATATACCAGTAACATTTAAGAATGTAAAAATTACAACGAATGGAGAATTACAAAGAGAAGAAGGTGGGGGGCTGGATGTTTATTTCACTGGTGCTGATGTAACTCTTGAACGGGGAGCCTGGGTTGGTAATTGTAAAATAAAAAGTACGGGCTATACATCTGGAGGAGGGGTAGTCCTTGAAGCTGGTACCCTTACAATGAAAGATGGTTCTGTTATCTCAAATAATACGGTCAGATATTCAGGTAGTACAGGCAGTCAGGATACAAACGGTGGTGGTCTTTATTGTAAAGCCGGTGTATTTAAAATGGAAGGCGGCGAAATTCATCACAATTCTGCTGTTGTTGGCGGTGGAATGTATGTTAAAAATGCTGACGTGTTTATTTATGGAAACTCAAATATATATAATAACGGTGCAAGTAAAGACGGTGGTGCTATTTATCGTAATGGTAACGGAAAAATCTATATTGGCTATAAATCTTCTACAGAAAAAGAGACAATGAAAGGAAAGATTTACAGCAATTCGGCCGCTAAAAATGGTGGAGCAATATGTACTAACGGTGACCTTTATATGGATAGCGGAATTATAGAAGGAAATACACTTAACGGAGATAATCAGTATAAGGGTGGTGCAGCTATTTCAGGTAATTTATATATAAGCGGAAGTGCATATATTCCTTATGGTGGAGAAGAACATAAAAATGATGTAAAGGGAAATATATATCTTGTTGATGCTCTTACACCTCCTGCTGTATGTATAAACAATACAAACAACCCTGGAAAAGTTGCTTATGTAGCTCTTAGTTCTAGTGCATCTAGAGGACTTTCACCTGTATCTGTTATAGCTTCTAACACGGAGCTTTTACTGGAAGATTATAAAAATAACTTTGGTGTAGTAAATACACAATACACAGAATGGACTCTTAATCTAAACTCTAATAAAAAAAGTCTTTATATTAATGCTCCCATATATGTAAATGATTCAACAGGTAGTACATCTCCTTCAGATCCAAAAGGTACAAGTAATCATCCTTTTAAGTCTATCGAGGATGCTTGTTCTGTTATACGAAATTCATACGTAGACTTCACAATTAGTGTCACATCAAACCTGGGAAAAACTGAAATTCCAAATACAATTAATGACAAAGCTGCATCACTTTTGATTAAGGGTGCTCAGATGCAAACAGCTAACCCTGCAGAGCCACAATTTAATATTTCTGGAAATCCGGATGGTACTCTTAATGACAATGGACCGGCTCTTACAATTAATACAAGTGTTCCGGTAACTCTCGAGGCTCTTGCTATTGTAAATGGTTATACCTCTGGTGGTGACGGCGGAGGTATCTGTCTTGCCAGTGGAGCAGATCTTACACTTTCAGATGGAGTCAGAGTTACTGATAATAAAGCCGGCGGCTACGGCGGAGGTATTTATGTGCCTTCAGATGCAACTTTGAATGTTATGGGAAATGTAAAAGTCTGGGGGAATAAAGATAATGATAATGCAGATTCTAACATCTATTTACCGGATGACACAGTTATCAATGTAACTGGAACCCTTGCTTCCGGTTCAGAACTCCATGTAACTACAGAAACACCTCCATCACCAGGCAACCCTGTAACCATTACTCAGAATTACAGTGCGGCAAATACAGTTGCACCTTACACATATTTCTTTGGTGATAACGGCACTGCCTTGTGGAATGCCGACAATACAGAAGCCTGTCTCAAGGTTGGAGGAGGTAGTATTGATGTTAATCCTGTGTATAAGGATATTACAATTTCCATTAATATTACCTCTTTTGAGAAGGCTGTAGAAAATAAGACAATTACAATAAAAGCAGTTGATAACGAAACTGGAGAAGAAATTGAAGAAGGAAGCGATACAGGTAAAATAAACTACAGTTATAAACTCTTCTATCATGGAGAGGAAGTACCTGTTAGTTATTATCAAACAAATTCAAAGAACTTTACATTGGGTAACAATCTTCCTATAGGAAATTATATACTGAACGTAAACGGAATTTACGATGGAAAAAAATACAGTGCAAACTTTGAAGTTAAGATTATAAAAGATGCTACTATTGAAACTGATGTTTCACATGCAGTTGAAATAATTTCACAAGTCGAAAGTACAATAACAGTCATTGTTACAGGCGAAATGAATGAAGAAGTGTTGACAGAAATGTCAACAGCAATTAAGAATCTTATTACGGAAGAGGCAATGGTAAAGCTTGATCTTTCAAATGTTACGGGCCTCACAGTATTACCTAATGACTTGTTTAATGGATGTACTCATCTTGAAGAATGTCATTTACCAGAAGGAATTACAGAAATTCAATATGAGGTATTCTGGTTATGTACAAATCTAAAGAGTGTAACCCTTCCTTCAACACTTACGCAAGTTGCTGGTTCCGCTTTCTACAGAGTGCCTGCTGATATAAATCTTGCTGCTGATGGTCCAGGCCTTAAAACTGTTGGAAATGCTATTTATACTGCTGATGGAAAAGAACTTGTATTCTATTGTAATAAGCAGGAGGAAAACTCAAGCTTTGAAGTACCTGCAACTGTAGAAAAGATTCGTGATTACGCTTTCTGTTCTTCTGGAATTAAGAATCTTACTTTCGAAAGCGGTTCACATCTTACAGAAATCGGTTCTACAGTATTTGATTGTTGTTCTAATCTTGAAGAAATAATCATTCCAGATTCTGTAACAACAATAGGAAGTGATGCTTTCTATGCTTGTAGTTCACTGGCAAATGTACATCTTCCTTCTGAATTGACAGAGGTTAATCGCCTTTTTGGTGGTTGTCCAATGGAAAGTATTGTTATTCCTGATAAAGTAACATCCATAAAATATGCTTCTTTCTGGGGGGATTCTACACTTAGAGAAATAACACTTCCAGCTTCGCTTACTGAAATTGTAAGTGGTGCATTTGGATATTGTAGTGGTATAGAAACAGTAAAATATAAGGGCTCTGCTGAACAAAAAGCCGCCATGACAATAGGTGATGATAACGGAACTCTTACAAGTGCAGAATGGATTTTGAATTATACAGGTGATTAATATGATGGGTAGATTAGTGAAAAGATTTTTGATTTTGACATTATCGGCTGCCTCATTACTCTTTGCGGTTTTAGTTACTGGCTGTAACAATATTGTAGAAAATGAGGTAGAAAGCGAATCGCCTGCATCTGTTACAGAAATAAAAACTAAAACAACTGAACCTGAAACGATAGTAACAGTTTCTGGTTCTCTTAATATCCGCGGTGCCTTCCCGGAAGAGATTGTTAATCAGCTCAATCATGTTGAAGAGAATAGTAGTCATGCTGAACTTGTTTCAGCATCTGACAGGTCTCGTACTGCCTTTCCGTCAATTCCTGAAACAGGTCTTACTGCCGAAATAAAGGCTGTAAAAGTTAGCGATTCTTCCGTAACCTATGATGCTACTTCAATAGACTGGGAACATAGAACCTTTACAATTGGAGTTCCTGTAGGTAGCTCAGAGGTTTCTTACAAAATAACTGCAGATATAAAATATGCTGATAAAATAATCCTTTCCGGAGAAAGTGAAGACTTTTCAATTTCGTCTGAAAACCCTTTAGTGGATGCAAGCCTGACTTTAGGCGCTAAAAAGACAGTAACAGGCTCTACAAATACAAATGGTAAAGGTAATATTTCTCTGGAAATTGAAATCGAGGATAATTCAGAAATAAGTTATTGTAAAATAAAAATTCAGGAGGGTCTTTTTTATAACAAAAATGGTGGGCCATATAATGTTTCCGATGGAAAAATTTTAATAACAGAGACTGATGTTTATTCCTATAATGCAACAGTTGAATTTAAATTCTATAGTACATCAGATGCTCTTTTGTATAGCTTTACTGAATCAGTAGGTATTTTTGATAATCTTACAACCAACACCTGGGTAAAAAATGGCAATGAGCCCTGGCTGGTTACAAGTGGCTCAACAACCACCTGCTACATTACAAATGCTATGGTTGAAGGCAATAAACTTACCGAAATCTGGATAAATCCAGAAGCTGCAAATGATTCAGGCTCTGGTTCTTTCTTACATCCAAAGAAAACTTTTTCCGGCGCTCTTGCTATGCTTAATAATGCAGAAAAGGATTATACGATTTTTATAAAGGGCACTCTCATAGGTAATGCAGAACTCCCAAATACTTTGGAAAATACCGGCAGTGGAGAGGAAGGAGGTACATTATTAGCGCATTCTCTAACTATCTGCGGAGATTCAAGTCTTGTTGCTGGTCAGCCACAGGATGCATTAAATGCGAACGGATCCGGTAAAGCTCTTTCTATAAATACCAGTGTGCCTGTAATTATCAAGAACCTGAAAATAACCGGTGGAAGCACCAATGATACCGGCGGTGGTATTTACATTAATAACGCCAATGCAAAGGTTTATCTGACAGATGGTGTCCTTGTTACTGGAAATCAGGCAAGAAATGGTGGTGGTGTTTATGTTGATCAAGGAAACCTTTTTGTTTATGGAAGCGCTGTTATTGGAAAAAGAGGCGTTCTTTCTCATGCAGAAGATGCTGAAAACTCTTTTGGAAATAAAGCAACTACATCTGGTGGTGGCATTGGAGTCGGAAGCGGAACCTTGTGGTTAGGTTATTCTGCAGAAAATGTGCCTGCCGAAACTTCAGGTGGGGTTATTTATAATCTTGTAAAGGGTGATTCAACAACTCATGGTGGCGGAATAGATAATCAGAATGGAAGTGTAAAAATTGCTGCCGGGAATGTTTCTTATAATTATGCCAGCAGCGCTAGTACTTCAGATAGAGGTATGGGAGGAGGAATTTCAACTGCAAAAAATCTGACTCTTACTGGTACTGCGGTTATAGAGGGAAATAGCTCAGGTTATGGTGGAGGGGTATTGATTACCTATGATGGTTCTAATTCCGGCCAGTTTGAAATGACAGGCGGAACTATAATGTCTAACAGTGCGATAGGACTTAATAGTAATGAAGGTGCAGGTGGTGGAATCGCTGTTGCAGCACAATCAGATGCAACGGGTACTTTTACTATGTCTGGGGGAAAAATAAGCTCAAATACTGCGGACGGGTACGGTGGTGCTGTGGCTTATGAGTCTGGTAAAGATTTTATAATTACAGGCTCTGCTTATATTCCTTATGATTCAGATAACCCTCGTAATGACCTTTATATTGCAGAGGGAAAATGGATTTCTCTTAAAGACCCGATTGAGCCACCTTCTGAATGTTCTGATGGTGTTGTTGCTGTGATTACACCGGAAAATCCATCATCTGCTGAACCTATTCTTAAACTGGATGATTCTGCAACTACCACAATCCTGGCAGAAATGCCCCATTTTGCAATAAAACCTGATACTGAACATAACGTGACTCGTACAATCATGTCAAACGGTAAAATTGCTGTGTCTACGGAATTGACAGCTTCTAATATTGCAAGTTTTAATGCAAGTGATCTCGTTGTAGATCAGGAATATCACTTTGTAATCGGTGCCGATGTAACAGATACACTGTTTACCAATTTCATTAAAAAACTTTGCACTAATACAAGCGGAAATAATTCTGCAGGAATAGTTATAAACGAAGCTTCAACACTAGACTTATCCAGAGCAACAAGGCTTACAAAATTAGCATTAACAAGTTTTAGTGATTTAGGAGTTTCAAGTTCATCTTCTCTGGTTTATCAAAAGTTTGATACTATTATTATTGGGCCAAATTTTGATAGTAACGTTTTTGCTAATCAAGATGTTCATGCAGTGTTTACAAATACAAAGAATATAATTGCACCGTCCAATTCAACTTATTATTCTTCAGATTCAAATGGAGTTTTGTATAACAAGGATGGTGATACTATTGTCTGGTATCCGGGTAATAGTTCTATTTCAACTTTTGTAATTCCTGATAATGTAACAAGTATTGCGAGACAAGCTTTTTCTTATGTTGAGGCTGAAACTTCTGTAACTACAACTCATGGAGTAACAATTGGTGATGCGGCATTCTTTAATGCAAGTGGACTTACAAGTATTTCACTTCCAAATGATAATCCTCAGATAACTTCAGGCTGTGAATTCCAGGGCTGTGGCATTACTAGTTTTACCATTCCATCTTCATGGACTTATTTACCAAGCTATTCTTTCCGTTATAGTAGTTTAACTTCAATACATATTCCTGGCAGTGTAACTACGATTGAGAGTCAGGCTTTCGCTGGTTGTAGTTCTTTAGCTAGCATGTCATTTGATCTCTATGATGGCTGGAAAAAGTATAGCGATTCTACACAGATTAACTTTAAATCAGATGGATCTTATAATGCTTCTTTGTATATGGAATATTATTCTTCAGAAAAAATAGTCCGTCAAAACTGATATTTTTGACAAATGCAAATGGCTGCTTTATAATTAATTAACTTCAATTTTGACAGGAGATTTAATTATGAAGAAATTTTTGAAAATAATGACTGCAGCAGCAGTTTTGCTTTGCGGACTTGCATTTACTGGTTGTGGCGCAGCTGAAACAATCAAAGAGACTGTACTTGAGACAGTAAATGATTCATATAATCAGTGGTATAAATATAAATCAACTAAACCAATTAATATTCCTATTGCGGCTGCAGGTGCAGACGAAGATGAAGATGTAAAAAAATTGGAAAATGCAGATATATATTTATTTTTCAATCCTGATGTTGGATTAACAGTTTCAATACAAACAGAAACTGTACAAACTGTAGAATTATTGAATGGTCTATATTCACAAGATATGACAATAACTGTTGGGGGAAATAAAGAATATCCTTTATCACAATTTGGAAAAAAATCTTGGTATACAGTATGGGGAAGTGGTAAATTGGAGAAGGCTTCTGAGCCAAAAATTCACGCACATCCAGATGAATGTGTAGAAATTGGAAAAGGTAAGGCACAGAATGCACAAATTCAATGGAAAAAATTCCTGGCTAATTATTTGTTAAATTCATTACTAGACGACTAATTCTTCTTTATCAATCCCGCGCTTGTCGCGGGATTTTTTTTCTATATCTAGAAATAAAATCAAAATAGGTTTACAATAGATTCGGGTGGAAATTTATCGTGAATCAGTTTTTCAGACCTAAGCAGACTGTTTTCTTTTTCATTTGCTGTGGAATCTGTCTTCTTATATTACTGTTTACATATGCAAAACTTTCTCTTCAACCGGTAACTCCTGTTGCTCAAAATGTGCCTGCAGTTGAGCGTGGTTCAATTGTTGACCGTTCTGGTTTTCCACTTGCCGTACAGACAAATTTCTATCATGTTGGTGTGTCTGTAAAAAATCTTAAAGACAGCGAAAAGGTTCGTAACCGCTTTGCTCAGGATATAGCTCCGCTTCTTGAAATGCTTCCAGAAGAAATTCTGGAAATCATAGATACAAATAAAAGCTTTGTTTATCTTAAGAAAAAAATCTCTCAGACAATGTATGAGCCTCTTAAGCAGCTCACAGACGAGAAGGGCTACAACTTTGTAAGTTATGAGAAAATCCCTGGAAGAAACTATCCTAATCATGCACTTGCTTCTCAGCTTATTGGTTATATGGGTGATGACGGGCGCGGTCTTGCAGGTATTGAGTTTTCTCAGCAGAGCATTCTTGCTCCTTCTGGAACAGATGAAAACGGAGAGCCGCTACAGGGACGAAATGTCTTTTTAAGTATTGATGCAAATCTTCAATATAAACTTGAACAGATTGCTCATAAAACAATGAACGAAACTCAGGCAGAGAGCATGATGCTTATTGCCGCAGATTGTACAACTGGTGAAGTGCTTTCATATATAAGTCTTCCATCTGCAGATCTGAATGAATATGGTGCTTCAATCATAGAATCAAAAATTGACCGTCCGGCAATGACTGCTTATGAACCGGGTTCTGTATTCAAGATCTTTACAGTTGGTATTGTTTACGATGAACATGGAATCTCTCCAAATGATTCTTTCCTCTGTGACGGAATGTATGAAAAGCGCCTTGCGAGTGGTGAAACAATCAGAATTAAATGTCTTGAGCATCATGGCTGGTGTACACCTAAAGACGGTCTGCGCTATTCGTGCAATGATGTTCTTGGTCAGATTAGTGACAGAATCAACGAAGATGAGTTTATGTCCAGAATCAGAATGCTTGGCTTTGGAAAAAGAACGGGCGTTGAGCTTCCGGGAGAAACTTCAGGTTCTGTAAAAGATACAAGCAGTTCACTGTGGTCTGCCCGTTCAAAGCCGACAATTGCAATTGGACAGGAAATCAGTGTATCTGCTCTTCAGATGGTTCAGGCTGCTACTTCAATTGGAAATGGCGGAGTTCCTGTTCAGCTTACATTTATTCATAAAATCACAAATAAAGACGGTACTACTTATTATGAGCATGAGCCTCAGTATAAGGACCGCGTTTTTTCTAAAAATACTGCAGACTATATTCTCAGCTGTATGGAAACTACAGCCAAGAGTGGTACAGGTTCACGTGCAAACCTTCGCGACGTGGATATTGGTGTAAAGACCGGTACTGCTCAGATGGCAGATAAGGAACACGGCGGCTATAGTGATACAGACTTCCTTTCAAGTTGTATTGCAATTTTCCCTGTTGATGAACCTCAGATTGTTTTGTATATCGTAGTTGAAAAAGCTAAGGGAGAAACTTACGGTGGACGTATTGTTGCTCCTGTAATTGGAGAAGCCGCAGATATTATCATTGACCACCTTGGTATGAGCCGTGGCGGTGCTGCTTCTCTTGAACACAGCGGAGTTATTACAATTTCTTCTTCTCAGGGAATTCAGGTTGGTTCTGTAGTTCCTGATTTTACAGGCAAATCTAAACGAGAACTTCTTTCATTAATGGAACGTTCTGATATTCGTTTGAATATAAATGGAAGCGGCTGGGTAACAAGCCAGAGTCCTGAACCTGGAACCCCTGTTACGGAGAACATGGTAATTGAACTCAATCTGGAATAAAAACTTTGACGCTTTCAAAAAAAGATTCCCGGCCCTTGCACAAATGACAGGAAATATTCCTGTTCCTCCCGAATCTATATGGAAACTTGAACAAGCCAAAAATGGAAATATTACAGCAAGCGAGGGTGGGGTAAGACTTCATTCTGCTTATAATCCCGAACGCGAGGCGAATGGCGCAGTAGGGCGTGACGAAGTTTTCCAGAAATCTTCTATTGTGTTTTATGGTTTTGGTCTGGGCTATCATGTAATTGAATGCGCAAAATTGTTGAAGGCGCGTGGTAGGGAGCAGCCTCGTCTTGTTTTGATTGAACCTGATGTAGCGCATTTTTTTGCAGCAATGTGCGTGCTCGACTGGACACCTGTTTTTGGAATTGAAAAACTGATAATTGCTGTAGGCGCTCCTGCTGAATCTGTGCTTCCTCTTCTGGAAGACGGTTCTCATGTAAACATTGGTGAGACCGGAGTTTCTGATGCTTACTTTTTTGATATTCCGGCCTTTACTGCACATGCCTCTCCTTATTTTGATACAGTTCGTTCTATTATAAAACGCAATCAGAGAAAAAATGAAATTAATGCGGCAACACTCAAAAAGTTTGGAAAACTCTGGTGCAGAAACAGTCTTAAGAATTTTAAACAGTACGGGCAGTGTGGGGAAATAAGCTGCCTTGAAAATAAGGCAAAAGATGATGATGGAAATGCTCTTCCATTTTTGATTATTGGGGCTGGACCTTCGCTTGAAACAATTCTTCCTCATATTAAAGATTTACAGGAGCGCTGCGTTACAGTTTGTGTTGAAACTGCATTACGTGCTCTTTTACGCGCCGGTGTACAGCCTGATTTTGTAATTCTTACAGATCCTCAGTTCTGGGCTTATAGGCATATCGCGGGGTTGAGCGCGCCGCAGAGCGTTTTTATAACAGAAATTAGTGCGTATCCGTCTGTTTTCCGATTTAACTGTCGTAATCTTTTATTGTGCAGTTCACAGTTTCCGGTTGGGCAGTTTGTACAGAAAAAACTTGGAATATCAGCCGGCGACCTTGGAACAGGTGGATCTGTAGCTTCGAGTGCCTGGAACTTTGCACATCTTGCAGGGGCTCGCGAAATATATACTGCAGGCCTGGACTTTGCCTTTCCGAATAAGCAAACTCATATTAAAGGCAGCTCTGCAGAACAGACTTATCATACTCTTGCAAGCCGCCTTTCAACTCCGGATAAATTTACGGCAGGTTCGCTGTACAGCGCGAACGCAACCATGGGCACCGACTACTCAGGCTCGCCAGTACTTACCGACAGCCGCATGAAAATGTTTTCCTGGTGGTTTGAAGCCCGGCTCGCCGCCTGTCCGGAAACAAAAACGTACACACTGGATCCCCGAGGTCTCAATACGCCGGGCATCGTAGCGGCTGACCCCGCAGAGCTCCTCCGACGTCCGCCAATAACATCCCGCAAAGCAAGCTTCCTCGCCGCGGCGGCCACCGCCCGCTCACCTTTAACCGCAGCGCAGCTCGCCAACCTCGACAATCTCATAAACAACTTCCCCCGAGAAGCCTTCCTCTCTGAAAACCCATTTTTACAAGAATATCTCTAAACCGACCCTTATTATTTACCGATACTTGAAGCATGGAAATAATAAGTTACGTTCAAGATAATTCCCGCAGACGAGGCTTCAGCGGATTTGGAACCTTCAGTCTTCCGGAATTGCAGTTCAGGCATAAGGAAAGAAGCCGTTCCGCTTCCATAACAACAGATATTTTTTCTCCAGAGCTCAGAAGCTTTTCTGCACAGAAAGTAAGAGCAGACCTTTCTGTACGTTCGTTCTTTAAGCTGGTAGGCAGTTCGGTAACTGACGCCGGTTCATATGTAAAAGAAAACGTAAAATCAATTCTGATTATCATTGCATCTGCTCTTGCTTTCGGAGCAGCTTTGTTCGGTACAATTAAGCTTGTTAATCATCATGTAAATCATACTGGTCCTCTTGTTCTTCAGGTTGGAGATTCTGCAGATATCGAAAATCTCAATAAGATAATGGCAAACTTTGCGCTTGAAGGAAAACTCGATTACGACGAAACTGGAAATCTTTTGGATGTTGCAGAAAATGCTGTAAGTGCAAGTTTTACACAGCCAGTTAGCTTTCAGACTTATAAGGTTCGTTCGGGCGACACTATCAGTGGTATTGCAAAGAAGTTTGGTCTTACAAATATTTCTACACTGATTTCTGTAAATGATATTGGAAACGTACGCCAGCTTGCCGCAGGACAGAAGCTTAAGATTCCTTCAATTGATGGAATTGTGTATACAGTAAAAAAAGGCGATTCTCTGAACTCTATCACAAGTAAGTACAAAATCAGTCTTGAACAGCTTCTTGATGTAAACGAGCTTACAAGTGAAACTCTTACAGCAGGCCAGCAGTTGTTCCTTCCTGGAGCTGCTATGGATGCCAGCGCACTTCGCAACGCTATGGGCGAGCTTTTCAGAATGCCTCTCTCTGCTCAGTTCCGCTGGTCTTCTCCATATGGCTATAGAATTGATCCTATTGCAAACGTAAAATCTTTCCATACTGGAACTGATATGGCTTGTCCTACAGGAACTCCAATTCTTGCAGCAATGAGTGGAAAGGTAACTACAACGGGTATTAACCGTGTATATGGAAACTATGTAATTATTGATCATGGAAACGGATATCAGACTTTGTATGCGCACATGTCAAAAATAATTGCAAGCAAAGGACAGTGGGTTAGTCAGGGAACAAGAATTGGACTTGTTGGTTCTACAGGTTATTCAACAGGCCCACATCTTCATTTCACAGTTTACAAAAACGGAAAATTGATTGACCCGATGACGGTTTTGAAATAAGGAGTAAAATTATGTGTATCTGCGGTGGTTGTGGTAAACTTATTGATAAGAGATTTTTTTACTGCCCTTGGTGCGGCAAGTCTCGCGTAGCTCAGGAAAAAGATGACAGTGCAGAGTTACGCTATGCGAAATTTAAGGAAAAACAATTCCAAAAGCGTTATAATCAGTTAGAGAAGATGGGAGAACAGCTCGATGATCTTGAGCATGAGCTTTCCATTCTTGTTCTTAGCGCGGAGATGCATAAATGAAAAAAACAGGAATTCTGTGTCTTGTAATCAGTCTTTTTACTTTCTCACTTTCAGCCGGCACTTCCTTCGGGAATCCGGATTTGAATCTTAACGATGAACTTCTTTTTACTGTACGCCATAACATGGTGGGAACAAGCCCATATAAATCACTTTTTTATGCGGCTTTAAAAGACGGAAAGAGCGATAAGGCTTCAGAAGTTATTACCTGCTTCCCGGAACAGATGGAACTTCTTTCTGGGGGAGATGAACTTCAGATCAGAAACAGATACGGAATTGCCCGCTATTCAAAAAAGACCAGCGCAATCACATGGATTGAAAAGAGCAGTGAGATACCGGAAAATATTGTTCCTGTAGTTCCTTATGCTGCAAGCCCGGACGGAAAATACTTCTGCCGTATTGAAAGAACTTCCGTTTATTCAGGAAACCTCATGCTGGTAAGTACACAGACTGGAAAGAGCAGTGTTCTTTGTGAAGGGGTTTTGAACTCTTATGAAGATCTTCCTGTAAAATGGGCTCCAGACAGTACAGTTTTAGTTTATGAAAAAAACAACGGTGTATATTTCTGTAATCCAGATGCAGTTCTGCGTGGTGTTGAAATTGATGAACGTTACAGAAAAATCGGCCGTGGTACAATCAACTCGGTTTACTGGGCATCTTCAAAATTTCTTGCTTATGTAGACGATTATCTTCTTTATAAAATCAATACAAAAGAGCTTTATACACTCGGCCTTTATTCTGGAATAATCGGGCAGGGTAAGCCAATGGGCCGTTTCCCGTTCCAGTTTAATCCGCTTACAGATAAGTTCTCATGCAACAGTGAAGTAACTTCTGCAGTCGTTACTCAGAATGGCAGACTCTTTACTTACCTTACAGTTCGCAGTGCTTCCTGTGATTATATGGATGTTGTTTATTCACGCCCATACACAGAATCAAATGCCTCTCTCGTAGCTTCATACATTTTCTGGGACGCTGCAAACAAGCCTGTTCTCTGGCAGGAAAAGCTTCCTTATGATGGAATCAAAGAACGCGGTTCAGTATATAAATTGGATTCTCAGGCTCAGCATGTTCTTGAGATTGAAGATTCAGGTAAACCATTTGTTTCTCCAAACGGTACAAAAGTGGCATTCTTTGCAGGCTCTACTGTTTATGTTTATGATATCAATACCTGGAAAAGACTTGCCGTGTTGACTGGTGAAAAAGTTGTTTCTGCAATCTGGACTGATGATTCTAACCTCTACGTTGGTGGTGAAAAGAGTGTGCGTAAATGGAACATCTTCTCAAACAAGGCAGATACAATCACTCTTTCTTCTGTTTCTGCAGGCTATTGGGATGTTTCTGATTATTCAATTATTGCAGATACTGGTAACTCAAACTATTACAGATATGACAGCAAAAAGAAAACCTGGTCTAAGACTGAAATTACAGCTCCTGTTGAGCCTGTAAAACAGAACGGCCGCTACAGAGTTTTCATTGGAACAACAACAAATAAGAATTATGATAATGCGCTTTACATCCGCTCTTTGAGCAAACGTGCAGTAACAAATCCTTTGTATAAGGAAAGTACCCGTAAAGCTCCAGAAAAGAAAAAGGTAGCACTCGCTTTTGAACTTTATGATAATGCAGACGGTCTTCCTTTGATTCTTTCCGAACTCAAGAAATTTAATGTAAAGGGAAGTTTCTTTATCAACGGTGAGTTTATCCGCCGTTACCCTGCAGAAACAAAACAGATTGTAAATAATAATCATCTTTGCGCTTCAATGTTCTTTACAACTGCAGACCTTACAGAAAACAGTTTTGTAATTAATGAAGATTTTGTTCGCCGCGGTCTGGCAAGAAATGAAGATGAGTTTTATGCATGTACCGGTACAGAGCTTACTTTGTTCTGGCACGCTCCATATTATTCTGTTTCTCCGGAATTAATTACTTATGGTGGAAATGCGGGTTATACTTATGTAAATGCATGTTGTGATGTTTCTGAGTTTACAAATCCGGATATGGATCCTGAAAAGTTGATTAAGAGATTCTGCCAGAGTCTTGAAAAGTCTGGTGGTGGAGTAGTGTCAGTTGTAGGTGGATTCTCACAGAGTAATCATTCAAGACCACTGTATAAATACCTTGCGCTTTTGATTAGTGCTTTACTTGATAGCGGATATGAATTAGTGGATTTGAATGCTTTGTGATATGTAATGTTTGGTGGGGTATGTCATGTTCGGGCTTGACCCGGACATCTAAAACAGTCGGCTCGCTAGTCTCGCCTCTGAGACGGTTTTGTGGTAGAACCTAAAACGACCCGCTGCCGCAGCTCGTTTTTTAACGGTTCTGCTATATTAGTCTATTCTTCATCCTGGAAGCGGTCACGGTATGAACCATAGCCGTCTTCTTCTTCAACATCATCGTAAGGTTCGTCTACGTCCTCTTCTTCTTTGAAAACGTCATCGTAATATAAGTCTGCATCATCATCGAATTCATCAAGTGCTTCGTCGTCTTCTTCATAGTCGTCGAAGTCGTCATCAAAATCCTCATCATAATCATCGTCGAAATCGTCTCCGTATGAAAATGACATACTTAATTCTTCATAATCTGAATCAGCAAACATAAAAACCCCGCCTAGTTTTTGTACTGCTTATAAACTCACCTCAAATAATATAATTGATACGGTCCAAAAAGTAAATAGAATTTAAAGGTAATATATTGAAAATTTTGCGCTTATCTTGAAATCTTTGCTAGGAATTGCGGGGTGGGGAGAGAATGAGTTTTATCATTAATCGAAAAAGTTTGACTACTCGTCAAAGTAGGGTATAATTATATTAATGGAACGTGAAATTTCTGGCTGGGCGTATGCAAAAGTAAATTTTGGTCTTCGGGTACTTCCCGGACGTGCAGACGGATTCCACGGCATTGAGAGTATTTTCCAGACGGTTGATTTATATGATGAACTGTCTTTGACGACAACGGCTGAAAAAGGCTGTATCGTGCATTGCAGTGACATGGAACTGCCTGAGAATAATACTCTTACAAAAGCCTACAATGCATTTTGTAAAACAGTGGGCTGCGAGGTACCAGGTGTCAGAGTTGAGCTTAAGAAGGGAATTCCTTCCGGAGGCGGACTTGGCGGTGGTTCTTCAGATGCAGCAGCACTAACCCGTATGCTTGAAAGGCTTTGTAACGTAAGGTTATCTGACAGCGAACTGGATAATATCGCGGCCGAGACTGGAAGCGATGTTTTCTTCTTTATGCACTGCGATGATAAAGGCCGGGGCTGTGCTCTGGTTTCTGGTCGCGGAGAAGTCGTAAAGAAAATCCATGGGCGAGATGATCTCTTCCTGGTTTTAATATTTCCTGAGGTAAGCTCTTCCACTAAAGAAGCGTATGCTCTTGTGGATGAGGCTTTAGCCTGTGGAAATGTTTTGATAAGTCCTGAATTTGATGAGCTAGAGCTGGTTTACAGAAGGCCGCCGGAAAACTGGACTTTTATTAATACTTTTACGCCCGTGATTTCTGCAAAGTATAAAGACATAGGGCGAGCAATTGAGGCTTTAAGAGCCCTTGGCTGTGAATACGCCGAAATGTCAGGTTCGGGTTCCACAGTTTTTGGGATATTCTCTTCCAGGCAAGAGGCTGAATCTGCAGTAAAGGAGCTGACAGGTTCTTGGAACTGTAAATTAGCGCGGACTGTATAAGATTATAGTTTTGCGGTGTAATTTTGCGGAGGTAGATGATTTATGCAGATTACCGAATTGAGAATTAGAAAGGTTGAGGACGAAGGTAAGCTTAGAGCTTATGTTACAGTTACTTTTGATAACTGCTTTGTTGTTCACAATGTAAAAATTATCGAAGGCAAAAGCGGCCTGTTCATTGCAATGCCAAGCCGAAAAACTGCCAACGGGGAATACAAGGATGTAGCCCATCCAATCAGCCCAGAGTTCCGTACCGAACTGCAGGACAAGATTCTCGCAGAATACAACGCTGGTCACGTAGAAACAGGTACTTCCCCAGACGACTAAAATATTATATAATAGATGACATCTTTGGGTCGTCGGCAAGCGGTAAGCCAACGGCTTTTGGTGCCGTCATTCCACAGGTTCGAATCCTGTCGACCCAGAAAATTATAGAGTTCTCCTAAAAATTAGGGGAACTCTTATTTTTTTTAACTCCCTGAAATTAAAGAGGGGTCGACAGGATTCGAAACGAAGCGAACGGTTTCAAAAATTGCGAGCAGTGGCGCAGCAATTTTTGAAATCCTGCCACAGGAGGTGGCAGGAAGTGAGCGGAGGCGGCCACGGAAGGAGGAAACAGGAGGTTTCCGACTGAAGCGGCGAATCCTGTCTGCGGTAATTTTCGAGAACTCGATTTAATAGATTTCCGCCCTCCGCCACGGTGATTTGAAATCCACAGAAATTAATGCGGATATCAAAATATGGTTTCGATACGCTTCGCTACTCAACCACCGTGGCTATGAGCCGGGGAGGCTGAGAAATATGAGCCACCCGGGGGCGTTACGGGGGCAGAGCCCCCGTAGAGAGGGTAGCCGAAAACGCAGAAGGCGGTTGAGGCGTAGGGGGAGACTTCCCCCTCCTGCATCTTCTATTGAATAAACTCTCATTTTCTGATAATATATTCAAATATTTTAAAGGATATAAGGAGCTTTAAGAAAATGAGTAAGCAGACACTCGAAGCAAAACTTCGTACAGCTACTGGTAAAACAGCTGCTAAAAATCTTCGCAAAGTAGGTCGTATCCCAGCAGTTGTTTACAACTCAAAGGGTGAAGCTACATCTATCGAAGTTGGCGAAGTAGAATTCAACAAGATTTGGAGAACTATCACTCCAACAACTTCTATCACTCTCAAGGTTGATGGAAAAGAATCTCTCGCTTTGATCAAGGACGTTGAATACAACATCCGTAACGACAAAGTTCTTCACGCAGATTTCTTTGCACCAGATGCAGACGAAAAACTCGTTATGAAGATTAAGATCCACTACACAGGAACTCCAGCTGGTGTTCTTAAGGGTGGTTTCAAGAAAGAACGCAATAACGAAATCAAAATTAAGGCAGCTATCGCTGACCTCCCAGAAACAATCTCTGCTGATATTTCTGGAATCAACGTTAGTGAAGCTCTCCGCGTAAAGGATCTCAAGCTTGACAGCAAGGTTGAAGTTCTTACAAGCGCTGAACTCCCACTCGTTACTGTATCTCCAGCTCGTGGTTAATTCCACGTACCGCTAGGTACTCGCTAATCACCGTTTTTTGGTGTATAATAAAGACTGTTCTGACACTTTTGTGTGCGGGACAGTCTTTTTTTATGTGTGAGTTTGAAGAAAAAGTAAAAAAGAATCTTATTGAATGTGGAATTAAGCCCGACGAAACGCTAAACGGTACTCAGAAAATTGGACTTGCTGTGTCCGGTGGCGCAGATTCTGTTTCTCTTCTTCTTTCATTATCATCTATTTTTTCTTCTCTATATGTAATTACCGTAAATCATAATATCAGGCCTGCAGAAGAATCTGCTGGTGATGCGCAATATGTAAGCGAGCTTTGTAAAAAACTTCAGGAAGAAAAAAAGGTTCAGATTTTCTGCAAAGTAGTGGAATTGAAAAAAGGGCTTGTACAATCAGAAGCACAAAAGCGTGGAGGCGGAACTGAAGATGCAGCGCGGGCTCTTCGTTATAAAGCCTTTGAAGAGTTTATCGCAGACAATTCCCTTGATGCTCTTTGCCTTGCTCATAATAAAAATGACCAGCTTGAAACTGTTCTCATGCGTTTTTTACAGGGTGCTTCTCTGGATTCTGCAGGCGGTATTAAAGAGCGACGCGGTAATTATATTAGACCTCTATTAAATATCACTCGCAGCGAAATTGAAGATTATCTCACCTCGCAGAATATCAGCTGGCGTACAGATAAAACAAATTTTGAAACAGATTATCTTCGCAATAAAATAAGACTTAAACTGGTTCCATTTCTTGATGAAAACTTTGAAGGCTGGCAGAAAGCTGTTCTTAGCGGCGCTCAGAAGGCAAGTGAAGACTCACAGGTTATTCAGTCTCTGCTTTCAACAATTCCTCTTACTGTAAATACCGATGACAGTGTGCAGCTTTCATTAGATGATTTTTTGGCTGCTCCAGATTCAATAAAATACCGCATTCTTTTGGAAGCCTGCAACAAGGCCGGGGAAGATTCCCGTATTCCTCATCAGTTTTTGAAAGATGTGGTATTGGCTTTGGATGATGAAGGTAAAGCTTCATTTACAAAGCATTTTGCATCAATCGATATCATTTGCGAAAAAAAACATCTTTTTATAAAAAAACACACAGAAGACAATACTGATTTAGTTTTTTCTGATATAATAGAAAAAAGTGGAACATTTGAGTTTCCTTTTGGAGTTTTGAATGTTTTTAATAATAGGGAACAGAATGGAAAAAATCTTGTTTCTGTCTGTGCCGGTGAAGGGGCTGTTGTAGACGGAGTTTCTCTTCCGTTCTGTGTCAGAAACATTTCCCCTGGCGATACTGTAATATGTGCCGACGGTTCAGAAAAAAAAGTTTCTGACATTCTTTCTGACTGGCATGTGGCTGCTTCTCAAAAAAGTCTGGTTCCTGTCATTCAGTTATTAGATGAAAAATCTCAGAGAATAAAAGCTGTTCTCGGTGGATTTTTAGGATATAAGGATTGGATTGTAAAGTTATGAAAAAGTTTGCTGTTATTTTTCTTTTGTCATTGGGAATTTCATTTTCGCTTGCTGCACAGAGTTCTGCAGGAGCAGCAAATAAAAATACTGCGCTGCGCTGCTTAAAGCTTGCAGAAAACTGCCTTGTTGCCGATGACTGGCAGAATGCCTTAAATCAGGCAGAGCTTGGTCTTTCTTATGATGATTCAATTTCAGACTTATATTATATCAAGGCCGCTGCTTCCTTAAATCTTGGAGCAACAAAGGCAGATGCGCTTCGACTTTTGTCTTCTGCTTTTGAGCGTTCCAGCTGGGCAGGTTATACAAAAAACAGTGCCCGCATTTTTATTGCAGACCTTCTTTCTGATACAGGACTTTATGAAGAATCTCTTTCTGCCCTTGATTCAGAGCCTTACATTTATTCTGCAGATGCAGAGTTTATCCGTATCAAAAATTATTATCGCATGGGAACTACCGAATCTCTTGCAAATGCACGTCAGCGTCTTAACAGCGACCGCCGTGTTTATCCATCTGATCAGCGCTTCCCTGAAATCTTTTTTATGTTCGAATCTCTCTTTATGAGTGAAGCAGAACGCGATGGAATTGACTATAAGATTCCACAGATTGTTAGTACAATTGCAGATTCATATATCACCAAACTTCCAGACTATTCAGACAGAAATCCTGAGCTTGAACTTATGGCAGTTTCTTTTGCAAGAGGAGAAGATAAACTTCGCCTTATCAAAGCAATTGATGCAAAAAATAAAAAGCTCAGCGAACTGCTTGCAACAGCTGCACTCCGAGCTGGAATCTATACAGATGCAGAAGCCTTTGATATGTACTTTGGTGCTTCTGGAAATGAGTTCTCACTTGATTCTCTGGAAACTTTTATAGCACTGCTTTCTGATCCTGAAGTTGTACAGCGTGCTGCAGAAACTCTCGCAGACTTTACTGGAACTCTTTACATAGATGAGAATATGGATTTGCAGTATGAGTTTGTTGTTCAGTATGAAAACGGACGCCCACAATATATAAAATATGACGCAAACAATGACGGATTAACAGAGCTTTATTCTTCATGTGATTTTGGTGCACCGGTTTTTGTATATTTTAATTCAAGCCGCATTCAATTCTTCTATGATACTTATCCACGCATTTCAAAAGTCTTGTATTCAGATACAAAGCTGAACTTTAATTTCCTTCATGATGATTTTACATTCTCTCCTTTTGATTTCGTAACTGATAATGTTATTGCACGTACGGGAGCAGAATTTTATATTCCATACATTACAGAAACCTACGCAATTCCTCTTCCACAGGATTTAATTGAAAAGGCTTCAAGCTTTGAGCTTCCAATCACAGAACGTGACGATGCAAAAATTGTTTATACACTTTCAGGTGGAAACATAGTCTTTGCAGAATTCTATGAAAACAATGCACGTTATGCTTATTGTGATTTCTCAAAGGAAAGTTCTCTTGTTCGTTTTGTTGATTACGATAATGACGGAAGTTTTGAAACAACAGAACTTTATTCAGAAATTCCATTTGCGCAGGAAGGTTTACGTTCAGAAGAAAATGACCGTATTATTTCCAGTGTATTTAATTTCATAGATGGCCGCTCTGACCTTTATCTCAGAAAGATTCAGATTGACCGCAATGCAAATACCTTCTGTGAATTCAGTGAGCAGTATCTCGAATTCGGTGGAAAGGTTACCATCTGGGATAATGATGACAATGGAATTCCAGACAGCCAGTATATCCGCTATCCTCAGAAGGAAGGTGAAACTCTTATTGAAGAGTCAATTTATTTTGATTCAAATGGACTTCAGATTCTTTCGCTGACACTTGCAAACGGTGTACCTGTAAAAATGATTGCAGATGCAGAAGGAACTGAAGTAATGGTTTATGCCGGTGAAAATGAAAATATTTACTGGATAGACGAAAAAGGTTTACCTGATGAAGAGCAGGCAATTTTGAACTATGTTTCTCACGGACTTGAGCAGGGTAGAATTGATATATTTGATTACAAAGAAGAAGAAAGAATATCTGTTATAAAAGTTGGTGCTGCTTATTACTGCAGAAGAGTTCCTTTAACTTCTGTTCCATTAGATGAAGAAGGAGCTTCAAAATAATATGCAGCGTTTAATAAAATCTTTCTCATCTGCAGTTTTTTTAATCAGTGCACTTTTGTGCATTTCCTGCAGAACTATCCGCCAGCCTTCTTCAGTACCAGAGCCATTAAATTATTCTGATGATGACATTGTTCAAAATGAAATTGGCCGCATAGACGCCTTTATGGAAAGTGAACCTGTAAGAGCTCTGTGGCGTGCAAAACTTCTTGGCCGCGAAGAGGTAATCGACCGCTGTTTTTCAAATCTCGAAGAACTTTTTAATAAAGCTCTCGAAGAAGAAAAATATCTTGATGCAAAAAAATATTATATTTCTTTGAAGGCACTAAAGCCGGACTGGAAATCAGAAAAGCTTTCTTTTGGGGAGGTTGAAACTCTTGCCTGGAATAATGTTCCAGGTTTCTGTAAAAACACAACTCCTCCTTCAAAGATTTCTGAATGTATGAAGGCCGCTGTTACTATCTGGGTAGACCGTGGTGTTACAGTAAAACACGGCGCCGGCTATGCAGATGTTATTATTGGTTCTGGCTTTTTTATTGACAGCCGCGGTTATATCGTTACAAATCATCATGTAATTGATTCAATGGTAAATCCAAAGTATGAAGGCTATGTACGTCTTTATATAAAGCTGCCGGATGATAATATTACAAAGATTCCAGCCAAGGTTGTTGGTTATGATGAATTAATGGACCTTGCTCTTTTGAAAGCAGAAATAACTCCACAATATGTTTTGAATCTTGGTTCCAGCAGTGACCTTGAAATAGGAGATAAGATTTCTGCAATCGGAACTCCTGTTGGACTCGAGGGAACTCTTACTTCTGGAATAATTTCTTCTTTTGACCGCAAGCTGCTTGCTCTGGGAAATGTATTTCAGATTGATGCTGCAGTAAACTCTGGAAACTCTGGTGGTCCTCTTATTGATCAGAATCTTAAGGTACAGGCAATTGTATATGCGGGAATGCTTCAGCTTCAGGGATTAAACTTTGCAATCCCGGTTGAATACTTAAAACAGGAACTGATTTATCTTTATGGACGTGGAGAAATTGTTCATTCATGGATTGGCTGTTTTGGAAATACAAAACGCGAGAACAGCAAGAAACTTGGTCTTGAAGTTCAATATGTTCTTCCGGGTGGCTCTGGTTTTATGGCAGGTCTTTCTGAAGGTGATGTAATTACTTCTCTTGATGGTAAAAAAGTTTCTTCAATTGATGATTTCAATTTTCTCATGATGGGTTATGAAACTGAAACTATTCTTGAATGCCGTTATATTTCAAAAGATGATGGTACAGAAAAAAGCTGTCTTGTTTATCTTGATAAACGACCAGAAAATCCGGCACTTACAGTTTTTGATTCAGATTTGATTACAACATCATTTGTGCCTCTTTTTGGAATGAAATTAATTCCTTCATCGACAACAAACAAAAATTCCTATACAATAGAAAAAATTATTCCGGGCAGTTCCGCAGATGATTTAAGTTTTTCTGAGAACGATACAGTTACAGTACTTGATGTAGTTGTTGATCAGAAAAGCAAGGCAATTATCACTTCAGTTTCCACTAAGCGAAAGAAAAAGGCTTTCCTTGATGTAGTGATAAATCTTGGAACAAGTTTTGAAAGCCCTTACTACTTCTAACTCAGGAGCATATTAAAATGACCGAAATGAAATTCAAACGCAACTTCTGTATTGTTGCCCATATTGACCATGGTAAATCAACTCTTTCAGACCGTCTAATTCAGAAGGCAAAAATTATTGATGACCGCAAGATGATGAACCAGATTCTCGACAATATGGATATTGAACGTGAACGTGGAATCACAATTAAAAGTCAGGCAGTTACAATTCCTTATCATGCAAAAGACGGAAATGATTACGAGCTTAATTTCGTAGATACACCGGGCCACGTAGATTTCTCATATGAAGTTTCCCGCGCAATTGCATCTTGTGAAGGTGCTCTTCTTTTGATTGACGCAACTCAGGGTGTAGAAAGCCAGACTGTTTCAAATATGTATATGGCACTGGAACACGATCTTACAATGGTTCCGGTAATCAATAAAATTGACCTTGCTTCTGCAGATATTCCTTCCTGCAAAAATCAGATTGATAATGAGCTTGGACTGGATTCAAGTGAAGCAATGTGTGTTTCTGCAAAAACTGGTGAAGGAATCGATGAGCTTCTTGAAGCTATTGTAACAAAGTTTCCGGCTCCTAAAGGAAATCCTGATGGAAAACTTGCTGCTTTGATTTTTGACTGCCATTACGATGTTTACCGTGGCGTTGTTGTTCACGTACGTGTAATGGAAGGACGTCTTAAGACTGGTGACCTTATCAAGATGATGAGTACAAATACTCAGTACAAGGTAGAGCAGTGTGGTATCTTCAAGATCAACTATGAAGAAACCGGAGTGCTTGAAGCCGGCGATGTAGGTTATATTATCTCAGGTCTTAAAACTGTAAGTGATGTAAAAGTTGGTGATACAATTACTTCTGTTGAGGGCGGTGTAGAGGAGCCTCTTCCTGGTTTTAAGGAAGTAAAGCCTGTTGTTTATTCTTCAATTTATCCTATGGATTCAAATGATTATGAAGAACTCAAAGACAGCATGGAAAAACTCAAACTCAACGATGCAAGTTTGATTTATGAAAAAGATAATTCTCTTGCTCTCGGTAACGGTTTCCGCTGCGGCTTCCTTGGTCTTCTTCATCTTGAAATTATTCAGGAACGCCTTGAACGCGACTTTGACCAGGCTGTAATCTTTACTGCACCGTCTGTACGATATCTGCTTCATCTTCAGAATGGTGAAGATATGTATATCGATAACCCTTCTGAATATCCTCAGGGAAGAATACATGATGCAGAAGAGCCATATATCAAGGCTTCAATCATTACACCTGCAGAATACCTTGGTTCAATAATCGCACTTTGTACAGAAAAACGTGGTGTGCAGACAAACATGCAGTATCTTGATACAAAGCGTGTTGAACTTACTTACGAGATGCCGCTTGCAGAAGTTCTCTTTGATTTCTATGACCGTCTTAAGAGCTACAGCCGAGGTTATGCTTCTTTTGATTATGAAGTTACAGGATATCGTGCAACTGATCTTGTAAAGGTTGATATTCTTTTGAATGGTAAGATTGTGGATGCTCTTTCTCTTTTGACCTTCCGTCAGAACGCAGTAGATCGTGCTCGTAAGGTTTGTGAAAGACTTAAGAATGAGATTTCTCGTCAGCAGTTCAAGGTAGCAATTCAGGGTGCCATCGGCGGCCAGATTATTGCCCGCGAAACCGTAAACCCAGTGCGTAAAGACGTTCTTGCAAAATGTTACGGTGGTGATATCACTCGTAAGCGCAAGCTTCTTGAAAAACAGAAAGAAGGTAAAAAGCGCATGAAGATGATTGGTGATGTAGAACTTCCACAAAGCGCATTCTTAGCAGTATTGAAAGAGAACGACGATCAGTAATAGGTTAATTTATTAGAACACCGTAAGTTTATATAAAAATCGAGGTGTGGGACGCAGGCAAAATGAAAAAGAGGGCCCCAGGGTTGCGCAATTATTCTGGCGAAGCCAGAATGAAGCGCGATGGGACCCTGGGAGATTGCTTTTTCAGTTTTGCCGTCGCTGGGACCCGCACCTCGATTTTTATATATAGTTAAAGATATTTAATAAAGAAATCGAGTTCTGATCGTATTCTATTTAAAAACGACTGATTTAATTCAAACTTATGTCCATCTGGGAAATGCAGATATAAATATTCCCTTGGTTCAACAATTCTTCTGACTTCTTCAGATAACTTATCACCCTGTAATTCAGTTTTTCCGGTCAGTAAATCACGTAGTTTTTCAAGTGCATCTTTTTCTGACTGAAGATAATTCTTAATATCATTTTTCTGAATCTCAGAATATTCTGTGTCTTTGACGTTAATCTCATTCTTTTCTAAAGGCTCTGGGAAGGCTCTAGGAATTGCCAATGGTATACCGCATTCACCAGAATCAAAAAGATTTTTGGTCTCGCCAAAGAAGTTATTAAACATCATAGCATAGCTTTTAAGGGAAGGTGAGGTAATGAAGATTTTACTGCTTTTATCAATAAACTTTTCAGTTCCTGTTCCATAAGCCGCATTGTAATTTGCAATGCTTGTAAGTCTGTTTCCTGTAATGAGGCGGAGAATATGTGCAAGTGCATTCTTTGTGTGAGTGATTCCAGTTGAATAGGAAAAGTCCAACCCTGTAACATACACTGGAACAGAATCGTCTTTGCGGAACTTTAAGGCATAATGCACTGCTGTGAGTCCAACAGAGCCAAACGGCATGTTTGAAGGCGGCATAAAGTTTCTGCTTTTGAGATTATCTAGGAAAGCTGCCTTTGTGTATTCAGTAAAGAAATATGAAATATTTTTATTATCTGTTTTATGTGCAAGAGCTGGAATTGATGAAAGCCCTGCGAAAATCCGTATATCATCAGGCACTCCAATAAAGGCCTTTGAAATTACGGTCTGTGCTTCTTCAATAAAAACTCCATCTGGTTTGATTCCGTTTTTTAAGAGTGGTTGGAGGGCAGTGTCTGCGCAGAGAATAAAATAATCAGAAAAACTTGATTTCTTCGCATTTTGTGTTCGCAATGATGAGATAAGTTTCTGAGTACTTTCTCCGGCACCGAATACAATAATCGGTTTATTAACTGCTCCAAAGAAATCAGTGATTGGTTTTGATTTTCCAAGATAATGAAGATTTTCGAAAAGATTCTTTGAGTAGCGGCGGCCAAACTTTGTGAGTGTAATACGGTTTTTCCAGAAGGTCATTACAGAATCTGAACAGGCAGAGAAAAGTCGGTCGTAAAAATCTTTGTTGAAAGCTGTTCCTGCAGACATATCAAGTCTTTGAACACGCTTGTATACGCCTGTGGTAGCTAAATCATAAAGTTGTAATGGCAGGTTATTTAAGTTTTCTGGCTGGTAGCAAAGAACTCTTTTATCAGAAACATCCAGACATTTTTCAGTGACAGTAAAATCATAAAGTTCCTTTTCTGCTTCGCATAAAACAATAAGGCAATTTTCTGGAAGGTTAGAAAGAAGTTCTGAAAGGCCGTAGCCAAGTAGAGGAGAGCAGCACAGAATTATTGTGCCGGGGAGCAGCTGAAGGTTTTCAACTGCGGTGATTATATTTTTACTAGGATTATATTTTGAATAGAGAAAGTGTTCTTTGTAGGAAACAGAAAAGCCCTGAGACGTCTCGATTTTCTGAACGGCACAGGGCTTTTGAATAATCTTTTCTTCCAATGATTATCTCAAGTAGTTGTCAAAATAAACTGAAATGAAGTTGTCTTCCAGCTTATCACTATGCATGATTGAGTCTGCTGCAGAAGACTGGTCATGAGCAACAAGAAGGTTTACATTTACATCATCATCAGCAGCAGTTCCTGCTGTAGTGTACTGCAAAACTACAATGTTGTTGTTGACAACCATAGGTTCTGAGTATTCGTTGAGCTTGAGAGAGAAAGCAGCCTTAAGGAAGTTTTCATTCTTCTCAACATTTGACATTCCGTCTTCAGTAGTGCTCAATGTGTTCAATACATCAACATTACCATAGTTAAGAGGGAACTGAGCAATTTCACTTGTCTTTACAGAAAGCTTAGCTGCAGCTGAATCGAAATCAGATGCCTTAGCTTCTTTTACGAAATCATTAGCCTTTGCAAAGAAGTAGTCTTCAACAAGTGTCAATTCATAAGTATTGATGTAAGTAGTAACAACTCTCTGTGAATCTTCTGTATTGAAGTCTGGCTTTGTTACAGCAGCGTTGTTCTTGAAAATTGTGTAACCTGTGTTTGTCTGAATAACATCACTTACAGCACCAACTGCAAGACCTGTAACAGCTGCAAGGTCTTCTTTATTCTGAAGAATTGTTGAAATCTGATACTGGTAAGAGTTTGTAAGTTTACCTTCTGATGTAGAATAGCTCTTGTCTGAATATTCAGAAATTGCATCTTCGAATGTGATTTCATTGTTAGCAATGCGCTTAGCAATTGATTCAGCATTTGATTTTTCTTCTACAGTGATAAGTGACATATCATATTTGTTGAACAAAGCAGCGTTCTGATTAGCGAACTTAAGTTTTTCATCTAATGGATAATCGTTCTTAGAGAAAGCAGCCATTTTGAAACCGCGCTGTTCCTTGTTCATGTTTGCAATGAAGCTCTTTTCTGCGCTTGAAGTCTTCAAACCATAGAGTGGGTTAAGACCAACTGTTTCGCTGCTAGAAGCAAAGTTATCATTAGCAAAACGTTCAGCAGCAATAGAAGATTCTGCAGAGTCGTGGAGTTCCTGTTTGATTTCGTCAGAAGCCTGTTTGTAAAGCTTTGAAGAATAGTTTCCATTTTCATCTGAGAAGTATGGAAGAATTTCTCTTGTGATTGCAGACTGTGGAACTACATATCCAGATTTTTTTACTGCATCTGTATAAGCATAGTTCAATACAGTTGATTTGAAAGCCTGATTGAAAATCTGATAGTAAGTTGACTGATCAAGCTGCTGACCATACATCTGGTACATCTGGCCATACTGAGATACGAAGTTAGCGAACTCAGTTCCCTGCTCATATTTGATTTCCTTTCCATCATATTTTCCGAAAACTGGAATGTCAGCACCCTGCTGGCGGCTTGTTCTGCCTTCAACTGCCGGAAGAACGACAAAACAGAATGCACAGATCAAAAGAATAATTAATGATCCGAGTGTGTAAACAGTATTTTTTTTCATAATAAAAAGTCCTTTTTTTTATGATATTTTGATAAAAATGTGAAAATATTTTACCATATAATCATTGTGAAGTCTAGTTTTAAATTCTGCTGGTAGTCAGCTTGCTGTGTGCCTCGTAGCGGGCAACTGCTTCCTTAATCAAAAGCTCAACGAGGTCTGCAAACTTAAGGCCTGCTGCATCGCACATCTTAGGGAACATGCTGATTGGAGTAAAGCCCGGCAATGTGTTGATTTCATTGAGGTAAACAGCTTTTGAATCACGGTCAATAAAGAAGTCTACGCGTGAAAGTCCGGTTGCATCGAGCACTTTGTAAGCAGCACAGGCAGTTTTTCTGATTTTTTCGAGGTCATTTTCGCTGAGCTCAGCAGGAATAATCAGATTAGCTCCGTCAGGATCATTGTATTTTGCATCAAAATCATAAAAGTCATGATTTGGAATAATTTCACCAGGAATATAAGCAGTTACTTCTTCTACGTCACTGTCTGCAGGGAAGGTTACCGAGTTACCTGTAACGCTGCATTCAATTTCGCGTGCGTTATTCAGAGATTTTTCAATAAGAACTTTGTCATCCCACGCAAATGCTTCCATAATTGCAAAGTGTAGTTCCTTGCGGTCGTTTGCTTTAGAAGCACCGTTTGAGCTACCTGCGCAGCAAGGCTTTACGAACATTGGGTAGCCAAGTTCTTTTTCTGTTTCTTCGATAACTGAATCATAAACAATGCTGTCGAGAACAACCGAGCGTTTTACACAAACGTAAGGTACAACTGGAAGACCAACGCTCTGCCAGATCATCTTTGTCTTTTCCTTATCCATTGTGATTGCAGATGCGAGTGGTGTACAACCAACATAAGGAATGTCTGCCATTTCAAAGAGTCCCTGAATAGTACCGTCTTCACCATAAGTTCCGTGAAGGGCAGGGAAAACTACGTCGATGTCTAAAGGCTTGCCGCCTGCAACAAAGGCATTTTTACCACCGGCAGGAATAATGCTTACGGCCTTGCTTTCATCTTCTGTGATTGTAAGAACTGCCTTTGTGTCTTTGCAGATTCTTTCGTATTCTGATTCCGGCTGCAAATACCATTTGCCGGCCTTTGTAATACCAATCAGGATTACTTTGTGCTCTTTGCTAATTCCGCTTGCAACAGCCGCTGCAGAAATCAAACTTACTTCGTGTTCGCCTGAACGGCCTCCGTATATAACTGCGATATTCATTACTGTATCTCCTTTAATGCCTTTTTAGCCTCAGAAATTTCATCATAAGGCATAACGTGGTCTTTATAAATTATGCTGTTTTCATGCGACTTTCCAAGCAGAAGAACAATGTCTCCCTTCTGTGCCATTTTGAAAGTTTCGCGGATTGCCTGTGGTCTGTCGTGGATAATGAAAAGATTCTCATCCATGACTTTTCCTTCTTTGATGGCACCTTCTGCAATCATCTTAAGAAGTTCAACCGGGTCTTCACCGCGTGGGTCTTCATCTGCAAGCACAACTACGTCGCAGAACTTTGCCGCAATCTGGCCCTGAAGAGGACGCTTTGTAAGATCACGTTCTCCTCCACTACCAAACAAAGCAAAAATGCGGCCGTTACAGCGTTTGCGCAGCGGCGGGAAAATTGTTTCAAAACTAGAAGGTGTATGTGCGTAGTCTACAATCAGTTCAAAAGGCTGACCTTCATCAATAACAGTCATGCGGCCTTTGATTGGTGTGAGCTCTGGAACCTTTGCAGCAACTTCTTCAAAAGTAAGGCCGGTAACACTGCTTACTGCAGTAATTGCTGCCATCAGGTTGTATGCGTTGAAAGCTCCCGGAAGAGCGGCCTTTACGCTGAAGTGTGTGCGTGGACGTGGCTGAACCGGATCATAGTTTTCCGGATAAATACCGGTTTCGCCGTCTGCATCAACATCAAAAGTAAGACCGTAAGTTGCAGAAGCAATATTGCGCGCTGTCATATAGCGGAGGTTTTCTGGAATTGGTGGGAGCGGGGTAGCATCAATGCCACTTTCTGCCGCTGCCTTTCCAGCCTTACCTTCAGTTGTAAAGCCGTAAACATTGTGTTTTGTTGCTTCAATAAAATACTGAGCCGAAGGATCTTCCAGATTTACAATTCCAATAGAATTGATTTTCTGTTTTTCTCCTGCGATTGTTTTAATGTGATTATGCTTGTCGAGCGCGCGGAAAAGATTTGCCTTATCGTTGCGGTAAGTTTCAAAGTTTTTGTGGAACTCAAGGTGCTCGAGGGTAACATTCATAAATACGCCGCAGTCAAAAAGAATCTCGCCGCAGCGGTTGAGCTTTGTAGAAAGTCCGTGAGAAGAAGTTTCTACAACTGCGTACTTACAGCCGTTTTCAAGCATTTCATTAAGATGATGTTGAATGATTGGTGCCTCAGGAGTTGTCTGATGCTGAGGGTTTGGAAGTGCGTCTCCGCCAAAAGAATATTCAACAGTAGAAATAAAGCCGGCCTTGTGGCCGCAGGCACGAAGCAGCTGCCAGATAAAGCTTACAGTGCTTGATTTTCCTTCTGTACCGGTAACACCAATTACGATAAGACGTTCACTCGGGTTATCATAAAAGCGGGCAGAAAGCGGCGCCATTGAAAAACGTGCATCCGGCACATTGATGAGGGCAGGGGCAAATTTTGGAGTTTCATTTGATATTGCGTTATCAATTGTACGTTTAATGATTGCCTGAGCTACATCTTCTTTTTGAGAAGCGGTGAGTTCACCCTGGAAAACAACTGCATTTGCTCCGGCAAGAATAGCCTGCTCAATGTAATTGTTGCCGTCGGTATGTGTTCCCGGCAGCGCAAAGAAAAGCGAGCCCTGTGTTACTTCGCGTGAATCAAACACAAGGCTTGAAATCTGTATATTATTAATTTCTGATAAATCAGTTATTGTACTTCCGTCAGCTGCTACAACAGTATTCTTAAAAGCCGGCAGAATCTGTGAAAGTTGTTTTGTCATTCTTCTATTATATATGTTTGCTCAAAAATATAAAAGTGATATAATCACCTTATGTTTGAAGTACGCGTTACAGCCGATTTTGCGGCAGCACATTTTTTAAGAGATTACAACGGCAAGTGCGAAAACCTCCACGGCCATAACTATAAAGTTTACGCCCATGTTCGCGGCGAAGTGTTAAATGAAGGCGGCATGCTTTTAGACTTCACAAAACTAAAAGCTGCTCTTCGAAAAGTCTGCAAAGAACTGGATCACACAAATCTGAATGATAAAGAAGTTTTTGATCAGAATCCGAGTGCAGAAAGAATTGCAATGTATATTTTTCATGGTATAATAAATGAACTTAAAGATGAGGGTGTTGATTTAAGTTTTGTCCAGGGGAAAAAAGATCCGTACCTTTTTGCTGTTGATGTTTTTGAAACGGATACTTCCCGAGCAAGATATTCTATTTTATGAAAACAATTGACTTTGTAAGACGTCATGTAGAGCGTCTTGAAAGAAACGGAAGATTTTCACTACAAAAAGGTTTTATACAGCACGGAGTCTGCTCTGTATACGACCACAGCGTTCAGGTTGCAGTTTTAAGCGTTAGCCTTACAAGATGTCTTCGCCTGCCCGTAAATTATAATATTCTTGTGCGGGCAGCCTTACTTCATGATTATTTTCTTTACGACTGGCACTTGCCGCACGGAAAGCTTCACGGCTTTTTCCATCCAAGAGTAGCCTTAGAAAATGCCAGAAAAGATTTTCTGCTTTCGATTCGAGAAGAAAATACAATTTTAAGGCATATGTTTCCGCTAACCCCAATCCCTCCAAAATTCCTTGAAGGCTGGATTGTGTGTATCTGTGACAAAATCTGCGCAATCCGCGAAGTTTTCAAACGAAAAGTCCATAACTAGAAAAAGTGTTTGCTTTTTTTTGCGGAATGTGATCATAAATCAGTTTCTCGACGAGTCGTGTGGTAAGCGGTTCGCTTTGGATTTCCATTGTAATTATAAGATTGCGGCCGGCAAGAATTCCGTTTTCTGTGTAGAGGCGGAGTTTGCCGGCCGCATTGTTTGAGTAGTCTGGATTATCCATAAGACCAAAGTGTTCCCAGTAGAACTCGGTACGGCTTTCTACATTGAGGCAGAGAAAATCCGGGTGAAGTGTCACGATGTCTCCTGACGGGCGGCGAAGCTTCAGGGGATATTCGTAGCGAAAGGGAATATTATGGCGACTCAGAGCTTCTGCTATGAGTACTTCGGATTTTGAACGGACTTGGATTCCGCTTGTCGTGGTGTGGACAGGCGTGTCTGGAGAGAAGGGCCGCCGCGGCCAGGTTACGCTGAGCCACTGTTTTGCGTATTGTTCCGCTGTCAGGGTAACTGGGGTGACAAGGCTCTGGCGGGCGGGGCACATTTTAGCGTAGAGGTCCCCGAGCTTTGTTGCGGCGGAAGAGTTAGCCGTGGGGAGGCGGCCACCTCGGCAAATTTGGCGGAGGCAGCGGGTCATTGCGTGGATTTCATTTTCTAAAAGTTTTATAACCTTCAAATCATAATCTTTCTGTGCCAATTGTCTTGCTAAGTCATCATCACTACGTGGTATAAAGACCCCTTTGAAATCTTTTGGTTCAATGTAATGATAGTACTGAGGTTTATGCGAAGTCTGCGCTATTCGCAGATGCCCTTCGGGAAGTTCTTTTAAATCTTTGCGTTTTTGTTCCAGAGCAATATTCAATGCTGCAAGTCTTTTCCTCAAAGTATCTACTGTAAAATCCGGAGATAATAATTCTTTTGACATTTTATAAGCCTCCTCTTGGCTTTTTTTTAGCCTCTTATTTAATTGAATTACCTACAGAAGAATAAATAATATTTGTTTTGTAGGTATATTTCTTTTTTATCTGATAATTCTTTTTTATTACTGCCTACAGAAATATAAATATGAATAAATCTGTAGGTAATATTTAAGTTTTTCCTTCCAATATTTTTCCGAAAATACCTACAGAATAAGAGAAAAATTCAAAACTGTAGGTAATTTAAGAATATTTCTTGCCTCAGATTTTTCAAAATTACCTACAGATAGAATTAAATTTCCTATTCTGTAGGTAACTTTGCTTATTCCATATCTACCTTATTATGATTTTTTACCTACAGAATCCACAATTATTGTAAAACTGTAGGTAAAACCCAAAATGAGTTCATGTAATTAATTAAAAAAAATACCTACAGAACAAAAGAGTTCCTACTATCTGTAGGTATTCTTCAAAAATCCCTATATATAATATTGTCCAAACCTGTTCTTTTTTGACAAAAATTTTCGAAAATAAAGCAAAAAAATAAAAAAAATCCTGCTAACATCAAAGTCAGCAGGATTCTCATCTTAAATAAAACCATCTTCAGCTTTAAGTTACATTCTCATCGGAACGCCCATCTTGTTCAGTTCATCTTTTATCTGACCAACGGTATAAGTTCCGTTATGAACCATGCTGGCAACAAGTGCTGCATCAGCCTTTCCTTCTGTAAGGGCATCTGCAAGATGAGCTGGAGTTCCGCCGCCGCCGCTTGCAATTACAGGCACAGGAACATTTTCGGAAATAAGGCGGGTAAGCTCGATGTCGTAGCCATTCTTTGTTCCGTCCGCATCCATAGAGTTCAAAACAATTTCGCCGGCACCAAGTTCAACGCCACGTTTTGCCCATTCAAGAGCGTCCAGACCAGTGTCTACGCGGCCACCATTGATTGTTGTTCCAAATCCGCTTGGCTTTGTTGGGTCACGGCGAACATCCATACCAAGAACAATAGACTGACTGCCGAATACCTTTGCGCCTTCTGTAATCAGTCCCGGATTACGAACAGCCTGCGAGTTCAAAGAAACCTTTTCCGCACCCGCAAGAATAGTAGAGCGGATATCTTCGATTGTTCCGATTCCGCCGCCAACACAGAAAGGAATAAAGACCTGCTGGGCAACGCGTGAAATTAAATCCAGAATTGGTCCACGGCCACGGGCAGAAGCAATGATATCATAAAATACCAGTTCATCTACGCCTTGACGGTAATACTCAGCGGCCATTTCAACCGGGTCACCAATATCTATATTATTCTGAAATTTTACACCTTTAGTTGTACGTCCGTCTTTTACATCCAGACAAATTATAATTCGTTTTTTTAACATATATTCTCCAGGTTATAGGTGTCAGGTTCTAGGTTTTAGGGGGGGGGGAAGTCTCCCCCTCGCTCGCACTTCGTTGCTCGCTACCCCTTCTAACGGGGGACACCCCCGTAACGCCCCCGTCTATAATTTACAGAAATTCTCTATTATTCTTAATCCAGTCACTCCACTTTTTTCCGGGTGGAACTGGCAGGCAAAAACATTTCCTTTCTGAATTACAGCCGGAACTTTAATTCCGTATTCTGCGCTTGCTTTTACTATCGAACGGTCGTTAGGACAAATCACAAAGGAATGAACAAAGTAAACATCAGAATCATTTTTGATTCCTGCCAGAATAGGGCAGTTACCATTTTCAAAAGAAATGTTATTCCAGCCCATATGAGGAACCTTGATTTTATCTTCCTTCATCTTTGGCTCAATCGTATAAAAATGTTTGATTTCGCCTTCAACAAGCCCAAGACACTGAGCATCGCCTTCTTCTGAATGCTCAAAAATAATCTGCGAGCCGACACAGATTCCAAGCAAAGGCTTTCCGCCAGCAGTCTGCTCGCGCACAAATACATCAAAGCCGCTTTTTTTCAGCTCAGCCATAGCGTAGGAATCATCACCATCGCCAGGGAACATAAAGCGGTCGCAGTCTTTTAATTCAGAAGGATTTTTAGAACGGATATAAGGAATCTTCAGATAGTCCAGAGCCCGCTCCAGACTTGTGATATTTCCCGCATTAAAATCAATAATTCCAACCATGTTTCTAATTATAGAAAAATTTACAGGGATTGTGAACTATAGTGGAATAAAAAATCGTTATAAGATCGTCATTGCGAGCGCAGCGAAGCAATCCATATGAATAGATTGCTTCGTCGCATTCGCTCCTCGCAATGACGGTGATGGGGATTAATTAAACGTGAATTTATCAAATTCTGCAATTATTTCTTTTGAATCTGAAATAAATTCAAAGTAAACGGCGTGTTTACCAATGACACCAGAACTCAGCGGTGCAGTTGAAGTTTTGTCGCCTTTTTTCATCTTGAACGAAGCAATCACCTTGCCCTGATAGTTATCTACGCGGACATTTACAGTAAGATCTTCCTTAGCAAGAATATCTGCTGTAATAGTCTTAGGTGTATTTGCACCAAACTGAAGATAGCGGAAGCCTACAGTCAAAGCATTTGTAATATCAACAATCGGAGAACTGATATTATCATCCTTTTCGTAAACAGGTTTGATATAAGCGCCGCCCATACCACCGTTGTAGCCGCCTTTTGCTCCACCGTAAATGTGAACGGCATAGCCGGCAGAAATCCACTTGCGGGCATCCAGACCGTTGATATGGGCACCCTGGCTGGTCATCTCAACTGGTTCCGAAGCTACAGGCTCGCCATCTTTGTAAGTAATCTTACCGGCAAAAATACGGCCGTTCTTATCCATTGCTACATCAACAGGTTCAAGCATTGCCTGACGTGCATACTCATCAGTTCCAATCTGGCGGTGATAGAAAATGTACCACTGTCCGTTAACTTCCATAAGACTTCCGTGGTTGTTACCCCAGCGGTAGCTCATCTGATTTTTGCCATCCGGGCCAGGAAGAATCTCGCCGCCGTTAAAGCTGATGTCTCCTCCCATCTTGTAGTCTCCGAGCGGGCTATCTGAATATTTGTAAGACAAGAAGCCGTTACAGTCTTCATAAACTCCGTACTGAGGCTGATGAGTGTAGTAGCGCTTAGAATAAATGAAAACATATTTGCCGAAAAGCTTGCGAGGTGAAGATGCCTCAAAGAAAGCATCGTTTTCATCTTCCATATTATCTTTTGGAGACCATGGCGCAATACAGTGTTTTACAACATTTTCGCGCAAAGTTTCCTTTTTGATTGTAGCCATATCATCATTCAGTTCTGCGCAGTACTGCTTACAGAAGCCCCAGAAGGCATAAACTCGGCCATCATCATCAACTAAAATACCCGGGTCAAAACCAAGTTCAGTTTTTACAGGATTCGTAAAAGGACCGGCCGGATTCTTACTTGTTGCAAGCATGATTCGTGAGCCCCTAGCTTCTGCCGCATACATATAAAAAGTGTCTCCCTTTTGAACAACATCAGGAGCATAGAGAATGCCTCCGTCTGTTGCAGTGTAGCAGACTCCATGGCACTTCCAGTTAGTCAAATCGTCAACCGGAGCCGACCATACAACCTGGTCAGGTCCGCAGTATTCAGTTTTTACAGTATCGTGCGAACCGTAAAGATAAACGCGCTTTTCTCCATTGTATTCAAAAACACGAGGTTCCCCGTCAGGAACATGCTCCCAAAGCGGCATGTAAGGATTTGCTCCCTTAATGTATTCTTTTTTATTCATTTTATACTTCCTTTTTGTTAAACGTTTAATTTAAGATAAATTAGAAAACGTAATGTTTCAAGTATTACAGGCCGATAAAATGATTATGACAATAAAAGAATATATTCCGGTAATATTAGGTGTTCTCAAAGATATACGCGTTATTGGAACTGTTATTGTCATGATTCTTGTAATTGAGTTTGCAAAATTTGTAACAACTTACAGGAAAAAGCCTCCTAAGCCTAAAAAGTCTAAAGCCGCAAAAGCAGCTGCGCCAGCAAAAGAAGAAAAGAAAGAAGAAAAGCCTGCCGAAGGTGGAGAAGCTGCTGCCGGCGACTCAAAATAGTAAAAAATCCCGCTAAATTCTCAAAAAACTTCCTGAAATCACAACTCTTGCACCATATTATATATATGGAAACGCAGGAAAAACTTGAAAATCAAAATGAAGAAATCTCTGATGATTTTGTGACCCAGACTGCTTTTAAGAATTTTGGCATAAAGTATCTCTATCCCTGGCAGAGGCTTGTTGTAGCAAATATTCTTGAAGCCTATGAATATCACAAAAATATTGCTGATTATGAAGATCTAGGGGAGGCAGATGATTCATTCTGCAAGGGGCGTCAGATAGTTCTTTTGCCAACGGGAGCAGGAAAATCATTGTGCTTTCAGATTCCGGCACTTTTGCTGGAAGGACCATCCCTGATTATTTATCCTCTTCTGGCCCTTATGAGTGACCAGCAGAGACGAATGGAAGAGGGAAGCCTTCGCAGCGTTACCTTCAGGGGCGGACAGACTGAAGAGGAAAGGGAAGAAAATTTCCGAAAAATCCGGGAGGGCGCTCAGATTATTCTTGCAAATCCGGAGGTTCTTCAAAGCGAGACTCTTCTAAATCAGCTTAAGGAAGTTGGAATCAAACATATTGCAATTGATGAAGCGCATTGTGTTTCAGAATGGGGTGATTCTTTTCGTCCGGCATACCTCGGGCTTGGGAATGTAATTAAGGTTATAAATCCTCCTGTGATTACAGCCTTTACTGCAACAGCTTCTCCTCAGGTGCTTTCACGTGTAGCCGAGATTTTGTTTGATGGTCAGGCTCATATAGTTCGAAGCGAAAGTGACCGTAAAAACATTATTTACTACGTGCGTTATGCAGCTGCCAAGAAAAAGGAAGCTCTGCTTCTAGCCTCTACAGAGCAGCGTCCCATGATAATCTTCTGCGGGACGCGTAATAAAACTGAAGATATGGCTCGGGAACTCAACTTATGTTTTGGTGATGGAACAGCCCGTTTTTATCACGCAGGTCTAGAAAAAGCAGAAAAGGATGAAACTGAAAAATGGTTCTACGATAGTAAGGACGGAGTGTTATGCGCCACCTGCGCGTACGGAATGGGCGTAGATAAAAAAGACATTAAGACTGTTGTTCACTTAGTGCCATCCGCAACCGCTGAGGCCTACATTCAGGAAGCCGGCCGTGGCGGCCGCGATGGCAGCATCGCTAAAGCAATACTTTTATGGAGTCTCGCAGACTCCCTCGATTATTCAGTTTACGCACCGGGCTCTCGTCAGGCTGCCATGAGAGACTTTGCCGAAACCAAAGAATGCCGCCGCCAGGTTCTGCTAGACGCTCTGGGCGCCGAACAGACCGTATGTAGCGGCTGCGACCTCTGCGACGCCCGCCGTGCCACCACGAAGTCCACAAAGACAGCAGACTCAGACTGGCAGTTAGCCTTTAATATCATACGAAAAGCACGAAATTATTTTTCCGAAGATGATATAGAAACAGAACTATATGAAAAAATGAATGAACGAACACGTACATTGTTTGGACTCAATGTTTGGACTCATAAAGATACGGTGGAAGTTGTTCAGCAGTTGAAGGATAGTGGCAAAATAGAATTAGATAATTTCTTATGGAAAGGAAGATTAAGAGTTACGAAAGCGGGAAGAATAAAAAAACAACCTGAAATATCATAGAAGTCCGAATATTAAAAAACTTAGGTGCGCGAGCGAATCGAGACTACAAACTGCTTTGATGAGCGCGAGCCGAAGGCGAGTCAAATTTCCACTAGCTCATCACTGCAGTTTGCAGGCTCGAGCAGCGGAAGCACCTAAGTTTTTTAAGTGTACGGTTAATCCATAATTGTGATTTCAACTCGTCTATTTTTTATTCTTCCCGCTTCCGTATCATTAGATGCCACAGGCTCTGTCGCACCCTTACCCTGCGTAAAAATATGATACTGATCCCTGATTCCATTAGCTACAAGGAACTTCGCAACAGCGTCTGCGCGTTCTTCTGAAAGTTTCTGCTGTGCGCCTACAGTTCCGCGGGCAGCGCAGTGGCCTGTAATCAAAAGATCATTCTGGAACTCTTTGAGGATTTCACCAATCTTTTCAAGCTTTTTCTTTTCAGAAGGCATAAGAACATCCGAATCCGGTTCAAACTGAATGTTATCAAGACTGATTGTAAGTCCCTTGTCGCCCTGTTTTACAGAAATATTGTCGAGCTTGTATTTTTCAACTTTCTTCTGAAGCTTTTTGAGGTTATCTTTATTATTTACAGATTTGTATTCAGTAACTTCACCGTGAGCTGTTCCGCGGAAAGCATAGGTGTTGTTATAGGTGTCGTACAGATAAATCACAAATTCTTCGATGTAATGATCCAGTTCGCCTTTTTCATTATCCCACCAGATTTTCTGAACGGCCTGTCCCTGGGCACCTGCATATGTGCTGCCACTTGCAGTGCCATAAAGATAGCTGTCATACCAGTCCTGGCCGAGACTGCCTTTGTCACCTGCTTCTCCAGCATCCTGAAAGAATTTATATTCAACTTCAATTACATTAAGTTTTTTTCCATCAATTTCTTCGTCACCAGTGTATGTGTAAGTTGCAGTAAAAGGAACCTGAATGGCGTCTTCCATATTAAAAAGGTCGCGGCAGTCATGAACTTCAAGGCCTTCACTTGTCCATGATTCTCCAATTTTTACGGGTTTATCAGAAAAGGAAGGAACACTCTGAACAGTTGGCAGAAAATCATTATCAGAATCATGAAGATGGCCGTTTTTGTCGCGGTAGAGTCTTACAGATTCTTCTTCACCCCAGGAAAGCATTCTTCCTGTTGCATTGATAAAGTTGTTCTGAGTTGTCATATAGTGGGTAAAGAGTTTTGCCGAACCGTCTTTTTGAGTATCAGTAACAGTGGTTGAAGTGCGGTTAATGAACTCTGTGCGGTTATGGAGTCTGCCGTTTACATATGCTTCTTCTTCAACAGTTGCAACGTGAACAACTGCGTCGTCTTTAGTATGTTTGAATTCAAATAAAATGCCATCGTCTTCAGCGAAAGCAGATGCTGAAAAGAACGTAAGAATTGCGAAGGGAAGTAGTGATTTTTTTAACAATTTATTCATAGATAATAACCTCCGAAAATTGTAGATTGCCACGTCGCCTGAAGGCTCCTCGCAATGACAGTCATTGCGAGCGAAGCGAAGCAATCTATACTCTTTATGTATCGGTAAATTCATTGTATATTGTAAAAATGATTACACAGATTTTAGGTTACATAAAAAATACAGCCAGAGCAATACCTTTACCAGCCCTTATACTTCTTTGTATTCTGCTATTTCTTTTGATAATACAGACCATCCGCCTGCATTCGGGTAATTCAAAAGTACGAAAAGATGCAATAAAGCGTTCCCGTTCTGTGCTTGGCGGCCAGCTTGCAGAACAGGTTGCACCTTTTTTGCCGGGCTTTCCGTGCCATCCGGGAGATGCCCGCTTTATCGGTAAGCCTGTAGATTTCATTGCATTTCCGGGCCTCACAGAAGATAATACAGTACACGAAGTTCTGCTGATAGAAGTAAAAACCGGAAAATCTGCCTTAAGCGGACGAGAAAAAGAGATAAAACGGGCCGTTGCCGAAGGCCGTGTACGTTATGTAGAATACAGGGCCGGAGAATAAGGTTCGGTTAGTTTTTTAACAGTGCATTTACATCCCCTGCAAGGTATGCGTCGCAGAGGTTGTATGGCATTGGCTTTCCGCGTAAGAATCCCTGAACAAAATTACAGCGGAACTGATTGAGCATATTAAGCTGCTCATTGTTTTCAACACCTTCTGCAATTGTTTCAAGTCCCATTTTTTCTACCATATCAATGATAGAGCGGGTGATTGTAGCCTGAACTCCGTCTTCAGAAGTAATATCATTAATAAATGCTTTATCAATCTTAAGTGTATTCAAAGGAAGCATCTGAAGGTAGCTCAAAGAAGAATAGCCTGTTCCAAAATCATCAAGGGAAACACGGCATCCAAGCGCCTTAATCTGGCGGAGTTTTTCTATTGCATCTCCCATGTTATTAATCATAACGCCTTCTGTAATTTCAATTTCCAGAAGACTTGGATCTACCTTAAAGGTTTCAATCATATCCAGAAGCTCTTCAATAAAGCCGTCTCCAAGCAGCTGAATAGGCGAAACGTTTACAGAAATAATTCCACGGAAGTTGTATTTTGCCTGCCAGGTTTTAAGTGTATTGATTGCGGTGTACAAAACCCAGCGGCCGATTGGAACAATTAAGCCGGTTTCTTCTGCCAGCGGAATAAAAACCGAAGGCGAAATATTTCCAAGCTCATCATCATTCCATCTGATAAGGGCTTCAAAACCACGGAGCTGTCCGGTCTGAATATCAAACTGTGGCTGATAATACTGGGTAAAGTTACTTTCGAGGAGGGCAGCATTCATTCTTGTCTGAATTGTAAGATGCTGAATAAATACTCTCTGCATTTCCGGTTCAAAGTAAATAAAACTGTTCTTTCCATTTTTCTTTGCATAATGAACAGCCATATCTGCAAAGCGGATCATTTCATCTTTCTGTTCTGTATTTGTAGGGAACATAGAGATTCCACCCGAAACAGAAATTTGCTTAAGCTGGAAAGCGTCATAAATACAGTCTATAAAGTTTACAAGGGAATCCTGAGACTCAAAGTTTGTGATTATAACGGCAAACTCATCATCTCCATAGCGGAAAATCTGAATGTATTCTCGCTGAAACTGCTTTAATACCTCTGCTACATCAAGAATAACCTTGTCACCAGCCTGACTTCCAAGAGAATCATTTATGTTCTGAAGGTTATCAATATCTATTACAAGAAGTGCTGCATAGTATTTCTTAAAACGGGCTGTTTCAAGTGTGATTGCAAAAGAGTCTGCAAAGCCTGTGCGGTTCGAAAAGCCTGTCATAGGGTCTGTAATAAGTGTTTTCTTAAGCTTTCTGTAGTATTCCCGCTCAGAAGTTACATTAATAAAGGTAATGATGATATATTTATCTTCAGGAAGCCATTTCATTTCGATTTTGTACCAGGCTTGAGTTGAAGGAGAAAAATATCTTACATCATCATGGAAACGGCCGGCAATGGCATCAAGGGCCATCTTAAACCATGGAATGTCGGAAGTAATATTCATTGCAAAATCAGACCATCGTGGTTTGTTCTGCATTGCATAGCCTGACGCTATCTTTACTTCTTCATTTGTGTAGATTATATCAAAATCGATTATTTTGCCGGTGTGATCTTTGATAGGAGTTGCAGCAACAACAGGCGCTGCGATGTTGTCGAGAATGGTGGCAATGTTTACGCTCATTTTTTACCTACTATATTTTTAATTCCCTCTCGGCAATTATTATAGTAAGTCTAAAATGAGCATAAGTCAAATTATTTTTAATGTCTTGTTATTAGTCAGCAGTGAATCTAATGGTTTCCCATTTTTCATTAAATTTCTCGAGGTCTTCACCTACATCAAGCTTAAGTTCACCAGAAGCCATTTCCTCTGCCTTGTACATTGGAACTGTTGTACGGTGTTTTTCTGCTTCGAGGTTTACATAACCTGGGAAACGGAAGTCATCAAGGAACATTGCATAGATTTCTGGTCTGTGAATGAAGTTGATGAACTCGTTGGCGCGTTCGTAATGCTTTGCACCCTTAAGAATAACCATTGAGTCGAGGTACATAGGACCACCTTCTTTTGGAATAAAGAAGTCGATCATATCTTCCTGTTTTTCTTCTGGAACTTCGCCGAATACAACTTCTGCATAACCCTGGCAAACCCAGAAGTCACCTGCAGCAAATGATTTACCAAAACCTTCTGCGTCAAACTTTACAAGATTTGGCTTCCATGAAGCGTTGATAAGGTCTGTAGCAGCCTGAAGTTTTGCATCATCAACTGTGTTTACAGAAAGTCCCTGGAATGCAAGAGCATCACCAATAACTTCACGCATATCATCCATCATAGACATGTGGCCCTTAAGGTCTGTACGTGCAAAAATATTCCATGATTTTTCGTAGTTAGTTACCTTCTGCTTGTTTACGGCAATACCAGCCATACCAAGATAGTAAGGAACCTGCCATTCCATTTCCGGGTCAAAAGTCATAAGCTTTTTGCAGTCAATGTTGATGTATTTTTTGTTTGTGAACTTAGTCTGGTCAATCTTCTGGAGCATCTTCTGATTAATCATGATAGAAGTGTAGTCCTGTGAAGGGAATGTGATGTCGTAACCCTTAGCACCAGCCTTAAGCTTTGCATACATAACTTCGTTTGAATCGAAAGTATCAACTTTTACTTTACAGTTGAATTCTTTTTCAAAAGCTTCGAGAACTGAATCTGGAGTGTAATATGTCCAGTTGTAGAGGTAAAGGGTTCCGTCGTCTTTTTCGTCTCCACATGAAGTGAAACAGAATGAGGCAGCAACGAGTGCCATAATTGCAAGTGCAATCTTTTTCATAAAATGTGTCTCCTTTATGATTATGGATTGCTTCGCTACGCTCGCAATGACGTCATTGCGAGGAGCGCAGCGACGTGGCAATCCATTAATTACTATTAGTGTCCTGCGGCAAAACCTTTAAGTCCCTTACGGCAGATAAAGGCAACAGCACAGGTAAAAATAATCATAATAACTGAAAGTGAGTTTATTACAGGTGAAACGCCAAAGCGAATCATAGAATAAACGTAAAGCGGCAGGGTAGTAGAACCCGGTCCAGAAACAAAGAAGGTGATTACAAAGTCTTCAAGGGACATTGTAATTGCCATAAGGAAGCCCGAAAGAATTCCAGGCATAATTGCAGGTACAACAACCTTAAACATTGTCTGAACTTCAGTTGCTCCAAGGTCGTGTGATGCTTCTACGATAGAGTAATCAAACTCATCAAGACGGGCATTAACCATAAGGAAAACAAATGGAAGACAGAAGGTTGTATGTGCAGCAAATACGGTAAAAAGTCCAAGCGGCATATGAACACCACTAAAGAAGATTACCATAGAAATACCAATGATAACTTCCGGTAAAACCATAGGAAGGTAGGTAAGGGTCTGAATGAACTTCTTACCGCGGAACTTATACCAGTTTACGCCGATAGAAGCCATTGTACCAAGAACTGTAGAAACTACAGCAGAAGAAAAAGCTACCAGAATACTGTTCAAAAGAGCCTGCCAGAGGGCTTTTGAGTTGAAGAAAAGCTCTTTGTACCAGGTAAGGCTTACCTTTGTAAATTCTGCACCTTTGCTTTCATTGAAAGAATAAACAATGATTACAAAGAGAGGCAGGAAGAGGAATATAATTGTAAGCCAGAGAACCAGCTTAGAGAATGAGAATTTATGACCATGACGGCGCCATGCACGTTTTGCGTGGCGTGCATTTTCTGAGCGTGGTCTATTCATGCTGGAGAAGGCGTTATGAAGTAATACACCAAGAGTTCTTGCCATTACTGTACACCTCCAACATAGTTATCTTCTTTTGTGTTCTTTTTCTTGAGCTGTGCTTCCTGAGAGTTAGAACGTGTAATCATCATAATTCCAATTACAGAAATCAGAGTAATTACCATAGAGAAAGCAGCAGCAAGAGGCCAGTTACGGGTCTTCTGAACCTGGTCAACAATGATGTTTCCAAGCATGTAAGAATCCTTTCCACCAACGAGGAGAGGAACCGTATACGCACCGAAAATCGGGATAAATGTAAAAATCAAAGCAGAAATAATACCGCTGCGGATTCCAGGAATCAGAACCTTGAACATAGACTGAGGTTTTGTTGCTCCAAGGTCGCGGGCAGCTTCTAGAAGGGAGAAGTCAAAGCGGTCTACTGCAGTAAAGATTGGAAGAATTGCATACGGAATGTACATGTAAACGCTTACAAGAATTACAGCCTTGGTATTATAGAGGAAAGGCAGATAATCCTTAATAAGATGCAGCTTCATCAAAATCTGATTGAGAATACCGTCGTTGTTCAAAATGCTCATCCAGGCAAAAATGCGGATAAGAGAGTTTGTCCAGAACGGAATGATAATCATAAAAAGGAAGAGAGTCTGATGACGGCTGCGGGCCATTGCATAGGCACTCGGAATCGAAACTAAAATCGTTATTATAGTAGAAATAATAGTGATTTTGAGAGTTCTAAGTAAAATCAGACCATATTCCGGCTTGCACATCTGCTTGTAAGCCTTAAGAGAGAACTTCCATTCAACACCACCGTAAATACCTTTCTTCAGAAAACTGTAGATAAAGATGATTACAAGTGGAGCAACAAAGAAAATAATAAACCAGAGTCCCATCGGCCAGCCGTAGAATAATCCTACACGGCCGTCGCGGGCTGCTTTAGTGAGCTTCTTATCTTTCATTACTTGTTAATGTCCTCAACGATATATGCGTCTTCTGCAGACCAAGAAACATAAACCCTGTCTTTCCACTGAATAACAGGACCGTCATCCATGTAGTCCGTATGCTGCTTGAAAACCTTGATGATTTTACCAGTATCAAGCTTTACATAGAACTTAGACTGGAAGCCCGAATAGATAGGCTCCTCTACGATTCCAGAAAATACGTTTATATCTGTTCGGCCACCAGTTGAAGGCGGTTCAAGAGTAATTCTGATTTTTTCAGGGCGGATAGTGAAGGCAACCTTCTGGCCCTTGTCTGTGTGCTCGTAATCTGTAACCTGCATAAAGCGGTCGAGTGCAGCTTCTGCGGCAGTATCTGTTGCCAATGGAGCCTGCTTTCCGAGTTCCGGTACACTGAGGGTAGCCATAAAATCATCGTTACCGGCAGCGTCCTTATGAGGAACACAGTCAACAACTTCAGCATCAAAGAGGTTAGTTTCTCCAATAAACTGAGCAACAAACTGAGTTGCAGGACTTTCATAAATTTCGTATGGAGTACCAATCTGAAGTACATGTCCTGCGTTCATAACTGCAATGCGGTCAGAAACAGAAAGAGCTTCACTCTGGTCATGAGTTACATAGATAAATGTAATACCAATCTGATCATGGAGGCGGTCCAGGTCAATAAGAAGATTGGCGCGGAGCTTTGCATCCAGGGCAGAAAGAGGCTCATCAAGAAGAAGAACCTTAGGCTCGTTAATGAGGGCGCGGGCAATAGCAACACGCTGCTTCTGTCCACCTGAGAGCTGGTTTGGCTTTTTGTTAATATGCTGATCCAGCTGTACAAGGTGTACGTATTCGCGAACCTTTTTATCAATTTCATCCTTAGGGAGTTTTTTCAGACGCAGAGAGAATGCTACGTTTTCGTAAACTGTCATATGAGGAAAAAGAGCATATGTCTGGAAAACTGTGTTTGAGGCACGCTTGTCCGGTGAAAGAGGAATTACGTTCTTGTCATCAAAAAGAACAACTCCGTCATCTGGAGACTCAAAACCTGCAATTATGCGGAGAAGTGTAGTTTTTCCGCATCCAGAAGGACCAAGAAGAGAGAAGAACTCTCCCGGTTCAATAGTAAAATTGATGTCATCCAGGGCAACAAAATCGCCGAATCTTTTGGATACATGATCAATGGTAACCTGACTTCCTTTCACCAAGCAACCTCGAAAAATAATAATAATTTATAAGTGTAAAATGATACATATATGTGATTATGTCAATAAAAAAATGGAAATTAATTAAATTTTGTTAAGTCTTATTTGTTGCAATAGAAATCTTATTTTTTTATATATCCCACAGGTATATATAAAAAAGAAGCTCTGTGATTTTTTTATAATTATTTAATTAACTGTTAAGTATTTTATGGATGGACTGGGGAAGGGCGCTTGGCTGCCTCGAGGGTTTTTGGCGCTTAGCCATAGAAAACAATTAACATTTTTAGCGTGCTAAAAATGTTAATTGTTAACACAAAAAAACAGCTCGCGAGCAGCCAAGTGTACTTTCCCAGTTCGTCCATAAAATAAAGACTTAAATAATGTTTTAGTATCAAAAAATTAATTGAAAGATTTCAGAAATTGAATTATTCTAATTTATAGAGGTTTATATGGTATCTATTATTCTTGGAATTATTTTTATTGCGTTTACAGTTTTTGCGGTATTGCCAATGGGCCCGCTCGCTTGGGGCGCAGAAGTAATTGCATTTTTGAAAGGCGGCGCACCTGTAATCGCTGCATTTATCGGACTCATCTGCCTTTTCATTGGTGCAGCAGATATTAAAGATAAAAAAGAAGCAAAAAAAGAAGATGCTGCTAAAAACGACCAGCAGTAGTATTGACTCAATCTATTGAAATCTGATAATATACTTTACCCGTTATTGGATTTTTGACTGCTCATCTTAAATCCAATGCAGTTTCAGTTCAGATGCAAGGTTCTGAAGCCGCAGATAAACTTTAATTTTTAGTAAGGTATATCATGGAAACTATTTTCGTTAAAGAATACGAACAGGCTCGCAAATGGTACGTAATTGACGCAGCCGGAAAACCACTTGGACGTGTTGCTGCAAAGGCAGCTTATATTGCACGTGGAAAGAACAAAGCAACTTACACAAAGAATCAGCTTATGGGTGATTTCGTTGTAATCATCAATGCAGAAAAAGCTGTTGTAACTGGCGGTAAGGAACAGAAGAAGATCTATTACCATCACACAGGTTTCGTAGGTGGACTTCGCGCTCACACTTATGAGAAGCTTCTTGAAAAGCACCCAACAGATCCTATGGCAATTGCTGTAGCTGGTATGCTTCCACACGGAAGACTTGGTCGCAAGATGATGGATAACGTAAAGATTTACGCTGGTGCTGAGCATCCACATGCTGCACAGAATCCACAGCCAATTGAACTTTAATACGGGAGTTAGAAAATGGTAAAGAATATTGCTATTGGAACAGGAAGAAGAAAGACTGCTGTAGCCCGCGTTTTTGTTCGCGACGGCTCAGGAAAAATCGTAGTAAATGGTAAAGATGTAAAAGAGTATTTCGTAACTGCAGAACAGATTCAGATTGTTCAGCAGCCACTTCTCGTTACATCAATGAATACAAAGTATGACGTTCTTATCAACGTACAGGGTGGCGGTATGAACGGCCAGGCAGCTGCTTGCTTGCATGGTATTTCACGCGCTCTCGTTCAGATTGATCCAGATGCTCGTACATCTCTCAAGGCTAACGGATACCTCACACGCGATTCACGTATGGTTGAGCGTAAGAAGTACGGACAGAAGGGTGCTCGTCGCCGCTTCCAGTTCTCAAAGCGTTAGTATACGTTTTCTTCGGGCCCGACCCGAAGATCTTCAAAACACGGTCTTTTGGCCGTGTTTTTTTTTGCCCGTTGTCATACTGAACTTGTTTCAGTATCTTAATTATATGATTATCAAATCGATTGCAGAAACATCATACAGCGGAATGTTCAAAGTTGCACCTGAAGAGGGAAGTGCTTTTTATATACGTAAGGAATATCTTCCGGATGGGCTTTTTGAAAGAATCGATGTTGGTGCAGAGTTTGATCAAACTGAAACTGACAGTCTTATGGATGCGGGGCTTACCTGTGCTGTAGAACTCAAGGCTGTTTCATATCTTGCACGTGCTGAACAGAGTCGTTTTGGACTTACACGTAAATTAACTGAAAAAAAGTATGATAAAAAATATGTAGAAGCAGCGCTTACGTACCTTGAGGTTTGCGGTTATTTGAGCGACCAGCGTTATGCAATTGCCTGGCTGAATACAAGAAGTACAAATCATTATGAAGGCCGCAGCCGTTTGTCTGCAGAGCTGGCAGCCCGCGGAATTGCCCGCGATGTGGCAAACCAGGCTCTCAACGAGTTCTTTACAGAACACGACGAAGATGAAATCTGCCGCAAAGCGTATGAGAAATTATCGAAAACAAAATCCGGCGATAAATTAACCGAAGCCATGATGCGGGCCGGATTCTCATTTAAACAGATTAAATCTCTTCTATAAAAATCAGCTGTGCACGGAAATCTCCCCAGTCGCGGCGGATTGGGAGACCTGCGTTTGCCAGAGTTCGGCCGAAAAGTTCCATTGCAGGGAAGTCTTCAGCTTTTTCATCAGGCCAGGTAATGCGGTATTTTGATTCCGGCTTGAGTCCGTTAATCTTAAGGAATCGTGTTTTATAGTTTGGATGATTTAGAACCTGAACGAAAGTTACGAGAGCCTTTGTCTTATCTTTTGAGATGCTTGCCCAGCAGTCGTATTCGTTGTTTTCTCTGTAACTTGCAATTCGGCTGTAGTCCCCATTGCGGATGAGGCTGCTGAACTTTTTGTAGAGAGCGACCTGTCCCGGAATCATAGCACGTTCTTCTGGCGGAAGTTTTGTGATGTCCAGCTCGTAGCCAAAAGTTCCTGAGAGTGCAACATAACCTCGAGTCTTGAACGGAGTTACGCGACCGCAGGCGTGGTTAGGGCAAACGCTGACATGTGCTCCCATTGTAGATAGCGGATAGATGAGGGCAGTTCCTTCCTGAATTGCAAGGCGTTCGATTGCATCTGTGTCGTCGCTGCACCAGATCTGCGGGCTGTAGAAGAACATGCCTGGGTCAAAGCGTGCGCCACCGCCTGAGCAGTTTTCAAGCAGAAGTTTTGGGAACTCGGTGAGTAAGCGTTCCTGCAGACGGTAAACGGCAAGAACATAGCGATGGTAGAACTCGCCGATGCGGTCGGCCGGAAGGTTCACAGAACCGATGTCCGTTAATTGGCGGTTCATATCCCATTTTACATATTCAATGTTTGCGCTTCTTAAAATCTTTGCAAGGCTTTCGTAAGTATAGTCTTCAACTTCTTTTCTTGTGATGTCGAGGACAAGCTGTGCACGGCTCATACCAGGCTCGCGGCCAGGAATCTGAATTGCCCAGTCCGGATGTGCGCGATATAAATCTGAATCTGGAGAAATCATTTCCGGTTCAAACCAGATACCAAATTTCATTCCAAGCTTGTTCACTTCATCAACAAGATGTTTGAGACCACCTTTGATTTTTTCTTCATTTACAATCCAGTCGCCAAGAGAACTGTCGTCGAACGAGCGGTGACCAAACCAGCCGTCGTCCATAACAAGCATTTCAATTCCGTCTTTAGAAGCCTCGCGTGCAATATCAATCAGCTTATCTGTATCGAAATTAAAATAGGTTGCTTCCCAGTTGTTGATGAGGATAGGGCGGTCTGTCTTTTTATATGGAGAGCGGATAAGGTGCTCGCGGTAAAGGTCATGGAAGGTGCGGCTCATTCCGTTAAGACCCGAATCAGAATAAACCAGAACTGCCTGTGGTGTATCAAAAACATCTCCATTTTCAAGCTTCCAGGTAAAGCCTTCCGGATTAATTCCCATCACGGCACGTATATTTTCAAACTGATTTTTCTGAACATCCGCAACAAAGTTTCCGCTGTAGATAAAGTTCATTCCGTAAACTTTGCCGGAATCCCAGTCTGCGTTGTGGTCGAGCAGGGCAACAAAAGGATGTTCCTGATGGCTGGTTTCTCCGCGAATAGAAACTACACCTTGTTTTCCCATATGAACCGGGTGTCGCTCCATGTGGCGTTCGCGGGCCCATGAACCGTGCAGGGTAATCATATCATAATTATCATTATCAAGGTCGAGGGCGAGTGAAAGTGCCTTTTTGATATAGAGAGGTTTTGCACCATTATTTTTGATTCTTACAGAGCGAACGATTGCATCAAGCTTTTCGAAAACTGTGTATACGAGCGTAACTTCAGCTCCAAGAATATCGTCAGTGGCGGTAAGCTCAAGAACAGAGCAGTCTTCTGCTCCGCCAAAAACTGCAGGAAGTCCCGGAAGAGCCTTAGCACCGCCGGTAATTTTATGAGACTTATATTTTAATTCAATTGCGTTGTGTCCTTCGCTGTCGCAAACTGCAAGCGCAGACTCGCGAAAATCTCCAAGTCCTTCGGTAGGAAGTTCCTGAGGAAAGAAGTCTAAGAAAGAACCCTTTTCACGGAAAATCTTATTGTCAGAAAATCCGTATTCTTTGTTGCGGGTCAGATAAGAGACGTCATCATCCCCAATCTTGCTGCCATAATAAGCATGCCCAATATAGCCGCGTTCGTTGATAAAAATACTGTAAGTTGAGTTAGGAGTATCAAGTCTGAATGAGTTAGTTTTTGAATTGAATGAAATCATAAGAACCTCGTTTCAGAATTGTATATTTAATAAAACTGAAAAGCAATAAGAAAAATAACGTATGACTTCCTAAAATTGAAAGGTTAAATCTATATTATATATAGAGTTTTTGCAAATATAGATTGCTTCGCTACGCTCGCAATGACGATTATTTGAGCGCAATGACGTGTAAATGACAAAATAAACTAAAACCTATATAATAGAAGAATGAATCACAAGAGTTTTGTTTTTTTTGACTGTGAATGCGCGAATACTTTTGACGGCGTTGGAAAAATCTGTTCGCTGGGGTATGTTATCTGCGATGATGATCTGAATATTATTGAAAGCGAAGATGTTGTTATGAATCCGGAATGCGATTTTGACTGGTACCTGCTTTCTGGTAAGGGTGACTGCAAGCTTGCGTACTCTAAGGATTATTTCCGCACTAAGCCGAACTACGAGGCTTATTATAAAGATATCAAAAAACTTTTTACTACGGGTAACCGCTATATTGCAGGCTTTGCAGTTAGTAACGATGTTGGTTTTGTAAATGATGCTAATGAGCGTTACGAGTTGCCGTACATTCAGTTCCGCGCTTTTGATCTTGAGCGCTATCTTGAACGTAAATATGAAAAGAAGCAGAAGCTTGTTGAATGGGCTCAGGAATTTGGAGTAAATGTTGTAAAGTATCAGAGTCATAAATCTGAAGATGATGCAATTATGACTATGCTTTGTCTGAAGGCTGAATGCATGAAAACAGGGCAGAGTGTTGAAGAGATTATGACTTCTCCTGAAGGTAAAAAATGCTTTGTTTCAAACGAGCAGATTCTTGAGCAGGCTGCTGAGCGTGCATACCGCCGCGAGATGACAGAAAAAATCAAACGACTTTACGGCAAAAAATCTCCTATGCCTCATTTTAAGACTGTGCTCGGTGAACGCTTTGAACTGGATAATAAAATCCTTCGCGATGTAGATTATGCTTTCGGACTGGTAAAGCAGATTTATGATAATGGCGGCGTAATCGGTGAACATCTTACTGCCAGCGGCTGGGTTGTTTTTGAAAATATGCCTAACCCGGAGCACGTAAAGAAAATTGAAAAGCGCGGTCTTAAAGTAATGCTGTTAAAAGAACTGGCGGAAAAACTAAAGTAGCCTTATAATATTTTAGAGGCTGCATTTCAAGTGAAATTTCAGAGAGACATTTTTACTCATAGACAGAATAATGTTCGTACTCGGCAGGTTTTGCTTGTAACAGCGGCAACTTTACTTAACGTTCTTTTGTCATTTGCGGCTTATAAATTTGGCCTTCCTTTCTTTCTTGATTCTCTTGGAACTATACTTGTTTCTGCTGTAAGCGGAATGCTTTTGCTTGGTATTTTGACGGCAGTTATTACAAGCCTTGTCTGTTCTTTATTTAACCATCTTGCTTTATATCTGGCCTTTAGCAATGCACTGCTTGCAATTTTTACAGTCTGGTTTATTCAAAAATACACTTTTAAGAAATTCCGCAGAAACCTTGTATATGTTTTAATAGCTTCTGTTTACTCTGCAATTGTTATTTCTCTGGTTCATTTTGCAATTTACAAACAGACACAAACTTCTTTAATTACTTATCTTGCGCATTCCTGTTCTTCGGACACTGGCTTACCATATCTTCTTTCATTATCTTTAATTAATTTGATCTTACAGTTTGCAGATAAAAGTATTTCCTGTCTGATAGTTGTAACTATTTTTAGATTTATTCCGAAAGAGAAATTTAATATTTATACTCTTGGTGCCTGGCTTCAGAGACCTCTTACAGAGCAGGAGTTAAATGAAATTAAAAATATGCGCAAGAAGGTTAAACGAACCTTGCGCTCAAGAACCACAAATACTCTTGTAATTACTTCTTTTATGGTAATGTTTCTTACAGGATGGACTGGTTTAAGTATTTATTCAGATAACGAAAAAGCAAAGAAAACAGAAGCTGCCTGGAGTACCGTTAAGACTGCGGCTTCAATTATTGATGTTGATAAAATAGATGATTATTTACTGTATGGAACTGATGCAGAAGGCTACAACGAAACTTCTGAGCTTCTAAACAAAATGTTTAGATGTTCTACAGATATTGCCTATCTTTATGTTGTGAAACCAGAAGGTATAAACGGCAGGTTTATTTTTGATGTAGACACACGATTTATAGATCCGGATGCAGAACCTCCATACGTTCCGGGAGAGCTCGTTCCGTTTGAAGAATCCTTTAAGCCATATTTTAATGATATGCTGGAAGGAAAAGAGATTGGTCCTATTGAAACAGATGATGTATGGGGCTGGCTGCTTACTGTTTATTACCCGGTAAAAGATTCTGACGAAAATATGAGATGCTATGTTGGTGCTGATGTTTCCCTAAAATATATTGCAGACTATACAGTAGTTTTCTTCCTTAAGATTATTTTAACAATGGCAGGATTCTTTATTCTGATTGTTGCCTTTGCGTTATGGAAAACCGGAGTTTATACTTCAATTCCTATCAGTTCAATTTCTTCCTGCCTTGAACGTTTTGCCTTGTCTGGAGAAGACCAGGCAAAGCTTGATGAAAACGTAAAGATTATCCGTTCTCTTGATATTCATACTCAGGATGAGGTTGAAAGACTTTATTCTGCTATCTGTGAAATGACTCTTAAACAGGCCGAGCAGATGCGTGATATCCGTCACCTTTCTGAATCTACACTTAAGATGCAGGACGGACTTATTATCACAATGGCAGATATGGTTGAAAGCCGCGATTCTGATACAGGCGCTCACGTACAGAAAACTTCAGAATACGTAAAGATTATTGTTGAAGGACTTAAAAAGAAAGGCTATTACGCCCAGAAGATTACTCCAAAATTTATGTCTGATGTAGTGCGTTCAGCACCTTTGCACGATGTTGGAAAAATCAATATTCCTGATGGAGTCTTAAATAAGCCTGGAAAATTAACTCCTGAAGAATTTGAAATTATGAAGAAGCATACCATTGCCGGTAAGGTTCTTCTGGAAAATGCTATCAGTACAGTTCAAGGCGAAAACTATCTGAAGGAAGCAAGAAATATGGCTGCCTATCACCATGAAAGATGGGATGGAAAGGGATACCCAGAAGGTTTGCACGGCGAACTGATTCCTCTTTCTGCTCGTATTATGGCTGTTGCCGATGTTTTTGATGCTCTTGTTTCTCCACGAATTTATAAACCTGCCTTTACAATGGAAAAAGCAATTGAGATTTTACAGGAAGGCTCAGGTACTCAGTTTGATGCAAAATGTGTAGAAGTCTTTATAGATGCGCTTCCTGAAGTAAAGGAAATTTTGAATAAATACAGCACGAATGTCTGATTGGGAGTTACAGGTATGTTTGAGTTTATACGAAATCATCAGATGAACATGATGCTCGTTCTTACTGCTATTTGTACAATAATGGCATTTTTGCTTCTTATCACAAGATTTCTTCCAAAGCGAAGAAAGTGGATTCTTATTATTCTTGAATTAATTGCCGCTGGTCTTATTGGCTTTGACCGCCTTACATATATTTATAATGGAGATACTTCTGAGTTTGGCTATGTAATGGCAAGAGTTTCAAACTTTTTTGTATTTTCATTTACAGCCGGAATAGTTCTTATTTTTAACTATTATCTTGAAGATATTCTTTTCAGCTTAAACATCAAAACTATTTTTAAGAGACTGACAATTGTAAGAATTGCGACAATTGTTGAGATTCTTTTAGTTGTAGTAAATCTTTTTACGGGAATGTACTATTCTTTTACAGATGATAATGTATATTTCCGTGGTTCCTTTTTCTTAATCTGTTATATAGTGCCTATTTTCGGCCCGATTATTCAGCTTTCTGTAATTCTGCGATATAGAAAATCTTTCAGTCGTTTTATTTATTATGCGATGATTATCTATATCGTTGTGCCAATCATTGTTGGAATTATTCAGATTTTTACCTATGGTCTTTCAATTGTTAATATGGCAATTGTTTTCTCATCTATCACTATGTACTTCTTTACCTATCTGGACATTAATGATGAGGTTATGAGGGCACATAAGCTTGAGCTGTATGCGTTGAAAGCAGAGCAGAGAATGATGAAAGACCTGTTTGGTCAGACTGCCGAAGCCTTTGCAAAAGCAGTAGAAGCCTGCGATGAAAAGACAAAGGGAATTGCCCGTAAAAATGCGGAGCTTGCAAAAAAGATTGCAGAAGAATGCGGAAAGTCTTTTGAAGAATGTGAAGAAGTTTACTATGCGGCTCTTTTACACAAGGTTGCAAGTGAAGAAATTCTTGCCAGTATAAAAGATTATCCGTACCTCGCTGAAACCTCCCGTTACTGCACCGAACGTTATGATGGAAAAGGCAATAAATCTGATTTGAAGGGGGAAACGCTTCCTGTAATTTCCCGTATAGTTGCTGTTGCAGATGCGTGGTGTTTTTATACCGGTGACAACAAAGAAAATAAAGTGCTTCCGAACGTTGTAATTCGTGAAGAGTTTATTAAAGAAGCCGGTGCAAGATTTGACCCTGTTTTTGCTAAGGTTATGATTCATCTTATGGATGTTCAGACTTTAAGCTATATTTCTGAAAGGGAAGATAAACTTGAAACCGAGATTTCCTGTGGAACTTACCGTGAAAAAGTTTCTCTTGGAATTCCTGTAGAAAACAAAATCTCAAAAATCAGTTTTAAATGCGAAGGGGTAGAAAACGGCAGTGACACACAGTTTAGCGCTCCTTCTCTGGTGATTTTTGATTCTTTTGATAAGCATGTTTACAACACAGAAGAAATGATTGAGTCTTACCGCTATGTTGAATATGGAGAATTGTGGTTTGACGGGCATTCAATCTGTACTAATGCAAGAAATATTGAAGTAAAGGTAACAGATAAAAATGCGAAAAGTTCGGATGGTTTTTATACTATCACCTGTGGAAGATATGAAGACCATATGAAGCTTGAGCTGGAAAGTGAAAGCAAAACTGTAAGCGTTATTGTGGCTCTTTCTGACAGTTCAAAATCTGTTTATATAGGACTTACCGGAGAAAACTGCCGTCTGAGTCAGATTAAGGTTGAACAGACAGGTAAGCAGTATGATAAAAATGATATCCCGCGTATTTCTGATAAGGTGAGTTATATAGAAAGACTTGAAGCTGATGTTCCTAATATCCAGATTAACTCTCCGTGTTCTGTTTATACAAACGGATTTAAGCTCAAGGAAAGCGTGACTCTTGCCTTCCATTCAATGAGTTTTCCTGAATCTTCTTTTGTATGGCATTGTCCTTCAATTGTTTTGTTTTATTCTGAAGATGGAACAGTTGGTGGAAAAGGATACCGTGAATATGCTTTTATAAAACTGGATGGCGAAGAAAACGGTTCAAATGATTTTGCAGAAAATCAAATTATAATGGAAAAGAAAGAAGCCTTCCATGACTGGAACGAATGGAAATCTTTTAACAAGGCTGGTTTTGACTGCGAAATTGAATTACAGAAAAAAGATAATACAGTTATTCTTCATACCGAAAACTATGGAATCTCAATTGAAAATATCACGAAAATAAAGGGTGATAATACTGAAGTCTATGCTGCTCTTACAGGGGATCAGTGTGCACTTACAGATATCCGAATGCGTGAATTTTAGTAATTGCCATTCCTCTTACAATTCAATATTATAGATAGAAACATTATACATAGCTGATTTCCGACGTACCGCGAGGTGCGCTCGCCCGGATGTTCGGGGAAATTGCGGACTTTGGCAAGGTGGTACTTTTATGATTACTCTCAAATTCGGTGGAACGTCGATGGCTAATGCCCGACGTATTCTTGCTTCTGCGGACATTATTATCAACCGCGCAAAAGAAGACAGACTTAGTGTTGTAGTTAGCGCAGCAGCCGGCGTTTCTAACACTCTTCAGGCTGCAATCGATGCATGTATCTCGGGTATCTCCGGGACAAATTACGTAACCGACATTCGAAACACTCACAACGAAATCTGTCTTGAACTTCAGTCAAAGCTTCCAGGTTTTGATGCAGAAAAAACAATGGCTAAGATTGAGCCGAATTTTGGAGAACTCGAAAAACTCCTCGCTGGCTGTGTATCTTTCGGTGAGTGTCCTGACACAGTTCACTGCCGCATTATGGGTATGGGAGAACTTCTCTCAGCTCCTATTATGGAAAATGTTCTTCTTGCAAAAAAGCAGAGCGTAATTTTCCTTGATTCAAGAAAATTTGTTTTCACAACTGGAAATCAGAAAGAGGGTGAAGCTGATTATTCTGCATGTAATGAAGCATGTGCTCCATTCCGTGACGGTGCTTCTCCAACTCAGACAAAGATTCTTTTGTTCCCAGGATTCATCTGTACATGGAGTGGTGGAACTGGAACAAAGCCGGTAATGGGACTTCTCGGCCGTAATGGTTCAGACTTCTCTGCCGCAATTATCGGAGCAAGCCTCCGTGCTAAGCGCGTAGAGTTCTGGACAGACGTAGACGGTGTTTATACAGCAGATCCACGTGTTGTAAAAGACGCTATCCTCGTAGACGATATGTCTTATGAAGAAGCTATGGAACTTTCATTCTTTGGTTCTAAGGTTCTTCATCCAAAAACAATTGCACCTCTTCAGGCAAAGGGAATTGAAGCATGGAGCTTGAACTCTCACAATCCTAGTGCACGTGGTACACGTATTGGTCAGGGACCTTTTGAAAGCCGTAAGGGTAAATCAAGCATCTGTGGTATTTCTTCTTTGAAGCATGTTTCAATGATCAGCGTGGGCGGTTCACTTATGCGCGGCCGCACTGGCATGGCAAGCAAGATTTTCTCTGCTGTATCTTCTGCCGGAAGTTCAATACTTTTGATTACTCAGTCTTCTTCGGAATATACAATTTCTTTCTGTGTTCGCGACAGCGAGGCAGATATCGTAAAAGATGCTCTTGAAGCAAAGTTCGAACTTGAGATCCGCGAAAAGCTGATTGACGCAATTGATGTTCGTAAGGACTGCGCAATTGTTTCAGTTGTCGGCGATGGCATGATTGCTAACCGCGGTGTTGCAGGAAAATTCCTCAACGCTCTTTCAAGCCAGGATATCAATATTCTTGCAATTGCTCAGGGTAGTTCAGAGCGCTGTATTTCTGCAGTTATTGAAAATGAATATGCTGATACTGCTGTTCGTGCCGTTCATCAGTTCTTCTTCCATACTGCTCAGACAATCGAAGTATTTGCTTTCGGTGCCGGAACTATTGGTGGAACAATGATCGATCAGATCCGCGACCAGAGAGAAAAGCTTCTTAAAGAAAATGTTGATATCAAAGTTCTCTGTATTACTACTATTGACGGTATGATTTTGAATGAAGACGGTCTTGACCTCAGTAACTGGCGTGACCAGATGAAAAAGCCGGACTTCCCATTCAACTCAAATCAGAATGTTGATGATATCATTAAGTTTGTTCGTGAAAAGAAGCCTCTTAATCCAGTATTCGTAGACTGTACAGCATCTTATGATTTGCCTGAGCGCTACCTCGACATCTTAAATGCAGGTATGAGCATTGCAACACCAAACAAGCGTGCTAACTCTATGGACATTAAGTTCTATCACGAACTTCGCCGTACAGCAAACAAGATGCACCGCCGCTTCCTTTATGAGACAAACGTTGGTGCCGGACTTCCTATTATTGATACTTTGCAGAACCTTTATAAATCTGGTGATAAGCTTGATCATTTCAACGGAATTATGTCTGGTTCTCTTTCTTATATTTTTGGAAAACTCGACGAAGGTGTTCCTTTCAGCCAGGCTGTTCTTGAAGCAAAAGAGCTGCGCTACACTGAGCCGGACCCACGTGACGACTTGAACGGAATGGACGTTGCCCGCAAGGGACTTATCATTGCCCGCGAATCTGGTTATGACATCGAACTTTCTGATATTCAGATGTTCAAGGTATTTCCAGACAGCTTTGATTCAAGCGGAACTGTTGAAGAGTTCTTAAAGAAGCTTCCTGAAGTTGATGACTACTTTGCAAAGAAGATTGCAGACCTTAAGAAGAAGGGTAAGGTACTCCGTATGGGTGCTACAATCAAAGACGGACAGGTTAGCGTTGGTATGATGGAAGTTGGACAGGATGATCCACTTTATAGCGTAAAAGGTGGAGAAAACGCATTTGTATTCTACACAGAGCGCTATCAGCCAATTCCTTTGACTGTTCGCGGATACGGTGCCGGTGCAGGTGTAACAGCTGCCGGTGTATTCGGTGATATACTTCGTACAGTAAGCTTTAATATGGAGCGTTAGTGTAATATGGAAAAATACGTACTTTCAGTATTAGTAGAAAATAAAACCGGTGTACTCAGCCGTGTTTCTGGATTGTTCAGCCGCCGCGGTTATAACATTGACTCGCTCACAGTTTGTGCAACTAACAAACCTGAGCAGAGCCGTATGACAATTGTTGTTACCGGCGATGAATATATTCTGGATCAGATTCAGAAGCAGCTTGCAAAGCTTGAAGAAGTAATTGCAATTAAAAAGTGCGAAGCTTCTTCTTCTGTTCAGCGTGAAATGTCTTTGATTAAGGTAAAGGCAGAGGCAAACAACCGCGGCACAATTATTGAAACTGCTGATATTTACAAGGCCCGCATTGTTGATGTAAGCCTTGAATCTGTGATTATTGAAATTACTGGAAGTGAAGAGAAGGTGGAAAGCCTTTTACGACTGCTCGAGCCTTATGGAATTCTTGAATATGTACGTACTGGTTTAACTTCACTCGATCGTGGTAGTGGAGTGATGTAGCATGAGCGTCATTGCGAGCGCAGCGAAGCAATCCATTTGATATAGATTGCTTCGTCACTTCGTTCCTCGCAATGACGAATGATTATTTAATTTTAATCCACCTGGATTTCGTAATACATTTAGAGCTGGAACCTAGTTCCTTCTCATTACCCAGCCGGAAGACTTTTAATTGTCTTACCGGCTGTTTTATTTTATTAAGCTTATCTCTTTCAAAGCTTGTAAACTGGCGGCCACTATGCAGGTTAACTAACGTTAGTTTGGAATTATACGCTGCTGTATCGGTTGTGATTGTAACTGGAATAAAGATAGAGTTTTCTGACAGTTCTATATCATCGAGTTCTACTTGTCTAATATTGTATTTACTGAGTTCATTTTTCCTTTCCTGAGCGGAGTCAACGGGAGCGAAATTATCATGTATTTTTATCCATAGCGGTTTTACAGCATACAGAATTCTTCCTTCTTCAAAAAGTTCTGAAATAATTTCTTTCTGAAGCTTTATGAGTTTGAGTTCTTCTGTCGGATGTAAAATTATCACAGCCATACGGGGAGTATAACTTTTTTTGTATATTTGGTATAGTTTTTATATGAAATTACCGGAGCTTACAAAAAAATTAAAGTTAGATAAACTTTCTTCACTTAGTAAATCACAGAAAATCTTAGTTGCTGCAGTTGTAATTTTTCTTATTCTTGATATAGCTGCAGGAATTGTTCTTATAGCAAATAAAAATAAATCAGCAGTACATATTCTAGGTCCAAGAGGTGAAATGACCTCTCTTTATGCACTTGATTCAGCAGCTTCAAAGGGCACTGTAAATAACGAATATGCAAACTTTAAATTTACAAAAGCTCAGAAAGAATATTTTTCGAAGGTATATAAAGATCAGGGCTCAGTTTCATTAACAGTATGCTTTCAGATGATGCCTACAAAAAAACAGAAGGAACTTCTTGCTTCTGATGCAAATGCTGTTTTGCGTTATGGTTTTTTAAGCGGAGATGATTTTACAATTGACGGTAAGTTCATAAAGAAAAAATATCCGGATACAAGACGTATTCAGGTTCAGGCAGATGAAAAGAATGCGCCAACTGTTTTTGATATTTCATTTGCCGTTCAGAAAAATGACAATATTGAAAAATATATTCCAGAAGGATTTTATGTTTATTCAACTCTTCGCTGCAGGGTTCTTGCCGCAATTGTAGTACCTGCAGAAATTGGTTTTGATTTCAGATCTGAAATTCCATTTGCTGGTTTTGCCTGCAACGGCGGAATACTTGATTTTAAGAGTAAGACTTTTGATTTTTCTGGCAGTTCAATGGTATTCCCTGTTCAGAGTAATATGATGCAGTCTATGCCGGAATACAGAGTTATGCTTTCTGAGAATCAGGAAAATAAAACTACAAGAGAACATGCTGTAAGAATTCAGATGAATGTTGGCGGAGAAAAACTTTATCTGAATAATGTAACTGCAGCAAACGAACTCATTATTCCAACAGCTGCTTTGAATACTCCATTCTCACGTGTAGAATTTACAGATAATGCTGAGTGTGTTGAGTCTTTAATTATGCGCGGTACAAAGGCTGCCGGAGCCGAGGTCTTAGAGCCTGTCCGCACCGATCCAGGCCTTATCCTCAACTATAAAACTTCTCAGTGGCGCACCGCCGACTACGAGCTTTACGAATGGGACCGCTTCCCGCAGATTCTTTTCTTTGATACAAGAAACTATGAAGTTCAGGATAAACTTTTCCGACGTCTTGCTTTCTTTGTTGAGAAGCAGGGGTATAAGGGCCGGCTGCTTACTAATGAAGAACTCGGCGATATGCACGGCTACAACGCTCACGATTACAGTGCAGAAAGTATGGCACGCTTTTTCAACAAGGCAACAGAACTGAACTTCCCGTTGAACGAAGAAGAGGAGCTGCTTAAAAGAATTCTCATTCATAATAAACTTCTTGAAAGTGATGGTATGTATGTAAAGGCAAATGAGGGAGGGCTTGTTTCAATTTCCCGCGAGACACCTGGCTGGAGCCGAACAAATCTTCTTGCTCATGAAGGCTGGCATACAATCTTCTTCCGCGATGCAGAATTCCGTAATTTTGTTTCGGCAGTTTATTATACTTTTGATCCGGATTCCCGGGACTTCCTTATTGATTATTTTAAGTCTCAGCCTTCACTTGGATATGATGTTAATGATGAATATCTTATGCATAATGAGTTTATGGCATACATAATGCAGCAGAGACTTTCGGAAGTTGCAAATTATTTTGTGCATCTTGCTAACCGTGGAACTGTAATCAACTATACACCAAACCTTGCAGCCTATGTAAGAAAGACTGAAGGTCGTGGTTTCGAAGACGCCGCAAATGCCCTCAATGATTTTGTATATGACAAATACGGAATTGTGTGCGGAAATATTGCATTGGTAAGCCGGTAGTTTCGACCCTTCGACCAGGCTCAGGGACCGCAGGCTCAACCACCGGCTAGTTTCTTACACGATCATTCTGCGGACTTTGGATCATTTTCTGGAAGTCTGCAGTAAAGGCCTTTACTGCTCCAAGAGTTGTTGGAGGTCCGTGACCCGGCATAAGAATAACATTATCCTGCTGAGAAAAAATCTTCTTTTCAATATTAGATTTTAAGATATATTCAGAATAACTTGAGTTTGTACTTCCAATTTCTCCGGCAGAAAGAATATCACCTGTAAAAAGAATATTACCAATCTGATAAACAACAGAATCAGAAGTGTGTCCTGGAACTGACATATAACGAACAATCATCTTAGCAAGACGAAGAGTTCCGTCTCCAGAAATTACAGTTGTTTCTTCACCAGCAACTTCCCAGTCGGCAGCAAGAATTTTTGGAGAATAAATTTTTCTGAGAGTATGAAGTCCACCGGCATGTGAACCGTGGTTGTGGGTAATCAAAACAGCAACAAGCTTTAGGTGATTATCTTCAATACGTGAAATTATTTCTTCTGTAATTTTACCAGGGTCTATTATGATTGCCTCTGAGGTCTTTTCGTTTACTACGATATAGCAGTTTGAAAAACCGCCGAGGTTCAGATGGAAGTAGACTTTCATACACCGCCTCCATCAACAATTGAATTACCGAAAGCCAAATCTGATTCCCTAGGATTTTTTCCTTCCGGTGTAAAAAGAGCCTCTCGGGTATTAGACATCTTGAACGAAACGTTTGTACGCTTTGAATCATAAAAAAGTGATTTCTTGAGGTTGCAGTTTCTGAATGAAGTGTCTATGAGAGTTGAGGCAATAAAGCGGGAATTGAAAAGGTCTGAATCATCAAAAGAAGACTGATATGCCTTAATTCCATTAAAGTTGCTCTGAATAATATCGCTGGAAGTAAAGAGCGTATGAGTAAAGGTTGCTCCTGAAAAACTTGTAAACAGGGAATTACTTTTAATAAAACTGCAGTCATTGAAAATTGCAAAATCAAAAATACACATTCTGAAAACAAGATTACTTGAACTGATATTATTGAAGGTGCAGTTGATAAAAGTGCAGCCGTAAAATTTTTTATTTGAAAGATCAATATTAGAAAATAAGAGACCTGATACATTCAGCCCGATTATTTTATCGTGTTCTGCAATGTATTTATAAATATCTGCCTTAAATTTTCCGGGGTCAGGAATATGATCCAGACAATAGTTTTTCCCGTCGGTAATATTTCCATCATCATCAAAGGTGGAAATTGCGAGATTGCGGCAGTAATGTACGAGGCACTTATTCTGCGTGAACATAATTTTATTATAGTAGAAAGTGTTAAAAAATGATACTATATATTTATGATTTGCTGGAAATGCCATAAAGAAACTAATATTGTAAAACCAGTGCGTGGGGATGAATGTCCTTTGTGTCATGCTGATTTACATGTCTGCAAGGCATGTGAGTTTTATGAAAGTGGGGCTCATAATGATTGCCGCGAGACTTCCGCAGAATTTGTAAGTGATAAAGAACGCGGAAACTTCTGCGATTATTTCCGTCCTAACCCTAAAATTGCGGCAGGTGGCGGGGACGTTTCCGGTAAATCAAAAGCAGATGCTGCACGCGATGCGTTTAATGCGTTATTTAATTAAGAAGACAAAAAATGACTGACTTTGTATTTATAGATTCTGGCGTGGGTGGTATTCCATATATGATGAAGCTTCTTGAAAAGAAGCCGGATGCTTCCTGCGTATATGTAGCTGATACTGCAAACTTTCCATACGGAGAAAAGACCCACGAGCAGGTAGTAAAATGTGTTACTGACCTTGTTGGAAAAATCATCTCAAAGTTTGCTCCAAAGGTAATTGTTCTTGCCTGTAATACAATGAGCGTAAATGCTCTTGATACTTTACGTACAGATTTTCCTTCGGTGAACTTTGTGGGAACAGTTCCTGCAATTAAGCTTGCGGCAAGTCTTTCTAAAAAACGCCGCATAGGTCTTCTTGCCACAAAGGCTACCTGCGAAAATCCCTATAACATTGAACTCAAAAATAAATTTGCCAGTGACTGCGTCCTTGTTACCCGTGGCGACGGCCAGCTTGTATCCTATATTGAACATAACGCCTTTACCGCCAGTCGAGCTGAATGCCTCAATGCCATTAAGCCTGCAATAGATTTCTTCCGCCAGCAAGATTGTGACGCCGTAATTTTAGGCTGTACCCACTTTTTGAATTTCACAGACGTTTTCAACGAAGCCTGTGCTCCAGACATTAAAGTTGTCGATTCCGTTGATGGTGTTGTACGCCATGCCCTTGAAATCTTGCAGCCCTCTGAAAGTACACAAGAGGTTTCTTTCCCAACCTTATACATCACTGGCAATGCTGATTCAGATGAAAAAAAACAGTACGACACTCTATGTAATAAATTCAATATAAAATTCTCAGGCATCATTTAACTTTGACACAAATGCAAAAGGGCGTTTATAATATTTAGTAGAATTCATTTTTCGAGAGGTGAAAAAATGAAAAAGTTCTTCTATATGTTTGCAGCCTCCCTTTTGCTTTCTTTTCTTTATGTTTCCTGTTCATCTGGAATAAAAAAAACAGGTGAAGTTTCCTTTGTAATTTCAAACCATTCTGTGTCACGTTTTACTGCCCGCGATGCAGGCACCGATTCTCAATCTTATTATTCAATTACAGTAAAGTTTACCGCAGAAAGTGATATTCAGGAGCAGACAGTAAATCTTTCAAATGATCAAAATACCACAAAAATTTCTTTCTCAAATCTTACTGTTGGTGAAACTGCAAAGGTTGAAGCCTGGTTGTATTCTGGTTCAGACCTTATTTCAACTGGTTCAAGTGAGCCTTTTATAATCAGAGATGGAAGCAATTCTGTAACTGTTAGATTTTCATTGAATGGTGAGGAAGTTCCATATGTGTTCCCTGATTATTCACCTGTTCTTTTTTCTGTTACAGATGATGGTTACAATTACAATATTACACGTAATGGAAATGTTATTGCTGCCAATTCGAATACAAATCAATTTGCTTTTGATTCCGATGAAAATGTTTTTGTTGTTACAAGTACAGGAACAACAGAATTAACTATCGTAACAGACAAGCCTGGATGTGAAGGTAAGAATTATTACGTTTATAAAGAAGAGATGTGTAATCAATATGGAATTATTATAGATCCCGTAACAAATGATTTATATACATATAATTTTAATAGTGATTATTCAGATACACTGGTTAAACTTTATAAATACCCTGAATTTACTTCTTCAACAGAAGAATGGCCATCAACTGAAGATCCAATTTCATTTGATTGTTCTGAATATTTTAATGGACTATATGAATGGGGATATTTTATCATAAGATCTGTGACTGTGCATGATGGTATTATATATGTATATGCAAGTGGTGATAATGCTGAAGGCAATCACAATACACTGGCTAAATATGAGAATGGTTCTTTATCTAAAATATTTTATTCTGAAAATCCTGTTTTTCCGAAATTCGAGTCTGATAGTCCAGTTTCATATGGTAATTTTGCAGATATGATTTATCAGGATGGTTATATTTATTTATTATATAACGAAAAGATGATTAATCCTGATGGAGAAATACCAAATCTTTTGTGTCAGGGAGGAATCGCCAGAATAAAAGTTTCTGATGGAACTCTAGAGAGATGTGGCTGGGCATACGATTCTAATGCCCTTGTAAAATTTGATTTTTCTCAAACTTCATCTGATAAGTTTGTATTAGGACAATCCTGGTGGGATGGTGGACCCCATCCAACTATTATTTATGAGGATGCAACAAAAAGTAAACCAGTTGTTCTTGATAAAAATTATTTTAACGGAGAATATTTTGAATATTTGAATGATCTTCTTAATATGGAACAGACACAAATTGTTAATGATAAAAAAACAGATAAAAGCTTTTGTGGGCCTCAAAGAATAATTGCAGTTAAACCTAAAAAGCTTGTAATTGCAGATAATGGAATTGCCTTCTATACAGCAGCAGATGGAACCTGGGCTTATAAAAATAAAAACAGAATGGTTGTAGTAGACCTTGATCATTTTATAATAGAAGGGGTAAAAGATGTTGAATATGATTTTTCTAGCAAAATGAAGGATGTCCTTCTTCTAAGCGGATCTGGATATTCAAGATTTCAGAAAGAAGTGGCTGAGGGATATTATTGGATGAACAATGAATGGCTTCAGGGACCTATACCAAGTTCAATACCTTGTCTCGCAATTCCAAATAACGAATAAATGAAAACTTCAACTGATAACCCTCATATATCCGTTTGCATTCCTGTTTACAAAACAGAGCCTTATCTGGCTCAATGCCTTGCTTCTGTTTTTAAGCAGGATTATGATTCATTCGAAATTGTTATTGTCAATGACGCCAGTACTGGCCGGGACTCGCGAGGCTGGAAAGCAAAAAAGATAATTCGTCATGCACATAAAGAGGGGAATAGCTGGAGGCGTAAGCAAGGCCTTTCTGCCATAAAGGTTAATTATTCAGAACACAGCGAAAACCGTGGCATTATGGAAGTGCGCCGCACTCTTACTTATGAAGCAAAAGGCCAGTATTGTCTTCATTTAGATAGTGATGATGAACTAACTCCTGATGCTTTAAGCCTGCTGTGGCAAACAAACCAGAACCTGGGACCTTTTGATATTATTCATGGAAGTTTTAATTCAGGCTGGTATGATGAAAATGGAAAATTTATTTCTACCGATGAAACTAAATGTGGAGCCATCACTTACGGAAAAATTGAAAATCATGATGTGTTTCATAAATGGCTTTTTTATGAAATCTCAGGTAATGTCTGCGCTAAGTTGATTCGTAGAGATCTCTTTCTCCGAGCTTACGAAAACATTACATATTCCGAGTGTAATCTTGCAGATGATTTTTTGATTTTCTTTTTTGTATCGCTTTTTGCAAAATCCTACTTTGGTATCGAAAATAAAATCTATTTATATAGGGTAACTTCTGGTATGACTTCGGAGAATAAAATTGATTCTCTGAAAAGCTGGAAATTAATCTGTTCGGCTGCTAGTGTCTTTACCGTTATTTCTGAATGGATAAAAGATAATCCTTCTGACTGCAAAATCATCACAGAAGAAGAAATGAGCAAATTAAAAGAGCAGGGGAGATACTATCTTGTTTCAAGCCTTATTCAGCTTAATGATGTAGTCCTTCCCGCACTCCAACCGCAAGCCTATGAAATGCTTTGCGAGTACTGGGGAAAAGACCTTGTTGAAAGGATGAACTCTTATCACTATAATAGCAGAAAAAGCAAATAAGAGGCTCTAAATGAAGAAGATTATTTCCGGTAAGGTTCGCGAGGTTTATGACCTTGAAGATGGACGCATGGTAATTGTTACAACTGACAGAATTTCTGCTTTCGATGTTATTCTGCCAACAATGATTACAGACAAGGGTAAGGTGCTCAACGCTCTTGCTAACTTCTGGTTCGACTACACTAAAGACATTGTTAAGAATCACATGATTTCAAGTGACCTCAAAGACATGCCTGCTGAATTCCAGAAGCCGGAATTTGAAGGACGTACAATTCTCGTAAAGAAGCTTAAGATGATTCCTTATGAAGTAATTGTTCGTGGATATATGTTTGGTTCTATGTACGAGGCTTACAAGAAGGGCGAGCCTTTCCTTGGTCACAAGTTTGATAAGGAATACAAACAGGCTGAAAAACTCGATGAGCCTATCGTAACTCCTTCTACTAAAGCTGCCGAAGGTCATGACATCAACGTTACTCTTCAGTATATGAAGGATGATCTTGGTGAAGAGCTTGGAACAAAAATCGAACAGGCTGCTCTTGCTATTTACAAGAAGTGCTACGAGCACGCTAAGGCAAACGGAATTATCATTGCTGATACTAAGTTTGAGTTTGGTCTTGATGAGAACGGTGAACTTGTTCTTGGTGATGAAGTTCTTACTCCAGACAGCTCACGTTTCTGGGATGCTTCTAAGTACGAAGTAGGCGGAAGTCCAGCAAGTTACGACAAGCAGTTTGTTCGCGACTGGCTCAAGGAGCACAATCTTGCCGGCGACCCTAACATCAAAGAGATTCCTGCTGATGTAGTTGCCAAGACTGCAGCTATTTACAAAGAGTGCCAGGACCGCATTTGTCATATGTAATAGATTGCTTTGGTGGTTGAGTAGGCACGAAGTGCCATATCGAAACCACCAATATTCTGTACTAGGGTGGTTTCGATACGATGCTTCGCATCACTCAACCACCGGTTCAGTAAAAATTCTAACTTTTTTAAATAAATTTCCAACCATTTATCCTTAAACTTTTTCAAATTCCTAAAAATTCATAAAAAAATTCCTAAAAATCTTCATTCAAAAATACTCCTGACGGGCTTATTATGACGGTGTAATCTAAAAAAGCATCTATTAGGAGGAAAATTAGATGAAAAAAATCGTATCATTAGTTGCAATGGCAATGGTTGCTGCAAGCTTATTCGCTGCACCAAAGATCAAAATTGGTATTGTAAACAATCCACCTTCAGAGTCTGGATACCGCGCTGCTAACGTAAAAGACTTTGAATCTGTATTTACAAAGAAAAAGGGCTACAATGTAAAAACTTACTACAGCCTTAAGAACGATGAACAGTTGAATGCTGCTTCTCAGTTCATTACAGATGGTGTTGACTATCTTCTTCTTTCTGCTGCTGCAACAGACGGATGGGAATCTGTTCTTAAGCAGGCAAAAGCAAACGGTGTAAAAGTATTCCTTTTTGACCGTATGATTAACGTTTCAGATGATTTGTATGAAGCTGCTGTAGTTTCAGACATGGCTAAAGAAGGAGCAACAGCTGTAAACTGGCTTAAGTCTCAGAACCTCAAAGAATACAAAGTAATCCACATTCAGGGTGCTATGGGATCTGATGCTCAGATCGGACGTACAGGTGCTTTGGACAAGGAATTCAAGGCTGGAACAATGAAGAAAGTTGTTCAGCAGACAGCTACATGGGACGAAGCTGAAGCTAAGAAGATCGTAGAATCAGTTATCAACTCTGGTGAAGACTTCAACGTAATTTATGCTGAAAATGATGGTATGGCTAAGGGTGCAGTTGCTGCTCTTGATGAAGCTGGTATCACACACGGTGTAAATGGAAAAGTAATCGTAATGGGATTCGACTGCAACACATGGGCTCTTAATGAACTCCTTGCTGGAAACTGGAACTATGATGGACAGTGTTCTCCATTCCAGGCTGCAATCATCGAAAACATGATTAAGACTGGTATCATGACAAAGAAATTCATCAACCAGGAAAAGGGATTCGATGCAAAGACAATCACTAAGGCTGATGTTGAAAAGTATGGTATCTAATATCATAACCCTCTTGTAAATATGGCGGCGTAAAGTGTTTCTTTACGCCGCTTTTTTTGAAAATGTTAGACGTCATTCCGAACTTGTTTCGGAATCTATATTAAAGATGCTGAAATGAATTCAGCATGACATAGGTGTATAAATGGACGAAAAAATTGTTTTATCTATGCGCGGAATTTACAAAGAATTCCCGGGTGTAAAAGCTCTGCAGAATGTAGATTTTACTTTACGGGAAGGTGAAATTCATGCGCTTATGGGAGAAAACGGAGCTGGAAAATCTACTCTGGTAAAGGTTATTACTGGTGTTTATGAAAAAGATGCCGGTGAAGTCAATATTGCTGGTGTTGATGGACCTGTTAATATCCATTCTCCTCAGGAAGCCCAGAATCTGGGTATTTCTACAGTTTATCAGGAAATTACCCTCTGTCCGAATCTTACGGTCGCAGAGAATATGTATATAGGTCGCGGCAACTACAAGTTTGTAAATCGCCGTGCTCAGGAAAAAAATGCAGGAGAGCTTCTTGCAAAATTAAATATTCCGGCAAAGCCAAGTCAGCAGCTTGGAACTTGTTCTATTGCAGTTCAGCAGATGGTTGCAATTGCCCGTGCTGTTGATATGGATTGTAAGGTTCTGATTCTTGACGAACCAACTTCTTCTCTTGATGAAAATGAAGTTGAGCTTTTGTTCAAGCTTATGCGTGACCTTAAGAGCCATGGAGTAGGTATTATCTTTATTACTCACTTCCTTGAACAGGTTTATGAGGTTTGCGATAAGATTACAGTTCTTCGTAACGGTGAGCTTGTCGGTGAATACACAATCGCAGATTTGCCACGTGTTAAACTGATTTCTGCCATGCTCGGTAAAGACATGGAAGATATGACCAACCTCAAAAATCAGAAACGTCCTTATAGCGGGGCTGGTGAAGTTGTTTATGAAGCAGAAGGTCTTTCAAGTGCAGAAGGAGTAAAGCCTTTTGACTTCCTTATCAACAAGGGAGAAGTAAACGGATTTACTGGTCTTCTTGGTTCTGGCCGAAGTGAAAGTGTTCGTGCAATCTTTGCTGCAGACCGTGTAACTGGCGGAAAGGTAAAGGTTAATGGCAGAGACACAAAAATAAATCAGCCAAAAGATGCAATGAAAGCTGGAATTGGATATCTTCCGGAAGACAGAAAGGGAGACGGAATTATCCAGGATCTTTCTGTACGTGAAAATATTATCCTTGCCCTTCAGGTACTCAATGGATTTACAAAGCCTCTTTCAAGAGCAGAGCAGGAAAAACTTGCTGATGAGTTTATTGAAAAACTTCAGATTAAAACTGCTTCAAAAGATACACCAATCAAATCACTTTCGGGTGGTAACCAGCAGAAGGTTATTCTTGCACGCTGGCTTTTGACACATCCACAGTATCTGATTCTTGATGAACCTACACGTGGTATTGACGTTGGTACAAAAATCGAAATTCAGAAGCTCGTTCTTCAGCTTGCAGAAGAAGGTGTAAGTGTTACCTTTATTTCTTCAGAAATTGAAGAGATGCTTTCTGTATGTCAGAGACTCATCGTTATGCGCGACCGAAAGATTGTTGGTGAACTTAAGGATGACCTTTTGCGTCAGGATGTAATTATGCAGACAATTGCGGGAGGCAAGGCACAAAATGGCTAATAAAATCGTAAATCAGATTAAAAAACTTTTTCAGTCGCAGCTTGCAATTCCGCTTGTTGCCCTGATTGTACTGGTTGTATTCAACCTTATCAGAGACCCAAGCTTCTTCTCAATTGTAATTAAGAAGAACAATCTGGGGAACAACGTTCTTTCAGGAAACCTTATCAGTATTCTGAATGGAGCTTCTGAGCTTGTTATTCTTTCAATAGGAATGACACTTGTAACTTCAGCAACTAAGGGACAGGATATTTCCATTGGTGCCGCAGCTGCTATTGCAGGTTCTGTATTTGTAAAGATTCTTCGTGCTGGTACAATCAATGCCGGAACAATCTTTGTTGGTCTTCTTCTTGCTTGTATCGTAGCAATTATCTTCTGTCTGTTTAATGGTATTTTGATTGCAAAGTTCAACATCCAGCCGATGATTGCATCTTTGATTCTTTATACTGCAGGACGTCCTATTGCTTACTGGATTAATGGTGGTGCAACTCCAAACGTTGACAGCCCGCTTCTTACTTACATTGGTGGATTTATTCCTCACATTGCAGTTCCAACACCTATCTTAGTAGTTATAATTTTCATTGTGCTTATAAATCTGCTTTTGAAGAAAACAACGCTGAGTCTGTACATTCAGTCTGTAGGTATTAACGAAAGAGCCGCAAAACTCAACGGTATTAATCCTGTTGTATGGAAGCTTGCTGTATTTGTAATTCTTGGTATTTGTGTAACTATGGCAGGTTCTATCAACGTTTGCCGTATTGGACTTATCAACCACGAAACAATCCTTCTGGATATTGAAATGGATGCCATTCTTGCTGTTGCAATTGGTGGTAACTCACTTGGTGGCGGTAAGTTTAAGCTTTCTGGCTCTATTCTTGGTGCTTATATTATTCAGGCTTTGACAATTACTCTGTATGCAATGAAGGTTTCTTCAACTGCAGTTAAGGCTTATAAAGCAGTTGTAATCATCATCATTGTAGTTGCTGGTTCTCCTGTTGTAAAAGCATGGATTAGTCAGCTTAAGAATAGACTTGTGGAAAAGAAAGGTGCTAAGGCAACAGTTGCAGTTTCTGCAGGGGAGGCTAGATAATTATGGCAAATAAAATTGGAAAAAAAGAGAACAAACAACCGCTCTCAAATACATTGTTGCTTCTTACAATTACAGTTTGTACCTTCTTTGGAATGTACCTTCTTGGAATGATTATCTGGGGTGGCGGATTCTTGAATCCACAGCAGTTTATTAATCTTTTTAATAATAATGCTTATTTGATTGTTATTGCGTGTGGTCTTACTATTGTAATGATTACCGGTGGAATTGATATTTCTGTTGGTGGTACAATTGCCCTTATTACAATGACTACTGTTGTAGTTATGGAAGATATGGGTGGTGGAATCTTCACTTCAATTTTGATTTCACTTGGAATTGGTCTTGCAATGGGACTTGTTCAGGGATACTTTATTGCATACCTTAAGATTCAGCCGTTCATTGTAACACTTGCCGGTATGTTCTTTACTCGCGGTATGACAACAATCGTAAGTAAGGTTCCTAGAACTGCTACAAATGAAGCTTTTGTTGCATTAAAAGATCATTATTTTTACTTCCACTTTATTGGTATTCATAAGCATGGTAACTGGATTCCTTCTTACATTGAAATTGGAGCTATTATTGCAATTGTAGTTCTGATTTTGCTGTGGGCAACTTTACGATGGACACGCTTTGGTCGTAACTTATATGCAGTTGGTGGAAACAGCGAAAGCGCTTTGATGCTTGGTATTAATGTAAAACGTACACAGTTCCTGTCTTATGTTTTATGTGGAATCCTTGCTGGTATTGGTGGTTTTGTTTACCTTACACATACTGGTGCTGGTAACGCAAGTAATGCATCTGGTGCAGAGATGCAGGCAATTGCTTCTTCGATTATCGGAGGAACCTTGCTTAGTGGTGGTGTTGGTAGTGTAATTGGTACACTGTTTGGTGTACTTTCTTTGAAGACAATTAATATTATCGTTATTGCTTCGGGATTGCGTGAACCTTACTGGCAGAGTATTACAACTGGTCTTATGCTTGCATTCTTCATTGTACTTCAGAGTGTAATTCTGGACCAGAGAAAGAAGAAACTGGGAAATATGGCCGGGTAATGGATTGCCACGTCGCTGCGCTCCTCGCAATGACGTCATTGCGAGCGTAGCGAAGCAATCTATTTTTCTACACTAAGCTTATATTCACGGGGCGAAAGCCCCGTATTTTTTTTGAAGATATAGCTGAAGTAGTGCGGGTCAGAAAAGCCGCATTCATAGGCAATGTCGTACCCCTTCATATCTGTTTCGCGCATAAGGCGCTTTGCATTTTCCATACGAACGTTCGTAAGGTATTCAATAAAAGTGGTTTTACATTCCTGAGAGAAAATTGTACTGAAGTGGTTAGGACTCAGACATACAGCTTCTGCAACTGTAGTAAGAGTTGTATTTGGATCAGCATAATTTTCTTCAATAAAATGCTTTGCTTTAAGAATAACATCTGCATATTTTCCTGTAAACTTAGAATCACGGAATTCAAGAGCAAAAACTAAAACCTGTTCAAGAGTTTTTCTAAAGCGGGCTTCGTCAGAAACTGCATCATCAATAAATTTGCGTTGCAGAATTTCTGGATTTAATTCTTTGATGTTGCCACCAAGTTTTTCAACCAGTTTAGAAACGGCAAAAATCAAATCGACTAAAAGATATGAAGCAAATACACTAAACTGATCCGGATTCTTTTTTATCAGCTCCATAGATTCTTCTATAATGCTCTGAATATCACTTTTTGCTGCATATTTTAGTTTATCAACAAGAGGGTCACCTTCATTCAGATTCAGAAGGGCATCTGCAGAAGCTCCTCTTCCTTCAGAGTCTGTAAGGTCATCGGAAGAGATGATTCTGTTTTCCTTGCTTGTGCTGCTGGCTTCAAGAATCTTCTTTGCATCCTCATAAGAAACTTTAAGCTGTGAAAGATGTTCAACAGTTTTACCCATTGCAGTAAGAACCATACAGTCTTCGTTTTTAGTTGCAATATGATTTATAGTTTCTGCAGCACGGAAGGTGTTGTCATCCAGCTCTGTCTGGGTGCTGCCCTTAAAAATACAAACCAGAAGGTTAGAGTGGTGGAAGAAAGAAACCGCCTCATTAATGGCAGCAGAGTAGGAGTTCAAAAGAGAACAGGCTTCCTGCTGAGTTTCAGTATTTCCGCTGCGGCTTTCAATACGGCTTATCAAAACCTTATAATAACGGGAAATCAGGTTGATACCCAGTTCTGAGCTTTTTTGAATTACAGTGGACATTTCTTCCGAGCCGTGCACAAGGTTGTTCAGAAATTCTTTTTTAATTAAAGCTTCGCTGGTCTTAAGCTCTTCCCTCAGACGGGAAATAACAGACATCTGCTTGCGTTCTTTATCAATCTGGGCAGCAGTTTTATTAAGGCTGGTAAGAAGTTCTTCCGGGGTAAAAGGCTTTAGTAAGTAATCTTCAATGCCAATGGAAATGGCTTTTTTAGCATAGTCAAATTCATCGTGGCCGGAAAGAATAATTATTTTAATCCAGGGCTGGGTACGCTTAATAGCCTCTGCTAGCTGAAGGCCGTCCATAAAAGGCATTTTGATATCAGTAATCAGAATATCCGGTTTAATTTCGTGAATCATGGAGAGGGCAATTTCACCGTCCGTAGCTTCACCGGCAAAGGTAAAGCCGCTTCCTTCCCAGTCAATTTTAGAGCGAATTCCTTCGAGTACAATAGGTTCATCATCAACTGCAAAAACGCTATACATTGCTGCCTCCTGTGTATGGCACGTCTATGAAAATCGGAATGGTAAATGAGATTTTACTTCCTTTACCCACTGTAGATTCAATGATAATTCCCTCAGTCTGCTCTCCGTAATAGAGTTTAAGTTTTTTGTTCACATTATAAAGCCCATATACAGAAGAAAGCTTTTCTGAATCTTCCGCCCCGGTACGAAGCTCGTTGCGCACCTGGCCAAGTCTTTCTTCCGTAAAGCCTGCGCCATTATCTTCAACAGTAAAAGTAATTGCCTGCTTGCTTTCATCTGCATAATGAATGCTTACTTTTAGAACACCCCGGCCCCGCTTATTTTTGATTCCGTGATAAATTGCGTTTTCCACCAGAGGCTGCAGCACAAGTTTTATGATTTTATATTCCATCAAAGATTCGTCTGCATCAATCGTATAATTCAAAATATCAGCATAACGGATTTTTTGAATTGTAAGATAATTTTTAATGTGGTCGAGTTCCTGAGAAATAGTAATCCATTCGTGGCCACGGCTGAGCGAAATACGGAGGAAGTCTGAAAAGGCTTTTGTAATTCGGACAACTTCTTCTGTATGTTCTTCTTCTGCAAGCCAGACAATCGTGTCAAAAGTATTGTAGAGGAAGTGCGGAGTAATCTGTGCCTGAAGGGCTTTCATCTCTGCCTTCTGGAAATTCTTCTGTTCTTCCATATTCTTTTTGATAAGAAGATCAATCTGACTGGCCATTACGTTTAAGTTTCCGGCAAGCGTATCAAGCTCGTTTACGTGCGGAATATCAATACGGGCAGTAAGGTCTCCGTGGGCAACTTTTGTAGAAAGATTTTCCATGTCGGAAATAGGCTTTTGAATTGCGGCAGAAACAGTAATAAAGCTGTTAATAGAAATAATGATTGCAAGAAAAGTAATAATAATCTGAATTACCGTAAGAATAATAGAAGTGTTTCTAAGCGACTGGTTTGTTATGTAAGCTGATTCAATTTCAGTTACAATAAAATCCTGCATAATATCAGAAAAGAGGGAAGTGATGGTTCTGATTTCATCAAGAGTTGCTTCGTTCTGAGTTACAGAGCTTCCCTGTTCCATTTGAGAAATAAGCATGTAAACATTACGGCGCAAGGTAGTTCTTGCTCTGTATGCTACCTGAAGCTTTCCGTAGTTTTCTGCATTTTTATTTGTAAGAAGCATTTGAGAAAGACCGGAAGAAATTTCATCAAGCATTTCATTCTGACTTCCGTCTGCAATTTCTTTTTTGCCGCAGATGATGTTCCAGAGCTCGGCAGGGATGTCATTTTTTGCGATGGAGCTGATTCTGTTTGCAGTGCTTACGTTTGAAATAATCTGAGTATATTGTTTTGTATGAATCTGAGAAACAACAACGGAGTATACAGAAGGAATAAGAGTAATAAAAAGCAATGAGATATAAGTTATAAGCAGCGTTCGTCTAAGGCTCTTGTTTTTCATTTCTTCTCCAGCAAAGTCTTAATAGCCGCGCGGCTCATATTTAGAAAAATCATCATCTTCAGTAAACATAGTTTCGCTGTTATACGTAATGCGTGGAATTGTTTCTCCGTTTGCAATCTGCTTTACAAGTTCCATAAGTTTTGGACCAAGGTTCGGATTACATTCTACAACACAGTTGAGTTTACCTTCAGTTAATGCATCTATAGATTTCTGTTCAGCATCAACGCTGATCATTATAGTATCTTTTGTATTAATGTTATGTTCAGCCAGGGAATCTAAAAGTCCGAGAGTCATGGAATCATTATGGGAATAAACCGCATCAATCTTCGTGCCTTCGAAATACAGGCCGTGGCGGTTTGCTCCATAAAAATGCTTTGTAACAAGATTATCTCCGATTTCTTTTCCACGCGAACGAAGGAAGTCGCCGTTTTCTGAATGAATGATTTTGAACTTAGGATATGCTGAAAGAATCTCGCGGAAACCGTTTGAACGGTCTCGTACAACAGAAGAGTTTTCTGTTCCAGACATTTCAAAAATCGTAACTTCATCAGTTCTGTTTTTACATTTATTAACAAGATATCGTGCAGCTCTTCGGCCTTCTTCAATTCCATCTTCACCAAGGAAGCCGGCATAAAGGGAAGGATCTGCATTTATCTGGCGGTCAACAAGAATAACCGGGATTCCGGCATCTTTTGCTTCCTGTAAAACATTGTCCCAGCCATCTTCAACAATCGGAACAAAGGCAATAACATCAACCTGATATACAATAAAGGAGCGGATAGCTTTTAGCTGATTTTCCTGCTTCTGCTGGGCATCATCAAAAAGAATCTGAATGCCGTTTTCTTCAGCCGCTTCATAAATGGACTGAGTATTTCGGGTACGCCAGGCACTTTCAGAACCAATCTGAGAAAAGCCTAAAATAAGCCGTTCCTGTTGTTCTGGAGTTTTATTTTTGGATTTTGGTTTGAATTGCAGCGATAAAATAAAAATAAGCAGGAAAATAACGGCTGCAAGAAAAGAGATCATTGATATTAATTGAATTTTTTTTACTGTTTCTTTCATAAATAGTACTATTTATTTTAAATGCTAATATTTATGAAGTCAAATTAATTTTATATTATGGAAGAAATTTTATATTATTGAAAAAAAGCCCGGCAAAAAACCGGGCTCTTATAAAGATTCAGACTATAAAAGTTTTCAATAATGGGCTTACAGTCTTTCTTTGATAGCTGCAATGTATTCCCATGAATTGAGAACTTTTTTTGCAGCAGGTTCAGCGATACGTGCAATATCACCTGTCATATAGCCGTCTTCAATTGTCTGAAGAGTTGCTTTTTCAAGACGTTTTGCAAAGTCAACGAGCTCTGGAGTTCCATCAAGCTCACCGCGTTTTGCAAGAGCACCTGTCCATGCAAAAATTGTAGCTACAGGGTTAGTAGAAGTCTTTTCACCCTTGAGGTAGCGGTAGTAGTGCTTCTGAACAGTACCATGGCTAGCTTCATATTCAAAGTTTCCGTCTGGGCTTACGAGAACAGAAGTCATCATAGCAAGAGAACCGCAGGCAGAAGCAATCATATCAGACATAACGTCACCGTCGTAGTTCTTTGTTGCCCACATGAATCCGCCTTCGCTTCTCATAACACGAGCTACAGCATCATCAATCAAAGTATAGAAGTATTCAATTCCGGCAGCTTCGAACTTAGCTTTGTATTCTTCATCAAAAATACGCTGGAAAATTGCCTTGAAGTTTCCGTCGTAAGTTTTAGAGATTGTATCTTTTGCACCAAACCAAACGCTCATCTTGCGATCAAGAGCATAAGTAAAACAGCAGCGTGCAAAGCTTTCGATTGAGTTATCAAGATTGTGGATACCCTGAATGATTCCAGGTCCCTTCATATCCATAATTGTTTTGCGGATTTCTTTTCCATCAACACCTGTGAAAACAAGTTCTGCTTTACCGGCAGTAGGACATTTGATTTCGCAGTTCTTGTAAACATCACCATAAGCATGGCGGCCAAGAACGATTGGCTTTTTCCAGCAGCTTACTGTACCGTGAATGTTATTTACAAAAATCGGCTCACGGAAAACTGTACCGTCGAGTTCGGCACGGATAATTCCGTTAGGACTTGGAGTAAGCTGTTTCAGTTTGTATTCTTCAACGCGTGCCTGGTTAGATGTGATGGTAGCACACTTTACGCCGACGTGCAGACGTTTAATAGCAGCAGCGGCTTCGTAGGTAATCTTGTCGTCTGAGTCATCGCGGCTCTTAAGACCAAGATCAAAATATTCTGTCTTTAAATCGATATAAGGCAAGAGGAGCTCGTCCTTAATTACCTTCCACAAAACACGTGTCATCTCATCGCCGTCAAGCTCGGCGATTGCATTTTTCATCTGAATTTTAGCCATAGTGATAACAGTATACCTAAAATTCAGATGTGTTTCAATTTATAACCTGTTAGAATTAACGGCCCCAGGTAAGGATGAGGTCGTAGTTGTCTTCGCGAACTTCGAAGTACTGGTTGTATTCACCGCAGGTAGGGCAGTACTCTGGAGCGTTTGGTCCTGTTACGATGTGACCACACTTAAGGCATTCCCAAACCTTTACAGAGCTCTTTGCAAGTTCTGCTTTTGAGTCTTCATCATTCAAGAGTGAGCGGTAGCGGTCTTCATGGCGTTTTTCGATAGAAGCTACTGCGCGGAATTTTGCAGCGAGTTCTTTAAAGCCTTCTTCTTCCGCAGTTTTTGCAAAGCCAACATACATGTCGGTCCATTCGTAGTTTTCACCGTCAGCAGCGGCCTTGAGGTTTTCTGTTGTGCTGTTGATTCCGCCGAGTTCTGTGAGCCACATCTTTGCGTGCTGCTCTTCGTTGTTGGCAGTTTTCTTGAAGATGTCGGCAACTTTACCCAGTCCTTCTTTTTCTGCAACTGCGGCAAAGTATGTGTATTTGTTGCGTGCCTGAGATTCCCCTGCAAAGGCAGCCAAAAGATTTTTTTCGGTCTGTGTACCAGCGTATTTACTCATTTTTTTATCTCCTGAGTCTTTGATATTCTTTAATTATCATCCATAACTCAGGAGAAATCAAGATTAAAATAATCCGCCTATTAAGCAGACAATAAAGGCACAAATCCAGGCAATTGCGCACTGCCAGAAAGCAACTGCACAAGCCCACTTGGTACCAAGCTCTCTTTTTACAGAAGCAACAGCGGCAATACAAGGACAATAAAGCAGACTGAATACAAGAAGGCTTGCCGCAGAAACTGGTGAAAGAGCTGTGTTTACTCCACCGTCAAAAAGAATCTGAAGGGTAGAAACAACGCTTTCCTTTGCCATAACTCCCGAAATCAGAGATGTGCAGATTCTCCAGTCTCCAAGACCAAGAGGTCGGAAGATTGGTTCAATAAGGCCTGCAATCTTAGCAAGAATACTCTGTGAAGAATCTTCAACCAAAGAAAGATGAAGATTAAAGCTCTGCAAAAACCAGATTACAATTGTTGCCATAAAGATTACTGTAAACGCGCGTTCAAGAAAATCCTTTGCTTTTTCCCAGAGTAACTGGCCTACGTTTTTTGGACTAGGAAGACGATAGTTTGGAAGTTCCATAACAAAAGGAACCGGCTCTCCCTTAAACAAAGTCTTTCTATATAATAATGCGTTCAAAATACCACAGATAATTCCAAGCAGATAAAGACCTGTCATAATAAGGCCACCGTGCTTTGGGAAAAATGCTGCTGTAAAGAAGGCGTAAATCGGAAGCTTTGCAGTACAGCTCATAAACGGAGTCAGAAGAATTGTCATTTTTCGGTCGCGTTCAGATGGCAGAATTCGTGTAGACATAACGGCCGGAACCGTACATCCAAAGCCAATCAGAAGAGGTACTATACTTCGGCCGGAAAGTCCAATTTTACGAAGCATTGTATCCATCACAAAAGCAACACGGGCAATGTAGCCTGAATCTTCAAGAAGAGAAAGGAAGAAAAACAGCGTTACGATAATCGGCAGGAAGGAGAGAACGCTTCCAACGCCGGTAAAAATACCATCTATAATCAGGGCGTGAAGAACTTCGTTTGTGCCCATAGCGGTAAGCCCCGTATCTACAAGACCGGTAAGTGCGTCTATTCCAGTTTCGAGAAGGCCTTGTAAAAAGGCGCCGATTACATTAAACGTAAGGAAAAACACAAGAGCCATAATCAGAATGAAGAACGGAATGGCTGTATATTTTCCTGTAAGCAGTGTGTCTATTTTCTGTGAGCGGATTCTCTCGCGGCTTTCGTGTGGTTTACGAACGGTCTGGCTGCATACATTTTTGATGTAGGAGTAGCGCATGTCTGCAATTGCGGCACTGCGGTCGAGCCCACGCTCTGCTTCCATCTGAAGGGAAATATGTTCAAGAATCTCTTTTTCGTTTACATCAAGATCAAGTGCGTAAAGAATACGCTTGTCACCTTCAAGAAGTTTACTTGCTGCAAAGCGTACAGGAATTCCGGCTTTTACGGCATGGTCCTGAATAAGGTGAATTACTGCGTGGAGGGCACGGTGAACGGCACCGCCTGAATCATTTTCATCACAAAAATCCTGACGAAGTGGTTTTTCCTGAAAGTGCGCTACGTGGATGGCATGTTTAATAAGCTCATCAACACCCTGATTTTTTGCAGCAGAAATTGGAACAACAGGAACTCCGAGCAACTCTTCCATTTTATTTACATCAATTGAGCCGCCGTTGCCGGTAACTTCATCCATCATATTAAGCGCAACAACCATTGGAACATCCATTTCCAGAAGCTGCATTGTAAGATAAAGATTTCGATGGATGTTTGTAGCATCAACAATATTTATGATTCCGCGTGGTTTTTCATTTAGTACGAAATTCCGTGATATGATTTCTTCATTTGAATACGGCGACATTGAATAAATGCCGGGAAGGTCTGTTACAAGAGTATTTGGCTGGCCGCGGATTGCGCCGTCTTTTCGGTCAACAGTAACACCCGGAAAGTTTCCTACATGTTGATTAGAGCCGGTAAGCTGATTAAAGAGAGTAGTCTTTCCTGAGTTCTGATTTCCCACAAGGGCGTAGGTAAGGAGTGTTTCATCTGGAAGAGGATCTCCGTCTCCCTTAGCGTGGAACTTTCCGCCTTCACCAAGTCCCGGGTGTGCGGTAGATTTATAGGTACCCACGGTGGTTGAGCCTGCGGGCCCTGAGCCTGGTCGAAGGGTCGAAACTACCTTTTTCGAGTTCGTGGTGGTTTCGATACGCCCTGACGGGCACTCAACCACCGAACTTTCTGTTTCCACCTCAATCTTCTCTGCATCTGCAAGACGCATTGTGAGCTCATAGCCGTTTACATCGAATTCAATAGGGTCACCCAAAGGTGCCAGTTTGATTTTAGTTATGACTGTTCCGGGTATTACACCCATATCAAGAAAGTGCTGACGCAATTCACCGTTGCCACCGGTTTTAGAAACTCGCGCCGATTCACCAATCGCTAAATCTTTTAATGTCATTTATTTGTGCTCTTATAAAATATTATTATATTATGATAATGAATTTTATGTTATAATCCAAGCCATGAATCAGATACAAGAGGAAATTGCAAAAGCGCTCGTACAGCTTTCAGAAAAATCTTTAATTACAGAAGCTGTTGCAGCCAAAAAAATCAGAGAAAATCTTAAATTCGACGGTAAACCAAAAGCAGGTCTCTGCTTTCAGGATATAGAAGCCGCAATATTCTATATAGAAGAAAACAACAATCTGCATTATGCAGTTCACCTCAATTCAGCAAATGATATTTTAATTAAGCAGAGTGAAGCAGCCGCCGGCCTGGATGCAGATTCCCGCAAACGCCGCCTTCAAAGTGAAAAGTCAATGAGTGTTCTTACCAATGGAGATGTAAAAGCTGCACTTTCTGGCTCAGCCTCAGGTTCAAAGCCTTACAAAAAACGTACTGATAAAAAACGTCTGAACGTAAACAAAAACTACGACGACTGGGAGTAGTGATAAAAAAATAGCATAATTTAGCTTTCTGAAGTATAATAATAGAATATATACGGGAGTGAATCGGTAATGGAGTTTTTACGGCAGCACCAGCTTTCGATTATGCTGTTTTTGAGCGGAACCTGTACTGTTCTTGCTATCTTGAGTATTTTTACAAGTTCTATGCCAAAAAAAAGAAGGCGTGCCCTGACTCTGCTTGAAGTATATGCTGCACTTCTTTTGATTATGGACCGCTATGCCTATATTTTCCGGGGTAATACAACTTCCCTTGGCTGGTGGATGGTCCGAATCTCAAACTTTTCTGTATTCTTATTTTCAATTTGTATAATTCATGCATTTACGCTTTACCTTTGTGACCTTATGGTAAATGAAGGTGGACTAAAAACAATTCCACGCAGACTTATGGTTGCAGAAGTAATTTTTGGTGTAAGCATAATCTTCCTTGTATTTGGAGTTCTTACCGGTCTTTATTATACTTTTGATGAAACAAACTGCTACCATCGCGGTACAGGTTTCTTGATGAGTTATACAGGACCTGTTCTTATACTTTTGCTGCAGCTGTCAGTAATTATTCAGTATTACAAAAAGATTGCACGCAAAATCAGAATCCCTCTTTTATTTTTCTCAGTTATGCCAGCCTGTGCAACTGTATTGCAGCTATTCTTTTATGGTATTTCCTTCCAGAATCTTGCAAGTGTAGGAATGGCAGTTCTGGTTTACATCTTTGTACTTGTTGATATGAATAAGCGGGTAAATGATGTAAACCGCCTTGAAGTTCAGTATCTTAAAGATGAACAGCAGAACATTATGACCCTGTTTTCTCAGACTTCTATGGCCCTTGCAAATGCAATAGATGCAAAAGATGAATATACACATGGACATTCAATGCGTGTTGCAGAATATGCAAGAAAGATTGCACAGGCTGCTGGAAAGGATGAAAAATATTGTACAGATGTTTATTATGCAGGTCTTCTTCATGACGTAGGAAAGATTGGTGTACCAGTTAGCATCATAAATAAAACTGGAAAGCTTTCTGATGAAGAGTTTGCAGAAATAAAAAAGCACCCTGTAATTGGAAAACAGATTCTTTCGAGCATTAGTAAATCTCCATATCTTTCAATTGCCGCCAACTCTCACCACGAACGTTATGATGGTCGTGGTTATCCGGAAGGACTCAAGGGTGACGATATTCCAGAAATTGCCCGCATCATTTCTGTTGCCGACTCTTACGATGCAATGACTTCAAAGCGAAGTTATCGTGACCCGATTCCTCAGCAGAAGGTTCGAGAAGAAATAGTGAAGGGGACTGGAACTCAGTTTGATCCTGTTTATGCAAAAATCATGGTTCATCTGATTGACCTTGATACTGAATATGAAATGAAGGAACACGAGGAAGTAACCGAGCTTTCTGGAAAGAATATTCTTCGTTGTGGCGAATACCGCCAGGAAAAATCAGAAGGTATTTTCCTTAATGAGTGTGTTACAAAAATGCATCTTCATTTTGTTTGTGATGCAGATAAGGCAAGTCTTGATACAATTCCTTCTTTTGTCGTTTTTGATTCTCTTGATGCCCGTATTCATGAAACTGAGTCTAAGCGAAAAGATTTACTGTATATGGAATATGGAACTTTCCGTTTTGACGGTAAAACAGAAAAGATTGCAGCACGAGATCTTCAGGTAGAGTTTGAAAAGAATGCTACCGGTGCAGTAGATTTTGTAGAAGAGTATAAGAAAGGCCTTGATTATGATATTGAAGCAGTCCGCGTAAAAGATCATATGATGCTCAAACTTTCTAGCCCTCTTAATACAATGCGCTTTATTATGGCTCTGCCAGACTGCTCTCATTACTGCTATCTTGGACTTACCGGCTTGAATTGTACAATTTCAAATGTAGAAGTTCATAAGGAAGAAGAACCTGTTGCAGCAGATTATATTCCTCGTATTGCACCGGAAATCAACTATATTACAGGGCCTGAAGGCGATGTTCCAAGCATTCAGATTGATGACTGGCGTTCGGCTACTACAGAAGGTCTTCTTGTTAAAGAGCGCATGACTATAAGCTTCCATACAATGAGTTTACCTACGGCGCGGCTTATCTGGCATTGTCCGTATATTGTTCTTTATTATTCTGCTGATAAACAGGTTAATGGTCCGGATTATAAAGAGTTTGCGCTTATCCGTCTTGATGGTGAACACTGGGAATCAGATGGCCAGGCTACCAACAATATGATTGTTAATAAGAATGATGATTTTGAAGACTGGGAAACCTGGAAAAAACTGAATAAGACTGGAATGGACTGTAAGGTTGAAATCTACCGTGAAAGCCGCCGCATTACTGTAATTTCTGAAAATGCGGGAATTCAGATTCGTAATGTTACTATTATGAAGGAAGATATTCCGGAGATTTATGTTTCGCTTACCGGAGACCAGTGTGTTCTGACAAATATCAGAATCTCGTAAATGCCAAACGCTTGTTGAGCTAAGTCGAAACAGCGGAATCTATTCCCAAATAGAGCTAAATATGATATTCTTTCCTCTATATTACTATTAAGAGGAACAAAAATGAAACTCCACAATTCTGGCGTAATTTATGAAAACGGAACACTCCGTGACGCAGCTGCAAGTGCAGACGGTGCAAAAAAGACAATTGCATATTCAATTCTTCAGAAACACAACACAAGCGGCGACGAAAGTAAACTCAAAATCAAGTTTGACAAAATCACATCACACGATATTACTTACGTTGGAATTATCCAGACTGCCCGTGCATCTGGACTCGAAAAGTTCCCAATCCCTTATGTACTTACAAACTGCCACAACTCACTTTGTGCTGTAGGCGGTACAATCAATGATGATGACCACATGTTTGGTTTGACATGTGCACAGAAATATGGTGGAGTTTATGTTCCTCCACATCAGGCTGTAATTCACCAGTATGCGCGCGAAATGCTTGCTGAATGTGGTGCTATGATTTTGGGTTCTGACTCTCACACACGTTATGGTGCCCTTGGTACAATGGCAATTGGTGAGGGTGGTGGAGAGCTCGCAAAACAGCTCCTCGGAAAAACTTATGATGTAAACTATCCTGGCGTAGTTGCAATTTATCTTACTGGCGCTCCTGTTCCTGGAGTTGGTCCTCAGGACGTTGCACTTGCAATCATTAAAGAAGTATTTGCAAGCGGCTTTGTTAAGAACAAGGTAATGGAATTCATTGGACCAGGTGTCGCAAATCTTTCTGCTGATTTCCGTATCGGCGTTGATGTAATGACTACTGAGACAACTTGTCTTTCTTCTATCTGGGAAACAGATGGTAAGGTTGAAGAGTGGTATGCAATTCACGGCCGCCTTGGTGCTTATAAAGAATTGAAGCCAGGTGCTGGTGCTTACTACGACGCTGCAATTGAGATTGATTTGAGCGAAATCCGCCCTATGATTGCTATGCCGTTCCATCCATCATGTGCTTATACAATTGAAGAAGTTAATAAGAATCTTGATGATGTTCTTACTGATGCAGAAAAACGCGCTAAGGTAAGCTTCGGTGATAAGGTAGATTTCAATCTTCATAATAAGATTATTGACGGCAAGCTTTATGTTGATCAGGGTATAATCGCTGGTTGTGCAGGTGGTGGATTCGAAAACATCTGTGCTGCAGCTGATATCCTTAAGGGCAAGGACTCTGGAAACGGCAAGTTCGTATTGAGCGTATATCCTGCTTCTATGCCTGTTTACATGGAGCTTATGAAGAACGGTGCATTCGGTGCATTGATTGATGCCGGTGCTGTTGTTAAGACTGCCTTCTGTGGTCCATGTTTTGGTGCGGGTGATACTCCTGCTAACGGCGCATTCTCTATCCGCCACTCTACAAGAAACTTCCCTAACCGCGAAGGTTCAAAGATTCAGAACGGACAGCTTTCTTCTGTTGCTCTTATGGATGCACGCTCAATTGCCGCTACTGCTGCAAACAAGGGCTTCCTTACAGCTGCTACAGAATTCGATACAGAGTTCAGCGGAAAGAAATATTTCTTTGATAAGGCAATTTACGAAAAACGCGTATATGATTCTAAGGGAGTTGCTCATCCTGAAGTTGAGATTCAGTTTGGTCCAAACATTAAGGACTGGCCTGCAATGAAGCCTTTAAGCGATGATCTTTTGATCAAGATTGTAAGCGAGATTCACGACCCTGTAACTACAACAGATGAACTTATTCCATCTGGAGAAACTTCATCCTTCCGTTCAAATCCACTCGGCCTTGCTGAGTTCACCTTGAGCCGCCGCGACCCAGCTTATGTTGGTCGTGCAAAGGCTGTTCGTGATGGAGCAGATGAGGTTAAAGCTGAGGTAAAGACAGCCGCTGCCGCTCTCGATAAGTTCTCTGCTGGATTCGGTGCACGTGCTGAGGCTGCTGGACTTGGTTCATCAATCTTTGCTGTAAAGCCAGGTGACGGTTCTGCCCGCGAACAGGCTGCAAGCTGCCAGAAGGTACTTGGCGGATGGGCAAACATTGCAAACGAATATGCTACAAAGCGTTACCGTTCAAACCTCATTAACTGGGGTATGCTGCCATTCCTCTATAAAGATGGCGACAAAAATCTTCCATTTGCAAACGGCGACTATGTATTTATTCCGGATGTAAAGAAGATGGTTCAGGATAAGCTTCCGAGCTGCAAAGCATACGCTGTAAAGGCAGACGGAACAGTAAATGAGTTCGAATTAAGTACAGGTGATTTGACAGACGACGAAAGAAAAATAATCCTCGCCGGATGTCTTATAAACTTTTACCGCGGATAAACATTAAAGGTGGTTTCGACAGGCTCAACCACCACAGTACACAGAAAATACGGTGGTTGAGCTTGTCGAAACTACCGCAGAATACAGGAGATAGTATGGTAGACTACACAGAAGGTTCAGGAAAACAGTATCACACAGGCGTTGGTCCTAAAGACATTGGTAAATATGTTATCATGCCGGGCGACCCAAAACGCTGTGAAAAAATTGCTGCACACTTTGATAACCCGAAGCTTGTTGCAGATGTTCGTGAATACACAACCTACACAGGTACACTCGAAGGAGTTCCTGTAAGCGTTACCTCAACTGGTATCGGCGGACCTTCTGCCGCAATCGCCATAGATGAACTTGCTAAATGCGGTGCCCACACTTTTATCCGTGTAGGTACCTGCGGCGGTATGCAGGAAGACGTAATGGGCGGCGACATTGTAATTGCAACAGGTGCCGTACGCATGGAAGGAACTTCCCGCGAGTTCGCTCCTATTGAATATCCTGCAGTTGCTAACCTCGACTGTATAAACGCCCTCGTCGCAGCAGCTGCAGATCTTAAAGCTCCACATCACACTGGTGTTGTTCAGTGTAAAGATTCCTTCTTCGGTCAGCACGAACCAGAAGTTATGCCTGTAAGTTATGAACTTGAAAACAAATGGCAGGCCTGGCTTCGTATGGGCTGTCTTGCAAGCGAAATGGAAAGTGCCGCTCTCTTTATTGCCGGCCAGTTCCTCCGTGTTCGCGTAGGTTCCTGCTTCCTCGTAGTTGCAAATCAGGAACGTGCTAAAAAAGGCCTTCCAAACAAACAGGCACACGATACTGAACTTGCAATTACAGTTGGAGTAGAGGCCCTTAGACGTCTTATACTTCAGGATAAAGCAAAAGAATCAAAATAATCCAGACAACAATTTTTTGCGTGCCTCTTAAAACCGTGTTATAATAGAAGTCTATGAAGAGACGAATCGCGGTTCTTGCCTGTGGCTGGAGTACATATTTTCTCAAAGATTTCATACTCGGAATGCAGAGAGCGGTGAAGGATAAAAATATTGATATCTATGTATTCAATATGTATAACTACACCGAATATTCCGGCTTCCCGAATTGGACTGGTGCGTCTATTTTCAATCTTATTCATTATGAAGATTTTGATGGAGTTGTTGTCCTTGCAGATTTAATCGGCAACGTCAGAGTTCTTGAACGCGAGCGTCTTAGAATCTTAAAATCTGGAAAGCCTGCAGTCTGCATCAACAAGAAGATGGAAGGCATCTGCTGTCTTCGTATTGATAATTATTCGGGAATGTACGATGCAATTCAGCACATCATCACAATGCATAATGTGCGAGACATTGCTTTTATTTCCGGAAAAGAATCTTCAATTGATATCGGCGAGCGACATAAAGCCTATCTTCAGGTATTAAAAGACAATAATATCGAAGTTAATACAAATAATATCTGGACAATTGAATATACAGACTACCATTGCGCATATCGTTTCTTTTCTGAATATGTAAAATCAGGCCAGAAGCTTCCGCAGGCAGTGGTTTGTGCCAACGACCTCATCGCTCTTGGCCTTCTGAAAGTCTGTGTAGAGAATAAAATCACAGTTCCAGATCAGCTTAAGATTATCGGTTTTGATGATATTACAGAAACACAGTGTACGCTTCCTTCTATCACAACTGTTCACAACAATGCAGAACTCCTTGGTGCTGAGGTTGTAAACCGTCTTGAGTTTGGAGTAAATCCTTCACAGCTTTTGAAAATGAAGAGTACTCCGGTTCTGCGTCAGTCATGTGGTTGTGCTTACATGAATACAAAACAGCAGAGTCGTTTTACACTAAGTATTCTTGATGATGCCAATAAGAAAGAAGAGTTTGATACTCAGATAGAAGTAATAGGTGAGATTTTCGCCGAATCAGCAGATGTGTTTACTCTGCTTACAAACGTTGAAAACTTCTTCACTAAATCACACAATTTTGAAGGTTCAGACTTCTGTATCTTCATGAAATCAGACTGGACATCAGTTCTTATTAACTCAATGGAAAATCTTCCGCAAAACTTAAATTACGGAACACAGGTTCAGGCTATCTGTTCTATTCAGGGCAATAAAAAATATCTTCGCGAAATGATTAATACCCGTGAGCTTATTCCTGCAAAAATGAAGAGTGAAGAAAGTACAACCTTTATCTTTCTGCCAATTTTCCATCATTCATACGTACACGGATATTTTGTTGCAAAAAATAATCTTTCAATGATAGATAACCGTTACGGCTATATCTGGACGCGTGCTATTGGAACAAGTATTGAACAGTTCCGTAAAAAGAATATGTACCGCCAGATGAGCCAGCAGTATCTTAAACTTTCTACAAAGGATGCTCTTTCCGGCGCCCTCAACCGTCAGGGACTCGACAAGCTTGCTAAGCCTTACTATGCACAGAATAAAAAGAATGGTCTTACTACAGTTCTCTTCTTTGTTGATATCAATAAGATGAAACATATCAACGACCAGTTCGGACACCTTCACGGAGACCTTGCCGTAAAAACTGTTGCCGCAGCGGCAATGGAAACTGTGCCTAAGAACTGGCTTACAATCCGTTATGGTGGAGACGAATTCCTTATTGTAGGAAACAGCCGCAACTATAACGGAGAAGACTACTGTACAAAAATCAAAGAGCGTCTTGCCGCTAAAACTTCTGTAATGCATCTGCCTTATAATCTTTCTGCCAGCGTTGGTACTTACAGCGTTCCTGCAAATTCAGACCTGACTTTGGAACAGGCTGTTGAAAATGTAGACAACATCATGTATGAGCAGAAACAAGCCTTCCACAAGGAAGATGACCAGAAACATTAATAACTGATTGATATAAAAGGTGTTATAATATATAATTGTACACAATATAATATTTCTGGAGTGATGTATGAAGAATACACGTTTTGCAGCAAAGTCATCTATCAGAACAAGTCTTATTCTTTTCTTAGGATTAGGAATGGCAGTGATTTCTGTCGTAATGACTTTCTTTATCGGACGAACTGTTTTACAGAACAACAAAAACCAGATTACAAAAGGTATTATAACACAAAGTGAATCAAAAGGGCTTATGCTCGAACAACGCATGACAGAAAATGTTTATGCGACAGAATCTTTAGCCGGAATGTTAGGTGGAACCTGGGCAATTCCGGAAAAACAGAGAGCTTCTGCAGCAGAGCAGGCTGTCCGTTCCATGGTAAAAAGTTCAAGCATTAATTCTGCATGGGCTTACTGGCTTCCTGGAATGTTTGACCACAAGGATAAGCTTCGCGCAGATTATGATGATAATCCTTCAGGCCAGTTTAAAATTCACTATATTCGCGATAAGAATGGCCGTATCAAAAATGATATCGTAACAGAACTTACTGAAGCTCAAATTGAAAAGGCAACTAATACAAACTATACCTATATCAGCGAACCGGTATCTACCGTTATTGACGGTGAGTCAGTTCTCAGTGCAAAGGTATACAGCCAGATTCAGAACTCTCTTGGTCAGCGCAGTGGTATTGCAGGTATTGATATTGTGCTTTCAGGCCTTGATCAGATGATGGATGGGAATTCAATTTTCCAGGGAACCGAATGTCAGTTTATTACTTCGTCTGGTTCTATTCTTGCTGCTTCTGATAAAACTGCAGCCGGTTCAAAATCAAACTTCTTTCTTGATACAAATCTTAAAAAACTTTTTGACCCGGTATACATAAAGCCAGATGGTACTCTTGCACAGGATGGAGATGATATTTCTGACTGTACAATTGATTATTCAACAATTTCTCTGTTTACAAATTTCCGACAGCAGGATCTTTTTGTAACAATTGTAAAAGCTCGTGTAGACCGTTCAGGAACTCCCTGGTTTTTCGTTTCAATAACACCTGTATCCGAAATTGACAGCAACGCATGGCAGACAATCAGAATTATCATTTTTGCTTTCGCTTTACAGATTATCATTGTTATGATGATTGTATATGGAGTTGTAACAAGACTGACAAAGCCATTGAAGACTACTGTAAAGGCTCTTCAAAACATTAGTGAAGGTGATGGTGATATGACTGTCCGCCTCCACGCAAATCAGAATAATGAAATTGGCGATATGTGTGAAAGCTTCAACAAGACAATGGATAAGCTTTCCGTTTCAATTAAAGATGTTAAGGCTTCCAGTGAAGAGATGGATGCAATCGGAAACGAACTTGATGATTCAATGAAGCATACTTCAGCAGCTGTTGAAGATATTACTTCAAGTATTTCATCTATTCAGGAACAGATGCAGGAACATGCTGCAGGTGTTGAAGAGGCCCTTTCTGTTGTTGAACAGATTGTAAAGAACATCAAAAAACTCAATGAGAATATTGATCAGCAGGCAAACAGCGTAACGGAATCTGCAGCTTCGGTTGAACAGATGACTGTAAATATCCGTAATGTTTCAAACATTCTTGAAAACAACCGTTCTTCAATGAATATGCTTGAACAGGCTTCAGAACTTGGTCAGTCACTTATTAATAACATGTCGGATCTTTCTGCTAAGATTCATGATCGTTCAAAGAATCTTCAGGAAGCATCATCTGTTATCCGTAATATTGCGAGCCAGACAAACCTTCTTGCCATGAACGCTGCTATTGAGGCTGCACATGCAGGAGACAGTGGACGCGGTTTCTCTGTAGTTGCAGGAGAAATTCGTAAGCTTGCCGAAGAGTCTGCATCTCAGGGCTCTAAGATTCAAAATGAACTTAAGGATGTTCAGGACCTTATCAAGACTATTACAGAATCTACAGCTCAGGTTCAGCATCAGTTCAATAATATCTTTGCCCTTACAAAAACTGTAAGCGAACAGGAACTTATTATTGATGAAGAAATGCGTCAGCAGAATCAGGGTGGTGAACAGGTTCTTGAACTTATGCGCGAAATCAACAAGATTACCGTAAATGTAAAGAACGACTCTGATGAGATGATGGAAGGAAGTAAACAGGTTTCTTTTGAAATGGACCGTATTGCCCGCATGACAACTTCTGTTAATACAAATGTAAAGAACATGACAGATAAGACAGACGCAATTGGTAGTTACTCTAAGAAAGCACATGATTGTGTAGAAAAGAACGTTGACAGTATTGCAAAGCTTCGTGCTGCTATGAACAAGTTCAAGGTAGAATAGTTGATGGGGGTAGTTGATATGAAAAAGCTTTTTATTATTTTTACAATATTTCTTCTTTCAATGGCAGCGGCTTTTGCACAACCGGCTGACCCTGAAATTCCAGAGGGAACTCAGGAACTTTTTGATGGTTTTGAAAAAGGAAACTACTGGATATGGGCTGGTTTTGACTGGGATCAGTATGGTTCTCATAAAATCTCAACCGGTGCAAATATTTCTCGAGACTGGGCTTCTGAAGGAAAACACTCTCTTGAAATGACTATGGAAGTGATGGATAAGGATTCTTCAAAATCTGCAATCTGGTTCTATGACGGTACAAACGATATTTCCGGCGCAAGATATCTTGTTATGGATTTTTATAATCCGGAAAACTATGTATACAATATCAACGTTGTAATTCAGGCAACTGATGGCTGGAACTGGTGGAGCCTTGAACATTATAATCTTTATCCTGGTGTTCATACTTTTGTATTTGATCTTTCAGCGCATCCGGAAAGACTTAATGATGTTCGCCGTATTTCCATCAGTAACGACAGTGGAGCTGTTCTTATGAAAGAATCTCATTTTTATGTAGATAATATCCGCATAATAAAGTAGACTGTTTTTCATAATGAAAATAAACTCTTCTCAACTCAGATTCATTTTAGAGAATACTCCCGCAGAGCAGAATATTATGCTTGTGGGAAAGCATGGAATTGGTAAGTCGCGTATCCTTGAAGATTTTTTTGAGGAACGCGGCGAAAAAGTTGTCACTCTTTTTTTAGGTCAGATGAGTGATCCCGGCGACCTAATTGGACTTCCTCACCTTGATGAGACCACTGGCCGTACAGAGTTTATGCTTCCGTACTGGTTTCCGACTGACGGCCAGCCTGTAGTTCTCTTTCTGGATGAGTTGAACAGGGCCCGCCCAGAGGTTCTTCAGACTGTAATGGATTTGACCTTGAACCGTAAACTGGCCGGGAAGAGCCTTCCGAAAGGCAGCCGAATTATCAGTGCTGTTAATGGCGGAAACGAATACCAGCTCACTGATCTTGACCCCGCGCTTGTGAGCCGTTTTAATATTTATGAGTTTGCTCCGAGTGTAGAAGACTGGCTCGAGTGGGCGCGCGGGGCCTCACTGGACTCAAGAATCATTTCCTTTATTGATGAAAACCCTGAGTTCCTCGATGGAGATGAAAACTATAACTCTGAAAATCTTGAACGTTCTCCAGACCGCAGAAGCTGGGAACGCACTTCAAAAGTAATTGAAAAGTTCCCAAAACTAGATGAACTTGTTCAGTCTATGGTTTCTGGAATTGTGGGAAATCGTGCTACTGCAAGTTTCTTTGAATTTGTAAATTCTCATCATATTCCTTCAATGGGAAATCTTCTTGGCGGAGATCTTTCAAAAGCCACAACCTTGCTTTCTGATTTAAGTTTTACAGAATTTACCCAGCTCAACGAAGCAATCTTCCGCTGGCTGGAAAAAAATGCATCCAGTGCAGACCTTTCTGTGGCATCAAACCTCAACGTTTATTATGACTGGCTTGGCTCGAATAATAAAAAAGAACTACAGTCACATTTTGCAAGTCTGGTTTCTGCAGAACGATACCCTGCGGCTTTAAACTTTATAGTTGAAAAAGCGCCTTCTTTGTACGAAAAGCTTCTGAATCTATGCTCGTAGAAAGCCGCCTCAAAAATATAATTCAAAACTGGTTTATTACCGAACCTCTTCTTTTCTCTGTAGTGACAACGCACAGTCTTGTTTTAAATGACAGACTTTCAATCCCATTAAGAACGGGCCATCACTGCATAGAGTTTTCCAGTCAACTTACCAGCGAGCTTTCAGATGACCAGCTTACAGATTTTCTGAAAATTGAAGCTTACAGAATTCTCTTAAAACATCCCTATGCTCGCCAGCCTCATAAGGCAAATCCTACTGCCATGCTGCTTGCCAGTGATATTGTAATTTCAAAATATTTTACTCCTAAAAGCGGAATAGAAACTACGGGAATGCTTTATCTTAAGAGCTTTGTTGCACGAGATTTCCTGCGTTCTACAGAAGACCTTACCTATGAACAATGGTATAAAAGAATCTTAAAAATAATTCGTGAACGTTCCAGCGGAGGAGAAGCAACAGGTGAGGGTGCTCTTTCTGATTATGATTTGACTGCAATTACAGACAGTTCTGAACTCTGGCAGGAAGATGAAAATGCCCAGAATGAAATAAATGATAAAATCAAAAAAGCAGAAATTGAAGAAGGCTGGGGCGAAACCGGCGGCAACCTGCAGCGCACACTTCAGGCTGATATAGATTTTTCTTTTGATTACCGCCGTGCCCTCACAAAGTTCCGTGCAAATATTGTAAGTGCAAACCGCCGCCTTACACGCATGAAGCCAAGCCGCCGTTACGGTTTTTCTGCAATGGGCAGCCGCTATGAACGCAAGGCCGATATTCTCATTGCTGTAGATGTGAGTGGTTCAATTACAGATGAAAGTTTCAACCGCTTTTATCATGCCATCAAAAACTTTTTCTTTTTGCGGATTATTGAAAATATAGATTTGATTTTCTTTGATGTGAATCTTAAAAACACAACTCCTGTAAAGTTCTCAAAGAATTTTGATCTAAAAGAAATTACTGGCCGCGGAGGAACAAACTTTCAGCCGCCGATTGATTACTTCATTGAAAATCAAAATAAGTATTCAGGAATGATTATTTTTACAGATGGGGAAGGTGATGTTCCAAAGCTCAATAAATCTGCTACAATTCTCTGGATATTAGACAGCCGTCTTGCCTATGAAAAATCCCGCTGGTGGATAGAAAATCTTTCAGGTAACTGGGCAACATTTTTACCATAAGTAAAAAAGAGAGGAATATATGTCATCACAAAAATATATAGATAACGAAGCTGATTTCTGGAAAGAACATTTTGTTCACATTCAGCACAAGAATATGGTTCGCACAAATGCTGAGCCTCTTCGTCTTGAAAACTGTAAGGATGCTTTCGAACAATTCAAAGCATCTCATTCTTCTTTCCATATCACCACAGAATATTCCCTTTCATACTGTACGTTCGAAGTTGCCCTTACTGCAAATATAAAGCTCCGCCTCTACATTCAGTCTGCAATAAAAGGAAGCCTCATGCAAAAGAACGGAAGTGATTACGTTAAACTTTGCGATGCAAAGTTCCCGTATAATCCGCTTCCAGAAATTGATGAGTTTCTTTCTCATCTTCCTTCTTACCTTGAAGAACTTTCACAGACTCTTGAAAATAAGATACACACGGAGCGCCGTCAGAAGCTCGCAATGGAATTTATAAAAGCTTATGCATCAGTACATATTCCAAAAAATCGTCCGTGGAAGCTTGAACCTTCTGAAAACGGGACTTTTACCCTGTCTTTTCCTGTAGATAATACAACAATCACATTCACAGATTTAGATTTTATACAAAAAATCAACGCCATCCTCTAAATATCTTGCATATTTTTGCATAAAGATATATATTTTCTGTATATTTATGCAAAATAAGGTGGTTGAGTGCCGCGAAGCGGTGTATCGAAACCACCTCGGAGGATATTATGGCAAAAGATAAGGTTGTTCTTGCTTATTCTGGTGGACTTGATACTACTGTTATCATTCCTTGGCTTAAAGAAAACTATGATTACGATGTAATCGCTGTTTGTATTGATGTTGGACAGGGAGACGATTGGGAAGCAATTAAATCCCGTGCACTCAAAACTGGTGCTACTGCCTGCTATGTTGTAGATGCTCGTCAGGAATATATTGAAGAATACATCTGGCCTGCTCTTAAGGCAAATGCTGTTTATGAAGATGAATATCTTTTGGGTACATCAACAGCACGTCCTCTTATCGGAAAAATCTTAGTAGAATATGCACGTCAGGAAAAAGCAGTTGCAATCTGTCACGGAGCTACTGGTAAAGGTAATGACCAGGTCCGCTTTGAGTTTGCAATTAAGGCTTTTGCTCCAGATATCAAAGTAATTGCTGCATGGCGTGATGACAAATGGAATATGGACAGCCGCGAAGCTGAAATCAAATACCTTGAAGACCGCGGACTTGAAGTTCCAATGAAAAAGGATCAGTCTTACTCACGCGATGAGAACATCTGGCACCTCAGCCACGAAGGTCTCGAACTCGAGAAGACAGAAAACGAGCCTAACTACAAGCACATGCTTAAAAATACAACTGTTCCAGAGGAAGCTCCAAACGACGGTGAATATGTAACTATCGATTTTGAAAAGGGTATTCCTGTTGGACTCAACGGCAAGAAGATGAACTCTCTTGACCTCTTGAACGAGCTCAACGTAATCGGCGGACGCAACGGTGTTGGTCTTGTTGATATCTGTGAAAACCGCTTTGTTGGTATGAAGAGCCGTGGTGTTTACGAAACTCCGGGTGGAGCAATCCTTTACTTCGCTCACAGAATGATGGATCACATCTGTCTTGACCGCGAAACATATCACTACAAGCAGCAGGTAAGCCTCCGCATGGCAGAACTTATCTATGAAGGAAAGTGGTTCACAACTCTTATGGATTCTTGTATGGCATTTATGGATAAAGCCGAAGAAACTGTAACAGGTTGGGCAAAGGTAAAGGTAGTGAAGGGTGCAATCCGTGGTGCAGGTTCTGGATCAAAATACAGCCTCTACAACGAATCAATTGCTTCATTCACAACTGGTGAACTTTACAATCATAAAGATGCTCAGGGCTTCATTACACTGGCAGGACTTCCACTTAAAGTTCGCGCTATGATGGAGCAGACTGTAGGTGAAGGCCAGGCAATTGCCGAGAGCAAGAACCTCAAGAAGCGCCCAACTGAGTAGCCTAAAATCGAAGAACCGTTAAAAAGCGAGCTGCGACAGCGGGTCGCTTTAGGTTCATCGAAAAAACGGCTCAAGCTGCGAGACTATGCGAGCAGCCTAAAATCGAAGAACCGTTAAAAAGCGAGCTGCGACAGCAGTTCGCTTTTTTTATTTTACAAATCTCTTTTTAAGTAACATAATTATTGGTGTAAACTGTCTAATATATATAGACATCTTTATAAGGAGGATAACATTATGAAAAGACTTATTGTGATTTTATTTATTTTCTCCCTTATTATTGGAAATCTCTTTTGTGAAGAGACCAGCAAGCGTGACTCAGAAATTAAAAATGAAGCATATCTTAGCATCGGAACGGTTTCCGGCATTGGCTTAATAAGCGGATTTGCCTTTGCAATTACAGATGCAATTGGAAATTCTTTGAAAGAAGAGGAAGCCACACAGGAGGATAAACCCTTTGAAGCGTTTTCTATAAACTTAGGCTATAATCTCTTTCTTATAGATTTCCTGGGGCTTGGCGGTTTCCTTAATTTTGAAAGAGTAGGTCCGATGAATCTTATATCTGCACAGCTCAAAGTAACTGCTCAATACGGCTGGACACACTTTAAGTTCTACCATGCATTGAGTGGTGGAGTGCTGTTCATAGATGATGATTCAATCACCCCGATTTTTGATGTTACGCTTTTAGGTTTAAAATTTGATTTCGAAGATTTTAATATTTTTCTGGAAGCAAGTTTACCTTCAACCGCTATGTTAAAACTGGGAGCCGGCTACTACTTCTAATTTATTTCTTCTTCAGAATGATGATAGTAATATCATCGTTCTGAGGCTTATTTCCAATAAAGGTCAGAATATCACTTACAATGCAGTTTACCTGTGTTGTAAGTGGTCGGTCTGCATTTCTGAAAATGGACTTTAAAAGTCTGTCTTTTCCAAAATCTTCATCATTATTATTTACCGCTTCTGTTGCACCGTCAGTAAAGAAAATCAGCTCATCACCACGTTCCATTTCAATTGTGTGAGAAATAAAGTTTGTAGGAAGATCTGGAAGTCCAATAGCACCAAAGGCTGTGTTATCGTCTTCTATAAAGTTTGCTGAGTCTTCTTTTGCACTGTAATAAATTGGCATTGAATGACCGGCATTTATAAACTCAACCTTGTTTCCGTCTAAGCGTGTGATAATACCGGTAAGGTAGTTTTCAATATTTCCTTTTTCTTTTATATAGCGGATATTAATTCGGTCAATGATAGACTTAAGCTTATCTTTTCTTCCGTTATAGAATTCCTGGAAGATAATGTTTTTAACAAGCATGGTTACTAGTCCCGATGCAATACCGTGACCCGACACATCAAAAATACCAATACCATCCAGAGTATTTTGTGTACTGTAAATATCAAGGAAGTCTCCGGAAACTCCGGCCATAGGTTTGTTGTAGTAAGAAATAGCCCATTCATCATAAATAGTTTCGTTATGCTTAAAGAAGCTCTGCTGTACAACCTGAGCAAGTCTTAATTCATTTTCAATATTTTCTTTGTATTCGTGTTCACTGCGATGGTGAAGGAAGTTATCTTTTTCTGTTGCCCAGCGCTTAAAAGAAAGAAAGTAAAGAATCAAAACAAAGATAACAGAGTCCATTGCAACAAACATATCGTATTCTTCAATAATTTGAGGCATTAAGGCAATAGATTCTGCAGTTACAACAGAACAGAAGATTACCGGTGAAATATCAAAGAATACGGGAAAGTTTACAGTAATGCAGGCATAAACAATCATCGCATTAAAAATGTCATGTTCATAAAATAAGATAAACATTGGAAATGCCATCAGATATGTAAACAGAAAATAAGTTGGAACCATTTTTACGCGGGAACGAGTAAAAGTAATTTTTTTCAGCTTAATTGAAATTAAAATACAGAAAATACCAAGAACTATATAAATGGCAAAATAAATAAAGCGTGGTAAATAGGCAAGATAATCGCCTTGATGAATTATTAGAATACAAAGTAATCCTATAACTCCCATAATAATGAGCATAGTCTGGGCTTTGAACATTGTAGACAGATTTTTATCTGCCATTGCGAGTTTGCATTCTTCTGGCGCCTTATATTTATCTTCAAGGTGCTGTTTAATTCTTCTAAAAATATTATGCGAAGGATTACTCATATATCTTATCTTTTCATTTTACAATGGATTAATCGAATTAGCAAATTTCTTACTTATTATATATAGTAAGTATTATTTCTTTTTGATTATAACAATTGTAATATCATCCGATTGAGATTCTTCACCTGTAAATAATCCCATATCAGAAAGCATTAAATGAATCTGATTTTCAAAATCATGTTGCACTGCATTTCTTACTGAAGTCAGTAAACGTGCATTGCCAAATTCATCATGTTCTGAATTAAGAGCTTCTTTAACACCATCTGTATAAAGAATAATTTCGTCTCCGCTTTGCATTGTAATTTCTGCTTCCTGGAAGAAAGGATCTACAGAAGGAAGTCCAATTACACTGCTTGAATATTTTCTCTGTTCATCAAAAAAAGAACAGTTAAAATCAGATTTTTTATAAATGATAGGAGCAGGGTGGCCGGCATTTACAATCTCAATCTTGCTGTCATTAATTCTCAAAAGAATTCCGGTAAGGTAATTTTCAATACTGCGCTTTTCATCTTTAATGCGCTTATCAATAATCTCCATTACTTCATAAAGGTCTTTATCATAATTCTGATGGAATTCCTGCTGGAAGATATTTCTTACAAGCATGGTAACAAGCCCCGAAGCAATACCGTGGCCTGAAACATCAAAAATACCAACACCCTTCAAAATCGAGCCGTTAGTATAAAAATCATACATGTCTCCAGAAACACCCGACATTGCCTTGCTGTAATAGGAAATTTCAAAATTGTCGAGTTCTGGAATTTTCTTCTTTGTAAAGCTTTCCTGAACAAAGGCTGCAAGCTCAATTTCTTTTTCCATTGTTTCAAGATGAGATGTGCGAACCTTATCCAGAGTAAACTCTTTAATGATAGTGTTCCATTTGAAAAGGCTCAAAATACTCATAATGATTGCAGTAAGACACATGTTTAAAATCATGGTAACAGAGCCAATTGAATAAAGTCTTAGGCAGATAACAATTGTAAAAAATCCGAGCAGAGGAATAAAGAAAAGTGGTTCTACGGCAAGCATTACAATTGCAATAATGCATACGTTTACATAAACTGTGTAGGAACTAAGCGGTGTGCTTGAAGTAAACAGCAGCCACACGCTTAAGGCCAGAAGAAAAAATATTGCAAAATAAGTTGGCTGATTACGACGCCAGATTGGCCATTCAGGGTGATGTGTAATTCGTATTGCTGCAAGAAAAACTATAATGCTGCTAAAAATATAACTGCCATAATAAATAAAATCTTCAAGATATGGTTTGTAATCAGGATAATATCGAAATAATGAGACAATACACATGATTATACCGAATGAGAATAAAATCTGTTCGAGTTGTGCAAGTCTATGCAGGTTCTTAGAAATAATACCTTGCTTTAAGTCTTTAGGCATTATAAAGGAAGAGGTAAATTTCTTTTTTAAGTCTTTAATTTTCAATTTTGTTATCCTTATTACTTTGTGGACAACTATTTTTAAATGATTACTATATTATACGTGATGATTTGAAATAAAGCAAATCAGTAGATGATATAAAAATCTGTTATAAATTCATTGATTTTCAGCCTTCATAATTTAATATTGTACTATTCCACAAAAAATGGTATTTTATTCTATATATTTATTTTAACTCAGGAGCAAATATGACATACACTGCAGAAGTGGAACACATGTGTCCTTTAGCTAAAGGCGCATATCATGGACCAGCCCCAATTCCTGAAGAAGGAGAATGGGTAAAGGTTAAGAAAATTGAAGATGTTTCTGGATTCACACACGGTATCGGTTGGTGTGCACCACAGCAGGGAGCTTGTAAGCTTTCTTTGAACATCAAAAAAGGTATCATTGAAGAAGCATTGGTTGAAACTATCGGTTGTTCTGGTATGACTCACTCAGCTGCTATGGCTTCAGAAATCCTTATCGGAAAAACTGTTCTCGAAGCATTGAACACAGACCTCGTTTGTGATGCTATCAATACTGCAATGCGCGAACTTTTCCTCCAGATCGTTTACGGTCGTTCACAGTCTGCTTACTCTAAGGACGGACTTAAAGTTGGTGCTTCTCTTGAAGACCTCGGAAAGAACCTCCGCTCTCAGGTAGGTACAATGTTTGCTACTCGCAAGACAGGTCCTCGCTACCTCGAAATGACAGAAGGATATGTTGAAACTTGTGCAATCGACAAGGATAACCAGATTATCGGTTACAACTGTATCAACTTTGGTAAACTTATGGACGCTCTCAAGGCTGGAAAACCAGCTGAAGAAGCTATCGCTGGTGCACGCACACACTATGGTCGTGTAACTGCAGATCAGGGTATGGTAAAACTTATCGACCCACGTAAAGAATAGTCACAGGAGGAAATTGAATTATGGCATTATTTGAAGATTTTGAAGGCCGCATTCCTCAGGTGAATAAGGCTCTTAAAGAATATGGTTTTAAAGAAGGTGAGGCTGGTTTGAACGAAGCTCGCGACCTTTGTAAGGCTCGTGGTTTCGATCCATACGAAATCTGTCAGTCTACACAGCAGATTTGTTTCGAGGATGCTAAATGGGCATATGTACTCGGATCTGCAATCGCAATCAAAGAAGCAGAAAAGACAGGAGACAAGACTGGTTCTACCGCTGCTGCTAACATCGGTAAAGGACTTCAGGCATTCTGTCTTCCAGGTTCTGTAGCTGATGACCGTAAAGTAGGGCTGGGACACGGAAACCTTGGTGCACGTCTTCTTTCAGAAGAGACACAGTGCTTCGCATTCCTCGCAGGACACGAATCTTTCGCTGCTGCTGAAGGTGCTATCAAAATCGCTGCTAACGCTAACAAAGTTCGTAAGAACAAGCTCCGCGTTATCTTGAACGGTCTTGGAAAAGACGCTGCTCAGATCATTTCTCGTATCAACGGATTCACATACGTTCAGACAGAATTTGACTACTTCAACGGTGAAGGTACAGACAAGGCTCTTAAGGTTGTAAAGGAAGTTCCATACGGATCTAACCCAGACCGCCTTATCGTAAAGTGCTACGGTGCTGACGATGTACGCGAAGGTGTTGCAATTATGTGGCACGAAGACGTTGATGTTTCTATCACAGGAAACTCTACAAACCCAACACGTTTCCAGCACCCAGTAGCTGGTACTTACAAGAAGGAACGTCTCCTTGCTGGTAAGAAATACTTCTCTGTAGCTTCTGGTGGTGGTACAGGTCGTACACTTCACCCAGATAACATGGCTGCAGGTCCAGCATCATACGGCTTCACAGATACACTCGGTCGTATGCACTCAGACGCTCAGTTCGCAGGATCTTCATCAGTTCCAGCTCACGTTGAAATGATGGGCTTCATGGGAATGGGTAACAACCCTATGGTCGGTTGTACAGTTGCTTGTGCAGTTGCTGTAGCTGGTTCATTCTAATTAAACAACACGGTGGTTGAGCTTGTCGAAACCACCATAAACGAAGACACCTTCATTTGGAGGTGTCTTTTTTTGTGTATGAAAAAGCAACCCAAACTTTCCAGTCTTATAGACAAAGCATGTTTTGATTATAATCTCATTGAAAAAGGCGATCGCATTTTAATTGGGGCAAGCGGGGGAAAAGACTCTACTGCGCTCATTGAATATTTTGCTGAGCGGTCGTGTCGGCCGGACTGCGGGTTTAAGTATAAGGCGCTTTTTATTAAGAGTGATTTTGCGCCCGACTTTCCAGAAGGGATTATGGCGAAGTTCCGCGAGTGGAATGTTCCTTTTGAATCAATAAATGTAAATGTACTTGAGCGTGTAAAGCCCGGTCAGAAGATGAGCTGCTGGTGGTGTTCTACTCAAAGGCGTTCTAAACTTTTGAGTTATGCGCTGGATAATGGCTATAACAAAATTGCACTCGGCCACCACATGGATGATATTCTTGAAACTCTTTTGATGAACATGCTAAATAAGGGTGAGCTTGCTGCAATGCCGCCTAGGCTCAAGTATGATAAGTTTCCCGTAAGCGTTGTGCGTCCTCTTTGCTATGTCAGTGAAGAACGGCTGATTGAGCACGCAAAGGAAGAAGGCTACGCAGGCTTTACCTGTACCTGTAATTATCAGGATAACTCAGATCGAAAGGAAGCCCGCCATAAACTCGAAGAACTCACCGAAGGCTCGCAGGCAAAAAAAGAGAGGCTGTTTGCTTCGATGCGAAACATACAGCCGCTTTATCTGCCTTGAATACGGTGGTTGAGTAGCCGCAGGCGTATCGAAACCACCATTATCGAGTTCTGCGGTGGTTTCGATACGACACTACGTGTCACTCAACCACCGCAGACTTCGTTACCTGATATTCTTCTCAATAAAATCTTTCTTAAGTTCCATCAACTTCTCAGTGAGAGAAACCTTGTAGATATGAGGATTTAAGATTCTCTTATAAGACTCATCGAAGCTTTCGAGCTGGCTCTGCATTGTTGTGCGGCTGATTTTAAGCTGTTCGCTGTCTGGAAGGCGAGGAGTTACACGCTGACCCTTTTCGAGTCTCTTTTTCAAAAGTGGTTCTACCTTTGCAGCCTTGCATGTAAACTGGCGGTAGTCTACCATCGGGTGGTAGTAGCGGTATTCTTTTCCTTCCTCGAGTGTTTCATTTTCAAGAGAAAGAATATCAGCAAGAGCCATTCCGTTTTCATCATAAAGACGATAAACGTTTTTGATTCCAGGGTTTGTAGTTTTTGCAGGATTATCAGAGAACTTCATTGCTGGAACCATCTGATTTGTAGCCTTGTCATGACGGGCTGCAAGCTTGTAAACACCAGTGAATGAAGATTCATTTCCACCAGTAACCATGTGAGTACCAACACCCCAGCTGTTGATTGGAGCACCGCTTGCAACAAGAGTTGTAATGATTTCTTCTGTAAGTTCGTTTGATACGCTGATTTTTGCCTGAGGATAACCTGCGCGGTCAAGTTCTTTACGAACTTCGCGTGTGAGGTAAGAAATATCTCCAGAGTCAAGGCGAACACCAAAGTTATATCCTTTTTCAACAAGTTCGCCACCAGCAATGATTGCGTTCTTAATACCAGATTTCAAAGTATCATAAGTATCAATAAGGAAAACTGAATTCTGTGGATAGATTTTTGCATAATCACGGAATGCTTCAAGCTCAGAAGAGTGAGACATAATCCATGAGTGTGCCATAGTTCCCATTACAGGAATGCCGTATTCTTTTCCGGCGAGTGTATTTGAAGTACCAGCTGCACCACCGATGTATGAAGCACGGGTTGCGCTCATTCCACCATCTGGTCCCTGTGCACGGCGAAGACCAAATTCCATAATAGGTGCTTTTTTAGAAGCAAGCCAGATGCGGGCAGTTTTTGTAGCAATAAGACTCTGGAAGTTTACGTGATTCAAAACAAGAGCTTCGAGAATCTGTGCTTCAATAAGATTTGCATGAATGCGTACAAGAGGCTCTTGAGGGAAGATAACAGTTCCTTCATCCATGGTATAAAGATCACCTGTAAAATGGAAATCTTTAAGATAGTCAAGGAAGCCCTGTTCAAAGATTTTCTGATCAGCAAGATATTTAATATCATCTTCACTGAAACGGAAGTTAGTGATTACGTCCATCAAAGTTTCATTTCCGGCAAGAATAGAAAATCCGCCGTTGAATGGATTTCTTCGGAAGAACATATCAAAAACTACTTCCTGATTCATGTTATCTTTCCAATAGCCCTGAGCCATTGTAAGTTCATAAAAATCTGTAAAAAGTGCACTGGTAATCATATTCATAATTATTCCTTATATTGTGTCATTCTGTTTGTAAGGTCTCTTGTTGTATAAATAAGTATATCTCGCTCCTAAATATCTACCTACGAAACGACTCATAAACGCAGTTATACGCCATTTTGGACGATAAAGCGATAAGCGTTTATCCTTAAATGCGCGTTTCAAACACTGAGCTACAACCTTGCGTGGTGGAATGCCACCTTTTACTTCACGGCGTGCTCCGTTTGATGCTACGTTTGCAAACTCTGTACTTACAGAACCCGGGCATAATGCACAAACCTTAATTCCTTTGTCGTGAAGTTCTGCGGCAAGTGCTACAGAGAAGTTCAGAACGTAGGCTTTTGTCGCTCCATAAACTGCAAAGTTTCCAAGTGGTAAGAATGCTGCAAGTGATGCGGTGTTAATAATCACAGAGTCTTTTGTGAGATATGGAAGAACGATTCCACAGATTCCTGTAACTGTAGTACAGTTCAACTCAATCATGTCCATCTGACGGTCTATTGGTGTTTCTTCAAACGGACCATAAGTTCCAAAACCTGCATTATTGATAAGTAAGCCGATTTCGATTCCGCTTTCAATTTTATGAAGCTGTTCCTCTTCGGCTTCAATAAAAGCTTTGAGTCTGTTTACGCCTTCTTTTCCCGCAACATCCATAACTACAGGGCGAACAGTATTAAAGTTTTGGGTAGAGTTTAATTCTTTAGCAAGGGACTCGAGCTTTTCGCTGCGTCTGGCAATTATCCAGATTTCATCATAATGATAATTTGCAACTACCTGACGAGTAAATTCTTCTCCCAGTCCCGAACTGGCGCCTGTAACTATGGCAATACGTTTCATATATTTCTATTATATAGAATAACAGTAGATTATACAAATACTTCAGTTTACACAGAAAAAATGCTCCCGCAGAAAACATCCCTCGAAACCGAGGTGCCTCGACGCTTCGCTCTGTATTTTTCGCGAGGACAGATTTTCAGTATCGGCACCAAATGTTTCGAGGGCGTGTTTTCTGCTCCGCTTTTTTCTGTATCCCCAGAATTCCATAAAAACTAAGTTGTTGATATAATAGAAATATATGAAAAAAAAATGGTGGGTATTAACTTTAATCATCTTAATTCTTTTCACTTCCTGTACAGACAAGCAGACCAAAAAAGAAATACGTCAGCATCAGGCGGCGATGGTTACTCAGACTTATATAGATCAAATAAAGAAAGAACGTGAAGCTGCAATTCAGCGCTATGTGGAACGTATGCCGCTGGAGCAGAAGATTGCTCAGATGTTTATTGAAAATCTTGAAGGAAACGTTAGTTTTCGTTCTTATGAAACTGTTGGGGCAATGAATGGAACTAAGGATGATACTCCTCTTATTGCCGGCGGTTATATTTTCTTTTCTTATAATATTGCTCAGACACCGGAGCAGATGAAAACTTATATTGATTCAATCAGAATTTATTGTGATGAGTATAAAAATATTCAGCCATATCTTTCAGTAGATCAGGAAGGCGGCTGGGTAAACAGACTTAAAAAGCTTAATCCTGCGCTTCCGTCTAATGAGAATGTCGCTCAAACTTATGATATTTCAGAAACTTACAGCCTTTATACGCAACAGGCGGAATCAATGAAAGCTCTTGGTTTTGATATGAACCTGGCTCCTGTAGTAGAAGTTTGTACAGAAGATAATGCAGAGTTTCTTGATGGCCGCAGCTTTGGTGATGTAGAAAAAGTAATCCGCTATGGTACTGCCTGCATCAACGCTTATGAGAATCACGGAATTGCAACAGTATTAAAGCACTTTCCTGGAAATACAAATACCGACCCTCATACAGGACTTCCGGAAATCAAACTTTCAAAATCAGAACTTGAGAAGAGTATTATTTCATTTAAGGAACTGGTAAAGCTTGAGCCTGCAGCAGTTCTTATGTCTCATGCACGAACTTCTGCAATTGATGATGGAGTGCCGGCATGTCTTTCCAAAGTCTGGGTAACCGATATTCTTCGTAATGAATATGGTTATGAAGGATTGATTTTTTCAGATGATATTTTTATGGGCGCTCTTGCAGATAACGGATATCCTCCGGAAGTTGCCGCTTGCAGTGCGGTAGAAGCGGGTGTAGACTGTATTATGATTTCTGAAAAACGCTTTGCAAAGGCCGGAAAAGTTCTTTACAGCAAGGCAAAGCAGGATTCAGATTTTGCCGCTAAGATTGATGCTGCTGTTACGCGTATCATTAAATACAAACTCAATGCAGGTTTAATAGATGAAGCAGGAATCCGCTAAAACAAAACTTTTTGGTGCAGAAGGTTTTGAAGAGTATTATAAAGGCCTCTATGGTGAACGCTGGGATAAATTAAAGGAAGCGTTTGCAGGCGAGGGAAGCTCAGTTGAATATCATGTTACTGGAGCAGAAAAATCATACTTTCTGGACAGTGCTTCAGTACTTGCAGCTTTGTGTCTTCCCCTTGAAGGTGCTTCTGATATTCTTGATTTGTGTGCAGCTCCGGGTGGTAAAACTTTAGTGCTTGCTTCGCGAATGCCAGAAGATGCGCACCTTTCTTCAAATGAACGTTCTCCGGAAAGAAAACATAGACTTGCCGTAGTTGTAGAAACCTGCCTTCCTACTTCAATTTCAGAACGTGTAAAAACTTCCTGCAGTGACGGAGCTACCTGGTGTACAAGACAAAGCGAATGTTTTGACCGCATTCTTCTTGATGCCCCGTGTTCTTCTGAACGCCACGTAATTGCAGATCCAAAATATCTTAATTCCTGGTCACCATCCAGAATAAAAACTGTAACGACAGAGCAGTGGGCTTTGCTTTCTTCGGCTTATCGTCTTCTTTCTGCTGGTGGAATCCTTTTATATTCAACCTGTGCTTTGTGTCCGGATGAAAATGATGGAATGATAGAGCGTCTCTACAAAAAGTTTAATAAAGAAGGAGATGCCTTTACTCTCATTGAACCTTCACCGGATATTTCTGAGATTTCTGACTTTGCAGATATCAGTTTGCCTGGTTTTGAAAAGACAAAATATGGTTATATGATTATGCCAGATCAGCAGAATGGGGCAGGTCCAATTTATTTTTCAATAATCAGAAAAGAAAAAACGATTTAAAAATCACACCTAAAGCCTTGATTTTTTTTTATTATCATTCATAATAGAATAGATATGAGTGAACTTAACCATGAAGACAAACTTCAGCGCATTATAGATATTGAGCGCGAACTCGGAGAAATTCAGGACGTTGACGTTCTGCTTGAACGCATTCTCACTGAGACAAGAAAGATTGTCAATGCCGATGCTGGTTCTATTTATGTAGTTGAAGGCGATAAACTTAAAATTAAATACGGACAGAATGATACACATCTTAAAGAACTTGCACCTGGTGAAAAGCTTCCATATACAAGTTTCTCATTTCCAATAAACGAAAAACAGATTTGTGGTTATGTTGCAATTTCCGGCAAGCCTTTGAACATCAAAGACTGCTATAAGATTTCTGAATCAAAGCCATATAAGTTTAATAAGAATTCAGACCTTACAACTGATTACCGCACAAAATCAATGTATACACTGCCACTCAAGATGGCTAACGGAAACCTTCTTGGTGTGCTTCAGATTATCAACGCAAAGGATGCAGATGGCAATATTATTGCATTTGATGAAAATGCAGAAATGCTCATTGCACACTTTGCTTCAAGTGCAGTTCAGGCTTTACAACACGCATACCTTACTGCAAACATGGTAAAGCGTATGCTCAAGATGTCTGAGTTCCGTGATCCAAAAGAAACATATCCACATATTGAACGTGTTTCTTCTTACTCACTTGAAATTTATGACCGCTGGGCTTTCAATCATAATATTCCTGAAGCAGAAATTCATCGTTACCGCGATAATCTTAAGATTGCTGCAAAGTTCCATGATGTTGGAAAAGTTGGTATTTCTGATGTAATTCTTAAAAAAGCTTTTCCTCGTTTTACAGACGAAGAGCGTAATATTATGAAGGGCCACACTTGTATTGGTGCACAGCTTTTTGAGCCACCTGAGTCTCTGCTTGATGTAATGTCTCAGGAAGTTGCTCTTCATCACCATGACCGCTGGGATGGTGGTGCTTCAGGATACCCTGGAAAGATTTCTTTGAGTGAATTCTCTGTAAAAGATGGTATCGTTCCAATTACAGAACCTTTAAGCGGAAAAGATATTCCTCTTTCTGCACGTATTGTAGCAGTTGCTGATGTTTTTGATGCTTTAAGCCATAAGAGATGTTATAAGGAAGCATGGACAATTGAAGATGCCTTTACTGAAATCCTGAACAATTCAGGTACACAGTTTGACCCTGAGGTTGTAATGGCCTTTATGCAGGTTAAAGACCGAATCTGTTCTATTCAGATGGCTTATCCTGACGAGCCTGAAGATTAATTAATCTGTGAATAACCTTATCAAAAGAGTTCGCGAATTCCGCGAACTTTTTTTTATCATATCCTTCGTGAAAATGTTTTACTAAACCGATTTCTGCAAGCTGTCTGTCAAAGTCGCTTATGGAAAGACGTTCTTTTATCATTTCACGGGTAAACTCTACGCCGCGGTCGTTAATTGTACAAATGCCGCGTTCTACTAAACGGTCTGCAAAAACAATATCCCGAGTAATTACGAGATCGCAAGACTTACAGTGTTCAAAAATATAATTATCCGCCGCGTCTTTCTCGCTGCCACAAACCGCCATTTCATAAGGCCCCGCCGCAGCGTCACAGCCAATCTTTTTATTGGCCGCAAACACAGTTTTAAGACCGAGTCTGTTTCCCATTTTTACAGCGTGAGTTCTTACAAGAGAAGGGCAGGAATCTGCATCTACCCATATAGTGATTTTGTTTTCAGGATTATCCAACGCTAGAGTACCTTGTCGATTTTTTCAATCATATTTTGAGTGCGGCGTTCAATTTCGAGAGTGTCCATGTCATTTTCAACAGGAACATATTCGCCGTTTTCCATTGCAACTTTTGCCTGCTTTTCTTTGTAAAGTTCATCACAAATCATAATGCCGGAAAGAATTGCAGTCTGAAGAGGATTTTTGATTGAATCGATTTTATTTACGTCTTCTGTGATTCTTTTGTAGTAGCCTAAAAGCTTTTCGAGATATTCGTTATCTTCATTTGCCTGGATTGTAAAAGAAGTTCCAAGCATTTCAATTTTAAGTTTACCCATTGGAAAAATTATAAATTAGAAAATATCAAAGCCTAAGCCGTCGTGATTGTCATCTTCCTGTGTATCAATTTCTTCTTCGAAAATCTGATCAGGAATGTTTTCTGTGGTTTCTTCCGGTTCTTTATTTACCTGTGTCTGTGGAACTGTTTCCATTGTATTGAAGCTTGGTGTGCTCTGAACTGGAGCCTGAACCGGTTTTGGTGTTTCTGCCTGTGGGGCAGGTGTGTTCTGAACTGCAGGCTGTGGTGTAACTGGTGCCTGTGCAGCAGGTTTAGCAGCCTGACCGTCCTGATTAATCTGTGCAGCAGTTTTTAAAACTGAGTTTTCGATTGAATTAAGACGATCAAGCGCCTTTTTGATTCCGTTCTCGATCTGGCTCTGATCTGACTCAAAAGATGTAAGTTGCTCCGACTTAACAGATAACGCATTTGTGAGCTCAGCACATTTATTGCGCAGAGCATCGTTTTCTGCCTGCAGCTGTTGGATTTTTGCAACAGCACTTTCAACCTTTTGTTCAAGAAGATAAACCTGATCGAGTGAAATCATTTACAAACTTCCTTAAGCCTGTACAGCTTTCTTAGCTGCTTCAACAACAGCCTTGAATGCAACTGGGTCTTCAATAGCCATGTTTGAGAGAGCCTTGCGGTTCAACTTAATTCCGGCCTTGTTAACTCCGTTGATGAACTGTGAATATGTCATTCCTTCTTCACGAACAGCAGCGTTAATACGTGCAATCCAGAGAGTGCGGAATTCATGTTTTCTGTCGCGGCGGTCTACATATGCGTGACCAAGTGCTTTTGTTACAGCGTCTTTAGCTGGTTTGTAGTTTGACTTTCTGTCGCCACGGAAACCCTTAGCAAGCTTGAGGATCTTTACACGGCGATTCTTTCTTTTTGTTCCGTCTATTGCTCTTGACATCTTAAACTCCTATTAACCGTAAGGAAGCATCTGCTTTCTGATTTTCTTTGCATCTGCTTCTGCTACATAACCTGCAGCGCGAAGATTTCTCTTTCTCTTAGGAGAACGTTTTGTCAAAATATGACGAAGGTTCTGCTTCTTGTGCTTAACTTTGCCAGTTCCAGTAAGAGAGTATCTCTTTGCTGCTGACTTCTTTGTCTTCATCTTAGGCATTTCTAAACCCCTTATTTTGCGGCTTTTGCTGAGATTGTCATTGACATGTTTCTACCGTCCATTGCGGCAGGCTTATCAATGTTGTACGCCGAGGTAAGTCGCTTTAACACCTCATTCAGAACGTCATAGCCGAGTTCAGTGTGGGCAAGTTCACGTCCGCGGAAACGGATTGTAACCTTAACCTTATCACCCTCGTCAAGAAATTCCTGTATATGTTTGGCTTTTGTATCAAGATCTCCAGAGCCGATTTTTGGCTGCATACGGATTTCCTTCAACTTTAATACTTTCTGGTTCTTCTTGGAATCACGGAGCTTTTTTTCCTGTTCGAACTTGTATTTGCCATAATCAAGTATTTTACAAACCGGTGGGTTAGCATTTGGTGAAACTTCAACAAGATCCAAGTCTCTGTCTTTAGCCATTTTGAGGGCTTCCTGTGTCGCAACGATGCCTAACTGATTTCCCTCGTCATCGATAAGACGAACCTCGCGGACGCGAATCATTTCATTGATTCTCTGACCGTTTTTGTTGTTGTTATTGTTATTCACGTATGCCAATTTTCCTCCTGGTGTTTTGTAAAACACATTTTAAACATATAGCGTGTATCTTTGTATTATATTTATTTTCTTGTAGTGTGTCTAGTGATTGATAGGTATCTTTCAAAAACAAAAATTAGCGGAATATTCAAAAATACATTCAGAAATCGCGGGTCCCAGCGACGGCAAAACTGAAAAAGCAATCTCCCAGGGTCCCATCGCGCTTCATTCTGGCTTCGCCAGAATAATTGCGCAACCCTGGGGCCCTCTTTTTCATTTTGCCTGCGTCCCACGATTTCTGAATGTATTTTTGAAATTTACTGTGATATTTTTTTTGAACAATATCCTTCCGCTGTATAGCCAGAAAATAAATATAATACAATTTTTTAGAGGATTTCAGGAAAGGTGATGATTGGGTACGGAGTGGAAAAAGTCTGAAGGTTGCCTTGATGCCGATACTGATAGTCTGTCCTCGCAGATAATACAGAGCGCCCTTTGAAAAAGGGTGCGTCGAGGCATCACGAGCATGCCTTCAGGCTTTTTCCACGGGAGTATCCAATCATCATAGTGTCTGCATACTATTAAAAACTCAAAAAAGTATATATATTTATTCTCATGGCGGAATTTGTTTCTTCTTTTATTACCGGATTTCAATCTGTTATCGAACAGGATCTCACAAAACGTTTTAAGAATCTGAAAATTATTAATTTGTATGACGGCCTTGTGCATTACCGTTTTGACGGGGATTCTCGGGAACTTGATAAAATCATATATTTTAATAACACATTTTTTGTACTTAAGACAATGAAAGGGAAGGGACTTAGTTTTCCTTCTCTGGTTGGTTCTGTGTGTTCTGGTAAGAATTATTTTCTTGTAAATAAAGGAAGTTTCCGTGTTCGTTTTCAAAACGAAAATCAGTTTGCTAAGGTTGATAAGAATCTTACCCGTCGCGCCGAAGATTATGTGCTTCAAAACTCAAAGTTAAAACTCGACCGTCTTTCTCCAACTAACGAAGTCTGGTTTTCTATCCGCCGGGAAGGTTTTGCCTTTTGTGGAGAACTCATTTCAAAACGTGAGTTTACAGAAAAGAATCTGAATAAGGGAGAACTACGCCCGGAAATTGCATATCTTATCTGCTGTTTTGCAGACATTCAGGCATCAGATACGATTCTTGAACCATTCTGCGGTTACGGTTCAATTCCGGTTCAGCTTGCAAAAAAGTTCCGTTTTGAAAAGCTTTATGTGAGCGACCTCGATTCCGAGCGTGCCACTCAGACAGCAGCCCGAAAACAGCTTTCTGCACCGAATATTGAATGCTGCGCTGCTGATGCCACAGTTCTCAGCCATATTGCAGATAAATCAATAAATCTTGTAATTACAGACCCGCCTTGGGGTTACTTTGAAGAACTTCCAGATATCGAAGGCTTTTATAAAAAGATGTTTGCAAGCTTTGACCGCGTTCTTACCCAAGACGGCCGTATGGTTATTCTTTCTGCACGTAAAGAAGAACTTGAGCGCACAGCCGCAGCTGCAGGCTTTAAAATACAAAACAGCCTTCATACACTGGTAAATGGTAAGAAGGCTGGGGTATATCAATTAACAAGATAGGTGGTTTCGAAAGACTCAACCACCGGTGTTATTTTGCCAGATACATTGGAATCATGCTTGAAGATTGATCATTAATAGATTTCATAACTTCAACAGGAACTCCTAATTCAGCTGCTGCCTTTGCATTCTGAATTTCAAGAGCTTTTCCTGTAAGCATATCAACCCAAATTGAAGGCTTTTTCTGGTATTTGTAAGTTACAACTTTAATGCCAGGCTTTTTGAGTTCGTTTTCAGCAAGATCGCGGAGCATGTTGTTCCATGAATCAACGGCATCAATAAGACGGTTTTCAAGAGCCTGCTTTGCTGTATAAAGTCTTCCGTCAGATAGTTTTACACATTTGTCATACTGAATGCCTCTGTTTTTTGCAACAATTGAAACAAACTGAACATAACATTCATCACAGATAGATTGCATAATTGCTTTCTGTTCATCATTGAACGGCTCATTATAATTCATCATGTTTTTATTTCTACCTGAATGAATTGTTGTAGACTTAATTCCAAGCTTTTCAAAAAGGCCTGTGAGGTCATAAGAGCTGCCCATAATTACACCGATACAGCCGGTAAGAGTATTGCGGTTTGCATAAATCTTATTGGCTGCACAGGAAATATAGTAGCCGCCGGAAGCTGCCATAGACCCCTGATATACATAAACAGGGCGACCTGTAGTTTTATAATCCTGCAATGCAAGATACACTTCATCTGCCTGATATACAGCTCCACCTGGTGAATTAATAAAAATAGCAAGTGCTGTATTTTTCTTATTGTTCTTAAGGCTTGAAATTGTATCCATCAGCCATTTTTGGTTATAGTTCTGGTTTGCTTCAGAAATAGTTCCTTCAATATATAAGGCAGCAATAAACTCACTTTTGTAAGCTTTTGCGGCATTTGGATCATATGAATCTGAGTCTTCTCCAACACGATAACTTCCCGAAGAAGCTACTGTCTGAGCCGGGCTATTTTTATCCATTGTTGTAATTGAATAAACGGTATATCCGCAAATTCCAAGGATAAGAAGAATAAGAACTATGAGTCCAGATTTTGTTGTATTTTTCATTCAGATAAATCCTCCGGTCTGATTCTGCCTGTTTCAAGAGCTTCCTTCATAAGTGCATGATATGCGTTTACGTATGTCATGTTCATATATGGAGTAAGCCAGAAGTTTAGAATACCAAGGGTAAATGCAGAAAGAATCTGCCAGCCAAGGAAGCTGAGAGACAGAACAAAAAGATCCCATTTGTGACCTTTTGTAATTTCCATACTTATTCGCATGGCTTTTGTAACAGAAACTTCTTTATATTCTGCAATTATATAGTACATTTGAGAGTAGGCGATTGCTTTAATAATACCTGGGATGATAAAAAGCAAAGTCCAGAGGAAAATCCAGAGGAACTGCCAGAGAATTGTAAGTGCAGCACGTGCCCAGTTATTAAATCCTTCTATAAAATCAGAAAAAGAAACTGGTTCTGGTGAACGAGACATTTTTATATAAACACCGATGGCTGCAACTTCAAGAATTGCACTAACAATCATATTAATAATAGATGTTATAAATGACGTTGAGTTTGCGGCATTAACAGCTTCGGATGCAGCTACATAGTCTGAGTTCAGAATTGCGCTGATATAACCGTTTCGGATAAGCTGTAATGTATCTGGAATAGCAAAAATTGTTGAAATAACTGTAATTGTAATAGTTACAAGAATTGGAATTCCCCAGCGGCCGGCAAGTTGTTTTTTTGCAAAATTTTTATACTTTTTACGTTCGAACATATTTTTCTTCTCCATCTGATTTTTATATGCCTTATAATGATAATACTAAATGCAGGATATTTCAAAGAAATTTTGCTATAATATATAAGATATGAATAGAAAATTAATCTGTGGACCAATGGCTACTATTTCTCATCCGGCTTTCAGAATCCTTGTTGAACAGTTTGGCGGCTGTGATGAATATTTTAATGAAATGATTAATGCGGGCTCTCTTTTGAACGCCGGTCCTTTTGAAAAATACTATATAGATCCAACTCCCGTTCCGGAAAAGGTTGTATGGCAGCTTACCGGTCATGATATAGAAAAAATGGTTCCTGCTGCACGACAGCTTCTCTCTCTTCCGGGGCTTGGACTGGACCTTAATATGGGCTGCTCTGCTCCAGATGTTTATAAAACAGGTGCAGGAATTGGCTGGATGACACGGCCAATAGAAGAAACACGGCAAATGGTAAGTGAAGTAGGTAAGGAAGTAAACTTCTATAATAAGGAACATCCGGAAACTCCAAAAAGATTTTCTGTAAAGCTTCGCCTTGGAGATGAAGATTTTACAGATGAAGGCTTTTTTTCTTTCTGCGATATGCTTGTTGAAAATGGAGCAAAGCTTTTAACACTTCATCCAAGAACTAAAAAAGAAAAACTCTCGCGTCCGCCGCGTTATTCATATTGCCAGGCCTTGTGCGACCGTTATAAGGGGGATGGTGTTGAAATCTATCTTAATGGAAATGTAAAGGACCTGGCATCTGCTGAATATGCACTTAAAACCTGTCCGGATATCAGTGGAATTATGATTTCCCGCGCCAGTGTTCAAAAGCCCTGGATTTTCAGCCAGATTCGTGCAGAAAAAAATAAAGAAATTAAGGTAGATATGGAAAAAGTGTGTTATGATTATATAAGAAACATAGAACAGTATCAGCCGAAGGAATTTTATAAAACCCGGCTTCAAAGGTTCTTTACATACTTTTGCATGAACTTTCAGTTTGCGCATTATGCCCAGACACAATTTGTAAATGCGGCAGAAAAAGGAATTGATGAACTGAAGGACGCAATCAGAGAGTATTTTGAAAAATGCCCTGATGACAGAACAAAAGTGATTAAAAACTGAAACCTGTATGCTGTTAATGAATTTTACTTGATGGGGCGGAAATATACCAATGAGTGATTCTATTCCTGCTGAGGAAGAAGCAGAAAAAAAAGATAATACAACTTCTCAGGATACACCGGCAGCAGAACAGACTACGGAACAGCCAGCGGAAGAAAACGCAGAGCAGACTGAACAGATGGAAAATGCCCAGAACGAGGCAGAAGCATCTGATGAAGCAACTCCTCCTCCTGCCCCTGAACCTGTTCCGGTTGCAACCGCTCCAAGATGTGAAAACCCTATAATCGGGCGAAAAGTTTTCTTTGTTAATCCTCCTTTGTATGTAGAAAACTATCTTCATCTCGAATTAAAACTACATGAGTATGAAGCTTATATTATCAGCGATTATAAATACACAAAGAATGCGCTAAGAAAGTTCCCGGATGCACTTTGTTTTATCTTTATTGATGATGAACTGAGCTATGACGAATGGTTTAATTTTATTCAGTCTTTCCAGAAGGATGAAAAACTGAAAACCATTTTTGTGGGCCTCATGTCTGCAGTTATTCCAAAGCCCCAGAAAGAAAGATTTATGATGAATCTTTCTCTTCCTGGCGGATTTATTATGCTTGATGAGTTTAAAGGTTCGGCCCTTATTGAAAAGATTATTGGTATTCTTGAACTTAATGGTGCAAAGGGCCGCAGAAAATATGTTCGTCTGGACTGTGATCCTTCAATCACAATCAATGGATATTTTGCAACAAAAACTCAGCTTTTGCAGGTTACTATCCTTAATATTTCATCTGTTGGTTTTACTTGTTTTTATCCTAGAAGTTATGGAGATGCGCTCCAGAAGAAAATGCTCGTTCCAAGTTTTTCTATTACCCTTGGAAGACGTTCTATTGTAACTCCATCTGTTGTTTTTGATATTAAGGTTGTTGATGCAAACAGATTATTTGCTATAATGCTTTTTGCAAAGCAGGTAGGTGAGGATGATAAAAAGGTAATCAAGAACTTTATCTTTGAGCAACTGGAACAGCGCTTTGAAAATCTGATTTATGCTATTCCGCCGGATGTTGAAGATTATTCAAATAAGAAACCAAAAGTTGTAGAAGCCGACCAGAGTGCAGATTCTGCCGAAAATATAGAAGAGGCAGAAGAAGTAATAGAAGAAGCCGAAGAAGCAACTGAATTAAACGAATCAAAAGATTCAAGCGAAGAAAATAAAGAAGCTGCAGCAGAAAATTCTGAAGAAAAGAAAGCGGCTGCAGAAGGTTCAGAAGAAGCAAAGCCGGAAGCTAAAAAAGCTTCTGAGGATTCTGCAAAGTAGAAAAACTTTACAGATGTATTTATTGGAGAGTATAATTTATCTATATGGAATCAAGAGAGAATCCTTTGTTCGGGCGCAAAATCTTTTTTGTGAATCCGACATTCAATATTGAAAAATATCTTATCGATTATCTTCGTAAAAACGAATATGAAGTCTACATTTTAAAAGAATATAAAAAAGTTAAAAGAGTTCTTTCTGTTTATCCTGATTCCATGTGTTTTATTGATATTGATGAGCAGCTTTCCTATTCAGAATGGTATAACTATATGAAAAGCTTTTCTTTAATTCCGGAATTGCAGGGAATCTATCTGGGAATTGTTACACAGAATGCCACCTGGGAAGATAAAGATAAGTTTCTTATGAACGTAAGACTTCCGTGTGGTTTTACACTTATCTCAAAACAGGAAAAAATACTTGAACACTTTGCCGCTATTCTGGACTTAAATGGAGCAAAAGGCCGCCGTAAATATCTTCGTCTTGATACACGTAACGAAAAAGATGTAAGCGGTTATATGACCTCAGAAGGTAAACTTTATACTATTAATATAAAGGATATTTCCAGTGTAGGTTTTGCCATTACCTATAAGCAGGAATTAATGTCTATGTTCCAGAAAAACACACTTTTGCGAAATCTTTGTCTTTCTGCCGGAAGAAAATCTATGGTGTGTTCCTGCATTGTTTTTAATACACAGGTAAATCCTGATGGAACTGCAATGTCGGTTCTTATGCTTACAAATGAAAATCCTGAATCAACAAAAACTTATATCCGCGATTATATATTCCAGAAGTTTGATGAAAAAATGAATACCCTTATAGCTAATGTGGAAAAGGATGATACCCGTTATAATCAATCTGATGAATACTCTCAGCTGCATGCTGTAAGGGATAGAGATTACGGTGAACTTGAAACAGTTGATGCGCTTGAACCGCTTGAAGAAGAGGGCGAGGCAGAAGTAAAGTTTACAGGTTCAAATATTGATGATGATATTCTGTAATCTGTTTGCATACATTTCCTTTTTATGATAATCTCACATTTACAACTTAAAAACGCCATTGACGGCCTTTCCCGGTGCGTTGTGGCAAAAAAATCAAAAACGGCCCACGCCAGAGTCGTAAGGAGATATAAATGGCAAAAACTGAAACAAAAGACACACACGCATGTACCCTGGACAAAATCATCAGCTTGTGTAAAAGAAGAGGCTTTGTATATCAGGCTTCTGAAATCTATGGTGGCCAGGCAGGCGCTTGGGACTACGGTCCGCTCGGTGTAGAATTCAAGAGAAATATTCAGAACGAATGGTGGCACTACATGACTCAGCTTCACGATGATGTAGTTGGTCTTGATTCTGCTATCTTCCAGCATCATACAACATGGAAGGCTTCTGGTCACGTTGACCACTTCTCTGACCCTATGGTTGACTGTATTGAATGTAATGCACGCCACAGAGCAGATAAGCTTATCGAAGACTTCATCGCTGCAAATCCAGAAATCAATCCTGGAAAACCTGTTGATACAATGACTCACGATGAAATGAAAGCTTTCATCGATGCAAATATCAACTGTCCAACATGTGGAAGCAAGAACCGCAAGTACACTGCTGTACGCGAGTTCAATCTTATGTTCAAGACATATCAGGGACCAATTGCAGACGACAGCCATTTGATTTATCTCCGTCCTGAAACATGTCAGGGTATTTTCACAGACTTCAAGAACATTGTTCAGTCTAACCGCATGAAGGTACCTTTCGGTGTTGCTCAGGTTGGTAAATCATTCCGTAACGAAATCATCTTTAAGAACTTTATTTTCCGTACCTGCGAATTCGAGCAGATGGAAATGGAATACTTCTGTAAGCCAGGAACTGAGGATGAAACATTTGACCGCTGGAGAAAAGACCGCTGGCAGTTCTACCTCAAGTACGGTATTCCAGAGAAGCAGCTCAAGTGGCACCACCACGACAAGCTCGCTCACTATGCAAAAGACGCATACGATATCACATATAACTTCCCGATTGGATTTGAAGAGATTGAAGGTATTCACAGCCGTACAGACTTTGACCTTTCTCAGCATCAGACATACTCTAAGAAGGATATGTCTTACATCGACCAGGAAGATGGAAACAAGAAATACATTCCTTATGTGATTGAAACTTCTGCAGGTTTGAACCGCAACTTCCTTATGTTCCTTTGTGAAGCATACGAAGAGCAGAATGTTGCAAAAGAGGGTGAGCCGGAAGACTACAGAACAGTTCTTCACCTCGATCCACGTCTTGCACCTATCACAGTTGCAGTTCTTCCACTTATGAAGAAAGACGGTCTTGCAGAAAAGGCAAAGGAAATCCAGCACATGCTTAAGGAAGACTTTGTAACTGACTACGATACTTCTGGAACAGTAGGTAAGCGCTACCGCCGCCAGGACGAAGTTGGTACTCCTTTCTGTGTAACTGTAGACTACGATACAATCCAGGAAAAGAAAGAAGACGGTTCTGCAAACGAACTGTTCAACACAGTAACAGTACGTTACCGCGACTCTATGGAGCAGGAACGTGTTGCTCTTGATGACCTGGTATTCTATATCCAGAAAGCTATTAAAAACTATAAGCCGGTAGAACGCTAGTTTTATGGAATACGTTAGACTTGGAAAAACTGATTTATTGATTTCTCGCGTTGCCTTTGGTGCTATGAAACTCACCGAGGCAGGTGGAGACGAAAACGTTGCTTTGCTTGTACGCAATGCGTATGATGCGGGAATCAATCTGTTTGATACATCGCGAAAAACTCCTGAAAGTGAAAAACTTCTTGGAGATGCTTTGTATGATATCCGTCGTAACGTATTCCTTTCTACAACTACAGATGCAAAGACATCAGATGAAATCAGACAGAGTCTTGAAACCAGTCTGATGACTTTGCACTGTGACAACGTAGATCTGCTTCAGCTGGAAACAGAAAAGTTTCTTCCGCTTCCGGGTGGGGCAGACAAAATCTACGATACTCTTAAAGCATTAAAATCAGAAAAAAAAGCTTCGCATATTGGAATTGTTACTACTAATTTTGAAACTGCAAAAAAGGCAATCCTTTCAGACTGTTATGAAACTCTTCAGTTTCCGTTCAGTATGATCAGCAGTGATGATACAATTGAACTTGTAAAACTTTGCGAAGAACATGATGTTGGTTTTATTGCAATGCAGCCATTGTGCGGAGGTGTAATTGAAAATATTCCGCTCGCATTCGGCTTCCTTCATCAGTTTGAAAATGTTATTCCTATCTGGGGTGTAAAAACTCAGGACGAACTTAATCAAATCTTATATTTCAACGAGCATCCGCCGGTAATCGACGAAAAATTCCATGAGGATGTGGAAAAGATAAGGATGTTCTTTAATTAGGCTAAAATCGAAAATCCGTTAAAAAACGAGCCGTCAGGGTCGTTTTAGGATTATCGCTCGTTCCGCCTCAGAGGCAAGCTGTGCTTGCCGATTCTTATTATTTTAACCAAATATGCTTATATCTACTTCTTCTGTGCCATCATCAGCGGCAGGTGCATCGCCTTCTGGTGCTGCTGTATTTGCAGTCTCTGGCTGTGCTTCAGGAGAAGGAGCAGGTGCTGCTGCAGGGGCAGGTTCTGCTTTATTGATTTCAGAAACTTCTGGAAGTGTTTCTTCTTCCTGAGCTGGCGCGGCTGGAGAAGTTTTGCTTGTTTCCTTTTCCTCTTTTTCACGAACAAGTTTAAGAATATCTTCTTTTTCCTTCTTTGTGAGAATGCGAAGAATGTTAATATTATTTTCACCAATCTGAAGTGTCTTTAATGAACCATCAGCTTCTTTTTCTGTAAGCAGCTGAACAACTGGTGTTTTTGGATTGTCTGGATTTGTATCAATAACTTCTGCAATCTTACGGTTAGAAAGATATACATAAGTTCCAATAGGGTAGAGAGAAACTGTATACAAAAGTGCTTTGATTACAGAGCCGTCATAAGCATGTTCTTTGTTCTGAAGTAACTCAAGTAAAGCATCGAATGTAGATTTTTCATCTTTATAACTTCGAGGAGAAGAAATTGCTTCGTATGTACAGGCAACTGCAATAATCTTTGCAATTGAAGAAATCTTATCTCCGGTAAGACGGCGAGGGTAACCAGTTCCGTTTTCTTTTTCGTGATGTTCAAGAACACCAAGCTGAATAGAAAGACCAAAACTCAAATCTTTAATGATTGTATAACCAAGCAGTGTATGCTTTGAAATCTGGGCTTTTTCGCGAACGGAAAGCTTTCTTGATGTCATGTACAGCTGTGGAGGAAGACGGAGCATACCAATTTCATGAAGAATACTGGTAACACCAAGTTCAACCATCTTTGAAAGCTGGAGGTGAAGCTGCTGTGCAATTGCGAGACACAAAACAGTTGTTCGCATTGTATGAATGATAAGGAAGTTTCTGTCTTCAGCCTGAATAGTTGAGTTTACGCGCAGGATGTAACGTCTGTGCTCTTTGATAAAGATACAAAGATCCTGAACAGTATCTGAAAGTTCTTCCTGGTCAATTTCTTTATGTGTAGCGTAGTGGGTGAAAACAGACTCAATATAGTTCATGTATTCTTCATAAACTGAACGAACAAGTTCCATGCGGGCCTTATCACTGTTACCAACAGCAGTGTGCTTAGAGCTCTCAATGGCTTTCTTTACATTTTCACCGATTTTTTCTTTCTGGATTTCATTCTCGGAATCATCAGCTCTGGAAACACCGATATCACCACCAAGACTGATTGAACCGTCACTGATAACTTCTTCAAAGCCCCATTGTCTGAGAGCCTTGATAAGTTCATCTGTCATTTCAGCAGTTTTTGGCAGAATGAGAAAAGAGCTGTCTATCAAAAGGTCACTCGTGTAGGTTATTCCAGCACGAAGTGTATTGATGTTAATTGATTCCATTTTTCGATAATTACCCATTTATTATATCGGCAATTAATAAAAAAATCTTGAATTTAAAACGTTTTAAATAAAAAAAAGTTGAAAAGTCTCACACACTTTTCAACTTTTTAAAAGCAAACATAGGAGTTAATTTTCAGGTGTCTGGATGTCGTTTTCCCACCCGATATTATCACCAACACTTTAATTATCGGCCATTGTCATTTTGACTTTAGTATTTTCCTAAAAAAAGATTGACATTAATTCATTTTTTTTAGATTATGTTGAAATATGAATGAAGAACCTATAAATCGTGCTTCTCTTGAAAAACTTTCATTTTCAGACCTTGTGCAGCTGGCAGATGAATACGGCGTTGATGTTCCGGAAGATCTGGACAGACGCTTCCTTATCGCAGAACTTCTTGAACTTTCAGAAGAATCAAACAATAAAGAAGATGAAATGATTATCGCTACTGATGTCGATAATCAGCAGCCTCTGGTGCTTAACGGAAACTTTAATGAAACTCAGGTTTCATGCGTTTTACGAAATCCTGCATGGTTATTTGTTTTCTGGAATCTTAATGATAATGATTTAGCCAGAATCAATGATAATCCCGCCTGCAGCTTAAAGCTTAGAATCTGTTCATACGAAAATCCTGGTGATGCAAAACCAGATGAAGCTTTTGAAGTACAGACTCCTTCACAGAGTCAGGAACAGTACGTTCTTCTTCCTACAGGAAAAAAATATATAAAAGTTGAACTTATATGTGTTACTGGCAGTACAGGGGAAGTTATTGCTTTCTCTCCAGTAATTTCAATTCCGCAGGGGGCAGCAATGGTAAATGAAATGCAGCCTGGCCGCGAAGAACCTTTATCTCCGGTTATCGAACTTTCTGGAATGAAGGAACTTATAGTAGAGCAGTATAGAAATCACAGACATTCTTTTTCATGATCGGGTAAGGGTTTAGTTTATGCAGAAAATTTTGAGTATAGTTATTAAAGCAAGTCAGGAATTTATACGTCACTCCGATGAAGACTTGAAAGATAATGCTCCCGTTTTAAATAGTTTTTACGAATCAATTTCAAATGTTTATATTCCACTTTTAAGAATGATTGAAAAACTAGAGGCAGATAAGATTAAATATCGTTTTGCTCTTGTTCTTCCTCCGGTTTTGTGTAATATGCTTTCTGATCCGGAACTTCAGGAAGACTATATCACCTGGCTTGAAAAACGTAATACACTTGGTAAGGCAGAAATCAGACGTAATAAGGCTGATGAAAAGCTCTGCGCAATCATAAACGACACAATTGAATCAAACAAATCTCTTCTTGCAGATTTTACAAATAAATACAATAAAAACCTTATTCCTGTTTTTGCAGAGTATATGACCAGAGGCTATATTGAGCTTATGGGAACCTGTGGAACAGATATCTTTATGCCGCACTATGCAGATCTCAAAGAAATCATTTCTGCTCAGATTGAAAGCGGACTCCATGCATACCGTCAGTATTTTGGTGTTATGCCGGAAGGTTTCTGGCTTCCTGCAATGGGGTATACACCTGGTATTGAAAAGCTTATCCGCGCTTACGGCTATACCTACACAATTCTTGATTCAAGAAGTATTTTGTTTGCAGAAACTGTACCGGACGCAGGTATCTTCTATCCTTCTCGTACAGACAATTCTCTAGTTATTTTCGCAAGAAACCGAGTAATTGACTCTGAGCTTTTTGGTGAAAACGGAATTATTTTTGCTGAATGCTATAGAAATCAGAACAGAGATATTGGTTACGAACTTCCTATGGAAAAACTTACAAGTCTGATTGATAAGGATCAGATTCGCTATTCAACAGGCTATAAATACTGGAACCGCTGTTTTAAAGATTCCGGCTGTCTGTATAACAAAGAATGTGCAGAAGTTCAGGTAGAAAAAGATGCAGCAGCCTTTGTTGAAAAACGCTGCCAGACTCTTGATAAGGCTGCAGAGCTCCTTCCATCATATAATTATGTTTCAGAAATCTGTACTCTGGATATTTCAAAACTCAGTAAAACCTGGAATGAATGTATCAGCTGGCTTGAAAAAGTTATAAGAAAGGCTAGTGATGCAGGACTTTCTGTTCTTTCATGCGACAGAATGTGTGATGAACAGTACAATCTTGAAAAAATTGAGCCATATTTCTCTGCTGGAATTGGTACAGGATACGGTGAAAACCTTCTTTCAAGCAAAAACTGCTGGATGATGCGCTATATCAGAAAGAGTTGTGAGCGTATGATTGACCTTGCAGGCCGTTTTCCAATGGATACAGGACTTAAGACTCGTCTTTTGAATCTTGGTGCTAAGGAACTTATGCTTGCACAGAGCCTTAATCTTGCAAAAATGATTAACCGTTCCGAGTTCCCACAGTTTGCAGAAAAACGCTTTAAGGAATCTATTGCAGCCTTTACAGCTGTTTTTGATTCACTTGGTTCGAATACTGTAAGTACAGAATGGCTTACAAAGCTTGAAGCAAAAGATTCTATCTTCCCTTGGATGAACTACAGAATCTTTACTAAAAAGAGATAGTATTAATAATCTTGATCCAGCTGCAGGGAATCCTGAATCATCTGGAACATTTCAATCTGATAACGGGCGCTTTGAATACCCTGAATTGCCGGGTCAAAGCGCTTGTTTAATTTAATGGCTTCTTCCCAAACAAGAATTGCATCTTCCCATTTTGCATCTGCATAATATTTGAGGCCAATCTGGTAATATTCATCTACCTGAGCATCAATTACACTTCGTCCCTTATCACCAAGCAGAAGCTTTGCAGAAAGGCTGATGCGGTTTACCGGGGCCGCAGAAGTTGTAAGGTCAAGAGTATAGTTCATGTTCAATCTGATTTTTGCAACTTCAAATTCAAAACCGGTACTGATTCTTGGGTTTGCGCCTTTAAGAGAAAAACCTGCAAGCAGAGATACAAAAGAGGCAAACTGAATGGAAACTCCAGAGTTAAAATAAGGAATCTGATATGAATTGATGTTCTGAAGGTTTAGTGGCTGTACAAAATCTGCTGAAACTGTGATAGGTTTAATGAGTTTTACAGAAATACCTGCCGCAACAGTGGTTGGAAGCGGGTCATCAAGTTTAATTTCATCTCCAAAACCGGTTAATGCTACACCAACGTTCTGTGCAGAAAAACCAATTCGAACGTTCGGGTCTCTTGAGGAGTAGAACTTAAGGAAGTTGAACTGAAGCATAAAGCCTAAATCTGCCATAATAGCAAAGGCACTTTGTTTAATACCTGAACCTGCAATTATAGCCCCGGTTTCATTGTCTGTATAATCTGGCATTCCGCGCCAGCCGGCTTTTACGGTAATTCCTGAAGCAAGTCCCTTAAAATCATAACCTGCAAGGACGTTGTAAGAGGCATTAATAGCCGCTATACTTTCTGTATAGTAATTTGCTGCAACTCTATCACCAAAGAAATCATATTCTGTAAAAGGCAGATAGAAGCAGGAAATGTATCCGCCATAACTTAAATGCGGAATATTTTTGAATCTTGTGGTAAAGGCAAGACTTTCAAGTTTAGAGTCTGCAATCCAGGCATTATGAAAAAGGGCTATCTGAGTTTCTTTTTGAATTGCTCCCGCTGCAGGATTATAGCGCAGGTAACTGATGTCATCGCAAAGGCCCGTATAGGCATTTCCAAGACTTTCAGTGCGCCCTCCAAAAGGAACTAAAAGTGAACGGAAAGAGGTTGTACCTTCATTTGAATCAGTCATTGAAGAAAAAAGATCGCCCAGAACAGAGCTTACATCTGTAATAGTAAGGGCACCTGCTTTACTGCAAAGAAGAATGAGGAAAAATAAAACTGTCAATTTGCGGGGTAAATTACCCATTTTCTTCATAATCTACTTCTTTTTCGGAATTTTAATTCTTTTCTATAAGTATAATATCTTATTTGCCGAAAATAAAATATAATATAATTAATAATATGAAAGGGAAAGTTTTTCTCTGTTTAGCATTCGGAATCCTTCTCACCGTGCCTTGTGCCTATGCGCAGGAAAAGGATGATTTGTCTCTTTTTGAAATCGACAGACTTATCCGCCGAACAGAGTATGATGAAGCCCTTCGACAGCTGAATATCTACATCGAAAAAAATCCTGAAAATTTTGATAACGCACAAAGCCGTATAAAACGAATCATGCACGCTCGTAATCAGTATTCTATTCTGGCTGAACGCCTTATCAAACTGATTCAGACAGATCCTGGAAACAACAAGGAAATATATGAGATTACGGCCCAGCTTGAAAAATTCGAAAAGCATCCGTCAGACCAGAACCTTCAGTTTATTGCCGACTTGAAAAAGTCTGCAGAGTTTAACTATTTCCGTGCTCTGTTTCTTGAGATTCAGAATGCCACTGCAGAGCTTTCCGGCAAAGGTGAATATGTAGCCGCTGTTGAAAAAGCAAAAGAGGGCTTCTGGCTTTACCGCGACAACTTTTACGATCAGTGGGAAGACAATACTCAGCTTACAGATGCTGTTAATCAGACCCTTGCAAGACTGGATCAAAGAATTGCAGAGTTTGAGGAAAAGAACTATCTTCCTCGACTTAATAACCTTGTAAATGATTTTATAAAAGCCGCAAAAGCAGAGCAGTATGAACAGGCTATAAATAGACTTGCAGAAGTTGAAGATGCCTTCAGAAACTATAACAGACTGCGTCAGGGAATTATTACAGTTGGCCAGGAGCTGCAGACACAGTTTGCAGAAGTTCAGAAACTTGATTCGGATTCAACCGATGCTTCGTTCCTGCCTTTTATGTTCCGTTTTGTTTACGGAGTTGATTCAGTTCCGGGTTCTGGTATTCTTGGCGCGGTAGATGCACAGTGGAATCATGCTGTCGGAAATATGAATGATGCAGTATATGCTGTGATTCTGAAAAAATATGGGGGCTATTCAGTTTCTTTGAATAAGACTCTCGTTAATGAAGTAACTCGTTATTCTTCTCTGGAAGACCGTGTACTGGATATTTATAAACTCGCAGCAGCTGAATCTCATACTCTTGAAAATCCATATGCAGCTTATTATTCATTAAATGATTATGCAGAAAAGCTTTGTACAGAAGCATACAGAATTGCAGGAATCTATTCTCAGGTTCAGGATACTGCTGCCAGTCAGGAAAAGAGTATTGCAAGAATTACTGGAAACGAAGTTGATATAAAAGAGCAGGGTGAAATTGTAAGAGGCCTTTTTGAATCTAATTCAAAGCTTACAACAATTGTCGGAGAAAAATATAAACAGCAGCTTTCTGGTTATCCATGGACTGAGGCTTATGAAGTTGCTGCAAATACTTCCGGTCGCCGAGACTTTGACGGGCTTACTGCAGTTTATACAGAAACTCTTGATAAGATTTTTGATGAGACTTCTGGAATTATCAGCCGCGCCTGGAACGAAATTACCGGTTATTACAAGCTCAGCTCAGATTCTGTTTATGAAAATGTGCTTGCTTACAGTAATTCCGCAGATAAATACCGCAATGGCTTCTTCACAAAGATTCCTCAGAATATTTTGACTGAGCTTAATAGAGATATTTCTAAATCAGTTGTTTATGAAGATTCGTTTAACGCAGACCCGGAACTTGATTTTGGAATTTATTACAGTTATCCGGATATCTCGCTTTCAATTACACAGTATGTTCAAAAGACAGCTTTGGATGGAATCAGGTCTATTGATGACTATGAAACTGTAATTTCAGAAAACTATGCGGCACACGGAAGCCGTGGTGATGAATCGGTTCCAGCCTTAGTTGTTGAAACAAAAACTTATTTTGAACAACAGAGACAAAAACTCCGTGCCCTTATTACAACTGCACAGGAGCAGGGAGCTGTAGCTCGCCGTCAGATGACAGCCGCTCAGCTCGCTCGTAATGAAGCAGACCTGCGTTATACAGAAGCTCAGAATGCTCTTCGAAATGAAGATTTTGATACAGCACGAAAGAAGCTTCAGGATGCCCTTACAAAATATGATGAAGCTTTGATGAATCAGAATGATGAGACACTCAGAAGTCAGACAGATACAAAACTTCAGACTTTGGGTGAAAGTATTGCAAAGGCAGAAAACGAGCATGTTGTCCGCGAGGTTCGTGATCTTAAAACAAAGGCAAAGGATGCTTACTTTAACGGCCGCTTTGATGATGCAGAAAAATATCTGAATCAGGCAAAAATCCGCTGGGCAGTTACAAATATTAATGAAGATGAAGAAATTACAAACCTCCTGAACTTTGTAAATACTGCCATTTCAATGAAAACTGGTCGTGAGATTCTTCCGTCTGCGCCACAGTATCCGGAAATGTCTCAGCTTTTGAATATGGCTTATCAGTATTTTGATGAAGGAAGCCGTAAGATAGGAGAAGGTAACCGTGCTGCAGGAGAAGAAGATCTCGCCCGTGCCCTCGACAGTATTCAGAAACTTCAGTACGTATATCCTTTGAATCAGGAAGCATCAATTCTTACACTCAGAATTAACCGCCTCATGAACCCTCAGAAGTTTAATGAAGAGTTTGCTCAGAAAATCGAAATGGCAAAAATGATGTGTAAGAGCGCAGAAACAAGACAGGAAGGTTATGCAAATCTTCTTGACTATTATGAGCTTGAACCAAATTATAAAGGATTAAAGGATCTGATTTATCAGGTAGAAATTGATATTGGAATCAGACAAAAGCCTGTAAGTAATACCGGTGCAAACCGTGCAAAGAAGCTTGTAGCTGATGCACAGAAAATCTATAACTCTGCCGGAAACGATACAGCAAAACTTCAGAATGCACTTTCAAAAATAGATGAAGCTCTGGCCCTTGTTTCTGATAATCAGGAAGCAATGGCTTTGAAGGATAAAATTACAACAAAGATTGGCGGTAATACATCAACTGTACTTTCTACAGAAGATGAACGCCTTTATCAGCTTGCAATTCAGAGACTTCAGAATAATAATGTAGTAGGTGCGAATGCAATAGTTGATCAGCTTTTGAAAAAGCCTGCAAATGCAAACTCGCAGAAAATTAAAGACTTGAAGAATAAGATTGAGGCCCGCAGCTAGAGTATGAGAAAAAATATGTCGCTTTTCAAAAAATTATTCTTCCTCCTTCTGCTAGCTCTTACTCAGTTTTCTGCTATTGCGGCTGCCGATTTTTATTGGGAAAATCCTGTCGTAATTACTGATACAGATTCCCGCTTCCCGGTAACCTTGACTTCTTCTGACGGGGCGCGGACATATCTTTTCTGGCAGGAAGTTGATCCTTCTACACATCAGACATACATTTCTGTTCGAATATATACATCGCTCAAAGACTATACAGAGAACAGAGGCTTTGCAGGACCTTTCATTTATTCTGGAGATGAAGTTCCAGATTTGTATACAGCGGCAATCTTAAAGAAGGGGACAGTCGCTGTTGCTGTAATGACAGGTCTTTCAAATCTTTCGGTATTTGTTTCAAATGACGGATGTAAAAGCTTTACCGAATCAAAAATACCTTCATTATCTTCTGTTACTGTTGCACCTCGTATTTATAAAACCGGTTCAGATACTTTCAGACTCTTTACATCTGTAGGTGAGGAAAACTCATTTACAATTTTCTCTGCAGAATCTTCAGACGGTATTAAGTGGCCAAAGCTTTCACAGTTTACACCTGCTCAGAATTACAGAAACCCGTTTATTCCGGTTCTTTTGCCATCTTCGTTTGGTGATATAGTTGTATTCCAGGCACAGTACACTTCGGCAGAAACTAACAGACTTTCTTATCAGCTTTATATGACAGTTGATTCTTCCGCTGCCGGAAAAAACTGGACACCTCCTGTTTTAGTAACAGACAGAAGTTCTCTTCCATCTCGTGGTGGAAAACAGTTTCACGAATATCAGAACCAGAGACCTTCTCTTTATGAATATGAAGGAAAGGTGTATCTTACCTGGGAAAGAACAGATTCTGTAAACTCTTCAATCTGGGTAGAAAATATAACGGCTGCCGGAGTAACAGCCGGCACTTCAGAGCAGCTTACTCATAGCGGTAATGCGAGCCGGCCAGTTATGTTTGAATTTAACGGCGCACTTTACATGACCTGGTTTGATACAAGGCGCGGTCGTGAATCTGTTTATATGGTAAAAAAAGACGGAAGTTACTGGAATGAATCAAGTCTTGCAGAAAACAGAAATTCCAATATGTTCGTTTATCCTCTTGTGACAAAAGATTCTGCAGAAGGAATAAAGGTTCTTTCGTTTATATGGCAGCAGATAAATACTGCATCAAAAAATTCTATTGCAATTCTTTCTCCAGATAGATCAGTTCTTCCTCCAAACTTTACACCGCTTTCATTTAAGAAGGGTAAGAGTTCAAGGTCAGAAGATGTACGCATTCAGATTAATTTCCCAAGCGACTCTTCTAATATATCTGGATATTCATATACCTGGGCAAAGGAAAATGCTGTAGAGCCTCCAAAGCAGATTGAGCATTTTACAAAGGAAAATACAATAAGACTTAAGGCTAATGAAGATGGTAATTATATTCTTTCTGCCCGAGTTGCAGACTATGCGGGAAACTGGTCTGAGCCGGCACAGATTACCTATCATCTTGACCTTACACCTCCACTGGCTCCTGTAATTGAATTTAATAATCTTGATGAATATGGTTTTGTTTCATCAAATAATTACAGCCTTTCATGGAATGCTTCACCGTCAAAAGATACGGCACAATATCTTTATAAGATTGATTATCTGGGTGCTATTCCAAAATCAATTGCAGTTTCGAAAAAGCATCCTATGAGACTTTCTGCAAACTCTGTTGAACAGATTAAAGAAAGCCTTATTCAGCGATATGAAAATCAGCTTACCAAAGTGCGCCGTCTCACAACCAGCAACGCGACCCAGACAAGAAATCTAACGACTAGCCGCTACTACAACCGTGCAAACGGTGTTTACATGATATCCGTAGCCGCAGTGGACGAGGTTGGAAACATCAGCGAGCCGGTTTCATCTCTTTATATATTGAATAAATTTCAGCCGTCTACGTACATCACAAGCGTACAGCAAAGCCGCACAGAAGCAGGCGAGAGTATCCTTACAATTAACGGTGGCGGCTTTACATACGATGGAACCATCCGCGAAATCTATATTGATGTAGACGGTAAGGCTCCTTACGACCTTGTACTTACTTCTGCAAACGGACAGTACCGGGTACAGTCAGACACAAGAATCTCAAATGTTAATCTTGGAACCGAACTTGATGAAGGCACTTATAAAGTGGGACTCCTTCATACTGACCGCGGCCTTTACTTTACAGGCAATGTACTCAAGATTTCACAGACAGGTACAGTAAAGATCGAAGCTGAATATGTTCCAGAGAGCCGTCTGAGCCAGCAGTTCAGACAGTATAAATACAAGGTTGCAATCAGTTTTATTGTGCTGTTTATCATCCTTATGATTGTAGCCGTTACTTTGATTTTTATAACGATAAATATACATCAGAATATATACGAGAAAAAATTAATGCAAAGAGAAATTGCTTCTCTTTACACAGGAGCTGCCATGCCATTGAAGAACTTAAGGAAAAATTTCAAACGCTTACCAAGCTTAAAGCAAAAGCTTATTGCGTTCACCTTCTCACTTATTATCGCAGTTGTAATAGCCGTTTCTCTTGAAAACGGTTATAAGGTAATTAGACTTCAGGAGCAGACAATGGCAGCCGGTCTGCAAAACAGAACTGAGGTTCTTCTTGAAAGTCTCCATTCTGGTGTAAAGAATTTCTTCCCTGCAAATAACCTTCTTGAACTTTCTGCTTTGCCTGGTCAAAAGGACGCAATGGATGAAGTTAAATATGTTACGATTATAGGTCAGCAGCTGGATTCTGATTCAGCTGAAAATCTGAATTACATCTGGGCTACAAACGATTCTGATATAAGTGAAAAAATGGATAATTATTCTCTGGTATATGGAGAGTCTCAACTTACAGAAAAAGTAATTCTTGATGTAACTGAAAAACTGAAAAAACTTGATAAAACAATTGCTACAGAGGTAGCAGAGCTTTCAGATAAAATTGACAGCCTTTCAAAAGAAGCTGAATCTTTATATGCTTCAGTTCTTCCGGAAGATAATGAAGAAGCAGACAGGCTTTCGGATGTAATTGCAGAACTCAGAAATGAACTTGATGCCCGTCTTGCAGAATATTCAAAAGCAGCCTGCGGCTCATACCCGGCCTTCGATACCGAAAATCTTAACCGCAGTCTCACAGATTACATTTTCTATCGACCGGTAATGTACCGCAAGGGAACTACGGGAAATTATATTCACAGTGTAATCTATCTTGAACTTTCTACACAAAGCCTTATCGACAGCCTTAATGCAGAAATCAGAAAGATTGTGATTTTCTCTCTTGTAGTTGCAATTGCTGCCGTAGCCTTTGGAATTTTTGGCGCTTATGTATTTGCATCACTGATAGTCCTTCCAATCAAAAAACTTGAAAAGCACGTTATTATGATTGGACAGACAAAGAATAAGATTAATCTGAAAGGAAAAGATGTTGAGATTAAGTCGCGCGATGAGGTAGGTCGCCTTGGCGATGCGGTTAATAACATGACCCACGAGCTTGTTGCAAATGCAGAAGAAGAAGCGCTTGCAATGGACGGTAAGGCCGTTCAGAAAGCCTTCCTGCCGCTCGAAGCCCTTGGCGCAAATAACAAGAACACCTACGCCGAATATAAAGATAACGAGCTTGAATGCTTTGGTTACTACGAAGGTGAATCTGGTGTATCTGGGGACTATTTTGACTATAAGAGACTTGATGATACGTGGTTTGGAATTATTAAATGCGACGTTTCGGGACACGGTATTCCAGCGGCCATCATCATGACCGTCGTTGCTACAATTTTCCGCCGATACTTTGAAAAATGGTCATATGCTAAAAACGGAACTCACCTTGAAAAGCTTGTAGAACAGATTAATGACTTTATTGAAGGTCTTGGTCTTCGCGGTAAGTTTGCAACTCTTATCATCTGTCTTTTGAATGTGAAGACCGGCGAACTTTATATGTGTAATGCCGGAGATAACCTTGTTCACATTTATGATTCAGCCAGCCATAAGATAAAAGTGCTTACACTTGCATCTGCTCCTACAGCCGGAGTATTTACTTCAGACCTTGTTGCAATGCGCGGCGGCTTTGTTGTTGAAAAAACAGTTTTGAATCATGGTGATATTCTCTTCCTGTATACTGACGGTATTGAAGAATCAACCCGCCGAATCCGTGAACTGGATTATACAGTGCGCCAGAATGAAGTTGAAGTTAAGAAGATGAATCCGAAAACTCATGAAGAAGAAACTGAAATCAAGATGGAAGATGCAAAAGAAGAGTTTGGACCTGAGCGCGTACAGCAGATTATTGAAGCTGTTTATAACAAGAGAAAGTTTATTCTTACCAAGCAGGATAATCCGAATACAACAGAAACTCTTGAGTTTGATTTTACAAAGTGTGAGGGAAATGTACAGGAATCAATTCTTGCTCTTGCGTCACTTGAAAAGGTATTCCGTCTTTATAAATCAGATAAAGTTACACAGACAGACTATATAAGAATTGATAAAAAGATTGACGAATTCTTATTAAAATATTTTAATATGTATGATTATTACGCAGCTCATAAAACAGAAGATTCTTCTGGTGTGAACTATGTAGACTACGATCAGATGCTGGAAGATGAACAGTCTGATGACTTAACATTACTTGCAATCAAGAGGGTGTAATTATGAATATTGATGAAATTGGAAATAAGGTAAAAGATTTATTCTCTCGTGGAACTCAAGCTTCAAAAGAGGCACTGTCAAAGGCCGGAGATAAAGTTCAGGATTTTACTGATAAAAGCGTAACAAAAATTGAGATTCATAAACTCGAAACAAAACGTGACTGCAAGTACGAAGAAATGGGTTTAAAACTTTCTCAGATGCTTTTACAGGGCGCTTCAATCACCTGCGAGAACCCGGAAGATATTAAGATTCTCAATGATATTCAGGAAGAAATAAAAAATCTCGCTGAGCAGATCAGCGAGAAAGAAAACGAGTTATAACCTGGCCGGCGGTGGTCAAGCCGCCTGTACAGTGGTTGAAACCGACTGTACGGTGGTTGAGCTTGTCGAAACCACCGTAAACTAAACTACCTCTGCTGGCTTGAATCATGCACCTTCTTATAAACTACATCTCCAGCCAGAATCCTTACAAGTTCCATAGCGAATTCTTCTGCGGCTCCAGGTCCGCGTGAAGTAACAAGATTTCCATCTGTAACAAAAACCTTATTGCTGTATCCACTTAAATATTCCGGTTTTGATTCACCTTCCATTTCAGGATAACATGTCCACTTTTTACCGGCAGGAATCTTTGTCTTTCCAAGTACAACAGCCGGTGCTGCACAGATTGCTGCAACAAGACGGTCTGCGTCCCATGCTTTTTCAAGATGAGCAAGCAGAGTAGTGCATTCAGAAAGATTGATTGCACCTTTTCCGCCACCCGGGCAAACTACACAGTCTGGAATTGAATCTCCGTATTTTTTCATATATGTGTCCAGGCTCATGTCCATAATCATTGGAACGTTGTGAGAGCTGGTTACAATCATTGTGTCATTAAAAGGGGTTCCTTTTACACCAACGGTAATTACTTCAACACCAGCGCGGCGAAGGTAATCTACGGGTGAAAGTGCCTCGATGTCCTCAAAGCCATCAGCAAAAAAAACAGCAGCGGTTTTCATTTTTTAATCCTCCATAATATCAACAGTATATCATAATACAACGAGATCTTCACAAAAAAAAGTGCTGTTTCGAGACCTGTGGTAAGCCGGGCCTGAAATTGCGGGTCCCAGCGATGGCAAAACTGAAAAAGCAATCTCCCAGGGTCCCATCGCGCTTCATTCTGGCTACGCCAGAACAATTGCGCAACCCTGGGGCCCTCTTTTTCATTTTGCCTGCGTCCCACAATTTCAGCCCCGTCTTACCACAACTCCGTTTAGAGTAAATGATGCCCGTAATTTTTTATTCCCTGCAATCTCCCAACATAGAGTTAGATTTGTATTTTTTTTATAAGAACTCTGAAGATACACCTGGAGGTGGGCGGAGTGGGAAAGTGTATGAGGCTGCCTCGAGGAGTTTTGGCGAATGCCATAAAAAACAATTCGAGGATTTTTCGAAGAAAAACCGCAGAATTGTTTTCGCAAAAACTAGCTCGCGAGCAGACTCATACACTTTCCCACGGGAGCCTGCCTCCAGGTGATAATAGCCAGAAAATTTATTTAAAAAAATTGAAAAAAAAAGTAAAAAAAAAATACAAAAAAAACAGGGTGCGCTATTGACACTTTTTGGTGAAAGGGATATATTCATTTTCACCGTCGCAACACTGAGTTGCGGCAACGAACTAACAAAAAGTTCTTTGACAGATCAGGGAAGGAAATAACTGACTAAATAATTTTTTATGTTTTTTATATCAACGAACAAAAACATACCCGCAAGTTTCGGTTCTCGAAACTTGATTGTAAATCAATTCAGCAAATAGATAAAAGCTGGTTTGAACTGTTTATGAAGATCATTAGCCTTCGGGCTATTGAAATAATCATGGAGAGTTTGATCCTGGCTCAGAACGAACGCTGGCGGCGCGTCTTAAGCATGCAAGTCGAGCGGTAAGATTGGTGCTTGCACTAATCCTAGAGCGGCGGACTGGTGAGT
>NZ_FORI01000018.1 GCF_900113965.1 Treponema bryantii | reverse complement strand
TATTTGTAATACCGAAAAGCAATGCAACCTGTAAATTTGAAAGATTATGCTCTTGTTGATAGTTTAGCACTTTTAGCTTAAATTCTCCGCTAAAATGTCGGGTTGGTTTTGTAAATTTTCCATTTAATTTGTACTGGGCAATCCACTGTCTAATTTGACTTGAACTTACTCCATATGCTTTTTCTTGTTGTTCTGGACTTATATGTTCTTCAATATAGTCTAAGACAATCTTTAGTTTGAACTCTTCTGAGTATTTGGACATAAAAAAAGCACCTCCTAAAGTGAACTTTATTTGTCCAACTTTAGGGGTGCACTTCACGGAACCGGGTATATTTTGGCTTCAGGAGGAAAAAATGAAAAGTTCAAGAACTTATGTCGTATCAGCTGTTGTTCTGTTAGCAGTTCTGCTTGCAGGCTGTGCAAATTCTTCTAACAGCAAAAAATGGATTAACTCAAATCTTGATGGAAATCTCCTGAGTGAAAAGCCCTCTCTTAAAGACGATTTTTATCAGTCTCTAAATTATGAGACTTTGAAAAAGCCTTTGTCAGGGTCAGAGGATTCGGGAACAACAGAAAATAATGAAGATTTCACCAATCCGTTTGTAAATCAGATTGCTTCAATGGCTGCTGCTAGTGGAGCGGAAAGTCTGGAGAACTCGGACAGTCAAAACCTTTCAGAAAAACAGAAATTAATTGCCCTTTACAATATGGGAATGGATTGGGAGCACCGTAATGAACTTGGTTTGCAGCCAATTCTTCCTGTTTTGAAAAAAATCCAGTCCGTAAAATCTATTGAACAGTTAAACTCGATTCTTGAAGATGATAATATTAGACTCTTCTTTCCAATAAAAATAGATCAAAAATCGAAAGTTGGTAGTCTTTATTATAGTCCTAAAATAAGCCTGATATATGTTATCAGTGATGATTATGACCTTTATTTTGATTTTTATATGACAATGCTTCAGCGAGTCGGCTATTCACAGGAAAAAGCTGAAGAACTGTTAAAATCAGCTTATGAACTTGAAAAGCGATATAATCTTAATCTTGTAAAGGAAAAGGGGTCAGATAAAAATTTATATTTTGGTCAGCTTAAAGATTCTTATAAAAACTTCCCGATTACAGAATACCTGGAATCTAATGGACTGGCAGGCTTGAATTTTGGTTTTACTCCGGATTTTGAGATATTTGATTCTCTTTATGTTGAGGAAAATCTTGAAGCTGTAAAAACACTCTGTTTATGCAGGCTTTTTACTGCAAGTACATGTTTGCTGGATAGAGAGGCCCTTGATTGTTATCTGAAGGTAAATGAAAAATTTACAGGTTTTAAGAGAAATTTTAGCAATGAAGAACTTGTCATTCTTTTTTTGAATGAATTTATTCCGAATTATCTGGGAAAGGTGTGGTGTGAAGAGTATTGCTCAGAAGAAATAATTGCAGATATTGAAAATCTTTGTAACGATATTCTTTCAAATTATAAAAAAGAGATTTCTTCCTGGGAGTGGCTTTCAACAGGTTCGCGTTATACTCTTGTGGAATTACTCAATAAAACAAAGGTGATTGCAGGTCATTCAAACTTTTATGATTATTCGGATTTACAACTAAAAGATAATTTCTTTGATTCCATTCTGGAAGTGGTAAAACTTGAAAAAAAGATTCAGTCAAAAAACTGTTTTAAGGATCCGGATATATATGAATGGTCCTGGGCACCACAGGTAAGTAATGCTTATTACAATCCATCGAATAACAGTATTAATATACTTGCCGGTTATATTTTTCTAAGCAGAATCAAATATGATGTAAATGATTCTTATGAAAAGAAGCTGTCAGGACTTGGTTTTACTATGGCGCATGAAATCAGCCATCTCTTTAGTCATTCTGCTGGTGACGATGGCGTTCTTATGCAGATTATAGGAACGACTGATCATAAAGAAATTGAAAATCGCATAGTTTCTGTTTCTGATTATTTCAGTACCTGCGAGATTTTCGACGGAGTAAATTGTGACGGAACAAAATGTAGAACGGAAATTGGAGCTGATGTTTTTGGAATGTCTGCAATATTGAAAACTGCCGCTGCGGTTCCGGATTTTGATTATAAGCTTTTCTTTGAATACTATGCTAAGAATAATGCTTCGGAAAGTACGGAAAAGCTTTTGAGAAATCAGCATGAAACGGATCCTCATCCGCTGGATTTTCTGCGTGTGAACGCTATTGTTCAGCAGTTTGATGAGTTTTATGAAGCCTTCGATATTAATCGAGGCGATGGTATGTATCTTGCACCTGAAAAAAGGTTCAAATTATAAGGAGGTAGCCATGGATAGTATTATTTCAGTTTTAGCTGATAATCTTCCCTGGGTTTGGGTTGCAGTGACAATCATCTGCGTGGTGATTGAATCGCTTACACTTTCCCTTACTACCATTTGGTTTGGAATCAGTGCGTTTGTAATGGTTTTCCTTGCATTTACGCCTCTTCCTTTTCCTGCTCAGTTGTTCATCTTTGTTGTGCTTGCTCTTGTGCTTTTGATTTTTACACGTCCGGTTGTAAAGCAGAAGCTTAATCAGAAAAAGATTGCAACAAACTATGAGCGGATTATAGGACAGATAGCCGTAGTGACAAGAAAAATCACAGCACTCGACAAGGGTTCTGTAAAAATCAATGGTATGGAATGGACTGCTGCTGTCAAAGAGGACATTACTCTCGAAGAGGGCAGTAAGTGCATTATCGAAGAAATCGCCGGTGTTACGGCGTATGTAAAGCAAATTTAACATGGTGATTGAGTAGCCCGCAGGGCGTATCGAAATCATCGTTAAAATGTGGTTTCGACAAGCTCAACCACCGTACAGTTTAGGAGGATTTAGTTTATGATTTACGTAATTATCGCAGTTGCAGTTTTGATTATGGTTCTGATTATCACAAACATCAGAATTGTATCTCAGTCTAACGCTTTTGTTATTGAACGCCTTGGTGCTTATCACGGAACCTGGAATGTTGGTATTCATGTAAAAATGCCGTTCCTTGACCGTATTGCCAAGAAGGTTTCTCTGAAGGAAAAGGTTTTTGATTTTCCTCCACAGCCTGTAATCACACGTGATAATGTAACTATGATGATTGATACTGTAGTTTATTTTCAGATTACAGATCCAAAGCTTTATACATACGGTGTTGAAAAACCAATCAACGCTCTTGAAAATCTTAGTGCTACAACTTTGCGTAACATTATTGGTGAACTTGAGCTTGATGAGTCTTTGACAAGCCGTGATGTTATCAACACAAAGATGCGTTCTATTCTTGATGAAGCAACAGACCCTTGGGGAATCAAGGTAAACCGTGTAGAGGTTAAGAACATTGAACCTCCACAGGCAATCCGCGATGCAATGGAAAAGCAGATGAAGGCTGAACGCGAACGCCGTGAGCAGATTCTTATTGCAGAAGGTCATAAGCAGTCTGCAATTCTCGAAGCTGAAGGACAGAAGCAGGCTTTGATTCTTCAGGCAGAAGCTCAGAAGGAGTCGGCAATCCAGAAGGCAAAGGGTGAAGCTGAAGCTATCCGCGAAGTTCAGCAGGCTAAGGCAGAAGGTCTTAAGATGCTCCGCGACGCTGGAATGGACGACAAGGTTCTTAAGCTCCGCAGCCTCGAAGCTTTCGAAGTTGCAAGCAATGGCCAGGCAACAAAGATTATCGTTCCATCAGATTTGCAGAACTTAGCAGGTGTAGTTACAAGTGTAGCTGAGATTGCTAAGAAATAAAAAAAAGACCACCGATGGTTTCGATACACTTCGCTTCGCGAAGCACTCAACCACCGGTGGTTGAGTAGGTGCAAAGCACCGTATCGAAACCATATTTAGAAAAATCAGGAGGTAATCCATGAAAAAATCCGTTTTGTTAATTATTGCTCTTATTCTTCTTTCTGTTTTTACCTCCTGTAAAAATCAAAAAGAAACCGTTACTCCGAAGGATTTGTACTATGATATTGAACGAATCCAGATTGATATGGCATATTCTCCGCTTAAAGAGGTTTATGATCCTGAGCCTTTTGAGCAGCTGAAGGCAGATGTAATGGCCGGTACGGCTGACAGGCTGGAATGTGTTTTCAGGCTGCAGAAGATTCTTTGTGAATATAATTGTGCTCATCTTAATCTTGTGCCGAATGATGGTGCTGCTCTGTTTTCCAAAAGCTTGCCGTTTATGTTTTACTGTTTTGGAAATGATAATCATCTTTATCTTACCACTCCTAAATATAAAAAATATCTTGGCTGGAAGCTTGTGAAGATTGGTGGTGTTTCAGTTGAAGAGGCTAGAGACAAGTATGTAAATTATGCACTTTCTCCTTATGAAACAGCTGCTGGAGAAAAATATGAATTTGAACAATCAATTAATTATATCAGCTTAAAAGAGGCCGGGTTAGTTCAGAAAAATGGAAGGGTTAGTCTGACTCTAGAGGCTCCAGATGGTACTGTAAAAACTCTAAACTGCAAAGCCCTTTCTCCTTTGTTATTGCTGAAATGGGAGAAGCTGTCCCCTGAAAAAGAAAATGGGCTGCTTAAAAAGTTTAAGGGTGGTAAAAATTATATGTTTGTTTCTTCTGCAGAAAAGCGGACTGTATATGCTCGATGCAACCATTGTGAAGTAGATGAAGCGTATAAGGTTGAGGAGTGGTTTTCAGATATAGCTGCAGAATTAAAAACTGGAAATTTCGATACTGTTGTTTTTGATTTACGATATAATCCGGGCGGAGATGGTCGTTTTGAAATGGCACTTGGTAATGAACTTTGGAATTATAAATCAGAATTGGAAAAGTATAATCTTGCATTAGTTGCAACTGGAAGAACTTATTCCTGTTCCCTCAGATTTATTAATAATGTTTTGATGCAGTTTCCTCAGGTTGTGTTGTTCGGCGAGGAAACTGGACAGGCGATTTTTAATTATACAGGCTATCACAAGGGAAATAATCTGAAAAAGCTTAACTGTCAGTTTATATTTCCTATGCAGGTTGATGATCAGCCGGAGCTGCATAAGAGGGCGATGGAAGTGACTCATTCTGATATTCACTGTGGTGTTTTGCCTGATGTAGAAGTTTATGAAAAGTTTGAAGACTTTATGCAGGGTGAAGACACTATTTATAATGCAATTTATGATTATTTTGGTAAAAAATCTGAATAATGTGGTATAATATGAATATGAATTATAAAAAGTTTTTAGACAAACCCTTCCGTCTCATGTCTCTGATTGGATGTGTATATCTGATTATCATGATTCTGATGAATGTATTTACCGATTTTTCTTATGAACTGAGCATCCTGCCGTTTTCTAAAACAGTTTCGTATGCTGCAGAAGGTGTGGCACTGGCACTCTGTGTGCTTTCATTTATTCTTTATACCCATCATAGCATTTATTATACCGCTCTTGAGATTTTGACTTTTTCATATCTTTATACAGGAAGAATCTATACAGCCTTGTTTTTGACGGCAATTCTTTTTGTTCTTTTACTGATTGAAAACCGGCTTATTTCAAAAATGCGGCTTAGCGTTTATCTTGTAATTGAAGTTGTGAAGATAGCGCTGGTAATTCCGTATGGAGTTCGCAGCTTTTTCGAGTATTTTGGAATTTCGCTTTTCTCCCTGGCCACAATTGGCTGTATTAATCTTTTATTCCGTCATGCGTATGAGAAAAAAGATGCGGGAGAAATTAATCTTGCGGATTATAAATTCACTGACCGTCAGATTGACTGTATTAAAGAGACGGTTGTAAACAACACTACGATTAAGGCGCTGGCAATTACACATAATGTGAGTGAAAGCGCGATAAAAAAGGATTTAGCACATATTTACTCAGTTCTTGGAATTGACGGTAAAGCGGATCTTAAGGCGTTGTTTATAGGATATAAGTTTGATTAACTGAGATCTTACACAAAAAAAAGTGCTCCCGTGGGAAATGACATAGGGGTGCTCGCGAGCCTGTTTTTTGTGTTAACAATCCTGCGGTTTTTGCAGGCAAAAATCCTCGGATTGTTTTCGATGGCTAAGCGCCAAAACTTCTCGAGGCACCCCTATGCCATTTCCCACTCCGCACTTTTTTTGTGCAACTCTGTGATTTTGCCTGCGTCCCACAATTTCAGTCCCGCCTTACCACACCTTCCGCTTAAAAGAAAATGAATATACCCCTT
>NZ_FORI01000011.1 GCF_900113965.1 Treponema bryantii | reverse complement strand
TAAGGTTAAATTAAAAGGACTGACCCCTTTACAATTCAGGAATCAGTCCTTAAAATCAGCCTAGTTAAAGTGTCCAATAATTGGGGTGCACTTCAGTTGGAGCCGGTATTCATCTGAATATTTATTTATTAGAAATTAAATTTTGCTTTTATATATGCAGAGCTTAAATCTTTATATTTTCCATATTCTCCGTCATTTTCAGAACCAGGTATAAAAATATATGCACCACAAGAAAGTTTAATCTGATCAGAAAGACTATATTCTGCTGCAGGACTGATAAAGCTGTCTAAATCATTAAAGTTCAAAAGTCCGCTTAAACTTAATTCAAGAGTTTCATTTATAAAAGTTTTTGAGACATTTATTGTCATTCCATGAGTATATGCTTTACTTCGTTCAAGCTGAACTAAACTTCCAAACACATAATCACAAAAATACTGAGCGGTAAGTGTCCAGCTAGATGGCATCCAATCCACCCCTGCAAGAGCAGATATTTCATTGCGCTGTTCAATTACACTAAAATATTTTTGAGGAAAGAAAGCAGCTTCCGTGCGTATTACAATTTCCTTTACAGGTATTGCCATATCTATTCCAATCATAGACAGGCGTTTGTATTTTCCATTTATCTGAATTCCCTGGGCAGTAATATTGTAATCTAATACCGGAGTATCATCCCAGCCATAAAAACCGTAAAGTGAAACATCCATCAGAGGAAAATATCCGGAAACTTTTAAACCATACTCTCCATTCCATATATCAATTTCTGGTTTTTCTATGGTTCCAAGACTCATTGGATATGGTGAGTTTTCTGGTATTATAAATTTCCGCAACTGATTTCCTTCATCAAGAGGAAGCTTACTTGGAGTAAAAAATGGAATCCAATAAGCATCAAGTGTAAATTGATTTCCAGTAAAAGAAAGACGCAGTGCATCTATTGCAAGCTTTGAATTATCACTTGTCATTGAAGAAAAACTGGACATATCTTTTGGACATATAACATTTGTTATGTCTATTCCATCAGCTTTTCCCCATGCAGTTTTCTGACGACCAATACGAATCCCCCAGAAACTTGCAGTATAATCAAGCCATAACTCATTCACTCTCCAGTCCAGTTGATTTGAGGTTGCATCATATGACACAGCTGCTTCAGCAAAGGCTGAACTTTTATCATAGTAAGCATCTAAAGTGCCGGTAAAGGAAGTTTCTCCTAAAAGAAAGCGTCCAGCAGATGTATTATTATCTGTTCCCGAAACACTTGCTCCCCAGATAGTTTGAATCTCTCCAGAAAAATCTACTCCACCTTCAGCTGATAACGGCAAAACAATCATTAATAATAAGATGAGTAGTAAAGTTTTTTTCATGATTATCTAATTCTCCCCTTCTCGAGCGCAGCGACTGTAAATAATGAGTCATCAATATCTTCTTCATCATAAATAATATTTTTGCTTTCAATGAGAGACCATGTTCCAGACTGAACATTTTCCATCTTCATTTTCTGAGCGGTTGTATAGCCTTTAATTGTTATAAAATCTGAGCAGGTAAGAACGCGGTGGAGAGTATCCTGACGGTCGTAAAACTCACACTTGCGGAGGATGTAATCTGCCTTACCGATGTAGCTGATATAGCGTGGGTCTTTTTCTGTATGAGCCTTGCTGATGCATTCAACCTTGTAACAAGGTGTACCATCGACAGCTTCTTCTCCAAGCAATTTGTAATCATATTTATTCAGACTACGGTCTCCCATATCCTGATAGGTGAAGTCTGTTCCCATAAAGCTGCCTTCGCTTTCTGAGCCTGAAGATGCGATGCGACGGGTCTTTTTCATTGCTGGCATATAGAGCCAGTTATCGGAATCCTTGTCTTCTTCCTCGTAATCAAAAGTGAGATAGCCTGTTCCGGCAACATCTTTTGGTGTTGTAAAAACGATAACGCTCTTTTCTACATCTCCGTAATCCTTGCTCTTCATAATCACTTCGCGGATTCTATCGCTTCCTTTTTTTGAGTGAATTGTTAGAGTTGCTGTGGATGCAGATGTTGTTGGCGATGGAACTTCGTCCGCCTTTTTCATGATGTCGTAGCCGGTTTCTGCGAAGAGAGCTCCGGCGATTAAAAGTACTGAAAGTGTAGTGATAAGTTTTTTCATTTATTTTGTCTCCTTGCCAAAAGGCTTAGTAATAAACAACAGCACTGGTGTCAATGTGTAGTCGGCAATGAGGGCACTGCCAAGACCTACAATTGAAAGCCAGCCAATATTTACGAGAACAGTCATTGTGCTTGTAAGGAAGATTCCAAACATTGCACAGAGAATGATTGTTGTCATAATCATTGTTTTTCCAATTTCACGGTATGAGTTCAATACTGCCGAACGGTAGTTTCCTGTAAGCTCAAAGTGATATTTAATATGATTTGTAAAATGGATTGTGTCATCAACCGCAATACCAAGAATCATAGGCATAATCATTGCAGTAATCATATCAAGGTTTACACTGGCATAGCCCATAATTCCACCGATAATTGCAATTGGAGCAACGTTTGGAATCATTGCGATAAAGCCTGTGCGGAAAGATGTAAAGGCCAGAATCAAAAGAAGCAGAATTACCAGCAGCGAAGTTCCAATCGAACGGATTGAACCACGAACAAGTTTGCCATTCATCTGTGCATACTGAACAACCTCACCTACTACACCTGCATTTGATGCATCAGGGAAAAGCTCTGCACACCATTTTTTTACATCTTCAAGATTGCGAACAATTTCTTCTCCATCGTAACCAGAAAGTTCAATATGAAGGTAGCCGGCCTTAAAATCTTCGCTGACATAATTGTAAAGATCATTTCCACCAGAGATTTCGTATAGGAACATTTCCTGACTTACAAGATCCTGATCATCAGGAATAACATAAGCGGCAGGATCATCACCGTTGAGAGTTCGGTTCATCTCCTTTACAACTTTTGTTACAGAAGAAACACGAGGCTTTCCGTTTGAAACTTTTGTAGAACTTAGAGTTCCAATGCGCGCTGCCATTTCATCCATATTCTTAAGAACCTGTGGATTTTTAAGGGCATCTTCTTCCTGATATTCAACAAGAACTTCATAGCTGTACTGACTTCCAAGCTGACTTCGGGTAATTTCCATAAGGCGGTGAATGTAAGGTGTTCGCTCGCCCATCATATCTGCATAATTCATATTAACTTTGATTTTGAAAATGCCTGGAAGAACGGCCACAATCACAGCCACCCCAACAACAACTGTAATCCACTTTTTATTGAGGATTGATTTTCCCATTGCTTCTACGCGGAGGTCAGAACTTGTTGAGCCTTCGTTCTTTACAAAGTCCGGGTCAGGCTCCTGGTCTTTTCCAAAGCTGTAAAGACATGGAAGAAGAATTATTTCAAAAACGAAAACTGCAAAAACGGCTGCGGCAGTAATTCCTCCAACCCAGCGCATAGGTCTGATGTTTGCAGAAAGGAAGGAAAGCATACCTGCCATTGTTGTGATTACTGTAAAGAAGAGAGCCCAGCCGGAATCTCTGATACCCATAACAATTGATTCTTTTCGCTTACCGGTTTTTCTAAAGTACATCTTAAAGCTGTTGATGTAGTGAACTGCATAACCAACTGCAAGTGCCATAGAAAGCAATACAGTTACAAGAATCATTGTGTTATTTCCTTTGATATTAAGCCAGGCAGAAGCGCCGAGAGTTGTACAAAGGGCTCCGAGAGTTGCGATTGAAGGAACCACAACACCACGCAAAGAGCAGATAAAAACAATCAGGAAGATAAGCATTACGATAAAGCCTAAAGCAATTCGGCTTATACACTGCCAGACAATTGCTTTTTCTTCTTCGTATTCAGTATAAGAAAGTCCAGCCGGGCGGATTTCCCATTTATCTGACTTATATTTAGGGTCATTAAAAATTGCCATGGCAGGAGGAGCAATTTTTGCCATTGCCTGGTCAAGATTTTCTGAATACTGTTCAAGATTTACGATAAGCCAGGTTTCTGTACAGTCATCGCTGACAAGGTTGTTGACGATTGATTCACGGCTCATAATAAAAGCTTTCTTTTCTGCAAGCTCTGCTGGGTTAGAAGGAACGCCGTCTTCAAAAGGGCTTGTTACTTCAAAGCCATCTTCTGTTCCAATTGGAAGAGATAGTTCCATCAAAGAAGTAATACTTCCCGCATAAGGAACATTATTCAAAAGCTCGTCACCAAGCTCGTCTATCATCTGCAAAACTTCAGGATCAAAAACGTCTTTTGCCTTGATGTGAGCCAGAAGACTGTCTGTTGAACCAAAAATACTTTCAAAGTGATCCTGGTTTACTTTAGTTGTTTCCCAGTCATCAAACCAGTCTTCTTCGCCGTTATCGAGCTTAAGACGTGGAAGTCCAAGACTGCAAACTATTGTTAAAATCAATAAACCAATAAGGAAGCCCCATCTGTGCTTTACTTCAAAACGACCGAACTTTTCAAACCAGTCGTTTATTTTCTTAACCTGCATAAAATCTCCTCTATCTCGTTAGTAAATACTAACTATTTTGATAACACCGTTATCGTTAACAGATAATAATGATAACAGTGTTACCATGTCAAGCATTTTTGATAACATCGTTATCTTTTTCTTGACAAATCTCATTATTTCATTCTAAAATTGGGTCATTGTGAGCGAATCCGCAATTGAAACAAAAAAGAAAATCCTCGAAAGCGCAATGGCAGAATTCCTGGAAAAAGGTTTTATGAACGCCTCACTGCGCACAATTGCATCAAACGCTGGTCTTACCACTGGCGCAATGTACCGTCATTTTAAAGATAAGGATGCTCTTTTCTGCGCGCTTGTAGACGAGGCTATTACATTTACAACTAATACTGTGATGATGGCTGATTCTTCCCATCACATGGATGTAGATAATCTTGTTTCTCAGGAACATTTTGAAAAAGAAGCAGAAGAGACAAATGCACTTTTGAACTATATTTTTGATAATTTTGACACCTTTACCCTGCTTCTTACAAAAGCATCTGGAAGTACACATGAACATTTTCAGGAAGAAATCTGCGAGCTCTATACAAAAAACTGCGAGCAGACCTTCAACTGGATGTATAAGAATCAGATTTCTACAAAAAAAATCGACAAGATGACAGTTCACTTTATTGCATCAACAATCATAAATGCCTTTGTAGAAATCATAACCCACAAAATGACAAAGAAGGCAGCTTTTCAATACATCGAAAATATCGAAGAGTTTACCCGCTACGGAATGATGCACATGATGGGTATTCCTTGCAAGCATGACTAATTCTTAATCGTACACGGGCAATTTCTGAAGAGGACTTCAAAACCCCTATGACCATGGTTTAAATTACTTCCCACATTTCTCCCATGTTTTTGAAGCCTCCTTCGGGGAGACAGCCTTTGCAGGTGAAAGAGCCGGACTTACCACTATGTGCCTTGCAACCCGGGCAGTGACCCCCGTTGCAGCCATGTGAGCAGTCATTTTTGATATTTAATACACGACGAATCAGACCGGCACGCTCGAGAAACTCGATTTTGCGATTGATATCGTCGGTACTTGTATTAAGCTCTGCGGCGAGCATTTCGATTGAACGGGAATGTCCGTCGCGGAGCAGATTTAATAGTTCTTCCATGTTCCTGTTACCAGATCAGCAATCCGATATGATAAGCAACACACGCAATCAGAAGAGCACCAACTGTATAGTACAAGGCAATAATTGCAGTCCACTTAGCAGAGTGAGTTTCCTGGTAAGTTGCAGCAAGAGCAACGATACAAGGCATGTTAAAGGTAATTGCAAAGATGAATGCAAGTGCCTCAGGCTTTGCAACGTTAGCAACAAGGAGCTCATTGATATTTGCGGCACGTGCTCCGCCGACTACAGAGCCTACGGTAAGCATATTATGATCTGTAAAGATTGAACTGAGAACACCAATTGCACCTTCCTTACCGAGAGAAGAAACAATGAAGGCCATAAAGGTTTTCCAGCCAAGTCCAAAAATCTTTGTAACAGGTTCAATAAACTGACCAATTTTGTAAAGAATTGAGTTATCCATAGAACCGGAATTTGTAAAGGTGAGCAGCCAGAATACAAAAGATACAAGAAGAATGACTTTAAGAACACGGAAGAATGTATCCTTTGTACGGCCAAGTACGTAACGGAAAAGTGCGCCCCACTTTGGTTTATGGTATGGAGGAAGCTCCATAATCATTCCGCAGCGATCTTCTTTTTTGACAAGCTTACGACCAAAAATTTTTGAAGTAATCCACATATGGAGAATCATCACGGCGAGTATTGCAACGATGATTAAAGGAGCGGCTCCACCAAACCATACAGTTGAAAGCATTGGAACAACAGCCCAGGCAGCACCACAAGGAACAGCCCACGCAAGCGCGATTGTAAGAACCTTCTGTCCCCAGTTATCGATTACACGGGCACCTGCCGCACCACCCATTGTACAACCAAAGCTTACAAGGAAAGGCATAACTGATTTTCCCTGAAGACCGAGCTTAGCCATTGTGTTGTCGAAAACGTATGAGATACGTGCCATAACACCAACTTCTTCAAGCAGACCGAATACAAGAGTAACCCCGAACACAAAGCCGAGCATTTTTAAAATAAAGCTGAGAGAATTGATTACAACATCACAAATTATTGCGATTATAAAGCCTGGACAATTTATTGAATTAAGGGCATTCGAAACCGGATTAATTAACGCACCTATTGCAGAACCTATTCCCATAAATGGAAGGGCTGGAATAAAGGAAGCAATAAGTCCGAACAAAACTGTGAGAATAACAACCGGCTTTCCCCAGACGCGGTGAGTAATCATGCGGTCAAATTTTCCAAGTTTTCGAGTCTGTGTTTTTGATGCCATCGCCCCCTCGAGAAGCTCGTCTATCCAGGCAAACTTTGCTTCTCCTGTAAGAAGTACACCTTTGTTTGTCTCTTTTGACGCAAGAAGATTTTTAGCTACCGCTTCATCAAACTCCTTACGTTTATTTCCCTCCAATGCCATTTTAATTTTCGCTGTGACCGGCAAGTCTCCTTCTACAACCTTGGCAGCCAGCCAGACTGAGGAGTATCCAGGAATTACATTTTCCGGAACCAGAGGCTTTATGTTTTTATAAGCCTCAATATTTTCGTATTTTGCTTCAATAGCTGATGATTCAAGGATTGTTTTTTTGCTGATTGCAGTTTCAAGGGCTGTATAAAATCCATCATAATTCTTTTTATCCTGAGCGGAGAAAAGAACCACCGGGATACCAAGTTTTTTCGAAATTGCATTAATGTCAATCTGCTTGCCCTGTTCAGCCGCAACATCACTCATATTCAAAAGCAGGAAGGTTGGAACCTTGATTCCGGCATAATCTGCGAGCATGTAAAGACTTCGCTGAAGCTGAGAGCTGTCGGCAAGAATACATACAACATCTGCCTTACCGCCGGCAATATAATCACGAGTAATAATTTCCTCATCTGAGTTTGCTGAAAGACTATAGGTTCCTGGAAGGTCGGCTACCAGATATTTCTCTCCCTTGTATTCAAAGTTTCCTTCTTTCTTCTCTACTGTTTTTCCAGGCCAGTTTCCTACGTGCTGTTTGAGACCGGTAAGAGCATTAAACAAAGTTGACTTACCTGAGTTCGGCTGACCAAGCAATGCGATTACTGTTTCGTTTTTATTTGTCATGCTGCACCTCCGGCTTCCTGCACGAAAATGTTTTCACATTCACTGCGGTTTAAAGCAATCATTGTGTCACGTGAATAAACAAGCAGTGGACGATGCTTTTCGTTTTTTATGATTGCAATTTTACAGCCCGGAGTAATTCCGATGGATGTAATTCTACTTACAAAACGTGTATCACCGTTTATCGAAGCGACAACAGCACTCTGTTCCTTCTTTAACTCATTGAGTTTTTTCATTTATTTCTCCTAATTCAATAAATAACTAATTTGATGTAACAGCCAGAACTGTGTAGCCGGCTTCTCGTACTTCGTTTTCTAAATCAGCTGCCTCGAGTTCAGTTTTTGAAAGAACCGTAACAGACTTCTTTTCGAGACTGGCAGTTGCCCAAAGACCTTCAATTGAATTCAGAGTATTTTCTACACGACGAGTACAGTTTGAACAATGCATACCATCTACTGTGAGAATATATTTATATGGATAATGTGATTTATTTTTGTCTGCTGGTTGGATTTTCTTTTCAGGAGCATCGCGCTCACCACAACAAGCTGAGCCATGACGAATTCTATGAATTACACTTTTTACTGCAAATATAATAATTACAAGAAGAAATACCGTTGTGAATATAGTTCCCATAAGGGTTATTCCATCCTTACAAGTTAGTAATACCTAACTTGTTATGATAAAATAACATTTTTTTATATTATTAGCAATAGCTAACAATATAAAATACCATCATTATAGAAATTAGTAAGTTTCGTGATATAGGATTTTGCTACATCCAGATCAACTTCTTCAATTAGAGGTGCAAAAATAAGGTCTTTACCTTTAAGCTTTTTTTGACACTTTTCAGACATTTTCCGCTATAATCAACTTATGACTGTGGCAACGCTCTTTTCGGCGCTGGCAGTCATTTTGATTTTTGTTGGACTTATCGGCTATCATGAAGTAATCAGCTGGAGTAAAGTCCTGGGTGTTGCAATATGCCTTGTGGGATTGTATTTTATTAATAGAAAGTAAAAGGTGATTATATGTTTAGACCAATGAGAAGATTCAAGCAGCAGATTACAGACGCTGAATGCAAAGAGATTTTGAAAAACGAAAAACGCGGAGTTCTTTCACTCCTCGGTGATGACGGATATCCTTATGGACTTCCACTCTCCCACTTCTATAGCGAAGAAGACAACAAGATTTATTTTCATGGCGCAAAGGAAGGCCACAAAATTGATGCCATCAAAAATTATGACAAGGCAAGTTTCTGCGTTTATGATTCAGGCTACCGAAAGGAAGGCGAATGGGCACTGAACATTAACAGTGTAATCGTCTTCGGAAAAATCCGCCTTGTGACAGATCCGGAACTGGCCCGCGAGATCTGCACAAAGCTGGTTCAGAAGTTTACAGACGATCAGGCCTATCTTGAAAAAGAACTCAAAAACGCCCTGCCCCGTGTTCAGTGCCTTGAGCTGGAAATTGAACACATGACAGGCAAACTTGTAAATGAGTCATAAGTGCAATATCAGGCATAAAATTTGACAATGACTGTTTTTGGAGAAAGCAAATTGAGTACAAGAGTAAACATGATTAGCAGTTTTTATGGTAGTATTGATGAAGATTCAAGACTTACAGGTAACCGTCGCGGAGAACTGGAGTTTTTTACTACCATGCAGTATATTCACCGCTATGCAAAAGAGGATTCAAATGTTTTAGAAGTAGGAGCAGGGACCGGTAAATATTCCATTGCCCTTGCAAAAGAAGGTATGAACGTAACTGCAGTTGAGCTTGTAGAAAGCAATCTTGAAGTTTTACGAAAAAATGGGGATGGAATAAAAACTCTTACATCTTGTCAGGGAGATGCCACAAATCTTTCTGCATTTGAGAACGCAAGCTTTGATGTAACACTTGTCCTTGGTCCAATGTATCATCTTTACGAAATGCAAGACGTGAACAAGGCAATTGATGAAGCTATTCGTGTTACAAAAGAAGATGGTGTGATTATGTTTGCATTTCTTTCTGTGTATGCAATTATGTATTCAAACTATCTGTATAGCAACTGGGCAGCAGGCGAAGAAGAAAATTTTACGAAAGACTTTCAGCCAAGACATTTTGAACAGCAGCTTTTTACAGGTTATGACATTACAGAGTTTGAATCTCTTTTTAATACAAAACCTGTAAAGAAGATTACAACAGCCGGCACGGACGGTTATCTGGAACCTGTTCAGCTCCGTTCAGATTTTGCATTTTCCGACAAAGATTTTGAATCTTTCAAAAAATGGCATTTAGCATTTGCAGAAAAACGTGAGCTTTTAGGCAGTAACAGTCATTTGCTTTATATATGTAAAAAACAAAGCACAAAATAGAGAAATGGAGGACAAAATGAAAGTAGCAGTAACTTATGAAAAAGAAACAGGAAACGTTTTCCAGCATTTTGGAAAGACTCAGTATTTTAAGATTTATCAGATTGAAGATGGAAAGATTCTTTCCTCAGAAGTGATTGATAACGGCGGAAATGGTCATCACGCCATTCCACCATACTTAAAGAGCCTTGGAGTTGAAACTTTGATTTTAGGAAACCGCGGACAGGGTGCCATCGAAGCCATTGCTGCCAGCGGATTAAAAGAAATGCCAGGAATCACAGGAAGTGCCGACGAAGCCGCAGAGCTTTTTGCAAAAGGCCAGCTCAAGCCAAACTTTGAGGCTAAGTGTGTCCATCACGGGGAACATCATCAGTAAGGGTTACTGACAAATCAACTTCCCTCTTTCGATTTTAGTCTTTCCACGCCAGGCGCATTTTAATAAAGTCCTTCATGTCCTTATAAAAATCCAGTGGCGGCGGAGTTATATTGATTTGTTTAAGAGCTTCCTGAACCAGAGGATTTTTATAACAGCAGACTGCATTTGAGGAAGCATAAAAAAGCACGTCCAGCTGGATTTTGTAAGCAGCATCCTGAGAGGTGCCCAGCATTTGTGCAAGTCTGTCGCGGAAGGCATAGGCCAGGTCATAATATTTCTTTTTGAAAACTGCAAGGCGTTCTACCGTTACATTTGTTTCAATCACCGGATTAAGATAGGAAACATAACGCATGTAATCCTGATTTGCATTTACAATTCCAGCCCATACTTCAGTAATCACGTCAGACGTAAAATTGTTGCCATCTGGAAAAGCCGAAAGCAATGCATTGTAATAGGTAGCCATTTTTTCTGAAGAAATTTCCAGAAAGATTTCTTCTTTGGTCGTAACGTATTTATAAAGGTTTGCACGTGACCAGCCTAATTTTTCTGCAATCGTGGTAAGGGTAATTTCTGAATAAGGGCAGCTTGCAAAAAGTTCTGCAGTTGCCTCTTTTATTTGAGAAAGTCTTTCTTCTTTATGTTCGTCGCTTCTTGCACGGATATAATCTGCCATACCTAGAGAATAACACAGTAAAAGATTTTTTGCAATAAGCAACTTTTTGTCACTAAAATCGCATTTTAGTGTTGACAAGTCACCGATTATGCCATACACTTTAGATAAGTGACACAGCGTTACTAAAACATAAGGAGAATATTATGAATCCAAATCTTGCAAAAATAGACAGAACAAATGAACATTACACTTTTGAATTGGCCCAGGGAGTAAAACGAACAACCGTAACCTTCCGCAATCATTTTGGAATTGAACTGACAGGAGACCTGTACAGCCCAGAGAATGCAGCAACTGCAGGAAATGCGGCCCTGGCAATCTCCGGACCTTTTGGAGCAGTAAAGGAACAGTCTTCCGGATTTTATGCAAATCAGATGGCTGCTCGTGGTTACATCGCCCTGGCCTTTGACCCAAGCTTTACAGGAGAATCCGGCGGTGAACCACGCTATATGAACAGTCCCGACATCAACACCGAAGATTTTATGGCAGCAGTAGATTTTCTTTCAACCCGCGAAAACATCGACCCAGAAAAAATCGGCATCATAGGAATCTGTGGCTGGGGAGGAATGGCAATTAATACAGCGGCAATCGACACACGAATTAAAGCAACAGTTGCAAGCACAATGTACGATATGAGCCGTGTTACTGCCAACGGATATTTTGACAGCGCAAATAATTCAGAAGCAAGACACGAAGCCCGCAAGGCGCTTATGGCACAGCGCATCGAAGATTTTAAGGCAGTCCAGGCTGGCGGTACTTATAAGCTTGGAGGCGGAGTTGTAGATCCTCTTCCCGAAGACGCTCCATATTTTGTAAAGGATTATTATGATTACTACAAAACTCCACGCGGTTATCACGAGCGAAGTCTCAATTCAAATGGGGGCTGGAATGTAACTGCTTCCACTTCCCTTTTGAACACAAAGCTTCTTGCCTATGCCGAAGAAATCCAGAGTGCCGTTATGGTTCTTCATGGCGAAAAAGCCCACTCCCGTTATTTTGGTGAAGATGCATTTAAGCGTCTCACAGGCAGCAACAAGGAGCTGGTAATTATTCCTGGCGCAAGTCACACCGATTTGTATGACGGCGGAAAAAACAATGCAATTCCTTTTGATAAGCTTGCGGATTTTTTTGCAAAGTATTTGAAGTAGAGGGTTGCTGATGAAAAAAATATTTATAGTTTTAATGTCAATTTTTCTTCTTGCTTCTACAGCCTGCGCTAATGGCAGCAGGGGGATAAAATCATCTGACAAAGGAGAACTTTCTGATATGAAAATCTCGATTCAAATTACAAGCGACAGTGGCAGCCACACGCTCGCCGCCACACTGGCCGACAATTCTTCTGCCATAGCGTTTTACGAGTTGCTAGAAAAAGGCCATGTCACAATCAAAATGACCGACTACGGAAACTTTGAAAAAGTTGGCCCGCTTGGAACAAAGCTTCCACGCAACGACACCCAGATTACCACACAAGCCGGCGACATCATTTTGTATCAGGGAAATCAGATTACAATTTACTATGACACTAACAGCTGGAACTTTACCCGCCTTGGAAAAGTGGTTTCGACAAGCTCAACCACCACTATTACACAGGCCGAGCTCAAAAAGATTCTGGGCAAAGGTGATGTGACAGCGGTCTTTTCTGTAATGGAATAGAAGGAAATGCTTTTGAAAAAACTTATTCTTACACTTTTACTCGGAGGCCTTATCATGACAGGACTTTCAGCAAAGACAGCATTCGTTTACTTCAGCGCCACAGGAACAACAGAACGCATGGCAAAAAATACCGCTAAAGAAATGGGTGCAGACATCTTCGAGATTCAGCCAGTTCACAAATACACCGACGCCGACTTAGACTGGCACAACAAAAAATCACTTTCTTCGATTGAATGCAACGACCCAAAAAGCCGTCCTTCAATTAAGGCCGTGGTTTCGACAAGCTCAACCACCGCGTTTGACATCTCTGGCTACGACACAGTTGTGGTTTGTTACCCTATCTGGTGGGCTTATGCCCCAAAAATTGTTTACACCTTTGTAGAAAGCCAGAACTGGGCCGGCAAAAAAATGATTACTCTTTGTACCAGTGGTGGCAGCGGCCTTGGTCGCAGCGGAACAGATTTGTCTAAGTTTGCAAAGGGCGTAGACTTCAAAGGCGGAAAAGATTTTACCCGTGGCTCTGGCGCAGACGTTAAGAAGTATATTGAAGGTTTGTTGAAATAAAAAAATACCAGGAGTAAAATAATGACAAAAACCCAGCGCTTAAGAATGACTATCGACATTACAATGACAATCCTCTCCATCATCCTCATGGGCGGAAACTATTTGTTTCCGGCAGACATCGTGCACGAAATCTTAGGCGTAGGGCTTTTTGTCTTATGGGCTCTTCACATTATTTTGAACCGTCGCTGGTACGGAGCTATCTTCAAAGGAAAATATAACCCCTATCGCGTAATGCAGACAGTTATCAATTGCTGCATTTTGATTTGCACAATCTTTTTGATGATAAGCGGAATCATTCTTTCAAATCATATCTTCACATTTTTGAACATTCAGGGTGGGCTTGGCTTTGCCCGCATTGCGCATCTGCTTGCCAGCCACTGGTATTATCTTTTTATGTCGCTGCATATCGGACTGCATGTTGGACGCCTCTTTCAGGATATTACGGCAAAAATCATTCCGCGTATTATTCTTGCCCTGGTCTGCGCTTACGGCATTTACGCCTTCATTGCCCGCGGAGTCTGGAAGTATCTGATTCTTCGCCAGCAGTTTTTCTTCTTTGATCTGGACCGCGGCTACATTCTTTTTGCTATTGATTATATTTCCATTATCATTTTGTTTGCCACACTCTCGCACCTTTTGGCAAAGAGTTTAAAAAAGGGTAAACTATAATTCAGAGGTATTTTTGTGATTATCGAAAATCAGACTTTTGATGAAGAGAGAGCTTTATACGGTCTTAAAGATCTTACTGTAAAAAACTGCCGCTTTGATGGTCCTGCTGACGGTGAATCCGCTTTTAAGGAATGCCGCAACATCGACGTGACTGGCTGCTTTATGAATCTCCGTTATCCTTTCTGGCATGTAGAAAAAGCAAAAATCACCGATACAAGCTTTACAGAAAACTGTCGGGCTGCACTCTGGTATGATAAAGATATTTTGATTGAAAACAGCAGACTCGGCGGAATTAAAGCGCTTCGTGAATGTAAAAATATCAGCCTGAAAAACTGCAGCGTTAATTCTCCAGAGTTTGCCTGGAAAAGTCAAAAGCTGACAATTGAAAATGTCACAATCGAAGAATCTGAATATCCCTTTTTTGAAATCCGTGATGCAAAAATCTCAGGCCTCAAAATGAAGGGAAAATATTCTTTTCAGTATGATGAAAACATCGAAATTTCAGATTCAGAGCTGAACACAAAAGATGCCTTCTGGCACACAAAAAACGTGACGGTAAAAAACTCTCTTGTAAAAGGCGAATATCTCGGCTGGTATTCAGAGAATCTCACTCTCATAAACTGCCGCATTATTGGAACTCAGCCTTTCTGCTACTGCAAAAATCTCGTGCTCAAAAACTGCACTATGGAAGATTGCGACCTTGCCTTTGAGCGCAGCACCGTTGAAGTAGAAGTAAGCGGAAAAATCGACAGCATAAAAAATCCTCTTGCAGGAAAAATCACAGCAGACTTTATCGGACAGATAATTCTGGAAGAAGAAATCTGCGACAAATCAAAAACGCAAATTATCTGCAAAGAATAAAAATATCAGGAGAAGAAGAATGGCAATTACAGTAAATCTTCGTTACACAGGAAAAAAGGGTGCGGCACAGGCCTTTGCCCGTGAAATGATTTCAAGCGGAACAGTTGAGAAAATCAGAGCTGAAAAAGGAAATCTTCGCTATGAATATTATCTACCTTTTGAGGAAAAAAAAGCCGTCGATGACAGCAGCGAAACCATTCTCTTAATTGACTCCTGGGAAAATCAGGAAGCAATTGATTTGCACCACGCAACTCCAATGATGAAAACAATTGCTGAGCTTCGCGAAAAGTACGACCTGCACATGACCATCGAACGCTTTGTTTCTGATGATAAAATTCCTGAGCAGGATAAAGCTTTTATCAGAAACTGATGCTGTTATTGAATTTATAAAGGTTGGCTTGAGATGAATCGTCTTTCATAACAAATGGAAATATTTGTATAGATTTATTCTTTTTTTCCAGCTGTTTTAATATTATCATTATATCATGGTTGATTATTTTAAATTATCTGCCGTTTCAAAAAAACGACATCTCGAATTAGTTGAAGAAAAATCTGATATTTATGATTCCCCTGAAGTCTACGGTTTGAACTATCAGGAAAAGATTCTCGGAGGAAACGGCTCATCAGCTTCTCCTTATAAAATTGAAGTAAGCATTCAAAATACCAGTGGAAAAGTTTTCGAAGGAATTATGCGCCTTGAAATTGAGGCAGACGGTAAAGCTGATTTTTATCTTCCGGGTTTTATGTACGGTTCAAACAGAGGAGACAAGCCCTGGAAAGTAGACTGTAAATTTCCCCGGCTTAATTCTGCTTTCACAAATCCTTCAGATTCTGATTGTCCGCTTTCTTCATTTTATATGGTAAGGGGAGACAGACTTTCTCACCCATGTGCCTTGATGTACATAAATGGAAACTCTCCAAAGATTCGTGGCTTTCACACTTCTCCGTATTATTGCGAAAAAGATTTTGTACAGTATGGTGGCTTTACCTGTAATTCCAAAAGACAAACTGTCGGCTATACCTTCGGTTATGAAAATGCACCCTGGCTTTTTATTCAGTCACATACAATTCTTCCAAGACAAACTTCAAAAAACTATTTTACTTTGCAGGCAAATCAAAAAATCACACAAATTTTTTATGTTTATGATTTTGATGCAGCTGCGGTAACAGATATTCACAAGGTTATCAGAAATGTTTATGAGGAATATCACGAAGCACCACGCCAATCGGCATCTCTGGAAGAAGCAATAAAAGATTTATCACTGGCGGTCTGCGATTATGCTTGGCTTCCCTCTCAAAAATGTTATTCGGGTTTTGTAAGAGAAGCAGGATTTGATCAGAAGGGCAAGGAAAGTTTTTCTTATAATGTAATTCCTTCTATTTCCTGGACCAATGGAATTGTTGTTGCCTACCCGCAGCTTGTTGCCTCTGCTTGTCTAAATAATAAGAAAATGAGGGAACAAGCTCTTGAATGTATTCAAAATATTGTTGATAACTCCCTGAACAAAGCATCATCGCTTACGTATGAAACTTTCGACGGACAAAACTGGACCTGTCACGGCTGGTGGTATGGCGGAATGCACAGCGGTGGACATTCGGCTTATCTCGACGGTCAGTTTACTTATTATCTTTTGAAGGCTTACCAATTTGAAAAAGAAAATGGAAGGATTCACGATGACTGGCTCTCCTTCTCTAAAACTGTAGTTCATGCTCTTGAACGAGAGATTAACCGTGTGGGTGAATATCCTTTTGTTTACTCCGAGACTGATGGAACTGGTATTGAATATGATTCTCTTGGAAGCTCATGGGCACTGGCCGCAAGTATTCTCTTTGCCTTGATTACAAATGAAACAAAGAATCTTCCTCTCTTTGAAAAATCTCTGACCCATTACTACGAGACTTTTATTGCCAAGCTTGAATGCTATGGAAGTCCGCTTGATACAGACAAGGCTCCGGATAACGAAGGTGTACTTGCTTTTATAAGGGCAACAAAACTTTTACATCAGCTTACAAATAATCAACTTTATCTTGATTATATGGAAACAGCATTGTATCAGGAGTTCTCTTACAAGTTCTGCTATAATGGGCGTATCGAGGTTCCACCTCTAAGTAAACTTAAATGGAGTTCCTGTGGTGGCAGCATTACTTCAGTCTGTAATCCTCATATTCATCCTATGTCTTCATCAATTGTTGGTGAGATGGCTTACTTTATTGAGCATGCAAAAAAAGATTCCCGCACAATTGAATACATCAAAAATCGCATGCAGGATACAATTTTATGGGGCTGCCAGACTTATAATCATTTTGACGGAGAATTTGATTACGGTAAAAAAGGCTGGATGTCGGAACGCTTTTGTTACAGTCAGGGCCTCGTTGTCGAAAAATATAAAGACGGAAATCCTTCTTCAACCTGGTTTGCCTTAATGCCCTGGGCAAGCAGCAGCGTACTGGAAGGGTTACTATTTATTCCTGAACCAGCCTAAAATACTTTTCAAAGACTTCGCTGCACTTTTTCTGTTCGTCGTTAAGGCAGATTGTAAGCGAGCGCTTTGTATCGCGATTGTAAAAGCTGAAAAACTGTACGCCTGGATCAAAGCCCTCAAGAAAAACTATGTGCGGATTTTCTTTGCGCAGCCAGAAGCCAAGCCCATATAGTCCGTCATCACCTTCAATACAAGGGGACCAGGCATCTTCAATAAAAGGAGAAAGGGTGCTTTCCGGATTCAGCTCAGGATCAAGATTATGCCAGAATTGCGCCATGTCTGTAATTGTAGTAAACGCGCCGCCGTCTCCGCCACCAGTTACGGGAATTCCGTAAATGTTACTGCGGCCGTTTTGCTGATAGCCGGTTGCGCATACAATTCCGTCAGGGGGTGTTTCATCAAGCCTAAAAAAGCCTGTGCTTTCCATGCCAAGCTTTGTAAAAACATGCTGCCTTACAAATGACGGAAAACTCATGCCAGAGACAGCCTCAACAACAGCAGCAAGAATCACAAAGCCGCCATTGGAATACTTGAAATCCCCGGCAGAAGAATAAGGAGCCTGTTGTTTTTTCCACATATTTTCAATCAGAGGGAAAAAATCTTCCGGTTTTTCGTAGTGATAGTTTGCATTTCCACACAGGGCTTCTTCAAAATCATCTACAAAATCTTCATCAAAATAATCCGGCACACCTGAAGTGTGATTCAAAAGACTGCGCACCGTCACTTTTTCAGAAAGCCACTCGAGCAGACCGTATTTTTCAGTCTTTGCGGTCAAAAGTTTTTTCACGCTGTCATCAAGATTGAGCTTATTTTCTGCGGCAAGAATCAGAATTGAAACAGCCGTAAAACCTTTTGTGCCAGAAGCCGTGCCATAGCAAAAATCTGTGCTGTTCTGTATGCGGAAGTTTTTGTTTGCAAAACCATAAGCATCGCTTTCGATAAGCTTAGTTCCTTCGTATACACCAAAAACACCTGAAAAATTTGTAAAACCCATAATGCCTTTTCCTTATTTAGCGTATCCCTTCATCCCTTTTTCCAGAAGTGTCGTCGCAAGCTCAATCATTTCTTCCATAGGAATCTTGCGGCCATCGGCGACCCACTGGCGGTAAAGTAGAACTACGCAGTTATTAAAAGTCAAAAGAATGTTTCGCACGCTCTGCTCTATTCCTTTCAGCGGACGAGATTCCGCCGCCTGCTTTGTAACACGATTCTGCATTCTTTCGCGGATATAGTCAAAACGGCTGTCGCAGGTCACACGCTTGAAAAAATCATCCTGAGCTTCCATGTATTCAAAAAAGGCCCGCACAAGTTTTCCGGTTTCCTTGAGCTGATCAATTCCCGAAACAATCGCGCTGTATTCGCTGGAATGCTTAGCCTGGATCTCCGCAAGCACATCATCCACACAATTATAATGAAGATAAAATGTATTGCGGTTTATTCTAGCCGCCTCAGTAATCGCCTTTACTGTGATTTTTTCATAAGGCAGTTCACAGACCATCTGCTTAAAAACCGTCTGAATTGCTTCCTTTGTGCGGATAATGCGCGGGTCGAGTTTCTCTTCAGCCATCTTTCCTCCGGAAAAGCCTGTTTAATAGGCATATTTGCAACATCTGTCGTTTAAACGACATTATACCATAACCTGTTCTTAATAAAAAGACATGTGTCGCTTATAATTAAGATGTAAGAAGGAGGAAGTACTGATGAAACTAAGATCAGTTTTTACAATCCTGATGGCAGCAGTCTGCCTTGCAGGTTCGCTATTCGCACAAAACAAAACTTCAAACTCAAAGGAGACTAAAATGGGAAAATCACTGGTAGTTTATTTTTCGCTTGCAGGCGATCAGTATAACGTTGGAATTATAAAAGAAGGAAACACTTCAATCATCGCAAAGTTCATTGCAGAAGAAACAGGCTCAGAGCTTTTTGAACTTGAAACTCAAAAGCCTTATCCGACCGACAGCTACAGCCGCCTGACTCAGATTGCAAAAGACGAGCAGAACAAAAAAGCCCGCCCTGCCCTCAAAGCTGATATCGACATCACCGCATACGACACAATCTACATCGGATACCCGAACTGGTGGGGAGACATGCCAATGCCAGTTTACACATTTCTCGAAGCCCACAACTGGAGCGGAAAAACAATCATTCCATTCTGTACCCACGAAGGAAGCGGACTGGCCGGAACAGGAAGCAAGATTCGTTCAACCTGTAAAGGCGCCACTGTAGAAAAAGGCCTTGCCGTTCAGGGAAAGGTAGCCCAGACCAACAGAAGTGCCGCTAAAAAAGCAGTACAAGATTGGCTGTTCTGAGGCGGAGATTGCAAAGACGCTTTCATTTATTGTGGATGAAAAACCTGTTATCGTAGTAATGGCTGGTGATGGCCGTGTAAACTCGTCAAAGTTCAAAGCTCTCTTTCATACAAAACCAAGCATGATTCAGCGAGACCAGGTTGAAGCAATCACAGGTTTTGCTCCCGGCGGAGTCTGCCCTTTCAATGTTCCAAAAGAAATTCCCGTATGGCTCGATGTTTCAATGAAAAGATTTGAATACGTTCATCCAGCAGGCGGAAACTCATTTACTTCGGTAAAACTAACTCCCTCTGAACTGGAAGAAGTATCAGGCGCCACCGGCTGGTGTGATGTCTGTAAGGGCTGGGAAGAATAGAAGAAAAAGCCAGATTTTACAACTCCGCAATCTTTCGAAGCGTGTTTGCAGTCCTAATTGTAATCATTTCCCCGATGCCAGGAGTCGCAGTCTTTTTCCACCAGTTGGCCTTTGCATATAGTTTTCGGTCAAAAGACCAGAATGCCGCATTTCCGCAAATTTGGACTTTTTCTAGTTCTGCAGACGGCTCCCCGATTTTATCGGCCACTGTTTCAATACTATGTGGAGCAATTGCAAAAATCAGATTGTCATAAATATCTTTGCTGTCACTTCCCCACCAGGACGGTGCTTTTGAAAGAAGACATTTCAATTCATCCTGAGAAATTACAAAAACTGGAATCTCAAGATGAAAAGTTTCTAAGATGATTGTACTAATTCTTTCTGCAAGTTTTACAGCATCCGGCTCATCATCAGAAAAAAGCACATTACCGCTGTTCAGATATGTTTTTACATCTGCAAAACCTTTTTCGCCAAGGGCAGTTTTCAGTTCAGGCATGGAGATTTTATTTTTCCCACTGATATTTATTCCACGAAGTAAGGCGATATATCTTGTCATTTTAATTTTCCTATTTCCGTTTCTTCACTCAAAGCACTGCATCTACAGAATTCTTTGCACAAGTCTCAAGAACAGAAAAAAAGATTTCTGCGTTTTTCTGGGAACACCCTTTTAAAAGTGCAGAAAGTCTTTCTTCATTTGCAGAATTGACCATTCCATATAGTTTTTTTCCATTATCTGAAAGTTCCAGAATTTTTTTTCGAGAATCGTTTTTATCTCTGCTAACTAGCACGAAGCCGCATTCTTCCATTTTTCTTATTGACCTTGCCACTGCAGCCCTGTCTATATGCAAATTCAGAGAAATATCTTCCTGACTGCAACCTGAATTTACAGCAATATTACATAAAAAAATGCTGTCTGCAAAAGTCAGCTGACTTTCTTTTAGAAGCTCATTTATAAACTGAACATATTCACGGTATATAATTCCAAAGTTGGTCAGATTAGAGCTTTTAAATATCATTTTATGCCTCCAAAAAAATCTATCACTGTCTTTGAAAAAAGTTCCGGAGCTTCAAGATTTGTTACATGACCGCAGTCAAATTTTATATACTGGCAGTCTGGAATCAGCTGACAGGCTTTTTCTGCCATTTCCTTTGACATTGCCCCATTCAAAGTTCCATCTTCAAGATAATCAAAATCTGCCTGAATTAAAAGAACCGGACATTGGATTTTCTGTAAATATTCTTCATGACTAAAATCCTTGTTCCAGTCCCCCGTATAAAAAGCCCTTCCAAAAGCGGGGTTATACATATCAAGTCCGCGAAGCATTTCCTGAACAGAAGGGCCCTTTCCACTGAAATCCACAGGTTTATTTGGATGAAAAAATCTGTACAGCTTTACGTAACTTTTTACCTTTTTCTGACCGTTCTTTCCAGCATAAGTTTCAAAAAACTGCTTACCGTTATCAACCCAATACATAAGAAAATCCTCTGTCTGATTATTTTCAACCGCATTATAACTCATGGTAAAAGCTTTATTTGCAACAGTTTTCTGCACCACCGGATATTCTGAAGAAAACAAAGGAGGATCTTCAAGAACCGCACCTGCAATTAAATCCGGTCGATGAGAACACAGCCATATTGCCAGTAGCCCTCCAGAAGAATTTCCGGTTACAAAAATCTTTTGTTCTTTTCCAACGCAAACCTCTTCAATAAACAATGCAAGGTCTGAACCAATCTGATTTGCTGTCATTTCATAATCTGTAGGAAGAACTGTTTTACCATGCCCGGGGTAATCTACTGCAAAAACATGAAAATTCTTACTTAATTCAGGCAGAACAAGATGATAGGTATACCAATCCAAAAGTTGAGCATGAAGCATGAGAAGAACAGGGCCGTTATCAGGACCTTCTGCATAATTAAAAATGACATTTCCTACTGAAGCCTGTTTTTCAAATATTCCGTTTTTATTCAAAGCTTTAATTTGTTTTGAGGCAGAAGCCGAAAGTGTAAAAACAAAATTAAAAAAGATACAAAAAGTGATGAAGATTTTCTTTAATCTGTTCATAGTTATTCTCCTGTCAATTATACTTGACTGTGTCAACTATTTATAATTATTTTACTTGACTCTGTCAAGTATTTAGCTTTTATTTATCTCCTTTACTCTTCTTTTAATGAATAAATCCCCGATTTATGATAAAATGCCGCGTAAGGAACTTTTATGGAAATCAACAAAAAAGATATGAAAATCCTACTCAAAGCCCAGCAGGGAGAACTGGATGCTGTTCTCATGTACAACGCTCTGGCCGAAGTTGCAAAACACCAGAAGGACAAGGACACCTTCCGTCAGCTTGCAAAGGAAGAAGGCCACCATGCATCAGTTTTTCATAAGCTGACTCAAACAGAACTTACTCCAAAGCACACAAAAGAAATTCTCCTTCACCTACTCTACCGCATCTTCCCAAGATGGATTTTATATCCTGCAATCGCACAGGGTGAATATGCTGCCGTAAAAACTTATGCTCCGGTAGCCGAAAAGTTCCCGGAAGTTGAAAGCGTAAAAAATGACGAAAAACGTCACGGAGATACGGTGAAAGGGCTTTTGCAATAAAAAGAGATTTAGGCTTTCTTGGTTTTCTTTTCCGGAAGTTCAGCATACATACCTTCCAGAAGTTCCTGAATCAGAGCCTTATCATCAAAACTATCAAATACATGCAGCAATAAACTTCATCTCTTCTGTATGTCCCATAACTAGCGGAACTTAATCATCTTCTGATAATTTTCTACAACTTCTTTCGGGGGCATTTTCATGTCGGAATTAATCCACCATTTGATTGTTTCGCAAAAGCTCCCGGTAAAAAATTGCAGAGCAAAGGCTTTAAGTCATTAATCTTATAAATTCCGATGAGGCTAGATTGAAATTGTCGCTGCTATCGTTATAGAATAGTAAATATGTTTGATTCTTCTCTGATTACCTATGCCGTGTCTCTTCACTTTTCGCAAAAAGTAAATGATATTGTTATCTCAACCTTACAAGCCATTGCGGATGAAACCGGAAACCGTTTTATGATTGAAAATAAAATTCCGCCGCATATTACAATCGGGGCCTTTCATGCTGCCAGGGAAGAAGAAGCAAAACTGCTGCAGCTTGTAGAAGACTTTGCGCAAGAGCAGAAGGCTGGCTCTGTACAATTCAGTGAGGTTGGCAATTTCAATGGCAAAGTACTTTTTTTGCAGCCAGAAAAGAATAACTTTCTTTCCGAAATTAACAAGAAACTTCATACTCTTCTGCTTCCGGAATTTGAAAAAGCAGAAAACGGCTACTATCTGCCGGATATCTGGTTTCCACACACAACCCTTGCAACAAGATTGAATCAGAGCCAGTTTTCCGCAGCAGAAGAAATCGCAAAAAAAATCTCGCTGCCACTAGAAGCTGCTATAGAAGAGCTTGCAGTTTACCAGTGTTCACCATTTTTAGAATTGAAGAAATTCGGATTGAGCAGATAATTAGCGCAAAGCCTTATTCACAGCATTCTTTATTATTCCGCTGGAAACTGTTGCTCCGCTGACTGCATCTTTTTCATTACTTCAACTCCGCAAGAATTGGTTCGATGTACTTTTTGTCAGAAATGTCGTAGGAATGAGAAATCATCTGGGCCATGTCTTTATCTTTCTCTGTAGCATCTTTTTTTAAAGTAAGGGATTTTGCCAGCATCTTCATTGCAAAACGGGAAAGAAAATTCATTTTGTCATAATTCAGGCCGCCCGGACAATAAAAGGTCTTAACACCTTTCCATTCTTCAGCCGAAAAATTTCTTTCCATTGCAAGAGGTATATCAGGACTTTCTGCAGGGCTTGCACCAACCATATAAACCATAATTTTTTTACTTTCAGAAGAAAGTGCTGTAATCTGATTTTTAAACCACTTAAGTTTCGTAACTCCCCCAGCCATGCACCAGCCGCCGAAAATAATTGCATCATAATCAGAAAGTTTGATTTTTTTAGTCTGCTTAAAATCTACGCATTCTGCCCCACTCGCCTCGCTGATCCATTCTGCGTACCTTTTTGTAAAGCCAGTCTGACTTGTGTAAATTACGATTGTTTTCATTTTGATCCTCCTAAGCTTGAATGCCTGCGACACCGGTCACCCCGCCAGTCGCTCCTGTTAGATTTTTTTCCATTCTGGAAATTATTTGAAATACATTTTTGATTTCATCATCAGAAATACCCTCATATAAAAGCTTCAAAAAATCCATCTCTTTATTCTGATATTTTTTTGCAAGTCTTTTTTGCTTTGATGTCAGATAAATCCGCTGCTTGCGTTTATCATTATAATCCTGCTTCAGAACAAGAATTTCTTTTTTTACAAGAGCATTGAGAATCTCTTTTACGTTCTGTCTGGAACAGCCCATTGTTTCGGCAAGGTCATTGGCAGTCGGTGCCTCTTTTGAATAGAGATTCATACAAGCGAGGAGAAACCACTGCTTACAGGTTATCTCTTCATAAAAAGAATCCCCTGCTGCCTGCAGTCTGTTCATAAAAGCAAAGAGAAGCCCGAACAATCCAAACTGAGGCGGCATCATATTAAGAATCTGTTCATTTATTATCTGCATATATGCAATATATTGCATATTATTATAAATGTCAATTTTTTTTCATGAAATAACGCTTACAGGCTAGGATTTTTTCATCACAATCTTTAATCAAATCAACCCGTTAGAAACAAGAAAAGTTTCCGGCGTTTGTACTATTTGTGATGCATTTTTGTAATCACGAAGGTTGCGGGTCAAAAGGATATTGATGCCATTTTCCTGTGAAGTATAATATTGAATGGCATCTTCAAAATCTGCAAAGTCTGAATTGAGGGCTTTGTCTACAACTGCTTCTGATGAATCTATTATATGAACAAGAACTCTTAATTTTCGCAGAGCTTTTTTTGCTTCTTCATTTCCCAGCTGTTTTCGCAGAATGTAAAAGGTATTGGCAAAAATCAGCGGACTTGTATAAAGCTCAAGTTTTTTCATTTCGGCAAAAGTGAAAAGAACTGCAGAAAAGTGGAAGTGCGGCAAGCGCCTTGCAAGCAGGTCAAGAATTACGTCTGTATCTACAAAAACCTTATTCATATTTTTGGTCCAGGTATGAAGCATAATCAGCTTTGTAATCGTAATTTTCGTCCAGCTGAATAATCCCCGAAAGTTCGTTTACAAGAGGACTGTATTTGAACTCCCCCTCCTGCTGCTGGAGTGTAAGCCCGTCAAAAAAATCTTCAACAATAGCCGAAAGCGAAGTTCCTATAGAAGAAACATACTTCTTTGCACGAGAGATTGAATCGTCTTTTAATTTTAGAGTTAGTTTTGTGTCCATGACAGCACTCTTATACGTATATAATAATATTCTTTGTACGTACTGTCAAATTTAATTATTCCAGAGGACTTTGATGATTTGCGCTTCTTTCCCCTGATAATTTCCAGGGCCCTGATAGATTTGGGTGAATCCGCATTTTTCAAGGACACGCACAGAGGCAAGATTTTCTGCAAGGCAGATTCCGTAAACTTCTTTGATATTGAGTTTTTTGGCCATGGCAGGAAGAAAGGCTTTTACAGCTTCTGTGGCGTAGCCCTTGCCGGTAAAGTCTTTTGCAATGTGATAGCCGATTTCCCAAGTTCCTTCGTCGAGTTTGCAAAGCTGAACATAGCCGATATTTTTTCCTTCGTAATTTGTGATTACAGGATATACAAATGGGTCGTCTGCGCTGTCATATCGTGACATCAAAAACTCAATTGCCTCGTGGGCTTCTTCAACAGAATCATAAACTTCATCCGGCAAAAAACGTCTGGTGTCTTCGTCCTGGGAATTTTCATAAATGCTCTGGGCCATATCTGGGGAGAATCTTGTTATTGTAAGGCGTTCAGTTTTAATTTGCATTCCTACTCTATCCTTGCAAATGCCTTCTGGCACCATGCGACAACAGACTCATAAGTTTTTTCAAAATCATAATCATCAGGCAGTTCCGGAATACAAAGCATTTCACGGTCCTGTGCCGATACGGTTGCCTTCAAGTCGCTCTTCTTCAAAAGAAAATTTCCACTTTCTAAATAATGAAGATTCTGAATTACAAAGTACAACTGCTTGCAGCTTGCGCGAAGTTTGTTGCGGCTTTTTTCTTGGCCACCATGAATGTAGCGGTGACAGATTTCGTGATAAAAATTCCCAAGGCTGATTTTTACATAATTGACTTCATCTTGTCTTATCGCAGGAGGAAGAAGATTTTCAAGTTTGCCGAATAAATCTTTTGTCGTATATTTCAGCTGTACCGCTTCAAGAGGATTCCAGTTTGCTAAATCTTCCTTACCACAAATAAAACCACATGATTTTTCGTACCAGCCGATTTCTTTGAGGATTCCACGGTAAGTTTTCATATCTTCAACTGAAAATCCATCCAGCACAATCATCACATCAATATCGCTGTTTTCCGTTGCTTCACCACGAAGCCAGCTTCCCTGCAGGCCCGCATACACAAGCCTGCCACCAAAAGCTTCTTTGCATCGCAAAATCAGTTTTTCCAGATAGTTATCAATATTAAAGCATTCCATAATACATACCTTGCATTAATTTTTCATAAACTTTTATTAATTTCCTGATGACGAGCCACCTGAAGAACTGCCACCTCCACTGCTGCTTTGTCTGTCGCGAATCATATGCTGCAAAGCTACAAGAATTGCAACGATAATTTTTTCGTGCTCTTTTTTGTAAATATCAACGCACCACTTGTCGTGGATTGAAAACATCTTTTGTGCAATTACTGCTATAACTTCATCCGAACTGTCATAAATCTCAAAGTTTAATCCAAGAAGATTTCCTCTGAGCTGCCAGCCAAGACCTTCAATATTTGTAATATCTTTTATAATGTGAAAAATCTCATTAGAAAGCTGGAATTCCTTTCCGTCGTCCATAACAACAAACCGTCTTTCATGCAGACTGAAAAGTTTGCGTCTTATGTTTGCTACATGTTCACCATCTGCAGTATAAATATCAGTTGTATCATGAAGAGTAAGAATCTTGGTATCTGCTTTATAAAGAATCTTTTCTGAAGCATCCATAACATCAATATGATGATGAAGGGTAAAAACCTTTGTACTTGTAAAAAGCGATGAAGCCGGAGCTCCAAATCTTTCAACATTATTTACATTTGCATTTTCTCCGGCATTACGATATCTGTGAATTTTAGAAAAGACTCCCATTTTGTTTTCTCCTTTTAGTTACTTTTTTATATTATTATAATTTTTTCGCTTTCAAAAATATTCCAAGTATCAGCATATAGCACACAGTCTTAGGCAGCATGAGCATTCCAAGCAGAGGAAGAAGAGATGCAAAAACTGCTACAGGGATGTAGAAAAGAAAAGACAGACTAACATACAACCACATTCTTTTGAAAAGCGGATTTTCCCTGCGAGTCTTGAAGTAGATAATCACAATCAGAATTCCAATTGCAATGAATGGGATATTTCTGAGACAGCCCCAAAGAACGGAGCCCTCGCCTGTGAGCCAGTGATTTCCCGGTAAGAAACAGATAAAAATTCGGCAGGCAGTCAGCAGCCAGAGACAAATGGCCATTGATTTTTTCTTGCCTTCTTCCCAATTAAAAAGCTTTGTATGCAGGAAAAAAATCAGCATATAAAAGAAGGTCATTGTGATTGATGTTACAAGTTTGCCAAATCCCAGCCAGGCTGTAAAATCACTTTCGATAAAATAGTTGAAAACCCGCGGTACCAGATGAAAAGCATCGCCACACCCAAGAATCAAAGCAGCGCTTCCCATCAGCTTACCAATACTGTCCCGGCGGTTTGCTAAAATCACAATTCCAGAAATTATTGCAAACAGAAGATAAATAATGTCAAAAGTTGATTCACCGTATTTCATTATGGCCTCCACAATTATTTTAATACACAACATTAAAATTATGAAGATAAAGTTAATAGAAAAAATGCAAGACCCGTGCTATCATAATATACGGAACTTTGAGACGCATATAATTCTGACTTTGAACAATAAACTATATGAAAGTAATTATCTTAAACGGGCCGATGGGAGTTGGAAAAACTGCCGTTGGAAAATATATTGCAGAAGCTACTCCGGGAACAGCCTTTATTGATGGCGACTGGTGCCTTGACCTTCATCCTTTTATCGGGAATCACGAAACAAAAACCATGGCCGTGGACAATATTCTTCATATGATTGGAAATTACAAAAAGTGTTCCGAATGCAAAATGATTGTTCTTGTCTGGCTGATGGATCAGGCCTGGGTATATGACTCAGTTATTGAAGGAATCAAAAAGCTGGGACTGGAAATAAAATCTGTTACTCTAACCTGCAATAAGGCTACCCTAACCGACCGCTGGCAGAATGACAAAGTATGCCCATGGCGAACAGATGACTGGCTTAAACTCAGCACAGATTCACTCCCCTATTTTGATAAGCTGAACAATACGCTCGATACAAGTAATCTTTCGATTAAAGAAGTTGCTGAGAAAATAATGACAACAAAATAACAAAATGCCTTCTTGTTGAGCAGTGCATTTCCTCCTTTAAGTTCTAAGCATTTTCTCATAAAACTCTCATTGTAGATTCATGATGATTTGATAAATTGGCATTAAAGTATGCTTGTAAACTTAAATCACTGCGGGCACTGAAGAGCCCGTTTTCACAGGAGATATCTATGAAAATTGCAAAGAAGATTTTAATTTCACTTGTTGCAATCACTTTTATTTCAGCTGCAACAATTTCATGTAAAAGTTCAGACAAAAATTCAACAACTTCAAATCAAACACAGGAAGTCTCTAATCCTCCGGAAGGAACTCCACCAGAGGGTACACCACCTGACGGAAACTTCCCAGGAGGAACTCCCCCAGAAAAACCAAATGGGACACCTCCGGAAGGCGGATTTGGCGGAGGCTTCGGCGGCGGTCATGCCAGTGCAGATATCGATTATTCTGGTGCTGTAGAAATCTCTTCTAAAAAATCAGAAAAGGATGCAACTTATTCAACTTCTACAGTAGATCAAAGTGCCCTTCTTATTTCTACAAACGATAAGGTAGAGATTGTAAATCCGACAGTTTCTAAAAGCGGCGATTCAAACGGTGGAGATAACTGCAATTTCTACGGACTCAACGCTGCCGTTCTTGTAAAAGATGGAAGCACCACAACTATCACAGGCGGAACAATTTCTTCAAGCGCAAGCGGAGCAAATGGTGTATTCAGCTATGGTGGAAATGGCGGTAAAAACGGTGCAACTGGAGACGGAACAACTGTAATAATCAGCAATACAAAAATCACGACTACTGGTGATGGTTCTGGCGGAATTATGACAGCAGGAGGTGGAATTACAAAAGCTTCTAATCTCGACATTACTACCAGCGGAAGATCATCAGCTGCAATCAGAACAGACCGTGGTGGTGGCGTAGTAACCGTAGACGGCGGAACATATACTTCAAACGGGCTTGGTTCTCCTGCAATTTATTCTACTGCAGACATCACAGTCTCAAATGCAACCCTTACATGAAATCTTTCAGAAGGCGTTTGCATCGAAGGAAAGAATTCCATTACTTTGAATAATTCAGACCTCACAGCAAACAACACAAAATGCAACGGCAATGCAACCTTCCTCGATACGATTATGATTTATCAGTCAATGTCGGGTGATGCAGACAGCGGAACTTCAAGCTTCACTATGAACGGCGGAAGTCTTACCAGCAAGAACGGACACATCTTCCACGTTACAAATACAAATGCAATTATCAATCTTAATGGCGTTACCTTGAAGAATGAAGATAGTGCAAACATTTTACTTTCAGTTTGTGCTGATGGATGGAAGGGCGCTTCAAATATTGCTACCCTTAATGCAAATAATCAAAAGCTGGAAGGCACACTGCTTGTTGGAAGTGATTCCACTCTTACCCTGAACCTTACTAATAATTCAAACTTCATTGGAAGTGTAAGCGGCGAAATCACAAACGCAAAGGGCAAAACTGTTTCATCAGATGTTGGAAACGTAACTGTAAAAATCGACAGCAGCAGTAGCTGGACTCTTACCAGCAACACTTACATAACAGCCCTGGATGGTAATTTATCACAAATCAACACAAACGGCTACAAACTGTATGTTAGTGGAAAACTGGTAAAGTAAAGAAATAAATGAAACAAGATCTAGAGCTCTCATGAACTCTAGATCTTGGCGCTGCCATCAAAGAATTCATCTGGAGAAGAATTATAAACGTTTGGAACGATAATCTGATTGTTCATTCCGGAACCTTATTTTTTCTTTCCCTGATTTGCAACTGCGTTCATTTTTGCAGCAATTGCTTCCTGGTCACCAAGGTAGTAGTGTTTGATTACCTTGAAGTTGTCATCGAACTCGTAAACAAGTGGAGTTCCAGTAGGGATATTTACTTCGAGGATTTCTTCCGGAGTGAGGTTGTCCAGATACTTTACAAGAGCGCGGAGGCTGTTGCCGTGGGCTGCGATAATTACGCGTTTTCCGGCCTTCATCTGTGGTTTGATTTCTTCGAGGAAGTAAGGAACTACGCGGGCAATTGTTGTTTCAAGGCTTTCGTTCTGCGGAAGGAAGCTTGGATCTACATCTCGGTACATTGCCTGATTCTTAGCTGAGCGAGGGTCGTTGTCTGCAAGTACCGGTGGCTTTACATCAAAAGAGCGGCGCCAGATTTTTACCTGATCCTCGCCAAACTTTTCTGCAGCTTCTGCCTTGTTCTTACCCTGAAGGTCACCGTAGTGGCGTTCATTCAGCTTCCAGGTTTTGATTACAGGAAGCCATTCTCTGTCCATTTCACACAGGATTCCATTAAGGGTGTGGATTGCACGCTTAAGATATGAGGTGTAGCAGATATCAAAATCATACCCTTCAGCCTTCAAAAGCTTGCCAGCAGTCGTTGCTTCTTCCCTACCCTTGTCTGATAACTCAACATCTGTCCAGCCTGTAAAAAGATTAAGCTTGTTCCATTCACTTTCGCCGTGACGGACTAATACTAATTTTGTCATTTAATGCCTCGAAAAAAAATTTTAAAATTTTATTAGTTAGTATTGACTAACTTGTAAATACAATATATATTCTCAATCAGTTAGTCAATACTAACATTAAAAAAACAAATGAGGTAAGTTTATGAAAGTAGCAGTTATATATGCCAGCACAACTGGTAATACAGAAGCAATGGCAAATGCAATAAATGAAGCTTGTAAGGCATCGGGTGCAGAAGTAATTTTTGGAACAGCAGACAGTGCAGATAAGGCAGCTGTTACAGCTTGTGATGTAATTCTTCTTGGAAGTCCTGCAATGGGCGATGAAGTTCTTGAAGACACAATGGAAGATTTTTATACAGGAATCGAAGGCTCTCTCAACGGAAAGAAAGTTGGAATCTTTGGTTCTTATGACTGGGGTGATGGTCAGTGGCTCCGCGACTGGAATGATCGCCTGACAAACGCTGGTGCAGTAAGTGCAGGAGAAGCTCTTATGGTTCACCTTACTCCGGAAGAAGCAGATGTAGAACAGTGCAAGGCTTGGGCTGCAGCTGCAATAAAATAGGCTCTTATAAAATAAATATATTTTTAGCCGCCTGGTTTTATGTCATGGCCAGGCGGCTTTTTTTTTGAGGATTTAAAAATGAGTTTTGATCAGATAATTATACGTTCAAGTTCGCCAACCTTTTGTAATATAAAACCCGGAAATATGTTCTTTGTCAAAAACGATTTTTTTTCTAAAAAAGATTTTAATGCATGGAAAGAAACTTTCTTTAGTTATGGCCTCATGACTTTTTCAAATCAGATATCAGAAACTTCGACAGCAATTCTTGTCCTGAATGTCTGCTGGACCAGAAAGATTTTAGCGGATGTATTTGTTCAGGCTTATTTATCAGAAAAGGGATATCATACAAGCAGTGTCTTTGATTTTGTAGAAGAACTGTTTTCTCGTATGATTGAAAATGAAGGCTTTCCTCATGAGGTAGGGGTAATCCTTGGATATCCTGTGGAAGATGTAATTGAGTTTGAAAATCACCAGGGGCACGATTGTAAATACTGTGGCTGCTGGAAATCTTATTCTGATGTAGACAAGGCCAGAGACTGTCACTGCAGATTTACTGAATGCAGCAGGCTGTGCAAAAAGTGGTACGACGAAGGCTATTCAATTAATCAGATTATTACAAAATATCAAATCTTAAAAACTGTAGCCTAAAAAAAACGCCCGAACTCAAGGAGCCCGGGCGTACATTATAATAGGACTTAAAAATCTTTAGACTGTATTATCTTAACTTTTTATACCCGTAGGTAGCAGCCTCCCCCAGCTCTTCTTCAATGCGAATCAGCTGATTATATTTAGCCATACGGTCTGTACGGCTCATAGATCCAGTCTTAATCTGACCTGAGTTTGTTGCAACTGCGATATCTGCAATTGTTGTGTCCTCAGTTTCGCCAGAGCGGTGACTTGTTACTGTTGTGTAGCCGTGGCGGTGTGCCATCTCAATTGCTTCGAGAGTTTCTGTAAGAGAACCAATCTGATTTACCTTGATAAGAATAGAGTTACCTGCTCCCATCTTAATTCCTTTTTCAAGGAACTTAACGTTAGTTACAAAGAGGTCATCGCCTACAAGCTGACAGCGGTCACCAATTCGGGCTGTAAGCTTTTTCCAGCCTTCCCAGTCATTTTCATCAAGACCGTCTTCGATCGAATCGATTGGATATTTTGTGATAAGCTCTTCAAGGTATGCAATCTGCTCGTCGTCTGAAAGTTCCTTTCCGTTTGGATCTTTTGGAGTTCCGTTTGAAAGCTGCTTGTAGTTGTAGAAGAACTTACCGTCGCGCTCAACGCTGAACTCGCTTGAGGCACAGTCCATGGCAATCTTAACATCCTTACCAGGCTTGTAGCCGGCATCTTTAATTGCCTTAACGATAGAATCAAGTGCGTCATCAATTCCATCAAACTTAGGAGCAAAACCACCTTCGTCACCTACGGCAGTTGAAAGTCCGCGCTTCTTCAAAAGCTTTGCAAGGGCGTGGAAAACTTCTGCTCCCATACGGATTGCTTCCTTTTCAGTTTTAGCACCAACCGGACGAATCATAAATTCCTGGAAGGCGATTGGAGCATCAGAGTGAGCACCACCGTTGATAATGTTCATCATTGGAACAGGAAGAACATGTGCATTTGCACCGCCAATGTAGCGGTAGAGTGGGATGTTGAGAGCCTTTGCTGCAGCCTGAGCTGTTGCAAGAGAAACGCCGAGAATAGCGTTTGCACCAAGCTTGCTCTTTGTAGGAGTGCCGTCGAGCTTGAGCATCTTCATATCGATTTTGCGCTGTTCAAAAACGTTGTATCCTTTGAGGGCTGGAGCGATAATCTTGTTTACATTTTCTACAGCCTTGAGAACACCTTTTCCACCGTAGCGGTCCTTATCACCATCGCGAAGTTCAAGAGCTTCGTTTTCACCTGTACTGGCTCCGCTTGGAACTGCGGCACGACCAAGTACTCCGTTTTCAAGAATTACATCTACTTCAACAGTAGGATTTCCGCGGGAATCAATTATTTCGCGGCCAATTACATCTGCAATTGCAACTTTGTTTAACATTGTAGTACCTCTTAATTAATTTGGTTAGTTTTGACTAACTTTTGCAAAAAGTATATAATATTGACAAAATTAAATCTACTACGTCATTGCGAGGAGCGTAGCGACGTGGCAATCCATATTACAATAGATTGCTTCGCTGCGCTCGCAATGACGAGGTTTTTTTATGGAGGTTCTATGAAAGAATACGTCTGGCTTTTTCCAATTATTTTTATGTTTCATGACATGGAAGAAATTATCGGCTTCAAATTCTTTTTACGACAGAATACCGTTGAACTCCAGCAGCGATTTCCTTTTATCCTCCGCCGTTACAAAGATTTTTCCACAGAAGGTTTTGCACTTGCCGTTTACGAAGAACTTATTTTGTGCATTGCAATTTCGACCATCGCATATTTTATAGACAGCAATTTTCTCTGGTACATCTGGCTGGGAGCCTTTCTGGGCTGTGACCTTCACTTTTTTATTCATTTGATTCAGGTAAGCATTTACCGCCGCTACATTCCGGCCTGCATCACAAGTTTGATCTGCCTTCCTGTAAACACTCTGATTATCTGCAAGTGTCTTTTGTGTATTGAAGATTCTGCAATCTTTACAGGAGCATTTATGGCACTCGGGGCAATCCTTGTTTTTGTAAATATTTTTATTGCCCAAAAGCTGATGGGCTGGTTTACAAAAAAAACAGCAAATTAAAAGAATATCCCTTTTACAAAAATCTCAATTCCGATTCCTACGAGGATTAGACCACCCGCCAGGGTTGCTTTTGCACCGAGTTTATCTCCTGCCTTTTTGCCAATCAAAAGTCCAGTCATGCAGATTGCGAAAGTCACGCCGGCGATAATAAGCGAGGCAACCAGGGCCATCAGCAATCCATAATCTGCAATTGTAAAGCCAACAGAAAGTGCATCAATCGAGGTTGCAACTCCCTGAATCATCAAGGTTGCGAATGTAAGTCTAGCCGCTGAGATTTCAAGTTCCCCAACCTCATCACATTCTTCTCCCCCATGCACCGCTTCCCAAATCATCTTGCCACCAATCCATAGCAACAGGGCCAGGGCAATCCAGGGAATCAAAACTTCAAACTTAGAAAAATATTCAACAATCGTGTGAACACAAATCCAGCCAATCATTGGCATTGCAAACTGGAAAAAAGCATAAACTCCCGCAATAAAACACATGCGGCTTTTTTTCATCTGAGATTCACTAAGGGCATTTGCAATTGAAACTGAAAATGCGTCCATGGCAAGTCCAACGCCAAGCAGAACGCTGTTTACAAAAAAGATAAGATTCCATTCCATAGTAAGAGTCCTTAATCATGAGTCTCGCTATTTAAGGCAAGCCAGGATCGAAGTGCCCGTCGGTAATTCAGATTCCAGTATGTTGACTTGTAACGCATCTGAAAGGACAGAAACGCCAGCTACTCCCCCATGGAAGAGATTTGAAATTGTTTTTAGATTATGACACAAGCGTGCATATCAGGTCAAGATTACACAGGAAAACAAAATTGCAGAATGGAGTATTTTTTGTTATTTGGAGTAGTGATTTTTTTATGCGATTTATATTATAATCTTGTTAGTACTTACTAACATGATTATTTATTAATGGAGGTTAGTATGAGTGATAAGCAGGACACCCGCGAAATGTTAGTTAACGGTATTGCAACCCTGATTGGTGTCGGTTCTTCTTCAGTTATTTCGCGCTGAAACAAGTTCAGGATGACGGAGAAATTATGAATAACGAAGTTCTTTTCAAAACCTACATGAATCTCATCAGTAAATGCGAGGGTGAAGAAGTTTACCGCCTGATTGGACCGGTAGGCGAAGGTATTATGAAACATACTCATATTGCCAAAGGAATTGAACTCGTTTATTCGGAGCTGGAATCCTATAATCCGAATTATCAGGATGAAAAAAGCGGGGTTGACGGACTTGAGATTATGTACATTGCAGACGGTCACGGCGAATTTGAACTGCAGAACAGACAGTTTGTAAGCGGCGACAAAGGTGATGTCATGATTTTCAACAGTAAAACTGCAGTCAGAAAATGTAGTCTTGGCAAAAGCGGTATGAACTGCATAAGCCTTATCATTTTTTGCGAAGATACAATTGCTTTTTTGAATGAGTTTTTTGACACTAGTGATTTTAATGATTCCAATTTCTTTAGTGAAATTCGAAAGAGCACTTCGGCAGTGTCGTATCCTGGCAGCGACTTGCTGGAGAAGCTCTTTCTTGAAATGATGAAATTACCCGGGGAATTTTCTGCATACAATCTTAAGCTTGCCGTAGTTCAGACAATTTTGATTTTAATGCAGAGAAAAGACAAACGCGATTCAACTGATTTATATTTCAGCGGAACTACCGGTCGTAAGGTACAGAATGTCCGCCGAATAATAAACTCAAATCTTGAACAGGAAATCTCTATCGAAGAACTTTCCGAAAAAGTAAATCTGAACCGCACTACCCTTCAAAAAATCTTTAAAGAAATGTACGGACTCACAATAAACGAGTACCGCACAAAATCCCGTATACAGCTTGCAAAAAATCTTCTTGCATCAACAGACCTTTCAATCACAGAAATTGCAGGCCGCTGCGGCTACACAAACGCCAGCAAATTTTCCGAAGTCTTCAAACGCAACGAAGGCATTCTTCCGAAAAACTGGCGTGAATAAACTCATATTCCACAGAAGGAATTTATGAAAGTCTCAAAAATTAATACCTTTTAACGGCGGGTACTCTTTTTATTTACGGATCAGCTCCATCTTAAAATCGCAGCAGTCGCCACCGGTTCCGATTGTTTTTGTTCTGGTAAACTTAAGGCCGGGAAGATTACCGTAGCTGTAAATGTCGTTTTCGCAGAAGAGCTTTGTAAGTTCCGGGCAACCAACTTCTGTAAGGTATTTATTGTAAGGACACTGTGTAATATCCATACGGAACTCGCCTTTAGGACATTCATAAAAGATATTCTGAAAGCCTGCTGTTTCTCCAAACATTTTGTGGCTCAAAGAATCCCACATACCCAGAAAGTACTTTTTAAAACCCGGAATATAAGTCATTCTTGCAATAACTCGTCCTGTCTTCGATGATTTTTCTTTCATTGTGTACTGCATGATGTCGAAAGCCTGTTTAGGAGCTTTATCTTTTAATGAAAGATAAATTGCTGCTGCGGGAAAAATAAAACCATGGGTATGAGCCTGTACTCCCTCCGGAAGGCCATTATATTTATTCAGCATATCTTCTAGTTTTTTCTTAGCCAGCAGCCACACTTCAAGGCTTGTTTCTGCATCGAAACGTTTTTCAATTTCATTTCTTATGAACTTTTTTCCATTTAGTATTTCATCTGCATCTTTCATTTTTTCGTTCCTTCTACATCAAGTTCAACATGCCAATTAGTCCGAACATTCCAAGTCCAAGGCTTGGCATTATGATTCCAGGCAGATCCTGGAACTTCACGGGATTTATCTTACGGCAAGTCAAACCGAAAATCAAAAATATTAGCGGATTCAAAAGTACACAAATTTTTGGAACATCAAGAGCCCCGTTACAAATTGCAATAATCACAGTAACTGTTGGAGCAAGAAGACTTATATATCCTGCAAAAAAAGGAATCATTACCTGTTTGTAAATCTTTTCTAAAATGTCATCTGCAATTTCAAGACTTCCTCGCTTCATCGCCCCCTTGTAAATCAAAGCCTGAAGACAGCAGAGACTGTGTATCAGAATTCCGGCAAAGCAGCCAAAATATCCGAAGCCAAGAGTAAGATAACCAAGGATTGGGTGCGTTGCAGCAATCTGCATACTAAGCGAATAAAAGCCAAGACACACAAGGGCATCGCCAAGCAAGGCCAGTGCAATAGACAAGCCAAACCTCCAGTCTGACATTTTGATCCAGTTGCTGTCTATATTTTTTGATGTACCGAGCTTTTTGTTTCCAGGTCCCTTCAAGTCAAAAAGAATGTCACCGGTACAGCAAAGCAAGCCACCAGCAAGTCCTAAACATGAAAAGATAAAATATAATTTATTCATAATTATTTATCTCCTTCTGGAATCTATCTAGGATAGATTCGCTCAACATGCAATTTTAATAATTTTCATTTTTACAAGCTTCTCGCAGAATTGGATCATCAGCTTATGAATAAAACCAAGCTCTTTATAAATATCCCTATAGCCGCGCATATAACTTTTTGATGAAACTTTCGAAAAATTATTGCTCCAATTACAAAGTTCATTTTCATCTTCAAGTGAAAAATATGCTTTTACATCTGAAATTCCAGCTTCCTTGAGCCAAGTTTTTGTCATCATTTTTGCACCACGTTTGTTGCAGGCATCAAAGACTATTATTGAACCAGGAAATCTTGCTGCTATTTTAGAAAGAAGGCTTTTTACTTCTTCACGCGTAAAATAATAAAAAACGCCGGAAGCAAAAAAGATGGCTCCATTTTCAGCAGGGATTTCGTCAAAACATTTTTCATTATTGAGATTATACGCAAGGTTTTTCTCGCGATCGCCGACAGGAAGAATTTCATTTCTGATTTTAATGACATCTTCCATATCAATATTAAAACCCAGACATTTACCGTTGTCACATTTTCTAAACGTGTCATCAAGTCCACAACCAAGATTAACAACGGCGGCTTTGGGATGTGTTTTAAGATATTCCTTTACCTCATACGCAAGATCATATTGTCTTTGTGCGACTTCAAGAGCACCGAATAACCCCATCGTGCTTTCCATTTTTTTTGATTTAGCAGAAAAATCATAATCAACCATACTACATATTCGTTCTGCCTGATTATCATTAAAGAGATTCGGAAAATGCTCCGTGCAGACCTTGCGTGCAAACAACGGAATAATAAGTGTTTCCTGCACAGTGTTTTTTTCTATATGAAATTTTGTATTTAAATCTGCCATAAAAAACTCCTTCTCTAATGTCCTATTTTTTTACACACTCCACATACATCAAATCTATACGGCCAGGAACTACTTCAGATGCAGTGATTTTCCAGCCGTTAGATTCAATGAAGTTTTTATATTGTTCTGAAGTCCACTGGTGTTCGAATTTTACGCCAAGTTTATAAAGAAGCTTCTGCCAAAGATTAGGGCTGGCAATTTTGCGTTCAATGAAATTTGGTGCTATAAGAAGCCCGCCTTTTTTCATAACACGCTCTATCTCACTTAAAACCTTTTCCGGATTCGGAACAATGTGCAGACAGTTTGCAATAATCACGACATCAAAAAAATGATCTTCATACTGAAGGTTTGAAGCATCTGCAATTTCAAAAGTAAGATTTACAGGATTGTTCCCCTTCTCTGCCTGCTTAATCATATCCGGGGAAAAATCTGTTGCAACCATGCGGTGAGTTACCTCTGCAACATTTTTTGCAATAAGCCCAGGGCCCGTTGCAAGTTCAAGAACATCTTTTCCCTGAACTTTATCACGGATATGCGAATACATATAATCATAAATATTTTTCTGCGACTTCATCGCAAGTGAATAGATTGGTGCAAACCTGTCCCAGATTGATTTACTCATTTTGATTTCCTTATATCTTGTTATACCACCCTAACTACTTGTTAGTCTAGACTAAACGCGATATAATAATCATGTTAGTTATTACTAATAGGAGGATACAAAATTGACAGATGGATCTAAAAAATTTCTGTGGGGCGTAGTTGCAGGTCTTGCAGCAGCCGCATTTATTAAAACTGATACATTCAAAAAAGGTGCCGCAAAAGTAGTCGCAGGCGGACTTCAGCTTAAGGATGATGCAAAAGAATACTTTGAAACAATCAAAGAAGACGCAGAAGACGTAAAAGCTGAAAACGACGCAAAGAACGCTTAACGAGGCCAACAATGGATTTTACAGTAAAGCATTCTCTACCTGGGCGGATTCGAATCTGCTATAACAAGAAAAAAATATCTAAGCGACAGGCTGCCCTTGCCTACAGTCTGCTTTCTGTACAAGATGGAATGACCGACGTGTCTGTAAATTACACCACCGGTTCATTCCTGATTTATTACGACACAAAACAATTATCAGAAAAACATATCAAAGCCTATTTTATGGCTCTTTCCGACAAGTATCTGAACAACCAGGAAATGCTGGAGGCTGTAGAAGAACCACAAGAACAGGAGAGCCTGCTTTTCGACCTTGCGTTGATGACGGCCATGCACTACTTCAAGATGATTCTGCCGCTGCCAGTTCGGATGATTCTTCGAGTATGGTCGCTGGGACCGCGTATTCTGAACGGAATCGAACACCTTGCAAATGGTGAGGTTTTCCATTCTGAAGTTCTGGATGCAACAGCGATTTCCATGGCGCTTCTTACCGGAGATACAAAAACAGCTTCAAACATAAACTTTCTGCTGAACATCGGAGACACGATAGAAGAGTTTACAAAGAAAAAATCCTACAGCGACCTTGCAGACAGACTGATTTCTCAGAATGATCAGGTACAACTTATCGGCCGTGGTTCAAACGGCGAACAGACTGAAAAGGCCGTTCCTCTCAGCATGATTAAAAAAGGAGACATTGTAGCTGTAAGAACAGGAAGTATAATTCCTGTAGACGGTGAGATTTTGAACGGAGAAGCCCTGGTAAACCAGGCAACAATCACAGGAGAGCCTCTTGCCGTAGAAAAGCGCAAAGGAAGCTCTGTTTTTGCAGGAACAATTGTTCAGGAAGGAGAGATTTTTGTTGAAGCCCGCGAAACAGGCAATCAGACAAAAGTTCAGAATATCCTTCAGATGATTGATAATTCTCAAAGCTTAAAAGTTTCTTCCCAGGTTCGTTCTGAGAATCTTGCAAATCAACTTGTAAAATATAACTTTCTGCTTTCGCTTGCGACCTTCCTTATTACAGGAAATATGACAAAGGTGATGGCAACCTTGATGGTAGACTATTCATGCGCAATGAAGCTGGCTGCTCCTATTGCTGTTTTGAGTGCGATGAAGGAAGCCGCAGGACACGGAATAATAGTGAAAGGAGGAAAGTTCCTTGAAAATGCATCCGTTGCCGACACTGTCGTTTTTGATAAGACAGGAACACTTACACATGCAAGTCCTAAGCTTGCTGAGATTCATACCTACTGTGGCCGAACTGAAGATGAAGTTCTTGCAATTGCAGCCTGCCTTGAAGAACACTTCGCCCATCCTATTGCCACAGCAATTGTAAAGGCTGCAACGGAACGAGGTATTCTGCATCCGGAAGAACACGCCAAGGTTGAATATATAGTAGCACATGGAATAGCAACAGAACTTCATGACAAGAAACTGCTAATCGGCAGCCGTCATTTTATTTTTGAAGATGAAAATTGCGAACAGCCGTCAGATCTGAAACAGGTACAGAAAGAAGCACTCGAAAATGGAATGTCTCTTTTATATCTTGCAGAAGAAAAAAAACTGATTGGAATATTCGCCATTAACGACCCTGTACGCAAAAATGCGGTAAAGGTTATAAAGGCCCTTCATGATTCAGGAATTAAAAACTGTGTAATGATTACCGGTGATGATGAAGGCGCAGCCAAAAATGCCGCCCGCCTCACAAAAGTTGAGCATTACATTTCACGTGCCCTGCCAGAAGACAAAGTTCGTTATATAGAAGAACAGAAAAAGCTTGGTCACAAAGTAATTATGATTGGAGACGGAATAAACGATGCCCCTGCTCTTGCCGCCGCTGATACAGGAATTGCAATGGGAGACTGTGCAGATATTACAGGCGAAACTGCTGATATTGTGCTTTCTGCAGAAGACGGCCTTTTAGGACTTTATAAAACACGTGTACTCGGTTCACTTCTTATGGATAAAATCGATTCAAACAACAGAAAGATTGTTGCAGTAAATACAAGTCTTATGTTCTTAGGACTTTTCGGATTTATATCCCCTTCTCTTGCGGCTCTGCTTCATAATGCTTCAACAATTGCCTTCAGCGTAAAGTCAATGCAGCCTCTGCTTGGAGAAGACTAATGGAATACCGCTACTTTCCCGGCCGTTTACGTTTTCGTGATCACGTTCTACGCGATGAAGAAATCCGCAATGCCGCAATCGCTGTACTCAAAAAAATCTGTCCGCAGGCAGAAATTACCTACACAGAAAAAACTTCCGGAATACTTGCAATCTATCCGGCAAACTCAATTAATATTGAAAAACTAAAATCGCTTGTTCCTCTGCTTCTGGAAATAGAACCAAAAATCAGATTCTATACTCCACAAAAGAAACAAGCGATTCTTGATGGCATTAAAAAGATTGAAGTTTATATTCTGTCAGATTTTAACCCAGTGCAACATCCAGAAAGCAGATTCTGAAGTCTGAGATTCAACTCTCGCTTCATAAAGAAAACGAGAGCTGCTCTATTTAAATTAAATTTTCCAACTCACAGCCTGCTTTCGTGAATCAATAAATCTTGCGTAGATTCCGCCTTTAGCGATAAGCTCTTCGTGTTTTCCCTGTTCTGCAATGCGACCCTTGTCGATTACGATAATCTGGTCTGCATTACGAACTGTCTTTAAGCGATGAGCAATCATGATTACAGTTTTCTCTTTTGTAAGTTCTGCAACTGCATTCATAAGCTCACGTTCATTTTCAGGGTCTACATTTGCTGTGGCTTCATCAAGAATGATTATTGGCGCATCCTTCATGATTGCGCGTGCTATTGAAATACGCTGCTTTTCACCACCCGAAAGACTTGCACCACCCTCGCCGATTACTGTGTCGTAGCCGTTTGGTAAAGCTGATATAAACTCATGACAGCAGGCTTTTTTAGCTGCCGCAATAACCTTTTCCATTGGAGCATCAGGTTCTCCAAAGCGGATGTTGTTTGCAATTGTATCGTGGAACAAATATACATGCTGGAAAACAAAGCTGTAGTTTTTCATCAGGTCGTCCATGTTATAATCGCGGACATCTTTATCTCCAAGAGTTACTCTTCCCTTGTCTACATCCCAGAAACGCGCAAGCAAATGACAGAAGGTTGTCTTACCACCACCACTTGGCCCAACGATAGCGGTTGTGGTGTTGGCTGGAATTTTAAGGGAGATATTGTCGATAATCTTCCTCTTATCATATGCAAAGTCGATGTTCTGTGCTTCGATATCTGCGGTGGTTTCGACAGGCTCAACCACCGTACTTTCTGCTCCAACCACCGTATTTTGTTTACCCTCAATATTCATAGTCGGAAGCGCGAGAATCTTACTTGCCTTAGTTACACCAATATCAATAACTCTCAAAAGTGCTGAATAGTTCCCACCGGCTTCAAGAGCATTAAACAACATGAATGAACACACAAGCATTGTGCTGCAGTTTGCAAGGTCCATTGTTCCGGCCAGATAAAAATGTAATGACGCAAGCATCATGGCAACACCACTAAGCTTTGCAACTAACGACTGTAAGTTTGAAACAGGAATACAGCGCATTTCCATTTTGATAAGAATCTTAAGTCGTTTTTCGATAACTGAATTAAGTTCACGGCGACGCTTACCAACCAGATTGTAAGCCTTTACTTCAGAAATACCCTGAATATATTCAAGAACCTTTCCAATTTCGGCAGCATCAGCCTTAATCTTTTCTGCAGAAACATCTCGTACTGCTACACGCATAAAAAGATTTACAAATTCAAAGAGTCCGAAGCCTGCAAGTGCAACAAGCGCAATTCTCCAGTCAAAAAAGAAGAGCATTACAATAATAAGCGAAGTATCTAGCAGCCCCTGGAAGACCATCATTACAGCACGGGTGGCAACATCACCAACCGACTCCATTGTATTTGTTGTAACAGAAGTGATTTCGCCGAGACTGTTTTCGTTGAAATAACCCATTGGCAGGTAGCGAAGATGCTCAGCAATCTCGATACGTTTCTTAGCGCAGGTACGGTAACCACCCTCACACTGCCACATTGCAGTAACTTTGCGGGTAATGATTCCACCGATGATACTTACGCACATAATTGCAAACGAAATCCAGACTGTTTTCATTTCAAAGGCAGCACCTTCAATTGCTGTGGTAATTACGCCACGAAGCATTACGGCCACTGCACCAATTCTGAGCGCCATAAAAAGTGAATTGAAGATTCCAACTATAATTGAACCGGTAAATTTTCTGCGGTTCTCGACATCGCAAAACTTAAAGAATTTTAATAACGTTTCAAACATTTTTCTTACCTCCGGTTACTCATCGCGTGAATCAATATGAGCTTCCCACATACTCTTGTACAAACCGCCCTGAGCGAGCAGTTCTTCATGAGTTCCACACGAATCAATCAAACCATCTTTGATTACATAAAGTTTGTCTGCATCCTTTACAGTTGAAAGACGATGCGCAATAACAATCAGAGTTTTTCCTGCAACGAGCTTTGCAACACTCTGCTGAATGATTGCTTCGTTTTCCGGATCGGTATAAGCCGTTGCTTCATCAAGAATTACAATAGGAGCATCCTTCATCATGGCACGGGCAATTGCAATTCTCTGACGTTCACCTCCACTCAAGTGCGCACCGCTTCCACCAACAATTGTGTCAAAGCCGTTTTCAAGCGACATGATAAAATCATAACAGCCGGACTTGCGGGCAACCTCTTCTACTTCAGCATCAGTAGCGCCCTCGCGTCCAAGACGAATGTTTTCTCGAACGCTCAAATCGAACAGAAAGTTATCCTGACTTACGTATGCAACACGACGATTGTATTCTTCGAGCGACAAGTCTTTGATATTCACACCACCAATTTCAACAGAACCGGAATCGACATCCCACAAAGATGCGATGAGACGGGCAATGGTAGATTTACCGCTGCCGCTTGGTCCTACAAAGGCGGTATATGAGCCCTGAGGTAAATTCATTGATATACCGTGCAGGATTTCTTTCTTCTCTTCACCTTCAATATTTTTGTGATAACTGAAGTGAACATCCTTCAAAGCAATTGAATTGTCATCCGGCACCCGCTTATCAACTGAAGGGCGATCCAACTCCTCAAGAGTCATAATCGAACCAACCTCACCAAAAATAGCACCGGCTTTGGCAATATCATCATGATAAGTAAAGGCAATCAAAAAAGGCTGAATCGCACTTACAGCAAGAATAATCATTGTAATAAATGTTGACGCATCCACAGTTCCCTTATAGAACATGTAACCGCCAATCGGAAGCAGTGAAAACAACAACGACGGAGTTACAACAGTAGCCACCGCATGCGGCCAGATACAGTCTCGCATCCACTCAACGTAGCAGGCAGAACCTTCCTGAGCCGCAACAACAAATCGCTCATATGAAGATTTAGATTTTCCGAAAGCCTTAATAACTTCAATACCATTAATATATTCAACCGCAGTATCGTTTAAAGCCTTAGTCTTATCCAAAGCATACTGAAAACGTGCCGGCCCATCCTTCAGCATAAAGCACATCGCAATAAGGCCGATCGGTAACACAGCCATACAGGCAAGAGCAAGCCGCCAGTCAATCACAAAAAGATAAACAACCAGCACAGCCGACAGAATAATGTTCGAAGTATATTCAGGAACGATATGAGCGAGAGTTGTTTCCATACTGTCGATTCGCTCAATCATAATATTTTTAAGAGAGCCCGAAGGCATATCAAGAACAGTTCCAAGTGGAAGACGAGTCAGCTTGTCACACATCTTTTTTCTGATGTTTCCAAGAAGATTAAAAGTTGCAATATGGCTCATGGAAGTTGAAATCATATGGAAGATAACATTTCCAAGCCAGAAGAGCGCAACAATTCCAGACTCACGCAGGAACAAAGACCAGTCACGAACGCCCGCTAGAAGCTGCTGAACAATTCGTGCAATCATAAAATAAGGCGCAATACAGCACGCCACACTAAGAAGGGCAAAGAACACACTTGTGATATACTGCCCTTTTTTCTCACCTGCAAATTCAAAGATCCATGCAACAAGACTTTTCTTCGCAGGCTTACGAACTTTTGATTTGTTTTGAGACATTAATAACTCCCTTTTATGTTAGTTTTTACTAACTATAATTCAAGAGTCATTATATTGTTATACACCTCTAACATCAATAGGAATTGCAGAATGGAGTATAAATTGCAATTTGGAGTTTTAACCCAGCGCTACATCAAGGATCATCATCAAAACAAAACCAAGCATAAACATGATGGTTCCGAGATTCGAATGTTCGCCTTCTGCCATTTCTGGGACAAGTTCTTCCACAACAACAAAAATCATTGCACCGGCGGCAAAGCTTAAGAAATATGGAAGAATAGACATTACATGGCTTGCAAGCAGGATTGTAAGGAAGCCCGCAACAGGTTCAACTATTCCAGAAAGAATTCCATACCAGCAGGCCTTTGCTTTAGAAAGTCCTTTTGAGTGAAGTGGCATAGAAATGATTGCGCCCTCCGGAAAGTTTTGAATTGCAATTCCGAGTGCAAGAGTAAGAGCGCCAGCCTCAGTAATCTGAGCAGAGCCGGATGCCCATCCCGCGTACAAAATACCAACAGCCATTCCTTCAGGAATATTATGAAGAGTGACGGCAAGCACCATCATTGTCGTTTTCTGGAGATTACTTTTTGGCCCTTCCTGACTTTCATCAAGATGCATGTGCGGAACAACCTTATCCAGAAGCAGAAGGAAAATCATTCCGACACAAAAGCCAACAGCCGCAGGAACAAAAGCAAGTTTTCCGCGGTCACTGACCATGTTCATAGAAGGAATCAAAAGACTCCATACAGAGGCCGCAACCATAACGCCTGCAGCAAAGCCCGAAAGCATATTCTGCAACTTTACATTCAACTCTCGCTTCATAAAAAAAACGAGAGACGCACCTAAAGCAGTTCCTAAAAATGGAATTAAGAGTCCTTTGAAAATAATGAAGTTCATAACTTCAGATTACATCTTTTCGAGGTAAGGTACAAGCACGAGCTTCATTGCGTTCTTGATTACCTGCAAAGTACAGCTTGCAAGATAGAGACGTGCTCCAGCGAGCTGCTTGTTCTCAGCAGTTACAATAGGACAGTTCTGATAGAACTTGCTGAACAGCTTTGCAGCCTCGTAAACATAAGCGGCAACTTCACTTGGGTCAAGATTTTCTGCTGCCTTTGCAATTACGTTCGGATAATCTCCAAGCTGCTTAATCAAAGCCCATTCATCTTCGCTTGAAAGAAGTGCAACTGCTTCTTCTGAACCATCTTCTGAAACACCAGCCTCAGCTGCCTTTGCAAGAATTGAGTTGATACGTGCACCCATATACTGAAGGTATGGACCAGTGTTTCCGTTGAAGCTCAAAGACTCTGCAGGATTAAAAAGCATATCCTTAATTGGAGTTGCCTGAAGCATGTAATAATGAAGGGCACCAAGAGCAACCTTTTCTGCAACCTCGTCAGCATCTCCTACTTCACCGTCGCGGCCTCGCTCCTTGATTGCAGCGAGGGCGTCTGCATGAAGCGAGTCTATAAGATCATCTGCATCAACTACAGTACCTTCGCGGCTCTTCATACGACCGCTAGGAAGATTTACAAGACCATAGCTGAGGTGGTAAAGCTTATCAGCCCAGTCAAAACCAAGCTTCTTTAGAATATGGAAAAGAATCTTAAAGTGATAATTCTGCTCGCTTGCAACAACGTAAACCAGCTGATTAAAAGCCCAGTCGTTGTGGCGGCTGATTGCAGTTCCAATATCCTGAGTAATATAAACTGAAGTTCCGTCCTTTCGGAGAAGAACCTTTTCGTGATTATCTTCGTCTTTACCCTTACCTACTACATCAGTTACGTCAATGCGGACAGAGCCGTCTTCGGCCTTAAAGAAAACGCCCTTTTCAAGGCCCTTCATAATTTCGTCTTTTCCCTTAAGGTAAGTTTCGCTTTCAAAGTAGTATTTATCAAAGCTGATACCAGTGCGCTCATAGGTTTCCTTTACACCGTCGAAAGTCCAGCCGTTCATTTTTTCCCAGAGGGCACGAACTTCTGCATCGCCTGCTTCCCACTTAATCAGCATATCTTCTGCCATCTGATTTGCTTCAGGATGTGCAGTTTCAGGCTTATCTTTTTCGCCCTTGAGGTATTTGTCAAACTCAACATAGCACTGACCAACAAAGTGGTCGCCCTTCATGCCAAGGCTTTCCGGTGTATCACCGTTTGCCTCGTGAAAGAGCTTATATGCGAGCATAGATTTACAGATATGAACACCGCGGTTATTGATAAGGTCTACCTTGTATACTTCTGCACCGGCTGCCTTAAGAATGCGGCTAACTGATTCACCAAGAGCGTCGTTACGAACGTGACCAAGGTGAAGAGGTTTATTTGTATTTGGAGAAGAAAACTCAATCATTACGCGGCGGCCTTCGAGAGGCTTTTTTCCATCGCTGTTGAAAGAACCGTAATTATCGCCCTGCTCTTTTACAGCCTTGAGAATAGGAGCAGCAGCACCGCTCTTATCCAGCTTTACGTTTACATAAGGACCAACAGCAAGGAACTCTCCAAGAGATTTGTCCGTGATTTTTGCAACAACGCCGGAAGCAATCTGAGGTGGAGCCATACGAAGTGCCTTTGCAAAAACAAACATAGGTGCACCAAGGTCTCCCATTTCCGGATTCGGAGCGTTCTGAACTACAATTTTATCCGCGCTGATTGCTTCAGCCGCAGGATCTTTTTCTTTGATAAACTCATTCAAAGCCGCTGCAATAATTGCACGGCAAGTATCTTTAACATCTGCCATAAGGTACCTCTCGATTACAAATGTTTATTTCGCGAGATGGATAGGCAAAAAAAAAGGACTCTGGAACAACCAGAATCCTTTTACTGAGCTACACTGGATTCGAACCAGTGACCCACGCCTTAAAAGGGCGTTGCTCTACCTACTGAGCTAGTAGCCCATCCATTCTTGCGAATGTTTTAATAATATAAAGATTTTTTAAAATCTTGTCAACAGTTTAACGGGCATTTTACAGATGTTTTTTATTAAAAATTTATAGAAAGCACTAATCCGGAAGGAGTTACAGAAGCACTGCCCTTTCCAGATTTTGTTTCAAATTTTCCATAAAAGTTTTTAGTATGCATATATGGAACAGCAAAACCGCAGGCAGTACCAAGCACCGCGCCCACAAGAACATCAGTCAAAAAGTGATTTCCACTTGCCATTCTAAGAGCACCGGTAACTGCAGCAATTCCAAAAGAAGCGCCGGCTACCGCATATTTCCAGTTAGAATCCGGGAAGCACTGGCAGAATACCATAGTTGTAAAAGCAGCTCCCGCAAAAGCCATAGTTGTGTGGCCCGAAGGGAAAGAACAGTTCCAGTCGCCGTCTTCAAGCTTATCTTCAGGGTAGCCGTCAAAATACATGTACGGGCGGGCACGGTAAACTAAAAGCTTAGTCCACTCTTTAATACCGTTGGCAATAAGCATAGTTTCAAGGTACATAGTGCCCACAGTAAGCCATTCGTTGCTTGGCATAATTGCAAAAATAGCCGGAGTTGCCATTCCAAGAATCATCGTACCAGTTCCAACAATGTGCAGCGGCTTACTGTACGGATTCATAAACACCTGTTCCAGAGTAGCAATATCGGACTTGTTCCAGTCTTCCAGATTATATTCGTTAGTTTTAAGATGAAGAAACTTATCACAAACAAGGGCAGAACCGGAAAGCAAACCGCCAATACTCAATTCAATACTTTCATTTACAGGATTCAAAGAAAAAGGCTGTACATAATCAAATACAGCCGCAGAAAGCCCTGCACTACTCATACAGAATAAAATGCACAGAGCAGCTAAACGAGATTTGAAAGATTTCATATATTATTTTTTATCCCTCTTTCTGATTGCTTTTTTAATGCAGTCAAAGGTTTCTACACTGATATCATGTTCAATCTTACATGCATCATCAGCGGCAGTTTCTTCAGAAACTCCGATAGAAACCAGAAGCTCTGTAAGAACGGTGTGGCGCTCATAAATGCGCTCAGCAATCTCAAGACCTGCAGGTTCAAGAGTAATATTTCCACCTTCACTGATTTTTATATAATGCTCTTTTTCAAGATTATGAACGGTAACGCTTACAGATGGTCGTGAAAAATTCATGGCACGCGCAATATCAATAGAACGAACATCACCCTTCTTAGAAAGAACAAGAATTGTCTCAAGGTACATTTCAGCCGATTCTCTAATTTTCATTTTCAGGCTCCTTTTTTCCACTCATTATATCCAAAAATTCTTTTTTTGGAATAGGTCTCGAATAATAAAACCCCTGAAGGTAATCGCAGCCAGAAGCAGTTAGCCATTCTGCCTGTTCAGGAGTTTCAACGCCCTCCGCAAGAACTGTCATTCCAATTTCCTTAATCATTTTGATTGTTGCAGCCAGAGCCTTTTCTGCCCTCTTATCTGTAAAGGCTGCCCAGACAATATACTTATCAATCTTAATCATCTTAAATGGAAGATTAAGCATATAACTCATATTTGAATATCCAGAACCATAATCATCAAGAGAAAGCTCAAAGCCGGCATCTGCAAGTTCCTGCATATTTTTCAAGAGGATTTCCGGAGTATGAGCGGCTGCAGTTTCTGTAATTTCAAGATTGATGATTGAAGTTGGAATCTGATAAATACTCTGAATCTTCAGAATCTGCTCGGCAAGAATTTCCTGCATACACTGAGCAACAGAAAGGTTAATATCAATCTTTTTGATGCCGTATTCTTCTATATTAATCTGACTCAAAGCAAGGCAGACAGACTCAAATACATATTCACCAATACGAAGAATTGCACCTGTTTTTTCTGCAATCGGAATAAAATCTTCCGGAGAAATAAAATGCCCGCTTTCATCCTTAAGACGAATCAGCGCCTCTGCACCTATGAGCTTCTTTTCTGCAGTAGACCAGATAGGCTGATAGAAAACATCAAAGCGGTTTTCTGTAAGACCATTACGCAGGCAGTGCTCAATATAAATAGTACGACGGCGGTACTTCAAATCAATTTCACTGGCAAAAACCACACTCTGACGGTATCGCTCATCAGAAGAAATCATGTTGATAATATCCATAACCTCTTCCGGACTCTCTGCATCCTTAGGGCATTCAATAATACACAGGCGGATATACAACTTTAATTCAACATTGTCGCGCATCCAGGTTCTCTGGAAACGGTTATTGAGCAATGCAATTGTATTATTGATTTTCTGTTCATCGGCATCTTTTATAACAATACAAAAGCAGCCCTGCTGGCGGCTGAAAACATTTGCATATGAAAAGTTCTGTTTAAGGAAGTTACCTGCATCGGTAAGGAAGGCATTCATCTGAGGAATACCAAACGTATTTGCAATAAACATTGTGTCATCAATATAAATTGTAATACAGGTAAATTTTTTACCAACTGCAAGCGTATAACGGATCATGCGCTGCAAGGCAGACTGATTCAGCGTATCGGTAGAAGCATCTACCATCTCCTCCGGCTTTTGAATAAAGAAGAAGTAAACCAGAGTAACAAGTGACATTCCAAACGACTCAATCAAAAGACCATAGTGGAAAAGCTGAACCAATGATGTAATGGAGATAGTCACAATGAAGAAGTACATTATCTGCATCTTTGTTTTCAAAATATAGCGGTGATGCAGCGCTATGATAAAAAGTGAAAAGACTACATAAAAAGCTTTAGTTGAGCAAAGGCCGTAAAACCAGAAATTATTTCCTCTATGATATCCGTTTACAGGATCAAGAGTAAAAACCAGTACATGATAATTCTGAAGAAGAGGAGAAAGCCATACACTAATCAGAAATACAAAATATGGAACAAGAATGAAGCACTGAACAACCCGAATGGCCTTCTTTTTCAGTCTGCCGTAAATATCAAATACTGAAAGATTATATACCGTAAATAAAACGCCAAAGGTGATGTTAAATGTAAAATAAAGGCATTCTATTATATAGGCCGTATGTATGGAAAACTCCGTTATATGAGATTCCATATATCCGGCACCTAATTCAGCAATTGTGTTAAGGGTAACTACAGAGAGAATAACAAGAAAAACAATATTCTGGAAAGTTGGAAGGCTCCTTTTCTGAAAATAGAAAAAGATAATTACCGCATCTATAAAGAGAGCCGCAACTGCATATTGATAAATTTGTGTCAAATGTAAGAGTTCCTTAACAAATCATTATAATCTACAAATACACTGCGGTCAAACTTTAAAACTATGCAACTACCGACCAGTTTTCTCCATTATCTTCCATAGGAACGTTCTTAATCTTGTAAAGTTCTGGCGCTGTAACAAACTCAAAGCCCATTTCCTTAAGAACTGGAATTGCGCGGTCAACAAGCTCAAGAGTTGCATTGTTACCTTCGTTTACATGAAGAAGGTACATTACACCATCCTGAGTATTTTCCATCATCAGTTTGTAGCGTTCGTCTGCAGTGCGCTCAGGAACCCAGTCTTCGCAGCCATGGCCGCAGATAAAAGGAACGTGAATTACCTCGTGCATAAGGCTGTTTACGCAGATATATGGTGGGCGGAAAAGCACTGGCTTTTTTCCAGTGATTTTGATGATTGCTTCGTCGCACTTATTGTACTCTTCAATCATCTGTTCACGGGTGAGCTTTGTCATATCAGGATGAGTCCAGGTATGATTTTCAATATCGCAGCCCATTTTTACTGCGCGCTCAATTACCTTTGTATTTTCCGGTGTAATTTTGTCTCCAATCAGAAAGAATGAAGCAACAACGCCGTGTTTTTCCAGAATGTCGAGCATTCTGTTCATTGTATCGTCACCAGCGGCTACGTTAGGTCCGTCATCGAATGTCAAACTGCAATATTTTTTTCCCATAGTTTTCCTCCGTGGTAGTTTCGACCCTTCGACCAGGCTCAGGGACCGCAGGCTCAACCACCGTATTTTTCGTTATAGTCCAGTATCTTCGCTGATACCCATCATGATGTTCATACACTGAACGGCAGCACCGCTGGCACCTTTTCCGAGGTTATCAAAGCGGGTTGTAATCATGATACGGTCGTCGTTTCCATAAACAAATACCTGCATATTGTTTGTACCAGCCAGAGTATTTGCCGGAATAAACTGCTCTGGAAGAATGCCCTCACCCATCAGTGGAGCAACCTGAACAAAACGGCTTCCCTCATAATGAGCGGCAAACATTTCCTGAACATCTTTTGCTGTAACCTTCTTAGAAAGAAGTCTTGCGTGAAGGCCGACAGTAACTGTCATGCCCTGGAAATAATCACATACATACGGGTTGAAAATTGGCTCAAAGTCCAGACCAGAGATTTTTTTGATTTCTGGAAGGTGCTTATGCTGCTGAGTCAAAGCGTAAAGGCGTGGAGAATCCAAACCAGGGTCGCGGCCTTCTGCCTCATACTGAGCAATGGCTTTTTTACCCGCTCCAGAATATCCGCTTACAGCGTGAATCACTACAGGATAATCAGACGGCATAATGCCAGACTTAACAAGCGGATAACAGATGGCAATAGAGCCCGAAGCATAACAGCCAGGAACGGCTACGCGGTTAGAAGTTTCTATTTTCTTACGGAAGTCTGCTCCAAGCTCAGGGAAACCGTATGCCCAGTCAGGATTGGTACGGTGAGCGGTAGAAGCATCAATAATTCGTGTTTTAGGATTTGTACAAAGCTCTGCAGACTCAATAGCCGCAGCGTCCGGCAGACACAAGAAGGTAAAATCAGATGAATTAATCATCTTTGCCTTTTCTACCGGGTCTTTTCTCTTATCATCATCAATTGTAATGATTTCAATATCAGTACGCTTTTCAAAACGCTCAAAAATCTTAAGGCCAGTTGTGCCTTCTTTTCCATCAATAAATACTTTGTAAGCCATACTCGCATTATAGAGAAAAGAGTTTGAATAAACAATATACATCACAATGCCAGCAGCCCATATTACAATTTATTCTTCTATAAATATCTTGAATCTTCCGCACAAAATTAGTATAAATATACAAAAGGGATGTATATTTATGCAGAACAATATTAAATTCATTGATGGCGGTGTTTGTGCTCCTCAGGGGTTCACCGCAAACGGAATGCTCTGCCACATTAAGGCAAGCAGAACTAAGAATGACACCGCACTCGTATATTCAGACGTGCCATGTAACGCTGCCGGCGTTTTCACACAGAACCGCGTAAAGGCAGAAAGCGTAAAGCTTACTCAGAAGCACCTTGCAGACGGCCGCGCTCAGGCTCTCATTGCAATTTCGGGAAACGCTAACTGTTGTACCGGCGCTCAGGGAGCAGAAAACGCACTCCGCATGGCAAAGGCCGCAGCCAGCCAGCTCAACATTAAACCGGAAGATGTAATCGTTTACTCAACCGGTGTTATCGGCGCTCAGCTGGACGTAACAAAAGTAGAAAACAACGCAGAAGCCCTCGCGAAGGGGCTTTCTCGCGAAGGAAATAAAGAAGCCCGCATCGCAATCATGACAACTGACACACAGTTCAAAGAATGCGCCGTAGAGTTCACCGTTGGCGGAAAGCTCTGCCGCATGGGAACAATGTGTAAGGGCTCGGGCATGATCCACATCAACATGGGAACAATGCTTTCCGTAATCACAACAGACTGCGCAATCAGCTCAGAAATGCTCAGCAAGGCTCTCCACGAATCAATTCTTGGAACTTACAACTGCGTATCTGTAGACGGCGACACTTCTACAAACGACTCGCTCTGTATTCTCGCAAACGGAAAAGCAGGCAACGCAGAAATTACTGCTGCCGGCGCAGATTACGATGCATTCCTCGCTGCCCTCAATAAAATGAACCTCGTAATGGCCCGCAAAATTGCTGCCGACGGTGAAGGCGCTACCCGCCTCGTTGAATGCAACGTAAAAGGCGCAGCCAGCGTAGAAGCCGCTCGCGGACTTGCAAAGGAAATCATCTGCTCAAGCCTCGTAAAAGCCGCAATGTTCGGAAGCGACGCAAACTTCGGCCGCTTCCTCTGCGCAATGGGTTACAGCGGAATCCCATTCAATCCGGATACAACAAGCATCTGGTTCACAAGCAAGCCTAACGCAAAACGCTATTTTGATAATTATGATGATTTTGAAGTTCACGGCGAAGAGTCGGTTCAGGTTTACAAGGACGGAGTTCCAGCAGACTTTGACGAAGATCTCGCAAAGAAGATTATGGACCGCGAAGCCGTAGAAATCCTCGTTCAGTGCCACGACGGAAACGCCGAAGGTACAGCATGGGGCTGCGACCTCACATACGATTACGTAAAAATCAACGGCGACTACCGCACCTAGGAGAAAATAATGACTAACGAAACAAATGACATATCAACAGAACAGTGGTCAGAAGTCCTTGTTCAGGCACTTCCCTATTTCAAGCAGTGGTGCGGGAAAGTAGTCGTAGTAAAATACGGCGGAAACGCCATGCTCAACGAAGAACTCAAACAGGCCGTAATGGAAGACATCGTCCTCCTCAACACAATCGGAATTAAGGTAGTACTCGTTCACGGCGGCGGACCTGAAATCAACCACATGCTCGAACGCGTTGGTAAGGAAAGCAAGTTCATAGACGGTCTCCGCTACACAGACGAAGAGACTATGGAAATTGTTCAGATGGTTCTTACCGGAAAATTGAACAAAGACATCGTAGGAATCCTGCTTCAGAAAGGCGGCAAAGCAGTCGGCCTCTCCGGAGTAGACTCAGGCCTTCTTCGCGCTGTAAAGACTGAAAAAGACTTAGGCTTTGTTGGTGAAGTAACTGAGGTTCACCCTGAGATTCTCACTTCCCTTTTGAACGAAGGCTTTATTCCGGTTGTTTCTACAGTTGCCCTTGGCGAGCAGGATGACTACGCACGCTACAACATCAATGCTGATACAGCCGCTGCAAAAATTGCAGTTGCCCTTCACGCAGAAAAGTTTGTACAGCTCACAAATGTTCCTGGCATTCTCCGCAACATTGACGATCCAAGCACCCTCATCAAGAGAATTGAGCGCACTGCAATCGGTTCGCTCAAAGCCACAGGCGTAATCGCCGGCGGCATGATCCCAAAAATCGACTGCTGCGAAACCGCTCTCAAAGGCGGCGTTCCACGCACACATATTATCGATGGTCGTGTTCCTCACTCACTTTTGATTGAGATGTTCTCTGACCGTGGAATTGGTACAATGATTTACTAATTGCAAGTCTATTCTAAAGGAGAACTTCTATGGCTGATACATACATGAATGAGCAGATACAAAAATTTGAAGAAATGTGTCTGAACGGACATGTCGCCTTAAATACTCTCCTTTACGATGGATGGATTCTTAAATTTTCTGAAGGGTATACCGGCCGCGCAAACTCGGTCAGTGTACTCTACCCTTCTTTTAAAACTTTTGAAGAAAAAGTTCCTTTCTGCGAACAAGCTTACAAAAAACAGGGACTTCCCTGCCTGTTTAAAATCACAGAAATAGATTCTGAGTTAAATGATTTCCTTGCAAAGCGTGGATACGAAGCTGTAACACCAACAGATCTGATGGTTTGTGATCTGACAACAAGTCCTATTACATTTGAAAAAGACTCATCTATTGAATACACTTTTTCATCTGTGCCGGATGAATGGCTGCCAATCTTTTTTAAAGTTCATGAAATAAATGATTTACACGACCAGGATGTCTTCCGCAGAATGATTTCCAAAGTTCTGATTGATACAATTTATTGTACTCTTATATATGAAGGAAAACCCGCCGCATGCGCATCTGCTGCAATCGAAAATGGATATATGCTGCTTCAAAATGTTGTTGTTTCACCAGAACTTCGCGGCCATGGACTTGGTAAAAAAGTATGTTCTGCACTTCTTGAAAAATCACAAAAAGAAGGTGCTCATCATTCTTATCTGCAAGTGGTTCAAACTAATGATATTGCAGTAAACCTTTATAAAAAACTTGGTTTTGAAAAACTTTATTCATACTGGTATATGAAAAAGAATCAATAACATATTCGTTTGCCAGACAGTTTTATTTCGAAAATCTTACAATATTATCAGCAACAGCTTCGGCCTCACTTACATCGTGAGTAACCATGATGGCGGTGAAGCCCATTTTTTTCTGCCAGTCACGAATCTGTGCTGCAAGTCTTTTACGCAAATCTGCATCCAGTGCCGAGAGAGGTTCATCAAGTAATACAAGTTTTGGCTGAGTGATTAAAGTGCGGGCAAGAGCAACTCTCTGGCGCTCTCCCCCGCTGAGGGTTTGAGGCATACGACGTTCAAAACCAGAAAGCCCAAACTCCGGTAAAAAATCAGAAGCCTTTTTAAGAGCCTCCTTCTTTTTCATCCCCTGAGAAATAAGGCCATAAGCAACATTGTTTACGATATTCATATGATTAAAAAGAGCACCACTCTGAAATACCATTCCCACTCCGCGAAGGCGTGGGGCAAGTTTTTCTATGCGCTGGCCGTCGAGTGTGATTTCCAGTTGAGCTTCGTAGTCCGGGTCGTTCTTTTCAAGCCCGCTGATTATATTAAGCACTGTTGATTTTCCGCAGCCGCTTGGACCAAGAAGACAGGTCATTGTGCCTTTTTCGCATTCAAGAGAAAAATCTACGGTAACTGTTTCCCAGGTTTTATGTATATTTCTTACTATTAAATAGCTCATTTTCTTGTTTCCTTATTTCTTTCCCAGTGTGAAAATCAGCATGCTTAAGGCGGCTACTATACCACCACAGGCACAGGCCTGGCTAAAGCGGTAGGCTCCGGCAAGCTTGTAGGTATAAAGTGCAAGAGTATCAAAATTTCTTATGCTCAGTACCAGAGGCATTGTGGCATCTCCAAGGCTTATTGCAAAACAGTAGGCAAAAGCTGATATGAGAACCGGGCGGCAGGCTGGCAGATAGATGCGGAAAATGCTGTCCAACGGATTACGGGAAAGCATGCGGGCTGCAGCATCTGTCTCATAAGTTATTCTATTAATTCCGTTCTGAATCTGCCGGTAAGCGATTGGCCAGTACAGCGCCGTCTGCAGCGCCACAAGTAAGGCCGGAGTTCCCTGATGAAATATCATCGTGGCGCCCCACGAAATCACGACCGACGAAATCGCCATCGGAAGCACCGGGATGGTTTGCAGTAACACGTTGGCCTGCCGTCTCGCGAGCTTCACCGCCACCGAATACGCAAAGCCCAGCAAAGTACACGCCGCGCCGGTCGCCACCCCGCACTTCACCGAGTTCGCACAAGCCTTCCAGAAGCCCCGGCTCCCCAAAACTTTTCCGAGTTCCCCCGCTCCGTTCACAAAAACCGAGCCCAGCGGAAAAATCAAAAAAATCAGAATCATAAAAACAAGCGGAACAAACACTACGGCCGAACCGCGAATACGTCTTCTCACAACCGGCACATAATCCACGCCGCTCGAGGTCGTCTGACTTCTCCGTGCCACGTAGCTGTATGCCAGAACAATTCCAAAGGCGGTAATAGTTTCCAGCAATGCGAGTTTTGCCCCCGCGCCAATATCCAGCGTAGTTCTTATTGAGTGATAAATTTCTACTTCAAGAGTAGATCGTCCCACAGGAGAAAAAAGTAGGACAATCATAAAACTGAAATAACAGAAAAGAAAAACCGGAATACACGCAGCGCCGATTGCTCCCGATAGCTGGCGGAGTGTTACGGTACGGAGAATGCGTGCCTCGTCTGCGCCAAGCAGCCGCGCCGCATTTTCCTGTTCACGAGGAAGGCGCTCCCAGGCTTCGCTTACAATTCCGGTAATGAAAGGCACATTGTAAAAGCCCTGGGCAATCACAATGCCTGCCGTACTATATAGAAAGGAAAACTCTGTTCCAAATAAACGGTTTACGGTGCCGTTCATTCCCCAGAAGCTAACATAGCCGAGTGCAACAATAAGGGAAGGAACGCACAGCGAAACCGCAGAAAACGAAAGAAGAAGGCGGCGGCCGGGAAAACGTCGGCGCGCAGTAAAGTATGCTGCCGGAATGCCGGCCGCCGCCGCGATAAGTGTAGAGAGCAAAGCAATTTCAAGGGTGTAAAGGTAAATTTGGAACATACAGAAATCAACAATACGTCATTGCGAGCGCAGCGAAGCAATCTATTAAATAGATTGCCACGTCGCTGACGCTCCTCGCAATGACGTATTACTTCAAAATCTTCGGCATCTCAATTGTGTCGTAGCTTGCAGGGAGTTTTACATTTTTATTCGATGGGAACATCCACTGTGTTCCAGGAATTACGTTCTGAGCTTCTTCGCTGATGAGGAACTCAATAAACTTCTTAGCGCCTTCAGCATTCTTAGCGCCCTTTACAAGACCTGCACCTTCAACCTGCATAACGTGACCATCTGTAAAGCTCAAAGCCTTATACTGATCTCCCTCTCCATACTCAATATGATAAGCAGGACTTGTTGTATAAGAGATTACAAGAGGAGCTTCTCCATCTGTAAACATTCCGTATCCAACACTCCAACCTGGAGCCATTGTCAAAATAGAAGGTGTAAGGCGCTTCATATAATCAGCTGCCTTTTTACCGTAAACCTTATTAACCCAGGTTTCAAAACCAAGGCCAGGTGTACTTGTACGTGCATCCATCAGAATAATTTTCTTTTTGTAAATATCTTTTGTAAGATCTTCAAGACATGCAGGAGCTGGAACTCCAGATTTTGAATTCCAGATAATTGCAAAAGGACTGTAATCATAAGGAGTCATGAGCCATTTCCCGCCGAGTTCTTCTTCGAGTCCATCTGCGAGCACATTTGCATTAGCCGGCTTAAATGCCTCAAACACTCCGCTCTTTGCAGCCTTTTCTGTAAGGTTGTTGTCGAGTCCAAGAAGAACATCTGCATAAGGATCTTTCTTTTCAAGAAGAGCCTTTGAAAGAATCTGAACACCATCACCACAGTCGATAAAGGTTACCTTGATTCCTGTCTTTGCTTCAAAGAGCTTTGCAATTTCAGGACCACTTCCCCATTCACCACAGAAAGAATCGTAAGTATAAACGATTACTTCATTAAGACGAGCTGCATCAGCTTTTGTTGATTTTTTGGATTTTTTACTTCCCGCAAAGAGAGAGCAAACCATAAGAATTGATAAAACGATGAGAGTATGAACTTTTTTCATACCTTACCTCCGCCGGTATTATCCGGATCAGGTTCTAAGGGTATAATCTCAGGCGGAAATGAAACGACGTCCCATTATATTCCGCCACCCCTGGTAAACAGATATAACGATGGTTGAGTAGACACTAAGTGTCGTATCGAAACCACCGTTTTTAGTTTGCAATAAATTACAGATATTTACGAATTGCGTCAAGCAGTTCTGAGTACTCTGTAAATGCAGGATACTGTGGATAGTCCTTGATGATTTTTTCTGTAGAACGGAAAAGGAAGCCGGCCTTCGAAGCTTCAATCATACCAAGGTCGTTGAAGCTGTCGCCCGAAGCGATAGTTTCAAAACCAATTGACTGAAGAGCCTTTACAGTTGTGAGCTTGCTCTTGTCGCAACGCATCTTGTAGCCTGTAATTTCACCAGAATCAGAAACAATCAGTTCATTACAGAAAATTGTAGGCTGACCGAGTTTTTCCATGAGAGGGGCTGCAAACTGACTGAAGGTGTCGCTCAAAATGATTGTCTGGCAGCAGGAACGAAGTTCGTCAAGGAACTTCTTAGCACCAGGAAGCGGGTCTATTTTTTTAATTGTATCCTGAATCTCCTTAAGTCCAAGTCCATGTTCCTTAAGGATTCCGATTCTATATTTCATCAGCTTGTCATAATCCGGTTCATCGCGGGTAGTTCTTCTAAGCTCTGGAATACCAACAGTATCAGCAAAAGCAATCCAGATTTCCGGTACAAGTACGCCTTCAAGATCAAGACAAGTGATAATCATTTTTTTACCTCTAAATCTCCGTCATCCCGAACTTGTTTCAGCATGACGTGTTTCTTTTGTTATTAATGATATTTAAGAAAATACAGTATTTATTAAAATATATCAAGGAATACCCCTAACTGACAAAATCGTTCCAAAATGATAAAATCATTTTATGCCTCAGAAAAAGACAGTACGAAAAACTTCCACCAAAACAACACGAAAAACCGGAACAAAACGAACTTCACGTACAAAACGCCGCTCTTCGAAAAAGCCTAAGGTTTACATTCCGGCTTATAAGGCGATTATTTTCTGCTGCACAATTATTACCATCTGTATGGGGCTGCTGCTTTTTACAACTCTCAGCGAATCTAACAAAAAACTTCCTGATGCTGTAATTGAAAGATATAAAGAAGAAATTATTGATTCTAAAAAACAGAAGGAAGAGCCTAAGACTGAACCGAAAGCAGAAACAAAACAGAAATCTGAAGCCCCCAAAAAGACAGAGCCTGCAAAAAAGACGGAAGCTCCTAAAACTTCTGATTCGGCAAAAAAAACAGAAACTCCAAAAACAGATAAATCTGTAAAAATAGAAACTCCTCAGGTAAAAGAAAAACCTGCGGAACAGGATGCCAAGAGCAGTCAGAAACCTCAAAGCGAGCAGACCGTTCCCGCCCCAGCACCTGCTTCATCAAAATCAAAATACAACTTCCCTGCCGCAAAAAACAATGCACAGCTCATTTTTGTATTTGACGATGGCGGACAGAATCTTTCACATCTTGCACCGTTCTTAAAACTGCCCTTCCCTATAACCGTTGCGGTTTTGCCTCAGCTGGCCTACTCTAAAGAATCGGCGAGTCAGGTTCGTAAGGCGGGTTTTGAGGTTATGCTCCATCAGCCAATGCAGGCAGTAAACGCTTCGGTAAATCCGGGGCCAGGTGCCATTAAGCCGGAGATGAGCGAGGGCGAAATAAAAAGTATTTTGTTCCAGAACATCACAGAAATCGGCCCGATTGCCGGAATGAATAATCATGAAGGTTCGGCCATTACTGCCGATGCAGAGAAGATGGCTACGGTGATGCAGTTCTGTTCACAGGAAGGTATTTACTTCCTCGACAGCCGCACCAATGTTGAAACGAAGGTGCCGTATGTTGCGGGCGAACTCGGCTATTCTTACTACGAGCGCAACATCTTCCTTGATAACGAAAAGACAAATGCTAATGCCCTTAAGGAGCTTAAAAAAGGCCTTGACCTTGCAAATAAAAATGGAAGCGTTATAATGATAGGCCATATCTGGAGTGCAGATTTTCTGCCGGCCTTTTTGCAGGACGTGTATCCCGAACTCAAAGAAAAGGGATACACCTTCAGTACAGTAAGTAAATCAAAGGCTAAGAAGCACTAACGGTGGTTGAGTAGCCCGTAGGGCGTATCGAAACCACCTTCATGGAGACCTCGATGAAAGTATTAGGTATTGAAAGCAGCTGTGACGAAACAGCCTGCGCAATTGTAGAAGACGGAAAGACTATTCTCAGCAATGTTGTTGCAACTCAGATTCCATTCCATCAGATTTATAAGGGTGTTGTACCGGAAATCGCAAGCCGTAAACATGCAGAATGGATTCTTCCTGTAGTTCGCCAGGCACTCAAAGAAGCAAACATGACCTTAGACGAAGTTGATGCCATAGCCGCTACTAACCGTCCTGGTCTTATGGGATCCCTTCTCGTTGGATTTACTTTTGGAAAAACTCTTGCCTGGGCTACACAAAAGCCTTTTATCGCAATTAACCATATGCTCGGCCACTTGTACGCCGCTCAGCTTCAGACCGAAGTTGAATATCCGTTCCTTGGACTTCTTGTCAGCGGCGGCCACTCAATTATCTGTAAGGTAAACGGTTTTGATGATCTTGAGATTTTAGGAACTACTGTAGATGACTCTGTTGGAGAAGCCTTTGATAAAGTTGCTAAGTTCTACGGACTGGGCTACCCTGGAGGAGTTATCATTGATAATCTTGCAAAACAGGGAGATCCAAAAGCTGCCCGCTTCCCGGTTCCAAAACTTGATGAAAAAGACCACCGCTACGACGTTTCTTTCAGCGGTTTGAAAACTGCCGTAATTCACCAGTGTGATATGTTCTGGCAGCCAGGCTACGAACACAGCACAGAAAACATGTGCGCCGCCTTTCAGGAAACAGCAATCAAAACTCTAGTTGGAAAACTCCTGAAAGCCGCCGACGATACCGGTCTCAAAACAGTTGTCTGCGGCGGCGGAGTCGCAGCTAATTCCCGCCTCCGTGCAATGCTCGCTGAGCGCACCGACATCAACTGCATCTTCCCGCCACTCAAACTCTGCGGCGACAACGGAGCCATGATTGCCGGAGTAGCCTACCACTTCCTCCAGCGCGGCGACCGCAGCGACATGAACACCGTAACCTGTGCCAGAATCCCACAGTTCAAGCGCGGCCTCGACCAGGTACGACACGATCATAAATAAGTTAGGAGCACTTGACAAAGTTTCTACGTAACAGTACAGTAACAACAAATGAAAAACATCACTTACGCATACTATTATTACTGGTATTCTCACAAAGCTTGCAGAGTTCTGGCAAAGTAGATGCTGATGTATATAAATCGGTAATTTCAAGGAACTCTGAAAAAGAGTTCCTTTTTTTTTGGCTTCACGGCTAATTACCAAGAGAGGACACAAATGATTATTACACTTAAACACGGCACATCTGAACAGCAGATGAATGAGTTCATTGACTCATGGAAGCAGAAGGGCTTTGGAGTTCATGTATCAAGAGGTGAAAACCTTACAATTCTCGGACTCCTCGGCGACACAAGTTCGCTCGACACAGAAATGGTCAGCGCAAATCCTTTTGTTGATACAGTACAGCGCGTTTCTGCCCCTTACAAAATGGCAAGCCGCACTTTCCATCCAGAAAACTCTGTAATCAAAGTTGGAAACACAAGCTTTGGTAACGGTGAGATTCCGGTAATCGCAGGACCTTGTTCAGTTGAAACTGAAGAACAGGTTATCTCAATTGCAAAGGATGTAAAGGCTGCCGGTGCAAAACTTCTCCGTGGTGGTGCTTTCAAACCTCGTACTTCTCCTTACAGCTTCCAGGGACTTGGTGAAAAAGGACTTCAGTTCCTCGTAGCTGCTAAAAAAGAAACAGGACTTCCAATCGTAACAGAGCTTATGGATATCCGCCAGCTCAAATTCTTTGATGACGTAGATGTAATTCAGATTGGAGCACGCAATATGCAGAACTTTGACCTTCTTAAAGAGATGGGAAAAACAGGAAAGCCTATCCTCCTCAAACGCGGTATGGCAGCAACTGTAAAAGAACTTTTGATGTCTGCTGAATACATTATGGCAAGCGGAAATGAACAGGTAATTTTGTGTGAACGCGGAGTTCGCACTTTCGATAACTACACACGTAACTGTCTGGATGTAAGCATTGTTCCTTACCTCCACAAGGTAAGCCACCTTCCAATCATCATCGACCCAAGCCACGCCTGTGGTCAGCGCTGGATGGTTCCAGAACTCGCAAAAGCAGCAGTTGCATGTAACACAGATGGACTTATCATCGAAGTTCACAACAATCCGGAAAAGGCACTTTGTGACGGTGAGCAGTCTCTCCACCCAACAGAGTTTGCACAGCTTATGAAAGTTCTTCCACAGATTGCAGCTATTAACGGACGTAACGTATGATTTTTGCAATTGTAGGACTTGGAATTATGGGCGGATCTATTGCAAAAGCAATCCGCTCTTCTGCTGACACAAACGATAAAATCTACGCGCTTGATAAAAACAATGAGTCGCTGTACGCAGCCCTCACCTCTGGTATTATTGATAAAGCGTTCACTCCTTCGGAAACTAACAAAATGCTTTCCGAAGCCGACATGCTTTTTGTCTGCCTTTATCCGCAGGCAACTCTGGAGTTTTTCAAGCAGCACAAAAATGATTATAAGAACGGCGCAATCATAACTGATATCAGCGGTGTTAAGCACGAACTTGCTGTCAACATGGAAGAAATCCGTCCTGCAAATGCACATATGATTTTAGGCCATCCTATGGCCGGTGGTGAAAAAGAAGGCTTTGCAGCCTCTAAAGGCGAATACTTTTTGAATCACAACTACATCCTCATTAAGCCAAAAGATGGTTATGAAGATGAAGCTGCAGTTGAAAAGCTCCGCACCATCATCACAAAAATGGGCTTTACCCGCATTACCGAAGTTGATGCAGACACTCACGACAACAAGATTGGCTTTACCTCTCAGCTATGTCACGTTGTTGCGAGTGCCATGGTAGAAAGTGCCGGCGACCCGGAAATCACAAGCTTCGGTGGCGGCTCATTTGAAGACCTCACCCGCATTGCAATGATTAATGCACCGCTTTGGACAGAGCTCTTCCTCGCAAACCGCGAAAAGCTCGTTGCCCACATTGAAAACTTTGAAGCCCAGCTTGATAATCTTAAAAAACTGATTGAAACCCAGGACGCAAATGGTTTACAATCACTTCTTGCAGATGTACGCAGTAAGCGTATTCAGATGCAGAAGAACTAGGATTACTATGGACGATTTACTTTCTATAAAAGCATACGCCAGCCGCGAGGCAGTTCCAATCATGCAGGACGAAGGTTGTGATTTTATCTGTGAATATATAAAAGAACACAACTGCAAAAACATCCTCGAAATCGGTACTGCCATCGGCTACTCATCAATCCGCTTTGCAAAACTTGCGGATGATATTCACGTTACTACTATAGAACTCGACATAGACCGCCATATCAAAGCCGTAGAAAACTTCAAATCCTGCGGCCTCGACACCCGCATTACCGCCATTCACGACGATGCCCTTACCTGCCCGCTCGAAGGCAAGTTCGACCTCATCTTCATTGACGCCGCAAAAGCCCAGTACATCAAGTTTTTCGAAAAGTACAAGGCAAACCTCACTCCCGATGGAGTTATGATTAGCGACAACCTTTCGTTCCACGGCATGGTTGATGACCTCTCGCTCACTCACAACTACAGCACAAAAAAGCTCGTAAAAAAGATTCAGAAGTATGCAGAATTCCTCCGCACAAACGAAGAATTCGAAACAACTTTTTACGAAATCGGTGACCGCATCGCTGTAAGCAAGAGAAAATAACACAACCTTCATTCATAAAATTTTCCAATTTCGCACTTTCTATGTTATAATGTTTCTATATATTCTAAATAGAGAGAGCTCTAATGAAACATCTTAAAAAAACTTATATTACACTTTTTTCAATCATTTTACTTTTTACATCCTGCTCATTTAGTGGCAGAATAAGTGAACCTGCATACGAAAACTGGAAAATCAAATATGGCGATGATAAAGCCTACGCATCTCCAGATTACAATGATAGTTCTTGGAAAGATATTAATGCTAATACACTGATTTCTGTAGAAAAAAATGAGCATTATTTCTGGCTCAGAAAAACCATCACTAAACCAAACTCTCTGAATAATTCAAATCTTTGGATTGGTTTTCAGAAAACAAACAGTGCCATTGAAGTTTATGCAAACGGAGTTTATGTTGGCTCTCGTGGTAACTTCCCTCCAAATCTTAATGTAAAAATTGAACAAAACACAGATGTTTTAATTCCTTCAAATTGTATTAAAGATGGTAAAGTTGTAATTGCCTTAAGAGTTTATGCTCCTGGTTCAAATGCCAGAGATATTGGCCCTACCCTTGATAATGACGCGCAAGGTTTCTTTATAAATAATATCAAAAATATTTTTAACCAGCGAATCTTCTTATGTATTGGAGTTTTGTGTGGCTTTATTCTTTTCTACTCATTGCTTCAATTTTTCATGGACAAAAAGAACACAACATTCCTGTATTTTTCCGGCTGTTTATTCTTTATAATTCTGTACTTCCTGGATATGGGTACGGAAAATACAATTGCAAGCTACAACATTCAGCGTGCGTTTACTAGAGCCTGTTTGCCTGCAAGTATGATGTTTCTGATGCTCTTCCTTCACAGATTTTACAATCGTAAAAAAAATAAATTTACATATGGATTAGCCATAGCTGTAACATTAATCTTTTTTGCTGCCTTCTTGATTTCAACCGGTAATGATGAAGCGGTTGATAATTTATTCTTAATTTCAATGCTTCCTACAGTTGGTGTTATCGTTTATGGATTTGTAGTTACAATTCAGGGTATAAAACATAAAGAGTATGATTCCATTCCTGTTTTTGTAGGCTTTATAACCGGTTCAATCTGTGCAATTCATGATGTAGTCTGTCAGGTAATGGGTATAGTTCCTTTTATGTGGACTCAGGGCTTTGCTTTCTTCTTTGTAGACCTTGCTGTATTTATAACTCTTGCTATACGAGAATCAAATGTAAAAAAAGAAGTTCAACGTCTTGCAGAAGAAACACAGGTTCAAAAGGACAAACTTTCTTTTGTTATTAAAAAAGCAAAGATTATGGCAGAAGATTCTACTTTTGTTGCTAAACGACTTAATGAATCAGTAGAATCCATGATTAATTCTTCTTCTAAAACTCAGGGCAAAGTTGATGAAATTAATAACGCAATTGATCAGCAAAACCGAATTCAGCAGGAAACAGTTCAGGCTGTTGATAACCTTACAGAATTCTTAAAAAATATTTCTGCTGAATTTGAAAATGAAACCCTCATGATTCAAAATACTACTAAGGGTACTCAGGAAGTTATTAACGGAATCACTACTGTAGGAGAAGGTATTTCTACAGCCGCTCAGTTCACTTCTTCTCTTTCAAAGCTTACCCAGGCTGGTAGTGAAGACATGAAAAAACTTATGACAGAAATGAAGAATATTCAGAATTCTTCAAACGAAATTTTAGGTGTTGCAAGTACACTGGCTACATTTGCCAATAAAATTGACTTACTTTCTATGAATGCAAGTATTGAAGCTGCGCATTCTGGAGAAGCAGGAAAAGGTTTTGCTGTTATTGCTCATGAAATTAAAGACCTTGCAGCTCAGACTTCACAGTGGTCTAATAAAATTGCAGATATCATTACTTCTATTACTGGTTCTATTGATGACAGTGCAGGACTCACTGCAAAAGTAAATCAGGCACTTGAACAAATTGAAGAAGGTTCTGTAAAGAGTGCGGAACGTGTAAATGCAGCCTGGGAAGGAATGAAAGCTCAGCAGAATGCAGGAAACGAAATTGCTAAGGATTCTTCAAGCCTTGCAACAAGTGCTGCTCAAATGAAAACTGAAGTTGCCAGCCAGGATAAGTTTGCTTCCAGCGTAATTAATAATATGCAGGATTTGTGTGAAGCTTCACAGGCTGTAAATGATGCCAGCAGTGAGATTTCTGCCTTTACTGAAAACTTAAGTAAAGAAGCTCAAAATCTTGCACAGCTGGCAGAAAGTACTTCCAAAGTTGCAAATGAACTCATGGAAATCATGAAGACTAATATTTAATATAATTGAAGCACTACCAGTGTGCCGAGGCCCCTCCACCGCTAAAGTGACCGCCGCCTCCAGAGAAGCCTCCGCCAAAGCCGCCCGAAGAATGTGATCCTCCGTGGCTACCGCCAGAGCTTCTCATCATACTGCGAAGTGCCGCATCTGCCGCAATCCACGCAATTGTATTTCCATTATGATAGTAGCGTCCGCGTCTTCTTCCTCTTCTTGTACCGGCAGAAATTGCGCTCATGAAAAGGAATAACCAGATTACACAGATAAATGCAGGTATTAAATCTGATGAAGAGCCTGAACTTTCGCCTTCGCGTACTGAACGGCTTACGGCGCTTTCATCACCACTTACAATTCCACCCATATTCATAACACCTTTTTTGATGCCGGCAGAATAGTTTCCGTTCTTAAACTCAGGTACAATTACATTGCGAAGAATCAATCCGCATTTTGCATCTGTAAGAGAACCTTCAAGTCCATCCCCTACTTCAATACGAAGGTCATGTTCTTCATAGGCAACAAGCAAAAGGGCACCATTGTCTTTTTCCTTATCACCTAGCTGCCATTTGTCTGCAACTTTAATTCCAAAGGAAGCAATATCCTCACCTTCAAGAGAAGGCATTGTCAAAACTGCAATCTGAATTCCTGTATTCCGTTCGAGTGTGGCAAGATATTCTTCAATTTCACGCTCATCACTGTCACGAATAATCTTTGCATAATCGTTTACACGGCCTTTAAGAGCAGGTACAGAAACTGCAAAAAGTGGTGCAGAAATCAAAAGTGATGTAAGGGCAAGGCCCATAAAAAATCTTTTTACCATTCTGCGTCCTCCAGTATTACAAGTCCGTCAGGAAGTTCGTTCGGATTTTCTTCATGAGGCGGAAAGTTTTCTGCAAGGAGTTCACCGCATTTTTCAATTGCAGTTGTAAAGGCTTTTGCAGCCTCCCCTTTTCTAAGATTTTCCGCCAGCTCATCTGCAATCAGATTCCACAAATCCTGAGAAATATGCTTTGAGATTCCTGAATCTGCAACAATACGAACCTGGCGTTCCATATAAGAAACAAAAATCAAAATACCAGAATGCTCTGCTGTATCATAAACTCCAGACTCTGTAAAATAACGGAAGGCACGGTTTGTAACACAGGTCTTTCGTACAGAGCGTGGAATTACAAGTCGGTCAATTACCGGAATATTTGCAATATAAAAAGCAATCAGAACTGCAGCAAGACAGCTTACGATAAAGAATACCGGAAGAATCCAGCTTGGTTCGTTCTGCCAGTAAAGCTTTCTGTAAAGCTCAAGAATCTTCTGGGAGAAAGGAATCATGCACAAAAGCACGAGCATTCCTACTCCATCAGCGGCAAGCAGTTCCCAGAAACAGTAGCGGGCACTTTCCGGAGCAACGGCAACTGCAATTTCTCCGGTTGTTTTTGCTTCTGCATCTGCAACTGCTTTTTTGATTGCGATGAAATCTTCATCTTTAAGCTTAAGCTTTTTAATCAGTGTTTTGTATTTCATAAGCCACTAAAACTCTACTTTTGGAGCACTCTGTGCTTCAGCGCTTGCACTGAAATATGGACGTTTTTCGAATCCGCTCATATTTGCAATAATACTTGCAGGGAACTGGCGGATAGTCTTGTTATATTTCTTTGCAGTATCATTAAAGCGGTTACGTGCAACTGTAATGCGGTTTTCTGTACCTTCAAGCTGATCCTGCAATGCTAGGAAGTTCTGATCTGCCTTTAATTCCGGATACTGCTCTGTTACCATCAAAAGTCTCTGGAGGCTTGCACCAAGATTATCCTGAATCTGCTGATAGCGTGCAAAAGCGTCCGGATCATTCAATACTTCATCACTGATATTGATCTGTCCGCCGGCCTTAGAACGTGCCTCAGAAACCTGTGTAAATACATCGCTTTCATGCTTAGCATAGCCTTTTACTGTAGAAACCAGGTTTGGAATCAAATCAAGACGGCGCTGGTACTGGTTCTGTACCTCTGCCCAGGAAGCTGATACCTCTTCATCAAGAGAAACCATAGAGTTATATGTGTTTTTGTAAAAAGAAAATATTCCAAGCACACAAACCAGTACAATAATTAAAGCAATAAACCCTTTCGAAATCTTTTTCATCAAAATCCTCCATCCGCTATCCAGAATTTATTTCAGGGTCAGCATGACATTACTTTAAATTTATAAATGAATTGTAATATAGTCAATAAATTTTTTACCTTGAAAATGGATTGCCACGCACTTCGTGCTCGCAATGACATAATACTCCGTCATTGCGAGCGTAGCGAAGCAATCCATTTTCTACTTGCCCGAAAAGCACTTTCATAATAAAATATATGAATAAGATTTTTTAATACAAAGAGGTTATTAATGAACAATTTCGTATTTTTGGGACCACCGGGAGCAGGTAAAGGATCTCTCGCAGTTAAGGTAGCAGAAGACTACAAAATCCCACACATTTCAACTGGTGATATTTTCCGTGCAAACATTAAGGCACAGACTCCTCTTGGAGTTAAGGTTAAGGCTATTATTGATTCAGGTTCTCTCGTAAGCGATGAACTCACATTCGAACTCGTAAAAGACCGCCTTGCTCAGGATGACTGCAAAAACGGATACATCCTCGACGGATTCCCACGCACAATTCCTCAGGCAGAAATGCTCGATGGTCTTGTTGCAGACCTCAAGGTAGTAAACTTCCAGATTTCAGATGATATCGTAATCGGCCGTCTTTCAACACGCCGTGTTTGTAAGGCATGTGGTGCTAACTACAACATCAAAACTCTTCCACCAAAAGTAGAAGGTGTTTGTGACAAGTGTGGTGGCGAACTCTATCAGCGCGATGACGACAAGCAGGAATCAATCCTTCACCGTATGGACGTTTACCGCGAGCAGACAGAACCACTCATCAACTACTACAAGAACAAGGGAAAGATTACTGATCTCGATGCATCTATCGAAACAGACATCCTCTTGGGTGAATTCAAAAAGATTTTCTAATTAATTATAGAAATCTACAAAAAACCCTACAAAATAAAAACAGCGGTGATCTACCGATAAGATTATTTTTGACAAGCGGTCAAGCCGCTTGCAACATAACTTATAATGTATCTCACCGCTGTTTTTATTTTGTAGGGCAGTTCTCTATAAATTTATTGTATTATCTTTTTGTCGGCAAGCACAGCTTGCCTCTGAGCCATTCTTTCGATGAACCTAAAGCAACCCTACCGGCTTGCTTTTTAACGGTTCTTCGATTTTAGGCTTACACAATAAACTGTTCTACATGATTATGAATTTTTTCAACAGATTCCTTATTACCATCTGCAGACTTATCTACCTTTTCAACCGTCTGCTTCATATTTGCCGTAGCTTCAAGACTTTCCTGAACGGCAGACATTGTAGACTTAGAAGCAGCAACTACCGCATCCATAGACTCGCGTAGTTTACCAGCCTCTTCGGTCTCTTCTTCGGCTAAGTCACGGATAGCATGAATAGCTTCTACAAGTTCATCAGCAGCCTGCTTAGTTTCAGCAGCCCCCTGATTCTGCTCAATCATAGCATCATAAATATTTTTTACCAGAGCAGCGTTCTCAATTACGTTGTCGCGGATTCCCTGGAAGGCAGCACCGGCAGAAGTAATAGCCTCAACACCGGCTGTAGTCTTTTCCATCATTTCCTTAATCTTAAGCTGAATATCGCGTGCACTAGAAGATGAGGAAGAAGCAAGAGAACGAACCTCATCGGCAACAACCGCAAAGCCCGCACCAAACTCTCCCGCATGAGCCGCCTCAATTGCAGCGTTCATAGAAAGAAGGTTTGTCTGAGCAGCAATACCCTGAATTACTTTCAAAAGCTTTCGTACTTCATCAGATACAGCCTGAATCTCTTTCATTGTAGAAACCGCATGTTCAACTGCAGTATTACCTACATCAGAACGCTCAGAAAGTCCCTGAGAAACTTCCTGTGCCTGCTTTGCAGTATTTGCTACACTTGAAATACTGTCAGTCATCTTAGAAATAGAATTAGAAATACTCTGAACAGCTTCAGTCTGCTGAGTAACATGGAGCTTTACAGTTTCAATACTATCTGAAAGCATAATAAGGTTTTCACCAGTAATGCCAACAAGCTCGTCCTGCTTTTTACTATTCTCATCAATATGCTGAAGCGAATGGTTCATTACGCCAATTGCTCCGGTTGCATATCTTGCAGATTTAGAAATGATTCCTGCAGACTCAGTTACGGCATTTGTTTCTGCCTTAAAGTCTTTAATCATAGAAGAAAGCTTTGCAATCAAAGTATTAACAGAAGAAATAAGAAGACCAAAGTCATCAATCATGTTGATGTTAATACGGCAGGTCAAATCACCATTGTTTGCAATTTCATTCAAAAGATGAGATGTAAGCTTAATACGCTTTGAAAGACCTCTCAAAACTGTAAGGAACGGAACTGCTGCAACAATAGCAGAAAGAACAATACAAATTGCACCTTTCTTAAAAAAGGCAGAAAGCAGATCGCCCTGGAAAGTACCGTTATGGGAAGCCAGCAGAATTCCATAAGGAACTGTAAGCATATTTATTCCAAGGAAGTAAAGGGAAATAAAGAATACAAGACCAATAGAAATGGAAACCTTAGAAGAGCGGCTTCTGAAATCAACAATCGAACCAATCTCAAGCATTTCACGCTTTTTGATAAGCAGGTAATCTACAATTTTAATAGCAGTAATTGCGGAGATTCCTCCAAAAGCCATAGCCTGTGCAATAACAAGGAATACACGGGAGAAGTAGTAAACATTACTTCCGTTTGCAATTCCGATATAAACAATAATAATCTGACCAATGAAAAAGCCTATTACATTAGCAGCAATAATCAGAAGAATGATACCTCTATAGCTCTTAAGACAAATACCAATTTCTTCTTCTGTTGCCTTTCGTTTTTCTTCCTTCAGCTTTTTGATAGTCTGGTCAAAAGGCTTTGCTATAAAATAGCCAATTGCAACTGCTATAAAAAGTAAAAGAGAAGCAACCATAATATTGGGCAGAGTACCACCCCACATTGCTCCAATGTCATCGTAAATAAACTCAAGCGCAAACCATCTCAACGTTAGTACACTTGCATAAGTAACTGAAAATAAAACTATTACAAATGTGGCAAATACTGTCATAACACATCTATTATATTATAGAAAAGTGAATTTGTAACTAAAAACTTATTGAGCATTGTATAAAAATTAAAAATATGTCATATTTGATAATCATTCTCAAATTAGCAAACATGGCACAGTTAATATGTAAAAACCTTACTCTTGGGTATGGTACAAAAACAGTAATAGAAAATCTCTCTTTTGAAGTAAACAAAGGTGACTATCTTTGTATTGTTGGTGAAAACGGTTCTGGAAAATCAACTCTCATGAAAACCATTCTCCGCCTTCATAAACCAACCGCCGGAACCATCACAACTGGAGACGGTCTGCTTGCAGATGAAATCAGTTACCTGCCTCAGCAGACAGAAGTACAGAGAGACTTCCCTGCAAGCGTGCGAGAAATTGTACTTTCCGGCTGTCAGTCTCGCTGCGGCCGCCGCCCGTTTTATAACAAGGCAGAAAAGCAGCTTGCCGTTGCCGCAATGGAAAAACTTGGAATCACTCACCTTGCAAAAAAATGCTACCGTGAACTTTCAGGCGGTCAGCAGCAGAGAACTCTTCTTGCCCGTGCCCTTTGCGCTGCACAGAAAATGCTTCTTCTCGATGAACCGGTAACTGGACTGGACCCTGCCGCAACACAGGAAATGTACGATCTTATTGAGCAGCTTAACAAAGACGGAATTACAATCATTATGATTTCCCATGACACAGACGCAGCGCTCAAATACGCAAGTCATGTGCTTCATATAGGAAAAGAAACTTTTTTTGGAGACGTAAAAGAATATGATAGACACCTTAGCAACATACTTTAGTTTTGCATTTGTCCGCTACGCCTTCATTGTAGGAGTTTTGATTTCCCTCTGCTCTTCTCTGCTTGGCGTTACCCTCGTACTCAAGCGCTTTTCATTTATTGGAGACGGGCTTTCTCATGTTGCCTTCGGAGGAATCTGTATTGCAACAGTTCTTGGAACCTTCATAAAAATTCCAAACGATATGTACATTGTTCTGCCATTAACAATTCTTTGTGCAATTCTTTTGCTCCGTTCAGGTCAGAACAAAAAGATTCAGGGAGATGCCGCTGTTGCTATGATTTCTGTAGCCTCACTTGCAATCGGTTATCTTTTGATGAACATCTTCTCAACCTCATCAAACATTACAGGTGATGTCTGCAGTACCCTGTTCGGTTCAACTTCTATCCTCACTCTCACTCAGGGAGAAGTATGGCTTTGTACAGGGCTTTCACTTGCTGTAATAATTGCCTACGTAATCTTCTATAATAAAATCTTCTGCGTTACCTTTGACGAAAACTTTGCAACCGCAGTAGGAACACATGCACAGGTATACAATCTTGTAATCGCAATAATCATAGCTGTAATCATTGTACTTGCAATGAATCTGGTGGGCTCCCTTTTAATTTCCGCTCTGGTAATCTTCCCTGCCCTGTCAGCAATGCGCGTTTTCAAAAGCTTCCGAAGCGTAACCATCTGCTCTGCTGTAGTTTCAGTTGTATGCTCGGTAACCGGTCTTTTAATTTCAGTTCTCGCCGGCACCCCGGTAGGAAGCACAATTGTTGCCGCAGACTTAGCAGCATTCCTCATATTTACATTGGTGGGAATTTTTGTAAAATAGAAAGTGATGATTAAGAATATTTTTAGGGCGTTCCGGCTCCAGCTTCGCTTCCGCCGTCGGGCTTTAGCTCGACAGTCCTCGGCCCTTCTGGCCTGCGGTCTGCTCGCGACAATCCCTAACGCGTTGATCTCATGTAAAGCTAAAAACAAAACTGATAATGCCGGTCTTCAGGCCGCAAATTCAGCAAAAACACAGAGCACTGTCTCACAAACAGCTCCCCGTGACCTGTCAAAAATCGACCTCGACCTCACCCAAATGTCTGCCACAATGATTTACTCCACAATGTTTGACATGCTTGTTATGGCCGAAGATTATATCGAAAAAAACATCAAAGTTTCCGGCTGGTTCGAAACCTACACCGACCCGCAGACTGGAGAGTTATATTACGCAGTTGTTGTACCCGATGCCACTGCCTGCTGCCAGCAGGGTATGGAATTCGTATGGCAGGGAAATCATAACTACCCCGACGATTATCCTCAGCCCGGTCAGGACATAACCGTTACCGGAATCTATAAGATGATAGAAAACAACGGTATAACCTATACTTACCTCGAAGCTTCAAAAGTTGAATTTTAATTTTGTGAGTTAAACTCTCTTTTTTTTCCATAAATTCCGTGTAATAATTATAGAAAACGGAGGATTTATGAAAAAATCACTTTTTACAATTACACTTCTTTTACTAATGACATCGGCATTCTGCCAGAACAAGCTGCCATTTACAAAAGGCATTAACATGCTCACTTATTTTGAAAGCTGGAATAAAGGAGAGCTTCCAAATCTTAATAAACATGAAGAAGCAGATTTTGCCTGCCTTAAAAACATGGGCGTAGAGGTAATAAGACTCCCGGTTCATTTTGAAAATCTGATGGAACCTTATGCTACCGGAAAAATATACGATATTGTTTTTGAAAGACTTGATAAAGTTTGTGACTGGGCTGAAAAATATCAGATATATCTTGTAATAGACAATCATTCCTTTAATTCTGAAGAAGAAGACAATAACCCGCCTTCAGCTCAATTCTATAAAGAGCACCTGGAAGCTGTGTGGTCTCAGGTTGCTCAACGTTATAAAGACAGAAGCCAATACATCATTTATGAAATCATAAATGAACCCAAAGGCAAAGGAGACGTTGCAAGCAAATGGGTAAAAATCCAGCAGGGAATAATTGATCTTATAAGACAGTATGATCCAGAACGTGATATTGTTGTAACAGGTGCAGATTTTTCCAGTATCGACACCCTTGTAAAAATGAAGCCTTACAAAGACCCTCATCTTATTTATACCTTCCATTTTTATGAGCCTTTCATCTTTACTCATCAGGGTGCTACCTGGGTTGGAAAAGAAATGATAGATCTGGAAGGACTGCCTTTCCCTTATGATAAAAATAAATTACCTGAATTAAAAGGAAATACAAAAGGCTCATGGATACAGTGGCAGATTGAAAATGAATACTACCAGACAGGAACAGAAAAATTTATTAATAGCAGAATAAAGAAAGCCGCAGACTGGGCAAAGAAAAATAAAGTCCGGGTATGGGCCGGTGAAATGGGGGCAAAAACCTGGATTGATTCAAAATACAGACTGGCCTGGATAAATGCAACAAGAACAGCGCTGGTTAAAAATGAAATACCTTACTGTAGCTGGGGCATTGATGGTTCAGATGGATTTTTAACATCAGATAAAGCTGGACTGATTTTCCCGGATGATATCGATAAAGAAGCACTTGAAGCTTACGGCTTTACAATGCCAGATAAAAAGCTTTCCGAAAAAACAAGGATAAACATAACTTCACAAAAACCATACCTTGTTTATGATGGCTTACTGGGCAAGGGCTGCAGCAAAATCTGCTGGGGAAATATAAATGAAATAAGAAAAGATAGATCTTACGATTACTGCTTTTCTATTTCATATCCGGGAAAACAGAGTGGCATTAAGCTTAATCTCCCTAATAAAATATCAGGTATATTAGGTAAAGATCCACAGTCTTTTTCTATAAGCTTATCTGTGAAGTTTACAGATAAAAGTCAGGAATTCAACTTAAACCTTTCAGATGCAGACGAAGGTGCAGAACTGCCTCCATGGAACATCACTGTTAAAATAAAGGCTTCAGATTATAAGATTGGAGAATGGATAACCGTTGAAATTCCATTTTCAAGATTTACAGAGAGCGGAGCCTGGTCCGAAAAAGCAAACAAATGGTTTGAGTCTCAGGGAAAATATGACTGGTCTCGCCTTTGCTGTATCTATTTCGACTTTGATGATTTTGACAACAAAAAAGCCGATACCATCTACATTGACGACATTGTGATTAAGAAGATGTAACATCCCATACAAGTTCTTCACAGACCTCTTAAATTTTACTATAATATTTCAATCATTTTAAATAAGAGGTAGCATAATGTCAAAATATCCATTTGAATCAATCGAGCCTAAATGGCAGAAATATTGGGACGAACACAAAACTTTTAAGGTAACCGAGGATGAAAAGTTCCCGGCTGACAAGCGCATGTATGTACTGGACATGTTCCCGTATCCAAGTGCAGCCGGACTACATGTTGGACATCCTGAAGGTTATACCGCAACAGATATTTACTGCCGCTACCTGCGTATGAACGGTTACAACGTTCTTCACCCTATGGGATACGATGCTTTCGGTCTTCCTGCAGAAAACTACGCAATCAAGACTGGAACACATCCAAAGACAACAACTAATGCAAATATCGAACACTTCACACAGCAGATTAAGTCGCTTGGCTTCAGCTACGACTGGGACCGCTGTGTATCTACCTGTGAGCCAGACTATTACAAATGGACACAGTGGATTTTCCTCCAGCTCTATAAGAAGGGCCTTGCTTACGAAGCTCAGACTCCAATCAACTGGTGTCCTTCTTGTATGACTGGTCTTGCTAACGAGGAAGTAAAAGACGGAAAGTGCGACCGCTGTGGCGCAGAAGTTACTCACAAGACAATCCGCCAGTGGATTTTGAAGATTACTGATTACGCAGACCGCCTCGATGCAGACCTCGAAGGTCTCGACTGGCCGGAAAGTGTAAAGGCTATGCAGCACAACTGGATTGGAAAATCAACAGGTGCTGAAGTTACCTTCACTGTAGCAGACAAAGACGGAAAGCCAACTGATAACAAGCTCACAGTTTATACAACACGCTGTGATACACTCTTCGGAGCTACTTACATGGTAGTAAGCCCTGAGCACAAAATCATTTCTGAAATCACAACTCCAGAACAGGCTGATGCAGTTAAGGCTTATCAGGAAGCAGCTGCAAAGAAATCTGACCTTGAGCGTACAGACCTTGCAAAAGACAAGACTGGTGTATTCTCTGGAAGCTATGCAATCAACCCTGTAAACGGAAAACTCATTCCTATCTGGATTGCAGACTACGTATTGATTTCTTACGGAACTGGTGCAATTATGGCCGTTCCTGCTCACGATGACCGCGACTGGGAATTTGCTAAGAAGTTCAATCTTCCAATCATCGAAGTTTTGAAATCAGAAGTTGACGTACAGCAGCAGGCTTGGACTCAGGATGGAATCCACGTAAACTCTGACTTCCTCGATGGTCTGAACAAAGCAGATGCAATTGCCAAGATGCTTGAGTTCCTCGAAGAAAAGAAAATCGGCCGCAAGGCTATCAACTATAAACTCCGCGACTGGGTTTACAGCCGCCAGCGCTACTGGGGTGAACCAATTCCTCTGGTACACTGTCCGGATTGTGGAACAGTTCCAGTTCCGGAAGAAGAGCTCCCATTGAAACTTCCTGAGGTAAAATCATATCAGCCTACAGGAACTGGAGAATCTCCTCTTGCTGCTATTGATTCATGGGTAAACTGCAAGTGTCCAAAGTGCGGAAAACCTGCAAAACGCGAAACAAACACAATGCCTCAGTGGGGTGGAAGCTGCTGGTACTACCTCCGCTACCTTGACCCACACAACGACAAGGCTTTCTGTGCTCCAGAAAAAGAAAAGTACTGGATGCCTGTAGATCTTTATATTGGTGGTGCTGAACATGCCGTTCTCCACCTTCTCTATGCCCGCTTCTGGCACAAGGTTCTTTATGATATTGGTGTGGTAAGCACAAAAGAGCCGTTCCAGCGCCTTGTAAACCAGGGTATGATTACTTCATTTGCTTTCCAGCGCAAGAACAAGACTCTGGTTCCAGTTGATGAAGTTGAACAGCGCGAAGACGGAAAATACTACGAAAAGGCAACCGGCGAAGAACTCGAACAGATTGTTGCAAAGATGTCTAAGTCTTTGAAGAACGTAGTAAATCCTGATGATGAAATTAAAGCATACGGTGCAGACTCTGTTCGTATGTACGAAATGTTCATGGGACCTCTTACAATGAGTAAGCCATGGGCAACTCAGGGTATTGTTGGTATTCACCGCTTCCTTGAAAAGGTATGGTCTGTATCTGAAAAGCCAATGTCTGATATCGATATCACAGGCAAGCTCGAAGACAAGGCTTTGATTTCTGCACGCAAGACTTTTGCTCAGACAATCAAAAAGGTAACTGATGATACAGCTACTTTGAACTTCAACACAGCAATCAGTCAGATGATGATTTTCATCAACGAACTCTCAAAGCTTCCAGAAGTTCCAAAGGCAATGTGGAGCGACTTCGTAAAGGTACTCTCACCTTACGCTCCTCACCTCGGCGAAGAGCTCTGGGAAAAACTCGGCAATAAAGAGACTATCGCTTACGTTGCATGGCCAAAGATCAACGATGACTTTGCTAAGGATGATATAAAGACAATCGTTGTAATGGTTAATGGTAAAAAACGCGATACATTTGAAGCAGCACCTGGTTCTTCAGATGACAGCCTCAAGGAAATCGCTTTCGCCCGCGACGGAGTAAAGAAATTTACAGATGGTCACGAAATTGTAAAGTGTATTGTTGTTAAAGATAAACTGGTTAACATTGTAGTTAAATAAGCCGGAAGTTAAATAATTATTCCCCGAGCAAATCGGGGAATAGAATAGACTTCGGTATATATAAAAAAACGGGCGGAGTCGGAATCGGGCCTGAAAAACATTCTGCACAAGCGAGCAAAGCGAGCGCGGAAGCCGTTTTTCAGGTACGAGTTCCGACGGGAGCCCGTTTTTTTTATATGAGCCGCTAATTTACCTCTGTTACACTGTTTATCAGGTTGAATAAATATTTAAATCCCGTCGCGGAGATTGCTTTCTCCGCTTCATTCGACATGCTCATAAAATACAGTTTATGTCCAACATCTTCACTGTCATTAAATGCCGCCATCAAGAAGCCGATTCCTGCAGGGTCTAGTTCTACAAGCTTTGACATATCAAGTACGATATTATTTTTATGAACAGCGTCATAAAGCATGTTCTGGAATTCACCGATTGTATAGGCGTTCAACGCACCTTCGAGTTCATATAAGTGATAGTTAGCACCATCTTTTTCTACGATTGATAACTGTTCCATTATAAACCAGCCTCCTTCATCATTGCATCAAGATCACTTAAGTCAGGCATTTCAAAGCCCTCTGGCATTGTCATATCATCATCTGGAATCGCAGGCTTTTCTTCTGCAGGTGCTTCTACCTGTGGAGCAGGTTCTTCTACAACAGCTTCTTCAGTCGCTGCAGCAGCAGCCATTTCTGCGGCTACAGATTCTGGAGTTACAGTTTCATCTGCAACAGCTTCCATCTGTGAATCTACTGGCTCTTCAACCGGAGTCTCTTCTGCAGGAGCTTCAACAGCCTCTGTAGCTTCTGGCTCAGCAGGTTTATCTTCAACAGATTCCTTCTTAGCTTCTCCAAGACCCTCGTACTTAATTACAAGAATAGAAACGTCGTCTTCCATTTCTTTTGACATGAACTTTAAGAGTCCTTCAAAAGTAAACTGAGCCATACGCTGTGCAGGGTAAGTTGAGTTATCAAGCAAAGCCTGCTGAACACGTTCTTTACCAAACTGTTCACCACGAAGCGAGTGTGACTGAATCATACCATCTGTACATGCCATGATGATGTCACCATGATTAAGCTTTGTAGTTTTTACAGAAAGATATGGAGAAATATCTTTTACGAATCCAAGAATGTGTCCACTACCCTGAATTTCAATTACGTTGTTATAAACCTGAGTGTACATCATCAAAGCTGGAATACCACAGTTTATGTAGTACATTGTATCAGTTTCAAAATCAATGAGCGCAAACAAGCCGGCAAAGATTGTTCCCTTAGGAAGCGAATCTCGAACGAAGGTGTTCAGTTTAACAACCAGCTGCTTAAAGTCATGAACTTCTGAAAGATAAGAACGGATGATGGACTTTAAGATGACCATGTTCATGGAAGCCGCAATACCTTTTCCAGAAAGGTCACCTACTACGAACAAGTGGCGTGATTCAGTAAGACGAATCATATCAATGAACTCACCACCAATGTTATGAGCAGGAACCATCATGTATCCAATATCAACCTTTGGAGTCTTAACATGATCAATGTTTTCCTGAATGGAAGTAATAATCTGAGAAGACATCTTAATTTCTCGGTTTACGACACCAATAACGTCTTTGTTCGAAATGTTACGCATGTAGTAACCGAATACGAAGAAGTATGAGTAAAGCTTTACAAATACGTTGTAGTCATATTCCTTGTAGTGGTCACCACTGGCCTTTTTACCAAGAGTAATAATACCAAAGATGTTATGACCTTCATTAAGAATAAACAATGCATCAGATTTAGTTACTTTAAAGAAATCTTCAAGTTCTTTCTGAACCACTGCAAGGTCATGCTGCTTTTCAATCTGACTTGATACAACAATACTCTTGTTGATATTAAGAAGAGCATCGAACATAGGGTTGTTCAACGGAATCTTAATATTCATATTGTTTGAAGAGTAAGCAACATCAAGTTCATTCTGACCAGAAAGAATGTAAACCGACATAGAAGAAGCTTCTACGTTACGGCGCATAATTTCAAACATCTTTGCTGTAATCTGGTCCATTTCTGCCTCGCGGTAATCAATACCGGCAAGGTCTTTTTCAAGAGAAGCTTCGTAATCTGCTGTATAAAGTTTTGAAGAAGAAGAAAGAATTGAACTGATCCACAATGAGAACAAAACTGCAGCAGTAGAATATACAATAAACTCTCCAATGAAGACTGGAGTTAATGAAGTGCCAATTGGCTGGAAGAACATTGAAAGCACACCAACTACAACAGCAGGGACAATGTATGAAACAACTGTCTTGAACAGCGATACAAACATTGCCTTTCCTGAAGGTACAGAAATCTTTGTTAGTGCCATGAAGAATACTACGTACATAAACAGGTACGAGAACATATAAAGCAATGAGAAGGCTGGAGCTGATGTAGAAATAAACTTGATTGCAAGATTAATTGCCCACATCAAAAGAATACCTTCTGCCATTACAGAAGTCTGATATTTTTCAAGCTGAGTTGCATTCTTATCTTCCTGAAGAATTACAAGGAAAAGCATTCCTGTAATAAGCACAATATAGCGGTAAAGATAAGTAAACAAAGAACTCCAGGTGAGAGGGAAGAAATCTCTTGCAGGAGCTGGAATAAGATATTCTGAAGCAATTACAATACCGTGCTCAAAAGAAATATCAATTGTAGTGAACTTAAAAAAGGCGATGAAAATTGAGAATGCAATAAGCACATATTTAAGAATCGAAGTAATTAAAAGTCTTCTTGGACGACCAATTTCAAAAATACCAAAACTTACAATTACAAAGGCAACTCCATCAAGCGAGAGACAGATTCTCATTACCGGAACTATAAGCGCTTCAAAGTTTGTATAGCGCATTATAAGAACAAGCACAAACAAGATAGACTCAATTGCAGTAACAAGCATTGCAACTGAGAAAGAAGTAACACCCAGGTTATCTGACTTTGTTTTACTATCTATAAGATGGGTAAAGAAGATTATGAATATAGCACAAACAATATTAAGAATTATATAAATCATATTAGTAACCTACCTTGGCAATCATCATAGTAACGTCATCATGAAGTTTTTTATCACCATTGTACTTCCAGATTAAGTCTACAATATCATCAACCATCTGCTGAGGATCCTTAGCAGCACCAGCCATAAGAGTCTTTTTATAGATATCTGTATCACCAAGCTCTACACCACTATCATCCATTACTTCAGATACACCGTCGGTTGCCATCAGAATGGTATCCCCACGGAAGAGGCGCTTTTCGGCAACTGTTACATCACCTACATCAAGAATACCAATAAGTGAAGCATTTGAAGTAAGAGGCTTAATACGATATCCGTCTGGAGAAGGCGAAAGAATAATCGGATCAGACATGGAAGCATTGATATAGCGGATACGCATTTTTTCTGTATCAACAATACTCAGGAACAATACGGTATATTTATCCTGAAGGTGCATTCCCTTAATTGCTTTATCGATTGCGTGAAGCACACCAACAAGATCTTCTTTGTCTTCGATAATCTTTACAGTGTTCATCACCAAACCCATGATGAGGGCGGCAGGAAGTCCCTTACCAGATACGTCTCCAAGCATGAGCAGAGTCTTTGAAGCATCAATTGGAAGGATTGAGAAGTAGTCTCCCGATACGTTTACGAGAGGACGATAATAAGTTGCAATCTTAAGTTTTGGAATATTTGGAATCTTCTGTGGAAGGAAGGACTGCTGTGTTTCAGCAAGCTGTTCCCATTCCTTTGTTGTAGAAGAGATTTCCGAAAGTGTTGTAATTGTTCGGGAACGGGTTACAAAACGCTTATATTCCTCAAAAAGACGCTTATAAACATCAAGGTCAAAAAGTCTTGTATAACGGCAGAATACATAAAGATGGAAACCTTCGCAGCACATAAAGAAACCACGTGCCTTGCGGTAATTAGTTGTAACACCAATATGGCGGTCAAAGAAATAAAAACCATCTGGCCAAGCTTCAGTAAAGTGCTGGTCAAGCTTATTTCTTACAGTTTCAGAGGTAGAAGTTCTGTTAGGGCTGTTGTAAAGAATGTAATTCTTTGTACGGTCAATCAGAAGAACTGAACAGTCACCCTGCTTTTCCAGAATATCACCAATTACAACATAAAAATCATCAAGGGAATAACAGAAACGAAGACGGTCGATAAAGTCGTTCAGAATAACAGTTTCACCAGTTTCAAGAGTATCGTGGCGTACCTTATTCAGAAGAAAAGAACGGAACCTGTTTCCCCAGAAAACTGTAGCAAAGAATACAATAAAAGCTACAAGTAATGTTATCCAAGAAAAACCTTCTTCAGTTTTCTGTGGTAAAAGCATAAGACATGCCAGGATAAAACAAATAATTGTTATAGCATTTATGGAGATTAAAACCGCTCTTTTTCTGGTTTTGTACATGATTACCTCTGTTTATTACCTGAATATTTTAAATAGACTGATACTATTCTATCATATTATCGGAATAATTGGGAAAAAAGTTCAGAAAATAAGGAAATATGCGGATACATTTGAATCTATCAAAACTTTACACACTGTGCTTATATTATAAATGGCTTCCGTTGCGCGTATCCACAAAAACAACTAAGGGTAGCACCGCTTGAAGCGCAAGCCCAAATAACCCATAGAATGTTTTTGCAGCTACGCTCCACTCGCGCCATTTATAATATAAGAAATTAACTGTCTAATTTTGATAGATTCAACAAATTCGGTTCTTTAGGCGGATTCTCTAATTCCATGTATTGTTTCAATAATTCCTTCTGTTTACCAGAAAGGTGTGTTGGAACCTGAACCATGATTTTTACGTACAAATCACCCTTACGTGATGAGCCTGAAAGTGGAACACCTTCGCCTTTTATGCGTAAAAGCTTTCCATTTGCAGTTCCATCAGGGATTTTAATAGCTAATTTCTTGCCATCGAGGGCTGTGATTGTGATTTCACAGCCAAGAGCAGCCTGTGCAATGCTGATTGGAACAGCACAGTAGAGATCTGCACCGTCTCTTTCGAAGAATGGATGCTGTTCTACGTGTAATACAACTACGAGGTCTCCAGCTGGTCCACCGTTTTCACCGGCATCACCCATTCCGCGGATTACGATACGTTTTCCGTTATCAACTCCAGCAGGAATCTTAAGAGACATCTGCTTAGATTTTTCCTGAATACCAGTTCCACGGCAGCTAGAACAAGGCTTGTCGATTACAGTACCACGTCCGCTACATTTAGGACAAGTCTGCTGAATAGTAAAGAAGCCGTTACCCTGACGAACCTGGCCCATACCATTACAGGTAGGACAAGTTTTCTTAGAAGCGCCGGCTGCAGCTCCACTACCCTTACAAGCTTCACAAGGCTCATTATGCTTAAAGTGAATGTCTGCAGTTGTACCGTAAACGGCATCTTTAAACTGAATATGAAGATCATAGCGGAGGCTTGAACCTGCTGCAGGACCACTGCTTCTTGAACTGCTGCGTCCGCCGCCACCAAAGCCACCGCCGAAAATACTATCAAAAATATCGGAGAAGCCGCCACCGGCTCCACCAAAGAGGTCTGAGAAGTCGTGGAAGGCATGTGAATACTGTGCTCCACCGCCTCCCTGACCCATTCCGTCAAGACCGGCAAAACCGTACTGGTCGTAAATAGGACGTTTTTCTGCATCAGAAAGAACTTCGTAAGCTTCTGTTGCCTCACGGAATTTTTCCTCGGCAGATTTGTCGCCCGGGTTTCGGTCCGGGTGATATTTTACAGCAAGCTTGCGGTAAGCCTTTTTAATTGCTTCCTGATCAGCTGATTTGTCAACACCTAATACTTCGTAATAATCGCGTTTTGCCATATCGTATTTCCATTAATAAAAAAATAATATTTAGTTAAACATCAAAAAAGGCCTGCTCTCCCGTGAAAAATGCCACTCGCCAACGGGATGATGTTGTCGAGCGTCATTTTTCACTCCGAGCATGCCTTCCGTGTAATTTTTATTTATTGCCTACTTGTCTTCGTCTTTAACTTCGTATTCAACGTCGTCGGCTGAACCTTTATTAAAGCCTGATTTATTTTCTGCACCAGCATCCGAAGCACCTGCTCCGGCATCTGCACCAGCGGCACCTTCAGCACCTGGCTGAGCTCCGCCGGCTGCGGCCTGCTGCTTGTAGAGCTCTTCAGCGATCTTGTAAGAAGCCTGCTTCAAAGCTTCAGTCTTAGCCTTGATGTCTTCTACATTGTCGCCCTGCATAGCCTGCTTGAGGGCAGCCATAGCATCTTCAATCTTCTGCTTTTCGCCACCGTCAACCTTGTCTCCAAGATCCTTGAGTGTCTTTTCTGTAGCGTAGATCAAGCTGTCTGCTTCGTTACGTGCATCAACGCCTTCGCGCTTAGCCTTATCTGCAGCTGCGTTTGCTTCTGCATCTTTAACCATCTTCTCGATTTCTTCATCAGAAAGTCCAGAAGAAGAAGTAATCTGAATGTGCTGTTCCTTACCGGTTCCAAGATCCTTAGCAGATACGTGAACAATACCGTTAGCATCGATATCGAATGTAACTTCAATCTGAGGAACACCACGAGGAGCGGCTGGAATACCTACGAGGTCGAAGCGGCCAAGAGTACGGTTCTGGTCAGCCATTTCACGCTCACCCTGGAGTACGTGGATTGATACGGCAGTCTGTCCATCAGCTGCAGTAGAGAAGATCTGACTCTTCTTTGTAGGAATTGTTGTATTTCTTGGGATAAGCTTTGTGAATACGCCACCCATTGTTTCAATACCAAGTGAAAGTGGAGTTACATCAAGAAGAAGAACGTCCTTTACATCACCCTGGAGTACACCACCCTGAATAGCTGCACCAACTGCAACTGCTTCATCTGGGTTTACAGCACGGCTACCCTCTTTTCCGAAAATAGCCTTAACAACTTCCTGTACCTTTGGCATACGAGAAGAACCACCAACAAGGAGAACCTCGTCAATCTTATCTGCTGTAATACCAGCATCCTGGAGAGCCTTGCGGCAAGGTTCCTTTGTTCTTTCGTAAAGGTCATCTGTCATCTGTTCAAACTGAGCACGAGTCAAAGACTTCTGAAGGTGCTTTGGACCAGTTGCATCAGCAGTAATAAATGGAAGGTTGATATCTGTAGAAGTCTGAGAAGAAAGCTGAATCTTAGCATTTTCAGCTGCTTCACGAAGACGCTGCATAGCCATTGGATCTTTAGAAAGGTCGATACCTGTATCAGCCTTAAAGCCGTCGATGAGCCAGTTTACGATAACACGGTCCCAGTCATCACCACCAAGGTGTGTATCACCGTTTGTAGATTTTACTTCGAATACGCCGTCTGCGAGTTCGAGAATAGAAATATCAAATGTACCACCACCAAGGTCGTATACAGCAATTGTCTTTTCCTTGTCCTGATCCTGTTTGAAACCGAAAGCAAGAGAAGCTGCTGTAGGTTCGTTGATAATACGCTGAACATTCAAACCAGCAATCTTACCAGCATCCTTAGTAGCCTGACGCTGAGAGTCGTTGAAGTAAGCAGGTACTGTAATTACAGCGTCTGTAACTTCTGTTCCGAGGTAATCCTCAGCAGTTTTCTTCATCTTCTGAAGAATGAAAGCAGAAATTTCCTGTGGAGAATACTTTTTCTTCTGTCCACCCTCTTCTACTTCTACACGGCAGTCTGAACCGTTATCGATGATTGTATATGGAAGCTTTGTTGCTTCACCCTGAAGTTCACTGTAGCGGTGTCCGATAAGACGCTTTACAGAGTAAACTGTGTTTTTAGGATTTGTTACCATCTGGTTTTTAGCAGGTGCACCAACAATGCGGTCTCCCTTAGCTGTGAAACCTACGATAGAAGGAGTTGTACGTCCACCTTCTGAGTTCTGAATTACTACTGGTTCACCGTTTTCCATTACGGCAACACAAGAGTTTGTTGTTCCTAAGTCAATACCTATGATTTTTCCCATTTTATATACCTCGCTTGTGGTGGTTGAGCCTGTCGAAACCACTCATTTATTAAGGTCATTTCGACAGGCTCAATGACCGTTTTTTACTATATTACTGCTTCGGTACCTTTACCATTACCTTAGCGTGTCTGATTACTTTATCCTTGAGCTTGTAGCCCTTGAGATAAACCTGAGCCAGAGTTTCTTTCTTGGCTTTTTCATCTTCCATACGACCGATTGCTTCGTGCTCGTCAGGATTAAATTCATCTCCTTCCTTGCCGTAGCCTGTAAGACCGTATTTATCTTCAAGCATCTTTACAAGATTCTTGTTTATCATCTTGATACCGTCTGCAATTGATTTTGCATCCTTTGCGTCTTTTGCAGCGTCAATTGTACGGTCAAAATTGTCCAAACTATCGAGCAGGTCGCCTAAAAGTCCGGCATTTGCGTAGTCGTAAGTATCCTGCTTTTCTTTCATCATGCGCTTGCGGTAGTTATCAAAGTCCGCAGCACGGCGCAAGAGCTGATCTTTAAGGTCAGCGTTCTCTTTTTCAAGGGCAGCAATGCGCTCTTCAGGAGTCTGTTCCTTTTTCTCATCTGCAGCATCAGCAGGTTTTTCTGCGGCGTCTGCAGCCTGTGAATCAGCAGTTTCTTCCTGAGAAGTTGCTTTTTCTTCTGTCTGATTTTCAGCTTGTTCTGTTTTCTCTTCAGCCATTCTTTTCCACCAAAAAATGATTTCTATATTATAAATTACTAATTATTTGTTAGAAACGTCAATAAATTTATGAAAAAATTTTATGAAAATTGTGATTCACATCTTACGTCATATTTCTGGCCAGTCAGCTCAAAGGCGAGGTGTGAGGCGTGAAGATAGAGGCGTTTGGCCGGGCGGCCGCCGTAAAGCTCATCGCCAAAGATGGGAAGGCCGCGGGCTGCGAGATGGACGCGGATCTGGTGGGTACGGCCGGTGTAGAGACTGCATTCAATAAGAAGACACGGGCGGCCTTCTATGGTGATTTTTTTGAGAACGCGAAAGTCTGTTTTTGAGTACTGACCGCCGCGAGACTCCGGAACTTCGCCCCACTTACCCTGCTGGGATTTTCCGGTGATGCGGTTCATGTAGAGCTCCACTGTGAAGGACTCGCCCACACTCTTTTTGTCTTCCACCACTGCGAGGTACTGTTTTGTGAGGTTATGATTCTGAAAAACTTCCGAAACTTCCTTATTAACGGTGCGGGTTTTAGTAAATACAATAACTCCACTTGTTGTGCGGTCCAGGCGGTGCATTATGCCTACATATGGCGGATTTCTCAAAGAAGGATTTCTCTTCCATAAATAGTCTACAACTGCATCATGAAGATTTGCCCTGTTTTCCGTAATTGTCTGTTCAACAGGATAGTCTGCAGGTTTATTCACAAAAATCAGATTTTCATCTTCGTATAAAACTGCATCATCACTCATTGTAAAGGAAGCATCTTCCGGCTGCTTTTCGTAAAAGAATCGCTCAGAATCAAAAAGCACTTCTATAGTAGATTTACCACGCAGTTCAAAGGCGGGACGGTTCACAACTCTGCTATTTACACTTACAGAACCGGAAACTATGAGACGACGGATTTTGGAGTTGGAGAAAAGTCCGTGTTCTGCGGTAGTGTTCACCGAACGCGGTAATTCTCTACGCAGGAATTCATCCAGGCGCTCGGTGGCAGAGGAAGTAAGTTTAATTTTTGTGTCGCTCATGATGTATTTTCTTCTGCTCGTACAGATTCTGATCTGCAAACGTCAGAAGCTCATTTAAGTCTTTATATTGCGGTGTAAATATTGCTGCTCCGATACTCATAGAAAGCCTGAAAGGAAACTTATTTCTTTCCGTAGCTTCTGCACACAGAGTATCTATTTTTTCGCGTAATTTATCAAGGAAAATAAAATCCATTCCCGAAGCAATAATTCCAAACTCATCACCGCTGAGACGACCAATTACATCCATCTTTCGGAAGGTTGTTCTTAAAACATCTGCGGCGGCCTGAATAGCCTTATCTCCACATTCATGACCAAAATGATCGTTTATATATTTCAGCCCATCAAGATCAGCAAAGAAAACAATTCCATCTGTAGAAACTTCTTCTGAAAAGAAAATTAACTTCTGGCCGTATTCCATAAAGCCACGGCGGTTCAAAAGCTGAGTAAGTTCATCTGTTTTTGAACTGATGCTCAAGTCCAGATTACGGGCCTGCAGTTCCTTATTCAAAGACTCCAGCAAAAGCTTCTGCTTAATTGTCATTGTGTAATCATAAGCCTGTACAATTACACTTGTGATAATCTTAAGAAGAATACTGTTCATTCCAAAGTCAGTGCGTTCAGCCTTACAGAAAAGATATCCGTACTGCATGGAACCAAGCATTACCGGCTGAAAAATATAACAGCCCGCATCAAGATTCAGCTTTTCATGTACAAAAAGAGTTTCTTTCAGATTGATATAGCCGCTCTCTTCATAATATTGAGCAATATTATTACCAGTATCAACATTCAAAAGAATACGAGCTTCAGAAGGAGCCTTAAAATCATCATACTGCATTACCTTAACCGGCTCTTTTAGCACAAAAACCATCAGCTTAGAAAAACCTGAAGTTCCTATGATTGATTTAAAGGATTCTGCAAAGTCGCTGAGACTGGAAGTTCCTTTTATTACATCAAAAAGATTTGCAATTCTGCGTTCTTCTTCATAATGCGACATTGCCGCTCTGAAAACATCACGCTTCTTCTGCTCCTGAAAATCTTCGCAACCGCAGGAACGGCGGTATATAGCTTTAAGCTCAGTATTAACAAACTTAGGTAAATCACTGTTTTTTTCTTCAAGAAGACGATAACCAAACTCTGCTGCAGCATAGCCCTGCTCTTCTATTGACTGGTCAACGGTGGCAAGAGACGGAATACTTAAAATTGAATGCGAGGTATTATCAAAACCAAAGACCTTCATTTCAGAAGGAATCTTAATTCCAAGCTCAGAAAAATAATCAAGAACAGCCATTCCCATAAGATCATTGGCACAAAGAATTGCTTCAAATTTTACATCTTCTTTTTTCTTGAATTTTGACTGAAGTTCAGCAAACGCAGAAGATTTGGTGAAGGCCCCGGAAAGCACCCATTCTTCGTGAAAATCAAGGCCGTGTTTTTTCAGCGCATTCTTAAACGCCTCATATCTTTCTTCTGCTTCCTGAGACTGAACCTGATTGGCAGAGAAAAAACCTATCTTGGTACAGCCATGTTCATTTTTTAGATGGCCAACAATTTCATCATAAACTGAATCACACCTGGCTGTTGTATAATAAACGCCCGGCTCTTCAAGATTCATTCCGATTGAAACAACCTTTCTTGCAAAGAACGGCCGAATCAATTCCTTTAATTCATCTCGTGATTTATAAAGACAATAAGTATTCGAAACGATGATAACTTCATCAATACAATTAGATTTTAGATATTCAACACCAGCCCAGTACTGGTAGTCATAGAGTCCGTTTGCAAGGTGTGGTGTAAAAGTCTGAACAAAGAAAACCCGGACATTATCTTTTGTTGAAAAATAGCGATAGATACCCTGCAGAACATGATCTGTATATTCTACAGAAAAATTGTGAACCAGAACTGCTATATTATACACAAGGCCTCTCCTTCCCCTCTGTTAGCATTGGTACATTTTTTTTCTTATCTATTTTACCTCATAATCCGGATATTCGCCATTAGAAAATATTTTCACGGTACAGTGCTCCATACAGACGTCTTCTGCAAAAGCTGTAAGATCTAAGGCTTCTGGTCCCAGCAGATCATCAGGATGATATGAAGTTTCTATTGTAGATTCCTCATTTTCTCCTGCAAGTCGTGACATTGCTCCGTTTATTCCCACTATATCATGAACTAATGTTATAAGATTGTGGCAGTGTTTTTCTTCATATTTTTCGTCCAGAAAAAGCAACTGCATTTTTTCGATTGATTTATGATTTTCACCTTCCGGCACAAAACCGCTTTTGTAGCTGCAGTTATTTACGCGCTGCCATTCTGCAAAATCTGAGAAAAAGCGAGACGGATAAATGCGCAGTGGTTTGAGTACTGAAAGGAACCACGGAACCGCGCGCCCCGAGGTGTAGAAGGTACGGCAGGCAAAGGCAGTGTCACGGCAGTAACGGATGTCGGCTGCAGAAAAAGTTCCACTTACCTTTGCTTCATACTCTTCACTTTCTGTCTGAGGAAAATCTATATGATTCGGATACTGCTGTACTGCAAAATCAAGGCGTTCCATAAACAACTTCTGTGAGTCGCCAGGAACGGTTGCATAAGTTAGCTGAAAACCGAACACAAGCCCTGCTTCATTTAAGAGGCGTGCTTTATTTGCGTAGAATTTTTTATCAAAAAGAAGATGGCCACCCTTTTGAGTACAAACCAGAGGAATGTCAAAAGAGCAGAAAAGATTTGAGGCTGCGGCAATTACCTCGCGGTCAATTACAGCGGCCTCAGCAAGAAAAGAAACGTAAACTTCTGGCGCATGCTGTGCCACAAGTTTCATAAGGCGGAGGAGTTTATTCTTATCACGAGAAACCTTTTCGTCGGTTACGGAAAGTTCTGTTATACCCTTTTGTGTAAGGGTTGTGATTTGAGATTCTAACTCTTCTGCCTTAAACTTGTACTCTTTTGCCATATAAAAAACGGTGGTTTCGATACGATGCTTCGCATCACTCAACCACCGCCTCATTCACATTCTATAACAATTCAATTCCGTGCTTCTTACAGTCGGCTTTGATTGCGTCTGTCCAGACACTTACCTGTGTTTCGCCGATGTGTGCCTTGCGGAGAAGGAACATACAAAGACGTGACTGACCAATACCGCCACCAAGAGTCTGTGTAAGTTCACCGTTGAGCAGTCGTGAGTGGAACTCAAACTTAGCACGTTCAGGACATCCGCGTTCTTCCAGCTGCTGTTTAAGACTTTCAGGGCTTACACGAATACCCATTGAAGAAAGCTCAAAGGCTCTTTCAAGAACAGGGTTCCATACAAGGATATCTCCGTTAAGTCCGCGGTGACCGTCACCACATTCAGTAATCCAGTCATCATAGTCTGGAGCACGTCCGTCGTGAATTGAACCGTCTGGCAGTTTACCACCAATACCTGTGATAAATACTGCACCGTATTCTTTAGCTACCTTATCTTCACGCTCTTTTGGAGTGAGCTTTGGATACATTTTCTGAAGCTCATCTGCATAAAGAATTTTAATGTCCTTTGGAAGAATAGGTTTGATTGCAGGATATCTGTCATAAAGGAAGAATTCAGTTCTCTGGATACAGCGGTAAACCTTCTTTACGATTTCATGAAGATAGAAAACAGTACGATCTTTTGGATCGATTGCCATTTCCCAGTCCCACTGGTCTACATATATAGAATGAATTGCATCAAGTTCTTCGTCCGGACGGAGAGCATTCATATCTGTGTAGATACCAAAGCCTGGTTCAAGTCCGAGGGAAGTAATCTTAAGTCTCTTCCATTTTGCAAGTGACTGAACGATTTCCATTTTAGCATCACCAAGGTCTTTTACCGGGAAGCTTACAGGGCGTTCAACACCATTGAGGTCGTCATTAATACCCTTGCCTGCATCTACGAAAAGAGGTGCAGTAACGCGGGTAAGGTTGAGTTCTGTGCTCAATGCGAGCTGGAAGAAATCTTTAATAGCAACAATTGCATGTTCAGTTTCTTTTGTGTTGAGTATTGATTTATATTTTGAAGGCAGTTTAATCATTTTAGGCTTATTCTCCCAGATAGTTTATGAGTGTAGTTACTTTGCATGGTGAAAGAACTTTCTCATAATTCAGGAATGGAAGACCGATAACGCCAAAGAAATCAGTAACTTCCCCGCCTCCCTGCTCAATCAGATTCTTAGCGGCTGCGAGCGTACCGCCGGTTGCAATTAAATCATCTACAACAAGATAGCGTCCGCCTTTTTTAACGTCGGCTTTGTGAACTTCAATTGTTGCAGTTCCATATTCAAGGGCATAGCTGCACTGGTATGTTTCTCCAGGGAGCTTTCCTTTTTTACGGATCAATACGAGTGGAATTCCAAGTTTTTCTGCAAATGGAGCTGCGAAAACAAAACCGCGGCTTTCAACACCTGCAACACCATCGAATTTCACATCCTTGTATTTTTCTATCATCTGGTCAATACAAAATTTAAGCGCATCAGGATTTACAAGAACACTTGTAATATCATAGAAAAGGATTCCTGGTTTTGGAAAATCAGGTACACGGCGAATAGCTTTATCAAGCATTTCTACAGTCATAAGAAACCTTCTGTCAAAAAAAAATAACGAAACTATTATAATTCTATGAATGAATTAGAGCAAGTGGTAACTTTATTGTAATTACCAGAGAATTGAATCTACGAGTTTTTTGAAATCGGCGTCCTGTTCAACGTCTGTACATTTGAGATCTTCGGCAATACTAAAAACACCGTCTTCTTCGACAATTACCTTTTCTTCCTGAAGTTCAGGAACTTCCTCTGAAAGATTGTCACCGAAGCTGGTCATTGAGAAATCTGGTTCTGAAATATATGAAGGAACTTCTTCTGTAAGCTCCTCTACTTCTGGTTTTGGAGGCTGCCAGTTGATTTCTGCGGCATCTTTTTCTGTAAGATTTGTTACAGGAACTTCACCTTCCGGCTGCTCAAATGTAGGAATAGGATACAATTTTACATTGAGAGTAGCTGCCCCTTCCTTAAAGTAAGCGCTGAAATCTCCAAGCTTAAGTTCCTCTGCAAACAGATTTTCAACATTAGGGAATTCTTCAGAAGCAAAGAAGGTTTCATTTGAAGGCTGGTACTTCTTCTCTGGTACTGCAAGTGATTTGAGGAAGGCATCAATGTCATCCGCTGGAGCGCCAGGCTTAGGCTCAACATACTCTTCAAGCACGTCGAGTTCTTCTTCCTCAACGTCATCGAGAGTTTCTACTTCGTCTTCTGCTTCATCAAGTTCATCAACTTCTTCAGCATCTTCGGCGAGTTCTTCTACAACTTCTTCAGCAGGTTCCTCAGCATCAGTAAGTTCATCTACTTCTTCTGCAAGCTCTTCTACTTCATCAGCCTCTTCAGCTTCTTCAGCAAGTTCTTCTACCTCATCAATTTCTTCGGCATCATCAAGCTCTTCTACTTCCTCTGCAGGTTCTGCTTCTTCTACTTCATCTGCCTCTTCAACAAGTTCCTCAACTTCATCTACAGGCTCTGCCTCTTCTGCAAGTTCCTCTGCATCATCCAATTCTTCTGCATCGTCAAGATCTTCTACTTCATCGAGAACTTCTGCATCATCAAGTTCATCAACTTCCTCTGCGAGCTCCTCTACTTCATCTGCCTCTTCTGCAAGTTCCTCAACTTCATCCAGCTCTTCTGCGTCATCAAGGTCTTCAACCTCATCTAGAACTTCTGCATCATCAAGTTCATCAACCTCGTCAATCTCATCTAGCTCATCTATCTCTTCAACTTCATCATCAACAGGCGCAGGAGCTACTTTCTTAGCCACTGCAGCAGTTGTAGCCGCAGCCACTGCACCCGCTCCCGCAGCAGCAGCAACAGGAGCAACAATATTTCTGTTCTGAAGAACTTCTTCGAGCATGCGGCGGATTTCTGCGATAGAAGCACCAGTTAATTCAGCCGCGCCGCTTACATTTGCAGCAGGAGCACTTTCACCGGCAGAACTTCCGGAAACGCCTGTTTTAGCTTCAAAAATTGCAAAAATTTCATCCCAGTTTTTATCAAGATATTCAGAGAGCTCTTTTCTACGCTTTTTTGAATGAACATGAAGACTCTTAATGATTTCTTCACTCAAATCATTTCTGCGCTGGCGGAAATGACGAGCAACATCCGGCCACTCGCGTTTTTCTTTTCCATCGAGGTAGTTTTCAATAATTCCAAGCTGAATCTTCTTAATGCGCTTCTGCAAAGTAACCACAGGGTCACGGAAGAAGCTGAAAAACAGGAAAACAATGAGAAGAATTGAAATAAATACACAGATGTAAATGAGCATTCTGATTTCTGTAGAAAGCTCAAAAATATCACTTGTATAAACAGCACTTACACGCATTTTTCCAATGCGGTTGCTTGAAAGTCCAAGGTAATAACGGCCGTCTGGAATTGCAAGAAGTTTTTCCGGCTGCTGGCCAGCGTCTCCACCACGGCTCATAACCTCACTTCTAGCCTTCCAGTAATTGAGGAACGGCTGTTTGAAATCAGCTTTTGTACCATGAGGAAGATTAACTACAAAACCGCCGTTAAGATCATCATCTGCAAATAAAGTAAGCCCTTCTCCAAGAGCAAGCACTTCGCGGCTGGTTAATTCCTTTTCAACTTCATGAAGATTAAGATAGAACAGAGCCATGCCCGAATAAATGCCGTCTACCCAGCAGAATGGCACGTTTATAATAATTCGACCGCGTTCTTCATCACAAAGAAGAACAGTTTTTGTTTCACTTGAGTTTTTCTGAAGAAGTTCGAACGAAAGTTCACCCGCATCCTTAATAACATCAGGATAATTCTTGTAAATTTTAGTAAGTCCGTTCTGTTTCAGCAGATCTGTATCATCATAAGAGCTGTAATGCATATTACGCCCATTCTTATCGATGATTCGGATACCTGTAAGAGAAGGAATCTGAGCAAAAAGGTTTTCAGTAAGACGCCGGCGTTGAGTTACATCACTTTCCGACGGGTTCTGGACATAGTAGGTGCGCACAGAGGCGTTTTTAGTCCAGGCATTTTCACCTTTTTCAACAAGCGAGAGAATTTCCGAAATGTATGAATCACAGCTCTCCGATATCTTATCCAGCTGCCCCGTGTTCTCTTCTATTTTTGCCTGAGCATAAAACCTGGTTTCCAGCTCCTTAAAAAGCGTGGAATGAAGGCTCATGACAAAAACCGCGAACAGCGCAAGGGCCGCTAGCAGACTGAAAGCAATCTTCTGGCCAGAAGTCATTTCTACCTTTAGATTATCGGCAAATCAGTCCAATTTCTGTATATGTATAGGAAGATTTTTCTACTCAAGGAAAAGATAATCTGTAAAATATATGCCGCTGATCTTACCAAGGGCTAAATCTGCGTTTATTTCTTCTATTAATATCTGTACTATTCTCTCTTCGGTTTCTGTCAAAAGCTGATTTTTGGTTCGCGAAGAAAAATAAGCCTGAAAAGTTCCTTTTATTGAACCGCTTTTTCTAGAAATCTCTTCAAAAAAGACTGTATCTCCTGCCGGATATGCAAGCCATGGAGATAAAACCATAATTGAACCGCCCTCTTCTGAATCAGATAGAGCAGTAGAAACACGGATAGTTCCAAGTTCATAATATGCAAGTTCATCAGTATTTGCCGGAGCCATAAGGCTAACGGCTTTTCCCTGAGAAATAAGGATTTCCGGAGTCTGCTGTTTTTTTCTTAAAAGGCCTGCAATTGTTCCAACTACAATAACCAGAAGAAGTCCTGCAATTATTGCAAGAAGTATAGTATTAAGAGTTTTGTTTTCTGAATCTGACTTCTGAGGCATTTTTATTAATTTCCTTCTATATATTAGATGTTTTACTCAGTGATGTAAGGCGAAAGAAGGGCTGCAAGGCGTCCTGTGGCACGGGCGGTTATATGAACTCCATCATCAAGCCATTCTTCTTTTTCTATACAGCCGGCTTTTTTCAATTCATTGATAAGCACTGTCTGTGTAGGAGGAAGAATATAGGTTGCAAGCTCTCCATAAAGCAGCTCGTAAATCTTTGATTTAAGATCAAGGAAGCCAATTTCTTCTTTTGCACTGATTAAAATTGCATCCGGGAACTTAAGGCGAAGCTTCTGAAGGGTATGATTTTCATCTTCGGCCTTATCCACCTTGTTCAAAAGAATAAGACGCGGATTTTTGTCTGCACCAATATCTTCCAGAACTGCACAAACTGTCTCATACTGAGCTTCTGCATCAGGATCAGATGAATCCAGAACCAGAAGAAGAAGATCTGCATAGGTTGCTTCTTCCAAAGTTGACTTAAAAGCATCAATAAGATGATGAGGAAGATTACTGATAAATCCTACTGTATCTGTAATCAGAACCCCTGCACTATCGTTAAGCGGAAGCTTACGGGTAAGCGGATCGAGGGTAGCAAAGAGTTTATTTTCTACGTAGGCGTCGGCACCAGTAAGAGCGTTCAGCAAAGAAGATTTTCCGGCATTTGTATAACCAACAAGCGCACAGGAAGGCATTTTGTCTCTCTGTTTGCGCTGGGTCTTGCGGTTTAACTCAATTTCTGCAAGTTCTTTTTTGATTGCACTGATTTTTTCGCGAACCTGACGCTGATCAAGCTCAAGCTGAGTTTCTCCCGAACCTTTTGCACCAAATGCACCACCACGCTGACGTGAAAAATCCTTGTTCATATGAGCAAGACGAGGAAGCGAATAAGAAAGGCGTGCAAGTTCAACCTGAAGAACAGCTTCTTTTGTCTGAGCGCGCTGACCAAAAATACGGATAATTACTTCCTGGCGGTCAAAACATGAAATGCCGGAAAGTTCTTCCCAGTTTCTCTGCTTACGAGGTTCAAGATTAAAGTCAAAAATGATGCAGTCTGCCTCAATCTGTTTTGCAAGTTCGGCAATTTCCTGAGCCTTACCCTTGCCTATTCCATAAGCCGGATGTACTTCCATTCGGTTTAAAGTGAGTCGCTGAACTACATCCATGCCTAGTGTGAGCACGAGTCCTTTGAGTTCCTGTAAATTGTTTCCAGGCTCACCTACAAGCAATGCTCGTGGAACAGCCTGTTCTTCTTTCTCTACATCAATCATCGGGTTAAGTGTACTCCATTTCTGCGTAAACCGCAAATTAATTCGTACTACTCAAGGGCGGGTTTTTAGTGTATATTACTCGTAAAAGAGGTTAAATTATGTGCGCAAAAACAATACCAGCCAGAAAAGACGTTCCAGCAAAAGATAAATGGGATTTGTCTTCAATATATAAATCAGATGATGAATGGGAAGCTGCCCTTAAAACACTTCCTGAATTAACAAAGAAAGTTGCAGCCTATAAGGGACGCCTTGGAGAATCAAGCATTACCCTGCTTTCTGCACTCAAAGAACTTGAAAAAACAAGCCTTGTAATGGAAACAGTTTATCATTATGCGTCTTTGCAGCATGAAGCAGATGAAGATGATACACAGGCAACAGACCGCGACGGCCGTGCAATGATGGCTTACACACAGATGCAGGCAGAGCTCAGCTTTGTTGATCCAGAGATTCAGGAAATTGATGAAGAAAAACTTCGCAGCTGGATTAGCCTTGGTGAATTCAAAGATTACCGTATATATATAGAAAAACTTCTGCATTTTAAGCAGTACATTTTGAGCGAAAAGGAAGAAAGAATCCTTTCTCTTTCAATGCAGCCGGGACAGACTTCAGAAACTGCCTTCAGCGTGCTTACAAATGTTGATATGAACAAAACTTTCGGCACAGTAAACGATGGTGGAGAAGAAAAGCAGCTCACAGAAACTACCTGGAGCCTTTTCATGCATTCTCAGGACCGCAAGGTGCGCGAAGAAGCTTACAAAAAGTTCTATGCAAAATACGAAGAGCATCAGAACACTCTCGCTGCGCTCTACGCCGGCAGCGTAAACCAGGACATTTTCAGCATGCGCGCCAGAGGCTACAACTCAAGCCTTGAGCAGGCTCTCTATGGAAATAAAGTCCCAACATCAGTCTATTACAACCTTATTGACTGCGTTCACAAAAATCTTCCGGCCCTCCACGACTATTACAAATTGCGCCGCGAAATACTCGGCGTAGAGGAACTGCGCCACTATGACGTTTACGTTCCACTCATTAAGTCTGTGGAGACAAAAACATCTTACGAAGACGCCGTAGAAATCTGCCGCAACGCCATGGCGCCGCTTGGCAAAGAGTACACCGAACGCCTTTGCGACGGTTTACTCAACGGCTGGTGCGACCGCTATGAGAATGTAGGAAAGAGAAGCGGAGCCTTCAGCTCAGGCTGCTACATCGGAAATCCATATATTCTTTTGAATTATAATGAAGAAAATATCCGCGACGTGTTCACAATGGCACACGAAGGCGGACACAGTATGCACAGCTGGTATGCCGTACACAATAATCCTTTTATGTGCTACGACTACACAATTTTCGAAGCCGAAGTTGCTTCTACTTTCAACGAACAGCTAGTATTCCAGTATCTTTTGAAAAAAGCAGAAGAGCGCGGAGCCGAAGGTCTTGAAATGAAGAAATATCTTCTTGCAATGCGTGCAGACGATATTCTTGCAACTCTTTACCGACAGACAATGTTTGCAGAGTTCGAACTTAAGGCACACGAGCTCGTAGAAAACGGAACTCCGCTCACCGCAGAGCTTCTTCGCAAAATCTACCGCGAGCTTCTTGAACTTTACTTTGGCCCTGAAATGCATTTTGAATCAAACAGCGACATGGAAGGCCTTAGAATTCCACACTTCTATTCTGCATTCTATGTTTATAAGTATGCAACAGGTATTTCTGCTGCTCTTGCGCTTGCAAAACGCGTTACAAATGGTGGAGAAGCAGAGCGCGAAGACTACTTTAAGTTCTTAAAGAGCGGTGGTTCACGCTACCCTATTGAAGCTCTTAAGGTTGCCGGTGTAAATATGGAAGAAACAGGTCCTGTTCAGGATGCCTGCGATGAGTTCAAAAAAATCATTGCAGAATTGAGGAATCTGTTGGATAATTAATAAATATCTTATGAAAAAGGTAGCTTTATTTGCACACAATCTGACAGTTGAATATGCACTTACCGTAGCGCAGGGAGCTGCTGCATATTACACAAAAGACAAGGATGTGCAGCTGATTCTGGCTCAGACAAATCAGCCGCACTACCCTTATGGCCTTTACGAATATCAGTATTGGGCAGCTGCAGAAATCCTTAATTCTGATGAGATTGACCTCATCATGATTATCACAAGCACCTTTCAAACCTACATAAAAGAAGAAGAGCTTGCCGAGTTCTTAAAACCCTTCACTAAAAAGCCGATTATTTCCATTGCTGTTGATTTGCCCTTCAAAGAGGTTCACTACACCGTCTGCGACTGTGACAAAGCCTTTGACCAGATTATTGCCCATCTGAAAAATGTTCACGGCTGTAAGAAAATCGGCTTTGTTTCTGCAAACGGCACCAGTTCAAAAGAAGCCATAGTGCGTTTTGAAGCTTTTAAGAAAGCGCTCAAGAAAAACGGCTTAAAATATAATCCAGACTGGACAATTGAAGGCTACTTTAGCCGTGATGTATCAAGAAGAGCCCTCTTAGACCGTTATCATTCAAAAGATGAAATTGAATTTGATGCCCTTGTTGCCGCAAATGATCTAATGGCCGAAGGCTGTATGCAGGCTCTTGAAAAGCTTGGCGTAAAAGTTCCAAAGCAGGTAAAGGTTATCGGCTTTGATGATTCTACAAGAGCGTCTTTTACAACACCATCCCTTTCCACAATAAATCAGAATATTTTTGATCAGGGTTACAAGGCCTCTGAGCTGGCACATAAAGTTCTTACAGGTTCTTCAGTACCCCGCTGCACAAAGATAACCGCCTCTCCAATTTACAGACAGTCGTGCGGCTGTGTTCCAATCAGCAATACATCTTTTGTCTGCAAGGATGACAACGGCAAAAGTATTCCAAACCAGCATCTGAATTCTGAAACTCTCGAAAAATACACACAACATTTTTCAGATACAGTTGCCATTTACACTCTGATTGATACCTTCCATACTACACATACGCTTAAAGAACTTTTTGAATCTCTTCCTGCAATTACAATTCAGCTACGCTTCAGTTCAATGGCCGTTGTTCTTTACGATAAGCCTGTTGAATTTACTAAAGAAGCTGATATTGTGATTCCGGAAAAGGCTTATCTACGAACTTACATTGATAACAATAAGCAGGTTATTCCTTATGATGATAAGGGTATTGAAATTAACCCGCATAAAAAGCTTTTGCCGAATACCTATTTTACTCAGATGCCTGGAGTGTATATTCTTCATGCAATTTTTGCGGGAGAAAAACAGTACGGTTATCTCATAGTTCAGGTTCCGGACTCTAAGTTTGAGATTCATCATATCTATCTTAAACTTCTGATTAACGCAATTGCGCACGCTTACGACTTTAATCAGACTCTGGACAGAAACGAACTGCTTTCAAACCGCAATGAACGGCTTTTGAAAAACAACCACGAATTAAACATTCAGTCTACAGAAGACGAACTTACAAAGGTTCTTAACCGACGCGGCTTTATTGACCACGCAGAAAAAGAACTTAAACGTGCTGCAAAGAACGGAAAAGGCGGAATTGTTTTCTTTGCAGATATGGATGGCCTCAAGAAAATCAATGATACATGGGGCCATCAAATTGGAGACCTTGCAATTCAGACACAAGCAAAGATTCTTGTAGAAACCTTCCGTGAATCTGATATTGTAGGCCGCCTCAGTGGTGATGAATTTGCCATTGTTTCTACAGGCCTTACAAAAGGGTATATTTCTGCCATAAAGGAACGAATCAATCAGCTAAACAGACTGTATTCTGAAAAAGCAGAGCTTCCTTTTACCCTTTCAATCAGTCTGGGCTATGTAGAATTCTCGCCGGATAATTGCGATCTAGATGAACTGCTCTCAAAAGCAGACCAAAAACTCTATGAAGAGAAAGAATTGAAACATTCACACCAGTAATTGCATTATCCGCAGAACCGTGTTAAAATTGATTAGGGTGCAAAAAAAGTTAGGAGACGATTAAATTGAATAAGTCAGAATTTAAATCATTTTTATCAGCTGTTCCAAAAGCAGAACTTCATCTTCATCTTGAAGCAGTTATTACATTAAGCGGAATTAATAAGCTCTACAAAAATAAATTCGGCAAAGAAATGTCTAAAGAAGAGCAGAAAGAGCTCTTCTCATATAACGACTTAAACGGCTTTATTCAGTCCTTTCTGAAAATTCAGGGAATGTATTCTTCTGTAGAAGATTTTAGAGTTGTTTTTGATGAACTTAAGAAATATCTTGTTAAAAATGGAATAACTTATACTGAAGTATTCTTTGCACCTACTGCCTTCCTTAAAATGGGCTTTAAATACGAAGACATGGTTCGTGTCTTCCACGAAAAAATCACAGAAATCAAAGAAAAAACAGGCATTACAATTAAGCTTTTGATGGACGTTTCTCGTACCTTTGGCTGTGATAATGCTATGAATAACTATAACCTTTTGAAACAGTTCCCTTGCGAAGATATCATTGGTATTGGACTTGGCGGTGCTGAAGCAAAAGGACCTGCTAAAGACTTTGCTCCTGTTTATGAAAAAGCTCTTAAAGAAGGCTTCCATGCAGTTGCCCATGCCGGAGAAGATGTTGGCCCGGAAAGCATCTGGGATGCGATCAACTACCTTCACTCAGAACGTATCGGCCACGGTATTACTGCCATTCAGGACGAAAAGCTTATGGAAGAACTCAAAAAGTCAAAGCTTCCTGTAGAAATCTGTATTACTTCTAACACCTTTACAAAGAAGATTGTTAAGAAAGCAAAAGATCACCCTGTTCGCGTATTCTTTGACAAGGGCATTCCTGTAAACATCAACACAGACGACCCTGTATTCTTTAAGACTACCCTGCTCGACGAGTTCTGGATTTGTCACAAAGATTTGAATTTTACTATGGACGAAATTAAGGAACTTGTAAAGAACAGCTTCCGCCAGTCGTTCATGAGCGATAAAGAAAAGAAGGATGCCGTTAAGGCTGTGGATGCAGCTTGGCAGATCTAAACAAATACTACAATAAATTCCACGAAGAACACCGTCTCACAACGCGCCATGGTCAGGTAGAATTCCGCACCACTATGCATTTTATTGAAGAGTCGATAAATACGGTGGTTGAGCCAGGAAATACGGTGGTTGAGCCTGTCGAAACCACCGCAGACGACGGCTCTCAAAATGTGGTTTCGATACGTCCTTCGGACTACTCAACCACCGGTGTTCCCGTAAAAATCGCCGATATCGGTGCTGGCACCGGCCGCTATTCCATAGAACTCTGTCATCGCGGCTACGACGTAACTGCCGTAGAACTTGTAAAACACAATCTGGAAATTCTCCGCGCCAAACACGAAAACATAAAAACCTGGCAGGGCGACGCACGTAACCTTCACTTCCTCGATGACGAAACCTTTGACATCACCCTGCTCTTTGGCCCGCTCTATCATCTTCATGGAGATGACGAAAAACTCAAGGCATTAAACGAAGCAAAGCGAATTACAAAAAAAGGCGGCATAATTCTTGTTGCCTATGTAATGAACGAATATAGCGTAATTTCCTACTGCTTTAAGGAACACAAATGGACCGAGGTTGCAGCCAAAGGCGGACTCAGCTCAGACTTTCACACCGTCTGTACCGAAGAAGATTTATACGACTATGTTCGCGTTGAAGATATCAACCGCCTTAATGAAGCAGCCGGCCTTGAACGCATCAAACTTATTTCCGCAGACGGAGCTGCAGACTATATGCGCCGCGAACTCAACGAAATGAGTGAAGAAGAATTTGAAGCGTTCTGCAAGTTCCAGATTTCCATTTCTGAAAGACCGGAATTAGTTGGAGCTGGAAGTCATTGTGTAGATATTCTCCGAAAAAACTAGAGTTATCTGAAAAACTGTCTTATAATTGATATAATGAATTTGAGAATCATCTATCTTATAGCCTTATTCATCTCACTGGTTGCACTCTATCTTTACTACGAAATCAATTCAAACAATTTAAATAAAAACTATCTCACACTTTTTCTGACAACTTTTGTTTCAAACTTTGGTTACGCAATGTCTGTTCACGCAGACACTCTGGAAGGCGCACTCTCTGGAAATCTTCTTTCTTACATTGGAAGTATTTTTACACTTCTGTTTGGTCTTATTGTAATCTTAGACATGTGCCACAAGAAGTTTTATTTTGTTTTCCGGTTCGGACTTCTGATTTTTGCAACTGTATTAAGCATCTTACTGGCTACAACAAAAGAAACTCAACTTTTCTTTGCACACCCGTACATCGTAACTGAAATGGGACTCACACTTATCAAATTTAAAATGGGTCCTGCAATGATTTTCTACATGTGCTTTATTGCGGGAATAAACATAGCCGCTATAACTTCTGTCATTCATTCTATCTTTACAAAAAACAATGTTTCAAAAAAATCACTTCAGATTCTTTTGTGTATGCTGATTTTTGGAACTCTCGCTTATATCATACCGCTTGTGATAGGCACAAGAATTAATCTTATGCCTTACATCTATATCTTCATGGAATCCTTCTTTCTGTATTTTTCTGCAAAGACAAATACTTATGACCTTCAACTTAATCTTTTGAACGTATACAAAAACCGTACTGGCTACGGCTACATTGCTTTTGACAATAAAAAACGCTTTTTGGGATGTGATGATTTTGCCCTCACCTTCTTTCCAAAGCTTAGCGAAATCTCCCTAGATTCCTATATTCCGAAAACTTTTACAAACATCATAGACAATCTTCATTATGATGACTGGAACTGGAACGAACATTGTAACGAAGATTTCCGAATTCAATATAGTGATAAAGCGGGCATCTGTACAATTCACAGAATCTCTGCCAGCAAAATGAAGATGGGATTTTTCCTTGAACTTAGAGATGATACCGAACAGCAGAATTATATCAAAGGCCTGAACTCTTTTAACAAAGAACTTTCTCATCTTGTAAAGGAGAAAACCGAACAGGTTACAGATATGCAGGATTCTATCATCAGGGGAATTGCCACAATGGTAGAAAGCCGCGACAACTCTACGGGCGGCCACATTCTGCGCACCAGTGACTGTATTCAGATTTTTGCAGAAGAACTTCTCAAACACAAAGAGATTGAAAAGCTTTCTCCGGCTTTTCTTCAGCTTCTGGTTAAGGCTGCACCTATGCACGACCTTGGTAAAATTGCAGTTGATGATTCAATTCTCCGTAAGCCTGGAAAGTTCACTCCAGAAGAATATGAAAAGATGAAGGAGCATCCGGCTAAGGGTGCAATTATCGTAAAGAAAGTTTTGAGCGGAATTAACGATGAAGAGTTCCGTCAGATTGCAGTAAACGTTGCGCACTATCATCATGAAAAATGGGATGGAACCGGCTACCCTGAAAAACTGAGCGGAGAAGCAATTCCACTTGAAGCGCGCATAATGGCACTGGCAGATGTTTTTGATGCACTGGTAAGTAAGAGATGCTACAAAGAAGCCCAGTCTTTTAACCAGGCCTTCGAAATAATCAAAAATGATTTAGGTAAACACTTTGACCCGGTTATTGGAAAAATATTTATCGAGTGCCGGCCACAGTTAGAGGAATATTATAAATCTTCAGTACAAGACTTATAATAGATTGTCGGGTCAAGCCCGACAATGACAGACAAATGTCATCCTCGGGCTTTGAAGTGCACCCCAATTATTGGACACTTTAACTAGGCTGATTTTAAGGACTGATTCCTGAATTGTAAAGGGGTCAGTCCTTTTAATTTAACCTTAATTCTTTTTTCGTTGTACCAAGACAAATATTCAACTAATTCTTTTTTGAAATGTTCAACGGATTCAAACTTTTGTAAATATAAAAGTTCGGATTTCAGCAATCCAAAGAAATTCTCCATTACCGAATTATCAAGACAGTTGCCTTTTCGCGACATGCTTTGCCTGATTCCTTTTTCTTTCAGTCGCCTCTGATAATCATACATCTGATACTGCCAGCCCTGATCAGAATGAAGAATCAGATTTGTTCCATCCGGAATCT
>NZ_FORI01000001.1:327476-629619 GCF_900113965.1 Treponema bryantii | reverse complement strand
AAGCTCTGTTTCAGAAACAAGGCAGGCGTTCAAAAATGCCAAAGAAAAGTTTAATACCAAACAAACCTAGAGAAGAATGGACAAAAGACGAAGAACTGGCATATCTTCGAATGGAGAATGAATACCTAAAAAAATATCTGGCCTTAGTTCAGGAAGACGAGAAAAAGAAACAGCAGCAGAAAAAAGACAGAGAAAAGTCGAAGCTGTCAGAGAACTAAGGTCAAAATACAATGTTTCAGATTTAACAAAACTTACAGGTTTACCAAGAAGTTCATTTTATTACTCAGAAACGCATCCGAAACAGGATAAGCACAAGGAAGAGCGAGAACTTGTCCAGCAGATTTATCATGAAAATAAAGGGCGCTATGGCTACAGAAGGATTACTTTAGAGTTTAGAAACAGAGGTTTTACAACAAACCACAAATTAATTCAGAAACTGATGCATGAAGAACATATTGTGTGTAAGGTTCGTCAGCATAAATACAATTCCTATAAAGGTCAGATAGGCAAAGTGGCTCCTAATCTTTTGCAGCGAGATTTCAGTACAACAAAATCTAATGAAAAATGGGTTACTGATGTTACACAATTCAATCTGTTTGGAACAAAGCTTTATCTGTCTCCGATTCTTGATTTACATGATCAGTCATTGATAAGCTGGAATCTTTCTGAAAGTCCGAATTATGCTCAGACAGTTGATATGCTTGAAAAGGCTTTTGCTAAGATTCCGGATGGAACAAATCTGATTCTTCATTCTGATCAGGGCTGGCAGTATCAGATGTATGATTATCAGAGGCGTCTGAAAGAAAAAGGAATCCGACAAAGCATGTCCAGAAAAGGGAACTGTCTTGATAATTCAGTAATGGAAAATTTCTTTGGATTGCTTAAATCTGAGCTTTTTTATTTACAGGAATTTGAATCTGTTGAACATTTCAAAAAAGAATTAGTTGAATATTTATCTTGGTACAACGAAAAGAGAATTAAGGTTAAATTAAAAGGACTGACCCCTTTACAATTTAGGAATCAGTCCTTAAAATCAGCCTAGTTAAAGTGTCCAATAATTGGGGTGCACTTCATTTCGACAGGTTCAACCACCGTATTTTTTTTACTAGCCGTTGGTAAGGATTTCTGAAATGTTGAAACAGTTGTCACCAATGTGCTCGATAGTGCGGACAATATCGATGTAGAGAAGTTCGGATTTAACGTCTGCACCACCTTCGAGGCGCTTGCGGGCAACCTTCTTGAGGTCTTTGCGGAATGCGTCGATTCCGTCTTCCAGTTCACGGGCAAGTTCGAGTTTCTCTGGTGTAAGCTGTTTGTTGATATTTATGCGGATAAACTGAAGGAACTGGCGGGCCAGCTCAATGTATGGTAAAAGTCGTTCCATATCTTCAGTCTGGAATTTCATCTTCTTTTCGATACTGCGGGAAATCAGCATGATTGTGCCGTAGCAGCTGTCGCTCATGTTTTCAAGTTCATCAACAATCTGAATCATGTTAGAAATGTGATTCAACTGCTTTTCTGTAACCTGAAGCGATTCACACTTAATAAGGTAGTGAGTAATCTGCTCGTGCATCTGATCTGCGTAGTCTTCTGCAAGCTCACTAGCCTCACCGTGTTTTTCGATAAAGTCATGATTACGCTTTGTAACGCCAATCTGAATCTTATCAAACATATCAGTTACAACATCTGTCATATCTGCAATAGCTTTTTCAGCCTGCATGATGTGTGTTGTAACACTGTCTTTTGAAAGGAGTCCTGTAAATTCCAGTTTGTAAACGTTTGAAGTTCCTTCCGGATCGTCTTTGATAATTTTCTTTGTAAGGGCAATGAGCGGATTCTGCATTGGAAGCAGGATAATAGTAGAAAGTGTTTTGAAAACTGTATGCAGCATTGAAATACGAATTGCAATATTTGAATGCTGTCCGCCAGGTGTAAGCATCATTACTAAATCAAGGAATGGATGGAAGAAGATGAGCGCAAGAACAGTACCGAATACGTTGAACATAACGTGAATCAATGCTGAACGGCGTGCATCTGCATTTGTTCCAAGGGCTGCAAGAACAGCATCGATTGTAGAACCAATGTTACTACCAAGTGTCATTGCAGCAGCCATTTCCCAGTTAATCAAACCATTGAAAGCCATTGTAATTACGATGGCAGAAAATGCTGAACTTGAATGAAGCAGTGCAGTAATCAGAATACCAATAACAAAGCCGACAAGAATTGCAAGAGGACCGCCGCCCTGAATCTTGAAAAGCCAGCCAAGCTGCTCAGGTGTAAATACAGCAGAAAGTCCGCTCAAACCTAAGAAGAGCATACCGAAACCCATGAGAGCTTCGGCCCAGTTTCTATATTTACCTTTTCTGATTATTGATAAGAAATAGCCGATTCCAAAAACAGGAATGGCAAAAGCAGAAATCTTAAAATTGAATCCAAAGATAGAAACAATCCATGCAGTAATTGTAGTACCGATGTTAGCACCGAATACAACACCAACAGATTGTGCAAGGGTCATAAGTCCGGAATTAACGAAGGTTACAACCATAACGGTAGTCGCACCCGATGACTGAATAACCATCGTAACAACAAGACCTGTCAAAAGAGACGCAAAACGATTACCTGTAAGAACCGCAAGCGCACGCTGGAGCTTTTCACCGGAGCTCTTTTGAATACCGTCAGACATGAGCTTCATACCATAAAGGAGAAGTCCCAGGCTACCGATAAGTTCTAAAACGGGCTGTATGACATTCATATTATAATGATACCGAAAAAGGCAGTCCTTTTCAAGAAAAATAAAATACAGTACTATGGAGAAAATGGGAGTGGATATGATTAAGACACATACTGCCCTGCGCAGATTTTTTATATTCGGTGCTGTTCTAGCCCTTTCTCTCGCCCTTACCGGCTGTAAAAAAAAGCATAAAGAATACGAAACCAACAGTATAGATTTAACTTTGAGTCAGGCAGAAGAACCTGCCGTTCAGACAACTCCACAGAAGTGGCATGTTACAAACAAGCGTGTTGCAGTTCTGTTTGGTTATGATTTTAATAATCCGGAAATTAAAGAAAGCCTGCTTACTCTTTTGAAAGACAATTTTGGTCTTGATGAAGATGGCGGCCTTATCTACCCTATTACTTATCCTGATGATTTTAAGCACGGGGTACGCGGTTACGCAACTGATTTTACAGCAGTGCTTCAGGATGATGCACTTGACCTTGCCGGAGTTGTGCTTTTGGGCGCCCCGGAAAATACTCACGTTGCACTGGCACGCAATCAGGACAAATGGGAACAGGAAGTTCCTTACCCTGTGATTGCACTTTTCCCACAGGATGATGTTCTTGGTATGGAATCTACCTGTGATATTGTTGTTGATAAAGGCCAGACTGCCGGGCTCACAGGAGAAATTGCTCCGGAAGAATCTGATGGTCAGATTCATCAGAATGCGCCGGAAATTATTGTCGAAACAATTAAGTACATTCAGCTGCTCGACGGAGCACCTTCTCGTTCAAGAGATCTCCAGAAACACATGGAACAGATGCTTGAAGGATATCAGTTCCATCACTACACCGACCCGGAAAGCGGGCTGATGTCTATTAACCATTTTGTTTTGAACTAGGCTAAAATCGAAAATCCGTTAAAAAACGAGCCGAAAGGGTCGTTTTAGGATTATCGAAAAAACGCCTCAGAGGCAAGCTGTGCTTGCCGACTTATATAGGATTACAGTCAATGATAGAGATTTCACAGCATGCTCAGAACATAATCGGCTCACATGACGCAATTGCGGCGCTGGAAACTAAGGACCACGCGCGGCTTCTTGTGATCTCGGACTCGCACGGCCGCTACGGAACCTTCGAAAGTATTGTGCGCGGCTACGGGGCAAATTGTGATGCGCTGATTTTCTGTGGCGACGGTGTGAGTGACATTGCGAATTTGCTGTACACGGCGAAGTCAGATAAGAAGCTGGCGGCGTGCGTGCCCCCGGTGATTGCAGCCGTACACGGCAACTGTGATCCATCCTCGTACCCGCTCGACAAAGGTACTCTTTATTTTTCCGGAATGATTGAACTTAAGGTAAACGGCCGCGGCATTTTAATTACCCACGGTCACGAGCAGGGTGTAGACTATGGTGTAGAAACTCTGGGGCTCGAAATGCAGGTTTCAGAATGCACTACAGCCTTTTACGGCCACACCCACGTTGCACGAGAAGAGAACTTTAAGAATTTTAAGATTGTAAACCCTGGAAGCTGTTCAAGACCACGCGGCGGCCAGCCGGCAGGTTTTGCCATTGCTACAGTAGAAAAAACTTTTGTAGATATTGCGTTTATAAAAATGGAGATGGGCAGCGATGGTGTTACAGAATGTAAGATCTGGAATCCTTATTAATGGATTGCTTCGCTACGCTCGCAATGACGGAAGAAGATGTCATTGCGAGAAGCCCAACAGGGCGACGTGGCAATCCATTACATCATAAATCCAAAGCTATCGTGACCGGGATAAACTAAGGTGCCGGCAGGAACTTCTCCGTGAAGTCGCGCCAGGCTTCTCTGGATTTCAGCTTCATCCCCGCCATACATGTCCGTGCGGCCGTATCCGCCGTAATCAAACATGGTATCTCCTGAAATTAATACTCCCTGTCCTTCTTCACCAGCATCAGCTTTATAAAGACAAACTGAACCCGGTGTATGTCCCGGAGTATGAATAACCTTCCAGCCAAAAACACTCATGCCGTCCCGCATAAGGACATCGGCAGCAGGCTGTGCACCAACAATGCCGAGCAATTCCGGAGCACCAAAGAAACGAAGCACAGACTGGTTCATAGGTCCTGCAACTCCACTTCCTGTGAGTTCTCCCGCCTCTGCCTCATGTACATAAACTTTAGCAGCAGGATAAGCAGCCTTAAGCTCTGCCACACCGGTAATATGGTCAAAGTGAGTATGAGTGAGGACAATTCCCTCGCATTCAAGTTTATGAGATTTAAGATAATCTGTGATGATTGTTGAGTCACCCGAAAGCGGGCAGGCAGCAGGGTCAACGACAAAGCATTGATTATTTTCGATTGGAACAATCAGAGTATTAACCTTTAATACTCCGGTATGAAGTATATGTAGTTTCATTACAAAAAAATCGTCGTCATTGCGAGCGTAGCGAAGCAATCTATTTAATGGATTGCCACGCCCTTCGGGCTCGCAATGACGGTATATATTAGTTCATTCCGAAAGGCTCTTTGTCAGCAGCAGCTTTTTCTGCAGCAGCATATGCAGCAGCGTCTTCTGCAGCCATTTCCTGAGCTTCAGCTGAATATTCATTCTGAGATTCAGCTTCGTATGAAGTTTCTTCTGTTGCTTCTTCAGCAGCTTCTGAATCTGACTTCTGGCGGCTGTAACTTACTGCGAGCTTGCGTCCGCGGTAGTCATAACCGTTGAGCTTATCAATAGCTGTCTGAGCATCTTCTGTATAAAGCTGTACAAAAGAGTAATTTGCGAGAACCTTAATGTCACCAATGCGCTCGCGATCAATACCTGCAATTGCAATAAGAATACCAACGAGATCGCGTGGATATACACGGCGGTTCTTACCAATGCTGATAAAAATTGAAGTAGCCTGATCTTCTGGAATCTCTACGCGTGGGTGGCGTGGGCGTTCTTCTTCAGTTGTTTCTGCAGGTTCAGCAGCACGTTCTGTACGTTCCTGGCGGAAGTTTCTTTCCTGGCGCTGACGCTGATTTCTGTCGTTGCGGTCATTACGATCGTTACGTTCATTGCGGTCAAAACGATCACGACGGTTATTAAATGGATGATAGTGTTTAAGTGCTTCTTTAAGCAGATATGCAATAACATACTTACGAACTGTAAGTGGAACATTCTTCTTAAATAATTTGTTCAAATCAGAAAGCAAATCAACATTTTCTGATGTTCTAACTCTCTCTGTTGCATTTGTAAGAAATTCTTCAAGCTGAGCTTCATTAAGCTCAAAATCACGATTAAATGCCATTTTTTTATTCTCCTTTTTTATAAAGACAAAATATAACCGGAGTTTATTTTTCTAAAGCCTGTACGTGTTAATAACGGCTGTAAAATATCCGGTGCAATAGTGTTCGGGATCAAAACCCATTCTTTTCCACAGTTTCTAAGGCTGGATATACACATATCAATTAATTCTGTACCTATTCCTAGTCCTCTGAACTGTTCAGGAACAAAAAGACTTGTAATTGCAACAATCTTTTCCTGATTTTGTGAAAGCGGAGCTGCAATAATGCAACCTGCAAAATCATCTGAAAGGCTTGAGCAGATATATCCGATTTGATTGTCAAAGGCGCCTTCAAATTGAGTTCGCCATAATTCGTAAAATGCTCTGTTTACTTCCAGCGGCAGTGTCTCATCTTCGCAAGAATCTGCAGTAATATTTAAAAGGATTGTCTGTTTATCAGCAGCATAATCATATTCCTTGAACGAAAAATCATCATGCACTAAGGTATCATCCGATTCTGGCAGCTGATCTAGTTTTTCCAATCCCCATATTTCTCGCAGGGAATTATACCATTCATTGATACGTGCCGACATAAATCTGTGCTTATAAATATGCCATCGTTTATCAATTTCAGGATAGTTTTTTAAAGCGTTTCTAAAATTCTTAAATACCCCCCTTCCTGAATGCATTGCACTCTGTAACTCTTCGCGGGCTAATGGAGCATGAAGATTATTTACAAATTCTTCACGCAATTCAAAACCATCAGATGGACCCCACTCAGGCAAACTGTAATATCTGTTATCATCCGGCGTATTGCCATCTGAATCAGAAATAACAAGCTGACCTTCTACTGCGTCGACGGAATATTCAACATCCTGGTTTTCCATGGCTGAGATTATCTCGTCTGTGAGCGAATCGGTCAGTTCGAATTGCATATACTACTTTGTTGGAAGTTCCTCTCGTTTTGAAACAATCTTGCTGATGAGGCCATATTTTACAGCTTCATCTGCATCGAGCCAGTAATCACGATCTGTATCTTTTGTAACCTGTTCAAGAGGTGTTCCTGTTGCTTCTGCGATAAGTTTATTCAACTTAGCACGGATTTTTTCCATATCCTTAGCGTAAATCTCAATATCAGTTGCTACACCACGCATCTGGCCAAGTGGCTGATGGATAAGATAGCGGCTGTTTGGAAGTCCGATTCTGCGCTCTGCAGGAACTGCAATAAGAATAAGTGTTGCAGCTGAAGCAATGAGTCCCATACCAATGAGATAAACTGGAGCTTTTACAAAACGGATTACGTCATAGATTGCAAAGCCGGCATCAACATCACCGCCAGGAGAGTCAATATACATATAAATTGGAGATTTTGAATCTTCTGCATCAAGAATAAGAAGCTGTTTTGCAATTGCATCTGCAAGTTCTTTGTTTACTTCGCCGGTAAGAACAATCTGTCTTGTCTTAAGGAATCTATCCGAAAAAGGATCAGGCATTTTCTGCTTTTTTTCATCATCCTCATCATCAAAACGAGGGCTAGTATAAATTGATTTTAAGTTCATACTATAAATATACTAGAAAATCCTTCTGTTTTCAATTGAAAAAACTGTTAGTCAGGCCGAAGAAATGTTTGTGATTAGAAAAAAAATAAATTGTTTTATTGAAGTTTCTGTCATATAATATATTATTGATCAAAACGTTTTAATAACAGGAGATTGAGAATGAACGTACATAACTTGATGGAAGATGTAGTAATTAAGGCTGTAAATACCCTTTACGATCGTGTGAAAGGAGAAAATGTTACATGGCTTACCTGCGATTGCGAAAACTGCCGGCTTGATACTGTAAGTTACGTCCTCAACCGCATTCCTCCAAAATATGTAGTTTCTGGTCGTGGTGTTACCCACAACGTTGAATACCTTGCAAGTTCTCAGCTTCTTGCTGATATTGATTCACTTGCTCTTGAAGGTATGCGCACTGTAAGTTCTACAAAGCGTCCTTTCCATACAGAAAACCGCGAAGACTGTACAATTCAGGCTAACGGAAATAAGACAAAGCCAGCTTACAACTTCTTTACATTTATGGGCGTTGTTCTTGATGGAAACACATTTGAGCCTGTTACAAACGCAAAAATCACTTTGAAATTAAACGGCAAACCTGCCGAAATGGTTGATAAAACCTGGTCTAACCCATTTAATCTTGTACCTAGTACAAAGGGTGTTTACTCTTTCTGGGTAAAATCAATTCCTGCAAAGAAGAGTGGCGAAAGAGAGTTCTTTAATTTCAGTATTGAGATTGAAGCAGACGGCTATTCTGAATCTGTATATCACTTTGAAGTACCTATCATGAGTGAAGATTCTGTACGCCAGACTCTGGATTCTACTTATACTCTTAAGATGAAGGATCTTGTGATCTTTAAAAAGTAACATCTTATCTTATTACTATGGTTTCGATATGACACTTTGTGTCTACTCAACCACCGCGGTGGTCGAGTGCCGCGATAGCGGTGTATCGAGACCATAATCTTTTCAATAATCTTCATTTTTCCTAGAGATTTTTACAATAAAATTACATTGCATATTAATGCTTTGCGTGCTACAATTTGTAAAACGTTTAACTAAAAAAAATCAGAGGACTTTATTATGGATTCTATCATTGTAAATGCAGATCTCGACGGCAGCAAAATCAGCCGCGACATCTACGGACACTTCAGCGAGCATCTTGGTCGCTGTATCTATGGCGGATTCTGGGTTGGAAAAGATTCAGACATTCCTAATATCGACGGTTACAGAAAAGACGTTGTAGAAGCTTTTAAGGAACTTGAGATTCCTAACCTCCGCTGGCCAGGCGGATGTTTTGCAGATGAATATCACTGGAGAGATGGAATTGGCCCTTATGAAACACGTAAGCGCATGATTAACACTCACTGGGGCGGAGTTGTAGAAGACAACAGCTTTGGTACACACGAATTCTTCGAACTCTGCGAGCTTCTTGGCTGTAAGCCTTATGTAAACGGAAACGTAGGAAGCGGTACTGTTCAGGAAATGTCTGAATGGGTTGAATATATGACTTTCGGCGGAGAATCTCCAATGAGTAAACTCCGTGAAGCAAACGGCCACAAAAAGCCTTGGAAGCTTCCACTCTTCTGTGTAGGAAATGAAAACTGGGGCTGCGGTGGAAACATGAAGCCTGAATATTATGCAGATCTTTACCGCCGCTATCAGACTTATGTACGCCAGTATGGCAAAGATAAGATTTTCAAGATTGCCTGTGGTCCTAACTCTTCTGATTATAACTGGACTGAAGTTCTTATGCGTGAAGCCGGAAACCTTATGGACGGTCTTTCACTTCATCATTATACAGTTGAACCTGACTGGAACGGACGAAAACCAGCCTGCGACTTTACAGAAAAAGACTGGTACCTCACAATGCGCAACGCAGGCTTTATGGAAACACTGGTACGCCGCCACGACGAAATAATGACTAAGTACGACCCTGATAAGCGTGTTGCCCTGGTAGTTGATGAATGGGGTACATGGTTCGCCGTAGAAAAGGGAACTAACCCCGGCTTCCTCTATCAGCAGTCTACAATCCGCGACGCTCTCGTTGCAGGAATCACTTTGAACATCTTTAACAATCACTCTGACCGTGTACGTGTTGCAAATATTGCCCAGGCTGTAAACGTTCTTCAGTCTCCAGTTCTTACTGAAGGCACTAAGATGATTAAAACTCCAACCTGGTATGTATTCCATATGTACAAGCCACACATGGATGCAACTATGCTTACTTCACGTGTTGCTTCAAATCAGATTGGACCAAAGGATGCTCGTATTGATTCTGTTACTGCTTCTGCTTCACACAAGAAGAATGTTTACACTGTAACTCTTACAAATGCAGAACTCAGCGGTAAAAAAGAAATCAATATTACTCTTGCAGGTCTTAAAGGAAAGATTAAAGACGCAACTGCTACAATCCTTACTTCTAAAGAAATGCATGTATGCAACAGCTTTGATAAACCAAACGAAATCAAAGAAAAAGCTCTTGAAGTTAAACTTTCAGGTGCTAATGAAATGTTCATTACAGTTCCTGCAATGAGCGTTGTAACTGTTAGTGTGACTGCTTAATAGACAATGTGCGGTGATTGAGTGATGCGAAGCATCGTATCGAAACCACTGCACTGTGTACTTCTTATGAAAGACCCTTGCCCTGTATGCGATAACATGGAACATCTTTCTGCAATGGATATGACACCCGAACTGGTGGCCGAAATGGCTGCTGCCGAGCCGGTGTCTGACTATGCAGGAGATAAACTTGTAGAAAAAAGACTTGAAATCTGCGGGGCCTGCCCCAGACTTATAGGTGGCATGACCTGTCAGGACTGCGGCTGTTTTGTACAGTTCCGCGTTCGCCACAAAACCGCAGCCTGTATCAATGGAAAATGGTGATGCGGTGGTTGAGTGCTCGCGCAGCGAGTGTATCGAAACCACCGCAGAGGAGAACTCAATGAATAAAAACGATGTCGCCCCGGTTCCGCCAATGGGCTGGAACAGTTATGACTACTACAACACAATGGTAAACGAAGATCAGGTTCGTGCAAATGCTGAATATATGGCAAAAAATCTCAAGCAGTATGGCTGGGAATATGTTGTAATTGATATTCAGTGGTCTGATCCACATGCCGGAGACAGAAATGCCGATGGTACTCAGTATATTCCGTTCAGCCGTTTCTGTATTGATGAATATTCACGTCAGATTCCGGCGCCTAACCGATTCCCAAGCAGCGAGGGCGGCAAAGGTTTTAAGCCCCTCGCAGATTACATTCACTCTCTGGGCCTTAAGTTTGGAATTCACATTATGAGAGGTATTCCCCGCTTTGCCGCCCACGAACACTTAGCAATCAAGACTAACGACGGTTCTAAAGCAACCGCAGATATGGTAGCAAATCCGTACTCGGTAAGCCGCTGGAACCCGGATATGTATGGAGTAGATTACAAACGCCCATATGCCCAGGACTACTACGATTCAATTTTTGAGTTGTACGCTGACTGGGGTGTAGACTTTGTAAAGGTTGATGATATCTGTAACACAAACATGTATCCTCACAACCCCTACTCTGCTGAAAAAGAAGTTGAGATGATGGCTAAGGCCATTGAAAACTCCGGCCGTTCTATGGTTCTTTCTTTGAGCCCTGGACCTGCAGTAATTGAAAAAGCACATCACTACGAGAACTTTGCAAATATGTGGCGTATTACAGATGATTTCTGGGATGACTGGAAACTTCTGAAAGCTATGTTTGAGCGCTGCGAAGTATGGCAGAAGCACACTGGAGACGGTAACTGGCCGGACTGCGACATGCTTCCAATGAACCGCCTTGGCTGGGGCTGGGCTGCACCTGGAACTCCGGAAGAAAAGCGCGGCTGGTACAGCAAGTTTACAAAAGAAGAAACCCGCACAATGATAACTCTGTGGAGCATTTTCCGTGCCCCTCTTATGATTGGAACAGATCTTCCTCAACTGGATGATTTCAACCTTAGCCTTCTTACCAACGAAGAAATTCTTGCGATGGATAAGTGTCCTAATCAGGCAGAACAGCTTAGCAGCTCATGTCATGATGATGTAGTTGTATGGCGAAATATTACTGATGATGGTCACGCTTATTATGCTTACTTCAACATAAGCGAAGAAAAACAGACTGTTACTATGAATGTTGATGAGAGTGTAAAGGGAGCGGTAATCCGCGACTTGTGGCAGCGCAAGGATCTGGGCGAAGAAGTTACCTTCACCCTTGAACCTCACGCATGCCGTGCGTTTAAGATTTAGAACTTTCCGCCACCGAGAGTGGCTGAAAGCTTAAATGAAACTGTTGGATTAGTTTCGAAATCTTTAAATGAAAGTGCTGGTCCTAAACCAAAAGACATATCTTTTACTGGAGAATATCTGAGCATAAGATTTGCTGTAAGAGAAGGCATTAAACCAGATGCTTCTTTTGCAGCTGATTCAAGCTGCTCTTTTGTTGCATACTGTGCTGCTTCCGGATACATTTCAATAATATCATCTATAGTTGCATCCTTATGTCCAAAATTTGCCATTGCAAAAAGGCTCAAAGACAAATCTGGATTTTTGAAAAGTTCTCCCTTATTGGCCATCAATGCTACGTTATGTCCATAAAGGCTGATTTTCTTTGAGAAATCTACATCGTTGCCTTCGAAATAATACTGTGCTGCAAGAGTAAGCTTTGGATCCTTCCAGTAATAACTGAAGCCTGCAGTTGCCTGGAAGATATTTGTTTTATCATCCCAGTCTGTATTTTTCTGCCATTCAGAAAGTGCACCATAGCTGTAAACAAACTCACCAAAGAAGCTGATTTTCTTAAGACTTCCTGTTGCTGTAAGCATTGCCTTTGGAGCATTATGATATTTCCAAAGTCCGCCAAGTCCAAGTTCCCAGTTACCAATAAGAATATCTGCCTTACCAGCAAGGGCTGTATCGCGGGCATAGCTTTCTGCTGTCTGATTATTAAAGTTTGTTGAAGGAATTACATAGAACCAGAGACAGTTCTGTGTTCCAGGGAATACAACCTGTGTACGAAGATTCAGACTTCCATCAACCTGCTTTTCAGGATTCTCAGGATCAATTGAAGATGAGTTAATCATATCTGAAACAGGACTAAAGAAATATCCTGCGCCCCAGGTTACTGTATGAATACCAAAGCGGAAGAAGGCGGTGTCTTTTACAGAGAAATCTGTAAAGAGCTCCTTGAGCTTAAACCAGTTTGTAATACTTGTTTCTGCAGAAGTAGCAAACTGAAGTTTTGGCAATCCAAATCCAAAATCAACTGGTGTAAACTTGAGTTCTGTAGTTGCCTTATCTTCAAACGGATAAGCAAATCCAAACTTAGTATACATGCGGAGTGTTTCTGTTGGACGTGCGTCTACAGAAAGCATGGCGCTCAAATCCGGAGTAAAGGTTGTGTTGTGAATATTGTCGCCAAGGTCTTCGTTATCTGGTCCCCACAAAATTGTATTTGTGGAAATACCTGCATTAAGACTTCCGCCAACTTTGATTGAGCCGGTATCAAAAAGAACACCCTTGCTCAAATCTGTTTTTGCAGAAACGTCTGCAACCTCTTCAATGCCATCGTCACCAAAGAAATCATCATCGCTGCCAAAGAGATCGTCGTCGCTCTGAGCAAAGATGTTGAAGGTGAAGAATAAAGCAGTTAGTAATAATAGTGATTTTTTCATTTAGTTAAGTCCCTCAAGGTATGCCTTAGTGAAAATCTTATCTGGAAGTGTGTCGAAGGTGAGGTCTGAAATAACCTGCTGTGTCTGCTCACCCTTGTTCAACTCGTCGCGGATAATTGCCTGTGTTGAAACATAACCTGCCGGTACCTTTGAATACTTTGGAAGCAGGATTGTACGCATAAGGCGGTCTGAACCGGAAAAATCTTCTTCCTTAAGAAGCAATGCTATATCTGTGCGGATGTAGTATTTTGATTTTGCATAAGAAGGCTCGCTTGTTTTTGCCTTAAGTGTAATGATGTGCACAGGATACTTTCCAAGAGTTCCTTCTTCGTATGCTTCAACTTCATAATTGTTGCGCCACTTCTGCTTGCTCTGCTCAACATCATCAAGTTTAATGTCTGAATCACCAAGGGCTTCCTTAATAGAAGTATGTGTGAACTTACGGCTGATTGGGTCATAAGACCAGATGTTATCATCGTTACGAAGGTAGCCAACACCCTTATCTGCTTCTGGGAAAAGCTGAACGATTGTCATAAGCTTTGCATCTGTACGTTCAAAAATCTTGTACTGAAGATTTTCCTTTGGCTTTCCAGGCTTTTCAACAACAAGTGAAACTGTTGCAGAATAGTCGCCGTGATAGGCAAGAACATCTTCTGTGGCTTCCATAATGTTAAAAGCCTTTTCTGCAACGTCAGAGGAAACCTGAGCAGTTGCGGCTGTAACAAAAATTGAAAGGGCTCCAAGCAATGTTAGTATCTTTTTCATTTATTTAACTCCTTATTTTACAGTTCTAAGTGCTTCAGCTGGGCTCATTCTGGCAGCCTGCTTTGCACTGCCTAATACTGCTAAGCTGGTAAGAACAATCAGAATGACATACTGAATTATAATTGAAACAGGCGAGAGACGGAAGGTAAAGTGTCCCTTCTGCAGGAAGAACGAAAGTGATTCATTATCAATGTAAATACAGTGAACTATTGCCATTACTATTACAGCAAAAATCAATCCTGCAAGCGCACCGATGACACAAAGAATTACAGCTTCGTTTGTAAATACATGGCGGGTATCTTTTCCACCCATACCAATTGCGCGCATTGTTCCAATTTCGCGGATTCGTTCATACAAAACCATACGGTAAGTATTTGAAACACCGACCATTACAATCAGCAGAATTACAATAAGAATTACTGTTGTAACAAGGTGTACAATATTGAGAACAGTCTTTATCTGAGGAATTTCATCGTAGAGAGTTTCAACTCCATACATAACGCCCTTCCATTCATTTTCCGGCTTCCTTGAATCAATCTGTTTTTCAATACCTTTTCCGATGTTTGTAGGATTTGTCTTCATTGCAAGTGCACGGTTTGTTACATTGATTTCAGGATTCTTTTCGTGATCCTTTCGGATTCTGGCTTCAATCATCATAGCAGCCTTTGTCTGTGCATTATTGTCACGAAGATAAATTGAGAACATTGAATAACCGCCCTCTGGCATTTCAATTATTTCATTTACATCTTCAATATTTGCATAAGCCTGCACTGAGTTGACAAAGCTGTTTGACTTTAAGATTCCGGTGATTGTCATATCAGCAAAGGTGTTCTGTCCATAAACTGTATAAGTAGAATAGATGATTTCATCGCCTACCTGGAGATTCAGGGCATCTGCCGTCTTATCACTGATGATAAGTCCATTCTTAACGTTGAGATCTACTCCACCGCTAACAAACTGGAAAGAATCTTTAAGAAGTTTCTCTTCAAGATCGCGACCGTAAAGCTGGAGTGAAGTTTTCTTTCCATTGAAAATTGCAGTTCCGCCAGACATTGTAAAACATGAATAATATTCATATTTGATGTCTAATTCATCTACGATATTTTTGATGTAATCTCTGTCGCGGACAATGTTTACGATATGAACTTTTCCGTCTGCTGTTTCAGGATTTTTCCATTCAAGTCCCTGACAGATTACATTTCCACCAACAAGCTGAGTAATCTGATTTTCGAGGTTACCAACCATTCCAGATGTGAGTCCGTCGATAGCTGTTACTACAAAAAATCCGAAAGCAATTGCAACTGCGAGAATGGAGTTACGTCTTTTATTTCTTGTAAGATTTCGACTTGCAACTTTAAGATTTCGTTTTGCACTTCTTTTCTTATCTCGTACTGAGTTTATGAGTGCAAGTAATAATTTTTTCATTTCCTACTCCTTACTGAGAGCCTTGATAGGTGTGATTCGGAGTGCAGATTTTACTGGATATCTGTTGCTCACGACACTTCCCAGAAGTGCTACTATAATTGTTGTAAGAATAATCTTAGGTGTCGGGCTAAAGTGAAGCAGACCGCCGCCGAGAATCATTTTTGCAATTGAGTTAGTAATTGCGATGTTGAAAGAGTTAAAAATCAACATACAGATAAAGGCAAAGATGATACCTGCAAAGGCTGAAAGACTTGTAAGAATAATTGCTTCGGAATAGAAGAGCTTCTTTACAAACTTCTTTTCTGCACCAATTGCACGCATTGTACCAATTTCGCTTGTACGTTCAATTACTGAAACTACCATTGTATTCATAATGATGATGAATACGACTATCGCAAGAATTACGATTAACAGATTAAAAATAAAGCCAATTCCTTCAACTGTTCCTGAATAAGAATAAGCGGCTCTTTTCCAGTCCATTGCAAGGGCATTTACACCTTCTTCCTTAAAGCGCTTGTTGAGCTGTGCAACAAGCTTTTTGTCGGCACGAGGATTATCTAGCTTTGCAAGAACAAACTGCCATGCACCGTCATCTGTTTTGTTCAACTCATCACGAAGGCTTGTATCTCCAAGGATGCTGTCAAAATCATTTGTACTTCCAAGAATACCTGAATCATCTTCAATATCTCCAAAGAAATCATCACTAAAGAAATCATCCTCTGACATATCTGAAATTGAAAGGTCTACGCTGTCCGGCAATTCCTGACTGAAGGAGTTTGCATAAGTGAGCTCTGCAAATGCACGGGCAAGTCCCGGCTCACAATATACGCTCTGGAACATAGCAGAATATTCATTGGCAGGCTTAAAGATTCCTACGACCTTACCTTCACGAATTACACCGCCCATGCTGGCAAGAAGAACATCGTCTCCAACTTCAAGCGGCTTGTTCCAGGTTTTTACAAAGCCTTCAACAACACGTGTGTCTACGATAACTTCATTTGAACCCGGTGTAGGATAATGCCCTTCAATCATTTTCAAGTCCGGGAAGAGTTCCCAGAAAGTTCCAGATTCTCCAGCAAAGAGCATAGAGATTGGAAGATCCATAATACCAAGGTCTTTATCATCATCCTGAAGAACAGAGAAATCAATTTCTGTGTCCTTAGAAAGAATTACCTGTGCAGAAATCAACTTTGACTGCTTTTTAATTCCATCTGTTTCTGCAAGAATCTTTTCAATTTTTTCGATATCTGCAAGAGCTGGAATCTGTGGAACTTCACCAGTGATTGTTGTTGAGTTCACACCAAAAACATCTATAGTTGTACCTTTTTCAGGGATTACCGAAATTGCAAGGTCGCCGGTAACATTTGCCCTGAAGTCTTTTTCAAGTCCGCGGTTAACTGATTCAAGGAAGGAGTTTCCCATTATTACAATTGCTACACCAAAAAGAATAAACATGGAAATAATGAGAGTTTTAGACTTGTGTTCCTTGAGGTTGCGCAGAGCTAATTTGATTATGTCTTTCATCGCTGCACCACCTAGATCTTGTAGATATCTGAGCCCTCTTTGTGCTCGTCGTTGATAACCTGACCATCAAGAATGTGAACTACATGATTACACATATCTACAATTCGTGAATCGTGTGTAGAGAAGATGAAGGTAGTCTGAAGTACAGGATCTTTATTAAGAGACTTCATAAGTTTAAGAATCTGTTCTGAGTTCTTCGAGTCAAGGTTTGCTGTAGGTTCATCTGCAAGAATTACAGGAGCCTTTGTTACAAGAGCGCGGGCAATTGCAACACGCTGACGTTGTCCACCAGAAAGTTCGTTTGCCTTGTGGTTCTTCCATTCTGTAAGTCCAACCTTTTCAATAAGATAGTTAATCCATTCTTCTTTCTGCTGCTTTGTAAAATCATCTACAGGGCTTTTTGAATTAGGATCTTTTGATTCAAGAAGAAGTGGAAATTCAATATTTTCATAAACATTCAAAACCGGAATAAGGTTGAAAGTCTGGAAAATAAAACCAATATGTGAACGTCGAAGTGCAGTAATTCTGCGATCTAGCTTTGAAGGAATAGCAACACGAACCTTCTTTTTCTTTCCGTCCTTTTTATCAGGACCGGCAGAAGACCAGCGGGTATTGATTATTTCTGTATCTTCAAGGTTTACTCCGTCATAAACGTTTGTACCACCAATTATGATTGTTCCGTCACTTGGAAGATCAATAAGACCAATCATGTTTAAGATTGTTGATTTACCAGAACCAGAAGGTCCTGATACTGCTGCAAATTCTCCCTTCTCTATATCAAAGGAAACTCCACGAACGGCTTCGATTCTCTCTTTTCCTAGAGGATAAGATTTGTGCACGTCTTTTAAGCTAACAACTGCCATTTTTTCATACTCCTTTTAGCGTATTTTACGTATTATTGTATTAAGTAAATAATACAGAGTGGTGCTAATAGTGTCAATAGATTTAATACTATTTAAACAATTGAGGTTTGGAAAAATGTTACTGTAACTTTTGTGAAAAAAAATGAAGATCGTAAAAGTTGGCTCCCGGTTGTGATTCATGAGTCAAAAACGCGCAATAATGCGCTAGACGTTGTTTGTGGCATAGAAACTATTTTAATGCCGCTCACGCGGCATCCACAAACAAAGTCTTTTTGACTCATGCCTCACGCCCTCGCGCCAAATTTTCAGCATACTAATTCAATATAGCAGTGTATGTTTTTTTCACACACCTAAGCGAGATTTTTTTTGCCCCACTGTTGTATTAAATCTTTTGGTTCTTTGGCTAATAACAACTTAACCAATAATAAGTTTGTTTGGGAGAAGACATTCTGCATCAGTTCCTGCTGGTCGGTTGTGAATTTGCTTAATACATAATCTGCAACGCTGATGTTTGGGTTGTCGGGGCGGCCGATGCCAAAACGCAGGCGGAAGAAGTCTGGGGTGTTCAATACGGCTTTGGTTGAACGAAGGCCGTTGTGACCTCCGAGGCCGCCGCTCCACTTTAGGCTTACAAAGCCTGGGGCAAGCTCGAGCTCGTCGTGAACTACCATAATTTCTGAGGGAGCGATCTTATAAAAGTTTGCAACTTCTATAATACTGTCGCCGCTCAGATTCATGTAGGTCATTGGTTTGAGAAAGTAAATATGTGCAGGCGCTTGCTCCGGCACGAGTACCGGAGAACCGTCTTTCTTTGAACAGATTTTTGTGTCGCGGGCCCACTGAGACAGTTCCTGTGGAGTGAAAGATGCAATCTCACCCTTGAACTTACTTTGCCAGCTGAGTTTACCTGCAAAAGGCAAAGAATCTTCAAAATACCAGCTTACATTGTGGCGGGTCTTTTCGTATTCCTTGCCGTAATTTCCTAAAAATGCTACGAGCTTAATCATTTTGAAAGTTCATCCAGTGATTTAAGATACTGCTTTACTGTGCTCTCATTTACCTTAAAGCGGTAAGGAGTTTCGCTGCAGGTTCCATAGTACTGCTGGATATTGTTCTCATTAGCCTTTGGAATTGCGTAGAACTCAACAGTGATATCTTTGTATGCACAGGTAATTTTTGCTGTAACAACTTTAGTTCCTTCAACCTCTGCATCTTCTGCATACCAGTCTCTTGTAGAAAGAGATGCAAAAGAGTTGAGCCAGATTGCAGCAGCACCAGAATCAAGCTCATAGCCATCTTCAGCACCACTTACATTCCATGCAAGGTCATCTCCACTTCCAAGTCTTGAAACAGACCAGCTCTTATCTGCTGCAATATCTTTAATTGCTACAGTTGTAATATCAGAACTTTCAAGATTCAAAACAATTGTTGTACGGGCAGCAGCTACGCTTGTATCAAAGGTATCATTAATTCCACCTGAAACAAGATATATATCCTTGCCGCCGTCAATTGTTGCATAGCACTGAGAAGAAGAAACTGCAGTCTTTCCAATTTCAACTTTGCGTAAAACCTTGTCTCCAAGCTTTGCTGTTACAGTAATTTTCTTTCCATCTGTAAGCTCATATTTTTCTTCATTATTTGCAGAAGAAATATTTCCAACCTTATCCAGTGCACGAATATTTGAAATTGCATCAATGTATGAATCTACCATTGAAATGCTTGCCGGATATTTCTTTTCACCAATGAACCAGTCATCCCCTTCTTTATAAAGGTTGATTACCTCTGTTGGTGTGACAATTTCCATTGCATCTGGTTTATCTTTAAGTGAAAAATACTTTGTTGTATCGTGTGCAGAAACTGCAAACTGAATTATACAAACAGCCAGCAGAAGCACGTCAGCAATTATCAATACTAATTTTCTTGTCTTCATATATCTACCTGCCTAACTTACTTTGTAATAGTTCTTGTATCATCCGGATTATACTTCTTGTTGATTGCACGGCGGCGAGCCATACGAAGTCTCCAAACAAGAAGTCCTGCAAGAGCAACGAGCACTGCAAGTCCATACTGATTCAAAATCTTCCAGAAGCTTACTGCGGCTGGAGTCTTTACTGTAAGATTATTAACCGAAAGGCTCTTTGTTCTCATTGTACAAAGTTCATCATTTCCGTTCATATAATCAACAACGTTCATAAGGAACATTGCAACAGGGCTCTGTCCGTTTTCATCAATTACCTGACTTGTTGTAATTACAGAAGAACCTGCTACAAAAAGTTTTCCAGGCATTACGCTTGTTTTGATGTAGCTTGAAGTTACGAGTTCACCTTCATCAGAAGTGTTTGCAGGAGCATCATCAAAAGCACTGTCAAACTTTCCTTCAAGAAGAAGTGCCAGATCGTACTGTGCATAACTTGAAGCGTCATCAGGGTAATCCATCATCAAAGGATTAAGCATAATTCCGTCTGTAAGAGCCCATGCTTCATCAGAAGATTTTGCAATTTCTGTTACCTTAAGATTTTTATTTTCTTTTGCTGCAGAAGGATCAAGCGAACCACTCTGAAGCAAATAGAGAGAACCAAGATTATTTGTGATTGCGTTCTTCTTTGCCAGCTGCTTTTTATTGATTACAGGAACCCAGTAGTAATTCAATTCACCATACTGAGTATTCAAATTGCTCAAACAATTCTTATCCATAATCATATTCTTTTCGCGTGCTACACCGTATTTTGAAAGCAGACGTTCAATGTTTGTTTCGTTCTGTCCGAAGTTTGCAATTCCGTACATCTGGTCTTTTCCAGTTTCAACAATACCATCAACAAAGAGCATTACATTGCCACCACGAAGAAGGAACTGATCAATCTTATAAAGCTCCTCTTCTGTAAAATCCATCTTTGGACCGTTGATAATAATTGAGTTCATACCAGCAGGAATATTATCAGAGTTCAAATCAATATCTTTAAGCTCATACATTCCAGAAATCAGCTTCTGGAAGTTTGCAGCCTGATCTGCAGAATTGTGATCAACTTCTCCATGACCTGTGATATAACCAATTGCCTTTGCATTTGAGAAGAGACTCTGCAAACCTTCGTTAATTGTTGTCTCCATATCATCAAGACCAGAAACAATATAACCGAACAAAGAGCGCTGAACTTCAAGAGGAAGTGCGTAAGTTTTTTCTCCATGCTCAAGCACAAGACCAAGAGCAGCTTTTTTCTGAACTCCAGATTCTGAATAAGAGATTGTCTGAAGTCCGTACTTCTGAGCAAGCTCTGCAGCTTCATTTGTATCAGGGCTTACAACCTTATATTCCATGCAGTCTGCATTCTGCTTATTTACAGAATTAAATGCATTGCGGATAATTCCGTCAGCTTCTTCTGCACCACTGATTCCAAGCCACTTAAGAGCATCGCTCATGTAAAGTGTAAGGCTAACCTTATCGTCTTTTCCAAGGCTTGCAAGTGTATCTGCCATGGAAATCATATTTGAGATTTTTGTTGTAAGATTGAACTCAAAACCATCTGAACTCTGAATAGGATTCATGATTTCGATATTGTCGCCATAGGCAACAGCAAGTCCCATATAAACCTGCTTGAGTCCAACTTCATTATTTTTCAGTTCCTGAATCTGAACCTGCTGAATTCCAAGATTTGCAGCAAGCTCTTCATTTTCAGGCTTAGACATATCCATGTAAGAAACTGAGAAGTTCTTATTTGCAGCACCCTTGTATTCAACAAGAATATCTTTCACATACTGAGAAACATTTGTGTAAGTTGCAGGAAGATTGTCGCTGAAGAACACACGGATAGAAAGTGGAGAATCCAGATTCTTTACAACAGTTTTACTTGCCTTTGAAAGCGAGTATGATTTTGGAGCTGTAAGATCAAAGCGAATAAAAGCCTTATGTCCTACAATATTCAAAAGCACAAGGAAGATTACAAAAAGTATAAAATCTGATTTAGGGCCTTTAAGCCACTGTAATATTTTTTTCATCTTTTTTACTCCGTTAGTTTTTAGCATTCTGCTGAAGCTTTACTGTTGAGGTAAAGAACAGGGCTGTAAGGGAAATAAAATAGAGGACATCCCTTGTATCAAAAATTCCACGGGAAATAGAATCAAAATGCCCGCTTGCAGAAAGATAACTCAAAACACTTACAATCTGTGATGGAAGGAAAATCAGGAAAGAATCAATCATTGTAAGAACCATACAGATTATCATTGCAGTAAAGAAAGCAATAATCTGATTTTTTGTGATGGAAGTAGCAAAGATTCCGATTGCAGTAAAGCAGGCACTAAGGAAGATTGCGCCAATGTATCCGCCGATGATTGGACCAAAATCTGGAGATCCAAAAATCACTGTTGGAAGAATGTAAAGCAAAGTTGGTGCAAGCATAATCAGTGTGCCAAGGAAAGATGCAAGATACTTACCTGTAACTACATCAAGCTCTGTAACAGGAAGGGTCATGAGAGTTTCAATAGAACCAACACGGCGCTCTTCTGCAAAGATTCTCATTGTGAGAGCCGGAATAAAAAGTGCAAGCAGAACTGGCAGTAAAGAAAAATACTGGCGGAGTTCAGCTCTGTCATAAAGGAAGAATACTGAATAAAACAGGATTCCTGTAACTATAAGAAAAAGAGCGGTTACAATGTAAGCAACCGGTGAAGTAAAATATGTTTTGAGCTCACGCTTCATAATGATGATTGCAGGGCTCTGTTTTTTAGCTGATTTACTGTCGCTCATTATTTAGCCTCCGTCAAAGTATGGAATACATCTTCCAAAGTATTCTTATTGTGAGCTGCTTCATACAAATCAAAACCGCCTTCAACAAGCTTTTTGATAATAACCGGTCTGATTTCTGCATCACCGTTTACAGACACAACAAGTTCACTAAGGTTTGCTTCGCCTTCTTTAGGACCAACAGTTACACCGGCAACACCGTTAATTGACTTAACAAGTTCGCAAGCCTTATTACCGTCGCCGCCAACAGTGATATAAACTGTAGACGAAGTTCCAATGCTGTTCTTAAGTTCTTCGATAGAGCTGTCTGCAACAAGCTTACCGCCGCTAATGATGATTGCGCGACTACAGATAGTTTCAACTTCGCTAAGGATATGGGTTGAAACAATTACAGTACGTGTCTTACCAATTTCACGGATAATTGAACGAACGTCTTCTACCTGATTAGGGTCAAGACCTGAAGTTGGTTCATCAAGAATAAGGATTTCCGGATCATTCATAAGTGCATGAGCAAGAGCAACACGCTGGCGGTTACCACGAGAGAGCTCAGAGATGTTTTTACTCATAACCTCTTTGAGTCCGCATTCTTTACAAAGCAGTGGAACCTTTTCTTCCGGATTCTGACCATAGATTCCTGCAATATATCGCAGATAATCTTCTACTATCATCTCTCCATATAAAGGAGCAGATTCAGGCATATAGCCGATTTTTCTTTTTGCTTCAACAGGATTTTCTGTAATATCAATTCCATCAATTTTTACTGAACCAGCTGATGGGGCAAGAAAGCCTGTTATCATTCGCATTGTTGTGGTTTTGCCAGCGCCGTTTGGGCCAAGAAGTCCTACAATCTGTCCTGTAGGAATAGAAAAGCTGACGTCATTTACCGCACGGAAATCCCCGAAATTACGGGAAACGTGGGAAACTTCTATCATTTTAGATGTCCTCCAAATTTTTTGTATATATTAAATATAACAAACTTTCAGAAGAAAGGTAAATAAGAAAAATCTCAGAAAAAGTGGATCCTGCCGATGGTTGAGTAGACCGGTCCCTGAGCGGAGTCGAAGGGCCGGGCGTATCGAAACCATAACTACAAGTGTAAACGCACGTCGAGTTCGATTTTGTAACCGCGGCTTTCCGGGTAGAAGGTGCCGGTGAGGGTGGTGTTGATTGGGACTGTAGAAAGTTTTCCTACGGTGATATTCAAATCAAGATTCAAAACCATATAGATTGCCTGGGTGTACGAAACTCCCTTGAACACTTCTGCAAGATAGTTGTCATGGCGGATATCCGGGAGGCGGGTTTCAGCTGTATCATAAACGAGAGCCATATCATAACCTGCCCAAAGACCTGCGCGGCGTGAATACAGGAATGCCGGAATGATTGTGTTGTGAATCTCGCGGCCAATTAAAAGAGACTGGAAGCTGGACTCAAGCGCTGTACCGGCCTTGTTTACAAACTCTGCTGTCAAAATAGAAGGCATACTCAAAACCCAGCCCTTGTACATTGTAAGAGGATTAAGGCGAGGAATTGCAACTGTTGCGTAAAAACCCATGTTGAGCTGAGTTATATCTGCAAGGCTGTTTGTAAAGAGGTTCTGGCGCTGGGCGTTTGTGAGGGACTGTTCGCTGGAATCATTTGAATTGTCTGTAGTTCCCGAGCCGCCTGAATTGGTTGAGGTCTCCGAATTTCCCGTGTTGCCCGCCTCGGCCTCCTTCTGTTTTCGTGCTTCCTGCAAAAGGCGAACCTCACACATATCCCACATTGTGTAAGCACGCATTCCTAAAGTAATTCCACGCTGCTCAAAAGTTGAATAGCCGTACTGGTGAATATTTGAATATTCAATCTTTGCAGAAATCTCATACATCTCATAAGCTTCGCTGAAAGAAGGCCAGTCTGAAAGGCTTGGGCGGATTTCGCTTTGAGTCTGATCATAATAATCAGTTGAAACAGAATAACTTGCCTGAAGGTCAAAAGTAAGATTGCGGAGAGCAATGCCAACCGGAATCTTCCACTGGCCGCCGCCAATAACCTTAAAGCTGTATTCGCCATCGAGATTACAATTAAAGATTGTTCCGGCGCGAATGAAAACCGGAGTTGAAGAATTTTCAATATAGAATGCGGCAGATTTATCTTTTTTGATGTTCAGAGATTCGGTTCTGAGTTTTGCCATGTATCTGGACGGCATATTGTTTGTCCAAGAGAAATCCATTGGAAGATACGTCCAGCCGGCAGAAAGCAGGGCCTTTGTGTTCATACAAGGGTCGGTCTGACTTTCGATTGTGAGACCAAGGCCAGGCCAGTAAAAGTTTCCTTCGCTCAAGTCCAGCAGCTTCATCGGGAAGAACGGAGTAAACGACAGGTCTGCCATGTAGCGGAACGGATTGTAGCGACGCACATTGTAAGCTGCAAGGGAATCGGAGAAGGATGGAGCGAGGGGGAGGTCTCCGGACTCGCCGAGGGTGTCGGATGTACTGAGGTCTCCGGACTGGCCGAGGGGGATGTCTCCGGACTGGCCGAAGGGGCGTTCTCCAGGCTGGCTGAGGGTGTCGGATGTACTGAGGTCTCCAGACTCGCCGAGGGCGTCGGATGTGCTGAGTTCTCTTAATGCACCGTCCACGCGCGGCACGGCGGAGAGCGCCACGGTGCGTAATTCATTTTGCGAAAATTTATGTGCGCTGTACAGAAGGCTGCCGGTGGACGAAACTGCGGGGAAGTTTATACCGCCCGAAACGTCTGCCGCGGTGAGCTCGACTCGCTGGGGCTCGAAGAGCTCGGTGAGGTAAATAAAGCCGGCCCGTGTAAAGCTGTGCGCCTGCGGCAGTGTGAACTCGAAGGTGTAGAAGGGTGCGCGGCCGCCGCGGCTTGGGCTCCAGGACAGGCGCTGGATTTTGAGCGGAGTCTGAAAATCATCCGCAGGCATTTCAATCACCCACTTCTGCTCCACTACTCCATCAAAACTCTGACGGCATAAATAACGCTCATCCCCATCAGCCAGAATATAAGTTACAAAACCATCGTCTGCATAAACTGGAGAAAACGGAACTTTATTTCTTTCAAATGTCTTCGAGTAAATTACTGAAACTTCTTCATCTTTATTGTCGTCCAAAGGCAAACTGTAAACTTCAAGCTTTGCACGAATATCTTTTACATTCACACCAGCAACGGCAAACTTTCCATCCGAAGTTTTTACAATAGCAGCATCACGGAGCGCATATTTATCATCAAGAAATTTTCTTTCCTTTAAATCATAAATCCAGGTTGAACTCGAAGAAAGTTCTTCCATTGTGCGAGCTTGTGTATGTGAAACTGCAATATATCTTCCTCCCGGAGAAAGAGAAAGCCGCTCAACATTATCTGCAAGAAAAAGCAGCTGACGCATTTTCAGTGCATTGTTTTCATCATAAATATCAACTTCATGTCTGATACGGTCATACCAAACAATTCCGTAATCAGTCAAAAGAAGATTTTCGTAATTCGCATATTTGTCTTTCGGAAAAACTAAATCACCTTCAAGCTCATAACTTTCCAGCGCAAGAAGTGCGTCTGGTAACGGCACAGCTTCTTCAAACTCCGCCCATAATTCCTTAAGTCTTTTGCCGTAAGTATTCTGAAAAACACCCTCGGTAAACATCAGATTTATTTTTCCGCTTTCTTTCCAGAGCTCAGCGTATTTTTCAACACCATAAGTGTTCATCAAAAACGCCGCAAAGCCCGCGCCCGCCGCAAGAGAAAGTTCTTCTCCCGGATAAGAATCGCGCACAGTTGTTACCTGATAGTAATTCGGGAATTTTCCTTCGAGCTTTGCCTGTGACAATATCTGAAGAAAATATCCATCGTTCAGTCGTCCTTCTCCAGGCTCCTCACTTTCTTTCAGATACGCAGTCCCTTCAATAAAAGAAAGCGGCATATTAAAAATTGCAACCGGCTGATAGATTTCCCCGGTTCCCCATTTTGCAACTATCTGATTAAAAGGACTTCTGATTGACTGCAGCAAAGCCTGATAAATCTCATGATAAAAAAGGCTTAGCATTGTGTCTTCAAAAACGGCAGTGCCATAATCTGCAGGTGAATCAAAAATGATTATTCTATTATATGGAGATTCAGTATAGGTTACAGAAAGTTCATCTGAGTCCGGAGAAATAATTACCGGCATATGAAGATTATTCTCTGCTCCCAGAGCCTCTGCCGCTTTTTCATAAAGAGAATCGGCATTCTGCACTAACAGCAGGGCAGTTTCTTCACTCAGATTTGAATAGATGATATCAAAATGTTCCGTCTTAACAAGAAACATTTTTCGCGGCCGGCCAAGAACATTTGCGGCAAAAACCGGCTGCGTAAGATTCAGACATAAAAAAAGCAGGAGCACAGGCACGAGAAAGAATGATTTACTAATCCTAACCTTTCTGTGCAATGTTCCTGCTTTCTTCAATTTATTACCTTACTTATTTACAAAATTCTTCAAGTACATTCTTATAAATTGCAAGACCTTCGTCAATCTCTTTGTCAGAAATATTGAGTGGTGGAAGGAATCTTACAACATCACTTCCTGCTGTTGTTGTACAAAGTCCTTTTTCGAGACAGCGAACTTCAATATCAAAAGGCTTAATGCTCTTATCAATCTGAGTTCCAATCATAAGACCTTTACCGCGAACGTCCTTTACAATAGGAAGATTCCAGCTTGCAATTGCACCACGGATATAGTCACCTGCATGGTTTACTCTGTCGAGGAAGGCTGGATCACTTACTGTTTCAAGAACAACAAGTCCAGCTGCACATGCTAAAGGATTTCCTGCAAAAGTAGACTGATGGTCACCTGCAACAAAAACATCTGCAGCCTTTCCACGGAAAAGACATGCTCCCATTGGAAGGCCACCGGCAATTCCCTTTGCAAGAGTTACAACCTCAGGCTTAAAACCAAGCCAGTCACTCGCAAGATATGTACCTGTACGTCCAACGCCAGTCTGAACTTCATCTGCCATTACAATTGCTCCGGCAGCGCGTGCAGCCTCAGCGGCAGCCTTTGCCCATTCAGGATTTATAAGATTTACACCACCCTCACCCTGAATACACTCAATAAAAAGCGCTGCGGTTGTATCGTCAAAAGCTCCCTTCAGAGCATCAAAGTCGTTTGCCTTAATTGTCTTGAAACCTACAGGATATGGCGCAAAGCAGTCTGGGTGGAAGCGGTCCTGTCCTGTAGCTGTAAGAGTAGCCAGTGTACGACCATGGAATGAAGATTCCAGAGTAACAATTGTCTTTCTTTTATCGCCACCGTTGAGCTGACCATATTTTCTTGCAAGTTTAATTGCAGCTTCGTTTGCTTCAGCACCAGAGTTTCCAAAGTAACCGCGTTCAAAGCCGGTAACCTTCAAAAGATTTTCTGCAAAATCCAGACCTACATCTGAAAAATAATAGTTTGAAATATGGATCTGACGACGGGCCTGATTAGAAATTGCCTTCACAAGAGGCTTGTAATTATGACCAAGGCAGTTAACTCCAATTCCGGCAATAAAGTCGATGTACTTTTTGCCATTAACATCCCACATTGTTGAGCCCTTTGATTTTACAAAGGTTACGTCGAAAGAACCGTAGTTGTTGACAATTTTCTTTTCCATATTTCACCCCTAAACAAGAAATGTATAAATATGCAAAGATTATGCCGTTTTTTGAATATTAATGCAAGACAATGAATAAAAAAAAGAAGGGAAATGCCTTCCCCTCGCTCGCACTTCGTTGCTCGCTACCCCTTCTAGCGGGGGTACCCCGCAACACCCCATATTAATGAAGTTGTTAAAGCATTCATGCCCCCAATATCAACATCAATGATATCAATATTTTTTCCATATATTTTTAATGCTTTTTCTTCCAATCGGTTCATCAATTTTATTATCTTTCCATCATTAGGTTTTAGATTAGTCCATGTAAAACCTAATGTAGAAACTTTTATCGTTCCTAAAACTTCGTAAACGTAAATTCAATTTGCGGATACATAATAAAAGTATGAATGCAATGATTCTTGCAAAAGCAACGAGTATCCTCAAAATTGCCCGTAGATTTAGTTGATTTTGATTATCAGAAAGATTTTTTGACTTACTTCAAAGAGTTGGAGAGCAGAAGAAAATTGGATGAGATTACTAAAGAAAAAATAAATCTTTTCGTCACGTCTTTCGTCATTCATATGGATATCAATTAGACTGGGAAAGATTGAATCCTCTGTTTTCTGGAATGCCAGAACTTTGACAAAAAAACAAAAACTTGTTTTGTTGAGTTTATGAAATAAAAAAGACCACCGTTTTTGCGATGGTCTTGAAAGTTGATTATGTTTTATGATAAATCGCTATCTATAAAGCCTTTCATTTTTTTTATATATAGGTCAAGATCAAAATCTTCTTGTCCATTCAAAGGTACACTCTGATCATATTTAGAAAATTTATACTCATCCAGGTTTTCAATCCAAATGTAAAAATTGTCATCTTCATATTTCCACTTAATATTATAACGCTTAGAAGAGCCTTCCTTGTTATACTGTAAAACATTTTCCATAAAAACAAACACCTATATTTATTTGATAAATCGTTCTCCAAATTTTCACTGCCGGAAATTTGCCGGCAGGAAAGTATTATATACATTAGTTAAATTCGTGGATGCAACACACATTATTGGAAGAAGTATCGTCCTTTAAGCTACCGTACCAACTCTTACTGTTGAAGTAAAGAGCGTAAGCATAAGCATTATTAAAAGAAGCATAAGAAGGATTATTCACAGGAGGATACTGAGACGACGACCAATAGTATGAAATTTCAAACTTATCGCCCCTTAAAGATTCGCTTGCTGCATCAATATCAAAAATCTTATTACTTCCCTTTCCATTAGCATAAATCTGAAAAAGTTCTGCTATACTTGGTAAATACCAGCCGCTTTCATAATCGGTACCTGCTACTCTGCTTCCTTCAACATTTTTATAATTCTTTGCAAAATAGAATGCAGGATAATTCAAAGCAGCCTGTTCAGCAGATGTTGTTGAATCGCCACCCCCAGTATCACTAATTCCATCAAAAGCAGCTATCTGTTCAAGATTATCACTTCCATTTTTATCACCTGTAAAAGTTAAAGCACCAGCAGTTCCACTTGCAGGACACTGAATTGAAGTAATGTTTACACTAAAAGCATCAGCTTTATCTGTATCACTTGTTTTTCTGCACCAGGCAAGGCAAAAGCCATTTGGTTTCATATAATGTTTTAATCCAACACCTAAAGTTCGGCTGGTTGTATTATCTGGTGTACCATCAGCAGCATCACTGTTCAAGCCAGTTCCCTTGTAGAAAATCAAGGCAATAGCAGAATTCTTTTTAGCTTCTTTTTCTGCATCTGTCAATTCTGTGTTGTAAACAGAATACGGCATTGCAGAACCATCATTAAATACAATATCACCAACAGCTTTTGCTACAGACGGAGCTTTTGTACCAATAAAAGGGCCGTTCCAAGTAGCAGTCAGTGTTACGTTCGCACTTCCCATTGTAAAACTTGTTGTTCCGTTACTTGTGTAAGTTGTACTTCCATCGCTCCAACCAGTAAATTCATAATAGTTTCGATTTCCAATTCCATCAAATTTTACAGTTACAGTATCGCCAGCGTGGTAAGAAGCAGAATCGGTTGGAACTGCAATTTCTGCATCATCAACTCCGTCAACGTAAGTTACAGTATAAGTTTGTGCTGGAGTTACAGTTGGGCTTGAACATCCGGCTAAAACAATAGCAAATGCCGCACTTATAAATAATGCGACAAGTTTTGATTTTTTCATAAAAACCTCCTGAAAATATTAAAAGCCCTCAAAATAACTTAAAAAGCCATTTTCATGATCAGAATTCCTGAGAAAAGTTGAATTGTATAGATTTATCGCTAACAAATTGCGAATTGCGAAGACGATTATATTTGTCAAGTGACTGTAATTTATTTTTACACATATAACTACGAATTCAAAATTTATCAAAATTTTTCTTATTTTACAAGCCGAAGGCATTCTTGAAGGGATTACACAGGTTGCTAAAAAAGCCTTAAAGGAAGGCCTTCCCGCAGAACAGATTTCTTCATTAACAGGACTTTCTTTGGAAGAAATTAACAAACTTATATAAAATAGAGAGGGGGTCCTGACCACAGGTCAGGACCCCCTCGGCTAATCATTTATTTTTGCATTTATTCTATTGTAAAACGAATTGTTTTTGCAGCTTCTTCACCAGGATTCAAATCCCAACTGAAGGAAATTGCTGAGTCATCAACATCTTCATTTGCCGGTTCTGTGGTTGTAAATACAGTTTTCAGATAAGACAAGGCTCCGCTAATTTCTTTATATGAGCCATACCAGAATCTTGAAACATCATTTACTTCAACTGCATTTTTCAGGACGGCAGAGAATTTATAACCGTCTCCAGCCATCTTAAATCCGTTAGTTGTAGCCTTAATACTTACACTATCTGCACCCGCATCCGTTGCAAATTTTTCTGAAGCAACAAGGGTATCCATAATAGCACCAAGTTGATCTGCACCTTTAACTGTAGCTGTCAGCATGAGATAAGGAGTCTCACCTGCATAGCTTACTCTGGCATTTACAGTAAGCTCAATTCCAAGGTCAGCTGCATTCTTTACCTCAGCTTTTTCTTTATCAACATTAAGCAGATATAAAGTATTCACACTTGCCTTACTATTATCTAAAGTGTCTGCCTCAAGTTTTGCAAGGTAAATATTTTCGCCAGACTTCAAAAGATAATGCAAACCACTGAAGTTGTATGATGTTGCGCCCCATGTTGAACCGCCATCAAGGCTTCCAACAATATCAATACCACTAGTATCTGGCTGGCCCTGCTCATTTTTAGTCGCGGTATAAATCCAGTTTGTGCGTGTATCATTTATCTGCGAACCAAATCTATAGGCAATCTGCTTTTTCTTTGTAGTTACAGGAAGCTCATAACTGTAAGACTCTGATGATGTCCATTTTTCATACTTAGTTACAGTTTCCAAAGTTGAAAGCTCTATTGGGAAAACGAACTCTTCTTCTGCTCCACTTTCTGCTGTTGCCTTATAAATTACATTCAGAGTCTTTCCCAGATACTTTTTGTAAACATCATAAGAAATTGTGATGTTCCTATCTGAATCAATGTCCCGCTGAACGGTAATGTCTTCTCCTTCAACTGTATCTACTGTTACTTTAGGATAGCCGTCATTCCAGCTTGCCTTTGATGATTTTGAAACATCAATTCTGATATTACCAATACTGTTTACATTTGTTGAAGCAGGAATAATTGAATTATCAGCTTTATAGAAATTAAAGGAATCAAAATCTCCTGCATCACCAATATTATATTGCTTTCCAGTAGCTGTAAGTTTTGTGGTAACTTCAGGATCTACTGTAACAAGTGCGTCATAATATCGTACATTAGCAGAACCATTTTTTACCTCTACACGAACCAAAATAAATTTATCTTCAGATTTTGCTTCAAAAGTATAAGTTCCATTTACGCCAGTCTGATAATCTTTTCCAGTCAAAGAATCTAAATTATCTTTATCAATCTTTTTTGTAGCACTTGTATATACAAAAACTGTTACATCCTCGTTCGAATTCATAGGAAGAGCTGTAATTGTATATTTACCAGATCCATCAGCAATCTTGTAATTATTTACAAAGTTACCAGTATCTAAAGATCCCTGATCACTCCATTTGAAATCAGTAATCTCATTTTTGGGTCCCTTTACATTAAACTTTCTCAAACGGGTTTCTGAGTCTTCTGCACGAACAAAGGTTACTGTACAAGGCTGTGAATAATTACCATAGGCACTTTTTACTCTATAAACAACCTGAGAAGTTCCTTTAGGAATCTTTGTTACTTTGCTGGTCCATGTCGTATAAGGCTTATCTTTAGACTGAACCATAGAAACATATGCTTTATCACTATAATCGTCAGATTCTTCAGAACCATTTTCTTTTGCAATCTTTTTATAAGAGTCTACAGAAATACTTTCATTTTTCTGACTTGTAGTCATTGTAAGAGTAACTTCATCAACACCCTTATTCAGATAATAAACAGTATCGTAGAAACTTGTTGTATAAAGGCCGCTCGAACCAGTACCAATTGCTGGCCTTGCTGTAAGTGTATAAGAATTAAGATCCGGCTTCTTGAGAGTAACTGTTGCAGACTCTTCGTCGTTTACAAGAATCTTTACAATTGTGTCCCCCATTGGTAAATCATTTGTTGTTCTTTCTTTTGAAAGATCATCCGCATCCTTATTTTCGACATCAATCTGGCCAAGAGTGATTACATAATATTTTTTTCCATCTATTGTTTCTGTTGAACCTTTAAGGCTGCCAGGAGCTGGAGACTTATAAAAGTCTGTGTTAGGGGTCAGGCTTGTATCACTTGCTCTTTCATTCACAACAGAATAGGTAACGGTCTTATTGTCTTTTGCATCATCATCAGCAAAGCGGAAATAGATTTTTGCAACATCCACATCTGTAGTTACATTCTCTTCCATAGTTTCCGCTATATGGGTAATGCCAGTTTCAGTTTCTGTATCCTTATCAGAATAAAGTTCGTTCCATTCCTCAGCTTCATTTTGTGTATTAATAAATAATTCTTTGAGGGCAACATTTTCTTTACCAGGTTTTGAGATTTCAATCTTATGATAAGTTACATCGCTACGAACTTTTACATCATCTGCGTGATAATAAGGGCGGCTTACTGTTTTTATCCAAAGATAAGTTTTTGCTTCTTTCCCATCATTATTCAATTCAGAAATTGTGATGCTATTATCCTGATCATTTTTCAGATAAGCTTTTCCCCATGCCTGGCTTTTTTCTTCAGGACAGCTGCCGCCAACATAATAATAAAGATGAGTATGCATATCATATGGCTGTACACTGAATTTCATCTGTGTAACATCTGCAGCATTGTCCGCACGTACTTTCAAAGAATAGGTATTAGCTGCACTTGCCACTTTTGCACCATTTTTCAACGAAACTTTCGAAGGTGACATGGCAGTAAGGCCGGCACTATAATTTGCCTCAGCCATTTTGTGAGAAGTCCATGCTTTGTTTACAGAATCATAAGAAGAATAATTAATTGATTCCAGGATAGTATTACCACTCTGCTTATAAGCATAGATTGTATAAGTTCTTGATTCACAGCCTTCTTCTGTAACCGTAAAGGTAATTACCTGTAAACCGCCTACAAGATTTACACTATAACTGTTTGATTCTAATTCCGAGTACTTGGTCTTTGAAACAGGATATGTCATTACTTCATTTTCCTTAAGTACCGGATTGATTTTCATTACGTCTGTATCTTCATCTACAATCACAGAATAAATTGTTTCATCTCTATTGAAAGTAAAGTCTTCTGTGGCCTGAGTTTCTAAATCCGTTGCATTTCCTTCATCATCAATAGTTTCAAAGTTACTTACAGAAAGATCTTCCAGCTTAGAAGTATCATCATTTATTGCAGGCAATTCCTCATCAGAAGATCCCCAAGGATCAGAGCCTTCCTCTACTGCAGAAAACTTAACTCTTGGAATTGTAATTGTATAAACCTGATTTATAGAATTCTGATTTCCGTCTCCATGAACAGTTGCTGTTACTTTTGTTTCTCCATAAGGCAAGGTTGTGATTCTTACCCTGTCTGTATTCTGATTTTCTACAGGCAAAAGACTTGAAGAAATATCTTCCTGAGTAACAGACTCCATATGATCAAGCCCTACGATTGTTTTTCTTGTTGTAGTGCTGACAGTAGTAGTGATTGTATTTCCTTTTGCATCTTTTTTTTCTGATATTTCAGAATGATTTTCTGCTGCAGAATTTACCTTTGAGGTAACCTTTGAAGTAAGAGGACCTTCAAGGAGTTTACCGTTTGCATCTACCTTTACTGTGGTAGTTGTAACTGTCTGATAATATTCATATTTATAAACTGGCTTTGCTGTATATACGGCGGTCCAGGTTACCTTTGCATTTTTATCTGATGGAACTGCTTTAAGATAAACAAGATTATCTTTTGGAGTAAGAACTTCTACATCATATTCAGTTACGACTGGCTTATAAGTAATCTGATTTTTATTAAAACCATCGCTTTCTTTCAATACAACAAGAGAAGTTGTTAAATCAGTTTTTCCAGGATTGCCAGTTTCTGGGAGCATCAAAGAAGTAAGAACATGTTTTTTATTCAGATATATATCATAAGAATCTGAATAGTTATCATCATCTGCTGTAATTGTAACTGTTACACGGGTTGTTCCATAAGGCAGCTTTGGAAAAAGAATAGCGTCTCCTGGTCCGGCTGCTTCTGTAAATGTAACAGCCGGCTGATTTGATGCGGGCAAATCAATAAACTGTTCTGTGTCTTCTGCAATGTATGTTGTTTTGAGACTGCCGTTTTCAATATTTGTTGTTCGAGTCTGAACTGCACTGAAAGTTATTTTTGCATTAACATCATTCTTAAAAGCTTTAACAGTTACTGGATCATCTTCTGCACGAAGAAGTCCAACTTCGTATGAATGAATATTAGCATTAAAAACAATCTGATTATAATTTGGTCTTGTTGCTTTGATTACAACAATGCCTGTATTTACATCTGTATTCTTCAGTTCATTATCTTCATCTGATTCATAAAATTCTTCAGGATGTTCATTTGGTTCTACAACTGTCCCCGGAGTATTTCCAGGTTTGCCTGTTGTAGTTCCTGGTTTATTTCCAGTTTCCGGCGTAATTATATTTTCATCTGGATCCAGAGATGTCTGTAAACTGGTATCGCCGGTTTTTACAGAACCATCTTCGTTCAGCATATCAACAAAAAGGTTCGAACAGGATGTAAAAGCCAAAAGTGAAAGGCTTGCCAAAATCTTTACTGCTGCACTATATTTTCTATTCTTTTTCATATCTGCTTCCTATTCCTGTTTTTCTACGATGAATTCTACACGGCGGTTCTTCCACCAGTTTGCCCGGTCTTCCCAGGCAGCAAGAGGATTTGCACCACCCTTTCCTTTTGCTGTGAAAACATCTTTATCAATTCCACGCTCTACCAGCATCTGCAAAATAGCTTCTGCTCTTAACTGTGAAAGTGGAACCAGTTCTTCTCTATTTTCGCGTTCTGTATTTGTTACGTTATTTGCATAACCTTCAATTGTGATATTGCAGTCTGGATGTGCTTTAATTTGTTCTGCAAGACTATCCAGAGTTTCAATATTTTCCTGCTGCTGTTCTTTTGAAATGCGGGTAAAGGTTGCACGGTCTGGATCAAAGTGAATTGTATTTACAACAATCTTCCATTTTCTATTTGGAATGATTACCTGCATTGGAAGACCTGTTGTGATTGAATCTTTTACAACTAATTCTGTCTGACCTGTGCGGGCAATATCTACTGCAGAAGGAATTACTGTAATTACAATTTCATAAGTATTCATGGCGAATACATCTTCACCAGAATCGCTCTTTCCATCCCAGACTACAGTTTCTGGCAGCATGCCTTCTCCACTGTACTCACGGAACTCGGCACCCTTAGGGTCAAGAATTTCTACCTTCCAGCTTTGAGGTGCTTGGCATATATTAATAAGCTTTGGAGTAAGTATAGCTTTATCATTTGTGCCATCATCATCTGGAGTAAAGTTAGAATGAATATTTGATTCAAGAGCAAGTTCAACCGGACTTGTGTCTGTTGGAGGAAGGAATACTGGCTCTTTTTTGTTTTCCTTTTTATTTTCTTTCTTAGCTTTCTTTTCAGTCTTTGGCTTTACTGCTTTTTCTTTCTTTGCATTGTTCTTGTGGAAGATGGCAGTTGGATAAGTTCTAACTCCAATATTGGCTGTAAAATAGGTTCCAAGACCTCCACCAATGCTGGTATCATAAAAGACGTTTACATCACCTTCGATATATGGAATAAAATAATCATTTCCGAAATAAAAGGCATTTTCATAAGACAGTTTTCCCAAGAGACAACGAGCCCCCTGCTGACCAAAGGTAATACTTGTCATCAGGCCGTCTTCTTTTGCACGTCGAGATCTGTAATAATCTGTAGTTATAAAATTTCCGGCAAGGCTGATTCCCGGAACAATTTCAAGCCAGGAAGGCAACTTTGAAATAGAAGCTTTTGAAATAACTCTTCGAAGGCGGAATTCAAAAAGATTATTTGTAAAGTTTTCCATCAAGGCACCAGCTGCAGTTCCCTGTCCATAGACAGAACGATTGAACTCCAGACCAAGAAGCCAGCCACCCCAATTGAAGCCCAATCCGGCTGAATAGTCATGACCGAAACTTGTCATAGGAACGAAACTCTGATTTGTAAAAGCAAGAGGAAATGCAAGGCCACCGGCTCCTTCTAAATAGAGCCCAGATTTGCCAAAATCATTTACTGTTGGAAAGAATTTTCCAGAATCATATTCTGCGTATAAATCAGAACTACAAAAAACACTTAATACAATGAAAGGAATCAGAAGTTTTCCAAAGCGTCTGCTCATCACACATATCCTTAAAATCTCCGACGCGGACGGCCATTATATTAAGAATACAATGTAAAAGTCAAGCAAACATTACGCTTTCTTACGGTTTCTTTGAACATTCTTAAAAAAACTTCCTGTATGGCATAAAAAAAGACTGTCTGAATACAGACAGTCTTTTTTTTGTAGATTGCTTCGTCGCTACGCTCCTCGCAATGACGTGGTATGGCTGCGTCATTGCGAGCGCAGCGAAGCAATCCATGATTTATTTACCGATAATATCTCTTGCCAAAATCTTAGCGATGTTTGGTCTCTTTACGAGGTCGGCCTTCAAGCCTTCTTCGCGAGCCTTGTTTACGTAGTTAGGATCCTGGAAGCTGTACTTGAAGTTTGTATGAACATCGTATGTTCCCTTCATGAGAGCGTAAGCATCTTCTGTCATTACGAGCTCTTCGTCTGTTGGGATTACGAAAATCTTTGTCTTTGAATCATCAGCGTGGATGTATGTTTCAGCGTTACCTGTGAATGACCATTCGTTGCGCTGTGCATCAATCTTGATACCGTAGTTTTCAAGACCAGAACAAGCCTTCATACGAGTGATTGGTCCGCGCTCGCCTACACCTGCAGTCCATACGATTGCGTCTACGTGGCCGAGTTCTGCCATGAAGGCACCGATGTACTTCTTAATGCGGAGAGCTTCCATTTCGATAGAAAGCTGGCAGAGCTTGTCGCCCTTTGCAGCGTCAATTTCGATATCGCGGCGGTCAGAATATTTTCCTGTGATACCAAGACATCCACACTTCTTGTTGAGTGCTTTGTCCATTTCATCAGCAGACATACCAGTTTTTCTCATGATGTAGAATGGAAGAGCCGGGTCGAGGTCTCCTGAACGAGTTCCCATTACAAGACCTTCGAGCGGTGTAATACCCATTGTTGTATCGTAGCAAACACCGTTCTTAACAGCACACATAGAAGAACCGTTACCAATGTGGCAGATGATAAGGTTGCAGTCTTTTGGATCTTTTCCAAGGAGAACAGCAGCACGTTTTGCTGTATAAAGGAATGAAGTTCCGTGGAAACCGTAGCGGCGAGCTGCGTATTTCTCATACCATTCGCGTGGAATTGCGTACTGGAAAGTTTCTTCCGGCATTGTCTGGTGCCATGCTGTATCCATGATTGCTGAATGAGGAACGTTTGGCATTACCTTCTGAGCAGCTTCAATACCCATGATATTAGCTGGCATGTGGAGAGGTCCAAGGTCTACTACCTCGCGGAAACCTTCGAGAACTTCTGGAGTGATAAGTACAGACTTTGTGAACTTTTCGCCACCATGGAGAACGCGGTGACCAACAGCTCCAATTTCGTCCATAGATTTTATTACACCAACTTCAGGGTCAGTGATTTCTTTAATGATAAGTTCAATTGCTTCTTTGTGAGTTGGACAAGGGCTTTCGATTTCTGTTTTCTTTCCCTTTGCCTTGTGAGTAATGCAGCTTCCTTCAATTCCGATGCGCTCTACAACACCGTTAGCCATTACTTCTTTGTTGTCCCAGTCATAAACCTGATACTTTGCAGATGAAGATCCGCAGTTCAAAGTTAAAATTACCATAAAAATTATCTCCTAAAAAAAGATTGTCCGACTGAGTCGGACAATGACAAGATGTTTTATTATAAAAAAATTAAAGAGGATATTCAAGAATGTGGATTGCTTCGCTACGCTCGCAATGACGGGCAAACTTCACTCGCAATGACAGGCAACTTCGGTCGCAATGACGGGCAACTTCGCTCGCAATGACGAAAGTGTCATTGCGAGGAGCGTAGCGACGTGGCAATCTACTTCTTCACTATGTTTTCAGAGTTGTACTTCGGTTGTTTCTTATATAAGTTTTTAAGCGGATGTAAATCGAAGGCGTTTACGTACCAGCCGCCTACTTCTTTTAAGTCTACGATGTTTGAAGATACGGAACGGTAAAGTGGAAGAACCATGCCCTCGTCCAGAAGGATGTTTTCGGCCTGACCAAGGAGATTCAGGCGGTCTGCTTCACCGGCAGTAGCGGCCTGGTCTAATAGAGAATCGAACTTTTCATTTTTCCAGCCGGACTCATTCATGGTTGAGGCGCCGCGGAAAAGTTCGAGGAAAGCGAGAGGGTCAGCGAAGTCGCCAATCCAAGACGTAACAAGAATGTCAGCATCAGCCGCAGCTACCGTAGAATAATAAAGGTACGAAGGAACAGTTTTAATTACCAGTTCAACCCCAAGCGGAGCGAATGCCTCGCTCAAAAGTTTTTCGTCCTCTTCAGAAAATTCATTTTCAAAAACGTGCATTACCAGAGGAATCACCTCTTCCTGAGAAATGCCGTATTTAGCACGTGCATCCTTCATTTTGAGGCTGGCTTCAATTTCATCAGTGTAATCAAAACCATCAATCTGAGGATAGCCCGAAAGCGGATAAACCAGAGTTGTAGCAGGAATCAGATATTTTTTATGGATAGAGTTCCATGGAAAAGCCTCGAGCACAGCGTTACGGAATTCCGGATAATCCCAGACACGAGAACACTTGCTGTCTGCAGGCTTACGGCTGCTCATCTTAAAATAAAGGTAGCCGGTTCCAAAAGTTGCGCTGATCTGAATTGCAGAAGGATCGAGCAGCTTAGACTGATTTACCTGACCGGTTACCCAATCAACCGCACCGGTGTTGTAGTAAAAAGTATTATCATCAACATTATCAGACTGCACAAAAGTTATGCGCTCAAGAGTAACGTTGTCTTTATCCCAGTAATAAGGATTCTTTCTCAAAATATATTTGCGGTCTGCAACAATCTCAAGTTCGTAAGCGCCACTGTAAACTTCCGGATTACTGTGAGTAACAGAGAAGGCTGTATGGCACAAAATCTTTGGAAGATAATTTGCAGGATTATTCAGATAGATTGAAAGCACATTTTCTGCAGTGGCATAAATGCCAACTTCATCGTAGTTGCCCTGCCCTGTTCTAAAAGCTTCTGCACCGCGGACAATATCCAGCAGCGAAGAATATGGAGAAGCTGGATTTGCGAGCATTCTAAGCCAGCTATCGCGCACAGCCTCTGCCGTAATTTTTTCACCATTACTGAAGCGCGCATCCTCGCGCAGCGTAATAGACCAGCGCTTTTTATCACGTGAAATTTTAAACTCTTTTGCGATTGCATACTGCGGCTCCAATGAAACCGGACTGGTTGTAAAAAGCCCTTCATAAAGTCCGCTCAAAAGCTGAGAGTCACTCGAATAATTTGTAATCTGAGGATTAAGCTCGTGCACACGAACAGACTCTACAATTATAAAATTTTGCTGCAGTTCCTGAGGAAGTTTTTCTTTCTGTGAAGCCGCATTCTGTTCTGCATTTTCCAGTTCTAAAAGTTCTTCTGGAGTAAGCTCGTAATCGTGATTGTGTTCGGGATCATATTCCTGTGAAAATACAGGATTTAAAAAACAAGCAGCACATAATAGTGCTGCACAATATTTTTTGAATTGTTTAATCATTCTCTGAAATTCCTAATTTACGCATTTGCTCTGATTCTTCTTTGAAAGAAACATATTCGCCGCGTTTCTTATTAGCATTTATTATGGAATTACGCAAGGCAGAAAGTTCAATCTGCATACCCTTTACGCGGGTTTTGAACTCAGAGTCTATTTCATTCTTGAAGTATGCATCCAGAGAATTGATGATAACAAAAATCGACTGAATTTCTGAAATCTGCTTATTAACAAAACTCAAAATTGCATCTTCATTTGAAGCACTGATTTTCTGATATTCAACAGCCTTCATTCCAATTCCATTATAAATACGTTCCTTGTGAGTAAGGTCTGTAAGGAATTCATTTACATTGATTTTCTGAACGTGCTCAGCTCCAGTCTTAGCGTCCTTTACAGGAACGTTACAGATTCTTTCCTTCTCTTTAAGATTCAAAGCTTTTTTGAGAGCAGCAATCAATTTATTAAAGAAGGTATTTTTCTTCTGGAATAAGAGATTAAAGTTTTCTACAAGCTTTGCGTTCAGCTGTATAAGAGTTGGAGCAATTGCACCTACTGCAAGAACTGCCTGCATAAGCATTTCTTTTGTATCAGGTCCTGCCTTTTTCTTTTCTACAGGCTTTGCCGCATTTTTAATTGCAAGACGTTCAAGAACTGCAGCCTGCTTCTTTTCTTTATCAGGACCGTGGTCTTCTTCAATAATCTCATTTACAAGATCATTGTATAAAGTTTTCTTTCCGGTAACCTTTGTATAAAGTCTCTTGATTTCTGCAAGCTCGCCTTCTGCAGACTCTGCTGCCTTTGCCTTATTAAAATCAGGATGCTCAAAAAGATCTTTACGGAGGCCGCCCTTATAAAGCTCACGCTGGAAAACTCCAAGCTCATTCAGCATCTTCCCAATTACTTTTACTGTCTGAGCACATTTTGCAACGCTGTCATTAATCATACTCTGAACAACACTTGGAGCGCCGTTTTTAGCGCTGTTAATAGTCATTGCAAGAGCACGGGTATTCATACGGGCATTGTTCATAGAAAGGTCATCCCATTCGAAAACCTTTATGAACTCAATCATCTTTTTAACATTCTGCAGAGTGAAGTTTTCTGTAGAAAAACGGAAGTAGGTACAGATAAAGTCGAGCATAGTTTCATAATCAGAGAAACGTGCTCCAAAAACATTTGGAATGTCGCTTTCAGCAAAAGGTGTTGATTCAGGTACAACAATCTCAGAAATCTTTTTATCAAGACGATAAGGATCCGGATTAATAAGAGACTTCTTTACAAAGCTGTCATAAAGATTCTTAACGCAGGTATGCAAAAGCCTGTATTGGCCAAGCAACTCCTGCAGACATTCTGAGTTATACCATTCCTGTTTTTTACTGAGAGCTTTTTGCAGCTCTTCACTAAATTTTTCCACTTCCATTCTTCTATTATCGGCAGAAAACCCCAATTACTTGCCTAAAATTTTCACAGGGGTGCCAGGAACTACAGATTCGAAATTCACCTCAAGTCTGTTACCATCCTTGTCTTCTCCAACTACAAAATAGAAAGAATCATCTTCTGCCCGGAATATTTTTCCTTTGATAGTTTTATCTGCCTTAAACTCTGCATCGGCTCCAGATTCTGTAATCAGATAGCGTGCCTTGCCAGTAACATAAATTTTGATGCTGTCATAATCAGTTGCAGACACAAGCACTGCACTGGTTTTTGCAAGTCCCAGCAGAGTTTCATAAGACTGCTCATAAATCTCCTGCTGCTGCGAAATCTGTTTGCGACTTTCTTCCAGTTCGTCGGTAAGGCTGTTGATTTTTCCATTGAGCTGCACTGTCTCGTTGTAGAACGAAATTGTTGTATCCGCAAAAGCAGAACTCATTTTATTTACAAGCTTATGAGAAGCCGCTACATAAGATGGAATTGAGTTCTTCTGAGGAATGCCTGCAACTGTCTTATCAAGATATTTATAATCATCATAAATTTTCTGATAATCGTTTAAAACAGAAACAACCTTTTGGGAATTAATTCCTCTCTGACTTACTGTTGTGCCCGCATTAAAATCTGCAAAGCCAGCGGCCTTAGTACCGGAAATAATTGAGTTTGCCTTTGCATCATTAAGATTAGGATCGAGCAATGCAATTTCTGCCTGATACTGTGCCGACACATTGCTTACTGCAGTGCGCATCTCTTCGGAATTACGCCTTTGTGTATCTGAAAGTTTTTTATCCAGCTCGGCAATACGGCTTTGATATTGGTCTTTAATCTTCTGCTGTTCAAGTTCTTTTACACGGCGCTCACTGTCCAGAGCCTTTTCTTTTTCTTTTGCGGCCTGAACCTTTGCCGTATCAAATTCTGCAAGCTGACTCTTATACTCCTGCACTTCTTTTTCAGCACTCACAATCTGACCATCATACTCTTCATGAATTGCCGCAACTGTCTCTTTGTATTTCTTCTCTGCTTCTTCAACAAGCTCGCCGCGTCTCTTTTTTGTAAGGCGTGTCATTGAGTCAATTACAAAGATGTCGTTTGTGCGGGCATCCTCTGCAGCCTTAAGCTTTACAGTCATGTCGCTTTCAATTGTCGCAAGATTTTTTACGGCATTGTCATAATTTGTCTGAGCTGCTCCAACTGTGTTCAAAAGATTTTTAAGATTCAAATCATCAAATGCAGAAACACTTACAGTAATTTCTTCATTATGCGCAGAAATTGTTTTAATCATAATAAAAGCAATTAAGAGTACAACAAGAAAAGAACCTATAAGCATAAAGGCCGTAAAAGGCGAATGGCGCTTTTTTGTCTTTGCATATTCTTTTTCAATATTATAACTCTGCTCTGAAGAAGTATGATGAATGCGTTCCAGCTCCTTACCAAGAAAGAGCATTACTTCTTTATGGATCTGATTTGATCTCTGCTCGTCTGAGATTTTTGTTATTTTGTTGTCATTGCCCATATTCCACTCCAATCTGCAGGTGCACCTTTTGTACCCATTCGCTCAAGGAATACCTGAGTGACATCCAGTTCAAGTCCTTTAAATACCTTGCGTGCAGTTTTCCAGTCGCCTTCGTAATAAGCCTTCAAGCCTTCTTCAAACTGCTGATATTGAACAAGCAGACTCTCGTCCATTTCGTTTGTATCGAACGGGAAGTAAATTTTCTTTCCCTTTGTTTTTCCCTTTACCTGAACAGTATCAATTTCAATAAACTTATAGCGTGCGGTTTCTTCACTCACTTCATTTTTGATTGATTCAGAAACAACAACAGGAATGTGATAGATTCGAGTAAGTCCTTCAAGGCGGGAAGCTGAGTTTACAGTGTCTCCAATTACAGTGTTTGTCATGTGTGACTGGCGAGGATCTTCAAAGTCGTTACGTCCGATTGTTCCGTAGAAAACCTTACCGCCATCAATACCAACACCAACATCAACCATTACAGCCTGGAAAACTTTTTCCTCTGATTCTGTAAGCTTACGGGTCTTTTCTATTTCTTCACGGCGGGCAAGCATTTCCTGACGGAGCTCTGCAGTTGCCCTTGTAATGTTCCATGCAGAAATAACTGCGTTGTATGCCTTTGAACGTTTTGAATCGAGGGTTCCATAAATTGCAAGAATAGCATCACCAATAATCGAACCTACAATTCCCGAGTTCTCATGAACATTATGAATTACACGATTGTAATGAACATTCAAAACTTCAATGATATCGTTACCCAAAGTTTCTGTACGATAAGTAAAGCTCTTTACATCTGAGAAGAGCATTGCAAGGTCTCTCTGTTTTCCTTCAAGACCAACGTCGCGGCCGGCATAAGCCTTGGCAACAATATCCTTTGAAACGAATTTCTGGAAGGTATCAAGAAGATTATTTACCTGCATTGAAAGCGCGTTGAACGAAGCGGCCATGTAAGTAACGTCGTCGTTCGGCGCCTTTGAAATATCAATAAGCTGCAGCTGTTTTTTCTGCTGCATTGTAATAAGGTCGTCTGTGAAGGAACGAAGTCCGCGGAACTCTCTGCGAATAATTATGTAGCCCACTACAACGAAGAAAAGTGTAAGTGTGATAATGAGGATAGAAATAATCATATAAACGCGATAATTATTTTTTTGAAGGTCGGTACGCATCTCGGCACGGACAATAAAATAATCCCAATCACTCTGATATTTATAAACACCAAAGTAGTCGCCATAAGGACTGCCGAATGAAATTGAGCCTTCCTCTATTCCCTGTTCACGGTTTGTATTTAATAGCTTAAGAGCAGTGGCATCAAAATCAGGCCAAACGGCAAGCTCGTTTGCATCTGAAAAAAACTGGAACTGTCCGTCCGGGCTCACGCCAAGCGCAACACTGTTTGCATTTGTAAAACCAGTTGCCGCAACCTTGTTCAAGGCTTCAACAGTTTCTGCTCTGTTTCCCGAATATAAGTAAATCTGATATTGATTTGAAGAAGTACTGTAAAGCTCCTTCAACTGGCTTACCATAATCGTATTATTCAAATTGATAATCTGTCTCTGGGTAAGCTGAAGAGAAATAAAATTCGTAATAAAGTTTGAGAGTAGAATCAAAACAATAAAGACGACGAGCATCTTTAAACCAATCGGGATAATCCGCGTTTTGCCTACTCTGGAAAAAAACTGAACCTTACCAGCCATTGTTTCCTCCATGTGCAGTTATGCTTTCTCCGGGATTACTTTTTAAACTGATTATTTTGAATTGATTTTAAATGATTTTCGCAAACGTTGTAGTACAACCTAATTATAAATGAATTGCATAAAAAACGCAATTTTTTTATAGTATCTTCTATGAAAGAAAAAAAATCGAAGTCAATTGTAAAGTCAGGGCTCCTGCTTACACTGATGACTTTTGCTTCCCGCATCATGGGACTTGTCCGCGAAATGACAAAGGCGTCTTTTCTTGGAACCGGACTTTTTGCCGACAGTTTTTCTGTTGCCTTTATGCTTCCAAACCTGTTCCGAAAACTCTTTGCCGAAAACGCAATCTCTGTTGCCTTTATTCCAACCTTTAAAGATTATCTTGCACAGGAAGATACCCTCGAAAACAAGAAGACAACTCAGGAATTTCTTAATGCAACCCTCACTCTTGTAACCTTCCTTACTGCCTGCGTTGTTTCACTTGGAATTATCTTTGCACCTTTTATCATTCCAATTTTCTGTAAAGCTCCAGCTCCTGATGTAGCTGATTATGCCGCAAAGATGGAATATTACCTTCTTGAGTTCAACGAAACTACCGTTCTCACAAGAATAATGTTCCCTTATCTGTTTTTGATTTCGGTAGCAGCCTTTTTCCAGGGCGTTTTGAATACCTGCGGTATTTTTGCACCAAGCGGATTTACCCCGGTTATGTTCAACGGACTTGTAGTTCTTACAACTTACATTCTGGCTCCTCATACTTCAAACCCGGCTCGTGCTATGGCAATTGGAACCCTTTTTGGAGGTTCTGTTCAGGCAGTGTTCCAGTGGCCGTTTGTCCGCAAGACCGGCTGGAAAACCGGACTCACTTCTCTCAAAAAGGCTTTTACAAATCCTGGAACAAGAAAAGTTATGGGACTGCTTGCTCCAACAATTGTAGGAATTGCGGCTTATCAGCTTAATGACACTGTTTCTACTGCGCTTGCAAAACATGTAGGACCTGGAATTGCTTCGAGCCTTCAGTACAGTATCCGCCTTCAGGAACTGATTCTCGGAATTTTTGCAGTTTCAATCGGTACAGTAATTTTGCCTGATCTTTCGGGCTTTGCAAATAAAAAGGACTGGGCTCAGTTTAACACAATGCTGCTTCAGGCAATAAAAATCATGACTCTGATTTCCATTCCGATTACAGCTTACTCATTGATTTCTGGTCGCGAACTGATTTCCCTACTTTACAAAAGGAATCAATTTGATGATAATTCTGTGGCTATGACTCTTGGCATTTTTCGTTTCCATATTGCCGGTCTGCTTTTTATTGCACTTAACCGAATTATGGCACCGGCCTTTTATGCACAGAAAAAGCCAAAGCTTCCAACTATTGCAGGACTTATAAATTTCGGCTCAAACATTCTGCTTGTATTTATTCTTTCAAAACCGATGGGCGGAAACGGAATTGCATTTGCACTCAGTCTTGCAAGCCTTTTGAACACAGCCTTCCTTTTCATCTTTATGAAGAAAATGGAATCTATTGAAGTTGGCCGCCTTGCCCGTGGCACTCTGATTTATGCACTTAAGATGTGTGTGCTTTCTGTGATTGCTGCAGTGCCAACTTATTTTGTTCACAATGCACTTACCGGCCTTTTCGAAGGCCACGGAAGCCTTATTGCCTACGGCGCACCGGTTGTAATCTCGGCCCTGCTGTTTGCAATTATTGGAGTACTTGAACTTGTAATTACCAGAGACGAAGTTATCAGCGTTATACTAAAGAAGGTTAGAAAATGAAAACTTACACAAAAGAAGAACTTGAAAAAATCTATCGCAACCGCCGTAATATACTGGCAGCTAAAATGCGCGAAACAGGTACAGGTGCCTGTGTATTCGTAGACAGCGAAGAGCACCGCGATCCTGCTGTTGCTTACTACACAAATCATGCAAATGATGCAGTACTCGTTGTATTCAGCGACGGCTACAGCGTACTCATTGCCTGGGATGAAAACCTTGCAAAGATGAATGCATTCTACGACAAGCTTGTTCCATACATGCGCTACAAGAACGAAGCAAAGGATGCAGTAAAGGCAATTTTGAATGCCTGCTACACTCATGGAGATAACAGCAAGGTAGAACTTCCACCTTATCTTACTTATCCAGATTATCTTAAGTTTATTGATGCGCTTGAAAATTATGACTGCCGCTGCAAGGAAGACGGACTTCACAAATTTGTAATGGATTGCCGTATGCTTAAAGATGAGTACGAAATTGAATGTACAAAAGAAGCAGCCCGCGTTGGCGACCTCATCATCGACAAAATTGAAGCTGATATCAAAACAGGAAAAATCAAAACAGAAACTGATGTTGCACTTTTGATTGAAAGGATGCTCCGTGAAAACGGATGTCAGCGCACAGGTTTTGATACTCTTGCCGCAGGTCCTTCACGCAGCTTTGCAATTCACGCCTTCCCTGGCTACACTGCAGCAGAATGGCCTGCACAGGGACTTTCTATTCTGGACTTTGGCGTTGTTTACAACGGCTACACAAGCGATACAACTCTTACAGTTGCAAAGGGACCTTTAACAAAAGAACAGGAAAAACAGCTTGAACTGGTACAGAAGGCTTATGATGAAGCACTCAAGCTTTACAAACCTGGAAAGCCAATTATTGATGCAGCTAAAAAATGTGATTCAGTATTCGCCGCTGCAAAACGCAAGATGCCTCATGGATTGGGCCACGCAGTAGGTCTTGAGATTCACGAGCCTCCACGCGTAAATATGCGTGCAACTTCAGACATGCTTTTTAAACCTGGAATGATTTTGACTTGTGAGCCTGGTCTTTATGATGTAGAGATTGGTGGTACTCGTCTTGAGAATGATGTCCTCATTACCGAAGACGGTAACGAGGTAATTTCACATTCTAGAATTATCAAAATATAGAATACTTTGCATTCACTGTGAATTCGAGGCCATGTGCGAACTCTCCGCCATGGCCTTTATTATTCAATACAAAAGTATAGGCCGCAGCCCCGCCCGCACTTAAATTACGCATAAAATAATATTCGCCGGAAAGAGTAATTCTGTTTGTGTACTGAACTGTTTCGGTAAGGCTGTTAGAACGCATTGCACGGGTTTTCTCAGCAGAATTAATTCCATCTTCTTTATCCTGAAGATAGATTGCCTGAGGGTAATAATATTCAAGCTCTTCATGATTTGGATTTTTCGTATTAAACAAACCAAATGAATTAGTTCCGTGAGCCATAAAAAGATATTTGAGTCCTGCATTAAACTTTTCAGGAACCTCATATTTTGCAGAAAGTTCTCCGCCCAAAGCATCTGGGCCAAACGGAGTGCCAATCCAACTTGCAATTCTTCCGGCAGCATATGGGGCGTCACTGTTTTCACGAACGCGTGCAAGTGAAGCTGCCTGAGTCTGCTTAAGATAACAGAACGGAGTTGTATAGATTCCTTCAAGAGCTGATGTAAGATAGCCCTCGCCTACAGGAAGAGAAACTTCAGTTCCAAGCTGATAAGCAAAAGAATCTGGAACAGAATAATCTTCATCATTATTTAATTCTACAGAAGACTGAATTTCATTCTGAGCATACATTCCATAAATTCTCAAATACTTACATGGAGTAATGTCAAACGACCAGCCAAAGTATGCGCAGTAATGAGCTTCGCCATAATTCGTTTTTTCATCATCACTGGCATACTGTCTCCAGCCAGAGAAGGCATGCATAAACAAAAGAGGATTCAGATAGCGAAGTTCAAAGTCACCGTCTACAAGAGTTCCTTCAAGAATACCAAGCTTAAGCCAGCTGAAAGGAACTATTTCTGCAGAGTGCATGTAGTAGAAACGTGAAATATCAACCTGTGCAACATCCATTGTGTATTTTATTCTTGGAGAATAGAGATTCAGCTGGGCATAAAAATCTGTCTGGAAGGTTGAATTGTAAAGAATGCTTCCTGTTTGTGTGCGGCCAACCTCAAGTCCCTGGCGACCAACATTAAGCTCTGCACCCCAGCCGCCAAAACACTTACCAATTGAAGCATTTGCATTGAGCGGCCACATAAAAAACTCCGCACCGTTATTTCCGGTCGGAATGTTTGTTGCATAAAAATCTGAAGTAAGAGACCAGAAAGGACCAGCGCCTGCATAAGGCTCTACACTGATATAAGCAATTTCACCAAAATCAAGGATGAAAGGAAAAACTGCAACAGGCTCTGTGTAAACTGTTCCCATTGCCGAAGTAGAAACATAATTAGTTCCGGCATCTGTATATGCTGAAGCATAAGTCCAGTCTACATCAGGATTAGTTCGGATTACACCAACAGGATTCAAAATTGCATTTGCTGTAAACTTTGCCCCGTTGAAATCAAAAAGGAATTTCTTTCGCTCAAAAAAACTTTCAGCAGTTTCGTAAATAACTTTACCTGCCTCAGAAAGACTTTCCCTATCAATCTGCTGAAAATTAAGATACAGTTCAGAAACAGTTAACGGTGCATTATCCAGAGTTGAAGATTTTTTCTGCTCAAGATTCATGTAATAAAGAGCATCATAAATCCAGTGGCCTGCCGGAATTGCCTGCTGTGCACTATAAACCTGCGCAAAAGAAAGTGCAGAAAATAAAACTGATACAATCAGCAGTTGAATAATCTTTTTCAATTTAGTTACCTTTTATTATCTTCCAAAGAGTGTGATTGCCAGAGTTACTACACCACCAACCGAAGACTGATAATCTCCTTCATTCACATAGAAATTATCTTCGTTTACACTAAAGCGGTCATCGCATTCATAAATGCTTACAGACTCACCTTCAATTGAAGTGAAGTAATCATAAACTACGCCGGCTGTAAGAGAAACTTTCATAGGAAGCTTTGCCTTGATTTTGTAAGAACCAGAAAGAGCCCAGATGTGAGACCATTCATAAGCTCCATCAAAAAGGAAGTTCTTTCTTAATTCACCACGACCACGGCGAGGAAGCTCAGAATAAAGGTTACTTCCAGGAATAGACTTATCACCAAAATCTGCACCATGACGAATCAACTGATACTGGAAGGCAGATGTGGAATTAGCATCAGGTTTGCAGTCAAACTTCAGGAGAATTTCATCTGAGTTTGGCTGGAGATAATAACCAATAGGATATCCGTTGTTTGAATAATTTTCGTTGATATAACCTGCATACCATGGAGTTCCATTAATTGACTGGTGGGTATAACAGTAAGGTTCAACTCTTGTGTATCTGAAAGAGAAGTTTCCGTATGGCACTGCTTGTGGAAGGGCAAGTTTTCCACCAAGCTGGAAGGCATACATAGCGCGTGTGTTTTTCCAGAATTTTGTAAGGAAGGCATTAAGCTCATCAAGATAGAAAGAGAACCAGCCGTATCCAACTCCAGGATAACGGATTTTCATATTTCCGAATAAAGCAAGGTTATCGTAATCTCCAACATCATTCTGATAAACAACTCTATCAATCAATGGGAAAGAATAACCAAGTTCAAAACGCTTTGGCCATACACATGAACTTCCAAAATCAAGATGAACATACTTAAAGTCTAAATCAAGTTCGGCAATAGAGAAGGCATTCTGGAAATAATGATAATCTTTGTATTCATCATCATTATAATTATTTTTTTCCATATCGCTTCTTGTGTCTTTTCCATCTTCATCTACAGGATAGTAAGCATTCGAAAGCATATCGCCACGGTTTGGCATTTCGAGAACACCAGTCATACTCTTTAAAGAAAGCCATTTGAAAGGTCTGAGAATCAATTCACCGGCAAAGAAAGGTCGTGCGTTTGCATTCAAAACAAGAGAAGCTCCGTCATCCATTCCAGCCCATTCGCGGTTGATACGGCCGGCAGCAACTTCAACAATGTCATTAAGGAAGACACCTCTGATTTCACCCTTCATTCCAAAGGCAAGAGATGCCTTGTAAGGCCATGGGCCAAGACCGCCGGCATTTATTCCATCTTCAAATTCGTAGGTAGAACCGTCCCAGAATTTATTGTAGCTGTAAGGAAGATATGCGTAATTTTTGAAAATATTTATAGTGCGTGGAGACTGAGTACAACGATATTCATAATTATTTATGTCATCGGGCTTCGGCTCTGAACTATCAAAATCTTTTGGATTATTATATGTTGACGAATACCAGTAACCGATATTGTATTCGCCAACCTTAGTCAAAGGAACTTTAGTTGCTCCAAGGAAAGTCTGATTTCTGTAGGAAATGTGCTCACCAAGATCACCCGAAAAATCAGCAAGATTATAAATATTAAAGGCAAAAGAATTCAGGTCGTTATTATTGTAGAAGCCTGCAGAAAGTTCTGTATTAAAATAATCATTTACTTCAATAGAAACAGGCACTCCAAGAACATCGCCTTCTTTTCTATAAGAAAGAGCCAGAAGATTCAAACCTTCTTCATGCTCAAAACGTTCAAGGTATTCAGCAATGATTTTCTTCTGAGCAGCAAGCTGATCTTCATCATAATTTTCATCAAGATAGGCAGCAGCCTCTTCGAGTCTTTCTACAATATACTTTTCTGTATAAGGCTTTACAGGCGAAAGAGCTGAACAATAACCTCTAAGTTCTATACTGTTAAGGAGGTTATAAACATCATTATCAAGAGAAACTGTTGCATTTGTCTGGGCATAAAGCATGCCGCAGAGTAAAAGAATCGGAAGAAATAATAATTTTTTCATAAGTCTTACAAAAGAGTATAAGACAAAGAAATGGCAAATTCAACACCGTGAACAAAACGGCCTTTTTCGTGCCCCGCATTGAAAATAAACGAGTAGATTGTTCGTGCAGAGGTAGAAAATTTAGAATTCAGATAATATTCGCCTTCCAAAGAAATCTGATTTACATACATTGGGATTCCAGAAAGCCACATATTGCGGGCGGCGGCATAGGCTTCATCGTATTTTTCCTGACCGTCTGCGCCACCCTGATTACGTCTGTAATACACATATGGGTAATAAGTGTAGTACCCATCATTATCAGTTTTTGAATCAAAAATTTCAAAACCATTTTCACCCTTGGCAAGGAAGAAATATCCTAAGTTTGCAGACCACTTTCTTGGAAGTTCGTAACCCGCGCCGGCTTTTACACCAAAGCTGTCCGGGCCAAAAGGAGAACCTACCCATGAAAGAATTCTGTCACTTACAAGATTATCTCCACGCTCACGATAAAGTGAACTTTCCGGATTCTGTTTTACATAAAGATATGGAGAAGTATAAATTGCCTCGGTAAAGCCCTTCCAGTAACCGCCCTTAAACGGCACATTTACTTCTACACCAAGCTGGCCACCAAGACTGTCCGGCACGAGAATGCCTGTTCTGGTTCTTTCCTGTGGAAGCTGAAGTTCATTCTGAGCATACAGACCATAGATTCTCAGATTTTCAAAAGGCTGCCAGTCAAAAAGTCCTGCAAGATAAGCGCAGAAATGATTTTCACCATAAATGCCCATTTTTCCATCATCATCATATTCTGTCCATGAAGAATACTGATGCATTATCATCAGAGGATTCAGATAGCGGATTTCAAAAGGAGCGTTCAGCATAGAACCTTCAAGAACAGAAATCTTAAAAGTCTTATGAGGGCGCACTGTAAACTGATGAATATAAAACCACTTATCATTGGAAATCTGACTTATATCCATTGAGTATTTAAAATATTTTGAAAAAAGATTCAGATTGATATAAGAGTCTGTTTCAAATGTCTTGTTGTAAATTACACTTCCAATTTTTGTATCACCAATCTGAAAGCCCTGCTTACCAATATGAATATTTGCGCCCCAGCCATTAAATGCTCCGGCAACTGAACCGTAAGAAAAGCGTGGGAAAAGAAATTCAAAATCGCCTTCTCGATAAGGGAAGTTTGTGTAATTTTCATTTCTATATGAACCGTAATGAGCCTTGCCAACAAACGGATCTGTTTCAAGAGTTACGTAATCAGAAAAGGCAGCCTTAATCGGAAAGATTGCAAAATTGTCTTTGTAGTTGTAACGGAAATTCCATGGAATCTCATCTGATGATTTATAATAGCCTTCACCATTTAACTTCATACCGATATCAAATCTAAAAGGAGTGAGGTCTATAAGGCTGTCATTTTCATAAAGAAAATTTTCTGCTTCTTCGTATAGTCTTTTTCCGGATTCCGAAAGAGCATCTTCATCAATCTGTTCAAAATAAAATCTGATTTCAGAAACAGTCATCATGGAATTTTCATTAAAGCAAACTGTCTTATTTTCCATTCCAAGTATTTTAAGATAATCATAAATCCAATGCTCTGGCGGAAGAACCTGTGAACTGTTTAATGACTGTGAATAAAGTGGTGTGAATAAAAGAAAAAAAGCTATACCAAATATACGAAAATTATTTTTCATATATTCAATATAGCTTTTAACGGCAGACTTGTCATTAAGAAGGATTCACGAGAATCTGCTTAGAAAATGGCAACCTGCTGATCTATAAGTGCAATCTGCTCAAGAATATTGTCGGCACTTACGCAAAGTGCGTTGCAAAGTTCTTTGTCTTCAAGGCCCTGTGCAAGTTTCTTCATATCCTGAATTACATGGCGAACAAGGTCGTTGCTCAAATCTTCTTCGCAGCAGTCTTCGAGTTGGCGGTTATATTCTTCGCCGAGAACTCCAGACTTAATGAGCGACTCTGCAGTTATGAGAAGTCCAGGCTTTCCAGACATTTTCTGAATGATGTATTCAATTACCATTCTCATGCGGCAGCAGTCAAACGAGTTCTTTTCTTTTTCCGGAAGGAAGCTTGAAAGAGTTCTGAGTTTCTTGAAGAGTTCAAGCTCGGCTGAGCAGCTCTTTTTAAGATCGTCGTCATTTAAGATGCGGCCGATTTTGTCGAGCATGTCATCTGCTGTTACAAAGCTTTCGTCTGTAAGCTCATCATCTGCAATGAGTGATGGTTCGGCTGGAGCTTTGTATTCTTCTTCTACAGATGGAGTTACCGGCTCTTCACTGCCTCCGCAGAGAGCTGTCATTTCGTCAACGGTGACAAAGAGCGCAGAACTGTAATCGTCATCATCGGAGAGTAACATGGTGTCTGGGTCAGACTCGGCGGCAGGCTCGGTGTCTGCGGTGGTTTCGCCCCCTTCGACAGGCTCAGGGACCGCAACCACCGTATTGTCAGCTTCAACGGCAGTATCTTCTGTTACCGGTGCCTCTGTTTCATCAATAACTTCTTCTGAATCTTCCAAACTCATTTCTTCTTCCTCTGGATTTAATCCATCAAGGGCAGCTTCTTCTGCCAGAATATTTTCTTCTTCAGAAATCTCGTCTCCGAAACCAGTTTCTGTAAAATCATCATCATAAAGTTCAAGGTCGAAATCATCTGATGGGATTTCTTCCTCGGCGGCAGGGGCCTCGGTGTCCTCGGAGATTTCAGACTCCGGTTCAGTCTCGGCGAACTCAGGTTCTGCAACCTCGGTCACAGGCTCTTCTTCGACTTCCGGTTCCTCAGTTACTTCCGGCTGCAAATCATAACCGGCGAGTTTTTCTTCTACTGCTTCTTCAACAGCCTTTTCAACAGACTCCTGAATCATCTTTTCATTTTCCTGCTTGAGTTCATTTTCAAACTCTTTCTGCTGGAGCGCAAGTTCACGCTGCTGAAGTTCAAGTTCTTTCTGCTGCTGCTTTAAGTCATTCATCATCTGCTGTGCTTCTGCCATATCTTCTTTAGAGACAGCAGGAGATGGTTCTGCTGTGGTTTCGACAGGCTCAACCACCGGACTTTCCGGCTCAGGCTCAGCAGCCGCACCGGCAGGTTCTGTCATCGCACCTTCTGCCTCAGCAGGCACAGCCTCACCGTCAGCAGCAGGCTCTCCGGCAACTTCACCGCCCGCAGCCGTTGGCGCATCCTCAATCGGACCATTAGCACCGGCATCTTCAAAATCACCAAAATCAAAATCATCAGAATCTTCTGCAAGTCCACTTTCAAGACTCGGACCTTTTTCTGCAGCATCCGGAGTCATCATAGACATGAGGTCAGAATTTTCTTCATTCTCGTCGTATGGCTCTTCCTCTTCTTCAACAGGGCGCTCTGGGGCATCAGGATCATCATCAAAATCTTCCCAGAACTCACCGTCCTCGCCAGTAAGCGCCTGTTCAATAGGAGGAGTTGCTTCGAGGCTGCTAATATCCGGAAGTTCATCTTCTTCATCACTTCCGCTGGCCATCAAAGCGTCTACCTGATCATCTGTATTTTCATCATTATCAATCAGATTGCCCTGCTCCTCAGAATTTGTAAGGTTGCCGCCTTCTTCCTCTGTAAGCTGGTCTGCATCAACTTCAATCGGCATTTCAGTGTCATTATAAATCTGCTGATTAGCCGCCATCTCTTTATGAATTTTCTCAAGCTGCTTAACAGCATAAACATTAGGATTCTTTAAAGAGATTCCCTTTTCATATTCTTCCTTGGCTTTGTTCAATTCACCGCGGGCAGTGTTAATTGTTCCAAGAAGATTGTAGCCCTCCGGCATATTAGGGCGGCTCTCAACAAACTTGCCGGCCATCTCTTCTGCCTTCTCGTAATTTCCAGTCTGAATATAACGGTCAGCAGCATTAATCATATAATCCTTGTAGCTATGATCAAGTTTTCTGATTTTATTGAAATATGCTTCAGCAGCTTCTTCATCACCACGGCAAACAAAATACTGTCCGTAAAGATCGAGAATCTGCAAATCTTTTCCGTCGGCCTTTTCATCAATTGTCTGAATCAGATCAAGCGCCTTATCATACTTCTGGGCAGAAAGAAGAATATGAGCATACTGTTTGCATACATCAAGATTTTCCGGTTCAAGATCAACTGCATCCAGAATCTTTTCCATAGCCGGCTCAATCTTCATTCCCTTTTCAAGAGATTTTGAAAGTCCGAGCAGAATATTGATATCGTTGTTCTTAAGATCTTCTGCGCGCTTAAAAGTCTTTGTGGCATTATCATAATCAAACTGATTCAGATAGATGCGGCCAAGAATGCACAGAAGTTCAACATCATCCGGGTGAAGTTTAATTGACTGTTCAACAAGCTCCTGGGCCTGCTTTGTATCCTGACAGTGAATCAGAAGTTCACTGAAGTCACGGATAGCTTCGAGCCAGCCCGGACGAGTTTTGAGAGCTACTTCATAACAGCGAACAGCTTCCGGATAATTTTTCATCTTTTCATAAACATGAGCAAGATTGAAATTTAAGATCGGGTGATTCTGGTCTACCTGAAGTCCACGCTTATAAGTTGAAATTGCTTTCTGATAATCTTTCTGAGTGAAATAGATTGCACCAAGGTGATTGTGAGCCAGAACGTCGTCGGGGTTTCGGGAAATAACGGATTCAAAGGCATCAATGGCATCATCATAGTCGCCCATCTCTTTGTAAGTAAAACCAAGGCTATAGCTTATTGAGGCATCGTTGTTAGAAATATCCTGCGCCTTATGCAGAATGTTTACCGAATCTTCATAGCGCTTAAGGCGGCGGAAAATTCCTCCAAGGCTTACCATTGCCTGAGTATTATCTGGATTAAAGGTAATTATCTGCTCATAATAAGGAATTGCTTTATCATCCTGTCCTGCACGTACATAGATGCTTCCCAGCTGCGAAAGATATTCTACATTGCCTTCGTCGCCACGCAAAAGCTGCTTGTACAATCTAGCTGCGGTAGTCCAGTCGTGAGCAGTAATTGCATTCTGTGCCTTCTTTAAGATTAAACCATTAGCCATAACCCGTTCCCCTCTATTTCAATCTTGCTAATGGGCGTGCAAAAACTTCTTTGGAAAGATTTCCCACAACCCTCATATCGTAAGCTGACCATGCAGCTACGGCAAAATAATATATTTTTCCGTTTTCCAGTCCCGTTACTGTAAACGAACTTATATTTCCTACATTGATTGGCGATTCACCTTCTATTGCAACACGGCCAAGATATTCTCCCGGTCTTGTTCCGTAATATAAATAATAACCGCCAGCAGTATCATCTACTGAATAATTCCATGATACGGTCACACAGCCATTTCCTGCAACTGCTTTAACAACAAAAGGAGGAAGTGGCTCTGGGAGCTCGGTAAAGTCAAGTTTGATTGATGTGATTGCCGGCGTTTCTTCTCCGTTTCCGTCCGGCATAAGCTCTGCCGCAACCTGGAAATAAAGGCCGGTAATTCCGCTGAGTTCTTCTCCACTTTCAACCGGTTTCCATTCAGGATACTCATCGTCCCAGCCGTAAAAGTTTTCGCCTGAGCGAACGTAGTAGCACACTGCTGTCTGCGAAGGAACGCTCATCTCTGCTTCAAGCTTGTTGAGCAGAGAACCTGTTGAGACCATAATTGGCTTTGTAACAAAACGGCCGCCGCTCGGCAGATACTGGGTGTGGCCGATGCGTCCGGCGTTGTCGGCAGACTGGAAATCTGGCGGCGTATAAGGACGACGCAGAATTCTAAAGTCATCCATCTTTCCGGTGAACTCAGAACAGATTTGAACTTCAGAAGGTGTTCCAAGATAAACAAGGCTGATGTCTCCACCTTCCGACCGGGTTGTAGTTATATATGTAAGATCTTCAGTAATTCCGTTTACAATATATTCAAGGATTCCAGTTTCGCAGTCGAACGAAAGTACGTGGTAGCTCCATACATCAGGAATGATTTTTGTAGAGCCCTTCAGTTCAACTTCATTCTTTCCGGCTTTATTCACATACATATCAAAAAGATTATTCAGTTCCCATTTGATATGACCTTTATCAAAAGTTCCGCTGATTACCTGGAAAACAAGATGTCCGTCTTCATTTCTTGAAGATTCCCAGTTCAAAACAATTTCACCGTTTTCTGCAATTGAAGGACAAAGCCAGAACTCAATTGAGAACGAGCCCATGAGACCCTCTGAACCAAAGAAGGTTCCAGGCTTTCCGGAAATGCTCAGGCCTCCCATATTACGGCTAAGCCCTGCACTCTTTTCATTCTTTGTCTGATTTGTGAGCTGGAAATTATTTCTATTAATTGTATAGTCACCGTCAGAAATCGGCATATCAGCATCTTCAAAATCAATCAGAAGATCTGTATATTCATCAAAAACAAAGGAATTGGAAGCAAGCTGTATACAGTCATATCCGTAGCGGCCTTTACCAGTTGTGATATTTTCCTGCTGCTGGAATACAGGCCAGCCGTTCTTTCCACCAAGAACATATTCTTTGGCAAAGAGCGCAGCCATGCTGCCACAGGAAATCACTGCGGTTACGGCTATAACAAGAAGTCGTTTTTTGATACAATTTTCTAACATAACATGACAACCAGAACGATTCTGCACGAAACAGCTCTGAAAGCTCCTCAATCTAGTGGCGTCTACCTGTGGCGTAACGCAGAAGGCACCGTAATTTATGTGGGAAAAGCAAAGAGTTTGAAAAGCCGCCTGTCTTCCTACTTTTCGGGACAGCAGAGCGTCAAAACAAGACTTTTAATCTCCCACGCCAATTCTATTGAATATATCACAACAGCTAATGAGTACGAAGCTCTGCTGCTGGAAAACAACCTTATTAAAAAGTACAATCCCCGCTACAACATCTGTCTGAAGGACGGTAAATCATACCCTGTTTTGAGAATCACAAATGAGGATTTCCCAAAAATCTTTAAGACCCGTCGCATTCTTCAGGATGGTTCAACCTATTTCGGCCCATTCCCTGATGTTACGGCTCTGGAAACCTTTCTTGAAGCAATCTTCAAGCTGTATCCAATTCGTCATTGCAGGACTCTCCGTAAGCGGGATACCCCTTGTTTATATTACCACATGAAGCAGTGTCGCGCTCCTTGTTGTGGCAAAATTTCTAAAGACTCCTACAATTTATACATCGGTGAAATCAAAAGACTACTTGAGGGAAAAGGTGAAGAAACTGTAGAAGCCATGAAAGCCGAAATGAAGGCAGCAGCCGCCGCTCTGGACTTTGAAAAAGCGGCCAGATTGCGCGATGGCATTAAAGCTCTCATGGTTTTACAGAATCAGAATATAGTAGAAAGTTTTGATGCTGATGACCGCGATTATATTGCGTATGCTTCGGAAGGCGAGCTTGTTAGTTTTACTGTTCTTAAAGTTCGTGGCGGCAAGCTGCTTGGCCGTGAAAATTACCGCGCCGAGTCATTGAATGATGATGATGATTTAATTGCCGAGTTTATGGCAGTTTTTTATGATGATGTTGTTACCATTCCGCCGCAGATTTTTATTCCTGCAACTGAAGAGTTTGATCATATTGCCCGCTGGCTTCACGAAGAAAAAAAGTCTACCTCGCAGGTAATTATGGTTTCGTCCCATGATGCACCGCGCGATGTTGCAGCGCTTCAGATGGCAAAACACAACGCAAAAGAAGATATTGTCCGCCGCCTTCGTGACCGCGGAGACACTCCTGCCATGGAAGAACTCAAGGAAAAACTCGGCCTCGACACTCTGCCAGTTCGCATTGAAGGTTTTGATATTGCGCATATCGGTGGTAAGTGGCCGGTTGCATCGCTTATCAGTTTTTACAATGGTAATCCGGATAAAAAAAATTACCGCTACTTCCGCCTTAAAACTACAGATGGTTTAATAGATGATTTTGCCTCAATGAAGGAAGCAGTTTCGCGCCGCTATACCCGTCTCTTAAACGAACAGACCGAAATGCCAGACCTGCTTTTGATTGATGGTGGTATTGGTCAGGTAAATGCGGTTGAAGAGATTTTAAATTCCCTTGGTCTGGACATTCCGGTTGCCGGTCTTGCAAAACGCGATGAAGAGATTTACCGCCCGGGCAACAGTACGCCAATCTGTCTGCCAAAAAGAAGCGACGGTCTCCGCCTGCTCCAGCGCGTGCGTGACGAAACTCACCGTTTTGCCACAAGCCGTAACCAGAGGCTCCGCACTAAAGAAAATACAAAATCAATATTCCTTGAACTGCCAGGTGTCGGCGAAAAACGTGCGCTTATGCTGCAACGCCAGTTCCTTACTCTGGAAAATCTTGCAGCTGCCGAAGAAAGTGCAGTTGCACAGTGTCTTCATATAAAAGCACCGGAAGCCGCAGATATCTTAATGAAGGCCCGCGACCTGAACGCACAGCGTAACGAAAAAAAGGATTTGCAGAAACTTTCATTGGGCGCCGCCGGAACCACAAAGGAAAAGGCCGCAGAGGCACAGTACATTTCAGACCTGGCCGCACAGGCGCTCGCCGCCGCCGAGACCCCACCAGATTACGGTGAGTAGACTGAAAATACGGTGGTTGCGGTCCCTGAGCCTGTCGAAGGGAGCGCAACCACCGCAGAACACGGTTTTGTTTTAATCAATATCCTGAACCACAGTTGCCGGCGGAACTTCCAGCAATTCCGGATTCTTCAGATATTTTCGAACCTCGTGCAGTGCTTCTGAATAATATTCACCGTCGCAGATTCTATCATCAACAGTAAAATTAATATCAAGATAATGCTTTCGGATTACCGAACCATCTTTCTGCAGTTCGTTTTCGTGACGCTTTGTACTGAAAGTAATAAGCATCGGAACATTTCCAAAGTTATAAAGATGATGATATACAGAAGAAATTCCCAGCGAGCCCATTGATGACATTACCATCGAACCGTGGAACGGACTGATTGCAAGAAGTGAAAGCGGAATCCATCCATGAAAATCAAGCCAGTAAAGAAGCTTCATCATTCCGCGAAGCATCCAGCGCGGCAGTCTGAAAATAAACTTCAGAAAAGCATCCATGTCATTCAGCTCGTCTTCTGTGCTGTTCTTATATTCTTCAATCTGACGATGCATTTCATTGTAAACTTCGGAAATTGTATTTTCTGGCTGGAAAGTAAATTTCAGCATGGTTTCAGGAGAGTTCAGTTTTACTTCCTTTTTAACCATCAGACTTATTTCAATATTATTTCTTGCATAAATTCTGTAGCCGTTTATAAATCTATTAATACCAGGCTTCTGACTTACTGTTCTTACATAGGCTGCAGCAAGAACATACATAACATTAAAATCTTTTAAGCCTTCATTTCGTTTTTTATGAACGTAACGGTTTATTGCCTCAAGATCTACACTTTCTGAAAGATAGTTGTTCGCATCATTGCGAGTTTCCATTATATACAGAGCAAAGAAGGCCATTGGCTCAAGCGAGCGAAGCAAACGACCGTCTTTTCTGTCACCACGACGTCTTTTATTTCCCATAATATGTTAATTGTACTACAACCTTTTTGCTAAAACAATCTAAATCCTTTTATGGTTTTTACCGAGCGTCGTTCAATAAGTTCAGCTTTGCAGCGGATTGTCTCTGGTACTGTTTTTCCATCAATCTGATCAAGCATCATCTGTGCTGCAATATTACCAATTTCTGTTGAATTTTGAATAAAGGTTGTAAGGCCTACATACTCAGAGGCAAAATCATCATCAAAACCAATTACCGAAATATCTTCTGGAATTCTGATATTGTGGTCGTGCGCATAATCGTAAACACCAAAGGCAAGCTGGTCGCTGGTCGTAAAAACTGCGGTGATGTCTTTGCGGCGTTTTATGAGACGACCAAAAGCTTCGTAGGCGCTCTGCTTGTCCCAGCTGGAACATACTTCATACAATTCTTCATCAAACAGATTATGAAGTTTGAGTGCTGTCTTAAAACCTTCGTAGCGTTCTGTAGGCGCAGAAGAAATACCGTCAACAGGGGCCGAAATATAGGCAATTTTTTTATGCCCATGTTTGATAAAATACTCTCCTGCTGTAAAACCGCCCTGTTCATTTTCTGTAATTACAGTACAAATATCCTTAAAAATCGAGTTTGTAGAAACTCTCGGAAGTTTTGCTTTTATAAAATCATCAAAATCAGCGGGATTATTTGTCGCAGGGTTTATGATAATCATGCCATCGATACAACGGAAATTTGCATGCGAAAAATAACTCATATTGAAATGTCGCGAAAGGAATATGATATCATAACCAGCAGCTTCTACCTTATCGCGAAAACTTGTCAAAATTGGTGAAAAAAGAGGATGAGAGAAGCCTTTGTTCATTCCTGTATCATCATAAATAACACCAATCAGATTTGATTTTTTTGTGGTAAGAGTTCTTGCTGTAATGTTTGGCTCATACCCCAGTTCTGTTGCTTTATCAAGAATTTTCTGTCTTGTTTTTTCACTTAATGATCCAAGCCCGTTCAGTGCCTTTGAAACTGTAGGAGCAGAATACCCCGTAGCTTCGGCGATGTCATAAATCGTAACCATAAAACCCTCAAAAAAAAGTCAAACTAAAAAAACGCCGACCTAAGGAATACGGCTTTCCCAGGTCGGCAAATAATCTCAAATTGCAGGACAACAATACAGGAGGAACCCGCAAATATGAAAAAATAGTTTTTAGGCAACCGGTTGCCTAAATCTAGTATACTCTACATATTGAACCTCGTCAACTTTTCTGATATTTTATTCGAAGATTTTACGTTTGAGATGAACGAACCAGACAGAGTCCATAGAGTCCTGCATTACCGGCGACGCCACGGCGCACCGCGTATCACATCTACCAAGTAATTTACTACACAAATCACATTTTTTTATTCTCACAACCCCGGTGGTTGAGCCTGTCGAAACCACCTTTTAGGAGTATCTCTATGAATAAGTATGCCAAGCGTTACTTAATCGACGCTATGTCAGGTATGGCTCAGGGACTTTTTGCATCCCTGTTGATTGGTACAATTATCAAAACATTAGGTCAGCAGCTTCTTCGCCTGAACCAGAATGTTGTTTTCCAGTTCCTCGTAAACGCTGGAAACTTCGCAACAGACTCACATGTTGTCGGAGCTGCAATGGCAATTGGTATTGGTTTTGCAATGGGAGTTCCAGCTCTCGTGCTTTTCTCTCTCGCAGCAGTTGGAAGTGCCGCTAACGTAACTGGCGGTGCAGGTGGTCCACTCGCAGTTCTTTTCATCGCAATCTTCGCTGCAGAAATGGGCTGCCTCGTTAGCAAGAAAACTAAGGTAGACATCATCGTAACTCCTGCTGTTACTATTCTTGTTGGTGCTTTGCTCACAGTTTTGACAGCAAAGTACATCGGTGCTGCTGCAAGCTCTGTTGGTAAATTCCTCGTTTGGACAACAAAACTTCATCCGTTCTGGATGGGTATCCTTGTTTCTGCTGTAGTTGGTATTGCTTTGACTCTGCCTATTTCTTCTGCTGCAATTTGCGCTGCTTTTGGTCTTACAGGACTGGCTGGTGGTGCTGCTGTTGCAGGCTGTTGTGCACAGATGGTTGGATTCGCCGTTCTCAGCTTCCGCGAAAACCGCTGGGGTGGAATCCTTTCTCAGGGTCTCGGAACTTCAATGCTCCAGATGCCAAACATCATCAAAAATCCAAAGGTATGGATTGCCCCAATCGTAACTTCTATGATTACCGGCCCAATCGCTACCTGCCTCTTCAAAATGGAAATGAACGGGGCCGCAGTAAGCTCAGGAATGGGAACTTGTGGTCTCGTAGGCCAGATTGGTGTAATCACAGGCTGGTTCGAACCAAGTGAAGTAGCAGTTGGCCACGGCGCAGTTGCAATTCAGCCAGGTTTCGTAGACTGGCTCGGCCTCGTTATGATCTGTATCGTTCTCCCTGCCGTTCTGTGCTGGGCCTTCGGTCTTCTTTTCCGCAAAATCGGCTGGATTAAAGAAGGCGATCTCGCTTTGAACTAAGAAATGTGGACAGTTTTCCGACAAAAGTAGCTAATAACTCACTTTTGTCGGAAAAAAAACAACTTCAAAATAATTTATCAATCAGAATAATTCCGACAAGAAAGCCATATCCTTCAACTTTGTCGGAATTATTTTTTTATTTTCGAAAGAATTCATACAATCTGTTATCTTATAACACTTCTTTTTCGCAGATTTTTCCGACAAAACAACCATTATTGCGATTCTTGTCGGAATATTTTCATTTCAAAACAATCACAGCGTTCAAATTCTTCCGACAAATCCCCTTATTTCTCCATTCTTATCGGAATCCCACCACAATTTTACAGCAAAAACTCTTTAATTAATTTATCCACCGCTTTTGTATTCAAAGGTTCATTCTGTGCTTCCATCGTAATAATCAAATTACGTCCTGGAAGGATTCCATTCTCTGAATATAGATTCAATTTACCAACAGCATTGCTTGAATATTCCTCATTATCCATCATTCCAAAATGTTCCCATATGAATTCTTTTCGCGTCCTCAGATTCAGACACAGAAAATCCGGATAAAATGTAAGTTCCGAAGACCTGTCACAAATACCTCTCCCCGCCTTCAATTTCAATGGATACTCATAACGATATGGAACCCCATGCCTAAGAAGAGAATCTGCAATAATCACTTCAGATTTAGAACGTACACATTCTTCATTTGCCGTAAAATATTTTACAGCATCCTCTGCGATCGGCTTTCTTTCCCAGGTTATTTTCTGCCACTGCTCACGATATTGTTCATCTGTAAAAGTCACAGGAGTAATCAACTGCTGTCTTGATAAACATAAGCCTCTATAATAATTTTCAATTTCTGAAAAATTCTCTGTTTGATGCAAACAATTCTTCAATAAATTAATTTCCTTCTTTACGAAGTCTATGATTTGCCTGTCATATTCCTTTTGCGCAAGTTGAGAAGCAAAAGCTTTTTCCTTCACTGAAATATATTTACCTAGTGAACTCCCCGTCTTGGTGATGTAATAGAACTCCACATGTGTTTTCTTTTGCGAAATCCTTAAATGCCCCGGAGGAACCTCCCCCTGGTTCTTTCGAACAACCTTCAACGTCTTTTCTAATTCTATGATTCTATTTTCAATTGATGTCATAAAATCCTGTGGCTTTAGTAGTTCCTGAATCATTCATCATCTCCTTCGCATACAAATTATTTTTCTCATATATAAAATAGACTTAACCCTCACAAAAAAGGAAATGTTTATCAAAAGAACTGAAGATTCTGTTTATTTTTTTCAATCTTATTCTATAAAAAACGGATTTCTGATATAATTCTCGGTTGCGATGAATTATGAAAACCCGCTGATTGTTCAGGGCGACCGCTCGCTGCTGCTGGATGTGCATGCACCTCTGGCCGAGGAATGCCGAAACGCGCTCATTCCTTTTGCAGAGCTCGAAAAATCTCCTGAACATCTTCATACATACCGGCTTACTCCTCTTTCTCTCTGGAACGCTGCAAGTGCAGGCTTTTCGGCAGACGACGCAGCAGAAGTTCTCCAGAAGTATGCCCGCTATGATGTACCTCAGTCGGTTGTGGCATGGATCAAAGAAACAGAAAGCCGCTTTGGAAAAATCACACTCATCGCAGGCCCGGATATTGAAGTTCCTGTAAAAGAAGGCTCTGCTGAAAAAATCGTTGAGCACTTTTTATATCTTGTTGCAGACAGCCTTCCGGTTTTTAAGGAGATTGGCGCAAATCATTCTGTGAAAAAACTTCTTACAACAACTACCTGTCATCCCGAACTTGATTCGGGATCTGACGCGCCACAGTATTCCTTCCTTCTCAAGCTTACAGACCGCGGAACCATCAAACAGCTTTTGCTTCAGGCAGGCTGGCCGGTAAAAGACGAAGTAGCCTTAATTGATGGAGAGCCTCTTGATGTTTCTCTGAGAGAGACAACAAGCTCGGGCCGTCCGCTGGAAATCCGCGAATATCAGAAAGGTGCAGCGCACGCCCTTGTAGGAGACAGAGGTCCCGGCACAGGCTTTGGTACAATCGTTCTTCCTTGTGGCGCCGGAAAAACAATCGTTGGCATGACAATTATGGACATGCTCAAAACCTCAACTCTGATTATTACGACAAATATTTCTGCAGTTCATCAGTGGATAGATGAATTGCTCGATAAAACAAATCTCACCGCAGATCAGATTGCTGAATACTCCGGTGAATCAAAAACAATTAAACAGGTAACAGTTGCAACTTATCAGGTTCTTACCTGGAGACCAGACAAAGAAGGCCCATATCCTCATTTTTCAATTTTCCATGAACGTCCCTGGGGACTTATCATTTATGATGAAGTTCATATGCTGCCCGCTCCGGTTTTCCGTGTAGTTGCAGATTTACAGGCAGTTCGCCGCGTTGGTCTTACAGCAACCCTCGTTCGTGAAGATGGCTGTGAAGGTTATGTATTCAGCCTCGTTGGACCAAAGCGCTACGATGTTCCCTGGAAAGAACTTGAACGCGACCGCTGGATTGCCAGTGCAGAATGTATTGAAGTTCGTATTGATTTACCTGGTGCTCAGGAAATAGATTACGCCGTTGCCGGTACCCGCGAAAAACACAAAATCGCAAGTATGAATCCAGACAAACTACCGGTAGTTAGGCAGATTATAGACCACTTCCCGGACGATAAAATTCTTGTAATCGGACAGTACCTGCAGCAGCTCGATGAAATTGTGAAAGAACTCGGCTGCCCTATTATCACAGGAAAAACTCCAAACACAGAACGCGACCGCATTTACAACGACTTCCGCGAAGGAAAAATCCGCGTGCTCGTAGTTTCAAAAGTTGCCAACTTTGCAATTGACCTCCCGGACGCTTCGCTTGCAATTCAGGTAAGCGGAACCTTTGGAAGCCGTCAGGAAGAGGCTCAGCGCCTTGGCCGCATCCTTCGTCCAAAAGAAAGAAAATCGCGCTTTTTCACTTTGATCACCCGCAACACTGTTGAAGAGGAATTCGGTTCAAACCGCCAGAAGTTCCTTGCTGAACAGGGCTATGAATACAAAATTGTAAGATACGACGGAGAGCTCAACTTAGATGAATGATTATGATTTGAACAGCTGGAAGGAAGCCTTTTCTTCTCTCCCAGACAAACAGTTTTTTAATACAGTCCGTCTCTATCTTGGAGAAGTAAAAACTCCGTACAACAAACAGCGCCTTACAGAACAGCTTGCAGGCTTTATCAGAAAGGAAGAGAACCTCACAAGCATTCTTACCCTTCTTGATGTTTTTGATATCAAAGTTCTCACAGCGATTTCCTTAATTCCAAATGCAACCCAGGAAACCCTTGCAGACTTTTTCCATGGCGATACACCGATTACAGAAATCTACGCAGAGGTTATAAATCTTACTGAACGTCTTTTAATCTACAAAGAAAAATCTCCATACACAGAAAAAGAATATTTTAAGATTAATCCGCTTCTCAAAGAAAATCTGATTCCGTATCTGGACACAACTTTACTCTTCCCGGAATACAAGCCGGAAATCTTTTCACTCGAAGACGTTTTTGCCCTCACACCGAATTTTCTTACAGCCTTTATCACATACATAAGAATCCGAGGAATTGCCTGTAAGTCTGACGGCACAATCAAGAAGAATGATCAGAAGCATCTTGCAGAAATCTTCCCTGGCAGAGAAAAAGTCATTCAGCTTTTGATGACATCTTTTGTAAATCTTTCTCTGGTTTATGAAGATGAGAAAGCCAATTCTTATGATATTGATATTCTCCGATTAAAGAAATTTTCCGAGCTTCCAGAACTTCAGCAGTACGCTCTTTTATGTGCCGCAGCAGTTTCCCGTTTCAGCAAAGACGGCCTTAAAAAAGAAGCGCAGTTATTAATCGACTCACTTGCGACAATTCCTTCTGACGGCTGTTCTCTCGAAACAATTTTACGTCTTGCATTCCTTGCAGGCACCCATACAGAAGACGGAACTACTGCTGTCAAAAAAAGCAGATTCAGTCAGATACTTGCGGCAGCCCGCCAGGAAGCAGGCTCAGAGCCGGAACAGAACGCAGAACTTTTAGACCGCATGATAGACTGCGCCCTAGAGTTCGGTCTCTTACAAAAAATTGGGAAAACCGCTGAAGGCGTTGAGCTATACAAAAGTGCAAATAACGCGGTTGCTGAGCAGAGCCGAAGCAACGCAGCTCATGCACTGAACGAAAACGAAGCCCTCCCAAAAGTCCTCAACATCGACTCAACCTTCACCGTCACCCTTATGCCGGGCCTTCCACTTTGCAAACTCATTCCTCTTACAAATTTTATGATTGTAAAGAAATGCGGCGTCGTATCAGAATTTGAAATCACAAGACAGTCTGCTTCTGCAGGTTTTGATAATGACCTTTCTCCGGAAGATATCTTTACACTTCTGGAAAATTACTCAAATTATCAGCTGCCACAAAATCTCAAAATTAACATTACAGAGTGGTATAACTCTTATTCTTCTGCAAAACTTTATTACGGCTATGTTCTCAAGGTTCGCGACAATAATATTTCACTGGCCGAGAACAATCCAAACATCAGAAAATATATCAAAGAAAAACTTGCAGATGGCATTTATCTTTTGAATCTTCCTGCAGGAACCGACATATCAACATTCATTGAAGAAAGCTCGCTTGATTTTATGGGCAATGTAAAAACTTCAGAAACAAAATCTGAATATACAAGCTTCCCTCTTTTGCGGGATGGCCGCCGTCCTTTAATTCTGGAATCAAGCACAAAAACAGAAGCAAAGAAAACTTCGATTGCAGCCGCAGATAAGATTCTTAAAGCACTCAAGGCAAGCCTCAAAACTCTCGACATGGAGAAGGCTCAAAAGGAAAGCCTTGAACATAGAATCTCCAGCCGCCTCATACTTTCTGAAAGTCAATTAAAGAATGCTTCTATCCGCACAGAGATTCTCGAAGCGGATGGAATGGATTTTGCCGGAAAGGTTCATCTGATTGAAGCCGCAATCAAAGAAGAAGATATGATGGAGCTTCAGATGCCAACGGCCGATGGAAAAGATTTCTTTACACTTGTTGGAAAACCGTTAAGCATTTCGCGCCAGCCTGGAGAAGCAGTTATGCGTTTCCAGATTGAGCCGACTAAAGATATTGAAAATATGCTCGTAAGTCGCATTACACATTTAAGAAGGTTAAGATATTAAATACGCCGGTGGTTGAGCCTGCGGTCCCTGAGCCTGGTCGAAGGGTCGAAACCACCACGCGTAAGGAATACATATGGAACTCTACATAGTAAGACACGGTACCACAGACTGGAATGCAGAAAAAAAATTCCAGGGTGCAAAAGATATTGAATTAAACGAAAACGGACGCAAACTCGCAGCCGCACTTGGTCTTCGTTTTGACGAGGCCGGCATTGATTTTGACTGCGTATATTCTTCACCACTGATTCGCGCCTACGAAACTGCTTGCCTTATCCGCGGACACAAAACATACCCCATAATCAGAAATAATCTGCTTACAGAAATCAGCTTTGGTGACCTTGAAGGCCTTCCTTATAATGACTGGATCAACACCGACCATCCTCGAAAATATTTTTTCACAGATCCTGGCCGCTATGTTCCGCCGGAGGGAGGAGAAACTTTTGACTCGGTCTGCGAGCGCACAAAGAAGTTTGTTCAGACAGTGATTGAACCAATTCAGAACTCAAAGCCAGATTCCCGAATCATGATAGTTGCACACGGTGCACTCCTTGCCGGAATGATCTGCTACCTCGAAGGCCACGGCACAGATAACTTCTGGGGCAACGGTCTCAAAGGCAACTGCGAGGAAGCAGTTTATCAGTTTGATGGAAATAAATGGACAAAGACTCACGAGGATGAAGTACATGAAAACCCTTATCAAAAATAAATCTGATTCAGCATCGATCAAAACCACCGCTGACACACTGAAGTGCGGCGGCATTGTAATAATCCCAACCGACACAGTTTACGGCTTCAGCGGAATTGTTGACCTCAAAGCTGCGGCCACACATTTTGAAACAGACGCCAAAATACGTGCGATTAAGGGACGCGCAGAAACCAAACCGCTCATCCAGCTTATCGCAAAGCCTGAAGATCTCCGCCTTTACACCGACGACATAATCCCAGACTCTCTCCTTTCAAAATGGCCGGGAGCCCTCACAATCATAGTTCACATAAAAGAAAACTCACCACTCGCCGAAACCGCCATCCCAGAATCCCGCACAGTAGCCTTCCGCTGCCCCGGCGACGAATGGCTCCGTAAAGTGATTGCCGAATGCGGCGCCCCAGTTTTCAGCACCAGCGTAAACCGCAGCGGCCAGCCAGTGCTCGACACAACAGACGCCATAACCACTGAGTTCCAGAACGAAGTCGACCTCATCATAGAAGACGGAGACAAAAAAGGCGCCCTGCCTTCAACGCTGGTCGCCTTAGAAAATGGCGAAGTAAAAATTCTCCGCCAGGGTTCTGTAGAAATCTAATTTCCAGAGCTCTTATAATACTTAATGCTGAACCGCCAGAATGCGTAGGCCAGCAGATACATACCGAGTCCCACAAGCGGCGTGAGGTACATGAATATCTCTGGATACGCGCTCATATCATCCTTCCTCAGCAGAAACTGTGAAGGAAAATAATTTACAAAGGCAAACGGCACAATAAAAGTCATAAAGAACTGAATTGCCTTGTGGAAAATTGTAATCGGGTAACAGGCAAATTTCTTTGTATTCCAGTAGAGCAATTCCTTCAGTGTGTTTGTCTCAAGCAAATAAATATTCAGCGTAGCAAGAAAGAGGAAGATTGCTCCCTGAATCAAAACTCCACCCGCAATTGTCAGAATATAATACAAGGCTCTGAGCGGCGTCCACACTACTCCAACTTTTGTTGCAGAAAGAATAAACAGAACAATTCCAAGTCCACCCTGACCAACTGCCGCAAACCAGTCTGCATTTGCAAAAATCAACTGGAACAAAAGTCCACGCGGTCTCAGAATATATCGATCAAAGCCGCCGCTTCTTACAGTAGCACCAAAATCACGAAGTCCGGTAAAGAAGATAATCAGAAAACCGTAAGTTACATAAATCAGGCTGCAAAGAAAAAGCATCTCATAAATATTCCAGCCGTTGAGACTGTCGAACTTCAAAAGAGTAAAATAGATTACAATGATTCCCGTTGCCTCGCGCATAAAAACTGCAAGCGAGCGCAGAATTGCATCCACCCGATACTGAAACCAGGAACGGAAAATCATTTTTGTATAAACTGCTGAAAGACTCAATACATCTGATTTCATATTAACCTCCCTGAACCACAAGCTTTTTCTTACCCTTATTCCACAAGAGCATTCCGCAAATCAACAGAACAACAATCCACACCGCCTGCTTAATAAAGCCCGCCGCAATTTCTCCGCTGCCCAGTTTTCCAAGATAAAGCTGCACCGGCGTAAAATAAATTGACTCAAACGGAGTAAAGCCAATAACCTTTTTCATAATCTCCGGCATAAACCAAAGCGGAATCATTGAGCCAGACAAAACATTTATAAAAACATTTTTAATTGTCATGATAGCCCACACATTTATAAGCCAGAACGAAAACATCTGAAACATAAAGCTGATGCTCCAGAGAACTCCGTAGCCAAGCAGTGTACTCAAAAGAAAAAGCCCGAACGCACCAGCGCTGGCCGGTTTCTCAATTCCAACAAAAATCACAGCAACAATCGTTGCCGGTACAAAATGAAAAATCAGTTTGAAGAGCGCAACTCCAAGATTATCTGCAAGCATTCTTCCATGGAAGGTCACCGGCAAAAGCATCTCAGTTGCAATGCTTCCGTTATAAAGTCTGTTTGCAAGATAAAAATCATTTACAACAAAAAAGGATTCCAGTCCCAGCGACAGAATAAAGTTTGTCGTTACCATGCTCAGCGTAATTCCGTCCACTGCTTCGCGGCCGCCATACAAAGCCTTGTAAATCTCAACATAAATTACAAGACGGATAATCGTATTCAAAATACCCATCCAGTGATCCAGACGGTACGCACTTTTTTGAAGAAAACTTTTTTTCGCAAAGGCCAGATAAGGAGAAATTGTCATTTATTAAACCTCCCCGTTATACATTTTCTGAATGATGCTTTCGATTTCCGGCTCAGCAACGGTGATGTCTCGCACGCTGTAATTTCCGAAAAGTTCGTGCATCAACTTGTTTACATCCACAACATTGTTATCAAAAGTGAAACTCTTCTTTCTATCACCAAGTTCATTGATTACAACATCACTGATAGGTGCAACCGCAACTTCTTCATTAAACTCTGCAATAAGGCGGCGTGCCGTTCCGTACTTACTTCTGATGTCCTGAAGCGAGCCATCGTACATCAAAGAGCCCTTATCAATAATTATGATTCTCTTGCAAGTCTGTTCGATATCCTGCATATCGTGAGTTGTAAAAATCATCGTAACCTTGTCCTGCTCGTTGAGTTCGCGGATAAAGTTTCTGATTGTCTCCTTACCGATGATGTCCACACCAATTGTAGGCTCATCAAAAAATACAATTTCCGGAGAATGCAAAAGAGAAGCAACAATATCAGACCTCATTCTCTGGCCAAGCGAAAGCTGACGAACCGGCTGATTTATAAAGCTCTTCATGTCCAGCATTTCTGTAAAGCGTTCGAGGTTCTTTTTGTATTTATCTTCGGGGATGCGGTAAATGGCACGCAGCAGTTCAAAGCTGTCTATTACAGGAAGGTCCCACTGAAGCTGCGATTTTTGTCCAAACACAACACCAATTTTTCCAACGTAAGATTTTCTCTGCTTGTAAGGAACAAAACCGTTTACAGTAATTGAGCCCGAGTCCGGGCAGAGGATTCCAGAAAGCATTTTGATTGTAGAAGATTTACCGGCGCCGTTCGGTCCGATAAAGCCGACCATCTCGCCCTTTTCAATCGTAAAGCTTAAATCCTTTACCGCGTGCTTGATTTCATATTTCGGAACGAACATATTTGCAATCATTCCAGGAATACCAGCGCTTCTTTTGTTTACCTTAAAATCCTTTGAGATATTCTGGACTTCAATAAAGCTCATTTTTCTACCTCACCGCTCAATTTTTTTTATACTTTCACCCAGGCTCGCTCTGCGCACAGACACAGACTTTACCCGGGAGGTTTTACAGATTCTCTCCAGCACTTCCTTTGAAGAAACATGATTGGAGTTATAACGAATTATCATCTTGTCATTTTCAACCACGTAACGGTCTACTTCTAAATCAGAAATATCTGGAAGTTTTCCGTCCAGCTCAATAAAACTCTCTTCCATTGGAGCAAGTCTTTTATAAAGCTCTTCCTTGGAGCCGTAAAAAGCAACTTCACCTTTCTCAAGCAGAAGAACACGGTCTGCAATTTTAGAGATGTCCTCCATATCATGAGAGCTTACAAGAATTGTTTTTCCCTCACGTTTCTTTTCTTCTATCAATTTATAAAAAGCAGACTTTGCAAACTGATCTAGACCAATGCACGGTTCATCAAAAATATACAAATCAGCATCACGCAAAAAAGTCAGGCCAAGCTCTGCACGTCTTTTCTGACCAAGAGATAACTGTTTTGATTTTAAAAGAAGATTTTCTGTAAAGCCCAGAGTTTCAGAAATGTAGTCGAGGCGCTCATCAAATTCTTTCTGCTTCATACCGTACATAATTCTGATTTCTTCAAGACAATCAATAATCGAAAGCCTCTCATCAAAAACAGGAATGTCAGCAAAGAGCACAGAAATTCGCCTCAAAAACTCCGCCCGCTTTTCCACCGGATTGTTGCGGCAGCTTCTCACAACTCCACCGTCCGGCTTAAGCAGCCCCGAAATCAATTTTAGGAAAGTAGTTTTTCCGGCTCCAGACGCACCAATAATTCCAAGCGTAACGCCCTGCGGAATGTGAAGATCAACATCGTGTAATATAAACTTATTTACCTTGTCGCAAATAACCATTGGTCATCCTCTGGAATTTACAATACTCCGGGAAGAGACGCGACACAAGTAGTGTGGGACAAACAGTATTTATTTAGGGATAAACATATTCACAATGAAAAAGCCGTCTTCTTCGTAGAAGTCTGTCATGCCCGAATAAGACTCAACAATTTCTTTAATCTGATTAACACCAAAACCGTGCTTCTCGCTGTCTGCCTTGGTAGACTTTAATTCAGGATTTTCATCAAGCACAGATTTTGAAATTCGATTTTTCACAGAAATTACATCGTAGCCTTTTTTCTCATAAACACTGATGCCGATTTCTTTTCGGGCTTCAGTACGCGAGGCTTCAATCGCATTATCCACCGCGTTCGAAAATACTGCCGAAAAATCAATACCCTTCATCTTTTCAAACGAAGCCTTTCCGATATCAGCTTTAACATCAATTCCTTCCTGGCGGCACACTTCAAGCTTATCATTGAGAATATGATTCAAAAGAGGATTTCCGGTTTCAACATAACTTCGCACTGCGTTCAGTTTATCAAGAATTTCTGAAATATAATTTCTGGCATTTTCGTAATCACCGCTGTTGATGTAAGAAGTCATCACCATAAGATGATTGCGCATGTCGTGCTTAAGTTTTCTGGTATTCTGATGCAACTGCCTGATTTCCTCTTCCTGCTTGTTGATTTCTTCCATCTGCCATTTATAGGAATCCAGCTCATATTTCAAATCTTTATTCTGAGCTTCAAGTTCGAGGATTTTCTGATTCAGTTCTTCAATTTCTTTTTTATTACCAAACATTTTTCTTGCCACTTATCGTCGCATATACTTCAAAATACTTTTCTTTGCCGCCTCAGAATAAGATTTCCCGATTGGCAGAACCGTGCCATTATCCAGTTCAAGCTCTTCAGTTTTCAAAACCCGAATGTGTTCCAGATTCACAAGAAAGCCCTTGTGGATTCTCAAAAAGTCACTGTCCTCAAGTTCCTTCTCAACGCCCGCCATTGTCGAACGCATTTTATATTCATCTGAAGTTGTATGAATTGCAAGATAATTTGCCTGACCCTCAAAATAAAGAATTTCGCTCTGAGCAAGGTTCACCATCTTTGATGCATTCTGAAAGATAAAATGTTTGTTACGCCCTGCAATTTCTTTTTCACAATCTGCAATCACACTTCGCAATTCGTCATCAAGAAACTTTTTTCTCACAAAGGCAAAAGGATGATATTTAAAACTGTCATAAACAAGTTCGTCATGAGCCGTTACAAAAACAATCAACGTGTGGGCCTTCTCGCAAGTTAGAGCCGCCGCCACATCCATACCACTCATACCCGGCATATCAATATCAATAAGCAGAAGATCTGGCTCAGCATCCGTAGCTGTCTTCACCGCAGAAAGAAAAGTTTCCCCATCAGAAAAAGCTTCAACCTTGTGGCCTGGAAATTCTTTTTTAATAAAGGCGGCAATTTCTTCGAGGATTTTGCTTTCATCATCACAGACTGCAATCTTCAATTTAGTTCTCCGTTTTTGAAATGAAGTAGCTGATTTCAGTATATCACAAAATCCAGGTATTTTTGAAAGATTTTCCTGCTGAACTTTTTGCCAAAAAGTATTATTCTTTTTTACAGGAGATACTTTCTTGATTATACAGATTGTTGAAGACGACCGAGCATTAAGCGAAGGAATTGCAATTACTCTTTCAGACGATAATACTGAATTCCGTAAAGAGCATACAATAAAAGATGCCGTAAAATATTTTCAAAACGATAGTACTTCTATCTCCCTTATCATTCTGGATATAAATCTCCCAGATGGTACTGGTTATGATTATCTGAAAATCATCCGTTCTCAAAGCAACGTACCGGTTCTTATTCTGACTGCAAATGATATGGAAATAGATGAAGTGAAGGCTCTGACAATGGGTGCTGATGATTTTCTTACAAAGCCCTTCAGCCTTGCAGTTTTACGAGCCCGAGTTAATGCACTTTTGCGACGCAGTTGTTTTTCTAATTCATCTATTCAACCAGGAAAATCAAATCTAATTTATCAGCTTGATGATATGGTCTTTGATTTTGAAAGATTGATTTTTAAGAAAGAAAATAATGAAATCTTTTTCAGCGTAAACGAACAGCGACTCTTAAAACTCTTTCTTGACAACAAAGGAAGCGTGCTTACCCGTGAAATTCTTATGGAAAGATTGTGGGGCGAGGATGGAACTTTTGTTGATGAAAATACGCTCTCTGTAACTATCAATCGGTTGCGAAGTAAAATTGATAACGACAAATCAAAACACATAAATACAGTTTACGGTCAGGGCTACCGCTTTGATTAAGATTATGATTGAAACGAAATCAGCAGGAATTAAAAATGTTTGAAAATAAAACACTACACAGACTTGAAGAAATGCTGGATGCCGCAACAGAAGGAACTTTCAAGGAAAGTGATTATGATGAAACAAGACTGTCGCGGCTCGAATCCCGCTGGAAGGAATTCTTAGAAACCTCTGTTTTATCAAATAAAAATCTCGAAGCAGAGCGTCACCGGCTTGAACAGTTTATCTCGGATATTTCTCATCAGACAAAAACTCCAATGACCGTTATAAAAATGTACACAGAACTTCTTATTGAAGAGGCGTCACGCGGCCAGGACTCTTCTCTTGAAAAAATCAAAAATTATTCTATTGAGATAAAAAAGCAAAACGAGAGACTGGAGTTTCTTATTGATTCCCTAACAAAACTTTCGCGTCTTGAAAGCGGCACACTTGAACTTTCAGCAAAACAAAGCTCAGCCAGCGAACTTATAAAAGCGGCAGTATCTGCAATCCTCCCGAAGGCAGAAAAGAAAAATATAAAAATTAATGTGCCTGCCGAAAATCCTGAGAACTCAGCTAATTTTGATTTAAAATGGACTTGCGAAGCTCTGGTAAACATACTTGATAATGCCGTTAAATATTCTCCTGAAAATTCTGAAATCAAAATAGAAGTCGATGCTTACGAAATCTACCTGGCCATGCACATTATTGACCAGGGACAAGGAATCTCCGAAGAAGATATGACCAGAATCTTTGGAAGATTTTACAGAGGCGAAGCTGTTCAACAGGAAGAAGGTGTTGGAATCGGACTTTACCTTGCACGCGAAATTCTTGCAAAAGAAGACGGCTACATCAAAGCGGTTCCCAACAATGTAAGAGTAGGCGGCGAGTTCATAGTTTATCTCCACCGGTAAATCTTACAAAATTGTAAGAATGTAGAAATATTGTCGTAAGATTCATCTTGTATTATGGCCTTATCATGAAGCTCCGAAAAGGCGGGGTTTAAGGAGAAGCAAAAATGAGCATATTAATTGCAGAAAATCTAACCAAATATTACGGTCAGGGTGAAACTCTTGTAAAGGCGCTGGACGGTGTAAGCCTCAATGTTGAACGCGGCGAGTTTGTGAGCATCATAGGAACAAGTGGAAGTGGGAAATCTACGCTTCTTCATATGCTTGGCGGTTTGGATAATCCAACTTCCGGAACTGTTATTATTGATGATAAGGATATTTCAACGCTCAGCGGTGACGCACTCTGTATTTTCCGCCGCAGAAAAATCGGCTTTATTTTCCAGAGCTTTAATCTTGTCCCTTCAATTTCGGTTTATGACAATATCGTTCTTCCACTTAAGCTTGACGGCAAAAAAGAAGACAAGGCCTATATTGAAAATGTAATTGAAACTCTGGGACTTACTCAGAAATTAAAAACTCTCCCGACAAAACTTTCAGGCGGACAGCAGCAGCGTGTTGCAATTGCAAGAGCCCTCGCTTCAAAACCTGCAATAATCCTTGCAGATGAACCAACTGGAAATCTCGACAGTAAAACAAGTCAGGACGTTCTTGGCCTCATGAAAACAACCGGCAAAAAATATAATCAGACAATTGTCATGATTACTCATAATGATGAAATTGCCCAGATGGCAGACAGAACAATCAGAATTGAAGACGGAAAAATTATCTGAAATAAGGGAGAGCAGTAATCATGTTAAAGGTAAATAATAAACAGGCAATAATGAATCTTGCACAGAGCGGTATAAAAACAAATCCCAAAAAATATCTTGTCTTAGTCTTTGCTGTAGTTTTGACAACTGTGCTTTTCTCATCACTTTTTACAATTGGTAGCAGTCTGCTTAATGAAATCCAGAAAGCAACAATGCGTCAGGTTGGCGGAAGTGCTCATGCCGGCTTAAAATATTTGAGCGAGTCAGAATATGATCTTGTAAAAGATGACAAAAAAGTAAAAGACATTTCGTACAGAATTTTAGTAGGAACCTGCGAGGGTGAAGTTTTCAACAAGACTTATACAGAAGTAAACTGGGCAGAACCTTTGAATGCAAAATACGGTTTCTGCTATCCCGAAGTTGGAAGCTATCCTCAAAAAGAAAATGAAATTGTAGTAAGCGATATTATTCTGAACAGACTTTCAGAAAAACTTGGCGGCGAAGAACTAACAGTCGGTAGTCACATCGAAATAAGTATCAGAATTGGAGAAGACCTGGTAACAAAAGATTTTGTTGTAAGCGGATTTTACCGCGGCGATAGCATTTCTATTGCTCAGATGGCTCTGGTCTCAAAAGCCTTTCAGGAAAAATACGCTCCTGTTAAAACAGTAAAATATACAGAGTCAGAGCAGAATAATTACGTCGGCTGGATAATGGCAGACGTCAATTATAAAAACGCTTTCAATATCAGAGGAAAAACAAAGGCTTTAATTCAGCGCTCAGGTCTCCGCGAAGATCTTGATTATGGAATTAACTGGGCCTATCTTGGAACACAAATGGATCCTATGATGGCTGCCTTATGTCTGATTCTTATTGCAACATTTATTTTTGCCGGTTATCTGATTATCTATAATATTTTTGATTTGAACATTCTCTCTGATATTCAGGAATACGGACTTCTAAAAACAATCGGAACTACCGGTCGTCAGTTACGAAAAATCATAATGCTCCGTGCAAGCATGATTTGCGCAGCAGGAATTCCCCTTGGACTTCTTTTAGGGATTGGAGTTGGCGGACTTCTTTTGCCGGTAATTTCAAATCAGCTTGAAACAGTAACTGTAGACAAGGGTAAAGTTCATATCAATCTTCTTGCAATTCTCGCAGCAATACTTTTTTCCTACCTTACGGTAGTTATAAGCGCACTCAAGCCATGTAGAAAAATGTCAAAAGTATCACCTGTAGAAACTGTAAAATACACAATGCCTCTTGATAAAAAGAGTAAGCCAAAAAAGAAAATGCTTACTGTTGTTATGTCGCTTTCACTTTCTCTTATAGTTTTGAACAGCGTAATCACAATTGTAAAAGGTTTCAACATGGACGGCTTTATCGAAGATATGGTGATAAGTGATTACAGCGTTCAGGAAGCTCAGCTCGATCAGCCAGGCTCAAGCTATAAAGACACTCAGGGAGTAAGTCAGGATTTTCTTGCTGCACTTGCAAATCAGGAAGGCGTAGAGGAAACCGGAAATATTTATTTTGGAAATCCTAATCATACTTTTTCTGAAGATGACTGGAAAAAAATCAAAGAGAATTTTCTCTGCCGCGAAGAAGTAAAACAGAAAATCATAAAATACAATTCCTATGGGAACAAGGGTTTTGATATCGATGAATATCTGAAATATCTTGATCAGGAAAAAACACTGGACGGAAATACATATGGACTTGGAAAATTTGCATGTGAAAAACTGAAGGTGATTCAGACTCTGGATGGCAGCAGCCAGATTGACTGGAATCAGTTCAACTCCGGAGACTATGTACTTGCAAGCCAGTTTGAAGATGAAGGTGGAGTGCTCATTAATATTGTTGAACCTGGCGAAAAAGTACAGGTTGAGGGCAAAGAATATACAGTTCTTGCAATTGTTGAAATGCCGTACGCAATGAGACTTCAGGCCTACTCTCAGATTCAGTGTGATTTTATGCTGCCAGAAAATGAATTCCTTTCATTATATCAGAACTGGAATCCAATGCGAACCTTGATTGATGTACAAAACGAAAAAGAAGAAACTTTCGAAAATTGGCTGAGCTCTTACACAAAACAGATTGAATCATCTTTAAGCTACAAATCAAAAGATGACATAAAAGATGAATATAAATCTTTTGGTGACATGATAGGAATTGTCGGAACCGTAGTTGCAGTGATTCTTGCCCTGATTGGAATTATGAATTTTTCAAACACAATCGTAACTTCAATTATCACAAGAAGCCGCGAGTTTGCAATGCTCGAAGCCGTAGGCATGACAGGAAAACAGCAGAAGCGCCGTGTTATGAAAGAGGGCTTAGAATATTTCCTATGGACTTTGGCTGCCTCTCTTGTATTTGCCAGCCTGCTCAGCTGCACAGTTGTAAGACTTCTTATAAATGAGCTTGCAATGTTCAACTGGAACTTTTCTCTGATGCCGGTTCTCTACTGCCTTCCTTTCATCTGCCTGCTTGTGCTTGTTATTCCGGTTATTGTTTACAACCGTATCAGCAGAAAAAGTGTAGTTGAAAGATTGCGCTGCGAATAAAGGTGTGAGTAAAAAATTACTTGCGTCTTACTTCGAACTTCTTTTCAGAGACGTTTGGTTTCTTTTCTTCAAGTGCTTTATATTTTTTATAAAGCACTTCCTGCGCGCGCACTGCATCATCTTTTTTGCCGCGAACTACAGGTTCCCAGCTTCCGTTTGACTGAAGCTCCATTGCAGTTGTGTTGTCAGCAAAGTAAGTATCGAGAATAGATTTCACATCATCAAAGGCAGCCTTATCCAGGATCGGGAACATAAGTTCGATACGACGGTCGAGGTTGCGGTTCATCCAGTCGGCAGAAGAACAGTAAAGCTCCGGAGTACCACCGTTCTGAAAATAGAAAATACGGGCATGCTCAAGATAGCGGTCTACAATAGAAACGACCTTAATGTTTTCGCTCAACCCTTCAACGCCCGGAACCAGCATACAGATTCCGCGGATATTCAAAAGAACTTTTACGCCCGCCTGACTCGCCTTATACAAAGCAGAAATTACTTCCTCGTGAGTAAGGCTGTTCATCTTTGCAATAATGAGTCCCGGGTTTTCAGAAGTGCTTCTTTCAATTTCACGGTTAATCATTGCAATAAGACGAGACTTCATTGCAACCGGAGCCATGCTCAAACAGTTCATGTTCTGCAAAGTTGAATAGCCGGTTACAAGATTAAAGAACTGAGTTGCATCATTTGCAATCTGCGGGTTAGCAGTAAACAAAGAAATATCAGAATAAAGTTTTGCAGTTTTAGTATTGTAGTTTCCGGTAGCAAGGTGAACATAACGGCGAATTGTATCACTTTCGCGGCGAATCACCATTAAGATTTTTGCGTGCACTTTAAGATTTACAAGTCCATAAATTACAGTAACACCGGCCTGCTCAAGTTCGTTCGCCCAGGCAATATTTCGCTCTTCATCAAAACGGGCCTTGAGCTCAACAAGAACAACAACCTGCTTGCCACGCTGGGCTGCACGTTCAAGCGCATCAATAATCGGAGAGTTACGGCCGGTACGGTACAGTGTCATTTTGATTGCCAGTACGTCGTCGTCATCAGCCGCATCAGAAATAAATTTTACAACAGGATCGTAGCTTTCATAAGGCACGTGAAGAATCTTGTCGTGAAGTTTGAGAGTGTCCCAGTAAGGCTCTTCTTCCGGTAAGTCTGCAGGATAAAAATGATCCCAGCGTTCAAAACTCAAAGCGCCGCCTTCATCAGCTTCGCGGAGCTCCATCAAATCTCCCGGATTAATAATCTGATCAACCTTATAAATATCCTCTTCTGCAAGCTCAAGCTTTTCCATCAAAAACTTCTGGATTTTCTGACTCGAACCATTGCAGGTCATCTGAACAGGGAACGAAGATTTTCTCTGAATCAGAACATCTTCCATAGCGTGAATAAAGTTTTTTCCGGCATCCTCATCAACCGCAAAGTCTGCATCTCGAGTTACCTTAAACAAAAGAGTTTCTTCAACATCAAAACCTGGAAAAAGCTTTGTACCAAAAGCTGCAACAACATCCTGAAGCAGCGCAAACTGGCGGCCATGCACACCACCGCTTCCTGTTCCCATAAGCCAGTAGATATTCGGAATACCTTCCGGAATTTCAACAAGAGCAATTCGCGGAGCTTCTTCACTTCCACGGAACTCTTCAGAACCGCTGGCCATTTTAATTCCCTTAATCGGGCTAAGAAGAAAGGCAGCATAGCGTGTAAGATTTTTGATATGAGGAAACGCTTCAGTGTCTGTACGAAGCGGAGTAAGCAAAGGAAAAATTTCAGAATTAAAAACACCGTTCAGATATTCAGACTGCTGCTGTGTGTACTGCATCGGAGTAACGTAAACAAGACCTTCAATTGCAAGCTCAGGAAGAATGTCTGTCATAAGGCATTCCTGCTGAGAACGGATAATCTGATGTGCACGCGCAGAAATTGAAGTGAGCACCATCTGAGGAGAAAGACCTGAAACATCAACAAAGCCAGGATTTTCTGCAAGCAGACGCTTTAAGGATGCAACACGTACCTGGAAAAATTCATCAAAGTTAGAAGTAACAATAGAAAGAAACTGAAGACGCTCTAAGAGAGGAAGTTCCTTGTTGAGTCCCTGAAATAAAACGCGGGCATTAAACTCAAGCCAGCTGAGTTCGCGATTGAAATATCTTTCCTGCATATTACTCTCCTACAGCAAAATTACCTTATAACCAAAAACCGATTCGAACATGCCCGACTTTTCGTTGAGCGCTATTTTTTCCAGTACGGTATTTTTGGAAGCCTTTGTATGAATTACAAGCGAGTTCTGCTGAATCTTAATAGAAAAATCACTGAACTTCTGAATGTGTCCGCGGTCCAGCGCATCTGCAATACGAAGAATTGCCGTAAGCTTTAAGATAGTCATGCGGTCCGCACGCGGCAGCATAAGGAAGCTGTCTTCATCCTGAGGAACAGAATTACCCTTATGATATTTTGCAATCTCAGCTACGATAGTATTGTCCTTACGCGACAATCCGAAAATCTCTGAATTGCGGATAATGTAAGAGCTGTGAAGATTGTGATTGTCATAACGGATAAAGCCGCCAATGTCATGAAGAATCGCAGCTGTCTCAAGCAGGGTTCGCGCATGTTCGTTAAAGCCTAAATCATTTGTAAGAGTGTCATAAAGCTTAACCGCAATCATGCGCACACATTCAGCGTGATTTTCATCACCATGATATTTACGAAGCAGGTTACGTGCCGAAGCGGTAATCTGCATATTGAATTCTGACTGAAGCTCTTCGTTTTCACTAGAGTGCTGGCTTAAAAGAATACCGTTACGGATATTTGTTTCCGGCGCCAGAAGCTTTTCTGCCTTTGTAAGATGAAGGAAGAGATTATAAATAAGAAGACTTACCTGAAGAGTTTCTGCTTCGTTGTAGGAAATCTTAAAGCGGGCAACACATTCATCAACACTGTAGCCCTGAATCTCCTTCGCAAATTCAGAAAAATCATCTTTATCAATTTCCCAAAGGAAGGTTGAGATTGGGCGGCCAACGTTCAGAGCCGCCAGAGTAATATCTGGTCCTACTGCAATAAACTGGCGAACCTCACTCATGTTCAATTCACTTTCAAGAGAACCCTTTGTGTTGTAAATTGATTCCTGAACATAGCGCTGAATATCATTGTAAGAGCTTGTCTGATTTTTCATCTGCTGGTCAATGCGAACAGTACCAAGGCGAAGACTGTGAACGCCCGCCATCTTACCTTCAGACATCAGCATGATTTCGGTTGTACTTCCGCCAACCATAAGAATTACAGTATCAGCATCCTTAAAAGCCGCCGTCTCGTTTTTAATACATTCAGAAACAGCAAGATACATCAGCTTATTTTCTTCAATACCGTCTACAATGCGAACGTGGAAACCGGCCTGTACAAGGATTCGGTCCATAATAGGGTCACTGTTCTTTGCATCGCGGAAAGCACTAAGGGCAACACAGGTACATTCTGATGGAGTAATACCCCAGCCCGCGAGCTGCTCACGGTAACGTATGAGAATCTGAATTAACTGATTTTGAGTTTCCTGGCTGATTATGCCGCTGGTAAAAACGTCTTTTCCAAGGGAGAGGGGCTTTTCCGAACGGTCCAGAATATTCTGTTTTCCGTCCGGTAAAAATTCGGCTACAAGGAGGCGAACCCCTGTCGAACCGATTTCAATTACTGATTCAGGGGCTGCCATTCTAACCTCCTATTATAGCTTATCGATAAGCATTGAACATTTACCGCTTGGAATCGGCAATGTCTTTTTCTTTTGATCGAGGATATTAATTGTGAAGTAGTAGAGCTTTTCGCTTTCCATCTGGATTTCCCAGCCGCGCGAACTCTTGTTCGACAGAATTGTGATGAGGTTGCGCTTAAGCGAAAGGTTTTCTATACCCATAATTTCAAGGTTCGGAATAATCCAGTCTACAGTCTTACGTGGAAGGCTGATGGAAAGTCCGATTACGTTTTCAATCATCAAAGCGATTGTTGAAAGTCCTGCTGTAAGAAGGTAACGTGAACGTGCATAGTCTTTTTTATTGATTTTTGCACGGCCTTCTTTATTTGGAAGATATGCTTCAAAGAGGTCACCAGGCTGCTTATTTTCGTTAGGCATAAGACCTTCGAGAACGTAGTAAAGGTGACGGATTGCACATTCACGGGCAAACTCGTACTGAGCATATTTTTCAAGACCTTTGATTACCATAAAGTTGAATGCTGGCATTACAGATCCACAGTAGCCGTTTCCTTCTTCGCTGAAGTTAGGGTTATCCACACTGAGAGTTGGGAACGGATGGTCTGTACCAAAAGTCTTAGGATTGTTCAGATGTTCAACAAGAAGATCAGCCTTGTCTGCGTTAGGAATTTCAGCAAGCATTGTCCAGTAAGAAGCAATTGTCTTTACCTTAACCTGCTTTTCATCCTTATCAAGATCATAGTAGAAACCAGATGCATTATCCCACATCAAAGAATTGATTTTTGTTTTGATAGAGAAATACATCTTGCGGTACTGGAAGCTGATATCCTTATCATTAAGAATATCACCAAGAGCAGACATATAAGATGCGTTGATAGCCATACAAGCGTTAAAGTCTACAGGATAGTAAACCTTTTCGCGTGGAGAGTTTGTCATTGAAGAAGCACTTACAGGAACTGAATAAAGGCCGTTATCCTTTTTGAATTTAGAATCAAGCCAGTCCATGTACTTCTGAAGAGTTGGCATTACATCCTTGATGCGCTTTTTGTTAGCTGACTTATGGAAGAGATTGTATTCAGCAAATGCGAACAGAGGGAGACCAACGCCTTCCTTATTGTCTTTGTCGAGTACAGGCTGATTAGTCTTTACATCATACTTCCAGCGGATAGCTCCCGAAGCTTCCTGGCGCTCATAGAAATAGTCAATGTTTTTACACGCATCAAAATTTCTGTTTGAATATACAAGAAAGAATGTTGAGAAAATTGATTCAAACTGGTTAATAACAAGTTTGTCTTTCTCCGGATAAATAAATAAGCCTTCTGAATCCTGCTCTCCGGTTTCGGGGTTAATCCATAATGAAGAAACCCAAGACCATGTCTTATTATAAATGTCTACAAAATCCTGATCGTAAAAATGGATTTTTGGAAAATCATGCTTATTCACAAGAACTCCTACTTTTTGCGGTTGCTAGCGGTGTCTGACTAATTTAGATGAGAATACCGCTACATATAATATATCACACTTTTTTGAAATTTGATAAAAAATTCTGCAAAATTATACAAATTTTTTTTCCATATTCAAGTGCTAAAGGCCCATTTTTGAAAAAAAATTAAATTTTTCACATTTTTTCGAAAAAAACTTCCTAAAATCGCATATCAAAACAACTTTATAGGTGGAGGTAATATGCAGATTTATTCATTTTCACCTTTTGGATATGAAGGTGCTTTGGTTACTGTTGAAGTTGATTTGAGACGAGGTATTCCAGCCACGGATATTGTGGGCCTGGCTGACGGCGCGGTGAAAGAGTCGCGGGAGCGTATGCAGGCGGCTATCCGTAACGCGGGGTTTGAGTATCCCGGGGAGCGGGTACTGATTTCGCTTTCACCGGCTGATCTGAAGAAGGAAGGCGCGGGCTTTGATTTGCCGGTGGCGCTGGGCGTACTTGGCGCGAAAGCGATTGATGAAGGAGCAAGCGGCTTTATTGACGAGCCGCTTTTGGTGATGGGTGAGCTGGAGCTTTCCGGAAGGGTGCGGGCTGTAAAAGGGGTACACGCAGCGGTTTCTACTGCGGCGGCCAGCGGAATTATGCGCTGTATTGTTCCTGTGCAGAATGCTGATGAAGCCCGCGAGATTCCAGGCGTTCAGGTGTACGGTGCAGATTCCCTTGAAAACGCCTTCCGAGCCCTCAGTGATTCATCTTTTTACGTAGGCCGGGCGGCGACCGGGGGAGAAGCGGAAGTCCCTGCCGACTGTACCGAAACAGAAGGCATTTACTTTCCAGAAATAGCGGCTGGCTATGAGTTTGCAGAATTAAAAGGCCAGTACCGTCTGGTACGTGCCCTGCAGATTGCAGCCGCAGGAGGCCATAATCTTATTGCTCTGGGAGCGCCCGGCTGTGGAAAAACTATGGCAATTCAAAAGTTCCCGGCCATTAATCCGGTACTCACAACTGATGAAGCCCAGTCAGTTACAAGAATATGGTCTCTGGCGGGTTTGATAAAGCCTAGCGAGCCTTTGATTCGTATTCCACCTTTCAGAATTCCGCATCAAACAGCGTCCATAGAAGGCATCTGTGGCGGCGGCCCCAACTGCCGCCCCGGCGAAATCTCACTGGCCCACAATGGTGTACTTTTCTTAGACGAAGCCGCAGAGTTCCGCTCTTCAGTTTTACAGATGCTCCGCGTGCCGCTGGAAAACGGAACAATTTCACTAAGCCGCGCCGGCCGTACAACTGTGTACCCTGCCCGTTTCCAGCTTTTAATGGCCGTGAACCCCTGCCCCTGCGGCAACTACGGCTCCAAATCAAAAATCTGCCTGTGCAGCCTAAAATCCATAGACCAGTACTGGAAAAAGTTCTCGGCCCCTCTGCTAGACCGCGTAGACCTGAGAGTTTTCGTAGAAAACAACGCCGAAGAAACCTGCGAGCCTGAAGACCGCCCCGGCCTCACAACCACAGAAGAAATCCGCACCGGCGTAGCCCGCGCCATAAAAGCCCAAAGAAAACGCCAGGGCCAAAAAAACGCCCTGCTGTCCCCCCAGGAAATCCTGGACCACTGCCAGCTGGATTCTGAAGGCCGAAAACTCCTGGACACCGCAACCTTGCGTTACGGCTTCTCCCCAAGAGCCATCGCCTCCTGCCTGAAAGTAGCAAGAACCATAGCAGACCTGGCCGGCGAGCGAAACATAAACCCCGAGCACATGTCCGAAGCCATAGACTTCCACAAACTCTGCTCAACGCTCCCGCCTGAGTTATAAGAGATCTCGGTTGTCAGAGTGCTATTGGAACTCGGTACCGGAGTGGAGACTTGAACTAGCCTACGATAGCAGAACCGTTAAAAAACAATGCGAAAGCATTGTTTTAGGTTCTACCACCGAAACGGCTCAGAGCGAGATTTATCGAGCGACGAGTTCAAGTCGATCCCAGAAAAAGATCATAGTTAAAAAAAAAGAACTTCCTCAAACAAAGGAAGTTCTTAATACCGGAGAAGAGACTTGAACTCTTACACGATTGCTCGCAACAGATTTTGAGTCTGTCGTGTCTACCATTCCACCACTCCGGCGTGATTTGCTAAATATATCAAAAGAATAAGGATTTTTCAAGTGCAAATATGCTATAATAATTATGTGAAAATTATTGCCACCGCCTTCGAGCACGCAGACCCCGCCCTAGTCCTTAAAACCGTTTTCGGCTATGACAGCTTCCGCCCGCTCCAGAAAGATATCATCACAAACATACTCAAAGGCAAAGACACCCTCGCGGTTATGCCAACCGGCGGCGGCAAATCCCTGTGCTATCAGCTTCCCGCTTTAATTCTCGAAGGCATCACCATTGTTGTTTCGCCGCTCATCTCCCTCATGCAGGACCAGGTAAGCTCGCTCGAAACCGCCGGCATTCACTCAGCCTTTTTGAACAGTTCACTAAGCTGGGAAGAATACTGCCAGGTCGTAAACGAAATAAAAGCCGGCGAAGTTAAGATTGTCTACGTTTCCCCAGAAGGCTTGGCCACCGCAAAAATCAGAGAACTGCTTTCGAGCCTTGAACAAAAAATCAGCTGCATCACAATTGATGAGGCGCACTGTGTTTCTCAGTGGGGTCACGACTTTCGCCCAGACTATCTTGAAATAAAAACCATTCGTCATCTGTTTCCGGACGCCGTAATGCTCGCGCTTACCGCCACTGCAACAGAGCACGTACGACAAGATATCTGCCAGAATCTTGGCATGAAAAATCCTAAAATCTTTATCTCTAGTTTTAACCGCGAAAACATTTATCTTGAAGTGTTGCCAAAACGAAACGCACTTCAGCTGGTTATTGACTGCATCCGTAAGCACTCCGGTGAAAGTGGAATCATTTACTGCAATTCGCGAAAGCAGGTAGACGAGCTTGCCGAAACCCTTGATAAAAAAGGCTACTCTATTCTTCCTTATCACGCAGGCCTTTCAGATGATGTGCGCGCTAAAAATCAGGATTTGTTTATTAAGGATGAAGTTCAGATTATCGTGGCGACAATTGCTTTTGGCATGGGAATCAATAAGCCTAACGTGCGCTATGTAATCAATTATGATCTTCCAAAATCGATAGAAGAATACTATCAGGAAATTGGCCGTGCAGGTCGAGACGGGCTTCCTTCCAGTGCACTTCTGCTTTACAGTCCTCAGGACATTCATAAAATCCGCTGGTTCTTCCAGGAATCTGCCTCTCCGGAAAAAGATGAGATTCTTCTTCAGGGCATGATAAAATATGCAACCTCACGAATCTGCAGACGAAAAGCGCTTTTACAGTATTTTGGCGAAGCCTATGAGCCAGCCGGCGGTGAATCAGATAAAACCTGCTGCTGCGACATTTGTTCTGCCGGTGATATCCCTTTACAGGATGTTACCATTCCGGCACAAAAACTCATCTGCTGCATTATCAGAACCAGCGAACGTTTTGGTGCGGGGTACGTGGTAGACGTACTGCTCGGTTCAAACAGTCAGCGCATTGCAGACAACGGCCACGACAAAATCACAACCTGGGGAATCGGGAAAGAATACAACCGCGCCGAATGGCTTGAGCTCACAGACCTTCTGATTGACGAAGGCTACATAATGAAAACCGGAGAATACAACGTTCTTGAAGTAACTCCGCTTGGAAAGAAATTCATTGCTGCACGAACTGAGCTTAAGCTTCCTATGAGGCCGGATGTAACAAGGCTTTCAAAAAAGACCCGTAGCGACGTAACAACAAATATCCGCGGAGAAAAGATTACTGCCGAAAAGCCAGCCGTCAACGACACACAGGCCGAAGCCATCATCACAAATCTTAAAGCATGGCGAAAGCGTAAGGCTGATGATTTGAATGTTCCGCCTTATGTAATTTTCGGAGACAAAACGCTCCTTGACCTTGCAGCAAAAAAGCCAAAGTCGCGTCAGGATCTTTTGAATGTTTACGGAATTGGTCGAGTGAAGGCCGAAGAATTCGGCCGTTCAATACTTCAGATTATTGAGGAAAGCTAGTTCTTCTTAAAGAGTCTGTACCATACCAGTACAATGATGTACCAGAGGAAAGGCAGAAGCAAAAAGATTTTGAACGGATTGTGAAGCACCTCAACAAAAATCTCATGACCTTTATTGAATGTAGATTCCTTTACACGCTTTACGCGCTCAGAGAAAATTCCAAAGGCATCTTTGTAGTAAAGGAAAATACTGGTAGAAAAACGGTTGCGTCTTTTATATGGCCAGCAGTTTTTCTCTTTGATTCCGTCACTCAGCAAAACCAGTGAAGGCTGTGCCTTGTAGATTGCTTCAACAATATCATCTTCTACAGACTTTGGATAATATCCGCCGTAGCGTCCGATTACACGAAGATTGCGGAAAGTATCTTTGATATTTTTTTCTGCCTTGTTGATTGTCTTTTTACTTGAACCAAAAAGATAAAGAGTTTTGTAATGAGAATCCAGAATTGAAAGAATGCTGATTACAGCCTCAAAAGGATTGTAGCGTACAGGAACATCTTTTTTGAGGAATTTTGCACCCTTAAGAATACTCTTTGAAATTGGAATTATGAGGTCGGCATTGTTTATACATTCTGAATAAAGGCCCTTATGACGTGCCTTTAAAAGATTCCAGATTGAAAGAAAAACAATCTGCTTTGTACCGGGTTTTGCAAGCAGCTCAAGAACTTCACTTTCAAGATTCTCAGGCTGTATAACATCTACAGGAACCCCGATTAAAGAAATGCGTTTAATTGACATTTATAATACCCCACCTATTTACTTTCATTAATTTCATTCTGCACTGCCGCAATTCCATAAAGAGCCGCAGTTTCACACCTTAATATATTTACGGCAAAATGTATTGGGACAAAAAGCCCTTTTTCTTCAAGCAGTTTAACTTCTTCTGGGCTTATTCCACCCTCACTTCCAACTGCAATAGCGGCTCGTTTTATTTTGCCGTCTGCAGCTTCAACAACTTTTCTCAAGTTGCCATCGCAGTCACCACGCTCCGAAAGCACAAAGGCTACGTCACCTCGTTCTACGGTAGTTTCGACCCTTCGACCAGGCTCAGGGACCGCAGGCTCAACCACCGTATCCCCAGCTCCCCACAATTCAATCGCCTTCTCCAGGCTCATCGGCTCCATCACCTTTGTATCCACCGGCGAGCCGCTCTGCTGTCTTGCTTCACGTACAATTCTTTCAAGACGTTCACGCTTTGCACCCATCAGAGCCTGCGCACTGCTCTTTTCTGTATACTCACCAACAACCGGAATAATAACAGCAACTCCACACTCGGTAGCCTGCCGTACAATAAGTTCAAATTTCTGTGGGCGCGGCAAAAACTGAAACAGCCAGTATTCAACTTCCTGGGCACCGTTCACAGCATCACCTGCAATCTCATCTGCCTGAACACCACGCGTAATTGATTTGTCTGCACCACTGGCTGTATCTGCACAAATCTGCAGTGTTACACATCTTGCGCTTTCATCAATCTTTGCAACTGTTGCGTTTTTCAAACTACCGTCTGGTAGTCTTACACTAATCATATCACCATTACGAACACGTAAAACCTGTCGTAAATAGCGGTAATCTTTTCCATCAAGATTTATGAGGCCGTTCTTTTCTTTTCCCTTTTCAATGATTAACTGCCGCATCTTTTATTTTCTTACGCTGGCAGTAAGGCCCTTACCGTCTGCAGCTTTTTCACCTTCTGCTTCTTCCTGAAGCTGGCGCAAAGTCTTTGTATTTTTCAGCATTGTGGCAAAGTCTTTATTCTGAATTACCTTAATTGCTTCATTAAGCTGCAAATCATAATCTAAATCATAAAGAACTGAAGGCTGAGATTTCTGAACCTGTACACGAATAAGACGACGGATAAGTCTTTCATCAAGAGAATAATCCTTTTTGATTTTTACAGCCGCAGCAGCAATATCAGCCTCACTCATATTTGGCTTACTTTCTGCAGCCTTGTTGATTACCTCAGACTTAATCATATCAACATAAAGTTTTTCTTCTTCTTCAGTAAAATCTGCAAGATTCTTTACTTCCTGATCCGGCGGAATACCAATCTTATCAATATTCATATCACTTGGTGTGTAATAACGTGCCATAGTGATTTTGATTCCGTCTGTATTTGAAAGAGGAATTACCTGCTGAACAGAGCCCTTACCATAAGTTCTCTCTCCAACAAGATATGCAAGGTGATAATCTTTAAGCGCACCAGAAACAATTTCAGAAGCACTTGCCGCACCCTTATTAATCAAAACTACAATTGGAATTCCACTCTTAACAGTTGTGTTTTCTTTGTTTGCTGAGAACTGAGAGTTTTCAAAAAGAAGGCGGCTCTTTGTAGAAACAATCGGACCGTTATCAATAAACTTATCTGCAACATCAACGGCACTGGTAATGAGTCCACCCGGATTATCGCGAAGGTCAATAATCAGCCCCTGATAATCATTCTTTTCAAAGTTGTCCAAAGCATCCTGAAGGCGCTGAGCTGTATCTGGAGTAAACTGAATCAGTCTTGCATAACCGATTTTTGTACCCTCAATCATTCCATACTTTACAGTTGGAACTTCAATGAGCGCGCGAATCAAAGTTACGTCAAACTTCATGCTTGTACCGCGAAGAATTGTAACTGTAACCGGAGTTCCAATTTCACCGCGAAGATGCTGGAGAACCTCGTTCATTGTCATGCTTGGAGTAGGCATTCCGTCAATTGCAGAAATCAAATCTCCTGCCTGAATGCCGGCCTTAGCACCCGGTGTATCTTCAATTGGAGAAGCAACCTCAACATATGCCGGCTTACTTGGAGTAGATTCTGCGGCCTTAGAAATTGAAAGACCAACTCCACCAAAGCTTCCCGAAGTGGTATCACTCAGGTCGCGCATATAATCTTCATCCAGATAAAGGGTGTAAGGGTCGCCAATTGCATCAAGCATTCCCTTAAGAGCACCTTCATAAAGGATTTTCGGGTCTATTTCATCAACATAATTCTGCTGAACAAAGTCAAAAACAGAATTAAGCTTCTTTACATACTGAAAACTTGTGATTTTTGTGTCATTTTCAACCGAAGACTCGGCAAAACACTGAGATGAGCAGAGCAGAAAAGCTGCCAACACTACTTTTATGAGTTTCTTCATAATACTCTATTGTATGACACAAAAATCAAAAAATCTACCTTTTTATAGATAATTGTGCTATAATCAGAATATGTCACAAATAATACCTATAGCTAGTGGAAAGGGCGGTGTTGGTAAGAGCCTCCTTTCTGCAAACTTAGCAATTGCCCTTGGACAACAAGGAAAAAAAGTAGTTTTAGCAGATTTGGACCTCGGAGCGTCTAACCTTCATCTTGTAATTGGTCAGAGACCTGGAAAAGCCAGCCTTGGTTCATGGTTTACAGAAAAAAATGATTTCCGCGAAATAATTCAGCCGACAGACTATCAGAATGTCAGTTTTATTGCCGGCGACAGCCAGATTCCAGACCTTACTTCGCTTAAGCACTTACAGAAAGTAAAGCTCATCAAAAATCTTAAAAATATTGATACTGATTATGTAATTCTTGACCTTGGAGCAGGTACTCATCAGTTTATTCTTGATATGTTCCTTCTTTCTCCTCAGGGAATTATTGTTTCTGCTCCGGCTGTTACTGCTACCCTGAACGGATACCTTTTCCTTAAGAATGCTGTGTTCCGTCTTTTGTACACAACTTTCAAAAAGGGAACTCCGGGCCGCGAACTCCTTGATGAACTGAAAAAAGATTCTGCTACAATGCAGAAGCTTTATATTCCTCAGCTGATTCAGGGACTCGCTCAGAGAGATCCACAGACAACTCAGCTGTTTATTAACCGCATGCAGCAGTTCCGTCCTCGTCTTGTTATGAACATGATTGAAGATCCTAAGGATGCTGACCGCGCAACAAGAATTAAATCTTCATGTAATCAGTACCTTGGTCTTGAAATTGAATATCTTGGTCTTATGTACCGCGATATGCTTCAGGATAAGGCTTTGGCTTCTCAGCTGCCGGTTGTTGTTTATAAACCTCAGTCTGTTCTTGGCCAGGCTATTTATAGAATTGCTGATAAAGTGATTCAGACTCCTCCGCATGAATTTGATGCTGAGTTTAATCCAGACAGCTTTAACGGTGACAATTTCCAGGATGTTGAAGATGATGCAAATGAAGACTTTAACTTCCGCCTTTCGGGTATTGATGATATTGTTTCAAGTGGTTCTCTTAGCATCAGCGAACTTGCTGAAATGATTAAGACCCAGCAGTATGAAATTACTCAGCTCCGAAAGGAAAACAACCTGCTCAAGTCTAAGCTGATTAAAGCTTCTCAGCAGGGATTCAAAGTATAATACTCTCGTCATTGCGAGCACGAAGTGCGAAGCAATCTACAATTTTGGATTGCCACGTCGTTTCACTCCTCGCAATGACACTAAGGAATTCTACATGTTTTTATACATCAACTACCCTTCGTGGATTCACCCGCAGATTTTTCCGGATGTTCGCTTCTTGGGACTCCTGCGCTGGTACGGACTTATGTACGCCTTTGCATTCGGTACCGCTTACATTCTCTTAAAGCAGGTCTGGAAAGAAGGTGCCCTTAATTCTCCAAAAATCAAAACAACTGAAGATGACCTTTTCAGTTTTATCTTTACCGGAATCATTTTCCTCTTAGTTGGTGCTCGTGTTTTTTCAACTTTGATTTATGATACAAGCGGACTCTACCGTCACAAGCCATGGCTTATTTTCTGGCCATTTGATTCTGCAGGACATTTTACCGGTTTACAGGGAATGTCTTACCACGGTGGTTTTGTTGGCGGAATTATCGGAATGCTTGTATGGTGCAAAGTCAAAAAACGTTCCTTTATCAAATTCAGTGATGCAATGGTTTGCGCCATTCCGCTTGGATATACCTTTGGCCGTATCGGTAACTTTTTGAACGGCGAACTTTACGGCCGCATTACAACCATGCCTTGGGGAATTGTTTTCCCGGATGCAGAAAAGTTTTCTGCAAATCTCCCATGGGTTCAGAACTTTGCAGCAAAAATCGGAATGACACTTCGCGAAAGCGGACTCGTTAATCTTCCGCGCCACCCAAGCCAGCTTTACGAAGCCTTCTTTGAAGGAATTATTCTCTGGCTCATTATCTGGCTTTGCCGCAAACACAAAAAGTTTGACGGAATGCTCGGTGCAATTTATGCCGGCGGCTACGGTTTCTTCCGTTTCTTCATTGAATATCTTCGTGAACCAGATGCAGACCTTGGCTATAGAATTGCAAAGGATTCTTCTGCACCAATTTATACAACAACATCTCTTCTTAATATTTCAACCGGTCAGATTCTCTGCTTTTTGATGATGGCTTTTGCTGTCACTTACGCAATTGTCTGCTGGCGCATTTCAAAACATAAGGAGTCTGTATGAAAAATCTTTCAAAGAAAATAGCTGTAGTTCTTGCTGCAATCATGTTTGTTCAGCCTGCAATGTTTGCACTTGATACTGCCCTTACAAAAGAAATTGTTGCTCTTGAACTTGAGCTTACAAAAATGAAAACTCATGCCGGCGAATATGCAAACATGAGCGAAGCTGCCCTCAACAGGAAAATTGAGCGCACAAAAAAGAAGCTTGAAAAGAAAAAGGCTAAGGCTAAAAAAGAAGCTGAAAAAGATAAGGAAGCCATCAAAAAAGGCACAAAGAAAGCAGGAAAAAATATTAAGCAGGCCGGTAAAGACATCGGCAATACTTTCAAAGAAATCTTTGAGTAAAAAAACGGTGGTTGAGCCTGCGGTCCCTGAGCCTGGTCGAAGGGTCGAAACCACTTTCATAAATTATGCAGAAAATTTTTTCTAACCCTTCCGAAATCGAAAAACTCGCAAAAGAAAAATACGCCATACCGCAGTTTCTGATGATGGAAAATGCGGCTAAGGCGCTTGCAGAATTCATTCTGGATTTTTCCCCTGAACATATTTTGATTTTATGTGGCAAAGGCAATAACGGCGGCGACGGCTATGCCGTAGCAAGACTCTTACAGAACAAATGTGATATTACAGTTTTAAGTCTTGAACCGCCCGCAGCCGAAGAAGCCAAAACACAGTACGAAATGTGCCAGCGCCTCGGAATTACTATCGAAGAACAGACCACCACCCCACGGTGGTTGAGCTTGTCGAAACCACAATCATCAGGTACTCAGCTAATCCTCGACTGCATCTACGGCACCGGTTTTCATGGCGAACTCCCTGAATCTGTAAAACAAGTTTTAGATGAAGTAAACAAATCAAATGCCATAAAGATAGCCTGCGACATTCCTTCCGGCTTATATTTTCACGCAGACTACACAATCACAATGGGAACACAAAAGCTTTCCCTTTATTCAGACAAGGCAAAAGCTGTCTGTGGAAAGATAATCGTAGCTGACTTAGGAATTTCTAGAGATAAATTTGAGAGTACGGTCACTGAACGGAGTCGAAGTGATGAATGCATTGAAACCTCCGCAGATCTCACTTACCTCATTGAACCTTCCGACCTCCGCCTCCCCGTACGCAAAGACCGCGCCGCCCACAAAGGCACTTACGGCCACACAACAGTTTTCTGCGGAAACAAGGCCGGAGCTGCAATCCTTACAGCCACTGCAGCAATGAACTTTGGAAGCGGACTCACAACCCTTCTTCCTGAAGCAGATTCAAACCTCTCACAATTTCAGATTTCTCCATCCTTAATGATTTCTGAAACCATCCCTAAGAAAACAACTGCCGTTTCTATAGGCTCAGGCTTTACACAATTTTCCAGCGCGGCCACACAGCAGATAAAAGACTGGTTCGCCTCTCAAAAAAGCCCCGCCGCCGTTTTCGACGCCGGAATTCTCACCGCGCCCGAATTCCCCGAGTTCTTAAAAACTCTCAGCGCCCACGACAACGCCAGAATCATCCTTACACCTCACCTTGCAGAGTTCGTCACACTAGTAAAAAATCTTCTTGAAAAAGAATTCCCGGTAAGCGAACTGGCAGAAAATCCTCAGTTGAAAATCCAGCTGGGCAAAGAAATCAATCAGAAATATCCGAATACAGTTGTAATCATAAAAAGCGCCAACACCTTTATTGCGGCAGATGAAGAATGTTTTATTGTTGCAGACGGACCACAAAGCCTCGCAAAAGGCGGAAGCGGCGACATCTTAGCAGGCCTTGCCGTATCCCTTCTCGCACAAGGCTACTCTGCAAAAGACGCCGCCATTACTGCTGCCGAACATCACGCACTGACGGCCCGCAAAATCGGTGAACAGGCCTACAATCTTACACCCGAAGCCCTACTAAGCCATTTGTGATTTTTTTCTGTTAATAATTTTCAATGTATAGTATAATTATAGAACACTGTCGTTATTTTGGGAGTTTAAAGACATGTATTATTCAAGCATCGGAATCCTTGCGATTCTGATACTTTTTATAAATAATTTCTCAATTCTGATCAAAACCTCTAACAGAGACCTTGATCCTGCACATCTGGCATACAAGAGATTCCTTTACAGCATTGCATCTTTCTACATTGCCGATATGCTGTGGTCTCCTTTATACATTCTCAATGTAAAAGTCATTAACTTTGTTGAAACCAGCCTTTATTTTGTTTTCATGGCCTTCTCAGTTTTGCTCTGGATTCAATACGTTTTCCTTTATCTGAATGACAAAAGTTTGTTTGCAAAAATCCTTCTGTGGGTTGGAAAAATCTTCCTTATTGCCCAGATACTTGTTCTTATTACAAACTTCTTTTTTCCAATTGCATTCTGGTTTGAAGAAGATGGTACTTATCATACTTCTATTGCAAGAAATCTGAATCTTGCAACACAGGTTCTGGTTTGTCTGGTCATGATGATTTACATGATTCCGCTCATCTTGAAAACTCAGGGCAATATCAAACGTCGTCATCAGGCAATTCTGGTTTTCTGTATTGATATGATTATCTTTATCACCCTGCAGGCACTTGATCCTTTCATTCCATATTATTCAATCGGCTGCATGCTTGGAACCTGTCTGCTCAATACCTTCGTTCTTGAAGATGAAAAAGAAGCTCGCCGTGAACAGCTTGAATCAATTTTGAAAATCGAAAAAATGCAGGAAATGGAACTTGGTACAACCCGTAAAATGGCGTACTCAGATCCTCTTACCGGCGTTAAAAATAAAATGGCTTACCTTGAAGATGTAGGCAGTTTTGAACAGAAGATTGAAGACGACTTCCTTAAAGATTTTGGTATTGTTATTTTTGACCTTAATGATTTGAAAAAGACTAATGATACTCTTGGCCATGATGCCGGTGATAAATATATCAAAGAAGGAAGTCGCCTTATCTGCAACAGCTTTAAACACAGCCCGGTTTATCGTATCGGTGGTGATGAATTTGTTGTCTTCCTTTCTGGAGATGATTATAAAAATCACAAAACAATTCTCATAGAATTCAATAATACAATTGAGGAAAACCTTACAACCGGTGGTGTTATCATTGCCTCTGGCTTTGCAGATTATGCAACTCTGGAAGAAAAAGGCTTTATGCGCTTGTTCGAAATAGCTGACAGGAAGATGTACGAACGCAAGCAGGAATTAAAAGCCAAGAAATCTCAATTATCATAGAAAGTTGCAAATCTCACAGTAAATCACTACAATGTAAAAAAAAGCGCAACGACGCGCGACCTGGAGTTCCTCATGACCAACACAAACGTTCCTGAACTTTTTGGAAGTCTTGTATTTAACCAGACTGTTATGAAAGAAATGCTGCCTTCACAGACTTACAAGGCACTTAAGCATACAATGGAAGACGGAACTCCGCTCAACCTTGAAGATGCAAATTCAATTGCAGAAGCCATGAAACAGTGGGCTATTTCTAAAGGTGCAACACACTACTCTCACTGGTTCCAGCCGCTCACCGGTATCACAGCAGAAAAACACGATTCCTTCCTTTTGCCGGCTGATGAAGGCAAAATCTTAATGAGCTTTTCCGGAAAGGAACTGATTAAGGGTGAACCGGACGCTTCAAGCTTCCCTAACGGCGGTAAGCGCTCAACTTTCGAAGCACGCGGTTACACTGTATGGGATCCTACTTCTTACCCATTCGTAAAAGACCACACACTTTGTATTCCAACAGCCTTCTGTTCTTATAACGGTGAGGCCCTCGATAAAAAGACTCCTCTTCTCCGCTCTATGGAAGCAATCAACGAACAAAGCCTTCGCGTTCTCAAGCTTTTCGGTAACAAGGCAAAGCACGTTACAACAACCATGGGCCCTGAACAGGAATACTTCCTCGTAGACGAAAAGCTCTATCAGAAACGCAAAGACCTTAAAATGTGCGGCCGTACTCTTTTCGGTGCACGCCCTGTAAAAGGTCAGGAAATGGATGACCAGTACTTTGCAGCCATCAAACCGCGTGTAATCAAATACATGGAAGATTTGAATGAAGAACTCTGGAAGCTTGGAATCTATGCAAAAACTGAACACAACGAAGCCGCTCCTGCTCAGCACGAAATGGCTCCAATCTTTACTACAAGTAACCTTGCCGCTGACCAGAATCAGCTGACAATGGAAATCATGAAAAAGGTAGCACGCCGCCACGGCCTTATCTGCCTTCTCCATGAAAAGCCATTTGCCGGTGTAAACGGAAGCGGTAAACATAACAACTGGTCAATCGCAACAGACCTGGGAGAAAATCTTTTTGCACCTGGAAAAACACCACGCGACAACGCTCAGTTCCTTTTGTTCCTCACAGCAGTTATTAAGGCTGTTGATGATAATCAGGATCTCCTCCGCTACTCAGTTGCCTCTGCCGGAAACGACCACCGTCTTGGAGCGAACGAAGCACCTCCTGCAATCATGTCTATTTACGTTGGTGATGAACTTGATGCAATTCTCAAGGCTATCAAAGACGGAACTGATTACAGTGGCAAAACAGGCGGCAAGATGTCTATTGGTGCAGACGTACTTCCACCAATTCCGAAGGATTCTACAGACCGCAACCGTACTTCTCCATTTGCCTTCACAGGCAACCGTTTTGAATTCCGTTCTGTAGGAAGTGCACTTTCTATCAGCGGACCAAATACAATCCTCAATGCAATTCTTGCAGATACACTTCGTGCCTTTGCAGACGAGCTTGAACAGTCAAAAGACTTCAATGCAGATCTTGAAAAACTGATTAAACGCGAAATCACCGCACACTGGCGCATCCTCTTCAACGGAAACGGCTACGGTCAGGAATGGATTGAAGAAGCAGAAAAACGCGGTCTAAAAAACTACCGCACAACTCCAAAAGCAATTGAGCACTACATCGACCAGAAAAATATTGATCTCTTCACACGCCTTGGTATCTACACACCAGAAGAAATGAAGAGCCACTACGATATCAAGCTCGAAAAATACTGTCAGGTAATGAACATTGAATCAAATACAATGCTCGAAATGGTACACAAAGACATCATTCCAGCTGCCTTCAAATACCTGAACGTTCTTGCTGATACAGAGTTCAAGATGCAGCGCGTTTTCAACCTCTGCGACGCAGGCCTTAAACTTATGAAGGAATTAAACATCCTCGTAAACGACCTCTCAAACAAGGCCGACCTCCTCGCCAAAAAGCACGAAGAAACCCGCGCCATCACCGACCTCATGCAGCGCGCCCACGCTTATGCAAAGGTAGTAATCCCAGCCATGGAAGAAGTCCGCACCATCGCCGACCAGATCGAACCACTCCTCGGCGAAGAGTACAAACCATTCCCAAGCTACGAAGATTTACTTTTCAGCGTACAGTAATAACAAAGCCCCGATTGCTCGGGGCTTTGTTGTCTATTTTTTAGTTATCAACTTTTGCAAACCAATATGTTGGGTTTTGCACAATGAATGTTGCTATAGAATTAGGATCAGAAACATCTGCAAGTGTCCATTTTTCTTTTATTTCCTGCTCTGATGTATAGCTATAAGAACTGTATGAAATATACCAATTATTTGTATCCTTAAATGTCACACTTGACAATGCTGAGCAACCCCTAAATGTCGAGTGCCATATTCGTTTTAGTGTTGCAGGTAATTCTACTGTAGTTAAACCGGTACAGTCTCTGAATGCTTCATATTCAATATTTGTTATACCTTCTGGAATAATCATTTTAGTTAAATACTTACAACCACAAAATGCTTGCCCATCAATTTGTTTAACAAATGATGGAATCGTATATGAAGTATCAGTTTTTGTTGCTGGATAACAAAGTATGGTCTTATTCTTTTTATCAAATAAAATTCCATCAATACTAGAATAATTTGGATTGGATGCACTAACAGTAATTTCTTTTAAATTATGACATTCCCAGAACATTTGATCACCCATTGTTAGAAGAGAAGAAGGTAGCGTAACACTTTCCAAACTTGTACAAGCATAAAATGCATTGTGTTCTATTGATTTTACGCCCTCAGAAATTTGTACATCTGTAAGCCCCTTACATCCTCCAAAAGCACCATATCCAATACTTCTTACAGAGCTAGGTATTACTAAACTTGTTATTCCTTTTCCTGACAATGCACCATCTTTGATAATTTCTACCGTTGAAGGAACTTCATATTTACCTGTTACATCACCATAAGCTTTTATTAGTGTAGTTTTATTCTTATCAAACAGAATATTATTATCACTCGAATATTTCTGATTATCAACGGAAACACTGAAGCTTGATATAGAGCAATTATTGAATGCATATTCATTAATAGAATTTACAGAACTAGGAATATGTATTTCTGAAATTTTACCGCTAAAAACATAACTTCCGATTGTAGTCACAGATTCAGGAATATTAACACTTTTTAGTTTATTACAATAATCAACCAACCTCGAAGGAATGGTGGTTATAGAGTTACTTAAAACTACGGTCTCCAAGTTACTACACCAATAAAAAACAGATTCACCCAAAGTTTCAACTGAATCAGGAACAACAACATTTGTAAGTCCCCAACAACGATAGAAAGCGGCCCTTTTTATAGTTTTTACTGAACTAGGAATTGAAATACTGGTTAAACCACTTTCTCCAAATGCATATTCCCCGATTGTAGTTATTGTATCTGGCAGAATTACGCTCTTTATACATCTGCAACCTGTATAATTTTTATCTGGATCAAGGAATGCATAATCCGGTATAGCTTTAAGACCTGTCACTCCCGACAAATCAAGATTAATTTCATAAGAATAATAACTAATCAGCGAGTCACGTATAGTTGTAAAGTCTGTATCTGCCATTTCACCTGTAATTATAAAAGTTGCTTCATGATGTAGTTCTTTTACTATAGAATCAAATTCCTTCAGTTCGTCGACAGTAAGGTAAATTGGAGCATAATCAAATATTGTTTCTACTGTTACATTACAGGCAGGCATAATGAATTTGCCGTTTGTAACAGTTATCAGATTTGAATTTTCATCAGTTACTGTATATTCCTTAAAATCATATTCTACGTATGCATACGCAGTAAGTGTAATCTCAGTTCCTTCTGCTGCCGTCGCAGGACTAGCTGTAACTTCACCATAAGTTGAAGGTGTAACAGTTACGCTATACATAGGAATCTGCGACCACAAAGCATATAAGGTTGCATTTGATTTTGCGGAATAGCTTGTGCCATCTGCGAAGTCGGCCTGGGTTGCGTCGGCTTTGGTTGCCCAGCCGGCAAAGTTGTAACCATCTCTTGAGAAGCCTAATTCAGAAATTGTTTTTAAGGCCTGAGCAGTGCCTTCGGTAAATTTCTGAGTTGCTGTTGCCGGGTTTTCACTGCCGTCATTTGCATTAAATGTTATTGTAAATTCAACAGGTTCTGGAGGTAACTCTTCCGCTGGTTCCTTAGCAGGTTCTTCTTTTTTAGGACTGTCTGAATCCACGGAATTGGAGCAGGCTGTAAAAGCTCCCCAAACAAAACAAGTAAATAAACAAAGAGTTGTAATGATTTTAAAACACTTTTTCACTTTATTTCTCCTTTTTTTAATATATATTTATAGGATAGCCCGCTTTTTAATATTCCGCAATAAAAATATTTCGGGACCTTTTTAACGTTTTTTAAGATAAGAAAATCGCCCTATCACAATTCTGAGTAACAATACTGTATATTAAGCAGACATCTGTTTTTATCAGGAGGATAAAGCACGTTATGAAAGAGTTCAAAGGTTTTATGCATGGGGTAAACCTCGGCGGCTGGTTTTCGCAGTGTAATCATACAGACGAGCGTTATGATAATTTTATTAAGGAAGAAGATTTTGCCACAGTAAAGAGCTGGGATCTGGATCATATCCGCCTTCCAATTGACTATGAACTTGTTGAAACTGCTGATGGTCAGAAAATCGAAAAAGGATACGAAAGAATCCGAAAGGCTGCTCAGTGGTGTGCCGCAAACAATCTTAACATGATTCTGGACCTTCATAAAACCTGCGGTTACTCTTTTGACCTTGGTTATAAGGAATCAGGCTTTTTTGATGATGTAAAACTCCAGGAAAGATTTTATAAGCTCTGGGAATCTCTTGCAGAAAACTTTAAAGATGTATTTGCTGGAAGTAATAACGAAATCTGTTTTGAGCTTTTAAACGAAGTAACAGACCAGTCTTACTGTAAAAAATGGAACGCAATTGCCCACACTTGTATAGAGCGAATCCGAAAAATTGCTCCAACAACAAAGATTCTTGTAGGCAGCTACTGGAATAACTCACTTGCCTCTGTAAAAGACCTGGATGCTCCTTATGATGAAAACATTGTTTACAACTTCCACTGCTATGAGCCGCTGGTATTTACACATCAGGGAGCTCCTTGGGTTGGCAAGAATATGAACCCGGATTTCAGATTCCCGCTCAAATCGAAATATGTAGATTATACAAAAATGACTTCAGAAAAGGTTGGCCAGATAGGCACTGCATTCAGTGCTTTTGCAGCAGATGCAACTGTAGATGTAAATTATTTTGAAACAATCTTCGCAGAAGCAGTAAAGGTTGCAGAAGAACGAAATGTTCTTCTTTACTGTGGTGAATACGGTGTAATAGAAAAGGCTACCCCTGAAGACACTCTCGAATGGTATCGCCTTATTTCAACAGTTTTCAATAATCACGGAATAGGCCGTGCAGCCTGGTCTTTCCGCCAGATGGACTTTGGCCTTTCCGACGATCGCCTGAATGGAATCCGTCCAGAATTGATTAAGTACCTGTAAAATAAAAAAAACCGGAACAATTAGCAATAAAGCAATTGTCCCGGGCACAAATTTTAATTAGAAAAACTTAGTTATTAGCTGAAAGTTTGTATAAGTAATAATTTGAATAATCTTCTGTCAAATACACCACATTTTTTTCTGGATCTGATAAATCTGGCATTGCTGTACCATTCGTCATATTTAGCCAATCTTCCTTATTAGATGTATAATACCACCCATTCGTATCATTAAATATAATGCTTATGCAAGAAATAGCATTAGGGCTAATATATTTTACAGAATTTGGGATTTCAATAGCTGTCAAATTTTCACCCGTTAATTCTGCAAAAACATAACTTTCGATAGTATTAACCGTATCTGGTACTATATATTTGCCTTTTTTTCCATCTGGATATTCAATAAGTGTTTTTTTATCTTTACTAAACAGTACGCCATTAATACTTGAAAAATCATTGTTGTTTTCATCAACATTTATATTTAATAATTTTTCACAAAACAAAAATGGAGCCATTCCAATAGTGGTAACACTGGCTGGAATTTCAATTGATTCTAAACTATTACAATTATTAAAAGCAAGATCCTCAATAGTAGTAACACTATTTGGAATCTCTATAGATTCTAGTTTTTGGCAAGACGCAAAAGCTGCGTTTTCAATAACAGTAACACTATTTGGAATCTTAACTGATTTTAAATTAATACAGTAAAAAAAAGCCGTATCCTCAATAGTAGTAACACCATTTGGAATCTCTATAGATTCCAGATTGTAACAAGCTTCAAAAGCTTTGCTTCCAATCTCCGTTAAACCAGTAACATTTGATAAATCCAGGTTGATTTTATGGTGTACGCTACTTATTAATTGAGCAAATCTATAAGAACTTCTAACTTCCCCCGTCACCACAATTGTAGCATCACCTTGCAATTGTTTAACAACATCTTCCAAATTAGCAAGAGTTGCATAATAGACACCATTTAACACGAAATCTGCTGTAACAGTTACATCACTGTCAGGCATAATAAATTTTAGGTTTTCAACAGTTATTGCATTTGAATCAACATCTTTAACAGATAAACTTGACATCTCATATCCATTTTCAGGAACAAGATTTATGGTGATTTCAGTTCCTGCAGCTGCATCTTCTAGACTAGCAGAGACTGTTCCATTTCCATTGCTTACAACATTTACACGGTACTTTGTAACCGGAATCAACGACCACAGCGCATACAAGGTTAAATCTGCAATTGCCATAAAATTAGTGGCGTCGGAATAATAAGGCTGAGTTGCATCTGGTGTTAAGCCCCAACCTGCGAAGGTGTAGCCTCTTTTTGTAAAACCTAGTTCTTCGATGGTCTTAAACTTCTGTGCTGTGCCTCTTGTAAAAGTCTGAGTTGCTGTTGCAGGCTTTGCTGAACCGTCGTTTGCATTAAAGGTAATGGTATAGGTTTGAAGAGCAGTCCACAGCGCATATAAAGTTATATCTTTACTTGCGGTGTAGCTGGCGCCGTCTACATAAGAAGGCTGAGTCTCATTTTCCTTTGTTCCCCAACCGGAAAATTCATAGCCGTTTCTTGTAAAACCAAGCTCGGCAATGGTTTTAAGAGTCTGTGCTTTACCTTCAGTAAAAGTCTGTGTTGCTGTTGCAGGCTTCGTAGAGAGATCGTTTGCGTTGAAGGTTACTGTATAAGTTGCCAGTTTTTTTTCTGAACTTCCACCCGAAGCCCCGTCTGCTGCGTTAGAGCAGGAAAGCATTATTCCTGTAAGATAAAGGATTATTAAACCGGCCATCAGACTTCTAAAACTTTTTTTTTTCATTATTATTCTCCCATAAAAAGTCAACGAACAAGTCGACTTTCTATAATACTTAATTCATGGCAGTCAAAGCTTCTTCTGCAAGTGACATTGGTTTGTATTTGCCAATCATCTTTTGTGCATCAAAATCTTTTTTGTCGCTGAGCATTGCCCAGACGATTTCTGCCATCTTTCTTGCAGCGGCTACAATTGATTTACCGCTGCCTTTATTTGTTTTCATATATTCATAACGCTGCATCATTCTCCAATTTGAAGTATCTTTGCAACGACGAATTCCCAACACTAACTGTACAAAACAGGTTCTCAATTCCTGAGGTCCTCGTTTTGTAATCTTTCCATGATGAATGGTCTCGTTCGAATCCTGTACCCAGGGAACAAGTCCACAGAAGGCCGCATATTTCTTTGCAGTCGCAAATCTTGATATGTCTTCTGTGTAAGCTCTGATTGTCCATGCCGTGATTTTTCCACAGCCACGAATCGTCAGAAGCCGGTTTACCATCTCATCTTCTTTTGTCAGTTCAACCAGCTGTTTTTCAATTATCTTTACGCTTTCTTCAATTCGTTCTATAATTTCAAACATCAGTTTTACTGATTGTGCTTCGAGCACGTAGTCGTTATTCGACTCAAGGGTGTCCAGAATTCTCTGGCGCCCTTTTTTACTTTGTAGGCATCTAAGCTCGTCAGAAAGTCCTAAACTCACAAGTAATGCGTGAATTTCGTTCTTCTGACCGACAGTTGAACGTACAAGTCTTTCCCTTGATTTCAACAAACGTCTGATATTCTCTGTCTCTTTTCCACAAAGATAGCTTTCCGGAAGCATATCCTTTGAAAGAAATTCTGAAATCGTTGAAGCATCATGCTTGTCTGTTTTCTTGGCAGATTCGTTGATTACCTTGAACTTCAGGGTATTGATGACAGTGACTTCAGCACCTGTCTTCTCAACCTGATTCTTGAAGAACCTTGTATTCCCTGTAGACTCAACTCCAATTTTTACATCAGCTCCGGTTGCTTTGTATCTGCTTATTCTTGCAAGAAACTCTGCATACCCGTCTGGTGTTGTCGGATACTGTCTAATCTGATCCAGAGATTCAGATTCTTCTTCGGTACGCACATGAACAGTAAACTGTGTCTTGTGCAAATCAACGCCAATAAAAAATGTCATGATGACCTCCGTCTGATTCTATCGCGGAAAGTCTAATCGGTAGTGTGTTCCAATCTCCCATTCAGTCTCTAGGACTATAGTATGATACGGCAAAAGCTCTTCATTCTCCTTCACAAGGATCCGTGTCCTTACTAAAAATGGCGAACTGATGCCTGGGTTCCGCTGAATCACTTCAGCGTATCACATTACCGCTTGTTCGTTTACTTTTTTATCATGCCTCCTTTTTTATTCATGTTAATTATAACCCTACTTATTCCCATTAGCAATAAAAAAAAAGACCCCGAAACAAGTTCGGGGTGACAGGTCATCTTGAACTTATCTCGGGGTTCAGGTCATGCTGAATTTATTTCAGCATCTATTACAACTTTCCGCTCTCTGCGGCTCCAGGAAGACCAATGTCCTTGCGGAAGAAGGCACCCTCGAACTTGATGGCGCTTATTCCCTGGTAAGCTTTTTCCCAGGCTTCTTTGAATGAAGAGCCGTATGCACTGCAGGCAAGAACACGTCCGCCGCTTGTAAGAATATCACCTTCGCCACGGCGGCCTTCTACACCACCGGCAATAAATACTTTAGCTGTGCTTGCATTAAGTATTGGCTTGTTGAAAGTAATTTCCTTGCCTTTTTCATATGCTCCAGGATAACCGCCGCTTACCATTACTGGTGCAACCTGATATCCAGGTTTCCATTTGAATTCGAAATCTTTGAGTGTACCGTTAAGAATTGCAGAACACATTGCAGTAAAATCAAAATCCATAAGAGGAAGAACTGCCTGTGTTTCTGGGTCTCCAAGACGTACATTGTATTCAAGAAGTTTTGGTCCCTTGCTTGTAAGCATTACACCAAAGAAGATAAATCCGCGATAGTCGAACTTTTCTTTGATAAGACCGTTGAGAGTTGGCTGAAGGATGTCCTTATCAAACTGCTTCATCATCTTGTCTGTAACATCATCAAGAGGACAAACAGCACCCATTCCGCCAGTATTTGGACCTTTAGCACCGTCCATAAGACGTTTGTGATCACGAGCTGGAAGGAAAGGAACGATTGTAGCATTTCCACTTACAGCATATTCAGGAGTTACAGAAACAGCAGCGAGTACTGAAATCTCAACACCTTCAAGATATTCTTCAATAACAAGTTTTTTACCTGCATCACCAACTTTGCCGTTGCCCATCATATCCTGAACAGCAGCAAGGGCTTCGTCTACAGTAGCGGCAACTACAACACCTTTACCTGCTGCAAGACCGTCGGCCTTAACAACAATTGGTGCTCCGTGCTTTTTAATGTATTCACAGGCTTCGTCAATATTTGTAAAGGTTTCGCTTGAAGGACAAGCTACGCCGTATTCTTTCATGAATTTTTTAGAAAGGTCTTTACTGCCTTCGAGCTGAGCGCCTGCCTTTTTTGGACCAACAACAGGAATATCAGCCTTCCAGAATTCATCTGCGATACCGGCACAAAGAGGATCTTCTGGTCCAATTACGGCCATGCGGCAATTTTCGTGCTTTGCAATGGCTACATAAGGATTTTCGCCTTCTTTGATGTAGTCGCAATTTTTAGGATTTACATTTACACATTTTGATTCGATAGCAGTACCGCCATTTCCCGGCACTACTATTACTTTATCAACAACAGAACTCTGAGCAATTTTCCAGCAGATAGTGTGCTCACGTCCACCACTGCCTACTACTATAATATTCATAAAGTGATATTAACGAATTTTATGATAAAAAAAAAGGGGCTCTCGCCCCTTTTCGCTATACCTTAAACTCCTCAATTCGCTCAGAAATATTGTTTACGGCGGAGGTCATGTCTTCGGTGAGCTGATGCAGGTTCTTGGTTGTTTCCTGAGTTACCTCGGTTGTTGAAACAATCTTGTTGAAGTTCTGGGCCATATTCTTTGAAGACTCTTTAAGGCCTTCGATGGAATTAAGAACTGTTTTGGCACGGTCTTCAATCTTTTTACTTGAACGCTGTACGCTTACAGAAATATTGTTCATCTTTGCAAGAGTTTCGAGGAGGTTCTTAGAACCTTCACTCTGTTCCTCTGTTGCCCTCTTAATTGAATAAACCAGTTCAGAAGTATTATTTGTCTTATCAGATACAACTTCAAAGCTGGCCTTACTCAAGTCGGCACTTTCTACTACCTTCTGAATATTTGCCGCAATGAGCTTAAGGTTTTCACCAATGCTCTTAGACTGAGTAGCAGATGTATCAGCAAGCTTACGGATTTCTTCAGCAACTACTGCGAATCCCTTTCCAGCCTCGCCCGCATGTGCAGACTCAATCATGGCATTCATAGAAAGCAGGTTTGTCTGAGAAGAAATGCTTGCGATAACCATGTTTGTATCCTGCAGAGTTTTACTCTGTGCAAGAACTGAGTTCAAAAGCTCGTTTACAATACGGTTCTTTTCAATTCCTTCGGCTGTTGCAGAATTGAGCTCTGCAAATTCACCAGCCATCTTATCAACAGAACTTGAAATAGACTGAATATTAGCAATCATCTGTTCAATTCCGGCACTAGCCTGAGTAATGGCAGAAACCTGAGAATCAATCATCTGATTAAGAGTTCCAATATTAGAAGAAATCTGTGCAACAAGCTCACTTGTATCAGTTACGCTCTTATCCTCTGCTTCAAGAGTTTCTGTTGCAGTCTGAATTTCAGTTGAGATGTTATCCATCTGCTGCTTTGTTTCATCGAGCTGACCTTTTACATTTTCGAAAGTCTGCCTAAGATTTGCATTTGCATTTCCGATTTCGCTTACAGTTTCATGAACAGTGTTTACGAAGGTATTTACAGATTTCTTTACCAGAGAAATTTCATTGTTATGATAGATTGTAAGACGCTTTGTAAGGTCCTTATCTCCAGTGTTAAGGTCATCAATATTCTTTTTAATATCTGCAAACTTACCAATGATGATTTTAATGATAAACAGTTCAAGAAGAACAAGAATTACGGCAATTCCAACACCTTCAATAAGTGAGGTTCTTCTAAGTCCCGATGAAATCTGGAGCATTTCACTCTTTTCAACAGAGGCAACAACTGTCCAGGTTTTATTATTAAGCTTAATGGTTTTCGAATAGACTTCAAGATGAGACATATCCTCGTCTGCAAGAATATCTTCACCAGCACGAATCGACCTTGTATCATCATAAATTGAAATGCGTCCGGTATTATAGAAAGTTTTTCCAAGACGAGTGATTGGTTCAAGCTCAAGGAAGCCTACACAACCACCAGTAATCTTTTTGCCCGTTTTTTCATCAATAAAATCTGATTTTACGAAAAGAGGCATTGTATAACCACCGGCAGCAGCCTCTCGAGGAGATTCAAGCCAGACTGCAACATCGCTATCCTTATGATTAACATAATATTCTCGCTGAAGAATACCTGCTTTTGAGGTTCCACCCTTAGTATTAAAGGTTTCCGGTCCGCCGTCTTTTGCGTCTGTGTTTGTATCCCAGAATACCATTACATATTCAAAACCATCTGGCTTTGGAACAGTTTTTACTCTTCTTTTGATGTTTTCAGGATCATCTGTAGAATCAACAATAGCACGCTGAAAAACATTCATAACAGTTACCTGGTTTTCAAACCACATTTCTACGTTATCAACAGCGGAATCAAGAATACTGTCTATAGACTGATCATAAATGGTTTTAATTGGTGCTTTTATATTGCTTGCAATAAAAATAAGGAATACTGCAATAAAACCAAAAGTTTCGAGAAATCCAATTACACCATATTTAAAAAGAAGAGACTCTTTTCTCTGTTTCTTTTCTTTTTTTACTGTGGTTTTGCTGTCACCATCTAACTTCTGCTCTGTCATAAGCATGCCTCACTATGTAAAATAACTAATAACAGTTTTTTAATGACATCACTCCTAAACGTTAAGTATAAAGTATAATGAGTGAAAGTCAAACATTATTGTTGAGATTAAGAAGTAAACCTTAGTCCGCACGCGGCTTATGGCAGTTTGAACAGCCGACTACATGCACGTGCTTTTTTCCAAGCGCTTTATTAAAAAGACGTGCTGTAAGGCTCTGATCCTGCGCAACTTCTTTATGACATACAGGGCAGATTCGCTTTAAGCCGGGTTCACAGCGCGGATAGCAGTGCGGGCAGCCCATTACAATCATAAGCTGGTCGGGAACATTCATTGGTCTGTAGACTTTGGAAATGATATTCTCCCCAACAAAGAGATTTGAATCGCAGAGCGGACATTTTACCGGCTGCATAGCTTTCTGGCGGGTTGTTTTTTGATTTTTCTTATTAAAATACTTTATGTACCAGACAATCAGCGCAATGATTACGCAGACTGCAGCACCCATTATTAAATAATCCATATATAGATTATACCACGGTGTTTTCGACAGGCTCAACCACCGGTAAAAAAAATTAAAAAAAATTGTGAATTTTTCCTAAACTTTTTTTCTGCTTACCCGACAATCAAGTATAAGGGTGGTGGAAACCCGTGAGATAAACCACGTTGTGGTTTTAAACCCACCAATGTGTTTTATCTTATAACCTAGCTATAAGGAGATTATTATGGTTATTAATCACAATATGAGCGCTATGTTCGCTCAGCGTTCCCAGGGAATTCAGGATCTTAACAACCAGAAGAGCATGGAAAAACTCTCTTCAGGTATGAGAATCAACCGTGCTGGTGATGATGCATCTGGACTCGCAGTTTCTGAGAAAATGCGCGCACAGATCCGCGGTTTGAACCAGGCTTCTACAAACGCACAGAATGGTATTTCTTTCATTCAGACAACTGAAGGATACCTCCAGGAAACAACTGACATCGTTCAGCGTATTCGCGAACTTGCAGTTCAGTCTTCAAACGGTATCTACTCTTCTGAAGATCGTATGCAGATCCAGGTTGAAGTTTCTTCTTTGATCGCAGAAGTAGACCGCATCGCTTCTTGTGCACAGTTCAACGGTATGAACATGCTCACAGGCCGCTTCGCTCGTCCTACAGGTGAAAACGTTGTTACAGGTTCTATGTGGTTCCATATTGGTGCTAACATGGATCAGAGAACTCAGGTATACATCGGAACAATGTCTGCTACAGCTCTTGGACTCCGCAACATTGGTGATGAATCAATCATGTCTTTGGCAACTCCAGATGAAGCTAACCGCGCAATCGGAACTCTTGACGAAGCATTGATGAAGATCAACAAGCAGCGCGCTGACCTCGGTGCTTACCAGAACCGCCTTGAAAAGACTGTAACAGGTCTTGATATCGGTGCTGAAAACCTCCAGGCTTCTGAATCACGCATCCGTGATACAGACATGGCTGAAGAGATGGTTAAGTTCACAACTTCTAACGTACTCTCTCAGGCTGGAACAGCTATGCTTGCACAGGCTAACCAGTCAAGCCAGAACGTACTCAGCTTGCTCCGCTAGAACTAAACGAATCTCGGCCCTTCGACTCCGCTCAGGGACCGAGACAAAAAAAATCCGATGCATTGCATCGGATTTTTTATTTAACAAAAAGAATTAAAAATCAGAAATTAACCAAGAGTGATAGCTCCGGCATCGCTGATAGTGATAATTGCTTTACAGTTAGTACAGCGGAAGCGGCCTGCGTGTGCAGCCTGAATATTCTTACCACATGAAGGACAAACAAGCATCTTAGGGAATACTGGTCCTGGAGCTGAACTGTCATCATGTTTAAGATATTCCAAAGCTTCTTCTGTAGTATCTTTCAAATTGAAGAACTGAGAGAATCCAAGAATCTGGAATACTTCAGCAACCTTCTCCTGAACTTCAGAAAGAATGATATCTCCACCCTTAACCTTTACCATCTTAAGAAGAATTGTAAATGAGCCAAGTCCAGTAGAAGATACATATGACAATCCGCCACAATTAAAGAGAAGATTAAAATAGCCTGCACCAATTACTTTCGTAAGCTGTTTCTGAAAGAATGATGAATTATAAGTGTCGATATACCCATCCAGGACAACCATACAACCGTTCTGGACTCCTGGAATCTTATGCAAAGTGATCTTGAGTGAATCGTCCTTGTCACTGTCAAAACCTGAAACGATAGAATTATTTGATTCCATTTAAATTACTCCTTATGAATTATTATAAATCAAGTATTTTGAATTGTCTATTAAAAAATTGAAAAATTATAAATGAACGAAAAATTACCTAGAGCGTACTCCTTCCACGGAAACTCAAGGCTAAAGTTCGTTTATCTATATATTCAAGGTCTCCACCAACAGGAATACCGGTTGCAAGACGGGTTACCTTTGGTGGCTGAGGCATATTAAGTTCTGTAATCATCTTATTAAGATAAAGGGCTGTAGTATCGCCTTCAACAGTAGGATTTGTTGCAATAATGATTTCTGTAACAATTCCTTCCTTTATTCTATTCAACAGAGGCTGAATTGAAAGCTGTGCAGGGCCAATTCCTTCGAGAGGACGAAGCAAGCCGCCAAGTACATGATACTTTCCTTTATATTCACCATACGCTTCGATTGTAGAAACATCCTGAGGCTGCTCTACAACACAAATCTGGGCTGAATCACGAAGAGGATTTGAACAAATTGGACATGGATCACTTTCTGTCCAGGTTCCACAAACAGAACAAGGCTTAATACGCTCCTGGAGATGTCCGAGATTCTGTGCAAACTTCTGGACATAGGTAGAATCCTGCTTTAAAAGCCAGTTTACCATGCGCACTGCACTTTTCTTTCCGATTCCGGGGAGACGTGAAAAATTATTTGCTAATTCGTCAAATGCGTTCATAGATTAAAGTCCAAACTGACTGAGATCGAGTCCCCCAAGGATGGAACTTGATTTTGCCTTAATCTGTTCCTGAACATTTTCTACCGCATTTTTGTGAGCCGAAACAATAAGATCTTCGAGCATCTGAACATCGCGGTTATCTACACAGATAGGATCAAGCTTGATTCCCATCATTTCAAATTTTCCATTGAGAGTAACAGTTACCATACGGCCGCCAGAAGAACCTTCTGCACGGATATCTGCAAGCTCCTGCTGAAGCTTTTCCGACTGTTCTTTTATTGCCTGTGTATTTTTAAGCAATTCAAATGGATTCATAATTACATCCTCCCGGCAACAATGGTTCCCTTAAAAGCATTTACCAGAATATTTACCTGAAGCGGAATTTCTACTTTTTCAGCAGCTTCCTGCTTATCCTGTACTTTTAAAGTTACATATAAATTCATTGGACGGCCACAAATATTTGAAATTTCTGCAGCAATCACATTTTTTTTCTTTTCGATAAGGCTTAAGTCGTAGTCGCTTTCAACTGTAGTACTTACACCATCAGCTTCCATAACCCATAAGCCGGTTTTTTCTACATTTGAAGCAGCAAACCCATCTGTAATGGCAAGGGCGGCAGTTACCTGGCCGCGAAGCTGTGCTATGGAAATTGTCTGTCCGTTGGCTGCTACAAAGGTTTCCTGTAACTGAACAGGGGCCGAAGCTGCTACCGGATTCGTTGCTTCTTCATAGGCTGCTTCGGCATTGTTTGCAAGCTCTCCTTCATCAGGATAATACTCATCATCTGGAGGAGCATCCATATTTGACCAGCCGTCATCTCCAAAATCTGCATCTGGATTTTCTGAATAACCTGATGCAGAAAGCGGAATATCCATTACGGGCATAGCCTGACCATCGTCGCTGACATTTTCCTGAGAAATATGAAGTTTCAGACGTTCATCAAGCTCTGCCGGATGACTGATTTCTGCCTGTGGGGCAGCCACTGATTGTTCAGGCGGCAGTGGACCGCCATCATGAAAAGGGTTTGCACTCTCCGCGTCGGCATCCGGCGGTTCCCCGCCTCCCCCGTTCGCTTCTTCTTCAATCAGCTTATCAAGCATGGAAAGACGAGGAAGTCCGTTTGGGATTGGATTGATGCCTAGAGACTCTTCGGATTTAGGCTGAACTGGGGCTGCGGTAGTTTCGACCCCTTCGACAGGCTCAGGGACCGCGACCACCGTATTTACAGAGTTCTGTGCTATTGCGGGCTTATTTTGCTGCACTGGTGCTCCAGAAAGCAAAGCCTGAGCCGCATCAATTGCCTTTTTAACCTCTGCGCTTGAAACATAACTGCCAATCCAGCACAAGCGGCTGAAAGCAAGTTCAAGCTCGTAGCGAGGTGAAAGTGAATATCGGATATCACGATAAAGCTGCAGATATATAGAAAGAGCCCGTTCAATCTGAACTGTATTCCATGCTCCAAGAACTACACTGCTGTAGCGCTCAGGAGAATTACCAAGAAGAGACTCTTTTTTAACACCGTTCTTAATAAGAAGAAGGCTTCTAAGATAATCTGCACTGTTGGAAATCAGTTGTTCAATTGAAACACCGGCCTGTAAAAATTCATCAAGAAGATTGATTACAGTTTCTGTCTGATTCTGAGCACAGGCTTCAAAAACAGTGTTCAGGCGGTCAATTCCAACAAGGCCAAGCTTATCACGAATCTTTTCATAAGTGATATGGCCATCGCTGAAGGCTACAACCTGGTCGAACAGAGTGTAGGCATCGCGCATAGAACCTGTAGACTCGCGGGCAATCCAGAAGAGAGCCTCATCATCAGCCTGAATACCAAGCTCTGCGGCAGCCTCTGCAAGGCACTGCTTTACCTTATCAATTGCAACCAGACGGAAATTAAACTGCTGGCAGCGAGATTTAATAGTAGCAGGAACCTTCTGAAGTTCAGTTGTTGCAAAAATAAAGATTACGTATGGAGGCGGCTCCTCAATAGTCTTCAAAAGAGCATTGAAAGCCGAAGTTGAAAGCATGTGGACTTCGTCTATGATATAGATTTTGTACTTTGCATTGCTTGGAGGGAAAAGAACCTCATCTTTAATCTGACGGATATTCTCAACACTGGTATTTGACGCACCATCGATTTCAATTACATCGAGAGAGGTCCCCTTTGTAATTTCCTGACAGGTAGAACACTGGCCGCAAGGATTATCGGTTGGCCCGTTCTGACAGTTCAAAGCCTTTGCAAGAATACGAGCTGTAGAAGTCTTTCCACAACCGCGTGGTCCCGAAAACAGGTAAGCATGGGCTATTTTTCCGGATTTTATTGAATTCTTAAGAGTTTCAGCAACAAATTCCTGACCAACGAGGTCATCAAACTGCTGCGGACGTCTCCTAGTAGCTGTTACTTCATATGACATATGAGTAAATTATAATAGTAAAAGAAAAAAGTTGAAAGTAGAAATAATCTGTAATTCCCATTATAATTTACTCTATGAAATTTTACGGTGAACTCTTAGTTTTTGCATTATTATTTATTACCAACCTGCGCGTTTTCTTTGTGCAGCATGTGCGTCGCGATCCGCTTGTAATTCTGGCTCCGTTCACCTTTATTGTGGCAATTCTTCAGATTTTTGCGTGGGGAATTGACGCTTTTACCGTTCTTGGACTTTTAATTGCCCTTTTTGTTCTGCTTTCAAACTTCCATGCTATTTTCCGCTACATGGAACGGCTTTACATTGACCATTACAGCCCTTTGATGAAGGTCTGGGCAGTTTTTACAATCATCATTTCTGCTGTGGCACTTGCTGCTACAATCTACTTTGCTCCGGTGGAAAGAAATCCGCGCCGCCTGGAGATTACAGAAAATCAGACTCAATATAAAGGAAGTTTTAGAAGCGGATTTGTAGAAGCCGGCGCTGCTGGTAAAAAATCTCTTACAATTTATGAGTTTGCACCGTCCACAAAAAAGGATCAGGATTTTATTATCCTGCTTGCTCCGGACAAACGTGCAGACACCGCAAACTATAAGCCTTATCTTCAGGAAATGGCAGAGCGCGGCTACACAGTTTATTCAGCAGATTTTTTTGCAGATGACGGACAGTGGTTGCATTCTATCGGCGACAAAAGAATTATCCGCCGTCTGATTATGGTTATTCAGAGCACCTTAAACGAAAAGCAGTTCACCGCTCAAAAAGAATATTATTCTTACAATATTTCTCAGGAATATTCAGTTTTGATTCCGCTGCTCCGCGAACGCTGTGGGGCAGACAAAAAATTCCTTCTTATAACTGATTTTATGGCTGATATTGCAGCTGATGATTTAATGAAGAAAAATCCGGAAGATATTGCTGCTATTTTTAAGCTTTCTTCTATAGACAATTATAAATCTTCGGGCTACGGCTGTATTGAACAGACTGACCCGCTTCTGGCAATGGCTCTGGGACTCAGCCGCGACCGTTCTCTTGCAACTCCAAAGCTTCTGGCAGATAAAACTATTGAGGTAATAAATGACATTAAATGAGTTTGACGCCTGGCTTAATGCGTTCCTTAAAAAAGAAGATTTTTCGGCAGACCCTTCACGAAACGGTATTCAGATTCAGAACGCCGCCCCGGCCGGTAAGGAAGTCAAAACGATAGCGTTTGCGGTGGACGCCTGCGAAGCAACCGCTCTCGCTGCGGCTAAGGCTGGCGCCGATGTTTTAGTTGTTCATCACGGACTTTTCTGGGGCGGTTGCGAAACTCTCACCGGAAACTTTTACAAGCGTGCAGCTGCTTTTATTAAAAACGACCTCGCTTTAATCGGCTACCACATTCCTCTTGATGCAAATAATCCTTATGGAAATAACTATGGCCTTGCAGCCGCTCTCGGTCTTTCAGAGCTTGAACCGTTCGGCTTCTGGCATGGTATGAGCATTGGAGTTCACGGAAAGTTCCAGACATCTGTTACTCCAGAAGAACTCACCGCATCCCTCTCAAAAATCACAAAAACAAATGCCCGCCTATTCCAGTTCGGAAAATCACAAATCCAGACTGTAGGCATTATTTCCGGCGGGGCGGGTGAAGATGTAGATCAGGCTGCTGCTCTCGGTTTAGATTGCTATATCACAGGAGAATTCATGCATCAGGACTTCCATCCGGCGGAAGAACTTGGAATAAATGTAATTGCCGGCGGCCATTACGGCACCGAAACAATGGGAGTTTCCCTTCTTAAAGAAAAAGTAGAAAAGGAGTTAGGTCTTCGCACGTTATTTATTGACCTGCCGACAGATTTATAAGTATATTTTTACTATGAATAAAGAATTAAAATCAAAACTTTTTCCAATTTCACTTGCAGTTTTAGTAATCATCCTTGATCAGATTACAAAAATCCTTGTAATGAAGAACATTCCTCTTTATACAATTGGTGCACAGTTTTTTGGAGATTTTCTCAGAATCATTCACGTGGCAAATACAGGTGTTGCCTTTAGTGTAGGCGCTACCTGGTCTGAAACAGCACGCCGCTTCCTGTTTTCTATGATTCCTCTTATTGTTATTGGAATTGTTGTTGTAATTTATTTCAGAAATAACACATGGACTAAACTTCAGCGCTGGGCCATTATGGGTATTGTTGGCGGTGGTCTTGGCAACCTTATAGACCGCTTTTTCCGCGCCGAAGGTGTTGTAGACTTTATCGACGTAAAATTCTACGGACTTTTTGGTCTTGAACGCTGGCCAACTTTTAATGTTGCAGATTCTGCAGTTGTTGTTTGCGGACTTCTCCTCATTATTTCGTTTATCATCACCTTTATACAGGAATCTAAAGCACAGAAATCTCAGGAATCTGAGGAAAAATAAAAAATCGAGGTATTCAACATGGATATGACAGAAGAAGAAAAAGCGGAGAGACTGGAACGCCAGAAAAAGGAGCTTGAACAGCGTACAAAACAGCGCAATTCACGATTATTCCTTCTTTTCGGCAGCATTTTTGAAATTGTAGAAACACTGGGTGTAATTCTGCTCCTCTTTGTTCTTTTCTCATTCCTGATTTTCAGAGTTTTCAAACTTCCAGAAGCAACTGCCACAACTGTTTTCCAGTTTTCAACTATTGTAAGTTTCTTTGGAGGACTTGTTGTAGGCTTTATGATTTATAAGGCAGTGGCAAATTTTGTAATCGAAAAATTTAATATGTTCGATAAGCTTTCAAACGAAGTACTTGGTCACTATTCTAAACGCATAAGAGCAGAACAGAAAGAGGCTTTGAAAAAATGATTGGAATTATTGGTGCAATGGACAGCGAGGTCGATACTCTCTTTGCGAGAATGACCGCTAAAGAAAAAATCAATCTGAATCATCTCACTTTCTATAAAGGAAAGCTTTATGATAAAGATGTTGTAATTGTAAAGTGTGGTATTGGTAAAGTAAATGCTGCTTTATGTACCCAGCTTTTAATTTTGAACTTTAAGGTTTCTAAAATCATCAACACTGGTATTGCAGGTGCTACAGGAACTGGCTTAAAGATTTATGATTTCGTAGTTTCTACAGAAGCTGTTTATCATGATTTTGATGTTCAGTTCTTTGGCTACAAACCGGGTCAGGTTCCAGGAATGCCGGAAGCCTTTGTTGCAGATCCTTCACTCGTTGAAGCTGCCGCAGCCGCTTTTGAACAGACAGATTTTTCTGCTAAACTTAAGCTTTCAAAAGGCCGTATTGCTTCTGGAGACCAGTTTATTTCTGGAAACGAAAAAAAATCATATATCATTTCTACTTTCCACCCACAGTGTGTAGAAATGGAAGGCTGCGCTATTGCTCAGACCTGCTATGCTAACAATGTTCCTTTTGTAATTATCCGCTGTATGTCTGATACTGCTGATGATTCTGTAAAGGAAACCTATTCAGAAGAAACTGCTTCAAGATTGAGCAGCACTTTCCTTCTGGAAGTAATTAAAGAAATAGGAGAATAAAATGGAAGTTGTACAGAGTTTTACTATTGATCATACACATTTAAAGCCTGGTATTTATATTTCCCGCGAAGACAAGGGCTTTACTACTTATGACCTTCGCATTACTGAACCTAACAAAGAGCCTGCTATGGGCCCTGGTGCTATCCACAGTATGGAACACCTTATGGCTACATGGTTCCGTAATTCAGAAGTAAAGGATGATGTTGTTTACGTTGGACCAATGGGCTGTCTCACTGGTATGTATATCATCATGCTTGGAAAATATACTGTAGAAGATATGCGTCAGCTTACTATCCGCTGTCTTGAATGGATTCTTACTCAGAATGAAGTTCCTGCTACACGCCCAGAAGCCTGCGGTAACTATCTTCTTCATGATCTTCCAATGTGTAAATGGGAAAGCAAACGCTATCTTGACCGTCTGAAGAATGACTTCCACTGTGAATACACAAAGCTTCAGGTTAAGCTTGAAGACGGCAAAACTTTTGCTGATGCATAAAATCTGTAGATGAACATATTATCAAAATTCAAAGAAACAGCAGTTTCGGTTTTGCCGGTAATGGCAATCGTGCTGTTTCTTGGTCTTACATTTGTACCTCTTGATAAGTATCTGCTCGCTCGCTTTATTGTAGGCGGGCTTTTACTTATTATTGGCCTCACAATTTTTCTTCTTGGTGTAGACCTTGGCATTCAGCCTATGGGAGAACGCTGTGGTGCAGAGCTCACTAAAAAGCGTTCTCTTGCCCTTCTTCTGTTTGTCGCTTTCGTAATTGGTTTTATTGTTACTGCTGCAGAACCAGATATTCAGGTTTTTGGAGATCAGGTTCGCGGCATTTTTCCGTTTGTAAATAAAATTGCAATTACTTTTGTAATTGCAGCCGGTGTCGGGCTTTTTATTATGCTGGGCCTTCTGCGCACAGTTTTAAAGCTTTCCCTTAAATGGACGCTTTTTATTGCCTACACCATTCTTTTTATTCTTTCGTTTTTTGCACCTGAAAGCTTTTTTGGAATTGCCTTTGATTCTGGTGGAGCAACTACTGGCCCAATGACGGTTCCGTTTATCATGGCACTTGGTCTTGGTGTTTCAAGCGTTTCTAAAGATGATGATAACAGCTTTGGTCTTACTGGCGTATGTTCAATCGGGCCGGTAATGGCTGTTTTGATTTATGCGATAATTCTGTCTCTTCGACTCCGTTCAGGAGACGGAACAGCGGTAGTTTCGGCAGGCTCAAACACCGCAATTTCTGCAGCATCTGAAAGCTTTGCACAGATTGCGGCTCATGTTTTCCGAGAATCGCTGATTTCTATTGCACCGCTTTTTGCACTGTTTATCATCTTTCAGATTCTTCTTTTGAAGATGACAAAACGTCAGGTTATCAGAATCATAATCGGTTTTATTTATGCCTTTATTGGCCTTACAATCTTTTTGATTGGCGTAAACGGAGGCTTTTCTCAGGCTGGAGCAGAGCTTGGACAAAAACTCGGCTCGCTTGCAGTTACCCGCGGTGGTGGCTGGTATGTACTCTTAATCATAACCGGACTTCTTCTTGGCGCAATTATTGTCTGTGCTGAACCTGCCGTTTGGGTTTTGAGCGAACAGGTAGAAAGTGTAAGCGGTGGTACAATAAAACGAAAAGTTCTTCTTATATTCCTTTCTGTGGGAACTGCCATTGCAATTGCACTTTCTATTCTTCGTGCAGTAACCGGCTTTAATCTGAAATTCATTATTATTCCAGGCTACATAATTGCAATGGTACTCATGCTGTTCTGCCCTTCTCTCTTCTCAGGAATTGCTTTTGACTCTGGCGGAGTTGCATCGGGTCCTCTTACTTCTACTTTTGTACTTTCTTTTACTCTTGGTGCTGCTGCAAGCGGTGAAGGTGGAAATGATTCTTTTGGTGTTATTGCTCTTGTTGCAATGATGCCGCTGCTTGCGATTCAGTTGATGGGAATAATATATAAGATCAAACAAGGAGGCCGTAAATGAGTTATAAGCTTCTGGTAAGTATAGTTCCTCACGACAGCGGAGAACTGATTTCCAATGCCGCAAAGTCCGCAGGCGCTGGAGGCGGAACTATTGCTATGGGAAGAGGAACCGCATCCAATGGGGTTCTCCAGCTTCTGGGCTTGGGAGATACTTCAAAGGATATTGTTTACATCATTCTTGAAGAAGAAAAATGTGAAAATGTAAAAGCAGCCATTGTTCAGGCCTCAGAATCAAAAAAACATTTTGGAGTTCTTTTTACGCTCAATGTTGGAAGTTTTGTAAAAGCCGGCAGCAATAAATCAGATGTAATATCAGAATCAAAAGGAGAAGAAACTATGGCAGATAATACCTATCAGATGATAAACGTAATTGTAAACAAAGGTTATGCAGAAGATGCTATGGCTGCAGCCCGCAAAGCAGGAGCCGGCGGTGGAACAATTATAAGTGCCCGCGGAACTGCAAAAGAAGGTGATGCTGCCTTTTTTGGTATGACTATTGTGCCGGAAAAAGATATGCTTATGATTCTTGTACCTTCTGACAAAAAAGATGCTATTGTGAATGCAATTACAGAATTACCTTGTTTTGACCAAGCAGGTAGTGGTATTATATTCTGTAACGAAGCACAGAATTTTACTGTACTCGGAAAAAAGTAAAACGAGAGAGAGATTTTTTTAATGATTAAAATAAGGCATTTAACTGTCATATTATTACTTTCCCTTTTTTCCCTTTCCTCAGCCTTTGCAAAGTCAAAGTCTGCTGATGAGCTTCCTATTATGAACCTTAATGGTGAATGGGAACTTTTTCTTGAGAAAACGCCAGAACAGACCTTCTATCTTACCGACAAAAACACCCCTGCAGATTTTATTGTGACTGTTCCAAATGAATGGAATAAGCAGGTTGCCCAGGCAGGTCTTTCTTCTCCTGTAACTTACGGCTGTTACAGATTTGTATGTCATGATTTAATTCCTGGTTTCAGATATGCCGTGCACACAAAGGAATCTCCGGGAACCTCCTGCGCTGTTTTTGTAAACCGCACACTTCTTGGCCAGGCCGGAAATCCTTACGCAATGACCGCCAAAAATTATACTCAAAAGCCAAACCATTACGGACCATCACATTCAAAGAGCATGCCGCTTTATTTTGAATTCACTCCGGACAATAATGGAGATGCAGAAATCATCTTCTTTGTAGCAAATTATTATTACAGAAAAGGCGGCTTGTGGGATTCTGTTTATGTTGGTCCTGCAAAGGCTATCTGGCATCAGAATATTGTTACACTGATTTTTTTCTGTATTGTAATTGGAAGCCTTTTATTTACAGGCATGCTGAACCTTGTTCAGTTTGCTTTGAATAAAAACCGTACTGAATATTTCTACCTGGGAATTGCATCTCTTGCTTTTGCCATAAGAATTGCAACTGCCAGTTATTGTTCTTTAGATATCTTCTTTCCGGGCCTTACTGCAGAATTAAAACTCAAACTGGAAATGATTCCTATGTGGGTTGTTCCGGTAGCAATTCTTCAGTTAATCTTTTTGATTTATCCTTCAAACAACCGAACTATACTTTTCCCATTCTTACGCGAAATCCATATCCGCTGTGTCCTGTTTATTGTCGAGCTCGCGCTGGGTATTGCATCGTTTATTCTTCCTGCATGGTACACAAGCCGCCTTATTCCGCCGCTGCAGATAATGCTCTTTGTTTTTGCCTTCTATATTTTGATTTATGCAGCCTACAATATTGCTCAGCATAAGCGCTATTCCGTTTACAACTTTTTGAGCTTCTTCACAATTGCCTTAGGCGGAATTATTGATATCATTCATCAGAGTTCAAAAGACCTCATTTCAATTCCAACCCTGCCTTTCTTTATTCTTGTTTTTGTAATTGTTCAGATTGTCATGCTTTCTGCAATTCAAAATGATATTTCGAAAGAAACCATCAGCGGTTCGGGAGACCTCAAAAAACTTAACGATGCATATTTCCGCTATGTTCCAGAAGAATTCCTCAGTCTTATTCATAAAGATTCAATCGTAAAAACAAAGCTTGGCGACTATTCAAATATCGAAATGGCAATCATCTACTCTACTGCAAATATTTCTTTTGATGATAAAGCTCCAAAACTTGAAGAGCGCTTCAGAGCCTTTAATGAATATCTTAAAATCATTTCTCCAATCATCAAGAAAAATGGCGGTCATATCAATCAGATTCTAAACGGAAGTTTTATTGCCCTCTTCCCGGAATCTGCTACAAACGCCGTAAAAGCCTCTATTGAGATTTCAGACAAGGCACAGATTTTTAATGAGATGCATTCAGCAGGTTATAACTTCAATCCGAAAATCGGTATTCATTTTGGAAAGATGATTATTGGAACTGTTGGTGTAGAAGACAGCCTGCACGAAACCATTATTTCGGAAACTGTTAATACAGCTTCTAGAATTCAAGAACAGTGCGACTGTCAGAAGATAATTATTTCTGAAAGCGCTGAAGAAAATCTTTCGGAAGAATTTAAGACTTCACTTACCCTCACAGGTCTTGAACCAATTTATGTAAAGGGAAAAGAAAAGCCTTTGAAGCTTTATGAATTAAACAAAAAGAAGAATTCAAAAAAGGAGGACAAATAAAATGAAAAAATGCATTTCCGTTTTGCTTTCAATGTTTCTCCTGAACCTCTCAATTTTTGCAGTTTCCACCTACTCAATTAAAGACGCGGATGCCTTAAAACTCTCTTCAGAAAACATAATTACCGACTGGGATTTTTACTGGGGAAAATTTGTTCCGCCAACTGATACTCAAACAAAGCCAGACCTTGTAATTCAGGTTCCTTCAGACTGGAATAAATACAAACTTCCTGATGAAATAAAGCAGATAACAAAGACCGGTAAGGGCTCGGGTACCTACCGTCTTAAACTTACAAATCTCAGACCTAATCAAAAATATGCTTTCCCAGCATACAGACTCGGCTACACCGCCTTTGAGATTTTTGCCGACCAGACTTTAATCTTCCGCTCTGGAAGTCCTAATGAAAAATGGGAAAATACAATTGCAGCGCAGGCTTTTGATAAAGCCGTATTTACCGCAGACGAAAACGGCAGTGTAACTCTAACAATTTTTATCTCAAATGATTTTTACCGCAAAGGTGGCTTCCGCGGAAGCTTCACTCTATATGAAGAAGAAACCTACGCAAAATATCATACACGCCAGATCTGCAGTTACAGTATTTTCTCCGGCATTCTTATAATGATTGTTGTTTTCTGTATTCTGAACTCGATTTTTGAAAAGAGTAAGGCAAATATTTATCTTGCCTGCCTGGTTCTTACAATCTACTCAAGAATTGCTTCATATCTTTTCCCACTGCTTATTGCGATGTTCCCTGGCATTTCTTTTGAGTTGATGCTGAGAATTGAATATATTTCTGTATTCTTTATTCCAGGCTTTATCACTCTTTATACAAATGAATTAAACAAAAATATCTTTAAACATATTCCAGCCTGGATTATTGCACTGCCAAGCTTCATTTTGTTTATTCTTGATTTTACACTTCCGATTGGAATTACAAACCGTATGGTGCCATTAATGCAGGCCTATATGTTTACAGTAATCGGATTGCTCAGCATTCTGTTTGCTATCAGAATTTTCAAAGACAGAGACATTATCAGTATTACTGCTATAATTTCATTCTTGATTCTGGCTTTTGGCGGAATTGGAGATATTCTTTCGATTCATCATGTGGCATTCCTGAAAGGTTCACATCCTATTACACCAGCCTTTGTACTCTTCTCACTGACCCAGATTCTTTTTATGGCTTCTATGCAGAACAAAAAGTATCTGAAAACTCTGGAAGTAAACAGCAATCTTCAGGAAACAAATAAATCCTGGTATCGCTTTGTTCCGGAAGATTTCCTTAAACTGATAAACAACAAAGAAATCAGTGATTTCCAGCCTGGAGAGAGCAAGGTTACTAAAGCAGGAATTCTTTCTGCAGATATGCGAAACTTCACTGCCGAATGCGAAAAGCTTGCCCCTATTCAGGTTTTTGATATGCTAAATATTTATTTTAAACGGATTACTCCGATTATCCAGAAATATGACGGCATAATTGAAAAGCATTTTGGAGACGCCATTATCGTAATCTTCCCGGAGCGTGCAGAGCCTGCCCTTAAGTGTGCACTGGAAATTCAGGAAGCTATGATTGAACTTCGCGAAGAATTTGCTTCACGCGGAATGCCTCGCATCAGAATTGGTATTGGTCTTCACTACGGAAACATAATTCTTGGAACCGGTGAAAGCAATAACAATATTGCGGCAGTGTCTCTTTCTGATGATATTGATACCACAATTATCACTGAAGAAATGACCAAGCGTTGTATGAAACCAATTCTTGCAACTTCTTCAATTATTAAAGCTGCAGATATTGAAACAGAATTTACCGAAGGCGGATTACAGTTTATTCGCCAGAGAATTCCTATGAAGCTTTCTGAAATTGATCAGACCGTATTCTCGATTTACAACGAAAAAATAGAAAATTTCCTTTAATTTTTCCAAATTCTCTTAAAAAACACTTGCACAACCGTTCAAATGAAGTTATTATTTGAACAGTTATTCAATTGAACGGAGGCTCAAGTGATTTCTGAAGAAATGCTTTTTGACCTCGCTGATTTTTATAAAATCTTTGGGGATACGACGCGCGTAAAGATTCTTTATGCGCTGGATCAAAGCGAACTTTGTGTAAACGATATTTCAGCAAAGCTTGGAATGTCAGTTTCGGCTGTTTCTCATCAGCTGCACACACTTCGCGAGTCTGACCTGGTTCGTACTAAGCGCGACGGCAAAGTAATTTACTACAGCCTCGCCGACGAACACGTTAGAACTATTTTGGAATGCGGTATAGAACATCTGGAGGAAAAGAAACAATGAGTGAACACGAACATAATCACGAACATGAGCATGAAGAACATGACCACTGCGAATGCCATGGACACGAACATGGACATCATCATCACCACGAAGAAGGCTGCAGTTGCGGGCATGAACACGGTCACTCGCACGAACATGGTGAAGAAAAAGAACTTACTGTAAAACAGCTGATTTTTGCGGCTGTAATGTTTGTACTCGGCCTTGTAATCGAACATCTTCCTGTAGAAAACTGGCTTCCAGACGTTGCAAAAATTGATTTGATTCATGAAGCAGTTTGCATGGTTCTTTATTTTGTTGCCTTTATGATTACCGGAAAGGATATTGTAATCGGCGCAGTTTCGAACCTTATTCACGGCGAACTGATGGACGAATCTTTCCTTATGTCTGTAGCAGCCATTGGTGCAATTCTTCTTGGTGAATATGAAGAAGCAGTTGCATTTATGATTTTGTATCAGGTTGGTGAAAAGTTTGAAGACTATGCAGTTGATAAGTCACGCGACTCAATCGAAGAAATTGCAAAGCTCCGTCCTGACCACGCAACTGTAAAAGTTGGAACAGAAACCCGCGAAGTAGATCCGGAAGAAGTAGAAACTGACTCTGTAATTATCGTAAAACCGGGCGATCGTATTCCTATCGACGGAATTGTTGTAGACGGTGACAGTTTTGTAGATACATCAGCTTTGACTGGCGAAAGTATTCCTCAGCACGTTAGAGTTGGAAGTGAAGTTCTCTCTGGCTCAATCAACAAGCAGGGAGTTCTCGAAATCAGAACTACACGTCACGCCGGTGACTCTGCCCTTTCCCGCATCCTGAACCTTGTTGAAAACGCAACTGAAAACAAGACAAAGTCTGAACAGTTTGTTACACGCTTTGCCCGCGTTTACACACCAATTGTTGTTTACTCGGCACTGGCTCTGGCAATCATTCCAAGCGTAGTTATTGGATTTACAACTGGTAACTGGGCATGGCAGGAAACCTGGAGCACATGGGTTTACCGCGCACTTATGTTCCTTGTAGTAAGTTGTCCTTGTGCACTGGTTATTTCTATTCCACTTTCGTTCTGCGGTGGTATTACAGCCGCAGCTCGTCAGGGAATTTTGATTAAGGGAAGCGTTTACCTTGAAGCACTCGGCCGCACAAAAACTGCCGTATTCGACAAGACTGGTACCCTCACAAAAGGTAACTTTGTTGTAACTCATATTCACGCAACAGATGAAGCAATTACAGAAACTGAATTGCTCGCACTTGCAACTCACACAGAGATGTTCTCTACTCACCCGATTTCGGCTTCGCTCAAGGCTGCACACCACGATAAGTGCTGTGACAACGTAAAGCTTGAGAATGTAGAAGAAATTGCCGGTAAGGGAATTAAAGCTCTTGTAAACGGTAAGGAAGTTCTGGCCGGAAACACAAAGCTTATGGAGCAGTTTGGAATTGCCTACAACGAATGCAGCGAGCACCAGGACGGAACTGTAATTCATGTTGCAAGCGAAGGAAAATACAGCGGCCACATCGTAATCAGCGACGAGATTAAGGATGATTCGGCTCAGACTGTTGAGGGCCTTCATAAAATCGGTGTTGAAAATGTTGTTATGCTTACTGGTGATAATGAAAGAGCGGCTCATACTGTTGCGGCTAAGCTCGGACTTAAGAAGGCATTCGGCCAGCTCCTTAGTGCAGACAAACTTGCAAAGGTTGAAGAGTTACTTGCTGATTTGCAGAAGGGCGGAAAGAAGCGAGGCACTTTGATATTTGCCGGAGACGGTATTAACGATGCGCCTGTTCTTGCCCGCGCCGACGCCGGCATTGCAATGGGAAGCATGGGAAGCGACGCCGCTATCGAAGCTGCAGACATCATCATCATGGAAGACAAGCCTTCGAAGATTGTAGACGGTATCAAGATCAGCCGCCGCACTCTCCGCATAGTTTACGAAAACCTGTACGGTGCTTTGGGAATTAAGGGAACAATTCTCCTTCTCAGCGCCCTCGGCATATCAAATATGTGGATCGCGGTATTTGGCGATGTCGGTGTTACAATCCTTGCAGTTTTGAACAGCCTCAGACTGCTGAAGAAATCAAAATAACAAAAAAAGGTGCTGCTCTTTAGACCAGCACCTTTTTTTATAACCTCTGAAGATTACCTTATTACCTATTTTTCGGAGTTCTTCTTAGCTAATCCTGCCATCTTATCAAAGGTCTTTTCCAGATACTGAGCTTCTCCCTCAGAAAGGCTGGCACGGCTTAAAAGGCTGCGCCAGAAGTTTTCCATATCTTCACGGCCAGGCATTTTGAAAAATCCAATTTTCTGCATATCATTTGTGATTGTCTGCACTGTGCGGTCTACGCGTTCAAGAGTTAGCGGAGTATAGCCTCTGTATTCGCCTTTTTTTTCAACAAGAGATTTTCTGAAGAGGTGATAGCTCATAATCTGAACTGCGTGACTAAGGTTCAGAGATCCAAAATTATCTGAAGAAGGAATTGTTACTCCGAGATTACATTCGTCCAGTTGCTCATCTGTAAGGCCGGTACGTTCGTTTCCAAAGATAACAGCTACTTTGCCGCCGGCCTCGGTAGTTGAGCCTTCTGTTATGTCATCTGCCATATCTGCAAATTCTTCCGGTAGTAAAAGTTTACCGCGTTTCTTTCCGCGACGACGTGTAGTGCCTGCACAAATTGAGCAGTCGGCTGTTGCTTCTGTTATTGAATTATAAAAATGTGCGTTATCAAAAATTCCGCCTGCATGAATTGCCAGTACGTGAATGTGTTCAATATCATAATCTGCTCTGTTACCAACAATTCGAAGATCGCTTATATCATTATTCGCCATTGCACGACAAGCCGCTCCAATATTGCGCGATTCGTCAGGATGGTCTAATACAATTACAATGTTATTAAGATTCATAGGGCAAATTATAGAAAAAAAAACGCTCCGTGGCAAATGCACGGAGCGTTCAGTATATTAATCAATTATTCAACAACCGGTTTACAATTCTTCTCTTCAATAAACTTTAAGAAGTCATCTTCGCAAAGAGGTTTGCTGAAGTAGAAGCCCTGGGCATAAGTGATGCCAAGACTTTCGAGGTATTCAAACTGTTCTTTGGTTTCAATACCTTCAACAACAATTTTGCGGCCCATTTTGAGAAGCATGGAAATCATATTTTCCAAGAGGATTTTGGCATTCTTAGTTCCTTCAGTTCCGTTTTCCTTAAAGCATGGCCACAAAAGACTCTTATCAATCTTAATGAGTTCAAAATCGGCCTTGGCAATTCTCGAAAGATTTGAATAACCGGTACCAAAATCATCCATTGCAAAAGAACAGCCGAACTTTCTGAGTTCTTCCATATTCTTTTTGAGCATGTAACCCGAAGTAACCGCAATGGATTCAGTAATTTCAAGATTTACACAATCCGGTGAAATATTGTACTTCATAAGAAGTGATTTCATGAGTTTTGGAAGATTTGCATCAACCGACTGCAGCCCCGAAAGATTTACTTCTACATGATTCATATGTTTTTTCCTGAGACTGTTCACAGACATAAAGGAGAAAACCTTATTAAAGATCAGATTACTGAGAGGCATAATCATACCTTTTTTCTCAGCAAGAGGAATAAATTCTTCCGGTGAAATATAGCCTATAGTAGACTCGTCCTTAAGGCGAACAAGAGCTTCAACGTTTGTGTATCTCTTTTCTGCAAGACAATAAATAGGCTGATAGAACATTTCAATATCATTATTTTTGATAGCGTCTGAAACAATATGAATAATCTGGCGGCTTCGTACACGTCTTTCACGGGCCTTGTCATCAATGCGGCGGATAAAGCCGATAGAACGGCCGTAGGTTTCAGAGTCTTCGGCAAAGTCAAGGAGCTCAAGAATCTGACCATCAAAAGGGAAATCTTCCGGACAAAGAAGAACATTCGCATGAGCATTCAGACGAACAGAACGGTCATGAAGTTCCCAGGTGCGTGAGAAGCGGTCTGCAAGGATTTCAAGACAACTGTCGAGTTTATTAATCTTCTTGTTATCCATAATAAAAGCCAGAGTCATACGGTTCATACGATAACAAGGAGTCTTAAAAGATTTTTCAACAAAGCCTTTGATTTCAACAAGAATCTCAGAAATTACATTATTGCTTGCATAGTTTTCAATGATAGAAGCTTCATCCAGTTCCATACTAACAATTGCGTAATTTTTTCCGCGGCTCATATATTCCTGAAGAACAGTTTTGAGCGCGTAGTAGTTAAAGGCACGAGTTTCACTATCCAGATATTCCGAAGGATTTTCGAGCGACAGGAACATCAGAAGGATGATAGCAGAAAGTCCGACACTGGAAATAAGGATCTTTGGTTCAATAATCTGTATACCACCAAAACCAATCCATAGAACCATAGTCATCAGTACACAAATCTGCTGTTTACGGTGTTCTTTATCATTCAAGTGGCGCAGAGTCTGGAAAACCGTAAGGCCCGAATAAATAATCAAAACCGCATAAACACAATTAACCATCAGACCATATGAATAAATGCCATCATCTTCGATGTAATACTCAATAGGTGCAAAAACAACAGAAGCAAAAGCAAAAACATAGGACGTGATAATCAAAGACAGTTCCGGCTTGGTATAACGTCTCTGATTACGGTTAATCATATCTATGTAGAGATAAATTGATGAAAGCGCAACATAAAGGAAAACAATAAAGCCCTGATGTGTAAAACGAACAAACCATTTTGGAGTTGTATCATAATAAACAAGGGCAAAAACTGTGGCAAAATCAAAAATCAGATAGAAAAACGAGCTGATCATCAGAACCGTAAAGATTCTGTTGGAAAGAAGTTTAATCTTTGGGCGTAAAAAGTAGATGACTTCGAGAATCAATAAAATCGAAAGAGAGGCTATCTGAAATCTAATATGGTTGAAAAGGAACGAATTCATCTAAACATATATTTTACAACGAGATATGCTTTAACGCTAGCAAAATATTTCCATATAAAATATACTTTCGCTATGAAATTCACGCATCTGCTTTTTGATATGGACAATACACTTTATCCCGCAAGTTCTGATATGGATAAAGGAATTACACGCCGCATGCTTGAATGTGTAGCTGATTTTTTCCACACAGATTTAGAAGGAGCCAGCGCGCTGAGGGCAGAACGCATTGTTCACTATTCTACTACACTTGAATGGCTCAGAGCCGAGGGAATGAATGATATTGAAGGCTTTCTTGCCCATGTTCACCCGGATAACGAAGCAGATGAATTACTGCCACAACCTCGTTTAAGAGAGTTTTTGCTTTCCCTTAATATGCCAATGTCGATTCTTTCAAATGCGCCTCATGAGCATGCAGACCGCGTTCTTGCAAAGCTTGGAGTAGCAGATCTTTTTGAGGCAGTAACTGATATTCGTGATGCAGACTTTAACGGAAAGCCATATCCGGGATCTTATCTTGCGGCCCTTAAAAAAGTAGGCGCAGATATAGAAACAACACTTTTTCTTGATGATATGCAGAAATACACTGATGGTTGGGTTGCTCTTGGAGGAACCGCAATTTTGATTGGTGATAAAAATGGTAAACCTCTTACCGAAGATGCTCAATCTATGATTGAGGCTCGCAAGGCAAACACAAGCGGAAAAGTGGGAAAAACATTCCGTATGGACTCAATTTATGAATTAACCCGGTGGTTGGGTAGCCCTCAGGGCGTATCGAAACCATAATCAGGAGATCTCAATAATTATGAAAATCTTATGCATCTGTCTTAGTTCAACTTTACAGCGTACAATTTCTTTTAAGGAGCTTAATCTTACACAGGTAAACCGTTCAGAACATTACCGCCTTGATGCTTCGGGTAAAGCAGTAAACTCTGCACGCGTTTTGAATCAGCTTGAAAAAGGTGCTGCGACAGTTGTTTGCCCGCTTGGAGAAAATAATCTTAAAGCATTTACAGATGCTGCTGAACGTGATGAACTTGAGCTTTGTTATGTTACAATTCCGGGAAATACCCGCGAGTGCTGGACTTTGCTTGACCGCAATGCCGGAACTACAACAGAACTTGTAGTTGGAGAGCCACTTCTTGAAGGCGAAAAAGATTTGAAAGCAGTTTCTTCTGCTGAAATCAAAATACTGAAGTTTATTAATGATGCATTGCCACAGGTTGATGCGGTTTTGCTTGCAGGAAGCCGTCCAAAAATCTGGAGTGATGACTTATATGCTACTATCTGCGGAATGACCCGTGATGCGGGAAAGCTTTTCCTTGCTGATTATATTGGTGAAGATATGAAGAAAACCCTTGCGGCTTCTATACCGGACATCATAAAAATCAACGAAGAAGAATTCCGCGCCACATTCCCGGAAATGGACGGGCAGCCGCTGCAGCAGGCCATCACAGAAAAAAGCCGGGCTCTCAACAACATCATCGTAGTAACCAGAGGCTGCGACTCCACATACGCAGCGGCTCGCGGCCAGTTCTCCGAGTGCCCAACCGAAAAAGTCGCCGCGCTCAACACCACCGCCTGCGGCGACAGCTTTAACGCTGGCTTTATTTACGAATACGTTCGCACCGCTGACCTTTCCGCCGCCCTTCAAAAAGGAACCTGGTGTGCCGCCCGCAACGCCGAAAACGAAGCCCCGGGAACTTTACACCCATAAAAACCGAAAAATTTCCCCTGCTAGGTAATACAGCCGATTGAATAAAAGGGCCACTTAATAATATAATGAGAATTAGGCAACCGGTTGCCTAATTACATAGTACCGGGCAAACCCGCCCACAGGAGATTATTTATGAGTATTGAGAAAAAGCCGCTTGTAAACGACCTTTACACAGCTGACCCATCAGCACATGTTTTCAATGGAAAGATTTATATTTACCCATCTCATGACGAAGATATCGACGTTGAAAGTAATGACAATGGCGACCAGTATGACATGAAAGACTATCATGTTTACGAGATGAAAGACACAGAAACATATCCACGCGATTGTGGCTGCGTTTTCACTCTTAAAGATGTAAAATGGGCAAGCAAGCAGCTTTGGGCTCCTGATTGTGCCGAAAAAGACGGAAAATACTACTTCTACTTCCCTGCTCGCGACAAGAACGGAATGTTCCGCGTAGGCCTTGCAGTTGGTGACAAACCGGAAGGACCTTTTACTCCAGAAGATGATTATATCCAGGGAACATATTCTATTGACCCATGCTGTTTCCAGGACACAGACAATAAATACTACCTTACAATGGGTGGTCTCTGGGGCGGTCAGCTTGATCAGTACCGCAATAACAAGTGGAGCGCAGACAACAAAGAACCACAGGGCAAAGAACCTGCTTGTACTCCAAAAATCGCTCTTCTTAAAGACAATATGAAAGAGCTCGCAGAAGACCTTCGCGACCTCGTAATTGTAGACGAAAATGGTGACCCACTCACTGGTGGTGATGATGTTCGCCGCTACTTCGAAGATCCATGGTTGTTCAAGAAGGGTGACACATACTACTTCACATACTCAACTGGTACATCACATCTTCTGTGCTATGCAACAAGTAAGAATGTTTACGGTCCATATACTTATGGCGGATGTATTCTTTCTCCAGTTTTGGGATGGACAACTCACCACTCAATTCTTGAGTTCAACGGTAAGTGGTACCTCTTCTACCATGACTGCGAACGCTCAAAGGGAATCAACCAGAAGCGCAACGTTAAGTTCCGCGAACTGACATTCAAGCCAGATGGAAAGATCCAGACAATGGATGGATTTGACCGCTAATTCTATATAGGAAAAAGAAGGCCCCGGTGGTTGAGCTTGTCGAAACTACCGGGGCCTTCGTTTTTTTTAACCTATTTTAGATAATCATCAATCTGTTTAGCACATTCACGGCCTTCGGAAATGGCCCAGACAACCAGTGACTGGCCGCGGTGCATATCGCCCGCGGTAAAGATTTTTGGAACTGATGTGGCATAGGTGGTTTCGACCCTTCTACCAGGCTCAGGGACCGCAGGCTCAACCACCGGGGTGTTTACTGTACCGCGAGGTCCAAGCTCTACTCCAAATGCATTTGCTGTATATTCTTCACAACCAACAAAGCCTGCAGCAACAAGAAGAAGATCACAAGGAAGAGTTTTTTCTGTTCCAGCACGTTCAACCAACTGACGTTTTCCATCAATCATCTTGAACTCTACTTCTATTGTTTTTACAGCTGTGATATGTCCGTTTTCGCTAATCACTTCTTTTACAGTTGTTTCATAAACACGTGGATCATGTCCAAACTTTGCGATTGATTCTTCTGCACCATAATCAACCTTAAGTACCTTAGGCCACTCTGGCCAAGGGTTATTTGCAGCACGTTCAACAGGAGGACAAGGCATCATCTCAATCTGCACTACTCCACTTGCTCCAAGACGGATTGCAGAACCACAGCAGTCGTTACCAGTATCACCACCACCAACAATCACAACATTTTTGCCACGAACTTCAATTCCAGATTTTGCAGCAAGGGCAGAAGCAATCTGATCATTTGTAGATTCTGTTCCGATTTTTTCTAGAGCTTCATTTGTCTGAACAACACTCTTTGTAACTGCTGTAAGGAAGTCTACGGCAAACATAACTCCACCGGCAGCGCCCTTATTCAGTTTATCCATTCCAGCTGCCGCGAGGGCTCTGGCCTTTTTAGCACCACAGCACAAAGCAACTGCATCAAAATCCTGAAGAATCTGAGAAGCAGCGTAATCATGACCAACATCAGCATTGAAAACAAACTCAAGGCCTTCTGCCTTCATCAGATTGATACGGCGCTCAACAATCTTTTTGTCGAGCTTCATATTTGGAATACCGTACATCAAAAGTCCGCCGGCTTTATCTTCGCGTTCGTAAACGGTAACGCTGTGACCGCGGCGATTGAGCCAGTCTGCACAGGCAAGACCTGCAGGACCCGCACCAATTACGGCAATCTTTTTTCCGCTGCGAACTGCAGGGATTTCCGGCTTCATGTATCCAGTTTCAAAAGCTTTTTCGATAATAAAAAGTTCGTTGTCGTGAACGGTTACAGGGCCGTTAAAGGTGGTTTCGATACACCCGCTTTGCGGGCACTCAACCACCGGGTTACCCAAATTACAGGCTTTTTCACAGAGGGCAGGACAAACACGGCCGGTAAATTCAGGGAAGCTTGAAGTTTTCAAAAGGCGCCAGGCAGCCATATCAAACTGGCCGTTATAAAGGGCGTCATTCCATTCCGGAATATAATTGTGAAGCGGACAACCGGTAACCATTCCGGAAAGCTTCATTGCGCTCTGGCACATTGGAACACCGCAGTTCATACAGCGGGCAGCCTGCTCACGGCGAGCCTTTTCATCAAGTTTAGGATGGAATTCTTTGAAATTGGTAATTCGTACGAGCGGCTCTACACTGCCGTTCTCCACACGCTTATAATCCATGAATCCTGTTGGTTTTGCCATTTTAATCCTCGCAAATAAAAAAGGCGCCGTAAGAAGAATCCGAAATTTCAGACTCTTTTTACGGCGCCTTTGCCTTAAACTAAATTGTTCCTATATTATTGCAAAATGACATATTGTTGTCAAGTTATCAGAAAAAAGCTGATTTCTTATATTACAAAACCACGTGCAAACGCTGGTAACCTTCTTAAGGACCTCCGCACACCTGACTTCAAAAAATATGCTCTCAAAGTTAAAACTCCTGGCAGCGTAAAAGCTCAGGATATGAAAGAGCTTGGAAACAAGTCTAGCCACCTCGTTCAGAAGATGAATGATACACTTGTTGCTCACAAGCAGCACATCTCAGAACTCGGTGAAGATTTGCCAGAGGTAGTAAACTGGAAGTGGCACACACCAGAAGATAAATAATTAAGATTTATCGGATGAAAAAATCCGGCAGTTGGGTTTCTTCTGACTGCCGGATTTTTTTTATTTTTTCAACATGAAGCGTTTAGCAATTGCGATGCCTACTTTGTAGGTGATTGGGCGAAGTGCCTTGTCTGCTTTCTTCAGTTCTTCACGGATAGCGATATTCTGAGGACAATGCTTTTCGCACTTGCCACAGCCTATACACATACTCGCTGTCTGATTCTGCTTACGAAGTCCTACAGTCTGGGCAAATTCCCAACGGCCCGAATGTTTGCTTTCCGTGTACATCTCATTGTAACAGCGGAAGATTGCAGGAATATCAACATTCTTTGGACACGGCATACAATAGCGGCAGGCCGTACAGTTTACTTTCATTTTGGAGTTGATTTCTTTTTTGATTTTTTCGAGGAAATCTAAATCGTCCTGTGTAAACTCACCCGCTTTTGCTTCACTTGCAACGCGGCAGTTTTCCTGAATCATCTGAATGGAATTCATTCCACTCAAAACGCAGGTTACTGCTTCCTGATTAAAGAGCCAGCGGAAAGCCCACTCTGCAGGTGACCAGCCACGCGGATTTTCCTTAATCATCTTTTTTGCAGTTTCTGGCAGAAGGTCTACAAGCTTTCCGCCACGCAAAGGTTCCATAATTAAAACAGGAATACCAAGACGGTGTGCTTCTTCTACACCTGCCCGGCCGGCCTGAGCAAATTCATCAAGATAATTGTACTGAACCAGACAGATATCCCAGTCATAATCATGAAGAATCTTCATAAACATTTCGGTATCGCCATGGAAAGAAAATCCGATATTTCTGATGGCGCCAGATTTTTTCTTTTCTGCAATCCATTCAAGAACGCCGTTCTTTTTCAGATTCTCCCAGGCAACGAAATCTGTGAGATGATGCATGAGATAATAGTCAACATAATCTGTCTGAAGACGCGAAAGTTCTTCATTAAAATAACGGTCGAGTGCAGTATTGTTATTTACCAGATACTGAGGAAGCTTTGTCGCAATTTTTACTTTATCGCGGATATTGTTTTTCTTGAGGATGGTTCCGAGAGCTGCTTCACTACCCGTGTAAATATAGGCGGTATCAAAATAATTAATACCGGCATTGTAAGCTTCCATAATTTCTTTTTCCGCTTTATCAATGTCGATTGCACCCATATTGGTTGTAAAACGCATACAACCATAACCTAAAAGAGAGATAGGATTTCCGTTTTTATCGTTTCTATACTGCATACATAAAAATTACTACCAAATTTGAAAATTTGGTAGTAATTTTTTTTCGGTTTAGTAACTTTTCTACGCTGTGCACTTTCTGAAAGCCGCGAGAACTGCTTCTTCGTGGTCAGAAATAGTCTTTTCCTGCTCGGCGATTTCCTTCATGATGCGAAGATAATCGTTAGGGATGATTTTCTTGAACTTTGTCTTCATGTTATCCCAGTCTGCAAGAATTGCCTTTGCACGTTCACTACCTGTTTCTTTTGCATGCTGTTCGATGAGGGCGTGGAGACGGAGTTCGTCTGTTGTGCCGCTGAGAGTTGTTGTATCATCATCAAGAGCGTACATCTTAACAAGTTCGTGGTTTAGACGCTTGTAGAGATCGTGGTTCTCATCCATAACGTATGCAAGGCCACCACTCATTCCGGCGCAGAGATTCTTTCCTGTTCCGCCGAGAATTACTGCTGTACCGCCGGTCATATATTCAAGACCGTGGTCACCGCAGCCTTCTGCAACTACTGTAGCACCTGAGTTACGTACGCAGAAACGTTCACCGGCAACACCGTTGATAAAGGCTGTACCGCTTGTTGCACCGAAAAGTGCTACGTTTCCTACGATAATATTGCTGTCGGCAGCTCCGTCAAAGGCGGCAGGTTTAGTAATAACAAGTTTACCGCCACTTAAGCCCTTACCGAAGGCGTCGTTGGCGTCGCCTGTGAGACGGAGTGTAAGCCCCTTTGGAATGAAGGCACCAAAGCTCTGTCCTGCACCGCCCTTGAAGTTTACGCAGTATGTATCGTCGGCAAGGGTGTTACCAAACTTCTTCTGAATCTCTGAGCCAAGGATTGTACCGACTGTGCGATCTGTTGACTGGATGTCAATTGCATCAGCGGTGGTTGAGCTTGTCGAAACCACCTTCTTTGCTCCTTCGAAATCTGGAACAAGCTTTGTGAGGTCGATACGCTTTTCGAGTTCGAAATTGAAGAGGGAGCGGTCTGATTTCCAGGCGTCTTTGTCCTCGGCTGAAGTAGCGAGAACTCGGCTCATATCTACTAAGCCGGCACGCTTGAAGCCCTGCTTATCTTTAAGCTTGATAAGATCTGTACGACCGCAGAGTTCTTCAACAGAGTGAACTCCGAGCTTTGCCATAATCTCGCGCATTTCCTGTGCGATGAACTTCATGAAGTTTTCTACATACTCTGGTTTTCCAGGGAACTTAGCACGGAGCTTTTCGTTCTGTGTTGCAACACCAAACGGACAGGTATCCAGCTGGCATACACGCATCATAGAACAGCCCATAGAAATAAGAGGAGCAGTTGCAAAACCAAATTCCTCAGCACCAAGAAGAGCCGCAATTACAACATCGCGGCCACTCATCAGCTTACCATCAGTTTCAATTACAACACGGCCACGAAGACCATTCTGAATCAAAGTCTGATGTGTTTCTGCAAGACCAAGTTCCCATGGCAAACCTGCGTGGTGAATTGAGCTGATAGGTGCCGCACCGGTACCACCGTCGTGTCCGGAAATCAAAATTACCTGAGCACCGGCTTTTGCAACACCGGCAGCAATTGTACCAACGCCTGCTTCACTTACAAGCTTAACAGAGATGCGGGCAGCGCGGTTAGCATTCTTCAAATCGTAAATCAGCTGAGCAAGGTCTTCAATAGAATAAATATCATGATGAGGTGGTGGCGAAATGAGGGCTACGCCAGGAGTTGCATAACGTGTCTTTGCAATCCATGGATAAACCTTTTTACCAGGAAGGTGTCCACCCTCGCCCGGCTTTGCTCCCTGGGCCATCTTAATCTGAATTTCCTGTGCACTGAGGAGGTACTCTTCTGTAACACCGAAGCGGCCGGAAGCAACCTGTTTGATAGCTGAGTTGTATTCTGTACCGAGGCGCTCTGGCTTTTCTCCTCCTTCACCAGAGTTTGATTTTCCGTGAAGGTGATTCATAGCGGCAGCCATGCACTTGTGGGCTTCTTCAGAAATTGAACCGTAAGACATGGCACCGGTCTTAAAGCGCTTAACGATTTCATCTACGCTTTCTACTTCATCAATTGAAATCTCTTTACCTGACTCGTAATTAAAGTCGAGCATTGCACGCAGAGTATGAGGGTGATCATTTGAATCAACAAGCGCTGTGTACTCCTTAAAGCGTGCATAGTCTCCATTTCGGGTTGCCTGCTGAAGAGCCACGATTGTCTCAGGATTATAAAGGTGACTTTCTGCCTGAGGACCGCGGCGGAACTTGTGCTTACCGAACGAATCGAGGTGCTGGTTTACTGTAAGACCGGCAGGGTCAAAGCCCTGATCGTGATGATAGCGAACATCCTCTTCGATTTCCTTGAGGCTTACACCACCAACGCGGCTTACTGTATTTGTAAAGTATTTTTCAATAACATCAGATGCAATACCAACTGCTTCAAAAATCTGAGCAGACTGGTAAGACTGAATTGTTGAGATTCCCATCTTTGCGGCAATCTTTACAATTCCATTTATGATTGCTTTGTTGTAGTCATCGATTGCTGTGTGATAATCCTTGTCCAAAAGCTTCTGATCGATGAGTTCGGAAATTGCTTCGTGAGCAAGGTAAGGATTGATTGCACGAGCACCGTAGCTCAAACACATTGCAGCCTGATGAACATCACGAACCTCGGCGGTCTCAAGAATAATTGAAACTGCAGTGCGTTTCTTTGTGCGGATGAGGTACTGCTCAACAGCTGAGGTTGCAAGGATTGCAGGGATAGCAGCGTGGGTTTTATCTACACCGCGGTCACTCAAGATGATGATGTTATAACCTTCGGCGTAAGCAGCGTCAATCTGAGTAAACAGATTCTCGAGGGCCTTTTCGAGACCTCCGGTAGTTTCGACAGGCTCAACCACCGAACTTTCGGCTTCAACCACCGGAAACAGAATAGACAGAGTCTTTGCCTTAAGGCCCGGCTGGTTGAGAGCCGCAATTTTTATGAGGTCTGTACCTGTCAGAATTGGATTATTGATTTCGAGAACACGGCAGTTCTTTGGAGTTGGTTCGAGAAGGTTTCCATCAGTTCCAACGTAAACAGTTGTGTCTGTTACAATTTTTTCGCGGAGGCTGTCGATTGGAGGGTTTGTTACCTGAGCGAACAGCTGCTTGAAATAACTGAAGAGGCTTGGATGCTTTTCACTCATAACAGCGAGCGGAGTATCAACACCCATACTTGCTGTAGGTTCAACTCCATTCTTTGCCATTGGCAGAACCATTTCATTTACATCTTCATAGTTCCAGCCGAATGCGCGGTACAGAATGTTGCGTTCTTCAAGAGTGTGAACCGGAATCTTTTTGTTAGGGATTTTAAGATCAGCAAGATGAACAAGATTCATATCAATCCATTCGCCATAAGGATAAAGGTTTGCATACTGATTTTTACATTCTTCGTCGCTGATGATTTTTTTCTGAACTGTATCTACGAGGAGAATACGGCCCGGCTGAAGGCGTGATTTGATTTTGATATTTTCTTCAGGGATATCGAGAACACCAACCTCTGAACTGAGAATAAGCATTCCGTCTTTTGTGATGTAGTAGCGGCTTGGGCGGAGACCGTTGCGGTCGAGTGTTGCACCAAGAAGGTCACCATCGCTGAAGAGAATTGCGGCAGGACCGTCCCAGCTTTCCATCATAGTTGCCCAGTAGTGATAGAAATCTTTTTTGAGGGAAGGCATGTTGTCATCGTGCTTCCAAGGCTCCGGGATACACATCATAACTGCGAGTGGAAGAGGAACGCCGTTCATCAAAAGGAACTCGAGTGTGTTATCGAGCATTGCAGAGTCTGAACCGGTTGTGTCTACAGCAGGCAGTACCTTTTTCATCTGATCGCCGGAAAGCTTCTTTGATTCAACTGTTTCTTCGCGGGCAAGCATACGGTCAACGTTTCCGCGGATTGTATTGATTTCACCGTTATGTGCAATGAAGCGGTTTGGATGAGCGCGCTGCCAGCTAGGCTGTGTGTTTGTAGAAAAGCGCGAGTGAACGATTGCAAGGCTTGAAGCATAGTCAGCAGACTGAAGGTCTTTGTAGAAAGTGCGAAGCTCGTGTACGAGAAACATTCCTTTGTAAACGATTGTACGGCTACTCAAAGAACAAACGTAAGTAACCGCGGTGGTTGAGCCTGCGGTCCCTGAGCCTGGTCGAAGGGTCGAAACCACCTTTGATGCTTTTTCAAACTCACGTCTCAAAATATAAAGCTTTCTATCAAACTCAATTCCCGTCTCGCAGTCTGCAGGCTTCTCTACAAAGCCCTGCCAGATTTCAGGCATGCAGTCGCGGGCTTTTTTACCGAGCACTTCGGCCTTTACAGGAACCTTACGCCAGCCAAGGAACTTGAGACCTTCGGCTTTTACGCAGGCTTCGAAGCGGGCTTTCTCTGATGTCTCACCGCCAGCAGGGAAGAAGAACTGACCGATTCCGTATTCTCTTTCGCCGAGTTTTCCAACAAGGTCTGCAGCTTCTTTCTTAAAAAAGTCATGGCTGATCTGAACCAGGATTCCAACACCGTCTCCAGTTTCACCACTGGCATCTTTACCTGCGCGATGCTCCAGTTTTTCAACAATACTCAGAGCATTGTCCACAATTTTGTGCGACTTGCTTCCGTCAATATTTACAACTGCTCCAATTCCACAGTTATCATGTTCAAAACTTGGCTCGTAAAGTGTTTTCATTTTAACCTCGAAAAAAAAAGAGGCCGTAGACAAAATTTCGCCATTAACGAAACCTTATCTACGACCTCTTTGCCGTATTTTTAAGTTCTTTAATAATAATAAATTTCTGCAACAATAGTCAAGTAGTTCTAAAAAGAACTACTCTTAAAGTGTTTTAGTAAGCTTTGTCGTGAACGCCTGCAATTGCACGTCCACTTGGCTCGTCCATGTTCTTCCAGGCAGCATCCCACTCGAGGGCTTTTGCAGTTGAGCAGGCAACACCTGCCTCGTGTGGAACACAGCGTGCGGCAGAGTCGCTTGGGAAGAGTCGGCTGTAGATTTCGCGGTAGTAGTATTCCTCTTTTGTTTTCGGAGGATTTACCGGGAAACGGTTTTCGCGGCGTGCAAACTCTGCATCGCTTACTTTTTCTTCTGTCATCTTTTTGAGGGTATCAATCCAGTTGTAGCCTACGCCATCAGAGAACTGTTCCTTCTGACGCCATGCAATACTTTCCGGAAGAAGATCTTCAAAAGCTTTGCGTAGAATCCATTTTTCCATTCTCTGTTTGCCGTCCGGCAATTTGATATTCATCTTGTCGCTTGGGTTCAAGCCCATTGCGATATCAATAAAATCTTTATCCAGGAAAGGAACACGGCCTTCAACACCCCATGCCATAAGAGACTTGTTTGCGCGGAGACAGTCGTAAAGGTGAAGCTTGCTCATTTTACGAACAAGCTCCTCATGGAACTCCTGAGCGTTTGGTGCCTTATGGAAGTAAAGGTAGCCGCCGAAAAGCTCATCACTACCCTCGCCTGAAAGTACCATCTTGATTCCCATTGATTTGATTACGCGGGCAAGCAGATACATTGGAGTAGAAGCACGAACTGTTGTGATGTCGTAAGTTTCAATATGATAAATTACATCTGGGAGGGCATCGAGGGCTTCCTGAATTGTAAAGTGAACTTCGTGGTGAACAGTTCCGATGTAGTCTGCGGCCTTCTGAGCAGCGATGAGGTCTGGAGAACCTTCAAGTCCAACTGCAAACGAGTGGAGCTGTGGCCACCAGGCGGCTTCCTTACTGTCTGTTTCAACACGTTTTTTACTGTATTTCTGAGTTACGGCAGCAATGATTGAAGAGTCGAGACCACCGGACAGTAAAACGCCGTATGGTACGTCGGACATCAACTGAGCTTTTACAGCAGCTTCAAGACCGTTACGAACTTTTTCTATAACTGTAGGGTTAATAACTTCGCCCTTATCATCAGTTGCTTTTGGAGCGTTCTTTACTGCATCGAAGGTCTCCCAGTCACGGTGGTACCAGCGAACAGGGGTGGTTGAGCCTGTCGAAACCACATCTTTAGAGTAGAGATAACAGCCATTAGGGAACTCTTCGATTGTCTGGCAGTCGCCTTCAAGAGCCTTGAGCTCGCTTGCAACGTAATAGCGGCCGGCTTTGTCCCAGCCCTGATACAATGGGATAACTCCGATTTCGTCGCGGGCGATGAGGTAAACATCGTGCTCGCTGTCGTAAAGAGCAAAGGCAAAAATACCCGAAAGCTCTTCTATCATTTTTGTGAAGTCACCGCTCTCACGATATTTTTTGTACAAAGGAATGATTACCTCACAGTCGCTTCCTGTGCGGAACTTATAGCTGCCTTCGAACTTAGCACGGATTTCTTTGTGATTATAGATTTCACCGTTCGCAGCCAGAATGATTTTTTCATCATCACTTACAAGTGGCTGCTTTCCAGAAAGAGGGTCTACGATTGAAAGACGTTCGTGACTCAGGATTGCATTATTACCAGTGTACACGCCGCTCCAGTCCGGCCCACGATGACGAATCTTCTTAGACATCTCCAGAACCTGCGCGCGAAGTTCTTCTTTCAATCCCTCCGCAATCGGTGCACTACCGCTGTTTAAATCAAATGCTCCTACAAAGCCACACATAATAACCTCCGAGGCAAAAAAAAGAGGTCGTAGATAGTACTTCGCAAAACGCGAAATATTATCTACGACCTCTTTGCCGTTTCTCTTTTTATACTACTTTGGATATTTTGTGTCAATAAATGGGAATTACGTGTATAATAAACCAATGGAAATCTCACTTTATAAGATAGTTTCCTTTTCCATCATTCTGATTTTCTCTCTGATTCTCTCCATTCAGGACTTAAAGCGCATGACGGTTGGGATTAACCTTCAGTGGCTGTCAGTTTACTGCGCCCTACTCTGTCATATTATTTTTGCGCGCGAAACAATTTGGATTTACATTCTCTCCAGCATGATTTGTGGAGCTTTTTATTTTGTTGTTAGGAAAATTACAAAGAACAAGCTTGGTCCCGCTGATGTCTGGTTTGGATTTTTTCAGGGGCTTTTTCTTGTACCCATGATACTTCCGCTTTGTTTTGGAATTGAAGCACTTGCTGCTCTTTGTGTAATTAACAAAAGATTTGGAAAAGTAAAATTTCCTTTTATTCCTTTCATGGCTGCAGGCCTGATTGCAGCTTATATAATTCAATTGAACTGCGTGGAATGACTACCGAACGGTAGGCAGTCCACGCGGGAACCTCCAGAATATTCTGAATTAACTAGTCTTGGAGAGCCTCGTATCCCTCTTCGCCAGTTCTAACCTTTACGACATTCTGAACATCGTATACGAAAATCTTTCCGTCGCCGATGTGGCCTGTGTAAAGAACTTCCTTAGCGGCTGTTACTACGAGGTCAACTGGAACTTCGCTGACTACGATATCAACCTTAATCTTTGGAAGAAGAGTCATATCCATTTCAACACCACGATACTTCTGAACATTTCCGTGCTGCTGTCCACAACCAAGTACGTTTGTAACTGTCATACCTGTTACGTTGATGTCGTTCATTGCAGCCTTGAGCTCGTCGAACTTACTCTGGCGTGTAATGATTGTAACCATATGGAACTTTGCATCTGGGCGAGCTGTTGCCTTTGCAACTGGAACTGCCTTTTCAACAGGAACTGAACTTTCTGAAGAAGCTGGAGCATCGCCACCGAGTACCTGTGGAGCCATGATGAATCCTGCGTAGCTTGAATCGATTCCGTGCTCGAGCTTATCGAGTCCGACAATTTCTTCTTCGCGGCTTGCACGAAGTCCGTGGAACTTCTTGATAAGGCTGAATGTGATGATCATACAAACTGTTGTCCATGCAACGATTGTAACTTCACCAAGACACTGAACGCCGAGATGCTTGAAACCACCGCCGTAGAATACACCGTTTTCAACGTTGAACAAACCATCAGACAATGTACCCCAAATACCGTTTGCAAGGTGAACTGCTACGGCACCAACCGGGTCATCAATGTGAAGCTTCATATCAAGGAACTCAACAACAACTACTACGATGATACCTGAAACAATACCGATGATTGATGCACCGAGAGCATCTACTGTAGCACAAGTAGGAGTGATTGCAACAAGACCAGCAAGAGAAGCGTTGAGTGTCATAGAAACATCAGGCTTACCGTTCTTTACCCATGTAAAAATCATTGTTGTAACAGCAGCAACTGCAGGAGCGATTGTTGTTGTTGTGAATACAGCAGCAAGACCACCAACACCAAGAAGCTGAGTACAAGCAGCACCGTTGAATCCGTACCATCCGAACCAGAGGATGAAAGTTCCAAGAGCACCAAGAGTCAAAGAGTGACCTGGAATAGCGTGTACCTTTGTTACTTTTCCGTCCTTATCATAATCATACTTTCCGATACGAGGACCAAGGAACATAGCACCAATCAAAGCTGCTGTACCACCAACTGAGTGAATTGCAGCACCACCGGCGAAGTCTACGAAACCAAGCTGAACAAGCCAGCCCTGTGAGTTCCATACCCAACCAGCTTCAATTGGATAAACAACTGCAGAAATTACTGCAGAGTAAATACAGTATGCAGAGAACTTTGTTCGTTCTGCCATTGAACCAGAAACGATTGTTGCAGCTGTTGCACAGAATACAAGGTTGAAAACGAATGCTGACCAGTCGCCTTCAGCGAAGTTTGTAAACAACTGCATATTTGGTTTACCAATTACACCAAAGAAATAATTTTCACTCATCATCAAACCGAATCCGAGTAACATAAACATAGGAGTTCCGATACAGAAATCCATCAGGTTTTTCATGATGATGTTACCTGCATTCTTCGCTCTTGTAAAACCAGTTTCAACCATTGCGAATCCGCACTGCATAAAGAATACAAGTGCAGCGCCGATCAAAAACCACACGCTCCAAACTTCACTCATATGTTACCTCCTGAGTAAGGCCGCCCGGTAGGCGGCCGGTGATAAATAGCAAACCGTTAAAAAAAATTGCGAAAGCAATTTTTTAGGTTTACCACCTTAATTGTTAAAAAAATAAGCGATGAAAGCAGACTTATGCACTGTGCACAAATACACAAGTCCGACCTCATCGCCGTAAATAATAAACGCTGCGTGTTACTACCGCTCGTTAGGAGCGAAGTATGCGCAGCGTCATTGCCAGAATTAATAAAAAAAGCGTCGAAGAGATAATTCTTCGACGCCTTTGTCTGAGATATTTTTGTTATAACGAATTCAAAAAAAATGGTCAATAACTTTTTAACAAATTTTTCGCAATTTTTTATTTTCTTGCTCACTAACAATTTACGTTGTATCCTTAACCTATGGGTAAATTAAAACGAATTCCAGTAATAACAAAGAAGGTTGCTGTAGCTGTTATGATTGCCGGCTTTCTTCTTTGTTCTGCTATTGCTTTTGTAGGATACCAGTCTTTTAATAAACAGTTCCGAAAGCAATATGATTCAAATATACGTTCTATTGCAGCCGCCGCCTGCGAATGTCTTAATCCGGATATGTTTGATGACTACCTTACGTTAGGCAGCAAAGATGGAGAATGGGATGGTATCAATAAGATTCTACAGGATTTTGTAGATAAGTTTGAACTTAATCTGCTTTATGTTTCTCATGTAGAAGGTTCTGATTTTACAGAAATCACTTATTTTTATAATCCGGTTATGAAAGGTGGAAAATGGACAGAGTTCCCTTTCCTTTACAGCGAACACTATGAAGAACCGAATTATAACAAAAGCGCTAAACGAGTTTTCGAAAATGGAGAAACAATAGTACGTCATACTTTGAAAACTCGAAGCGGCTCACACATTACCGCCATGACTCCAGTCCGCAATTCGTCTGGCCAGATAGTCGCCGTGCTGGGCGCACAGAAATCCATTCAGGAATACGTGGATGCCGGCAGAAAATACATGCACCGCATCATCATTGTTGAAATTCTCTTTGCCGCAATCTTCTTTGCACTGTTCACTTTCTACTTCAGCCACTTTTTGATAAAGCCGCTTGCGCTCATTACCCGCGAAACAGATCACTTTGCGTCCTTTGGCGGGCAGCCTTCCGATCGTCTTCTCGAAATCAAAAATCATGATGAGATTGGAATCCTTGCACATTCGGTTCATCAGATGGAATATGACATCTGCAAAAACATGGAAGAAATCAAAAGCATGACTGCAGAAAAGGAGCGCATAAGCACAGAGCTTTCGGTTGCTGCAAAAATCCAGAGTGATATGCTTCCAAAAGATTACCCTGCCTTCCCGGACCGCAAAGACTTTGATCTTTTTGCAACAATGACTCCGGCAAAGGAAGTTGGCGGCGACCTTTACGACTACATTCTGCTCGACCCGGACCATCTTATGATTACTGTAGGCGATGTATCTGGCAAGGGTGTTCCGGCTGCTCTCTTTATGGGAAAGTGTAAAGTTCTTATTGCACTTTATTCTCTGCTTGGCTTACAGCCTAAAGAAATTCTTGAGCGTGCGAATGTTCAGCTTTGCAAAGGAAATGAGTCTGGACTTTTTGTTACTGTATGGCTGGGCATTTATACCTTCAGCACCGGCGAGCTCAAGTTTGCAAATGCAGGACATCCGTTCCCGGTTTTATATCAGAACAACGAATACAGTTTTCTGAAAACGAAACCAAACTTTGTTCTTGGCAGTATGGAATACATACCGTACGAAGAACACAGCATTACGCTGAATAAAAACGACCGTATTTTTATTTACACCGACGGCGTTACCGAGGCCACAGATTCAGATAATCAGCTTTTTGGAGACGAGCGGCTTCTTGAAGCTATGAAGAAGACCGAGCACTTGACGGCACCAGAAACGCTTACAAAAGTACGTGAAGCAATTGATGAGTTTGTTGGAACTGCTGAACAGTTCGACGATATTACAATGCTTACATTTGAGTTGAAATAAAAGAAGGCCGGTCTGTTTTCACAGGCCGGCCAGCTTTTAGAGTAAATGTTTTTTCTTACGCTTTACCATAAGCCTAGCGAACACTGAACAGGAGATCGCCGTAGCTTGGGAATGGCCACAATTCTTTTGGTGTGATGGTTTCAAGTTCATCAGCACACAGACGCAATTCGTTCATTGCAGCAAATACATGCTCGCGGTAGAAGAATGCTGTCTTGCTTGAATCACCTGCATCAGCAGTTTTCTTTGCTTCAAGAACTTCGCTTTCAAGCTTGTCTGTTTTGCTGTAAATGCTGCTTGTAAGTGCAGAAACTTTTTTGAGCATAGCACTTTCGTAAGTTGTATCGCACTCGCCGCATGCAGCTTTTTTCAGATTGATTGTTTCTGCCAGTTTGTTTGCATATTTGCTTGCAGCTGGAAGAATATCTTTCTTTGCCATCTCGAGCATAGTTTCTGCTTCGATGTTGATGATCTTAGAGTAGTTTTCGTTATGAATCTCGAAGCGGCTTGTAAGTTCAACCTTGCTGTATACGCCAAACTTTTCGAATACCTTAACATTCTTTTCATCAAGGATGTGTGGAAGAGCTTCTGGTGTAGATTTGAGGTTGTAAAGTCCGCGCTTCTCTGCTTCCTTAACCCAAGAATCATCATAACCGTTTCCGTTGAAAATGATTCTCTTGTGCTCTTTGATTGTCTTCAAGATCAAGTCGTGGAGTGTTGCCTTGAAGTCACTTGCTTTTTCAAGCTGATCAGCAAACTGGCTGAGTTCTTCTGCAACTACTGTGTTCAAGAATACGTTCGCACATGCGATTGATTCGTTAGAACCAAGCATACGGAACTCAAACTTGTTGCCAGTGAAAGCAAATGGTGAAGTACGGTTACGGTCAGTTGTATCTTTGTTGAAGTCAGGCAGTACTGTAACACCAATCTGCATTTTTTCTTTTTCGTGTTTTCCGTAAGGAACGCCTTTTTCGATGCTGTCGAGAATTGCGCTGAGCTCATCACCCAAGAAGATTGAGATGATTGCTGGAGGCGCCTCGTTAGCTCCAAGACGGTGGTCGTTACCAGCCGATGCTACAGAGATACGGAGAAGATCCTGATACTCGTCAACAGCCTTAATGATTGCACAGAGGAAGAGGAGGAACTGCGCATTCTGATCAGGTGTTGCACCTGGGTCAAGAAGGTTCTTTCCAGTATTTGTAGAAATAGACCAGTTGTTATGTTTACCACTTCCGTTTACACCGGCAAATGGTTTTTCATGCAAAAGACAAACCATTCCATGTTTTGCAGCAACCTTTCTCATCATTTCCATTGTGAGCTGGTTGTGGTCACATGCAAGGTTTGTTGTAGAGAAGATTGGAGCCAACTCATGCTGAGCTGGAGCAACTTCGTTATGTTCTGTTTTAGCAAGAATACCAAGCTTCCACAGTTCTTTGTTCAAGTCTTTCATGAATGCCTGAACACGAGGTTTGATCATACCAAAGTAGTGATCTTCAAGTTCCTGTCCCTTTGGAGCTTTTGCACCGTAAAGTGTACGGCCTGTATAAATCAAGTCTTCGCGTTTGTCGTAAACAGATTTGTCTACAAGGAAGTATTCCTGTTCTGGACCTACTGTTGTTTTTACGCTTGTAACATTTTCGTTTCCTTCGAAAAGTTTAAGCACGCGAACGGCCTGTTTTGAAATTGCCTGCATAGAGCGAAGCAATGGAGTTTTCTTATCAAGAGCTTCACCTGTGTAAGAACAGAAAGCTGTTGGGATACAGAGTGTACCATCTTTGATAAATGCATAGCTTGTTGGATCCCATGCTGTATAACCGCGGGCTTCGAATGTAGCGCGGATTCCTCCACTTGGAAAAGAAGAAGCGTCTGGTTCACCCTGAACGAGTTCCTTACCGCTGAACTCCATGATTACTTTTCCATCACTTGTAGGAGTAATAAAGCTGTCGTGTTTTTCGGCAGTGATTCCTGTAAGTGGCTGGAACCAGTGTGTAAAATGAGTAGCGCCTTTTTCGATAGCCCAGTCTTTCATTGCGTTTGCAACAACAGTAGCAACCGAAGCGTCGAGTTTTTCGCCGCCCTCAATAGTTTTCATAAGCTGTTTGTAAGTTTCCTTAGGCAAACGAGCTTTCATAACAGTTTCATTAAAAACGTTCTCGCCAAAAATTGGTGTTACCTCATCCATCTTTTTATTCTCCTTAAAAAGACAAAGGCGCTGCATAACTTCCCGGAGCGTCCTCCAGAAAAAAATGCAGCGCCTTTGCTTATATGTCCCAAAATGTGCCGGTGCCACACCGTTGATGTCTTACGGTGCGCATTCCGGCGTTAAAACAAAAAGGTCGCAGAAATACCATTTCTGCGACCTCATTGCCGTTTGATATTTTTGTTATACAGTTTCAAAAAAAAATTGTCAATAATAAATTTAAAAAAATTATATTATTTTACGAGTTTCATTCCGCTGATTGTTACGAAAGCGATTTTGGTTCCGAGGTCGTCGGTGATGTCGATTTCGTAAAGACAGGTAGAACGGCCATCTTTGATTAAACGTGACTCTGAAATCAGCTTTGTTCCTTTTGCCATTCCTATGAAATTAATCTGACTTGTTACTGAAACAGTCTGTGGCTGATTGAAGTTTGATGCTACGGCGAAGGTGTAATCTGCTAGCGTAAAAGTTGCACCGCCCATTACTCCGCCGTAAGCGTTCTGATGTTTTCTTGTGATTTCCATTGAGCAGCGGGCATAATGGTCCCCTACTTCTTCAATTACAATTCCGGTTGTTTCTGTTGCGTAAAGATCGCCGCCGAAAAACTCGCGGGCTTTTTCTAAATCTGTCATAAACCTATTCTACCTTTTATAAAATGATTCCGCCAGCGAGAAGTGCGGCTCCAAGCAAGAGGAAGGCGATGTCGCGGAAATGTACCTTGTATGATTTTGTACAGCAGGCTCTTGTGCGAAGATAAAAGCCTCGGAGTTCTGCAGCAGTTGCTGTTGATTCAATTTTGCGAACTGAAGAAATGAGCAGCGGGAAGCAGAGTGGCAGAATCATTCCGAACTTTTTGAAAGGATTTTTCACTTCGAAGTCTACGCCGCGTGCCTGCTGCGACTCGATAATTCCGCTCATCTCAATTGAGAAAATCGGAATAAAGCGGATTGCACTGGTAAAGGTAAAAGCATATTTGTACGGAATGTGCAGATACTTTACCATTGTGTTTGAAAGGTCGTTGAGGTTTGTTACCGAAATCAAAACTGAAAGTGGAAGCGCTGCACCCATAAGACGAAGCACAAGAAGAAGTGCCTTCTGAATCGCAAGGCCTGTAATATAAAAACTACCGAATGTTAGGATTGGATCTCCCTGACGGATTACCAGCACCTGAAGAACAAACAGGAAGATAGACATTTTGATAAGGCCTTTGAGAATTCCCAGAGTTCTTTTAAGCAGACCATTTCCGTGAACGAACCCTGTGTTACCTGCTGCAGCCATCAACACATTGAAAAGAATTACACCAATCAAAAAGAATGGATTTGCAGAACAGAACGAAGCTGCACAAATCAAAATTGAAACAAATATTTTTACGAGGGGATGCATTTTATGAAGCACTGAGCTTCCTGGTAAGTAGTCTAAAAAGCCTTTCATTTACATCACCTCTTTAATTTTCTTAATCATTTCGTCATCTGTAAAAATGCCGTTGAAGCTGTCACCGAGCAGCATTGCAACCTGAGCAATCTGCGGAGCAAGAAGGCGGGCTTTACTGAGCAGCGCCTTGTTGCTGAGAACTTCGCGGGTTGCACCCTGACCAAGGATTTCTCCGCGGTTCATGACGATGACAGTTTTTGCGAAGTCGAGAACAACTTCCATATCGTGACAGACCATAATTACTGTGGTTCCATTTTCGTTGAGTTCGCGGATTCTGCTCATCACTTCCATACACTCGCGGTAATCAAGACCGGTTGTAGGTTCATCGAGAATTAAGATTTCCGGATTAAGCGCGATAAGACATGCAAGACAGAGTCTCTGACGCTGACCACGGCTCATATTAAACGGCTCTGTATCGCCATCAAAATTGAATTCTTCAAGAGTTTTTGCGACGCGTGTTTTTATTTCGTCTTCAGGGATTCCGTTGTTACGCAGACTGAAGGCAATTTCTTCGCGGACTGTTGCGCAGCAGATCTGGCGATCCGGATTCTGGAAAAGGAAGCCGATGTGTTTTGCAAGTGCGCTGACCTTCTGCTTTTTTGTATTTTCACCAAGTACGAGTACGTCGCCAACGCTTGGCTTTAAGAGTCCGTTTGTAAGTTTTGAGAAGGTAGATTTACCCGCACCGTTTGAACCGATGATCGAAATAAAATCTCCCTTATGAACTTTTACGTTTAAGTCGTGAACATTGGCAGTTTCGTTGTAGGAGAAGCCAACGTTGGAGAACTCGAGAACGACATCGGAATTTTCTGAGTTCTCGGCCGGCTTGGAGATGTCGGCACTTTCAACCGCTTTATCATCAGCAACAAGTTTCTTTCCGGTTACCTTACGAATAAACTCCGCCGCTTCTTCCGCATTCAGACAGATTCTGTCTTCCGGCTTCATGCCAGCAGGAGCAAGTCCTTCAGCAACCATCTTTCCAGTGAGAGTCAAAACGCGAGGACAGTTAATTCCGGCCTCTTCCATTTCACGCTGATGTGTAAGGGTACTTCTGATTTCGCCATAGTGAACGCAGGTGCCGTGTTCAAGAACAATAAGTTTTTTTACGAATTCGCAGAGCAGCATAATCTTCTGCTCTGCTACTACAATTGTGATTCCCTTTTCTTCGTTGAGCTTTTTAAGCATCTCAAAAATCTGAACCGAAGAAGCAGGATCGAGCTCGCCGGTAGGTTCATCAAGAACAAGAATGTCCGGTTCGAGCGCAAGAATTGCCGCAATCACAACCTTCTGCTTCTGACCGCCACTGAGAGAAGAAATCTCCTTGTGACGAAGCTCGCCGATTCCAAGAGTATCGAGCGAAGATGTGATACGACTTTCAATTTCATCAGCTGGGATACCAAAGTTTTCAAGACCAAAAAGAATCTCGTCTTCAACAAAGTATCCGGTAATCTGACTTTCAATATCCTGAAATACAGAGCCAACCTTCAAGGCAAGTTTTCCCGCATTAATATCAAAGGTGTCGGTTCCATCAACCTTAACACTGCCGTAAAAATCTCCGGTGTAGTGATGCGGGATAAGCCCGTTGATGCAGTTACAAAGTGTTGTCTTTCCCGCACCAGACTCGCCGATGATTCCTACGAATCCGCCTTTTTCAATTTCCAGCGAGATTTTGTCCAGAGCATTTTTTTTAGCTCCGGCGTATTTGAATGTCAGTTCCTGTATTTCGATCATTTTAAAAACTCCGTCATTGCGAGGAGCGTAGCGACGTGGCAATCTATAATGGATTGCTTCGCTGCGCTCGCAATGACACTTTATTCTGCTTTGTTTTCTTCTTCAATAATTGGTTTCTTGAGTGCTTTCATAAGTGGTACATAAAGTGCACCAACGATGATTGCATTCAAAGTTGCAGTACCAAGTACGATTGGAACATATGCTGCAAGAGCTGATGGATCAGACTTAATGAATACGAAAAGAAGCACAACATAAAGTCCGCCAGAAATTACTGTACTTACGAAAGTTGTAATTGCTGCAAGACCAATCTTCATTCCCTTTGACTTAGCAGGGATAAAAATCAAAAGTCCCATTGCAAGAGCACCTGCTGCTTCAGAAGCAAAGTTCAGGTATGGAGTTCCAGGGAAGAACTGGCAGATTGCACCAGCGATGATACCGATAATCAGGCTGTAGTAAACCTTTGGTCTGATCAAAACAATTGCCATACAGTACATTGCGATAATGAAGTTTGGCTTCATTCCAAAGAAGTTGATAAAAGTTCCAACGAAGAACTTAAGTACAGCGCCGGCTGCAAGTAATACTGCTGTAAGGAGCAGGTCCTGAAGGCTGATGCCTTTTTTTTCTGTCTGAGCTAATTCTCTTTTTTCCATTTTGTTTACCTCGTTACTATAGATAGTAACATATAACATTGTTTCTGTCAACAGAAACAACATAAAAGAAAATTATTTTTTTTCTTCACTAATTGTTTTTACCAGCTGCCAGCCTATGCTGCCTTCTCGCAGAAGTGATAGAGCTTCTCCAAGTTTTACCCATTGTGCAGAATCAACTTCACCGGATAATTTTAAGGATTGTTTTGAGACATTTGCCTTATAGCCCAACATCAGCATTCCACGTTTCTCATAAGGATAACTTTTTATAAACTGCAGCGATTTAACATCCTGTCCAATTTCTTCTTTTACTTCCCGAACAACAGTATCTTCTGCAGATTCTCCAATCTTCATAATTCCAGCAACACATACATATTTTGTAGTCGATACATAATTCTGCTTTAATAAAGCTATCTCTCCACATTCGTTGACCACCGCTGTAATGATACTGGTTGTGAACATATCCCATAAAGGAATTTTACAATTTTCACAATATGGGATAATTCCTTCATCACCAATTTCTTTACCAGTTAATTTAGTTCCACAATGTGGACAATAAGTAAAATGCATTTTTCTACCTCACAATTTTTTTACATATCATAACTGATATCAGATTCTAGGTCTAATAATTTATTTTTATTTTTTTCCAACTCTCAGTTGTTTTAATTATAACTTCTCCGCAATGTCATAAATGAGACGCTCTGTTTTTTCCCATCCAAGACATGGGTCGGTGATGGATTTGCCATAGATGCCTTCGCCGATTTTCTGGCAGCCGTCTTCGATGTAGCTTTCAATCATAAAGCCTTTGACCAGGCGGGCAACGCGGTCGCTGTGGCGGCAGGAATTGAGAACATCCATGATGATGCGGGGCTGCTCGAACGGATTTTTGTTGGAGTTCGAGTGGTTGGTGTCGATGATGACGGCCGGATTTTTGAGCTCGCGTTTGTCGTAGGCATCGCAAAGGCGGACCAGGTCTTCGTAGTGGTAGTTCTGCTGGTTAACGCCGTGCTTGTCTGTTGAACCGCGGAGGATTGCGTGACAGTGCTCGTTGCCTTCTGAGTGGACTTCCCAACCGCGGTAAATAAATGTATGAGGATGCTGAGCGGCAAGGATTGCGTTCATCATAACTGCGTAGTCGCCGCTGGTAGGGTTTTTCATTCCAACCGGGACTTCGATACCGCTGGCTGTGAGACGGTGCTGCTGATCTTCTACTGAGCGGGCGCCTACGGCTACGTAACCAAGCACATCATCGAGATACTGATAATTTTCCGGATAAAGCATTTCGTCTGCGAAGATAAAACCGGTTTCTTCTACAGCACGCATATGCATATGACGGCAGGCTACGATTCCCTTGTAAAGATCCGGTTTCTGACTTGGATCCGGCTGATGAAGCATTCCCTTATAGCCTTCGCCAGTGGTGCGCGGCTTGTTTGTGTAAATGCGAGGCACCATCATAATTTTATCTTTTACCTTTTCCTGAACCGGCACAAGGCGATTCATATAATCAATTACGGCCTCTTCGTTATCCGCAGAACAAGGGCCGAGAATCAAAAGGAGCTTGTTCGAGCGGCCCTCAAAAACTGCACGCAATTCCGCACGCTGCTCCTCAACTATTTTTCCAACTTTTCCCGAAAGCGGGTACTGTTCTTTTACCTCCGCCGGGATTGCTAATCTTTTTTCAAACTGCATATTCATTTCTGAAACCTCCATAATTGTATATCCTAAAATCTCCCCAGTACTTTTAATTTATCGCATCTATAATTCATCTCCGAGAGCATCTGATGATAAGCCGGAGTTCCGTACTCGCCTTCTGCCTCGATGTAAAAATAATAGCTCCAGGCCAGGCCCTTGAGCGGGCGGCTGTGAATTACGCTCATGTTGTAACCGAACTCGCCGAGCTTGTTCAAAACTTTTACCAGAGCGCCCGCTTCATTCTTCACCGCGAACATCAAGATAAAAGTGTTGTTGTCTGAACCGGTTTCTACTCTCTCTCCTTCTTTTTTTGAAAGAATCGCAAAACGGGTTGAGTTGTCCTGATGACCATTTATGCCAGGCTCCAGAATCTCAAGCCCATACAAAGCCGCAGTGTCCGCGCTCGCAATCGCGGCAACTGAAGGGTCCCCGAGCTCCGCCACCATCTTCGCCGCCCGCGCCGTATTCACCGCCTCCTCGACAGCAAAACCGTGCGCCGCAATAAACTCCCCGCTCTGCTCCAGCGCCTGCGGGTGACTCACAACCTTCCGCACGCTCTCCACGCGAGCGCCCTTTACCCCGAGCAGGTTCTGCATCACGTTCAGCGTATAAACGCCGTTCACAAAAAGCGAGCCCTGGAACATAAGGTCCGTAACCTGGCCAACTTCGCCGGCATAAGAATTCTCTATCGGAAGAACGGCGTAGTCGCAATCCCCCTTCTCCACCGCCTCATAAGCCGAGCGGAAATCTCCATACGACTGCAGCTCCTGCTCGGGGAAAATCCGACGTGCCGCGATGTGAGCGAATGCGCCTTCAATTCCGCTATATGCTATTTTCATAAAACCTCCGAAAAAAAAAGCGGTTCTACCCGAAAAGATAGAACCGCTTTTTGTATCAGCTGTATTTTCTACATTCTATGCTTTTCGTACAACGCATCTCTTGCCAAAAAAGTAAAAGGCAAAAAATGAGAAGAAAGCAAATGTAAAAAATGAAATTCCAAAAATCATTGCTGCAATACTAGCGAAAGGAAAATATTTCGTCAATATGTTATTATTTATAGAAACATAATTTTTTGTTATGTGGCGACACTTTTTCACCCCGCCCGTATGCATCTTACACCCCCTATCCTGCATCTTGCCGAAAACCGTATTGTGCGCAGGGCCAGCCGCCCTTATTATGAAAACAGACTTACAAAACGGCCGAACACCGAGAATTCTCGGGCACACGGCTGCTCAAGGAGATCCCATGATTTTAGAAGCAATCTTACTAGGCGCCTCAACCGGCACCTACTGTTCAATGTACTGCGGCCCAGTGCTCATTCCGTTTTTATGCGGCACAGAAAATCCGGGCTACAAACGTAATGCCGGCCTCACAGGCGCATTTCTCGCAGCTCGCCTCGTAACCTATTTTATCCTCGGCGCAGTTTTCGCGGGCCTCGGTTATCTCGTAAACGACTACATCGACCCGGTATTCGCAAGAAAGCTTTCTCTCTTCGCCTACATCTTCAGCGGACTCATCCTCCTGTGTAATTCACTCGGTGTAAGATTCCCTTGGGGCTGTTCACACCAGGGCTGCAAGGTTCCAAAGCTCCGCCACATCGGAAACGACTGGGTAACCGCAGTTGTCGCAGGCCTCGCCGTTGGACTTCACATCTGCCCGCCACTCTGGACTGCAATGACCCGCTCAATTTTCGGCGGCCACGGTATCACAGGCCTTTTCTACTTTGTATTTTTCTATATCGGAACCCTGCCATTCTTTATTCCACTACTCGGCATTCCGTTCATCACAAAAAGAGTCGGCATCATCAGACAGATTTCCCGAATCGCACAGCTTTTGATAAGCCTGTACTTTATTTTCATGCTCGGCCTGATTCCGCTGCTCTTCGGTTAATTTTTTGAGAGGTACAAAATGATTTCAAGCATTATCTTATCTTTTTTAATGTTCTTCACAATTTTGATTTTCGTAGTTTTTTCAAACGGCTTTGCACCTGCCGCAATTGTCTGGGGAGCCTTCCTCTTCTTCCTTTATGTGAGAATGACTTTTTCTGAGCGCAAACGAACCGGAAGCGGAACAATCTACCGCCGCATCTTCCAGACTATTTTTGCAGTAGGCTTCTGCATCGCCTTCATTTCAGATTTATATGCAGAGCGCGGAAGCATGGCAATCACAAATCAGGCAATGAGCAACTCTGAACTGCCCTTCTGTCACATCGCAATTCCACAGGTACTCATTCCTCTTCTGATTACAAAATCAATCATCTTCCCTGCAAGAATTACCGGCCACTACGCAGCAGTTGCAAGCATGTTTTTAATCTGGCTTATCTGCACAATCACAATCGGCCGCGGCTGGTGCAGCTGGGTTTGCTTTTACGGCGGATGGGAAGACGGCTTTTCACGAATCGGAAAAAAGCGCCGCATCAACCTGCTTCCAAAAAACAAAGAGATCCGTGAGTTCAGCTTTGCCTTTCTGTTCTTCATCGCACTTGCGTCTTTGTGTGAGCTTGCCTGCGTTTACTGCGAATGGTTCTGTCCGTTCAAGCTCGTCACAGAGTACAGTCCTGTAAACTCAATTCCAAGTCTGATTGCAACAATTCTTTTCGTAGGACTTTTTGTCGGCCTTGTTATCGTGCTTCCGATTCTCACAAAAAAGAGAACCCAGTGCAGCGCCCTCTGTCCATTCGGAGCCTTTGCTTCACTCACAGACCGCCTGAGCTTTTTTGCAATTAAGATTGATACAGACAAATGTGCGGGCTGCATGAAGTGTGCAACTGCCTGCCCGTTCTGCGCAATCGACATCAAAACAATTCAGGATAAAAAAGGCCGTCCGGAACTCACCTGTGCAAAATGCGGTGAATGTATCGGTGCCTGCCCGAACAAAGCAATCTCTTACGAATTCCGTTTCAATCTGAAAAAAGGCGGCTGCAACTGCGGCTCAAAATCATCAGCTCCAAAAACAAAGTTCGGTCGCGTAATTCAGGAGCTTTTGCAGCCAGCACAGCTTTTCCGATACGCTGCCTTCACCTTCTCGGTAATCATGTCTTCCGGTTTTATGGTAAAAGCCCTCAATCTGATTTTCAGCCCGCTCGCCGCAATAATTTCTGGAGGTGCAAAATGAGAAAACTGAAAAAGCTTTTTATTACAATCGTCTGCTTCTGGGGAATTGCGATTTTCTTTATGGCATCCTCAAATCTTTCTGATGCGCTTGGAAAAGTGCTTCATGTTCATCCCTCTTATACCGGAGGGGATATTGCAAAGGTGATTACAGAACCGACCGGTGCACCACAGCTTGCACGCTACACCGTTCACAAGCCTGTCACAAATGCAAAGTGGCAGCAGAACGCCGAATACTGGCAGCTCGTTCTGGACTTTAAGGAAGGAGTGATTGCAGACAAGCAGAACTTCAAAATCAAAATTGAACTGCCGGAAGTTTTCGAAGTTCAGATTCAAAATAATGAAGGACGCGTTTACGACAACAACGGAAATTACATCTGCAACACAGAGCTTTATATTCTGAACGATAACTCTCAGCTCAAGCTCCGTATTCCTCTTCAGGACAAGCGGCTGCAGAAAGTTCTAGGTGCCGCAACAACTCACCACACGATTATTTTTGAAGATGATGAGGCTTCATTTGAAATCAATATGAAAAACTAAAAATTGATGTTACAATAGATTCATAATGAAAGTTACTATTCTTGAAAAACAGGCCGGCGAAGAAGACGAGCTGATTGTAAAATGCGATTACCTAGATGATAGCCTCACCAAGCTGATTAATCAGTTTAAGGGCAGCAAGGGCAAAATGAATTTTTACAAGGATTCCAAAATCGTTTTTGTTGAGCCGGAGGAAGTTCTTTATTTTGAATCTGTTGATGACTCGGTTTTTGCTTACACCAAAGACTGTGTTTATGAAACTCGATCTAAATTATACCAGCTGGAAGAGGAGCTGCCTGCAAATATCTTCTTCCGTGCCAATAAGGCAGTCATCGTGAATCTGGATAAAATCGACAGCCTTGCTCCGATTTTCGGCGGACGCTTTGAAGCTATTTTACAGAACGGCTACAAGGTTGTGATTTCACGAAATTATTTAAACACACTCAAGGAGTTACTCGGCTTATGAAAGTTTCTGATAATAAACATGAAATGATTTCTGAAATGATAAATATCACCACCCGCGTCGTAACTATGATTTTTATTATCATAACGATTTCTTCAATACTCGCAGGCGATGCAAAAACAATCCGCTTCGGGCTTGAAGATATTGCCGGCGTTCTTCTGATGGGACTCACCTCGGGTGTTGGATTTGGAGTTTTCTACATCAAAAAAAATATGAGCGCAAAGCTGATTGCGATTGTTCAGATTTTTTATTTTCTGATTTTGAATGCAGTACTCCTTTTGATTGGTCTGAACCTTGGCTGGTTTAAAAAAGAAATCCCCTCGCTTGTGGCGATGGAGATTATGTTTATCGTAGTCTACTTTGTTGTAACTCTGCTGGTTTATCTTGTCGACTTCAATGAAGCCAAAAAGATAAACCAGAAACTTAACGACCGAAAGAAGCTTTAATTCTTTCGATTGCTTCGATTGTTCTTTCGCGGCTGCCAAAGCCTGTAAGGCGGAGGTAGCCCTCGCCCATCTTTCCAAAGCCGCTTCCCGGAGTTCCAACTACCTGGCACTCTTCGAGAAGTTCGTCGAAGAAGCTCCAGCTTGTAAAGCCTTCCGGAATCTGAAGCCACACGTATGGAGAGTTCTTTCCACCAAAAGCCTTAAAGCCTGCCGCACTTACGCCTTCAAAAATCAGGCGTGCGTTTTCGCGGTAGAACGAAAGATTTTCCTGAATCTGTTTCTGGCCTTCTTCAGAATAAATTGCCTCGGCAGCACGCTGGGTAACGTATGAGACACCATTGAACTTTGTTGACTGGCGGCGGAACCAAAGCGCATTCAACTCAGTGCCGTCAAAAACAAGTTCGTGAGGAACTACTGTGTAACCACAGCGCAAACCTGTAAAGCCCGCAGTCTTTGAGAACGAACGAAGTTCAATAGCGCATGACTTTGCACCTTCGATTTCATAAATAGATTTTGGAACATCAGGTTCTGTAACAAACGCTTCGTATGCAGAATCAAAAAGAATCAGGCTGTGATGAGCGTTTGCATAATCTACCCACTGCTTGAGATAGTTCTTAGGAGCCACAGTTCCGGTCGGGTTATTCGGGAAACACAGATAAATGATATCAGGAACAGCATCGCCCTCTGCCGGGAGCGCAGGCAGGAAGTTAGTCTCGGCGCTGCAAGGAAGAATTATAATTTTGTCCTTACGGCCGTTCATAATATTTGTGTCAATGTAAACAGGATAAACCGGGTCACAAATTGCAACAGTGTTATCAGTTGCAAAAATATCGCCGATGTTTCCGCAGTCTGACTTAGCACCATCAGAAAGGAAAATCTCATCGAGCTTGATGTCGATTCCGCGCTTAGTGTAATCCCATTCCAGAATCTTTTCGCGAACAAAATCGTATCCCTGCTCTGGCGGATATCCGCGGAAAGTTTTCTCATCAGCCATTTCATCCACTGCCTTGTGCATTGCATCGATTACAACCGGGCAGAGAGGCTTTGTAACATCACCAATCGAAAGCTTAATAACATCGCTGTCCGGGTGTGATGCGATGAACTCGCGGGTCTTTTTATTTACTGTAGAAAAGAGGTAGCTCGCCTCCAAGTCTAAAAAGTTTTTGTTGATTTTCATTTTATTCTCCTATAATTCAACATCACCTGTGAAAACATTTTCTGCCGGACCCGTCATAAATACGCTGTCTGTTTCGTTACCGCTCCACTGAATCTCAAGATCTCCACCAAGCAGATGCACAGTAATTTTCTCACCCGCATCAACAAGGCCGTTCAGAATTGCCGCTACAACAGTTGCACAGGTCCCGGTTCCACAGGCAAGAGTCTCGCCTGTTCCTCGCTCCCAGACCCGCATCCAGATTGTGCGACGGTCTTCAACGTAAGCAAACTCTGTATTTGTTCGTTCCGGGAAAAACTTGTCGTTTTCAAAAAGCGGCCCAATTTCGCAAACTGGAAACTCAGAAGGCTTTTTATCAATGAACACAACCGCATGAGGATTTCCCATTGAAACGCAGGTAGTTTTGTATTCAACACCGCCGATAGTCAGAGGATAGGAAATTACGTGACTCTCATCGGTGGTTGAGTAGGCCGAAGGCCGTATCGAAACCACATTTATATCCACCGGAATCTTTTCCGCTTCCAGAATCGGGCGTCCCATATCAACCGAAAGCTTAGTCACCTTATCCCCTGGCTCTCCACTAACTACCGTTAGTTTTTTTACAGCGCCCATAGATTCAGCAGTAAACTCGCGGCCACAGGCACTTCCGCATTCCTTAGTGTAACCTGCATCATAAACATATTTTCCAACACAACGGATTCCATTGCCACACATCTGGCTTCGGCTTCCGTCGGCATTGTACATCACCATTTCAAAATCAGCCTTAGTACCTTTTTTGATGATAATGATTCCATCACCGCCGATTCCAAAATGACGATCAGACAACTTTATGGCTGCCTGCTTTTCGCCTTCAGCTCCGCCCGGAAAATCATTCTTCGTACAATCAAAATAAATATAGTCGTTTCCACAACCATGCATTTTTGTAAACTTCATGCGGCCTCCTTCCCCGGCTGCAAAACCGGAGCAAAAAAAAAGAGGCCGTAGACACAAATCTTCCAAAAGAAGATTTATATCTACGACCTCTTTGTCGTCTAATGTGTTTTAACTTTTCAATTATAAAATGTCAATAGTAGTTCTAAAATATACTACTATTTACTATTGACGATAATTCTCTTCCGCTGTATAACATTAAAGAACAAAGACGTTCATTCGATTTGAGGACTTATTGTCCCCAGATGGAGTGAACGTCTTTTTTTTTGTTCATGCTGACATCAGTTAAACTGATGCAGCATAACATAATCATATAAGGATGCTTTCGCACCTTATAAATCAGCTTCAGGCCGACAATCTTTGATCGCGGCCTAACCCATAGAGGAAGTCAATTTATGCAAACTGCATATCTTATTCTGGCAGACGGCACATTATTCGAAGGAAAATCAATAGGTGCAAGCGGTATGACAATCGGTGAAACAGTCTTTACCACTGGAATGACCGGCTACATCGAAACACTCACAGACCCAAGTTACTACGGCCAGATTGTTACCCAGACCTTCCCGTTAATCGGAAATTATGGCGTAATGCCACAAGACTTTGAAAGCTCAAAGTCCTGGGTGCGCGGCTATGTAGTCCGCGAGCTCTGTGACCAGCCTTCAAACTTCCGCTGCGGCGGCACCCTCAGCGACTTCCTTAAATCTCAAAACATTATCGGCATCTGCGGCATAGACACCCGCGCCCTCACTAAACGCCTACGCGAATCTGGAGTTATGAACGGCATGATTATCAGCGGCGTAGACACATGCCCTGCCGTAACCGAAGAACTCTTAAAAGAAATCAAAGCATATAAGATTGAACAGGCTGTTGAAAGTGTTCAGCAGAACACTGACGGGGGCGTTACGGGGGTGTCCCCCGTAGAGAGGGTAGCGACCAACGAAGTGGGCGCGCAGGGGGAAACTTCCCCCTCAAAATCTATCGTCCTCTGGGACTTCGGCGCAAAGGCCAACATTCAACGCGAACTTGAAAAACGAGGCTGCCGCGTAAAAGTAGTACCTTGCACAACCACAGCAGACGAAATCCTCGCGCTCAAACCGGACGGACTCATGCTCAGTAACGGCCCAGGCGACCCGGCCGACAATGTACAGATAATTGAAGAGTTGAAAAAGATTTGTGAATACGACAAGCAGATGGTTTCGATACGGTCTTCGACCTACTCAACCACCGAAGACGACTCAACCAGCAGAGTTATCCCAATCTTCGGAATCTGCCTTGGTCACCAGATGCTCGCTCTTGCGCGTGGCTGTAAAACCAGCAAACTCAAATACGGTCACCGCGGTGGTAACCATCCTTGTAAAGACACTGAAACTGGTCGCGTCTACATCACAAGCCAAAACCACGGCTACGCTGTAGAAAATGCCTCACTGCCATCATACGCAAAAATGAGCTTCTTCAACGTAAATGACGGCACCGTAGAAGGCATCACCTACACCGACATTCCGGCCTTCAGCGTACAGTTCCATCCGGAAGCCTGCGGCGGTCCTCACGATACAAACTTTTTGTTTGACAGATTTATGTCTCTAATAAATATTTGTTAAAGACCTCGTAATTAGTCCAGTCATCCTTGCAGGCTACTGCGAACTCAATGCATTTAAAATATCCGTTAAACTCATCCACAATTTTCTTTGCCGCCTTCGCTACAATCTCAGGATTATTTCTGAAAGCCCCGCAGCCGAAAGCTCCTAGAATCAGAGTTGTGCAGCCATTTTTCAGCGCAACTGAAAGAATCCGTCGCCAGCGTTTCACATGCAAAGCAAAAAGTTCATCGTCCGAAATATCCTCATCATATAAATCCGGAGCTGCACAGGTCAAAACATTAACGTTGAACCACTCGCTTTTATCCAGGAGCTTCATTTCCGAATCATCACTTTTAAAGACCGTAACACCCGTACTATAAATCACATCGTCTGTTGCAAGCGGGTCGTCATCATCAATGTGCTTGTCGTAAAAATCCTGACGCATTTCATCAGTTGAAATAGCGGCGTACAGTGTAGACAGACGGCAAAGACTTTCCTCCTGAGCTCTCGCACCATAAATTACGCCGCCACCAGGTTCAAAACTATTCGCAAAATTCAAAACGCCTACAGATTCGTTATTGTACGCTTCCGCCGCCTGGAAGCTTCGTTTTTTACTCACAACGATTTTTGTCTCAAATTTCGGCTTTATATCAGAAATGTCGACTTCATCTTCTTCCAGGTACAGTTTTTGGTTCGCCAGTGTAAACTCCACAGATGCTTTCAGTGTTTCATCTGTCGAATACAACTTCATTGTGTCTTTAAAAACATCTTTAAAAAAATCACACATATAAGTCTCCAATTATTTTTTATAAAAATACAGTTCTGCACACTTAATTATAAACCACACACCTGTGCGAAATACTCCCATACCAGGACCATCGCCATCGTATCAAGCTCGCAATAACGGAGCAAAGCCTGTTCGATGGTCTTTTTGTGCACATCACTTGAAAGAGTACTTTCCCCAAAGGTCTGAAGGTAGCGGTAAATAACAAGCGGAAGACCACCATTATTGATTTGTGTATTCGCATTAAAACCTGCATCCTCGTCCTCTTCTTCGGAAAGCTGTTTGCGTAACTGCGCTTCAGTCAGGTTGCCTTCTTTTGCGATTTCACGAATAATCGGCTCTTCAAGTTCTTTCAGGTGTGGAAGTACTTTGTACGGATTTTTTACATCACCATTCTCGTCTTTAACAAGCAGAGCGATTGCGTTTTCGCTCGTGTAGTTCAAACTTTTGATTTCCGAGCCATAGATTGGATTACCGTATTTTTGCTGTAAATACGAGCTGCTTTTGAGTACTGCCGGAAGCACCTGCTTGATTGAATTTGAACCTTTCATGCTTGGATGCCAGTAGTATTTTTTTACAACGGCACACAAGTCAATCATGTCGCGTTCACCTTTACGTTCTCCATAATTCGTGATTGTCTCGATAAACGCCATCAACTCTTCCTTGTCCGCTTCTCTGGAATATTCCAGCTGGTCATGAATGCCGTTTAGAATCGTATTTTCGTGCTGCGCATAGCGGAAAACGGAACCATTGTCTTTTTCAAGCTGTCTTTTAAGTTCTCGGACAAAAGCAAAATTTGGGAATTCGCCCGGCTCTATGTTCAAAAACTGTCCCGCATGTTCAATCCGTCCGTCTTCATAAATGACATGATGAGAAAACTGAAACGCAACATTTTCAAACGGTCTCATTTTCGCATGATATGGAAGTGCAGAACTGGTCGTCTCAAAGTCAATCATGTGAAGTGGATAAACCCACGACTGCATTTCTTCTCTCAGTGCGTCTTTCAAAATATACGGTTCAGTACGGTTTTGATTTACGCTATCAATCTGAAGCCATTTGCGTTCCTTGTTAGACAGCGCATTGCCATCACTTTCTTCTCGAGGATATATTTTTTCGGTGATGTCGCTGATAAAATAAAGTCCTTTTTCTATCCATTTGTTTTTGGTGTTATTACCAGACAATCCCGTTCCATTCAGTTCTTTTATCGAAGGCTTTTCAAAATCAGCGTCGGTAAAATTCGCCATTTTTCGCCAGCATTCTTCATAGCCGCTCTTTTTTCCGGATGCCCTTCCTTCATCACTCAATGTAAACGGACATTTGAAACATTTTGAACTGAGCGCGCAATAGACTTTTTCATTATTTACATATCGTTCTGCCTGCTCTTCTATAAAATCAACAAACGGCTTTCCCAGGAAATCCATCTGCTCGCAGGTTCTTCCCGCAATAATAAGGTCACATTCTTCATCTACATCGAACTGATGAATGACATGAGTATGATTGCTTTCCAAAACATCATATGCATCTGGAATAATTTCAGCGTAAGACCGTCCATTTTTATCGCTCTTGATTCTGAACAGGCTGTTCAACCGGGGAATATCGTTCACTTTTGTTTTATCTGCAAGCATAAGAGCTGCATGAACTGTATAATCCTGATTTGGATAAAGCTCTTTAAGCGCATTTGTGATAACCCATTTCTGAAAGGCGACATCGTACACATAATCACGGATAGATGATTCTATAGTAATCAAACCGTCTCTGTTTTTTTTAGAGAATGATTTTCCTTCTGCCCATGATTTTGCTTTTACTTCAATGAGTGTGATTTTATTTCCGTTTTTCTGCACAATGTCGGCGCGAACAAAGCAGTTTTTATATTTGAACGCAGCCTCCGCAATGTTCACCTTTTCCTGCTTGAACAGTTCTTTTGTACGCTCCAAAGGCTCATCATAACCGGAAAGATCTTTCAAATCGTTTTCTTCGGGAACTCCACTATAGATTTTTGCGATTGCTCCAACCTGAAAACCACCTTCCGCAAGAGACTTCAAAAAATCATCGTCTGCACTTTGATTTTCATACTCATTGTTTCTCATGTAATATGCCTGCATTGGGCAGTGCATCGCTGTCTTAAAAGCTGATTTTGTGAATAATTTGGTATTCATTTTATTTCCCCAGGATAGAAAATAACAATAACTTTTTCACTCCAAATTCTTTCAATTATTAACTCCTCATAATATAGAATATACTACGAAGGTATTCCCATTTTACGGGAATACCTTCGTTTATTCATAAAATCTTATTTGGAAGATGAGAATTATAATCGAATGTTATTGTCAGTTTTTTACCTATTGCCTCTTCGAGAATTTTCATTTCTATCCATCAATTCATATCTTCTGTCCAGTTTCAAAAGTTCATTATAAAGAGAATCTCGTAACGGATTCAGTACGTTTGAAAGATAATCATAAACAGTATTGTACCACTTCTCTTCTGAACGCAAATTAACCATTCCCAGTTCATCCAGAGAATTAATTACCAAATCTGAAATTTTAATCAACGTAGGAAGCGAATTAATTTTTGCGCGTAAATCATTTTCAAGTGGAATCATATGGTCAATTGAAATACCTTTCCATGCAATACTTGTTTTTTCAAGAATGATTTTATTTTTTGATGTTCTTGTGTAAAGCGGGAAAATACCGTCGTTAAATACCACAAGAAAAGTTCCATCCTTGAGATATTGCATTTTCTGAACATCTTTAAAGAGACGTACATCATTTTCATTTGGTCCCACAATAATACGCATTTCGTTTAAATCATCTTCCAGAAGAGAATTCCAGCGTTTATCTTTAGCTGCTGAAAATAATTTTTTAGGAAGTCTTGTTAGATATAAAAGACCATTTTGTCCGCCAAAATTTGGATACCATCTGTTTTGTGTATTCATTCGGAACTTGAATTTACTCATCAGTTCTTTATGATTAAGTTCAGAAATAACCGTACTATCTGGAATTTCTGCTACTGCAACTGGCATCGTTTTTGAAGGTTCTGATTGAGGCTCTGGAATCAGATTCTGTTCTTCAATAAGTTCATCTTCATCAAGTTCTCCATACTTTGATTCAAGAAAATCTATGAACTGGTTAAAACCGCTCTGTCGGTTGTTCCAGTCTTTTTTATCTGTGCCTTTTGCCTTCTTTTTCTGTTCGTTAAGGAAAATACTTGTTAGATTATAAAGATTTGATTCTTTTGCGAAGTTATCATCGATATAAAATAACGGGAAATTCTGGAACCAGTTTTTGCCAAAAACTTTATTTATTTCTCGCGCAAGCGCTTTAATATAGGACTTGTAACTTGAGGCAGAGCCTTTTGAACCAACAATTTTTTCTTCAAGAAGCCATACACCAAACTCATCAATAAGAAGGTCAAAATTATTTTTTGAAGTTGAAGCGCTTTTTTTCACAGCCTTTTTATTATTTTTGCCGGTATTAGGATATGGCAAAGTTTTTATCAGGTAGCGCGAAAATGATTCTTTTGAACCTCTGTTATTTGTAAAATTAACATCATCACATAATATATGTAAATGAAGACGTGATGGATCATCACTTCGTGTAGACAACTGTGTATCTGTAAATGTATTTGCTGGAATACAAAAAACATTTATTTCTTGTAAATTCCAATCATTTAATATAAGCCACCAATCCTGTTTTAGGCAAACAATTTCCGGATTAGCCCAATAAACTGGAGCTTTAGGGGTTGAATTTCTACTTGCATAGGTGCAGTTATTTTTGTTAACAGGAATACCGTTCATTATACAAAGATTAATTGCTTCTGATTTTTTAAGATTTTTCATTATTTTTCTCCTTTGATTTATTATATTACAAGTTTATGTTTATAAAAAAACTTTTAATCCACAACCCAACCGGCTTCGATCATTGCTTCAAGGTTGCTGAAGGTTGCAATAACTTCTTCTATTGGAAGAGGCATCCATCCTGAGCCGTCTATGCTCTGAAGCATACAGCCATTCCCTGCAATTTCGCGGGTTGTGTTTTTAAGTTCTTCACTCCAAGCTCTTTCCATCGCAAACTCCTTATTCTTTCTTTCAGAATAATGTAGACAAATTGGTTCTCATTTTGTGAAAAAATAGCCTGTTTTTAACAATTTTCGAAAGCAAAATGTCAAATTCGAAACTGAAGATAAAGGATAATTCTATTTAAGCTTTTTTACTTTTGGTTAAAAATTTCTCCATCAGTACATTTTATTTTTGCACTGCGCTTGTTCAGCCAATGAGTGCTCATAGTATTTTTCCAGTTTTCAATAGTACCTTCGTATTTTAATTCATCTATGTAATAACCTTTTTTTGAAAAATCAACAGTACAATCAGAACAATGAAGCCTTCTTATATTCAAAAATGCTCCTCTTGTATTGATTTTATCAAATTCAAAAATAGTACCGTCATAAAAAATGTCATCTAAACCACAACCATAAAAAGCCCAGGTTTGTATTTCTTTTAGAGATTTTGGCAAGATTACATTTTTTAATAAGGAAGAACCAGAAAAAGCGTGTATACAAATTTTCTTAAGATTCTTAGAAAAATGCACTTGTTGTAACTTTCTGCAGCATTGAAATGCTTTCGGGCCAATGAGTTCTACAGAATCAGGCATGTCTATTGTTTCAACATCTTTCAAATCTGTTGTTCTAAAACATATTGTTTTATCTAAAGAAATACCATCTCTCATCCAATCATCATGAAACCCTTGTACTACTATAGCTCTTGTTCCCTCAGGAATGACAACGTTCTTTTTATCCCCTTCGTAATAATTCAAACCTTCCATTCACATCTCCTTGTATATACATGCTTATTATTTTATGCAGTCCCTACAGAGCTACCTCGCCGTCTGAACATTTCACAACCTTTGCGGGAACATCTTCGCGCCAAGTCTCGAATTTGAATCTTGGCATGGCTTTCCATTGCGCCATCGTGCCATAAAAAACAACTTCCGCAAGAGCTTTGCAGCCCTTAAAGGCATCATAATCAATAAACTCCACACTCTCAGGTATTTCCATAGATTTAAGCAATGCGCAGTCCATAAACGCTTCATAGCCGATTGTTTTCACGCCCATAGGTATCTTCACTGATAAAAGAGATTTACAGCTATCGAACGCGCGCTTACCGATTACCGTCACACTTGGAGGGATTACCACTGCCTCAAGCGAGGCGCAATTACAGAACGCATCCTCGCCAATTTCCGTAACGCCCTCAGGAATTACAACGCTGGTAGCTTTTTTGTCGAGGCAAACCTCAAGAAAGCCGTCTTCCACTATGAGAACAGGCTTCTGCCATTCTCCGTCTGAACATTTCACAACCTTTGCTGGTATAAAGTAGAGCAAATCAATTTTGCCCTCCACAGCTTCCCATTGTGTCTTCGTGCCACCGAACTCCACTGTTTCAATCGATGTACAATGTTTGAATGCCAAATAACCGATTTTCTTTATGCTCTCGGGAATTACCACCGACTCCAGCGTTACGCAGTCATAGAACGCGCGCGAATGGATTTCCGTAACACCCGCAGGGATTACTACATTCACAACGTCCTTATTACAGCTTGTTACAACACCATCTTTAATTGTTAAACTATTATTCTCACTTGCCATTTACAAAAACTCCTTATGATAAACTTATTTCCTTCTTATATTGTATCACAGATTTTCAGTTCTCATGCAGAAAATCTCTAATCCACAACCCAGCCGGCTTCAATCATTGCTTCAAGGTTGCTGAAGGTTGCAATAACTTCTTCTGTTGGAAGAGGCATCCATCCTGAGTCTTCAATTCCATGGATTTCTATGCTTCCGTTTCCGGCCGAAACATAAATACCGCTTTTCCCGTCTATGCTCTGAAGCATACAGCCAGTCCCTGCAATTTCGCGGGTTGTGTTTTTAAGTTCTTCACTCCAAGTTCTTTCCATCGCAAACTCCTTATTCTTTCTTTCATAATAATATAGATAAGTTGTTCTCCACTTTGTGAAAACATTGTCTGTTTTACTCAGAATAAGCGTCGCAGTCAGTACAATGAATAATACGCACATAATCCATAATCCAACTGTCGCCGAAGTAGCCATTCAGAGCTTCTCCAGTAGAGGCATAAGTCAATTCTTCAACCCAAAATGGCTTTTTTTCAAAATCGATTGTGCAATCGTTGCATATAATTTTTTTGATGGTGACAGGAGTTCCATCAGCGTTTTTTATTGAAAGCAAAGCCTTAATATTTCTTCTTGCCAGCAACCAGACCGAACCTTCATAGACAAGCTCTTCAATATTGTTTATGCCCTTGGAAATAACCACATTTTCCATGTCGCCGTCGTTAGTTTTTAACATTCCGTTTTCTATTAACAAAATTATCTCCTCCTTTTTTTTTAATCGAGCTTTAATTACCTGTCTTTAAACCACTCTCCGTAAAGAGTGAGCCATTTGGGTTTTGGGTCATCGTCGTAATAGTAGTCTGGAAGCATCATTTCGTGTTTAAAGGCAATCTTTATGCCTTTTTTTAAGCGAAAGACCTTCCATGGGCTTTTCTCAAGGATCTTTTTTGCTTCTTTGAAAGACCCCCATGTCCACTCAGGATCTACATTAAATGATATCATAGGCATGAGATCACATTCGTTTCCATACCCGTCTTTGTGAACCGGGCCAATTACGATGCCGTTGTAGTTTTTAACATACTCAAGCCCCAGGAAGAATCTTTTTTCATCTTCCGGGGTTACGGCAGCAAGTATTTCTTTTAAGCAGCGTTTTTTTGCATTAATACAATTCATAAGCTATTCCTCCTGATAATTAAGCGCCCAGAAGCCATGGACCAAGCTTTGATAAGCCCCAAATAGCCCCAGCGATGGCAAGCGGAATTGCAAAGTATTTGATTACACCAAGCAATGCAACAAAAAGCTCTCCAAATTTTACGATAAATGCACCAATAATTATTATAAGTACTGTTAATAAAAGAAATGATTCCATAAGACTCTCCTTTTACATATGTTCCCAAATTGTCCATACAATCCATACGATTCCAAGAATTACAAGAAGCTTAAAACCTACATAAGGAATCGAACCCGCTGTCTGCAGCCCCTGTCCGAGCCAATTCATAAAACCAGTCATACCACGCCCCTTATATTAGAACTTGAAACATTCGAACAGGCTGTTTGATTTTTTTGAGTCGGACCCCGGTTTTGGAGATGGTTCAGATATTTGCTGAACAGGCATGTCTGAAACATTGCCTGACCATTTTGAAGTCTGATGCCCGTCTAAAGCATCAGCAATTCTTTCCAGTGCACGAACCTTTCTGATTTCCAGTTCGTCCATATCGTACTGGGTGTAGTGATGCCCCGCACCCCAGTCCCTTGGTTCATTTACAATATTTGACATAAGTGCCGCCTCCTGATTTAGCTGTATATATATAATAAATAAGTTGGTCCTATCTATGTGAAAATCCTAAATTTTTAATTTTTGACAAGTTTGTAGTTTTTATTATTTTTTTTACATAAATCGATATCATTTTTTGTACCGGTTGAAATACCATCCCACAGGATAAGAACACAATTCGCAGCCGCAACCATATCGGCATTACGGCGATGACCAGCCCCACGGCCATAGCGGGCCCAGTCTGCCTTATGAGTTTCAACAGGCACACCATTAGCAATAGCCCAGGCTTTACCCATAGCATCCACGCCTTTTGCACCACCTTCGATTAAAGTGAGGTCTGAAAGCGGAAAATCTTTTTCAGCAATAAGGGCTGAAATTTGTTCTGAAACCCATGCTGCATCTGTAATTGAACGGCTACCACAAACTAAAAGTTTTGTCATAAAAAAATCTCCTTATAACATATAGTATAGTAAGGTATCATTCCCAGGTTTAGGGAATGGCATATTCTTTGCTCTAAAGAGCAACCTCTCCGTCAGAACATTTCACAACCTTTGCAGGAACAACTCCGATCCAATAACTGTCCTTTTGCACAGCTTCCCATTGAGCCATTGTGCCGCCGAACTCAACTTTTTCAAGCGAGTCGCACCAATCGAACGCCTCCCCACCAATTGCCTTAATGCTCGCTGGAAGTACAAGTGTTGAAAGTGATTCGCAGTGTTGAAATGCCCATAGACCGATATACACAACGCCTTCTGGAATTACCACCTACGAAAGCGATTCGCAGCCAGAGAATGCCCCAGCGCTGATTTCAATAACCCCCTTTGGAATTTCTACTGTTGAAAGGCATTCACAGCAAGTGAAAGAATAGAAGCCGATTTCTGTAACGCCATCGGGTATTACAACGCTCCTTGCATAACTGTCGATGCACTTTACAACTACACCATCTTCTATTAATAAAGTTTCATTTTCGTTTGTCATTTAAAACCTCCTGACCTGTTATTTTTTAATAATCAAAACCTTCCCTCGATATTTACGCCGCGCCAAAGCCAATTTGTCTTCCAGAACCCTCGTTATGTTTTTCATCCTGGATTTTGCAAAGCTCGCTGATGATGTAGTCCGGCGTGCGTTCATCTGAATCCATAAAACGAACGCGGCTGGCAAGCACGCCGAAATCTCCAGGTGTCACCGAGTTCATTCCTGAAAGGCGGCGAATCTGCGAATCTTCAAAGGTCATTCCGCCAAAATAACGGCCAAGCAGAGCTCTTATACCCTCTTCAACAAGCGGCTTGAATTCTGTAATGATATGGAAGCGGCGGTTCATAGCAGGATCCATTATCTGCTTAAGGTTTGTGGTACAAATCAGAATACCAGGGAACTCTTCCATTTGAGTAAGAAACTCGTTTACCTGAGTGCGCTCCCAGCTGTAACTCGCATTTTCACGGTTCGCAAAAAAACTGTCGGCTTCATCAAAAAGAAGAATACTATTTGTTCTGGCCGCCTCATCAAAAGCATCGCGGATATTCTGCTCACTCTCACCAACCCATTTACTCAAAATATCGCTGACACGCCTTAAAAGAATCGGTTTTCCAAGCGCCTGCGCAATGTAGCGTGCAAACTCTGTTTTACCGGTTCCACTTACTCCGTAAAACAGCATGCGGATTCCGTTCTGCGCATCACCTGTGCCACCAGACTTTTCTGCAAAATCAGTTGCATTCTGAATCATGCGTACAATCTGAGAAGGTTCCATAGAAGCATTCAAAACACTTAAATCATAATTGCCCGAAACTCTTTCGCGCATACGTGATTTTCCGTTAATTAAGAGTGCATTTTCCTTGAGCACAGATTTAATGTCCTGCACAAGAGAAGCTTTTTCTTCACCAAGACTTTTAATTGTCTTGATTACATTATCAACAGAAGCACCAGTAACCTTATACTGCTCCATCAGATCAAGAATCTGATTATTAAGCCCGCAAGGCAAAGCAAGTGGCTTAAGCTTAGTTTCTGTAATGCTTCTAAGCTGGCTTCTTGGCATTGAATCAAACTTATATGAATAGGTAAAACGGCGAAGAGTGCTTTCATCAATCTGAGAAGTAAAATTTACAATCCAGATGACTTTATTACGGCTTTCTTCGAGCATTGAATTTACGGTGCCTTTTATTTTTGAAGGAACCTTTGTTCCGAAAAACGAGGAATCGCAGGTATTTAAAACAGTATCTGCCTCATCAATAATATAAATAGAGTCGCTGGAGCTCATAGAAAGAAGGCAATTAAGACGCGAGAAGATATTTGCTGTAATCTCGCGTTCTCTGGAAACCTCACGTATATTCTTAAAAATATAGGTTTTAAGACCGCTCTGTTTTGCAAGTGCTTTTGCAAACTCTGTTTTTCCGCTGCCAGGTTTTCCATATAAAAGGAAAGACAGGCTTTCGTTGCTTTTAAGCATACGACTCATCAGTTTTTTTGTGTTATCTGGAACATTAAAGCTTTCAAGATTGTAGCACGAATCGCAGTCTAGCTTTTTAAGAAGATCGTAAAAGAAAGGATGCATTGAACCAGCTTCTATACATTCAAAAAAATCATCGTCGATTCTGCCCTCTTCGGTAATAAAACCGTAAAGACGAAGCTTAGAGTCATTGCGCATAAGTGCCGAAAACTGTCTTTCAGAAAAACCGAGTATTCTTGCCTTTATTTCCATCTGGCAGTTTTCTGAAAAATTGTCCATCAGAAAGCTAAGAGTTTTATTTGTAGAAAATCTGTAGCAGCACTGAAGCATGCTGATTTCTTCGTCCGTAAGTCCAACTTCTTTTTTTACGAACTCAAATTTTCCAATTGAATTAAGACTCCTTTTGAGCTGAGGAGGGATTTTTTCCAGCAGGCAAGCTTCCTCTGCAGGAGTTTTATTGATGAGGAAGTTTGCAATAAGGCTCAGCAAAAATTCGACTGAATCAGAAACATACTGAATTCGGCGTAAATTAATTTCAATGAATGACAGTTTTTCATGAGTACAGGTACGCATACGGTCAATTGTTTTATCTTCTTCAAAAGAATATGGTGTTCCGCTGTTCGTAAAATAAAGCAAATCACTATTTGTATTTTCATTTACAGGAATTTCTTTGAGAATCTTATTGTTTTTATATTGATTAATTATTTTTGTAAGATAATTTAAAATCTCTTTTTCCTTACCCATTTTATTGGCAAGACTTTCAAAAAAGTCGAACAGTGCATAAAGGTAATCATCCCCATCTTCTTCATCAGGATAATTGTCCAGTTTATAACTGCAGATTTCGTAAAGATAATAAGCATAAATTCTGCATTCCTCTATGGATGCATTTCTCAAGTTTTTTGTTTTCTGACGATTTCTTAATGATCTTAATCCACTAGCTCTTCTCATAAAATCCTCCAAAAAATTTTATATATATGTAATAGATAAAAAGGTTCCATCAATGTGAAAATTCTGGTCATTTTTTGGATATTTTTTTAAATTTTTTACGTTTTTACACGTCGGTTGTATAGGCTTTTACTTCTTTGATAAAGTTTTTGAAACCCAGAGCCCACTTCACATAAAGTTTCATTTACGATATATTGTTTTAAGTCAATGGCGACACTATCCCGAGGGGTGGTGTCGTTTTTTTTTGGAGCGCAAAGATGCCTTTGAATAAAAACATTCACAAAGTAATGATTATCGGTTCGGGTCCTATCGTAATTGGACAGGCCGCCGAATTTGACTATGCCGGAAACCAGGCATGTAAAGCACTTAAACAGCTGGGGCTTGAAGTTTGTCTTGTGAATTCAAATCCGGCAACGCTTATGACGGATCATTCAATGGCAGACGAGATTTATCTTGAGCCGCTTACGCTTACAACCCTTCAGAGAATCATTGAAAAAGAAAAACCGGATTCCCTGCTTTCAACCCTTGGTGGACAAACTGGTCTTACCCTGAGTATGGAGCTCGCGAAATCCGGTTTTTTAAAATCGCATAATGTTCAGCTGCTCGGTGCCCGCCCGGAAACAATCGACAAGGCAGAAGACCGACAGATGTTCAAAGACACAATGGAAGCAATCGGTGAGCCGTGTATTCCTTCAAAAGTTGTAACTACATACGAGGATGCAGCAGATTTTGTTCATAACGAAATAGGCTTTCCTGCAATTATCCGCCCGGCCTTTACCCTTGGTGGTACCGGCGGTGGAATCGTAAACAACGACCGCGAGCTTGATGAAATTGCCCACAACGGACTTCACCGTTCCCCTATCCATCAGATTCTTGTAGAAAAATGTATTTCCGGCTGGAAGGAAGTTGAGTTTGAAGTTATCCGAGATTCAAAGGCAAATGTAATTACAGTCTGTTCAATGGAAAACTTTGACCCGGTTGGAGTTCACACCGGAGACTCAATCGTTATTGCACCGACGGTAACTCTTGCAGATAAAGAATATCAGATGCTCCGAAGCGCAGCCCTGAACATCATAAGCGCCCTTGAAATTGAAGGAGGCTGTAACTGTCAGTTCGCGCTCAACCCGGACAGTTTTGAATATGCAGTAATCGAAGTAAACCCTCGTGTAAGCCGTTCTTCGGCCCTCGCCTCAAAAGCAACAGGCTACCCAATCGCAAAAGTTGCAGCCCTCATTGCAGTAGGTTTTACCCTCGACGAAATCCCGAACTTCGTAACAAAGAAAACCAAGGCTTGCTTCGAACCGGTTCTCGACTACGTAGTTGTAAAAATGCCGAAATTTCCCTTTGACAAATTTGTATACGCAGCCCGCAAGCTTGGAACTCAGATGAAGGCAACCGGAGAAGTTATGGCAATCGGCCAGAATTTTGAAGAGGCAATTCTAAAAGCCTGCCGCGGCCTTGAAGTTGGCGTAAAAGATTTGAACCTCCCGGCCTTTGTAAAAGAAGGCGACGAGAAAATCCGCGAGCGCGTAGCACAGTGCACCGACCAGCGCATTTTCGCAATTTATCAGGCACTCAAACGCAAGCTCCTTACTGTTGAACAGATTCACGACATCACAAAGGTAGACGAATGGTTCTTGTGGAAGCTTGAAAAGATTGCAAAGATGGAAAATGGGGGCGTTACGGGGGAAACCCCCGTTAGAGGGGGTAGCGAGCAACGCAGTGCGAGCGAGGGGGAGACTTCCCCCGCCTTACTCTACCCGCCACGCAGTTTCAAAATGGTCGATACCTGTGCCGGCGAATTCGACGCAGAAACCCCTTATTTCTACTCCACAACCGGCGGTGACAACGAAGCCGAAGCCTTTCTTAAAGAAACAGCCCAAGTTTAATCACAAATTTGCATAAAACCGTCTATTACCTATTGACATAATAGGTAATAGGATTTATATTCTCCTTGTAAAGCAAAACCTATCATATCAGTAGGTTTACAAAAAAATCACACATGCCGTATAGGCGTAATATAAGGAGAAAAACTATGGCAGACATCAAACAGAGTTCACTGGAATTGATCGGAAAAACACCACTTTTACAGCTTAACGGCTATTCAAAAAAAGCAGGTATTTCCGGAGCAACTATTTTAGCAAAGCTTGAATATCTTAATCCGGCAGGAAGTGTAAAAGACCGCGTTGCTCTTGCAATGATTGAAGATGCAGAAGCAAAAGGCATTTTGAAGCCAGGTGCCACAATCATCGAACCAACATCTGGAAATACAGGTATTGGACTTGCAGCTGTAGCCGCAGCAAAAGGTTACCACGCAATTCTTACATTGCCAGACACAATGAGCGTTGAACGCCGTAATCTTCTTAAAGCCTACGGTGCAGAAATTGTACTTACCGAAGGTGCAAAAGGAATGAAGGGAGCAATTGCTAAGGCAGAAGAGCTCCAGAAGGCAACACCGGGAAGCATCATTGCAGGACAGTTTATCAACCCAGCAAACCCGGCAATCCATAAAAAAACAACAGGACCTGAAATCTGGCAGCAGACAGACGGAAAGGTAGATATCTTTGTAGCCGGAGTTGGTACAGGTGGAACAGTAACTGGTGTTGGTGAATATCTTAAAGAACAGAATCCTAATGTTAAAGTTGTAGCCGTTGAGCCAGCAACAAGCCCAGTTCTTTCAAAGGGTGAAGCTGGTCCTCATAAGATTCAGGGAATCGGTGCCGGCTTTGTTCCAGATGTTTTGAACACAAAGATTTACGACGAAATCATCACAATCGAAAATGAAGATGCTTTTGCAGAAGGACGTGCTTTTGCTCAGAGCGAAGGTATCCTCGTAGGAATCTCAAGTGGTGCCGCTCTCAAGGCAGCAAACATTCTTGCACAGCGCCCGGAAAACAAAGGAAAGACAATCGTAGTTCTTCTCCCAGATTCAGGCGACCGCTATCTTTCTACACCTCTGTTCAGTGATAATTAATTTGAAGGAGGGGAAGGACTTCCCCTCGCTCCAAAGGTGGTAGTTTCGACAAGCTCAACCACCACCTTTTCCGCTACCCCTTCTAACGGGGGTTCTACCCCCGTAACGCCCCCGCATAAGGAGTCCGCCCATGCCTAAATCATTTTCCGAACTTGAAAAATCACATCCTTGCTTTGGCAGCCACGGTGCAACTACAGGCCGTATACATCTTCCAGTTTGCCCAGGCTGTAACATCGCGTGCCGCTTCTGTGAACGCTCAATCAACACAACAGAAAACCGACCAGGCGTAACGGGCCGTGTTCTTAAGCCAGAAGAAGCCGCAGAAATCGTAGGCAAAGCAATTGAAATCAGCCCGGAAATCAAAGTGGCTGGAATTGCAGGCCCTGGCGATACACTTGCAAGTGACAATGCATTCAAGACCTTCAAAATAATTGGCCGCGAGTTCCCGCATCTCATAAAGTGTATGAGCACTAACGGCTTACTGCTCAACGAGCGTGCCGATGAAGTAATCAATGCCGGAATCGACAGCCTTACCGTAACAGTAAATGCCGTAGATCCAGAAATTGAAGCTCAACTCAACGACTACATCATCTGGCACGGAAAGAAAATTGAAGGTGTTGAAGGGGCAAAAATCCTCATAGAAAATCAGCTTGCCGGAATCAAAAAAATTGCAGACGCCGGAATTACCGTAAAGGTAAACACTGTATTAGTTCCGCGCATAAACGGCGCCCACATAGCAGAAATCGCCGCGGCGGTCGCCGAAGCAGGAGCCGAAAAGTACAACATCATACCACTCATTCCATCGGCAAAACTCAAAGATGAACCGGCTCCAAACTGTGCAGAAATCGAAGCCGCACGCCGTGCTGCCGGAGAATATATCGAACTCTTTTTACACTGCAACCACTGCCGTGCAGATGCAGCAGGAGTACCGGGAAAATCAGATATTTCCCGCCAGCTTTATGCAAAAATTGGCCCGGGCAGTTATGGAGAAAACTTCTCTCATGGCTGATAAATATCGAGTTGCCATTGCCTCAACCGACGGCGAAAGTGTAAACACTCACTACGGAAAATCAGAAATCTTCTATATCTATATCGTCGATGATGATGAAGGCTACGACCTTCTTGAAAAACGTAAGGTTACGCCTGTATGTCAGGAGGGCTTTCACAACAAAGCCGAAATGGATAAACATGTCCAGCAGTTTACAGACTGCAAGTATGTAATTGCCAGCCGCATAGGAAATGGAGCGATTCAGTCTCTCACTGCAGCAGGCATTACTGCAATGGAGCTTCCTGGCAGCATCGACGATGCAATTCTAAAAGTCTGGAAATATAACAGAATTCAGGGCTTATTTAATTAAATAGTTTTCTCTTGACATAACGTTAAGTTGCATATAAAAATAAAAAAAAACTTAAAACTAAAAAAAGGAAGAAAACTATGAAAAAACTTAGATTTTTATTTTTAGCCTTAACGCTTATTTTTGTTTCCTGTGCTACTACAACTCAGATTATAAATCCTGACAACGTAGCCCCAGAAGACCTGTCTGTTCTGAAAACATCAGATACTTCTATAAACATTAATGCCATTGATGGAAAGGAACTACCGGTTAACACTCATTCTGTTAGTGTTGCTCCTGGAGAACATGAGATTACCTTGTCGTATCACAATGTCGGCGGAACAAATTCAATTGTTGCATTGATGAATTTAAGTGCAACCCTTCTTAATCAGCCGAAAACACAAAAGGTTATTATTTTACCTGGGAAAAAATATAATATCAGATACAGCATCAATATAGCTTCTAATGAAGTTAATTATTCTCTTATTCCAGAGCCTTCAAGCGCGGCTGATTATCTGATAAATTCTACAAAAACAAGTCTGACCGAAGTAAAACGTCCTGAAGGTTATAAAGCTTCAATCGATGTTTATGATGAATTACCAACAGATAAGAATTTTGAAATACTTGGTTATGTAAAAAGCACTTTGAATACACATGGTGCACGTGTCAAGAAAGTTTCTGTCGAAGAAATGGTATATATTCTGGAAGAGGCTATGAAAGAAAATAATGTTGAATTTGATGCCATTGGTTATAAGACAATGACAACAGGCTCTTTCCCTATGTGGCACATGACTATTGAGGCACTCGCCCTTAAGTATACTGAATAGAATTTTTTAATAATTCGACTTTGTTAAGCGCACGGTAAATCCGTGCGTTTTTTTATTTATTTAAAAGAATTTTCAAATACCTATTGACCAAGTAGGTAAATAGAAGTATATTGTTATTACCTAGTAAAATAATAGGTTATAGTTATAAACTCAATATTCTTTTAAGGTACGGAACTGTTTTCCGTGCGAAGGAGCTTCCTATGGGAGAAATTAGACAGATAGCAATTTATGGTAAGGGCGGAATCGGAAAATCTACCACTACACAGAATTTGACAGCAGGACTTGTTGAGCATGGAAAAAAAGTAATGGTTGTAGGATGTGACCCTAAAGCAGACTCTACACGCCTTTTGCTTGGAGGACTCGCTCAGAAAACAGTTTTGGACACAATCCGCGATGAAGGTGAAAACGTTGAACTCGACCGTATCATGAGAACAGGTTTCGGTGGAACACGTTGTGTTGAATCAGGTGGACCAGAGCCAGGAGTTGGTTGTGCAGGCCGTGGTATCATCACATCAATCAGCATGCTTGAAAATCTTGGTGCTTACACAGACGACCTTGATTTTGTTTTCTACGACGTACTTGGTGACGTTGTTTGTGGTGGTTTTGCTATGCCAATCCGCGAAGGAAAAGCTAAAGAAATCTATATCGTAGCTTCTGGTGAAATGATGGCTCTCTACGCCGCTAACAATATTGCAAAGGGTATCAGTCGTTATGCAAAGGCCGGCGGTGTTCGTCTTGGTGGAATCATCTGTAACAGCCGTAACGTAGACCGCGAGCTCGACCTTCTCCGTGCTTTCTCAAAGGAACTCGGAACTCAGCTTTTGTATTTCGTTCCTCGCGACAACATCGTACAGCGCGCCGAAATCAACCGTAAAACTGTAATTGAATATAAGCCGGATTCAGCACAGGCTCAGGAATACCGCAACCTTGCAGAAGCCGTAATCAATAATACAAACTTTACAATTCCAACTCCAATGACTCAGGAACGCCTTGAAGAGATTCTTCTTGAGTACGGTCTCATGGATGCCCTTGAGGACGATTATAAGATTTAGTTATTCGGTGGTTGAGTGCCTGCGAAGCAGGTGTATCGAAACCACCAGTTTTCTGGAGTTCAAATGTCAATAAAAGTAGCCATTGCATCATCAGATAAAACAAACATAGATTTACACTTTGGTCAGGCCAGCCAGTTCGAAATCTACGAGCTGCGAGGCAACCACTTTGAATTCCTGGAAACCCGCAAGGCGCCAAAAATTGAACCGTCTTCAGAAGACCTTTCTGCGGACGCCCCGGCTACCGGCTGCGGCGGTGGATTTGGCGGAGGCTGCGGAAGCGGTTGCGGTGGTGGCTGTGGAAGCGGCGCCGGTGGTCCTGTTTCACCAGTTGTTGAATCACTTTTAGACTGCCGATCTATAGTTGCCGCACAGATAGGTCAAAACGTGCGCCGCCAGTTTGAACGAAATGCAGTAAGCGTATTCGACATCGAACTTCCGATAGAAGAAGCCTTACAGAAACTCGCCGCCTATTATTTAAAATTCGAGGACTAGTCCATGCCATTATCTATAGAAACTAAATGCGTACATCTTGAAAAGCAAGTTCAAAACGAGGCAGACGAAAAGCCTGCGTGTAATCACTATGGTTCAATAAGTTTTCCAATTTATCAGACGGCAACCTACGCTCACCCTGGTGTTGGAAAAAGTACAGGCTTTGATTATTCACGCCTGCAAAACCCAACCCGCGAGCAGCTGGAAAAAATTGTTTGCCAGCTCGAGCATGGTACAGACGCATTTGCACTTTCTACAGGAATGGCAGCCATCACCCTGCTTATGGAAATCTTTAAGCCAGGGGACCATCTTATTGTTGATTCAGATTTATACGGCGGCACAATCAGACTTTTCGACAATGTTTCCGTAAAAAATGGAATAGAGTTTACAAGAGCAAACTGTTCAAGTGATGACATTGAATCTCTCATCAAACCAAATACTAAAGCCATCTACATCGAAACTCCAACAAACCCGATGATGAACGTAACAGACATTGCAGCTGTTGCAGAAATCACCCGCCGTCACAATATTCTTTTGATTGTAGACAACACCTTTATGTCTCCATATTTTCAGAATCCTCTGGACTTAGGTGCAGACATTGTTGTTCACAGCGGAACAAAATTCCTTGCAGGTCATAACGATACTCTTGCAGGCTTTATCGTAGTAAAAAATGCAGAGCTTCAGGAAAAGCTCCGCTTCCTCATAAAAACAACCGGAGCAGGCCTTGCTCCTTTTGACAGCTGGCTTGTACTACGCGGCATCAAAACCCTTGCCCTTCGCATGGAAAAGGCTCAGTCTTCAGCTTTGAAAATTGCTCAGTGGCTCACAACCCAGCCTCACGTAACTTCAGTTATATACCCTGGCTTAGAAAATCATCCTGGTCACAAAATAATGCAGAAACAGTCGCGCGGCTTTGGCTCAATGGTAACCTTCCGCGCCGACACCGTAGAAAAAGCACTTTCAGTTCTTGAAAAAGTTCGCCTCATTAAATACGCCGAAAGTCTTGGTGGTGTAGAAACACTTATCACCTACCCTACCACACAGACCCACGCCGACGTTCCCGAAGAGCTCCGCCTCAAAAACGGAATCACTCCGGAAACACTGCGACTTTCAGTTGGTGTTGAAAATGTTGATGATTTGATTGCAGATTTGCAGCAGGCGTTGAATTAACAGAAATCGTAATACAGATCCTGAAACAAGTTCAGAATGACGGCTTTCTTAAATCTTAATCTCACTATCACACAATTTAAGTGCTTCGGTATCGTGGCTGGCAATCAGAATGGTTTTACCTTCGTTTGCCAGGCCGCGGAAGATTTTTATGATGGATTGAGTCTGTTCTAAATCTACGGAATCGGTCGGTTCGTCGGCGAGAATTATTGCTGGATTATTGATTAAGGCGCGGGCTATGAGAACTCTGTGATTCTCTCCGCCAGAAAGTGTGTTAGGATAATTCTGTGCAAGGTGTGCAATTCCAAGAGAACCCAGAAGCTGATTTGCTCTTTCAGTTATTGTTTTAGCCGTTCCATCATCAACTTTTTTATTTCCAAGAAATGCCGGAAGTCTTACATTATCCAGCACTGTAAAGTTTTCCAAAAAACTCTGTTCCTGAGAAACAAAGCCAATATTCTGATTTCTAAACAGACTAAGATTTTTATCATCAAGAGAAAGAAGATCTGTGCCATTTATTACAAGTGAACCACTATCCGGCTTTTGCAGTCCGGCAATGATAGAAAGCAGTGTACTTTTTCCCGCACCAGATTTTCCGGTAATTCCCACGAAGGCTCCGTTCTCAATCGAAAAGCTGAAGTCTTTTAGAACATCAATTCGTCCGCGTGGAGTAATGAATGATTTATTTAGATTTACTGCTTCTATCATTTTATACCACCATATATCTCTTTTTTAGATACCTTAATAGCTCCAAACACTGCTGCCACAAGACAAGCTGCAATCAAAATCACAAAAGTAATAACCGCAAACAGAATCACCTGCACCGGCCCTGACAAAAGAAACGGCATGTTCAGTTTCTGTGAAATTAAAAGATTAAACGGCAACAGAATCAGTGCACTAAGGAAAACTCCGGTTACGGCACCAATACTTCCAAGAAGTCCCGCTTCTGTAAATACAATTGAGCGAAGCTTAGGGAAATCTGCACCAAGTACACGCAAAATTGAAAACTCCCGCAAACGCTCATTTATTGAAAGTGTAAACACAATCGAAAGCGTAAGAACTGTAATCAGAATAATAAGCACACTTCCCGCATACAAGAAAATCAGAAACGAAGAAATGTTTTCCATGAGGCCGGAAATAAACTTACCGCTCTGAATAACCTGAACTCCAGGAACTGCACCTTTAATGCGTGCTGTAGTACTGTCAGGCTTTGCACCTGGTGCAAGCTTTACAAATATCACGCTGGTTTTTGATTTTGTATCGCCATCAGAAATAAAGCCAAAGCCCTTTGCCTTCGCATCATCAAAGATTTTCTGAAGACTGTCTATGTCTGTATAAATTACGTTATCCATGCCGGTTCCGCTTTTTGCAAGACGGGCACTAACGTTGTGTGTGTGCTCAAAAAAACGCACAGTATTTTTCGTTGTTGTAATATTACTTCCGGCAAGAATTATTTCACCGCCGGAAGTAAGTAAAACTTTTTTTCTAGCCCACGATTTTATAATGAAGTCGCTTGATGGGTCAAAACCGATAATTTGAATCGGGAAGTCACAGCAGCTTTCACTAAGGCTTGTCAGATAAAACTGACTGGTTACTGCTGCAACTCCCTGAACCTCTCCGATGGCCTTTTCAACGGTTTTATCCATGTAAAAATAACTTGGCTCTCCGGAAAGAAGAACTCCTTCTGCCTGAGCTTCGTAGCCTTCCGGTACAATCATAAGGTCTGCACCTATACGAGTATTTATTCCTTTGAGCCCGCCTTTAATGCTTGCCGTCAGAAGAAGCGTACCAAACAACATCCCTGCTGCTAATGCAACGAGGACTATTAGGGCTGCCGTTCGGTACGGCTTTCTTTTGATGTTGGCAAGCGCAAGGCTTTTTACAGTTATCGTTTTTTCCATAAAAGCACTGTCTGAACTGCTGAAATTACAAAAATAACAATTCCAAATACCAGTACTGTTGGTGCTGTTACCTTGTGGCAGTGCATGCTTGCCATTCCGCAAACCTTTGCAAAGGTGTAAGGTGCAACTCCAACGAGTAGGCCAAGCAGGGCTGTAAGGCCGGATAAGATGATGTTGATGTTTTTCATGATGTTTCTCCCCGGTGGTTTCGATACGCCCTTCGGGCACTCAACCACCGTATTATATTTAAGCTCTGTTTCCGTTAATTTCTTTATATGTCTTTGTTGCGCTGTCGTAGATGTATCCGTCGGGTACACCAAAGAGCTCGATATAACCTGTTTCAATAAACTTTTCGATGTCTGTTTCTGCCTTTAAGATTCCTGCTGTCTGGAGCTGGCGGGCAGCGGAATCAAAGGTTTTCTTTCCGAGTGAACGGCTTGGCTGATAGTTCAATTCTTCAAGCAAAGCAGCATTAAAGTCGAGGTCGCCTGCAACAAGATCATTTTCAATCTGGAGCTGGGCTGCAGCACGAGGTTCTGCTTCAACAAATGCGGCTGCCTTCTGCAAAGCGCGTGTAACAGCTGCTGCTCCTTCCGGATTTTCACGAAGAAGCTTGTGAGTTACAAACTGCTGGCAGCAGTATTCTTTTACGAACTTTTCATCAATTCCTGTATCAAGAATTTTTCTGAAGCCATAAGCAAGTTCTCCCTTTGTTGCAATTGGGTCGTGTGCACCAATTACATCAACAGCACCATTGTTCAAAGCAATTGCAAGATCACTTGAAGCATAAGCTACAAATTCAACTTCAAGATTATCAGCTGTAACGCCAATACCTTCATCCATAAGCTTACGTTTAAGGTTCATTACAGAACTATCTGCAAGCCCTGGAACACCAATCTTCTTTCCACGCAAATCTGCTGCAGAATAAATGTCACTGTCTGCACGAACATAGTACTTAGTACATCCAATATGGATTCCAGAAGTAAAGGAAATTGGAAGTCCGTTTTCCATAGCCTGAAGCTGTGTAGCATAAAGTCCGTAACCAGCATCAACCTTTCCTGATGCAATCATTTCACCAAGAGTTGCACCACCTTCCAGCTGAGGAACGTATTCAGCCTTCTGACCGATTTTTGCCAGCTCTTCATCAAAGAGTCCAAGCTTCCATGCAACGTGTACAGGGGCACCACAAAGGTTTCCTGTCTGATAGTTGATGCGGACTACTTTCTGAGCCTGACTAGAACTGCCTGCAGCTTCATTTTTTTTGCTGCAAGCTGTGAATGTAAGTGTAACAGCAGCCAGAGATGCTGCTGCCAGAATAATTGATTTTTTCATATTACCTCCTGAGTAATCTTTTTTATTAAATAGCGTATTCAACTTCCTGAACCTTGCCTGCATAGTCGAGAATCTCGAGAATGCGGGTGCGGTACTTAAGGAAGATATCCTGACCACGGGCACGAGGGTGGCTGATCTGGATCGGAATGATTTTTTCAACCTTAGCCGGTCGTGGTGACATTACAACAACGTAGTCGCTCAGGTAAACGGCTTCATCAACATCATGAGTTACCATAACCATTGTTGTGTTATGCTCCTTCCAGAGTCGGAGAATTTCGTCCTGCATGGTCATGCGGGTAAAGGCATCGAGGGCACCAAGCGGCTCGTCGAGCAGCAGGATTTTTGGATGGCCTACAAGAGCTCGCGCAAGACTTGCTCTCTGATTCATACCACCCGAAAGCTGATGAGGAAAAGATTTCTCAAAGCCTTCAAGTCCAACGAGTTTGATGAACTTGTCTACTTCTTCTTTACGTTCTTTATAAATGTGGCGGGCACGCAACCCGAACGCTACGTTGTCGCGAATTGTAAGCCATGGAAAAAGATTTGCCTGCTGAAAGGCAAAGCCTCGGTCGCTGCCCGGTTTTGTGATTTTTGTTCCGTCTACAAGTACCTCGCCGCTTGTTGGAGTTTCAAGACCTGCAATACAGCGAAGCAGAGTTGTTTTTCCACAGCCAGAAGGTCCAATCAGCGAAACAAAGCTTCCGGCAGGAATTGTAAAGTCTACACCATTGAGAGCAGTAACTTCTTCTGCTTCTCCCTGATTAAAGATTTTAGTTATATTTGATAATTTTATTTCTCCACTCATTGATGTCTCCTTACCATTTAATCAAGCCCTTCTGCCAGCCCAGCACTCTCTTTCTCACCTTGAACAGCGAAGTAATAATCACCGTACAGAAAACCGCAATCATAATCAGACCGGCGTAAACTCCTGCGTACATCATCATTGCTTTCTGATAGCTGATGTACCAGCCGATTCCGTATTTTGCACCGAACATTTCGGCGGTCATAAGGGCTATAAAGGCTGCACAGATTCCGTTGAAAACTCCCTGGAAAATATTTGGAAGTGCTGCCGGAACTGCAATCTTGAAAACCTGGAAGAAGGTGCCGGCGCCGAGTGTTTTTCCGACCTCAAAATATACCTTGCTTATATTTTGAATTCCTGAGCTTGTCATCAGCTGAACCGGGAACCAGACTGCAAGCGCAATAATGAAAACACTTGCTCCAAAAGGGGTCGGGAATGTTGTAAGTACAAGCGGAATCCAGGCAGTGGCAGGAATCGGGCCAATCAGTTTGATGTAAGGATTAATCCAGTAGTAAACCTTTTTTGAAAAGCCTAGGAATATTCCAGTAATAAAGCCTGCCAGAATTCCCCAGAATTCTCCAAGCAGCAAAAGTCGGAAAGAATACCAGATACACTTAAGAAGAAGTGAAGTTTGTTCTACAAAAACTGCGAGTATATTGTTGTAAGTTGGAAAGAAAATTACCGGCAACAGAGCAAACTTTGCAGTTACAAGGTTGATTACAATCACAAGACCTGAAGCTCCAAGCAGAAAGGGGCCTTTTTCTTCCAGACTGGCATTTACCTTTTTGATGAAAAAGGAAAGCAGAAAGAAAAGTAATGCAAGTCCCAGTAAAATGAAAAGCAGGCCGTCATAATAATGATGCGTTGAAGACGGATGCTGTGAACTGTCCGGAATTGCAATATGCACTAAAAATGCGAGAAGAACTCCAAGCACAGGGAAAAGTCTTTTTACTAATGAAACAATTTTTCTGCTCATAACATACCTCAATCTATTACCTAGTAGCTTAGTATGTTATAGTCTAAAGAATGCGTTTTGAATAATATAATTTTTGTATTGTAGCTATAGGTACAAGCTATAACAGATTTTTTTTATAAGACCTATAGATTTTATTGATAATTGACAGTAGTTATAACTTATATGATAATCCTCTTATGAAAAAATCAATGACAATCATCTACCCCGAATACAATGGACTTTATATAAACCTGACAAACCGCTGCCCTTGTGCATGTACTTTTTGCATCCGTCAGAAAGTAAGCGGGGCAGAGTTTGATAATGTAGATACTCTCTGGCTTGAGCATGAACCTACAGCAGAAGAAGTGATTGCTGCCATAAAAGAAGAGGCAAAGCTTGAGCGCTTCAAAAATTACAAGGAGTTTGTTTTCTGCGGTTATGGCGAGCCGACAGAGGCTCTGGATGTGCTTCTTGAAGTAGCTGATTTTTTGAAGGCAAATTATTCTCTGCCGGTCAGAATAAACACAAACGGGCTTGCTGACCTGATAAACAAAAAGCCTGTTGCACCTCTGCTTGCCGGAAAAATTGATGCCCTTTCAATCAGCCTCAATTCAAGTAATCCCGAGATTTACGAGAAAACTGTTCGTCCGGTTTTTAAGGAAAAAGCTTTTCCTGCAATGCTTGCTTTTGCAGAGCAGGCAAAAAACTTTGTTCCTAAGGTTGTGATGAGTACGGTTGAAACAACCATCTCAAAAGAAGATGAAGAGGAATGTACCCGGCTTTGCGAGAGGCTAGGCGTAACTCACAGAATCAGAAAGTTTGTTGCCGTGAATTAAGCATCAGGCAATCACCCGGTTTATAAATTCTGCAATCTCGCGAATCATGGAAATGCGGCGGCCAATCAAACCGTGCTCGGTAGGATATTCCACAAGTTTCTGAACGGCAGATGTTTTATGGGTCGCAAGCTTATTCCACAGGGGCAGAATCATTTCTTCAATCGGAGAAACTGAATCATACTTACCTGCAAAAACAAGAATGTTTTTATCTTTCACTTCTTCAAAGGCATTAGGGTGGCTGATTTCTTCGCGGCGGCGTAATACGTCATCATAAATAACATCAATTCCGTCTGAATGAAGAATGCGGCCTTCTTCCAGAAGAGAGCGAAGATAAACTTCCTTGGCACAGTTGAGATAACGGGTCGGATCATAAGGAGTAAGCATTATGATTCCCGCAATCCAGTCCAATTTTTTTCCGGCATTAAGCGAAGAGTTTGCTCCCATGCTGTGGCCAAGCAGAAAAATCTGATTTGGATTTACATTGTACTTTTCGGTAAAGCTTTCTGAATGAGCGTACTCTGCAAGGTTATAGGCATCTTCAATACAGTTTGAAATCAAATACTTTCCCTGACTTCCCCAGGCACCACGGTGATGCGGAACTAGAACAACACAGCCGCTGCGGCAGAGGGCGTGAGAAATATCATCATTGCGGGCAGTTCCCGGAAAGCCGTGGAGCATGATAACACAAGGACGGCCCTGGTTTTTAGGACCGGTAACCTCGCTGGAAGGCCACATAATTTCGCCATATATATGAGAACCGTTTGAAACAAAGTCCAGAGTCGAATAGTCCGGCAGTGCAAAAGGATTCAGTTCTTCCGGGTCTTCAAAAAGATAATTTGTGTTAATCATAAGAGTGCTCCTTAAATAGGTATTTAGCAAGTAAAACCAGCAATGTGAAGAATGCTTCGAATCACATCAATGTAAGTGAGGCTGATGTCATTCATACGCTGGCCAGATTTTGTAATGTAGCCGAGTTCAAAACAGTGGCTGATATTTTCATCAAGATTTTGAAGTGGAATTAAAACAAAATTTTCTCCCGAGTCATTTGAAACCGCAGAGTCACCGCCGGTATTTTCTGTATTTGAGTCTTCCTCGTATATACCCGAAAGAAAAGTATAGCCGTTCAGATGCTCTATAAGATTTAATTCTGTTGCCCGGTCTGCAACTGTAATTGCTTTATCAAGTCCATACTGAGAAATAACCTGATCAGAAAAGAAAGATTTTACATCGTCTGTATCAAAAGTCACAAAACGATATTCCTGCAGCTCTTTCAGTGAAATACTTTCTTTTTTCGCAAGCGGATGTTTTTTATGAAGATAAACAAAGGCATTGCATTCAGTCAGATGATGAAATTCAAGTTTGTTTGCTTTAAGACTTTTTGCAATATCATCGCGGTTCGAATCACTCAAATATAAAATACCGATTGTACTGCTCTCATTCGCAACATCAGAAATTACATCAGAGGCTTTTTTTTCACAAAAGGCAAAATCATATTCCTGGCTGGAATATTTTTTTACAATTTCTACAAAGGCCTTGCGGGCAAAAGCGTAATAAAGGGTAGAAATGGAAAAATTCTTTTTTTCAGTGCCGCAGTGTTTTTTGAGAAGCTCTTCATATTTTAAATATAAATCCTGGGCATCTTTTATAAAACTTTGTCCCCGCTCTGTTACTGTAACGCCCCGTGTCGATCTGTTGAAAATCTGAAAGCCAAGTTCATATTCAGCTTCGTGCACAGAACTGGTAAGTGAGGGTTGCGAGATAAAAAGTTTTTCCGAGGCCTTATTAAAAGACCCCGAATCAGCGACACCCAGAATGTATTTTATTTGTTGAAGTGTCATTTTAACAAATTACCGTCATTGCGAGGAGCGAATGCGACGTGGCAATCCATATATATAGATTGCTTCGCTTCGCTCGCAATGACGTTAGCCTTTGAAGAGTTCCGTACTCAAATAGCGTAATCCGGTGTCAGGGAAAACAACAACAATGTTCTTTCCTTCATACTCAGGACGCTTTGCAAGCTCTGTAGCTCCCCAAAGAGCAGCCCCGCTTGAATTTCCAACTAAGACACCATCTGACTTTGCAACAATTCGTGCTGCCTCGAAAGAAGGATTTACAGTTGCAATAAGAACCTCGTCATAAACACCGGTAGTATTGCGAACAGTAACAGGAACGCGCTCCTCAGGAACTTCTGTAAAGTTGTGAATACCAGTGAGAGCTGTTGCTTCAATAGCAGGCTCTACGGCAACCACTTTTACAGCCGGATTTTTTGACTTTACATAATCGCTGATTCCACGGATTGTACCGCCGGTACCAACAGCGCTTACAACAGCTGCAAGGTCACCACCTGTCTGCTCCCAAATTTCAAGCCCAGTTGTATCGTGATGAGCCTGAGGATTTTTCGGATTAAGCATCTGGTCTACAAAGAAAATATCTTCGCCTGCTGCCTGTCTGTCGCGGATATGCTGCTTCAAAATATTGGTAGCGGCAACAAAATCTCCGTTTGTTGTTTTCAACGCTTCTTGAATTTCTGGTACATTGCTTATGCGGGTTACGTTTGCACCAAAAGCCTTCATGATATCAAAACGTTCTTGACTGGTTCCGTCCTGAAGGTAGATTGTAACATCATAGCCCTTCATTGCACCAATCGCACTTACGGCAATTCCGGTGTTTCCACTGGTGTATTCAATAAGAGTAGTTACACCCGGTTTGATTTTTCCTTCTCGCTCAGCATCTTCAATAATGCGAAGAACGATGCGATCCTTGATACTTCCAATCGGATTAAAGTATTCAACCTTTGCAAGAAGATGAGCCTTAAGTCCAAGTTTTTTTTCATAGCCGTGAAGTCGTACCAGCGGGGTATTTCCAACGAGTTCTGTTAATGAGTCGTGTATCTGTTTTGACATTTATTTTTCTCCAATGTGGTAAAGCTAAAAATTGCTTTCGCAATTTTTTTAACGCTTTGCTATTTATCAACGACTGCCTACCGGGCGGTCTTTCTCATCCTTAATAAACTTATCTGCATTCTGCTCGTACCACCATTTTGTGTATGGCAGCTTAATGCGGGCAGCGAGGTTCTTTTCGAACGAACGGTTTGTAACAGTATCAAGAATCAGTTTTGCAAACTTCAAAGTTCCTTCGTAGCCAAATACAGTGTACTCATCAGCAACAAAGACAGCGGCAAAGCCCTGCTTAATTGCCCAGACAGTAGTACCCGGGTGACGACTGAAGTAAACATCAGGCTTAAAATGATTAAGGATGTTCAATACTTCATAGTTCTGCTGATCTGCAACTGCAACCTTCATATCCTTTGGAGAAGTCTTAAGCAGGTGTTCAAGGGCAGGAGGAACCTGACCGTTGTCGTACTTGTAGTCGTAGTGCCATGCAAGTGCATAATCTACAACCATTCCGAATTCCTGAAGAACACGGGCAATTTCATAAGTAAAGCCAGGACCCATACCAATTACAGCGCGAAGTCCCTTAAGCTTCTTTGTTACTTCTTCGATCTGAGGAATATAAATTGCACGCTGCTTTTCGATATAAGCTTCAACCTCTGCACGCTTACCGATTGTGTCACCAATTCCACGGAGCCAGGTTTCAAAACCTGTAATTCCCGAATGGTTGATTGTGCGTACATAAGGAACGCCGTAAGTTTCTTCAAGAGCGTTACCAAGATAAGTTCCCAAAGTTCCGCAGATACAAACTGTACATAGGGCTTCGCTCAAATGTGAAAGCTCTTCAATAGTTGAGTTACAGTATAGGAACTGTGGCTCTGCATCAAATACTTCATTAAAGATTTTTGTAATCTGAGGGCGTGCACTCTCGTAGAAGTTCTTGATATTGATTGTACGACGCTTCTGCTTTGGTGGCTGAACAATTCCCTGTAAAACGGCATGGTCAGAAATATCAAAACCACTGGCCCAGATGCGAGACTTAAAACCCTCACAGTGAACAGGAATTACTGGAATTGGAAGTTCATCATTCAAGTCGCTTGCAACACCATCAACGTCTTCACCAGTTACACCAGATACACAACTTGTAGAAACAAAGATTGCATCCGGCTTGTAAGTTTCATAAGTATGATGAATGATTTTTATCAAATCGTTTGTAGCACCAAATACAGTATCTTTTTCATTTAAGTCTGTGCAGACAAAAACTGAGTTTGTTGTTTTATTTACACGTGCTGCAATCTGGCCGAACTTTACGGCATCGTTACTTGCCATTGCAGTACAGCCGGCAGGTGCGTGATAAACTACGGCAACATTGCGGATAGCTGCAAGTGCGTTCAAGGCACAACCAGAAAGACAAGAGCTCGACTGGCTGAAGCAGCGCTCACGGTTACGGAGACTTCCGTCTTCAGATTTTTTTACCAGAGTTTCGAGGTCTCCAACGAACCCTGTAATAGAACCAAGACGGTTCTCACGAATTGCTATATTTGCATTCTTAAAATTATATGGCATGGCAGTCTCCTAAAGTTTCAGTTTACTCATAGCAGCAGTAAATATCTGTTCGAGCAGGTGAAGTCCTCCCGAATAGCCGGCAATGTGATCATTTATTACGAGCTTTTCAAGCATAGGGTAACTTACGTTTACAAAGTGACCGCCAATTTCAGCGGCAAGTTTTTTCTCCCAGTTTGAACCGATAATCAGCGGAGTTCCCGCAAAATCAGACGCCTTAATCTGCTCGTGAATATCGTGACCATCTGTTGTAAACTGAACCGGAGTTGTAATTCCATAGTTCAGATTGTTCACTTCATCAATAATCTTCTGCTGGTGTGCTTTAGGTGCATCATCAGTAATAAAAATCTTTTCAGGGAAGAGACCCATATCATTTACAAGGAACTTTGTTACTGCGATTGCATATTCACTGTCGCTTGCAACTGTAAAGCGTTTTCCAAGAATACGAGTTTCAAGCAAAGTATCAGCAAAGCGTTCAATGTAATAATAGAACTCGGCTTCTTTTTCTGTGATAACTTTTTCTACAAATTCTTTATCAGCGCCAGTAAAATCAGCTACTGCACGAAGGAACTTTGTAGTCTCAGTAGCACCAATAGGAAGAACAGGGTACTGCAAAAGTTTAATTCCAAAACGACGTTCCAGATACTTTGCACTTTCAATTCCAGTCCAAGGGGAAACAAGAATTGTATATTCAGCCTGTGGCAGCTTTTTAAGATTTTCAACACTGCGGCCAAAACCAAAAATTGTGTTTGGCTTAAGACCAATTGCAGAAAGAAGATTTTCAATCTCGCGGAGATTTCCAAGCCAGTAAGGATCCTGCTGAGGAGGAGCAACAAAAAGATTTACAAGACCTTTTTCTTTTTTAACTTCACCGTCTGCATCAGTATAGGCTGCAACAACTTCATCACGTTCAAGATACTGCTCAAAAATTGACTTCAAAATCCAGTCGTGACCAAGATAGTTATTTCCCTTAAAACCTGGAGTCTTAGCCCAGAGCACAGGCTTTTCTGCATTCGCAAAATTTCCTGCAACCTCTTCAATATCATCACCAATAATTTCGCTGGTACATCCGGAAAGAACAACGAATAAATCGGCATCAATAACCTTCAAAGCATTTTCAATAGTAGAACGCAATTTGCCGGTTCCACCAAAAACAACTTCCTTTTCACTCACAGAACTACAAGGGAAAATATTCGGGCTGTAACGTCCGCTTGTTCCGTTGTTGTCATTTAATTTAGCAGCACATCCAGGTCCAGAATGCAAAACCGGAATTGCTCCAGGAATTGAATGAACCGTCTGCATAGCAGCAAGCGCACATTTGTACCGCGGCTGGTCCAGTATTTTTGCCATACTTCGATGCTCCTTATAAAATAATTTATATACCCATTGACTTAGTAGGTAATACCCTTTATACTACAGTTAACCTACTAAGTCAATAGGTTATACTAAAAAACTTAAGTATTTTTTAAGTAGGAGCCTTTATGAGCTATAACTTCAACACCGTAACAGACCGTCACGGCACAAACTGTATAAAGACAGACCTAGCCGTTGTTCGCGGAAAGCCTGCAGATGTACTTTCACTCTGGGTTGCAGATATGGATTTTCCCACAGCCCCTGCAATTCTTGAAGCGTTACATAATAGAGTAAATCATGGAATTTTTGGCTATTCCTGCCTTGATGATGAATTCTTTGCAGCCCTTAAAAACTGGATGCAGACTGAGCATGATTTTTCACCAGATCGCCGTGACCTTGTAACAACCCCGGGCGTTGTATTCGGAATCTCCTGTGCAATAAAAGCATGTACAAAAGAAGGCGATGCAATAATTATTCAGACACCGGTCTATTACCCCTTTAAGAATATGATTGAGCTGAATAACCGCAAGCTGGTCACCTCTTCACTCTACGAAAGAGATGGAAAATATTTCATTGATTTTGAAGATTTTGAAAAAAAGATTATTGATAACAACGTAAAGCTTTTTATTCTGTGCAGCCCACATAATCCTGTTAGCAGGGTATGGACCCGTGAAGAACTCCAGAAGCTTAATGAAATCTGTCTGCGTCATAACGTAGTTGTTTTTTCAGATGAGATTCACAATGATTTTGTTTATGAGCCGAACAAGCACACTGTGTTCTCGAATCTTTCGCCGGAAGCTGCAGAGAACTCAATTGTTTCAATGTCGGTAAGTAAGACCTTTAATCTTGCAGGACTTCAGTTTTCTACAAACTTTATAAAGAATCCAGTATTACGTAATAAGTTCAAAATTGAAAAAGATAAAACCGGTTATGATGAGCCAAGTCTTATGGGACTTACAGCGGCACTCGCGGCATACAAAAATGGGAAACCGTGGCTGCTAGATTTGCATCGTCATCTTCAGGACAATATTACCTTTCTTCGTTCATTTCTTGCTGAGAATCTTCCTAAAGTGCGTCTTATTGAACCAGAGGGCACCTTCCTTCTCTGGCTAGACTTTTCTGCCCTTGGTCTTTCAGATTCAGAAATTGACGACATAATTGTAAATAAAGCAAAAGTCTGGCTGGACCGTGGAACAATGTTTGGACCGGAGGGAGAGTTTTACCAGAGAATAAATGTGGCAACTCCACGGCCAGTGCTTGAGGACGCATTAAACAGGATTTCGGAGGCATTCAAATATGTATAAGATTTCAACACGCGGGCAGTACGCCCTTTTGATTATGGAAGACCTTGCAATGGGACAGCCGGAAAAATACATTCCGCTCAAAACTCTTTCACACCGCAGAAATCTTTCAACAAAGTATCTGGAACAGCTTTTAATTCAGCTAAGTAAAGCAGGGCTTGTAATTGGCTCACGAGGAATCAGCGGCGGCTACAAGCTTGCAAAAAAGCCGGAGCAGTATACAGTTGGTGAGATTTTGCGCGTTATGGAAGGAGAACTCTGCCCTCTCAGTAATTTTGAGAATAATACTGTAGTTTCAGAAGGCAGCAGAAGCTTTTGGAAAGGCTTTGAAACCACAATTAATCACTATGTCGACTCCGTTCATCTGGATGAGCTTGCCGAAAAGAACCAGGAGTTTATAGGCTACGATTATTGCATCTGATTTATAAAAGTGATAATATAAAAAAAGTCAAAGACGACATTGAACCTTCGGGTGCAGTGTCGTCTTTTTTTTTCGAGGAAAATGATGTCTGAAAATTCTAAAGGAAGTATTGTTGTACTTGGTTCGGGCCCAATCCGAATCGGTCAGGGAATTGAGTTTGATTATGCAAGTGTACAATGTGTTCAGGCCCTTAAAAAGCTTGGCTACAAGGTTGCAATTGTAAATAACAATCCGGAAACAGTTTCTACAGACTTTGATACAGCAGACCGCCTTTACTTTGAACCGCTCACCCCGGCAGACGTTATGAATGTCCTGAATGTTGAAAAGCCACTTGGCGTTGTAGTTGCCTTTGGCGGTGGAACCGCAATCAAGCTTGCAAAGTTTCTGGACAGCCAGGGAGTAAAGATTCTGGGAACTTCAGCAGATGCCATTGACCTGGCAGAAGACCGCGAACGCTTTGAAGAACTCTGCGACCGCCTTGGAATTAAACGCCCTCGCGGACTTACAGTTTTCACAGAAGTTGAAGCCCTCGAAGCTGCTGAAAAAATCTCTTACCCCGTTCTGATGCGCCCAAGCTACGTACTTGGCGGCCAGAATATGATCATTGCCCGCAACAGTGCCGACGTAAAGGAATATATGAAAATCATTCTCCGCGCCGGAATCGAGAACCCTGTCCTCATCGACAAATATATGGAAGGACAAGAACTTGAAGTAGACTGCATTTGTGACGGCGAAGACGTTCTGATTCCTGGAATTATGGAACACGTTGAGCGTACCGGCATTCACTCAGGAGACTCAATTGCACTTTACCCTGGCATTTTCAAACCAGAAATCGAAGAGAAAATTATCCGCCAGTCTACAGCCCTTGCCCTTGCTCTTGGCACAAAGGGACTTGTAAATATTCAGTACCTTGTTTATGACGACGGAAGTGGCGACGACCTGTATATCATCGAAGCAAACCCACGTTCAAGCCGTACAGTTCCTTACCTGAGCAAAGTCAGCGGAGTTCCTATGATAGAACTCGCAACCCGTGCAATGCTGGGAGAAAAGGTTAGAGATCTCGGTTATGGCACAGGCCTCTACCGCAAGCCAAACTATTTTGCAGCAAAAGTTCCTGTTTTCAGTTTTGAAAAACTGATGGATGTAGATACCCACCTTGGCCCGGAAATGAAATCTACCGGAGAAGTCCTTGGAATTGCCGCCACCCGCGAAGAAGCAATCTTCAAAGGTATGGCCGCCGCCGGCTGGAAAATGATCAGGCCGAACCAGGAAGAAGGAGGGGAAAGCCTTCCCCTCGGCTGCACTTCGTTGCAGCCTACCCCTTCTGCGGGGGACACCCCCGCAACGCCCCCAGCCTCACAATCCGGCATTCTCTTTTCCGTCCGTGCCTCCGACCTCCCCGAACTCCCGGATCTTGCCCGCAAGTTCTACAACCTCGGCTTCACACTTTATGCCACTTCAGGAAATGCAAGTACCATTGAACGCAGCGGCATGCCGGTAAATCATGTAGCAAAAGTTCACGAAAACTACAACGACAACGTAATGACCCTTCTCGAAAGCGGCAAAATTGCCTACGTAGTTTCCACCTCAGCCAAAGGCCGCGACCCCGTTGCCGAAAGCGTAAAGCTCCGCCGCCTCGCCGTAGAACGCGACATCGACTGCCTAACCGCCCTCGACACCGCCAACGTCCTGGCCGATTGCCTCGCATCCCCATATTCACTCGAAAACGCAAGCTTAGTTGATATAAATCATATGTAAGTTATTTTAGGAAGGAAGTATATGAGTAAATTTATTTTTGTAACCGGAGGCGTTGTTTCTGGCCTCGGAAAGGGAATTACAGCTGCAAGCCTTGGAAGACTTTTAAAATGTCGTGGACTCAAGGTAACTAGTCAGAAACTTGATCCATATATGAACGTTGACCCGGGTACAATGAGCCCTTTCCAGCACGGAGAAGTTTTTGTAACTGATGATGGTGCCGAAACAGACCTGGACCTTGGTCACTACGAACGCTTTATCGACGAAAATCTTACAAAATACTCAAATATGACCAGTGGCCGTGTTTACTGGAACGTTCTGAACAAGGAACGCCAGGGCGAATACCTTGGACAGACAGTTCAGATTATTCCTCACGTTACCAATGAAATCAAAGATTTTGTATTGAAAAACGCAGAAGTAAGCAATGCCGACGTAAGCATTGTTGAAGTTGGTGGAACAATTGGTGATATCGAAAGTCAACCATTCCTTGAAGCAATCCGTCAGCTGGCGCTAGAAGTAGGCCGCCGCAACTGTCTTTTTATTCACGTTTGTCTTGTTCCTTATATCAGCGGTTCAGACGAATATAAATCAAAACCAACCCAGCACTCAGTAAAAGAGCTCATGGCCGTTGGTATTCACCCGGATATTATCGTAGCCCGCTGCGATAAAGAGATTCCAACTGATATCCGCAAAAAGATTTCCCTCTTCTGTAACGTTGGAGAAGACTGTGTAATTAACAACACAACCTGCCGCAGCCTTTACGAAGTTCCATTGATGCTCCACGCTCAGAATATGGATGATGTAGTCTGCCGCGACTTAGGACTCGATTCTGCAGGCGGCGACAAGCACTACCCTGCCCTCGCAGACTGGTCACGCATGGTAGAAACAATTCACGCACGTCAGGGTGAAATTCAGGTTGCGCTTGTTGGAAAGTATGTAAAGCTCCACGACTCATATCTTAGTATTGTAGAATCTCTCAATCACGCAAGTTTTGTTGTAGGAAAAAATATCAAAATCAAATGGGTTGATTCAGACAGTGTAACAGATGATACAGCCCCAGAAGTTTTCAAAGACTGCGCCGGAATCATTCTTCCAGGCGGATTCGGACACCGCGGAGTTGAAGGAATGGTATGTTCCTGCCGCTATGCCCGCACCCACAAGCTGCCATATTTTGGAATCTGCCTTGGAATGCAGATTGCTGTAATTGAATTTGCCCGCAGCGTGCTCGGTTACGCAGATGCAAACAGCCGCGAGTTTGACGAACTCTGCGAGCACCCAGTAATCGACCTTATGAAAAATCAGGAAGGTGTTATAAAGGGCGGAACAATGCGCCTTGGTTCATATCCTTGTGAAGTTGCTAAAGGAACAATTCTTGAAAAAGCCTATGGCAGCAATCATATAGAAGAACGCCACCGCCACCGTTACGAATTCAACAACGACTACCGCACAAAAATGCAGGAAGCCGGCCTCACAATCAGCGGAACCAGCCCGGACGGCACACTTGTAGAAGCCGTAGAAATTGAAGGCCAGTTCCACGTTGGCGTTCAGTTCCACCCAGAGTTCAAGAGCCGTCCAAACAACGCCGGCCCACTTTTCGTTGAATTCTTGAAAGCATGCCAAGGCTAGTGTATAGTTTAAGAGAGGTAGAAAAATGTATTCACAGAGTGAAGTTTTAGAATATGTAGAGGAAGAAGACGTAAAATTCGTTCGTCTTGCTTTTTTTGATTTACGCGGTGTTCAGAAAAACATTTCGATAATGGCAACACAGCTTCAGAGCGCTTTTGAAAACGGAGTAAGCTTTGATGCGTCCGCCATATATGGTTTTGAAACACCAGAAAAATCAGATTTATTCCTTCATCCAGATCCAAGAACCATTTCCATTCTTCCCTGGCGTCCAAACACCGGAAAAGTTGTGCGAATGTTCTGTACTATTTCACATCCGGATGGAACTCCATATAAAAAAGACTGCCGCACACTCCTTGCAAACGCAGTAAAAAAAGCTAAAGCTGAATTCAACGTTGACTTCAGCTTTGGTACCGAGATTGAATTCTACCTCTTCAAGCTCGATGAAAAAGGCGAACCAACAAAGATTCCTTTTGATAACGCAAGTTATATGGATATTGCCCCGGAAGATAAGGGAGAAAATATCCGCCGTGAAATCTGTTTTACACTCGAGCAGATGGGTATTCAGCCAGAAGCAAGCCATCACGAAGAAGGCCCGGGCCAGAACGAAATTGACTTCCGCTATTCAGACGCCCTCACAGCAGCCGACAACGCCGCAACCTTCAAGTGGATTGTACGCACAAGAGCCGCAAGCGCTGGCCTTTATGCAGACTTCTCACCAAAGCCACTCGCAGACAAAGCCGGAAGCGGTTTCCACATCAACATTTCATGCTCAGACAATACTAAAAAACGTAACGTTCTTGCCGGCATCTTAAAACATGCAGAAGAACTCACCTACTATATGAACTGCACCGAAGCCTCATACGACCGCCTCGGTTCCTGCAAAGCTCCTTGCTACATTGCCTGGGGCCACGAAAACCGTTCCGCATTTATCCGCGTACCGGCAACAACAAATGCAGACGCAAGCCGTATAGAAATCCGCACTCCAGACAGCGAATGCAACGTTTACCTCGTATTCACACTTTTGATTCACGCAGCACTGGACGGAATTAAAAATAATCTGGAACCACCAGAGCCAATCACAGAAAACCTGTTTGATAAGAGCCACGGGCCTTCAACTCCACTCAGAGACCTGCGCCTTAAGTCTTTACCAGACACCCTGGATTCTGCCAGAGAAATCGCTGAACAAAGCTCATTCATCAAGGACGCTCTCGGATTCTAAAAATGACAGAAGACACACACAGCGTTTTAGTTGTTACAAAAGATACAAAGCTTTCTCAAACAATAAGCGTAATGCTTATGCCGCCGCTCTTCGAAACCGATATTCTCACCGATTTCAACGAAGCGCGCCGCAGAGTTTCTGAACGTGTCTATAACATCATTTTAGTTGATTATTCTGATGGTGAAGGAGCAGATTTTGCAATTGATGCTTCCGAAAATCTGAGCACAATCCTTTTGCTTACACCGCCGGCCCTTTTTGAAGAAGTAAGTTACCGTGTAGAAGGCTACGGCATCATCACAATCTCAAATCCTTTTGACCAGTTCTATTTTTACAATATGATTAAGGCAGCCATCGCCGTTCAATACAAGGTACAGGTACTTTCAAGTCAGACAACAAAGCTCAAAGTAAAGATGGAAGAAATCAAACTTGTAAACCGCGCAAAAATGCTTTTGATGCAGAACATGAGCATGACAGAGCAGGAAGCCCACCGCTTTATCGAAAAAGACGCCATGGACCGCAGCATGAAACGTACCGCCATCGCCGACGAGATTATAAAGAGATATGGATGATACATACGGTGGTTGAGTCTGCGGTCCCTGAGCCTGGTCGAAGGGTCGAAATCACCGCAGAAGGCAACCCATACAAAGTTTTACGGTAGTTTCGACAAGCTCAACCACCGTATTCACTTTATACCGGATATTCCCCGTTAAAACATCCCTTACAGAACGAATCCGCACCAAAGGCTTTTTTCATTCCTTCAAGACTGATAAATGCCAGAGAGTCCGCACCAATCTCCTTTCTGATTTCCTCAAGCTCATGATTGCTTGAAATCAGTTCATTCTTACTTGGAGTATCAATTCCCAAGTGGCAAGGAAACTTTACCTGTGGAGACGAAACGCGGAAATGAACTTCTTTCGCACCGGCGCGGCGGAGAATCTGAACAAGGCGGCGGCTCGTAGTACCGCGCACAATCGAATCATCAATTACAATAACGCGTTTACCCTCAAGGTCGCTGCGAATAGCATTCAGCTTTACAAATACCATATTCTCACGCTCTTTCTGAGTAGGCGCAATAAAGGTTCGTCCGATATATTTGTTTTTAATGATTCCCATACCGTAAGGAACTCCGCTGGCTCTCGCATAGCCCTGAGCAGCACCAAGTCCACTGTCCGGAACACCAATTACAACATCGGCATCCACCGGAGACTCTTCGGCCAGCACTTCTCCCATGCGGTAGCGTGCCTCCTGAACCGAAATTCCGTCAATCACTGAATCCGGACGTGCAAAATAAACATACTCAAAAATGCAGGTACGTTTTTTGTCCTCGGCATATTTTATCGAGCGCAGGCCATCCTTATTAATCACCACAATCTCGCCAGGTTCAACATCGCGCACAAACCTTCCGTTCACCGAGTCAATCGCACAACTCTCAGACGTAAGAATGAACTGTCCGCCGTCACGGTGGTTGAGTGCCTGCGAAGCAGGTGTATCGAAACCACCAATACACAAAGGGCGAATTCCATTAGGATCTCTCACGCCAATCAGCATATTTTCAGTCATAATGCAGAGCGCAAAAGAACCACTGATCAACTTTGCAGTCTGTACAACAGCCTCAACAAATCTCTGCTGATTTAATTCCGAGTTGTTTTCTTCTTCATTTGGTGTTCCAAGGTGACCGCCGTTTTCAATATATTTACGAACAATCAACTTTAAGATTACTTCACTGTCACTTGAGCTGGAAAAGGTGCTTCCATGATCTTCGAGCATCTCACGAAGCTTAGTGTGATTCACAAGCTGACCGTTATGAGCCAGAGCAATCGAACCATTCTTAAAAGAGTTCATAAATGGCTGGGCATTATCAATTGTACGTCCGCCTGCAGTTGCATAACGAACATGACCAACAGCAATGTTTCCATTCAGAGTCTCAAAATGGCCCTGCTTAAAAACATCACTTACAAGCCCCATATCCTTGCGAAGCTTAATTTTATTTCCATCGCTTACCGCAATTCCCGCACTCTCCTGCCCGCGGTGTTGCAAACTTGTCAAAGCAAAATAAGAAAGGGCAGCTGCATTCTCTGCCCCATAAATACCTACAACACCACATTCATCGCGAAAACCCATTTTAGACCTCGAATAGTTCCTCCGGTCAAGCCGGAGGATGACATAGCAAAAAAAACGCCGTAGACATACTCCTGCCTCAAGCAGAATTATATCTACGGCGTCTTTGCCTTAATATTCTATATTATTGTTAAATGAAGGGGTAATGTCAATTAGTTATAATTCGGTTTCGACCGCCAGTTTTTGCTTCATACATCGCATGGTCTACGCGGTCAAAAATAATCTGTGCAGTATCGCCTTCTTTTACATCAGTCAAACCAATACTGCAGGTAAGCTTAATCACCTTCTTAAACTCAGTCTTAGAAATCTTTTCTCTAAGCTCATCTGCAAGCTTTGTCACCTCTTCCAGCTTCATATCATAGCAGACACAGACAAACTCTTCGCCACCCCAGCGTCCAAGCGTAAAATTATAAGGCTCAATAAACTCATTGATTACCTTTACAAACTGCTTAAGAACAATATCACCTACAGAGTGACCAAACTTATCATTTACCTTCTTAAAGTAGTCAATATCCAGCATCATAAACGAAACCGGAGTTCCCTTATCCTTAAAGGTGTCGATTGCATTAATAATTTCAGTCTCGATTCGTCCGTGGTTGTAAATTGAAGTGAGCGGATCTCGGGAAGCAAGCTCTTCATAACGTTTAAGAGTATCGAACAGCTTAAGCGAATTATCATGAATATCCTGAACCATAAACACAAATCTGAAATCTTCTTTGTTTGTAGTCTCAGTTCGGCTGAAAATCAGTTTTACCCAGATATAAAGGCCTTCAAGGTTCTTCATCTGGCAGTCAAAAGAAGTTGTACGGCCCGGTGCAAGATTCTTTTTAAGATATTCAGGGTCCGTTCGTTCCAGGAACAGCTTCTGATCATCCGGCCAGATCATATTTACAATCATCTGGCGCCAGGCTGAATATTTAACATCATAATTTGCAGGATTATTTGTAAGCTCAGTAATATTAATGCTGTAAGAAATGTCTTTGATTAAATCAACATACATTGAGAAAAGGAAAGAACTCTCAATTGTATCAAGCTTGCGGTTTGTGTAGAAATCACGAAGATATTCACAGTTATCAAGCTCATCAAGCATAAAAAGATATTTTCCAGATTCCAAATCAAGCGGATAAATTGAAATCTGAATAAGATGAACTTCCCCGTCGCAGTTTATAGTAATACGGTCTACATATTTGCCTTTGAATTCCCCAATCATAGGAACAAAAACCTGATACTCGTCGGCAATTTTAGTTGTGCTATTATTAAGATGAAACCAGAATTTTTCTATAAGATCTTTATAAGAACCATCTTCGTCGAGAAAATTTTCAAAAACACCGTGCTTCTTAATTGTGTGATAGCTGTTTTTCTTTGCATCAACAATTATGATTGAATCAATCTTATCGAAAATTAAATCCGAAATGACTTCTTTTGAATAAACACTCATTAGTATAACCTTTAACTACGTATTTATTCATTATTACACCGTCTCGCCAAGTTTTCAATGTTTTTTTTCGTTGATTTTCGTAATTTTCCGTTATCTTGATTAAGCCCGATTTTTCTGATAATATTATTTTCATTCCGGGCCATTAGCTCAGTGGTTAGAGCAGAGGACTCATAATCCTTTGGTCCTTGGTTCAAGTCCAAGATGGCCCAAAAAAAAACCAGTCGCTTACGACTGGTTTTTTTTTGGGTTCAGCGATTTTATTCTACAGTTACCGACTTAGCCAGATTTCTTGGTTTATCTGGGTCAAAGCCGCGCTGTACTGCACAGTAGTAAGCGAAAAGCTGAGCAGGAATTACAGTCAGAATAGACGCAAGAGTATCCGAGCACTCAGGGATCTTAAATACTTCATCTGTTTTGCCTTCAAAAGCCTTTTCATCCTGAGTAATAACAAGCACTGTTGCACCGCGGCTCTTTACTTCTACCATGTTTGAACCGATTTTATCGTACAAAGCAGGCTGGCTGGCAATTGCAACAACCAGAGTCTGTGGGTCAATCAGGGCAATAGGACCATGTTTAAGTTCTCCGGCAGCAAAAGCTTCGGAATGCATATATGAAACTTCCTTAAGCTTCAAAGCACTTTCCAGAGAAGTTGCCGAGTCAAACTGACGGCCGATATAGAAAATCTTATCTTTATTAAACTGCTGAGAAGCGAACTTCTGGATAACTTCTTTCCCATCAAGAATCTGCTGAATCTTTGCAGGGATTCCTTCGAGCTCAGTCAAAAGCTTTGTTGCTTCTTCTTCACTCACAGTACCGCGCAGCTTACCAGCCTTAATTGCAAGCAGGTAAAGACACAAAAGCTGAGTAGTATAAGCCTTGGTAGAAGCAACCGCAATCTCTGGACCAGCCAAAGTGTAAATAACATCATCTGCCTCGCGGCTTACAGTTGAACCAACACAGTTAGTAATTGCAACAACTTTAAGACCGTTTTCCTTAGCAAGGCGAAGAGCGCTCAAAGTGTCGGCAGTTTCACCAGACTGAGAAATTACAATGAAGATATCTTTTTTGTCCAGAATAGGGTCGCGGTAGCGGAACTCAGAAGCAACATCAACATCAACCTTCATGCGGGCAATCTTTTCAAAAGCATATTTAGCAACAACGCCGGCATGGTAAGCAGTACCGCAGGCAGTAATTACAACGCGGTCTGCAGTCTTCCAGGCATCATCCATTTTGTTTTCCTCAAAGAAAACATCAACCGGCTTTCCAGAATCATCCTTTACAATACGAGGGCGCATAGTATCAGTAAGGCCCTTAGGCTGCTCGTGGATTTCCTTAATCATAAAGTGCTCGTAACCGCCCTTAGTAGCAGCGTCCATATCCCATTCAACATGGCTTGGTTCCTTTATGATTTTCTCGCCTTCAAAGTTAAAGAGGTCAACATGGTCATTATACAAAACAGCAAGCTCGCGCTCACCAAGATAGTAAACATCGCGTGTGTGCTCAAGAATAGCAGGAACATCAGAAGCAATAAAATTTTCGCCCTGACCAAGACCTACGATAAGAGGGCTTTCCTTGCGGGCAGCAATAATACGGTCCGGATAGTTCTTGCAGATTACGCCGAGGGCATAAGAACCTTCGAGCACGTGAAGAGTTTCAATTACAGCCTTAAAGATATCGCCAGTTGCCTTATATTTCTGGTCGAGAAGGTGAACAACAACTTCAGTATCTGTCTGAGACTTAAAGACAACACCCTGAGCCTGCAGCTTAGCCTTGAGCTCAGCATAGTTTTCGATAATACCGTTATGAACGATAGAGATTGTGCCGTCCATATTTGTGTGCGGATGGCTGTTCAAATCACTAGGCTCACCGTGAGTAGCCCAGCGAGTATGACCAATTCCAAGGCTTCCCTTAATAAAATCATCAGTCTTAAGAGCCAGCTTGTTTTCGTAGTCAGTATATTCTTTGCCCTTGAGCCCTTCCGGAATCACCTCGCCGGTAATTCTCTCAGAAAGATTTTTGAGCATTCCCTTTACTTTCTGAACAACAATTTCTTCCCCAGTATATACCGCAATACCTGCAGAATCGTATCCGCGATATTCCAGTTTTTTAAGCGCCCGGATTAACACCGAAGTCGCATTTTTATTTCCAACATAGCCGACAATGCCGCACATAATAAACTCCTGAATTATAATTAACCTTTATTTTACTGAAAATCATTTCTTTTTTAAAGAATATTCCCCAAAAACTTCCTGAAAACACATATCGAAACGTAAATTACTTTTACAAAACCTTTAATCTGGACCGCAAATCCAGGGAGGTAATTAATATGCTTAGTGCAAAATATAATTACAAAATGGATATCGCAGTAAAAAAAGAAGAAGCATTCAAAGATGGACAGGAACAAAAAGCCATCGAAGCCGCATTAATACTTATAAAAGAATTCAATATAAAGCCAGAATTAGCTGCAGAAAAAATGAATGCACCCCTCGAGAAAGTTTTAGAATTACAGAAGAATATAACTGCTGAAGTATAAAAAGAAGAACCTTGCCAATGGCAAGGTTCTTCTTTTTATTTTAATACAAATAATAGAAACTAGCGATGTCCATAATTCTTTGTACGGAATAAGTAAGCACCTTTTGTATTATTATTGTCATCTGTATTATCAACGTCCTCCAAAGATAAAACAAGTGTTTCACCTGGATACAGTGCAGTATTTTGTTTTATTGCAGCCCATGAACATTCAGCTACATACCAGTTCTTTGGACCTTGAGGTCCATCCTTATATAAGGTTGAAGCATCTGACGGCACGTCTCCAACAGCCAAGCCAGTATAACATACAGAACTTAAATCCCATGTTACCCAGTACCAGTAGGTATGTTCCTCTTGCCAAGAACCATCTTCGCTAAAGGCTGTTTTTCCAGTTGCTGCAGTTTTATCAGTACTAGTTACTGAATGATTGTTATCATTATAAGTATAAGTTTGATAACTATTATCACAAGCCATGAGTTTAAATGTGCTAGGCTTGTCCCAAGCCAGTGGAAAACCAGCTATTGTATTTCCACCAGCCGGAGAATCTCCTCCCTGAACCCATACAGGAAGATTGTACAGTGCCTTTGATCCTTCACTGGTTGTTACACCTGTTGCATAACCACCGCCTCTATCATAATCATTATTATTTAAATTCCATTGGTAATTATTATATTGATATACGCGCTTTGTTGAAAGATTAAACTTCAAAACAGTTCTTGCAGCATATTCATAAGATGTTTCTTGAGCCTTTTGGGTTTGCTTATTAGCATCTGTGTATGTAGTTGCTTTTGCTACAATAGCAATTTTAAGTCCTGTAGCACCTGCATAGTTTGAAATTGTAGAACCTAAGGTTTGTTCAGCATTATAGGCAGTAAGGCCTGTTGTTGGTGGTATTGTTACATCCGCAGTTGTTAAATCTGATTTACCATGAGTCTTTGCATCCTTAATAGTTTTTACTGCAGAAGGTTCTTCTTTCTTTACCCATGTAATTTCTGCTACAGAAGTTTGACATGTAATTTTCATTTTTGCAGTAGAAGGCATTTCAACAGTTGCGTCTTTTGCGGAGCCTGTACTGGAGATTTTCTGATCCTTTTTCTGAATTCGTATTATAGGCTTCTCCACCCCGTTTGCAACAATTCCAGAAATTTCACGTATTGGACTTTCTGTAGTACCTTCATGATTTTGATTCTGAACATTATCCTGTACAATTCCAGATGGAATAACAAGTTTGTAAGTTGCACCTTTAACTGGAATTTCGTAAGAACCAGTCAGTTTTACTGTCAGTTTATTTCTACTAGCAGTAATATTGCTTGAATACAAAGGTACTATCACCTTATCTTTATCTTTTGCTTTAAATAGTCCTATTAATGTTTCATCGGTGTCATCTATATCAAAATCAAGAATATATTTCTTAGTTGTATCTGGAGTAAGTGTTGTTGCCGTATCAGTTGCTTTATATGCACCATTAATTCCTTCTGTATAGTATTTCTTTGAAACTTCATCTTTTGTGAAAGTAGCATTCTTTATTGTTGCCGGCAACTTGCTATACTGAGTTTCTGTAAATACAGTAGGTGCCTTGTAAGTATCTGTCATTTCGAGACGTATTTCTTTTGTGCTGCTTATTTTTGAAATATCACGATTGAAAGTAATCGTTAAAGTCTGATTATCAGCTGAAAGAGCATAACTTTGATATGTTGGATATCCAGAAAGTATCTTTATCTTTTTACTTTCATTTATATTCTTTCCCGAAATAATTGTAGTACTATATGGTACCGAAACTGATTTTATATTTGGTGCTGATTCTGTTCCATAATCAACATTCACTTTATTATCTGTGCCAAAAGACCAGCCAATAACTTTTAACAAACCTTCGGCATTGCCTGTAGTATCAATAGTATCTTTTTCTCCGACTGTATAAGTAAATGTAAAAGAACTTGCTTTTGTTGTAGGATTATCGATTGAAATTGCTTGTAAAGCAGAGCCATTTCGTTTTACATTAAGAGATACAGTAGAACCAACTGCTAAAGTCACTGCTTTTCCAAAATTAATCTGTCCTGTAATTGTATCACCAGTTTTATATGTAGCTTCGGCATTTGTTACTGTTATATTTTTGAAAATCTCAACTTTGTCTACCGTTACTTTCTTTACAGCAGATACAGGACCTGAATTTCCAGCCTTGTCTGTCTGCTTAGCCTTTATTTCATATACACCAGAATTTTTGATATTAATTGTTTTAGTTGTAACTGATTCAGTATTTGTATACGACTGCCATGTAACTCCATTGTCTATGGAATATTCGACAGTTGCTTCTTTTTCTCCAGTTATAACAAAACTGGTATCTGAAGAAACAATAACATCATCCCCAGACCATGCAGGTGTTATAACAGGGGCTGCTGGAGGAGTATTATCAATAATAATTCCTGAAAAACTCTGTTTTGCAAGATTCCAGTTTGAATCTGTAATCGAATTACCTGCTTCATCTGTTATTGAAACTCCAGAATGTGTTAGAGAATTTTCAACAAACTCCAAAGGATTAGCATTCTCTCCAGCCTTTACAGTATATGTAAAGAGAACACTAGAACCACTCTTTTTTGCTGTAATACTTGGATTGGAGATTCCTTCAAAACTTAAACCAATAGAATTTGCATTTGTAAGAGTCAAATTATTACTAAAGTTATCTTCAAAATCCAGTCTAAGTAATAAAGTCGAACCTGCTTTATAAGAATTTTTAGGAGAAAGCATGCTTATAGAACTAACTTTTGGTGGAGTCGTATCTATTGTTATGTTACGACTAGTACCAAGCAATTTTTTTGAGTCTGTAGGCATTGTAGGCGTAAATGCTTCAGCTCCAGTTACAGTATTGTCTTTCCATACACCGCCATTTATTGCTTCTACATCCAACTTTTCAATATTATCCCCATCCTGAACTGTATAATCAAATTCAAGTTGTGCAGTGTTATTTGTACTGGTAACAAAAGTTGCCGTCTTTCTATTCTTATCAGGTCCCAGATTCAATGATAAGGTTGGATTTCCTGTAACATTTGTAGCCTTAGTAAACTCAAGGAATAATTTTATTACAGTTCTCGTTGAATATTTACCGTCTGTATTAATTGCCCCTATTCTTTCAAGACTAACATTTGTAGTCTCAATAAATACAGATTTAGTAACTGAAGTTGTATTATTCCCATAATCTGTAATTGAAGCAGTAATTGCCGTTGAACTGGTAGGTATATTAGTTACTCTACATTCCCAAGTGTATTTTCCATTTGATTTTTTTGTATAAGAAGGAATTTCAAAGACAGCATTTCCCCAATTAAAATTAATTGCACTGATTCGATTTCTATTATTCCATGCATTAATAGAGTTGTCTGCCATCTCTCCTTTCAGAATCACATAATCACCAGCTTCAACAACCGCTAAATTAGGAATCTCTTCACTCAGCACCCCTGTTTTTGCAGTTCCATTTGATTTAAACTGTTGAATTGATGTAATAGATAATTCTGGTGACTGTGCATCACCATTAATAGAAATCTGGATTACCTTTGTCGTTGCACCACTATCTTTCGCGCGAACAAGAAAATTCAGTTCCTGCAAATGCTTCTGATTAGTTCCTAATCCAATATTTAATTCATTTGAATTAAATAGATTTAGCTCTTTATTTACTGTATAAGTATTTACCTTTTTAATATTGTCATAAGTTGGATTTCCAAGAGTTATTGTAAAAATCCTATTACCGTAATTATCTTCGGGAGTATCTGTTGAATCCCAGAATAGTTCATTTCCATTAGCATAACGAATCATATTTGCAGGAGTGGAATCGTCTGGATTCAAAAATATAATCTTTAATGATTCAATTCTACCGTCATCTGAAACTGTCCCTGAAAAATTTATATCTCCATTAGCATTAGCTAAGGCTGAAGCATTGTAATTCAATACGATATCTGGAGCCTTAACATCCATTATCTTAAAATATCGCTGAATAGATGCAGATTTTCCATGCAAATCAGATACTTTCAAGCTAAGTTCGTATACACCTTCATCGTTTGGAGCATTAATAGACCATGCTGAAGTTTTTGCCTTATCTTCAGAAAGCTTAATTGTCTTGTTAGCTAATTCATTAAATACTGAATATTCGCCACTATTATCATCTTTCTTTTTGATTGTATATGTTAGACTTGAAATTCCATCATCATCATAAGCAAGTCCAGATATTGGAGATGACGGGAATATTTCTGCAAGCGAAGTATCATTTAAACCGCCATTATTTGCTTCAATCCATGGAGTATCAGCTTCTGGCCACCATACAAAGTATCCAATTACTTTTCGTTCCCATGCATCTGAACTACTTATGCTTGTTGAAATAATTCGGACAAGATGTTTCCCTGTTGTAAGTTCCTGATGTGAAGAAGTTATCCATTCTTCCGGAATTATAGTTAACTGCCAGTTTCGCAAATCTGTTGCTTCCGAACCTTTACGAGATAAAGTGCGTGAATAATATTTGTTTGCATTACCTAAAGGATAGGCTGCAGCAATTTTTTCTGTAGTTGGATCTTTAATTACCGGAACATTATCAGAAATTATTCTTTCATCTGTAATGCCGTCATCTAATTCAATCAATAGCTCCTTAAATGAAGCAGATCCTTCCTGTCTTCCATATAAAGTTATTTCGCCATTTAACAAATTTAAGAAGGTATTACCATTTATACCAATTACAGGATCTGGATCATATGAATCAAATGTATCTTTAGCCTTTGTATAAGAGGAAATGATGTCCGGCTTATAAATACTTACATTAGGAATTTTTTCATCAACTATCAAAGTACAGTTTATTTTAGATTCCTTTCCAGAGTTACCCATTTCATCTGTAACTAAAATTTCCAGACTATAATTTGATCCCATACCACTTCTTGCCTCGGCAGTATTTACGTCTACGAACCAAGTCCAGATTCCATCTTTATTTGAACACAATGCATTACTATCTGAAAGTTCTATCCAATCAGTGCCGGCAGTTTTCTTTTGCCATTTATGGCCAGGTTCAACAGAATAATGTAAGTCGGCTTCTTCAAAATCTATCGAAAGCTTTGTTACACCTTCATTATCTGAGGCAGTACCAGAAAGACGGAAAGTCTGGGCAACTGAATCATTATCCTTATGAGATAAAAGATTAACTACTGGAGGCTCAAGATCTACAGCTTCTCCAAGACCAATTTCACAGGCTGATAAAGTAACAAGAGTAAAAAGTCCTAATGTGGAGAATTTTAATAACTTACTAAATCTATTAATCATTTTTGTCATAACTTTTTCTCCTATCATCTTAGTTCCAGCTCTTCATATTTACACAGATTGATAATTCACCAGGATACATATAGCCCCAATTCTGACACCAGTCATAATAATTACCAGCAATCCAGTTATAACCAGAGTAAGATGACTCAACTAATATTTCATAACTAACCCAGTAATAATCATAGACACCATTAGTTGTATCTATATCTCTATAACATCGTCTTAAATAACAAGATCCTGGACGACTATCGCGAAGTGGATATGGTACGATAGTTGGCTCTCCACCCCAATAAGTTGTTCCGCGAATAGAGAAATCTGTATGTCCATTAGATAAACCTGCCGAATACTGAACATTATTTTCGTTTGTATTTCCCCATGGTCGGTAGAAACGAACAACTGTCTGGAAGGCACATTCTTTACCAAGGTCAGAAGATGTAAAGCCAGTTTTCTTTGCCTGAGCTACAATATAATCCTTACAAGATTCATTATGTTTTCCATTTCCTGCAGCAAAGAAAGTATCCTTTGTATATGATGAACCCAATTTCAAGCTATCTAATGCTGTTGCAGGAAGTCCTGTAGTGGATACATAGGAATAACAAGGGATATTTGAACTCTCTTTATATTTCCAACAACTTGCATCTGAGTAAACTTTTTCATTTTTTTTATAATCGTCATTATTATTGTCTTTTGATCCTGTTATTACAGTTTTTGCTAATTCAGTATCTGCTATTATAGGTTGTGTTGTATCAACAGCTCCAAGTGATTTTCCATATTCAATTGTAACGTCATCTGTTTCACAATCAATTCTTACACGAACATAACCCGTAGGTTTTGAAACAGCAGCAGTATCATCAGAAGTAATTGCACTAGTTGTAAGGTTTCCAGAAGCATCACTCTGCTTAACTCCAACACCATAACTGTATCGATCAATTCGAATTACAGGAGTTGCAACCTTGTCTGACCAGAAAGAATTCTTATCATTTGTTGTTTTAACAAGAACAACCGGTTTTGCAGTACCTGTTACAGTACTACGACCTCGTCCAGCTGAAGCTGAATCCCATGTACCAAGAGAATCTGTTAATTTACCATCATTTTTCATAATAGAATCTGTTGGTGTTTTTGTCGTTGTAGTAGCAGCTTCATCACTATACTTTGAACCAAACTCCTTACCTGTATAATCTACAAAAGCACCCTTTTCTATTACAAGTTCCCATTCACGTCCGTTTGGTAAATCATCATCATCATCAATTAATCCTTTAGGGAATTCTATGATATAGGTAGAATAATCTTTAACCGTTTTTCCATCTACCATAGTTTCACTCGGTTTTACATAATCTTCTGCAGTTACATCGAGAACACGCTCATGAAAACCTGCTGCCTCAAGAGTATTTCTGATATTATCTGCAGTAATCTTGGTTGAATTTGCTGCAGTAAGTGTTTCTGGCTCAGTAGCTGTACCATTAGATTTATAAGTTGTTCCATAATAATGAGCATCTGAAGTTTCCCAAATTCCCATATTTACATCAAGCACATACGCAACTTCATCAGTTTTTGGAGAACCATCACTCTTTATTCCATACGAAGATTTTTTATATGGGCCAATGTATTGTCCAGAGCCATGATAATAATCATTATCATATTTTATTCCGGTTCGTAAATCCTGAACATCTTCTGCTTCATCCATGCAGAGAACTTGTTTTCCATTCAATGTAATACTTGCGTTATTTTTTGTTGTAGTAACACTCCATGAAGAAGGAATTGCGTTCAAAATTGTATTAAAATCATCTCCTTTTATTACCGGTGGGATTGCCCATTTTTTAACCAGGCGTAATGTAATGTTTCCAGTTCCTTTTTGAACCGGCTCATTAAATACAATTGTTATTTTTCTACCATTTTTATAAACATTACTACCAGATTCAGTTTCTCCATCTGGAGTCATGCTTTTTATGTACGGAATTACACCATCACAAACAACTTTAGTTGAATAGTCAGTTGTTAAACCAGAACCTGTAAATCCATACTCATCCTTTATATCATCAAGATGAAGACCTTCATTATCTGCATTACCTGACTTTACTTTTATTGTAAACTGATCCTCTTTTTTTACAGTATATTCAAAAGTTGCTGTTGTAAACCAACCGTCTGGATCTTCTGGATCTGCATTTGTTGATTTTAGTTCTGCATAAGCATTTGTTGAAATAACTTCTTCATTCTCTTTTTTTGAAAGATATATTTTTGCATTATTTGTGGTTTTCTTTACCTTTGCATCAAAAGAAACCTTAAACTGAATCTTTTCCCCTGCATTGAGATATCCGTTTGGCGTTATACATTCAAAAGTATAATTTGGGAATGCATTTTTAATATCTATAGTTAAAACAGGAGCAGGATCAGAAATATTTCCCGCATAATCTATACTTTGAGCTGTCAACTGTGCAGATTTGGTTAATGTCTGTACAGAAGAATAGTCACTCCAGTTATTTCCCCCATTAGTGGAATACTGACTTTTGTTTATGGTTGCATCAGTCGGATCTTTTACTACAATAAACTTTAATGACGTTTGATAATAATTTGATGTAATACCAGTTGCACCAGATTCATCCATTATACTAGGAGCCTTAGGTTTTTTAGTATCTATGTAGAATGAAGTAGTTACCGTATTACCTGAACTTAACGTCAAAGGATTATTGTAAGAATCGAGTATATAAGCTGTTCCACTAATACAACTTGCCGGACTATATGAAAGTCTTCCATTTTTATCATCGGATGCAATTCTCTTGCTAAAGGTAATAGTAGTATTACTTTCAGTATCAGTTTGGCCGGCATAATCTAACTCTACATCACCTTCACTAGTAGTAAGCTTAAACTTTGGATTTCCCTGTACTGTTACAGGTTCTGTAATTGTAACTTTAACTGTAAGAGTTTTTCCTTCGCGTAAATATTTAACTCCATTATTTGTAATTGCAGCAATCTCTTCTGTAGTTCCTGTAGTCTCAATTTGAATTCCATTATTTGCAATTTTTGGAGAAACGCCATCTACCTTAATGTTCTTTGTATCAAATTCATTTGTGAATGAACCAATTATTACTCTATCGCTTGTAAATGATGCACTTGCTGCATCATTGTCTGTTACAAACACTATATTTGAAGCATCTGCAAATAATTTCAAAACATCATTGGTATTTGTATAATCTCCATCTTCAATCTGATATTCAAAATGGAGTGTTGTAGAACCGTCTCCACTAACATACTTTGCTTTTTCAGCTGAAGTAGAAGTTTTATTTGGAGTACAGGTTGTATTTGTAATACCTTTTATCTTTAACCAGAGATGTGGATCTGTCTCTGATTTTTCGGCTGCAACAAGATTTACTGCTTTACTAAAAGCAACTGTTATATCTACAGAGTCTCCTTTTCCAAGCTTATCTGGTGATGTAGACGAAACACTTATTAAAGAAGGTAGCGAACTTACAATAAGAGTATATTGTGCCGTACTTGATTTCTCAAAAACATCTTTCGCAGTAAAACGATATTTTGGTTTTTCACCTTTACTAGACATAGCTGTTAAATCTGCATTTGAGATTACTGCTTCATAATAACCAGTTGAATTGTTATAAGCAGCGCCTTCCACAGGTATTGCTGTTGTACCTTCAATTTTATCTATTTTGTATTCATTAATATCAATTGGTAATCCGCTTGCCTTTGTAGCATAAAATTTAAGAGTATAATCTCCTTCATTTGAAACTGCCTGCATATCTCCAGAAGGATTAACTGCAATTATTATTGGAGGAGTATCATCTTTTTTAAGAGTATATTCTGAATAAATTGAATTTCCATCAAGACGCGTAAGTTTAACAAGAAAATATTTATCATATTTTTTTTCATTTTCACTTGTACCCGGTTTAATAAAATCATTAAACAAGTCTACTGTAAAACTGAAAGTATGCTTCTTAAACGAACCTTCATCTGGAGCCATTGTGAGTGGAACAGACCATAGCTTCATTCCATTATATGTTTTTGTACGTGTCGGAGACTGAGCTAACTCATTATGAGATTCTTTTGTTGTAAGAGTATCAAGCCATTCCTTTGCAGTAGCATATTTATTTGTAATTGAATTCGGTACCCATACAAACTCAAGGAACTCACAACCTGTTGTATCCAATGTTTGACCTGTAATTGTAACATTGGCTTTACTATTATTATCAGCCATTACCATTGTAGGAATTGAATTGTTTGATGGAGATGTGATAAAGAGTTTAGGTGTTGAAATATCTGTTACCTGAACCGGAACATCAATAATTGTTATTTCAGAAGGATTTTCTGTTCCATCCAATGCATATGAAATATCTTTTGCATATGCCACAAGATGCATTGTTGTATCTGGAGTATCAGGAGCTTTTAAAGGTTTTACAACTTCTCTTGTTGTATTATGGGAATCAGACTCAAACTTTCCCTTACGATCATTATCGTTTGTTGCATTATAAATGCTCTCTGGATTCGTAATCCAATTTGAACTTAAAGCAGTATATTCACTATTAGTTAAAAGTGCACAATATGCTTCATCAAGACAGTCATCATCAAAAAGCGTCAAACTCAATGTTGTTTTAATGTTAAGATGAAGGATATTATCTTCACCAGGAGCTGTTGAAGGAACAATTCTTGGTTTATCGCTGTCTGGCCACCAGATGAACCAGCCACTTGGAATTTTTACATGTTCAACTTTATTTGATTCAGGTACTGTAACAACATCTTCGGCTGAATAACGTACCTCAATATAATGTTTATCATCATTGAGGGCAGAAAGATCCGAAGCAGTCACAAGGAATTCCGGAGCATATAATCCGCTGTCTTCTGTTTTATCAATCTTACAAAGTTTATTTCCGCCTTCATCAAATAATTCTATATACACATTCTTGATGCCCATAGTATCACTAAAGCTTCCACGAATTGAGAAAGAAACATTCTGGGCAGCATCTTTATTTTCAGAATCATCGAGATTTAATCCTTCAAGATATGTACGATCTCTTAAAGAATACTGAATTCCGTTTACCTTTCTGTCTATATACCATGTATTTCCTACTGGAGCTGTATCATCAATAAATAAAGTAATTACCTGTGAAGATCTTGTAGAATAATTTTCTGCATAATCTGTTACAGAGAACTTTAAGCTTGCTACACCTTCTTTATCAAAATTTATATCTGCTATCCATGAATCATCTCTTAATGTAGCACCAGTTAAATATGTATATTTTTCTTCTCCATCCCACTTAATTTCTACAAAAACAGATTGTACTCTCTCATTATCTGTAGCAGTTCCCTTAAATACTGCATCACGTTTACAATAGATTACGCTGCCAAATTCAGACCCATTTACAACAGTTCCCCCACTTTCCATACTGGTAATTTTAATAACAGGGGCTTCCAGGTCAGGAGATTTTCCTAATCCAACTTCACAAGAATTAAAAAAGAATACAGACAGTGCTGCCAGGGCGAAAATGAATGAACTGATACTTTTTTTCATGATACAAAATCCTGAAATAAAAAATACTTTTTGTTGAGATTAGTCTGCGATTGGTCGGGAGATGTAAAAACTTTTTATTTGGTATAACTTTTCCGGCAATTGCCGACATCTACAATAAAATTATCGGTAAAACGCTTGAAAAAAAACAGATTTTTAAGAAAACGTTTTACTTATCTATAATTTTAACACAGAATTTTTAGATTGCAAATTTTTATTGCCCGGGTCGGCCATCCGGGTTAGCCAGTCGGCTTTATTTTCCTACACAGAAGTTGGCAAAAATGCTGCCTAGAACGTCGTCTGGGGTTACGTCGCCGGTTACTTCGCCGAGGGAGTCGAGGGCGTCTTCGAGGTCCTGAACTACGGCGTCGAGGGTGTAGTTGTCGTCGGCACTGATGAGGGCGTGTTCAACGCTTTCGAGGGCAGCGGAAACGGCTTCTTTTTGACGGGCAGAACCAAGGCCTGCCTGTGTGCGTTCGGTTGAAAGACCGGCGGTGAGGATGGCGGTAATTTTTGAAAAAAGATCGGAAAGGCCGGCGCCGGTTTTTGAGGAGATATGTATTGAGTTTTCTGTCACCCCGAACTTGTTTCGGGGTCTGTCTTGAGATGCTGAACCAAGTTCAGCATGACCAGCTTTTTCTGTTGTGCCCCCGGCCTTATCGCTCTTGGTAAATACAAGAATCAGAGGCTCCTGGCAGTTTTCTATGAACTGGCGATCTTCGTCGTTAAGGCCCTGAGTTCCATCAACAAGATACAAAACAACATCTGCGTCGTGGACGAGGTTACGGCTGATTTCTACGCCCTGAGCTTCAATAACGTCGCTGGTTTCGCGGAGGCCGGCTGTATCGAAAAGGCGCACGGGAATGCCGTTTATGCTTGCCCAACTTTCCAGCCAGTCGCGGGTCGTTCCCTCAATGTCGCTTACTATTGCACGCTCCTCTTTGAGAATTGCATTGAATAAAGAAGATTTTCCGGCGTTGGTGCGCCCCGCCAATACTACGCGCGCGCCATCCTGATACAATTTTTCGCCGCGCCACGAATCCGCGAGCGCGCGGAGCCGGCGAGCCGCCATTTCAATATCTTCCCGGTCAAAAGAATCTGCAATAGTCTCTTCATCCTCCGGGTACTCAATCTCAACCTCAATAGCGGCGAGCGTATCTATAATGAGCTTTTTAATGTCATCGATTTCTGCAAATAGCGAGCCAGCAAGACGGCCGGCTGCATGTGAACGGGAAGCATCAGTATGAGAGTCTATGATTTCTTTAACAGCTTCTGCCTTTGTAAGATCTGTTTTTCCGTTGATAAAAGCGCGGAAAGTATATTCACCACGGTTAGCCTGGCGGAAGCCGATTTTAAGCATAAGATTTTGAATTGCAGTTACAACCGCAGGACCACCATGGCAGAAAATCTCGACCATGTCCTCGCCGGTAAACGATTTTGGAGCACGGTAAACAGCGAGCATAACCTCGTCAATTTTTGAGACCTCGCCCTCAGGGACCTCGACACCGGTAGTTTCGACCCCTTCGACAGGCTCAGGGACCGCAACCACCGGGCTTTGTATCCAACCGTAAACTAAGGTATTCCCCGCCGCCTCAAGCAGCGCCTTTGGTCTGCTAAAAACCTTGCTCACAAGCTCAATACACCCCTTTCCCGAAACACGCACAATCCCCAAAGCAGCAGGCGCAAGGGCTGTGGCTATAGATGAAATTGGTTCTTCCGGAGTGTACTGGTTAGGTGTCATATTCTTCCTTTCTTTATGTTTAAGTACGAGATTACGGCATTACCTTCAGGAATGGACGGAAACTAGTTGTTTCCTCCTCGCGGTAAGGATACAAAATACTGTCCAATACCGAAACATCCGAATCTACATAAAGAGGCTTCATCTTATCACCAATTGCAGGTTTACGGAACTCCCTGCTCGCCTCTGCCGCAGTTCCAATAAAGGTTTCTGTTTCGCCAATATCAGGTGGAGTTGTTCCATATTCGCCGGAGTTATTCCAGCACATATAGCCGCGGTCCAGAGAATCGCGAACTCCAAAGAATTGCTTTTTAATATAATCAGAATCGTAATAAAGTCTGTCGTAACTTACATTCAGATAGAAAGACTGAACCCACGGACGAATAATTGCGCGGTTACGGCAAAGCACAGTATTTCGGAAGGAGCCATAGTAGTAAATGCGGTAAGTGCGGTCTGCAACCGGCGCGTAGTTTAAGAAGGTCTGCTCAAAATGACTTGGATAGAACATTGGACCAATTACATCAACATATTCAGCAAGCATTTCTGCATCCTGACCGGTTCTTGTTCCACTGCGGTACCAGCCGTTTGCACCATAAATATCAATTCCAATAGGAGCCTGAATATTTGCACGAGCATAAGAGAGGAACGAAATCAAAGCAGATTCCTTGTCCATTCCCTTATCCTGCCAGCGGTACTGAGCATTATAAAGATTCAAACCATCAGTTGGGAAACGAATATAGTCAAACTGAATTTCATCAAAGCCGCGGGCAACAAGCTCTTTTGCAATTGCAACATTATATTCCCAAACTTCTTCTGAATATGGGTCTACCCACTGCTCATCATAATATGCAGTTTCCTTATTACCGGTTGATTCCCCGTTTTCATCCAGAACATCATCATAGCCCTTAATTCCCATCCAAGGCTTATTGAGCTTTTTGTCCCAGACAGCATATTTTCCATTTTTGTATTTTGAAAGAGAACGGTCTTTGAATGTTACAATGCGAGCAACCAGATAAATTCCTTCATCCTTAAATTCCTTAATGAACTTATCAAGATCTTTGATTGCATAACCAGATGTAGAACATTTTTCCAGAACAAGAGGATCGTGCGAGTCATATCGTAAGAAACCGTAGTCATCCTTCATATCAATTACGATGGAATTCATATTGCGGTCTTTTACAGCCTTCTTAAATTTTGCAACGCCCTCAGGGAAACTGCACTGATATGCCGAAGCATAAATACTCTTGCGTCCGTTTGCAATTTCAGCATAAGGAGAGTTTACAGTTCCAGGATAAAGCAGCCAGAGTTCGTTCAACTGAAGCCCGTGTGCAAAGCCGCTTCTAGACTGAGGAATCCAGGCTGTATTAATCATGCCCGGTACAGAAGAAAATGCTTCATGCCAGTCTCTTTCCTGACTCGGAGTTCCAGGGCTCTGAAGACTATCCAGATCAATAGCACCAAAGCCTTCGAGTCTTGTATATAGAAGAACATTGTCGATTGTAGTAAGTCCGTCTGTTACATCAGTAGGCTCTGCTCCTGTGTAAATGAGTTCACCCTTCTTTTCCTGCCAGTTCAGACGGTAAATGCGAGGCATATAAGTTTGTGATATGTAGATTTCTGTATATACTGAGCCGTCTGCATTTGTACGCACTACAGGAAGAATGTCTGCAAGTTCATCTGATGATGTAAGAGAAGGCATTTTTTCAAAACCAGCATCAATATCTGTCCAGCCAGCCTTAATTTTATCAGGATAAATATAAGAAAGACCAAAAATAGGATGTGCCATAAACACAACACTCTGTCCTTCCAGAGTTGCAACAGCCACTGCCTTTACACCCGGAGAATTCTTACTCATTGAACCAAGATCTTTCCAGGTTTTTCCGGCATCATTACTATAATAAACGCTGTCTTTAGTAGCAGTAACTACTTCGCTGTTGTTAAGCGGATTCACAGATATATCTTTAAGTTCCTGAATCTGCAGCGAGAGAGTTTTTTGACCTTCTTTGAATGTTTTGATTGTTAAGAATGGAAGTCCATTATCACGTTCTTCAAAATTCTTAAGATCATTTGAATAGAAAATACCCTTTTGAGTACGCATGAGCCATGAAGAACGTATAATACCAGAATCATCAGGAAGATTTACACTTAAAAGCTGGTCTACGCGGCCTTCTGTCCACAATGGAATGGCAGAATTTCTGTTAGTAACACGGAATAATCCGTTATCTGACCCAACGAGGAATACTTCTGTTTCCGAATCACCGTCCAGTGAAGACACTGGTGACTTTTCCGGAAGTCTGTATAATGGCTTAACCTCGTCTGAAAATGCAAGGGCCGTTAAAAAAAACAAAGAGAGTACAAAAAATGATTTTTTCATACTCTCTTTATCGGCAATTTATAGTGAAATATTTATACTATCTTGTCGAGGGCTTCTACGACTTCCTGGTCGTAAAGGCCTGGCTGTTCCTTAAGGGTATTAACAGCAGTCTCTTTATCCATTGCACCACGGTATGCACGCTTACTTGAAAGCGAAACATAAGTTTCTGCAACACGGATAAGGCGGGCAATCTGAGGAATCTCGTCGCCAGAAATACCATTAGGATATCCCGAACCGTCAATATTTTCGTGATGCTTTGTAGCAGCATCTTCAAATACACTCCAGTACTTCTTAGGAACAAATTCAAGGTGCTTTTCTGCAAGATTAACGTGCTCATTCAAAGCATGCTTTTCTTCTTCTGTAAGCTGAGTTGCAACAAGAAGATCAGGGTCAATTGCAAGGAATCCTGCGTCGTAAATCATAGCGGCACAGAAGTTGAGCATTGCCATTCCCTGTGGAAGTCCAAGCTGAATAGAAAGCTTGTAAACCAGTTCGGAAACGTTCTTTGAGTTATTCTTACGGCCAGTAACATTATCAATCTGCTGACCAATTTCTTCACACTTAACAGCAAGCTGCTTAAGCTCTTCTTCATCCTCTTCAGAGAAGGTTACATCTGGAAGTGCCTGTGCTGGAGCCCAGGTAGAAGATCCTGCAATTCTTAAAGAAGGATTTCCACCATAGATATCTGTAATACCGCCAAGCATAATGCGGTTTGTCTGGCTCTGATTCTGAGCAAGAAGCTTGAATGCCTGTGCATACTGTTCCTGCTGCATGATGTTTGCCTTTGCAGCTTTTCTGATGATTACCATAATCAGAAGAACAAGGAACACGATAATGATTGCAATACCAATTATTGAGAAAGCAATTACGCGTGTAGAACGCTTTGTTTCTTTTGCAGTTTCAGAGAAGGCGTCTGTAAAAGTATTTCCCATGTCTTTAAGTCCAGACTCAAGGGCATCCTTAAACTCTTTCTGGCTCTGCTTTGTAGCTTCAGCCTGCTCCTTCATTGCATCGGCCTGTTCTTTCATTGCCTTTGCCTGAGCATCCATAGATTCCTGCTGAGCTTCAAAACGCTCCTGCTCTACCTTTCGCTGAGCTGCAGTTTCTGCCTTCTGTGCAGCTTTTTCCTTATTTTCCTGATCCTGCTCTATCTGCTTTACAAGTTTCTTGATTGTTGTATTCTCAATATTAGGATACTTCTCAAGATTCATCTTGATATCAATAAGAGCCATATCATCATATTTATTCTGAAGATTAATTAACTTCTGCTTGTAAACAGTCTGGGCAAAGTACAGAACATTTGTCTGAGAAGCCTCATCCTTGGCAACTGCGAGTGCCTGATTTACATACTTATACGCATCTTCAACATTTCCATCTTCATAAGCCTCATTAGCCTTGTCCAGAAAGCGAACTGCTAAATCTGTTGTTGCCGCAAAAACCTCGGCAGTGAAGAAGACCACAAATAATGCAATGACAATTCTTTTAAGCTTACCTAACAACATTTTCCACTCCAAGAGCCAATATCAGACTAGCTCGATTTTCCATTCCCTCGTTCTTAAGGAAGAATCTATCCCTTAATCCAACATTAAGATTAAGTTTAACTTTTTCCAATTCAGCAAACGGAATTGCAATATTTAATGCAGCTCCCGCAGCTGCCTTTACATCTTTTACAAAGAGGTGACCTGCCAGCCAGTCGGCTGCAAAATCAAGTCTCATATTACCAAGCGGAATATCTTCAAACTTAATTCCCACAAATGGAGAATAGAAGTTATTAAGAACGCCATCTGTTTCAATAGCTAATTCCGACTTACCTGTAATAATAGCATTAAATCCAACTCTTATAAACATATTCTTGGAAAGTTTTGCAAATGCATATTTTACGGCAGCTTCTGCATCTGCAAGCAATGGAACCAATTTTTCTTCATCAGCAATTGCAAGGAACTGGGCTCCAGCAAAAAGGTCTAATCCTAAGACATTTTTGGTTTCCATTGTATATTTATAATTAAAGTCCAGACATACACCATAATGGATAGTGCTAATTTCACTTTCTTTTTCGTACAGATGAAGGAGATCAACCATACCTATCTTAAGCTTCCAGTTTGTACTTGTAAGATTTGTTTCCTTTCCAGAAACATATACAGCACCTGTAGAAGTCTGGCTGGCTGCAACGTATTCTTTTTCTACGCTGCCTCTCTGTTTTTCCTTTTCCATCTGAATGCGGGCAAGCTCAAGCTGTCGCTGATGTTCAAGTTCTGCCTCATGCTTCTTCTGAATTTCATAGGCATCGGAAATCATACTGTACATTTCAACTGCTTCTTCGTTATCAAGATTGTTCTCAATAACAACAAGGGTAGCAGCCATTGCAAAATCATATTCGTTATTTACAATCAAACGTCTGATTTTCTTCTGAGTATAATTTTCCATCAAATAGTAATATCTGTCATTTACATTTCTGGACAGAATTGTATTTAACTTCGAATCATCCTTCGCAGAAAAACAGGTATCAATCTGTTTGTAAATTTCGCTGACATATTCTTCCAGAGCAAAGAGCTTTGAAGAAAAACATAGCAGCAAAACACTAAACGATAATATTTTTAATTTTCTTCCAAACATTCTAACTCCTTTGCCTAGAAGATATTCGTTCTGAAGCCAACAGCAATCTGAGGAATCAAACTCTTAATGTTTGTACCTGAGACGTCGGTAGGAATGAACCACAATGAGCCTTCAGTATAGAGCGAGAACGAACTGAACATCTTAACGTTCTGCAGCTTAACCTTAGGGAACTCAATCTGAGCCAGCAGTGAAGAAAGAATCTGTTCCTTTCCACTGTTTGTCTGAGTAAACATTGCAAACTCGGCACCTACTGCGAATCCGGCATAGAGCCAATCCCAGTCGTGTCCTAAGAAGAAGCTGAATGGAAGCGAAGCAATATTTGCAATAATCTTCAAACTGAAGATATTTCCACCATAACGCATATCTGTCAAATCAAGCTTGAACAGATTAGATACTGCGTCACGCTGCTGCTGTGTGAACTGTCCGTAAGAAGCCTGAACCTTTACAACATCATCAAAGAAGGTAAGTCCGGCACCTACTGCGAACAGAGATTCACCCCAGAATCTGAAGTCTAAGTAAAGACCCTGGATGAATGATGGAATCTCGTATGCAGACTTATCACCCTTACGCAGAGTAACAGTTACATTTTCAAGTTCAACATCATCATTTGAAAGACCAGATGCATTAAGTACCTGGTTATAGCGTCCACCATTTGTTGGAGCAATCAGACGGATTGAAGGTGCAGTGTTATCAACCTGAATGATTGTTCTTGTAATGGCAGTTTCACCATTCTTCATTGTAGCACGGATAAGGAAGAAGTGGTAACCCTCTGCAATATCCTGATTTTCGATACGGTACATCCACTTTTCATTTGTTGAAAGCTCTGTAAATGTCTTACCGTTATCGAAACTGATTTCAATCTTAGCAACTTTCTTAGCGGCTGTAATAGCCTTCTGTTCTGCAGTTGCTTCCTTAGTTCTTGAGAACAAGAGTTCATCTTCACTGATTGAGTAACCAGCCTGTCCTCTGATGTATGGACGGTTGATTGCAAAGTCTCCGTAAGTAAAGTTATCAATTGTTACCCAAGGTCCAATAGGACTGTAAGTAATTGTCTGAACTCTAGACTTAACAGACTTTCCAGAAGAAAGAACTGATTCTACATAGTAAGTATGTACACCTTCATCAATCTGTTCTGGTCCAACATCAAACTTAAAGAAGCCGCAGCTTGTAAGTGTTGTATTCGAAATAAACTTGTCATCAACCCAAAGGTTCAGCAAAGTGATTTCGCTTTCAGATTCTGCCTGACCGTAAACTGTAAATACACCGTTCTTATGCTCACCCTCAAGTGGGTAAAGAATGTCTACAGTAGCAGGAGCAATATTCTTTTCAAGGTGAATGTTGCGGCTGACGTTAGTTATGTTTCCGGCTTTATCTTTTCCAGTAAGTTCTACGTTGTAGAAGCCGTCTGGAAGGTCGCGCATATCAACTGTTTCACCAATGATGCGGTCAATCTTCATATTGCGAACACTTGGTGAAGAACCCTTTTCGAGGTTTCTGATTGTAAGGTAGAGGTCTGTAACTTCTACGTTATCGAAAGTATAACCAGAGAAGAAGAGCTGACCAGTTGTTGTTGAATCATCAAGAGGAAGTTCAAGGTTCAGTACAGGAGCATCGTTATCAATATTGATAAGGCTTGAGTAAAGTCCCTGAATTCCGTAATTATCTGTTACCTTAAGGAAGACTACCTGAGTTCCACCTGGAATTGCACGTGTATCTACTGTGTAAGACCAGTTCTCTGTTCCAACAGCCTCGTTATAAGAGTTACCGTTATCAAGAGAAACCTTAATGTTTGCAATTCCGTTCTTATCGCTTGCCCAACCGGAAATTGTTACAAGGTTACGAACTGAAGTATCGATTGTAGGTTTTTCTACAGCACCCTTTGGCTCTTCAAGAGAGATGCGGTATGTGCGTTCTACTTCCGGACCTTTAACACCGTTGATATCAACTGCATAAACAGTAACTGTATGCTCGTTATCAGTCATTGTTTCAAGAGGTACATCAATAGAGAAGCTTGTGTTCAGCTTGTATTCAGCATCTGCTACAGTTCTCTTGAATACTTCTTTTGTAGAAACCTGCTTGTAGTCTCCGTTATCAATCTTATAGAAGATTGAAGATTCACCATCATCATCATAAACAACGCCCGAAATTGTAAAGTCGCGGGTAATTACCTGCATGTCTTCCGGCACGTGGATTTCTGCTCTTGGCAAGTCTGATTCACTGTCGATGCTGAATGACCATGACTCTACTGTTGCTACGTTGCCCGCATCATCAGTAAAGGCAAATGACATTGCATCATTGATTGGAGCCTCTGGTGTACCAACGTGTGTGTAAATAAGAGGATTCAATTCAATTGGAAGATGTGTATTTGTTCTTCCCTTTTCTGGAGGAGCAATATACTCTGCCTTAGCAAGAAGTGCATTATCAATAACCTCAAATACGATAAGGTTATCACCGTTTACAACATCAATTTCCTGAGGCTCAACTACACGAACCTCTGGTGGAGTTACATCCTTATAAGCAGATGTGTAAACATAAGATTCATGTCCAGATGTGTCGCGGGCACGCATATTAATTCTGATAAGTCCATCTGGTACATCTGCAAGGCTAATATCTTTAGAGAAGGTTACACCAACTCTGTTATTGTTCTTTGAAAGATCAAAGCTTTCCCAAGTTTCACCGTTATCAAGAGAGTATTCAACTGCTCTGATTCCAAGAGGATGAGCTGCTGTACCCGAAAGCTTGAAGGTATTTCCAACCCACTGGAAGAGCTCTGGAGTTACAAAGTTGATTTCTGGGGCACTTGTGTTGGCAATAAAGTTCAGTGGAGCTGAGTTATGTACATCGCCAAAGCGGTCTGTTACCTTTACAACAACGTTCTTGTAGTTACCGTCTTTTTCAGCGTAAAGAGTAATGAGATTTCCGTTTGTATCAACTGCAAGCCCCTGTGTAGCAGAAACAAGTTCTACCTTGAGTGGTGCGTTGTAGTTTACATAATAGAAGAACTGTGAACCATTGCTCAAAACATAAGTGTTATCAATATCATCATAATCTGTGCCAGTAGCTGGCATAGGATAAATGCCTTCTTTGTCATTAAGAAGAGCTTGGTCTGCAGCACGAACTACTGTGAACGAACCAGTTACTGTCTGTTCAAGAGCACCTGCCTTAATTACAGCGCTGAGCTTATTAACACGAGAAGGAAGATTTGTTACAGGAATTTCTGCAATCCAGCGCATTGGTTCTTCTGGTGTAGGCTTAATCAGCTTTGCAGCACCCTTCTGACTTACAGCGCCACCGGCAATTTCTTCTCCGGTAACTTCAAAGTTTACAGAATTAACTGCAGCACCTGTATCAATATAAAGGCGGATTGTTGCAATATCTTTTGAGTTGTAGCCGAGAACTACCGGCATACCGCTCTTGTATTCTTCATCATTAATCTGTGCAATGTGTGCAGAAAGTGAAGGCTTCTTTACAGCTGTGAACTTACCTGCAACAGGTTTTCCGTCTGCAGCAGTTGCAGAAGCAAAGCTTACAGGATTGTTTCCTTCAATCATATCTGCACGAAGGAAGCTCTGATAATCTGATTCAAGTTCACCCTGATAAACTGCAAGGGCATAAACATCAAAACCGTCTGCCCAGAATACAGCCGGAGCTTTTGGAGCAGGCATCTTACCGTTCTGCTCTTCTACATCCGGAATATTCTTAACAGCAAAAGCCTTTGCAAGCTGATTTCCACCGGCACTTTCAGCAATAAGCTCAACAATGTGAAGGCCATAACCATAGTCTGAAGCATCAAAATCAAACTTGAAAGAACCGTCCTTTTCTACATCAACTTTCTTAAAGTCGTCGTTTGCAGCAGGAGCTGTTGTAGTTGCAATAATTCCTTTCTGAATATCTACCTTGGCAGACATAACTCTGTACTTAAGTCCGCCAACGCCAGTTTCGCAGGTAACCTTACCGCTAATGCTTACTGGTCCTTCAAGGCCTGCAATTGCCTTAGAATCTGAATAATCATTGATTGTAATTTCTGGGAGTGCTGTATCTGCACGGAACTTAAGCTGGCGAGACTCAACTGTCTTGCCCTTATCTGTCTTAATTCTTACAACAACAGGCTCCGAACTTCCAATTGCATCAAGAGGAATGAGCTTAATGAGATTTCCGTCCAGTTCAACCTTTGCAAACTTTGTTGCAGGAACAAGCTCTGCGCTTGAAGCATTTGCTCCAATAAGGTAACCAGTTACAGGGAAGTTAGGATCACTGATAATTGAACCGTCTTCTGCAACGGTGCTGTCATCAAATACAATTACAGGCTCTTCTGATTTTACAACTGTTGTATTTGTTACATAGTAAATTGCTCTGTAAGTTGAAACACGGCCAATAATATCTTCTGCAGTTACAGTAAGGTTCATTACACCCTTTGCACTGTCTGGAAGAATTGGGAGTGTGTATGTATAAGAAGTTACGTTCTTAAGATCAACTGAAGTTTCTGCAAGACCGTCTGTTCCCCATGTAAGAGAAGAAGCAACTTTTACAATTCCAATTCCTGAAGTAATTCCAAGAGAGAAGGTCTTTCCACTTTCAGGATGGATTTCCATTCCGTTTACAAAGTCTTCTGCTTCTTTTCCGCTAGAAACCTTTGCATCTGCAAACTGAGGTGTAATTCCGCGTGAAGCAATATTAATTACAGTTGGGTTTCCAACAACATCATTTACATCTACAGCTGTAATAGTTACTTTATGATTTCCAGCTGAAAGATCCTGTGCTGTACAAAGCTGATAATAGAAGACACCCTTTGTTTCCTGAATAATCGGTTCATTCTGGTCGAGCTGAATGCGAACTTCTTTTACTCCATCAGGGTCTGTTGCAATACCACGAACGAACAGAGGATCTGAATCACCAAAGTTCTGACCATCTACAGGCTCTGAAATACTAAGAACAGGCTTATCAAGTTCCTGATTCAATGGAATATTGCGGGTTACATCTACAACGTTTCCAGCACGGTCTTTTGCGTGAATAGTAAACTTCTGTGATTTTTCTTTTCCGCCGAGTGTGTCTACGTTTACGGCCCAGTATGGGTTACCAGGAATAAGGTCAAAAGTTCCGCTCTGAGCGCCAAAAGTCCATGTAAGTTCTGTTACACCGATTGTATCTTTTGCATAACCGGCAACTGTAAACTTACCGTTCATTGTCTGGCCTTCTGCAGGGTAAACAATACCTACATCCGGCTTAGTATTATCAATAAAATAAAGGAAGGAATACATTCCCACAGATCCGGCTCTATCAATTGCCTTAAACCAGAGAACTGCAGGTCCATCCTGGAATTTCTTAGTATCAACAGAAACTGTAAAATCACAAAGGTCTTTATTCTTGTTGCCGCCAAACTTCAGAGGTATAAAGTTTTCGCCGTTATCAACAGAATAATAAAGCTCTTTAATTCCGTTTCCATCTGAAACAATACCGTCAAACTTAACATTTCCAGAAACAAGAATACCCATTGTCTTGTCCTGAATTTCTGTTACCGGCTGTTTACGGTCGAGCTGCCAGGTGAGAGTATAAGGATTACTTACTTTTGGTTCATTATTAATATCATAACCAATTACTTTAATTGTATGAGGTCCTTCTTCAAGGTCGTTTGTGTCGAGATAATATGACCAGAATTCTTTTCCTTCTGCGGTTACGTGCTTTTCGGTTTCCATTCCTTCATCAAGGACAAGGTCTACTCGTGAAACTCCATCATCATCCACACAGGTACCTACAATGTTGAGGTTTCCTACAACGCGCATGTTTGGATACGGGTTTGTAATACCACAAATCGGGAGATCTGATTTTGGATCGAGATAAAGGTTATGTGGACCTTCGATGTGTACGTTTCCACCAAGGTCGCGGGCAGTAATTAAGATGTTGTACTTACCTGGTTTGCGGCTTTCCAAATCGAACTGCTCCTGCCAGCTGTTCATGTTTTCAACGTTGATATCTTCAACGTCTCCTTTACCATGAGCGGTCAGCAGACTTGCGAATAAAATACAAATTGCTGGAATCAATAAAACTTTTTTCATGTTAACCATCTAGCACCTCTGTTTATATTGAAAAAAATCCTTAAATTTAAAATCCCTCATTTTATTATCGGCGCTTTTACATTGTTTAATTAGAAAAAAGTGAGTTATAATAAATTTACAAGATTTTTAAAACTTTTTAGGGAGAACACAAAAATGAGTACAACCGATATATCAATTTTACAACAAATTATTAATAAAAGCAAAAAGATTGTATTTTTCGGTGGCGCCGGCGTTTCTACTGAGTCTGGAATTCCAGACTTCCGCAGTGTAGACGGTTTGTATAACCAGCAGTGGAAATATCCGCCTGAGCAGATTATCAGCCGTACTTTCTTCTACCACAACACCCCGGAATTTTACCGCTTTTACCGCGCAAAACTGCTTCCGCAGGGAATTAAGCCAAATGCTGCTCACTATAAACTTGCGGAACTCGAGGCCCACGGCAAGTTACTTGCAGTCGTAACTCAGAATATTGATGGCCTGCACCAGATGGCAGGAAGCAAAAACGTTTACGAGCTGCATGGAAGCACTCTCAGAAACTACTGCCTGGACTGTAATGCTTTTTATGATGAAAAAATCATTATTGAAAGCGAAAATGCACCGGATAAGCTCCCTCACTGCCCTAAATGCGGCGGTCTTATTAAGCCGGATGTAGTTTTATATGAAGAAGGCCTGGACCAGGAAGTAATTAACGGCGCCGTAAATGCCATTAAAGCTGCCGACACCCTGATTATTGGCGGCACTTCGCTCACCGTTTACCCGGCAGCAGGTTTAATTGATTATTTCCATGGAGAAAACCTTGTTCTGTTAAATAAATCGAGCACCCCGCAGGACCGGCTTGCAAATCTTGTGATTCACGAGCCGATTGGCGAAGTGCTCAGTCAGATTAAAGTTGAATAATCTTCTATATATTAGAAGTTTACATCAAAGCCGACGGTAATATTTGAATATTCTGTCGGCTTTACATTTTCATAGGTTCGCAGTGAATAGCTGTAAACAATATACATTCCCATCTTAAATGCAGATTTTGCGACTATACCAATATTTGGAGTGAACTCAAGCCCACCTTTAAGATATACAGAATCAAGATAATATCCTCTTCCGTCTGCAATTGCCTTAAAGTATTCTCCAAGTTTTGCTGTCTGAAAGCCCTGTACAGACGCAGAACCCGCAGTTCCTGTTGCAGCATAACCTACACCAACATAAAAATCATTAAGATATACAGCAGTAAGGAATGGAATTGCCTTCTGAATATCCATAGAGAATGCTTTGATTTCTACAGTTCCATCAAATACAACATTGCCAAGGCGGTCTTTAGGATTTAATTCGTCGGCAACCTCTTCTCCAAAGAATGCATAGGCATAATGAGATGATGATGGGAAGAGCGAGAAGTCCAGAGTGAGCGGCAGATTGTAAGTGTAGCCGTATTTTGACTCAATTGGCAGAAGACGAGGAATGCAGATTTTTGCAGCTCCGGCAAGAGCAGACTTATCTATAAGTGCCTGTGATGGATCTGTAAAAGAAGCATCGTAATAGCGACCATAGCTGAGGGCCACGGCAAGGCCTGCGCGTTCAAAACGCCCTGGCCCTGCTCTTCTGATATTTGAGAACTGAGCACTTACAACATCATAAAGTGAGAAGGCAATTTCTTTTTGATTTCCAATAAGTGCCTGGGCCTGATTTGAGAAAGACAGATAAGAGATTCTGCCAACTTCGAAAGTTGTTGAAATTGCAGAAATAATTCCGCTCTGCTTCCAGCCCTCATCATCCGGGTCAAATTCAGACTTAATTTGTGTCTGAGTATTAAAGAGAGATGTTGAAGTTCCCTTTGTAATTGTTATTGCAGAACCAATGGCATTAGTAAACGGATTATATCCCGCAGTTACCTGCATAAGGTCTGTTCCACCGTTTGTCCACGGATTAGCAGTAATATAAGTTGCTCCAGCCAGGAAGTAAGCATCATAGGTTTTGGCACTATCTGCATTAAAACCAAAATAATCTGTTGTATATGAACAAAGTGGAATGAAAACGCCGCGTGCCAAATATGGAAAAGGATTAAATTTCTTTGATGGAATTGAGACATTAGAAGATACGTATGAATCTGATATTGGAGAATTGATGATTTCTGAATCTTCATCATCAGATTCTTCTGAATCTACAGTAACAGCCACCTCTTCCTCATAATCAGAATCATTGTTCATACACAAAATTCTGCTCTGGCGCAGGAACTGGCCGATATATACAACCTTTCCGTTCCAGACAACAGGTTCAAATACACCACCTGAAATATCCTGAGTGCTCAAAGAAAACTGACCGCTTGCCGCATCCATAATTCCAAGGCGAGGCATAGTTCCTTTCTGAGCATAACTGAAGTATAAGTTTTCACTGCCGTCATCACTTTCACTGTAAGACAAAGAGCGTACAGTAGTTCCCTGTGGGAAGGCATATTCTTTGAGCAGAGTTCCGTCTACTGAGTTCACACAAAGGCTGTAAGAAAGAGCGTGCTTTTTAAGATAAGCAAAAGTTCCGTCACTAAGCGGTGTAAACGCATACGGATTTGTTTCCACATCAAAAACCATTTCGCTAACAGGTTCAACTCCCGTTACACGGCGGCCCTTACTATTAAATAGAAGCTTATACACAGCAATACTATAGTGCTGAGCATTATATTTCTGCCCGATAAGATACCAGCCGCCGTCGCTTTTTAATACAACCGCTTCCTTAAGGCCATGCTGTCTCACACTATAAAAATCGTCGCTCTCAAAATCATAAAGTTTCACACGGGCCTGCTCGTTTGCCGCATTTCCACTGATATAGCTGATCGCAATAAAGCGTCCATCATTAGAAAGTTTTGCGTCTGAAAGCCCAGACTGAGAAAAGAGTTTTCCGTTCTGAGTGAAAACGCGGCCACCAAAGTAGTCTACCCAGGCAAGTCGGTCTCCACCGGCAGTCAATGAAGCATAATAAGAACCCGCATTATTTAATTCAGAATAATCATCACTTTCCGGCTCAAAAAAGTCCTGAACCACACCTGCTCTCACAGGGTTTGCCGCAACCTCAGGCACTTCATAATCATCAATAAAATACGACCATGCGAGTTTTAATTTTATTCCAAAGGCTTTCTTGAACGCGCCCGAGATCGTAAAATTCTTACCGTTTACGACGCGCCACCAGAAATCTGCGTAGGCATCCAGTCCATAATTATCCTGCAGCCACTGATGAAACGCCCCGTTAAAGAAATATGGCGCGCCGCCCGGCTGAATATCTGCCGCACCCGAAACATCATGATAATTAGGAAATTTATCTTCAATCTTTGCCTGCTTTACATAATGCTTTGCATATTCATCATTCAAACGGCCCTCGCCTGCTGCACTTTCACTGGTGACAGTAGCTCCTTCGGCCATACCTGTTGTAACCGAAAGCATTCCCGGAACAACACAATCACCAAAAATTGTGCCCATTCCACGCCAGAACCCATTTTTCATATTATAAGTAACTGCGTGTGTTAATTCGTGACGGAAGGTAGAAAGCAAAGTTTCACTGAAAACAGCAAGCTCGCTCGAACCAGAAGAGCCTGTGTCATACAAGGCAATATGATTATAAGGAAGAGATGTCCAGAAGGCATTAAACTGTTCAACCGCTGGAGTAATTACAACCGGCATTCTGAAAGAAGGAGTAAGCCCATACTGAGCTGTAACTTCTTCATAAACTGTGTCGGCTTTTTCATAAAGGATGGCAGCTGACTCTTCGCAGCGTGCCGGATAAATAATATCAAACCATTTTGTTTTTGCTACACGGAGATTTTTTTCTCCCCAGAGCATTCCGCTGTGTGCACTAAGCTGCGCACACAGCAAAAGAATTACAATTAATAACTTACATTTCTTTAAGTTTCTTTTCTGCATATCTGAAATATCCCGCTCCTACAGGTGCGGAGATTATAGCATATATGCAGCTTAAAATCACAAGGGAATATAATTTCTTAGGTAGTACAAAAACCAGAAGTACCACTACAAGTCCAATTGTTGTCATAGAAAGCAACATAGACCAGAGTACATTAAAGTTCTGCTTGCTTGCGGCCATTGGTGTTTCCCAGTTCAGCTTTGGATGTACAGTATCAATAAACATATCAATGAATATTAGTAGAAGAGAAACTGTTGCCGAAACCAGAATCACAGAAACCCATACAGAAATTAAATCTGTAAATGAAAGAGGAACTTCAAGTAAAACGTACGCAATTCCAATTATGATGATTGAGATAACTGCGGCAATTCCTACATACAGCATTGCATGCCAGAATTTTACTTTTACAATCATATCAAACTTTACAGGCATTGCCTTAAGATCATTTAAAGATTTTCCTTCTCTTGAAAATGATGTTGTTGCAAGATTAGCAAAAGTTCCGGAGAAAACTGTAAAGCCTGCACCAACCAGAGCCACATAATATTTTACAGACCCCAAAGCTTCAGGGGTAAGCTCTGCAAGGCTTTCTTTGATTGCAGCAAGAATCTGACCAATGCCTTCTCCTGCCATTATAAATCCAATTCCAAAAGAAAGAATAAAGATTACCGGGAACAGATAAACAAAAAGCGGTCCGTTCGAAAAGAAAGCCGGCTCACGAACAACATTTCTGTAGTCGCGGACAAACAACGCATGGAATACTGATTTTGCATGAACATCCTTGCTGATAACTTCTTCTGCTTTTTCTGCGCTAAGCTTTTTTGCCTTAACATCAGAAAAGCCGTTCAAGCTCTTCATGTACATTGTTCCAACAAGCGGAACCAGTCCAAAAAGAATGCCCGCAGTAATTGCCGCAAGAATCAAAATTGGAATGATTTTTCCATTAAGCGCACCGGCAATATACATAAAAACTGCATTCTTTGAACCAAAGTTGGTAAGCCAGTCAATTGAAGAACCAATCTTTTCACTAACAAATTCAGGCTCTGAAAATGAAAGAGAAACTGACGAGTTGAGAAGTCCATAGAACATACAGAAGGCAATCAGAAGAATTGTTGCAACAACTGTCAGCAACTTTTTATTTCTCAGCGGCGGAATAAAATAAAGCACTAAAATAAAAAGCAGATAGATTATAAAAACCGCAACAACCGAAAATGCAATTGCTGAAACTAAAAAGCCCAGATAGAAAAGAGGATTTGTAAGCAGCCCTTCATTGTAGCCATACACAAAGGAGCTGATTGCAAACATGCCGATTCCCATTACAGCATCTGATACAAAAGAAACTGCAAACTTTGCTCCAAAGAACTGACCAGGAGTAAATGGAAGGCTCATCAGAAATTCTTCACCAGTTCCTGTGTAGTAAGTAGAAGCAACCGAAGTAAATCCAAAGAACATGATTACCGCAACTGCAACCAGCATTGAGATTAAAGGCATCATCTGCTGATTTCCGTTTGCTGCAAGATATTTATAAGTACCCACCATATAAAGTGAGTACATTGCAATCATTACTCCAAACACATAAAGGAAGGCAAGAATCAGAAAAAGACTTTTGATAATTCCTTTCGGACCTTTTTTAAAGCCGTCGGTAATTGTTCCAAAAGAAGTTGATAATGAATTTGCATTCAGAATTTTAAAAAGTTTATAAAGCATGGCTCACCTCTTAGTTGGCATTTTCAGAGGCTGCAGCCTTTGCAGTAGATCCAATCAGTTCAAGGAAAATATCTTCAAGCGACTGGCCATTTTTTCCGTGCTGTTCTTTAAGCTCATTCATTGTTCCCTGGAAAATCAGTTTACCCTGCTTGATGATTCCAATACGGTCACAAAGCTTTTCTGCAACTTCCATAACGTGTGTAGAAAAGAAAACTGTTTTACCGGCATTGGCACGCTCGCGCATAATTTCCTTTACGATAAATGCAGCTTCAGGGTCAAGACCAACCATAGGCTCATCAAGAATCCAGTTCTGTGGATCTGTAATAAGACTGGCAATCAAAAAGAGCTTCTGCTTCATTCCATGGCTGAAAGAAGAGATTTTATTATTCAGAACTTCCTTGAGTCCAAATTTTGTACAATATGATTCAATGCGTTCCTTACGAACCTCGAGCGGAACCTTGTAAACATCACCAATAAAATTAAGATATTCAATAGCCTTAAGGCGAGAAACTGTTTCCGGATTATCTGGTACAAAGGCAAACTGTCTTTTTGCAGCTACAGGACGTTCCAGAATAGAAATTCCATCCAGCTCAAGGCTTCCTTCATCTGGCTGAAGAATACCCGTCAGCATTCTGATTGAAGTAGTTTTTCCCGCACCATTTGGTCCAAGAAAACCAAAAATCTCACCATTATTCACAGTAAGCGAAAGCGCATCAACCGCCTTCACCCCACCCTTGTTGTAAGACTTTGAAACATTGTTAATCTCAAACATTTTTTAATCCTCCGTCCCTTAAACTATAAATTATTCCCCCCGAATGTTCAATTCAAATATTCTCACGTCACCAAGAACGAATCGTTCCATTTAATGTGCATAGCTTTTGCAAAATAACAAAATATTTAAAACTTTTTTTTCAAAACATTTCCTTTTTTCCTCAAGTTAGGACCATATTATCTATAGAGGTTTTAAAGAAAACATAACCTCGAGGAGAAAATATGCAAACTAAGCAGACATTAAGACCAACGCCGACGGCACTATTGAATCCTCGGCTGGATCCAAATTTCAAGGCAATCTTTACACAGGAAACAAAAGGGTCATATATCGCTTTACAGTCTTTTCTTTCGAGTGTGCTTGGCAGAAAAATTAAAAACGTAAGTCTTACAGCAAATGAACCACCTGTTGACATGGATACTTTGATGCAGATGTCATTTGATGTTAGTGTTGTATTCAGCAACGGAGAAAAAGCGTCAATCGAAATGCAGGGGAGAAATCAGAATTATAAATATGAAGCACGTAGTGAAATACAGATTGCTCGGCTCCTAAATAATAATGCAAAGCAAGGTGATGCATGGAAGTCTGAAAAAGTGTATCAGATATCGGTTTTGAATTTTCATTTACCGAAACATGACAAAAGAGAAATGACATGGTACAATATGCGTGATGAAAAAGGTCATATGCTTTCCGGACATATGAATGTCATCTATATCGATTTACTAGTAATCAAAAAACTGATTGGAAAACCTGTTGAAGAATTATCAGCCTTGCAAAAATGGGGATTATATCTTTCTTATGCAGATGATGAAAGATATGCTGACTATATAAAGCAGATTACCAGTAGTGAAGAGGGAATTATGGAAGCAGATTTAATCATAGGAAAAATGAGCGAAGACGATACCAACTGGTTTCTCCAAAATTCTTACGACACTGCTCGCCGCGACTATAATGATGGTCTTCAAAATGCAGAACAAAAAGGAATTGAAAAAGGCGTTATACAGGGGGAGCAGAAAAAAGCTATTGAAGATGCAAAAAAACTCCTTGCAGACAGAAAATACACTGCAGAAGAAATCTCCAGCTTGCTCGGGATTCCTGTAGAATCGTTTACATCCACAGTAGCCGTCTAAAAATCTAAACATTCACTGGGACGGTTTTCTTTTGTAATATAATAAAAAACTGCTAGAAGGCTTTTTCAAAATTCATAGAGCGGAGGTAATCGGTATGTGTTTAGAAGAAATTAGCGAAGAAGAACAAAGAAGAATCTGGCACAGAGACGGATTTACCGAAGGTGAACAAAAAGGCCGACAAGAACAAGCCGTTGAAGCTGCAAAGACTATGCTATCTGATCACCTGTCTCCAGAAAAGGTTGCTCTTTATTCCGGACTTCCACTCGAGCAAGTCCTGGAACTTCAGAAAAAATTCACTGTTGAAGTTTAGTCTGAGCCCCAAGGATCTATTACAGGATCTGGATAATGTTGGACATTTTCTTCTGAGGTTCCATAGTAACCACTATTACCAGTAATATAAATATTATTCGCTTTTTCTGTTAATGAAGTATCAGAAGTATTTCCACTAACAGTTCCTCCAGATTTAATCAAGGTTGCTGCATAATCACCGCCAACAGTAATACCACCTGCATGATTTTCTTGATTATTGCTATTATTTCTTATAATTCCACCAGACATATTAAAGGTTCCTGTCCAAACTAAGACAGCTCCTCTAGGGCCATTATTTTCAATAACTCCACCTGTCATTTCAAAGCCAGGATTAGTTCCACTTTGAACATAAACAACACCATTTGATCCTAAACAATTAAAGCCACTAATAGAGCCCCCCTGCATTTTCACAGTTCCATAACATGTAATAGCATGTGCCCAAATTGAGCTATCTCCTGGAGTAATCTTTACATTATCTTCAATTATTAGTGTGCCTCCACTCGAAACTTCTATAAAACAACCACATAATACAGATGGAGAAATCTCTGTTAGAGATGTAGCAGTAAGTTTAAGAGTCTTACCAGATGGAACAATTAAACATTGATCTCGGTTTGCGCCATGACCTCCATATGAAGTATAGCTGTCATCGCCAGTTGGTGGTTCAAGCTTATAATCCTTTCCAGTTATATCTAAAACAACTTCATCTTGACTTTTCAATAATTCATCTACAAATGTCGTTTTATATAAACTACCATCTGCTGCTGCTGCATTGCCTGTAGTAGATAATATTTTAAATCTTTTTGGTCCTGCCCTAAATTCAGTATCTGAAGCGTTATCTGTTTTATCAAAAGCTTTTGTAATGTTATTAGCGATTGATAATGTTGCTACTTTATCTGTTCCCGAAAGTGAACCGTTTATATGAACATAATTATTGTAACCACTTCCTCCACTTTGATAACGATCCAAATAAATATCATTATTTTTCGCAGCTCCATTAGGAATGGTAGCACCGCCTTTTATTTTAAATTCACCCCCTGAAGCCGGAATATAAATTGCTCCACCAACACAATCCGCAGCAGTGCCTCTTACACTGTTAGAAGACAAAGTTCCACTCTGCATATCAAATGTGCCATAACCAGCATAAACTGCGCCACCCTTTTTATATGCTTTATTATTGGTCATTTCTCCACCTAACATTTCAAAAGTAGATTTGTAATTGCCTCCATAACCAGCTAAACAAATTCCACCCCCACAAGCAGTATCATTTGATGTTCCACAACCATTATACGAAATAGAACCTTTCAACATAACAACTTTTCCAGCAGATGCTGAAGATTTATAAATGTAAATACCACCACCATTGTTGTGAGCATAATTGTATTTTATACTACCAGAGAAATCATTATCTGGGGTATTAACAGCGGTATAACCAATATATGCTTCACCTTCAACATAAAGCCCACCACCTTTATCTGCTTCGTTATATCGATTACCGTAAGTTGCTGTATCACTTGGATTATTCAGTCCAATTTTTGCAGAGCCGGACATAAAGATTTTGCTTCCTGCTCCTACATATACGCCTCCACCTTTTCCCTTGGCAACACCACCATTACCAATGTATCCACCAGACATATTAAAGACTGCATTTGCACCAGTAAGGTATACACCGGCACCGTCTCCAACTGTATCTGTTGTTTCTGGTCCAGCTTTACAATATCTTATATCTCCTCCAGTCATGTTTAGAGTTTTTTCATTATAAATTCCACCACCCATTGCAGTTCCATTATAAACAAGGGCATAGCCATATTGTATAGAAGCATTAAAAGTCAGTGTTCCTAAATTATAAATTGCTCCGCCTTTATTAGCATTACAATTCTTTATAGTTGTATTTGTTGATATTGTAACATCAGCATTGGCATTAGAAATACAAATACCTCCACCATTTCCCTGTGCCTGGTATCCATTTTGAATCGTTAAATTTGTGATTGTAATAGGAACAGCTGTATTTATAGTAAGTGTTGTTCCATTTCCAGCAGTGGCACTAAAACCACCATCTAAAGTTCCAGAATTTGTTCCTGTCAGTGACAATTTTATTATGTTGCTGCCTTTAGTAAGTGTAATAGGATTATCTTCATCATTATTATTTGCAATTGTATTTGCACCACTAATTGTTCCACTAACTGTAATAATATACTCCTGTTTACTATCCTGCCAGGTAATAAACTGTAAAGCTTTCTCAATTGTTGTAAACGGATGTCTTTGTGAATAATTGTATGAAACATTAGAATTAAAATGTTTCCATGTCGAATCGTCTTTTGTATTTCCAGATGGATTTGCTGCAGTATAATTAGTTGGACCAACTGTAGTATTACCAACATAAATAGTTGTAAGTATCTTTGCAAGAACGAGTTTTCCTTCATTATTAATGGCAAATGAATCAGCGTCATATGAAGTTTGAAATTTACTATATAGATTTGAAATATTTGTTCCAGAAAGAACTGCCAGATTTCTTTTTGCGTTTTCTGGAGTTATTGTTGCAACCGGGCTTTCTGCATTTGCACTTAAGCCAGTTACATCTATTGTTGCTATATAGTTACCATTTTGTGCAAGAAACACATCATTAGAAACCTTAGCTGTATCGCTGATTGTAAAAGACGCCGTTGTCGAATTCGAAGCAGCAACATAAACACCAGATCCAGTTCCACCTGTCGAGACAGAATTGGAACTCATAACAGATGTACCTTTCATTGTAAAAGATGCACCTGCAGCTATATAAACGCCGCCTCCGCTTGCTGTTGCTTCATTAAAATTTATTCTAACATTATCAGCACTAACTGTACCTTTAGTTATATTTATACCACCGCCATTTTCTGCTTTTCCGTTTGTAATAATCAAATCTTTTAATTCTACTTCAACGGATGTTCCAACCGTAAGCGATGATCCAGTTTGCAAGCCTTTTAAATTAAATTTCGGATATCCATTCGATTGAACCTCATTACCAGAAATAATTATCTTCTGTGCTTTTCCATCAAGAGCATCAGTTAAACTTTGAGGTCCTTCGATATCTGTACTTATGTAAATAGTATATGTTCTATTTGAAATATTTTGATTAGCAATAATTGAAGCAACTCTATTCAAGGAAAGAACCGGATCAGCTGGAGAGCCATTATTTAAATCACTTGCCGTAGTACAAAATGCGGTAGAACCTATATAAAAAGTTGTACGCTTAAAAGTATCCAGGTGAGATGCAGTTACTTCGTATACACCATTTTTAACAACATCGGTTCCGCCATTGCTAATCCAGGTTTTAGTTTCGCAACCTTTTAAAACATTAATAACTTGAGTGTCGCTATATAAACGAAGTTTTTTATTTTCATCTTGTGCACCTGCGGCTTTATCCCAGAATTCGAAGTTTACTGTATAACAGCCTGTATTAACTGAAGCACCACTAACAATAACTTTTCCATTTGTATCAGGAGCTGAACAATTGAATTTAGAATTGTTAGATGTAACCTGTTTTACAGTTGATGGAACTTTCATTTCAAGAGATACAGTTCCTGTTCCTCCAGTTTCTGGCTTAAGCAAAAAGTCGTGTACGTAAACTGGAACTTCTTCTGTCAGTTTAAATGGATTACTGTCCGACATTATCACAGTATCACCCTTCTTTATTCCAAACTCTACCGTCCAAATTATTCCTATTTTTGATGAAGCAAGATTTTTTAATAAATATGTATTTCCATTAATTGTAAAATCTCCATTTTGATTTGATTGACCTACTGTAACTTCATATCTTTTTGTTATCTGGCCAGATGCAGTTGCAATTACATAATATTTACAACCATCTGGAAGAGAAGGCATAGCTGTTCGAGTAGCATCACTCTGGAAGTTATTATTCTGTTTTAAATTCTGAATTTCTGATGGAATAGCACCTTCAATAATAAAAGAGCCCTGAATTGAAACATATTTTACGGGTTCGTCAGTTGTACCTATTCCAGTCTTGTCCTGGGTAATATTGTTTTCAGAATCTGGAGACTGAATATTATTTGCGCAGGAAACGAATAATAATGATGCTGCGAGTATAATCAAAAATTTATTTTTCAAAATAAAACCTCCATTCCTTTTTCAACTAATTACAAGTAATTTGAAAGTTTGCACCATACTGAATACCCAGATATGTAGCTGTGATTGTTAAGGTATAATTATCTTTATAAGGCAGAGCTGGAATTGATACTTTTATCTTATTATCACCTGCTCCAGCAGAAATTGTTGGTTGATAAGCTGATGGAATTGTATTACCCTCAAGTGTTAGTTCTGCCGTCCAGACAACTTTATTATAGTCTGGAGTTTCTTCAATATCTTCTAATACAGAATTAGAATAGATTGCATCAGACTCTTCTGTAGCCTCTATATAAGTAAGATAAAGTTTCTCATCGTTTGGATTATAATGAAGCTCTGATGTAACATTTTCTGATTCTTTTCTTTTTGCAGCTACTGTTATTGTCACATCTTTTGCAATATCGCGTGTAACAACTGTTGTATCACTAGCAAATGAGAATGAATAATCTGTTGAAGTATAAATAACGCCTCCGCCAAGGCCAAATGCAGCTTCACCAAAAGTCGCACCATCAGTAGATTTCATAAATACATAAGGGGAAGATTTATCCTGCTTGAAAATAATAGAAGGAGCGATAGAATCCATATAATTCTTTGTAATTGCAACAGGCTTTTGGCCTGTCGGTTCAAGTTGACCCGATTCGGTTCCAACAGGTGCGCTGATTCCTATCTGACTGTTTGAAGATATTGAACCTAGAACCTGAAGTTTGTTTATAACTTCTTTTCCCTCTTCAGTAATTTTTGGGAGATATAAATTATGACTTTCTGGAACCTGTGTCTCTCCGCTACCGGGGATGAAAACCTGTTCGTTACCATCATATCTATTATTACCACTTATATTGATTTGCCCTTTTATAGACATTTCACCATTATTAACTACTGCATAGCTGTTTTCTGACTGAGCCCTATTTCCACTGATTACTCCACCTTCCATCTGGAAAATTGTATCTTTTCCAACATAAACACCACAGGCTTTAGTTCCTTTAGAGTTTTTGATGGTTCCTTTAAGCATAATGAATTGTCGTTCTACGCTCTGACCACTTTGAACATCTGGAAGTACAATTCCACCATACTCTGTCTCTGCTTCACCAGTCTCATTAATTACACCACCGTTCATTACGAATATGCCGTTTTCAATATAGACTCCACAGCGATTAAGGCCGTTTCCATTTATTTCAAGTCCAGAAGTATTATCGTCTGCTACAGATTGCAGATAGAAGTTTACGGGTTTATCGTCGGTAGTAGGTCCAACAAGAACACATTTTGTTCCTCCCCGCACGACTATTTTCGCACTACCAAGTCTGTCATTTGGAGCATTTTTCCAGCATTCAAGTGTGATATTTTTTTTGATTTCGAGAGTATGATTATCCAGTTCATATGAACCATCTTTTACATGAATTGTAAACGTATACGTTTCTGCCCTGGCATTAATTGTATCTATTGCATGTTTTACAGTTTTAAATGGAGAATTGCTTGAAGTTCCTGTATTGTTAGTGTCATCTCCACTGCCACCAGTTGTTCCATCAACAAAGTACTGACGTGGCTTAAAATCATCTGTCATTGACTTTGTAATTTCAAAGGTTTCTTTTGTAGTTCCATCAATTATCCATTGATTAGTTTCAATGTTATCATAAATATTAATAATCTGAATTGTTGAAAAAATAAGCTGCGGAGTTGAAGAACCATCATAAGCATTTATGTCAATTCTTTGTTCACCGCTTGGAATATCAGAAGCCTCAAAGAAGGAATCATTATTTGAATCTTCTACAACTCTTCCATCTTCAAGAATAACTTTTATTGAACTGACTCCCGAACCACTGCCAGCAGTAATCTTTAATTTCATACTGCCTGTGCCAGTCTGGCCCATTTTCAAAAAGAAAACCTGATTTGTCATTAATGGATTTTCTGGTGTGAGCGTTACGGTCTTGGTGTCCTTAAGTATTGTTGTACCATTATCGATAACTCCAACTTCTATAACCCATTTACCAACAGAAAGCGGAAGATAGAAACCACTTACACGTCCTCCACTTGTTGTAAACACACCTGTATCATTACTTGTTTTGACAAAATGTTCTGAAGCTGAATCTAGTTTATAGTCAACATAATAAACTGCTGAAGAAGGAAGTGTTGGCATTGCAGTTCTTGAACTATTAGAAGAATCTGAATAGATATTTGTATCTAACTGTAAAATACCAGAAAAACCGTATGTTATTTCTTTTTCTTCATTTGCAGGAGCTGAAACATCTACACTATTCGCACAGGAAGCAAACAGAATTGCAAAAGAGAAAACATAGATTGTTTTTAATAATTTTTTAATGCTCATTCTGTTTCCTCCTTATTCTATTGCTTGAGAACTTCTATAAGTTGTTCCATTAAGTATTATATTCCAGCTGCCTCTATAAATATAAACTCTATTGGCTACCTTATTCGAACCAGACTTACAACCTATCATTATTTCCCGCATGTTTGCATCATCACTTCCAATAGTAGAATCACGGTGATTGTTTGCTGCTGTAAGATAAAAACCTCCACCATTTGAATATGCATAACAGTTTTCTACGCGGCATGAAGAATCCAAATGCATATTAGACTGGAAGTAACCAGCACCTCCATTATTTGCCCAGCAATTTATAAATTGACAATTATGCAATGATGTATAGGTTCCGGATCCACCTTTAACAGCACCTCCATTTCCGTTTTTATAATTCGTATTCTGGAAGACAACATTCCAAATATTTCCACTACCACAGTTATCCTGCATAAGAGGAGCCGTTGCAATAATTCCAGTTTCTGAAGCAGCATCCCAGCCACCATCAAGTACAAGGGTTCCACTTTCTGACCGCTCTGTATTAATACGCAGCTCTTTTGGATAAGTTCCAGCTGATACCAATGAACCAGTATATCCGTCAGAACGTTTAAGAGTTACTGTTACACCTTTCTTAACATTAATTGTTGTTCCACTTCTATCTGTAACTGTAACACCATTAGACATTGCAATAACAGTATCGCTTTCCAAACTTTCTACAAGAGTCTTAAGATCAGCAATAGAATATGACTCAAATTTAATTTCTGCAGGCTCACTTGCAAGACGTATAGACTGGTCAAATACCCTGTTCATATAAGTAAGATTAATATGAACATAGTAAACATCATCCATCAAAATGTTTTTACTTATTCTAATTGAATTTGTATTAGATGTGACAACAACATCTTGATGACAGGTAACAAAGATATTCCAGGTTAAGTCGCCTGCTGGGATAGTACTTGTTATATCAACACCATTACGTTTAATAACCGGGGTAACCGAAATAACCTTATCATGCTTTGTATCAATTATTGTATCAAAGTTAGCAGCTCCATCTGCTGGCTTAAATTCAACCGTATAATCAAACTGAGTAAATATAGAACCCTGGCTCTGAGAAATATTAACTTCATCACCTTCAAGGATGATTCCGTAGCCAATATCTGAGAAGAAGTTGTAGGCTGGAGCACGAGAATTGTGGGCACCGTATCCGGAAGTAATTGCAGTTTTGTTATTACCGGTTGGTGCAGTTGCTGTTGTTACCCAAATCTTTGAAGTTGAGGCAAGAGGGCCGGTAACATTAATTACTTTGCCAGAACCATTGCCAGAACCAAGTTTTACGTTGCAGCTTTCTGCTGGAGTACCTGTTGTATTATTCTGAACAATAATATTTCCACTTATATTGAGAGTTCCTCTAACTTCAATACCGGAATCTTTGTTTCCAGAAATAGTACCGCCAGAAAGACTACAAGTTTTACCTGCCTTAATATAGATTCCTGCTCCATCATTATCAGTAATACTACAGGTTGTAATATCTGCAGATGCGTTACCATCATCAAGGTAGATTCCAGCACCCTCATTTTTAGTAATGGTTCCGCTTATAAAGTTCAGAACACCATCACTAACCTTAATTCCATTTGAAGCATTTTCACTAATAGTACCACCTTCGAAATTACAGGTTGCACCGTTATCAATAAAAATTCCGTTACTAGAATTACCTGAGACAGTAACATTCTTCATTGTTACAGGAACAGTATTGTGAATAGCAATTCCCATATCACTACAACCCGTTACTGTTGTGCCGTCTAATGTAACTTTAATGTCTTCAAGAATATTAATTCCAACATCAGAGTTATTTGTAACTGTAACATCGCCAATAGTTAATTCAAAGTCAGAAGGTATTGGGTTAGAAGAATCTGTTGATTCAATATGAACAAGTTTAATTACTCCAGAATCAGCCCGCTTGCGTTTTGCAATTATGAGCTTGTCGGTATTTATTGGGGAATTGATATTAACTTCTTCATTAAGATTTCCATCTATATAAATAGTAAACTTCTTTTCTTTTTGTTCGCGCAGGTTGATATCTTCAATAGCCTCTGCAATTGTTGCATATGGGGCTGTTTCTGAACCGTCTCCGTTTCCAGGAGCTGTTGTACTTACAAAGAGCACGTTGTTCATAAAGCGGAACTTCACCGAAGTAGTCGCAGAATTTTCGTAACTAACCAGTTCGGCGTAGGCTTCTACACGGTAGGTATTTAATGGAAGCTCAATTGTTTTTTCACTAGTTGTAGTACCGCTGGTATAAATGCGGCCGCTGCCTGTAGCTTCGTAAACCTTGTAATAAACAGTAGCACCACTTACAGAATGGCCAAGATGGTCGCGTGTAGGAGGTACAATTGTAATTTTTCCTTTTTCTGTATCTTCATTAAATGGAACGCTGGTAAGGCCGTCTTCTGCAACCTGACCACCGTGCATATCTAAGATAACAGGCTTTTCCAGTTTAGAAATACTTGTAGACGCAGTTACTGTGCTGGTAAGGCCGGCGCTGTCTTTAAGAGTGATTGTATATTGCTTGTCGCCGGCAAAGAATGCATCGCCAGTTTCGTAATAAACCGAAATATAAGAGCCTGCAGAATTTCTTTTTGGATTAAAAGTTTTTCCGCTGATAGATTTGTAATTTGTGCTGTCCCAGGTGCGGGAAAAATGCGAATCTGAAAAAGTAAATTGAGCAAGCTTAATGATTCCGGTGTCCGGGTCGTTAATTGAATCCGGATCATCAATTGTGCTTACAGAAATCGGATAGCTCTTTCCATTAATTTCAATTTCGCTGATATCTTTGTGGCGCACGGCACACTCTTCGTCGTTCGGCATATCAAAAGCAACAACGAAGGTTTTGTTATTATTATTGATGATTGTTGGGTTCTGAATAAGCGGAGGCTTTGTATTACACTTCAAAGGCAGAGTGTATCTGTCAAAGTCGCGTCCACTCATTGGTTCATATAATCTGATTTCTGCGGTGATGTCCTGCCCTTCATCAACCGGAACCAGAAAATCCTGAGGAAGAGAAAGAAGCATTGTATTTGAATCTATCTGATTTATATCTACAGAACTTGTGCTGAACTGGCTTCCAAGATTATTAAAAACTACAGATGGAATAAGCTCGTACTTTTTAGGATTTCGCATATAAAAAGAAATTTCTGTATCTTTTTCTGAAGAAATACACAAATTACCTTTTACATCATTAAAAGTTTCTACGCTAAATTCATGGGTTTCAATGGCTGCGGTTTCAGTATATTTTTCCATGAAGTCAGCGACATCATGTTCGAATAATTCGCAGGAGAGGAAAATAAAACTGATAAACACCAAAAATGGATAAAACTTTCTCTTAATAAACATCTCACCTAATTATACTTATTATACTATAAATTATGTAACAATAAGTATAATATTTTATTAAATTTGGGCAAGTATGTAAACAAGTGCAGAGTTCCAGTAAATTGCTACTTCGTTTGTACTGTAGCTTGGTTCTGCATCAGCATAGCATTTGAGGGCAGGTAGGCCTGCAAGGTGTTCTTTTGCGTATGCATCAAAAAGACCACCGCATGGACCGCCGGCAAGCATTCCTGGGTAAACTTTTCCACTGGCACCACTTGGTCTGTGATGTGGTTTTACAGGGCTCTTTGTTCCAGCTCCCGTAACATAACAATAGTTTAAAGGATTAGCACCAAGAATAAAATCTATCTGAGCTTTTGCTACCATGTAGAAATCTTCACGGCCGGTAAGTTCGTAAGCAATCAGCAGTGTGTGGGCAAGGTCACAGATTGCACCGTTACTTCCCCAGAAAACAAACTTTGAACAGTATTTAAAAGCTGATTCATTGCTTGTTTCAATATATTTTTCTGCCTGAGAAATTATACAAGTGTGGATTTCTGCAAGAAGCTCCTGTGGAAGCTCCTCTGATTTTTCCAGAAGAATTTCTGTACCATAACCAGAAACAAACGGCCAGCCAAAACCTTCCTGCCAGCCACAGTTCCATGGATGCTTTGGATCAGGATTGTCCTTTTTTTTGTCTTCTCGAAGTTTTAAAGCCTGAGTAAGATAATTTTCTTCACCAGTTACAGCAAACAAAGAACAAAGGGCAAAATATCGTTCATCGCGAACATCTCGGTCACCATAACCGCCGGTAGTAATTTCTGGAGGATTAATATAAAACTCATCATCATGTGAAAAAAGATAATTCTGAGCTTTGATTGCAGCATTAACAAGAGTGTCTGCAAAAGAAGGGTCTGTGTCCTTATAAAATCCGCTTGCGTAGGCAAGGCATCCTGCAAAGTCTGCAGTTGCAGCAGTTGAAACCGGAGCAAGTACAAGCTTATCTTTTTCTTCCTGAGGCATTATGAATGGGCAGAAATGGTAGCAGGAAATTTTATGATAAACCGCGCCATCATCTCTTTGCATCTGAAGCAGCCATTCAAGCTCAAAACGAACTTCACCCAAAAGGTCAAAATTCTTAAAGCTTTCCGGAGCCTTTTTATAAGCAAGCAAAAGATCCATTACGGTTTTTGTACCGGCTACAACATAACGTCCATAGTCTCCGGCATCGTGCCAGCCACCTTGTACGTTTTTAGTTTCACCAGTTTCGCTGCCATAAACTTCGGCAACACCAGTATGGCAGATTCCCTGACCACAACGAGACTCTGTAAAATATTTCAGGGTAGAAAGTGTAAGTTCATCGTAAACGTTATCTGCAAGCTTAAAAGCAAAGCTTTCTTTGTCACCAACCTTTACAAAATATTCGCCGGCTGCAGTTACGCTTGAAAAATCTCCTGTAAAATATCCACCGCCAGATTCTGCATCATCTGGAGCAGCAACAAGAGCACCTGTATAAACAGATTTTCCCGAAGCTTTTTCGATAACGGAAAATTCCTGCGATTCGCCTTTTGTGGCTTTGCTCACGAAAACGTTTTTGTTGTCTAAAAGGCGGTAACCCACCTGGTTAATAAAAATTTCTGCCTCTGCCATAACGTAATGTTATACAGATTTTTTGAAAAAATAATTGAATAAATGTCTATTCTAGTAGTTGAAATTTCCACACAAAAGCTGAGTTAGGGGAATGTTCTGAGTCTCTTTTGTGCCGTCTTTTGATATCAGATTGATTTTTACGAAGCTTTCGCTAACCTCTTTAGCAGCTCCTTCCCCGTAAAATGCACCAACCATTTCTATATACTCTTCTTCGCTCATCTCTTCGTTATTAAAAACCGGAGCAAGAAACAGATCTAAAATCATGCGGGTCTGTTCATCAGAAGAATTATAAAAATCTTCCAGGCTTTTACGAGTAATTGCAGAAATAAGCTTTCCCTTTTCTGCCTTTACAATTTTTGAGCTGAAAAGATATGAGTTTTGTTTTTTGTCATTCATGATGATTGATACAGCGCCGCCTTTTTTCTGACTAACCTTAACCTCAGAAAAACCAGCCTTTGCAAGCTCGTAAGAAACGGAACCTGTATCAATAAGAAGTTCTCCAGCCTCTCCATCTGAACCAGTACCGGAACCACCGAGTCCCGCTGCAGAACTAATCATCTTGGCAAAAGCCTGACCTGCCCCACCCTCAAACTGAATGGCAACAGAGTCATCCTGCTTAAGAGTAAGCGTTACCTCAGTAGTACATGAGGTGAAAAGAGAAATTAAAAGAATCAGTAAGCCCGTCATCCCGAACTTGTTTCGGCGATAGTTATTCCGTTTCATCACTTATTAAACAAGCTGCCTACGCCTAAGGTTACCCTTATTCCGGTAAATAATACAAGGCCCGCAGAAACAGAATTTGTGAACGAAAGTGCAGAATTATCCGGCTTATTGAAAACTGTATAGCTGATATCCTGAACCACCTGCCCCTTGGCCTTTCCAATTGTCAGTGCAGGAGTAGAAAGAGAAACTCCAATAATTCCAGGGAAAACAGAAGCCTTAACTTCTTCATCAGTTACCATCATTCTAGCGTTTCCAAAGGTAACAACCGGTCCAGCATAGAATCTGAAATAATCATTTACAGTTGCAGAGAACATAAGCGGCATCTGGAAAACACCCATTCCGTAATTCCATCTAAGACCAAGGCCAAAACCAGGCTCCAGAGCCCATTTTGTATAACGCACATTTGTATGTAAATCTATACCGCGCCACTGGAACATAAAAGAATTAGGAGAAATTAAAGACCAGTCGCAGAAAAGAGAAGCATCTGCGGCAAGAACATCAAGTCCTTCCCCTTCCGGATTATAAAAACTGCTGCCCTTAAAACTTACATTGCTGCCAGCGCTGCCCGAACCTGAACCAGAGCTCTCTTCATCATCAATAAAATCTTCTTCCTCAAAATCTGAATCATTAGAACGGCCTTTCTGTTTACCAGAAGGCAGGAACTGTCCGCAGGCAACATATTTTGGCTTCCAGTAATCCTGCTTAAGTGAAGAAATAATTACGCCGGTATTCGGGCCATCACTTATAGCAGAAATAAACTGATTATTTCCAATGTAGATTCCAACATGTGTGATTGGAGCTGTATTATTTGTCTTAAAGAAAAGAAGATCTCCAATTTCCTTGTCCTTATCCGGCACAATGCGGCAATAGTTATAAAGTGCTTTAGCAGTACGAGGCAGCTGTTTTTTCAAAGACTCGCGAGAACAGTGATAAACCAGTCCCGAGCAGTCAAACTTATCTGGACCAATGGCACCAAGCACATAAGGAGAGCCGACATATTTTTTAGACTCAGCCACAAATTTCTCGCGCATAACCTGAGCTTCTGCAGGCGAAGTATCTTCTGCGCAAAGGCGTACACAACACACGCAGAAAATCAGCAGCATAATTGAAAGAGTTCGTTTGGCAAGCCCACGGGCTCCTTTTTCAGTAAAAAACGCGAATTTATTCAAAATCATCATAATTATATTCTCGTATTTTATTGTAACAAACATAACTATAGAAATAAATCATTATTCCGATATTCTAATTATGAGTAAGAAAAGCAAGAAAAATAAGAAGATTTCTAAAGACTCAAAAGCAAAAGCCTTTCTTCTGAACAAAAAGACAATTACTTATGGACTAAGTTTTATTTGTACAATTCTCGTTATTACCGGAATCTGCATTGGCGTTCGTACTTACAAAAAACGGATTGCAGACCGCACTGTAAAAGTTGCTTTTTACGGTCTTGATGAAAATCTTACCGAACTGTTGAAGGCTCAGATTCCTCAGGAAGAAAATATTATTCTTCAGCTGGACACTCTTTCTGATAAAGATTTTGACCTTCAGATTGTAAAAGAAAAATATGACATGCTTTTTACCTGGCGGGGCGAAATTACCGATACACTCTCAAAATCTGCGGAAGATATTCCTGCAAAGATTCTCGAGCAAATTCCTAATTCCCTGCGTAATAAAAAATGCATTCCGATTATTCTGGACCACTGTGAATTTGCTTTCAGTACTGAAGTTCTAAACCGTCTTAATTCCGATACTCCGGAAAATTATGATGCCTTTATCAAATATCTTAACGAGTCAAAAAATTATGTATTCAGCCCATTCTTCTGTAATGGTGCCGACAATCGTATTTTGATTGATTTTCTTGGCGCACTGGTAATGTCAAAGGGCGGTCTTTCTGCCTACAATAAACTGATTGATGAACTCCGTACTGTTGAAATTTTGGATGAAGTTATTGATGTAAAGCTGGACGGCAAAGATCTTACCCTCCGCTCCCTTCTTGATATGCTCAAGCTCTGGCCAAAGGAGGGTCTTACTCACCCGGCCTGGTATAATGGACACGGAAATGATTTAGTTTACTTTGCAGAAGAAAAACAGATTTCCTGCTTCTTTACACTTCTGAGTTCCCACAGAAAAATTGCCTATAATATTATTAAGAATTATGAGTCGGCAAAGACTCCAATGTATAAATCTGGGGCAGATTATGGTTTAATTGCACCGGCTGTTTCCTGCATGCTGCTTTCAGATAATTCAAACTGTAAAAAATATCTTGCCGGCTTTTTTACAGAAGAGGCTCAGACATCATTATCTGATAAAACTGCCCTTGCTCCAACTCAATACCGTGCAGAATCTTACGACCGCCAGGCCGACGACGTTCGTTTCTGGGCTGCATCCTGCTCAGGCGGCGCCGTCCCAGACCTCTACCTCGCCGCCTACCAGCGCCGTAGCAAAGAATTAGAGAAACTATGTGGCGAAATACGTAATTACGCACGGTAGCAATTAATAAGTTTTCGGTATAAAGTTTCTCTTAACTTTCTGCGAAGTAGTCATCTCTAACGGCTCCTTCAACAAAGTAACCTTAGAAATCTGTGAGTAAGCCTGGAAGTTTTTATTCACCTTGCTCACAATCTTCTGAACCGCATCAAGAACCTCATCCTGAACAAACTCATTATTACGTTCAACACCAAGAGTTTTGTAAAGCTCATCGCTAGGGTAAATTAAAGCTTCAATTTCCTCAGATGTCTTTTCTTCATCAGAATAATAACCGCGAACAGTAATCTGCTGAATCTCATCATAAAGCTGGAATGCATCCTCAATCTCTTCAGGATAAACATTCTTACCACCGCTTGTAACAATCAGATTCTTTGCACGACCGCAAAGCTTAATATATCCTTCACTGTCTATACTTCCAAGGTCACCGGTCTTAAGGAAGCCGTCTTCTGTAAACATAGCCTTGGTTTCTTCAGGCATTTTGTAGTAGCCCTGCATAACCATTGGACCTTTTACAGCAATTTCACCAACTTCTTCTACACCTTTTTTAGTGATTACCTTTTCCGGATTCAAAATCTTCACTTCTTCATAAGGTGCAAAAGACATACCAACACTTTCGCTCTTAAAATGCTCAACAGGGTTCAGCGCAATAATAGGAGAAGTTTCTGTAAGTCCGTAGCCCTGAATAAAATCAATACCCATTGCGTTGTACTGGCGGCAAACACTAGGCGCAAGCGGACCACCACCAGAAATTGCAACACGGATTGTATAAATACTTGCCTGTTCAAGCACCGGCTTAAACAAACGTTTTCCCGCATTAATATGGAAAACCTTTTTAAGTGCATAAGAAAGCCAGCTTACAAAACCAAGCAGTCCTGCAACTACCGGGCCCTTAGACTTAATTCCTTTTCTGATTCCCGAAAGAAGCTTGTTATAAAGAAGAGGAACACCAAGCATAATGGTGATTTTTCCTTCCTTAAGCTCTCGCAGCAGTTTTGAAACCGCCATACTCTTTCCAAATACAATAGATGCACCGGTCTGCAGAGGGTTTATAAAGGCTGCCTGCATTGTATAGGCATGATGGATTGGAAGCAGAGCGTAGAAAACATCTGTGTTATAGTGATTAAAGTTTCTCTGAGCAATAAAACCATCAGACATAAGGTTTTTGTGAGAAAGCATTACACCCTTTGGCTTTCCGGTTGTTCCGGAAGTAAAGAGAATTGCACAGGTGTCGTATTCAGTAGCAGGTTCATTTGGCTTTACAGCAGCCTTAGCCTTAAGATTAAGGATAAAACGATCTCCCGCATCCTGATTCAAGGAATAGATTTTGAGTTTATCAAAATTATTTTTATACATGAAAGAACGGTCGTCGTCGCAGAAGATAAATGTTGGTTCTGCTGTTTTTACAATGTTCACAACTTCCGGTTCATGAAGTCCGTTATCAACAGGCACAACAATACCACTTGCAAAAAGAGTTGCCAGATATGCAGTTGCCCACTCCGGAGAGTTTTTTCCCATTACTGCAACACGGTCACCTTTTTTAAGTCCGTTCTCAGTAAGCCAGTCGGCAAGCGCAGTTACATTAGCAAGCACCTCGTTGTAGGTTAGAGTACGCTTAGAATCTCCCGGTCCGTCAAAAGCCGTAAAACACGGTCTTTCTCCGTTCCGTTTAGCCTGAATTCTCAGAAGCTCAGGGAATGTTGGCCATTCGCCTTTGAACTCTGTACCACGAAAATCATCAAGATATTTCCAAGGAATATTGTTTATTGTAGCCATGCCTTTATTTTAAGCCTGAAAACTGATTTTTGCAAAAATTTAATTTTGCTTGTATCTTAGTTCATTTCATTCTATAATATATGCGTGGCAAAACTTTTTGTTGTTGGAACACCAATAGGGAATCTTGGCGATATTACTTACAGAGCAATCGAAACACTTAAAAGTGCAGATTATATTGCTGCTGAAGATACCCGCCATACCTTGCAGCTTTTGAATCATTTTGAAATCAAAAAGCCGCTTATTTCCTGCAGGGCCCAAAACGAAAGATTTGCTGGGGAAAAGATAGTCAAACTGCTGGAAGAAGGACATGACGTTGCTTATGCAAGTGACGCAGGAACTCCGGGTATTTCTGATCCGGGTGCAGTTCTTGTTGATGTTGTTCGCCAGGCAGGTTTTGATGTGGTGCCGATTCCAGGCCCTGCTGCGTTTGCAACCCTTGTGAGCGTTGCGGGTACGGGCGGTAAAACACTTATTTTTGAGGGCTTTCTTTCACCTAAGCCAGGCCGACGACGCAGCCGCTTAAAAGAGCTGATGGATACCGGAAATGCGGTAGTTATTTACGAAAGTCCGTTCAGAATTACTAAACTTCTTGCGGACATTGCCGATATTGATAGTAACCGGCGCATCGTTGTTGGACGAGAATTGACAAAACTGCACGAGGAAATAACCAGTGGTACAGCCGTTGAGTTGTACGAGGATTATTCTTCGCGACAATCCGTTAAAGGGGAGTTTGCAGTTTTCATTTCTGGTGTAAAAAATATTAAGAATTCTGATGAATCTACCGATAATTAAAGGGTAGAGGGGTAGGACGTTATGATGATAAATGGTGTAAACAATGTTACTCAGGTAAACAATGTTCAGAATCTCCGCAAAACCGAAAGCTCTGCAAAGGTAGACCGCGATTACGATTCTATCAGCGTTTCTGCAGAAGCCAAAGAAATGGCTGAAGCTTACTACCTGGAAAAAGTTGCTAACGAGACTCCTGATGTAAGAGCAGATCGCGTTGCAGCCGTTAAAGAAAAGCTTAAGGATCCAAACTACTTAAATGATGCCGTAATTAAGTCGGCAGCAGACAAGTTCTTGTCTGCAATTGGACTCTAATAGCGGTCTTTAATTGACTCTCAAAAGACGGAACGCGTTTCCGTCTTTTTTTGTTTATAAAAGTAGGAGAAGAGGAAAAAACATGGCAGATTTAGCATTTCGTATCAATCCAAACATTATTTTAGGACCTTACACCATCAGCCGTCTTGGTGCTCAGGTACATGAATGGGGTTCACGTTATATGGTTATTATGGACCCTATGCTAAACGAAGCTCAGCTTGCAGGCCAGATTATGCAGTCTTTGATTGACCGCAAAATTGAAAGCTTTGTATTTGCAGAACTTGCAGAAGGCCCTACAACTCAGGTAATTTCACGTGCGCTTGGTCTTGCAAAAGAAGGTCACGTTCACGGTATTATTGCAATTGGTGGAGAAAAAGCCATTCAGGTTGGCCGCGCCGTTGCAGCATACTATAACGAAGTTCATGATTTTTATAACTTTGTAGATGGAGCTCTTCCTACAGCAAATGCAATTCCATGTATCTGTATTCCTACAACCTACAGAAGCCCATTTATGTTTACACAGGATATTCCGGTTGTAGACTCACGCAGCCATCAGCTTAAGTTCCTGCGCGTACAGGGTGGAGTTTGTAAACTTGTTCTTATAGACCCTAACCTTATGCTCACTCTTACAGACAATCAGAAATCTACACTTTCTATTGATTTGATTTCCATTGCAATTGAAGCATACCTTTCTCAGAAGGCAAACTTCTTTAGCGATATGTTTATAGAAAAAGGTCTTGAGATTCTTTCTTACGGACTCGACGGCTCACCTACTCTCGACATCACAACACCTGCAGAAGTTCTTATGGCTCAGGCAGGCTGTCTGATTTCACTTGGTGCCGCCGCTTCTTCTGTTGGAATTGGAACTCTACTTTCTTTAAGTATTTATTCCCGCTATCACAAGAGTAAGTCTCTCATCTCTTCTATTTTGCTTCCTTTCCAGCTGGAAGATGTTGCAAAGTTTAAGCTCGCAAAGCTTGAGACACTTTCTCACCTTATCCGCGCCTGCCCTGAAGAAACTAAAGGCGAAGATGCCGCAAAGCAGCTTACTGAATATGTTCGTCAGAAGATTGCTAAATCTGCTCTGCCAACCCGTCTTAAGGATTTAAATCTTACAATTGAACAGCTTTCGCTGCCGGTTGAAGATATTAAGGCCGTAAACCTGATTAACAACCTGCCACGTAGTATGACTACGGATGATTTGTTTGATTTTGTAAAACTAGCATATTAGGAATAATGGATTGCTTCGTCGCTACGCTCCTCGCAATGACGGTATATAGTGTCATTGCGAGCGTAGCGAAGCAATCCATATTATTTTAACACATGATAGAACCAGGAAAATTATTTCAATTGGAAGGCGGACAGAAGCGCCGCAAATTAGCACTTACATTCGGTGCACTCGAACGCGATATTCTCGGAATTGCAGAAAAGGGAACTGAATATTCCTTTACAAGTCTGCCGCGCGCAGAATACATTAAGCAGGTTACTGCAGTTCTTTTACGCGACCCAAAACTTTCTGAAGAAGCAGCCACAACACTGAAAACACTGCTGGCGGCAGAACCTTTTGATGAACTTAGACTCTGTAACTTTGCCCGCAACACTTTGCTGGAACTGCTCGGAACGTTTCCTGCGGAGTGGGACCTCGTAATCGCGCCGCACGCCGCCCCGGAAAATGAAGACGGCACCGTCCGCGCCCGCGACTTTTTTCCCGGAGTTGCTGTTTACGCAGAAGACATCCGTTCGCCATTCAATATAGGTTCAATTTTCCGTACCGCCGAGGCAATGGGAGCCGAAAAGGTTTTAATTTCACCACACTGCATTGACCCTACTCAGCCACGCGCAATCCGCTCCGGCATGGGCTGCATAGAAACCATGGGCTGGGACCGCGTTCCCCTCGAAGAACTTCCCGAGGACATTCCCGTTTTCGCGCTGGAAACCGGCGGAACTCCAATCGAAGAGTTCAAGTTTCCTGAACGCGGCATCTGCATCATAGGCTCCGAGGAACTCGGCGTAAGCCCCGAAGCCCTCGCCCGCGCCACCTACGGCACAGTAACAATACCAATGAAAGGCCTTAAAGCTTCATTAAACGTTGGTGTGGCATTTGGAATTTTAATGCAGAAGTGGGTGGAACAATTAAAGTAGGAACGGTGGTTTCGATACACTTCGCTTCGCGAAGCACTCAACCACCATTATTCGCCGCAATCGGCCTTATATCCATCACTTAAATCTTTTACAAGTTTATTGAACTGGCGCTCGTCGATAATATTGAACATAGCGAGCGCTTTTTTATTTATCTGATAGAAATCAACCATACCGCGTGAATAGAACTCAACCATTTCCGCAATATGAAGAATGCCAATCTTGTTCTTTTCATCTTCCGGAACCAGTGCAAGACCATTCCAGCCAACAAGATTATAAGCAACTTTTGTATCAAATCCGTATCGTTTAGCAGCAACCATACTCAGATATGTAGCCGCATTTCTGTGCATAAACATATCAAGAATATTCTCTCCATAATCTGAGTACTGTTTACTCAATTCGGTAATGTAATCAATCTGATTTTTACTAGCCCCAGCAAGAAGCATTGCGCCAAGGCTGTTAAACAGGCCAAGAAGATACATATAGTTTTCATCTTCAGGGAAGGTATCCTTGAGCGGACAGTTCATATACAAGGTGTAAGTGTAATATGCAACTCGTCTTGAATGCTCTAAAATAGAGGCAAAATTACCCGGATTATCAAGAATTCTGTTTCGTGGATTGCTCTCATCATAAATAAACTTCAAATCATAATCAGAAAGCATTGCAATTGCCTTTTGAAGATTAAAGCATTTTTTGTCTTTCTCAAGAACATACTTAAAAGGCAGAAGGGCAAGAGAAATATCTTTTCGAACTACTTCATAAAGAGCCTTGCGGTCTATTACTTCGCCTGCATTTACAATCTTATTTGCCTCATTAAAATGCTCCCTTAAAATAGGAGTAGAATCTTCAAGATTTACAAACTCATACGAAAGCATTTCTACGCCAGAGAATACTGTTGAATTACAAGGCATGATGATTCGGGTAACGGTTTCATTTTCTTCATCATCAGAATAAACTTGAAAGCAGTCTTTAGAAAGTCCAACCTTCTGCAGCATGAGAATTATAATCATAATACCAAGTCCGGCACCTTCTGACTGGTCCAAAACCTTTGTAAACACATCGTTCATCTCATGATACTGCTGAACGCTGTTCAACTTTTGGTGGATTCGTTCTTCCTCAAAAACTGTAAGCTTGGAATTATTTCTGATTTCAATATAGATTTTGTCTGCAAGAATTCTAAGGGAAAGCTTTATATAAAGGCCGGCTTTTTTCTGAAGCTCAAGATAATGATCGATATTGGTAAGGGTATCCATCTTAAAGTTCTCCATACCCTTTTTGTAATCATCAGGATCATTAATATCCAGGCCTTTTTCTATAAAGTAAACACGCTTTGTATTGGCTTTTTTTGCATTGGTCAGGAGTTCGCTCAAACAGAAGTTCAGATATTCCTTAAGGTGATCCTGATGGCATTCTTCAAGGAACATCTCCATTACGGTGCGAATATAAACTTCTGTATTTCTTGGAAGAGTATAGGAAGTCATCTCTATTGGTAACTGTAAGCCAACTGAGACTCTGATTTTTTCCTTATCTAATTCAAGATGTTCGTCTAACTCACTCATTCTACTTTTTACTATTATAACTTAATATTTATAAAATGCAAAACATTATTAGTAATTATATCACTTGTATACATTTATTAAACATTTTTATTCAACTTTTTTTATTTGACTAAAACAGATAAGCAGACTTATAGTTAAATATGGACTTAATTCTGACACCACAGGATATTGCTGAATGTATAAGTGCCCTGATTGCTCGTAATAAATTATGGAGCAGAAAGAGAGTTTATCTATACTTTATAGCAAATAAAACGGCTGGCTGTTTTACAAAACCAGCTAAGGCCGAACATCTAAAAAGATATTTTTCATCTGTTATTTCTGATATTTCAGAACTACCGCAATGCGTTGAATCTATTTCCTATAAGATTTTTTCCACTGAATATGCAGGCCACGCCAAGGATTTAACAAAATCTGTTGTTTCCCAGTTAATTGCAAGTGATGCCCCGGATTGCGAAAATCTTATTGTAACTGCAGGCGGAGACGGTACTTCTCTCGAAGTTCAAACCACGCTTTTCAAGGAAGCCATGCAGGGACCTAAGCATCACGATGCAATCACAAATCATATTACAATTCTTCGTCTCCCTCTTGGAACTGGTAATGATGGAACTGATGGTCATAAAATCGAAGAGACTATTGAGCTTTTGAAGGGTGGCCTTGTTTTTGCCAACGACCGCGCTGTAAGAATCTATCCGGAGAAGGATGTTGATGATGAAGCAATTGCTGCCTCTGCCGGCAAAAAAGATCCTGCCAAATATGGTGACCCGGAATTCAGAGCGCCATGGTATGCCTTTAATATTGCAAGCCTTGGTCTTGATGCTTACGTTGTTTATATGACTAACACCGTAAAGAAAACGCTTCCGGGTAATTTCTATCATCTTTGTGTTCCTTTAAGCGGTCTGGTTTACGACAAGCACTTTCCTCTTGGTACAGCAAAAATAGAAATGTTTTCTGAAGGCGGAGACAAAACCGGCGAGATTTCTGCTCCAATCACCCTTATGGCTTTTGGTGCTTCCGGCTATAGGGTTTACGGCGGCCATAAGGTTTTACCGGATGAAAATAACCTTTGCGTTGCGCCAAAAATTTCCCTCTGGAATCTGATAAAAGAAAACCACCGCTTTGTTGATGGTTCTTTCAAGGGCACTCCTATTGCCTCTCTGCATTCTGCTGCTAAGGTTCGGCTTTCTTATGACAAATCAATTTTGATGCAGTGCGATGGCGAAACAGTTATGCTTACGCCGGCCCACTTCCCTCTGATTATTGAGCTTACCGAGCCATGTCTGCGGGTTCTCAAACCGGTAAGTTTGTGATAATCTAAGCGCGTCATGGAAGAATGCTTTTACAAAAACGGACTCCACTTTGAATGCCAGCGCTGTTCTTACTGCTGCGGACATTCACCGGGATTCGTATATCTTTCTAAAAGAGATTTAATGACACTCTGTGAACACTTCAAAATGAGTGTTGCTGATTTTGTTGCAAAATACTGCCGCTGGGCCGACTACTATTACGGAACTCAGGTGCTGGCTCTTCTCGAAAAAAAGAATTACGATTGCATTCTTTGGGATAATGGCTGCTCTGCTTACGAAGCCCGCCCGATTCAGTGTTCAACCTACCCTTTCTGGTCCTGGATGATTGCTGATGAGAAAACCTGGAACGAGTGCGCCGCAGAATGCCCCGGCATGAACAAGGGCCGCGTGTGGCCCTACGAAGAGATTGAAGCCAACAAAAAAGCCTATCTGGACAACGTTCCCCTCCATCGTGAAGAGGTAGAAGCCTTAATTGCTGCCGAGAAAAAGAGTGTTTAATGGAGCTGCAAGGCGGGCTGAATCAGACCATCTTGCGGCAGAAAACTCTATTCTAAGACCGTCTTTTCCTTTTGTAAGTGACTCTGGAATCTCAAAAAGCTTAAAGAACTTTTCTTCTGAACCATCACAGGAAAGAATGTAATCTGCAATAAGTGTGTCGCCGGATTTGATGATAATACGTTTTCCGTTATCGTCTCTGAGGAAGTTGCACTGGAGGTAATTCTTTTTATCCGGATTTACCTTGCAGACGTAAGAGAAGCTTCCTCCATCCTTTGCATAGCGGGTAAGCTCATGAGGCTGGCCCACAGAACCGGTTCCAGATTCCTGCATGTATGGAGCAGTTGTTTCGTTGCCCTCTGTCTGAGTTCCGTAGCCTACACCAATTCCCTCAATAAATGTATATTTTGCAAGTTCCTTTTCCGCATCATCAGCTTCTGTCTGCTTTGGAAGCTCTGTAACATAAAGCCAGTAGATTCCGTAGCGCTGATTATTGATGAGGTAATATGGAGAGAAAGTCAAATCACCTGAATCACCAAATCCAATATCATGCAAAACAAATGTAAGGCTGCCAGGCTGACGCTCAAAATGCTCGTTGATGTTTGAAAGGAAATCTTCTGTGCTCTGGGCATTTTTAATTAGGATATATTCCGGAGCGATTGGCTTGAGGCCGTTTGTGCCGCCGTAGTTTCCGTTGAGAGGAAGTGAGATACCACGGATGATTTTGTTTGCACAAACATCGCACTGAACCCCAACCTGGCGGAGGGACATTTTGTCGTCGCGACCGAGTTCTGCTGCAAGAACAACCGGACCATACTTAAAGGCTGCTGCCTTCGGATTATCAGGCAAGGTGTATGCGCGGATTTCCATTGGAAGGTTTAAAGTGATTGTGTCGCCAGACTGCCAGTTTCTCTTTATGAAAAGGTAGCCGTCTTCTTCGGCAAAGTCTTTTGTGTCTGCATCTGCATCATTTATCAAAAGTGAAGGTGTGGCTGCAGTCCAGTCTGGGATGCGGAGGGCAAGAGTAAAGTCAGTAGCAGCGGAATCAGCTGTTGTCTCCACTGTGAATGAAACCGCCTCCCCCATCGGAATATCTGATTTCTGGCTGAGCTTAATTCCCTTTGCTTTCCAGTTTACAGTAGAACTGAAATACTGGTTCACAAGCAGGGTCGAACTTTCATCATCATAAAAAAATATACTGTCGCCAAGCTTGGTAAAGTTTTCAAGACCGGTTCCTGTACAGCACCAGAAGTAGTTTTTATTTACATCAGAATTACAGTAGGTTTTAAAACAACCGGTAGCCATTGGCTGGAAGTAGGTTGTCATTCCTGTTTCGCGGTTTACAGAAGCCAGAATCGAATTGATAAAGGTATTCTCATAATAGTCTGCATACTTGCGCTCTCCGGTCAGCATAAAAAGAGCACGGGTAAGCTTAAGCATATTGTGTACATTACAGGTTTCGCAGTTTGTATTGCTGCGTTCTGCATCAAGAATATCATCCTTTCCAAAGTGCTCGCACTCGCTGTTGCCGCCGGTAATATAAGTGTGATGCTGTGTAACAAGATTCCAGAAGGCCTTGCAGTATTCAAGATATTGCTTCTGTTCTGCTTCAGATGCGCTGTCGCCTTCTGCCTTCAAAGTAAGACAGCGGTTTACAGCACCAACAAATTTTGGGATTGTTGTATTTGCATGGCGGTTGTTCAAAATATTGGCATCCTTTCCCTTAACTGCCGGCGCCGTAAGAATCTCCTTAAAAAGATATTCTTCATCAAAGGTGTGAGCCACCTGCTTAAAATGATCTGCCTGAGCATAGCCGGCTGCCCTTGCGCATTTGTAAAGCTCGTAAAGACAGTCATTCATTCCGCCGTATTCAACAGAAAGCACTCTTTTTCTTGTTTCTTTAGACCAGCCGCAGATTCGCTCGTACATCCATTCGCCAAGTTTTTCGGCAACTTCCAGGGCCTGCTCTGCAGTCTGTCCTCCCGCAAGTTTTGCCGTCTCCACAAGACCGTTCATAATCTTATGCATTGTGTACCATGGCACCCAGGTATCAGCCTGATTTCCTTCTTCCAGCTTATCAAACTGAAGTTCCGGCTTTGCAGGATCTGCCATAGTTGCACCAAAGATAAAACCGGCTTTCATGCCCGACCTGTTGCCGCTTGCCGCCTGGCACTCTGCAAGCCCTGCAATCAAGGCTGCAAGACGCTGACTCAGAGTCACTCCGTCTATGCCTTTACAGTCCCCATAGCCGCCTGCTACTGCCTGAGCCGCAGCCGCCAGATAATGTCCCAGAGTGTGACCACCAATTCTGGTATTTTCCCAGCCGTTGTATGGCCCGCTGGCTTTATTCTTCAAGCCGGCTGTCGCACGGAAATTATATAAAAGACGGTCAACGTCAAAGGTGTTCAGAAAATCTACATCCTTCTGAGTTACCTGTGTAAAAAATTCATCTTCAAGAATTACATCTCCAAGTCCAAAGGGTTGAAGATTGGTTAAACGTTTAACTAAAATCATATTAAAATCTCCTGATTCTTTCTCTTTCTCCTGACGGCAACTCATAAACAGAATTGCCGTGCAAAGAAACAGAAGCAGAAATCTCCTCTTTTTAAGAATGTACATTATTATATTTTACGCTTCATATATAGATAACGCAACCATGCAGTTAATGCACTCAAAAACCAGACAATGCCTACAGACCACCAGCAGCCCCAGACGCCGATTGCCGCAACCGCACAGAGGGCCACCGGAACTACAAAGCGGCCCACGACCTCAGTCACGCCGTTTATCAAGGCAAAGGTCGCGTCGCCTATACCGTTGAGCACACCGCGCACAACGTAAATCACACCAAGGAAGATATAGAACCAGCTGGTAATTCTCAGAGCTTTTGCACCCATCTCAATTACCTCAGGCTCCTTTACAAAAAGTGCCGTAATAGGACTTCCGAAAATCTGAATCAGAGGTATCATCACAATGGTAAAAATCGCCATCATAATCATGCTCTTGCGGTAGCCTTCAATAATGCGGTCATGCTTTTTGGCTCCGTAGTTCTGGCCGGTATAAGTTGAAAGAGCAGTACCCAGAGTTCCATAAGGCTGGTGAATCAGCTGTTCAATGCGGCTTGTCGCAGTAAAGGCCGCAACCGCCACAGGTCCAAAAGAGTTTACCACACGCTGAAGAGCCATGCAGGAAATTGCAATCAGAGAGAACTGAAGAGAAAGTGGCACGCCAAGTTTTACACAGCGTCCAAGAATCACAGGATTCACGCGCCAGTCCATCCTAGTCATCTTAAAATATGGATTTGTCTTAAAGGCAAAAAGAAGACAGAGCGCACCACAAATCATGTTAGAAATCAAAGTTGCAACCCCGGCACCCCATACGCCCAGCTTGAGGTTGTAGACAAAAATCACATCGAGAACGCCATTGAGCAGGCAGGAGAAAATCAAAAAATAAAGAGGTGTCTTGGAATCACCCAGAGCCCTCAACATGGAAGAAGCAAAATTGTAAACCGAAATCATAACGATGCAGACACACATAATCTGCATGTAGGTCTTTGAGTCGGCCAGAATAGTTTCCGGAGTGTTCAGAAGACGGAGAATCGGGCCGGCTGTAAAAAATGCAATGGCACCAATTGTCGTTGGAATCACAAGCATGATATAGGCAGTGTTGGCGATACAGTTTTTTACCTTGTCTGTGGCACCCTCGCCAAAAAAGTGGGAAGTAACAATTCCGCCACCCGCGCCAATTCCGTTACAAAGAGCAAAAAAGAAAAAAGTGATTGAACCGGTAGCCCCAATAGCCGCCAGCGCATCAGCTCCAATGAACTGACCGACAATCACCGAATCAACAAGATTATAAAGCTGCTGAAAAATGTTACCAATCAGCATGGGCAAAGAAAAAGCCAGCAGCAAACGGACAGGACTCCCTTCCGTCATGTTTACAGTATTATCTCTCATACTAATGCAGATTATAGCACCCCGCCGCCCCGTGGAATTGTATGATTATATAGAAAATGTGTATTAAACCTCCAGCATCTCGGCTACGGAGGACTGCTTGCTGATTTTTTCTTTGACGCGGTCCATGCAGGCAAGAACATCTTCTTTTGGGATAGTGCAGAAAAGTGAAACGAGGTAGGTATCCAGCTGCTTGCCTTCTACCCGCTGCAGAATCTCGATGGCTTCTTCGTAGGTCTTGCCTGGCTTGTAGGAACGGGCCATAGTGATTGCGGAATAAGTGTCTGCAACGGAAATGATGCGGGCGGCAAAAGGTATTTTATCGCCGGGAATGCCGTAATAACCGGAGCCGTCGATTCTTTCGTGATGGAATATAATCCATTCTTTTATGAGGTCAAAAGATTTAAGCGGTCGAAGAATCTGCACGGAGATTTCCGGGTGGCGGCGCATCACATTCCATTCATCGGGATTCAAAGAAGCCGGTTTGTTGAGAATTGCCTCTGGAACACCGAGCTTTCCAACGTCGTGGAAGAGAGCGGCATACTTAAGGTTTTCTTCATTTATTCTGCGCTTAAAGCCGGCCGGAAGATTTTTGTAAATCAGCAATGAAAGTTCCTGAACGTGAAGACTGTGACCGTTAAGGTTTGGGTCGCGGGCTTCTACAATTCCAATCAGGGCCTCGGAAATAGAAAAGGCAGAGCTTCTGATTTCTTTTGTTAGGTTGAAAATCCAAAGTAGCACGGTCGTAACAAAAACCGCGCCGGCAAACAAAAGGATTCCCACCCAGACTGTCTGAACCTTTACAAAAAATATAATCAGATAAACTACACAAAAAAGCAGAACCATTTCGAAAATCAGAAAGTCCAGAAACTGGCTTCTTCTGTTTTCTGTAACGTTATGCCTCTTGGTAAGGATAAAGCGTATATCAATTATCAGGTTGCAGATTTGTAAAACAAATCCCAGCAGAATCAAAGTCTGCCCTAAAATGAACATAAGACAAGTCTAATACCAAAGTGCTAAAAGTCAAGGAAAAGTCATAGAGATCCTGAAACAAGTTCAAGATGACAACTTTTCGTTTGAAAATGACAAATCACCAGAAATACAGTATAATTAAAGAAATGAAGCCACGTTCAAATACCACAAAGGGTATCTTTTTTATCATCTGCTCGGCATTTTTCTTTGCGCTCATGGCCGTTTTTGTGCGGCTGGCGGGGGATATTCACTTTGTGCAGAAGGCTTTTTTCAGAAACGCGGTTGCCTTTTTAATTGCCCTGGGCGGTACTATCCGAGATGTGCGCCACAACGGCCGTGAAGCAATTCGCATTCCTAAGGGAGCGCCGCTTTATCTTTTCCTGCGCGCCTTTGCAGGCTCGGTTGGTGTATTTGGAAACTTTTACGCAATCGACCACATCCTTCTGGCAGACGCAGCAATCCTCAATAAAATGGCACCTTTCTTTACAATCATTTTTTGTTTCATCATTCTTCGTGAAAAAATCAAACCGGTACCTCTTGCCTGCATTCTTGTTGCCTTCTGCGGTTCTATCCTGATTGTAAAACCCTCCTTCAACTTTACTCAGATGATTCCAACCCTTGCGGCTTTTATGGGTGGAGTAGGAGCAGGCCTTGCTTATGCAAGCATCAGAAAACTAAGCTACCTCAAGTGCAACGGTAAAATCATCATCCTCTTTTTCTCTGCCTTTTCGATGATGCTTTCTGTGCCTTACATGATTACAAGCTTTAATCCTATGACACTGCAGCAGACCTTGTTCCTCTGCTGTGCAGGCGCTTGTGCGGCTGGTGGCCAGTTCTCAGTAACTGCGGCTTATTACCATGCACCAGCCAGTAAAATTTCTATTTACGATTATTCTCAGATTTTATTCTCTACATTATTTGGACTGGTTTTCTTTGGGCAGTTCCCGGACTGGATGAGCCTTGCAGGTTACATCATCATCATCTCTATGGCGATTGTGAATTATATTTACACTCACCGCCATACAGAAGAAAACCCGGTGGTTGCATAAATCCTTAAAATACTATAATTTATTTGAACCTGCAGGCAGTTCGCAGTCCTTCCTGCCTGCAGCGACACGTAAACGCTCGCTGCAAATCAAAACCAGGTCAATTCTATTTTTTGAGGTCATTTAAATGAATGAACTTTTTCTCGTTATCACACTTTTAGTGTCTTTTGGTGGAACTCTTTTGTTCCTTAAGGTTTTTGGTAAAGGCGGACTCTTCGCCTGGATTGGTATCTGTACAGTTCTTGCAAACATCGAAGTTACTATTCTTGTACACGCATTTGGAATGGATCAGACATTGGGTAACACACTTTTTGCTGCTACCTTCCTTGCTACTGATATCCTCAGTGAAATTTATGGAAAGAAAGAAGCAAATAAGGGCGTTCTTGCCGGAACTTTCACAAGTCTCAGCTTTATCCTTTTGAGCTTTATGTGGGTACGTTATATTCCTGCAGAAGGAGACTGGGCAAGCGAATTCGTACGCGGTCTTTTCTCTAACACTCCACGTATGCTTCTTTCAAGCCTTATCGCTTACGTAATTTCTGAGTTTATTGATGTTTCACTTTACCACGCATGGTGGAAACTTACAGAAAAGAAAACAGGAAGCCACTCAAAAATGCTCTGGTTCCGTAACAACTTTTCTACATTGATTTCGCAGTTTGTAAACATTGTTCTTTTCAACTTTGGTGCATTCCTCGGAATCTACAGCTTCAAAGAACTTTGTGCCATCACACTTTCATGCTACGTAATCTACATTGCAACAAGTTTGCTTGATACTCCGTTTGTTTACATAGCAAGAAAGATTACAGGCAAATACGTTGAAGACTAAATAAAATTTGTCCAGACATGATCTTCTTTTTCAGGTAAGCCAAACTGCTTCTTTCCAAGAGCAATAGACTTGATAAGGAAGCTCATGTTGCGGGCAAGTACACGGAGGGTCTGCATACCTTCTGCATCGTCAGCAGCCTCGCCAGGGGCTCCTCCGTGAATATTATTCCAGTACTGACTTGAAGCAATAGGCATTCCGCTTATTGTAAAAAACTTATTCAAAACATCAAATGAAGCAGTTGTACCACCACGACGGGCACAAACAAATCCTGCACCAACCTTCATAGTCTTATCAAAATGACTGCTGTAAAAAAGACGCTGTAAGAAAGCCTGAACGGTTGCATTTGGAGCAGAATAATAAACAGGTGAACCTACAACAATACCATCAGCTTCTTCAAACTGCTTTGCAAACTCATTTACAACATCATCAAAAACACACTTACCAAGTTCGCTGCATCTTCCACAGGCAATACAGCCGTGAATATCTTTTTTTCCAATATTTATGATTTCAGTATCAATGCCCTGTGCATTAAAAATCTTTTCCATTTCACACAAACCAAGCAGAGTATTACTCTTTGAACGTGGACTTCCATTTACTAAAAGTACTTTCATATACACCTCTCATAAAATAATCTATTAAAAAGATAAGGGGTATAAGTGATTTTTACAATGTTAAAATCTCTATTAAAAAAGAATGTTTCTGCGTTATACTACTTGCAGCGAGGGTTTTATGCGTAGAATTTTCTTTTTATTGATTTCCGCACTTCTTTTCTGCTCTTTTTTAGGGGCATATGAACATCCATCTTTTGAACCGCTTTTTTCTATTGAAGATGTTTTTCACACCAACACAGCTCCGGAAGTTTATTCAGCAGATGAAGTTTTTGAAATGGGAATGAGATTTTCTGAATGCACTCCGGGTAGTGAAACCTGGCAGCGCTGTTTTGAAGCTTTTCAGAAAATCAAAGCAGAAGTAACCTCGAAGGAAATGCAGGCTCTTTCTGAAGAAGAACGTGGCCGCGCTATCTTAAAATATTTATACCGCGACTATCTGAAAAAATATTCTTTGAATCAGACAAAGCTGAATGTTGCAATAGAAAACGGCACCTACAACTGTGTTTCTTCTGCCGTGCTTTACCTTGCCGCTGCAAAGGCCGCAGGACTTCAGGTTTGCGGACAGCACACAACGGAGCACGCATTCTGTTCTCTTTATGTTCCTTCAGATGTAGAGGGCAAAACAAAGAAGATTGATATTGAAACAACAAACCCTTATGGCTTTAATCCTGGAAGCAAAGAAGAAATTGAAAACGAAAGTCAGATAAAAAAATATTATGTGGTTCCAAAAAAATATTACGCAAACCGCAAGCAGGTAAGCGACGGAGTTTTTACAGGCTTAATTGCAGGTAACCTGTGTTCAGAGTATATCCAGACTAAAGATTATTTTAGGGCCGTGCCGCTTGGGGCTGCCCGCTTTGATGCTGTACGTACGGAAGAGTCTGTGGGCTCAGCCTTTGTGCGCAGTGAACTGGATATTCTTCCGTGTAATTATATTAATGTTCGCCCGGACTCTGCTGCCGAATATGACTCAATGCTTGAATGGTTTACCCAATTTATTGAACGCTGGGGAAACAATGATTTTCTTCAGAAAAATATGGATACCTGCTTTAACAATCTTTTTGTACTTTGTATTCAGGAAAAGAATCTTTCTCAGGCAGAAGAATCCTACAAAAACTTGAGTCCGTATGTTTCAAAATCTCAGTTAAGTAAAGCGCATGAAACTCTGGCAGATATTTTTATTCTCTCGAAGACTCAGGGACAGACCTACCGTGAACAGCTTACGACAATTGCCAATCTGAAAATTTCTGAAGCTTTTACAAGCGCACAGCAGAAACACGCCGACCTCTATCTGGAAAATGCGTGGCTTGAAATCTTAAATGAATATATGAGAAACCGCGACTACACTACCGGCTATGCAGAGTCTCAAGTGGCAGTTCAGCAGTTACCGCAAAGTTCGAGCATCAAAAAAATGAATCAGGGCTTTTATTCAAACTGCATTGCGCTTATTCATAATGAATTTGCAAAGGAAGCAAACAAGGGCCGCTATGAAAATGCGTTAAAGATTCTGGAAAAGGGCCTTGCAGAGTTCCCGGGAGATAAAACTCTTACCCGCGACCTGAACGAACTCAGAAAAATCATTGGAAACCAGGACCATTAAATAGTCTCTTTAACAGGATAAAATTTCCTAAATTTCGGGATATGGTTTATAATAGATGCTATGAAATGTATCAAATGTGGCACAATGCTTCCTGATGAAGCTCATTTTTGTTTTAATTGCGGATATCCGGCAAATGAAGATATAAAAGTTTTACGCTCATGTGAAGAATGCGGTAATGCGCTCAGCACTATGGATAAATTCTGTTCGCGTTGTGGTGTTCCGGTTCGCGTTGTAAAGGAAGGCGATGGCGCCGCCCAGAGCTCGGAAAAGCCTCGTGTTGCAATCGGCAAAAATCCTAAGATGATTTTGATTCCTGGTGGACAGTTTGTAATGGGTGGCGGCTCTCACAATAGTCTTGTAACTCTGGTAAGTTTTTATATGAGCGAAGTACCTGTTACTCAGATGCAGTACGCCCACGTTATGGGAAAAAATCCTTCGAAGCTTGAAGGCGAAAACCGCCCGGTTGAAAGTGTAAACTGGTGCGAAGCAATCATATACTGCAATATGCTCAGTAAGCTCAACGGTCTTATGCCTTGCTACAGCATTGGTACATCAACTGATTTAAGCATGTTCGAAGCAACCAGCCCTGTATGGAAGCGCATTAACTGTAACTTTACTGCAAACGGTTTCCGTCTTCCAACTGAAGCTGAATGGGAATATGCTGCCCGCGATGGAAAGACTTCTACTCCAAATCCTTATGCAGGAAGCCAGAATATTAATCAGGTTGCCTGGTATGGAGAAAATAGTGGTATCACAAGTCATGATGTTGCAACTAAAGATCCTAATGGTCTTAAGCTTTATGATATGTGTGGTAACGTTGCTGAATGGTGCTGGGACTACTACGTTCCAAACTTACCGAGCGGCGCTCAGACTAACCCGCACGGACCAAGCACTGGCGACATGCACGTAAAACGCGGTGGAAGCTGGCTTGATGACCCTCAGCAGTGTACTGTTTTCTACCGCAGTGGAAGTGCACCAAACGGAAAGAGCAGCAGCCTTGGCTTTAGAGTTTGCTGCAGCGCCCTTGGCGAAACAATGTAATTAAATTATAAGAGGAATAAAAATATGACTATCACAGAAAACAAAACAGCTAATTCTCTCGAACTCGTAATCAGCGGCCGCCTTGATACAGGTACTGCGCCAGAACTCGAAGCAAAGCTTAAGCAGATTGCAAAAGATACTCAGACTCTTTATCTGAACCTTTCAAATATTCAGTATATTTCCAGTGCGGGACTCCGCGTTGTTTTACTTGCTCACAAGCTCATGCTTCCAACCGGCGGTAAAATGATTATCCGCTCTCCATCTGCCTTCACAAAGCAGGTGCTCGAAGCAACCGGTATGGATAGTATTCTTACGGTAGAATAATCTTCTTCCTGAACTTCAATCTGTTTTTTCCGCCAGAGTATTCATACTCAACTGAGTCCATAAATTTCTTTGTAAGGAAAATACCAAGCCCGCCGATATTACGCTCTTCTGCACTGAGGGTAATATCCGGGTCTTCTTTTGCCAGCGGATCAAAAGGTTTTCCTGCATCACTAAAAATCACTTCAAGAACACCCTTATCATCACCACCATATTCAAACACACAGGAGATATCAGCTTCTTCTGCACCAGAGTAATGCGCAATATTTACAAAGATTTCTTCCACAGCTAAATCAATCTGATTCAAAACCATCATGTCACAACCAGCAGGAAGAGAAGAATGAATAAAATCATTTACAGCCTGTAAACTTTCATCAGATGCCTTTACTTTCAGCTCCATCATCTCTCCTTGCTAGAGTCCTTTGTACAGCATTTCAAGCATTGTAATATCATCAAACTGAGGCGCATCTTTTACGAATGCGTTTATGTCATCGCGGACAATTCCAATTACCTCGCGAGGGCTCTTATCATCAATTGTCTGCATAACCTTGAGCAGGCGCTCTTCACCATAAAGTTCATTCTGAGCATCGGTCGCTTCTGTTACGCCGTCTGTGTAAATAAAAAGTCTGTCACCTTTGGAAACCTTTATACTGTGAGTTGTGTACGGAATACCTTCCATTCCGGCAAGCATAAGATTTGGCTTTGTTTTCAGATATTTGATTTCGCCATTCTGAACAATAATCGGAGCGTTGTGTCCCGCATTTGCAAACTTAAGTTCCCCTGTTGAGATTGTGAGAATGCCCATCCAACAGGTAACAAAAAGTCCACTCTCATTACTCTCACACAAAATTGTATTTACATGCTCAAAGATTTTTGCAGGGTCAAATTCATGTGCCGCAGTATCTTTCAAAAGAGTTTTTGTGATGACCATGAAGAGGGCTGCCGGAACTCCCTTACCACTAACGTCTCCAACAACAAGAGCAAAGTGGTCATCATCAATCATATAAAAATCATAAAAATCTCCACCAACTTCCTTGGCAGGCTCCATGCTTGCGAACAACTCTACTTCAGAATGATTTTCATAAGGCGGGAAAACGCGAGGTAGCATTTCTGCCTGAATCTTTTTTGCAACGTTGAGCTCCGCGCCAAGTCGTTCCTTTTCTGCAGTTGCGTGTGTAAGGTCTATGATGAAGCGGTTCAAATCATCACTCATTTTTTCAACTGATTTTGCGAGTGTACTGATTTCATTATGTCCCCGGACTTTTTTAAGCCCGCCAGTTAATTCACCATGATGTTCTGCAAGATGGCTTGTCTCATAAGTAACAAGAAGAATCGGACGGATAATTCCAAGATAAAGGAAGAGAGCGTACAGAGCAATAAAGAGTGTTGTAAGAATCAGCGCCCATATAATTATTGATTTTAGGAAGCGTCTCTTATACTCTTTGATTTCGTGCATTGGTTTTACAACGCTTACAATGGCGCAAGGTTTTCCGGTTGTGTCGAGAAGCGGCACGGCACTGGTTACATGGCCGCCGCCTTTCTTATAAGAGAACATGCTGTAGTTGTCGCTGTATTCAAGAACGTCGCGTAGCTTGCCTCTGTAATAATCATCCTTTTTTTCGAGAGACTGTACATAACCAAGCTCAATAACCTTGCTGTTTTTTTCCTGATGATTTACTGTATCGAAAACATAAGTGCGCGACATATAATCTGGCGCAACCTTTGTTACATAAACATAAACAAGTTCCGAAGCTTCTGTGATATCTATAAGGCGTTCGTTTGTTTCATACCATTCATCATCGGCACCGTTTTCAATCCAGTAATCAATTTTCTGACTGTTTACATAAGTTGCCGCTGTCTGCGCAAACTGCTCGGTGACGGTTCCGTAAATAACTTCAAGTTCGTTTTTGAATTCGCGGTATCCATTGTAGCTGTTCAGGACGCACATAAAAGCCCCAAACACCACAGCCCCAAAAATCAGCTCAAGCCCAAGCACCGAAATCCGAAACTTCTTTTTCATCAAAAAACACCTCTCCACCAATTATACAGCATAATTAGTGGAAAGAGAAATTTCTTGAATTCTACTTCATCTGGGCGGTTTCAAGACAGGTACCACTGGTTGATTCAATTGCGTAACCGAGAATTGGGTTTGCAGTTCCGTTACCGTAGATGTTACCATTTGTAGTTCCGCTTGAGTTATCTTTTGTGGTCTTGGTTTTAGAAATCGTAAAGCCAGCATCATCACCACGAACAATGGTTCCATTCTTCTTCCACAAACAGATATTCATCTTGTCGTAATAATTTGTAGTAAGAGTCTTAGGACTTGGAACAAGAGAGATTTCCCAGTTTCCGGTAAACATATCTTCGCCATCATCAGTACCTGTTCCCTGTGCCTTATAGTCTGGTGTAGAGCCTGCAGGAACCACGAGTTTTGCTACACAAGGCAGGCGGGCAGTTCCGTTAAAGTAACTGATGTAAGGAATAAAGTTACCACTTGAATCCTTACCAACGTCCAGAGTAATTCGCTCACCGGTAATTGTGAAGGAGTCTACCTTTACAGAATCTGTTGCTTCGTTATACTCTGCAGCAGGTGAATCAAGATGTGCATAACGAAGGCTTCCATCTACATAAGCGGCAATATGAACTCCACCGCCTGAGTCAAGCTTAACGGTACAGTGCTCACCACCTTCTGTAAAGATAACCTTGTTGCCCTTCCAGCCACCGGCAGCTCCGTTGTCTTTACCAGAGGTTGGATTATCGTTGTAAGCATAAAGACAGTTTGTACCATCATACCAGACTGCAACAACTTTATCATGTTCCGCATCGCTTCCAGCCATTGCATCGATGGCAACGTATTTGTATGCGGTGTAGCCGGTGTTATATCCAGAAGGATATTTTTGTTTTTGATGTACAGGTATCTTTACCGTTTCAATTGTCGGGATTAAATACTCACAAGTACCAGAATCAACAGGCTTACCATCTCCACCTTTTATTCGAACAAAAACAGGGTAACCATAATTCTTGATTGCAGCAGCTTTTTCGTCTGTAGCAAGATCGGCAACCTGATAAGTATATTGTCCATACAAAGGATTATTTGCGGCAAAGTTATATTTTAGTTTTGTTTCAGTACCTTCTCCTTCTACTATATAAGCATTACTTGTACCAGATTTGCGTAGATGTTTTACACCATTAACATTTACAAACTTAAAATAATCATTTCCATCTATAACAATAGCATTTTTATCAATCTTTGTTTTTCGATATCTGACGTATTTCTCTTCAGCTGCATTGCCATCATTATCAATTGCATCTACTTCTATTAATTTATCTGCAATATCCTCTACTATAAAATCCGCCTCATTCTTCTGTCCATTACTGTTCAATTGATAATCAGTTCCTGCAATTAAACTAAAGTGATCTGTATTTGCTTCCATATAAGCTTCAAAATCGCCAGTCTTTTTAAAGTAACCAAGATTATCAACAAAATCATCTACATCATTAAGTGCATGATGCGTATCACCTTGGAAAGAGCCTAGTCCATTATATTTACCATTTTCATCAAGAGCAATTTCTGCGCCAGTCAAATATTCTTCATTATAGTTTTCATTTACTGTAACAGTATTATCAATACCCACAGACCATTTTTCAAATGTTGTTGATACTACTTCTGTTTTATTATCTGGTTTTGTTCTTGTTTCTCCTGATACCCAAGATTCAGGAATCGAGCTACTATATCTAAACCTTATCTGTCCCTGCGAACTGTCATAGTACGCAAGATAAACTGCTGTTGTTGAAGTATTTCCTGTTCCATGAACGGTGGTAACCAGCGATGGCGAATAGAATCTTGTTTCGGTAAGTGAATCTGAATCTGGAACAGCGCCTTTTAAAAGCAGTTTGTTTATTGTAGCTGTTGGAATATTTCCAGCCAGATTTTGCATATAACTTGCATCAAAATCCTTTGTAACTCTTGTCCAATATGGAACTGCTGTTTTATTATTAGTTGTCATCTCCTTGCTATAATCTGCATCGCTTTTGCTCCAACCTGGGACTGCCAGAGATTCAAGACGAACAGCTTTAGCCCCCTTGTAGTTTGCTGCTGTATCTGTTCCACTTCGTCCCCAGCGGTTATAGAAATAAGAGAATCGGCCAGCATGTAAACTTCCAGAACCAGGGTTTGTATCAAGTCCAGTTCCTGTTGCATGAGCAAAACCTAAGGCATCATAAGCAAAAGCAATATTATTATAGGTTGCAAAGTTATTCTGCCAGAGACTATATGAATAAATATCTTTTGTCGGATCATTATTTGAATTAGCATCATATTTATCACCTAATCCACCGGCCATAGCAAAATCACCTGGTCCACTTACAAAGGCCAATCCTATCTTTCCTGTTTTTGGATTGATACTCATAATTGGTTCTCGCAATTCACCGCTTCTAGGAACAGCCGCATTACTGTCAAACTGCCAGATATCAATTACAACATCATCTGTGAGCAGGCTGTTGCTTGTACGGTTTGGCATACGGTTGTAGGCGTAAGTTGCCTTGTCTGAATACAAGCTGCTTTCTGTAATGCTGCCTTCGTAGCTGCCGCAGGCATTGTTGTTGTTCAGATTGTTGAGAGTTTCAATGCCGTTTACTGTCAGTGAGTATGGACCTGATTGAGTAAGCGTACTTGCATCCAGCGACACTTCTCCGGTTGAACTGATATTAAAGCCCTTAATTGTGATGGTTTCATCTTCACGGGCAATATAATGACCAAGTGCTGTTCTTGAATATGCCTCGCGGATACTTGATTTAAGCTTTGCAGAGAAGGCTGTTGTAATTCCTGTGATATAAGGTACAACGTCAACCTGATATGGAGAAACTGAACTGCCATTTCCACCGGTAACTGCTGAGCTTGCATCTTTTACTTCAAGGGTGATGCTTACGTTTGCAGCTGCCATGTTATTAATTTTTGAAGTGTCAACCGTATAAGTCCAGGTAACTGAATGACCTGTCTGAAGAGGACCATGTTCATCTGCAATTTCAAGATCAAAGCCTTCCGGCTTTTCTGAATAAGTCCAGAGCTTTTCTGTTTCATTGTATGTTGCTTTTACCAACTTATCGTCAAAAGTAAGCTCGATTGATTTAAGCAGAGTTTCATCAAAAGCCTCTCCTTCAATCTTAATCTTTCCGGAAACTTTAGGATCTTTGTTGTCGCGCACTCCGATTCCATCATCAGTAAAGTTTTCCGACAAATCTGATGGCAGCTCTATATGACCAAGCGCATTACCCTTATTATCATAAACAAGGCTGTTCTTATTTCTGCTTTCCCAATAGAAAGGAGTGATAGAACCTGTTGGAGCTGTATTATCTACAAGATCCTGCTGGAAACGGATATTAAGCACTGACCACTGGCTGTCATTGCCGACAGTACATTCATCGGTTGAATCCCAGAAGCTGAAGGTATAAAGGTTTACTCCATTTTCACCAACACTAGTGCTGAGTTTTCCAAGACCATCTGAACTATCATTCTTTAAGATAATAGCTCCAATGCTGTTATCCTGCTGAGAAGCAGACAGAGTTGCTTCATCTTCTTCAGTTAAGGTCTGCCTGATAGACAAATCAGAAGAAAGGAGCGCTTCAAAATCACTCAAGGCACCTTTATGGGCTGTTTCAATTTCTGTGGCACTTTCTCCTGTAGTCTTAGCGTAATGATAATAAATCTGTCCGTTACCACCAACAAACTCAGGAATTACAACAAGGTCTTTCTTTGCAATCCACCAGGTATCATTTTCGCTTTCTGTCTTTGTATTGAGAGTCCATTTATCTTTTCCAGTCTTTGTGCTCTTATTATCATTTGCATAATAAGTCTGGAATTCTGAATTTGGATCGTCTGCATTTGAACCAAGGACAAATTTATTATCTCTGTTCAAATCAGTTCCAAGCTTTACACTTGTAATGCGAGGAGGATTATTGCTTACGTTTGTCAGTGTTTTTCCGTGATTAGAATTTCCTGCATTATCGAATACTACACAATGAATCTCTATAGGACCATCAGGAATGTGCTTTGAGTCGATAGTTGCATCCCAAGTATAATCTGTACCAGCCTTAATAAAGGACTCGAGCATACCATCACCATCATCACCCTTGATAGAGCCATCACTCTTTTCACTTTCACCGTTATTATCAACAACCATTCCGTATACAAATTCTGCTTCGGTATAAGTACCGCTGCAGCTAGGAGTAAAGGTAATTTCTCCGCTTGTATCACGATCCTTTACATCTTCAATTGTTCTATAAACACCACCAATCTTTACAAGACCACCCTTACGGATATTCTTGTTATTCTTAATCGACTCAGATTTGAGAGTTACTGCTGTGTTCTGGTCTACACTTGCAAGATACAAAACAGGAAGACCTTCACTGTTAATTGAGACAGCCCCATCTGTCTGAGTAGCCGCAAGGTCTACGCAATTGAGATTTGTATTTGTACCATTCTTATAAACTTCCATAGGGTTATAGATACGCTTGTTTGAATGATCTTCTTTTTCACGATAATAATAGAATACAAGCCTGCTGAAACCACTACCGTTTTCAGTTACTTTTCCGGCAAGGGTAAAGGCTGCTCCATTTGAATTCTGAACATAATGCTCAGAGTTCTGTCTTGAAAGCTCAACTCCAGATTTTCCATAAGCATTTTTATAAAGCTTTAAGGTACCATCAGCATTTTTATCTGCAAAGATTGGAGCCTCATTATCAAGATTGATTACAAGAGGATATTTATTATTTCTTGGAGAACCATTTGTGGTATCTTCTGCATAAAGCTCTGTACTCCAGTTTCCAGTAAAGGAACCATTTTTCAGTTCAATTGGAATTGCAAAAGTTATCTTCTTAACTTCACCATCAGTAGTTTCAGTTTTCGCAATAATTGTATTACCTGCAGCTCCAACTACATAAGACAAATCTGTAATATCTTTGCCTGAAATAGTTAGGTTTGCCAGTGAGCCTGTAGTAATAACGACGTCTCCAACAAGATACCAGGTCTCACTTCCGTTGATATACATTCCATTTGAATAATCAAGTTCCGCAAGAGTAGCATTTGTTAAAGCTGTCGTGTTAAGGTTATCAGCGGTAGGAGTAATACTGAATCTCTTAAGCTTGATTTCTGAGAAGTTTGGAACATTATTGTTTACAGAAATATGAAGAGGATTCTTTGTCCAGGCACTATATAACTGTTCATCCTCATCCTTATCATCATCTTTTTCAATTGCTATTGCCCTTACATTAAGAGTTCTGTGATGTTCTTCTGCATTGAGTCCCGTATATCCATTAAGACTCATTGTGTAATACCAGCTCTTTGTTCCAGTTGCACAAATTCCTATTTCTGGCGCACCAGTAAGTGGATTATTCACTCCAGGAATAATTGATTTATCAGGATCCTCAGGATAATCAAATTCATCTGCTTCATAGAGTCCATCACCATTTGTATCAAACTGAAGATAAACTGCAGAAATACCATCATCATCAGCTGCCATTCCCGAAATGGTAATTGTACCACCCATGCTTACATAAGAAAGGCCTGTGACAGTGTCTGTTTTGTCATGAACCGGATAAGTAAAATCAATTGTAGGACGGTCGGCATTAGGGTTATAAGTAATGGCGTTTGTGTTATTATAGCCGACATTACCAACGTTATCTTCAAGACGGAACCATACAGGAATATCATAAAGTCCGCTATCCTGAGCAGTTTCATAACCACTGTAATCTGTTCCTACTTCATAAGTTTCTGCATTGTAACCTATATCTGAACCAAGATTAGCAAATTCAATTTCCCAGCTTGAAGCACCTGGTGTTGTAACCTCAAGCCACTTAGAGGAATCTATTGATTTTGGCTGACTATCCTTTTCACTAAACTTTGGAATATAGTACTTTAAGCCATATTCTGTTACATTTCCGCTTTCATCTTCTTTATAAAGAATTCCAGAGCCGCCCTTATTATCACTTACTCCACCACGATAGTTAACTACACCAGTCTGAGCCTTGCCCTTTGCAGGTTTTACGCCAGTAATTTCATCTGGCGCTGTATTATCTACAATGATAATTCGGCTGATATATCCCTTATTCTCAACTGCGTCTTCTACGGTCACAGTGAGTGTATGCTCTTCTGTGTTGTCCATTTCAATCGGACCAAGATAGTATGTATAAGTTTCACTGTCATTTTCATGAATTTCTTTTATGTTTTCATACTTCAAAGTCTGACTATCTTTATAGCTGATTGAAACCGGCGAAGAAGTCGGCAGGCTGCCAGCTGAACCTTCCAGCTTCTTCATGCCTGTACTTTCACTGACAATGACCTTGGCAAAGAGAGTTTGATAATTTCCACCAAAAGCAATTTTACTGTCTTCCTTCCAATCCTCAGCAGAGGCATTATCTATTACATCTGAAAGGGTAAGAGCAGGCAGAGAATTGTCTCTCGGCTCTGGTCGGTAGAGATAAAGATGCAGGGCTGTTGGAGGATTTGTATCATACTTAAAGCTTATACCTGTTGAATTATTATCCTTTACAATTTCACCCTTATAGAGAATATAAGGCTGACTGAGTGTATCATCTGCGTCGTTTTCATCTTTAGCACAAGTCCAGAAAATTGTTCCTTCTGCATCTTCTACGGCAAAGAACCAGGTTGTTTCACCATCGCTTTCTGTTGAATCAATAGACCAGGAATTTCCGCTGACTGTAACTGGAATCCAGCCTTTATCATCGTTGTCTTCCGGTGCTGTTGTCGGAGGCGCAATTTCTACACCGTTTTTATATTTTGGCCAGTACCAGAATTTCTTAACAGTTCCATCATCATCTCTGATTGAACCGTAAACATTCTTTGTCTTAATGGTTGTAAGCTCTTTACCAATCTGAGAAAGATTAAGAACCGGGCGGTCTGAATCCTGATCAACTGTTACGTTGATAGGAGCTGCATATCCAATATTGCCGGCCATATCTTTTACAGCAACAGTCATGCTGATTTCACCATCTGGAAGCTTTCTTGTATCTATTCCTTTAAAGCTCCAGTTATTTTTGTCATCTGCATTAGCGTCAATTGTGATCCAGCCTGAAGCAGAAAGGTTTTCTGTTGTTGTATTATCATCAGGCTTTGCAGCTTCGCCTGCTTTGTAATAAAGACCGAGAACTTTTTCTATTTGACTCTTGTCACTTGCAATTCCGGAAACTTCAATTAATTTGTTTACACTAATATCTGTATCACCGGCCTTACAAGGAGTTCTGATTTCTGCAGTTGGAGCAGTCTTATCTACATTTACAGTTGCAATTGTTACTGTCTGAGAGTTACCTGTTCCGGCTTTATCCTTTACAGTTGCATAAACACTAACGTTTCCTGAATTTACACCATCAAAAACTGTAGGCTTGATTTCAAGTTCCCAGAAAAGCTTATGATCATCAAACTTAGTGATATCTTTATATTCTGTCCTTATTTCTTTTGTCTTTGAAACTCCGTTTTCTGTATAAATTATTATTGTTTTTGTAACTTCATCCTGATCATTTGTTTCATTTGAAACATCGCCCTTAAAGAATTTGATAGTACCATTTGCTTCAGTTTGTTCAGGGGTAGTTCCCGCCGCAGGAATTTCTTTTCCATTTACTTTTACAGTAATTGAATCGATTCCGGCTGCTGTATCTTCTGCAATTCCATAGATAACAAGATTCTGAGTTAAAGTACTATTTACATAAAGGTTTTCTTCAAAGGCTTTGCCAGGAGTAATTGTCGGATTCTCTGTATCATTGTTCATGACATACATACCATAAACTGTGTAATCATTTTCTCCTTCACCAGTCACAACTTTTACTCGTTCAAGAGCAGCATTTCCAACATTATCTACAGCAACAAGAGCAAGATAGTTTTCTGTATGATCAAAACCAGAAATTGTGGCTTCGTAATTTGTCTCAATCTCCTTTGTCTCTGTTGTTCCATCAGAAAGATTTTTTGAAACATTATATTTTACAGGAGTCTCCAGTGGTTTAAAATATCCATCTGCTTTATACGAGCTTGTAGAAGATGCATAATTATCTTCAAAATTCTTCAGAGCATCTTTATCTGGCTCAGTATCAAATACCTTGTAGTAAATCATTGCAAGGCCGCTGGCATTTGAAGTGTTTTTAATAGAATATGCTTTTGGATCTTCTGAATAAACTACATATTGACCATCATCAAATTTACCACGAATCTTGATCGTACTAGAGTTGCCATAAGAATCTTTAGAATACTTACTACCCGCGCCATTGTTTCCATCACCAACTCTAAAGTAGAGATCTTTTTGCTTAGCATCAATTTCATGAACACCGGCAGGTGCTGTTGTATCAAAGACAAAATTAATTTCAACTTCGTCCGCAATACTTGCGACATTACCAGCAACATCAGTTGCAACAATCTGTGCAGTAACATTATTTGAAAGAGTTGATAACTCTACATCATGGAAGCTAAAACGCGAATCTGTTGTTGTAAATGTTTGTGCAAGGCCAGGTATAACCAGTTTTATATTTTTTATACCTGTATCATCTGTTGCAATACCGCTAATATCACATTCATTTCCAGCTACGTTTCGAACATAATATTTTTTATCTGATTCTTTATAATAAGAATTAGTAATCTGATTAATTGAAACTCGTGGCTTTTCAGAGTCAGTTCTGATTTTTACAAGCGCATCAATAGAAATTACATCTCCATTACGCTTAATCTGATAAGTAAGAGTGTCTGGGAAAACCTTTCCTGAAGGCGCTAATGCATGTAATTCATCATAAGTAAACTCTTCTGTTGTCTGCCATATAGCTTCACCATTAACAACAACCTGCTCCGTTACAGTTTTTACTTTATCATCTTTTCCAAGTCTGTAAATGTCATAAGGAGCTTCTCCACCATTCCAGTTTAAGGTAACGGTATATTTGTTATCAGCATAAATCTCTGTATTATTCCATGCCACTTCTTCTGTAGAAATGTATTCTGGAGAACCTGTAGCAGTTAATTCAATTTTTTCACCACTTGAAACAAGCTGGAATGCATACAAACCTTCTCCAAGTATTTTTCCGTTTTCTGCACCCTGAGAATCGTTTCCTTCAACAATTACTGCATAGAATTTTCCAATATTAAGTTTGTAGTTTTCATCATCAGGATTATCTGGATTCACTTCAAAGTAATTCTTTTTATCAAGAGTTTTAGAAGTCTTAAATTTATATGTCTTTCCAGAGACAGTCATAACACCAACTTTACTGTCTGCAGAAGGTATCTCTCCCTCCGGTAAAGCCAGCACGTGATTTGCAGAACCTTTTCCAATAAGACAAATCTTTGGAGCTCCATCTACAAGTACACCATTTTCATCACATTCCTGAAGATATACACCTACAGTATCAGGCTCAATTGCATAACCATCAAGGCCCGGAGTAATTTCAACTTCAAGATAGCGGTTTCCTGCAGTAAACTGATAATCAATATCTCTAAGAGTCTTATCCGACTGCTTAACAACAGCCGAAGTAACAATATACTTAGGATTATTTGAAGGATTGATTGAGAATTTACTTTTATTTACCTTTGCATTATTCAGAATCTTTTTAACACTCTGAATTTCTGCTGCGGCTTCTGCACCACGAGCATTTTTGATTCCATAAGAGCCGTTGAGCATGCTGTACAATTCAGTGATTTTATACTTTCCCTGAAGCAAGGCCGCAATATCAGTATCCATATAATAAACGTCTGTACTGTTTCCGCGCTTATCTGAATCTGTCTGGCTCGAACCATCAGATGGGTATCTTTGTGAATCATCATAAATTGTAATTGTACAATAACGCTGCTCCGTATTATTCATTTCATCTGATTTGATATTTCCGTTTGCATCTGTATGACCATAGATTGCAGCATAATTTTTCTTCATTACTTCATCATCAGATGCAAAAACTGCTACGTCCTGGTCAATTGTAAGAGGAACATTTTTAAGCTCAATTGTTTTAAGCGGAACTGAATTGCTGCCGTTTAAATCAAAAACCTTCATTTCAATAAGGCTTACACCACTGTCATCCGCAGCTTTTCCTTCAAGAGTAAAGGAACGTCCATAATTATCAAAACCACTCTGACTAAAAGGCACACTAGGACGAGAAAGCAGCATGATTGGAGGAGTATTATCCAGAGTAAATGAGCGGGCCATTGTGGTTGTATGCCCACCATCATCTGTAATTGCTACAAGTGCTTCATAAGTTCCATCTATAATATTATTTTCTTTTGGATTGATTACGATTTTCCAGACACCTTTTTTATGATCATGAGAATCTTTAGTTACTGTTCCAGTAAATGGGTAAGATGTTCTGTTATCAAGACGTACCAGCTCTACACTTACGCCAGAGATAGTACCATCATCTGCCCATGTACCGGTAATAGAAAATTCATCGCGGATTACTGAGTCTGAAGGAGGATTTGTTATTTCAAGAGCAGGTGCTTCTGTGTCTACGGATGCACCAAGACCAATTTCACAAGATAAAAAGAGAAAAAGTGATAATGTCGTTAATAAAGCAATTCTCAGTTTCTTCATAGTTATACCCCACAATTTAAGCACACTTATAACTTTGATAACTTTTTTTATAAAGAAACTTTCTTAAATAGAGATTCTAATTCAACTTCTATTTTCGGCTGAATTCTCTATTAACTTTATTTTAGACGGGATAAAATATAACACTTTTTTATAATTTGTCTATAAAAAAACAGGCACCCCGGGGAATTCAGAGAATTTACCGAAGTGCCTGTTGAAAAATTAAGTCATCCTGAACTTGTTTCAGGATCTATTTATGAGACCCCGAAACAAGTTCGGGGTGACAGCGTTTTGTCCAATATGAAAATGTTTCGGTTATTTTGCACCGAAAATATCGAAATATCCGGCAACGAATACTACAAGAATGATTACTGGAGCAATCCACTTGAGATAGAACTGAACAACCTTGTTCTTAGGGAACTTAAGTCCATCTCCTGTATCAGCTTCAGCAATAAAGCCATCCCAGCCCCATCCCTTCTTGTGCATACAGAAGCAGAGGAAGATCAAAGAACCAAGTGGAAGAAGGTTCTGGCTTACAATAAAGTCTTCAAGAGCATCAATTGATCCGATGTGTGAACCAAAGTGAACGCCAGACCATACATTCATACCAAGAGCAGCAGGAGTTGCAAGAATCAGAATTGCTACAAAGTTGATAAGTACAGACTTGCGGCGGCTCCAGCCAAAACGGTCCATTGGGAATGCTACGATATTTTCAAATACTGCAATTACAGTAGAAAGAGCTGCAAAGCTCATGAACAGGAAGAAGAATCCACCAACGATACGGCCTGCTACAGGTCCCATTGAATTAAATACGTTTGGAAGAGACATAAATGCAAGACCAGCACCAGAAGAAGCTTCTACATTGAAAGCAGCACATGCAGGGAAGATGATAAGGCCGGCACAGATAGCAACAAAAGTATCAAGACCAATAACGCGAACTGCTTCACCAGTCAAAGAATGCTTTTTGTCGATGTAAGAACCGAAAATCTCCATAGAACCAATACCAAGGCTCAATGTGAAGAAGGCCTGTCCCATAGCAGCATAAATTGTATCCCAAAGTCCATGCTCACCGCTTACCAAAGCCTTAAAGTCTGGCTTGAGGTAGAAAGCATAACCTGCACCACTTCCAGGAATGAAAGCAACGTAGATTGCAAGACCAACCATAATTACAAAAAGTGCAGACATCATGATTTTTGTGATGCGTTCAACACCCTTCTGAAGTCCGAGGAAGCAGGCACCAAATCCGATTACGATTACAACAACCATCCAGATTAAAAGTGTCTTAGGATTTCCTACAGTCTCATTTACAAAAACATTTACAATATCATCGCCAGAAAGACCAACGAATTTTCCGCTAATCATCTGGAAGAAGTATTTAAGGAACCATCCAGAAACGACTGTATAGAACATCATCAAAAGATAGTTACCAGCAACTGCAAAACCGTTATACCAGTGCCACTTAGTTCCGGCAGGCTCAAGCTGTTCAAAAGCTGCAGCCATACTCTTTTTTGAAGCGCGGCCAACAGCAAATTCACAAATCATTACAGGCAATCCAAGAATTACAAGGAATGCCAGATAAATCAAAACAAAAGCTGCTCCACCGTAGCGTCCAGTAATATAAGGGAAACGCCATACATTTCCCAAACCAATAGCACAACCAGCAGACAAAAGAAGGAATCCAAGTCTGCTACCAAGATTTTCGCGATTCTGCTCGCCCATATCAAACTCCTGTTTTTAATATCATGTTATTTTATATAGAAACAGGATAAATCGTCAAGGGTGATAGTTTTACTTTCACCCCCTGACGGCATGGACAGCTTATTTTCCCAAATGTGCTTTTACGCGGGCTTTTACACGGCTCTTCAAATGTTCAAACTCGTCCTTGTACTGAATACTCTTCATTGTTGGGAAGTGAGCCATAAAGCTTTCGGCAGCGGTATGGCGGGCATTCTGAATGCGGTCAATTTTTTCGAGAATACTCTGATTGATAAGGTCTTTACCCTCTGCGGCATGTTCTTTTACAGAAGCCAGCATTTCTTCAATACTTTCACTGCGGAACCATGTTTCATTACCATAATGATCACGCAAGCTTTCGCCAAATTCTTTGATTTTTTCCATTGTCGAGCTGAAATCAACAAGCTTACGAACGGTAAAGAAGATATCTATAGTAAGAATTACACCAATTGTATCGGCAGAAACCATAACTACAAAGTCACCAAGCCAGTTCAGAAAGCGAAGCATCTGAGGGTAAACAAAGCGGATTACACCAAGCCCCATAAATCCGAACAAAACAGAATTCAAGAGGCAAATACGTCCTTTAATATTAAACTTGTAGTGTGAATAATCCCACCAGCGGGCGTGAAACATTTTTTCCATAAACCAGCTGACAAAATATTCAACGATAGTACATAAGACCATAGATGCTAAAAACAAAGGTATCCAGGTCTCATAGAGAACTGGCGGCAACAGCAAAATCACAACTCCGCCAAAACCATAAACAGGACACAAAGGGCCGTATAAAAAACCGCGGTTTACAAATTTGTGTTCGTGGAAAATTCCGACATAAAGAACTTCGGAAATCCAGCCAACCATACTAAACATAATGAAGATTAAGAAAGCGGCCTTAAAAGGCAGCTCGTAAACAGGCATCATATTCATATCTTTAAATATAATCACTTTTCTATTATAATTCAAATTTATGGAAGTATTTCTCGGAATCCCTGCGGCCGACGGAACTGGTATTGGAACCGCTTTTGTAATTCCAGACCCGGTAAAACGCGCCATCCCGCAGCATCACATCAATATTGATCAGATAAACAGAGGCTGGTCTCGTTTTGAAGCTGCTGTTCAGACAGTCACTCTGAGCCTTTCTGAACATCTGGATTCACTTTCCAAAACCAGCGATCGTGATAAAGCTCAGCGCGAAGTTTTTGAGACCTACATCCTTATGCTTGAGGACCCGGTTTTTAAACAGGAAGTCCACGAGTTTTATGAAAAAGAACTCTTTAATATAGAATATACCGTTCAGTTTAAGGCCGAAGAGTACGCCGCAAAGCTTCGCCAGGCCGGAAACTATTACCTTTCTGAGCGTGCCCAGGATATTACAGATGTATTCGGCCGCGTCCTCGACGAAATGCTAGATATTCATCCTTTTGATATCAATAGCGTTCCGGATGGCTCAGTAATTCTGGCTACTTCCCTCAGTTCTGCCGACACAATCATCCTTAGTAAAAGAAAAATTGCTGGTCTTGCTCTTAGTGAAGGTGGTGTTTCCAGTCACGTGGTAATTCTTGCCCGCAACTACGGCATTCCAACAGTTGTAGGCCTTGAAGAAATCAGCAAAAAAGTTCGCAACGGTGAAACTGTAATTATTGACGGTAAGGATGCTGAAATCCTTGTTAGTCCTGACCGTAATACAATAGAAGAATATAAAGCAAAGATTCGTGAGGAATATCAGAGAAAGCTTAGCCTTCGCTCCTTCCTCACAAAGCCGGCCGTTACAAAAGACGGAACCCGCTTTAAGCTCCTTGCAAACATTGGTACTCCAGAAGAGGCCGAAATTGCGCTTGCCGAAGGTGCAGATGGTATTGGTCTTTTCCGTACCGAGTTCCTTTACATGGCACAGAGCGGTGCTTCGCTTAATGCCGCTGCCCGTTCATTCAGTGAACAGACTCAGTTTGAAGCCTACAAGAGCGTTCTTCAGATTATGGGTGATAAGCCTGTTACTATCCGTACCCTCGATGCCGGTGGTGATAAGCTTATCAACTCGGTTGACCTTCCAGCCATCGAAGAAAAGAACCCTCTAATGGGCTTGCGTGCTGTTCGCCTTAGTCTTGAATATCCAAATATTCTGAAAACTCAGCTTCGTGCTTTGTACCGCGCCAGCGTTTACGGAAATCTCGAAATCATGTTCCCTCTTATCACAAGTGTGGACCAGGTAAAAGAATGTCTTGAACTGGTAAATGTTGTAAAGCAGGAACTTGCGGCAGAAAAAATTCCTTTCCAGGAAGACACCCCTGTTGGTATTATGATTGAGACGGCAGCTGCGGCTCTTATTTCTGATTGTCTGAGCAAGGTTAGCGACTTCTTTAGTCTTGGTACAAACGACCTTACACAGTATACTCTCGGAATTGACCGCGAAAATCCGCACGTAAGCGGACTCTACAACGAATTCAGTCTTGCAGTTTTAAGATTGATTGAAATGACTGTTCGTTCTGCAAATGAAAACAATATTCCTCTGGCTGTCTGCGGTGAAATGGCAGGCCGTCAGGACAGTGTGATGGTACTTGCCGGAATGGGAATCAGAACTTTGAGTATGAGTCCAAAGCTGATTTCAAGTACAAAGGAACTGCTTTCAAGATTCACCATCGCCGAACTCGAAGCAATTTCGGCTAAACACTTAAATAACCTGTAAATACGGTGATTGAGCCTGTCGAAATCACCGCAGAACTCAACAAATCCGAAATCTGCGGTAGTTTCGACAAGCTCAACCACCGTAATAACTGTAAAAGGACAAACATGGCAAAGAAAAAGAATAAACCTGACTTCTCACGTCCAAAAGAAGAGGCGTTAGAAGAGAAAAAACAGAAGGCCGCAGAAAAGGCTCGCGCCGAAGAATCTGATTTTATTACGCCTGGCGCAGTAAACGGAATTACCGTGGCTCCGGACGGCACAGTAACCGCAACCGGCGACGTTAATCCTGAAGATGCCGAATATGACGGCCTCCCTCTCGTTGTAATTGCCGGCCGCCCTAACGTTGGAAAATCAACACTCTTCAACCGCTTTTTGCACCACCGCGTAGCTATTGTAAACGATCAGCCTGGTGTTACCCGCGACCCTGTTGAAGCAACTGCAATTATTAACGGAAAACCGGTTCACCTTGTTGATACCGGTGGATACAAGCTTACCCGCGATATTGGAACAAAAGAAGCCGAGCTCGACGACTACGTTGTTGAACGCTCCCTCGACATGATTGATAAAGCTGATGTTGTAATTCTCCTTCTCGATGCCGGCGAAATTACCGGAGAAGACGAAGAGTTCATCATCAAAATGCGTCCATACTGGAAAAAACTGATTGCTGCAGTAAATAAAACTGAAGGCGGCAAGAACGAAGCCGAAGCCTGGAACTATGCACAGTATGGTTTTAACGAGCTTATGCTGATTTCGGCAGAGCACGGTGACCATATCAGCGACCTCGCAGACGCTATTACAAGCCGCTGCAACTTCAGCAAGGTTCAGGTGCTCAGCTCGGACCGCCCGATTAAAGTTGCGATTTTGGGTAAGCCAAATACTGGAAAATCTACCCTTTCGAACCGCCTGACTCACTCGGAGAACTCTATTGTCTGCGACTACGCCGGAACTACCCGCGACGTTGTGGAAGGTGAGTTTGAGTATGCCGGCCGCCGCTTTAAGGTTTTGGATACTGCGGGAATTCGTCGTAAGGCCCGCGTTCATGATGACGTTGAATACTATTCTGTAAACCGCGCCATTAAAACCCTGGACGAATGCGATGTTGTATTTCTGATGATTGATGCGGTGGAAGGTCTTGCCGAGCAGGATAAAAAAATCTGTTCGCTTGCCTTTGAAAAGGGCCGTGGAATCATCTTTGTTTTGAATAAATGGGATTTGCGCGAAGAGCAGGACAATAAGGCAATTAAGTCTGTTCGCGAATGGATGAACATCATGTTTGCTCATATGGATTTTGCCCCAATTCTTCCTCTTAGTGCCCTCGAAGGTAAGGGTATTAAAGATTTGCTGAATACTGCAATTGAAATGTACGGTCAGCTTACTAAGAAGATTGGAACTTCATCGTTGAACAATGCCCTTCAGGACTGGCTGGAGAGATATCCGCCACCAGCAAGTAAGACTGCTCACTTCAAAATCCGCTATATGACTCAGCAGAGTGTAAACCCTGTTTCATTCATCATTTTTGCAACAAGACCGGAAGTTGTACCAGAGCCATACGTAACCTACCTCAAAAACCGCATCCGCGAAGACCTTGGTTACGACATGATTCCGGTTCAGGTAGAGTTCAAAGGCAGCCGCCAGAAGTGGGAAGACCGCGAACGGTAACGGTAGTTGAGTAGGCGCAGCCGTATCGAAACCACCATCATAGGAGAGTAGATGTACACAATCGGACAAATCGAGGATTTAACAGGTGTAAAAGCCCATGTTCTCCGCTATTGGGAAGAAGTCGTTCCAGGCTTCACCCCAAGAAAAGATATGTCCGGCCGCCGTCTCTACTCACAGCGCGAGGTAGACCTTATCCTTCGCCTCAAATATCTGATAACCGAAAAGAAGTTCACAGCCGAAGGTGCCGGCCGCCAGATTATCGAAGAAGCCCAGGCCGTCCAGGACAACGCCGACCTCATCAGCCAGATCCGCGACTGCCGGCAGATATTAACAGATTTATACGTAGGATTGTCAAATAAGAACACGTCATCCTAAATAGTAGTCGTCATGCTGAACTTGTGTCAGCATCTCATTCAAAGGAGTAAACATGCCAGAAAAAGGATATGTTTATTTTATGACAAACAAATCCAGAATGGAAAGATTTGGCTATATAGAATGTATTATACAGACGGCTCACTGAGCCGCTTCGTTGGAGAAAAAAATGAATAAAAGAATTTTAATTATATTTATTGTTTATATAATTAGTGTCATTTCTGTTTTTGCAGATTCAATACATCAGATTACTCTTGGAGAAGAAGATGAATCTGTTCTTTTCTTTAACGACAGCGAAATTTATTTTATGCTGCCTTATGAAAAGAAAATGATGAAATTGGACAGAAAGCTTCTTGCCTATGATAAAGACGGATTCTTGAAACTGACTTTTAATGGACGACAGGCTCTTATTATTGACGGTCAAAATAAGAAGCAGCTTTTTGCAAACTTTCGAACAGACGGAAAAAATGTATATGACAAATATTCCAATTCAGAAAACACAACAGGCGAGTACACACCCTTCTATGACTATAATGTTAAGTCCATTTCAGCCTCTTCCAGTTTAAAAGAAACTCAATACGGGCATGATATTGTTTACTCACCTATCAATCTTTTCAGGGCATTTGAAACCGGCTGCCGTTGCCATCCATACTGGTGGAACTATTCCCATATTCCGTGGGTCGAAGGAGTTAAAGGATACGGAATTAACGAAACGATATCCATCGAGTTTAAAAATCAAGTTTATGGATTTTCAATCCTTAACGGATATGCTGACATTCAAAACATGAAACTTTTTAAGGAAAACAGCCGGGTTAAAAAACTTAGGGTTGAAGACATTGAGAACAAGTTGGAATACATCATGGATTTTGACGACAAGGTTTACTTCAATTACCTTAAACTATCAAAGCCGTCAAAATCAGTAAGACTGACAATTCTTGATGTTTATAAGGGAACAAAATATCAGGATACATGTATCGCTGCAATGGTTGAAGATATACGCGAAAAATCGAACAATGATAGGGAATCAAGAAATTTTGAAGACTACAAAGCCACATGTACATATTCTGATGATACCGCACTTTTTGAAAAATATTTTGAATACGTTTCACAGCCATTAGGAAACTCTTCAATTTATGAAAAAACAGAAACTGTAAAAAAGACAAAAAATCTTCTCAACAAAGATCACTATTGGTTAGATACTTATGGTTCAATATCTACCGCTACCGCAGAAGATTCAAACAGTCGTTTCGTTACCCTTACTTTTACTCTTCAAGGAAAAAAATATGATTCTCAGAATGCAGACATGTATATTGACGAATACGGATACAAACATCTGAAGCTTTTTGATGAGAACATGGAACATCATTTTACTATTATTGATACCTATACTGCCAAAGTAAATGAAGATGATGATAAATGGGGGTGGATGTCCGAACCGAATACATTCCGCTATGCATTTTTTGCACATAAAACAGAATTCCTTAAGGATGATAAAGAAGCCGTTGGTAAATATTTTTCAGAACCTTCATTTCTCCACAATAATGGCAATAACATTGAAGCTTACCAAGCTTCGTCATATTTGAAAGAGGGCAAGATTTCTTATGAAGCCGGAAACACTGGTAAAATCTATAATATGATGGCAAGAAGAGATGTAACATCGTGGAGTTCTCAGATACATCCTTGGGTTGAAGGCAAGAAAGGTGATGGAATTGGTGAAAGTTTTGAATTTGATACTACTTATCCGAAAGGAAATGGACAAGGGTTGCCATTAGATATCCGCATACTTAATGGCTATGTTGATCCTTTAAAACCACATCTTTTCAAAGAAAATAACCGCATCAAAAAAGCACTTCTTGAAACTGATACCGGCATCAAAAAAGAATTTGAGTTTAGGGATGAAATTGAGTTTACACAGATTATTCTTCCTAATGATGTAAAGCATATAAGACTTACAATTCTTGAAGTTTATAAAGGAACAAAATATCAGGATACCTGCATAACTTCTGTAGAAGTTAACAAGAAAGAGAGTGAGAGATAAAACGTATAATAGAGGATCGTAGCCAACAATGGGGCAAGCCAGCTGCGGTACAACCAATTGTTATCGTATTTACAATCATGTCAGCCTGATTCTGAAACAAGTTCAGAATGACAGACTATCAAGTCACCCTGGACTAGTTTTAGGGACAAATATAAAAGAGATGCTGAAACAAGTTCAGCATGACTACACTTATTGGACTACTCTGATAGTCCTTAAATATAAGAGATTAATATGAACAAAGAAAACACATCTTCAAAATTGATAACTTCTCTTTTTGATACCGGCTCGCTCACACGCGAGACAACAAATATTCTTAATTCCTTTGACGAAATAATTCAGGGAGTGCGTCCGCTCAACAGCCGCCAGCTTCAGCAGCTGCCGGAAAATATAAGAAATCTTTCTCACCAGCTTACAGATGACCGTGCAAGCCGCCGCCTTGGCTACATGAACGATAATATTCAGCTGAGTTCTTATGTACGCTATTATACTTGGTGGAATCTCGTACGCTTAACACGTCTTTTTGCAAATATCCCGGCCACAGTTTTCCCGACAAGCGACTGTACCTGTCTGGACCTCGGAAGCGGCCCGCTCACAGTTGTTACCGCGCTCTGGCTTGCACGCCCGGAACTCAGAAAACTTAAGCTTACCTGGTACTGCCTCGACGTCTCTGCAAACTCAATGGCACTCGGTGAAGATATATTCCTTTCGATTGCTGCCTGCACCGGCGAAGAGCCATGGCACATTGTCCGCGTAAAAGGTGCTTTCGGAACTACAATCAAACAGAAGGCAAACTTCCTCACCTGCGCAAACATGTTTAATGAACTCGACCAGGCAAGTGATATGCCTCCTGAGTTTACAACTAAGAAATATTACGAGCAGATTCAGCGTTACTGCGAAAATGATGCCGGAGTTCTCCTGGTTGAACCGGGCGTCCCAAAAGCAGCCCGAACTCTCAGCCTGCTCCGTACACGTTTTATAAAAGACGGCCGCACAATTGCTGCTCCTTGTCCTCACGCAGAAGAATGTCCTATGAGCGGCTTTAAAGCTTATACAGGAAGTAAAAATAAGTGGTGTAATTTTGCCTTCAGTACAGAAGATGCACCGGCAAAACTTCAGAAACTTTCGGTTGCAGCAAAGCTGCCAAAGGAAAGAGCTACACTGAGTTTTATTGCGGTGGAACATGGTCATGCTGAACTTGTTTCAGCATCTCCTGACACCACCAGCATCCGCATCGCCTCAGACAAGCTCCGCCTGCCAAACTATATGTGCGGTTACTACGCCTGCACACGCTTTGGACTCGCTCTCGTTAGGCTGCCGGACGAAAACAACAAAAAGCTTCCAAAGCCACCGTTCCGTCCGCAATCAGGCGACCTGATTCAGGTTAAAATAAAAACACCGGATTCTCTTCCAAAGGACGAAAAATCCGGTGCCGTAATTATAGAGATTTAGATAAATTACTTACCAGTAACTGCTCCGCAAACTCCGAGTACAATACCAACTACTACCATGTAGAAGCCGAACATTGCTCTCTTAAGAAGCTGCTTACCAATTGCCTTATAAATTCCACCATTTGTAAGGAATCCGATGATAAGAATAATTGCACCTGCGAGAACACAAAGAGCAAAAATCAATTTAAGGCCTTTGAGCTGTGGAACAAAACAAGCAACAATACCTGCGATTGCTCCTGCAATAATCAAAATAGAGCCAATTGCAACAAATCCGCCCTCTTTAGCATTACTGATAAAATCAAATCCATTTGCTGAAGAACCGAACAGACCCTTAAACATTGGACAGAAGAATCCAATTGCAACCAATGCCATACCAATTAAATAAATAAGTGGCAAGCTACTCTTTTTTCCCATAAAATCACTCCTTTTATTGGGTTAGTTTTTTTTGTTTAACTCTCTTCGAAAACGTTTTTGTATTATTAATATTATTCTATCACAGTTTAGAAGTTTTTCAAGAAAAAGAACCGAAGGTCGGCAAGCACAGCTTGCCTCTGAGCCGTTCTTTTAACGGTTCTTCGATTGTAGGCTTACACAAACTCCACGCCAGTGTCGCGGCAGAGGAATTGAACGGCCTGTCTTCCCGTGTAAACTGCAATCGGGAGACCGCCCGGCATCTGAATGCGCTGGCCGGCAAAGTAAACACCCCAGATTGAGTCCAGAGTCTGCGGATAGTTATACTGCTTTCCACCCTTCTCCCAAACACTCATCCAGCTGCCTTCATAAGAACCGGTATAGCGCTCATAGGTACAAGGAGTTGCAACATCAATCACTTCAAGATCAGAACCTACTTCAGGAATAAACTTAGAAAGTTCTTTTATGAACAAATCTCCAAGTTCTTTCTTTTTATCTTTATAAGTTCCGTCGTTCTTAGCTGCCTTCCAGAAATAATAACTTTCGCCAATCAAAAGACAGGTGAGCGAAGTACAGCCTTCCGGCGCATGCTCTTTATATTTTGAATAATTGTAGATGCGAAGCTCATTCCATTTGCAGCCCGCATATTCAAAAGGCTTTTCCAGAGGGAATACACAGCAGTAAGGCAAGCGTGACAAATCAGCCTTAACACCCATACCAATAAAGATATTCTGCTCAGTAACAGCCTCGTGGCGCATAGTATTTACCCAAGGCTCATCAATCATTGTATCAAAAAGATTATCAACAGCTGCACGGGCATCCTGAGTAACAATTACTGCATCTGCATCAAAATCACCCTTATTAGTTACTACGCCCTTTACCATATAATCTTCAACACGGACATTTTCAACCTTTGTACGGAACTCAATTTTTCCACCAAGAGCCTTATAGGTTTCGAGCATATTGTTTGCCATGCGGATTGAACCGCCTTCCGGGTAACCGCAGTCACCGCTTGCAAATGAACCGAGTGTATATATGAAGGAAAGTGCATTATATCTGTAACCGATAACACTTCCCAAAAGATGTCGCAGATTTTTATTCTTAAATTTTGCAATATATTCCATATAACTTGTGTTTGTAAGATATGGAACACGAAGTACAGCCGGAAGCATCTTCATTAATTCAACCAGATTAACGGGTACCGGGTTTCTGCACTTACAGCCTCTGGTATCAAAAACCGGCATATGGAAATTCGTAAAGTCTTTTACAGCACGGCACATCTTTTTAATCATGTGCTTGTCCTCAGGTGCATATTCAATGAGAGCCTTTTCCATCTGAGGCAGGAAGCGGTAAAGGCTTAAAACCTTACCATTTTCATCTATTATATTGTAAAGAGGATCTCTTAATTCAATTGGATTGTTGTCCTGCAGCGCTCCAACTTCGCGCCACACTTTGTTCAATGGCATTTTCGGACTTGAGCCTGTGAGCCAGTGCATTCCACCTTCAAAATAGTAGCCTTTTCGGCTCCAGCTGGTGGAAAGTCCACCCGGAATATTGTGCTGCTCCAGAATTGTTACATCAAAACCAGCTCGTACAGCATAAATTCCCGCAGAAAGACCAGAAATTCCGGCCCCAATAACTACAACCTTACTCATATAACATAATTTTAACATATCAAATCAATTAAAAGCAAGAAAAAATGAATAAATTGTGCACAATTTATTTGACATTTTTGAAATAATATTGTATATTCAAATTGTTAGATAAATTGTACACAATATAATTATACACAAGCGAGGTAAAATATGAATATTTATGACATTTTCGTGAAGTCAAGAGATGGAAAAGAAGTTGCCCTTAAGGACTACGAAGGCAAGGTTCTTTTGATTGTAAATACAGCTACCGGTTGTGGTTTCACTCCTCAGTACACAGGATTGCAGAAGCTGTACGATACTTACAAAGACAAGGGTTTTGAAATTCTTGATTTCCCTTGTAATCAGTTTGCAAATCAGGCTCCTGGTTCAGATGATGATATTCATACTTTCTGTACAGGACGCTTTGGAATTACCTTCCCTCAGTTTGCAAAGATTGATGTAAACGGCAAGAACGAAGATCCACTTTATACATATCTTAAGAGCAAGAAAGGCGGATTGTTCTCATCAAGAATCAAATGGAATTTCACAAAATTCCTCGTTGGAAAAGATGGAACAGTTATCAAGCGCTTTGGTCCAACTGAAACACCAGAAAGCATTGAAGCCTTTGTTAAAAACGCTTTAGCTTAATACCCGAAACCTCTTCCCTAGCCGGGGCAGTTCTCACCTCCCTTCCCTTCTGGACTGCTAGGCCAGGGATTTCAATTTCCCACTCGCTTGACTTTTAGTTTCTTTACTATATAATTTTCATAATATGTCTCAAAGTCTATATATTGCCCTCGCTGGCATTTTATCTATAGTCTCTATGCCTTTAATCATACTTATTTGTAAGAAATTCAGTTTGTATGATTATCAGAATTCAAGAAAAATCCATAGTGGAAATATACCTCGTCTTGGCGGAGTGGGAATTTTCTGTGCATTTATAATTTCTTCCCTGGCTTTTATACTTATTAACAAGGAAGACAATTTTAATCATATTCTCCCAATCCTTATTGCAGGTACTATTGTATTCATCTTTGCTCTGCTTGATGATCTTCTTACACTTCCAGCACTTGCTAAACTTATCGTACAGCTTATTGCAGTTTCTATTGTTGTTCTGAACGGTTTTCGTTTTAAGCAGATTTTTGGATGGACTCTTCCTCTTCCAATCAGCTTTATCCTTTCTTTTTGCTGGATTCTTGGAGTAATTAACGCTTACAATCTGATTGATGGACTTGATGGCCTTTGTGGAAGCTTCTCTATCACAACAATCATCACTCTTGGAGTTCTTTATTCACTTACAGGAAACCCAGAAGCAACTCTCTGCTTTATTCTTGCCGCTTCAATTCTCGGTTTCCTCTGCTTTAACTGGCCACCGGCAAAGCTTTTTATGGGCGATGCAGGAAGTCAGTTCCTTGGATTTATGATTGCAGTATTCCCGCTCTTTTGTTCAGACAGCGTTTTTGAATATAACAAGTTCCTTATTATGATTGTGATTACAGCCTTCCCTGTTTTCGACACAATTGCTGCAATCTGGAGACGTTTGAGAGACAAAAAGCCTATTATGTCTCCAGACCGCTCACATCTTCATCATAAGCTTCTTAATATGGGCTATTCAAAAAAGAGCGCACTTTATCTGCTCTGCTTTTTACAGGTTCTCTTGTGCGGCTCTGTAGTTATTTCTTATTTCCTTGGTGCAAAACGCGGAATGGCACTTTTGCTTGAATCAACTGCATTTGTAACTTTGTTCTTCAGTTTTGTTCATTACACAAACCGCGCCGTTATTGCAAAGCAGTTGAATGAGGCAAAAAATCATACTGCCGAAACTAAGTCCCCTGATAGTACAGAGGAAAACTCGTAAATTAAAAGATTTCGTTTCTGTGAAGAACGCCCAGCTCGTGAATGTTAGATTCCAGCGGGGCGTTTTCTTTTTTTGCAGCCTTTATATAATCTCCAAGATCAATTGAAAAGCGGTTCATAGAAAAATGCTGGAAAACATATACGCGTTCCCAGGCTTCTTTTGTACAGCTTGCCTTGAGAGTGTCGCGATATGCACAGAAAATCCCTTTATCTTTAAGTTCTGAATAACCTACCAGCCACAGCTCCGTTCCCAAAGCCGCATGAAGCGCTGCAGTTTTTTCTGCCATCCAGATTTGTGATTTTTGAATCAGATCTGCAATTTCTGAGCCGCCAAGCTTTGCAATTGTCTTTAGTTGAGCGGTTTTTGCACTGTGAACCGGAGTTTTATTCAGAATAATGACATTTTTACGGAAATCTACCCCAAGTTCAGGATTCCGGCGGAAGTAGCCTTCTGCAATTTTTCCTGCCTGGCCTACCAGATAGCGGTTATTTTTGGACAACTGCTCGTCTTTTCCAGGATTATCTCCAATTACAATGAGTTTTATTTCGTCTTCTGGAGTAACTTCATCCAATGCACGGTTATAAACAACAGGAGTTTCAAAAGAATATTCTGGATTATTGGCAAGTTTTGCTGCTTCTTTTTGAAGTTCAGTTAATTGTGGAGCAGCGGCAGTCCATTCTGCAATTTTACGCTTTAAATCCTCTTTGAAATCTACAAAATATTTCCACTGTGCTTCTGTCATATCCGCTTACCTTTTTCTTTTTACTTTTCAAGGATTATAGTATAGAATATAACCATTGCATAAGCAAATATTGAATAAAACATATTATCTGGAGGATTTATGAAAAAACTTCTCGCATTTGCACTTACTGCCGGTCTTAGCCTCTCGCTTTTTGCAGCAGATATCTTTAAATACGCACCAATCACTGGAAACGTAAAAGCCTATACTGAAACAGACTTTACAATTGCAACACGCTTTGGAACTCTCTACCGAACTCCAAGCTCAAAAATCATGCATATTTTTGACTCTAACGGCAAGGAAACAACTTCTTCAGAACTTACCCCAAAGGATGCTGTAATCAATACAATCTCTACAACTTACGATACTGCCGGAAACCTTGTTGAACAGCTTTGCACAAGTGCAGACGGTGAAGTTGTATGGAAGAACACCTACGCATATAAGAATGGCCTTAAAGTAGATGCTTCTGAATATGACAGAAAAGGTAATCTCCGTGCCCGCACAATCTACACTTATGAAAACAATCTTCTTGCAGATGAATCAAGCTATGATGGCGAAGGTGCATTAATCTGGAAGACAATTTACAAATATGATGACAACAACCGCATTGCTTCTGTAAATGAATATAACCCGGACGGTTCACTTGGTGAAAAGCTTGAGTATAACTACACAGATTCTGGAGCAATCGACACAATTGCAAAGTACGATGCATTTGCTGGAACTCAGAGTTCAATGGTTTTCCGCTATGCAACAAATGGTTCACTTTCTGAAATTACAACTTATGATGCAAACAAGCAGGTAACAAAGAGAACTCTTATTAAGTATGATGCAAAGGGAAATGCTAACAAGGTTTCTGAATACTCTGTAGCAGAAAAGTTCGGAACAACAGTTAATGAATTAACTGCTATGTCTGAATATACATTCGAATATGTTGGCGGAAGCGCTGACGCTAAATAAGATATAACCCGGTGGTTGAACTTGTCGAAGCCACCTGTTAAACACAAAAGCCCGATGGTACATATCAAACCACCGGGCTTTTTTTTATTGCTTACAGAAAATTAGTAGTTCTGAGCTTCAATCTGGAAATATGCCTGTGGATGAGCACAAACCGGGCATACTTTTGGAGCTTCTTTTCCAATTACAATATGACCACAGTTGCGGCACTGCCAGATAGCATCGCCTTCGCTTGAGAATACAAGCTTATCTTCAATATTCTTAAGAAGTTTGCGATAGCGCTCTTCGTGATGCTTTTCAATAGCAGCAACACCTTCAAAAAGCTTAGCAATATATTCAAAGCCTTCTTCGCGAGCTGTTTTAGCAAAACCGTCGTACATATCTGTCCATTCATAGTTTTCGCCGTCAGCAGCTGCCTTAAGGTTTTCTGGAGTAGTTCCTACACCATCGTTGAGCAGCTTATACCACATTTTTGCGTGCTCTTTTTCATTTTCAGCAGTCTCAAGGAAGATAGCTGCAATCTGTTCATAGCCTTCCTTTTTAGCCTGACTGGCAAAATATGTATACTTATTGCGAGCCTGTGATTCGCCTGCAAAAGCTGTCTGCAGATTTTTTTCTGTCTGGGTACCTTTGATATTCATAAATGCTCCTATAAAAGCCGTCGATAGACGACCAGTGATATTATAATATCCAATATAATCTGAAAACCTTCAGTTGTAAATGGAAAAATCTGTTATTTAATTTTAGCACTTGAAAACTGACGGCAGATGTTTTACGATATAATAGAGGAAGATTTATGAAAACTATAGGTATCAAACTTGCAGACGGCTCATTTTATCCGGTTCTAGAAGACAATACTCCTTCAGAAAAGCAGCTGGAGCTTACAACCGCTCACAACAACCAGACAAAAGTTATGGTTGATTTGTATCGTTCTGCTACCTGTTCTATGGAAGATGCCGAATATGTTGATTCACTCCAGATTGAAAACCTCGTAGCACATCCAAACGGCGAGGCAGAAATCAAATTTAATGTTTCTATTGATGAAGATAATCAGCTTTCTGCCAGAATTATAGACAGCGAAACTGGTAATGAAAGCAACACAACCATCACCCTTGTTTCAAGAACGCTTGAAGAGCGCCTTGTAACAGATGAATATGATATTAATGATACAGCAGAAAATAATGGTGTGGGCGCCGCAGTTGCAGGTGCAGCCGTAGCAGGCGGACTTCTTGCAGCAGCTGCAGCACTTCGCAATAAAGATGATGAAGAAGAAACTACAGAAGAGCCTGAACCAGAAGTTGATGTTACCGAAGAAAGTGATGCAGGCGAACCTGTTTTCGACGAAACTGCAGTTGATGAACCAATAGTTGAAGAAGAACCTGTGAGCGAAGAGATAGGCACAGAATCTGAAGAAGAAGTTGTTACTGAGTCTGAAGCGGTTGAAGAAAGTGCTCTTCCTGATATGGATTTTGATATTCCAGAAGAGAATGAAAATACAGAGGAAGTTGTTACTGAATCTTCTGATGATACCATCATATCAGATGAAGAAATCTCACCTGATGAAACAATTTCAGAAGAAGATACTTCTCTCCCAGACATGGATTTTGATTTACCAGAGGATACTGAAACAACTGAGGAAACTGACGTTACAGAAGAATCAGCACTCCCAGACATGGACTTCGACATCCCAGACGATACTGAATCTACAGAG
>NZ_FORI01000001.1:0-327351 GCF_900113965.1 Treponema bryantii | reverse complement strand
GAAGAATCTGCACTTCCAGACATGGATTTCGATATTCCTGACGACACTGAATCTACAGAGGAATTAGACGCTACAGAAGAATCTGCTCTTCCAGATATGGACTTCGATATTCCTGACAACACAGAAACATCAGATGAAACTATCTCAGAATCAGATACTATCGAAGAAGATAATCCTCTTTCTGATATGGACTTTAATTTACCAGACGACAACGATAATGACACTCCGGAAATGCCGGATGACTTCTTTAATACAGAGGACGATATGAAAGACACAACTTTTGACTCAGAATCACCGGCTGCCGGCCTCAACTTTGACGGACTTTACGATGAAGAAACAGAGCGCGGAACTCCAGCTCAGAACGAAGCAGACGAAGTTAAGAAGAAGACAAAGGTTCCTGTTATCATCTGCATCATCTGTGCAATCATCTGTATTATTGCAACAGCACTTATTCTGTTTATTATTCCTTCAAAATATAATCTTCTCACAAAGAAGAACGCAAAGAATATTGAAACTACAGTAGCAATTGAAGAGCCTGCACCACAGCCAGAACCAGTTGCAGAACCGGAACCTGAGCCAGAGCCTGCCGTACCAGAAGCTAAAGAAGATGAAATTATCATCATTGAAAAGGCAGAAGAAGTTGTACCGGCTCAGCCTCCAGTAGCAGAAGAAAAACCAAAAGATATCGTTTACAAAATTAAGTGGGGCGATACTCTCTGGGATATTGCAGATACTTACTACAAGAACCCTTGGAGATATAAGTACATTGCCCGCTATAACGGAATCAAAAATCCAGATTACATTATCTCTGGAACAAAGATAGTTATTCCAGCCGAATAGGAGACAGATGCGTCCATCTTTGCTGCCACCCCGTTGTTTCTGTAACTTCCGCCGTCTCACAGTTTATTGTCTCGCCACCTTCCTAACGCTGAGTGCAGTGTCTTGTAAGGGGGCGGCGCAGCCCGAGGGACAGAAGAGGTTTGGAGATGACGCCGATTATTTTATCGGGCTGCGCCTGCTCGGCGAAGGCAATGAGAACGCCGCCCGCGAAAAGTTTAAACGCTGCATAAAAAAGGGCTCGCCGTGCTGCGCGCAGAAAAGCGCCGAAGCGCTCTGTACCTTCGGAAATATTCAGGAGAAGAACGCCGCCGCGGAGAATTTGCTCAAGCAGTTCCCGGGGGATGAAGCGATTCTGATAGCTTCCCGCCAGTTCTCCGCGGCGGGCGAAATCAACAAGCTCATCGACTGCACCGCCGGTCTCGACTTCTCCAAAGCCAAAAATGAAATTATCCGCCTCCGGCTGGAAGCAATGGGCCGTCGCGGCGACTCCGCCTACGAAACCGAAGTTTACCGCTGGTTCACCCAGTGCCCTGTTTCCACCGAGCACTACCAGTTCTACCGCGACACCTACGCCCACCCGGACTTTGAGCGCGCCTACGAAAATCCCGATTCCGAACTTGCTACCACTCTCACCTACACACCTCAGCAGTTCGCAATTCATTACCGAATTGAATCGTACAAACGAAATTATTCATATACTGCCCAAAATTCCTGGATTCTTGAAGAGTTTTTTTCCAAAGGAGAACTTGATCCAGAACCTCAGCTGATTTCCGATCTCGGCAAAAACTATCTTTACGGAACAATGGATTTTGTAAAGAACGCAGGCCATTTTACAAAACTCGCCCAGAATTATACCGGCACTCCTGCAGAATATTATTTCTGGTTTTATGCCGGCCGCTATTACGAAAAAGCCGGCATTTATTACCGCCAGACCCGTAAATGCTTTGAAGCGGCAATGTCCAGTGCCAACTCCCCGGAGCAGAAAGACAATGCCCTGTGGTATCTTTTGAACACTTCCCTCAATTTTTCAATGGACTCAATCATCGATTCTATTGGAGAATATTCGCGCGAATGGACAGACTGTGAATATTTTGAAGATTTCTTTGAGCAGCTTGTAACTGCCCTTCTTGCAGCCGGCCGCTGGAACGAGTTTGGAAAAATCTACAAGGCAATAGACGGTTATGCGTCAGACCTTACCACCGCGCAGTTTGCATATCTTTATGGCCGCCTGATTCAGGAAGGCCTTGCTGATGGCACAGAAGACGATGCCACAATCGCTTTTAAGCGTGCCACCCAGGGCGGAAGTTCTGTATATTACAAAGCCCTTGCAGCCTACAGACTTGGAATTTCAAAAGATCCTATTGAACTCAAAAAAGTCATGTGCGCGCCAACCCCAGCCAAGGCAAAATCTTCGGGCGCCGACACCGCAACTTCAGCGACACACGTAAATTCCACCGCCAATTCCAAAGATCTCCCTCCAATCGACCCATCCCTTGAAAATCTTCTTTGTGGATACGCTTACTTTGGCTTCCCGGAATTGATTTATCCTGAATGGCAAAAAACTCAGGGTCAGAAAATCTCTACAGAAATAAACTTCTACCTTGCAGATTTTCTTTCAAAATGTGCAGATCCTCAAAATCCTGAAAAATCTGATTATTATACTCAGTCTCTTCGCATTGCAGCCCGCGCCCAGAGAATTGCAGACCGCCAGCTCACCCGCGAGGAGCTTTCCCTGGTTTATCCAACTTACTACTCAGAATATGTTTCAAAATACTGCCAGGAATATAAACTTTCCCAGCCGGTTATGTATGCCCTTATTCGCAGTGAAAGCTTTTTTGATGCTGATGTTATGAGTTCTGCCGGCGCTGTGGGCCTTACCCAGCTTATGGAGTTTACCGCAAGCGACATTGCCCGCCGTTTCAAAATTTCTGATTATTCACTTACCGACCCGGAAACAAATATCCGCTTTGGTACTTACTATCTTTCTAATCTGATTTCCCGCTGTGATGATTCTGCTCTCATGGGCTTTTTCTCATACAACGCCGGAATCACAAGAGTGCGCCGCTGGCTTCAGAGTTCTCTCATTGAATTCGGGAAAAAGAGCAATATGCCTCCAGATCTTTTCCTGGAAACTGTTCCCTTTGCTGAAACCCGCGAATATGGCCGCAAACTCATTTCTGCCACTTTAGCTTATGATTGGCTTGAGAATCCGAAGAATTTCCACCTATCTGCTGAGAATTTAATTGAATAGTCCGTATATTTTTATTATCTTTATAGAAGATTAAGCGAGGTTTATATGATTGAAGATCCAAAATTACTTGAAACTGTAAAGGAAGCTCTTGAAATGTTCCGTCCACAGCTTCAGGCAGACGGCGGAGACATGGAGTTTGTTTGTATTGATGATGATTACAAGGTTCATCTAAATCTTACTGGTGCCTGCGGAGGATGTCCAATGGCTGTTATGACTCTTAAGATGGGAATTGAACGTTATCTTATTGATGCCTGTCCTGAAATCAAAGAAGTTGTACAGGATAATGCCCAGAATCTTGATGATATGGGAATGGGGTTCTAAATGAAAATTGAAAACAATAAGTGGGTTGCTATCCACTACACTCTTAAAAATGATGAAGGTGTTCAGCTTGATTCATCTGTTGGAAGCGAGCCATTAGGATATGTTCATGGAAGAGGATATCTGATTTCTGGTCTTGAAAATCTTCTTGCTGGCCATGAACCTGGAGATAAATTCTCTGCACACATTGAACCAAAAGACGGTTATGGCGAATATGATGAACGTCTTATTGTAGAACTTGACCGCAATAAGTTTGAATATGATGGTGAAATTACTGTTGGAATGCCTTTCCAGGTAATGACTCCTTCTGGACTTTCAATCGTTCACGTTACTAAGGTTGAAGGAGACAAAATCACTGTTGACGGAAACCACGAGCTTGCCGGCAAAACTCTGAACTTTGATATTGAAGTTGTTGAAGTTCGTGATGCAACTGAAGAAGAACTCGCTCCTACAAGCGGCTGCGGTGGTGGCTGTGGAGGTTGCGGCGGATGTGGCGGCGGCGACTGCGGAGACGGTGGTTGCGGAAGCAGCTGCGGCGGTTGTGGGTGTAACTAATCAGTAACTATTTAATACTAAGTGCGCCAAGAAGAGCCTTCAAATTCTCTTCTATTGGCGCATTTTTTATGTCCACAACAACATCTGCAATTGACTGATACTGCTGATAGCGGTCTGTATATTTTTTTAAGAGAATATCTTCTATCTGCTTAAGCGAAGTTGGATTTTCATCCATTACATAAGCTGGTGCATTTGTAAAACCACCAAGAGGATTCTCTTCAATCTTATCCATAATTCTTTTAATCGAATACTTAATATCAAGCTTAAGGAAAACAAAGGTTCCACACTCACGGAGCGCATGAAGTGCTGGAGGGTTATCACAAATTCCTCCGCCTGTTGCAATCACAACCTGACGGTCTGTATATTTCTTAATGATGCTGCTGCAGGCTTCTTCTTCTGCCTGAACAAATTCCGAAACACCCTTTGTCTTATACAAAGTTCTAAAATCAACTCCGCGGATTCTTCCAATCTCATCATCTGTATCAATAAAATCAACTCCAAGCTTCTGTGCAAGAAGTTTTCCCTGTGTGGATTTTCCGCAATGTTTGCAGCCCATAAGAACTATTGAATTATGAATTCCTTCAGTCATATCAACAGTATAGCACGCGAATTGTAAAAAATGAAGGTTTAATGTATTCTTAAAATATTGAGACTTCGGAGGTATTTATGATTGGCATTACTCTTTGTTTTGTTCCGCTGATTCTTGCTATTGTGTTTTTCTCAACCTACTTTAAGCTAAAGCTCACTCATCAGCTGATTGCCGTGCTGCTTGGCCTTGCCGCAGTTCTGCCTATTTCGTTTATCCAGTACTTTATGCCTTCTATTCCAGGGCTGCCGATTTCTCCTGTTGTAAGCGCTCTGCTCAAATCTCTTTTGCTTTACGGATTTGTAGAAGAGGCCATCAAAACCCTGGCACTGCTCCCACTTCCTCACAAGATTTATGATGAAGAAGGGGCTGCAGATTCAGCAGCCGGCCGCCTGAACTTTTTACTTCTAGCCTTTACTGCAGGCCTTTCTCTTGGCTGTTTTGAATCTGTTGTTTACTATTTTGATCACCTTCAGATTGCAAATAGCCGCGGCGCAACTCTCCTTTATGGCCAGATTGCGGTACGAATCTTTACATCTGATATAATCCATATGACCTGTACCGGCCTGTGTGGTCTCTTTATCTATTCGTGCCGCAATAAACCGGCCCGTGTTTCCTGCCTGATTATGGCAGTTATCCTTCACGGTGTTTATGATTTCTTTGCAGGTTTTTCAGGAAGTCTCCGCTGGTTCTCGGTCGCAGTAGTTCTGATGTCAATCCTTGAATGCAGAATCAAGTACACTTCCTTGAAAAACAATGAAAACGTTACCAATTAGCACATTTTCATAACATTTTGTGCAAATTTCTGTTAAAAAACACCAAAATTTGCCAAAAATTCCGCATTCGCCCTTGACAATATCCGCCCAACCCCCTATAATACCCAAACAATACGACGCGGGGTAGAGCAGTTGGCAGCTCGTCGGGCTCATAACCCGGAGGCCGCAGGTTCGAGTCCTGCCCCCGCTATACTGCTAATTCCTTATGTTATAAGGAGTTACACTACTACTAAACCTAATCAAAGTAAGGCTTAGCGTAGAAATCACACCTAATTTAAACTGAGGTTTAAACCAAAGTTTTTGTTGCAAAGTGAGGTTCTATGGCTAAGCCTTATTTTTTGTTTAAAATGCCTTCTGGTATTTGGTATGCCAGAATACAGCTCCCTGATGGCACTTATTCCAACAACAGATCTACCGGCAGTAGAGACAGAAACTCTGCTGAACGCGTTGTAATGGAATGGGTAGTAAAAAACAAACTTCCAAGCAGAATTAATTCGGTTGATGATAAGCAAATCGGATTAGACAAACTCTCTGTTCTCAACTCTCTTAGAACAATTGATCTTGAACGTGAAGATGTTAAGACAATTATTAAAGTTCTTAAGGAGAGAAATTTAATCCATTCTGCAGTTATGATGGCAAGCCCGGAAAGTAAACCGATTGATGAATATATCAAAGAATTCTGGGCTTTTGAAACTTCTCCTTACGTAAAAGAAAAGAAACTCAAAGGCGGTTCCATCCACCGTGATTACTGCGAAGCAATGCTTATGCGGGCCACAAAATACTGGCTTCCTTCGGTTGCAGGAAAGACTGTAGGTTGTATCACTCATGACGATGTTACTGCCCTTTTTGAAGATGAAGAAGTTTTGAAGCTTGCACCAAAGACAATCAACTCTGTTGTAAGTTCTGTAACAATTCCTCTTAAATGGGCCTTCTTCCACAATCTTACAGAAATAAACTGCTTTGATGGAATCATGAAATGTTCTCAGAAATCAAAGAAGAGAGAAATCCTTACATTGGAACAGGCAGCTGCGGTTTTTGCAGCAGACTGGGAAAACGATGTTGCCAAGCTTGCCAATGCGGTAGCTTTTTATACTGGCATGCGTGCTGGTGAAGTTGCAGCTCTCCGTTTTGAAGATATCGGTGTGGACCGTCTTTATGTAAGGCATTCCTGGCGTTCGAGTGAAGGCCTTAAGGAATGTAAAAATGGAGAAGAACGCGAAGTTCTTATTCCTCCACAGCTGCGAGATCTCTTAGTTGCACAGGCTAAGGCTAATCCCTGGGGACAGAAAATGCATGGCTTTGTTTTCTGGGGATTAACCGCTGAACATCCTACAGATCCAAAGAACTGGCTTAAATTCTTAAGACGTGTTCTAGAAAATATTGGTTATTCCGAACCGGATAAAATCACCTTCCATGCATGGCGCCACTTATGGTGCAGTCGTATGAGTGATGAAATTGCTGATAAGCGTGTTCTTATGACAAGTTCAGGCCACAAAACAGAAGCAATGCTCGATCACTATGCAGCTCACATGGAACAGGAAAAAGCACTTGAAAAGCTCCGTTCTGCAGAAGAAAAACTCTTGCTTCCGATTCTTGGATTTGATGAAACTGAATCTGAGATAAAGAGCGTAGAAGTAAAAATACTTCCTGAAGGAAAAAAAGACGAAAAAAAGGATTATGAATAAATCTTAATCAAACTTAAATTTATGCAACGAAAACTTTGGAGAATTGAATTATGAGTATTTTTGGAAATAAGAATAAAAAGACTAATGATAAAGACAATGCAAAAATCAAACTGGTTGAAGTTTCTCAGCTTCGTTTTGACAGAGATTTTAAGAACGTTTTCCAGCAGGAAAATGACAAGGTTGCTGAAATTGCAAATGATATGAGGGTAAACGGATTTGATAAGTCGCGCCCGATTATCGTGACTGAGGCCTATATCATTGTTGATGGACATTCGCGTTTTATGGCGGCAAAGAAAGCGGGACTCGAAAAGGTTCCTGTAATTATCAAAAAGTTTGATAGTCGTGATGAAACAATCGAGTATGAGTACAAGATGCAGCTTAATTCCCGCCGGCTGACGGATGGAGAATATTTTGCAGCATTTCTGAAGCTTGATGAAATACGTCGTTCAAATCCTAATGCGCAGGGCTCTTCTGATGAGGCAATTGGACGTCAGCTTAATAAATCTGCTCGCCAGGTGTGTAAAATGAGAGAGATTGCAAAGAAGGCGGACGCTTCACTTCTGGAGAAGATTCAGAACGGAAGCATTTCGATAAACAAAGCTCATGAAATGATTAAGGCTACGGAGGCCAGAAAGAAAGCAGGACTTGTTGAAGAAATGGCTGATGAAAAACCATCGAACACAGGCAAAGGCATCAACTCTGATTCTTTTAAGCTTGGAGTTTTGTTTGTTTTGTCAGAACTTGAAAAAGGCCGAAAGAAAAATCAGATTCTGAAGGATAAGCGGATTGCTAAGCTGGAACTTGGAGAATTGAATCTTTCTGCAGATGATGTGGCACGAATATCACAGAGATTTGGAATTGCTTAAACTCTTTATGTCATGGCTGTATTCTCTATGTCAATTTGGCAATTTTGACATAGAGAATAATTGTAAAATTGTGTGTACAATTTCCGTACATTATGTTATATTAGAAGTGGAGGTACTATTATGGCAGTAGCATTAAAAGACGAAAGAATTGACTTTAGAGCCAACTCAAATCAAAAGACTCTTCTTGAACGTGCCGCTGAACTTAAACACGTTTCACTTTCTTCATATGTCCTTACATCATCTCTGAAGCAGGCTCAGATTGACCTGGCTGAAAACGAAGTTCTTGTACTTTCAAATCGCGACAGAGACCTTGTAATGGCTGCTTTGGAAAATCCACCAGAGCCAAATGAAGCATTAAAAGGTTTGTTCAGATGAGTTTTAAATTAATTTCGATAAAAGATGTTCCAAAATCAAAGCTTAAAAAGTTTGACTGTGGAACAGAAGTTTTAAATGAATTTCTTTCACGTTATTCATTAAAAAATGACACGTTGGGAATCGGAAGAACTTTTGTTGCTTTTGATGACAAAGATGAAGTTGTCGGTTATTTCACACTTGCAACCGCTCAAGTAGTTTATGAAGATATACCAGATGAATACCGGGGTAAATTACCAAAGTATCCTATTCCTTCATTGCGAATTGCACGTCTTGCTGTAGGCAAAAATTTACAGGGAAACGGAATTGGTAAGTGGTTACTTGCACAAGCCTTTATAAAGATAGTTCATGTAGCTGAGATTACCGGATTGTATTTTATAATTGTTGATGCAAAAGAAACTTCAAAGAGTTTTTATGAGCATTATGGTTTTATTAAGTTCAAAGATAAAGAACTTTCCTACTTTCTCACTGTTGAGACAGTAAGAAAAGCAATGGAAGGTTAAGGTTTTAAATCTTATCCAAGAGGCTTTCAGTTTGCTTGATACAGACTGGAAGCCTTTTTCATTTAACTTCAAACTTCTTTCAAAGAAGTTTGAAAAATCTCCTTTCAGAAAATCTCCAAAACGCAACTTTGCGTGATGGCCAGTTGCAATTTTTTTCCAAATATCATGCAGTTTTTTGCTCTCCCCTGATGTAAATTTCTGCGCAGATAATATTACAAGTAGTTAATTTTATTATATTAATTTTAAAAATCCCCCTAAAAAAAACAATTTTCTCCCCTTTCTGGAAAACATCCTCAAAATTTGCTAAAAAAATCGAGTTTCCCAAAATCGACGAAATTTGCCAAAAAATGTGTGAAATTTGCCTTTTAAAGTATGTTTGTGGTATCGATTTATTTTTCAACCATTTGTATCATTTTGAATGTAATCGATTTTAGCTAACTTCAGATTTACACAGGGAGGATAAATGAAAAAATCAATCATCGTAGAGTTTCCAGAAAAAACTTTATTCACTCGTGCAGAAGCGGCTGAGATTCTTTCAATCGGAATGAGCACTTTGGATAGTCTTATCAGTGATGAAGAATTGCCACGAATCAGACTTTCAAAAAGAGTTCTTTTTGCACGTGGGGATCTGGAAGCTTATATTCTTGCACATCGTTCTACAGGTGGAAGAAAAATTCCATATCCAGAATCAGCAAAAGTTGAGGTGGAACTTCCAGGAGGTGCTGCATGAACGAAAATGCTTTTATAGCAGCTTTGCAGGATATCAATAATCATCCTGTCAGATTTGGTGAATGTACAATCACATTTACATTTCATGATGGCCGTCTGCAGTATTATACACTTACAACTTCAGAGCGAAAAAATGTTGCAGACCTGAATGCAAACTTCAAGAAAATGGAGTGTGTACCGAATGGAAAAACTGCATGAAGACAATAAATCTTCATCGCACTTTTACATTTTAATTCCATCTGAAATAATAACAAATTCAGAACTGACAGATGGAGCAAAGCTGTTATATGGCGAGATATTGTTTCTTGCCGCAAAGAATGATTTTTGTTTTGCTACCAATGATTATTTTGCAAAACTGAATTCTGTGAGTAAACGGACCGTGAATAACTGGTTACATGAATTAAAAAGATCCGGCCTTATATGCTCAGAGATAATCAGGAACGAATTTAACCATCAGGTAGAAAAACGAAAGATTTTTATAAAAATGGATTTTTCTGTGAAGCATCAAACAAGGGACAGCACAGAAAAAACGTCTGATGACGAAAAGACAAATTTGATTTTTGGAAAACATCAAAATGTTCTTCTAAATGAAAATGAGAAAACAGAACTTTTGACAAGTTTTGGAGATGCTGATTTTAAGAAGGAGCTTGAATCATATTCAATCTGGAAAAAAGAAAATGATGCAAAACCAAGATCCGATTTTGAATCACTAAAAAAATGGTTAAACAAAAAACGACAAAAAGGGACTTACAAAACAAACACAACAGCTGTAAAAGAGACAGGCGTTGATGAAGTAAGCCAGGAAACTCTGGACAATTTACCATTTTAGATTTGCAGCAAAGGAGGAGCATTATAAATGGAAAAAGACAATATTAAAACAATCCGAGATTTTATGATTCCGCAGTTTACATTGCTGGCATCCCCGGAACAGGATGAAATAATCCGCCAGCGCGAACAGGAAGCTGAGCGTGAACATGAAAAGGAATTACAAGCAAAAAAGAAGCTGGAGTTCGAACACAGCGGAGTTCCGAAACGTTATTGGAACGAATCTTTTGAAACCTGGAAGGTACGAAATACAGATGATGAAAAACGCCTTCAAGCAGTAATCGAATATTCGCATAAAGAAAACAATGATTCAGTTCTTCTGATGCTCGGCCCGAAGGGTGTAGGAAAAACTCATCTTGGTTCTTCGATTATCCGGGATACAGGCGGAACTTTTATTTCGATTGAAGAAATGATTTTCCAATATGAATGTTCTTCGGATTATCATGCAAAAATCAACCGCGTGGATCTTATGAACTTTTATTCAACCACGCCAATGCTTGTGATTGATGAAATCGGCCGCTCGATGCAGCAAGCAAGAGAAGATTCTCTGTTGAATTATATTCTTCGCCGTCGCTACGAAAACATGCTTCCAACAGTTTTGATTTCAAATCTCCAGAAAACTGATTTGATGAAAAAGCTGGGCGACGCAGTTGTGGACCGGCTTAAAGAAACCTGCCAGTGCGTAGAGTTCGTCGGAGAAAGCTACCGCCCTGGAAAAAGGAAGATTGCGTAAGAGTGCCATTTGGCACTGTGCAGAATCTCTGCAAATCTGCAGGATGGCGGTATTCCGTCACGTGACGCAAATCGAATCAAAGTGTCTAAAGACAGTTTATCGTGTGTGCATAACCCCATATGTGTTGACGCAAAGCATCAACACCTGGGGCCCCTAAAAAAAGAAAAATGCACACTCGCGAATTTATCCGCCAGACGGCGGATGAAAAGAGTGCCAAATGGCACTGCAACAACAAAGTCAATTTTTACAACAAGAGGAGCACTATGACTTATACAACTTACAAAACAACAACACAAAATCCGCCGGCCGGCATATCCGAGCCAGCCTGGAAAGATCCCGTATCAGGACATGATTATAAAAATGATCCTGAGCGGGATAATCATCTTTTTGATTCCCACAAGGCCTATCATGCAAAAGACGATGTAAAAGCATTAAGAAACATTTTGCATCAGCTTAAAGAACTTGGTGGAGATTATGGCTTCAATCCAGATTACAAAACAAATCCACAGGGAAAAATGCGCTGTACGATGAACTCAGGCCGTAAGCGCAAAACTGACAAAAAGGCTTTTTCTTCAAGGCACAACGACAGGGACTTTGATTCTAATCCTGAACACATTGCAAAAGATAAATCAGACAAGAATATCATCTGGTCCTGGTGCGGTACGGAAATCAGTTTTTATAAGGGCGAACTTAAATATTACGAAGAAACCTTCGGCGCCCAGCTGGAACAGACAAATCAGAACTACATCAAAAGCCGTCATAAGGAACGAGTGGTAACTATGGACGAATGGCGAAAGAAAACCATGCATGCTTCGGAAGAACAGATTCTCCAGATTGGCCGCATGGAACAGTATCCGGAAATTGAAGTGTCACTTTCCTGCTTTGAGGAATATTTAACGTGGCTGAACGGATGGAACGAAGACCACGGAAAGCCCTTCTTCATTCTGAACTGGGCAATGCATCAGGATGAAGTGGGTGCCCCTCATTTTCATCTGCGCCGTGCATGGCCTTGTAAGGACGAAGAGACAGGACTTACCACAAGTAACCAGACTCAGGCTTTGCTCAAAGCCGGTATCCTTCCTCCAGATCCCGAAAAGAAAATCAGCAAGAAGAATAATCCTAAAATGACCTTTGACAAAATGTGCCGGGAAAAGTGGATTTTCATAGCCCGTTCTCACGGCCTTAAAATTGAGGATACGCCAAAGCCACGAGATGAAGTCGGAAAAACTCTGGAGGAATTTCAGAAAGAAAAGGACCTGCAGCGTAATCAGGTTTACACTCTTCTTTCTGCACTGACAGAAAAGAATATCGATGTGCTTGAAGAAATCTCCAAGTGGGAGGAATTAATGCCGAGTATTCAGAACTTCAAGAAATGGACAAAAGAGCGATGCAAGGATGCCCAGAGAACCTACCGGGATGAACAGCTGGATCCGATAGTCGATTTGTTTGTTTCTGCTTTCGCAAATTCAAATAAGGCTATCAAAGACGGATATGACAGTCAGATTAAGCAGTATGACCATACGTTGAACGGATACACAAAACAGACAGCCAACGGTAAAAAACACTTCTTCGGAGCTGCTGAGATAAGCCAGATGTTCGAAAGTGCAACTCCGGAACTGCTTCGTAAGATTGCCGGAGTTATCGCAGAACATGGCTGCAAAGACGTAAAAGAATGGATGCAGAAAAGCCCCTGGTATAGGGAGTTTGAACAGGGACGGGATGTGGAGAGGAAGTTGCGAATGGAGAGGGAATGGGAGAGATAAAAGCTTAAGACAAGATTTAACATTGCCGAACATTGCCGGTCTTGGCAATGTTCGGCAATGTTGATATCTCGTAAAATTACCTAATAATGCCTTTTAATGTCACTTTTACATGATATTATCTATATAATCGCACTTTTTGGTGCTATAATGAAATAATCTAAAAGTGTAGGATACATAAATGACCGACTCAGAACTCAAAACCTTAAAAGACAACCTATGGCACGCCGCCGATGTTCTTCGCGCAGGCGCCCACTTAGCAGCAAATAAATACGGACAACCAATTTTAGGCTTAATCTTCCTCCGATATGCAGATATTCTTTACAAACAGCATAAAGCAGAAATCGAAGCCGAATACAATAAATCAAAAGGTACACGAGCCGAAAAATCCATAAAAGATATTTCAATCAAATATTGTGGTTTCTACCTCCCGGAAGAAGCCTATTACACAACAATCAACGACGCGCCCGATGATGCGAACAAGGCAACCCTCGTAAAAAAAGCGATGGAAGCTATAGAACGCGAAAACGAAAAGATGGACGGCGTTCTTCCAAAAGAAGTGTACGGCCAGCTCGTGCCCGAAGAAGAACCTGAACTCCTTTCCAACATCATGCGCATCTTTATGGATATTCCGGAAAACATCAGCGTAGACCTCTTTGGCGAAATCTACGAATTCTTTCTTGGCGAGTTTGCCCTTCAGGAAGGAAAAGACGGCGGAACCTTCTATACGCCGGCAACCGTAGTCCGCTACATGGTTGAAGTTCTCCAGCCACAGAATGGCGAAAAGAAAATCTTGGACCCTGCCTGTGGTTCGGGCGGTATGTTTGTTCAGGCAGCCCGCTTTATGCACCGCCACAACAAATCTTCTGATGAAGTAATGAAGTTCCGCTGTTACGGCGTAGAAAAAGAACCCGACACAGTAAAGCTTGCAAAAATGAATCTTCTTTTGAACAACGTTCGCGGTGAAATTGTAGAAGCAAACTCTTTCTATTCAGACCCTCACAACGCAGTAGGCAACTTTGATTACGTAATGGCAAATCCACCTTTCAACGTAGACGAAGTTGTGTACGACAAAGTAAAAGACGACCCTCGCTTTAACATTTATGGCGTTCCAAAGAACAAATCAAAAACCTCCAAAAAAGGCAGCGACAAAAAAGAAACAGTTCCAAACGCAAACTATCTCTGGATAAGCTACTTTGCAAGCTCCCTCAATGCAACAGGAAAAGCAGCCCTCGTTATGGCAAACTCCGCAAGCGATGCCGGTGGCTCAGAACTCGAAATCCGCAAAAAGATGATAGAAGAAGGAATCATCAGCCAGATGGTAACCCTTCCAAGCAATATGTTTTCTTCCGTTACCCTTCCTGCAACCCTCTGGTTCTTCGACAAACAGAAAACTCAGGACGCTCAGAAAAAAGACAAAATCCTTTTTATAGATGCCCGCTCAATCTTTACCCAGGTAGACCGCGCTCACAGAAAGTTCAGCGACGAACAGATAAAAAATCTGGGAATCATAACCCGGCTCTACAACGGCGACACCCAGGCCTTTAAAGACCTCATAGCAGAATACTCCGCCGCCCTTAAAGCCGCTCCAGAAGCCAGCGACGACAAAGAAGTAAAAACAAAAGCCTACTGGCAGACACAGATCGACTGGCTCAATGAACGCTTTCCAAACGGCACCTACACCGATGTAATAGGCCTCTGCAAAGCCGCCAGCATAGAAGGCGAAGACGGCATCCGCGACCAGGATTATTCCCTCAACGCCGGCCGCTACGTAGGAGTTGTAATCGAAGACGACGGCATGACCGAAGCAGAGTTCAAAGCCAAAATGCTTGGCCTTAATACCGAACTAGAAACCCTGAGCAAAGAAGCCGGAACCCTCGAAAAACAGATTGCAGATAATTTGAAGGAGTTGTTTAAGTAGTAAGGAGGGGGAAGTCTCCCCCTGCGCGCCCACTTCGTTGGTCGCTACCCTCTCGCCTAGGACCACAGGTCCTAAGACCCGGTAGCTCGCAGGCGGGCAGGAAGTTGTCACACGGATTCGAGCCGCCTAACGGCGTCTCTGTGAAAACTGTCATCCCGAACTTGTTTCGGGATCTATAAAAGAGAATTAGGAAAGAAGAACAATATGTGGAATTCAATAAGAGCTGATGAATTTTGTGAATCTGTTAGAGATGGAACTCATGATACACCAAAACAACAAAGTTTTGGTTACAAACTGGTTACATCAAAGCATATTCAAGATGGCCTCATACAACCAGATGATGCATATTATATTTCCGAAGATGATTATAACAAGATAAATGAACGAAGCAAGGTTGAAAAGTGGGATGTTCTAATGGCAATGATTGGAAATGGTCTAGGGCGTTCTGCGATTGTCGAAAATAATCCTGATTATGCTATCAAAAATATAGCCTTATTTAAAATGGGAGGAAATGAAGTAAAGGCTAAGTGGCTTCATTATTTTCTTAGTACTAATTATACACAACAGGTTATTATAAATTATTTACAAGGAACTGGTCAGCCATTTTTATCACTTAGCTTACTCCGTAAGTTTAAGGTTCCAAATCCTCCTCTCCCCACACAACAAAAAATCGCCTCAATACTATCAGCCTACGACAACCTCATACAAAACTACAAAAAACAGATAGAAGCCCTGCAAACCGCCGCCAGCGAACTCTACAAAGAATGGTTCGTCCGCTTCCGCTTCCCCGGCTATAAGAATGTTGATATGAAAGATTCTTCTATTGGAAAAATCCCAAAGACTTTTGAAGTCAAAAAACAGAATGAAGTTATCAAAGATTATATTGGTGGTGGCTGGGGAGAAGATGAACAATCTGAACAATTTTCAATAGAAGCTGCCGTTGTTAGAGGTGCAGATTTCCCCGAGTTTACGAATGGAGATATTACAACATGTCCTGTGAGATATCATAAAGTATCAAATTATAATTCAAGAATAATTGAACCAGAGGATATAGTCCTTGAGGTTTCAGGAGGAACACAAGAACAACCAGTAGGAAGAACTGTTATAGTTTCCGAAGAAAGGTTAAAACGCTTTAATAACAAACTAATTTGTGCAAGTTTCTGCAAACTGATAAAGCTTAATAAATCGATAATATCACCATTATTCTATTATTATTGGATGCAGTTTGTTTATGACACAAGAATCATTGATAGATATCAATTACAATCAACAGGAATCATCAATTTCAAGTTTGAATATTTTTTACGAAAAGGCGATGTTTTACTTCCACCAAAAGATTTAATGAATCCTTTTGAAGAAAAAGTCAGAGTCATTCATTCAAAAATCGAGAGACTTGCAATAGGTATTGAAAATCTAACCCAACAGCGCGACTTGTTGTTACCACGATTAATGAGCGGCAAACTGAAGGTGGAATAAGTACTATGCCATTAGACGCTGCTCATAGAGGATATATGTATCAAGATATTCTTAGTGCATATTTTGTAGCTCACGAAATTGCACTGGAAAACCTTGATTCTAAATTTATATTTGATAAAAAAAAGACACCTCAGGATGTGCCAGATAAATTTGATGATATTACTATTTATCGAAAAAATGAAACTTCATTTTATCAAGTAAAATATAGTGATTCTGAAAATGAGCATAGTCTTGAAAAAGAAGATTTTTCAACGGTAGCAAAGCATGATTTAGCATTGTGGAATCTATTTGCGTCATGGAAAGAGTTAAAATCTGAAAATAGTAAGTTTTATGTTTTGTTATCATGGCAGCCGCCATTAGACTCGGATAAAATATGTGATGTAATAGAAATAGATACCGTAATAAAACCAATTTTTCCCAATGCAATTTGTTATAGATTTAATATTGATAAATTATGGCCAGAAGCAACAGGTGTTATTAGTTCTTGGAGATCACTTAAGTCTGAATCTCTAAATATTGATAGATACGAATTTAAAAAATTTCTGGCTTCATTGAGTATACAATTAAAACTACCAAAACTTTCATATTCTCTAACTGATGGACTTGAAAAAGAATTATGCAATGAAATTGAAAAAATTGGTATTGGTATATATCCAAATGAAAGATTAAAAATCGAAGATGTTGCATATAGCTTTTGGACTTATGTAATTCAAGAACGTTCAAAAAAACATGCAGAAGAAATAAATAGTTTAGATTTCTGTAAAAGAGCAAAAATAGAATTAGATCATGGTGCAATTCCAGAAGATTTTATTATAGATAAAAAAGCTTTAATTAAAACCGATAGTCGATTGAATCAAATAAAAACTGGATTGTCAAAGTCCTCTAGGTTAGTTGTAACAGGAGAACCAGGAACTGGAAAATCATGGTTAATAGAAAATCTGAAATCTCATTTATCTGATACAACTATTATTAGACATTATTGTTATACATCTCTTTCTGAAGAATCAGAAGTCTTTAAAAAACGAGTTTCGAAAGATGCAATGATTGGAAGTTTAATTGCACAATTAGAAAGAGAAATTGGTAGATTTGAAATCCAAGAAAAGAAATATGCTTCTGATATCAATTCTTTGAATGAAAGATTAAATCAAGTAGATAAAAAAGTCCTGTTAATCATTGATGGTATTGATCATGTTTGGAGAACTTATCAAAGAGTAAATGGATATTTATCAGAAAAAGAAGAAACAATTCTTGAAATTATCAATAAAATTAGTTCTACAAATCCTAATGTTTCAATACTTGTACTATCTCAACCTATAGATCAATTATCATTATTAACTACGTTTGATAAAATTGAATTAGTTCCAATTGATGAGTCATTTGTTATTCAATCATTACAGAAGCAAAAAATTAAAAATGTACGAATTTCTGAAACTTCTTTATCAAGATTGGTTTTACAAAAAAGCAATGGAAACGCTCTTTACTGCAAATATATAATTGATTCAATTGCTAAAAAAATCGAAGATTCTGAAAGAATATTGAATGATTTTCCGGCCTATGATAATAATCTGAAAAATTATTATACATATCTAGTATCAACATTACGAGAAAATGATGATGTCTGCTATATATTATGTGGAGCTGATTATTCATTCTCAAAGAAAGAGCTTGAAGATATAACCGGAAATGGAGAGTTCGTAACTGAAACACTTTCGTCATTATCTCCTGTATTACGTTTTTCTCAAAACTTTGGATATAGTATTTACCATGAAAGTTTCAAAAGATTTCTCATAAATCATTTACAATCAAAAGGGCTTAATATTAATAAGAAAGTATATAAGCCATTAATTGAATGGTATAAAGAAAAGAACTTTTTTGAAGACAATAAAGCATATAGTCATTTGCTAAAACTTTATTTTGAAGTTGAAGATTATAAATCAATTCTTGATACCATAGATTTTGATTTTATTTCAAAGAGCTTGTTTTTTGGAAGACCATTAAAGTATATTTCAGATAATATTGCTATTCAAACTGCAGCTTTGGAGTTTGGAGGTTCTCTGGAACAATGCATAATAATCAATGAGCAGAAAAGGGATGTTGATAAATTTGACTATATTGATTCAGATATATGGTATTCCTATTGTCGAGCATTAAAGTTACTTAATGGGCAAAATTGTGTAGATCAATTCTTATGGAATGAAAAAAAGGATCTACTTAAAATAAACGATCTATATCAACTATATACAAAATTTGCTTTAGAGATAGAAGGTGTGGTTCACTGGGATTTATTTCCTAAAGTTAATTTATCAAATAACGATAAACTGATTCCTAACATAGCAATAAAATTACTTGATCTAAAAGATTATAAACGGTTTGATGAACTTTCAAATTTAGTTTTCAAAGAATGTGATAATGAAACAATAAATAAATTTGAGAATACTGTAGAATGGTGGTGTTTAAAACATGGTTCAGATTGGAAATCATCTACAAAAATATATTTAAGGGAATACAATAAAAGAAGAACAACAACTATATCTTTACAAGAATGTATAGAATTAATTACTTGTGAAAAGTTTCATTATTCAGATGATTGGAAGAAATATATTGATTTTCTGCCTGGTATTTTGAATAAAACACCGGTTGAAGAAATTCAAGCATGTATCGTCTCGCTTGAAAATTATAACTGGTTCAGAAATTGGCTTATTTATTATATTAAACTTTGTTTATTAGAAGAAAAGGAATGTTCATTTTCAGAATTAAAGAATGCATTTGCATATTTGGTAAAAGATAAAGAGCCTTTTAAAGGAACACCGAGAACTTGTGATTTGTACAAACAAACAGAATTTATCCATCAGTCTATTTACCGAGGTTTATTACTTTGTAACAATGAAAAAGAACAACAAGAATGTTGTGAATTATTATACCAATTAACGGATCTAACAACTTCTTTTCAAGGAAGTAGAGGCGGTCCTTTAACATATGATGCTTATTTAGATATAATCTCAGATTTTTCAATTAATGATTTCATTCTTTCAAAATATGCAAATGTCGATCTCCGTGATGGTTTATATGATTATTCTACTAAACATTATTTTGATTTATGTTTTTATTTAATCAAAGAAAATAAAAAAGATGATGGAATTAGGGCTTTCAATAATGGAATACGAACACTTTTGGCAAATGGAAATCACAAAGATAGAAGCCTAAGTACTTTATTGGATTGTGCAAATATTTATAATGCGAGATTTAATTCTTTAGATAATAATTTTTGGTTTGATTTGTATGATATGGCTTATGCGGTACAATTTCATACTGATAGAAAAGATACTAGTTATTACCCAACTGAATTTTTTGAAGAGTTTTTTAATTATAATAAGGTGGAAGCACTTAAATTACTGATAACACTGCTAGTTACTCATGAAGGTGTATCTGGTTATCTCGAAGAAGATTTACTTTTAATTTTGAGTAATTGTTCAGATTATTTTAATGCAGATGAATGGTATTTTATTCTCAGAACAATACCTTCCATATTTGATGAAGATATAATACTCAAAGCTTTTGATTTACGTGAGTCTATTTCTGAAAGTATTCGTGGCCAGTATGATAATTGGTTACAAAGTAGGCCATTTTGTAAACAAGAATTTAATACAACTGGTTTTTCACAGCAGATTATTGAAAAGTATTCTTCAGTTTTTAATATTGATTTACCGTTAGAAACAAAAGAGACCTATCCAAAAAGCAGTCTTGATGATGTCGAAATTCCATTTAATGCATCAAATACTAATGAAGCTTTAGATTTTTTTGACAAGAATCATTATAGGAAAGGTTATGAAATTCCATTAATAGAATTCTTAAAAAAGCAACCCACCAGGGATTGCAAGGACTTTCTATTTCCATTTTTGCTAAAGAATTCATATTCTGGACGAGAAATGCTATGGATTTCAGATTTATTCAAAGAAGACACCGATGAATGGATTTATTCTCAAGTAATGATGTTTATTTTTAGTACAGATGGATGGTCAAAAATGATTACTCCAGAGTTCTTAAAAGTAGCATATCAGAAGAATCCAGTTTTAACAAAAACAATATTGAAAGAATCTTTGGGTAAGTTAGTTGCAAACTATGGCTATTATTCTTGGAAATTAGGTTGTAATCTCGTTATAGGTTTATGTGAAGCAGGAATTGAAAAAGATATCATAGAACCACTGTTTAATATACTTAAAAAGTTTGTCGAGTATCGCCTTCCTGATCGTAATTATGATTTAATTAATCAAGATGTATTAAAAGCATTAGATGGGTTCTCGTCACATGAATTGGTTTATGCACTGTTAATTTCAAGGTTAACAACTCTAACAACAGAAAAAACACAGAATATTCTTTTCTCAATAAGTAATTTACTTCTAAGTGATAAAAAATCATTTATAAAACCTGTAGTATGGGCTTTGACAGAGAATAATGAATTATATCCATTACATAGAGCATTATTGCTTCAATTAATTCTTGAAAACAATATTACACTTGATGCGACGCAAAAAGAGAAACTTAAGAAATTATATCCGACAGAATACTTTTTAGAGAATTTCTATTTAGAAAATGTAGTAGATTGCGAAGATTGTATTATTTCTAGTACTGCGCATACTTTGGAATTCAGCGAATCAGAAAATGATATAAAGATACTTTATACATTTATTCCGAATTATTATCACTTAGCTCAGTATGCTGATATTTATCAAGGAACATATACTTTAATGAGCAAAATGATGAAAGAACAATCTGAATTAGTTCAAGATTATCGGTTAAGAGTTGAAGACATATTTATTAGGAATGTAATTCCATTTAATAATTTATATAAAATAGTAAATAAATATCACAAGAAACAATTAGAAGAAGCCTCAAGGTATTTTTCATGTGCCCAATTTATGGAATTGGACTCAAATTTATTAAAGTGTATGCAGGGTGCTCTGTCTATTCGTCCATCTAATTTAGTTACACCTGAAAAAATATATTCTAACCCATCAGAAAAATGTGTTATTGATTGTCCAGAAAGTAATTGGGAAATTTTAGCCTTTTCAGAACATCAAATTATAAGAGAAGATTATAAAACAAAAAAATATTATTCAGCGTGAGCTTTAGCAAAAACAGACAATCAAGAATTGTTTAATTCCTTAAAATTTGATTTGGAGCTTTATTTTAACGATGATGGAATTGATGAAACAAAAAATACAAATCCAATAATGCATAATGTTTTTAAAGATGATTTGGAATGGGGACAAATATTTTTTATTTCACCATATGTTATAAACTCGATGAATTTACAAATATCCACAGATATTGAAAATGGATTACGAGCAATAGATAATTCAGGCGAAGAAATAATTAAGTTCATCCAATGGAAAGAAGAATATTTTATCTCTTCATCAGGAGGTTTAGAATATCCTAAAAAAATAGGACAAGCAGTTTTGATAAGAAAAGATAAATTGAAGGCTTTATTCGATTTATATAATAATGGATTGAGAATGAAAAGTTCTGCACTTCCAACAGATGATGATTGATTAAAAATTGAAACGGAAAATATCTATATTATTAATGCAATGAAGCTATTTCGCAAAATTAAAAAATTATTGATTTTGCGAAATAGACGATGTATACTTTTCTTATGAAATTAATTGAACGGGAATTTTATTTAGAAAAGCTCAAAAGTGTAACAGGAACACCAGATATAAAAGTAATAACTGGTGTACGACGTTCCGGAAAATCTAAACTGATGGATGCATTCATTGAATGGATAAAAGAGACTGACAATAATGCAAATATCATTCACATCAATTACAATCTTTTTGAGTTCGATTCAATTAAAACTGCATCAGCTTTGAATTCTTATGTTGAGGAACGCTATCTAAGCAAGAAAAATAATTTCCTACTGATAGATGAAGTGCAGCTTTGCTCAGACTTTGAAAAAGTAATCAACTCCTTTCATGCAAGCGAAAAATATGACATTTATATAACAGGTTCAAATGCATTTTTACTTTCAAGTGATTTAGCAACACTTTTCACAGGTCGCGTTTTTCAAGTTCTGGTTTTCCCATTTTCTTTTTATGAATATCAAAAATACTTTGCTACCAGTAATATTGAAGAAGCTTTTGATTCATTTGTAAAAGAAGGTGGAATGGCAGGTTCATTTGTTTATAAATCACCTGAAGAAAAGTATTCCTATATAAAAGATGTTTTTAATACTCTGATTACCCGGGATATTGTTCAAAAATATAAAATCAAAAATGAACTTTTGCTGAATAAATTAAATGACTTTATGCTGGATAATATTTCCTCAGAAGTTTCTGTCCGCAAAATTGCTGATACTCTTACAAGTAATCAGGAAAAAACAAATGACAAAACTATAGGCTCATATTTGAATTATCTTTGCAATGCTTACGCCTTTTACAAAGTCCGCCGTTATGATATCCGTGGTAAAAAATATCTTGCAAGCCAGGATAAATATTATCTTGCTGATCATTCTTTCCATTATGCAATTCTCGGTACAAAAAATATGGACTATGGCAGAGTTTATGAAAACATGGTTTGTATTGAATTGCTTCGCAGAGGTTACGAAGTATACACAGGAGTTCTTTATAAAAAAGAAATTGATTTTGTAGCAATTAAACAGAGCGAGAAAATCTATATTCAGGTTAGCGATGATATTTCTTCTCCAGAAACCTTTGAACGCGAAGTATCTCCATTGTTGAGCATAAAAGATGCTTATCCAAAAGTTTTAATTGCACGGACAAGACACGAAAAATATTTGCATGAAGGTATTAGTATTATAAATATCGCAGATTTTCTTTTGAATAAGGAGTAGCGTTTTATGGCAAACTACATTACTGAAGATGACATTGAAGTTTCTCTTATAAATATTCTTAAAAGCGATGAGATGGGATATAACTTTATTCAGTGTGATTCTGATCCTGGGCGAAAAGAAGATTTGAATGACGGAACTGGGCGTACTTCTAAAAAGCAATGTGTTTTGCCAGAGCAGATAAAAACTGCTCTTTACAAAATCAATACAAATATTCCTACTGAGAATATTGATTCCGTAATTCGGGAACTATGCCGCGACTATACAGGCAGCGACATGGTAAAGACCAATTACGACAACTACAATTTGATTCGCAACGGTCGTAAAGTTGAGTTCCAACAAAATGGCAGGCAGACTTTTGATTTTGTTAAACTCATTGATTTTGAAAATCCCGAAAACAACATTTTTACTGCAGTTTCGCAGTTATGGATTCAGGGACAGTATATCTGGCGAAGACCGGATGTAATCATTTTTGTAAACGGTCTTCCTCTTGTTTTTGTTGAACTTAAAAATGCCATAATTAAAATAGAAGAAGCTTATAATAAAAATCTTACGGATTACAAAAAAGACATTCCGAATCTTTTTGCCTTTAATCAGATTTGTGTTTTGAGTAATGGTTTGGAAACTCGCCTTGGTGCCTGGAATTCAGATTTTGAGTTTTTCTTTGAATGGCTTAAAGTCGAAAGCGAAAATGAAAAGCCAAACCGCAAAGATATTAAAGCACGCGGTGTATCCATTGAATACTTTGCCCGAGGTCTTTGTAAAAAAGAACACTTAATTGATTACATAGAAAACTTTATTTTGTTCCAGAATCAAAAAGTCAAAATCATTGCAAAGAACCATCAGTTCCTCGGTGTAAATAATCTTATGCGCAATGTTGAACGCCGTGAAGAGCTTAAGGGAAAGCTTGGTGTTTTCTGGCATACTCAAGGATCCGGTAAATCATATTCCATGGTTTTCTTTACAAGAAAGTGTGCTCGTAAATTAAAAGGCAATTTTACTTTCTTTATTGTTACAGACCGCACAGATCTTGATACTCAGATCTACAAAAACTTTGTGCGCACAGAAGTTATCGGAAATAAAGAAGAATGTCAGCCAAAGAACTCAGAACAGCTGCGAGAATATCTTAAGAGCAACAAGAAATTCATTTTCTCTATGATTCATAAGTTCCGCTATGATAAGGGAAAGAAATATCCTGTTCTCAGCGAGCGCAACGACATTTTTGTTTTGATAGATGAAGCACATCGTACCCAGTACAAAGACCTGGCAGAGAATATGCACACTGCTTTGCCGAATGCAAACTTTATTGCCTTTACAGGAACTCCGCTGCTTGGTTCAAAACGTCTTACAAATCAGTGGTTTGGAGATTATGTTTCTGAATATAATTTTGCACAGTCGGTAGAAGACGGCTCTACAGTTCCTTTGTTCTACAGCCGCCGTGTTCCTGAAGTGGGACTTACAAACAACTTCCTTGATGATGATATTGTAGACATCATTGAAGATGAAAATCTTAATGAAGAAGAAATCAAAAAGCTGGAAGATTCCGGCAGCAAGATAATTGAAGTTCTTAAGCGCGATGAACGCCTTGATAAAATTGCTCAAGATATTGCACATCATTTTCCTCGTCGAGGATTCCTTGGAAAGGGAATGGTTGTTTCTGTAGATAAGTTTACAGCTGTAAAAATGTATGACAAAGTTCAGCATTACTGGGAAGAAGAAAAGAAACAGCTTATAAAGGACAGAAATAGTGCTGCCACAAAAGAAGAGCGCGATGAAATTACTGCCCGCCTGGACTACATGAACAATGTCGAAATGGCAGTAATAATTTCTGAAGATGCGGATGAAGAAAAGAAGTTTGCAGAACAGGGATTAAATATAAAACCTCATCGTGACAAGATGAATAAGATTGTTGACGGAGTAGATATTGAAGACCGATTCAAAGATAAAAATGATCCGTTGCAGCTTGTTTTTGTTTGCGCAATGTGGCTTACAGGTTTTGATGTTCCAAATCTTTCTACGCTCTATCTTGATAAACCTATGAAAGGACATACCCTCATGCAGGCAATTGCACGTGCAAACCGTGTTTATCCGGGTAAAACAAGCGGTATCATTGTAGATTACGTAAATGTCTTTAAGTATATGCAGCAGGCCCTTACCGATTATGCAACCGGCGATGACGGAGATGAGTTCCCTGCAAAAGATATTGAACACCTTCTTGAATTAATTGGTCAGAGTATTAATGAAGCAGATGAGTTTTTAAGCGAACTTAATATCAGTCTTGATGAAATCAATAAGCTTCCCGGTGACTTAGAAAAACTTGAAGCCTTACGAAATGCACTGGAAATCATTTACCAGAAAGATGAAGGCAAAGAAAAGTTCCGCGTTATTACAAATACAATGCTTAATCTTTACGAAGCAAGCAAACCTGAGATTTTCGAGATGGGCTGGCAGAATGAAAAGTTTAAGCCGTTAAAATATCTGAACGATTTGATGAATAACAATGTTGATGATGAAAAGTTAGACCGTGCAAAAGCCAGAATGCAGGCATTACTTGATACATCAGTCAGTTCAGAAAAACCGGAAGACACCAGCGACCCTAACGGCAAAAAGTCATCAAACTATCTAATTCATGAATTCAAAGTGATAGATCTTTCTAAAGTCGATGTAGAAGAACTGCGCAAAGAAATACACAAAGCCCAATACAAAGCAATCGAAATAGATGATATGAAAGAGTTCATCCAGAAAATGCTGCAGATTATGATAAACAAAAATACTACACGTATATCTTTCAGTGAACGCTTTAAAAACATCATTGACCAATACAATGCCGGCGGTAGTGAAAACGAAGATTATTATGAGCAACTCTTACAGCTTATCGAAGACATGAAAAACGAAGATAAACGTGCTGAAACTGAAGGCCTTACCGAAGAAGAACTGGAAATGTTTGACCTTCTTATAAAAGGCCGAAAACTCACAAAAGACGAAGAACAGAAAGTAAAGCTTGCAGCAAAAAATCTCTATAAAAAACTCACAGAAGAAAAACAGAATCTTTTTGTTGTAGACTGGTACAAAGATGAACAGGCCTCAACAACAGTAAAAGATGCTATCATTTCTTCACTTGATGCCGACTTACCACAAAGCTTTGATAAAGAAGCATTTGATTCAAAAATCAATTTGCTGCTTAATCATTTTGTAGATATGTCAGTACAACATTATGGCTGGTTAGGAGAAGTTGCGTAAAGTATGGAACTATCAGCCAAGATATTTTATCATTACACATCAATTCCTGCTTTATACGAAATCGTAAAGAACAAATCTCTTTTGCTCAGTGGTGTAGAAAGCTTAAATGATATAGAAGAAGCTTCATACAGTATTACAGATTTTGAGAAAGATTTTCGAACCTTATATGAAACAAAAAATGATAAGTTCATCAATTACTTATATGAAAATGCTTTTGTTCCAAAATTAAAAGAATTCGAAGAGTTAGCACGTCCTGATATAGAGCCATTTGTTTTTTCATTATCTACAAAATATGATAATCTTGCCCATTGGGATAGATATGCTGATTCTAGAAAAGGAGTTTGTATTGGAATTAATGTTTCAAAATTGCAAACTATACAATTTATAGCTTCTGGATTTGTTCAAATAAGTCCTATCATTTATGATGAAGAAAGTAGATTAGAATATTTTTGGAAGAACTTAGCAGATAAATTAATAGGCCATAAGACTTTTCGTATTTTTCCAGAAATTCCACAAGATTTATTTTATAAGGATATGGGATATACACTTATTTCTGACAGCTATAGGCAGATGAAATATTTTGTCAAAAATACTGCTTGGAAAGATGAAGGCGAAATAAGACTTGCTTATGAAGATACCTTAGCTAAGGATACTTTTTCAAAAATCCCACATCTACAAGAAGTTTATAAGGATTTCTCATTTCCAGATATGAATTCATTATTTAAACAGAGCGGTTTAGATGTTCTAGAATTTAAGTTAATTAACAATAAAATTCGTCCATGCCGTTTTTTGGATATTAGTCCAGTATGGGGAGAAGGTCTTATTACAGAAGTAATGCTTGGTCCAAAATGTGAGCAAAGTAAAAGAGATTTGGAATTATTCTTGAAATCTTCAGGACTTAATGATGCTCTTGTTACAGAATCTAGAATAAAAATACGCTGAAATGATTTTAAATTAACAGTTTAATTCTTTTTGAACAGTGTATTGGTATTATAAAGGTGTTAGGGAACTAAAACTATGGAAAACAAAATCAAAGTATTTGAAAATAAGAATGTTCGCACTGTCTGGAATGATGAGGAAGAAGACTGGTATTTTTCGGTTATTGATATTATTGAAATTCTTACAGGCAGCAATAATCCTCGAAGATATTGGAGCGACTTAAAACGAAAATTAATTTCTGAAGGAAGTCAGTTGTACGAAAATATCGTACAACTGAAATTACCCGCAGCTGATGGTAAAAAATATTCTACTGATGTGTTATCCACAAAAAACGTTCTCCGTCTCGTTCAATCAATTCCTTCTCCAAAAGCAGAACCTTTCAAAGTATGGCTTGCACAGATAGGTGCTGACCGTTTGGATGAAATTGCAGATCCTGAAAAAGCTATTATGCGTGGTGCCGATTTTTATCGTGCAAAAGGCTATACCGAAGGCTGGATTAATCAACGTTTGCAGACAATCGAGATGCGAAAAGAGCTTACCGACGAATGGAAAGCCCGAGGAATTGAAAAAGAGAAAGACTACGCAATTCTTACAAACGAAATGACAAAAGCCTGGAGCGGTCTTTCTGTAAAAGAATATAAGCAGAAGAAAGGTCTGAAAAAAGAAAATCTCCGCGACAATATGACCAATATTGAACTCGTTTTGAATATGCTTGCCGAAGTTACTGCAACATCCATTTCAAAACAGGAAAAGCCAGAAGGTTTTGAAGAAAACAAAAAAGTTGCTGTCCGAGGTGGAAAAGTTGCAAACTTTGCACGAGAAAATTATGAGAAAGAAACCGGACAGAAAGCAATTTCATCACTAAATGCAAAAGATAAACCGGCTCTTGAGATTGGAAATAATAAAGAAGATAAGCGCTAGTTTTTTCTCATAAAATATGCAGATTCTTCAGCGATAAGTGTCAAAAAAATGAAGTTATCGCTGAAGAATCACATAATTTGTATATTTTTATTAGCAAAGTATGTTTATGTCACGAAAACTGTATAATTTTCGTGACATAATAATTTTTACATCTTTAAACTAACAGTTTATATCTTTTCTATACTTCAAAAATTATAATTTCCATATGAAAAAGAACTTAAAAGAACATCACGAAAAAACTTTTGGCAAAGATGAAAGTTATGAAACGTTCGTAAATGAAATAAAATCAATGGCAGAAGGCATTATGCAGCTCAGTTTACAGGCTGTTCAAATTTATACTCCAATCGTAAATCGAATAATTTCTGATACAAGTGCTACTCAACACGAAGTTGAATACTTAATGGATTTTATGCTCTCCCTTTGCTATACAGAAGAGTTTACAAATCTGTTCAAAAAACTCTGTCGAGGAATCTTTCCCCGTTTCCCTGATACAGTTTATTGCTATGCAAAATATTATTTTGAAGAATATGAAGATGATTTTGAAAATCTTGATATCAGTGAAAAATTCTTGAGAGAAAATAAGTTTATATAGTTTTTTCTCAATTTACATCGATAACTTTATGCATAACCAATAATATGTTATAATCTTTTACGGAGGATGATATGGGCATTTATTTAAATCCTGGAAATGAACTTTTTGCACAAATTTCAAAGAATAAAATATATGTTGATAAGTCAGGTATGATTCCAGCCCTTATAGAAGTATTTGAACGATGGAATCAATATGTATGTGTCAGCCGTCCTCGTCGTTTTGGTAAAACAGTAATTGGAAATATGCTTTGTGCTTATTTTTCTAAAGGCTGTAATTCAAAAGAACTTTTTAAAAACTCTATTGGAAGTAAAGATCCAATTTTTGAAAAATATCTTAATAAAGTAAACGTCATAAAAATTGATTTAAATTCGGAATATCAAAATATTGAAGATAAAGAAAATTTTATTAGTATTATTTGTAAACGAATTAATAAAGAACTAGCAAATGAATTTCCAGAATGTAAAATCGATATAGCAGATGATTTACCATACAATTTAATTTATATTTACACTCAAACAAAAGAAAAATTTGTAATAATTATTGATGAATACGATATTTTAGTTCGCGAAGTTGTTTCTGGAAATATTAGTGATGAGCTGTTTAACAAATATCTTGCATTTTTAAATGGATTATTCAAAAATACGACTTTACAACCTGCAATTACTCTTGCTTATCTAACAGGAATTCTTCCTATTATCCGAGAGAAGATTCAGTCAAAATTAAATAACTTTACTGAATACACAATGTTGGGATCGAATGGACTTGCTCCATATATTGGATTTACTGCAGAAGAAACTAAAGCGATTTGCGATAAAAATAATTTTAATTATGAAGAATGCAAACGCTGGTACGATGGATATAAACTTGAAAATGTTGAATTATACAATCCTCGTTCTGTACTTGAGTCTATAAGAAATAACAAAATACAAAGCTATTGGGGACAGACCTCAACTTATGAAGTAATTTCTGATTATATTGGCATGAACTTTGATGGTACTAAAGATGAAGTTATAAAGATGATTTCTGGCGACTACATTGATGTTAATGTCACTTCTTATAAAAATACAATGACCGGTTTTAAAACAAGGGATGATGTTTTTACATATCTAATTCATCTTGGCTATCTTGCATATAATTCAAAAAAAGAACAATGCTATATTCCTAACAGGGAAGTTCAAGGTGAATGGATAAATGCATTAAAGATTTGTGCTGATTATTCAACAACAAATAAAATCATTGAAGCATCAAAACAACTTTTAGAAGAAACCTTTAACGGTAATGAAGATGCTGTCGCAAAAAGCTTAGATGAAAGCCATATACATGTAACCAGCAATCGTTCTTACAACAATGAAGACGCTTTACATTGTGCAATTTATCTTTCGTATATTTATGCGTTAAACAAATATAATGCATATCGCGAGATTCCTGCTGGGAAAGGAATTGCAGATATGACTTATGTTCCAGTTTTACCTGATTTACCGGCTTTAATTTTTGAGTTAAAGCATAACGGAATAGCAGAAACCGCATTAAATCAAATTAAGGAAAAGAAGTATTATGACTCTCTATCAAATTATTCAGGCAATTTGATATTTATAGGTATTAATTATGATGAGAAAACTAAAGCTCATACCTGTAAAATTGAGAGATTTATAAAGGAATAATATTTTACCACCAATTACTACCTTTTTTTGGGTGTTACCAGGTGGTAAAAAACAATTTCACAATAATTGTTGAAGATTTTTTATAAAAATGGCCAACATTTGGTAAATTCGTGAAATTTCAACCTTAAACATTTGGTATTTTCGGTATATTTTTTATTCTTGAATAAATTCTGAATACTCTTCTTTCGCAAATCCGAACTCCCGCTCTCCAAACAGCACCAGAGTCATCTCATCAAAATCATCCTGATGCAATTTCATAGTTTCTACAGCAAGTTTTATGGCATCCCTCTGCGGATAGCCGTAAACACCGGCAGAAATCAGCGGAAAAGCAATAGTCTTAAGCCCATTTTCCTTCGCAAGAGTTAAAGAATTTTCATAACAGGAAGTCAAAAGCGCTTCTGCCTCTGCAGGTTTATGTTCAAAATAAACCGGACCAACAGTGTGAATTACAAATTTCGCAGGAAGTTTATAACCTTTTGTGATTTTTGCTTCGCCAGTTCTACAGCCGTGAAGAGTACGGCATTCTGCCAAGAGTTCAGGGCCTGCAGCCCAATGAATAGCGCCATCAACACCGCCGCCTCCAAGAAGGCTTGAATTAGCAGCATTTACAATTGCATCGCAATCCAGCGTTGTGATGTCACCTTTTATAATTTTGATTTTTCCCATAGTGGAGCTGATCGGACTTGAATCCTTATATAATTGTAAATTAATAAAAAAACAGTCCAGTGGACTATTTTTTTATTAATTATCCATCAACAAATTGTAGCGCTCTAGCCAGGTGAGCTACAGCCCCGATAATTTTATTATATCACAATTCCGTATATTTTTTATTGCTTCCTTTCGCTTTTTCAACCGGATATTTTGCTTCGTTCATCGTCATTTTCATATTGATGATTTCGTCTTCATCAAGATCGAGTTTATCGAGCAAATTACGGCAGTAAACCATAACATCAGCAAGTTCTTCTTTTACATGCTGCAAGTCGTAATCTTTATCTGACCACTGAAAGCATTCCAAAAGTTCATTTGCTTCTATAGAGATTGATTTTGCAAGATTTGCAGGGGTATGAAACTGATCCCAATCGCGATCTGCGGTAAATTTTCTTATTCTGTTTATTGTTTGTTCTGTCATTATGTTTTCCTTCTCTGCATTATAGCAGAGATTCAATGACAAAACACAAATTGAATCCTATTTTCAAGATAAAAAGATTTACGGAGAATACAAGAATCGAACTTGTATAGGCGGATTAACAGTCCGCTGCACTAACCATTGTGCTAATTCTCCAAAGACGGAAGCTACAGGATTCGAACCTGCATGGAGATACAATCTACCGCCAGTTTTCAGGACTGGTGCCTTACCAATTAGGCTAAACTTCCAGACAAGGTTGATACGGGAGTTGAACCCGTTTTACTGGGATGAAACCCCAGTGAACTAACCGTTATTCTAATCAACCAAAATACGGGGCCGGATGGATTCGAACCATCGGAGTCCCTGATGAAACTCGCCGGTTTAGCAAACCGGTACCTTAAACCACTCGGACACAACTCCAGATTATAGTCTGCACCAGAATCGAACTGGTATTTTCTGATAGAAAGTCAGATGTGCTGACCGTTGCACCAGCAGACCAAAGGAAGGGAGATACCTGAGATTCGAACTCAGAATGCCTGCTCCACGGGCAGGAGTGTTACCTTTACACTAGTAACTCCATAAAAGAGATCTGGATGGGATTTGAACCCACGAAATGACAGTTTTGCAGACTGTTCCCTTAGACCACTTGGGTACCAGATCTATCACGCGCATTAGGATTCGAACCTAAGACCTTCGGTTTTGGAGACCGATGCTCTACCAGCTGAGCTATACGCGTATTTGTTTCATGCAATAAGAACTTCCACGCCCTCCACATCATCAATTTCCATCTCAACCATTCTATATCATCCATAGTTACGCCAAGTATCTGTGCAAGTACAACAAGGTTATCGATTGTCGGGAGATTCTTGCCCTGGTACCAATTGTAAATCGTCTGGACATACGGAAAGTCGAGAAGAATCTGCAGCTGACGAGGTGTAATGCTCCGCTGCTTCATAAGTGTTTTGATTTTTGTACCTGTAGCCTCTAAATCCAGCACAGGTTTAAGATATGTAGTTTTCACGTTGATAACTCCTTACAGTTCGGAGCTTCAACGCCTAAAAAGGAAGGTTACGCAGAAACTCCGTTTACAAAAATTGACTTACAGTTCGACGAACTGTTTTCATTCCAGCTTTCATTCTCACACCAGGAATGTTCAGAGAAATGACATTCCGACCATGAATGACTGCTATGATTGAGACAATTAGAAATGTAATTACTCATAGTTTTCATCTCTGAAACCCCATGTAAGAAATAAGCCGGCTCAAGCCAACTTTTGCGTCGTTTCAACGCTTTGTGATTTTAATATAACACAGTCTAAAATTTAAATCATTAAAGACGTTCTATAATTCTTCTTTCGTCTGGATTCGAACCAAAACTAAAAGCACCAAAAGCTTTTGTGCTACCAATTACACTACGAAAGATGGGTATGGATGGAATTGGACCACCGACGACGCGGATATGAGCCGTGCATTCTACCACTGAATTACATACCCGAAATAGGACATATTGGATTCGAACCAATGACCTGCCGATTAGAAGTCGGCTGCTCTAATTCCAGCTGAGCTAATATCCTATGATGTTCTGGGTGAGACTCGAACTCACAATTCTTTCGAAAACTGTTTTTGAGGCAGCTGCGTCTTCCAATTGCGCCACCAGAACTTAACTTTGCTTCAGGAGAGAATCGAACTCTCATACCATAAGGCATCTGGTCCTTAGCCAAACGTGTCTTCCATTTGCACCACTGAAGCATATTTACCTGCGAAAGGTCTCGAACCTTCATACCATAAGGCAACTGATCCTAAGTCAGTCGTGTCTTCCAATTGCACCACGCAGGCATAAATTACTCTGAGCAGGACTTGCACCTGCAAACCATTCCGGTAACTGGTCTTAAGCCAGTCGTGTATTCTAAATTCCACCATCAGAGCATAAGCGCGGAAGGATGGACTCGAACCATCTACTTTGGATTTTCAATCCAGCGCTTTGCCAGTTAAGCTACTTCCACATAATAAGTAGTGAACGGGACTTGAACCCGCAACAACCGGCTTGGAAGGCCGGAACTCTACCAATTGAGCTATCACTACATAAAGTTCTCCCAGTAAGATTCGAACTTACACCACCCAGAATCAGAATCTGGTACACTACCATTTATGCTACAGGAGAGTAATTACTTTTTAATTCAAGCCGATTTTGCCTCCCGAATATCACACTCAATTTCAATTACATCGCGGACAATGAAATCATCGATGGAAACACCGTAGATTTCGGCAATGACAATCATGTTATCAATGGAAGGAATATACTTACCCTTCTCCCATGCGTAAATTGCCTCAGGACTTGAGAAATTGAAAATAGTTTGGATTTCACGTACCGAATAACCTGCACGGATTCGGCATTCTTTGATTTTTGCAGCAGTTGCTGCTACGTTGATTACTGGCTTATTAATTTTACACATCCGTTTCTCCTTAATTCCGGGAGCCAACGCATGTAAAAAAAATTAAGCGTTGGTCTTCCCTACAAAATTTCCAAAAGTAGTCTGGCCAATAAAGCCAAACCCGTTAAACATTCCCTGTAACAAGCTGAGGCCCTGCTGCATAAAAAGCTGGAACCTGCAGAGAGAGAGCTGAGACAGTCTTAATGTTTGCAATCTAAAAATGTTAGAACCTGCTTTCATCTCAGTTCCTCCTTCTTAAAATACAAGGTGCTCAACGAGCACTACTTCTGAGATTTCTGTAAAAGAAACGCTTTGTAGAAGTGATAGTTTGAATATACAACCTATTATGATTTTTGTCATTCAAGTTGTACTTTAGTGATTGTAGTTTTCTCAATACTAGTACAATAATCAAAGTATAGGACTCTATATCACTAAAAATCCCATAAATCTCCATAAGAAATTCTAGTTTCAGTATTATAATCATAATGTAACATAGCAAAGTCTCTTTTTTTTACTTCTTTACATTCTTGCAACATGTCTTTTTGCCATTTTCGTTCTTTCTTTTTTGACCAGTCATTACCAGAAATTTCTTTCTTAAAGCACTCTTTACAATATGGACATATCCAACCTGTAGTTCTCCAAATAATATGTTGTCCTTTAGAGTTCTTAGGTTGTTTACCACATCTAATACATGTCCATTTAGAAATCATTCCTAATTTATTTTCTAGCTCAAATATCTCTTTATTTCCAAAGCTTGTATAACATCTAAAAGAACCGTATTTTTCTTTTGTTTCGAATATCATAAAATCTTTCTTTATTTTTTCATTTAATTTGTCATATTCTATAAAGAGGTAAGTAAGATAACGTTTCCATATGTGTTCCCAACCAGAACCGTCCCAAGAAGTCCATTCATTATATTCTATATCTTCATCTAAAGTATCATGCGTTTTTTCACCAGAATAAATGTTTCTATATACAAGAAATGGGTATTTTTCAAGCAATTCTATCATTTCTTCTCTAGCTAAGGTATATTTTATTTCTTTTGTATTTCCATTCATAAAATCTCCAAGAATATTACGCCGGTTATATCAATTCAGATTATCCCTCAAAACTTTTATTGAACTTTTCGAATTTCTTGTAAGTTTCAATTGCGAGTTTTTCAGCATCAGCAAACTTTTCGTGAAGAATCGCTTTGCCATTGCAGTTGCGGACTTTATATTTATCATCTTTTGTATGCTCAATCATAGGAACATGTTCGTGATTACAAACGGAATACCACTTGCCGTTAATCTGTTCCTTATGCCATTTAAAATTATTTTTCATCTAACTACTCCATTTAATCTTTCAAATCTACCAATCACTAAAATCAATCTCATAGTCCCATTTTTCTCGTAATTCCGAAAGCTTTTTCTCTTTTTCTTCATACGAATATTTCGGTTTTTTGATTCTCAGAAATTCTTCCATAGTGATAGTTGTGTAGGGCTTCGATTCTTCCTCATATTTTTCTTTACATGATTTACAAAAGCAATTTTTTATCATCCCCAACGAAGTTCCTAAAAGAGTGTATTCAAATCTTTCAACGCCTACTGCTCCTTGATATGTTTCTCCTTCAGGATGATTTTTTGCTCTGTGTGCTTTTTGCCATTTCCTAATCTGATTCATTTCCTCTACTGTAAATGAATGACCAGGATCATATTCAATTTCCTTTTCTACCTTAATAATTGGAACAAATGAAAGATTTTCCTGTAAGTCAGAAATGAAGTCTTTCATATAGACTTCTTCACCATTTGTTTTATCTTCGTACAGTTGCTTCTTTGCTTTTTCGATATCATCAAAATATAAATCATTTGGTATTGAAATTTCAGGTATATAGCTATCCTTAAAAACTTCTTTGAAGGCTTTTGTTTTCTTGAAATGATTCTTATAAGCTATTTTAAGTTGTGCTTTAAATTCTCTTCTATTACTTTCTGATATTTCCAAAAATTGTATTACCATATTATTAGAATACAAAAGCTTTACACAAAAATCATTAAACTAATAATTTAAAAAATGTCCCCACCGTGGCGACCACTAAAAAAACAAAGTCTGTTATAGTTCAGACATCACAGCGGGTTGGAGCACTGGTTGTGGCTCACGAGCCTCATAAGCTCGACGTCGGGGAAGTTCGATTCTTCCACCCGCTATAGATTTTTTTATTTCAAAATGATACTTTCATTTTCATAAGGAGATTAGGTATTCACAAATTGCATTTTAAGAAGACAAAAAAGTCTTATTGAAAACTATCCTTCATTACAAACAATCTTGGCCAGAAAAAATGAAACTTTTCAGGAACGGCTTATGCATCTAATCTGGAATAAAGGTCTTTCTGAAATCCAGATTTACAAAACTGCAAGTATCGACCGCAGATTGTTTTCTAAAATCCGTTCCGATGCAGATTATCATCCGCAAAAACAAACAATACTTTCTTTGATTATTGCATTACATCTTAATTTGATGGAAGCAGAAGACTTGTTATCAAGAGCGGGCTTCGCTTTTTCACCAGTAGACACTATAGATACTATTTATCAATTCTGCATTGAAAATAATATCTATGATTTCAGAATAATTGATGAATTAGTTTACGAGCAAACCGAATTAATTAATCCTTATACAGCTGAAACTTCTTACTGATGGAATGAGCAACATCATCCTGCAGAGGCTTAAACCAGATACCGACGGTACATCGGCCTTCGCCATTCTCATCCACCCATTCAGGAGTAAGCTCTGTAAGACAGGCATCGTTTATCATTCCAAAATCCTGATTTTCAACCAACCCAAGATTCAGAGCCATATCGCGAGCTTGCAGCAGTTTATTCAGATTTTTTGCTTCACAAATTGTTTTTGTAATGCGACCATTCAAATAGTCGTCATATATCTCGCGGTCTAAATCAAAAGAGACGTGAACTCTTCCATCCTGTTCCATAAGATTTCTTTTGATAAGCCAAATCCAATATCCTTCCGCACAATGAGCAACCATCGCCCCAAGTTTTCCTGCAGAAAGATGTAAATCCTTTCTGATGATAAATAATCTTCGCATTCCCATAAAGCTGTTTTCCTTTTGTGCTGGTGACAAATTGTCAGCTGCTTAAATCCCAAACAACCTCTGGAAATTTGTTTCAACAATTTCGCTGAGTTTGCGGCTTGTGATGTTTCTCTTTGAAGCTATGTACTCATAAACATATTTGATGTTCTGAGGAATATTCGAATCATTTTTTACAGGAACCGGCGGATAGAACGGACAGTCTGTTTCAATCAAGAGGCGGTCCTTTGGCACGTAGTTCACAAGCTCGGACATATCGCTGAAAGATTTTTTTCCGGCATAGGTAACGGTGCCGCTAAAGCTTACGTACCATCCTAAATCCAGGAAGAACTCCAGTTCAGACTGACTGTAGGAAAATCCGTGAATCACACCCTTATTCCACTTCACGGCTTTTAAAACATCAGAAGTTTCTTTAAAACCTTTTCGGCTGTGAAGAACAAAAGGCATGTTCAGTTTTTTTGCCAGAGTAAGCTGAAGGGCAAACAAATCCTTTTCATCACTAACCGTGTCGTAATCAAAATACTCGTGGTCGCGGCCCTTGTACTCCACAGAATCCCAATCGTGGTCAATTCCGCCCGGCCCAATTCCAACAAGGTGACTCGCAAAAAGTCCGCCGTTTACCTTAAAATCATTAATCACATTTTCAAGATTTTCTATGATTTCAAAGCGGTTATCAACAGAATCCAGATCTGGCATTACACCAGCGCTAAAATAAATCATATTTTTGATATGTCTTTTCTGATCTTCATCATCAATTAAATCAAGACATTCTTCCACACGCTCAGCACGAGTCCAGATATCATCAATATGAACACCACTGTCCAATGCAAAGGAAACACCATTCTGTTCCATTTCCATCAGACTATCTGCACCCTGCTGCAGGCCGAGCTCTTCCGTAATTTGAAAAAAATTCATCAGTGAATCTGAATACATAAAACCACTCTTCTAAACTATATCACGCATTAAACAAGTGGGCAAATCATGCCTAAAATTATCATGCGTATATTTATTATCGGCTTGTATGCTATAATATCAATATGTCAAATATTCTGATTGGCACAAGCGGTTATGATTATCCCGAATGGAAGGGTGTTTTTTATCCGCCGGAAGTAAAACGCGCAGATTTTCTCTCTTATTACGCAACTCAGTTTAATGCCGTTGAGCTGAACAATCCCTTTTACAACATGCCAACTGCCGAAAGACTTTTTTCGTTTTATGAAAGAAGTGATGGCAAACTCAACTTCAGCATCAAGGCCAATCGCCTGTTGACCCACGAAATTACTCCCCTATGGAAAAATGCTGCAGATGATTTTAAGCAGGCGCTCCATCCGATTTTTGAAAAAGATAAACTTTGTGCCGTACTGTTTCAGTTTCCGCAGAGCTTTCATTATACAAATGATAACAGAATCTACCTTGCAAAACTGATTGAAGCGTTTATCGGCTTTCCAGTCATTATTGAATTCCGCCACAAAGAATGGATTCGAGAATCGGTTTTTGCAGGATTGATGGAGAGAAAGGTTTCGCTGGCATTTTGTGATATGCCGGAGCTTAAATATTTGCCGGCGGCGCAGGTAGAGTCCACCGTATTCCTCGGTCCTAACGCCTACATCAGATTTCACGGCCGCAACGCAGATGCGTGGTACGCAGCATCCACACCCAACACCGCAAACCTCGCGGATTCCGCCCCACAGCAAAACGGCAGCGCCCGCTACGATTACAAATATTCCACAGAAGAACTCGAGAAGTTTCTGCCTGTAATCCAAGCTGCCGTAAACGAAGGACGAAAAACACAAATCTTCTTTAATAATCATCCCAAAGGAAACGGTGCCGAAAACGCCCGTCAATTGAAAGAGATGATACAAATGAATAATATAAACTGATGGCAGAACGAACTTACATCGCAATCGACTTAAAATCTTTTTATGCCTCTGTTGAATGTCGCGAACGGCTTTTAGACCCGCTCACCACAAAGCTCGTTGTTGCAGACAAAAGCCGCACAAGTAAAACTATCTGCCTCGCAGTAACTCCAGCCCTCAAAGCTTACGGGCTCAGCGGCCGCTCCCGCCTTTTCGAAGTAGAAGCAAAGGCCCGCGAAATCAAAAGGCAGACCGGCAAAGACCTGGACTACATTGTTGCCGTTCCCCGCATGGCGCTTTACATTCAGTATTCCACACGTATCTACAATGTTTACCTACGCTATTTTGCCCCGGAAGATATTCACGTTTATTCAATAGATGAAGTTTTTATCGATGCCACCAGTTATCTTTCTTTTTATAAGATGAACGCCCACGACCTTGCCGTAAAAGTAATTCGTGATGTTCTAAAAGAAACAGGAATCACAGCAACCGCTGGTATCGCGCCGAATCTTTTTCTTTGCAAGGCCGCCATGGATATTGTGGCAAAGCATATTCCCGCAGATGAAGATGGAGTTCGTATTGCAGAGCTTGATGTTGCAGAATATCGCCGCCAGCTGTGGAGCCATCAGCCATTAACAGATTTCTGGCGTGTGGGTAAAGCAACCGCCCGCCGGCTCAACAAATACTTTATCCGTACAATGGGTGACATAGCCCGCACCTCCCTCGAAAACCCCGAGCTTCTTTACAAAGAGTTTGGAATTGATGCCGAGATTCTCATAGACCACGCCTGGGGCATTGAACCCGTTGGCATGAAAGACATCAAAAACTACAAGTCAGAAGCAAAAAGCCTTGGAAGTGGTCAGGTGCTTCACGAGCCGTACACTTATGAAAAAGCAAAAATCATAGTGCGCGAAATGGCAGAACTTCTTGCGCTGGATCTTTTTAAGAAAAATCTTGTTACAGATTCTATCACGCTGCATATTGGTTATGATATAAAAAGCCTTTATGTTCCGGGCTTTGACGGCGAAGTTGTGCGCGACTATTACGGCCGTGAAATGCCAAAACCCGCCCATGGAAGTTTTAGCTTTGGCTCAGAAACCAATTCCTCAAAACTCATTGTAGACGGTTTTATTTCGATTTTTGAGAAGGTTGCAAACCCAGCCTGGCTTTACCGCAGAGTCAACATAACCGCTAACAATACAAAGCCCGCAAGCGAACGCCAGCCAGGACTTTTTGATGAAGTTGATGCAAAAGAAGGCGGAATGAATCAGCAGAAGGAAGACAACCTGCAAAAAGCCCGCCTTGAGATAATCAGGAAGTTTGGCAAGAACGCAATTCTCAAAGGAACAAACCTTGAAGAAGGCGCCACAACCCGCGACCGCAACGCCCAGATAGGAGGTCACAAAGCATGACAGAACGCAACTATGATGACATCCTGAATTACAACTGGAATCACGACTCCCTGCAAAACCGCATGCCGCTTTCTCAGCGCGCAAAAATCTTTTTGCCGTTTGCCGCCCTCACCGGTTTTGATGAAGCCCTGGAAAAAACACTGCAGACAGAAATTGCAGAAATCACCGGAGAAAACCAGGCCGGCCAACCCCAGACAATCCAAGACCCAGACCTATAACAAAATATTTTTTTAATTCATACTGATTTATGGTACACTTACAACTATGTTCGAATATGGAAAAGCTATTTGTTATTCTGGTTACAGAAGAAATCAGTCGCCTGTAAATTGCACTTACCCTACTTATGAGCAGGTTGTAGAAGATTTACAGATTCTTGTTGATTTGGGATTCAAGTATATCCGCATGTATGATCCTGTGGAGTACGCACGAACCACTTGTCAGGTTATCCGCGATAAGGGTTTTGATTTAAAGCTGATGCTGGGCCCTGGCATTCAGTCAGAAGTAAATAACCCGGGCTGTCCGTGGCTCAAGACAAATTATTCTGATGCAGAACTTGCCGAACGCGCAAAGTGGAACGACACAAGAATTGAAGACCTCATCAAAATTGCAAATGAATTTGATGATATTATCAATGCAGTTTCAATCGGAAACGAAAACACACCAAGCTGGGGTGCAAACAACGTTCCGGTAGAACGCCTTATATCTTTTGCAGACCGTCTTAAGGCAAACTGTAAGCAGCCGGTAACCTTCAACGAAGGTGCCTTTGAATGGCCGGTCCTCACAGAGCTTGCAAAACATCTGGATATTATCTGTGTGCATTCTTACCCGCTCTGGTATGGAAACACAGTTGAAGAAGCTCTGGATATAAACAAAGAATGGTACAAAAAAATCAAAGAGATTTATCCTGATAAGCCGGTTATTTTCTCTGAGATTGGATGGGCTACAGATGCAGTTGATTTTTCACAGATGAAGGAAGGTCAGCCAAATGAAGAAAATCAGAAAAAGTATTACAAGGATTTCTGGGCCTGGGCCGACAGTGAAAAAATCATTTCTTACATGTTCGAAGCCTTTGACGAACCATGGAAAGGCGGCGACAACCCACGAGAGGCCGAAAAACACTGGGGCATCTTTGACGTAGACAGAAAACCAAAACTGGTAGACCTTAAATAAACAAAACCCTGCGTACTCATTCACACGCAGGGTTCTTTTTTGCCTAAAAACCTTTAGAAACCGCTTCATCCATCACAGATTTGAGTGTGGCAGTGAAGAAGGTCTGAAAATACTGCTTAAAGATTTCTTTATCCATTTCGCCGGTATGTTTTATGTACCAGATAATCTGGCCGCTTAAAAGCTGAGTGTAGCTGAAACCAATGTAGGTCTTAAAATCTTCTGAAAACTTTACGTTGTTTTGTTTTGCAAAATATTCAATAGTGGCACGAATATAATCAAAAATATCTTTTTCAAAAATTGTTTTCAGTTGAGTTTCGCCCAAAGACTCGTAGGCGCACTGGCACAACGGAATATTCTGATCAATATAATCAAGAACAAATTCCATTATCTGCGGAACAGTTGCATTTGCCTGATGGAATGAATCGGCAACCTTTTGAACTTCCTGCGAATAAGCAAAATACAGCAGATCATAGTTGCTTTCAAAATGATAATAAAAAGTATTACGGTTAATATTGCAGGCAGTCACAATATCCTGAACAGTAATTTTTGAGAACGGGCGATCCTTAATTAATTCCTTAAGGGCATTTGCCATCATGATTTTGGTTTCTGAAGTATTCTCACTCATATAACTAAATATTATTAGACATTCAGCAAAATTTGTCTATTGTCGTTACAACTAAATTTTATTAAATTCCACAATATGTTTAGTATGTCTAACAAAATATTTCACAATAGCAAACTCTTACGTTACGCAATTTTTGCCACAGTTGCGGTTATTTTCGTTTTATTAACTATTTTAGTAACCCGCAAAAAGCCTGTTGCAGAAAAAGAAGATTCTCTGCCTGCCGTTATTCTTGAAAAACCGCAGAACGGCACGCTTGTAGAGTCGGTTACTATTTCCGGCTACGTAGAAGCAAATGCAATGATTCCCGTTGTTCCTTTTGTTTCCGGAACAATTACAGAATACCCTGCCCGCGCCGGAGATTTTGTAGAAAAAGATACCCTTCTTGCAAAGATTGATGACGCGCCTTTCCGTCAGCAGATGCTTCAGGCTCAGGCTGCTTATTTTGCCGCAAAAAGCACCTTTGACAGGCTGGAAAATCTTTATAAATCTGGAGCAACTACTCAGCAGAATTATGATTCGGCTAAGGCCCAGGCAGATGCTTCTAAAGCACAGTACGACCTTGCAAAGCTTCAGGTTGATTATACCGAAGTCCGCGCCCCTGTAGACGGCACTATCCTCATTGCAGACCAGGCCGTGGGTGGAATTGGAAACCAGAGTCAGCCAATTGCCGTTCTTGCAGATTTGTCTAATCAGGTTGTTCGCCTTAAGGTTCCGGAAAAATATTTTGATCTTTTTACTCTTGAACGCGAAAACCTTTCTGTAAAGGTTACCCGCCCTGCAGAAAAAGATATGTATGAAGATGCCGTAACTACAGCAACTATCGAAAATATTGCTCCTTACATTTCTCCTCAGAGCAAAAACTTTGTTGTAGTTTGTCATCTTGATGAGCCGGGAGACCGCTTCCGTCCTGGTATGTTTGTAAAAGTTCAGGTTGCCTATAAGACTTACGAAAATGTTCCTGTTATCAGCCTTAAGGCACGCAAAATGGACGGTTCTTTTTATGTTTATGATGAAGAAACTTCCACTGTAAAGTTTGTAGAAGGTCAGGACTTTCCTCTTGATGGCACTAACTTTATTGTTCCGGAAGAATACCGCAATTCTTATATTGTAATGGATGGCCAGAATTTCGTATTTGATGGTCAAAAGGTTCGTATTTTTGAAGATGCTTTGCGCGAGGCTAAAAAATGAAAGTTTCTGAATTTTCGGTAAAGCACCCTGTCATCATCACCATGCTCCTCATTGTGCTCATTGCATTCGGCTTTTTTTCGCTGAGTGGAATGCGCACAGAGTTCATGGAAGACATTTCCATGCCGCAGGCAATTGTATACACCGTATACCCTGGTGCCAGTGCCGAAGATGTTGAAAGCGATATCACAAAAGTTCTGGAAGATTCCTTTGTAACTCTTCCTCACTTTAAGGCAATCGACTCTACCTCTTCTAATTCCCTCAGCTGGATTTTGATTACTTATGCTGATGGCTACGATCCATACGATCAGCTCACCGAGCTCCGTAACCGCATTTCCGAACTTGTTGAAAAACTCCCGGACGGAATTTCCGGCGAGCCAAGAGCCCTGGTCGGTGGTATGTCCATGGTTCCAATCATCAGCTTTTCTGCAAGTTCCGGCCAGGACACTGCACGCCTTACCCAGTATCTTCAGGATGAACTCACCCCTCTTCTCACTCAGATTGACGGAGTATCTCAGGTTTCAATTGAAGGCGGAAAAGAGCTCGCTGTTAATATTAAACTCGACGTAGACTCCCTCACCTCAAAAGGAATTTCTGTTTCTACTGTATACCAGGTTTTGAATTACGGAAACGTAAACCTGCCGCTTGGTAACGCAAGCTACCAGGAACGCGCAATTCAAGTGCGCTACGCCGGTGGCTTTAATTCCCTCGAAGACATCAAAAATCTTCCTGTTGGAGTTGGCGACGGTTCTACAATTATCCGCCTTAGCGACGTTGCAGACGTTAGTCTTTCTTACCCGGAACAAAACGTTTCTGTTTCAGACGGCCGCGTTCCACTTACAATCGTTAACGTAACTAAGCGTCTGGACGGTGACACTACAACAATCATCAAAAAAGTTAAGAAAGCAATTGCCGAATGTGAGAAAAATACAAACGGTGCTGTTCAGTTCCACATCATCAGCGACGACAGCCGCCAGGTTAATGCCTCTCTTAAAGCCGTTATTCAGAGTGGTATTCTCGGCGTAATTTTTGCCGTTCTTGTAATTCTGCTTTTTATGGCAGACTGGCGTGCAACTCTTACAATCAGCCTTTCTATTCCGCTTTGTATTTTATTCAGTCTGATTGGCTTACGCATTCTGGACATCTCCCTTAACCTTATGACTCTTTCGGGTCTTGTAATTTCCCTTGGTATGGTTGTAGACGGCTCCACGGTTATGCTCGACCAGATTTACCGCTACTACAAGCGCCGCGACCAGGAAACCGGCGAAATGGAATATACAGTTACCCAGAGCATCTACAAGGGCTGGGACGAAGTTTCAGCTTCTATCCTCGCCAGTGCCGCAACTACAATTGTAGTATTCGTGCCAATTGCTATGCTTGGCGGACTCGTAGGAAGTGTTCTCCACGCAGTTGCCGTAACAATCATCCTTGCAATTTTCTCTTCTTTCCTTGTTGCCGTTGTAATTGTGCCTTATCTGCTCAAACTTTTCCTTTCAGAAAACGGCCCAAAGGTTCGCGGAAAGCCGCGCCGCTTCGATCAGTTAATGTCAAAAGTGGAAAGAGGCTACAGAAAGGTACTTGCGCTATCTTTAAAAAATCGCGGTTTTGTCGTGCTTGTAGCCTTGTTTTTGCTCGTTTTTTCGGGTTTTATAGCCCTCAGATTGGGAATTTCCTTCATTCCCTCAACAGACTCAGGCGATTTTTACATTTCTGTAGAATTCCCAATGGGAACCGAAAAAGAGCAGACTCACGAAAAAATGCAGGTTGCACAGGACCTTCTTTACCAGTATGTGCCTGAAATTGACAACGTTGTTATATACGAAGGCCAGGGCGACTCTTCAAACTTCTCTTCTGTTTCAACTCCGCACTACGCGTATACTCACGTTATCTTAGTTCCTGTTTCTGAACGTAAACGCGATGTACATGATATCATGTTGCAGATTCAGGAGATTTGGGCAGCAGTTCTTCCTGACTCTAAGGTCTCTGTTCAGAACGGTGGTTTTGATAAGCTCGTTGGTTATGTTTCTGATGGTGGTGGTTACGGAATCACTTTGATTTCCGAAGACATTAATACTCTCTATGAAACAGCAAGCAAAATCAAAGACTTCCTGGAAACTGACCCGGAAGTTGTAACTGCAAAGCTCGACACTGATTTTGATACAACCTCTATGATTATCGATATGAGCCAGGAATATCTGAGCTCTCTTGGAATCACAAGTTATGAAGCGGGAATCACTTCTGCAATTCTTTTCCAGGGTGTAGACTGCGGTCGCTTTAAAGAGCTTGAAAGTGGTCGCCGCTATGATATGAAGATTACTTCAAACATCACAGACAAAAATATTACTGCAGATGATATTTCAAACCTTCATATTGTAACTCAAAATGGTCAGGATGTTTCATTTGCAAACCTTTCTGATATTCGTGTTGAAAAATCTATTTCGCAGATTAACCATTCCAACCGTGCAAAGAAAATCACGGTTACTGCTTCTCTTGTTGGTGAAGATACCAGTGGAGTTTCGCAGCGCGTGAATCAGTTTATTGTAGAAAACCCACTGCCAAACGGAGTTCACTCTAAGGCCGGCGGTATTATGGCCCTCATTGGTGACATGATTACTCCTATGATTTCTGCACTTTTGATTGCGGTCTTCCTGGTTTACACCGTTATGGTTATTCAGTTTGAAAAGTTCCGTCAGCCGCTTTTGATTATGGTAACAATTCCGTTCTGTTTTATTGGAGTTGTCGGCGGACTTTTGATGTTCGGCTCAACCTTAAATCTTTTGTCACTGCTCGGTCTTATTTCTCTTGCCGGTGTGGTTGTTAATAACGGTATTATTCTTGTTGATTATATTAATCAGCTTCATGCTCAGCGCCGCATGGTTCTTGCCCGCACAAAGGGTACTCAGGACAAAGACGGCGAATGGCATATTGAACTTGATAAGGAAGCAGAAGATGAACTCTTAAAGACTTCTGTTCTTGATGGAGCTGCAAGCCGTATCAAACCAATCTTAATCACAACCCTTACTACCCTGCTTGGTGATATTCCAATGGCTGTTGCTAAGGGCGAAGGTTCGGAGCTTTATGCTTCAATGGGTCAGGCAATTGCGGGCGGACTTTTAACTTCCACCCTCATCACCCTGATTTTGATTCCAGTAATTTATTACATATCTGAAAAAAGGAGTTTCAAATGAAAAAGATTTCTTCTATTTTTATTCTTGCAATCAGTCTTATCTTCACAAGCTGCTACTCAGTTTTCAGCGGCGGAACCGGCGGATTAATTGTAGATGCCGAAAGTACATCTACTCCAAAACGTGGAATTGCAAACGTTGATATTTATGCCTACACAGATTCCGAAATAAGAGATTCTGATTACGGCTCATGGAGAGAAGGCACTGTTTTTTCTCCTTCAAATTCCTACTATGGTCACACTACCACAGATGCAGATGGAAGCTTTGTCATTTCAAATATTGTCTGGAAAGAAAATAAACCGGACTTCGGAAAAGATGCGGATTACACAACCATCTATCTTTTGTACTATCATGAAAATTATGGTCTGACAAAAGACGAAACTGTTATTACTTCTGACAGCACAAGTGATACTGTTTATGCAGAACTCACTTCTATCAGAAAAACAACTGCCCTCAATATCAGTATTTATGATGTTGCAACTTCCGGCTTAACTTCACACAACGTTCTGGTAAAGGTTTCTGTTCCTCAGAGCACAGACACTCTCACAGCTGATGCAAAAGTTTACGAGCAGACTATCAGCGGAAACGGAACAATCAACATCAGTTACCCTCGCTGGAAAAACGAAGCTGATAAGAAAAATGGAATTGAAATCAGCCCTCAGGTAAAAATCTCTTATTCTCAGAGTGCAGACCAGATAACCTGGAAAGCCTGTGCAAATGCAGATAACAACGCGCAGAATTATGCATTTATTGATAATCCTTCTATTAATAAGACTATCAGTAACTCGTCTTACAATATTTCGCTTTATGGAAAATCTACAAGAATCAGTTACCCTACTGTGAGCGGAACCTGCGGTTCAGCAGACGGTGCCGTTGTACGAATGCTCGCCAAAGATTCCAGCGGTAACTTCACAATTGATTGCGGTGAGACAACAACTTATGCACAGACAATTGGTACCAGCGGAACTCAGACTCACGGAAACTTCAGTAATCTTGGAAACGGATACTACTGGACAGATACAACCTACACAGAACGCTACTCAACTCAAGAAGTTCAGCTTTCTGGCAGCGGCTCTACAAAGAATCTGACTCTCCGAAGTGATGTTCCTTCATACACAGTAAGCTTCTAATTCAGGATGCACGAATGAAAGTAAAAAGAATTTTTTTTACATTTGTGATTTTCTCAATCTTTTGCCTGAACTTAAGTGCGCAGGAGACCTCAGAGGAACAGGAAGCTCCTGCCTACACTCTCGATGTTCTCCTAACACAAACAGAGCTGAATCATCCGGAGCTTCTTAAACTTCAGGAAGAATACCGCCGCAGCCTTCTGGACTTAAAGGATGCATGGTGGAGTCTTGGCCCTACTGTAGATCTTCAGGCAAGCGGCACTTATATGGTAAATCCTCCGGTTGGAGCAATGTACATAAATGTTGATGATATCATTAATTCTATTCACTGGAACGGAGTAAAGCCTTCTAACACAGGACAGCGAATTAAAGTTTTTGATGGTATGGAAAACACTCTGTACAATTTTGAACTCACAATGACTCAGCCAGTTTTCACCTGGGGAAAAATTACAAACGCAATTAAACTTTATAAACAGATTTCAGAAATCAAACAGACTCAGATTTCTCAGCAGACTGTTCAGCTGGAAACTGAATTAAAGACCCGCCTTTTAAGTCTTTATTATCTGAATAGAATTCTTGAAATTATTGATGAAGAGCAGGCTTATGCCGACCGTATGGTTGAAGTAAGCGAAAACGCAGAAAAAGTTGGAATGCTTCTTCATCAGGATGTTGTTGATGCAAAGATTCAGGCCAAGGAACTTGAAATTGCAAAACAGGATGTTCTTGAGCAGATGAATGATCAGCTGCTTGAACTGAGCCGTATCACAGGTATTCAAGCTTTAGAGCTTAAAGATATAAATTATGATTTTGTTCCAGAACTTGTTTCCTCCTTTGACAAGCTTATGGAGACAGATCCACAGGAGCTTGAAGCAGAAGTCCTTTCTGTAAATCAGTCTTCAATGAAAATGCTCACCCAGCTGGAAGATGTTAGCAAGACTGCTGAAAAGATTTCGAGAGGTTATGAAAACTGGAAACCAGATATTGCATTGCAAATGAGCAGTGGATATTCTGGTTCCCGTTTTCCTCTTTTTGAACCTAACTGGCGACGCAAGGATGATTACTCTGTAAATATCTCCATTGGTCTTAAAGCCACTGTCTGGGACGGCGGTAAAAAAGTTCGCGATGTTTCCAGAAAAGTAAGTGATAAAGAAACTGCAAAAATCAACAAGCTTGATGCAGGTTCAACTATCAGTAAAACTTTGAATACACAGTGGAATGCAGCTCAGGTTTGTAAACTTAAGATTGATTATCAGGAACTTAAGATTGAATCTGCTACTGCTAAGATTGCTCAAAAGCAGCAGATTTATGAATCCGGTTACGGTTCAGAAACAGATCTTCTTTCTGCAAAAATTGAACGCTGTAACGCTCAGATAGAAAAAGAACAGCAGGCATTAGCTCGCGCCGCTGCCTGCCTTACTATTGAATATCTTAGACAATAAATCACTGTTCAAATACTATATTCAGTCTGCCCTTTACCTCCGGCAGCTGAATACGGTATTTTTCAGCAAGTGCTGGTCCACATGAATTTGAACCAACTCCCGCCATTTTGTAATCCACACAGAAAACTGTATAACCACTTTCCTCAAGCTCAAAGTTATGACGCTTTGTCCAGAGTTCTTCTTCTGTATAATGAGAAGCATTAAAGCTGATATATTTTTGATTTTCTGTTTTGTAGTCTGTTCCTGAACAAATTAACGTTAGTTTGTTATTTGAAAGCTTTACATATCGGCAGCCGTAATGAGATGAGTTCTCCTGTGGGCGAATATATGGCTCATACATGTCGCTGACCTTTGCCTTAAACTTTCCAAGCCAGGTAGCCTGATGCTTATCGATATAACTTTCTGTAGGACCATAACCAAAGTATTCAACCTTGCTGAAAGACTTATCGAGGAAGAAGCGAAGACCAATACGTGGCAGCATAAAGATTCTGCGGGTTGCTGTAAAATCAAAACTTACTGAGAGTGCTCCGTTTTTATTAATTGTATAAGTTACAGTTCCATACAGGAAGGGCTGATGAATGCTCCACACAAAGCCCTGGTCTACAATAATACTTACAGATTTTTTATCTTCCGAAGCTTCAAGACGTGAACTGTAAACCTTTACTTCATAATCATGAAGATGTGCGCCAAACCATTCACCCTTAATCGGGTCATTGTCCAAAGGGGCACGCATAAAGTTAAAGGCGAGCGGTTTTTTGAGCAGCTCTCTTTTACCAACGAGAATTGAATCAATAACTCCGGTACGGCGGTTGAAGGAATAAGTTATATCTTTCTTTGTAACTGTGTAGCGAAGTCCGTTCTCGCTTGTGATATCATTACGCTTTTCTGCAGCTCTCACAAACTTAATAAGTTTTTCAATTTCTGCACGTGCATTTTCCTGAACCCCCTTTGCATCGCGTTTTCCTGGAAGGAACGGTTTTTGACCTGGGAGCTCTGGCATAAAGGAAGCCTCGCGAAGAATTTCTGCTTCGTTGTCTGCAGTTGGCTCGGCAGAAAGCTGCACCTGATCAAAACAAACCTCATAGCCTTTTTCACACCAAGGACGGTTCTGTTTTTCAGTAAAGATAAATCTGATATATGAATCTTTTCCTTCATATACTGGAAGGCCGGTCAGAGTAAGTTTTGCTTTTCCAAGTGCAAGCAATGAAGGCAGTTCAATTTTTTTTGATTTTACTACCTCGCCATTTATTGTAAGTTCGTAGCGGCAGTCTAAAACTGTTGAAGCATCTGTAAAAGCAAGAAGATTTGTAAATTCAAAAGTAGCGCTGTCTGGAGAAGCCTTCTTGCCGTTTGAAAGTTTTTGAACACGAACCGGGCGGTAAACCTGTTTTGCTTCAAGCAGTCCTGTGTGAGGACGACGATCCGGATAAACAAGTCCATCACAACAAAAGTTTCCATCGTTGTGTTTTTCGCCCCAATCTCCACCATAGCCGTACTTTACCTCGCCGTGGCGTGTCTTACCAAGAACTACACTGTGATCGCACCACTCCCATATAAAGCCGCCGCAGAAACGTTCCGAACTATGGAATACCTTGTGATAATCTTCAAGGTCTCCTGGACCGTTTCCCATTGCATGACAGTATTCGCAGAGAATAAAAGGACGCTTTTCGTTTTTATCTTCCGACATCTTTTTCCAGTCCTGAACACTTGGATACATTCTGGAAACGAGGTCGTAAATCTTATCGCTTGTGTCTCCCTGATTATGAACACTTTCATAATGAAGGAGACGTGTATCGTCGTAAGCCTTAATCCATTTAGCAGCTTCGGTAAAGTTGTTGCCATTTCCACTCTCATTACCCATAGACCAGATAACTACACTTGGACGATTGATGTCGCGAGTAACGCAGAGTTTTTCGCGGTCGAGAATGCCTTTGTAGAATAGCTTGTTGCTGGCAGCAAGCGCAATTCCTGAGTAGTCTGACCAGTCCCAGTGAGGAGTATTGTTTACAACAACACTTCCGTGCATTTCAAGGTCGGCCTCGCAGATAACGTAAAAGCCGTAGCGGTCGCAGAGCTTGTAGAACTCAGGTGAGTTTGGATAATGCGAAGTACGGATTGCGTTTATGTTATGCTGTTTCATCAGCTTAAGATCTTTTTCAATTTTAGCGATAGGAGAAACATAACCTGTATCCGGATAGCTATCGTGACGGTTTACTCCGCGGAACTTTATTGGCTGTCCGTTAATCTTAAGCACACCCTTTTCGCTTGTGATTTTTCTAAAGCCAACTTCTTCCCCAATCTGTTCAGAGTCTGTCTCAAGAAGAAGCTGGTAAAGTACAGGAGATTCTGCCGACCAGAGAGCAGGTTCGTTTACCGGAATCTCAAGTGCTTTTCCTTTCTTTGTTTCGCCTTCAAAAATCTTAGTACCATCTGGGGCAATCAAAGTTACTTTTGCATCTGTACCATAGGCTGTGAGTTCTAAAACTGCCGAACGATAGTTAGTTTTAAGATTTGTCTTAATACGATAATCTGTTATTCTCTTTTTAGGACGAGACAGAACATATACATCTCTGAAAATTCCTGAAAGGCGGATCTTATCCTGATCTTCAAGATATGTTCCAAAACACCATTTAAGAACGGCAACGGTAATAAGGTTCTCGCCTTCGGTCAAGAAGTCTGTAATATCAAACTCTGCTGTGTGGTGAGAAACTTCGGAGAATCCACAGAACTTACCATTTACATAAAGGTAAAGGCAGCTATCCACACCTTCAAAACACAAGATGCGCTGATTACTATCCGGTACATAATTGTAAGTACGGTAGTAAACTCCAACAGGATTTTCATCCGGAACAAACGGTGGATTATACGGAATCGGATAATCAAAGTTTGTGTACTGAGGTTTATCGTAACCGTGCAGCTGCCAGTTTGCAGGCACAGACATTTTCTTTTTGCTATTCAAAGCAGAATGGGCAATCTTTCCGTCAGCAAAATCATCCTCAAGATCAATTACACTGTCGTAGTAGCGGAAGCCCCACTTACCGTTCATAAGCTCAAAGCGGTTAGACTTTTCGCGACCGGCAAAAGGATTCTGTCCCTTCTCCTTTCCAAACGGAATAAAATAACAGTGACTATCCAGAGTATTTACATGAAATACATCCGGATTCTCATGATAAATCATAAAGCTCTTAGCCGAGCCCTTTTTTGCAATTTGATTGATATTCATAATTTCAGTATACACCTTTCACCGGTGGTTGAGTAGTCCGCGAAGTGTTATCATTGATAGAAACATGCCTACAATCGAAAATCCGTTAAAAAACGGGCTGCGACAGCGGGCCGTTTTAGGATTATCGAAAAAATGGCACAAGCGGCGAGACTAGCGAGCCGCAAGGTCTGTTATCATTGATAGAAACATAAAATTCCTTTATACTTTGACGTATGGCAAAACAAATGATCATGGGAAACCAGGCAATTGCGCTTGGTGCCCTTAAGGCTGGAGTAAATCTTGTTGCCGGATATCCTGGCACACCTTCCAGCGAAATTATTGAATTTATTTCCAAGTATAAGAGCAAAACCGGAACCTACGTTGAATGGTCAGTAAACGAAAAAGCTGCCGCAGAAGTTGCAGCCGGAGCAAGCTATGCAGGAAGCCGCACCCTCATCACTATGAAGCAGGTTGGTCTTAACGTTGCAAGTGACCCTGTTATGTGTTTGAGCTACGTTGGTGTAAAAGGCGGTATGGTAATTGTAAGTGCCGATGACCCGGGTCCAATTTCAAGCCAGACAGAGCAGGATACACGTAACTTTGCACAGTACTCAAAGCTTCCTTGTTTTGACCCTTCTACTCCTCTTGAAGCTTATGAAATGATTCAGGAAGCCTTTGAGCTTTCTGAAAAATATAATACTCCAGTTCTTCTGCGTCCAACCACCCGTGTTGATCACGCTTATGAAAGTATGGAGTTCCCGGAACTCGGCCCATGCCGCAAGCCAGGCGAGTTCGAAAAAGATTCAAAGCGCTGGGTAATTTTCCCTCGCGCCTCGTATCTCAATCACAAGCGAATTTTTGAGCGAAACGAAAAGACCTTACCGGCCGAGTTCTCAGAAAGCAAATGGAATACGGTGGTTGAGCCTGCGGTCCCTGAGCCTGGTCGAAGGGTCGAAACCACCGCAGCACACGGCCTTGCCTTCGCTGCAGGCGGAATCTCTTACTGCTACCTCATGGAAGCACTTTCCATTCTAGGCATTAAAGATATTCCTGTTTTGAAGATTGGAACCCCATATCCATTCCCAAAACCTTTAGCAGAAGAATTCCTCAAGTCTCACGAGAAAATCGTTGTTTTTGAAGAATTAGACCCTGTTATTGAAGAAAATTTGATAAAAATCGCCGGATACGCGCGAGTAAATTGCCAAATTCGCGGAAAACTTGACGGTACAGTTCCAGAAGCCGGAGAACTCAGCGTGGAGATAATTTCAGAAATCATTAAGAATCTATTAAACGATAAAGGTAACGCAGTTTCACGCAGTGAAACTGCAGGCACAGGTGCGACAAATTCATCGCAAACAGAAAATTCAACACCTGTGCCACTCCCCGTTCGCCCACCAGTTCTCTGTGCAGGCTGTCCACACCGCGGTGCCTTCTATGCTGTAAAGCAGGCCATGAAAGGCAAGAAAACTGTTTACTGTGGAGACATCGGCTGTTACACACTTGGTAACGCTATGCCACTCGACATGACAGACACTTGTCTTTGTATGGGCGCCGACATCACTATGGCACAGGGCTTTTACCACAACGAGCCGGACCGCTACTGCTTCAGCTTCATTGGAGACTCAACCTTCTTTGCAAGCGGAATCACAGGCGTTGTAAATGCAGTTTATAATCAGAGTCACCAAACAATCTGTATTCTTGATAACTCAACTACAGCAATGACAGGCCATCAGCCACATCCTGGAACAGGTATGACAATGATGGGCGAGATTGTTGAAAAAATCAGCATTGAAAAGATTCTTGAAGGAATCGGAGTTTCCCCAATTATTCAGGTAAATCCGTTCGAGCAGAAGGCAGCGGTTGAAGCTGTTCAGAAAGCAAGCGAGGCTCCTGGAGTCAGCGCAATTATCTTTAAAGCACCATGTATCGCGATTGCACAGAAGGTTGGCTGGGAAAAACCTCACGCACAGACCGTAGACTCAACAAAATGTATCGGCTGCCGCAAGTGTATAAATGAACTGGGTTGCCCGGCACTAAGCGTAAGTACAAAAACTAACGCAAAGGGCAAGCAGTTAGTTGAAATAGACAAGAGCCTATGTACAGGATGTAGTTTATGTTCACAGGTTTGTCCTGTAAAAGCAATTGAATAGATACCTGGTTCAAAATCTACGTCATTGCGAGGAGTGAAACGACGAAGCAATCCAAATTAATAGATTGCTTCGCTACGCTCGCAATGACGATGTTTTAGGAGAATTATTATGTCAAAGAATATAATTATTTGCGGTGTAGGAGGACAGGGAACTGTTCTGGCCGCTAAGGTACTTTCTCAGGCTGCGATCTCGAACGGCGAACGCGTGCTTTCTGCTGAGACAATTGGTATGGCACAGCGCGGTGGTTCGGTTGTGAGTCATGTGCGTATTGGTGAGGATGTTTATTCTCCTCTGGTACCCCAAGGCCAGGCCAACGTTCTGATTGCATTTGAAGCTGCTGAGGCCGTTCGTAACATTGCTTTCCTTAAGAAGGGCGGCTCGGTTATTGTAAACAAAAAGGTTGTGCAGCCGGTTACTGCCAGTCTGAGCGGTAAGACATTCGACGAAAATGAAATGATTTCATATCTTGAAAAAGTTGCCGGTAATGTTATTGCTGTAGACACTGACCAGGCATGCAAAGACCTCGGAAGCAGTAAGGTTGTGAATATGGTTCTTCTGGGTGCTGCAAGTAAGTCTGGTCTTATTTCAAAGGAAGAACTTAAAGATGCGTTGAAACTTCTTGTAAAACCAGAATTCTACGAACTGAATGTAAGGGCTATTGACTATTGATTAAAAAGTATATTTGCTTTACTGTTTATTTAACATAACAAATTATTAAAAAATAACCACAAACAGGAGAGATTTCGGATGGTAACGAAGAAAGAAAAACTTGTTGTAGACAGTGTAGATAAAGCAATTAAATCTTATATGGACGATAACTGCTCGCCAGAAGATTATTCAAAGCTGGTTACAAAGATCGAGGGCAACCTTGAAAAAGCAGTTCGTAGAAAGAAACTTACTGAAGAAGAATTCGAAAATACAAATAATATCCTGAATGAGTTCGAAAACAGAAAGAACAATTCAGACTAATTTCAAAAGGTTGTCCATTTGGGCAACCTTTTATTTTTAACCCACTAAGATAATTCATTAATCTTTTCATGTTTCTATTGACAGATACATAACGATGTGTTATTATGTTACTATCGATAGTATCAATGGTGGTTTCGACAGGCTCAACCACCGGACAGGAGATTTATATGAAACTTACAGAAACACAACTTGAACAGATCCGCGCTCAGATTCGCCGCGTTAAGGCTTGCGGAAATCCTTTTTATACTGAGCGTTTTAAAAATGTAAATCCGGAAGATATTAAAACTCAGGAAGATTTTGAAAACCTCGTACCATTCTGCTCTAAGCAGGATCTTCGCGATGCATACCCACTCGGACTCGCATCTGTTCCAGAAGAGGAAATCGTACGTATTCACTCTTCAAGTGGAACAACAGGATCTCCTGTAATCATTCCTTATACAAAGAAAGACGTTGAAGACTGGGCTATTATGTTTGCCCGCTGTTACGAAATGGCAGGCATCACAAAGAAAGATCGTCTCCATATTACTCCTGGTTATGGTCTCTGGACTGCAGGTATCGGCTTCCAGGCTGGCTGTGAAAGACTTGGCGCTATGGCAATTCCTATGGGCCCTGGTAATACAGAAAAGCAGCTTCAGATGATGCAGGATCTTAAATCTACAGTAATCTGTGCAACTTCCTCTTATGCACTCCTCCTTGCAGAGCAGGTTGAAGCACGCGGCCTTAAAGATAAAATCCACCTTACAAAAGGAATTATCGGTTCTGAACGCTGGGGTGAAAAAATGCGCAACCGTATTAAGGATATTCTTGGCATTGAGCTTTTTGATATCTACGGTCTTACTGAATGTTACGGACCTGGTATCGGTATCAACTGTCCAGGCGAAGAAGGAATCCATGTATTTGATGATTATGTTTACGTTGAGATTCTCGATCCTATTACTGGTAAGCCTGTTCCTGAGGGAGAACTCGGAGAAATCACTCTTACAACTTTTGTAAAAGAAGGCGCTCCACTGTTCCGCTTCCGCACACACGACCTTGCAGCCTTTATCCCAGGTGAATGTAAGTGTGGCAGCAAGTACCCAAGAATCACACCAATCATGGGACGCAGCGACGACATGGTAAAAGTTAAGGGAAACATCATTTTCCCAAGTACAATCGAAGATGTAATCCGCAGTGTTCCTGGAACTTCAAGCGAATACCGCGCAGTTATCGAACATGTTGATGGAAAAGATAAGATGACAATCTTTGTTGAAGTTGAAGGTGGTACAGACCGCACAGAAGCAGCTCTCACAATGACTTACAACTTCAAGCAGAAGTACAACATGACTCCAGAAGTTAAGATTGTAGGAATCGGCGAATTACCAAGAAGTGAAAAGAAAACTAAACGTATTGAAGATAAACGCTTTGAGTAGATCCTGAAACAAGTTCAGGATGACAAAGTTCCGTCATTCTGAACTTGTTTAGAAAGAACTATCTCACCTCTTCCCCCATCTTCGCTTTCATTTCTTTTTTATCTTCATACATCTTCTGGTCAGCCCGTTTGAAAACATCTGTAACAGATGCATCTTTTATGCTTTCATACTCAGCATAACCAATTGCGGCAGAAACTTTTTCCCACTGCTTAAGATTTTCGTTTTTCTCAAGCATAAACAATTCATGCTTAAAATTGGCAATCAGAGAATAAACAATTGCATAATCTGAACCTTTGAGAATTACAACAAATTCATCACCGCCAATTCTGAATACCGGGGAATGCACAAAGGTATTACAAACAATTTCACAAAGCTTTTTAATTGCGTAATTTCCTTCTTCATGACCAAAATTATCATTAATCTTTTTAAGATTGTTTAAGTCAATCATTGCAATTCCAAAATGGATAAGATGTCCCATTTCAAGCTCGTACTGCATTTTGCGCACAGTTCTGTCGTAAGCATTTTTATTTCTGATTCCAGTAAGAGAGTCCTGATTAGCAAGCTCAGACATCTCAGTTGCGTGCTGTTTCATCATTTCAGCATTGCGCTCCGCAAGAATTATACCTTCTACGTAGTCACGCATATCAATAGTCATCTGATTTACAGCATCTGCCAGTCTTGAAACTTCGTTATTGGTATTCATTGTAGGAGGCTCAAACTGAAGCTCCTGAATATTTCGTTTTCCATGACTCTTAGCGGCAAACTTTGTAACGCACTCTTCCAAACGACTTATAGGCTTTGTTACTGAACGATGCATCCATAAAAGGAACAGGAAAGTAAAAATCAATCCAAGTGAAACAATCAGACCGAATAATTCAAAAGTTCGTTTGCGAATAAGATGTACAATCTGTGTAATATCAACATCAACACAAAGCAAGGCATACGGATTATCTTTTGAATCGAAAAGTGTAAGTGAACCGGTATAATCTCTTCCCCAGTCTGTAGACTCTTCATAGAAGACAATATCTTTTTTGTACATGTAAGTAAAAAGTTTATCTACAGTAGCTTCATCATATTCATCTTCACTAATCCAGCCCAGATAAAGATTACCCTCTGTATCGATATAACGGTCATAATAACTTTCTGCAGAAATGATGCTCATAATTCGGCTGGCACCATTTTTATGAACCGGAGTCAATATATACAAATAGTGAATATCAAAATCCTCTTTAATTCCATCCATAAACTTTTCGAGTTCATCAAATTTTTCAGAACGCTCAAGAGTTTTTACACACTCAGCCAGATCATCATCATCAATATGGCGGTCTACATATTTCAAAATATCTGTGATATATGCTTCGTATCTCTGATAAAGTGATTGTCTATAATTAAGCCAGCTTGTTACCCCCATGCAAATACAAAGCAGAAAAATAAAAAAAACACAACCAATGGTAATGCTTCTCCACATTGGTTTTGTAACTGATTTCTTTTCTTTCTTAGCCATCAATAAACTCCATACGTAACAAAGTGTTATAATTATACCATAGATAATTAACAAGATAAAAGATTTTTATAATTGTAAGAAAATTATTAGGATTGAAAGGATATCCAAAAAAACACATAATATTTCAAAAAGGTTTTGATATGCTGATTGATTTTCACACACATTTAGATCTCTACAAAGACGATGAGTTACAAAGCCAACTTGCCGAATTCTCCGGAACTATAGTCGCTGCATCGATAGATGAAAAAAGCTTTTTGAAAAATTGTGAGATTGAAGAATATGCACGTGAAAACACCGGTTCCCGCATAATTCCAACTTTTGGAATTCACCCAAATGCCGCTGACGAAAACGCACCGCTTCTTGATGCCCCTGCCGTTGCTAGCCGCTTTACTGAATACCTTGAGCGCTCCCCGTTGATTGGAGAGATTGGCATGGATTTTTGCTGGTCGAAATGTTCTGCTGAAAATCAGGAAAAAGTTTTCAGATGGATTTTGGAATATTGTGATAAAACCGGAAAGGTGTGCGTAATTCATACAAAAGATGCTGAACAGAAGGTGTGTGATATTCTTAAAGATTACCCTAATGCACGGCCAATAATTCACTGGTACGATGGACCGGAAAATATTTACCGCGAGTTTATAAACCGAGGATATATGCAGACTTTTGGTGTAGAAACAATAAGGTCTGAACATTTACTAAAACTTTTGAAAATGACACCACCCGAATTCCTGCTTGTCGAAACTGACAACCCTGACTCTGAACCATGGCTTGGTGGAACAAGAAATGATGTTGGACTGATTGAGCGGGTTTATAATGAAATTGCCGGGATACTCGGAATGAGCCGCCCGGCAATTGAAAAATTAATCGAAGATAATTTTAATCGTATTCTTTTGAATTAACAGTACTCGCCCCATTCGCAGCCGATATGGCCGGCTTCGATTTCATCGAGAAGTTCTGGCTTATGGAAGCAGTGTTTTTTCCAGAGCTTTACTGTACCTGAGCCGGTTCCACCGTTCCAGAGTCTGTTGTGACGTTTCACTCCGTCTGGAGACTCATAATTTACAAGAAGCATTTTTGATTTGTCGCATTCCACCTGAGTTTCCATAATTGCCTTTGTTGTTTCCTGACGAACGTACCAGATGATTTTGTCTTCAGTTTCTTTGCAGTCAAACTTGGTACGGCAAAGAGTCCAGAATTTTGAAAAGTTGAATTCGTAAGATTTTCCTTCGTACCAGAAGTCGCTTAAGAGTTTGCGGTTGAGGGCTATACCGAAGGCCTTTGGGCGACCTCCACCGATATCGAAAACAGAATCTTCAAGGCGTTTGCCTATCTTCTTACTTACGAGGTCGCACGAAGAAAGCCATACCCATGGAGATGTAAAATCTGCACCCCAGTTTTTGTCTGCATAACCGAACGAACGTTCGTTAGTAACAATATACTTCTCGCCATTTGCAGTGATTGTTCCAGAATACAGAGACTTCATTCCTTCTGCATGCCAGTACATTTCAAAGGCTTTTAATTTTCGGAAGAGGGAACCCGCACCGTAACCTACATTAAAGGCAACCTTTTTATCTACAGCAATATCCCAGCTCATTGAGCCGGAATTACACATCCATTCAGGATGAGCAGCTGCGTCCTCAGGAGATACTTCCACATTTCCAGTAAGGCGTTTCTCACATGCAGAACAGTCTTCGGCTTTTACAAAATAACCGTTTGCATCATGACCAATGCTTACATTTCTAAGTGCGATAAATCTGTGAAGCTGTGTTGCTTCTTCACCCCACCAGCCACACTTTACCATAAGGTAACTTGGACGACGGCCCGCTTCTTGGTTTGCAGTAAGCTGACCACATACCGGCTCTGCCTCACCCAATGCCGGGTTACAGGTAAAGTATTCAATAAAAAACGCACGCTCTTCGCCGGTCTTCTCATTAACAGCAGTAAAATTGTGCCACCACCAGTCGTAGCCTTTGCGGGCAAAACGACCATCTAACATCCAGTAATTTCTCTTCAAATCCGATTTGTTCATATTTTTAAAGATAATATCAAATTGAAGAAAAAGCAATTTTGTAGTATCAATATAAACATGACTACGAAGGAAAAAGTTTTGAAAATGCTCGTGGAGGCCCAGGGCCAGGCGGTGTCTGGTGAGGTACTTGCGGCGGAGTGTGGTGTGAGCCGGGCCGCTGTGTGGAAAGCTGTAAAGGCTTTACGCGAAACTGGCAGCACAATTGAAGGCACAACAAATGGCGGTTATGTTCTGGCCGACAATGATATTTTTACCCCGGAACTTTTTTCTGAAACTTTTTCTTCCCGTTTTCCAGATTTTCCTGATTGTCATATAGAATGCTTTAAAGAAATTGATTCTACAAATACATACGCAAAGCGACTTCTTGCCGAATGTGGAAACCTTCGCGACGCTTCCGGTCAGCTAACTAAAGCCGGTAAAAAATACCACAAGGCTGTAATTGTTGCAGAAAAACAAACCGCCGGCCGTGGCCGTCTTGGCCGCACTTTTGTTTCCCCGGAAAAGACCGGCATTTACATTTCTGTGATTTACGCTCCTAAGGGTGGAATTACAAATCCCGCAAGACTCACTGCAAGCGCAGCAGTTGCAATCTGCAGAGCTATTAAGAATGTTCTGGGCCAGTTTCCCGAGGCCTGCAACATAGAGCCTCAAATCAAATGGATTAATGACATTTTTGTCGGCAGAAAAAAAGTCTGTGGTGTGCTTGCAGAGGGTGTCGCAAATTTTGAAAGCGGCATGATTGAAACCGCTGTTGTTGGAATGGGAATAAATATTAAAAAGAATAAGACTGCTTTTGAGGGTGAACTTGCTGATGTTGTGGGAACTCTTGAGGATGCACTTCCTCAGACTTCTCCAGATGTTCCGGTTCCCTCAATTTCGCGAGTCCAGCTTGCCGCAGAAATCGCCGGCCAGGTTCTCAATATTTTCGAAGAAGATTCCTCAAGCCCGGCCGCCCACAAAGCAATCATAAAAGAATACAAAGAAGCTTCCTTCCTGCTTGGCCAGGAGCTCACAGTCTACCCCCTCATCGGCGACCAGAAATCAAGTTACAAAGCCACCGCCACCGACATCGACGAGAACGCCGGCCTTATTGTCACTCTGAAAGATGGAAGCAAAAAAACGCTGAGTTCCGGCGAAGTTACACTGAAATCAAGCTCCCTTGCAAAATAAGGCTACTCCACAACCTTCACAGATTTTATGATGATATTTTCACCATTCAAGAAAATACCTTGAGAGACTTCCAGTTTTACGGCGAGTTCTTCATCAATGCTGATGGTAAAAACTTCGTTTGTTACTTTAATGCACGAGCCATCCTGGATGGTAGATCCCTTCACAACGACATTTTTTTCTTTTACAAGGTCATGCCAGTTTCCATTATTGTCGCTAAAGCCAACCTGAAGAATTGCATTTGAACCTGTTGATTCGACCGTAAATTCAAACTTATACTTTGGAGGAACTGAGCGAACTAAAAGCTCCGGATCGATGCGACATGACGCATCCCAATTTTTTATTTCGACAGACTCGGGCAAAATGTTCTTTCCGACGATACTTGGAACAATTACCGTATTCTTTTTTAAGAACTCTTCGCTGAGAGGATATTCTTTTCCTTGAGCCTGGTAAATATAGGTGTTTATAAATTCTTCATCTACCCAGTTATGATTAATTATATCATAATAAACCATATCCTTTTCTTCGGCCCCCTGGCCTAGTCCAGGATCAAGAAAGAAGGATGTAGTACAGGCACGACCTTTTTTATTACAAAGAGCAAGAAAATCTTTTATAAAGTTTATTCTCTCCAATATTGGAGTAGCACGCTGTCCTCCCGTTTCTGAAACATAAACCGGAATGTGCTTTGAAAAATAATATTTATCAAGCAAGGCAAAATCATCTTCCAGATTCTTTTTAATTCCATTCGAATATAATTTTGCTGCGTTTGCATCATTTACACCAATTGGATATGTATGATAGGTCGGAATAAGCTTATCTTTTGTTTTGTCTTTTGGAAGTTTAAAAAGTTTGTTACACATATTTGCAAGACCGTTGCCTATACCTCCAACCATTATAAATCGTTTTGCATTGTTTCCTCCGCTGGCTCTAATTGTGTCTACCATCAGCTGATTATATTCATTCATAATTGCAAAATCTTTTTTACAAACAGGACAGTCAAGTCTAGGTCTGTTATTATGTTCCGGATGAAGATCATCCCCCATTTCATTTGTAAGTTCAAATATTAAATGCTCATCATAGGAATTGTTAAAAGCTGCAGAAATTTGACTCCAGAAAGCTTTAAGTATTTTTTTTGCCGGTTCTTTATACTCTTCATTTACAAGAACTCCTTCGTATTTTACTATGTCTTGTCTCCATTTTGGATCTAATTGAAGAGGCCAGAAAAAGCCGTCGATAATAACATACATATCTCCTTCTATGGCAATATCAACAAGTTTTTTTAATTCAGTAATAAAACGGGGATCTATAGTATATTTATCATCACAAAAATTATTGCATGGATTTACTTGTATCCTCATAGTTTTAAAGCCTTTTTCTCTTAATGCCTGAATATCTTCTTTTCTTGTTCTTGTCCAACGACACAGGATAATATCTGCACCAAAATCCTTTCCTTCGGACCAAGCATTAAAAGGCCAGTAATTAATTCCGGCTCCCAGATTAAGCGTAAAATCCCAGGCAGATAATTTATCATTGAAACTTCCGGATGAAAGAGCATCAATTACAGGCGGAAGACCGTTCCCATGAATATCTGTAAGAACTGGATTATCAACTTTTTCAAGGGTGATCGACTCTATGATAAATCTTTCGCTTGGAGCATCCTGCATAGATTGAATATAAAAACCTCGAATTGCTTTTTGTTCTGTTCTGAAAGGAATTACCATTTCGGTAAGATAGGAAGGACAATAATATGTTTTTTCAATCCACCAGTCTAATTTATCATCATCATAATCAATTGTAAAATTAAAACCATATCCATCAAGAGGCTTATATTTTATTCGTACAATGTTATAGCCACTAATATTTTTATTATCATTTTTGAGATAAAAACCTCTCTCTCCGTTGTTCGGCAAATTATAATTTACCTTATTCGTGAACATTCCTGTTGTTTTATCGTAGCTTGCCGTTTTATCGTTATTTACGGAAGGAAGACTGTTCAAATCAACCTTATAGGGCTTTACATTCTGCGCAAAGGCTGAGCATGCCAGGCAGGTTAATGTCAGCAGGATAAAAAGTTTTCTTAAATGGTGAAAAGGTTTATATCCACACAATTGTCCAGTAGTTTTCATAGAACTCTCCAAAAGTTTTATAGATTGCCGGCTCACGCCCGACAATGACACTGTTTTATTATAGCATGGAATTTATAGACCAGATAGGAAAAATAAACCTTAGTGATTTCTTGACAAAAGTACTTCTATAGAAGTATATTCTAAATATGTCAAAGATAGTCTTATATCACGGATCAGACAAGATTCTCTCAAAGCCTCTTTATGGACATGGCAAAGTCTACAATGATTATGGGCAGGGCTTTTACTGTACTCAAAACAGTGAGCTCGCAAAGGAATGGGCTTGCCCAACTCTTGATGACGGTTTTTGTAATTCTTATGAACTTGAAACTAATGGGCTTAGGCTTCTGGATTTGCAGTCTGAAAAATTTTGTACGCTTCACTGGCTTGCGCTTCTTATTTGTAACCGACGATTTGATATGGACACACCCATTATGAGGCAAGGGGCTTTTTATCTTAAAACAAATTTTCTTCCTGATATTTCTGATTATGATTTAATTAAGGGCTATAGAGCTGACGATTCTTATTTTTCTTTTGCACAGGCTTTTCTTTCTAATCAGATTTCTTATTTGCAGCTTCAAAAAGCCATGAAGTTAGGAAAGCTTGGAGAACAGATTGTTTTAAAAAGTCAAAAAGCTTTTAATCAGCTTGAATTCAAAAACTACGAAATTGCCGAAGGAAAAAACTATTACAGCCTGCGCCTGGTCCGAATGGAAAAAGCAAAGGCAGAATATAAAAAAACGCTGGAAGATTCTGATATTTCGGGACTCTTTATTCGTGACCTGATTTTAGGAGACATAAAAAATGACGACCCGCGCTTACGATAAATTTTTCCTCTCCGGCATGATGAAGAATCTTGGTTTTGCAGTTGACTTTGCAGTTAATGGCTGCGGTCTCACCTGCGATTCCTTTTATGATTTTTTTATTGCCTCAAAGGTTGCAGGAGAAATTGAAAGAGGCTCTCCTGTTTTTGTATGCGGATGTTCCGGAACAGAGCTTGCCCTTTCTGTTTTTGATCGGGTTGGCTATGAAGTTGCAGGTTCAGCCGATAAAGTTTTTGAACGTTTTGACCGGACACCTGAATATTGGGCCGGCTGGATTCTTGCCTTCTATCAGTGGGAGACAAATCTTTCTTTTGCAAAAATCCGCGACTATGTTCACTTTTCGCAGATTGTAAATATGTATAACCCGCTTCACGAAGCCCCAAAAGAAAAGTTTCTTGATATTATGAATACAATAATTCTGGAAAAAAATTCAGAAAAAACCACCAACCTTCACAAGCTCAGAAAGGCCGCCGGCCTCACACAAAAGGAACTTTCCCGGCTGGCAGGTGTAAACCTTCGTACACTGCAGCAATATGAAATTGGCTCCAAGGACATAAACAAAGCCAGCGGCAGGGCAATTAATTCTTTAGCCCTGGCCCTGCATTGTAATTTTTATGATGTCATGGAGCTGAATTTACAGGAAGAATAACATATATCATTCCCGCGCTTGACACGGACAGCTTTCGTGGTTTATTCCAAAACCTTCACCGACTTTATGATGATGTTTTCACCATTCAAGAAAATGCCATTAGAGGCTTCCAGAGCTGCGGCAAGATTTTCGTCTATGCTAATAGTAAAGACTTCGTTTGTTACTTTGATGCACCAGCCATCCTGTATGGCAGCGCCCTTCACGGAAACATTCTTTTCTTTTACAAGGTCATGCCAGTTTCCATTATTGTCACCAAATCCAACTTGAAAAAGCGCATTTGAATCTTTAGTTTCAACTGTAAATTCAAGTTTATACTTTGGAGGAACCGAGCGGACTAAAAGCTCCGGATCGATGCGATATGACGCATCCCAATTTTTGATTTCGAAAGGCTCCATCAAAAGATTTTTTCCGACAATGCTTGGAACAATCACTTCATTCTTCTTTAAGAACTCTTCGCTGAGAGGATATTCTTTTCCCTGAGCTCCATAAATTATCGTATTTAGATATTCCGGCTGGGCATTCCACTTTAGATTCCATGGGTCAAAATCAGCTCGGTGATTTTTGTAATCTTCTCCCCAATAAACACATATAGCACATGAGCGCCCTTTTTTAGTTGACTCTGCCATCATATCTTTCATGCAGTTTATTCTTTCTAAGACCGGATTTGTTAAAGGACCGCCGTTTGTTTCTGTCAGAATCACCGGAATATGTTTCTTAAAAAACGCTTTGTCCAGAACAGCAAATATTTCTACAATAGATTTCCTGACACTGTCTTTATAAAGTTTAATTCCACCACCCTTTGCCGGATCATCCGTAAAGTGTAAAGGATAAATATGGAAGGTTGGAATTAATCTGTCTTTAACTTTATCTTTTGGCATCTTGAAAAGATTGCTAGTAATGTTTTTCCAGTCCTCACTTAGACCTCCAAGTATAATAAATCTTTTTGTATTATTGCCACCAGTTGAGCGGATTGCATCGACCATCAGCTGATTATACTCATTCATAAGCGCATAGTTTTTCTTACAAACTGCACAATTTGTTTTTTCCCCACCAAAATTATGCTCATGAAAACAATCCATCGGTTCATTAAGTAATTCAAACATCAAATGCTCGTCATAAGAATTATTGAAGGCCTGAGCATACTGTTTCCACATTGCAGTTAGAAATTTTTCTGACTTGTCTTTGTATTCTTCGCTAACATTGTATCCTGCATAATGTATATCGTTTTCATATTTCTTCTTGTATAATTCCTTGTTCATATCCTCATCATGAGGACCACAGATAATAACATACATATCTTCTTCAATAGCCCAGTCAACAAACTGCTTAAGTGCCTTTATAAATCGTGGATCGATTGTGTAGTTTTCATCGAGCATATGAACCTGCGGGGAGGTCTGGAGTCTAAGGGTTTTAAAGCCTGCATTCTTGAACAAAAGAACTGCATCTTTTGTTGGCCTTGAAAATCCCCAAGTATAAAATGCTTCCATTCCATAATCCGCTTCAGGAGACATGGCCATAAACGCATGATAATTATATCCGGCTCCAAGTTTCTGAACAAAATCCCAGGCGCTGATTTTTTCATCAAACTTTCCAGTTGAAGCAGTATCAATCACTGGAGGCTCATCGCTTGCATGAATATCTGTCCTTATTGGATTTGAAACCTTTTCGAAAGTTATTGATTCTACGATAAACTGTTCATAACCAATACTCCATGCATTGGCAAAAGTAATTTTTTTCACTTTTGTCTGGCCCGGAATAAGTGGAATTACCATTTCTGTAAGATACGACGGACAATAATTATCTTCATCTTGCCAGACTATTGCATCGTCTTCATAGTCTAGGGAAAACCTAAAACCGCAATCACCTAAAGTTCTGTATTTTATTCTTACAATATTATAGTCAGAAATATCTAATACACCATAAAGCCAGATTCCAATTCCATTCCAGTCTTTCGGATCTCCTTTGATGGTAAATGTCTTTGTGGCTTTATTATAGGTAACTGTTTTTTGATCATTCGAAGATGGAAACTGGTTCAAATCAACAGTGTAAGCTTTTACATTCTGAGCAAAGGCTGAGCATGCCAGGCAGGTTAATGTCAGCAGGATAAAAAGTTTTCTTAAATGGTGGAAAGACTTATACCCGCCCCTTTTCGTCGCTTGTGTAGTAGTTTTCATAATTCCCCCTGAGTGAATCCGTCTGCTGATATTTTTCTCTATTAGTTTAATTATAAACCCGAGTATAGAAAAAAATACAGAGTAAAACTCACAATTTCAGGATTTTGTGAAAACCAGATTAATTATGTTCAGGAATTATAGTTCGTACCGAAATCGCTCTGGCTGAATTATAAGCCTGTTTCATTCCTACTGAAAAGAAGACCGGAAGAAGAACTATAAACATTCGAAGTGACTTGCGGCCACCGCGGGCTTTCCAGGCGCGTTCTGCCTGCTGCCAGTTTTTTGAAACCTGTGGAATAAAGCAGATGAAAAGAGAAACTGCCTGGGCTACAGGAGCGTTAGGCCGGCCGTCAACAAGCGGCTTCAGATGTAAAGTCCTGCGCACAGCTAATTCCATAACTTCCAGCCCTTCGCGAATTTGAAGGGAAGTAGATGTTTTGAAAATTAAAGAAGCTGTCTGTATTACACAGAAGAGTTTAAGTAAAAGAAGCCAGGTTTCTTTTTCGGAAATTAAAAAAGCAAGAACAGTCTGTGGAAAAGATGCAAGTTCAAAGGCGGACAGGGTTCCATCAGAAATCGCAGCCGCCAGATTTCCGATTATTTTTACAAATATCAAAAATACTGCATAGTAAAAAACTGCCTTTAAATCTCTGGCCTGCTCTCGTACAGTAAAGTGCAAAAGAAAACTAACTAACGTTTGTAAGGCAATTAGGACCAGGGCAAAATATGGCGACAGATAAAAAATACTAAGACTGATAAGAGGAAGAATAAGTATCTTTACCCAGGCCGGACAGCGATGTAAGAAAGAGGATCCTTGTTTGTAGGAAAATGCTGTGTTTTGTGTCATAAATGTAATGTGGTTTCGATACGCCCTTCGGGCTACTCAACCACCGGTGTATTATCTTTTACTCCCAGATTAAATCTTCAACCTTACTATAAGAAACCAGCGGATTTCTTATATTCCAGGCCTCCAGGTTATGGCGCAGGCCTATTCCAGAAGTGCCATCAAAAACCTTTTTTCCCCGGAAGAGAACCACAAAGCGGTCTGCAAGGCCCAGGCATTTTTCAATTTCGTGGGTAAGTATTATTACGGTTTTACCTTCTGCCTTGAGCTGGCGGATAAGTTTATTCATCTGCTTTACGCCGCCAAAATCAAGGTTCGCATAAGGTTCATCAAGAATGATTGTCGGAAGCTTCATGGCAAGCATACAGGCAACAGCCAGGCGGCGCTTTTCTCCGCCTGACAAAAAGCGGGCTGGAAAATCAGCCTTGTCTGTGAGTCCTGTCTGCTCCAGTGCCTCGCGCACTGCTTCCTGAACTTCTTCTTTTTTCCAGCCTAAGTTCTTTGGACCAAAGGCGATGTCTTCTGCCGGGGTTTCGCCGAGGATTTGAGTTTCGGCTTCCTGGAAGACAAGTCCGACACGGCCATCAACAAATACTGAAGAAAATTTCATGGTGGTTTCGACAGGCTCAACCACCGTGTGATTATCACCATCCATCAAGCCCGCAATAATCTGCATAAGTACACTCTTGCCCGATCCGTTTTCACCGCCAATCACGACACACTCGCCTTCAGCAATTTCAAGGCTTACATCATCAAGGGCTTTTTTAGGCCCGGCAAGAGTATTAAAAGTTTTTGATAAATGATTAATCTTTATCTGTGTTTTCATATAAATACTGTGCAAGAATTGGACGCAGCTTGAGGGCTACAGGAATTGCTACCACAGTTTTCAAAAGGTCACCCGGAATGTAAGGAATTACACAGGCAGCCATTGTATAAGCAAAGGCAGTCTTATCTGCAGGAACCTTACCGGCAGCATTAGCCCAGAAAGAAAATCTGATTACGCCCGGAATGTACAATATCACCATACCGGCCAGAATTGCAAGACTCACGCGAAGGGCATTTTTCCAGGTGATTTTTTTCTGCTCAACAGAAGGCTTACCTGCAATAAAACCAGCCACAAGAGCACCAAGTAGATAGCCTGGCAAAAATCCGCCGGTTGGTCCCATCCATACTGCAAGGCCGCTAGTTCCGCCCGAATAAACCGGAAGACCAATCAAACCAGCCAGCAAAAACAAAGCAGTTGGAGCACCCGCAAGCAGGCCACCCAAAAGCACACCACACAAAATGCAGAGCACATTCTGCAAAACAATCGGAATAACCCCAAGAGGAATTCTGATAAAACAACCAACACAAATAATCGCTGCAAAAAGAGCGATGAAAGAGATTTTTAATACATTCTTATTTTTCATAGGAGAGACTATAACAAATAAAAAGGCTATTGTAAACCTGTAATTAAATATAGGTTTACAATAGCCTTTTTATACTTTCGTCATTGCGAGCGAAGCGAAGCAATCCATATTAATAGATTGCTTCGTCGCTTCGTTCCTCGCAATGACGAAGAAGTAAGAGAAGCCTTATCGTGTTCCCTTATCGTAAGGAATACCCTCGGCCTTTGGCGCGCGGGATTTCTTTGAAGTAAATGCAAGAACTACAAGGGAAATAATGTATGGCAGCATCTTGTAAACATCACCAGGTACAAGATGAATCAGTGCATCGAAAGCAGAATATGTATCTGCAACGGCACGGAAAGCACCGAACAGCAAAGCACTAGCAGCAATACGAAGCGGATTCCACTGACCGAAAATCATAACGGCAAGCGCAAGGAAGCCCGCACCGGCAACACCGTACATAAAGTCCCACTGTGAGTTAGCAGCAGAAATATAGATGATTCCACCAATTCCACCGCAGAAGCCTGAAATCAGAACACCTGCGTAGCGCATCTTGTAAACGTTAATACCAACACTGTCTGCAGCCTGAGGATGTTCACCACATGCCATCAGTCTTAAACCAAAACGGGTCTTTTTCAAAACCACATACGCTACAGCTACAAGAATCACTGTAAGAATCATGTAAATATTGAAATCGCCAAGCAGGAAAACCTTTCTGTTTTCAATATAGTCCAGAATTGCAGAAGGGTTTGTACCTCCCGATCTCGCATTATTAAACGACTTAACAATAACAATCGCAGCGGCTGTAGCAAGCATGTTCATAGCCGTTCCAACCAGAGTCTGGTCTGCCTTAAAATTAATTGCCGCAACTGCGAGGAACAAAGAATAAAGCATTCCGAAAATCACACTTGCAAGAATTGTCAGCAGAATAATTACAAAGCCCGGAGTTCCAACAGGAAGTGCGTAAAGCACGTAAGCACCACCAAGCGCACCCATTACCATAATTCCTTCAAGACCGAGGTTGATTACACCACTGCGTTCACTGAACATACCGCCGAACGCAACGAAAATCAAAACTGACGCATAAATTAAAGTATATTGAATCAATAACATAATTAACCTCTCTTAGCCTCGCCACCGGCAGCTTCAGACTTCACAGACTTCGTAGCCTTTTTCTTTCCTTCAATCAGCTTAGACAACTGAGTCTTAAACAGGAACATAAACGCACATGAATAAATGATAATAGAAGAAATCAAATCTGCAATCTGAGGGTTGAAATATTTTGTATCAATAAAACTTCCGCCCTGAGTGATATGCTGAATAAAGTAACCAGAGAAGATTACACCAATTGGATTCAGCTCACCAAGGAAGGCAACCGCAATTCCATTAAAGCCCATTGCAGGAACAGTTGAACTTGTCTTCCATGGCTGAATATCAGTCAGATAGAAAAGCGAAGCAGCAAGACCTGCAATAGCACCTGAAACTGCCATTGTCAGAATCAGATTTTTCTTGTCCTTCATACCGGCATACTTTGCAGCATGTTTGTTCAAACCAGTAGCACGAAGCTCGTAACCGAGTACAGTCTTTTTCAAAAGAATATTGATGAGAATTGCAACAAGAATTGTAAGAGGAACTGCAATAGAAACATATTCGTTATCATGGAAGAGTTTACCAAGACCAAGAGTTGGCAAAAGTGACTGAGGTGAAGTTGCAGTAATTGAGAAGGTCTCAGATTTACCAACGTTCATAACACGCTCGTTCTGCATCAAAACATTCACGAGATAAAGTGAAATCCAGTTGAGCATGATTCCCGCAATAACTTCGTTTACATTACAGAAGGCTTTTAAGAGGCCCGCAATACAAGCCCACAAAGCAGCACACACGACAGCGAAAATCACACAAAGAAACCAAGGCAAATGCCATGCAAGCGCACACCAGAGTGAAATACCAATGCCCACACAATACTGACCTGCAACACCAATGTTGAAAAGTCCAGATTTGTATGCAAACAAAACTGCAATTCCACAGAGAATAAGAGGCACTGCCTTTACTAGAGTCTGACCAAGGTAGTAAAGCTTTTTACCGTTATTTCTATAATACAGCCAGTTTTTCAAAATTACGCTGATAGCCTTTGGCGCATGTTCAGCATTGATAATCAAAAGGATGATAAAACCAATAAGAATACCAAGAAGCGCACAAATTACAGCAGAAAGAATTGATTTACAAGTATCAGAAGCAAGGGCTGTCTTAAATTTATTACTCATCTTTTGCCTCCCCACCGGCAGCACCCTGGCCGCCTACGTTGCGTTTAGCACCGGCCATGTAAAGACCGAGCTCTTCCGGTGTTGTCTGTTTTGGATCAAGCTCCCCGACAATCTCACCTTCATACATTACAAGGATTCTGTCGCTAAGATTCAAAACTTCTTCAAGTTCATAAGAAACAAGAAGAACAGCGGCGCCGGCATCTCGGTCTGCAATAATTGCCTTATGAAGATATTCAATGGCACCAACATCAAGACCACGGGTTGGCTGAACAGCAATCAAAAGGCTGTGCTCTTTATCGAGCTCGCGGCCAACAATTGCCTTCTGCTGATTTCCGCCGGACATTGCGCGGGCAATAGTTTTATTACCCTGTCCGCTACGAACATCATATTTATCAATAAGCTCCTGTGAATAAGCAGAAACTTCCTTTTTCTTTATAAACTGATTTTTCTGGAACTGTGGTTCCCAGTAACGCTGAAGCACCATGTTCTGTTCAAGAGTATAATCAAGAACAAGACCATGCTTGTGACGGTCTTCCGGAACGTGGCTCATACCAGCCTTACTTCTTTCGCGGATAGATTTCTTTGTGATATCAACTCCGCCAAGAAGGATTTTTGATTCAGAATGAGGAGCAAGGCGTTCAAGACCAGTGAGTCCCTGGATGAACTCAGACTGTCCATTTCCGTCGATACCGGCAATACAAACGATTTCGCCGGCACGAACCTGAAGGCTAACGTTATGAACGGCAAGCTTTTTATGAACGTGACTTTCAACACAAAGGTTCTGAACATCAAGAACAACGTCGCCAGGCTTAGCAGGCTCTTTGTCTACGGTGAACTTAACGTCACGTCCAACCATCATGCGGCTGAGCTCTTCCTTGCTTGTGTTTGCAATCTCAACAGTACCGATGTAACGTCCTTTACATAGAACAGAACAACGGTCTGAAACTTCCATAATTTCGTTGAGCTTGTGTGTAATAAATAGGATTGATTTTCCTTCTGCCGCAAGGTTCTTCATAATCTGCATAAGCTCTTTGATTTCCTGCGGAGTCAGAACAGCAGTTGGCTCATCAAAAATCAGAATCTCATTATCGCGGTAAAGCATTTTCAAAATCTCTACGCGCTGCTGCATACCAACTGTGATGTCTTCGATTTTTGCATCCGGGTCAACGGCAAGTCCGTACCTCTGACTCAGATTGATGATTTTTTCTCTGGCAGCCTTGCGATCTACAAAACCATGCTTTACTGTTTCGCTGCCTAAAATAATGTTATCAAGAACGGTAAAAACTTCTACGAGCTTAAAGTGCTGATGCACCATTCCAATTCCAAGAGCCGTAGCATCATTAGGATTTTTGATTTCTACCTTTTTTCCGTTCTTATGAATCTCACCTTCTTCCGGCTGATAAAGACCGAAAAGAACGCTCATAAGCGTAGACTTACCAGCTCCGTTCTCGCCCAAAAGCGCATGGATTTCGCCTTTTTTGAGCTGAAGGGTGATATTGTCATTCGCAATAATTCCGGGGAAACGCTTAGTGATATTAAGCATTTCAATGATGTATTCTTCACTCATAAGAGAGAATTATATACTAAATTCGCATGGGTTTAAACAAAAAAAGCGTGAACACCGGATTTGGAGTTCACGCTTTTATCAAGAACTATAATCGTCGTCATTGCGAGCACGAAGTGCGTGGCAATCCATTGTAGATTGCTTCGTCGCTATGCTCCTCGCAATGACGGTAAATTACTTAATATTCTGATAATAATTTACCTTTACAGTTGTAGCTGGAGCCTTGTCGATTGAGTTAGAAACTGTAACTTTCTTACCGAATACATCTTTTACGAGTTTCTTGTAATCATTTACAGAGAAGTTCTTCATAGCCCAAGTGTCTGTAGGAAGTCCAACGTAGTTTACAGAAAGATCTGATCCTGAAACGAGACCGAGGTTAGCAATCTTTCCAGAGTATTCGTCCCACTTTCCAGCCTGAACAGCAGAAAGAGCAGCGTTTACTGTTGCAGAAAGACCCTTCATAGCAGAAGTTACACACATACCGTCAGCATACTTGTTAATCTGTGCAGTCTGATCAACGTCTACACCAATTACCTTTCCACCAACTTTTGCAGCAGCTTCACAAGCAGAAGACCAGATAGCTCCACCACAAGCGAATACAACTTCTACACCACGGTTCTTGTACCAAGCGTCCATAGAAGCTGTGATTGTCTGGTCACCGTAGAACTGTCCACCGTATACATATTCGATTGTTACTTTGTCAGCAATCTTGAGTTCTTCAGCAGCCTTGTTAGCACCCTGAACGAATCCGTATCCGTAGCGAACTACAGCTGGAACAGCCATACCACCGAGGAATCCAAGGTGACGATATCCTTCTTTTACTGCAGCATAACCTGCGAAGAATCCAGGAATCTCTTCCTGATAAACTGCACAGAATACGTTAGCTGGAACAGCAATACCACCGAGGTCGCCTTCACCAATATCAAGTCCGATGAATTTTGCATCATCATAATCTTTAGCTACCTTTCCGATTGCTTCACCAAAAAGATAACCTGGGAGAACGATTACATTGTAACCATCCTGATAAGCAGCATCGATTGAAGCAACGCGGTCTGCGTTTGAATCTCCAGCTGGTTTGTAGTACTGAAACTCAAGTCCGTTAGCTTCTGCGTAATCTTTACAAGCCTGGTAAGTTGTCTGATTGAATGACTGGTCTGTAATATCTCCAGAGTCAGTTACCATAGCGATTTTGATAGAAGACTTTTTTGCCTTCTTTGCCTTAGCAGCAAAAGTAGATGAGCAAACAAGTGCCATCATCATTGCAATAGCAATAAGCTTTTTCATTTAGTATTTCCTCCAAATAAATGATAGTGCCACTATTATAAAACATTGCATTATAAGTATCTACTAAAAAATACTATTCCTCACGATGGTTGAGTAGCCCGAAGGGCGAATCGAAACCATAATTATAAATTTGACTTTTAATTAATTAGATATAAAATTTCCCTATGGCAGAAAAGAAATCTATTTTACAGACTCTCCAGGACTTTACACAGAAACTGGAAGAATTTTCACAGCACAACGGTGTCCGCATTCCACAGGAAGATTCAGAATCTCAAAAACTTACACGACTTCAGAATCACATTAATCAGCAGGAAGAAGAAAAGCGGTCTTTGCTTCGTACACAGTTTCAGGAATTCATTTTGCCAAAAACTCAGTATATAGAAAAAGATGAAGAAGATTTAATGAAGGCTTATGATTTGTTTTGTCAGATAAAAGATTTGAATGAAAAATCTGGTGATAGACAGACTCATCTGAAAAGCTTTGCTCTTACAAGTCCTCTGTGCCACAAATCAGAATACACCGCAGAAGGAAATCCCCGTTTTGCCCTTCTGCGTTTGTGGTTTCTTACAACTAAAAATGATGCTCAGTTTGTGCCAGAGATTACCGAAGACTCTAACGGCTCTGTTGCCCTTGAGTTTACAGACCTGGACCTCTGGCAGCCAACCTCGTTCGAAAAAGAAATTATGCAGGCTTTTTCTTTCTAAGCCAGAGAAATGCTCCAACGCAGATAAGTGCTGAGAGAAGACTTCCGAGTGGTGCGGCGCAGCCCATTGGGAAGAGGGTTTCCGGCCAGAGCTTTGAAGCGAGCCAGGCGCCTGGGATTCTTATGGCGATAATCGAAATTACGTTGTGAATGAACGAGATGATTGATTTTCCCATTGCACAGAAGTAGCCGCTGAAACAGAAGTGAATGGCTGCGAGTACACAGTCGGTTACGTAGGATTTAAGATACTGGGTGCCAAGGACTACGACAATTTCTTCGCGGGTGAAAAGTTTAATTACCGGGTACGAGATAAACTGGAAGGCAACGGCAAAAACCGCGCCGATTCCAACTGCGATGGCGGTGCCGGCGTAGAGGGTGTGGCGCGCGCGGTCGTGGTATCCTGCTCCGATATTCTGGGCCGCGATCGCGCTGATGCTTGAAAGCATGCTCGAAGGAATAAGGAACAGGAAGCAGATAATTTTTTCTACAATGCCGACTGCAGCCGCAACATCAACACCGCGACGGTTTGCAATTACGGTAATTACCATAAAAGAAATCTGAATAAAGCCGTCCTGGCAGGCAACCGGTACACCAATTTTTAAGATTGCACCGAGCGCTTCCTGCTGGAGCTTGAAATCTTCTTTTGTAAGACGCAGAGATTTTGAGCGGACAATCGCAATCAAACTGATGATGACGCTCACTGCCTGAGCAATTACTGTGGCAATTGCAGCACCTTCAGCCTTCATGCCAAGCACGCCCATAAAAATATAATCAAGAATAATATTGAGAGTACAGGCGATGATTACAAAAATCATCGGGCTTTTTGAGTCGCCCATGCCTCGGAAAATCGAAGCAATTACATTATAGGCAACAATAAATGGAATTCCGATAAAACAGATTCGAAGGTAAAGGATTGTCTGCTCAAGGCTTTCCGGTGGAGTCTGAATAAGATTTACGATTCCACGGCAAGCAAATAGAAGAATTACGGTAACGACAGCTGAAAAAATCAGGAAGAAAGTAACTGTATTACCAATGATTTTAGAAGTACGTTTTGAGTCTTTGGCACCAACTGCCTGTCCAATCAAAACTGTACCGCCCATCGCAAGTCCAACGATAATTACCGTGAACATGTGCATTACCTGACTTCCGATGGACACCGCAGAAATTACGTCAGCGCCATTAAACTGGCCGGCAAGAAAAAGGTCTGCCATGCCGTAAAGAGTCTGTAAAAAATATGAAAGAAGATATGGTAAAGAAAAAACGACGATGTTTTTGAGGATTGATCCCTCGGTTAGATTTTTTGTCATAAGGATTATTATAATGAAAAATTCACGTCATTGCGAGGAGCCCGACAGGGCGACGTGGCAATACGAATGGTCAAGGCACGCTTCGCTTAAAGCCTTGACTCATTCGTTTTGAGGCTTGAAATTGTATTATCAAGCCTCAATCTATGTAGCATGGATTGCTTCGCTTCGCTCGCAATGACGTAGTTTAGAACAAGCGCATTAAATCTTCAATGGTCTCGCGACGGCGGATAAGCTTTACGCTGCCATCTTTGCAGATGAGAACTTCTGCAGGACGTGGGCGGCTGTTGTAGGTTGAACACATGCTCCAACCATAAGCTCCAGTATCGAGAACACAGGCAAGGTCGCCACGCTGCATTTCAGGAAGCTGGCGGTCCTTAGCAAGAAGGTCACCACTTTCGCAGATATTTCCAGTTACTGTCTGTTCCATCAGATTGTCGCGTGCAACAACTTTTCCATCGCGGATAACTTCAATGTCGTGCCAGCTGTCGTACATACTTGGACGAACAAGCACGTTCATACCGATATCTGTTCCGGCAAAAGTTTTTCCGTTGTTGTGTTTTACTGCATGAACTCGGCCAAGAATTACGCTGCCTTCTGCAACACAGAAACGTCCTGGCTCAGACTTGAACAGAACAGGCTTTCCATATTTTGCAACAAAGTCATCGAGAATCGGTTCAAGACGCTTCTTAAAATCTTCCATTGGGAAAACAGCTTCGTCATCCAGCTTGTGATATGGAATACCATAACCACCGCCGAAATCAACAAATTCAAGATCCTTAAACTGAAGTGCAATGCGAAGCAGGTTTGTAACTGCATCGAGGTAAGGCTGAGGGTCCATAAAGAGTGAACCAATGTGCTGGTTGATTCCAGCAATAGTCAAATCATACTTCTTGGCAATTTCAAAAATCTGAGGAATGAACTCTTCAGAAATTCCAAACTTAGTTTTCTTACCGCCGGTAACAACCTTTTCATGATGACCAGCACCAACACCAGGATTGATGCGCACTGCAACCTTACCGCCCTTATTCAACGAGCCGTAAAGTTCGAGCTGAGCAAGTGAGTCACAGCTTGTCATAATTCCGTTATCAATTGCAAACTGCATTTCTTCTGCACTTACATTGTTTGGAACAAAGAAAATGCGGTCGGTTGGGAAGCCTGCCTTAAGCAGCATCTGGATTTCTCCAACACTCATAGCATCACAGTTGTTGCCTTCTTCAAGAGCAAGCTTAAGGATGTGAATGTTTGTATTTGCCTTTACAGAATAGTTTGCAGTGTACTTATACTTTGTAATTACCTTAGCTACAGCGTCCATACGGTTACGGAGAATGTTCTCGTTGTAAACGTATAATGGAGTACCAAACTCCTGAGCAAGCTTTTCCGGGTCATTGCCCTCGAAAAAGTTTGATTGTTCTATAAATGAATTCATAGTTCTTCCTTAATTAGCCGTCATTGCGAGCGTAGCGAAGCAATCCATGCTACATAGATTGCCACGTCGCCCTGGCGGGCTCCTCGCAATGACGATGATCTTTTACTACAACAGATGAGCTCTAATCTCTTCACCGCTCAGTGGGCTCAGGTAAGCTGGTGCAACATCAAATACTGTCTTACAGCCTGTCTGGCCTTCCTTGTTCATTCTGTAAACTGCGCGGGCGTAAGCAACGAGAACACTTGAAGTAAATGCAGGGTTTGAGTCGAGCTTGAGGCTGTACTCAATTACGTTGTTGAATTCGTTGTCCCAGCCAGTTTTTCCAGAACGGATTACAAAGCCACCGTGTGGAATACCAGAGTGGTTCTTCTTCAATTCTTCTTCGCTGATGAAGTGAACTGTTGTGTCGTAATCAGCAAAGTAGTTTGGCATCTCTTTGATTTCTTTTTCAATGCGAGCCTTATCAGCTCCTTCTTCTGCTACAACAAAACATTCACGAGTATGCTTCTGGCGAGTAGTCAAATCTGGATTGCTTCCAGAACGAACTGCATCCAAAGCAGCCTGTACTGGAATTGTGTACTGCTTGCCATCCTTTACACCTTCAATGCGGCGGATAGCATCTGAGTGTCCCTGTGAAACTCCCTTGCCCCAGAAAGTGTAATCCTTTCCGTTTGGAAGAATGCAGTTAGCATAAAGACGGTTCAAGCTGAAAAGTCCCGGGTCCCAACCACAGCTGATAAGTGCTGTATGCTTAAAGTCCTTTGCAACTTTGTCTACATTTGCAAAGTGTTCTGGGATTTTTGCGTGTGTATCAAAACTATCAATTACATTGAAATATTTAGCATATTCAGGAGTCTGTTTTGGAAGGTCTGTTGCAGAACCACCACAGATGATAAGAACATCAACTTCGTCCTTGTGTTTTTCAACATCAGAAACGTTATAAACAGGAACACCTTCAGTCAGGATTTTTACAGTTGAAGGATCACGACGTGTGAATACAGCAGTCAATTCACAATCTGGATTCTGCTTTACTGCAGCCTCAACACCTCTACCAAGGTTACCATAACCTAAAATACCGATTTTCATAAATACCTCACTTGGTGGTTCCGACCCCTTCGACAGGCTCAGGGACCACAACCACCGATTACGCTAAAAGCGTTATTTTATCTTTTAATGCCTCTTTCATTACTTCGACCAGATTTTTCTGACCTGAGTAAAGACATGTATTATGCTCATCATCTGTAAGTTCGCCGGTAAGCACATAAGCTGAATCAGTTATAAAACGAATCTGACCTTCATCAACTTTTGTGTTGTAAACCTTTGCACCCTTAATCGAATAGTCCTGAGTAAGCAGAACAATTTTCTTTCCTTCTGAAACAAGACGTTTAAGGTCCTCTTCAAAATCTTTAACAATCTGAGCAGGTGCCATCAGATAAAGACGAAGTTCAGTTTTGGAAAGCATCTCACGCATTTTATTGCGGATATTTTTTGCACCAACAATTGTGATATAGCCTTCTGACTCAATAACCTTCTGAGGTCCATGCTTTTCCAGATACTCAGCAGATTTTTTGAGTTCTGCAATTTTGTTTGATGTAAAGTTTTTGATTTCAACAGGGCGGTACTTTGTAGATTCACCCTGAACAAGATATGCTGCCCCCTTTTCAACAAGAGCATTTAGTGCAGCATAAACATTTGAGCGGGAAAAACCGGTATCCTTAGCAACCTCGTAACCGGTCATATCACCATGATTTAAAAGTGCAGCATAAATTGAGGCTTCCTGTCTTGTAAGAGAGAACTCTGTAAGAATGTCGATAATCTTTGTTTCAGCCATATCAAAACCTCGAATCAGTTATCCCGCATCGTTGCGTCATTAGTAGTATTATTTAGAACTACTTACGACAATATACAAAGAATTTCTGATAATGTCAAATTTATAATTGATTAACCGGTGAAAAGATGTATGATTAAGTAAATCGATTAACTATTTTTTTGTAAAAACGAGGAAAAAATGACACCAACCGAACCTGCGAAAATTACAGATAAAAAATATCGCTTTGACAATTTTGATGATGGCCAGGTGCTCCCTGGAAACGTAAAGAACCGCCTTCCCGCAATGGGCTGGAACAGCTGGAATGCTTTCGGAAGCGGCAACACAGAAGCACTCACAAAAATCATGGCCGACAAAATCATTGAACTTGGTCTCGATAAACTTGGATATAAATATCTTGTTCTTGATGATGGCTGCTATAAATCTGAGCGCGAGGACGGCAAGCTTGCAAATGAACCTGTAAAATTTCCAAACGGCTTCCGCGCTCTTTCTGACTATGTTCACGCTCGCGGACTTAAGTTTGGAATGTACAATGATATTGGAACAAACCTCTGTGCCGGAGCTGCAGTAGGAACCTGCGGTTTTGAAAAGACAGATGCTAAATCTTACATTGACTGGGGAGTAGATTTCCTCAAAATTGATAACTGTTATTACCTTTGGGATAATGCAACTTTTTCAAATCCTGAGAACGCAAAGTACGTTTTTGCCCCAAATTTGAAAGAAATTCAGTTAAAAAAAGGCGAATTTTCGATTTTACTCAGCGCTGATAAGGGAATTTTGACAGGTCGTGGTGCTTCCATAAAAGATGGCTATGCCACAGGAATCGGAACTTTTGACGGTACAAATACCGGAACAACTCCTGTTGGAGCAATGAGCAGCGAGCTTGTTTTTGAGATTGAAGTACCTGAGGCCGGCGAGTACGAGTTGACAGTAAACTACGCAACTTCCCGCCAAAACGGATGCGGAGAATGGCTGCAAGTGGCAGCGGGGGTTGCTTCGGACGATAATGAGAACTCAACTATTTTCTTTGATAATCTCCTTCCGGCAACAGAAACTCCGGAAACTTTCATGGCTTCCGAACCAATCAAAATTACACTTCAGGCCGGCCGCAACAAAATCCGTCTTATGAACCATCGACGACAGGAGAATACACTCTGCTCATATGCAGCAATGCTCGAAGGACTCAACGAAGCAAAACCGGATCACGGCGTTCTTCTTTCCCTCTGCGAATGGGGAAAAACTCAGCCTCAGAACTGGGGCTATAAAGTTGGTAACTCATGGCGAATCTTAAATGACATTACCTTCCGCGTGGGCTCAGACGGTAACCCTGGCTTCGGCAACTGGACAGACCCCGGAACTCCAAGCGTAACTTCACAGTACAACAAAGCCGTTATAATGGACGAATTTTCCGGACTCAACAAAGGCTGGAACGACCCCGACATGATGATGGTGGGAATGAACGGAATGACCACTCAGATGAGCCAGACCCATTTTACAATGTGGTGTATGATGAACTCTCCTTTGATGCTCGGCCTCGATCTTCGTCGTGTTCAAAAAGGTGATGAACTTTACAATATAATTGCAAACCGCGACCTCATCGCTCTCAACCAGGATGCGCTTGGTATTCAGGCAAAACGTATTTTCACAACTGCTGCAATGCCTGAAACCCTCGACGTCGCAGACCGAACACCGGACCGCGCCTACATCACCGACTGCGATCGTGTAGACATTCTTGCAAAGCCACTTGCAGACGGCTCTCTCGCTCTCTCCTTCTTCAACCTGAGTCAGGAGAAAAAGTGTGGCGACTTTGCGGTTGATACTGCATTGATTAAAAAATACCTGGGTGACAAGTTGCCGGAAGGCTTCTACGGGGCAGACGGCACGGCAAACTCCGGTGCCGGACGCTACGCTTTCAAGAATCTCTGGACAGGCGAAACCGGTATTTTTGAAAACGGCCGCTTTGGTGTTTCAGAAATCGAAGGCTGTGGCAACATTACTTTGAAGATTTCCCCAGCCGCACCGGTAGAAGGCTAGTTTATGGAAGAAGAGGAGATCTCGGTTGGCGAGTTTGTGAGCCGGTTGTTTGAGTTGAGATTTCGCACTGCTGCGGTAAAACCCGCACAGTCCGCTACGGAAGATATTCTGCGCTACGGCCATTATCGCGGATGGCTGGAAGACCAGGACGAACGCTACCCCAATGCAACGCTCAACCGCCAGACAGCCGCCCGCATAATCCATCAGTTCCTTAAATTGGAATGCAACGTCCCAGATCTCGCTGACATCGCCCCAGCCCTCCGCCTCCGCGACCTGTACAACTGCCGCGCGTGTGCCGAACACATAGCCCAGGTCTATACACGCGGCATAATAAAAGAGGAGTCCGATTTCTCAGACTCCTCTAATAATCCTGTGTTATTGTTTAATCACCTGGCTCCAGTCACAAAAACCGAAGCTCAGAAAATCCTAGAACAACTTCTTAAGCTGATTGCCTAATTCCTTTTTAGCATCTTCCGTTGCTTTCTTGGTTGCTTCATCAGCCTTACCCTTCAACTGCTTCTCAGCTTCCGCACGTTTTTGAGTAAGCTGCTTTTCATAACCGTTTGCAGTATTTACAGAACCGGTAAGCTTATTCTTAATTTCATCCAAAGAACCAAACTGTCCAAGTGCTCCACCGCTTGCTTCGTTAATCTTCTTAGTAAGTTCAGCCTTAAGATTTTCTTTAATACCTGCAAGCTGAGCTTCCATTTCCTTCTTCAAAGAATTAAGAACCTGAACATCTGCATCAGAATCAAGAAGCATCTTAAGACCGCCAGACATTGTAAAGCCGCTTGTAATATTTGCGCGAACCGTATTAATACGGCCCATTACATTTGAATAAATCTTAGAAGCATACTCAGGTTCAAACGGAACAGTAGCAATCTTCAAATCTGTAAGAAGCCCCTTTCCTGTAAGCTCAAAGCCTTCATCATCAAAAATCTTAAGCACTGCATCAACGGCACACTTTGCATCGAACGAAGGAACTCCAGGATACTCACCAAACTTTTCTGCAGGAATAAGCAGAGGAATATTCTTGAGACCATAATCAGCGCGGATCAGCGGCTCTTTTGTATCTGTTCTAAAATCAACAACAAGCTTTGCAGTATGCTTTAAGCCCATAAGGTCCATATTAAAATCAATCTTTGCCGGCTTATTAATGATATCCTGATTACTTGAAATATCTGTTGCCTGAGCAAAGAAGTTTGGACCAGAGCCTGCCATCTTCTTAATCCACAAAGCCGGAACCTTATCCTGACGGTAGAAAATATCACGGCCAGGTGCACGTTTAACTGTATACTTTTCCTTCTTCTCTTTCTGAGCTTTTTCTTCCTTAGGCTTTCCACCCTGCTTTGCTTTCAAATCAAGAAGATAGTTCACACCCTTAGTAGCATAAGGATAATATTTTCCAAGCACATCGCAGGCTACATTTTCAAACATTCCGCTTATGAGTTTTGTTCCATCAGAAATATTAAGCGATTTAATTTTGTTGATTTCTGAGTTCGCAAAATTCATATCGTGAGTTACGGCATTCTGAACTGTCTTTCTAAGTCCATCAGCTTCTGCTATATCTGCATTAAAGCTCTTGAGAACTCCGTTGGCATCGTTCTTTACCTTATCAATATTTTTATAAGTAGAATCCAGATTTTCAATGAACTCTTTTATCTTAAGAGGATTATTCTGAACTGAATTAAAGTCAAAGTTTACAATATCGTTTACAGATTTCTGAAGATCATCAACAGTCTTCTGGACTTCTGCCGGTTTTGCCTGCCACTTTGCAACAATCTGTGGAACCTGTTCCTGCACCTGTTTTGAAACTGCCGGTGTCTGAAGCTGAGCCGCAAAGTTCTGCATCAAAGTTTCAGGATTAAGCTGATTAAAAAGTCCGGTTATATTGCTTTCCAGAGAAGATGCTGCCGTTGCTTTTTTCTCTGCAATCAGTTTTCCAAGGCCTGATTCTGAAGCTTTCTTTTCTGCCTTAGCCTTGCCTTTCTGAATATTCTTTACCTTCTTAGGTGGAAGCTCTCCCGAGGTCTTTCTTTCTGTTCCGCTGTTTACATCGAGCACAGAAAGTTCATCTGCAACAAAGCGTTTTCTCAAAAGCTGATTCAAATCAAAATCAATTGTGATTGAGCCAATATCTACAAGATTTTTCATATAATCATTTTTATTGGCAATCTCAATTTTGCGAACCTTGAGTGAAGAATCCAGCAACTTAAAATCAACCTTTTCAATATCACATTTTGCTTCAAAAATATTTTCACAGACTACGGTAATAGCCTTTTTGATAATCACATTTTTGAAGGTAATAAAGCAGACTGGAATAGCAGCAATGAACGCAATGGTAACTAAAAGAGGAACCCAGTTTACGCGCCCCTTCTGGCTTTTAATCTGCTTTGCAAGAGCCTTAAGTCTCTTCATATCCTTTTTTGCAAGCTGCTCTGCCTTTTCCGGCGGAATTGCAAAAATTGGAGTCTGCTTTGAGCCTTTTTTCTCAACTTCTGTAAAAAGTCCTTTTACGTATTTTTTATCTTCTGGAACATAAAGCTTTTTATAAATCTTTTTCTCAAGCTTTTTTGCTGTATATTTCTTTCTGAAAAGTGATGGTATTTTTTTCATGATATTGCCCCCTTAGTCCTTCTTAGCAGCAAGTGCCGCAATCTTTTTAATAAGAGGAACCTTCGAAATTGCAACAATAAACTTTGTTTTTCGAAGAACCGGAACAATCTTATTTCTGATAAGCCATACCAGAAGTCTGGCAATTACATAAAGTGGAATATAAAGCGCAAGGCCACACAAAAGTGAACCTGAAGCAATTGTATTATTGAACTTTGTGAAGCCTACAAACGGAATGTCTAAAAGCCATGCAAAGGTTGATTCAAGGGCCGGTAAGGTAAGGAACCAGTAGCCCACCTGATCAAACAGCGGGTCAAACAAGGGTGCCAGTAAAGAAAAGCCCAGTGTACTGAGCACTAAAGCACCTTTGTTTATTCTCATAAAAAGAACAAAAACAGTTATGATATACCAGAAAATGTTGTTTTTTGGTAAGAATCCAAGCAGCATTCCCAGACAAACGGCATGAGCAATTTCGCCAGGATGTGAATTGCTGTTCAATGCCTTTAACAGTTTAACAATGAACTTAAGCATAAAAAACTCCGACTTTCAAATGTTAATTACATTTTAACAGAAAGGTCGGAGTTTGCAAGAATAAAAACTTTATATTCCGTTACTTAGCGTCTCTCTGAGAGAGTGCAAATTTAACTACACGGAAACCAACATCATCATAAACTCTGGTTACAGGAGCAACATCTTTAGAAACTACAGTAACACCTTCTGCTGCTTTTCTGTAGCTTCCGCCGCGGATAATACGACGCTGAATACTGCTTGACCATGCTGTATAACACCATTCCCAGGCATTACCATTCATGTCATACATTCCAAAGCCGTTTGCTTCTTTTGTCATAACATCCTGCATTTTTCCATCTGAGTTTCCTGAATACCATGCAACTGCATCTGGTGAATCTGCAGAAACGTTATAAAGATTTGCCCATGCTGCTGATGAAGGATCTCCACCGCGTGCAGCAAATTCCCATTCAGCTTCTGTAGGAAGTCTGTAGCCGTCTGCATTTGGATCGATAATTGCATTTTCTGCTTTACCTTCACCATCTTTTGCAGTATCAGCTTCTTTCAAAACTGCACCGTTGTACTTGTAAACAGGAGTAAGTCCGTCTTTTTCACTGGCTGCATTACACCATACAATTGCATCACGCCAGCTAATCATTGTTACTGGAAGATTTGAACCTGTTGGAGCAGCTCCATCTTTTCCTGTGTTTCCTTCGCGTCCAGGATTAGCGAATTTGTAACCATTGCCAGTTGCCCAACTATAAACTTCATACCAGCGGGCATAAGTTGTTTCTGTCTGAGCAATATAGAATGCCATCAAATCTACAGGTTCTTCTGCAGATGCCTTCGAAAATGCTGAATCTCTTTCAGCAGTTGGATCGACTACAACCTCAATAAGATTCTTTGAGAAGCCGTCCCTTGATACATAAATTACACGTTTTTTAGATTCTGTTGAGGCAGTTGCCTTTGGCTTAGATGCGCATCCAGTAACCATTAATGCTGCAAGTAAAGCCGAAATTGAAAGAATTGCTAATTTCTTCATTTTGATAACTCCTTGGTTTAGAACCTATAATAATTTTACCACGGATTTTAACACCCTGCCATTTAAAAAGTGTTACCTCAAATTTGTTACAAATAATAATTTTTTTATTTGCCTGATAAACAAAGCCCTTCTATAATTTATATAAATTACAGAGTAAATTTCAGGAGTTTCCTATGGATCCAAAAGCACTTTTTTCTCTTTCTTACGGCGTTTTTATTCTCGGCTCGCATGACAATACAAAAATTAATGCCTGTGTAACAAATACCTGTATGCAGGTGGCAGCTAATCCTACCCGCATTGCAATCACTGTAATCAATCAGAATTACACCTGTGGTCAAATTAAAGAGTGTGGCACCTTTGCACTTTCTGTACTCGATAAATCTGTTACCTTCCCAACTATCGAACATTTTGGCTTTCACAGTGGCCGCGATACAGATAAATTCGCCAGTTTCCCTTACTCTCTGGATGCAAACGGAAATCCTTATCTTAATGATCAGATTTGCGCTTTATTCACTTGCAAAGTTATAAGTTCAACTGACCTTGGAACTCACACTCTCTTTGTTGCAGAAATAGAAGATTCAAAAGTGATGAGCGACAAGGCACCACTTACTTATGCAGATTATCACAAAGATATAAAACCAAAGCCGGGGGCAGAAAAAATGGAAGATTCAGGAAAGAAGATTGTTGGCTGGAGATGTAAAATCTGTGGTTATGAATATGAAGGAGCTGAACTCCCTTCTGATTTTGAATGCCCGATTTGTGGCCATCCTGCAGAAGATTTTGAACCAATTTACGAGAGCTGATTTTCGTAAATTCGTATAAATATCCTCATATTAAAATATACAACTCTAATATATTTTTCTTATAGTAAATTCTCAAATCTCGTGTACACTTTTAGGTGAAAATCAGCCGTTTTGGCTCGTAATCAGGAGATTATATGATTTATTATGTTGATTGTAGCGCCGCTGCAGGCGGAGATGGTTCAGAAAACAAACCTTTTAATAAAATTCAGCAGGCAGCAGATATTGCTGTTGCAGGTGATGAAGTAATTGTTTCACCGGGTCTTTATCGTGAATATGTTGATCCTAAAAATGCAGGAGAAGAAGGTAAGCCTGTTGTTTACCGTTCGGCTAAGCCCCGCGGTGCACATATCACTGGAGCAGAAGAACTTAAGGGCTGGACAAAGGTAGAAGGAACTGTTTATACAGCCCGCGTTTCAAATAAGATTTTTGGTGACTATAATCCTTACACAACTCTTGTAAGCGGCGACTGGTTTATCGCTTATTTTATTGCTCATACCGGAGATGTTTATCTCAACGGAAAATCAATGTACGAAGTTCAGTCTCTTGATGAAGTAAAGAAAGCTGAACCAAGTGTTTCTGCATGGGACACAGAGTTTTCCCGCTATAAATGGTATGCCGAGCAGGATTCTTCTACAGACGAAACAGTTTTCTATGCAAACTTCTTAGGAAGAGACCCTTCAAAAGATAATATTGAAATCAGCGTTCGCAGAAACGGCTTCTATCCTTCTAAAGAAGGCGTAGGCTATATTACCCTCAGCGGCTTTGTTGTTTCTCAGGCTGCAACTCAGTGGGCTCCTCCAACTGCTTATCAGGAAGGTATGGTTGGTCCTCACTGGTCTAAAGGCTGGATTATTGAAGACTGCGAAATCTATGAATCAAAATGCTCTGGAATCTCTCTTGGAAAATATCTTCAGCCAGAAAACGACAACAAATGGCTCAAGACAAAATATAAGGACGGAACTCAGACTGAACGTGATTGTATCTGCCAGGCTCAGGTTGAAGGCTGGAACAAGGAGAACATTGGTTCCCACATTGTTCGTCATTGTGATATTCATGACTGTGGTCAAACCGGTATTGTAGGTCACCTTGGCGGAGTTTTCTCTCTGATTGAAGATAACCACATTCACCACATCAATAACAAGCAGAATCTTGCTGGTGCTGAAATTGGCGGAATCAAAATGCATGCTGCAATTGACTGTATTTACCGCCGTAACCATATTCATCACTGTACACGCGGTATCTGGCTGGACTGGCAGGCTCAGGGAACCCGCGTAACTCAGAACTTCTTCCATGATAATATTCCGCCACAGAAAGACGGACGTGAAATAAAGGCCGAAATTGCAGAAGATCTCTTTATTGAAGTTTCTCACGGACCAACTCTTGTAGACAACAACATCTTCCTTTCACCTCGTGCGCTTAAACTTGCTACTCAGGGTGTTGCTCTTGTTCACAATATTGTTGCCGGAAGCTTTACTGCAGTTGGACGCGGCTGTAACAATGGTGCACCAAATCGCCCTTCTCCACGCTATACTCCATATCACATGAAACACAGAACAGAAGTTGCCGGATTTATGACAATTCTTCATGGTGACTGTAAGTTCTACAACAATATCTTCATTCAAAAGCCAATTTGTGCTGAATTTGCTGCACGTATGCTTGCAAATGCACATAACGACTGGGATGATTCAAACTTTGTAGTTGGAACTGCTCCTTACAATAACTATCCTACTTTTGAAGAATGGAAGGCTGGTTTTGAAGGCTATTGCGGAATGGGTTCAGTAACTACAGATCGTTATTACAGTGAACTTCCTGTCTGGGCTGGCGGAAACCTTTATTTCAACGGTGCAAAGCCTATGTCTAAAGAAGCTGATGCTTGTGTTAATACTACAGACAAAGTTGAAATCAGTTATGAAGAAAAGAACGGAAAAATCTGGCTTAAGACAAATCTTTATGATTTTGTAAGCTCAAAATGTAAGCTTATGAAGACTGAAGATATTGCTCCAGCCTTTGAGCCGGAACAGAATTATGAAAATCCAGACGGAAGCCCTATCATTTTTGATACAGACTTCTTTGGAAAAAAACGCGGCGAAAAGCCTGTTGCAGGACCTTTCGCCGACGGAAGTGAAATTAAGGACAGCCTGTTTTAATATGGATTGCTTCGTCGCTGCGCTCCTCGCAATGACGTCATTGCGAGCGTAGCGAAGCAATCCATTGTTACCTACATAGCTGTATAACCGCCATCAACTGGCAAAATAACACCTGTAACATAGCTCGAAGCCGGGCTGGCAAGGAAGAGTGCTGCTGTATCAAGCTCACCTTCGTTGCCGTAACGGCTGAGAGGAATCATAGTCTGAGCATTCTGCTGGAAGAAATCTGAATCCAGAGTTTCTTTTGTAAGCGGGCTGTAGAAATAGCCCGGGCAGATTGCATTTACATTTACGTTGTACTTACCCCATTCAGCCGCAAGACCACGAGTCATGTTTACAACACCACCCTTAGCAGCATGGTAAGGTGAACATGGCGCAACCTTATTTCCAACAAGACCATACATAGAAGCAATGTTGATGATTCGACCATATTTTGCAGGAATCATTGCTTTTTTAGCAATAGCACGAGCCATGCGGAAAGAACCGAACATATCAATATTGATTTCATTGTAGAACTGATCATCTGTAATGTCCTCTGCAGGAGCAACAGCACCAGTTCCGGCATTGTTGATAAGAATGTCGATGCGGCCAAATTTTGCCATGATTTCATCAACAACAGCGTTTACGCGGTCTGTATCTGTAATATCACACTGAATACCAACAGCTTCAACCTTATATGTATCTGCAATTTCTTTAGCAACTGCATCAATCAACTCTTTACGGCGTGCAATAGCAACAATTTTTGCTCCCTGATTAGCAAGAGCCTTAGCCATCTGAACACCAAGACCTGTAGAACAACCGGTTACAACAGCAACCTGACCAGTTAAATCAAAATAATTTTTCATAAAAAAATACTCCTTTTATAATAGACGGTGGTTGAGCTTGTCGAAACCACATTTATAATATACTAAATTTATTTGAAATCGGGAAGTTAGTTTTCACTAACTAAGTATTATTTTGTCATTTCGTAGAAAATAATACTTGAAGCCTGTGCTACGTTCAGACTGTCTACAAGACTTTCGGCTGCACCGTCAGACATGCCGCCCCATGGAATAATAACCAGCTCGTCACAGTTTTTACGTACAGCATCACTAATTCCATGCTCTTCGTTTCCAAGAACTACGAGAATCGGCTTTTTGCGGGCTTCTGCAGTACTCAAATAGCTAACCTGCTTTTTTGCTCCCAAATCAGTTCCTACACGAAGCATCTTTCCCGAGAGGGCTTCCAACAACCTCACGCTCGACTGCACACTGTAAATATTTACGTATTCCATTCCACCTTCGGCCACGCGGTAACTACTAGTCGTAATCGAGCTCTGTGCCTCGTCCAAAGGAATCACAATGTTCTTAATACCAAAGAACGCCGCGCTCCTCACAATCGCACCGAAGTTGTTCGCGTTTCCGATTCGGTCCAGCAATACAGCACTTTCGCCGCGCTCACACCACCCATCCGTAATATCAGAATCCAGCGGCTCAATCTGAGGTGCCTCAATCATAGCGACAACCCCCTGATGATGCACCGTGCCACTCAATTTTTCGAGGTCTGCCGCCGGCTTCTGATTATATATACCATGTACCTTCGCAAGCTTTTTGCACAACCCGCCGAATTTAGGAGCAACCTCTTCTGTAAAATAAAGGCGGGTAATCTTCTCCGGATGATTTTTCTCAAGCTTTTTAACAGTCGCAAAACCGCAGACTGCAAGCTCATTATTTTTCTTGTTCTTCATAAGACTAATATACACAAATAAAACTAAAATTGATATATTAAAAATAGTATCACTTTCTATCTATACAGGTGTTATATTTATAAGAGGTATGATAATGAAAAAACTAATTACAACATTCTTCCTTACATTATTTGCTGCCAGTGTGTTTGCTTTACCAAATCTTCTTTCAAAGGAACAGTATGGCGCAGATGCAATAGACAATCTTACTGTAAAACTTTCTTATGAAGAGCTCCAGATTAAAGAAACTCTGGACTCAACCAGTATAGATGTTGAAATCTACTGTAATTATAAAAAATATGCGCCAGAGGTAAGTGTTACTGGTTCTACCCTTTATATTGAGGGTCCAAATAACTCCTTTAACTTTTTCTCAAAACCAACAGGACTTTCGTGCACAGTAATTGTTTACGTTCCTCCAAAAAAAGACTTTGATGAAATTGTGCTGGATGTATCAAGCGGTGAAATTCAAATCACACGCACACTTTCTGCAAAATCAGAAATTAAAATCCGTTCAATAAGTGGAGACATTATTTCTCAACAGGGCCTTTTTGCAGACAGTGTTTCACTCAGTTGTACAAGTGGAGAAATAGACGCATATAATATTGATGCAGATGATTTGACAGCTCGCTCAACAAGCGGAGACATTACAATCAAAAAATTTACCGGCGAAAAGGGTATCATTGAATCAACCAGTGGTGAAATCAAGGTTGATGATTTTGCCTGTGAATATGCAGATTTTGGCTCAACAAGTGGCGAAATCAGCGTAAAGAAATTAGACTGCGATTATTTTGATGCCGAAAACACAAGCGGCGGAATCTCTCTCGAACTTATCAACGCCCCAATCGCTTCTTCTTCAGTAAAATGCTCAAGCGGCGACATTGAACTCTACGTTCCAATGCGCGCAAAGTTCACCGTAGAAGCTTCATGCTCTTCCGGCACCTTCCGCGACAAGTTCAACAACAACCGCATGAACCCCCGCGACAACTACCGCATGGACTACAACGGCGGCGGTGCAACCATCAAACTCCGCACCTCTTCCGGCGACATCACACTTGATTACTAATTTATAACTGATAAAAAAAAAGACTGCCGAGAAATCGACAGTCTTTTTCTTATAACTCTAATTTAATATTTTCAAGATTTATTTCTTCACACTGATATTAAACGTAATAGTTTGATCTTTTTTATTATCTGGTTTCTGATATGTATAAGTTACTGTTTTTCGGTCACATGCTTTTACTGTAAAAATGTATTTTGAATTATTCTTATAATCAGAATTAAGGAATTCGTCCTTATCTGTCATATCGGTTACACAAAGATAAACTGTTCCGCTTGTCATGGTAAAGTCTGTTACGAAGGTTCGCATACCTTTTTCTGTTGTTCCGCTTTTTTTATCTGTAAGCTCAAACTTCAAACCTGGATATGTTATAAGAATATAATCATCATTTTCCTGTATAACTGTCTGGCCTACATCATCCATTGTAGGATTAAGAACGGCCCCAATAAAAGCAGACATAACAGATTCTGTTTTTCCAGCAAGTGCAGCACGATCAAGAAGCGCAGATTCTTTTGTTGCAGAGTTCACACAAGTGTATTTAATTGAATTCCCATTTGTTTCATAATCAATTCTGTACTGATTTCCTTCTTCGAAATTTGCAATTAAAGTATTAGAAACCATAGCATACTGGCTTCCACTATTAAAAATTACATTTACAGTATGAACACCAGGTTTAAGACGGAAAATCTGTTCCTGTTTTGGTGAAAATTTTGCCTTAAATCCTTTAACTGGAGCTGGATACATATTAAGCGAATAATCAGCGCCTTTATCAATTCCAGTAATAATTAAGTTAGGTCCAACAGTAATTTCAACTGATGTTTCAGATTCTTCTCCAATTGGATAAAATCCCTGATCCAAAAGGCCTGTACCTCCTCCTATAGACGCACAAGATACAAACAAAAATGGCAGAGCAATTACCATTGCCAAAACTTTTTTTTTCATTTTTAAGATTTCTCCTTTTTGTTATTATTTTCTGTCACGAATATAACATATAAAAATAAATAAAAAAAGACTACCTTTCTTGACAGTTTTTTGGTTAATTCAAAGGTATTTCAGCCTACTAATTTTGAAAAAATGATAATTTAGTAGGCTGGAAGTTCATATGTACATGGAGTTTTATCTCGTTTCGGCCTACAGAAATTGGGAAATTACGTTTTTAGTAGGCTCAAATTGATGATTTTTATTCTATTGTGATGAAACAATTGTCTATTTTTCTTCATTTCAGCCTACTAAAATTGCAAAAAGCTATATTTAGTGGGCTGAATCAGGAAATATATTTTGAATTCCTATATTTTCAAGCCTACTATTTTTATTAAATTTCAATTTTAGTAGGCTGTATTTACATTTTTCCATAAAAAAAGACTGCCGATTGCTCGACAGTCGTTATATAAAATCCGTAGGTCGGCAAGCACAGCTTGCCTCTGAGCCGTTCTTTCGATAATCCTAAACTGGCCCGCTGTCGCAGCCCAGTTTTTAACGGATTTTCGATTTTAGGCTTATCCCCATGGATTTTCAGTAGGGTATCTAACTCCCTTAGGCTGGTTGTAGCCAATCTCTTCTACTGGTACACCAATGTACTTGAATACTTCGAAGAGTTCCTTGCCAAAGTGGCCGAATGCAACGGCACCGTGGTGTGGGAAGTTCTTTTCGATGAGTACGTGGCGGTAGAAGCGGCCCATTTCTGGGATTGCGAAAATACCGATACCACCGAATGAGCGTGTAGCAACTGGGAGAACTTCACCCTGTGCAATGTATGCGCGGAGAATGTTGTCTGCAGTTGACTGCAAGCGGTAGAATGTGATAGGACCAGGAACGATATCTCCTTCCAGAGTTCCGTTTGTTACTTCGATTGGAAGAGCGCGTGCCATAATCAGCTGGTACTTCATTTCGCAGAATGAAAGCTTTGTAGAAGCTGTGTTTCCGCAGTGGAAGCCCATGAATGTATCTTTGATTGTGTAAGTTCCGTGCTTACCCTTGATGTCTTCATCATAGATATCCTGTGGAACAGTGTTGTTGATGTCGAGGAGAGTAACTGTATCGTTAGAAACAACAGTACCGATGAACTCAGAGAGACATCCGTAGATATCTACTTCACAAGATACAGGAATACCCATCTTTGTAAGGCGGCTATTTACATAGCAAGGAACGAATCCGAACTGTGTCTGGAATGCAGGCCAGCATTTACCAGCAATTGCAACGAACTCACGGTATCCGCGGTGAGCTTCAACCCAGTCGAGCAATGTGATTTCATACTGAGCAAGCTTCTCGAGAACTTCAGGCTTCTTGTTACCAGCGCCGAGTTCCTTAGCCATATCAGCAGCAACTTCCTTAATACGAGCGTCGCCAGCGTGCTTGTTGAATGATTCGAACAAGTCAAGCTCAGAGTTCTCTTCAATTTCAACACCAATGTTGTAAAGCTGTTTAATAGGTGCGTTACAAGCAAGGAAGTTGAGTGGACGTGGTCCGAAAGAAATAATCTTGAGGTGATTCAAAGCATAAACTGCCTTTGCAACTGGTGCAAATTCGTGAATCATATCTGCACACTGTTCAGCAGTTCCTACTGGATATTCAGGAATATAAGCCTTGATATTGCGGAGCTTGAGGTTGTAAGAAGCGTTGAGCATACCACAGTAAGCATCTCCACGACCCTGGATAAGTCCGCCGTCCTTAGAAGTCTCTTCTGCAGCAGCACAGAACATCTTTGGACCTTCAAAGTGCTTAGCAAGCAAAGTCTCAGAAATCTCTGGACCAAAGTTACCAAGGTAAACACAAAGAGCGTTACAACCGTTCTTCTTGATGTCTTCCAAAGCCTGGCACATGTGGATTTCTGATTCTACGATACAAATTGGACATTCGTAGATTTCATCTGCACCATACTTTTTTGTATATGCAGCAACAAGAGCCTTTCTGCGGTTTACAGCGAGAGACTCTGGGAAACAGTCGCGGCTAACAGCCACAATACCGATCTTAATTTTTGGTTTGTTGTTAATCATTTTATTATACTCCTATAAAATTATTACTATTTTATTTTGCCTTTGCGATGTCGATATTAATTCCCGACAATCCTACAAAAGCGCCCTGCTTTGCTTCACTTGAATCCGGATGAGCAATGAGCCACTTGTTGCGTGCCCAAAGCAATTTATCTTCGAAATCAATTTCTTTAATAGCAGGTTTTTCTGTATTTGTATCTTTTGGAAGAACAATAATTACGCGGAAACCTTCCTTAGAAACTTCGCCATTCTTTACAGCAGTACATGGTGCATAGTGAAGAGTTGTTTCATAAACCTGAACAACAGTTCCCTTTGGAACGTAGAAAGCTTCAACAGCAGAAGTGTTGAGTTTTCCATTTTTTACAGACTGAAGAGGTGCGAGAAGAAGAACAATGTCATTAGAAGGAATGTTGAGTTCTGAACCACGGTGCCATTCAAGACAATTGAGCTTTGTGTTGTTACCGTTGCAGTAACCAATCTGAATTGGCATTCCACCGTAAGCATTGTCACTGAACTCTTTTGCAATTGGAAGACTTTCCAATCCTGCATCACCCGGCTCATAAATTACAGCATTGTCAGGCTTTTTAGTTGTGTCGTCCAGTTTTTTGAGAAGGTCTGTTACATCATAACCTGTAAGAACCTTTCCATACTTTTCAAAACTGTGACTGAAAACAGATTTGATTCGCATTTTTTATACTCCTATAAAAACGTTTAACCAGATAATTCGCACCTATCTCTCACGCACAAAAAATCCGAAGAAACGCTCATGATATTGTATCACGAGTGTATAAATATTTCATCATTTAAAGTAGTAAAATTTTGTTAATTATAGCAAATTTCGGCAACCGGTTGCCTTACGAAAACGTTGTATTTAGAGATTCCTACAATTTCTAAGAATATTCCCCGCTATTATATTTTTCTGATTCAAACCATAATATTAAGCATGAAAAGATTATTCGAAAGCTACAAAGATTATTTTAGAGTTGGTGCTGCAATCAGCGGAATCATTTTGATGAGTGATGAGGAGAAGGCTGCGCATTTTGAGCAGATGAAGGCTCGTTATGAAGAGTTCAAAAAGAACTTTAAGCCTACTCCAGAGTTTCCGGAGTTCAAGTTTCCTGAGCCAAAACCTTTCCCTGCTGGACGCATGCCGGACTATGAGCTTGCAGCCAGTCAGTTTAATCTCGTAGTTGCTGAAAACGAATGTAAGATGGGCTCAATTTACCATATGGGTCCGGACGGTAAACCGGTTTTTGATTTTGCAGCTGCAGACCGCCTCCGTGATTTTGCTAAGAAAAACGGACAGGATATGCGCTGGCACACCCTCGTATGGCACAACCAGTCGCCTCAGTGGATTTTTAAGGATGAAAAAGGCGAAAAGGTAAGTAAAGAGGTTCTCGAAGAACGCCTTAAGAATTACATTTTCACCGTTGGTGAACGCTACCGCGACGACATCTGCTCGGTAGACGTTGTAAACGAATGTATTTCCGACAAGAACTTTATCCTCCGCGACGGTGCAGACCGTTCTCAGTGGTTCGACATTCTTGGTCCTGAATATGTTGATAAGGCCTTTTTCTGGGCAAAGGAAGCTTTCCCTAAATCAAGCCTTGTAATCAACGACTATAATCTTGAGATTGTTCCAGGCAAGCGCCAGGGTATGTATGACCTCGTAAAGGGCATGAAAGAACGCGGAGTTCCTGTAGATACTGTTGGTCTTCAGATGCACATCAACATTGAATATCCACCGGTAAGCGAAATTGAAAAAACAATCGAGCTATACGGCAGCCTTGGTCTTAATGTAATCGTAACAGAAATGGAAATTTCTATGTACGCAGACAAAGAGCAGAACGAAGGAAAGTTTGAACCTCGCAAGGAATACACCCCAGAGCTCCTGGCAAAACAGGCAGAACGCTACGAAGAAATCTTCGAGTGCTTCAAAAAAGAGGCCAAAGCCGGCATCCTCAAAGACGTTGTCCTCTGGGGCATCACCGACCGCATGAGCTGGAAAAACGGCTTCCCAGTCCCAGGCCGCACCGACGCTCCTCTCCTCTTCGACGGCGAAGGAAAACCAAAGGTTGCCTTTGACAGATTGTGTAAAGACTAAATATATGAGGAGGCCTCGCCTCCTCTTTTTTTATAGGTTCTGCAAAATCGCCGGGATAATCGAAGCATCCAAAATCTCAAAAGCAAAACATTTCTTTCCTAAATCCTTCAGGCTTGCACCAATATGATAAAGAATCTTGTTATCAATAATCATAAAGCGGTCATGCATTTTTGTTGTATAGTTCAAAGTTAGTTTCGGATATTGGACATTAAAGTTCTGAATATCCTGTGCTGTAAGCTTTGTCTTCGGATCAGTATAAATCGTAACGTTTACTCCCTTCTGCCTTTTTGCAAGCCGTTGAAGAACCGACAAATCAACATAACCGTCAATTAAAACTATTTCCTTCTTAGCAGCCTGAATAAATGATTCAAACTTTGCATAAGCATCAAAAATCTGTCCCTGAAAGAAAATACCCTGAGTGTCCTTTACATTGTACTTATCCATTAGTGTAAAGAGCTGGTCAATTTTCTTGTCAGATTCATTAAGGTGTATATCGGTTTCAATCTGATGATGTCGTATAGATTTTAGTTCAGCAAAGATTTCTGAATTACTCTGAACAAAATGCCGCATGGAAACGAAAGCCTTCATTATTTGTATACTAACCTGAACCGCAGTATCACTTTTAAGAACAGCCGAAAGCATTGCACAACCTTGTTCTGTGAATACATATGGAAGTTTTCTTGTACCACCTTCTTGTCCTGAAAAAATATTATTCCGTGATGTCACAAATTGTGACTTCACGGAATCTATTTCTTCTCGTGAAAGTTGAAACATAAACTCTTGTGGAAACCGTTGAATATTACGTTTTACAGCTTGATTCAAGACTTTTGTTTCCACACCATAGAGTTCCGCAATATCGCGGTCAATCATGACCTGCACGCCGCGAATAACAAAGATTTTCTTTTCGATTTGTAAATTTGAAATTTCGTTTTCCATACCATCCATCCGTGAGAAAATGATTTTCAGCGCCAGTCCAACTTCAGACCTGAATTGTGGTAAAATAAAACGAAGATAAAATAGATATACAATAATAACCGCACATACTAATAAATGCTAATTAATTGTTGGAAGTTGTCTTCTGTGCAGCAGATTTTACATTTATAATTTAATGAATATTTATTCAGATGGCAAATAGTTTATATGCGTTTTTCTATTATATCTTTAAAAACCTATCCTTTAGTCATATAATTAAAACAAGAGGTAAAATTATATGGCAAACATAAAAGACGGCCTTAGTGCTGCAACAAAAGAATTAAGTGCATTCAAAAAGTTTATTTCACGCGGAAACGTAATTGATATGGCAGTCGGTGTAATCATCGGCGGCGCCTTCGGTAAAATCGTAACCAGTCTTGTAAACGACATTATCATGCCGCTCATCGGCCTTGCTTTGGGCAAAATCGACTTTGCAAGCCTTATGTTCAAAATCGGCGAAACCGAAATAAAATACGGTGCCTTCATTCAGACAGTCGTAGACTTCCTGATTGTCGCTTTCTGTATTTTCGTTGTAATCCAGATTTTCGAAAAATTTAAAAAGAAGGAAGCCGAAAAACCAGAAGAACCACCTGCAATCGTTAAATCTGATGAAGCCATTCTCCTTGAAGAAATCCGAGATTTGTTAAAGAATAAATAAATTGATTTTCCTGCAATACTGCAATTTGATGTCGCAAATTGCGACTTCAAGTTACAGTTATTTCAAATATTTTCTTACAGAATTAGCCCAGACGCGCACTGAAAAGCCTGTTGGGTAGTGACGCTGAAGCCAGGAAACGTAGCGTACAGCAAAACGGTAAATTGAAAGAGGTTTTCCGCGGCGAGCATCGCGAATGGCTTTAGCGGCTACTTTATCTGCAGTTACAAGGAATGGAAACTTTACCATGTGGCCATTCAGAGTATCCGGTAAAAGTGCGGTTTTTATCCAGCCAGGACAAATTGTTGTTACGATAATGCCTGTATCACGAAGTTCTTCCCTGAGTGCGCGGCTATAACTGTAAACAAAGGCTTTGGTAGCCGCATAAAGATTAATATAAGGAAGCGGAGAGAAGGCAGACTGAGACGCCACATTTACAAGATGATCTCCTGCCTTCATATATGGAATACAAATGTTGCAGATTGCAGCCATTGCCGTACAATGAGTAGTAATGCTTGTAGCGAGCTCTGACGTAGAAAAATCTTTTGAAGGCCCAAAGCGACCAGCCCCTGCATTATTTATGAGCCAGCTGATTTCCACAGCGGAATCCCCACCCTCAGACACAAGTCGTCCAGAAAGAATATCAAAAGCCTTGGAATCAGACAAATCCATCTGAAGGGGAATGATTTTTGAACCGGCCGCACCGTTACCGTCAGCCTGGCCAAACTCAGTCTTCAAACCTTCCAGCTTTGCGACATTGCGACCAATTGCCCAGACCTCATCAACTTCATTAATAATCTGTCGAACAAACTCTTTTCCAAGCCCGCCCGACGCACCTGTAATTACTGCAATTCTCTTCATATTTTTATTGTTTCCTTATTTTATTGATTTGTAAAGTTTTTTCCTTTTTTGAATATCAATATCAGCAACAGTGAAATCACTATCATTACAGCTGTTGTGATTGAGCTTGCGAAGTAACTGCCAGAATTTTTTCATAAACTTCTCTCCTTTCAAGGTGTCAATATTTTAACACCTGAGCAGCTGATTTTTATTACAGTAGTTATTCTGACATTTTCCGCTTGAAATGTCATTTTCAATTAGTTATAGTGATACATAGGTGGTTGAGCTTGTCGAAACCACTATACTGCATTTTAGGAGACAAAAAAGTGATTATCGACTTTGAATATCAGCCTTTGCTGGAAGATTACAAAAAGAACGGCGACATGCTGCTCGGTTCTATTCTTAAGATTCTTGAAAACTCAGGAAACAAACATTCAGACGCAGCCGGAGATGCAATTCTCGAAGGCTCAAGCAACGGAAAGGCCTGGGTCCTTACAGACTGGCTGATTGATATAATCACCTATCCTAAATATGGCGACAAGATTGTTGCCCGTACCTGGTCTGAGCCTGTAAATCATCCTTTAATCTGTACACGTGACTTTGAAATGTACTGCAATGGGGAACTGGCAGTAAAAGGAACCACAAAATGGATTCTGCTCGACCTTACAACTAACCGCCCTGTAAAAATCACTCAGGAAATAATAGACAAATATCAGCCGGAAGATAAGCACACTTACGAGGACACAAAACTCCCTAAGCTTGTTGCGCTGGAGGCTTTCTCTCGCGAAACTCCGATTGCTATCCGCCGTCTGGACATTGACTTTAACGACCACGTTCATAATCTGACATATCTTGATTACGCTCTTGAAGCACTGCCGGAAGAAGTTTTTGCAAACCGCAATTTTAAGAAACTGCGTATCAGTTATAAGATGGCAGTAAAGGCGGGGGAAGAAATTGTCTGCAAGTATGCAGAAGTTGATTCACGCCATATCTGTTGTATTTACGGAAAGTCTGGGGATTTGCGTACACAGATTGAATTTGACTGATAGAACGCCGGGGGCGTTGCGGGGGTGTCCCCCGCAGAAGGGGTAGCGGACAAGACGGTGGTTGAGCCTGTCGAAACTACCGTCTTGGGAGCGAGGGGGAGACTTCCCCCTCTTTTTTTTACAAATTCTTAATTTCTTTATTATACGCGATTCTATAACCAATCACACTGGCAATGAGCGACGCACCTTCGGCGATGATGAACGACCACCAGATGTTGTTTACGTCGCCAGTAAGAGAAAGAAGGTATGCGGCTGGAAGAAGCACGATAATCTGACGAACAAACGAAACTATCATACTCATGAGACCTTTACCGAGGGCCTGGAACACCGAAATGAAGGTGATACAAAGTCCTGCTACCGGGAAGTGAATTGCGATGCGGCGGAGGGCTGGAATACCAATTGCGTACATCTCTTCTGAAGCGTTGAACATTGCGAGGAGCTGGCGTGGGAAGAACTCAAAAATCAGAAGGCCGACAATCATGATTGCTACTGCGGCGATGGCACATAGTCTGATTGCTTTTGTAATTCTGTCCTTATGTTTTGCGCCGTAGTTGTAGGCTACGATTGGAACGATACCGTTGTTGAGTCCGAATACCGGCATGAAGATAAAACTCTGAAGCTTAAAGTAAACTCCGTAAACGGCAACGGCTGTCATTGTGAAGGCACCGAGAATCAGGTTGATGAGGTATGTCAAAATTGAACCGATTGAGCCGAGGAGGATTGATGGAACGCCTACTTTGTAGATGTCGGCGATGATGCGGCCATCTGGACGGAAGCCCTTTGCCTTAAATGTAATTTCCTTATTTTTTGTAAGATTCAAAGTGAGGGAAATTCCAAAGCCTACAATCTGACCAAGTACTGTTGCCCAGGCTGCTCCGGCAATTCCGAGTTTTGGGAAACCGCAGAGTCCGAAAATCAAAAGAGGGTCAAAAATGATGTTTGTGATTGCTCCGGAAAGCTGTGAAATCATTGAAAGTACTGTGCGGCCTGTTGACTGAAGAAGGCGTTCAAAAAGGATTGCGCCATAAAGTCCAACTGAAACTATCATACAGATTGACAGATACTGTACGCCGTACTCAATTATTTCCGGGTCTGTTGTCTGGCTTTCGAAATAAAAGCGTGGAACAAAAACTCCGAGCACGATAAATACTACGCAGGTAATTGCATAAAGGAAGATTCCGTTGAGCGCTGTGTTGCTTACGGCTTTGGAATCCTGCTGGCCGAGACGCATTGAAAGAAGTGCATTTACACCAACGCCTGTACCAACTGCAGTTGAAATCATAAGGTTCTGGATAGGGAATGCAAGAGATACTGCTGTGAGAGCATTCTCCGAAATCTGCGCTACGAAAATACTGTCTACAATGTTGTAGAGCGCCTGAACCAGCATTGAAATCATCATCGGAAGCGAAATCTGAATCAAAAGCTTACCGAGGGGCATTGTGCCCATTTTGTTTTCTGTATTATTCTCAATCATAGTGTGACTATTTAACAGAATATGTCAAAAAATATCAAGATATGGTATAATATAGATAAAAGGATTAAAAAAATGAAAATTGTACTTGTACGTCACGGGGACCCGGATTACGAAAAAGACTGCCTTACCGAGCTTGGCCACAAACAGGCCGCTGTTGCTGCTCAACGTTTATTAAAAGAAGATATTGATGAGATTTACACTTCTCCGCACGGCCGTGCCCGCCAGACTGCCGCCTATTTTTCTGAGGCTTCCGGCATAAAGCAGGTTACTGTTCTGGATTTTATCCGTGAGATTCGTTTTGGTACTGAAGAAGCCTTGTACGATAACAGATGGAATCCCTGGCTTGGTGTTGATGCTCTTATAAAAGAAGGAAAAGATTTACAGTCTCCGGCTTGGCGCGAGTATCCTGTTTTTAAGGATAATCTTGCTACTGTTGATGCTGATGATATTGGTGAAAAAACTGATGAGTGGCTTAAAGGGCTGGGATATGTTCGTGAGGGGTTGTACTATAGAAACGTACGTGAAGCTGCTGGGAGTGCCACGGGGGCCGACGCCAAAGAAAAGACGATTGCAATTTTCTGTCACGGCGGTGCAAGTGCGGCTTTTATGGCCCGCGTTTTGAACCAGCAGTTCCCTTATCTGTGCGGCGCTCTTATGCAATTTCCTCACACTACAATTACAGTTTTGAAGTTTAATGATAAGCCGGGCTCTCTTTCCCTGCCAATTATCGAACTTTTGAATGACAGCCGCCATTTGAAGGATGTGAAGTAATTACCCTTTCCTAACTTTTCCAAAAGAATTATAATTCGCCACATGAGTGAAACAAAAATACCTAGATGGAATCTGGATAGCATTTTCCCTTCCATCAAAACAGATGAATACAAAAAGGCGCTTGCTGATTATTCTGCAAGCATGGATGATTTTGAAAAGTTACTGACCGAAGCTGCCGCATGCAAAGACGGCAGCGCTCCGGCAAATTTTGATTTCGGCAAGTGGCTCGCAGCCTGCCTCGAACAGCGCAATAAAATCGCAGCTTCTTCACAGACTCTCGGTGCTTATGCCTACATCATTTATTCTGTTGATACAACCAATACCGAATATCTGAATAATCTTTCTAAAATAGAAGAAATGGGCCTTCGCGTAGATCAGCTTGAACTTAAGTTTAAGGCCGCCCTCGTTTCTCACAAAGAAGAACTCCCGGACTTTTACAAAGCTCATCCTGAGTACGAAGAATACAAATTCCTGATTCAGGAAGCAATTGATGAAACTTCGCACCAGATGTCTGCCGAAGAAGAAAACCTGGCCGGTGAACTTCAGAGAACTGGTGGCGATGCATGGGCACGTCTTCAGGAACAGATTATCAGTACTGCAAAAGATGCAGAAACCGGCAAAACCTTTAATGAACTTCGTAATGCTGCCTGGTGCGATGACCCTCAGCTTCGTAAAGAATCTCATCTTAAGGAAGTTGCACTTCTTAAACAGAATGAAGTTGCAATTGCCGCAGCCCTTAATAATCTCAAGGGTGAAACTGTTGCCCTCAACAAACGCCGCAACTGGAACGAAGGAATTGACCGCGCTCTTGCTTCAAGCCGCATGAGCCGCGCAACTCTGGATGCCCTTATCGGCGCAATTGAGGAAAGCCTTCCTATGTGGCGTCGCTATTTTATCGCAAAGGCAAAATATCTTCGCGCACACAATCTCACTGCAAGCGAAACAGCCGGAACCAGCGGTAAAGATGAAGGTCTTGCATTTTATGATTTGTTTGCACCAATGGCGGCGAAGGGACAGGAAGCTCCGAATTCTTCGGCATCCTCGGCCCCAGCCGCTTCAGATTCCCTCTTGAGCAAAAAGTGGTCTTTCGATGAAGCCCGCGATTATATAGTAGAGCGTTACAATTCTTTCAGTCCTGATATGGGAGCTTTTGCTAAACAGGCTTTTGATTCAGGCTGGATTGATGCAGAAGTTCGCGAAGGAAAAGTTGGTGGTGCTTATGATGAAGACTTCCCTAAGGGACATCAGAGCCGTATTCTCTCAAACTTTTCTGGTGAATTTGGCGACCTCATAACTCTCGCACACGAGCTTGGTCACGCTTATCACTTCTCATGCCTCAAAGGAAAGCCTGCAGTTTTCTTCCGCTATCCAATGACTCTGGCAGAAACCGCTTCTACTTTTGCAGAAACAATTGTAAAGAAGGATATCATTTCTAAATGCAGCGACGCAGATCTTCTTCAGATTCTGGATATTGATTTGCAGGATGCAAGTCAGGTTCTCGTTGATATTCTGAGCCGCTTCTATTTTGAACGCAGCGTATTCGAAAAGCGCAGCCAGGGCGAACTTTCCGCTTCTGATTTCTGCGACCTCATGCGCGACGCTCAGGAAAAATCATACGGCTGCGGACTTTCAAGCGAGCGCCACGAATACATGTGGGCTGTAAAATCCCACTACTATTCAACCGACCTCGACTTCTACAACTTCCCGTACGCTTTCGGCCAGTTGTTTGCCGCAGGCCTGTATTCGCGCTACAAAAAAGAAGGCCCGGCCTTCGTAAAAATCTACGCAGATTTACTGTCACACACCGGCAGCATGTCATGCGAAGACCTCTGCAAGCAGGCCGGTTTCGACATCACAACCCGCGACTTCTGGCGCGACGGCATTCATATGTACGCCGCCGAAGTTGAAAAGTTCGTGAAACTGGCGGAATAAACGGAGTTCCCAATGTCGGCCGGTCCGTCGCAAAACAACCGGCCGACATTCAATAAAAAAGCCTGTGCACGGCGGAATCCCGCCATACACAGGCCGATATATGTAATCACCCCGGAGCTTTGCTTACGACAGGTCAAGGCACGCTCACGCTCAAGGCCTTGACTCTGTCGTTTGTCGGGTTTCCCAAAATGGTAAACCCGACATCGACGGGATGTAAGTTCAAGCCGACTGGCAAAATACCAGACAGCATGAAATCTTAATAATTGTGGTTTCGACAAGCTCAACCACCGTTGGAGTTACACGTAAAGTGGTGCAACCTGATCCAAAACCTTGTTGTACTCAGCGTATGCCTTATCATAAGCTGCAACATTTTCTGGAATAGGATCTGCACTCTTTGAAGTATCAAGAGTGATGTGCTCAGCACAAAGCTCAGCGATATCACACTTACCATTCTGATTCTTAAGACACCACAAAGCCTGAACAGCACCACCAAGAGCAGCTGCTTCGTCCAAAGCTGGAACGCGGATTGGAAGATTCATAATATCAGCAGCAATCTGGCGCCAGAGTGGAGATTTAGAACCACCACCAATCAGGCGGATTTCCTTAGGCTGGAAACCAAGCTTGCGGAATGCATCCAAACCACCACGCATAGCAAATACAGCAGATTCAAGCGAAGCACGGGCAATATTTGCGCGGTTAGTATTAGCCGAAGTGAGGCCTGTAATACTTGCACGTCCATTTGGCAAGTTAGGTGTACGCTCACCATTGAAGAATGGCATTACAAGAACACCCTCAGATCCGCAAGGAGCCTTAGCAGCTTCAGCATCAAGATCCTTAACATCAAGCTGGAAAAGACCGCGAACAAACTCAGTTGCAACAGTACAGTTCATTGTACAAAGAAGTGGGAGCCATCCGCCTGTGCTTGAACAGAATCCCGAAAGACCATTTGCAGGGTCGTTAATTGGCTTATCAGAATATCCGTAAAGAGTACCAGAAGTACCCATAGACATTGTAAGGAATCCGTCAGCAACAGTACCAGTTCCAACAGCACCCATCATGTTGTCTCCACCACCAGCAGAAACAGGAATACCAGCAGGAATACCATAAGCGGCAGCTGCTTCAGCGCTAACCTTTCCGGCAGGAGCACTTGGCTCAATCAGCTTAGGAAGAAGACCAAGAAGTTTTGGATCGATAATATCACAAATCTTCTTAGACCAGCAGCGGTTTGCAGAATCAAACAAAGCAGTACCAGAAGCATCACCGTACTCCATAACGTACTCGCCTGTGAGCTTCCAGTTCAAATAGTCGTGTGGAAGCATAATATATTTGAGAGCGGCAAAAGCCTCAGGCTTGTTGTCTTTGAGCCAGAGAATCTTTGGAGCAGTAAAACCTGGCAACATCAGGTTACCAAGAAGCTTTACAACCTTTTTGTCGCCGCCTGCTTTCTTAGTGATGTAAGCACACTGTTCAGTAGTTGCAGTATCGCACCAGAGCTTAATGTTATACAAAGCCTTTCCGTCCTTGTCGAGCGGAACAAAACCATGCTGCTGACCAGAAACACCAATAGCTTCGATAGTCTTCTTGTTCTCAGCAGAAAGCTTTCCAAAACAAACCTCAAGTCCCTTGTCGAACCATTCAGCCTTCTGCTCACGAGTTCCGTCTGCCTCCGAAATCAACTCCATCGGACAGCTAGCCTTTTCGATAATCTCTTTCTTCTCGTAGTCGTAAATTACAACCTTCATACTCTGTGTACCAAGGTCAATTCCTGCAACAGTTTTCATTTATATACTCCTATTCTTTTGGTGGTTCCCCTCGCTTCGCTCGGGTCGGCTGTTCCACCCTTCGCTAGCGCTCACCGTCCTCGCTCTGGTGGTTTCGACAAGCTCAACCACCGCCGCTGCGGTCGGCTGCTTCGCAGGGGTTCCATAGCCTAACCTATTGTACATTATAACACGATAAATCCACTCTTTCTACGGCAACCGGTTGCTTTTTAAACATTTCAATATTATGCTAAATCTCGAGGTGAAAAATGATTATTCTGATTGGCGGCTCAAGCCACGTTGGTAAAACTTTAATTGCGCAGAAACTTTTGGAACGAATACACTTTCCGTACGTGAGTCTGGATCATCTGAAAATGGGATTTATTCGCAGTGGTCGCACAGAACTAACCGTGGAAGACGATTACAAGATGCGCTATTTCCTCTGGCCGTTCGTTGCAGAGATGATTAAGACTGCAATTGAAAATGATCAGAATATGATTTTGGAAGGCTGCTATATTCCTGGCGAATGGAAAGAGTCTTTTACACCGGAATATCTTTCAAAAATCTACTGTACCTTTATTACGATGGACGAGGCTTATCTTCGCGCTAATTTTGATAAAGTGGCAGGAAAAGCAAGCGTAATTGAAAAACGTCTCGACGACAATCCTGACCTCGAGCGCCTCATTATCTGCAGCCAGGAGTTTAAGAAAGACTGTGAAAAATTCGATATCCCTAATCTGGAAATAACTGCCGGCACCACTTACGATGCTGACGCATTTGCCGACAGAATTATGACTGAGGCTGGTCTTTCGCAAGACGATCAAGCTTGCGGAACATGTGAATCAGATATGGAATGGCTGTAACTGCACTAAAAATGTCTGCAACCAGCTGGGTTATTTCTACACCAAAAAGGCCGAGCACATTCGGTAAAATCAAAACGGCAGGAATAAAATAAATACCGTTACGGTTCATAGAAAGGAAGGTTGCAGCCTTAATGTGTCGTGTAGACTGCATCAGCATATTTGTTCCGACAATCACCGGCAGGAACGGAATGAACGCAATCTGCCAGCGCAAAGCCACAACACCAATCGCAACCGCAGCCTCATCCTTTATAAAGCTCTGCATAATCTGATTTGCAAAAATGAAAATCACAATACCAAAAGAAGTCATAATTGCAACACCGGCTTTCACCATAAAAAAGTACGCCGCCTTCACGCGGTCGTAACGCTTTGCACCATAGTTATAACCGCTAACCGGACTAAATCCCTGACCAATACCAATCATAAGAGAGCCGACAAACCAGACAATTTTTCCGCAAATTGCCATAGCCGCAACAGCAGCATCACCATATTTTATGGCTGCCGTATTCAAAAGAATTGTCGCAACACTCGAAAGTCCCTGACGTGCAAGTGAAGGCAAACCTGTAGTAATTGTCTTTCCAAGAATCTGACCAGTAGGCTTGTAGAATTTTATGTTCATGCGGCAAACTGCTTTACCACGCAAAAACCAGCTCAGCAAAATCAAAAAGGAAATAGACTGACTCACTAAAGTCGCAATTGCAGCTCCGCTGATTCCAAGACCAAGCCCGTAAATAAACAGAGGGTCCAGCGCAATATTTATAAGACCACCGCTGGTCAAAGCAATCATAGAAAAGAAGGCTTTACCCTCGGAACGCAGAACATTGTTCAAAACAAACGAAGCACACATGATTGGAGCGCCCCAGAAAATATAGCGGGCATAGGCATGTGCATAAGGCAGAATAGTTTCCGATGCACCAACAAGACTCAAAAACTGATTCGAAAAAATATTTCCAAAAATTGTAATCAGAGCACCAATTCCAAGCGCCGTGAAAAATGCTGTAGATGCAATATAGTTTGCCTCATCATTACGTTTCTGGCCGAGCCTTACCGAAACAAGACTTCCGCCGCCCATACCAAGCGTAAAACCGCACGCCTGAATAATCGACATAACAGGAAAAACAATTCCAACTGCCGCACTTGCCTGTGTATTTATATGCGAAACAAAGAAGGTATCTGCCATGTTATACACGGAAGTTACCAGCATAGAAATGACAGTCGGTATTGCAAGCCCGGTAATCAGCTTAGACACCGGTGTATTAACCATCTTGTTGTACTGCTCTTCTGCCGTTAAATTCTGGGGTCTCAAGAATATCTCCTTAAATCAATTTCTATATTCTACTATGATTTATTTGATTTGACGAATTCTTTTCGAACTGACAAAACGTTTCACCACCAACCGCAAACTTGACCAACACTGAATAAATCTTTAATATCTACAGTATGACTAAACAGGCCGACATACTTACAGAATTTTTAGACTCAAAGACTATTGATTCGCTTTCTAACTTCCTTAATAAAGAAAAAGGATACGAATCGTCTGCCGATACAATTGCCGCTGCGTTTGGTTCAGGAAAGGGTTTTTCAAAAATGAAAGAAGATGCTGCTGAAAAGTTAGTATCAAGCTTCAAAAATAATCTTACCCTTCTTGTACAGAAAACATGGGTGGAAAAATCGGACATTGCCTTAAAGGATCAGCTGCTTTATCAGCTTGATGTTTTTATGAGCAATAATTCCTGGAAAGACAATTACGTTCTCTTCTTACAGTTGATTAATCAGGCAGTATTCCTGATGTTCGGACAGAAACCGGACACTCCTGATTTTGCAGAATACACTCTCCGCATTGACCCAGAATTTGGTATTTTCTGGTGGTACATTTCAAACCTTCCTCCCAAAACTGAATGGTCAGAAGAAAAGTGCCGGTTAGCTATTCTGCTCGGAATGTATTTCCTTGCGAATTACTAATTTTTGAATTTAGCAGACCGGAGCTTAGGTAAGTTCCGGTCTTTTTTTTTACAAAACCGCGGTGATTGAGCCTGTCGAAATCACCAGAACAAGATCCCCGGATCAAGCCCGAGGATGACACAACGAGGAACCCTATGGACCTGAAAAAAACAACCAATTCCCTGCGTGCTGCCAGTCAGAAGCTTGCCCTTCAGAATGCCAGCGAAAAAAATGCCGCACTTGTTGCAGTAGCCGAAGCCCTGGACAAAAACCGTGCTTCGATTATTGCTGCTAACGACGCAGATGTAAAAGCTGCCCGTGCTGCCGGCATTTCCGAATCTATCATTGACCGTCTTATGCTCAACGATAAGAGAATTGACGGCATTATCGACAGTCTTCGCATTGTGATTAGTCAGACAGACCCCGTTGGCGAAGAGGTTGCAGGCTGGAAAACTCCCAATGGAATGACAATCCGTCAGGTTCGTGTACCGCTCGGGGTTGTGGCAATTATTTACGAAAGCCGTCCTAACGTTACTGTAGACGCCTTCAGTCTCGCTTATAAGAGCGGAAATGCTATTTTGCTTCGTGGTTCATCTTCTGCCTATAATTCAAATAAAGAGATTGTAAGAGTGATTAAGGCAGCGCTGGATGGAGTTGCCGGCGGTGTTTCTGATGCAATTGAACTGGTTGAAGTACGCGAACACGACCATAGTGATGTTGATGAGATTTTGAATGCCGTTGGTATGATTGATGTATGTCTTCCACGCGGCGGTAAAAAGCTGATAGAGAACGTTGTTCGTAATGCCAAGGTTCCGGTTATTGAAACTGGAAGTGGTGTTTGTCATCTTTATGTTGATGAATTTGGTGATTTGGATATGGCTTGTAAAATTGCTGAGAATGCAAAGATTCAGCGTCCAAGCGTTTGCAACGCTATTGAGTGCATTGTTGTACACAGTAAAGTTGCTGCCGAATTTCTTCCAAAACTGGAAGAAACTTTTGCCGGCCGCGTAAAACTTCACGCAGATGAACGTTCTTTTGAAATCTTAAAACCAGCGGTGGTTGAGTGCTCGCGAAGCGAGTGTATCGAAACCACCCTCGTTCCAGCTACCGATGCCGACTTTGGCAACGAATACCTGGACTACGAATGCTGTATCAAGGTTGTTGATTCAATTGAAGAAGCAATCAGCTACATCAATTCGCACAATACAAAGCACAGTGAAAGCATTATTTCTGAGAGCCGCGCAAACACAAGACTCTTCCAGTCTATGATTGACGCCAGCTGCGTTTACGTAAATGCCAGCACCCGCTTTACAGACGGCGGCGAGTTCGGCTTCGGCGCAGAACTCGGAATCAGCACCCAGAAGCTGCACGCCCGCGGACCTATGGGAATTAAAGTATTAACAACCACCAAGTATCTGATAGATGGTGAAGGACAAATAAGATAGACCGTCATTGCGAGCAAAGCGAAGCAATCCATTTATTAGATTGCCACGTCGCTAACGCTCCTCGCAATGACGACGGAAAGGAAAAACGAAAATGAGTAAAATAAACGAAAGCCTAAAAAAAGCTAGAAAAATAGTTATAAAAATCGGCTCGAACACTCTGGCAAAAGAAGACGGAACTCAGAACACTCTGTTCATGGAAGAATTTGCCGCTCAGTGTGCCGAGCTTATCAAACAGGGAAAACAGATTATCCTGGTTTCTTCGGGAGCTCAGGTTGCCGGTGTTTCTACAACAAAAGAATGGGCCCGCAAAAAGGACGTTCACTACCGCCAGGCCCTGTGCGCAATTGGTCAGGTAGAGCTTATGCATCAGTGGCGCAAGGCCTTCCAGAAGCAAGACCTTCATATCGGTCAGCTCTTACTCACAAAGGATGATTTTAAGAACGAACACCGCTCTTTGAATATCCGCAATACATTGTTTACTCTGGTTGACGAAGGCGTTGTACCCATCATCAACGAAAACGACAGTGTAAGCTTTGATGAAATTAAGATTGGTGATAACGATAACCTGAGTGCACTCACAGCAATTTTGTGGTCAGCAGACCTCTTGATTCTCTTCAGTGACATCGACGGCGTTTACTCAGATAATCCAAAGACAAATCCAGAGGCTAAGTTGATTGAGAGTGTTGAGTCGATTCCAGAACTCAGAAAATCAATTAAGATTGGAGATACAAACGCTTTTGGTACCGGCGGTATGGAAACAAAGATTCAGGCTGCAGAGAAGGTAACCGAGTATGGAATTGAGATGCTGCTTGCTAATGGCGGCAAAGAAAAGGCACTCACCGGACTTTTAGAAGAAAACGCAAAGGGAACTTTGTTCTCGGCTGAATAGGAGGATAGAAAAAATGAAAATCGGATGTATTGGAACTGGTGCTATGGGCGGTGCAATTATGCGCGCTGTTTGCAAAAAATATGATGTGAACCAGATTAAGGTTACTGATAAAAATGTTGAGATGGGCAAGGCTTTTGCAGCTGAGACTGGAGCTACCTTTGTTGAGAACAACACTGATGTGCTCGACTGCGACTATGTTTTCCTTGCTGTAAAGCCGCAGTTCCTTGGTGATGTTTTTGCTGAAATTGCCGGAAAGATTTCTAACAAGACTGTTGTGATTTCTATGGCTGCCGGTGTAAAAATTGAAAAACTCGAAAACTGGGCTCCTAAGGCTCGCTTTATCCGCATGATGCCAAACGTTTGTGCACAGATTGGCGAAGCTATGACAGCTGTTACTTACAAAGACAATATTACTGAAGCAGAAGCTAATACTGCAATTGAGATTTTGAGCAGTGCCGGTAAGGTTGAAGTTGTTCCTGAAAAACTGATGGACTGCGTAACTGCAGTTAGTGGTTCAGGTCCTGCTTTTGTATTTATGTTTATTGAAGCTTTGGCTGATGCGGCTGTTCGCTGTGGAATGCCACGTGCTCAGGCATATACTTATGCTGCACAGACTGTTTACGGTTCTGCCGGAATGGTTTTGGAAAGCGGAAAGCACCCTGCAATTCTTAAGGACATGGTTTGTTCACCAGCCGGAACTACAATCGAAGGCGTAGCAGCCCTCGAAAAAAATAACTTCCGCAACGCAGTAATCGAAGCAGTTACTGCGGCTTGCAACAGATCTATCGCACTTGGTAAATAGTTATAGACAACCGGTGGTTGAGCCTGTCGAAACTACCGGTTGTTAGTTATTAATCCTTCTCGGTTCCCCAGTCAATAAAATTCTAAGATTCAACTTTACGTATGCACAGATTTCGCGTACGTAACTGTGTGGAACGTAAATTGCCGGGCAGGCAGAGCCAATCCCTTTAATATTTTTAAAGCCCATGCGGCGGGCAAGACGTTCGCTGCGGCGCAGATGATAACGGCTAGTAACAACTGCCGTCGGCATATCTAAAACTTCCTGAATACTTACCCCTCTATATTCTGCAAGCATTTTACAACTAAACTGGAAATTCTGAATTGTATCTTTTGCCTGATCTTCAACTAAGATTCGTTCAGGCGCTACACCTTTGTTCACAAGCTGATTCTTAAGTTCAGGAGCTTCTGCAAACGGCAGCCATTTTAATGTTCCGCCAGTCACAACACAAATGGTTTCCGGATGCTGATTTAGATATTCGGCAGCCTTTTCAACACGATCCATAACAGGCTTAGGAAGATTTCCGTCCTTATCAATTCCGCCGCCAAGAAGAATCACATTCTCTGCAGTTTCTTTTACCGAAACCATCACAGGATTCAAAATAAAAATCAGATTGATAATAGCTATTGCAAATCCAACAGTAAACAAACTGACGAACGTTATTTTAATCCACTTCTTCCAGATGCTCCAGAAAGAATGTCCTGTTTTAATTCTATAGATTCCAAGGAAAATCAGATAAGCACCCAGAGCCGTCCAGATGTGAGTGAAAGAAACCACAATGTCCCAGAAGGTTCCGGGATTCATAAAGGTAATGATGAAATCATAAGATATGCTGATAAGCCCTAGAAAGATTAAAAAAATATTCATAAATAAAATCCTTTATCAGATCCCGAAACAAGTTCGGGATGACGTCATGCTGACCCTGAAACGAATTCAGGGTTCAGCATCTATTCCTTCTCCACTACGCGGAAATCCCAGTTGTGCTTCGGATATCTTCCCTTCATCTCCTTGCAGATTTCAACCCAGGCACCGGTCCAGAAATGCTCAAGATCTTCGGTAACCTGAAGCGGGCGGCTGGCCGGTGAAAGCAGACGCAGCAAAACTTTCTTTCCGCAGATTTGTGGAGTAGTAAAACAACCAAAAATACGCTGAATTATGATTTCTATAATCGGACGGATTTCTGCCTGTTTTTCGTATTTTACTTTAACGCGGCGGCCGTTTTCAAGCACAAGCTGTTCTGGCACCAGGCGGTCAATTTCTGAACCATTCAGATACCAGTAAAGGGCATCATAAACAATTTGAGAAGTTAATGATGCAGCTCCGCTCAAGAACGGAACAAGCCATTCACGGGCATTTTCTGCATTTAACTCAGGAACTTCTCCTGCATTCTGCTGTTTAATAAACTCAGCCCTGAGCAAAAGGCTTTCTATGCGGGCATCCTTTGGAAGACAATCCAGCCCTTTTTCTGAGATTTCTGTAACCCAGGCTTCTGCAAAATCCTCTGGTCTGGTTGGAACTTTTTTAGAAGAGAGCACAATTTCGCCATAACATTTCTGTTCAAACTTCTGCAAAGAGCCATGAGCAAATGAACAGATTTCACGAATTTCGCAATGTTTTTCCAGAAACTCACCGATTTCGGCCTCCGGCAATTCAGCAAATTCAAAAATCACTGCATCCGAGTTCTTTGCCAAAACTTCAGGCGCAACAATCCACAGCGGCGCATTAGAAGCATACAGTCGCGCCTGCCGTCCCCCGGCAAATTTATATTCCGCCGGCTCAATCCCCGGCGCACTAGTCCTCATCGCGAGCCGGTCCGGGTACCCGCACAATATTAAGAATTCCGCCCCACCCTCACTACAATATTTACACGCACCGAGGCGGCGTTCCAAATCCCCAATGAACCGGTTCTGCAAATCCCGCGACGAACCTGAATATGTACTGAACTTCAATAATAGTTCGCGCCCCTCATCACTCAGCCGACCCTTCCCATTATCAAAAACCTCGAGCGCAATACTGCCCAGTCGCGGATGCACACCCAGAGTCAGCGCAGCCTTTCCCTTAGCTGTAAGGTGTCCATCATCACGAATCAAACCCAACTGACGCAAAAGCGCACTGCTGGTCTTCCACGCCGCCTTAGAAGGACTGTCCAGCCAGTCAATTCCTTCCACGCTGTAAACGCCACGTTCACTGCACTCAAGCACAACCGGAACAAGGTCTGTTCTCAAAATTTCCGGAGCCAGTTCCTTTACACGAGGGTCATGTTCATCCCAAAGGCGGATACAGGTTCCTTCACAAATACGACCCGCACGTCCCTTTCGCTGCTCAGCAGAAAATTCACTTTCAACTTCTGTAGAAAGTTTTTCCATGCCGATATTCAAATCCATGCGGTTTATGCGGGCAAGCCCCGAATCAATAACAGTTGTAACACCGGGAACAGTAAGCGAAGTTTCCGCAATCGCAGAAGACAAAATTACACGACGCTTGGCACTCTCTCCTTCCCGCGGTGGTTTAATAACCCGCTTCTGCTCTTCAAGAGAAACGCTCGAATGAAGCACACAAAGCTCGGTGTCGCTGTCTGCATCAAAATCACCAGTCTCAAGCAGAGCTTCCTGCGCCTTACGAATATCAGCAATTCCCGGAAGAAAAACTAGGATATTTCCTTCACGTGATGCCCTCAGCGCCTCCCTAACAGCCACCACCACAGACTTTTCCGGCTCATACATCACCCTCACGGGAAACTGCCGCCCAGGCACAGAAAATACCGGAACCTCAGCCAGTGTCTTCACCTCGCCACCCTCGGCCGATCCGCCAAGATATCTCTGCAGCCTCCCCGTATCAATCGTAGCCGACATAATCACAACAAAAAGGTCATCGCGAAGCTGCATCGCCTCTTTCAAAAACGCCAGCGCTAAATCTGTATTTACCGACCTCTCATGAAACTCATCCAGCACAACAACATTGTAATCTTCCAGCGCCGGATCACTTTGAAGCTGACGAACCAGAATTGCTTCAGTCACAACCTCAAGTCTTGTATCACGAGTAATCTTACTTTCAAGATGGATTTTATAACCAACAGGATTTCCGCCTTCACCACAACTTGCCAGTTCGCCCAATCGGTTTGCAACACCAAGCACCGCAATTCGTCGAGGTTCAGTCATCAGAATTTTTCCAGAGAAATTCTGCAGCAATGCCAGCGGCAGCACCGTAGATTTTCCGGCAGCCGTCTCTGCAGTTAAAATCAAAAAGCGGGAAGAAGAATTTTTGAGTGCATCACAAATCTGTTCAAGATATGGTGTAATTGGAAATTGAGACAGTTCTTTAGAATTTAACATTTTTTACTTTTTCAAAACAATGATAGTAAGGTCATCATTCTGCTCACGATTACCACAGAAAGAATAAATACTGTTTGCAATAAAACTTACCTGTTCAGCCGCAGTTTTTTCAATATTTAATTTTGCAGCTTCCAGCAGACGTTCTTTACCAAAATATTCATCCTGTTCGTTTTTAATATCAATAACACCATCAGAAAAAAGAATCAGTTCATCACCATCTTCAAAATCATAAAACAGCGATTCATAATAAACAGGGAAATCTGCAATTCCAATAACACCCACAGAGCGCTCTGCAAGTTTTACATAACTACACTCACCGGTCTTTTTCTTGTAAAGAATCGGTGCCGGGTGACCTGCATCAACAAGTTCAATTTTATTTTCATAAAGACGAACAAGAATACCTGTCAGATAATTCTGAATATCTCCCTTCTCTTCAATTACGCGGTCATTAATTCTATTGAGGATTTCCCAAAGCTCTTCATCATTCTGTTTATAAAATTCCTGATGAATAATATTCTTAACGAGCATTGTAACAAGACCAGAAGAAATACCGTGGCCCGAAACATCAAATACTCCAAGACCATCCAGTTTTTCGCCAGACTTATAAAAGTCAAAGAGGTCACCAGAAACTCCAACCATTGCACGGCTGAAATATGCAACCTCATATTTTTTAATATCATCAATTTCCTGTCTGAAAAAATTCTGCTGAATGACTGCCGCCATCTTAATTTCATTTTCCAGAGAGTCACTATGATTTTTCAGATAGTATTCAATTCTGTAAACAACACGTGTATAAATCAAAACCACAAAAAGGATGATGAAAACTGTAATCGTAATATTCATACAGCGAATACCAAACAAAGTTCTGGCAGCTACCTGAGCATGTGCCTCAATAGTTCTGCAAGAAAAATAAATATAAAGCACAGAACTTACTACGGTAATCGGCAATGCATATCGCTTTTTGTTTTCAAAAATAAGGAAGGGCAAAAGTCCCATTAACAAAATAAACGAGTGGAAACTGCTGTAAGAGCCCAGAAAATAATCCGCCAAAATCTGATGAACTATAACTTCCAGCAATGCAATATTGTAAACAAAAACATAGGACTTAAGCTTTGGAACTCGAATTAAAATGATTGTAAAAACGGTAATACTGATGAAGTTGTAATAGAACATCGGCTTTATGTTTATTACATAGAAAAAAAGGCAAATGGAAATATGATACAAAAGCGAACAAAAAGCTACAAAAATAGAAACCAGTCGTGCCCGTTGATAGGACGATGTGAGACCATTTAAACTATTTTTTACTCTCTTCTTAAAATCCATTTCAATCATTATATAATGTTTTTTTATTTTTTTAAAACGTTTTATTTTCTATAGTATAAATCTATACAGTTTTGCCATCCCACTCTTTTGAGTGTTCCCGTTCAAATTGAATTGCCGCATCAAAATCTACATCGGGAGCACAGTTCTGTTCCACATTCATCGCAACAGTATGCAGCCTTCGAATACAGTCAGATTTATCTTTATAACCAAGCTTTGATTTTTCAATACTGTCCCTAAGAATACGAATAGACTCATCGTAAATCTTCAGCGGTACCGGGAACGGGTGTCCGTCTTTTCCGCCATGTGCAAAACTGAATCTGGCCGGGTCTGTAAAGCGACTCGGAGTTCCATAAATAACTTCGCTCACCAGCGCCAGTGACTGCAGAGTTCTCGGTCCAAGCCCCGGAGTAAGTAGAAGTTCCTCAAAGTCCTTTGGCTGCGAGTTATAAGCCGTAGCCAGAACTCCACCAAGCCTTTTAAGATCAACATCCTGCTCCCTTACTTCGTGATGAGTAGGCATAACTATCGAACGTTCGTTAGTCATCTCTGGAAATAATTCCAGTTGGATGGGGGAAGTCTCCCCCTCGCTCGCACTTCGTTGCTCGCTACCCCTTCTAACGGGGGACACCCCCGTAACGCCCCCGCCCTGTAAAAGGATTATTTCACTTGCCGGCTTTTCAATCTGCAGAATTTCATTAATCATTCTTTCCGGCTCTTCACGACTCATCTCAAGAATAGAGCTGCGGGCCTTGTCTGCTTTTGAATCTGTGAGGTTTAAAATTTTACCTTTATTATCCCCAACTACTCCACTATGTGGTTCTTCAACAAACGAACGTAAGTTAGTTGAACACCAGTGATATCTTCGGGCTTTCTTTTCTGCAGTATTCATGCCCTGCTGAACAACAGCCCAGCTTCCATTTCGTGTTAAAACGAAATTATGCTGATAAAGCTGAAATCCATCCTGCACCGCATTATTGTCCACTTTTGCTACAAGCTTACTGTTGCGGACCAGTGCGTCTCCATCAAGCCCTTCTGCATCTGCAATACCTAAAAGTTCATCAGGTGTCATCCGTGAATATTTACCACGGCCACCACAAACATAAATTCCAAGCTCTTTTGCTCTCGGGTTCAAGCCACGTTTAAGCGCATACATTACACTCGTTGTAATTCCCGAGCTGTGCCAGTCCATTCCCATCACAGCGCCAAACGACTGAAACCATAAAGGATCACTAAGGCGAACAAGTACCTCTTCAGGCCCAAAGTTTTCAACAAGGGATTCTGTTATAAGAGTTCCTAAAACCATCATGCGGTCGGCAAGCCAACGAGGCACCGTACCCGTATGAAGAGGCAAATCTGCATGTCCGCTATTTCTTATTCCAGCCATTTTCCCAAACCCGGTTTTATTATATCATGAACAATAAAGGACCGCCAACGGCCGCCAGGAGGTAATATGAAAACTTATAACGCTCAAGTTTTTTCTAAGGAAAAATATCTTTTAGGAGAATCTCCATTTTATGATCCACGTACAAAAACAATTTCCTGGGTCGACATTATGGACAAAAAATTTTTCACTCAGGGACCAGACGGAATTCGAAAAACCTTCTGTTTTAATCAGGCAATTGGTTCAGCCGTTCCAACTGTAAAAGAAAACTGTTATCTTATTGCAGGAACTGACGGTCTTTATCTTCAAGACACCGGAATTGAAGGCTCAGAAAATCCAGCGCCAAAACTTATCAAAAATCTAAAAGACTATTACGAATCATATCAGCGTTCAAACGATGCCAAGGCTGATCCTGCAGGCCGACTCTTCTTCGGCTCATCTGTAGACGATGATATTCACGAAGCAAGTGGAAATCTTTTCTGCCTTGATAGTCTTAAAGACAACGAAATCACCTGTCTCCAGCCAAATACAAAAATCTCAAATGGAATGGCCTGGAGTGCTGATAGAAAAAAATTTTATTTTTCCGACACCTTACAATACGCAGTCTTTTCGTATGATTACGATTTGAAAACCGGCGAAATCTCCAACCGCCAGATCCTCTTCAAACCCGAAGAAAACAATGGCCTCACCGACGGCATGTGCATTGACTCCCAGGATAATCTCTGGGTAGCCTTCTGGGGTGGCAGCCGTATAGAACAACGCAGCACAAAAGACGGCTCTCTTTTAGCTGTAATAAATGTAGATGCAAAGAACGTTACATCCTGCTGTTTTATCGGTGACAATCTCGATACTCTCTTCATCACCACTTCAGGAAATGAACAGACAGGTGAACATGACGGCTGTTTATTTACCTGCAAGGTTGATGTTAAAGGTTGCAGCTGTGATTACTTTAAATTGGTCCTTCGGAGAACAATTCATTAATTATTATCAAGTTCAGCTTTTATTACTTCAAAATCTTCTTCAGTAATATTGTGTTTTTCCATATCGACGTGGCCATCTACAAAGGTGATACCTTCTGCTTCGAGTTTTTCGCGTTGTGCATCTGGCCCACCAAATGAAAAGCTTCCAGAACAGAAGCCCTTAGCATTTACCACACGATGACACGGAGTTATCTGATTACTTGGATTTTCGTGAAGGGCATTTCCAACATAGCGGCGAAGATTACAGTTTCCTGCAAGGGCGGCAATTTGAGAATAGGATGCAACTTTTCCTCGTGGAATCAAACGCACTGCCGCGTAGATGGTTTCTTTAAGGTCAGACATATCTTATTCAGGAACTAAACGTTCCTGCTTTCCCAAATCTTCTGCTGCATACCAACTGTAGCCGCAGTTTTACCATTACGACATACAGGCTGCTTCATCAGCTTTGCCTGATTTTCAAAAAGTTTTGATTCTTTTTCGCTCTCGTCCAGATAAGCGATGCTGGCATAATCTTTAGCTTTATTATCAATCAATAAATCAATTGCATCAGCACGCGTACCCGCTTCTCTTGCGAGTGCAGAAACTACAGAGTCGAACTCGCCTGGAGACATTTCCTTTTCTTTAAGATCTACAAACTGAAAGTCGATGCGGCGTTCCTTAAAAAATCGCTGAGCCGCCTTTGTATCAAAAGATTTATTTGTTCCGAATATCTGAATCATATCTGGAATGATAACATATTTTCTGATACTTCGCCACAAGCCTTTCCATGCTCCACGCGGCATTAGCAGGACTTGTACTCGGAAGACATTCGCAGGTCAGACCAAAACTCTCTTCATATTGTGCTGCGCAAAATTTTTTCCACAAATTAAAAGAAGTTTTTCCTGTACAAAAGACATGTCGGATTTTTGATTTTTCAAACAGTTCAGTAAAATCATTTGGCTTTGCATTTTTTATGCTGGAATCTGCAGCACCTTGAATATCACAGGAAGCAAGCACATCCCAAAGAGCAAGATTGTGGCGAAGTAAAAAGTCTCGTCGTTCTGCGATTGCCGCAAGTCGGTCGGACGCATTATTCGGGATTTTCAGTGCTTCGCCAAAAATTTCTGGAACCACCTTCCAGAATCTGTTCTGCGGATGCATGTAGAAAAATCCGGCATTACGGCTTGCAGGAGACGGCATTGTCCCAAGTATAAGAACTCGGCTTTCTTCATTCCATACCGGTTCTATTTCATGCAAAATTGTTTCTCTGATGTTTTCTTTTTTATCCGACATATTCTGCAACAATGCTCAAAACAGGTCCAAGATAAGTCGGACCAAAAAGATTCAGATGATTCAAAAGCTGATATAGATTGTAAAGGTCACGGCGGTTTTCATACTCTGGCTGCAGAGGATTTGCTTCACGATATGCTTCGTAGAACTCTGGCGGAAAACCACCGAAAAGCTCTGTCATTGCTAAATCTGCTTCCGCGTGTCCTACGTAAGTGGCAGGGTCAATCAGCATTGCTTTTCCCTCTGGACCACACATTACATTACCGCTCCAGAGATCTCCATGAAGCAGACTTGGCTTTTCCGGTTCAACTAAAAACTCTTCCAGATGATCCAACAGTTTAGTAACTAACTTACGGTCGTTAGTCTCAAAATAAGAATCCGCTGCCTTAAACTGTGGAGCAAGTCTGTTATCACGGAAGAAAGAAATCCAGCTGTCACAAGGTGTATTACACTGTGGCCGTGCGCCTATAAAATTATCCTGGAAAAATCCGAACTTACCGTTACCCTCAAAATAAATGGAAGTATCTGCTTTATGCATTTTCGCAAGATTCCGTGCCAGCTCCTGCCAGTAATTCTTCTGTTGCTTTCCGCCTTTTATAAACTTGAGTAAAAGAAAGCTATAACCTACATCCTCTCCATCATCAGTTCCCGTACATAAAATTTCTGGTGTACCTATTGCTCCAGTTTTTTCGATCGCAGTAAGACCTGCCGCCTCTGCTGTAAAAAAGGCCGCATTCTGTTTTGCGTTTGCCTTCATAAAAATATGCTTTCCGTTTGTAAGTGTTAGACCATAGGCCTTATTTATGTCGCCTCCGGAAAGTCTGTCTGTTTCTGCAATAGCAACTGAATTACCAAAAAGTGCAACAAGTGCACCAGCAAGAGAATTATAATTTGGTGGAAGTGTAATATTCATAAACCCATGATAGACATAAAATCGTGTGATGTCGAGTAGTATTAAATATGACATTGCGATGTCATATTTTCAGATGTATAATTTCTTTATGCAGATAGATCAGCTTTTCGAATTTGTTTATATCCTCATTGATAAAAAACAGTCCACCGCCAGTGAAATGGCTAAACGATTTGGAGTTTCTACCCGAACCATTTATCGCTGGATAGACGCACTTTCGGTTTCCGGAGTTCCTGTTTATTCCCTTAAAGGCCGTGGCGGCGGAATTGCCATCTCAGAAAAATACGCTCTTGATAAACGAATCCTTTCTGAAGAAGAACGTCTTGCTATTGTTTCAAGTGTAAAAGCCTTTAACAGTCTGACGGGAAACCCGTCTTCTGCAGTTAATGCAAATTTAAAAGCAGCCGAAAAAATTTCAGGTCTGGTTACCACTGATACAGACTGGCTCGAAGTTGATTTCTCTCCCTGGAGTCCTGAAGGCAGCGAAGTTCGAAAACTCTTTGGAACTCTTCGCGAATGTATTCTTAAAAAACGTCAGGTCTCTTTTGAATATTTTCGTGGAGATGGAAAAACTGAACATCGTCTTGTTCATCCATGGAAACTGGTTTACAAAGGTCAAGCCTGGTATTTACAGGGCTGGTGTACGACACGACAAGCCGAAAGATTTTTCAAACTTTCCAGAATGAGAAATATTTCAATGACTGGACGTACTGCTACAGTAACCCGCTTTTCTGTTCCAGCTGTTAATCCATACTTTGAAAATCAAAGACCTAAGCCTAAAATGATTAACATAAAAGCAAAGGTTTCCAATAATAAAATCTCATATCTGCTTGATACCTTTATTTGTTCTGAAGTAGTACCAAACAAAGACGGAAGTATTACAGCCAGCTTCACTGTTCCAGATGAAGACTGGCTTCAGGATCTGCTTCTAGGCTTTGGACCAGATCTCAAAATTCTTTCACCAAAATCAGTTCGTGAAAGAATTATTAAACTTGCCAATGACGTGCTTAATAATTACATAACTCGATAGCATATCATAAATGAAAAAAATAATATTTTTAAATATGACACGCCATTGTCATATTTAAAGTCTTATAATAAAACCATGATGAATGCTGCAAACTGTCCATTATTAGATAATCTCAGCAAGGTTCACACTACTCCTATGGGAGCAGACCGTATCAGAAAAAATCTTTCTCTCGATGATAATGTTTCAGATGTAGTCGATTTTTGTAAGCAAAAGATTTCTTACCCTGACTGTAAAATTACCCGCCAAGGCAAAAACTGGTACTGCGAAATTGATGGTATCTGCATCACCGTGAATGCTTACAGTTATACTATAATCACAGCGCACCCACACCCAGTGGTTGGGTGCCCGCGAAGCGGGTGTATCGAAACCACAAGCACGAAACGCCCACCTTTCGACGAAATCAAATCCTTCGCAGAATTTTCCAGATACTACTGGTACCGCGAAGAACTCCAGGCCATCTGTAAATCTCTCAAGATCGATGCCTCAGGCATGAAGGCTGAGCTCAATCACAACATAGAACAGTACTTCAAGGGAACTATCATTGCTCCAAAGAAAGCTGTGCCCACCATACCACGTTCTTCTACAAACCAAAACTATCAGTCGTTAGTTCTCACTCCACAAACAAACCTTATTGAATGTGGTTTTTGTTTTAATCAACGTTTCCGCGATTTTTTCTCTCAACAGACTGGAATCGATAATTTCAAATTCAACGTCGATATGGTAGCCACCGTTCGTAAAGTAAAGGAAACCAACGATATCTCTTTCACCCTAGGTGACCTCCTCGACATTTTTTACGGCACTAAAACTTACGCAAAATACGACAAAGTCTCTCTACAATGGAACAAGTTCGTTCACGACTTCTGTACTGACCCTGCCACCACTCACTTTAAAAATAAACTCAAAACCGCTTCAATCCTCTGGAAAGAAGTTCGTACTTCTACCAGAGAAAAAATATACAAAACTGAACTTCTAAAAGAATTCAGTGATATAATTAATCAGGAGATGTAATATGCCAAGACCAAAAACTAAAGACGACCTGCTCACCGCAGCAAAAGAAAATTACGACAAACTTATCAAGCTCATTGAAGGAATGTCTGAAAAAGAACTTAATACACCATTTGATTTTTCAGGCGAACCAAGCAAAAAAGAAGCTCACTGGAGCCGCGACAAAAATGTCCGCGATGTTTTGATCCATCTTTATGAATGGCATCAGCTTATGCTCAAATTTCCGAAAAACAATAAAGACATCACTGACAAAAAATCAGCAATTGCCTTCCTCCCATCAGAATATTCGTGGAAAACTTATGGCGCAATGAATGTAATGTTCTGGAATAATCATCAGAAAACAAGTCTGGAAGAAGCTAGAAAGTTGCTCGATAAAAGCCATGACGATGTAATAAATCTGATAGAGAGTTATTCAAATGAAGAACTTTTTATCCCAAAGTATTTTGCATGGACAGGAAACGCAGCGCTGGGAGATTATTGTGTCAGCACAACCTCAAGCCACTACGACTGGGCTATAAAAAAAATCAAAGCTCATATTAAGAATTGTAAATAACATGCACTTCGTGAACGCAAAAACAATTCTTACTCCTCACAGTATGAACATCTATCGTGGATGCTCCCACGGTTGCATCTATTGTGATTCACGAAGTAAATGTTATCAGTTTACTCATGACTTTGAAGACATAGAAGTAAAACAAAACGCACCCGAGCTTCTCGAAGCCGCTCTCAAAAAAAAGCGAAAGCGCTGCATGATAGGTACCGGCTCTATGTGCGATCCTTACATCCCTTTAGAAAAAGAACTCCAGCTTACACGCCGCTGCCTCGAAATCATAGACCATTATAATTTTGGTGCAACACTTATTACTAAGTCAGATCTTGTACTTCGCGACTTCGACATTCTTACTCACATAAATCAAAAAACAAAGGCTGTAGTTCAAATGACACTCACCACCGCAGACGACACTCTCTGTAAAAAAATTGAACCCAATGTCTGTCCAACAAGCCGACGCTTCGAAGTTCTTCAGGCCTGTCACGAAGCCGGCATTCCAACTGTTGTCTGGTTCAGCCCGCTTCTCCCATTCATAAACGACACAAAAGAAAATATCGAAGGCATTGTAGACCTTTGTGCCCGAGCCGGAGTTCACGCCATCATCTGCTTTGGAATTGGGCTCACTTTGCGAGAAGGTAACCGCGAATATTTTTATGCCGCCTTGGACCGTAATTTTCCATCACTTTCTGCTGATCAGATTTCTCTCAAGCAACGCTACATAAAAACTTTCGGTTACAATTACATGGTAAACAGTCCGAACAGTCACGCCCTTATGTCTTATCTCTCACAACTCTGTAAACGCAACAACATCATGCTAGGTACTGATTCTGTTTTCAAATGGATAGAAGAGTTTCCAGACAAAGACCCTCTTCAACCAGAATTATTTTAATAACAAAGGTATGAATGACAAAATTGACTAATCAGTTTATTATTTAATTGATTATGAAAAAGCATTCTAAAAAAACAAATTATGAAATCATCAAAGACAAAAAGCGTTTCAAAATCTTTCATAAGAACGTTTACAGCCGTCTCATAATCAACTTCCTGTTCATCGCCATTCAAATCTTCCTTCTGGCCTTTTTCATTTTCCGACTCGAAAAATACCTCGAAGTCTATTTTGGAATTTCCCTCGCCCTCACAGCAGGCTTTATGATTTTCATAGTGAACAAAAAAGGACGCAACGAGTTCAAGCTCGCTTGGATCGTTCCAATGATTTTCGTTCCTTTGTTCAGTATTGCTGCCTATCTTATGTATCATACAAACCGCGGTTCTCGCCGCCACTCAAAACGCCTGAACCTTCTCCGCGAGCAAACCGAAATACTTCTGCCAGCAAGCATTCCCACTTCACTCAGTGAACAGAAAAAATTAATACGCGAGTTCTCTAAAAATCCATCTGCAGATTTAATCTACTACCTCACAAATAATTTTTTCTTTCCGTACAAAAACTGTAATACAACTTATTATCCCAATGGCGAAACTTTTTTCCCAGACCTGCTGGAAGAAATAAAAAACGCTCAGAAATTTATTTTTCTTGAGTTTTTTATAATCAATGTAGACAGCTCGTGGAACGAGATTTTGAAAGCACTACAGGAGCGTCATAAAAATGGTGTTGAGATCCGCATACTATGTGACGGTCTCGGCTCCCCTGTAGCTTCCACTTCGTTCTATCAGAAATATCTTAAATCTAAAGGGGTTGAATCCCGCGTTTTTCTCCCTATCATTCCAATTGTTTCAACACACCTCAATAACCGTGACCACCGTAAAATCGTAATCATCGACGGCAAGATAGCTTTCACCGGCGGACTCAATCTTGCAAACGAATATTTCAATCGTGGTAAAAACCGATTTGCATATTGGAAAGACAATGCCGTAAAAATTCAGGGCACCGCAGTCCACACCTTTATGCAGCTCTTCCTTCAAAACTGGAATCTCTATTCAAAAACCCCGGAAGATTTTTCACCATATCTTCCGGACCTCACCGCACTGCAGGACTTCGGCCAACACCAGGATGTCGAAACTCAGCCAGCCCATACCCAAAATTCAGGCATCACAATCCCTTACGGCGACGACTTTTTCAACAACAAAGACATCGCAGAAAATATTTATCTATACATCATAAATAATGCAAAAAAATATCTGAACATCACAACTCCTTATATCCTCATAGATAACCAGTTACAGGAAGCCCTCTTCTTTGCCGCAGCCCGTGGAGTTGAAGTTTCTATTATTGTTCCATCAATTCCTGATCATCTTCTGACCTTCTGTATTGGAAAAACCTATCTCGAATCTTTTGTTGATAACGGAATAAAAGTTTATCTCTACAACAAAGGTTTTATCCATTCTAAAATGTTCATCGCTGACAACCATATCGCAACCATTGGTTCAGTGAATCTCGACTACAGAAGCCTCTATCATCATTTTGAAAACGGAGTTGTCTTTATAGACTCCCCAGTGGTACACGATGCAAAAGCAGATTTTGATGAAACCCTCAAAGACTGTACTCACATGCAGAAAGGCGATTACAAAAAGATTCCTTTTTATCAGAGAGCACTCGGCCGCCTTTTCCGCATCTTCGCACCACTGTTTTAAGACTTCCTTCAATAACAATCTCTTCTAATGACGCACACCCCTTTTTTATGTTAAAATATTTTCCGTAAAAAAATTTTTTAGAGGTTTATTTATGGAAACTCAAACAAAACAGCGCAACTCGTTTACCAGTTCAATCGGGTTCGTTCTTGCCGCAGCTGGTAGTGCCGTAGGTCTCGGAAACATCTGGCGCTTCCCATATCTCGCTGCAAAAGATGGCGGTGGACTCTTCCTCGTAGTCTATCTCGCTCTCGCTCTTACATTCGGTTTTGCACTTCTCATTACAGAAGTTGCAATTGGTAGAAAGACACAGGAAAGTCCTCTTACTGCTTATTCAAAAATCAGTAAGAAATGGGGCTTCCTCGGAATCTTCTCTTTCGTAGTACCATTCATCATTTATCCTTACTACTGTGTAATCGGTGGCTGGGTAATGAAGTATATGTTCAGCTATCTTGCTTTCCAGGGCCAGGTTGCAGTTGAAGACGGATTCTTTACAGGCTTTATCACTTCTCAGTGGCAGCCGATTTTCTACTGTGCTCTTTTTGCAATTCTCTGTTTTATTATCGTTTATAAGGGAGTTGAGCATGGTATCGAGCGTTACTCAAAAATCCTCATGCCTATTCTTTTTGTAATCGTTGTATTCATTGCCTTCTATGCTTTGTTCATCAAACATACAGATGCAAACGGTGTAACACGCACAGGTCTTCAGGGTGCAGCAATTTACTTCATTCCAAATTTTGAAGGACTCACATTCAAAGGTTTCCTTACAGTTTGTCTTGATGCTATGGGACAGCTCTTCTACTCACTCTCAATTGCTATGGGTATTATGATTGCTTACGGCTCTTACATGAAGAAGGATGAAAACCTCAACAAGTCTGTAAACCAGATTGAAATCTTCGATACCGGTGTTGCAATTCTCGCTGGTATGATGATTATTCCAGCCGTATTTGTTTTCAGCGGAAAAGAAGGTATGTCTGCTGGTCCAGGACTTATGTTCATCACTCTTCCAAAGGTATTCAACTCTCTCGGTAAGTTTGGTGATTTCATTGGTTTGATTTTCTTTGTAATGGTAATGTTCGCAGCTCTTACTTCTGCAGTTTCTATTCTCGAAGCAATCACTTCTTCTATGATGGATAAGTTCAAGTGGAGCCGCCGCCGTTCAGCATTCATTATGGCCGTAAGCACATTTGTTGTTTCAATCATCGTTTGTCTTGGATACAACGTATTCTACTTCGACCTCAAACTTCCAAACGGCAGTGTTGGTCAGATTCTCGACATCCTCGACTACGCAAGTAACAACGTTCTCATGCCAATCATTGGTCTTCTTACTTGTATCCTTATCGGTTGGGTTGCTAAGCCACAGACAACAATTGATGAAATTACCCTCAATGGTGAAAAGTTCGGTCGCAAGACTCTCTACATTGTAATGATTAAGTTCGTTGCACCAATCCTTCTTTTCATCATCCTCCTCAAGGGTATCGGTATTCTTTAATTTATCCAGGAGGTTCCCACAACAACGGCTTCGCCGCTGTTGTGGTCGCGCTTTCCGCCATTCCGCGCTAAGCGCTCCAGCCTCCTCGCACCGGTGGTTTCGACAAACTCAACCACCGGTACTGCGGTGGCCGCCTTCGGCGTGGCTCCAATCGCTAACCCATTCTAAAATCACTTCTATCTTTACCACATCCCCGTTTCTGTTTATAATAACAACATGATTTTTGAATCTGATCTCACAAAGAAAACAATCTTCTCATTCGAAGTATTCCCACCAAAAAAGACAATGCCCATCGATACAATTTATTCTACCCTTGATGAGCTTAAAGGTCTTTCACCAGATTTTATCTCAGTAACCTTTGGCGCCGGCGGAAGTGAAAACTGCAACAACTCTGTAGAAATTGCAAGGCATATAAAAGATGTCTGTCAGGTACAGTCAGTTATACATATGCCTTGTCTTAATATGACAAAGCAGGATGCCCAGTATGTTCTTGAACAATTCCAGCAGGCAGGAATCGAAAATATTCTTGCCCTTCGCGGAGATCGAGTTGAAGGCAAAGAACCTTCTGGAGATTTCCATCACGCCAGTGACTTAATTCAGTTTATTAAGGATTTTGATGAAAAACGCACAGACGGAAAATACTTTAAGATTTTTGGTGCCTGCTATCCTGAGCTTCACCCTCAGTCAAAAAATGTTTATGAAGACATTGATTATCTTAAACAGAAGGTTGATGCTGGAGCAAGCCATTTGCTCTCACAGCTTTTCTTCGATAACGACCAGTTCTACCGCTTCCTCGAACGCTGCCAGATAAAAGGAATTAATGTTCCGATTGAAGCTGGTATCATGCCGGCAACAAATAAGAAATCTATTGAACGAATGGTAAGCATGACAAACGCCGTGCTTCCTAAAAAGTTTACAGATATGATGGACCGCTACGGAGATCATCCGGAAGCTATCCGCGACGCCGGAATCGCTTACGCCATTGATCAGATTATAGACCTCGTTACTCACGGCGTACAGGGTATTCACCTTTACACAATGAATAACCCTCTTGTGGCTCGCAAGATTTACGAAGCAACAAAAAGCCTTTTCGACGTCCCACCAATTTTAAAATAGATTGCTTCGCTACGCTCGCAATGACAAAAAAAATCGCTCCCCACAAGACCTTTACGTGTCATTGCGAGGAGCGAACGTAGTGAGCGACGCGGCAATCTATTGCCTTACTTAACTAATTTCACATCAAAACAGATATAAGAATCACCAGGAATACCAGCCTGTGGAACACCGTAGCTTCCATAAGCGAGCTCAGGTGGAATTACCATCTTTCTTGTTTCACCGTATTTCATTTCCTGAACCATTTCATCAAAACCAGGAATCATCTGACCACCAGCTGTAGTAAATTCAATTGGTTCATGTCCCTGTGGGTGGAATTCTTTTGAAGCATCAAAAAGCTGACCATCTGGAAGGTATCCTTTGTACTCAACAGTAACTTTCTTTCCCTTTCCACAAACCGGGCCGCTTCCCTGCTTAATAATCTGATAGTAAATACCACTCTTAGATTTTTCACAGCCTTCAATTACCTTTGCAATTGTTTTCTTAGCCATTTCTTCTTTGAAAGAAGCAGCCTTCTTAGCACCCTCAGCCTTAAGAGCGTCAAAGCTTGCCTGAGTTACCTTGAAAGCTTCTGCATCTTTACCCTGGCGAACAATTGTCAAAGACTTAATGGAATCGCCCTGAGCCACAGCATTTACAACATCCTGTCCTGCAAGAACCTCACCAAAAATTGTGTGTTTGTAGTTGAGCCAGTCTGTTGGAACGTGTGTAATGAAGAACTGGCTTCCGTTTGTATTAGTACCAGAGTTAGCCATAGCAAGCTTACCAGGCTTATCAAAAATATAACCTTCAACAAATTCATCAGCAAACTTATATCCAGGACCGCCAGTACCATTACCCTTTGGATCACCACCCTGAATCATAAAGTTTTCAATTACACGGTGGAATTTCAAACCATCATAAAATGGCTTTCCTTTTGCTGCATCAAGAGTTCCCTCTGCAAGACCAACAAAGTTTGCAACTGTCATTGGTGTTTCTTTGTAAAAAAGATTAAGAACAATTGTTCCCTTTTCTGTTTCAAGAACGGCAAAAACGCCTTCCTTTCCTTTCAATGCTTCCATGTTTTTCCCCTTAGAACCTGCGGCTGTGCAAGATGCTAATGTAAAGATTGCCATAAGTCCTGCAATAATAGTTTTTTTGATTTTCATTTTTTCCCTCTTAGAATTGAGTTGTAAACCATTTATAAACTGCGTCCATTCTCGAAGACATTGAATCAGTAATCTGACCCTTAATGCCTGGGAACTTTACGCTGTCCAAATCTGTGTTCAGATAAAGCAAAAGATCATCACCACAATCAATTACAAGAATGTTGATAATCATCTTTCCAGGATAAATTGCCTTGAATGGGCCAATTCCCATCTTATCCAGAATGCTGAAATTGCAAAGCAATGTATCATCTTTCTGGAAGTATGAAAGCTTATAAGTATTCACACCAAAGCTGTTATCATCCTGAAGACAGTAAGAAACCTGTCCGTCTGCATTTCCTGTATTCTGATCTGCAATCTTTGTTTTATCGTATGGTCCGGCAATCATATATGTCTTTTCATACAGAACACATTCCTTATTCTTTGTAGAAGAGAAATAAGTCATACCCTGCATTTTAGAGATTGAGCGGACAACCTTTGAAACATCATCAATTGTGATTGAGCTTTTTCCAGAGCTTCCTTTTGCAAGAAGCTCTTTTTTACTCAGAAGATAAAGTCCTTCGTAAGTGTAAGGATAGTTCTTTGGATCCTTAGAAATCATACTGCCATTGATTTTGCTGCTATAAACAGATTCTGGCAGAAGACGGAAACCAGTAGAACCATCATCACGGTATTCTGATACAATCCCGTTTTTTACGAGTGCATCATAATACTTAGCACCTACAAGTTCTTTTGCCTTTGCGTTTTCACCTGCAAAACAAGTTCCTGCAAATGCAGCACCGGCAAAAAGAACAAGACTTACCTTCTTAATAAGATTTAATGCCATTAGCGAATTCCTTTGTAAAGAACGCGAACCTGCTTGAATACGCCCTCACCTTCACTCTTTGTTTCAACATCTGGGATATCGTTCAAAGTTGTGTGAATGAGACGTCTCTCAAACGGATTCATTGGTTCAAGCAGAATAGAGTTGTGCGAAAGGCGAACCTTATCTGCTGTTGTATATGCGAGGCGAACAAGAGTTTCCTCACGGCGAATTCTGTAGTTTTCTGTATCAAGAATTACGCGAACTTCTTCGTGACCAAGGCGGCCAGCGTAGATGTTTGCAAGAAGCTGAAGAGCATCAAGGTTCTTACCCTTACGACCAATAAGGATTGAAGAATAAGAAGAATCAAGGCGAATTCCAAGCTTCTTTTCTTCGCGGTAAGAAACTTCAACCTTTACATCATAACCCATCTTTTCAACCATAGTTTTGATGAATTCAATAAGTTTCTGTTCAAATTCACCCTGTGGAAGAGGATCTGCAACAAGGCGTGAGTGCTTTTCTTCTGAAGCGTCTCCACTCCAGCCTGCACTACCATCATTATCATCAAGTGTATGAACTCTGATTTTTACGTAACCCTTTTTGAAAATTGAGTTTTTCTGTGTTTCAAGAATCTCAACATCAAACTGATCACGTTCAAGTCCAAGCTCATTTACTGCAACTTCAATAGCTTCTTTTTCAGTTTTTCCTTCAAACTCGTAAGTCATTTTATTTATCTCCTGTATGTGTCATCCCGAACTTGATTCGGGATCTATTTTCTTTTAGCCTTAGGTGGCAATGTCTTCTGTACTTTTGCGGCAGGTTTTCCTGCTTCTTTTTCAGCACGCTTTTCTTTCATCATCTTATTGATGATAAGCTGCTGGAAAATCTGAAGTACGTTACTTGTAAGCCAGTAAAGAAGAAGTCCAGACGGTGCATTGTAGAACATAAAGAAGAACATCAATGGCATACCGTACATCATAAACTTCATTGTAGCCTGACTCTGACCTGGAGCTGTTGTCTGACCATACTGTGTGATCTTACCAGATAACAACTGAGTACCCACATAGATTACAGGTAAAAGACGAAGCTGGTTACCAAGTAAAGGAATATTGAAATTGAAAGTCTTTACAACATCACCTGTAGAAAGGTCTGGAATCCAGTGTGGAATAAACATAGCACCACGGAATTCGAAGTAGTTGTTAAAGAGGTTATACATAGCAAAAAGAATAAGGAACTGGAACAGCATTGGGAGACATCCGCTTGCAGGGTTATATCCAGCCTGCTGATAAAGCTTAGAAGTTTCCTGCTGAAGCTTCTGCTGATCACCCTTATATTTTTCCTGAAGAGCCTGCATCTTTGGCTGAAGTTCCTGCATCTTAAGAGAACCAAGAGACTGTTTCTTAGAAAGTGGGAACATAATTACCTTAAGAATAAGAGTCATTATGATGATTGAAACACCCCAGTTATGGAAAAGCTTATTCAGCATCTCAAGAACTACCTTAAGAATCTTTTCCAGCCAGTTGAGCCAGCCACTTGTCTGTAATGCCTGAGTTACTTTCTTACCACCAAGGTTCCAGCCATTGTTTTCTGCAATATTATAGCGCTTAAGATCCTTATCATTACGAGGACCAAAGTACATATAGTAAGTATCAGAAATATCTGAACCTGAGAAAGCAGCACGCTCAATAAATGCCTGAGCATTTGCATAATTATTTACTTCAACCTGTGAAGAATATTTACTTGTGTTGATTTTTTCTGGTGCAGAAGGAATCATAAGTTCAACAAAGTATTTTCCGGCAATTCCGGCCCAGATAAGATCTTTGTCATATTCCTTGAACTGACCATTGCTAAGCATAATCTTCTTATATTTGTTGCCGTTGAAAGTAATAAACTCACGGCGTTCATAACGATTCTGCTTTGGATTAAAGTGTGGTCCAATCTGTGGAGAAGTTCTGATTGTGTAAGAAGTTCCGCCAAGATCAAGTCCGTTTGAATCTGCAGTATGAATAAGAACATCCAGCTTGAAAACATACTCGCCGTCCATAAAAGAATAAACTTTGCGCATTGTTGTTTTCTTACCGTTTACATTCATTGTTTTTGTAAAGGTGATTGTCTTACCATCTGTTTCTGTATTGAAGATTTCGTCGATGATTTTTTCTTCTGCTTTTCCAAAAGAAATGGCACAGGTTCTGTTTTTGCTGTTTACGTTATCTGACAGCTGAACAAAGTCGTTTGTATCCATATCTTTATGGTCAAGAAGCTTATAGCTGATGATGTCTCCACCCTTATTTGTGAAAACAGCTTCTACTTTATCTGTTGTAATAGTATATTTCTGTTCAACAAGAGCAGGCTGATCTTCTGATTCTTCATCATAATCAGCAGCGATTGAAAGTTCGCTAACTTCTGCTGAATCATCAAGAGAGAACTCCTGTGGTTCTGCAGTTTCTTCTGTTGTTGTCTGTGCATTTGCCTGCTTTCCAAAGCCCATCATATTAAGACCAGGGAAGAATTTAGGCAAAATCAGATAAGAACCAATAATAACAAGTGTTGAGAGGACAATTGCCCATATAGTATTTTTATCCATATTTTAAAAACCTCACGGTACAGGGTCATAGCCGCCTTCGTGAAATGGATTGCATTTGAGAACTCGTTTAATCGAAAGTAAAAGGCCCTTACCAGGACCGTATTTTTTTATTGCTTCAAGGGCATATGCAGAACAAGTGGGAGTAAATCTGCAGTTTTTCCCCAGCAATGGTGAAATACAAATTTGATAAGCACGAATTAGAAAACAGAAAAGTTTTGTGAAAAATTTACTTATGGCTCCGCCTGCAATGACGGCCAGTTTTTTCAACATAGCCTTATTCCTGAATTAATCCTGCCTTTTGACACAATAAACGAATTTGATCACATCGCGAGTGGAACGAATCATTTCCGGGATATATTAAGAATAACATGTCATACCCGGTGTTCAGATGTGATTTTAGTAATCGATAGACTTCACGGCTGTACCTTTTTGATAAGTTCCTTTCGACCGCGTTACCGTAGCCGCGCATCAAAGGAAAACCGACTCGATTCATTCCAAGGCCGTTCTCTAAATAGAAAAGCTTTGCTCCCGGAATACTTATCTTTTTTCCGTTTTTAAACAGCTTTTTAAAATCAGCGGGATTCTTTATCCGCTCGTCACGTTTAAAAAATCCCGTTTTTATCAAGTCTGTTTCCATCCCTAAAAAATTAGTACTTCTTCTTTTCGTCAGAAACTGAGAGCTTTGCGCGACCCTTAGCACGTCTTCTAGCAAGTACCTTGCGTCCGCCTTTAGTTGCCATACGAGCTCTGAATCCAAATTTTCTGTTGCGCTTTACTTTGCTTGGTTGATATGTTCTTTTCATGGAACGTACTCCTTATATATATTATTTTAAAGATTTCCTATTAAAGTTATCTTAATATCGAAATACAAAAATAGTAATAAAATATATCATTTATTCTTGCGATAGGTCAAGCATGCTGTTTCTTATACTGTCAAATTTGGCAAGAAGCTCTGGAGGCAGCTCAGAAGTAGTTTTTTTCTCTTTATCATACTTTTTAAGCTCCTTTTCCTGCTTTGCAAGACGAGCCTCCATTTCATTGCGTTCTTTCTTCACCTGACTTTCATAGCTTTCACTCAGGCTAACCTTTTCGCCGGCCACTCTAAAAGCAAGTGTGCTTATCTTCAAATTCGGCAGATTCATCTTAAGACCATTAATAATAAATTTCTGATACATCTTAAGATACTGTATCCAGCCGGGATGATCTGTCTCTACAAGAAGAACTCCATTCTTTAAATCAATGACTCTCGTATTTCCGGCAAGGCGCTCTCCAATTGGAATTCTCTTTTCACTATCTTCGGATTCAAATCTATTTGAGCGCACACCGGAAACAACTTTTTTCCAGACGCTGCAAATTTCATTTGCATCTGAGGTTCCAATATTTGCGGCCTGAAGCATCATGTCGGCGGCGGAAATTATCTGATTATTCATACCATTCACCCTGCTTTATTTTATACACTTTTGTTGTGTCATGCATATAGCGTTCATATGGTTCGCCCGGTAAAAAAGTACAGAAGAGCTGGTCATACTCGGGAAGCATTGCTGTTAGTTTTGCTCTCTTGTCAGGATCAAGTTCCAGAAGAACATCGTCCATCAAAAGTACCGGCCGAAGGCCGGTCGCGCGGGTATAATAAATTGACTGCGCAACTCTTAACAAAAGTGAAATTAAACGACACTGCCCTGTCGACGCAGTCGGAATAAAAAGATGATGATCTTTAACAAAATCAATTCTATCACGGTGCGGGCCGGAAAGTGTTGTTTCTAAGTTCTTATCTCTATCTCTTTGTGTGAGAAGCAAATTTAAAATATCCTGCGAAGCAGGAAAAATTTTTTCGCCATCAAGATCCTGTTCTTTCCAGGATGGATGATAGTTAATTGACACTCCTTCAATTCCACTTATCTCTTCAAAAACTTTTCCAAAAATCTGATTAAAAAGAAAAATTGCTTTCTTACGTTTTTCCTGAATTATCAGACCATAATATGCAAGCTGGTTATCAAAAGCATCCAGCATATCATACTGTTTATTTTTTAAAATCTGATTACGACTCTTTAAAACTTTTTTGTAATTTCTTAAATCGTCAATATAAGTTGAATCATATAAAGTGAGCGACTGATCAATAAAAAATCTTCGAGCTTCAGGTTCGCCTGTTGCAAAGCGCAGATCATCATGACAAAAAAGAATGCACGGAATTGTATTGATAAGTTCTTTTCTGTCCTGAATTTTTTTTCCGTTTTTTTCAATTCGTTTTTTATTATTTTCAAAAATTACAGAGACGCGCTGAATATCGTCTTCGCCTTTTTTGAACATTGAATTTACACTGAAATCTTTTTCACCTTTTTTTACAATCTGTCCATCAACATGAGTTCTGAAAGAAATTCCATAAGAGGCATAATAAAGCGATTCAAGAATATTACTTTTACCCTGCCCGTTTTCACCAACAAAATAGACCTCTCTGTTCGAAAGGTCTATCTTGTCATTTTTCAGATTGCGAAAATTATAAAAAGTCTGATAAAGAAATGGCATCCTAGTAATTCATTGGCATAATTACGTGGATGTAATCTCCGCCAGTTTCACTGCGCATAATTACAGCCTTAGTAATATTTGCATCACCATCAACATCATTGATATTAAAATCAAAAACAACATTTTCTGAATCAATAACCTTGAGTGGTTCTGTTACATAAGTGAAGTTCAATGCCATAGAAATTTCCTGACCATCGTAGCGGCAAGGAATCTCTTCATCTGCAGAACCGATATCAGAATCTGGAGAAATCAATTTAAGAACACCAGAAGAAATCTTGAAAATAATTCTGCTTACTTTTTTATCAACCATGATTGTTGTACGTTTAAGAGCTGCATCAAGATCAGCCTTATTTACCATGAATGACATTGTAAGATTTTCTGGAATTACCTTTTGGTAGTTAGGGAACTGTCCTTCAATAAGAACAGAAGAGAATTCAAGATTTCCAAATTTAACAAAGATAGATTTGTCTACAACTGCAATCTGAATGTTTCCTTCATCAGGAGCATTCTTCAAAATACAAGAAAGAATTTTAGTAGGAATAATTGCAGGCTGGAAATCAGGAACACTGAAACCAGTTTTGTTATCGCAAGAAAGACGACGTCCATCAGTTGCAACCATTGTAAGTGTCTCACCATTTTTGATGAAGTAAACACCAGTCATGAAGTAACGGTTACGGTCATCAGAAACAGCAAAGATTGTTTCCTTAATCATCTCTTTGAAATCTTTAGAAGGAATCTCAAAGAATGGAACATTATCACTTGTGCCAGACTCAGGGAACTTATCGCTTGCCTGACTCTTAAGCTGGAATTTAACACGTTTAGTAATTGGTTTAATTGTTACACCAATATCTTCCTGAATAAACTCAATTTCTCCAGATGGTAAAGAAGAAAGAATGCTCATGAACTTGTCGCAGAAAATTGTTGTACGACCCTGTTCCTGAATATCAACAGGAATTACAGTTGTAAACTTAACTGTTGAATCTGTAGCCTTAATAGTAAGTGAATTATTTTCGGCTATTATAAGAATATTTGAAAGAATAGAAACAGGACTTTTATTGGTAATAATTTCCTGCGCAATTGAAATTTCTTTAATCATTGCGTCTCTGTCAAATGTAAATTTCATTTTTATTCTCCTTACACACTTTGTATATTAATTATTATATTTTTTAAATTTAGTAATAATAATAATAAGGTATGTGTATACTGTGGGAAACTCATTTAATTCTTTGTATTTACTTGAATTAAATTGTTAATAAGCATTGTGGGTTTATTAACTATTTATCCACATATCCACATTCTAATTAATATTTTTCAAATTATCCACTTTAAAGAGGCAATTTATCAACATTTTTTACTATTTCTTGTATTCCTTAATTTCCCTCATATAAAGCTGGATCTTAGATTCCAGTGTTGAATCAATCTTAACCTGTTCAGCAACCTTTCTATAAGCTGTCATAATTGTTGAATGATCTTTACCACCGAATTCATTACCAAGTTCTGTATAAGCCATTTCAGTAAGTTCACGTGCAATATAAATTGCAATCTGACGTGGAACTACAAATTTTTTATCACGCTTTTTACTCTTCAAATCAGCAACAGAAATCTGGAAATTTTCTGCGATTACTTTTTGAATGATATCAAGCGAAATATTTTCAGTTGAATTAGAATTGATAATATCTCTCAACTGATTTTTTACAATATCAAGATTTAATTTTTTACCAATAAGCTCTTCGTATCCAAGAACTTTATCCAGAGCAGATTCAAGCTCACGAACGTTAGTTTCTACATTCTTAGCAATATAATCTATGATTTCTGGTTCAAGAGTTCTGTGCTGAAGTTCAATTTTTTTCTGAAGAATTGCATAACGGGTTTCATAGTTTGGTGGCTGAAGATCGATACACATTCCGCTTGAAATACGGCTTACAAGTCTTTCGGCCATAGTTTTAATTTCACGGATAGGTCGGTCACAGGTAAATACCATCTGAGCTTTTTTCTGTGAAAGAGCATCAAAGGTAAGATACAATTCTTCCTGAGTAGATTCTTTTCCCTGAAGGAAGTGAATATCATCAAGTAAAAGAACATCAAGATTTCTGTATTTATTTTTGAAAGCCTTTTCTGTTTTTTCTTTAAGAGAAAGAATAAACTCATTTGTAAAGCTTTCTGCAGATACGTAACATATCTTTAATTTTTCAGTGTTGTTATTATTGATATAATTTCCAATAGCCTGCATAAGGTGAGTTTTTCCAAGACCGGAACCACCATAAAAAAGAATCGGATTGAATTTTTTACCTGGTTCGTTTGCAACTGCTATAGCTGCGTTATATGCAAATCTACTGTTATCACCTGGAATAAAAGTATCAAAAGTATATTCTTCATCAAGTAACTGATGTTTTTTAAAACTTGCTTTTTTAGGCTCACTTGCTTCTGGAGCTTTAGTTTCTTTTACAGGTTTTTCTTCTGTAACTTCGTTTGATTCTGTTTTATCTGATTTTTCTGATTCTATATTTTCTTCTTTTACAACAATAACATTTAATTTAATGTCATTCTGATCTGTGATTTCTTTAAGCTTTTTAAGAACAATGTCAAAATGTCCTCTTTTCTGCATTGACTGGAGGAGAAAATTATTAGCAACGGACACAGTAATAGTATCAATAGTATCCTCAACGTACTTCATGTTAAACCAAAGCTTAAATTCGTCTCCTTTGTTTTCTGATTTATATTTATCATGGAGTACTTTCATTGTGTACTCCCAAGCTTCTTTATAATTATTTTCTGACATTCTTTTATTATCCTAGAGTTACTGATTTTCTTCAAGTATTTTGTAATTTTTCTCAAACTAACCTTGGTTAGTTACAAGCTTTATTGAATTTAAAGGAAAAATTTTGTAAAATTAACTACTTTAATATATTTACTTATATATTAGACATTTATTTCGAAAAAAATCATAAAAAAGGATATAAATATGTCAGCTGATTACGGTGCAAGTAACATCCAGGTTCTTAAAGGACTCGAAGCAGTTCGTAAAAGACCTGGTATGTATATTGGTTCAACGGGTCCGAGGGGACTTCATCACCTTGTTTATGAAACAGTAGATAACTCAATCGATGAAGCAATGGCAGGCTTTTGTGATACTGTTGTTGTAGCACTCGAAAGAGACGATATTTGCCGCGTTGAAGATAATGGACGTGGTATTCCTGTTGATATTCACCCTACAGAAAAAATCTCTGCTCTTGAACTTGTACTTACACGTCTTCATGCCGGTGGTAAGTTTGATAAAGGTTCATATAAGGTTTCCGGCGGTTTGCATGGTGTAGGTGTATCCTGCGTTAATGCTCTTTCAGACTGGATGGAAGCAACTGTTAAACGTGATGGTCATGTTTATCAGCAGAAATATGAACGTGGTGTTCCAAAAACCAAAGTAGAAGTTATTGGTGATATTCCAGAAAATGAACACGGAACAACAATCCGCTGGAAGGCTGATAAAACAATCTTTACAGAAACAACAACTTATGATTATGACGTACTTCGTGATCGTCTTCGCGAACTTGCATTTCTTAACAGTGGTGTTGTAATTATTTTCCGCGATGAAAGACTTGAAAATCCTAAAGAAGAGGTTTTGAAGTTTGAAGGCGGTATTAATGAATTCGTAAAAGAAATAGATGAAGGTAAGGCTGTAGTTCCAGCTGAACCAATTTATATCAAAGAGGAAAAGGATGATGTAATCACAGAAATCTCTATGCATTATAATTCCTCATACTCTGAAAACGTACGAACGTTCGTTAACGACATTAATACTCGTGATGGTGGAACACACCTTGAAGGTTTCCGCAGCGCCGTTCGTTTTACATTAAACAAATTCTTTGAAGCAAATGAAAAGCTTAAGAAAAATCTTGATAAAGATGAAAAGCTTACATACGAAGATTTGAGCAGCGGTCTTACTGCAGTAATTTCCATGAAAGTTCCAGAGCCTGAGTTTGAAGGTCAGACAAAGGAAAAACTTGGTAATACAGAAGTCCGCACAATTGTAGATCAAATTGTAAAAGAAAAACTCACTATATATTTTGAACAGAATCCTCAGGTTCTAGAAGCTATTCTTAAAAAGGCTATCGATGAAGCTAAGGCACGTATTGCTGCCCGCAAGGCAAAAGACAATATGCGTAAAAAGACAATGAGTGACGGCTTTGGTCTTCCAGAAAAATTGTCTGACTGTTCAATGAAAAATCCTGAACTCTGCGAAGTATACATAGTCGAGGGAGACTCTGCGGGTGGTTCTGCCAAGAAGGGTAGAGACCCTAAGACACAGGCTATTCTTCCTCTCTGGGGAAAGATGCTTAACGTTGAAAAAGTTCGTCCTGAAAAAGTAATGAACAACGATAAGCTTGAACCTGTAATTGCTTCTCTTGGTGCAGGCTTTGGAAAAGATTTTAATATCGACAAACTCCGCTATCATAAAATCATCATCATGGCCGATGCCGATGTCGACGGTTCACATATCCGCACATTGCTTTTGACTTTCTTCTTCCGCTACATGCCGAAGCTGATTGAAAACGGTTATGTATATCTTGCTATGCCTCCGCTGTTCAAAGTTCAGCTTGGTAAGAAAGATCCAGTTTATTGTTACAGTGATGCAGAACGCGATGCTGCTCTGGATGCTCTTGGCGACCAGCGTGATAAAGCCGATGTTCAGCGTTACAAGGGTCTTGGTGAAATGGATGGTAAACAGCTCTGGGAAACAACAATGGATCCTGCACACCGTAAGATGCGAGTTGTAACAATTCCAGATGCAATGGCAGCCGATAGAATTTTCAGCGTATGTATGGGTGAAGAAGTAGAGCCACGCCGCCGCTTCATTGAAGAGAACTCAAGCTATGCTAATTTGGATATCTAATCTAAAAACTAACTAACGATAATTAGTAAAAAGGAAATAAACAATGGAAGAGATCAAAACAGCCGAAGGTGGCTCTCTCATTAAAATCCCAATTGAGGACGAAGTTAAGCAGGCATACATTGACTACTCAATGTCTGTAATTGTACAGCGTGCTTTGCCAGATGTTCGTGATGGTCTTAAGCCTGTTCATAGACGTATCATGTATGCTATGGATACACTTCATCTTGCGAGCGGTGGAAAGACAAAAAAATGTGCTACCATCGTTGGTGAAGTTTTGGGACACTACCATCCACATGGAGATGCTTCTGTATATGATGCACTCGTTCGTCTTGGACAGGATTTTGCTCAGCGTTATACAACAGTAACTCCACAGGGAAACTTCGGTACAATCGCCGGTGACCCTCCAGCTGCTTACCGATATACTGAGGCTAAGATGTCAAAGATCACCGAAGAGATGACAAGCGACATCAACAAGAACACTGTAGATATGGTTCGCAACTTTGATGATACCTGCGATGAACCTGCAGTTCTTCCTTCTAAATTTCCATTCCTGCTTTGTAACGGTACAACAGGTATTGCCGTTGGTATGGCTACAAACATGCCGACACATAACCTTCGTGAAGTAGCAGACGCAATCTGTGCCTACATTGATAACAATGAGATTTCTGTTGAAGAGCTCATGCATCATATAAAGGGTCCGGACTTCCCAACCGGAGGTATTATTTACGGTACAGCCGGAATCAAAAAAGCATATACAACAGGACGCGGTAAAATTGTTATCCGTTCTAAGTTCACAATTGAAACTGATAAGCGTGGTAAGGAATCAATCGTATTTACAGAAGTTCCTTACGGCGTAAATACAACAAACATTATCCGTCGTATCAAAGAGCTTGTTCGCGATAAGCAGATTGATGGTGTTGTAAATGCAAATGATGAATCTTCAGATCGTTCAGGTATGCGTCTTGTAGTTGATCTTAAAAAAGGCGCAATTACAAAGATCGTTCTGAACCAGCTTTTTGCTAAAACAGATTTACAGTCTAACTTTGGTGTAATCAATCTTGCACTTGTTCCACAGGTAAAAGAAGGAGCTCCACGTTATGATGAGCCTGGCATGCTTACATTGCCACCAACTTATCTTAAGCCGGAAGTTCTTACACTCAAGCAGCTTATCCAGCACTTTGTAAATCACCGCGACGAAGTTATTACACGCCGTACAATTTATGATTTAAAAGTTGCTAAGCACCGAATGCATATTTTGGAAGCTCTGATTACTGCTATCAATAACATTGATGAAGTTATTCAGATTATCAAGAGCTCTGAAAATACAGAAGATGCAAAACTTAAACTCGAAAAGAGATTCAACTTTGATGATGAGCAGGCACAGGCAATTGTTGATATGCAACTCAAGCGCCTCACACACTTGCTCATCGAAGATCTCCAGAAAGAGATTAAAGAACTTCAGGCACTCATTGATTACCTCGAAGGACTTCTTGCAGACCACAACAAGATTCTTGGTCTTATCAAAGATGAGACTCGCAGCCTTGCAGAAAAGTATGGTGATGACCGCCGTACAGAAATCGTAGCAAGCGAAGTTGAACAGATCAACGTTGAAGACATGATTAAAGATGAGGACATGGTTGTAATGATTTCCCGTATGGGTTACATCAAACGTGTTCCAGCTGATAAATACAAAAAGCAGGGTAGGGGAGGAACCGGAAGTAACGGTACCAACCTTCTTGATGACGACTACGTTAATCAGTTGTTCATCGGTTCTACAAAGGAACACCTGTTATTCATAACTAACCTTGGCCGTGCTTACTGGATGAAGATTCATGAGATTCCGGAAAGTGAAAAGGCTGCCCGTGGTGCTCATATCAAGGGACTTCTCCAGGTTGGACCAGATGAGGAAATTACAACAGTAGTTTCACTCAAAGAATTTTCAGACGACCTCTACCTCTTTATGACAACTGCTCAGGGTGTTGTAAAGAAGGTTCGCTCTACAGAGTTCCAGAACGCAAAGACACGCGGTATCATCGGAATTAAGCTTAATGATAACGACAAGCTGATTAGTGCAATTCCTACAACTGGTGATTGTGAAGTTATGTTGATTTCCCGCCGTGGTAAAGCTCTTCGTATTACAGAAGATTCAGTTCGTCTTATGGGACGTGCAAGCTGTGGTATTAAGGGAATGAAGCTTTCTGAAGGCGATGAAATTGCTGCAGCCGTAAAAGTTGAAAAAGATGCAAACATGATTTTACTGACAGAGAAGGGTGTAGGAAAGAGAATTTCTTTCGACCTGTATTCAGTTCATGGACGTGGAACAGGCGGACAGAGAATCTTTGGAAACACAGAATCTAAAGGTGAAATCATCGGCGCTATCAACGTTAAAGATAAAGATGAAGTTGTCTGCATGACAAGCCAGGGTAAGACACTGCGCTTTAAGGCTACAGACATTAAGGAACAGGGAACAGGAGCTTCTGGTGTAAACGTAGTTCGTGTTACTGAACCAGACTTTATCGTTGGACTTGATAAAGTTCAGGACAAAGACGACAACGAGTAATATTTCTCCTAACTAACGAAAGGAAGTTTTAACAACTAACAATCGTTAGTTAGAAAAACAAATTTAATTATTGACAAAATAATTTTTTTGTTTAATAATATTTGTAAAGGGTATGAGCTATTAATAAAAGTTTTTAGTTCTAGGGTGATAATATATATGCATCAGGCAGAAGGCTGACCGGTTATATACGGTCAGCCTTTTTGTTTCACGTGAAAAAATCCAGTTACAAAGTTATCCACATTATCAACAAGTTATCCACATTTTGAATTATTGTGGATAACTCTGTGGATTTGGTGGAAAAGTTTCATGTGAAACAATTTGCATATTAATGATTACTTCGATTCCGCTCAGTAATCATTAAACTGAAATCCTCGATCCCTGAGTGGAGTCAAAGGGATATTGTTTGTGCTTAAGAAATGTTTCATGTGAAACAAAGACAATCCAAATATAGAAAATCCATACAATCAAAAATCAGAGTAGGGTAGGGGAGTGGTGTTTAGTGTTTCACGTGGAACATGAAAAAGCAGATCTGAGTATTGTTTAATTAATAATAATTCTGGATGTTTCATGTGAAACATTAATACAAATTATGGTTGCTGAGCGAAGTCGAAGCAATCTTTAGATGATCTTAAGAAGATCCCTTCGAATCTGCTTAAGTATCCCGAGATCATAATGTTTCATGTGAAACAGTAGTATTCTAAATCAAACTCAATTATGAAAATCTAAAGTTGAAATATATTAGTGTAGAGGAATAGTGTGTTTCACGTGGAACATTCTTCTTACATAAATATGAATCGTTTATGTTCCACGTGAAACATAAACGATTACTACGGATGCTGAGCGTTGTCTAAGCAACAGTTTATTTATAAATACTAGATCCCTTCGACTCTGTTCATGGATCCGTGGGTCATAAATGTTTCATGTGAAACATTGTATGTGAAAATCAATTAACGGTCGTTCGGTAGGTTTAAAAACTAATAAACGTTCGTTTTCATTTAAAATTAATGAATGTTCGGTTGTTTAAAATTAAAATCAATATTAATTAGAGCTTTTTAGCATATATATAGATTTAGGTTGGAAAAGATAATATATCCTCAGATATTCTTCTAGATATTCGCTGTTTTTTAATATTTCAAGGGTTTTATAAGGTTTCTATGAAATTATGCATATCTACAGATATTTCATTGGAAGATACGCATATATTGCTCAATTCTATTAATATACTGCTTACAGCTTCTTTTCCCGGAGTTCAAACCGGCCTTTTCGCCAGTCTGCGTATCCTGTAATGGAATATCCGGCTTTATCATATAATTTTATGGAATATGGGTTTTGAGTAAAGCAATCCAGGCGTATAGAATCATATCCTTCAGATTTACTGAGATTTTCAATATATTCCAGGGTTTTTGCTGCAATTCCCTGGTTCTGGAACAAAGGGTTTACACATAATCTGTGAATTACATTAAATCGGCTATCAGGATACTTCCAGCAGCCGTTTTTGTATTCTTCATCACATTCTTCGCTTAAAACAAAGCAAACTGCAATTTTATTATCTGTTTTGCCAATATACATCTTATTTTTTGTAATATCTTCTTTCAGAATGTCTTTATCCGGATATATTTCATCCCACTGGTGAATATTATCCTTTTCCATGGCAATTATGGCATTTTGATATAAAGAATATATTTCTTCGAGATTATTGATATTTGCTTTAGAGTAATTCAAGTTTAAACTCCTTAAATGTTGCTTTTCCTCCTGCTTTTTCTGTTGAATAACAGAATAATGCAAATCTTACACCAACAAATTGATCCAGAGTATAGCGAAGCTTTACAGGTTCTCCAAAATTAACATATTCACCACTTTCATTATCAAAATAGCTGAATTGCACATTCTCTTTTGTATGTTCCAGATTAAATGTTGCTTTTAGAGTTATTTCAGAAGTACTTATTTCTTTTTCTGAGATTATTACAGGTTTTTCTGTATCATATACTCCCATACTCCATGGAGTGTATGGAATCTTGTGTTCTGCTGTAATAAGCAGGAGTTTTCCATCTTTTTTAGTAATTCCGATAAATCCATATTCACCTTCAAGAGCACATAAGCCTGTAATATCTCCTTCGTTGATTTCTGAGGCGTTTACAGTTACTTTTCCGCTGCAGTGTTCTGTAAAAGTTCTTTGAGTGAGAGTATTTGAAGCTTGAACTACATTTATACAGGTTTTATCAGTTTTTACTGTGAATGTAGATGAATTTACGCTTGTGAGATTTTTATCTGGAATATGATTCCACTGCCATGCGGGATTTGTAAAGTCATTGCTATAAAGTGGTTTATATTCGTAATCCGGGCGATTATCTGGAACTGATATCTGTTTTGGTGCAAATCCGGCAGCTCCAAAGATTGGGAAATCATCTACAAACTTTACAGGAACTAATACTGGAATTCTTCCTAATGCTCCGTGATCCTGGAAGACTATTGAATACCAGTTTCCATTATTTGCCTGAACAATTCCACCCTGAGCTGTTCCGCTGTTCCATCCTGCAAGGTCTGAGCATAAAACATCTTTTCCGGTATATGGCCCGTCAATTTTGTCTGAAACAAAGCAGGCTTGTGTACGCATCTTCCCTTTTGGCATGTGGATAAAGAAGATGTAGTATTTTCCGTTTATTTTATAAATATGGCTTCCTTCATAGCCTAATATTACATTTTCGGGATTATCCTGAATAATAACCTTATTTATTCCTCCATCCTTTGGTCCAGAGAGATCTGGCTCCATTTCTGTAAGATGAATGTTCATATTACCGCTTACACAGTAAACTCTTCCATCATCATCAAAAAGAAGAGACATATCATGGAAAAAGCCTTTTATCTCAGATTTAATCCATGGTCCTTCGATTTCGTCTGCTGTGTATAAATATGTTTTATGAGTATCGTTTGCGACAAAAGTGATATAGAATTTACCGTTATGATGACGAAGACAGGCAGCCCACATACCCTTTCCATAAACACCTTTATTGTCTTTGAGAGTCTGTCCTGGAGTTGGTTCAAGTTCGTCAAATACGTATGCTGCATGTTCCCAGTTTACAAGATTATATGAACGCAGAATTACGCAGCCTGGCATAAAGTGCATTGTTGTGCTTACCATGTAATAGGTGTCGTCTACAAGGATGATATCTGGATCCGGGAAATCGGCTGGGATTATATAAGAGGAAGCAGTTTTCATAACCTGACTTTCGTTAGTTTGGCTGGTTGTATTTTTTTCCATATTCATTTTTCTATTCCTTACGAATGGTAGTATTGCTAACAGAATAATTCCGACTGTTGTAATTAACAATCGGTAGTTTCGGCTAAAAAGTTTCATGTTTCTATATTTAGAATACAGTTAAATAAAATGCTTGTAAACTTACTAACGGTAGTTTATTATTAAGATACATAATTTATCTTAGGAGGATATTATGATAAGAAAAAGTTTGGTAGCAATTTTGCTGATGTTGGGCTCATTTGTTTTTGCAAATGACTGGAATGTTCAGGAAGTACCTTATGAAAATTATGTTTATTATCTGGTAACAGATGCGCCGGAAAAATATAACAATCTGATTGGTACTATGGTTTTTGCATGGCAATCTCGTTCGAGTTATAGAAATTTATATGAATCATCTTGTAAAGATGGAATTATAAAATTTCTTAATAAAGAAGATTTTAGTATTGAAATTGATCCAAATAATGGGATAGATTCAGCATTTCTATCTGTATCATTTATGGAAAAATATTTTCCTGAATTATTTAATATAAATATTCCAGTCACAAAAACTGATCTTGAATTTATTTGGGACAGTCTAAGTTCAAAATATGCAGGTTTTTCTGAAATGAAGAAAAAAGGATTTAATAAAAAACAATTTTATAAGATTAATAACACAAAGGATTTAAAAACATTATTAGATAAATATATAGAAGACTGCCATTTTCAGCTTAATGTAAGGGAGTTTTCATATAATCAGAATACTGCTTATGATGAAGGTAGTAAAAAAAGTAAAGATCCTGCAAATATATATTTTGAAAAAGAGACTTCAAATTCTTATTACGTAAGATTTACAGGTTGTGGAGTAGAAAATGATTTGTACAATAAAAATCTGCAGAAGGTTGCTCTAAAGGCTGTAAATAAAGATTTTATTATTCTTGATTCAAGATCCAATCAAGGTGGTTCAGATTTTCCACAGATTCTCTTGAGAAAAGATTTGAATAACCTTAAATATAAGGGAACTGTAATTGTACTGCAGGATAACTGGAGTTTTAGTTCTGGTGAGGTATGGCATATTTTTGGTGTGAATGGTCTAAAATTTAAGCGCCTGCTTGTAGGAACACATTCTGGTGGAATGCAGAATTATGGAAACTGTCAGGTTTATTCTAATGTAAATAAGGATGTGGTACTTTATTTTGGTTATTCAAATTTCAGAAAAAATCTTCCGTCTAACTATCTTGGTGATGGTAAAGGTTATGAACCTGATGTCTGGGCAACTACAGAAACAATGGCTTCTGTGCTCACAGATCTTGGAGTAGATGTAACTGGTATTGAGTTTAAATAATTTACTGAAGACAGATTTTGTCTAATCGTGAAACATTTTCTGCTATAAAGTCGGCTCCGGCTGTTTCGAGTTCTTCGCGGCTTCCATAACCAAAAAGAACTCCACAGGATTTGAGGCCGACTTTTTTTGCACCCAGAATATCGTGCTTGCGGTCACCAATCATCAAGATTTTTGATTTATCAGATATTTGATTTCTTTCAATTGCAAATTCAATTACTTCATCTTTTTTTGTACGTGTTTGATCTTTGAGGCTACCACAGACATTTTCAAAGTATTGTGAAAGTCCAAAGTGTTCAATAATGCGGATGGAAAAATCTTCCGGTTTAGAAGTTGCAACAACCAGTTTTTTATCATTTTGCTTGAGTGTGGAAAGCAGCTCGGGAATTCCAGGATAAACTGAATTCTCAAACAAGCCTTTTTCTGCAAAGTATTCTCTGTACTTTTTTATTGCATCTGGTATTTTATCATCTTCAAAATGAAGCAGATTCTTAAACGAGTCTTGTAGTGGCGGACCTATAAAAGTGCATAAAGTTTCATACGAGGGTATTTCGCGTCCAAAGTATTTAAGAGCATATTTAAATGAGTTTGTAATTCCAGGGGCAGGATCAGTAAGAGTTCCGTCGAGATCGAAGAAGAGATAGTCGAACATAGAAATATTATAGCCGGTGGTTTCGACAAGCTCAACCACCGCAGCAATTAGTATTGCTCCAGGAAGCTTTTAGAAAGTTTGCTGCTTACTGTATCGCGTGTTAGAAGTGTTTCTTTGGCACAGGTAAGGCCATAGTGAATACAGCGTTTTACAGGATCTCCTTCAAGGAAGCCCATTAAAAAGCCTGAGGCAAATGCGTCACCTGCACCAATTGTATCTACAATCTGTGAAGGGGTGTATGGTGGTTCATTCCAGGTTTCGTTGCCGATTCTTACCATTACGCCCTGTTCTCCAAAGGTAATGATAAAGTTTTTATATCCTAAGGCCTGAAATTTATCTGCAGTGGTGAGGTCTGGAAGTACTGAAGATTCTCCAAGAATTGCAGCTGCCTCATACTCATTACAGCCAAAAAGGTCAATTAATGGTGCATATTGCATTGTTTTTCGCGCAATATCTGGAGCTGTTGCGTTCTGGAATACAAAGATTTCTGGATGTGTTTTTTTGTAGTTGTAAAAGCCAGCAAGAGTTTCATCAGAAAGATTTGAATCCATAACAAAGGCAGAAATATCATTATCTTTAATTACCTTTTCTACCTGTTCATCAAATGTAATTTCTTTAAGAATTTGTGTTGAGTAAACACAGGTTGCGCTCTTTCCACGGCTTGCCATTACAGAAAAAAGGGCAGTTTTGCGTTCTTTACTTTCACCAAGCAGAGTTGTATTTACGCCTTCTTCCTCAAGGCCACCACGCAAATATTCACCAAAAATGTCTTTTCCAACTACAGAATGAATGAAAGTATTTAAGCCAAGATGTTTAAGATTGATTGCCATTCCACGGCCAACTCCACCAGGAACTAGCTCGATAGAACCTTCGCGGTAAGCTTCTGTATCATCAACTTCTGCAGAATAAGCTTTAATATCAACGGAAACATTTCCTGAACACAAAATATTCTTCATAAAAACCTCAGTAAAGATTATACAAGAAAAAACTCAGAAACGAAAACTACAGCACAACATGCACAGGCAACAGGGAATAATCCGGCTCCAAAGTATGAAAGCAGGATTCCGACAACAAGTGCAATGATTCCAGCAATTGGAGATTGTGTTGCTTCTACAATAGCAGGGAAAGTCATTACTGCAAGTGTGATGTATGGAACGTAGTATAAGAATGATTTTATAAATCTGTTTTTTATCGGTTTACGGATAAGGGTAAGAGGCAGTACACGAATGAGGTATGAGACAAAGAATGCTGTGAAGATTGATAAGTATATATAGAGATTCATTATTGTTCCTCTGAAATTGGTTTAACCAAAGCAACTATAGTTGCAATTACAACTGTAAGAATGATAGTTCTTGTACCGCTGGATAGTTGACTAACGTACGGTAGTTTTGTGCATGCATAGCTTGCAGCAAAACTCACTAATACAGAAATCATAATTACAAGATTCTTTTTTGCTGGTGGAACAATGATGGCAAGGAACATACCATAGAGTGCTACAGAGAGTGCACTTACAACACGGGCAGGTAAAAAGTTTCCGGCAATAATACCGAGAGAAGTTCCAATGCTCCACAGAGGTATTGCTACAAAAATTGCGCCGTAATTATAAACAGGATTTATATAGCTTGGTCTTGCGATAGTAATTCCAAAGATTTCATCTGTAACTCCAAATCCAACTAGGAATCTGTGAATGAGGGGAGTTTTAGGATCAAAGCGCTGGGTAAGGGCAGTGCTCATAAGAAGGTAGCGGGCATTTACAACAAGTGTAATTATTGCAATTTCAAGAAAAGAAGCAGCTTGCTGAATAGAAGTGAAAAGTGCATATTCACCAGCAGAGGCAACACAGAAGAAGCTTGCAATGAATCCCTGAATTGGAGTTAGACCGGCATTACGAGCAACGATTCCAAGTGAAAAGGCTACGGCAAAATAACCAAGACCAATAGGCACACCGTCGCGCATTCCTTCGAGAAAAACTTTATTTTTCATATTCCCACCCAAAAAAGAAAAACGGTGGTTTCGACCTTTGACTTAGTTCAGGTTCCGATACCACCGTTTATTATTTTATCAGATTGTTAGGCGTTTGCCAAACCCTTAAGCTCAGCTAACATCTTAGGAAGATCTGATTCCATGTTCTCATTTGAGAACTGGCAGGTTCCTACCTTTTCGTGTCCGCCGCCGCCGTATTTCAGCATAAGGCTTCCAACGTTTACTTTGCTTGTTTTATTTAAGATGCTGTAGCCAACTGCTGCAGAACAGCCCTGACCACCGCGTCCGCTTACAATCCAGGCAGAAATATTCTGATCAGGATACATACTGTAAATCATAAAGCGGTTTCCAGTATAGATTGGATCAACACCACGGAGGTCTGAAATAATCAGATTACCTTCTACAGTTGTATGAGCTTTTACCATTTCTTTGAACTTTTCTGTCTGTTCATTATAAACTTCAATACGCTCTTTTACATCTGGCATTGCAAGAATTTCTTCCGTTGATTTGTCGCGGCAGGCAACCATCAGTTTTTCCATCAGCTGGTAATTTGAAACTGTGAATTCACGCCAGCGTCCAAGACCTGTACGTGGGTCCATTAAAAATCCTACAAGAATCCAGCCCTGTGGGTTCTGAATTTCGTCTATTGTAAGATTTCCTGAATCAACCTTATCAACGGCTACCATGAGATCATCAAAGTTAGGGAATTTTTCTTTTCCGCCATAATATTCATAAATAATACGAGCACAAGAAGGAGTAATGCGACTTTCTCCCTTATATTTTCCTTCGAGCTGATTTCGTTCAAATTCACTAGAGTGATGGTCAAACCAAAGACCACAACCTTCTACAAATGGAACATTAGCAAGACAGTCGTTGCTGTCGATTGGAACGAGCCCGTCCTGTAAATCTTTTGGATGCGCAAACTTCCAGTGATCAATTATACCTGCCTCAAGCAGCAAGGCGCCACAGGCAAGTCCGTCAAAATCTGAACGAGTTACAAGTCTCATACCCATATAATCTATCCCCTTAATTTTTTGTTAATAGTTAATATATTTTAACATTGAATTCTCAAAAAAGATATTTTTAAATTTACTTTTATATTATTTAACCTTGTGATATAGTAGGTATATGATTTACGAAATGCAGGAAATGCCTAAAGCAGGCGATACAGTTGTTGTTGGAATGTCTGGTGGTGTAGATTCTACACTTACCGCTCTTTTACTTTTACAGAAAGGTTGTAAAGTTATTGGTGCAACTATGTCGCTTTGGGATGGTAGTCTTCCTGAAATTCACACAGGCACAAAAACCCGTGAAGCCTGCTTTGGCCCGGGTGAAGAAGAAAATATTGAGGAATGTAAGCGTTTCTGCGAGGTTCATGGAATTGAGTATCATGTTATTGATGTAAAGGAAACTTATAAACAGGAAATCCTTGAATATTTTAAGAGTGAATACAGAAGTGGTCGTACACCAAATCCGTGTATCCGCTGTAATATGCTGATTAAATTTGGAGCTCTTCTTACTGGAATTGAAAAGCTTGGAATTAAATATGATTATTTCTGTACCGGTCATTATGCAAAAATTGTTAGACCAGAAACAGGGCTTTTTGGATCTGATAAGCGTCCTTGCATGATTGCTGGTGCGGAAGATGTTTCTAAAGATCAGACATACTTTTTGTACAGAATTCCTTCAGAAACCCTTGAAAAAGTGCGTTTTCCTCTTGCTGTAATGAAAAAAACTGATGTTTTTGCTCTGGCGAAAGAGGCTAATCTTGAAGCAGCAAATCGCGAAGAAAGCCAGGATTTTATTGGTGAAGAGTATTTTGATGTACTGTTTGCCGATAAACCTTCTGTTCCAGGCGATATTATTGATCTGGACGGCCACGTTCTTGGTAAGCACCGTGGAATTGAGCATTACACTGTAGGACAACGCCGCGGACTTGGAGTTGCGGTAAATTATCCGGTTTATGTTCACTCAATTGATGCAAAGAATAATGTTGTAGTGCTTGCTCCAAACGAAGCTCTTAATTCTAATGCTCTTATAGCTGATGATTTTGTATGGCCTGCAGGGGTAGAACCATCAGAAGGTTTTGACGCTATGGTAAAAATCAGACTGGCTAGTAAGCCGGCTGCGGCCCATATTGAGAAATATATTTGTGATGATGAGGAAGCGGTTAAATATCGCGGACAGCCATGGAAGATTACTTTTGCTGAGCCTCAGAGAGCGGTTGCGCCGGGACAGTCTGCCGTGCTGTATAAAGACGGTGTGATTGTTGGCGGCGGCGTGATTTTTAAAGCCTTTACAGTTTAAGTAATTTTTCTGCGTTTTTGTGGAAAATCATTTCGCGTTCTTCTTCCGTCAAATCAAGACGGTTGAAGCGCTCAAGTTCTCCTTCGTGATCCCACATTGGGAAATCAGAAGCAAACAAGAACTTTTCTACACCGTGTTTGCGAATCATTTCATTTGCTTTTTCAACTGGCAGCCATTCAAGTGTACTTGAGGTGTCAAAATAAACATCTTCACCAGCAAGATATTCCATTGATTTATCCCATTCAGTATAACCACCAAAATGCGCTGCAATCAAAGTGAGCTTAGGGTGTTTTTTATGAAGATTTAAGATGCGCTGCGGACCAGAAAAATCATAACGCTTATCACCTGCATGCATAATCAGCGGCAATTCAAGATCTGTCATAATATCATATACAGAATCCATGCGTGCAGCATCAATCTGGAACTTTTGAAAATCGGAATGAAGTTTTATACCACGAAGGCCTGCGGCTTTAATTCTATGAAGTTCTGCTTCATAATTATCATAATCCGGGTGCATGGTTCCAAAGCCAATAAACTCCGGATGCTCTTCACATTGTTCAATAATAAAATTATTTGAAGGTTCTACCTGCATTGGTTTTGTGGCTACCGGTAAAACAACATATTTTGAAACACCGATTTTTGAACCACTTTCAAGAAGTTCTTCAGGGCTTCCATGATACTGCATAGGGTAGTTATAAAAATCGCCGACACTTTTAGATGCTTTTTCAGCAATTTTGGCAGGATAAATGTGACAGTGGAAATCGATAATCATAATGCCAAAAGAATACAGTTTTAGTAAAATTTAGTCAAATTTAATTATTTAAGTATTCCTTAAATTCCGGATACTTTTCAACAAAGGCACGAGCGGCTTCCGGATAGTTGTCCCAGTTTGAATAAAAGAGTGGAACAATGCCCGGGATTAAAGAGATGTCTGTAACGTTTAAATATTCATATTTAATATCATTTTCATCGAAAAACTCTGTAACGCTATCAACATTATTATAAAGAACGTAGCCCACAAAAGTTGAACACACAAAATTATTTAAGATTTCATCATCATTGTCTAAATCAACTTTCTTATTGTTTGCATCTGAAGGATAGACAACTGAACCAAACTGTTTATGATCTTTTGGTGTAAAGAATTTTCTTTTAATACTGAAAAGAGCTATTTTAAAGTTTAAACTTGAAGCGTAATTAATATCAGTACTTTGAACATATTTTGTTACGAAGTCTTTTGTTTTTTGATATTCTTCTTCAGAAACTTTGAGTGCATAAGTAATCTGCTCAGATTTTGTAGGATCGCAGTTTTTCATGTACTTATTGTTCTGAGGTAAGGCACATTCTTCTTCTGCAAGCTGATATTCGCCACCAAGTGTAAGTCCGTAGTAATTATCATCCAGAGTGAAATTCATTGAAGCATGACTTAAATCTGGAACATCTTCAGTTTTAGTGAGTGAAATTCCGTTTTTAAGAATGTTTGCAATATAAAGTGGATTTTTATAAGCAGGATTATAAAGACGGAAAAAAATGTATTTGTAAGTTCCTTCAATTTCAGGAAAAACAATATCATGAGCCAGAATAAAATGAGTATCTTCGGGAGCACCCGGCTCAAAAGAATCTTTTACAAGAGAGCGGGTTGTTTTACAGCTCTGAAAAGAAAATGCTAGGAGGAAAATAAAAATGAGAAAGAGTTTATTAGTGGAAACAGTCTTAGACATTGATTTCCAGCTTTTTTCCTGTCGGCTGGTACTGATAGTAGCGTACACCAGCGGCATTCATTAATTTTTTAGATGCTTCTACAGATGGAGTTCCATCATATTTATTTTCTGCATAAACTACAGTTTTAATTCCGCTCTGAATAATAGCTTTTGCACATTCATTGCAAGGGAAAAGTGTAACATAGATTTTGCAGCCTTCAAGTGAACCGCCGCGATAGTTTAAGATTGCGTTGAGTTCACTGTGAGTTACGTATGCATATTTTGTTTCGAGAGTATCGCCTTCACGCGCCCAAGGGAATTCGTCATCTGAACAGCCACGAGGAAAACCATTGTATCCCATAGAAAGAATTTTATTGTCCTGACCTACAATGCAGGCACCAACCTGTGAGTTTGGATCCTTAGAACGGAAGCTTGCAAGTTTTGCAACTCCCATAAAGTATTCGTCCCAGGAAATATAATCTGCGCGTTTTGGAATTTTATTATTCATGGCGTGTTCCTCGTTTTTTTTCTATTATGTCAAAAATTTACAAAACGTACAATAATATTCAATTAATTTGACAAAACGGAATTCTGAAGGTAACCTTAAATTTAAGTATTTTTCAGGAGGAAAAAAATGGAAGTTAAATTTTTTTATTGCAAACATTGCGGTAAGATCATTGTAGTAGTTAAGGATTCAGGTGTACCAACAGTTTGTTGTGGTGAAGATATGATTGAAATGATTCCAGGTACAACTGATGCTGCTGTTGAAAAACATGTTCCAGTAGTAAATGTTGAAGGAAATAAAGTTTCTGTAAGTGTGGGTTCTGTAACACACCCTATGCTGCCTGAACATTTTATTGAATGGATTCTTCTTGTAACTGATAAGGGAATTCAGAAAAAGCAGTTTAAGCCAGGTGATGAACCAAAGGCAGAGTTTGCATTGCTTGATGGCGAGAAAGTTGTTACAGCTTACGAGTTCTGTAATCTTCATAAGCTGTGGAAATGCTAGGTTATTTTACAGTAAAACTGATTTCATTTGATTCTGTTCCGCAGATGATACGACAGGTATGATTGCCGCGTTCAACAGGAAGAGAAAAGATAAAAGGGCGTTCCAGATTCTGGAACGCTTTTTTTTCGTCATAATAAACATCCAGCGTTGGTTCAGAACCGCCGATTACTTCAAAAGGAATAGCCTGCGTTTGTTCGTTGAGACTGCTGTAGAAAAACAGAGCGTTATCTTTTGGTGTGATAAATGAAAGCTTGGACTGTGAATATTCTACAAGACCAGAAACTTTCCTCATTCTAAACCACTGCTGATATTCCGGTGGATAAATAACCTGAACTTCATTATCGATTAAAGTATGCCAGTTACAGGTTGATAATTGAGTGTCATCTTTGATATATTCGGTAACTACCGAACGGCAGTTTTCTCCAGCCTTCATTCCAGAAACTGAACAGATTCTTTCTTTGTGCCAATGCTCTGGTTCAGGGAAAGAAAGCTCTGCGGGGTCACGGCCACCTTCGAGTTTATCCAAAACATTTTTTGCTACCCAGGCAGGAAGCGAAGAACCGGTTTTTCCCATTACTGTGTTTCCAGAAAAGTTTCCCATCCATACTCCGATTGTAAAATTCTTTGTAGCTCCAAGAGCAACAATATCCTGATACTGATTTGAAGTTCCGGTTTTAAAAATTGAAGGATAGTCTGTCTGGAAGGTTTGTGTGTATCCAAAACCAAGAGAGCGTGCTGTCTTGTCTGAAAGTATTGAACAGAGGAGACGGGCAGTGTCTGAGGAGTAAATTTGTTTTGATTCTTTTGGAGAGTTTGTTTTTGTGTATTGAAGTGGGAGAAAAACGCCGTCTCGTACGAATACACTGAAGGCGGGAACTAATTCATAAAGTGAAACTTCACCGGCTCCAAGTGCCAGACCTAAATCTGCTTTTATTCCGGAATCATTTTTTTTAAGTGAGTCGAAACCAAGCTGATAAAGTTTTTCAAGATATGCTGGAACACCGATTTTATTAAGTGTATCAACGGCAGGAACATTTAAGCTTGAAGCGAGAGCAATTCGCATTCGAACCGGACCATTGAATCTGTTATTAAAATTTTCTGGAATGTAAAGTTTGTCATTGCCGAATTGTGAAGGTACATCGGCAAGGACGGTAGAAGGTTCGAGAATATTGTTTTCAATTCCGAGGGCGTAGAGAAACGGCTTCATAGAACTTCCTGGCTGGTTTGTAACGAGAACGCCGTCAATCTGTCCGCTGTTTTCATTGTCAAAAAAATCTCCATTACCAAGCCAGGTAATTACAGAGCCGTCTGAGTTATTCAGAAGTAGGAGAGAGCCGTTTGTAATTCTTGAGCCCTGGGCCTGTTCAAGGGCTTCGCGCAAAAAGCTTTCAGCGAGTTCGGAGATTTCTAAATCTATAGTTGTGTAAAGTTCGTAAGGAAGTGGCTTATTATTTTTTTGATATTCAGAAGTTATGTAATTAACAAAGTGAGGAAGGTTATACGGATATTTATAATAACGTGCGTTTGCGGCTGCACGGCCCGCCTGCTCACTTATATCCTGAAAACGTTTCTTATGCTCTACAGGATTATAATAAGTTGGATTTCTTGGAATGTAGGAAAGAATCTCAATCTGACCAGAGGAAAGATTCTTCAGGTCGCTGCCAAAATAGGTACGTGCAGCAGAAGTTATTCCGTAAGAGTTTGACCCGAAATAAATTGAATTAAGATAGAGTTCAAGAATTTTCTGTTTACTTAATTTTGCTTCAATGCGGTAAGAATAAAAAACATCTTTAAGCTTTCGTTTAATAGTATGAGATTTATCTGGATTGATAGACTTTGCTATCTGCATGGTGATAGTTGAGCCACCTCGTACAATTTTATCTGCGCGGCGGTTCTGAGTTATAGCTCTAAGAATTGCAAGCCAGTCTACACCGTGGTGAAAATAAAAGCGTTTGTCTTCCTGATTAATAAAAGCCTTTTGTAATTTTTTTGGAATTTGTTTTATTGGAGTAAATTCACGACGGCCGCCTCCGCTCAACGCAGTGACCTGCACCAGCTTGCCGCGGCGGTCGTAAATCCTGCAGCTGTATTCCTGCGCCATAAATTCACTGAGCTCAGGAAATGGCAGCAGGCGAAAGACCACCGGAAATAAAAAGAGAAAGGCAAGAATGAGTAGTGTAACTCTGGCAGCAGGTCCCGGCTTACGCCAGTGAACCTGCAACCAGTTACGAAGTTTTTTAATTGTCTGTTTATTCACGTTGTTACTTAATTATAAAGAGATATCCGTCGCTGCGTCCGAAAACTTCCGGCTCATACATACATTCACTCTGTACTGGAGGTGTCGGGTAAACACCGCGACGTGCAGCACGGAATGTAAAGTCAAAGAAGTATCTGCCGGAGTGCATTTCGTCCCAGAAGAACTGAACCTCGTTGTCGGTAATATTCTTGTGACTCATTGAACTGCGCCAGCTGCGGGTGTAATTACTCTGAGCAGCCGAACCGTTTGTTACAAGAGTAGAGTCGAGAATTTCAGCGCCAGAAGGAATTGGCGCACGAACGGCAACGTATTCTCTTGTACGGTTTGTTTCAATAAAGACCTTAGCCTTATAAATCTTTCCGCTTTCAAGGGTGAGATCACAGGTATCTTTTGCAACGTTTATAACTTCACCAGTATCAAAGTCTGTGATTTCATAAGTAATCTTAATACCTTCATCACGGGCAGCCTGAGCTTCATCTGGAAGGGCGTATTTCATTTCAACAGTGTAGAACAGATAACCTTCTCCATTCTTTTCGAATACGAGAGGAATTGCCTTGTCTTTTGAAAGTGAAGAAACAAACTCATCTTCAAACGGAAGTGAGAGAGTCTTTGGCTTTGCCGCTACTCCATTGAAGTTTTCATTCATAAGTTGTTTGCCGTTGAGCGAAGCACTTGCAGTATAATTTGTAGCATCAAGATTTCGCTTCTGAATGTAGATGTAGAATGAGTCGAGAACAGCGGCAGTGGTAATAGTATTCTGCCAGCGTCCCTTAGACTGTTTTGCAAGCAGAGTATAAATGAGTCTGTCTACCATTTCATCTTTTGGATTCACAGAAACAAAGGCAGAAAGAATTGCTGCATACTGTACAGTTTCATTCTGATACCAGAACCAGTATCCGCTTCTAGCTTTCTTAGAAAGAGTAACGCTTCTCTGGGCAGGCTGCAGGTAAGAACGAATCTTTCCATTGATTACAGTTGCCTTTTCAAGGTCTGCCTGTGAACCAGAAGTTGAGTAAGCTAACGAAAGGTAGGCAGCAGCATCAAGAGTGAGTTCATCAACTTTAGAGTAAAGCTCGCTTTGAATCTTAGAAAGAGAATTATCTTTGAGCATACTGAATACGTAGCAGGCAAAGGCTCTGTCGTAATCATAGTAATTTGAATTAGACTCACTATTATATTTTTTAACTCTGGATGCAACATAATTCTTAAGAGTATTGATATTAATAGGAATATCTTCCGGCTGGTATCCGCGGCTCATAGCAAGCGCATAGATATAAAGAATTCTCAGGCTCACATAATCCGAAGAGTGAATAGACTCCGGCCAGTAACCAAAGCCTCCGTCTGAGTGCTGATAGTCCTTCCACTTCTTTGTGTATGAAGTAACGCAGTCTTTGATATTTACAACCTTTGAGTCGAGCCCAAAAATATCAATGTACTTATCAAAACTAACTAACGGTAGTATGCGAGAACTCTGCTGTTCAAGACAGCCGTAAGGATATTCAAAGAGGTAATTTACTGAACCACCAAGAACGCCAAGACGTGTTGCATCAAGAGTAAAGGTAAGATCTCCGCGTCCTTCTTTAGCAAAGCCTGGAATTATCAAAGATTCTTTTGAAGTTCCCTTCTTTTCATCTGAAATGGTTCCGGTCATAGTAACTGTTTCATAAACAAAAGTCTTTTCGATTCTTATTGGTGAAATCAGTCTTTCATTCAAAACATCAGACTTAATTGTGTAAACAAGATTTACCGTTCCTTCTGTCTGCGCTGCAACATCAAAGTAAACAACGCTGGACTGTCCCGAAGCAACATAAACTGTGTGAGAGCTTTCTCCGTCAACAAAGCCTTTTCCAGGAATTGTCTTACGGCCTTCAAGTTTGTCCTGTTCTGTGTCCTGTGTTGGAGAAAGAACTTCAAGGCTTACAGTAACTTTCTGTCCGTCTTTTCCAAGGTTAGAAATGAGAACACCACATTCTGCAGTATCGCGTTCACGCAGACGTCGAGGCTGTACCTGCTGAATGTTTATAGGATTCTGAACTTTTATTTCTTCTTCCTGAAGAGCAAACAAATCATCTTTTACACCAAAGGCAGTAATGCGGTAAGTTGTAAGACTGTCTGGCATTTTAAAGGTAACTGTTGCTTCTCCATTTTTATCTGTAATGAGTACAGGCTCAAAGAAGGCAGTAGGTCTAAAGTCTTTTCGCTCATCTTCCTTTTCTTCATCAGAGTCGCCACCTTTAAGATTTTTTACACTGTAGGTTACAGGATCCATCAGGTAAGCACGTGAATCTCCACCAAAGGCACGAAGAGGGAAGTTACTTCTGTTGTAGAAGAAATCAATTGGATTTGGAACATGATAGTTGATAAGGTCAAGAACTCCGCGGTCTACAGCCATTGCAGTAAGCTCTGCACCTGCATAAGGTTTGCCGCCCTTTGTAGCTGTGAACTTAATTGTAGCTGTATCACCAGGTTTGTAACTTGGCTTATCACATTCAACCTTAACTGAGAAAGAACGTACATAAGGATTTACAAGAATTGGAGTAACTCCGTAATATCCCTTTGGCTTATCAAGATCAGGCTCACCATAATTATGAGTTGGGGCACCATGACGTTCTGAATAAGAAGATACAGAAACATAAACTACAGGCACATAATTTCCTGCAACTGGAATTTCAATTACTTCTGCACCGTTTTCAAAGTGACGAACTTCTTCTGTGAAAATACCTTCACGTTCAACTGTAATCAGATAGTCTCCGGAAGGAAGAGGGCTTTCCAGAAGAACTCTTGCAACTTCACCTGGATTGTACTGAGATTTATCTGGAGTAAGATTGAGAGAATTTGAATTGTACTGATCGAACCAGCTTGAGCCGCTTCCTGTTACGTAGAACTCGCTCTTGCTGAGAACTTTATTTCCACGGCTGTCTTTACCGGTAATTGTGAGAGTGTACCAGCCGGAAACTTTTGGAGTAATTGGCAGAATTCCGTTTACGAGAGCTTTAAGATCTCCCGTTGCGTCTTCTACGTCTGAACGTTCATAGCGTGTATAAATTGTGTCATCTACACTCTGTTCATGAACCATTGTCCAGACTTCGTGAGAAAGAGAATATTCAAGTGAAGAAATCTTAAGAGGAACTTCACTTTCTGCCATGAGCTTTCCATCTGGATTTACAAGAATATATGGAATTTCAATTTTTTCGTTTGCCTTTGCAAAGCCTTTGAGATTGCGGCCTTTTGCAATTCCAACGTAGAACTGAGCCGGGTGAACAAAAATATCATTCTGCGCTGCAATACGCTGATTAGAAATATCTGTTACTGCGGACTCAACATGATAAACGTAAGGCGCACCGTCTGTGATTTTTTCTGATTCACAAGAGATAGATGCAGTTCCGTCTACGCCAAGCACGCCAGTATCGTTTGTGTAAATATTTCTGTCTGGGTAGATTCCTGTGTAGAAGGTGTATCCCTTTGCAGCAGGCTCAGAAGTTTTGAAAGTTGTTGGAGACTTATACCATGAAACTTCATAGCTTGCTCCGCTGAGAGTTCCGCCTGCAAGATAGTCTGCAGAAAGTTCTGCGGTAAGTTTGTCGCCGCCAAAGTAAGAGATTTCTGGTACTGTAATTGAAGATTCAAATTTTACGCGTTCAAAATCTGCAACGGTAAAACGAATAGAAGCGCTTTCATTTGAATTGCCATTGCGTTTGTAAATGAGATTATAATATCCGCGGTCGAGATTGTCCGGGAGTTTGAAGGAACCATAGAAGCCGCCTGAATCAGAAACTTTTCCTTCAATTGGTGTTATGATTTCTTGAGAATCCCACCAGGCACCTTTTGCTGTAATTGTGTAATCACACTTATGAGGAGTAAAGGTTCCAAGGAGCTGGTCGCGGTCAATTCCTCGGAAAGTAACTGTTTCGCCCGGCTTATAAATTCCACGGTCTACGAACATAAAGGTTCGCTGTTCTGCCTTTCGTGCTCTTTTGTAAGAAGCGGTAGTTACACCTTCTCGCCAGGAGTTATGAGAAGCTGGTGAAAAAGCACATTTGTCTTTTCCGTTTACAACATAAACACAAAGATTATTTTCATTCTGAATTCTGTTAATTGTGTTTTCATCAAAATTAATTACCGCAAGACCATTATTATCTGTGTGGCCTTTAGCAAGCATTTTGTCATAAGTTGACTCATTGCCATATACGAAAATTTCTTTTGGATGATAACTTCCGTCTCTCCATTCCTGATGATCATTAAGATTATGAACAATATAAACTTCTGCATTTTCAACAGGCTTACCGGTAGAAAGACTACGTACCATTACAACAGCTTTATTAATTGCAAGGCGTGCTGTGATACCTAAGTCTGTAACCTGAACAACACCGTTCATTGTAGACTTGTCTGTTTCGTAGCGTTCACGCCAGTAATTATAGCTTTTGTAATTTGCTGTACTTTCATAACGTACAAAACCAAAGCCATCATCAAGATAAGGTTCAAGATCAAGTTCCTGGAAGTTTCTTTGATTTTTTGTTCCAAGATCCAGCTCATAAAAATTTGAATCATTTTTATTAAATGCATATTGTCCGTCTCCAACAGGCCTGTCAGTTTTCTGTAAAGCATAAGAGCCGGAAAGTAGATTCTGATGTCCGAAAAGCATTTTATGAGGGAACTGTGCTTCAAGAATTGTTGTTCCGTAATTCTGATATCTTACATAAGCTTTTTCGCTAGGTGTTTTAAAATTATAAGTGAGCTTTGATGATGCTAAGATTTGGCCATATTTATCTTTAAGATTTTTTCCAAAAACAATTTTATGCGACTGACTATAATCAAAAGGAAGATTGCAAAGTTTTACAGTTCTACCATTTATAATAAGATTTTCTTTTGTGATTTTTTTGCCGTCATCATAAGTGATATTTTCTACAAGAGAATCTGCATCCGGTACCTGCGTAAATTCAATGCGCAATGGCCATGAAGCTTTTGCAGATGAATACTCTGTCATTTCACCAACATCATCAATACTGAAAGGATGCAGAGTTCTATAGTTGTCACCCTTTGCATTTTTATTTACAACGTCGATATTGGCATTATGAGGAACTGTACTTTTGATTGTTCCCAGATAAGTATTTGTGCGGCCAGTATCTTCATCATATTCTGCATGATTTGACCACATGTGGAAGATATCTTTATAAACCGCTTCAAAGTCACATTCAGCTTGAGTTCCATCTACAAGTACAAAAAGGTTATTTTTGATTGTATCAACTGTAGTAGTGTAATTTGTTCGAATTATAAAACGGTTTTCGTAAGGAGGGAGTGCACCTGTGTTCCAGTTGTAGGCACAGTCACTGTCTTTAATATAACCACCCCAGATATTTATTACTTCTAAATCTTCTGCTTTAGTTTTAAAAATTGTCTCGCCTGTGAGTTTTTTTCCGTCTGAAGATTTAAGGTTAGGTGTAACTTTAATTGTGTACTGAACGGTTGGGTCTGCCGGAATATCAGATTCAAAGCTCAGGTGTTTTGTTCCGTACCAGCGGAAAGCTCCCGGTAATGGAGGTTCAATTGTCATTACATCAGAAGTAGTCTGTGGTTTATCTAGAGCTTTTAGAGAGCGGGCAGGGCGAGAGAAAATTACATAGAAGGTTGGATGATTTTCTCCAGCAACAATTTTCTGCTGAGGGCCCCAGTCTTCAACAAAAAAATCTACTGAGTCGTTTGAGTCGTCAGAATCTTCAAGTTTATCTTCTGGTTTATATTCCTGGAGTGCGGCTTTTTTGGTTACGTATTTTGTAACGTAATCTGAAAGTTTTCTGATTCCCGGAATATGAGATTCACTACTGTCATCTTTCGCAGCTTCTTTTTTCTTAGAGCCTTTTGAATTATTTGCTGAATCTGCAAAAACTGAATCAGGATATTCAGGTGTGTAATCCAGAGCAAAGAACTGATTTACCGAATCAAAGCTGACATAATCATTTCCATCTGTTTCGAGATGAAGGGGATTACGTTCCTTGTACTCTGGTGCTTCTTCAGAATAGGAATCTGCATTGAAGGGAGTTCCTTTATAGCCTTCACCAGAACTGGCAACCTTTGAAATGGAAACCTTTTTGGTTTCTGTATTACCTGGAAGTTCTGCATTAGACTTTTTACAACTACCGAACGTTAGTATACAGCTAACTGCAGCCAGAAAAATGAGACGTGATTTCTTCATATAGAACCTCTGAGTGTTATATATTTGTGTGATTTATTCTGTTTCAAGATCTTCGAATTCAGAAATATTAAAACTCTTAATCTGTGCCTTATCTTCATACATTGCTTTATCTGCATAGGCAATAAGCTCTTCAACACCCTTTCCATTTGTTGGATAAACGGCAAGGCCTACAGCTGCAGAAATATCAGCAAGTACATGGGCAGAAAGTTTTGCCGGAACATTGAGAACAGCTTTTAAACGTTCTACAGTATTTGCATAATCTGTTCCAGTATTTTTTCCACGGAAGATGATAATAAATTCATCGCCACCAAAGCGGGCAACAATATCTTCCGGACGCACTGATTCAAGAAGACGCTTTGCAACTTTAGCAAGAGCGGTGTCTCCAACAGTGTGTCCGTACTGATCGTTAATCTGTTTAAAATTATTCATATCAATGAAACACACAGCAACCTGACTTCCATTACGGTTTGCATAATCAATTTCTTTTTTGAGTGTAAAGATTGCTGTCTGTTTTGTGTAAAGCCCTGTAAGCTGATCTAAAGTTGCAAGCTGTGCAAGGCGGATATTGCTCTGTTTAAGTTTTAAGAAAAGCAAAGTAAGAATTGTAAAGGCACAAATCAAAAGAAGTGACAAGGTTCCTAAAACAATTACAAGATGAAGATTTACCCAAAAACCTTTAGGTGCTACAGCAAGCTCCCAGTGAGCATTTGGCATATCAATTTTGCTTGTGACAGGATGACGCATTTTATCGAGGTCGACACCATAAATATGAGTGCGGTTTCCTGTAACATCACTTATCTTATAAATTGAATATTCATAATTACGGCCGTCGATTGCAGAAAGATTTACAGTTTCAATAATTTTCTGAATGCGGACAACTACATTTACAAAGCCCCAGAATTCTGTGCGCTGGTCATCCTTAAAAACTGGAAGGCGGCCAATAAAACCTTCACCGCCCTGTAAAAGCGGATACGGTCCGCCAATTGTAAGAACGCCGCTGGCCTTTGTGCGGAAGGCTTCATCAGCACGTTTTTCATCTTCAAAAAGATTGTGGCCAAGAACGTTTTCATTTCCTTCGAGAGGATAAACAGAAGAAACAATTCCATTTGGAGCAAGCTGAACACAATCAGCGGCAGGGAAGTCTGGAAGAACTTTTGCAGCAACAGAATCAAAATTTTGCTGATTTGCTTCTCCAAGCATTACAAGTGAAGCAATAACTCCGTTCAGCTGGAAAGTGTGATTACAGTTTCTTTCAATTTCGGAGGTACATAAAACAGCGATATTTTTTGCTTCAAGTTTTCGTGAGCGGACAGAGCCAAACGATTCATAAATACTTATATCTGTGAAAATGATGAGCAGAACAATAAAAACCACAACAACAAAAAACAGATCTTTTTTCATAAGGCGGCTTAAGGTTGAAGTGTCATACGTTTTTGATTCTGAAGAATTAGCTTCCATAAACAAATATTATAGTCCAGAATTCAGAATTTTCCTAATTCTTTCTTAAAACACGATATTTGAGAGAAATGGAGTTTCTTCTTTGATTATGTCGGGATTTTTTTCAGCGTAGTCGAGAATCTGCTGGCCAAGGCCTGAGGCGGCAAGTTGTTTTACCTGTTCAAGCGGCACTTTGTTGATGGCGGGGCAGGTTGGGGTGAGGGCTACTTTTAACTGGCTGTGTGGGTTACTGCCGGTGTGGTCGCTTAGGCGTATAGCGCGGAGCGGCCAGATTTTGCAGTCAAAAGGTTTGAGGTCTGGTGGGAGGGCGCAGCCACGGTTTGGGTCGAGGAAAGGGCAAAGAGCTTCTTCCTCTGGGTCTTGTGTTTTATAGGCATCTGAAATATCAAAGGTGTAGGATTTACCGCTTGGGCCGGCTGTACGGAACTTTGCGTTTGGGAAAAGTTCGCTCAGGCGTTCCATTGTGGCTTTGTCGAAAATCGGAGTTTCCCAGAGGCTTTGGCGGCGGAAGCTGCAGCAGAATTTACAGGTGGCGCAGGTTGATTTTGCGAGGATAGGTGTAAGCATGTGAGGCCTCCAGTTATTTTACTTTACCATAGAATTTTTCTAAAATCATCTCGGGCTTATATGAAAGCTTTGCTTTACGAAGGCCTTCTACGCCCATATCTTCTTCGCGGTTGAGGTAAAGAAAGCCTTCACAGCGCTTTGAAAACTGCTGGTTGATCACTGCGTAAGCCCCGTTCTTTTCGTATTCACCGAAGGTTTTTTCATAAATGACGTCGAGAACATCCGGAGAAATTGGGCTGGCAAGCGTCATGGCGGCAGGTTCGCTGTTAATGTAGAGAACGCCGCCGCGGAGATTTAGGAGTTCGCGGTTCTGGAGAGCCTGTTCAATGCTTTCGTGTTCAAGGCGAAGTACTTCTTTTGATTCGCCCTGGTTTTCTTCGTACCAGCTTTGAGAGACTTTCAGAATGTCTTGTGCGATGTCGTTTTCCGGAAAGCTTTTGAATTCCCAGTTTGTACCATAGGTACGGTTGAATCGGGAAATATGATTGCGCTTTTTCTGATATTGAGAGCCCGGAAGGTCGGCCAATTTTTCGCGAAGGTAAATATAATCACAGTCGTCGCGGTTGGTTTTCCAGTTTATTGTGCGGTTAGGAAAATGACGAGCCAATGTTTCGTTTATAAGGGTTTTCTGATCGCTTGTAAGCAGACAGAAGGCTGCCGGACGGTTCTGCTGACGGGCATCATCAAAAATGTGTTCCAGAGCAGTTTTAAGCCAGTTGTCAGGGGAATTTTCCGCATTTGTAAGATTTTTCATGGGGATTGGAAAGCCATAGCCTGTACGGTTTTCATCACCATAATAATAGCGGAAAAGGATATCTTTATGGATTTTGAGCTCGGTATTGTACTTTTCCTGCAGCAAAAAGAGATTTGCCACTGAGGTGTCGCTGCCGAACAATTTTGATGTATCGAGGTTGCTGTTTAGGTATTCAAAATCCTGAAAATTCATATTTAAAAGTTAACGATATTGTATCACAAAAACAAGTTATAAAAAAATATTATAATTGTACAAAATCATATTTTTTACGATTAAAAAGGAGGATTTTGGGAGATTTTTTCCTTGAAAACATTTTTTTAGAAATTTTTAAAAAAATGATGACTCTCTTAATGTTTTTTGCTATTATTCACCGAACGTTGAAATAAACTAAGTTCCTTAGACATAGGCAGCGTGACGGCGTTGACCGTGTATTTTTCATTTATTACAATTTTAGAAAAGGTGGTAATGGATGTTTAATCGTAAAGACTATGTCAGCGATAAGGACTGGCAGCGTTTTCTCGACTTTTCAAAAGATTTGGAAACCCCAAACATCGTAATCAATCTCAACACAATCAAGCAGAACTACATCAGGCTTAGAGATTCATTCCCTTATGCGCGTATTTATTACGCTATGAAATCAAACCCAGGCGAGCCGGTTCTTGAAATGCTTGCAGAAATGGGCTCAAATTTTGATATTGCTTCACGCTACGAGCTGGACATGATTTCAAAATTTAATGTTTCGCCAGACAGACTTTCTTATGGAAACACAATCAAAAAGGCAAAGGACATTAAATACTTCTACGATAAGGGCGTTCGCATGTTTGCGACCGACAGTAAGGATGACCTTAAGGCTATTGCCGAGAATGCTCCTGGTTCACGCATTTACGTACGTATTCTTGTAGAAAATTCTGTCAGTGCAGACTGGCCTCTTTCCCGCAAATTCGGCTGCCATCCGGATATGGCTTATGATTTGCTCGTTCTCGCCCGTGACCTCGGACTCACTCCTTATGGAATCAGCTTCCACGTAGGTAGTCAGCAGCGCGATATTGGTCAGTGGAACGATGCTATTGCAAAGGTAAAGTATCTCTTTACTTCCCTCGAAGAAGAAGAAGGTATCCGCCTTTCTATGATTAACATGGGTGGCGGTTTCCCTGCAAGTTACATCGAACCTACTAACACTCTTGCTGAATATGCTTCTGAAATTACTCGTTATATTCAGGAAGACTTTGGTGATGATATTCCAGAAATCATTCTTGAACCTGGCCGTTCCCTTGTTGGAGACAGCGGTATTTTAACATCGGAAGTTATTTTAACTTCGCGCAAAAATAATACTGCTCTTGCACGCTGGGTTTATGTTGATGCAGGTAAGTTCAACGGTCTCATTGAAACTCTGGATGAATCTATCAAATATCCTGTTGTTACAGACCACGACAAGCCGGGTGAAAAGGAAGGCATTGTAATTATTGCCGGCCCAACCTGTGATAGTATGGATATTATGTACGAAGATGCAAAATATAAGCTTCCAATTTCTTTGAAGGCCGGCGACAAGCTCTACTGGCTTTCAACTGGTGCTTATACTTCTACATATGCGTCTGTAGCGTTTAACGGGTTCCCACCGATTAAAACGTATTTTATGAAATAAGGCAAAATGCAGCAGAAGGCAAATTATCAGAAACAATTGGATGAACTTCTGAAAGAGCTGGAGGGTTCGGCCGCAAAGCCGAGCCTTCTGCTTCATGCCTGCTGCGGGCCGTGTTCTTCTTACGTTCTTGAATACCTTTCTAAATATTTTCAGATTACAGTTTTGTATTATAACCCGAATATCTATCCCCAGGCGGAGTACGAAAGGAGGCTTGCGGAGTTGAAAAAGCTCTATGAAGTTTTTCCGCCTGCACTGAATACTGGAGTGAAGGTCGTTGAGTGCGAATATGAGCCTGAGCAGTTTTATTCAGCTGTGGGAGTGCACGACCAGCCGGAGCTTGCAAGCGAACCCGAAAAAGGCGAGCGCTGCCGACGTTGTTATAAATTCCGCCTGCAGAGAGCTTACGAATACGCTACTTCAAATCATTTTGATTATTTCTGCACTTCACTTTCTATTAGTCCTTTTAAGGATGCAGTGAAAATTAATGAGCTTGGTCTTGAGATTGAAAGTCAACATCTGGCCAACATTGGTGCCGTGACTACCGAGACCTCAGAAAAATCTCCAAAATGGCTCATCTCAGATTTCAAAAAAAAGGGAGGCTTCAAGCGAAGCCTCGAACTCAGCGAAGAATACGGCATGTACCGCCAGACCTACTGCGGCTGTGTTTATTCGATGAAGAATAAAAAAGACTAAATCAAGTTTTTACTATTTTTTTTACATCTTCTATTTCTTTTATAAGATCTTCTTTTGAAGGTAAGCAGAATTGATATTTGCTTGCAAGAATTGTTTTATTATCTTCTGGTAAAGTCATTTTTACTACTGTATCGTTTTTGTTTGTACAAAGAAGAATTCCAATAGTTTTATTTTCATCTGGCAACTTAACTATTCGATCATAATAGTTTACATACATCTGAAGTTGTCCTAAATCTTGATGTGTTAATTTTTCAGTTTTTATTTCTATCAGAACAAAACATTTTAATAGTCGATTGTAGAAAACCAGATCTATAAAAAATTCATCATCTTCTATCAAAATACGTTTTTGTCTTGAATCAAAGAAAAAGCCTTTTCCTATTTCAAGCATAAAATCTTTAATATGAGAAATAATTGTTCCCTCCAAATCTTTTTCGTAATATGAAGGATTTTTCTCAAGTCCCAGAAATTCTAAAACCATAGGATCTTTTATTATTTCTTTAGGACTTTGAGGAATGCGTTCTTTTCTAGCTACAGCAAGAACAGACTCTTTGTCATTACTAAGTAGAAGTCGTTCATAAAGTTGACTATTTATTTGGCGTTCTGTTTCACGAGCTGTCCAGCCATTATTAACAGATTCAAGTTCGTAGTATTCTCTTTTATCAGGATCTGAAATTGAAATAAGTAGTTTATATTGTTGCCAATTTAATTGCGTCCGCACTGCAGACGCAATTGGATAAATACGAAAAAATTGTCTTGCCAAGATTCCAGTACATTTGAACACGGCAAAAATCAACACTTCGAACTGCATTTGATTGAGCAGTTTCAATAATTTTTCTGGCATCTTCTAGAAGTTTTTTTGAGTTAAAAGAATTTAATCTGTTAAAAGATTTTTCCATACCATACCTCAAGAGTCGTTTGATTTTTCAGCGCCAGTCCAACATCAGGCCTGAATTATGGTAAAGAAAAATAAAAGAAACTAAGTGTAGATATAACCGTACATACTAAAAAATATTGATTAGTTGTTGGATATGATCTTCTGTACAGCAGGCTTTACGTTTTAAATATAATTAAAGAAATAAGGAAAATCAACATAAAATAGGAAAACTAATGCGTCCTTATTTCCAGATAACTAGATTTTGTATCTTTACTTATACATCACCAGAAGCACAGAAACTGCAGCCAGTACAAAGATCATATAAACGAGAACAAGTGGTGATGCAATTTGAGGGAAACTGATGAGCATGAAAGCAAGGACGAGAGTTAATGCTCCCAATCCTAATGCTACGTAACCGCTGCTCTTTGCGCGAAGCTGGTTTTTGCGCTGGGTCTCTGGAGATTTGTCTGCTGTAGCTTCGTTGAGCTTATCTAAATATCGTGGTAAGAGAAAATATACGCCGGCGGCGCAGAAAGCGATACCGGCGATAAAAGAAAGAATCACTAAAATCATGGAATATGAATTACCTCGCGAGGTTTAGAACCGTTTGCAGGGCCTACGATTCCGCGCTCTTCCATTTCTTCTACGAGGCGGGCTGCACGGTTGTAGCCGATCTTGAGACGGCGCTGAATATAGCTTGCGCTGGCTTTTCCACTCTGAACAACAATTTCGAGAGCCTGATCGTACAATGGATCATCGTCGCTCATTGGTTCGCCAAACAGGTCGCGTGCTCCTTCTTCATCATCATCTTCAACAAAAATCTCTTCGTCGATGTAGTCTGGCTCACCGTAATCTTTTACAGCTGTAACTACATTTTCTACTTCCTGGTCACTTACGAAAGTTCCCTGGATTCGGATTGGAGCAGGATCAACGGCAGAAGCATAAAGCATATCACCACGGCCAAGAAGCTTTTCTGCACCAACTGTATCAATGATGATGTTAGAGTCTGTACGAGAAGCAACCATGAAGGCAATACGTGTTGGAATGTTAGCCTTGATAAGACCTGTGATTACGTTTACAGAAGGACGCTGTGTTGCAAGAACAAGGTGAATACCTACGGCACGGCTCATTGCTGTAAGGCGTGCTACGATGTTTTCAAGCTCTTTACCGCTTGTTGCCATAAGGTCTGCAAACTCATCAATGATGACAACAATATAAGGCAGTTTTTCTGTACAGATTTTCTGCTCTTTGATTTTTGTATTGTAATTAGAAATATCGCGTACACCCATGCTGTCGAGGAGGGCATAACGGCGTTCCATTTCGCACAGACACCACTGAAGTGCCTGGAGTGCCTTCTTTGGCTCTGTAATAACTGGAGTAAGAAGATGTGGAATATTGTTGTAAAGCTTGAGCTCGACAACTTTAGGGTCTACGAGAATCATCTTTACATCTTCAAAGCTTCTCTTATACAAAATAGAAAGAATCAGCGAGTTTACACAAACAGACTTACCAGAACCTGTAGCACCGGCAATCAGCATATGTGGTGTTTTAACAAGGTCAATGAGCTGAGCTTTTCCAAGAATGTCTTTTCCAAGTACAACTGGTACGGCCATCTTCTTCCATTCAGGAAGATCCATTTCTATGATTTCACGGAAGCCTACAACTGAGCGGTTGCGGTTTGGAACTTCAATACCAACAGCCTGCTTTCCAGGAATTGGGGCAACAATACGTACTGACTGAGCCGCAAGGCTGAGTGCAATGTTATCCTGCAAAGCAACAATCTTACTGAGCTTTACGCCGGGAGCCGGCAGAATTTCGAACATTGTAACTACAGGGCCTTTTTTGATTCCTGTGATGTCAGCTTCAATATTAAATTCAGCGAGTGTCTGCTTGAGGTTCAAAGAAGCCTGTTTTGTTGCATCATCAATAATCCAGTACTGATCATCTTTATATGCTGTAAGCAAATCTGAAGGAATTACATAAGCACCTTTCTTTGTGGCACGATGTGTCTTTGGAGGATTTGCGGGAATCTCTTTTGTATGAGGTGTGTTTTCTTTCTGCTGAGCATTGAAGAAATCTGAAAGTTCATCTTTTGTGAGGTTATTTGCAGAAGCCGGATTTTTAGCAGGCATTGTTTTTCTGATGTCTGCATCCATGTCGGCAAATACACTTGCGGCTGCGGTTGAGATATTTACTTCTTCTTGAGCTTCTTCCTGCTGGGCAAGCTGAGAGAAGATTTGAGAGTTAGCGCCATCTGTTTCTGTTGTGGTTTCGACAGGCTCAACCACCGTATTCACTTTTTTTTCGGCCTGATATGGGTCTTCGATGTTTGGAGAGGTTTTCTTTGCATCTACATTTTCAAAATAATTGTAGAGATTTTCTTTTGTTGCAATTTTAGGACCATCTTCATCATCTGCAAAATATTCTCCTACCGACTGATAGTTTTTCTTTTCTACAGTCTCTGCTTCCTGTTTAGTAAGAATTGCAGGTTTCTGATTTATAGCTGGTTCTTCAATATCAAAATTTGGGAAAGGAAGAGTTTCGTCTTCTACGTAATCATCTTCTTCAACTTCAGGCTCTTCTTTTGATTCATAAACAGCTTCATCCTGAAGTTGAATTCTTGTAGGATACTTTGGTTTTTCAGTTATCGGCTGAACTGGAGTTTTTTTTTCAGCCTCCTGAACAGGTTCCGGGTCATCGTTGATTACGATTTTATGAGGATAAAGAGGATTTTCTACAACTGAATCAATGTAGCGTGTTGCAGCGTATGGATCATTATTGTCACCAGTTTTTGCGGTGGTTTCGACAGGCTCAACCACCGGAGTTTTAGATTCAGCCACAGGAGCATCATCCTTTGGAGGGAACTCTAAAGCCGGGTCGTTTTCATCAAAATCTGCATCATACTCTGGAGGAAGATTTTTTGGCTGAGGTGGAAGTCCTGGCCATTCAAGTTCATCAGCTGGAGTTGTAAGTGCGTTAAATTCTTCCTGTGTGAGCATTGAACCCTGTGCAGCTGGTTCTTTATTAGCCTCAGTTGTTGCTTCAACAGTTGGCTCTTCTACAGAAGTTTCTTCTTCAACTTCCTCTTCATATGGTTCAACATCATCAAGAATTTCATCAAAAATTGTAGGCTTTTTAGCTACAGGTTCTTCTTCTTCGTCATCATCATCTTTCTTAAACTTCTTCTTGAGCTTATCAAACAATGATTCCTTAGGCATTTTGATTTTTGAAAGCTTTGTGAATTCTGGAAGATCTGTTTCGCTTTCAATTGTTTCATCTGAATCTGCAGATTCTGTATCACTGATTTCTGCAATTTCTTCTGTTTCTGAAATATCTTCAACATCAGAAAGAATTTCATCTGCCATTGAAGAAGCTTTTTTAGCTGGCTTTCTCTTAAGATTTTTAAAGCCACCGTTATTAAGGCGGTCTGCAATAATTCCTGTTCCAAGGAATTCAATTACAACGAGCATAGCGCCGGTAACAAGGGCAATAAGAATTTTTACGATAGCAAATGGAGAGTGATCTACTTTAACAATTGAGCGGATAATGCTTTCTGTTACAACACATGTAAAAAATGGAATAAGTGCTGTAAGAAGGCGGAGAGTTTTGCGGGCTGTCCACTTAGAAGCAAAACAAGAAAGTCCTGAAACAAGCAGGAAAGCAGGTATGAGAATGCTGCAGAAACCGTATACTGAATACAGCATGTCTCCGAGTAAGTAAATAATATTGTTATGTCCTGGACCTGTAACGCCATAATCCAGTGGCAGAAGAATCAAACTGATTGTAAAAAGGGCCGCCAGCGCAAGCAAAACGACTCCGGTTATGATACTAGACTTATTAGATGCTCTCATAGTTCCATTATCGGAAAAATAAAAAAAGATTTTAGAGAATTTATTCCCAATAAATGGAATATGAAATTTCTAAGTCAGCTGTACATCTCCGCCTTTTTTGAGCTCGAAAACAGCTTTATGGCTGCCATCAGCAGTAATTTCGTATTTTCCTTTGTAGCCTTCAACTGTGATAAAGCCGTTTGCATCGGTTGTTGCGTCCAGTTCAGTGTGCCATTCTTCTTTGATAAGATGATGAAGGGCATTGTATGATGGTTTTAGGCTGCCGTCTTTACGGATTACGCCGCTTGGTGCATTGAGCCAGGCTCCGTCGCCAAAATCCCAGTTTGTAATTGCTGTAACAAGAGGATGATTTTCAAACAGGTTTCGGTACATTTTTGAAAGGTCTTCGGCCTGTTTCTGCTCGAGTTCTGGGGTTGCATCATCATCATTATAATGGGCATCTTGAAGGTCTGTGATTTCCGGCGCAACAAGCGGACCGGCAACAATTGTATTTTCTGTAAAATGAATTGGAAGTCCAAAGTGTTCAAAGCGGGCAAGTATTTCTTCTGTTTTTTCAAGAGACCATACTCCCTGATGCTGATGTGACTGAAGTCCAATAGTTTTGATTGGTGCTCCGGCATCAAGACAATCTGTAATGAGCTGCTCATATTTTTCTGACATATTAAAATCATTAATAAGGAAAATACCATCAGGATTTGTTTCCTGAGCTGCATCAAAAACCTTCTTTACAAGTCCAACACGGCCATATTCCTTACAGATTCTGGTGATGGCGTTATCATACTTATCATAAACCGGCATGATTACAACTTCATTGATGACATCCCACATATCGATTACGCCCTTGAAGTTGCCTACATCGCGGTGAATGCGTTCGAGCTGCTTTTTAAGGATTGTCTCATTATCGTAATTCATAAGCCATGGAACACAGCCTGTATGCCAGCAGAGCGGATGTCCTTTTACAGTTACGTCCTTGCTCTTAAGGAATTTTGCTGCGGCCATAAGCTGTTCTGTGTGAGGTTTTCCTTCTTCGGGTTCATAACCGCCCCAGTAGAAAGGAAGAGTTCCATAGTTGAAAAGTCCAAGCCATTTGTTCATGCGGTCGTCGGTACAAGACTTAAGTGATTCAAAAGCACCGCATCCGAATAGAAATTCATGATTTATCTGATTGATATGAACCTTTGTGTTAGCTGCAGGTTTTCCGTCTGCTCCAAGAATTCTGATTTTTGCAGAAGCTTTTCTATGAGACATAGTGAATTTGTCCTCCTGATAAGGCCGCCGGCCTGTTCTAACTTATATATGGTATAAGTTTACTACAGAAATCTTGAATTTATATAATTTGTGTGTAAAAAAATTGTAAAAAAAAATCTACTAAAATTATAGAGAAGATTTCAATCTTTTACGAAGGTCCATGTTATAATTCGAAGTAAGGAGTATAAAACTGCAATGTTCTATAAAAACTTCAAAACAGTAACTTATTGTGTAGCTGGATGGCAAACGCTCAAGTCTCTGTATGTAAAAGAGAACCCACGCGCAGCTTCGGCCGGCTCGGAGACCTCCGCAAATACAGAGAATTGCGAATCTGTTTTCTACGGCCGCGTAACTCCGGGAGAGTTTGACTTTTTCGAAATTAAGGAATAATTATGGATAAGAAGAATCTTGTTAAACGCATTTTAATGTCTCTGTTCGGCGTAATCATTTGCGCCATCAGTGTTGGTATTTTCAAAATAGCTGCGCTCTTCCTTCTTTCAGGAGGTGCTGCCCGAGCCATCATCACAATTGCAGGAGTTGGTACAATCATAACAGCATTCACATTGCTTTCGCGGGTTTCTTCTATTAGTACAAAAAAATTTTGATAATTCTATAGAAACTGTGTTAAAATATTATTTAGGGAGTTTCTATGTGCGAAAAATTTATTGAAATTCTGTCAAAAAAGAAAACGTGGATTTTTTTAATAATGTGCCTTATGGTACATATACTTAATTCTGTCATTTTTTTCTTTGTGGGATTAATTCCACTTTCAATGTTAAATATTTTAAGCACAATTTTTTATTCAGTTGTAATAGTAAGCTATAAAGAAGATAAAGATTTTTACATTATTTTCACTTATTTCGAAATCAGCACTTTTTCATTAATCAGCGAATTATTTTCCGGCGGTTCATTCTTCTACATTTTTTATGTTATAGGAATGATTTCTTCGGTTTATTATCTTCTTCCTCCAAAAAAACGCATGAAGCAGATTTTTCAGGGAGTTGGAATAGTTTATGCAATTGCCATTTATTTTGTTCACATCAAAGAAATTTGTTTTTTCCCGGAATTCCTTCCAGCTGTAAATCTTTGTAAGCATGAAATTGGACTCTTAAATCTTTGTATTACACTTTTCACTCTATTCTACATTTCAAATCTTTATTTCTTTGAGATGAATGCAGCTAATGAAAAGCTTTCTTATTGCAGTGATCATGACTTAATGACAGGTCTTTTTAACCGCCGCTTCTTTGAGCATATCATGGAGCGCAATAAGACTGAGAACGAAAACAAATATACAATTGCAATTTTTGATATTGATGATTTTAAAAAAGTAAATGACACCTATGGCCATCAGGCTGGTGATGAAGTTTTAAAAATTGTAAGTAAAACAATAGAAGAATGTTCAAATGATGAGTTTGTAACTGTAAGATGGGGTGGAGAAGAGTTTGTACTCTACATGCCTCGAACAGATGAAATTACAGCTTACGAACATCTTGAGTATCTTCGTAAAAGAATTGCCAATACAGAAATAGAATTTGATGATAAAAAAATCAAAGTAACTGTAACTGTTGGTATGTGTACAGGAACAAATCTTACTGATTATGAGCTTGTGATTCGTACTGCAGATGACAGACTCTATTACGGAAAACGTAACGGCAAAAACTGCGTAATCAAATAAATTTTCTCCCTCAAACAGAAATAAATAGGTAGTTACCGAAATTTTTGCGAATTGACGGCACAAAAATTCAATGAGAGCATAATAGTAATTTAAAGCTAAATGTTTTCGGAGGAACATAGTTTAAATTAAAAACTATATAAAAACAGAGGTTTTTATGAAAAAAGCAAGAATTGCTATTTGTGCGGGAGTGGCTGCCTTAGCCTTGAGCTTAGGTGGATGTTCAAACTTGTTGGGCGATGTTTCAACTGAAAGTGCTGTTTTATCTTCAAGAAGCGTAACTGTAAATGAATCACTTTCAATTGATTCTTCAATCGCTACTCCTTTTGGTCTTGTGGCAGATGTCAGCGAGAACAATCTTATTCGACTTGCATGGGGTTGCCCATCGGTTAAGCCGGACAAATGGTTTATTTATCTTGATGGTCAAAAAGTGGATGAAACTTCAATCTTAAAGCAGGTTGAAATCGAAAGTTATTCTGGAAATCATGTTGTTGCAGTAGCAGCTGTTAAGAACGGAAGACGTTCAGAAGCAGAAGGAATCGAAGTTACTGTAAAGGGAACACCAGCACCTGTAGGAAACAACTCTGGTCTTGTTTCTGGTTCAACTTATAAAATTATTGCAAAGTGTTCAGGAAAAGCCTTGGACAACGATAACTGGCAGACAGCACCAGGAACCAACATTCATCAGTGGGGCTATGGTGACAATCAGGCAAACCAGCAGTGGATCTTGCGCCAGAATTCTGACGGTACATGGAAAATCTTAAATGCATATTCAAAGCTTGCTCTTGATGCTGCAAACTGGGGAACAACTGATGGTACAAACGTTATTCAGTGGACAGACCTCAATAACAGAAATCAGGACTGGTTTATCACTAAAGAAGGTTCTTACTACAAAATCATAAATGCTTATTCTAATCTTGCTCTTGATGTTAGCGCTGCTTCTGCAGAAGATGGTGCTAACGTTCAGACATGGACTTGGAATGGTACAGATGCTCAGCTTTGGGAACTTACTAATCTTTCTAATAGTAGCGGAGATCCTGTAAATCCAGAACCACAGCCTCAGCCACAGCCAGGTGACAGAGGTATTCCAGTTGATACAAACGATGTTCTTGTACCACTTAAGCAGGGAATGAAGATTACTTATCAGTTCCAGAACCATACACGCGGAAAATTTTCTGATAATCAGATTTACATCTACATCATCTGTATGAATCAGAACAATGTATGGTGTTATGCACGTCCAGACGGAGCTCTTATTCCAATCGGTTCTTCAGACTCTTCTGCATGGCAGTACACTCTTGCTGATGTAAAGAATACTGGTTTCCAGATTCCTCTCTCATATTCAGGACGTATTTACTACTCTTACGGTAAGCCTCTTGTAATGTGGGGAAATGGTAACGGTGTAGTTCTTCCTTCTTTGAGCAATCCTTCAGATGCTAACTACGAAACATATTTTGACTGGCTTGAGTATACAGTAAATGATAACGGTTTCTGGGTTAACACCACTCAGGTAGATCAGCTTGGTTTCCCTGTTCTTATGAATGTTTATGACAAAGATGGTCGTGTTCAGCAGACTGGTATTTCAACAAAACGTGAAGTTATCTGGGAATACTTCAAGAAAGAAATGCCTGCTGAGTTCAAGACTCTTGCAAGTGAATACAGAATATTTGCTCCATGTAAGGGTGCATTTGATAACAGAACTGGCGGTGCTTACGGTAATTACTTTAATGATTACGTTACACAGACCTGGAACACAATTGCTTCTAAGAGCCAGACTGTAACTCATCCACAGGGTAAGTTTATTCTTACTGGTGACGGAACAAATCTTTACTTCCGTTGTATAGAAGCTTATGGTGCAATTGCAGCTGCAGGACAGACTTATGTAATCCGCGGTAAGCCAACAACAAGCGAAGTATTCGAAGGCTACGGAGTTCTTGCTTCTGGAAATCCTATGGAACTTGCTCTTGAAGCTTGGATCTGTGCAGCTCTTAACCGCCATGTAGCTCACATGGAACCAGATGCATACTGGAACAATGCTGCAGCATATTACAATGCCGGCCCATGTAACTACTATTCAAAGTTCTGGCATGATCACAGCGAACGCGGCGGACTCGCATACGGTTTCTGCTACGACGATGTAAATGACCAGAGTGCTACTACATTCACAACAAATGCTCGTGGTGTAGTTGTAAGATTGGGATTCTAAAATATCAATTTATAAAATCTGATAACCGTCTGATGAAAATCAGGCGGTTTTTTCTATGCCAAAAACCCGGTTAGTACAAAGAAAGAACAAACATTAAAAAAATATAAGGAGGTCTTATGAAAAAGACAAAAACTATTCTGGCTGCAATGGCCATGGCGTTGGCCTTTACAAGTTGTAAAGGGATTGTGAGCTCGGACCTTTCAGAAGGTTCAAGATCTGCAAGAGCTGCGGCATCAGCATCCAGTTCTAAGAGGGTTGTTGGTTACTTCTGTGAATGGGGAATCTATGGTGCGCATGATAACTATTATGCGACATCTATTCCTGCAAACAAATTAACCCACATTAATTATGCATTCGTTGGTCTGGATCCTTCTTCGCAGGCGGTTCAGATTTTTGATCCATGGGCAACTACAGATATTGTATACCCTGGAGACAAATGGGATACACAGTACAAAGGTAACTTAGGACAGTTACGTAAACTTAAAGAAGAGTATCCTCATCTTAAGGTTTTGATTTCCGTTGGAGGATGGACAAAATCTAATGGCTTCCATGCCGCTGCTGCTAATGCAACTACACGTGCACGTGCTGCAGAAAATCTTAAAAACTTTGTTGTTCAGTATGGTCTTGATGGTGTTGATATTGACTGGGAATATCCTGGTGTAAATCGTCCGAAAGATCCAAATGATGAATACGACCTTGGAGCTCCTGGTGGAATTGAAGATAAAGAAAATTTCACTTTATTCTTAAAGGCTATCCGCGAAGCTCTGGATGCTCAGGGACGCAAAGATGGTAAAAAATATGAACTTACAGCCGCTATTGGTGTAGGTTATGACAAAATCGCTGTAACAAATCCTGGTGACTATTGTAAATATCTGGATGCATTGAATCTTATGACTTACGATATGCACGGTGCATTTGAAAGCAATACAGGACATCAGGCTCCGCTTTATGCAAACATGAACTGCGGCATTTATTCAGATGATGTTAGAGAAAAGTATAACATTGACTGGGCTGTTAAAAAGTTCATTTCGGAAGGTGTTCCTGCAAGTAAAATTGTTGTAGGTCTTCCTTTCTATAGCCGTGGCTGGAACAATGTTTCTGGCGGTCTTGATTTTGATGGTGATGGCATTGGAGACGGTATGTTTGGTACTGGTGGTTCAACTTTGTCTGGAAAATGGGGCGTTGGTGGACAGAGCCCATATTTTGCAGTTAAGGCATTGGAAAATACACCGGGCTGGGTAAAGTATCGTGATGAAGTAAGTAAGGCTTGCTGGTTGTACAACCGTGGAGCAAGAGAGCTTTATACTTATGATGATCAGCTTACAATCAAAACAAAGTGTGACTATATCAATGAGCTTGGTCTTGGCGGAGCTATGTACTGGGAGCTCGATGGTGATGACTGGAAAAACGGTTATGACCTTGTAAATATTGTTCATGAATCAATTTTGAACGGAGTTGATTTTGGAACAGATATTAATCCTGGTGACAACGGCGGAAATAATCCTGGAAATGATAATCCTGGAACTAATCCGGGAAATGACAATCCGGGAACTAACCCTGGTACAAATCCTGGAAATGATAACCCAGGAACTAACCCTGGTACAAATCCGGGTACAGAAGTTCCTCCAAGTTCTAAGGCAACTGGCCTTCCTGGAACTCCTTCTCTGGAGCAGACTTCTTGGAATGGAGAAGCTTCTTTCGGATTAAGAATGAATATGTGGTGGGGAAACAATGGTACTGTAGCAGAGCTTTATGAAAACGGCGAAAAAATTGCTTCGGTAACTTTTGATGATAATTCACCTAGTGCACAGTCTTATACTTTCAATGTTTCAGGCAAGGCAAATGGAACTTATGCATATCAGGTAAAGCTTATTAACAGCTTTGGAACAAGTGTTTCTGGAACTGTAAATTATACAGTAACAAAGGGAAGCGCTTCTTCTGAACCTGTAAATCCACAGCCTGAACCAGAACCTGAGCCAGAGCCAGAACCTCAGCCGGGAGATCAGGGTGGTGATCAGCCAGGAAACAATCAGCCTCCAGCTGGTGGTAACACATGGGCAGTAATGGGAACTTATACTGCAGGACAGGTTGTTTCTTACAATGGCGCAAACTATTCATGTCTTGTAACACACGTTGCATATTCAGAAACATGGAATCCAGCAGATACTCCAGCTTTGTGGAGCAGAATCTAAAAAAGAAGGGATATAATGAAAAAATTTCAAAAAATAATTGGTGCCGGACTTTTGGCTTTTGGCATGGTTTTTGCAGGCTGTTCCAATGCTGTAACTGATATACAGAATTCACGAACACTCAGCTCACGTGCGGCATATTCTTCAATTGCACCATGGGCGGCAGGCACATACTACAACATTGGAGATAAGGTATCTTACAAGGGCCTGGTTTATCAGTGCCGCCTGGCTCATACAGCTTTAGACGGCTGGCAGCCTGACGGCGTTCCTGCTCTCTGGTTGGAAATTGGGGTTGCAGAGGACGAACCTGTTTTGCCTCCAGATAATCCTCCGGCAGAAGATGAAAATCCTGGAAATGATAATGAAGATGAAACTGTAATCACTGTTCCGGGTCTTCCAAAGCATATTCTTACAGGGTACTGGCAGAATTTTAATAATGGTGCAAAAGTACTTCGTATCAGTGAAGTTCCAGAAACTTATAATCTGATTGTAGTTTCTTTTGCTGATGCAACAAGAAATCCTGGTGAAGTAACATTTAATCTTGATACTTCTTTGGGTTTTTCTGAAGCACAGTTCATTCAGGATATTAAAACTGTTCAGGCACGCGGCCAGCATGTTATTATTTCGGTTGGTGGTGAAACTGGTAATGTTACAATTGCAAGTGATGCAGATGCAAATCGTTTTGCAACTTCTGTAACAAACCTTATGCGCAAATATGGCTTTGAAGGTGTAGATATCGACCTGGAGCATGGTATTCAGGCTCGATATATCGAAAAAGCTCTTCGCGCTATTCCAAAGGGTTCTATCATCACCTTTGCTCCTCAGACTCTGGATATGCAGGGTACTGGTCAGGAATATTTTAAGCTTGCTCTGGCAATCAAAGATATTTTGACTGTTAATAACACACAGTATTACAATTCGGGTACTATGTGCGGTTATGATGGAAAAGTTTATGCTCAGGGTGGAGAAGACTTTTTGACAGCTCTTGCAACAATTCAGCTTGAAAACGGCCTGCGCGCGGATCAGGTAGGCCTTGGACTTCCTGCAAGTACAAGAGGTGCCGGCAGCGGATATGTTGACCCTCAGATTGTTGTAAACGCACTGGATACTCTGGCTTATGGAACAAAGCATGGTTCTTATGTGCCTCCTCATAAGTATCCAAATATTCGTGGTGCCATGACCTGGTCTATTAACTGGGATGCTTCAAACGGCTGGAACTTCTCTAAGGTTGTTGGTGCAAAACTCAAGGCTATGAACGAGGCTGACGGCGGCTATGATAATGGAAACGGCACAATCGTAATTCCTGGAGATGATGATTCAGGAGATGACGATACAGGCGACACTCCTGGTGATGATTCTGGAAACGAGCCTCCACATGAGGAAGAGCCTTCAACTGACAATCCTGGAAATCAGAATCCTGGCAGTGAAACTCCTTCAACAGAGGTTCCTGCAAGTCCAAAGGCAACAGGACTTCCTGGAACACCTTTCATTGAGCAGTCTACATGGAACGGTGAGGCAAGTTTTGGAATTAAAATGAATATGTGGTGGGGCAATAATGGAACTCTTGCTCAGTTGTATGAAAACGGAAACTTAATTGCTTCTCAAACTTTCACTGATAATTCACCAAATGCTCAAAGCTATGTATTCAATATTTTAAATAAGGCTAATGGTACTTACGCTTATCAGGTAAAGCTTTCTAACAGCTTTGGTACAGCAGCATCGAATACTGTTAATTACACAGTAACAAAAGGTTCTGCTTCTACAACTCCAGTAGTTACACCTCAGCCACAGCCTGAACCAGAGCCAGAGCCTCAGCCGGGACAGGACGAGGAACCTCCGGTTATTAATCCTGGTACTGGAAGCGGAGACCCTGTAATCAACAAGAGCCTTCCTAAACGCATTATGAGCGGCTACTGGCATACCTGGGACGGTGGCTGTCCTTACATCCGCCTTGCTGACGTAGATTCTTCATGGGATGTAATTAATGTTTCTTTTGCGGAACCGGTTACTCCAGGAAGCGGAAATGGCCGCATGAAGTTTGGGGTTGCAGGGGACGTAAATCAGTTCAAGGCAGACATTAAAACTCTTCAGGCAAAGGGTAAGAAAATCGTTCTTTCAATCGGCGGTTATGAAGGATATTTCTATCTTGAAAATTCTTCAGCTGTAAACACTTTCGTTAATGATATCAAAGGCTTTATTAACGAATATGGATTTGATGGAATTGATATTGACCTTGAGCAGTCTTCGGTTGCAATGAACAGTGGTGCAGATCCTGATTTTGCAAACCCTAAAACTCCAAGAATCGTAAATATGATTAATGCAATCCGTCAGATTTGTGATTCTTATGGAGATGACTTCATTCTTTCATGGGCTCCGGAAACCTTCTATATGCAGCTTGGTCATACATATTACGGTGGAATAAACGGATATGTTGATTCACGTGCCGGTGGATATATTCCTATGATTCACGCTTTGAGAGACAGAACTACTTATGTTCAGGTGCAGCTCTATAATTCGGCAGCAGTTCAGGGAAATGATGGCAAATGGTATTCAATGGGAGATGAACCTTCTCTGGTAGAGATGTGCGAAATGTTGATAGACGGTTTCTATCTTAATGGTGGAAATCAGTACTTCTTCCCGGGACTTAGAGCAGATCAGGTTGTAATTGCTGTACCATGTTCACAGGGTGCTGCAGGTTCAGGACAGGTTTCTAATACACAGCTTCAGGGGGCCTTCAGAACTCTTGAAGCAAAGTATCCTGGAATGAGAGGATTCATGACATGGTCTATTAACTGGGATGCGCTCCAGAACAATAACAGTTTTGGACGCCAGAATAGAGCATTCTTGAATAACTATTAATCTGATTAAAAGAGATTAGATAGTAAGGCCAGTCCGGGATTTACGGGCTGGCCTTTTTTAGTATTCTGAATTTGACGATTTACGCTTTCCCGTGTTAACTTATTTATAGAGCAGAGGAGGCTGACAATATGAAAGTAGCATTTTTTGATACACGTTCTTATGACAAGGCATCGTTTACAAAGGCCAATACAGACGGTGGCTTTAATTATGAAATAGATTTCCGTGATTTTAAGCTTAATGAAAATACTGCTTTGACCGCGCAGGGTTATGACGTAGTCTGTGTTTTTGTAAATGACGTGGTGAATGCAGACGTAATTGCTGAACTGAAAAAGTGCGGTGTAAAACTGATTGCTCTGCGTTGTGCAGGTTTTAATAATGTTGATTTAAAGGCGGCCAGTGCGGCAGGAATAAAAGTTGTAAGAGTTCCGGCTTATTCACCGTACGCGGTTGCTGAGCATGGGGCGGCCTTGCTTTTGTCGCTTACCCGTCATATTCCTCAGGCTTATCTTAGAACAAAAACTGCAAATTTCAATATTGATGGACTTACAGGCCGTGATTTGCACGGGCTTACCGGTGGTATCCTGGGGACGGGAAAAATCGGTCAGATAATGGCTGGAATCCTGAAAGGTTTTGGAATGAAGATTATTGCTTATGATCCGTATCCAAATGAAAAGTGGGCAAACGAGACTGGAGCAACCTACGTGAGCAAGGATGAAATCTTCCAGCAGAGTGATGTTTTGAGCCTTCACTGTCCTCTCACCGAAGAAACAAAGCATATCGTAAATCACGACACAATGAAGATGATGAAGCATGATGCCGTGATTATAAATACGGGCCGTGGTGCCTTGATAGACTCGAAGGCGCTTGTTCACGCGTTGAAGCACGGTCACATCGGCGGAATCGGTATGGACGTTTATGAAGAGGAAAGCAAATACTTCTTCAGCGACTGGTCTACAGATATCATGACAGACGATGTTCTGGCCCGACTTTTGACATTCCCGAACGTAATTATTACAGGCCACCAGGCTTTCCTTACAACTAATGCGCTGAAAAATCTGGCAGATACAACGCTCGAAAATATCCGGGCTTTTGCGGCAGGCGAAGAACTGGTGAATGAAGTGAAATAACTAATCACCGGTGGTTGAGCTTGTCGAAACCACCTTGTCATCCTGAACTTGTTTCAGGATTTTCAGGAGGAATCTATGAAGCTGGAAATCAAATTCAAAAACGGCCAGACCGAAATCAAAGAGGTCTCAAAAATTGATTTACAGAATAAGAACCCCTGCGTAAACTGCCGTAAAGACGGCGGCTGCTATGACCACGGCTGTTTCATGCCCGAAGACTGGGGAGACTTCCTGGTGTCTACGGATCATTCAATTCGGGTACAGGATATTGAAATGATTAGGGTGATTCAGTTGTAGAATTCTTTGAATTGTGGCAATAAAATAATCAAAGGGGGCGAATTCGATTCCTTTATTATTTCGTTAATGCATTTTATTAGTGGTAAATACGTAACAATTGAATTATAATGCTTATAATGAACACTGCGGTTTTAAGTAGTTTTGATAAATATACAACCTTCTCATTTGGCGGAAAAACGCTGACTTTCCGAACTTGTAATGGTTTGGAAAGATATACAAAAGTTTTACAGTGGGATGATGGTTACATTGAAGTCATGGCTAAGTATAAACACAAAGATGAAGAAATCGAAGAATATATAGACCTTATTCCTGTACTTGAAGGTCTATATATGGATAAAGAAAAATTCCTTGCACCTATCAAAGAGGTAAAAATCGAATATGCCTGAAAAAGAACTTCAGAAAATTGCAGAAAATGCAAAAATCATCGTAAATGGATACGCTTTTTCAAAACGAGATGATGGATTTATAAGCATCTTAAATCTTGATCATCCTGATTGTGCAATGGTAATTAGTAAAGAATTGGAAATTATCGAAACTAACATGGATGAAATTGAACAGGGAATTGTTCTTTCTTTGGCAAAACGAAACTTAGCTTTCCTAGAGGATGACAATGCCTAAATATCTACGTGATAAAATTGCAAATCATTATTTATATTTTACGTCGCAATGTATTGTTGAAGCCATGCATGTTCATGCCAGTGATAAAAAACTGACTGAAAAAGATTCAGCTAAATTTTTTGTAAGAGCAGATGGTTCTTCTGTAATGCAAAAACGTGGAGATCTTACAGATAAAGAAATAACTACAATCCAAAAGTTTATTCAAGCAAATTACATTGATATGTATAAAACATGGAAGGACTTTGGCGGTGGAGATTATTTTAATAAGTAATTATAAGGTGGTCAAATTTGACTACTTTAAATGTACCGAAATCAGTACATTAAAAAACGAACCGCTGATTTGAGGATTGAGCAAGTCCAATAGCTTTATCAGGTTCTGGAAATTTGAATTTTTATTTTTCCGGAGGAAGATTTCTTATCATTTCTAAAACTGCATTTCTTGTTGTTTCATCTAATAAATCTAATTTTTTTACAAATGAACGATACTTGAGAAACTGTTGGATTTCTTTATCTAAAATATCATTTTGAGTAGATTTTGAACGAGGTTTTCCTGTTATTAGATATTCTAAATCTAAATTTAATACCTTTGAGATTTTTAAGGCAGTATCAGCAGATGGTACATTTCCGTTTTTTATTCCTTTACTGATATTTGAAACATCAAAGTTAGCTTCTGAAGCTAGTTTTTTTCGGTCGATATTCCTGTATTCCAGTTCGTAATCAATACGTTCCCAAAAGTTCATATTTATATGATTATGGAATATTCCAATTTGAAAAACTGTTTTATGGACATATTCAAAACATGTTGTTATAATTGAAAATATCCAAAAGTGTTGATTTTGTATGAAAATTATCATTTACGACAATATTTGATAGTAATTATATAACGGAAGAGAGTTAATGGAAGAACCAATTAAAGAAATCTGCAATGTTGCAGATGCTTTAGATATTGAAAAGTACTATATTTCTCAAATAAAAAACGAAACTGATTATTCAACTTTTTTCCGTGGTGAAAATAACATATTAACAAATAACAAGGAAAGAACAGAGTCAACAGCAAGCTTATTCAGAGAGGATGTGACTAACTATAAGAATGAATCAAATTATATAGAAAATATAATTTCAGGAAAAGATTCTAGAAGCTTTGAAACTTTGCCGGATTATATGTCCAAGATTGCTAAGATACAACACTATGGTGGTAGAACCAGGCTTCTGGATTTTTCAGAATGTTTTTGGATAGCTTTATTCTTTGCTTGCTATTCCTCTGATGATAATACAAAAAATTCTGATGGTTTGATTTACCATTTTAAAACTGATTGTTTAGACTTTACAACTTCAGATAAAGATAATTATAGAAAGAAAATACTTGAAGATTATATTCGTTATAGTGGTAATACATTTACTGAATTTAATGAATGGATAAAAGTAGAAGAAAATCAATATCAAAAAACAGCTGAAGAAATACAGCAATTAATCTCAAAACATCATTTTATAAAAATAATTCCTTCTTCAGTTCGGATGAAAAATCAAAAAGGACTTTTCTTGTGGATGGGAGAAACAAAGTTTTCAGATAATCCAATTTTATTAGATGGAATAAAATCAAAGCCAAGTGGAATAACAATACATTACGGCCGCGGTCAGAATTATCAGGGAAAAGTTGGTTATGTAAAAGTTAAATCTTCGGTAAAAAAAGACATATTGAATTATCTGCAAAAAGAACATGGTATTGATGAGGAATTTATTTTTGCGGAAGAAGGCTTTGATAAAAATCTAGAAGATTATATCAGGAGTTTTAAAATCTAAAGATGTACAATCTGCAACGCAGAAATGAAATTTTTTGTCTTTTTCTCAGTATTATAAGTCTTTTTATAGGTGGCAGTATCTATCTTTTTTATCGTAGTCATACTTTAATTATGTTTTCATGGCTTAGGTTTTTAAATTTAGAAAAATATTTTACTCAAAATACATTCAATTCAAACTCCACATTTTTATCTTTTTGTGTTTATTCATTACCGAACGGCTTATGGTCTTTTTCTGCAATACTTCTTTTTGGAATTGTATGGAAAAATTCTATAAGGCATTTTTTGTTTTTTTCTATTGTATTTACTCTAGTAAATCTATTATTCGAGTTTCTTCAATTATTCAATGTTATTCCTGGTACATTTGATTTTATTGATATTCTGGTGTTATTGATTTCTCTTTTAGCAGGAATCTTTGCATATAAACAATTATTAAAGGGGGATTCTTATGAATCTAAAAAAACATTGTGGTAAGCATGTGCTTACAATCGTTATTTTTGGAGTTTTTGCTTTCTTAGCTGGCGGATCTACATATGATGCACAGGGAAAAACAATAAAAGCTTTTAAAGAAGGTGATTATAACAAAGTTAAAAAAATAGGAGAAGGTTCGTCGGATATAAAAAAACCTACAACAATGAGTGATGCCGAAGCTTGTTGGTATTTAGGGGAAGTCTGGTTTATGGAGGGAGATGAAGAAAAAGCTTTAGATTATAAAATTAAAGCATATAATACAATTATAGGTGACTATTTCAAAAATGAATCTGTTCAAAAGAATAATCCTGATTTCTATAATAGAATGATAAACGATTCTCAAATTAAAAAGATTTTGGCTAAACAAGAAAAAGAAAAGCAAGAAAAAGCAGCTGCAGAAGCAAAAAAAGGAATAGTTGGTACCTGGTCATTCTATACAATAAATAAAGATGGAAAGAGTTATAGTAAGAGCAATCTAAAAAGATATCCGCAACAAGTTGTTTTCAAAGAAAACGGAACCGGATACGTTAATACTCCAACTTATCCAGATGGAGCTGATGATCATAGTAATTTTACATGGAGTTATCAAAATGGAGAATTAACAACTTCACTAACTGCTATGAGAGTAGGAATGAATGAAGAAGGATATGTATGGTGTAACTGTAGTGCAATAACAAAGAACATGGGACTTGAAAGAGTCTTCGTTTTCTTTAAGAAGAATTAATGTGATTTGTAAAAATAGAAGCATATGAATATCAAAACTAGAATAATTGCTGTTTTTATAATCATTATAGGGATATTTGTATCCTCATGTGATAAAAAATCTGTAAAATCTACTGAGGATACAAAAATTCAAAATAATGAGATTGAAAGATTAATTAATCAGTATAAAGGTCGCTGGCATTGTATTAGTTCAGATGCTTTTCAGGAAATAATAGATATGGGACTTGTTCTGGAATTAGGAATCTACGTAGATGGTCGGATGAAGATTTCTGCTGTTGTGGGAACTGAAGAAGAATTACTTAATACTGGAACTTGGACTTTATCTCCTGAAATGGATAAATTGAATTTTGTAATACCCGATCAAGAATATGGTGGTTCAATTTATGGTTCATTAACTATAAAAGATGATTCTCTTTATTATGTTCTTGATGATTCACCTGATGAAAAGAGTATTTTCAAAAGATATTAAACTAATTAAAACGAACAGACCGCTCGAAGATTTCGGGCGGTCTGTTCGTTTATAGATCCCGAAACAAGTTCGGGATGACGTTGATTTTGAAGTTTAGCAAACTTCGCAGTTATCAGCTTTGTTTGTTGTAACTGGCTTTCCAGCAGCAGTTGCTTTCTGGCCTGCGATTGTGAAGCACTTGCCACTTACGCGGTATTCGATTTTGCAGAAGTGGTCGATGTCGATTTTGGCTGGCTTTTCACCATTGTATTCGGCACCTTCAATCTGGATGATGGTTCCTGGAGCTGCCCATGGAGCAGTGAGGAGTTCAACCTTTTCTTTTCCGTCTTCTGTGTAGTCGCATGCGAGAAGCATACCGCGGCTTTCTACGCCCTTCATCTTACGTGGAGCGAGGTTAGCAGCGATGATTACGTGCTGGCCGAGAAGTTCATCTTCTGTGAGGTATGGGCGGAGGCCGCTCTGAATAATGCGTTCTGTGCCTGTACCGTCATCCAAAGTTTCGATATAGAGCTTGTCGCCCTGTGGGTTTGTTTCAACCTTTGTGATTTTTGCTACGCGGAGCTCAATGTGCTCGTTGAAGTATTTTACAGGGTTTGTTTCAGCTTCTGATTTCTGATTGTTGTTTGCTGGAGCTTCGGTGGTTGAGCCTGTCGAAACCACCTTCTTGTCCTTTGCCTTTTCAGCTTCAGTTTTAGTATCAGCTGTAGCCATCAAAGTTTCGAGGTCGAGTTCTCCGGCTGCACAAGGAACTGTGATTCCCCAGTTCTCAAGAACCTGTGGGTGAACTTCACCAAATACACCAGCTGGCTGACCATCAACAATCAGCTGAGCCTGGCGGCCAGGAATAAAGCGTGGATCTTCGCTTTCAACTACCTTGTACTCGTGGTCAAGGAAGTAAACGAGGCTTGATACCTCAGATGCTAAAGTATTGAAGTTAGCATTGCTAGCAGCTGTAAGGAAGCCGAGGTGCTGGCGTGTAATTGTTCCAGTGTTTTCATCTTCCTTAAGATATGCAACCTTACCGATTTCGAAAATCTTGTGAGGGTACATAGCGTTTGCAGAACCAGCTTCGGCACGGCAAAGAGAAGAAAGGATTTCTGGACGAATGAACTGATAGTTTTCACTCATAGGGTTAGCAATTTCGATAACTTTAGAACCATCAATCAGCATATTATCAATATAGTCTTTCTTAGAACCAACATAGTTGAAAATCATTTCCTGATAGCCAAGACCAACCATCAAAGTCTTTGCTTTGCGGCTGAACTCAGTAAGTGGAAGAAGACGACCAACTGTGAAGTCCTGTGGAGTACGTGGCTCAAATGCGGCAACGTTGCAGCCAATCATAACATCTTCAATAATATCAACTTCGTGGAGGAAGTCGTTGCGGTAAGGAGCTGGGCTCAAAGTGATTTCTTCACCTTTAACTTCAACTGTGCTTCCCATGCGTGTAAGAGCATCAACAACCTTGTTCATATCAAAGTCGCTTCCAAGAAGCTTGTTGATTGCACCAAGAGTTGTCTTTGTAGTTGGCTGGAAGTAGTAAGGAACCATGATGTCCTTTCCAAGACCAGTGTCATAAGGATGCTTTACCAGGATAGGTTTGATTTCATATCCCTGATCAGCAAAATCACATGCAACGATATTTGCCGAAAGGATGAGGTTTTCAATATTATCACCAGTGAGCTCAACCATAAGATCCTTATCGCCAACCTGAACAGCACCAAGAGTTGCAGAGTTGATGATTGGAGCCATAGAAAGAACTTCGTCCTTAGCATCGCTCAAGAGTGGGAACTTTTTCATATCAGCCAAAATCCAGCCGAAGTCTTTTCCCTTTGGATGGTCAGTAAGAATCTGGCTGCAAGTCATAGGAGCGTCGCAAGCAAGTGGAACAAACGAAGTCTTGTCTGGATCAACAGCGTGATACTTAACAGGGAACTTAATCTGGTCAACGCGGTAAACGCCCATAGAAATAGACTTGCGCTTGCGTCCAAAGTTCCATGCCAGTTTTTCCTGAGTCTGGATGATGTCCTTAAGCATAGGATCATCAATTGCCTTACCGGTAATCATAAATGCAACCATGTAAGGACGGATATCTTTAAGCTCAGGATCAACTTCAACAATACGACCTTCGTAGTCGCTGTTTCCGTGGTTTGACATGAGCTTCATATAGTCAACAGTTTTTCCGCCTTCGTGAAGTTTAATCTGGCGGGCAACACCGTTTGTAGACCAGAGGTCCGGACGGTTAGTATCATTCAATTCGATTTTTACAACGCGCTCGTTTTCAGGCTGGCTCATATCCGGCTTTTCGTCCAGTTCAGCCTTAGCGCAAGGAAGTACGTCTTCCAAAGCATCATAAGTGTATTTTTTTCCGATAGCATCAAAAAACAGTTTTTCGTTACATTCGATTTTAGGCATTTTTTTCCTCTGATTCGGGCACAGTAAGCCCATAATTTTAATGCTCTATTATAGAAAATTTTGGCGATATATTCAATTAATAGGGGGTTCGCGCTGCTGGCTCCGAGTTCAAGGCTTCCGCATTATAAAGATTTACGAATATTTTGGCGCGAAGGAGCGGAGTTGCGTGGCAAAATGACTTTGTGTGTGGCTGCCGCGTGAGCGGCAGGTAATATAGTTACTTTACCACACACAACGTCAAGCGCATTATTGCGCGTTTTTGACCTGCAAATACGCGACTGGGAGCCAAAGGGCACGTTTCAGTTCTTTATAATGCGGAAGCCCTGGCTCGGTGTTGCTTTGACGGCATTGTCCCATCGCTAACCCGGCGTGAAATTAGTAAAATTGTGTGAAAATACATATAAAAACGCATTTTCATTAAAATTATATGTATTTTTATGTCTAAATAAGACGATTTTCGCAGAATTCTTAGGATTTTGGGCTTGTTTTAACGAAAAATCTACTCAAAACAGAGAAAATTTTCAGTTTTACAACCTGAATTCCGGTTTTAATACATATAAAACAGAGTTTTTCGTTGAATTATATGTATTTTCATGAGAAAATGAGTTGTTTGGGGTTCTTAAGGGGTGAATCCACGGGGAAATATTATTGGAATTTCGGGAACTTGAATAAATACACAGAAGTGCACCCCTTAGGCGGGTGGGACAGTCAGGCATAGCCTGCCTGTGCGCATTTTTATTGGAGAATCCTAAAACGGCCCGCTGTCGCAGCCCGTTTTTTAATGGATTTTCAATAAGAGCGGGGATGGGATCCTCCCTCTTTTACTAAAAAGGAAAAAATGGGAAAGAAAATTGAAGAAATGACGCCGCTTCATCAGCTTATGGAGCTTCTTGGTGAGCGGACAAACGATTTGCTGGATTTTATAAAAAATAAAGAGCATGCGCTGAAGAAAGCTCCCGAGGGATCCGTGCGAATTGTTCGATGTGGAAAGTCGCTGCAATTTTATAAGAAGTCGGGGCCAGGCGATTATCAGGGAAAATATATGCCGCGCGAGGAAGATGCACTGGCACGACGGCTTGTGCAAAAAGATTACGATGAGCGTGCGCTGGAAAAAGCAAGACGGGAGTTGCGGCTCATACAGAGCTTCCAGACCTCTCTGCAGAAAAACTCTGTGGATACAGTTTACGAGGCGCTGGACGAAAACCGAAAATCGCTGGTGACGCCGGCGACACTGACCAACGCGCAATACGCCGAACTCTGGCAAAATGTAAGTTACCGTAAAAAGAAAATCGATGAGGCGGGGCAGAAGCTGATCACCGAAAATGGCGAGACTGTGCGCTCCAAGTCCGAGGTGATAATTGCGAATGCGCTGAAATCTCACGACGTGCCGTACCGTTACGAGTACCCTTTGGTTCTCGAAGTTGCGGACGAAGACCTCCGCGAGTTCCATCCGGATTTTTATTGCCTCAATTTGCGCACGCGGCAGGAATATGCGTGGGAGCATTTTGGAATGATGGATGATGCAGAGTATGCGGAGCGCGCTGTTCAAAAGATGTCGCTATATTCGGCCAACGGATATTTCCCGGGAAAGAATCTGATTATTACGATGGAAAGCAAAAGCGCGCCTTTGAGTTCTCAGGAAATCAATAGAATTATAAACGAGTATTTGAAATGAAAAAAAATATAATGCCACGATTTAAGCCATTAGATATTCTCATAATTTTTCTCGTAGTTGCTGGTGGCGTTTTTTTTACTGTGCGCGGTGCCGTGCGTAAAGGCTCGCGGGTGAGCGTGAATGCGAACGGCGTGCACTACGAATATTCGGCAACCGCAAACGGTGTGTACAAGGTAGCCGGTGAACTTGGCGAAACAACTTTCGAAATTAAAGATGGCCGTGTACGGATAATTGATTCACCGTGTCCCAATAAAACCTGCGTGGCACAGGGCTGGCATAATCCGCTGGTGTGCCTTCCTAACAAAGTGATGATTACAGTTGAAGGTGATGGCGGAGCAGGCGCCGGCGTAGAACAGGGAGGCGAGTTTGATGCAATCAGTGAATAATCTTCAGTCCGGGGTCTACTCAGATTTCGGCGCAGACACCCGCCATCAGATTGCGCGCCTGACAGCTCTCACTTTAGTGTTATCGTATGCGGAGCTGCTGGTGCCGCGCGTTATTCCGTTTTTCCGACTTGGGCTTGGAAATGCCGCCCTGCTTATGGGGCTTGGGCTTATGTTTCCAGTCTTTATGCTTTTGAGTGTGATTAAGTCTGTGGCTGCAAATCTGATGGCCGGAACTCTTTTCTCGCCGTTTTTTCTTGTGTCGCTTGCGCAGAGTTTGGCGAGTGCGCTGGTGATGTTTGTGCTGGGAAGAGTGGCGCGAGTTCCGCGCGAGTCTCCGGGGCATACAGTGTCTCTCGAAAACTCAGAGGTCCGCCACAATCTTTTTTCCCTCTACGGTATTTCCGTGGCAGGTTCCGCCGTGAGCGCCCTCGTTCAGATTTCTTTGAGCTCTCTCTACCTGGGCCAGGGTACCTGGAGCCTTCTCGGTCCCATGCTGCTGTTCAATGCGGTTAGCGGTGTGATTACGGCGTGGCTGGCGGAGATGTTAGGAGGGGGAAGTCTCCCCCTCGCTTCAAAGACGGTAGTTTCGACCCCTTCGACAGGCTCAGGGACCGCAACCACCGTCTTTTCCGCTACCCCCTCTGCGGGGACACCCCGCAACGCCCCGGACTCTTCCGGCTCACACACTGCTCACCGTCCACGCAATATCCTCCGCCTGGCAATAATCCTAGCCGCGGCCGCCTCGGTGTTCTTCATAAAAAACACCGCCATTCTTTGCGGACTTCTCCTCCTTTCTTTCCTCGCCCAAAAATTCGCTGGTCGGAAAATCCTGCTCCTGCCGCATCTCTCACTCTGGCTGTTCGTACTGGTAACTTCCGTGCTCGTCCCAAACGGCCGCGTCCTTTTCTCAATCGCAGGATTTTCAATCACCGGGGGTGCCCTCCTCACCGGCTTACAAAAAGCACTCCGCCTTTCTACAGTGAGTGCACTCAGCCAGTGCGCTGTTACAATTCAGCCGAAGGAAAATACAATCCTCGCTCTTTCATTGAATTATTACAAACTAATGCTCGATAGTTTACAAAATACACAAGGTTCAATAATTACAAAATTGAAGGCGGCCTTCGGTATGTGTATGTTTACTCAACAACCTGAATCGAGTCAAAATCAAAACGAAGAGAAATAGAATTTTTAAGCGGCGCAGAATAAACTACGCCCTTATCTTTAGTAAGAATTATAAAATCAAAATCGCCGTCACGACTGCGCCAGAACTCAATAGCCTTATCCAGCCCCATAACAAAAAGCGAAGTACTCAGAGCGTCGCCGTAAATTCCCTGGCGGCAAATTATCGTTACACTCTCGAGTTCATTCTCAACCGGCCGGCCCGTAGTTCCATCAAAGATATGAATATACTTTTTACCATCTTCACCAGTGAAGAATCTTTCATAACCGCCGCTGGTAATCATACAGGCATCGCGAAGCTTCACAGCAGCAACCGGATCACCGCCCCACGGGTTTTTAATTCCCACAGTCCAGTCACTTCCATCAGGCTTTGAGCCAAACACCTGAATGTTGCCGCCAAAATCAAGAAGGGCAGACTTTACGCCATTTTCTTTCAGAAGTCTGATTGCACAGTCTCCGGCGTAGCCTTTGCCGATGGCGCCAAAATCCAGCTGCATGCCGGCAGGGCAGGTAAGAATAGAGGCGGTGGACTGGTCTGCTTTATCGTGATCAGCTTGCAAAATGGAATCCAGAGGAGTTGCAGATTGTAGTTTTTCAGAAATCTCTATTTTCGAAAAATCAGTATATTTTAAAAGACTGAGGATTTTTTCTTCAGACGGAACTTTATAATCTCCTGTCGTAAATCCCCATTCTCTAATTATTGGATAGAGGGCGGGATTAAACGAGCCTTCTGTCATTTCATAAAATCTCAGACTTTTCTGAATCAAATATGTTGTCTCAGGCATAACAGGAATCTTTGAGAATCCATCGGTTTCTGCCTTTGAAGTATTTATTCTATAAACATCGCTTCCCTCAATCGTCGTAGAAAGAATTCCTTCCAACCGTTCAACTTCTTTCTGTACCTGAAGGTTTGCCGCCTTCGCAGAACGGCCATACGACCTCACCGTCATATAAGTGTTCATTGCAGTAAAAGAAGTAGTTTCCATTTTCTGCGAACATGAAGTTGCAATGAGACAGCTAAAAATCAGACAAGAAGCAAGCACCGGAGTTTTTTTCATTCTATTCTTCCTGAACAGTTCGCAGTTTGTAATACTCACCCTGCTTTGCCATAAGCTCGTCGTGAGTTCCCTGTTCGGCAATTCCGTGGTCAGTAACGACAGCAATCTTGTCGGCATTTTTGATTGTGGAAAGGCGGTGCGCAATTACGAGGGTTGTGCGGCCTTTTGCAAGTTCATCAAAAGAATGCTGAATCTTAATTTCAGTTGCGGTGTCGAGAGCGGAGGTGGCCTCGTCGAGAATCAGAATCGGCGGGTTCTTAAGGAAGCATCTTGCAATTGAAACACGCTGCTTCTGGCCGCCGCTCAGCTTAATGCCGCGCTCACCGACAACAGAGTCGTAACCGTTCGGCATCTTCATAATGTCGTCGTGGATTTCTGCGCGGCGGGCTGCCTGCTCAATTTCGGCGTCAGTGGCGTTCGGTTTTCCGTAAGCAATATTTTCGCGGATGGTGCCGGCGAACAAAAATACATCCTGCTGCACAATTCCAATCTGGGCGCGGAGAGATGATTTTTTGATTCGCTTGATGTCGATTCCATCGAGACTGATTTCGCCGCCGGTAATTTCGTAAAAGCGTGGAATCAGATTACAGATCGTAGACTTACCGCCGCCGCTGGCTCCAACGAGGGCAAACTTTTCACCTGCGCGGATGTCGAGATTTACGCCCGAGAGAATCGGAAAATCAGAAGTATATGAAAATGAAACATTCTTAAAACTGATGTTTCCACGAGCCGAGAGAATTTCAACTGCATCCGGTGCGTCTTCCGGCTCAGGTTCAGTACGCATAATTTCTAGGAAGCGGTTGAAGCCTGCCATTCCGGTTACAAACTGTTCAACAAAATTGTTCAGTTTTTTTACAGGAGCAACAAAGCCAGCAACAAAAAGATTTGCGGCTACGAGGTCTGGCAGAGTCATTTTTCCTTTCATGATAAAGTATCCGCCCACAGCAAGTACAGTAAGAGAAAGCAGATTATTGCAGAACTCAATATTTGTAAAAAAGTTTGCCATGTACTTAAAACGCATCTGCTTTGCATCGCTGTACTGCTTGTTGTAAACCGCAAAACGTCCGCGTTCAAACTCTTCATTATTAAAGCCCTTAGTTACGCGGATTCCAGAAATACTGGATTCAAGTCCGGCGTTTACTTCAGCAGTTGTCTCCTTAACTTTTACAGAAGCCTTAGAAAGATTTCTTCGTGAAACAATTCCAATGGCAATCATAATCGGAAGCACAACAATAACTACCAGCGCAAGTTCCCAGCGGATATGAAGCATCATGATGAAGGCACCAATCAGATTCAAAATTGCAACGGTAAAATCTTCAGGGCCGTGATGTGCGAGCTCGGTAATTTCAAAAAGATCAGTTGTTGCACGCGACATAATTTTTCCGGTGCGGTGTGTATCATAAAAACTGAACGGAAGTTTTTCGAGGTGATCAAAAACATCCCGTCTCATATCTTGTTCAACGCGGTTTCCAAAAACGTGGCCCCAATAAGCAACAAACCAGTTACAGCCTTTATGAATACAGAAGCCCGCAAGCAGCACAGCAACCAGCGTCAGAAAAAGCCTGAGCTCGTGATTCGGAATCAGAGTGTTCAACGCATAGCGTGAGAACATCGGGAAGGCAACATCAATGGCCGCCATAAAAACTGCACACGCCATATCTGCGGCGAACAGATGCCAGTGAGGTTTGTAGTAAGCAAAAAAAATCTTAAGCGGGTGTTTTGAGAAATCCATAAAATAAAAAGTAGCTCCGTTAGTTAATACAATTATCAATCATCTTCCAGTCAAAACAGCGTTTAAAGTTTTGGCCGGGAAAATCACAATCCTGGTTCCACGGGCGGTCAACGACCATAACCTTCAGGTCAGGAAGATGATTAAAAAATTTAAAGGCCGCAGGTGAATCTTCTACGGCATAATCAAAATGCATTTTATAGTAGTCTTCAAGTTCAAGACTGAAAGTGCTTCCCTTAATAAAATTGTCGCGTCCATATTTATTCAGACAGTATAAATTAACGCGTTCCAGTCCATGTTCGTTCAGCCATTGACGAGAAGCTTCATAAGTACTGAAAGGGCGGCCGGTAATTATTTTTACATCGTGGCCTTTATCAAGCCAGCTGTTAATTGTTTTGATTGCGCCGGGTGTTTCCTCATAAGACAGGAGAACTTCGTTTGTGTGGCCTTGAATCATCATTTCTTCGTACTGCTCATCGGTTAATGAAAAAGACTTCTGAAGATCAAAATATTTAATCTTCTCGTAAGGAACATCTATTCCAAAAAGCTCAGCGGCAAGTTTCGAAAAATAGCGCGCCGTTTCGCAGAGGCAATCATCAAAATCAACATAAATATTCATACTTGTATTATATCAGATAAAACTAGTTTGATAAGACCGATAATCTTCCTGAAGTTGGCGAAGTGCGTTCGGCGGTTAGCGAGGCATTTGTGATTTTTGCGAGAAAGGCTTTGTCGTGGCTTACAACAATCATTGCACAGTCCAGAGAGGCGAGGGCAGATTCAAGAGCGAGGACGCTGGTGATGTCCATGTGGTTTGTCGGTTCATCTAGGATTAATAGGGAGAGAGGTCTCTGCACGGCCAGCGCAATCATAAGTTTGCGGAGTTCTCCGGGACTCACCTGTTGCTCGCCGCTACCGCCGCCTGCCGAGTTCTCTGCACTCAGCCGAGTCGGCTCGCTCCCGAGTCTATAAAGCGTTGAGAGCACTTCACCACGTTCGTTTTCTTCCAGCTCGGCGAATTCTTCAAAAATCTGCTCACGTACCTCATAACTGATTTCCTGCGGCAGGTACAGCAGCTCGCCTTGACGACCAGCCGCCTCCAGAAGTCCAATCACGTGATTTACAAAAAGCGTTTTACCGGCTCCGTTTTGTCCTGTTAACGCAAACTTTGTACCGCGTTTAATTTCCAGATGTGGAATCTGCAGTGTATAACTTCCCGCCTGAATCTGAGTGTCTTCAATGATAATTGGTTTTGAATAATCTGTGTTTTCAACAGAAAAACCTTCCTTGCGGCGCAGAGCTTTTTTGATGCTGTCGCGTTCGGCTTCTGTCTGACGGATTTGAGTTTCAAGCCGGGCCTTGGCATCGCCGGTGGTGCGGTCTTTTCCACTTATACGGGCAATGTCTTGTTTTAGTTTTGCATCGTGGTCTTTTGCAGAAATTGTCTTTTTGGAGAGTCGTGCTTTTGATTTTTGATTTTCGGCTTCGAGACGGGCACTGCGCTGTTTTTCTGAAGAGGCCTTTGAGTTTAGCCTTTCCCAGTTTCCGCGGGATTGTTCCTGTCCGCTTTGTCGAAGTTCCAGAGCTTTTGTGAGTCCGCAAGGATAGGTGTCGCAGGCAATACAGTCACGGCCGCCAGCAAAGGATTGAGCTTCGTTATAAAGATAAATCGTCCGGTTGCAAAGGGAATCAGCAAAACCTCGGTCATGGCTTACCATAATGCCGATGCCATGAAAATCACCGAGAGCGTCTGAAATCATTTTTGTAGTTTCTGAATCAAGATGATTTGTTGGTTCATCGAGCAGAAGAACGGACGGCTGTTCAGCAAGCGCACAGGCAATCTGAATGCGTTTTTTCTCACCGCCCGAAAGTGTGTCGTAACGTTCGAGCATTTCTTCGGTCACACAAAGCCGCGAGAAAAATCTTCGAACCTCGTTATCATCAGACCAGAAAGCGGTGTAAAGATTTTCCGGAATCTCGGCGGTTTCCTGAGGACAGTAAAATACACCGCTGGTGCTCGCGTTGCCACCCACACCGTTGCATAAAATCTTCCCGCCGTCCGGCTCAATTATCCCTGCAATCAGCTTGAGCAGCGTACTTTTACCACAGCCATTGCTTCCCGCAACGCAAGTCCAGCCATCAAAAAATTGAAGGGAGAAATCTTCAAAAAGAGTTGAATTAGAAGAAGAATAAGAAAAATTAAGATTAGAAATTTGAATTGACATTAAAGGCCTCCTGAATCAGAAGCCGTTGCAGCAAAACACGACCCGAGCGACAGCACCGTCAGAATAAAATACAAATGTAAAACCGCAATCGACTTCCATAATGAAATTTCTTTTGAGAAAAAAACTGGAAATCAGTTACGTATTTACATTGGGCCTTGTCTCCTGAAAGTGAATGTAATTTTATTGTATAGGATGAGCGAAAGATTTGTCAAATGATTTGAAAAGAGGAAAAAAGTTTAAAAATACATATAAAACGAAAAAAGAACTGAAATTATATGTAATTTAGGGGGATTAAAACGCGTAAAAAATGAATTTTTGGGGATTAAAGGTGGAATTTGAGTGAAAAATGATTAACAAAGATGAAAAATCTGGTATTTTCAAACAAAAATCTGGATTTTTTACATATAATTTGCGATTTTATGTGAAATTATATGTATTTTTGTAAAATTCACACATTTCCAGGGAAAACAAATTCCAGATTTTCTTTAGCAACATCCACAAGGCGCATTATTGTATTGACTGGGGTTGGGTCGCGGTCTGTGAGTTTGAAGGTCGGGAAAAATCTTGTGATGTGAAGCGGTATTTTTTTATTCAGCTGATTTTCGAGGCCGGCTACCCAGGCGGTGAGTTCTCGCATTTCTTCTTCGCTGTCGTTCTCGTTCGGGATAATTAGGGTTGTGAGTTCTACGTGGCAGGAAGCGGCAGCGGTCTGGATAAAGTCTTTTACCATCTGGAAATCTCCGTCGAGGAAGTCTTTGTAAAAACGATTGGTGAAGGCCTTGAGGTCTATATTCATTGCGTTGATGTATGGGGATATTTCGTTGAGAACTTTGAGAGTCGCAGTTCCATTTGTTACAAGAACATTTTGCATGCCGGCTTCTTTGGAAAGCTTTGCTGTGTCGCGGACAAACTCATAACCAATGAGAGGTTCGTTGTATGTGAAGGCTAGACCGATGTTGCCGCGTGGGCGAAGGTCCAGTGCGGCTTTTACGATTTCTTCGGGTTCATAGTATTCTGCCTTGTCCTTATATTCAAACACTTTTTGCGACCACGAAATACTAAAGTTTTGACAGAAGGGGCAGCGTAGATTGCAGCCGTATGAGCCGAGGGACAAAATTTGTGAGCCCGGATGAAACATGCTAAGCGGTTTTTTTTCTATGGGGTCAAGGGCGATGGATGTGAGACGGCCGTAATTTCCAGCAACAATTTTTCCCTCTCTGCAAGTACGAGCGCCGCAAAAGCCTGTTGAGCCTTCTTCAATTTTACAATGTCTGAAGCATACATCACAAACTGCCATACAAAACTCTCCGTGCACGGCTAATAATGTCGCACAACCTCAAAGCGGAACAAATCAACTTTTTCATCAGGAGCAATTCCGCCTTTTCTTCTTGCAATTGAAATCTGCTGTTCAACTGTATCTACGCCGTCGAGGTCTGGAAGCAGGAGCCCACGCTTGTAACCGCTCTGCACGATGACTCCGTATTTTTTGACGTCAAGCTCCGCCGGGGAACTGATTTTTTCAGCCTCGCCCAGAACATCAACATTTATATCAAGATATTTTAGTTCATCTTCTGTCACCGGCTGGAAGCGCGGATCTTTTGAAACTGCGCTCACAGCATTTTCAATTATTTCCAGTGCGAGATTTTTCTGTGTAGATGCGATGGTGCCGATGCAGCCACGAAGCGCACCAAACTTGTGGATAGATACAAAAGCGCCAGCACGGACATTCAAAAGTTCTGGAGCAACATCCTCCGGCAGAGGCAACACTTCCCCATTCTTAACATAATATTCCGCAGAGGCGCGGGCCAGCTTCACATAAGCATCTGACTTTTTACTTTTTTCTATCAACTCATTTTCAACCAGCTTTAATCTCGCATCAAGAAAATGCCTGCCGTCATCATCACCCTTTGGAATAAACGAACAGATTCCATAACCAACGCCAGTCACATCTTCGTGAGAATATTGAGTCGCTTCAACAGCCTTACCATCCAGCGTACCCGCCATAATCACAAAGGACTTATGTCCGCACTCTGCCGCCTTCTCGCAGAAGTTTTCATCAAAATCAAAAAGCTCTCCAAAGCGGCCGCCCGAACAAACGTCCATAATGCGCTTATCATAAACAGGTCCTTCTTCAGCAAAACCGTATGGTCCGTAATCCTGCAGCTTATGAGACAAATCTCCGCTTGCAACATAAACAATCCGGCGGCCCAGCGACTCAACCGCATTCTTAATCATCATGCCATATTCATAATGCTTTAAAAGGTCGTAGCCCGAAAGCCCCATGCGAACAAGCTTGAAGTCCTTATATTTTTTCGTAATAAACCAGAGAGGAACCATAGTGCCGTGATCAAGCTCTGGCCTTTTTTCACCAAGCGTTCCGGCAGGAAAGTGCGACGTTTCGGCCAGTGTACAAATCTTCTTCACAAGCTCTTCATCATAATCAACATCAAACCTAACCTGCGGTGCACCAAAATCAGCAAAGGAACCAGTTGCCCCCGCCCCCGGCGAAATATGAAAATAATCAGAATACATCACGCTGTGAGGGCTCGAAATAATTATGGTCTCCGGCTTGAGTGCCGCAATTTCATCAGCCACCTTCTCATAAGCCTTAATCGTTTTCTCAACTTGATTTTCGCTTCCCCGTCCAACCTCCGGCACAATCATCGGCGGATGCGGCACCATAAAAGCAGCAACAATCGACATGCGGAACCTCCTGACTTTTAAATCATTCTGTTTCTATTCTATCATAACCTTTCAAAAAACGAATATACTTTTATTTTGCCAGATGATAAAATGCTCGCAATGAAAACGAAGAAAACCTACATCACAACAATGCCGCATCACATCGGTGCTTTTTTGAAGGCCAGCGAATGTCTCGCAAAACTGAATATCAACATCACTCGCGTCAGCTACAATAAAGCAATTGATTCACACACGCTTTTTATTGATGCCGAGGGTGAGGAAGAAAATCTTCGCAAGGCTGACGAGCAGCTTACGGCCATCGGTTACCTTCAGACTCCTAAAACCGAAAAGAGCATTGTTCTGCTGGAGTTTATGCTTCAGGATAAGCCTGGCAGTGTTACAGATGTTCTTCGCGTAATTAATGATTATCAGCTTAATATTTCATATATCAGTTCGCAGGAAAACGGTACGGATTTTCAGGCTTTCAAAATGGGCCTTTATGTTGAAGATGAAAAACACTTCGAGGCTTTTATTGCTGAAGTGAAAAAACTTTGCCCGGTCCGCGTGCTCGATTATAATCATTCAGAAAAATTTTACGACAACAGCATTTTCTACCAGTCGTTCGTTTCGGAGCTTGTGTCGTGTATCGGGCTTTCGGAAGATAAGCGTGACAGCCTTCTCGTAAACACAAATCTTGTTATGCAGATGCTGGATGAAAAGGGATTGTCACCATATAAGACTTTTGAAAGTATCAGCAGATTTGCGCACCTTCTGGCAGCCTGCCGCGGCGACGCTTTTTCTCCGCGCATTTCCCATCACAAAATCACAGATAATTCCGAAATAATTTTGATTGAGCCGCCGTGCGGAAGTAACACTGCAATTCTGAAAAGCCAGGGCGAGGTTTTGTTTATCGATACAGGCTATGCCCTCTACCGCGAAGAAATGGAAAAACTTTTCCGCTCACTTCTGCCGGATTATGACACAATGAAAAAACGCGTCTATATCACTCATGCAGATGTGGACCACTGTGGCCTTCTTCCTCTTTTTGATGAAATATATGCAAGTGAAGATTCAAAGGAATGTCTTGCGCTTGAAGCAAAAGGTGCGGACGCCTATCGTGAGCAGAATCCACTTCACAAGCCGTACATCAATATTTGCAAGGCACTCACGCTGTATAATCCGCCGACTCCAGAAAAGGTAAAAGCGCTCTGGCCGTCCCCAGCAGAAATCAAAGAGCCGCTTGAGCAGACCGGTTTCTTTGATGTGGGCGAAATGCATTTTGAAGTTTATCAGGCAAAGGGCGGTCATCTGAAAGGTGAGACCGTGCTTATAGATTATGTGCACCACATTGTCTTCTCCGGCGACATCTACATTAACATGCACGGGCTCACAAAAGAGCAGGCGACTTACAACCAGTACGCGCCGGTTCTCATGACCTCTGTAGACACAGACCCTGCATTGTGCGCCCAGGAACGTGTCGCAATTCTACAGCGTCTTGGTCAGGGCAACTGGCAAATCTTCGGCGCCCACGGAATGAAAAAAGATTACAGCCTGCAGCAGGCGGAGTAGTTTGCCTGCCAACTGCTGCCAGAAATTAGCCGATATCAATTTCCAGAAGAATAGGGGTGTGATCCTGACGCGGACCTGAATCTATCATCTCTGATTTTTTGATCCGGTCTTTGATGCGGTCGCTCACGAGGAAGTAATCAATACGCCAGCCCGAGTTGTTTATCTTGCTGGTTTTGATTCTCTGACCCCACCAGGAATAGATGTCTTTTACATCTCCGTGTAGGTGGCGGAAGCTGTCTGTAAAGCCACGTGCAAGGAGCTTGGTGAAGCCCTCGCGTTCTTCGTCAGTAAAGCCTGCTGAAAAATGATTGGAGGCCGGGTTTGCAAGGTCAATTTCTTTATGGGCAACGTTGAAGTCGCCGCAGGCAATAACCGGCTTTTTAGCATCGAGGCTAGCGAGATAATCAGCATAAAGAGCGTCCCACTGCTGGCGTTCAGCAAGACGCTTAAGGCCGTCGCCGGAGTTTGGAGTATAAACGTTGACAAAATAAAAGGCGCCGAAGTCGAGAGAGAGAAGGCGACCCTCATCATCCATTGTATCTGGAGCGTCAAGGCGTGTCACTTCACGGCTGGCAGCAAGTCCTTCCTTATACAAAATCATAGTGCCTGCATAACCTTTTTTTGCAGGAGGCACAGAAGAAAGCCATTCAATTTTATATCCCGGAAAATAGCCGGCCAGCAACTCCAGGTGCTTCTCCGAAGGCCCTTCCGCCGGCAGCTTAGTCTCCTGAATTGCAATTACATCAGCATTGTAGCTGCCAAGCTTTTTCAATACAGCCTGCGAGAGTAGTGCCCTATCGGAAGTAGAAGTCAGCGCCGCATTAATTGAATCTATGTTCCATGAAATAAAAGTCATTTTTTGCTCCTGTTTTCAATATATACGATTTCGTAGAAAAATTCAGCAGGTGGTGGGAAGAGAGAGCTCCCCGAAAAATTATTGTCAATTAAATCAAATTTTATTATATTTAAATTGTAAAGCCTGCTGCACAGAAGAATGTATCCAGTAACTAAATTAGAATTATGAGTATGTGCAGTTATATGATTGCCGTGTTTACGCGGTAATGACACATTTATTTTATCTTCGTTTTTTCTTTACCACAATTCAGGCCTGGAGCTGGACTGGCGCTGAACAATCAATTTTCTCATGAGGTATGTGGTATGGAAAATGAAATTTCAATTTTAGAAGAAAACTCTATTCGTTCAAAGATTCATGTTATTCGCGGGCAGCAGGTGATGCTGGATTTTGATCTTGCTCAGATTTATGGGTATGAAACGAAACGATTTAACGAGCAAGTAAAAAATAATATTGAACGGTTTGATGATGATTTTATGTTCAGATTAACCGAAGAAGAAGTTCACGAACTTTCAAGGTCGAAAATTTCGACCTTGAACAACGGTCGGGGTAGTAACATAAAATATGCCCCTAAAGCCTTCACCGAGCAGGGAATCTACATGCTTATGACCGTCCTCAAAGGTGACCTTGCAGTTACTCAAAGCAAAATGCTTATTCGAACATTCAAAGAGATGAAGCATTTTATTCAGAATAATTCACATATTTTTGCAGAACTAGATAACATAAAGAATCATCTTCTTGAATCAGATATACACCACAAGGAAACGGATAAAAAGATTAAAGAACTCTTTTCCCTTATGGATAAATACAACATCAAAGAATTCCAAGGAATTTTCTTTCAAGGGCAGATTTTTGATGCATATGCAAAGTTCGAAAGCTTTTTGGCAGCCTCAAAGAAAGAAATTATCCTGATTGATAATTATGTAGATTTGTCGATTCTTCAGCGTCTTGCAAAAAAGAAGAAAGGCGTCAACGTAACAATATACACCGATCCAAAAACAAAACTCACTAGTCAAGATGTACAGACTTTCAACGCTCAATATCCAACACTTACTTTGAACTTCACAACAAAGACACACGACAGATTTTTGATTATTGATAACACAACAATTTATCACATTGGAGCATCATTAAAAGATTTAGGTAAAAAGTGTTTTTGTTTTGATGTGCTGGATTCTGGTTATATTCCGTTGATTTTGAAGAACATATAAGGAGTAATTGGAAGTCACAATTTGTGACTTCCAATTTAACAAGTAATCAAAACTTGAAGTGCAAAATTTTCACCTCAAGATAGAAAGTATTAAGATAGTTCAAGGTCAAAAATTTTGACCTTGAACATTTGTTAAAATGTGAAAATAGGAATTACTATAAAAAAACGCCAGCCCCAACCGAAGTCAGAACTGGCGTTCGAAAGATTCCCGGGTCAAGCCCGAGGATGACAATTATTGATGTTTATTTAATCAAGCTGTGGTATTCCTGAAGGCTCTTTACTCCACCTTCACCACCATTACCGTTCTTTACACTCTCAATACCCTTAACAGCAGCGAGTGCACCGGCAATTGTTGTGATGTAGCTTACCTTGTACTTGAGACAAGCCTTGCGGATTGTCTTGCGGTCTTCGGCGTAGTTGCGCTTTGCTTTTGGTGTGTTGATTACAAGACAAACTTCCTTGTTCATAATCATATCTACTACGTCTGGGCGACCGGCGCCAATCTTGTTTACAACGTCGCACTTAATTCCGTTTGCGTTGTAGAAGTCTGCGGTTCCCTGTGTTCCAACCAGTGTGAAGCCGAGGTTTTTCAAAGTCTTTCCGATTTCGAGAACCTGATCTTTCTGTCCTTCCTTGTTGCTGAGGGAAATAAGAACCTTCTTGTTTTCCCAGGCAGCTGGTGCGTGTGGAAGTTCTGAACCTGCAGCTTCCTGTGACTTGTAGAATGCCAGAGGGAAGTTCTCAGCAAGGCCAAGAACTTCACCAGTAGAACGCATTTCAGGTCCGAGAATTGGGTCAACTCCAGGGAAGCGTGCCCATGGAAGAACAGCTTCTTTTGCTCCGTAGTAAGGGATCTTCTTGTCTTTGAGGCCGAGGCTTTCCAAAGATTCACCAAGCATCATTCTTGTTGCAAGGCGGGCCATCTGAGTGTCACAAACCTTTGATACAAGAGGAACTGTACGAGAAGCACGTGGGTTTGCTTCGATTACATAAACCTTTCCATTTTCAATTGCGTACTGCATGTTCATCAAACCGCAAACGTGAAGGCTTTCTGCAATCTTCTTTGTATATTCTTTGATTGTTGCAAGGTTATCAGCTGGAATCGAAACTGGTGGAATTACACAAGCTGAGTCACCCGAGTGAATACCGGCAAGCTCAACGTGCTCCATAACAGCAGGGATGTAAACATGTGTTGAATCAGCCAAAGCATCAGCTTCGCATTCAAGAGCATTCTTCAAGAAACGGTCAATCAAAAGTGGGCGGTCAGGAGTTACACCAACAGCCTTTTCAACGTATTCCTTCAAAGTAGCTTCGTCATAAATTACTTCCATACCGCGTCCACCCAAAACAAAGCTTGGACGAATCATGATAGGGTAACCGATCTTATCTGCGCAAGCCTTAGCCTCGTTGAAGTCAATTGCCATTCCGCTTTCTGGCATTGGGATTTCCAATTTTTCCATCATGTGGCGGAAGAGGTCGCGGTCTTCGGCGATGTCAATTGAGTCGATGCTTGTACCAAGAATATTTACGCCGTTTTCCTGAAGCTCGCGGGCAATGTTAAGTGGAGTCTGTCCACCAAACTGTACGATAACTCCGAAAGGCTTTTCTTTTTCGTAAATCTGAAGAACATCTTCAGTTGTAACTGGCTCGAAGTAAAGCTTATCAGAAGTATCATAGTCAGTAGAAACAGTTTCTGGGTTACAGTTTACGATGATTGTCTCGTAGCCGAGTTCTTTCAACTGCATAGCCGCATGACAGCAGCAGTAGTCAAACTCAATACCCTGACCAATTCTGTTTGGACCACCGCCCAAAATCATAATCTTCTTCTTGTTGTCTGTTGCAACAGAAGTGTCTTTTTCTGCATTGTAAGTTGAGTAGTAGTAGCAGGCATTTTCAACACCGCTTACCGGAACGCGGAGCCATGCTTCTTTAATACCAAGCTCGTTGCGTCTCTTGCGGATATCTTTTTCAGCAACCTTCAAAATCTTTGACAAATACTTGTCGCTGAAGCCGTCTTTCTTAGCCTGAATAAGAAGCTTATCTTCCGGAACACGGTCAGGATTCTTAAGCATTTCCTCTTCCAAATCAACCAGCTCTTTCATCTGCTGCAGGAAGAACTCTTTAACGTATGTAATTTCAGAAAGCTTAGCCAAAGGAACACCCTTACGAATTGCCTCATAAAGCTGGAAGTAGCGCTCGCTCGAAGCAGTCTTAAGCATTTCGCAAAGTTCGTCAGCACTCTTCTTATTAAAGTCCTTAGCAAAACCAAGACCTGAGCGGCCGTTTTCAAGACCACGAATAGCCTTCTGGAAAGTTTCCTTAAAGTTCTTACCGATGGCCATAACTTCACCAACGGCCTTCATAGAAGTTCCAAGTTCATCCTTTGTACCGCGGAACTTTTCAAATGCCCAGCGAGCAAACTTAAGAACAACGTAGTCTCCATCAGGAGCGCCGCCCAAAGTATACTTTTCAAGAGTACCATCACGCCAGTAAGGAATCTCGTCGAGAGTCAAACCACTGGCAAGTTTTGCAGAAATCAGCGCGATAGGGAAGCCGGTAGCCTTAGAAGCCAAAGCAGAAGAACGAGAAGTACGTGGGTTAATCTCAATAATAACAACACGGCCAGTCTTAGGATTGTGAGCAAACTGAACGTTAGTACCACCGATAACACCGATGTTTTCAACAATCTTGAATGCCATTTCCTGAAGCTTCTTTTCCAGATCCTTGTCAATCGTCATGAAAGGAGCGGCACAGAAAGAGTCACCGGTATGAACGCCAACCGCATCAATATTTTCAATAGTACAGATTGCAACCATCTGATTCTTAGAGTCGCGGACAACTTCAACTTCAAGCTCTTCCCAACCAAGAATAGACTCTTCAATCAAACACTGGTGAGTCATAGAAAGATCAAGACCGTTAGCAACAATAGTGCGCAGCTCTTCAACATTGTAGCAGAAACCGCCGCCCTGACCGCCCATAGTATAAGCAGGGCGAACAACCAGAGGGAAGCCGATTTCTTCAGCAATCTTTTCAGCACCTTCAACAGTGTGACAGATTCCCGAGCGAGGAGTGTCGATTCCAAGCGACTTCATAGTCTCCTTGAAAATCTCACGGTCCTCACCGCGCTCAATAGCATCAAGGTTTACACCAATTACTTTTACACCGTATTTATCAAGAACGCCGGCCTTGTTCAGCTCCATAGCCATATTCAAACCTGTCTGACCACCAAGGTTTGGCAAAAGTGCATCAGGACGTTCCTTTTCAATAATCTGAGAAAGACGCTCAACGTTCAGCGGCTCAATGTAAGTAGCGTCCGCCATAACCGGGTCAGTCATAATAGTAGCCGGGTTAGAGTTTACAAGTACAATCTTGTAGCCAAGTTCGCGCAAAGCCTTACAAGCCTGAGTTCCCGAATAGTCAAACTCACAAGCCTGACCAATAACAATCGGGCCCGAACCAATAATCAAAACCTTTTTGATGTCTGTTCTCTTCATAATCTATATAACTCCTATAAAAAACTGTTTTAGCGGTGGTTGAGCCTGTCGAAACCACCATTAGGAGGGGGAAGTCTCCCCCTGCGCTCCAGCCTCCTCGGTCGCTCGCCTTCGGCTCGCTCCCTGCGGTGGCTTCCGCTACCCTCTCTGCGGGGGACACCCCCGTAACGCCCCCGTATTACACCGTAAGCGAAAAAAAAGGCGGAATTCAAAAGAATTCCGCCTTAGAAATCACCAAATAAAAATAGTATGAACAGTGGTTTTAGTTTTGAGAATTATCATGTCAAAACACGCTTCAGTTTTCATACTGAGAGTAAATAATATCAAAAAACCGCAACTTATTCTAGTAGTATTTAAAAACTTTAAGCAGATTAAAGTAAATCCACATAGTCCTTAAATTAATTCCATTCACATGCCGCTTCAAGAATTCGTGCAAATTCTTCCAGGCCAGTGCGATCTTCTTCGGTAAATCTGCCAACACTCGGGCTGTCAATGTCGAGCACACCAACAATTCTGCCATCCGCATCATGCAGCGGAACAACAATTTCCGAATTCGAGGCGGCGTCACACGCAATATGCCCCGCAAACTGGTGAACATCCTTTATCAGCTGAGTTTTATTTTCCGCAACAGCCGTGCCGCAAACACCTTTGCCTACCGGAATGCGAATACATGCCGGCTTTCCCTGGAACGGGCCGAGCAGCAGATATCCCTCAGCTTCCATAGTATAAAAACCCGCCCAGTTAATATCTTCAAGCGCGTGCCAGAGAAGGGCCGCCGCATTTGCCATATTCGGAACAGCGTGACTCTCTCCCTCTGTAATTCCTTTAAGATTCAGACACAGTTCGTCGTATTTTGTTTTCATCTCTTTATTCCATTAATACAATTTTTATTGCAACAAACTTGTTGCCTGAGATTGTACTGCTAATAAAAATGGCGTAATACCAGCTACATGATAACTGTAGTTTGAGGCAGGAGTTGTTTCATCAATATCAACTTTGAAGGTAGAATCACCAAGCCCCTTTTCCTTCAGAAAAGCCTCAAGCGCTTCTGTTGTTTCAACAGGAACAGTTTCATCTTTTTTATGATGATAGAGATAAATACTTTCATCGGTAGCAGGAGTCCAGTCGTATAAGATTGAATCCTTCTTAAAAGCTGCCATCAGTTTTTTTGTGATCTCAGAATCCTTGTCGAGTACTGCATCAGTAAAAATATCATCCTTATTTAAGTTGCCTAAATATGAATTAATTTGACCACTGTCATATTTTTTACTATCAAACCATTTATCAAAATCATTAATAATTTTATCTGTAAACAGTTGATTTAGTTGAAAACCAAGTTCTTCATAATATTTATTGTATGAATAAAGCACATCAATTATCGCACTAGGCATAATTACATTAGATTGTGTAAGGAACGTTTCATAAAACACTCCAAGATCATAAGGGCCCGCACCTGCAAAGGTTTTTGTAATTTTTATTTCCGGATACTTTTGTGTAACAAGCTTAAGAACAGCCATTGTTGTTTGACCGCCCTGAGAATAACCCATATTAAAAAGCTTAGTGCCATAATCAGAATAACCTAATTCAGGAAGAAGTTTTTTTGCCGCTATAAGTGCATCCACGCTAGCCTGAGCATTTGCGGCACCAATACAGTATGCCTGATGTTCTTTCTCTGTACAGCCAAAGCCATAATAATCTGGAGAAATTGTAATAACCGGGAAAAAGGCAGCAATCATTTTCTGTTCCCCTAAATCGCTTCTCGAAGGGCACTCTGTTGCCTTGTTGATTGTCGCATGATTATAAAGAACCAGTCCCTTCGCAGGATTATCAGCTGTAATCGCAGGACTTACAGAAATAACTGCTGAAAGCATTATATCATTGCCATATGGATCTTTCGAAGGATAAATTATCGTGTAAGCGTTCATTGTAGAAGTTTTTTTAGTTCTTACAACTCTGGCTTCAGACAGTTCATAGCCTTCAATAAATTCTGCAATAAACTCTTCATCGCTTATTTCAGGAACTTCAGGTGAAGGACTTTCATCAGGTGCAGAATTATTCTTGCAGGCTAAAACAAACAAACACAAAAATGTATTGAGAAATAATACAGAAAAAAGAAATCTGGTTTTCTTCATGGGGACTCCTTAGTTTAATAACTGATTTAATTCTATCACGAATACTGTTTTTCAAAAATAAAAAAAGTGCCCGAAACCGTGAGGGGCTTCGGGCAGGAACTTAAAACTATAAACGAATGATAAAGGAGGTTTTCGTTTATGCAAACTTTTATAAATAACTCTCTCTCCGACTTCCGCAAGTCTATGTATTACCAGGGTCATTCTGGTGGAAACACTCTCAACAAGTTTAGTCGTTATGCTAATTTTATAAGCGAAAAAGCACAGAATCAGCACACAAAAAACAAAATTTGAGCACCAAATCAGCACAAATTTGTGGAATTTTGAATAACCCATGTTATAATTTAGGCATGATTTTCAAAAATGTAATAGAAAAATATAAAAGCCGATATTTCATTTCCAACATTGATTTGGCCGACATGGGTGAATCAAATCGAATTATAGTCCATATTGCAAGTATTATTCTGTTTTGTTTTTCGCTATTCTTTTTATCCTTGTATACAATTCTATTTTATAAAGAATTACCTAAGCACAGTCATTCTTTAATCTATTATGCAGTTTATGCGATTCTCTGTATTTACACGTTCTTTGCAACTAAACAGAAGAAAGATATAGATCGTGCAAAAGTTTACATAAGAAGTGCTGTTCCATTGTATGTGATGATGTATGTGATTTTCGGTCAGGCAGTTTATACATTTTTAGATGGATTATACTTCAATGGATTTATCACAGCCTGTATTACGGCCATCATCGTTCTTGCGGTTTGTTCTTTTTCACCAATACTTTTTCTGCTGGGTTTGACAATTACAATCGGATGTATGGCACCTGGCCTGTACACAGCTTTTGGAGTTTCCGGATTAGCCAACTCAGTGATAATGGCAGTGCTGATGTTCTGGCTTGCCCTTTACAAACGCCGCATCGAAAAAAATCATATTCAGTTTCTTAAAAAACAGAAGCAGAGTCTTGAGGTTAAAACCTTTGGTAATTTCACATTGATTTACGAAAACAAGGTTGTAAAGTTTTCACGTTCTAAGAGTGATGAGCTTTTAGGTTATCTGATTTATAAAAAGGGTAGTTCGGTAAAAACAAAGGAGCTGCTTACAGTTCTTTATGGTGATCATGCAGATTCAGCGCGCTACGGAAGCAGCCTGCGAAATCTTATTGTTGATATAAAGCATACTCTGGGTGATCTGGAAATTCAGAACTTTTTCATTGCTGAATATAATAACTTCCGAATTAATCCGGAAGTTATTAAGTGCGATTATTATGATTTTCTTGCCGGCGATTCACCAGCCATAAAAAGCTTTGCCGGCGAGTTTATGAGCCAGTTCAGCTGGGCCGAAGAAACCGCCGCCTTCCTCGAACAGAAGGCGCTCAAAAAATAACGGTTATTCCGAAACTTCAGAAACCTCATCATCATCTGAATCAGAAACAGACTCAGGTTCAGTCTCTTCTACGGCCGGAGCTTCAACTTCTTCAACAGGAGTCTTAATTGAATAGCCGCTGTCTGCCTTTACTTTTACAGCAAGACCAGAAACATAAGTTTTTACAATTGTAGTTTTGTAGCTGTTTTCAACCTTAGTTTCAGACTTAAAACAGATGATAGCATCGGCACCATTAAACTTAGCTGTCTGAATCATCTTATATTCAGCAAGAGCAGCAGAACGCTCAAACACGTTCATCTTGATAGTTGCGCGTTTTCCAATAAATCCGTACTCGCCGCTATCATTACCAAATTTTACATTAATATTCTGTGGTTCATAAGCAAATTCATTGCTGATAAGCTTTGAATATTCCTCGTTTGTCATAGAAAGATTGCTTGCTCCAGAAACCTCACCCAAAACAATATAGCGTCCAGAATCTAAATCTCCCGACTCAATAACCGGAAACTCGCTAAAACTGTTAAACTGATTTGAAGCACAAGAAGCAAAAAGCAGACAAACTGCCCCCGCCAATGCCAAAACGATTTTTTTCATTTAAAACCCCCAATAAAAAATCACTTAATTAATAATATTACAATTTGTTAGTGAAAACAAGATAATAATCCTCTTCCAGAGATTTAAGCCTGCAAAACTAAAATATTTTGATTTTTGCAGGCTAGAATTTTGATTAAAAAGAGTTTTTTTTGTTCTTCTAGCCTGCAAAAATGAAATATTGAAGTTTTTACAGGCCGCAAACTCGATAAAAACCTCGTTTGCCATGATTTTTGGCCTACAAAAAACCTGAATTTCCGAATTTTGCAGGCTTAACTAATTAAAAGTACACTTTCTATTCTGCATTCCGCACTACGCGGAAGCCGAGATCTTCTTCACGATATGACAAATTCACATGAATCACACTTGCAAAAATTAATTTAATTGTATACAATTAAATTATGGACGAAATGGAATTAGAAAAAATGGGTTTTAATCCGCTGGCTTTGGATAACCAGCTCTGCTTTGCGCTTTATGTTTGCTCAAAGGAAATTATCAGAAAATATACTCCTCTGCTTGAGCCACTGGGACTCACTTATACTGCATATATCACTTTGCTTTGTCTCTGGGAAAAAGATAATGTTCCGGTAAAAGAGCTTGGTTCACGCCTCTTCCTGGATTCAGGAACTCTTACTCCTCTTCTTAAGAAAATGGAAGCTCAGGGCCTTGTAACACGTACTCGTGGTGGTAAGGACGAAAGAACTGTATTCATTCAGCTTACAAAAGAGGGCGCAGAAATGAAGAAAAAATGTGCTCACGTTCCTCAGGAAATGATGTGTCAGAATATCCTTGATATGGAAAAAGCAGGTCCTTTACTTGCTACTTTACATCAGATTATGGAAACAATGTCTGATAAAGAGAAGGCTGAAAAAGAAGACAAATAAAAGGAAGAAATTTGAAAATAACCGTCTATCATGTTAAAATCTATTGATATTCAATTCGGGGATTAATTAATGGATTTTCAAAAATTCGTAGATGGTTTTCATACAATGACATGTGTAATGTCAGTTGAAAAACTTCCTAACGGTAAATGGGGCAAAATCAGAATAGTAGCTGGTAATAAGGCATATGTTGATTCTATTGAAAATATGCCTGACATGCCTGCTGCCCTGTCTAAAAAATTCATTCCTAATAGCGAATATCAAAATTATTTCCCGCAAGATCAGAACTTTGAATTGTTCTGTTATAATAGTGCGGTCTTAAAAAAGCCAACACATTCCTACGTTCATCCAGACCGCTTTGATTTCTGGTTCAATCTTTTTTCCCTCCCGCTCGATGCTGATGATGGCAACCTCTGCTATTGTACTTACACTCAGGAAGTTACTCATGAAGCAGACAGTTCTAAAATGTCCAACGTTTCTCAGAATACAGCCGCCGAGGTTTTGAATACCTGTATTAAACTTCGGGGTGCTTCAGACTTGCGTACTGCAATGAATGAAGTTATTAAAGATATCCGCGAGATTTGTGGCGCAGCCTATTGTGGAATTCTTACAGTTGAAGATTTAGCTCAGAGTTGCAGCCTTCTTGCAGAATCGGTTTCTTCAGATTTTGTTGAATATGATCCAAACTGGTACACTCCCGATTTTTATCTGATTGCAAAAACCTGGGATTCTGTTATCGACGGAAGCAACTGTATTATTCTTGAAGATGAACAGGATCTTCTTATTTTGAAAGAAAAAAATCAGATATGGTATAATTCACTGGTTGATGCTCATGTGCACAGTATTGTTTTATTCCCATTGAAGTCTGGCTTTGACAGACTCGGTTATATCTGGGCAACAAATTTTGATACAGCAAAAACAATGCACATTAAAGAAACTCTTGAACTTACAACCTTCTTTATTGCTTCAGAAATTTCCAGCTATCAGATGTTTGATAAATTCAGAATCCTCAGTACGGTAGACCTGCTCACCGGGGTTCTGAACCGAAACGAAATGAACAACCGTGTAATGCAGCTTAGTTCAGATTCCCGCGAGGGACGAAAAAATATTGGTATTGTGTTTGCAGATTTGAATGGTCTTAAGCGAATGAATGATAATCACGGACATTCTGCCGGAGACCAGATGATTAAGCAGGCTGCATTGATTTTGAAAGAAGTTTTTCCGAACCAGGAAATTTACCGTGCCGGCGGCGACGAGTTTATGGTGCTTCTTCGTGACACAACAATTGAGCAGCTTCACGACTATGCAAAACAGATAAAGGAAAAATCAAGTCAGAAAGAATCTATTAGTTTTGCTGTGGGTGTTTGTCTTGAAGAAGACAGCCGGCAGATATATACTGCCATGAAACTTGCTGACGTCAATATGTACGAAGACAAGAAAAAATACTACGAGCAGTTTCCAGAGCAAAAAAGAAATTAGACAATAGATGAAAAAGCTTCTACTTACTTTTGTTTTTACATTACTACTTTTTCCACTTACCGCACAGGACCGCCCGAATCAGGGAATTGGAAATCTTAAATATTTTGAACGCGCTTATCCGGATATCACTTTTACAAGACACTATGATGTTGTGTCTGCAGAGTGGATGGTTGAGGTAAAAGTTCCGGATACTCCTGGCAACAAAGACGGCCAAGGTAAGACTTATGAATTTTACTGGGCAAACGGCAGCATGCTTCCGGCCTCAGAACTTGCGAATAAAGAAAATTACTGGTCGCTCCTTTACAATTATGATAAGGAACTTTTTGATCCTGCAAATTATACAGAATCTGAGCGTGAGCGTATTAAGGAATTTGGTTCTGCAGAAAGCCGTAAAAATGGCGCGGGCACTCCTATGTTTTTCTTTGATGCAATTTATGATTCAGGCAGCCGCCGTTCACTTGAGCAGCATATTGTAAGATTAAGCTTTCTTGGAAACCGTACTAATGTTCACGAAAGAATGAAGGAGCCTTTGCGCAAGGTTGAAGAAAAAATTTTGGAGCTTGCAAAAACTTCTCCAGAGGTAAAGACTTTTCTTGATAACATAAAATCTAACGATGCCTACCAGTGGCGCATTATTGCCGGCACAAACAGAAAATCTTTTCATAGTCTTGGAATTGCAATTGATGTGCTGCCAAAGTTTCAGGGTGGAAAACAGATTTTCTGGAGCTGGGCAAAAGACAAATATCCTGATACCTGGATGCTCGTGCCGCTGAAAAACCGCTGGATGCCGCCAGAATCAGTTATTAAGATTTTTGAAGAAGAAGGTTTTATCTGGGGCGGTAAGTGGATTATCTACGACAATATGCACTTTGAGTACCACCCCGAACTGATAGAATTTAATTTCCGGAGATGAGAAAGGTGGTTTCGATACACTCGCTTCGCGAGCACTCAACCACCGTGCTTGCGAGTACCTAACCACCGGTGGTTGAGTAGCCCGAAGGGCGTATCGAAACCACATTATTGTAATTCGTCGAACTTCTTTTTCATCGTCGGATTATTTCTGGTCAGCTTTTTGATTGTCAGATCTTCAAGCTTGTTGTTTGCAAGACGCAGATTGTTGTCCGACTTCTCAAACAAATCCTTAATCTTCTGAAGCGTTTTGATTGCCTTATCAATTTCATCGATGGCAGAAGAATGCTGTCTCATTGCAAGATCAACATTGTTCAGGAATTTATCTTTGAACAGATTAAGGTCGCTTTCAAAGTTTGTGATATCAATATTCTGATTTCGAATCTGAGCAATTTCTCTTTTGTACTCAAGGCTGTTAAGAGCAGCATTGCGCAGGATTGTAATTATCTGAATAAAGAACTGCGGGCGAATTACATACATCTTAGGGTACTTGTAAGAAACATCTACAATGCCGGTGTTATAATAATCATTATCTTCTTCGAGCATGGAAACAAGAACCGCGTACTCGCATTTTTTTTCGTTACGGTCTTTGTCGAGCTCCTTAAAAAAGTCTTCATTTTTTTTCTTTGTTGCAGTTGTATCTGCCTGGTTTTTCATTTCAAACATGATGGAAATGAATTCAATTTTATCTTCGTCGTCGCCACTAAAGTCGCGGAAAATAAAGTCGCCTTTACTGCCGCTTGAAGAAGAAACTTCGTTGTCCTTTTCAAAGTAGGCATTCTGAAAACCAATGGCGCGGTTCTTGTTGAACTCTGCAAGGCAGAACTGTTCCAGGTCTTCACCAATCTGCTTGGTAGATTCCTTGGCCTTAAAATCTTTGTAGAAGGCAATAGTTTCATCCTTTGCTTTGAGCTGTACATCATACTGCTGTTTAAGATTTGTTTCGCGGAGCTGTGCTTCTGATTTTTCAATTTGAAGTTTGCTCTGGAGGTCTTTAATCTGACTGTCTTTATCCTGCAAAGCAGTTTTGATTTCCAGTTCAGTTTTAGATTTATTTGCTTCAATTGCACTGCGAAGCTGAGTAATTTCCTGTTCTTTTTGAGAGAGGGCAATTTTGAGTTCGGCAGCAGATTTGTCCTTCATATTGTTGAGCTCGTTGCTCTGAGCTGCAAGTTGATTTTTGAGTTTTGCAATTTCATCGTCTTTTGCAGAATTAGCTTTGGTAACGGCAAGATCTACTGCCATCTTTTTTTCATTATCCATTGCAGATTTCTGACGCTGCAGTTCATCATTAAACTCGCGTGTACGAACCTGCTTTACAATTTCTGCATAACCTGCTTCATCAATCTGAAAAACTTCACCACATTTAGGACATTTTATTTCTTGCATTTTTTGACCTCTGAATTTATTATAGCATAATTATGAATAACGATAAACGAAGAAGATTCGACTGGTCTACTGTTTTAATGCTGATTGCCCTCATTGTTCTTATGACGAGCGGTTATTATGTTTCAAGAAAAAAGATTCGTATTAAAGAAGCAGCTTCTCTGCCATTTTATGAAATAGATATGAGCCAGATTGCAGACGGTGAATACGAAGGAAAAACCTACACAAGTTTTTTACATCTTCAGTTAAAAGTTATCGTAGAAAATCATAAGCTTAAAGATATTAAGGTTATAGAAAACAAAGGTTATGATGCAGATACTGCTCTTCCAATTCTAAAAAAAATGATAGAAGAAAATTCAGTTATTGTTCCGGCAATAAAGGGCTCGGAGATTGGAAGTCTTGTTTATATCAGTTGTGTGAGCTCGGCACTTAATGGTGAATAATAAAAATAGAATATAAAGATTAAGAAATTCAACTTATTCTAAATATGCAGACCTCGTGGTAATTTTCTACCACGAGGTTTTTTATGAAAATCAAAAAAGCATTTTTAGGAGTGATGTTGGGTATTATGAGCGTTGCAAGTGTACAGGCAAATCCATTTAATCTGAGTGATTCTGTTTATCATTCAATGATAGAAAATACAATTGTAAGTACAGGCACTAATGCACGAATGAAAAAGGTTCTTGCAAAGATGAGAGCCGGAGAAAATGTAAAGATTGCCATTATTGGTGGTTCTGTAACAGAGGGCGCAGGTCCTGCAAATTTTACAGACGGTTATGCGTATCAGTTTTACAGAGCGCTTAAAGCAAAGTATGCACCGGGCAACGGAAACAATGTTTCATTCAATAACGCCGGTCTTAGCGGAACAGGCTCTCTTGTTGGAATTGTTCGCTATGAGCAGGATGTAGTTGAGGTTTGCGGAGGAAATCCAGACCTTCTTATTGTTGAGTTTGCCGTTAATGATAATGGTGATGTTTTGTGCCAGAGAAGCTTTGAAGCAATAATCAGAAAGGCAATGCTTGCAAATCCTGATTGTGCGGTTATTGCTCTTTATGCAGTTGCAACTTACGGAAATACTTCTGTTCAGAAAAAGCCTGTTGCAGATCATTATTCGCTTCCACAAATCAATATGATGGAAGTTGTAAACAAAGCAATCGCAGATAAGGTATTTACACAACAGCAGTATTATACAGATTACGCGCATCCAACTTTTGAAGGACATCAGTTTATGTGCGACTGTCTTATGACTCTTGTTGATAAGATGGATAAGGCTGCAAAAGATTCTGAACAGCATGTTCCGGCTTCTTGTTTTAAAGAGCCTTCGCTTTACGGCTTAAAAAGAATTTTACCAAACGGCACAGATGCAAATGTAAAAATTGAGTGTGGAGATTTTAAAGAAACAGACCGTAAAACTCAGACACTCAAAAAAACAAATGCTTCTGATTTCCCAGAGAACTGGAAAAAGAATCTTCATATGAAATCAGAAAACCTTCCGTTCAAAATGGAGCTCACCTGTAAGAGCCTGATTTTTATTTACAAGGTTCAGGCAAGCGGCGATGCAGAAAAATTTGGTAAGGCAGAAGTTTATGTTGATGATAAACTTGTTGCAACTTATGATGGCGGAAAAGCTGGCGGCTGGAACAACTGCGAACCAAATATCATTATTGATGAGCGCACTGCTGCAAAGCATACCGTAATTGTGAAAATGGCACCGGGTTCAGAAAAGCTTGGATTCACAATTGTTGCAATGGGATATTCTATATAAAAAAACGTTTTAACTTATGAAAGGCCGGAATTAATTCCGGCTTTTTTATTGTTACTTATTATAGAAATGATTATAATACTTCCTATTATAATCATTATTTTAAGGGTTTAAAAAATGAAAACTGTTTGTGGAAATGAATTAACAATTGAAGACGTTTGTGACGTTGCACTTCGCGGCGAAGAAGTAAAGTTGCCGGAAGACAAAGCATTCTGGGAGAGAATTGAAAAGAGCAGAAAGTTTCTTGAAGACTATATTGCTACTGGTGTTCCAACTTATGGTGTAACAACTGATTTTGGTGACAGCTGTCACAATCAGATTTCTGTTGAAAAAGCAGGAGAACTCCAGAGAGTAATTTGTACATATCATGGAATTGGACTTGGTCCAAAGTTTGATCATGAAACAGGTCGTGCAGTTGTTCTTGCCCGCCTTAACGGAAATGTAAAGGGTGGTCACTCAGCTATCCGCCCACAGCTTGCCCGCATGATGGTAACTCTTCTTAATAAGGATATCATTCCAGTAATTCCTCAGCTTGGTTCTGTGGGAGCTTCTGGTGACCTTACACCGCTCAGTTACCTTGGCGCAGTTATTATGGGACAGCGTGAAGTTTACTATAAGGGTAAGGTTGTTCCAACAATGGAAGCTTTCAAGGCAGAAGGAATTGAGCCTCTTCCAATTGAAGCAAAGGAAGGTCTTGCAATTATGAACGGTACATCAGTTATGACAGCCGTTGCTTCTCTTGCATGGAAAAAGGCAGAACGCCTTGCAAAAATCTCAGACTTCCTTACAGCAGTAACTTCAGAAATCACACGCGGAAAAGATACTCCGTTTGTTGCAAAAGTAAGCGAAATCAAAAATCATAAGGGACAGTGTGAATCTGCTGCTTATGTTTATAACATCATTAAAGATTCAAAACGTGTTTGGCGCTACGAGGACTTCCTTCAGAATCAGATTGAAAAGATGGAAGGAAAAGGTTTTGTTGCTCAGACAAATAAAATCCAGGACCGCTACTCAATCCGCTGCGCTCCTCAGATTACAGGTGTTTACCGCGATACACTCCGTTTTGCACGTGATCTCATTACAGAAGAGTTGAACTCTGCTAACGATAACCCACTTGTTGATATTGATGCAGAGCGTCTTTACAACACAGGTAACTTCTATGGTGGACATATCTGTGCAGCCTGCGACTACATGAGAACTGCTCTTGCAAACATTGCTGACCTTTCAGACAAGCAGGCAGAAGTTATCATCGATGGAAAGTTCAACGGACTTACAGAAAACCTTATTCCATATACACCAGCTGATCATCCACGTGCTGGTCTTCGCCTTGGCTTTAAGGCAGCTCAGATTACAATCTCAGCTATTCGTGGTGAAGTAGCAACTTACTGTTTCCCAGTATCACTTACAAGTGCTCCAACAGAAGCTTTGAATCAGGATAAGGTTTCTATGGGTACAATTTCTGCACGCAAATGGGCAGAACAGATTGAACTCGTATTCCTTCAGTTTGCAACACATCTTCTTGCTGCAATGCAGGCAGTTGACCTTGCCGGTAAAGAGGATTTTGCTCCATTCACAAAGAAGGTTCACGACGAAGTTCGTAAGATGAGCGCCTTTGTTGAAGATGACCGCGAGCTTGATAAGGAAGCAACAGCTGTTGCTGAATGGCTCAAGACAACAGAACTGTTTGCTTAATTAATTCTTGCCGTAGATTCCTGCAAATTCATCTGCAGGAATTGGCTTAGAGAATACAAAGCCCTGGAGGTAATCACAGCCGATGTCGCTCATGGCATCGGCGATCTCCTGGGTTTCAATTCCTTCTGCTGTTACAGTAAAGCCCATCTGCTTAATAGTCTGTACCAGCGTTGGAAGAATCTTATCTTTTTCCTTAAAGAAATCCCACACAAATTCCATGTCGAGTTTTACATTGATGAACGGACACTTTTTCATTCGTGCAATATTTGAATAACCGCGGCCGTAATCATCAAGAACAAATACAAAACCAGAAGCCTTCATTTTGCACATCTGAGACTCAAGCAAATCAAAATCAATCATAGACTCTTCTGTAATTTCCAGATGAATAAACTCTGGAGGAATGTCGTATTTCTTAAGAATTGCTGTAAAGCGTTTGTCTAAGTCGCGGCGCAAAAACTGAATAGGCGAAAGGTTTACGTTGATCCACGAAAGGCCCATGGCTTTAAGGTCGTGAGATTTTATAAACTGGCAGGTCTTTTCAAACATTTGTTCACCAAGCTCGTTTATGCGGCCGTTCTTTTCTGCAATCGGAATGAACTGAGGAGGCGGTATATAGTCTCCGTTCTGGTCACGCAGACGGGCAAGTGATTCTGCTCCTGTAAGCTTGCGGGTTTTTGCATCAATAACCGGCTGTAGAAAAAGCTCAACAGAATTCTGTTCAACAGCAATTTCTACGGCACGCTTAATGTGCATGTTCATTTCATTTTTAGCAATGTCATCAAAATCAATATATTGATGTGCCGGCCTAGCTGGATCAAGTTCTGCAAGAGTTGTAAGCAGAGTATTAAAAAGAACGCTTCTGTCGCAGGCAAGAAGTTCCGGTTTTACCTGAGTAAAGGCTATTTCAAGAAGCATATCAATATCATCATCAGTTTTCCATGGAGCTTCAAAACGCTGCATAATATAGGCGCGGATAAGGTCTGCCTCTTCAAGATTTTTTCCGAGCAAAACAAAGCGTCCGTCATGAAGATAAAATGGCAAAAGCTTAGGGAAGGTTTTCTTAAGATAGTCCCCGATAAGAGAAAGACCTTTGTCAGTCTGTGTATAACTGTAGATTTCGCGGAGTTCACTGTAGTTGTGAATTGTAAAACCAAGAATCAGGGGGTGACGGTCTGGTTTAATTTCCCTTAAAAGAATTAAAAGTGCTTTTTTGTTGAAGGCACCACTTTTTTCTTCAATAAACAAAGTAGGATTTTCAAATGAAAGATAAATTACAATAATTGTGATGAGCGTAAAGAAGTTCATCAGCAGATGTGTTGGAAAAAGAATTCGCATACTATAGCCTGCAAGCAAAACTATATTATGCGCAAGGATAGGAACAAATTCTCCACGGGTAAGCCTTTTACGATTAACAACTGTATAGAAAAGACAGAGGGCAATGTAGTAATAGGCGAACACATAAATAAGATTATACAAAGGACCCTGGCTGTATTCTCCTGTCTCAGAAATGCAGAAAATAGAATCAACAAAAAGATTTGATAGAACAACAAGATTCATTGCAATGAACGGAAGCAGATAAAAAATTATACGTCGTTTTGTAAAACGAAGATCTTTTGCAAGAATTATATTTGTGAACATTGTAAAGCACATAACGCGCTGAACAAAAAGAATAAAGTAAATTGTATTGGTAAGTCTGTAAATAAATGGAGAAACATTATCAAGATATTCAAGAGAAGCGGCGCAGACTACATCAAAGAAAAGAGTTGCAACATCAATAATTAAAATAAAGAGGAATGATTTGTGAAGTCTAATTGGCAGGCGTGGCTGTGTAAAATAAAAAACGAGAAAAGTGGTGATGATAACAAGTTCAGGAATTACTAAGTCGTAGTTCCACATGATAAACCTCCCTCATAAAGGTATTACTACTATTATGAAGGAGGCTTCTGAATTTAGCAATAAATATTTGTTAGATTGCTTTTTATAATCTGATTATAATTCTTCCTGAGTTACACTTACATTTCCAATCCAGACATCATTTGTGTCTAAACCAAGATTGAATTCAAGGCGTGCTGTAAGGTCAGTGTCATTTTCCATTGTAAAGAAATATGAGTAGTGCTGAACTTCTGTTGTGAGTTCAGGGTAGTACTCTGGAGAATAAACTGCCCAGCCGTTGTCTGCATCACCACCAAGCTTAATTGCAATCTTGCGTGCAGCGCTTGCTTTTGCATCAAACTGAATCTTGTAAGAATAGCCCTTAGCAACTGGAAGGTGCTGAATCAGCTGAACTGAATAATTCTGATTTCCAGGATTTGTGATTTTTACACGACGTCCTTCACCTTCTGCAGAAGAAACTGCTTTTCCACCGAAATCTGAAAGTGCGAGGAAATACCATGCGCGCTCTTTTACATCCATATTTTCGTTAGAAGACATTCCTTCATTCTTTCCTTCTACAATTGCCTTCTGCATCTGAGAATCAAAGATGAAGTTGCGGCCATCTGAAGTTTCAAAGCTCTTGAACTTGTCTTCGTCGCGCTGTGGTGTAGGGCGTTTTACGTTTGTAGCATAAGGCTCATCCTTATCATAAACACGGACCCAGTCTACGAGCATCTGTGCTGGAAGCTGATAATCTTCTGGAGCAACTCCACCGTCGTAGTTTCCGCCAATAGCAAAGTTCAAAAGAATATAGAAAGGTTTATCAAATGGAGCAGGGTAGGCATATGGTTCAGATTGGCCGGCACCAAGTGACCACCACTGTGAAGTTTCATAATAAACATTGTCATCTACAAGCCAGCGAAGAACGCCTGGTTCCCATTCGAGAGAATAAACATGATAGTCTGCAATTGTCTGGCTGTCTGGGAATTTGTACATAGAACCTGTGTATTTGTTTCCTGGCCAAGGCTGACCAAAGTGTACAGTTCCGTAAACACGGTTTGGAAGACGTCCTTTTGCTTCAAGAATATCAATTTCTCCGGAAGAAGCCCAAACACCATAATCTGTTGTAGAAGGTAAAAGCCAGAATGCAGGCCAGAAACCGTTACCCTTTGGCATTTTGATTCTTGCTTCAATGCGGCCGTATGTCTTTGTAAAGAGTTCTGTTCCATCATCTTTTACAGTACGAAGACGTGCAGAAGTGTAAGCCATTCCTTCGAAGTTTTCTTTGCGTGCTTCGAGAACAAGGTTACCATCTTTTACAGATGCGTTTTCTTTGCGGTAATACTGGAGCTCGTTGTTTCCCCAACCTTCAAGACCATACTGGCTTCCAGTACCAATCTGGAAATCCCATTTTGTAGTGTCTACCTCTTTACCACTGAACTCATCATTCCATACAAGGTGCCAGCCCTTTGGAGCCTGTACCTTAGACGACTTTGATTTTGTGCTGCCGTTTTTAATTTCGTTGCAGCCCATGAAAATGATACTTGCAACCAGCGCACCAGCCACAGTTCCCAGAATAATGTTTCTCGAATAGTGTTTCATTATACTTTATACTCCTTTATTAAAGTTGATATACAAGTCTAATTGTCTTTAAGTACCCAGGTTTGAATTGCACGAGGAGGGCACTTAAGGTAAAGAGGCGCTGCAGAATTGTTGTCTGTTTCAGCTGCGGCAGTGCGAGCCTTTTCCCAGTTACGGATGTCGGCAGACTGAACTTTGCCGGCTGCTTCAATTTTGAATTCAAAAACAAGGTCGGCTTCGGTTCTGTTTGTAACAACCAGAATAATTGTTCCGTCTGGATTTCTGAAAGCAACAGTTTCTGCTTCATCTCTAAGATGTCCGCTTACAGTTGCAGGAGTCATCCATGAGAAGAAGTCTGAACTGATTCGTTCTGCACCAGGTTTTATAAAACGGCTAAAGTGGCCAATGTAGTAGAAAGAGCTCTGGAAGTGAATTGTGCCTTCTTTTTCATCTGCAAGAATTGGAGCATCACAATAATTTCCAACATGATTTGGACCACCCTTCATATCAAGAACAATGTTCCAGTCAATCCACTTTGTACAGCCGCTTCTAAGGTCGTTGATGATGTTGTGGGCATAACGCTCACCGGTAAACCATGCACCATTGCGTGGACCGCCTTCAATACAACCTTCTGTAAAAATCAAATCAATGTCAGGATACTTTTCTGAAATTGTTTTGATGTTGTCGTACTGGTCGCCTGAGTACCAGTGGAAGGCAAGACCTGCAACATATTTTGAAGCACCAGGAACCTTGAGAGATTCTTCAAGACGTTCAAGGGCAAGGTCGCGGTTATGATCCCAGATGTAAATTTTTACTTCGCCAAGGCCTGCTTTTTCGAGGGCAGGGCCAAGATAGTTAGCGGCAAACTCGCCTTCTTCAGTTGCAGAGTATTCACACGAATCCCAAGACTGAACTGCAGCCGGCTCATTCTGTATTGTGACAAAGCTGATTTTAATATCGCGCTCTGCCATCTTCTTAATAAAAGTCACAAAATACTGAGCCCATAATTCCCGATAGCTTTCGAGGAGGTGTCCGCCATGGTTCATGTCACCGTTATCTTTCATCCATAATGGAGGAGACCATGGACTCATCAGAAATTGAACGTTACTACCAGCGTTCTTTGCAGCATTCTGAACTTCCACAGCCAATGGAGAAATATATTTGTCGGTGCGTTCCATTGAAAAAGACTTGAGTGTTTCATCTTTCTCTGGAACACAGGCCCAGTTATCAAGAGAAAAGTCACAGGAATTCATATGGATGCGGGCAAAACGGTAAGCATTACCTGTAGTTGGATTGTAGTAGGCTTCTATAGCCTGTTTGCGAATAAGAGACGGGAGACGCGAAAGAACATATCCTGAAGACTCTGTAAGAGCACCACCAAAGCCATAAAACTTCTGATGTGTTTCTTCAGGTTTGAGAGTAAGCGTAGTTGGAATCCATCCGCCACCAGCATAGACTCTGTCATCCGGAGAGAGTTCCCAAATGCGTTCTGCCGTATCTTTGGCAGTTTCATAAAGTTTTTCGATCTTCATGCCTTGAGTATAAACTTGGAATGTTAAATGTGTAAGTTTGATAATTTTCTAAAAGGTGTAATATTTTCGGGTGTATCAGATTTTGTTTGACAAAAAGTGTAAAATTTGTCAATGAACGTTGGATTTTGCTTAAAAAAGGCATCCAAAATTGTTTCGGGATGCCTTTTTCTTTTTATTGATTATGGATCTAATTAGAGTGCAACTTCTACTTCAATACTCTTAATCTTGCCGTTGCGGGCAAAGAGATCTGCAGTTTCTGCTGCAGTGAGAATTGTTCCGTTGCGGCGCTCACCATTAATTGTAATTGCTGAACTATCGTTAGTTAGTTTGTATGTTACAGGTGTGCCACACCAAGTGAAGCAGAGAGTTCCATCCTTGAAGAATTCTGACTTTTTCAGAATCTTTGGAGCAAAACAAGCACTACCGTTTACAATATCTACACCGAGCTCGCCCCAGCGGGTAAGCACTTCTTCTTTTACCTGACCAGTCATACCAGGCTGCTTTGCGCCCTGAAGGAACGGAGTGTGAGAGTAAGGATCCGCTGGGAATGCACCGTACACTTCGGCCTCCTTGTTGAACCCAATACCAGCGCGCACTTCGTAGTAAGCGTCGCAGAGCTCTCTAACCACGTCGGCCGAAGCTCCCTTATTGATTGCAGCTATAGTGTTCTCCTGAGCGGCCAGAAGCAGCTTAGAAACCATGTGCCAGTAAATACTTCCCAGTCCTTCGTAAGCATAGAAAGTTCCACTACGTCCCGTAAAGCTCTGGTGATTGAAAGTCTTTTCGTAAAGGGCTTCAAGAGCAGCAAGCTCTTTTGCCTTAGGCTTTTTATCAGCAGGGAGATTTGCGCAGAACTCACGCAGGAAGCGTACATTGCGGAACTCCCCGTTAAAGTGATACTTGCCGTTGCAATCTGCGTAAAGGATAGAACCTTCATTCTTCGCAATTACGCCGCGAAGCTCTTCAACATCTACACTCTTAACAATGTTTTTTGCTTCGAATGCAGCGAGTTCCTTGTTAGGGTAGAGCATATAAGAATTCTGGCGTGGCTCATACATACGGCTCTTGCGGAGTGCCTTGAGAACTCCAAGAGCAGCCTTTGGTTCAAGTACGCCGCTTGAAAGAACAGCAACCTGTCCTTCGAGCATTTCCTGAAGATATTCAATTTCCATTTTTGTGTTTGAAATCTTCATTGTGTTATATGCGTGGTAAAGACCATCTGAGCGGTGGTTCAATTCAATTGTTACCTTAATGTGTTCAAGAATTGAATTGAGAGTAGCAATAATTTCTGCTTTCTTTACAGTTTTTTCTGTAGTGCCGTAGCCCTTCTTATAAAGAGAGTTTCTTTCCTTTTCGAAAATCTTTCCTTCTGCATCTGTAAAGTTCTTGCGGAGGCTTGCTGTTGTAGCAGCTTTTTTAGCAGAAGTTTCAGCATAAAGTTTTCCGAGTTCTTTAAAGCAGTCTGCAACTGCAGCAGGAAGTGTAAACTTATCTGCATCAGAATCTTCAAAAATTGTAACAAGGAATTTTACAAAGCGGTGCAGGTAATAAAGAGTTACCATTGAAAGTCCGTAACCTGCAAGAGCGTTGTTTGCATCGTTCCATTCTGGGCGCTGAGTGTTTAACCAGATTCCGCCGCCAGGAACAAAGTTTGCCATCTTGGCAATTACAACCTGAAGAAGTTTTGTAGCAAGAGTTACCATTGCAACATCACCTTCACCAGCAACTCCTGATGCAGTTACAAGCTTTGCATCTGAGCCGGCTTTTGCAGCGCAGGCTTTGAGTGTTGAGCTAAGGTTATAGTCGAAGGCAATTGTATTTCTTGGATCTTCAACAATGTCTTTGTAAGATTTAATTCTGTAAGGAACATTTGAGCTTGCGTAAATCTTTTCGCCAAGTTCGCTTACAAGCTGTGCCTTATTGAGCTTTGCATAAACTTCAAGAAGCTTTTGAAGATAGATTACCTGGTGATCTCCCCAGTAACCAATCTGTGCCCAAGGATTATCAGGCTCTGGAACTTCCCAGTCAATTCCTTCGCGGGAAATGCGGTAAGGGTTAAAGCCTTCAATTGTCATTGCGTTAAGGAACTTAGCTGTCATGTTCTTAATGTACTGTGGATAAGACCATGCAAGAGCTTCCCAGTTCTGGAAGATGTCGCGCCAGTTTCCTTCGTAATTCAAAATAGGATTTCCGTCATTGTCGCGCAGGTGAATATTAAAGCGGTTCCATGGACGGCTTGGGTCACCGTGGCGGCGGCTGAAGGTGAGCGGCATGTATTCATAGAAGAGGCGTGAGAGCTGTGGGTTCATTGTTTTCTGAACAGCAGCTTCGAGTTCGCCGTAATTTACAAAGCCGTCTTTATCTGCACAGGCTGCGGCTGCGTTAGTTGTTTTTTCTGCAAGCTTAACAAGTGCCTTATTTCTCTGACCAACAAATTTAACAAAATCTGCAAGGCTGATTTTTCCGTTGTTTGCAAAGAAACCACCACGCATAATATTGAACATAACGTTCTCTGAGTGATGTACGCAGGTCATTGTTTCTGCTGTTTCCTGGAAACCATCTGCTTCTGCAATGTAAGTTTCCATAAGTTTCTTTCCGGCATCAATATCTGCAATGAGTGCAGCTGTAAGTACCTTGCGGTCTTTAAGGTCTTTTTTGAGGAGGGCGATCTTTGATGCATCAAGACGTGTATCAAATACCTGGTACCATGATGAGCGGTCTTTGAGTGAAGAAGAAGGATCTGTTGGCTGGAGAGTAACTGAATGGCAGATATATGCTGCAGGTCTCTTACCCTTTACAACATCAACAATTTCAACTTTTCCTTTTTCTGCAAACTGTTCCGGAGCATCTGGAGCAAGCAGCAAATCATCGTCTGTATTGAACCAGCTTACATTTGCAAAAAGTCCTTCGCTTGGTTCAGCCTTATCTGTAACAATAGAAGATACTGCAAAGAGTGCAAGCTTTGAATCAGCATCTAAATCTGTTTTTTTGTAAGCATCCAGAAGTACGCTGTTGTTGTTCTGGAAATCTGCTGTAACACAAGCTGGAAGAATATTGCGGCAGCCGTCAAGAACTTTTACAGAAATAGCCTTATCAGAAAGATTTGAAATTACGCTTTTCTTTACAAGTCCGAATTTTGGAGAGGAGGTCCATCCGTAGCGGAAAGAAAGGTTAAGTTCATCATTAATCTCTTCAAACCATACTTCTGTTCCTGCCGCATTTTTATAGATGTTACGGCGGATATTCTTTTCAGCAGCACGGCGGATAGCAGGACTTGCTCCGAGTGTTGCAAATGGTTCCCAAACTGTATCACCGGCAATTACTGCTGTGTATGAACCTGTGTAAGATTTTGCATCACTAACTTTGTCTGCTGTGTAATATGGAAAAACTGCATGATCACAATCAATTCTTCCGGCTGTAACTCCGCCCTGTGACCAGCAGAAGTTCCAGATATCAGAAGCACTTGTGATTGTCATAAAGAAATCATCCATGCAGTCATAATTCTCAATTTTGTAAAACTGACCGTTTTCACCAGGCAGAGTTGTAAAGCTGCCTTTTACCTTTTTCATTAAAAACCTCCTGAGGTGGTTTCGACAGGCTCAACCACCGCTACAAATAAAATCCGCAGACTGAACTCACTAAGCGGGCCACAAGGTTCAGTCTGCAGGTTTATAAAAAAAACTTCTTACTACCCCTAAACTAAAGCAAGAAATCAGGGAAATCAACACTAAAATTCGTTAAAACACCCTTAAAACCGAAATATTTCCACCTTTCTGAAATTTCTCAAACTTTTCATATAGAATAAGTGAGTCTATACTCCAAAATGTAAGCGAGGTACTGTCATGAAACAGAAAAACAATGATTTGCCACTGATTCCAAAGAAAAGCTTCTGGGTCAGATTGCGCGAAGAAAAATATCTTCAGGTAATGGCACTTCTTGGAATTGTGTGGATGTTGATTTTTAACTACATCCCAATGTACGGAATTTTAATTGCTTTCAAGAAAAACTTTTTTATTACAACTCCTTTGTTCAGCAAGAAATTTTTTACAACACCATGGGCAACTAACGGTGGTTTCCAGCATTTTATTAACTTCTTCAAAGATGAAGAGTTCTTCAATGTTATGGCAAACACACTTGGAATCAGTATTCTTAAACTGGTTTTCAACTTTACCCTTCCAATCATTTTTGCGCTTCTTCTTAATGAAGTTCGCAACATGAGATTTAAGAAAGCCGTTCAGACTATTACTTACATGCCACACTTCCTTTCTTGGGTTGTGCTCGGTGGTATTCTTACTACATGGCTTGGTGATGGTGGTCTTTTCAATGAGATCCTTATTAATATGGGTGTTCTTAAAGAAAGTGTAGCTTTCCTTGCATACCCTAAATACTTCTGGGCTATTACAGTTATTTCTGATTTGTGGAAGGAACTTGGATGGTCTGCAATCATCTACCTTGCTGCAATTGCAGGTATTGATCAGGAAATGTATGAGGCTGCTAAGGTTGACGGTGCAAGCCGCTGGAAGCAGATCTGGACAATTACACTTCCTTCAATCGCTCCTACTGTAACAATCATGTTCATCCTTGCAGTTGGTGGACTTTTGAATACTAACTTTGATCAGATTCTGGTATTGAACAATCCTTTGAATGCACCACGCAGTAACGTACTTGATATCTACGTATATCAGACTGCTATGCGCGGTATGAGATATTCATACGCTTCGGCAATCGGTTTGTTTAAGTCGGTTGTTGCTTTCATCCTGCTGTTCATTGCTAACCAGGTAACTAAGAAGTTGAACGACACATCGTTGTTCTAATGGAGGAAAAAAATGGCACATTCAAGATTAAATAGAGTAACAACAGGTGACATTATTATCGGGGCCATTATGGTACTGCTCTGCTTCATTGCAGTGTATCCAGTTTGGTATACAATCATCATTTCTTTCAATGATGCAAATGATGCTCTCCGTGGTGGAATCTATTTGTGGCCTAGAAAGTTCAGTCTTCAGAGCTACAAAACAGTTTTCCAGGATAGCACAATCATCAGAGCTTTTATGATTACAATTCTTAGAACTCTGATTGGTACAGTAACAAGCGTTTTCTTTACTGCTATGGTTGGATACGCTTTCTCTAAGAAACACATTATGGGTAATAAGATTTACACCATCATCGGAACAATCACAATGTTCTTTGGTGGCGGACTTATTCCTTACTTCATTACGTTGAAGAACCTTGGTCTTTACGACAACTTCCTGGTTTACATCATTCCTGGTTTGTTCAACTTTTATAACATGATAATCTTCATGTCTTTCTTCCGTGGTCTTCCTGCAGGTCTTGAAGAGTCTGCTAAACTCGACGGTGCAAACGACATGGTGATTTTTATAAAAATTATACTCCCTTTATCTATGCCGGTAATTGCAACAATTGCGTTGTTCAACGGAGTAGGTCACTGGAATGATTACTTTGCAGGTGTTATGTACATCAACAAAGCAGAATTGCAGCCGATTCAAACCTACCTCTATCGTGTTGTAGCCAGTGCATCTGCTTCGAAAGCAGTTGTTGCAATGCCTGCCGGCATTTCTGCTCAGCAGGTAAGCTCACAGTCGGTAAGACTTGCAACCATGGTTGTTACAACCTTCCCGATCATGTGTGTATATCCATTCCTTCAGAAGTACTTCGTAAAGGGAATGTTGATCGGTTCTATTAAAGGTTAATTTGGATAATATTTATAGGAGGAAATAAATATGAAAAAATTCAAGGTAGTAGCATTAGGTTTTGCTATGGTTGCTGCAATGTCACTCGTTGGCTGCAGCAAGAAAGAAGCTGCTTCAACTACTGGTACAAAAGCATCTGCTGAAGTTCCAGGTTGGAAAGCAAATGCTGATAAGCCAATCAAATTTGACTGGTACATTAACTTCAGCTGGTTTGCTCGCCATTGGGGTGACTCAAAAGTTTCTAAGTACATCACTCAGAAGACTGGTGTAGATGTAAACTTCATCGTTCCTGCAGGAAACGAAGCAGAAAAATTGAATGCTATGATCGCTGGTGACGCTCTTCCAGATCTCATTACTTTGGGATGGTGGGAAGGTCAGATTCCTATGATGATCGATGCTGATCTTATTTACTCACTCGACGAACTTGCAGACAAGTATGATCCATACTTCTGGAAGGTTACAGACCCTGTAAAGGTAGGCTGGTATCGTCAGGCTAATGGACATATCTACGGATATCCAAATGCATCTTATACTTCAACAGACTATGAGAAGTATAAGGGAAAACTTACTTCAAATGAAACTTTCCTTGTTCGTAAAGATATGTACGAAGCAATCGGAAGCCCAGACATGACAACTCCAGAGGGATTCCTCAACGCACTCCGCGCTGCAAAGGCAAAGTTCCCAACTGTAAACGGACAGTCACTTATCCCATTCGGAACAAACGAATTCGGTGATACAGGTTGTTCACAGCTCCAGGGCTACCTTGCACACTTCCTTGCAATTGCTCCAGAAAAAGATGGTAAATTCGTAAATGCTGACCTCGGTCTTACAGATGATCCAGAGTACATTCGCTGGATGAAGATGTTCCGCCAGGCTCACGAAGAAGGTCTCTTTGCTACAGACGTATTCGTAGACAAGAGAAGCCAGATTGAAGAGAAAGCAGCTCAGGGTCGCTACTTCTGTCTCCTTTACCAGAACTGGGATATGCAGGCTCCACAGAACGCTCTTTATGCACGTGATCCAAACTCTATCTACATTGCAGTAGATGGTCCAAAGAACACAAAGGGTGATGATCCAGTTCTCGCTGGTGGTGGTATTGCAGGTTGGACAGTAACTTTGATTTCAAAGAACTGTAAAGATCCAGAACGTGCTATTCAGTTCCTTTCTTACCTCATCTCTGAAGAAGGTCAGATGGATACAAACTTCGGTATCGAAGGTGAAACATACACAATCGAAAACGGAATTCCAAAGCTCACACCAGAAGTTGCTGAACTTGATAAGACAGATAAGAACAAGCAGGAAACAGACATTGGTGTTCAGTATACATACTGGATGTTGATGGATACAGCTTGGCAGGCACAGTTTGGTTCAGACTATGCTCCTTCACTTGCACAGCCACAGCTCTGGACACGTCCATACGTACACTCATATGCAGCATACGATGGTCTTACACTTCCAGTTGGATCAGACGAACAGCTTATCTACGAAGATATCCAGCGCCGCTGGGGTAAGGTTCTTCCACAGATGATCCGTGCTAGCTCAGAAGCTGAGTTCGACAAGATCGTTGCTGACTTCAATCAGTACAAGAAAGACAAGGGAATCGATAAGGTTATCGATGCTCAGTCTAAACTGATGAATGAAAACAAGAAGAAACTTGGTATGTAATTAATGATTGCCCGTGGTTACGGCACACGGGCAGATTTATGGGAATTCGACAATACGAGGTTTATCATATAAAATGATTAGGATGAACTTTTCACAAAAATTAGTTTTTGCCTATACCTGTATTGTTGTAATTCCCCTTTTTATTATAGTAGTTGTTGCAATGGGACTCATCCGCCGTTCCCGAGTTGAAGAACTGGAAGCAAACAGTGAAGGTCTTTTGCAGGAAAACTACGAGTTAGTTCAAAAAAATATTGAAACCTTCAGCCGTTTTGAGCAGCTGGTAAACAGTAACGGTAGGCTCACACTTTTTTTTACAATTCCTGAACGCAGCGATGAAGAAGAAATTATCGATACAATGATTTCTGAAGCTGCAATGCTTGAACGCACAATCGAAACAGTTCCAAATATTTACGGTTTAAGAATCTTTTCAGACAATCCAAATGTTCCAGAGCGCTGGCCGATTTTTATGAATTCTTCGCGCACAAATGTTGCCACTCTTAATAAATGGGAATTCAATTACACAGCAGATTATCTTGGAAACCTTGGTTCCTTAAAATACGAATCAGTTTGTACAACAAGAAGACTGGAAAAAAATTTCCATCCCATTGGTTATGTTCAGATTGCAATGAAAACCAGTGATTTTTTTCCATTCCTCTTTAAGAAAATTAATGAATATAATGATGATTATGCTTTCCGCGAAGTTTTGAATAAACAAACAAATAAAATTGAACTCATTCCAATCACCAATGAAATTATTGAACGCTCAAGAGCTCCTTTTTCCCAGGGGCTTTATGATGAGTTTTATAAAACAGTTTATCGACGTACACAGGGCGAGCTTGCTAAAGGCGGCAAAGTAATTTTACGCGATAAGAATTCTATTCGCTATTCAAGCTGGATTCGTGTTCCAGAAATGAATATTATCTTACTTCATACCTGTTCAGCACAACAGATTCAACGAAGTCTTTTATTAATCCAGGTTGTAATTCTTTTAGGTCTTACCCTTACAGTTTTCCTTTTGTATTTCCTCGTACGCTATCTTACATCGCGTCTTATGGGCCGTGTTTATAATTTGATTGGCGGAATGAAGCAGGTTCAGTCTGGAAATCTGAATGCCATTGTTGAAGTAACAGGAACCGATGAAGTAACAGAAGCACAGCAAACCTTTAATATCATGACCGAACAGCTGCGCTCACAGATTGATGAAATCAAAAAAGAACAGCAGCTGATTGCCGACACAGAAATGAAGGCAATGCAGAATCAGATAAATGCGCACTTCCTTTATAATGCGCTAGAGACAATAAAAATGCAGGCAGTTATTGCCGGCGAAACTGATGTTGAAGAAAGTATAAATGTTCTTGGAAAGCTTATGCATTACTGTCTGCGCTGGAGAGTGCACACCGTTAAGCTTGAAGAAGAAGTTGATTATATCCGCTCGTATATTTATCTTCTCAATATCAGAAATGATTATGTGATTTCTCTTGAGACAGAGATTCAGCCGGAATGGAAAACAATCGCAATTCCAAAAATGAGTCTTCAGCCTCTTGTAGAAAACGCTTTTAATTATGCAATTGAACCACTCGGAAAAGATGCCGTAATCCGAGTGTATACAGAAAATGGCGAACAGGAAGACCGCATCTGGCTTTGTGTCCGCGATTTTGGAAAAGGAATTAATAAAGAAAAACAGGAAGAGCTTGCTGCTTATCTCGCGGATGATAATTACGAAAGAGATTCAACTGGCAGCATTGGTTTGAAGAACATTCAGCAGCGACTGACAATGTTCTGTGGAAAAGACTACAGACTCGTTATTGAGTCCACCGAGGGTGAAGGTACTTTGATTAAGATTCCCGTTCCCCGAAATTACCTCGATGATTCAGGAGCACAGAAATGATAACAATCGTACTTGCGGATGATGAAAAACTTATTCGCGCAGGACTTAAAAAAATACTTACAGATTCTCTGGATATTCCAATTGAAATAATTGAAGCAAAAAATGGTGAAGAAGCGCTTGAACTTTGCCGCGATAGAAATCCAGAAATTCTCATTACAGATATCCGCATGCCGGTTATGGACGGCGTTGAGCTGATGAAAAATATTTCTGTAATGGAAGAAAAGCAGAAGCCTGCAATTATTGTCTTGAGTGGTTATGATGATTTTTCTTATGCAAAGGCTGCAATTCAAAGTGGAGCACTCAGTTATATTTTAAAGCCTGTTGATAAAAAGGAACTTATAACAGCAGTGAATTCTGCAATTATGGATTCGCTCAAAGAAGAAAAAGAAAAGAATGAACAGAAGTTCCGCCAGATTATTGAAAAGGGTCGCCTTGATGATGTTTCGGGACTTCCGGAAATCACAATTAAAAATGGACTTCGCTGTATTGTAATTTATGGAAAAAATCCTATTCAGGCACTCGAAACAGTTATGCAGGGCAGAACTTATTACGTTGTTGAACAGACAAAAAGTTATGTTCTCATCGTTTATCCTTTTGATGGTAACGAAGTTAGTTATGACCCGAGCTATCTGGATACTTACATAGTTGGAATTTCAGGTCCGGCAGATGATTATTCAATGCTGCGTACAATGAGACGTCAGGCGCGTACAGCGGCAATGCAGTCTTTCTTTAATGCAGAGACTGGTGAGATTTACGAAAAGCAGAGAAAGGGTGGTCTTTATTACTGGGAAAATGATCAGCACATAAATGATTTTACTACGCTTGATGAAACTTACGAAAAGATGATCAGTCATTGTGATTTGGCAAGTCCTGATGAAACTCAGAAGGATGTTGAAAATCTTTTTGACTGTTTTAAGAATAACGCAAAACTGAATTCAGAAACTCTGTGTTATTTATATAGAAAAATCACATCAAATATGTTTTCAAGATATCCGGGTTATACAGATTCAGACATGTACTTGCATATCAAAAGCATCATGATTGAAAATATTTTTGAGTATGCAAATCTTCCTGAATGGCAGAGCAGTGTACTTGATTATGCAGTTTATCTTGCTGCCCTTTTGAAGCAGGACACAAAGGAGTCTCCATATATTACAGAGGCTCTGGCATTTATAAAAACTCACTTTAAGAAAAACATAAACATGGCAATGGTTGCAAATCAGGTTTCGGTAAATTACACCTGGTTTTCTGAAAAGTTTAAGGAGCACACCGGCGTAAACTTTAACGAATACCTTAAGCGTCTTAGAATTGAGGAGGCTAAAAAGCTTCTGGAAAAAGGCTGCTACAAAGTTTACGAAGTTGCCGAACGTTGTGGTTTTTCTGATGTTAAATACTTTATGAAGATATTCCGTGAAGAAACAGGTATGTCTCCAACTGAGTGGAGCAACAAGCATATTTCGTGATATTATTCCTGTGATTATATGACCGGGGAACTTAAGAAAAAATTAGTTGCGCTTGCAGATAAATACGAGGTGCCGTCTTTCACAGAGGCAGATCCGTCGCAGTTTTTGAGATGGTATAAGCCCGAAGAAGGTTGCGGCACTGTTGCCGACGTTGAAGTGGCTTCGTTCATTGCGGCCATGCTCGCGTTTGGGAACAGGAAACAGTTTATTCCTAAGATTCGCTGTGTGCTGGAAACTGCCGACCGTTCGTTAGGAAGTGTGACGGAGTGGCTGAAGGCCGGCGCGTATGCTGGGGATTTTCCGAAGGGCGTGGCTAAGTTCTACAGATTTTATTCCTATGATGATATGCAGGTGTTCTTTGGGGAACTGGCTGACGTCTTAAAACAGTATGGCACTCTCGGAGAATATTTTAAGAATAGAGAGCTCGCCACAATTTTTCCTAAATCCTCCATCGTTCCGAAGGGGCGCAGCTCCGCCAACAAACGCATCCACATGTTCCTCCGCTGGATGGTGCGCCGCGGCTCGCTTGTAGATCTCGGCTTGTGGGAATGGGCAGACCCTGCCTCGCTAATTATTCCACTGGACGTCCACGTTATGCAGGAGGCGGCAAAACTCGGCCTTATTCCAGAAACCGCCGGCGCCACCCGCAAAACCGCCGAACTCCTCACAACCGCCCTCTCCGAAGCTTTCCCCGGCGACCCATGCCGTGGGGACTTTGCCCTATTTGGTTTGGGAGTAGATGTGTTATAATACACATATGGCAGATTTAACAATACGTTTTTATTCCGACGTCCTCAAACGGGACGTTTCATTTTTAATGCAGATTCCAAACGATATCCGCCGCGACTGGCCTCGCGAAGACCTCAAGCGCGATGGAAAACCAATGAAGACACTTTTCCTTCTTCATGGTTACAGCGGAGCAGCATTCAATTGGGTTCCAGGAAACCTCGCTGAACAGTACAACTTTGCAGTTGTAATTCCAAGCGGTGAAAATTCATTTTGGATTGACGGACCTGCAACAGGCAGACAGTTTGCAACCTTCCTTGGAGTTGAACTTCTTGAATACATCCGCAAAACCTTCCACCTTGCAATGACTCCGGAAGATACATATCTTATGGGCTTTTCAATGGGCGGCTTTGGCGCAATTCACACTGGCTTTGCATACCCGGAAAAATTCGGAAAACTCATCGCACTTTCTTCAGCACTCATTCACAACGAAGTTGCAAATATGAAAGAAGGCGAGGGTAATCCTGTAGCAAACTACGACTACTACAGAATGTGTTTCGGCGACCCTGCCAAGCTCAAAGAAAGCGACAACAATCCAGAATATCTGATGAAAAAGCAGCTTGCCGCCGGCAAAAAGCTCCCTGAAATCTGGATGGCCTGCGGTACCGAAGACTTCCTTCTCGAACCAAACCGAGCCTTCCACAAGTTCCTCGAAGAACAGGGCGTAAAACACACCTACAGCGAAGGCCCAGGCATCCACGACATGAAGTTCTGGCAGGAATGGGCCAGCAAGTTTATTCCGGAGATGTTTAAGGATTAAGGGATAATGGTGAAAAGGAATTGTTCACGCAATTCCTTTTTTTATTTAACACCTTTCCCTACTCAAAATTACCTTTTATTGTTACAATAATTAAAACAAAAAACAAGGATCTCCAAATGAACTACGAACAAATCTTCAAAAATATAGACGACATACTCTGGAAGGAAGCAGGCTGTTCAAACGAACTTGATTATGTAGAACAGACAAGCTGGATTCTCTTCTTAAAATATCTTGATGACCTTGAAGACGAACGTAGCGACGAAATGGAACTTCAGGGAAAAGAATATAAACGTATTATCAAAAAAGAATACCGCTGGAATTCCTGGGCCTGTCCAAAAACTTCAAAAGGCGAAATAGATCACAAAAACGCCATGACAGGAGACGACCTTACAGACTTTGTAAACCTCAAGCTTTTCCCATATCTCAAAGAATTCAAAAACACAGCTACAACCCCAGATACACTCGAATACAAAATTGGAGAAATCTTCAGCGAACTCAAAAACAAAATAGTTTCCGGCTACAATATGCGTGAAATCTTAAACTACGCAGACGGCCTGCATTTCCAGACAGCAACAGACAAACACGAAATGAGCCACCTCTACGAAAGTAAGATTCACAAAATGGGTAATGCTGGCCGTAACGGTGGCGAATATTACACACCACGACCGCTCATCAGAACAATCGTAAAAGTTGTAGAACCAAAAATCGGAGACACAATTTACGATGGAGCCTGTGGTAGTGCCGGCTTCCTTTGCGAAGCATTTAATTATCTGAACGAAAAAGCAAAGACCGTAGAACAGAAGCAGACACTTCAGAAATCAACTTTCTACGGAAAAGAGAAAAAAGGACTGGCTTACATCATCGGAATTATGAACATGATTTTCCATGGAGTAGAAGCTCCGAATATCATGCACACAAATACCCTTGCAGAAGATTTGAGCCAGATTCAGCAGAAAGACAGAAAAGACATCATACTTGCAAATCCTCCTTTTGGTGGAAAAGAGCGAAGCGAAATACAGCAGAACTTCCCGATTAAAACCGGCGAAACCGCATATCTTTTTATGGAGCATTTTATCAAGATGCTTAAGGCAGGCGGTCGTGCAGGTGTTGTAATCAAGAACACATTCCTTAGTAACACAGATAACGCAAGCATAGCACTCCGCCGTGAACTTCTGGAAAGCTGTAATCTTCATACAATCCTCGACTGTCCGAGCGGAGTATTCACAGGTGCAGGTGTTAAGACAGTTGTTCTCTTTTTTGAAAAAGGAAAGCCGACAGAAAAAGTGTGGTACTACCAGCTCAACCTCGACCGCAACCTTGGTAAAACAAATCCGCTCAACGAAGATGACCTTGCAGATTTTGTTGCCCTCCAGAAAACAAAGGCCGACAGCCCGAACAGCTGGAGTCTCGATGTAAAAGATTTGAATCCCGACACTCTCGATTTAAGCGTAAAGAACCCGAACAAAAAAGAAGAAAAGACCTTACGCGAACCGTCCGAAATCATTGCAGAAATGCAGGAACTGAATAAACAGAGTGCAGAGATTTTGAAGAGCTTGTAGGGGAAAGCCTTCCCCTCGCTCCAAACCTGCGGTTTTCCGCTACCCCTTCTCCTAGGGGCACAGCCCCTAAAACCCGGTAGCGCGCAGGCGGGCAAAACTGCCACACGGATTTAGAATTGCTAACGCAATTCCAAAAATGAGGAAATAATGAAGAAAGATTGGACAATAAAAAAACTTGGTGAATTAAGCACTGAAAAAATGTCCTATGGAACTAGTGCTCCGTCATGTGATTATGATGGTCTTGTTAGATATATCAGAATTACAGACATAAATGATGATGGGACTTTAAATGAAGATTATGTTTCACCTAAGTCTTATGAAGAAAAACATGTTTTAAAAGATGGAGATATTGTTTTTGCTAGGACAGGCGCAACAGTAGGAAAAACATATTGCTATCATTCTTCAAATGAAAAATATGTTTATGCTGGATATTTAATTCGATTACGTCCAGATAAAACAATAGTCAATCCTGATTATCTTTATTACACAACAAAGTCAAAGGAATATCTTGATTTTATAAAAAACTCGCAAGCTGTTGCAGCACAGCCGAACGTAAATGCAGAAAAATATAGTAATTTTGAAATACCTCTTCCTCCACTAGAAGAACAGAAACGAATTGTTGCCGTGCTGGACAAAAAGTTTGCACAGATAGAAACACTTAAAACCGCCGCCGAAAAAAACTTACAGAATACCAAACAACTTTTCCAGTCAGAACTAGAAAAAGCATTCAGCAATACATCTTGGGAAAAGAAAAGATTAGGTGATTTATGTGAATCTTTTGAATATGGAACATCAAAGAAATCTTCACCAAATGGTAAAGTTCCTGTATTGAGAATGGGAAATATTCAGAATCGAGAATTAGACTTTACAGATTTAGTATATACAAATGATGAAATAGAAATTGAAAAATTTATGCTTCATAAAGGAGATGTTTTATTTAACAGGACTAACAGTCCTGAATGGGTTGGAAAAACAGCGGTCTTTAATGAAGATTTTCCAGCCATCTTTGCAGGTTATATTATTCGAATAAATTATGACAGAAAAAGAATTGATCCATATTTTCTTAATTACTGGCTTAATTCTGATTCAACAATGAAATATGGTTTTTCAATTATGACCTCAAGTGTTCATCAGGCAAATATAAGTGGTTCAAAATTAGCAGAATACTTATTTCCACTTCCACCTCTAGAAGAACAAAAGCACATCGTAGTACATCTCGATTCCCTCAGCGAAAAAGTTCACCAACTGAAAGAAATCTACACAAAGCAGCTCGCCGACTGCGACGAACTAAAACAATCCCTCCTACAAAAAGCCTTCGAAGGAGAATTATAATGAGCGAACAATTATCTGAAGAAGATTTGAAAATCATAAAAGAGAATCTTATAAAATCACTTTACGAACAGGATTGTGTAAAGATTGATGTTCAGGATAATTGCCCAGATTATTTAAAGCCTTATGCAGATATAAATCCATTCTCAGAAGATGTAGAAGAACAGATTGAACAGAGAATGAGTATTATTCATCCAGAAGCTATTCAAAGACATCCAGCATGGATTCTGCCTCTTATTGATAAAGGTCTTGTAGACGAAGATGGAAAGACAGTAATTGCAAAGAGTCTTGGAGATGTTGCTGCTGAATTGATGGATAATGGAATTACAGTTACGAATGTAATGTTGCAACGATTTCTGAATGGTAAAACAGGGAAAGTATATTCTGATTCAAGCATAAATCAAGCTATAGTTTACGCAAATACAAAATAAAATTTATACAAAATTTATACATTACTTTTTAATATGACAAAATTATATTTGTGGCATCCCATATAAAGGAGGTCACGAATATGAGTGACAACAACTGGGAAACTCAACCCAGAAAAAAGAATGGCGAGTTTACATTCAGACATGGTCGCGGAATTGCACAGCAAGCTATTGAGAAAACTATAATAAAACTAAAAGATGATGAAATCAGAAATTTTACTAGAGGTGGCAGTTATGGATATCTACGAAAGTTTACTGCTGGCAATAAAAAATATGAAATTCATCACATGCCTTCAGCGAGTGCTTCTCCATTGTCTCGATGGAAAGGTCCTTGTATAATTATGACTAAGGAAGATCATGAGCAGACAAGCAGTTATAAAAGAACAAAGGCTGCAAAAAAATATAGACGCTGCCAGGCAAAATTAATTTCTGAAGGAGAATTCCTACAGGCGGAATCTATGGATATTAAGAACATCAGACGGAAATTTGGTGATAGATATGATAAATCAATAATTGAAAAACTTGCTTATGAAGCAGAATTAGAAAAGGAGGGTATTATAAATGGCTAAAATAGATATCATTTTATTAGAAAGTGCTAATGGAGTAAAGTTTGGTTCTGATGCGGATGCTATCCATAAAGTTTTTGGAGATGATTTTAAAAATTACAAAGACAAGAAGCTCACAGATTCAGATAATGAGTTTTTACTAAAAGTTGCGAAAAAAATGTCAGAAATCTCTGGTAAACCTGTTTCTAATTATACAAAATATCTTACTGAAGAGAACGAGTTTGATAATGACCCATGTGACTATTATCCGTTTTGCATGATTGATTATGATGACAATAATAAGTTTATTGCTATTGAAATTTACTCAGGCAAAAAAACAAACTTAATTGTTAATGGTATTGATTGTTCAGATTTTAATATAGAAACTCTAAAATCTTTGGCAGATGATTTTGTATGGGATAAAGAAGAGACCTCCTGGACAAGCCTTAAAAAGGAAATCTGCATATATTGCCCGGAAGATGATAAAACAGTTGAATGTGTTCTCTTCGGCTGCCCAGGCTATTATGAAGAATAAAAATTCCCCAAATTTTGCGATATGCACAAAAAATCAACTTATTCATCTTTGATTTAAAAAAACAAGATTTTTACAGACTTTTTAACTTACATGTTAAAAAGTTGACAATCCAATTTTTTGGATATAAACTATCGGTATGATAGACTTTCGCGATACTCCACTTTATAAAGAAGACTCTTATTTTCGCAAGGAATATGTTGAAAAACTCCTTTCCTGGCAGGATCAGCATGTCATTAAAGTTATTACGGGAGTAAGACGTTCCGGAAAGTCAGTTATCCTAAAGGAAGTTTGCAAAGAGATTTCAAAATCTGCATCAGAAAATCAAATTTCATTTTTTAATTTTGAAATGCTCGAAAATGAAGATATTACGGATTATCATAAATTGCATTCTGTTCTGAAAGAGCGCATTCAGGAAGGTAAAATGAATTATATCTTTCTGGATGAAATACAGCTTGTTGAAAAGTTTGAAAAGGTTGTAGATTCTCTTTTTATACTTCCGAATGTTGATATTTATCTTACCGGTTCAAATGCTTCAATGCTTTCCAGCGAAATTGCAACCCTTTTGAGTGGCCGCTACATAGAAATAAATATTCTGCCATTTTCGTTTATTGAATTTCAGACAGCATATAAAGAAAAGTTTTCTCAAGATAGTTTTGATTTGCCAACATTATATACAAAATATATTACATTTGGTGGTTTCCCTTATCTTCATAATATCTATGAAAAAAATGATGCTATTAGAGAATATATTGCAGGTTTGTATTCAACAATTGTTTTGAAAGATATTCAGCAGCGTAAAAAAATTGCAGACACAATCCTTCTGGAAAAGATTGTAAAGTTTGCCCTCGTTCATACTGGAAATCTGCTTTCTCCAAAAAAAATCTGTGACACATTTGTTTCAAATGGTAGAAAAACTTCATCAGCAACAATAGACAATTGCCTTTCTGCATTATGTGAAACTTATCTTTTTTATAAACTTAACCGCTATGACATTCGGGGAAAAGAAACTTTAAAAACTCTGGAAAAATATTATGCCGTAGATATGGGCCTTCGCTTCTTTATGCTTGGTGCAAGAGGTGGCGATGAAGGTCATATTCTTGAGAATATTGTATTTCTCGAATTATTACGACGCGGTTACGAATTGTCTGTTGGAAAAATAGATGATATGGAAATTGATTTTATAGCACAAAAAGAAGGTGCCCTTAATTACATTCAGGTTTCACTTTCTGTACGTGATGAAGTAACATTAAAAAGAGAATTAAGACCACTGCTTGCTGTAAAAGACAACTTTCCAAAAACTTTGATAACATTGGATAATGCACCGGTTATATATCATGATGGAATCAAACAGATTTATGCTCTTGATTTCTTAAACGGAGAATCATTATGAACGAAAGCGACACAAGGTTAAAGAAAATAGATCCTGCTCTTCGTAATGCCGGTTGGGGCGTTGTAGATGGAAGTGATATCTTTACTGAGCAGCGTGCTTATGAGGTTGCTCCAGGTCGTATTGTTCGTAAGGCAAAAAGAAATCCAGATAAAATTGACTACCTGCTTACATACAAAGGTGTAAAGATTGGAATTGTAGAAGCCAAGAGTGATGAAAAAGATGTAAGTGCCGGTGTAGAGCAGGCTAAGAAATATGCTGCTGCAATGAATATACGCTGGACATATTCTACAAACGGCGACCAGATTTGGGCTATTGATATGCAGGCCAAGAAAGGTGATTTTACAGAAGGCCTTGTAGACAGCTTCCCAACTCCAGATGAATTATGGGCTAAAACCTTCCCAGAAAAAAATGACTGGCGCGATAAGTTCTATCTTGAACCTTTTAATCGTGATGGCGGAAAGCAGCCTCGCTACTATCAGGAAAATGCAGTTAATGCTGTTCTTGATGCAATCAGTAAAAAGACAGACCGTATTCTTTTAACTCTTGCAACAGGAACTGGTAAAACTTATATTGCATTTCAAATCTGCTGGAAGCTTATGCAGACCAAGTGGAATACACTTCAGAATGGAAGACTTCCACGAATACTCTTTTTAGCAGACAGAAACATTCTTGCAAACCAGGCTTTTAATGCTTTTGGTGCTTTTGATCAGAATGCGCTTGCCCGTATTACTCCGAAAGAAATTCGTAAAAATAGCGGTAAGGTTCCAATGGGAGCCAGCATTTATTTTACGATTTTCCAGACAATGCTTTGTGGTACAGAAGATGCAATTGATAAATCTGAAAATACGGTGGTTGAGCCTGTCGAAACTACCGAATACTACAAACAATATCCGGAAGATTTCTTTGATTTTATCATCATTGATGAATGTCACCGTGGTGGTGCTAATGATGAAAGTGAATGGAGAAAATTGCTAGAATATTTTAAGCCTGCTTATCAGTTAGGTCTAACTGCAACTCCACGCCGTCAGATTAATGCAGATACTTATTCATATTTTGGTGAACCGGTTTATGTTTATTCTCTTAGACAGGGAATTGAAGATGGATATCTTACTCCATATCGTGTAAAAATCTGCCAGAACAAAATCCTTGATGAATACCAGTATGACCCTGATGATAAAATTATTCAGGGAGAAGAATTACTCGATAAGGATAAAACTTATACAGAAAAAGATTTCTACAAGGGCGATATAAAAATCCGTCAGAGAGACGAGGACCGTGTAGCAGAGTTTATTGAGCAGATTGAACCTAATGAAAAAACAATTGTTTTCTGTGCAACTCAGAATCATGCCATGCAGGTACGCGACATGATAAACAAATATTCAAAAGCACCGAATCCTTTTTACTGTGTTCGTGTTACTGCCGACGATGGTGAAGAAGGAGAGGAGCAGCTTAGAAAGTTCCAGGATAATGAAAAAACAATTCCGACAATTCTGACAACTTCTCAAAAGCTTTCAACTGGTGTTGATGCACAGAATGTTCGTAATATTGTTTTAATGCGTCCGGTTCCGAATATGATTGAGTTCAAACAGATTATTGGACGAGGAACACGACTTTTTGATGATAAATATTATTTTACAATTTATGACTTTGTAGGTGCATCAGAAAACTTTTATGATCCTGAATGGGATGGAGAACCTGTTTGTCCTAAGTGTGGAGAATGGCCGTGTGTTTGTGCTCAGCGTCCACCTAAACCACCAAAGCCTCCGAAGGTTTGTCCTGTATGTGGATGTTCGCCATGTCAGTGTATTCCAAAGCCTTGTCCTATTTGTGGCAATCTTCCTTGTACTTGTCCTAAGCTTCCAAAGGATGTTATTGAAATTGAACTTTCACCAGAAAGAAAAGCAAAGGTAAAGAAAGATTTCCGTTGGGAAGAACGCTTTATGTTTGATGGCGAATTAATCACTCTTGAAGAGTTTGTAAAAATCCTCTTTGGAAAATTACCTGCTTTCTTTAAGGATGATGAAGACCTTCATACACAGTGGCAGAATCCGGAAACAAGAGAAGCATTGCTTAGTCAGCTTGAACGCGAAGGATTCCCTATTGAAAAAATCAGAATGGTACAAAGTCTCTTAAGCATGGACAAGTGTGACCTTCTGGATGTTCTTGAATATCTTGCTTATAACACAACTCCAATTGAACGAGTTCAGCGAGTTGCTCTTGTGCGTGCTGATATTATGGCCGCTCTTAATGCTAAGCAGACAGAGTTTGTAAACTTCGTTTTGCAGCAGTATATTCAGCAAGGTTATGGCGAGCTTTCAATGGAAAATCTTCCAGAATTAATCAAACTGAAGTATGGAACAATAAACGACGCGAAAGCAGAGCTGGGATCTTTAGGAGAAATCAGCAAGGTGTTTATTGGCTTCCAGAAGAATCTGTATTCAGCTTAATCGACAAATTTGACATAACGTGTCAAAATCACTATTCTACAAAGCGAAGACTGTTACCGGGTTTCCGGAATGGATCTTCGCTTTTTTTATTGCCCGGCGAGGGTTTACTCACATTTTTAAGACTTGATCCAAGGAGGACAGGTACTATGACTCATCAAACTTAAGGCATTCCCTGCCATATCGGTGAATTCTTTTAACAGGGGGAATGTATGATTCTTACAATCGATGTTGGAAATACTTCTACAGCCTGCGGGCTTTTTGAGGACGATGAATGCGTTCTCAGATTCCGTCGTGCTACAGATATTAATTCTAGTTCAGATGAAATCGGGATTTTCCTGCGTTCGGCTTTGCGCGAAAACGGCTATGATTGGCAGAAGATTCAAAAGATTGGCTGCTGCTCTGTTGTGCCTGCGGTAAATCATTCGCTTTCCAGAGCCTGTGTAAAATATCTTGGACATGAACCGCTGTTTATTCAGGCTGGAATAAAAACTGGTCTCAAGCTGCGCTATTCAAATCCTAAAGAAATTGGTGCAGACCTTATTGCAGCGGCAATGGGTGCGGTTGCTGAATATCCGGATAAGAATCTGATTATCATAGATATGGGAACTGCAATTACTGCGGAACTTGTGTCTAAGAATAAAGAGTTTCTTGGTGGCATAATTATGCCGGGGCTTAAGATTTCCGTTGATGCTCTTGCGGGCGGAACTGCAAATCTGACCTCAGTTGAAATTATGAAACCTGAGCACGTTTACGGAAGTTCTACCACTGAAGCTATTCAGGCCGGACTTTATTATGGCACTGCCGGTGCTGTAAAAGAATTCTGTTATTTATTCAAAAAAAATGTCTTCCATGGAGAAGACACAGTTATTATCGGAACTGGTGGTTTTGCAAGAAGTTTTGAAGATTACAAGCTTTTTGATGAAATCATACCAGGGCTCGTACTGGCCGGCGTTAAGAAGGCGCTGGAACTCAACTAATTTTATATTAACCGTCATTGCGAGGAACGAAGTGACGTGGCAATCCAGATTTTTGAGAGCTCGTTATGTGGATTGCTTCGCCTGCGGCTCGCAATGACGAGAACAAAAGGAAATAATTATGACAAACACAAACTCAACACTTTCACTCAACAAAAAACTTACACTTACAGGTGCTTTCAGCGCACTTGTTATCGTACTTGGAATCACAAAGCTTGGCTTTATCACACTTGGCCCTGCTGCTTCAATCACAATTCTTCACATTCCTGTAATTTTGATTTGTATGCTCGCAGGCCTTCCAGAAGGACTTTTCGTTGGCCTCGTATTCGGTAGTCTTTCTTTGATTCAGGCTGCAATGAGCCCAAGCGGAGCTCTCGATCCATTCTTTGTAAATCCTCTTATTTCTGTTCTTCCACGTATGCTGATTGCTGTAATCGCATGGGGACTTTGGAAGGCTTTGAATCTTATTCCTCACATGCCAAAAACAGTTTCTGCCGGAATCACAGGCTTTATCACAACTGTAGCACACACTCTCCTCGTTCTTGGAAGCCTTTACGTTTTCAAGGGAGCTGATGTTCGTGAAGCTCTTGGTGGAATGGGATATTTTGCACTCGTAGGTGCGTGCGGATTCAACGCTATCCTCGAAGCAATTGCCGCAACAATTTTCTGTGTAGCAGTTTATGCCGGACTGTTCATTGCAGGAAAAAAAGGTTCTAAGTTGTCGCAGGAGTAAAAAACGTAGTATAATAGATAACTATGAGAATAGTTATCGTGGGAGCTGGCTTCACTGGAATCCAGCTCGCAAAACTCTTAATTAATGAAAAAAATCAGGTTGCCGTTGTAGATAACGACGAGAACACAATCCGTCATGCTTCTAATCAGCTGGATTGTACAGTTATGTGTGCAGACGGCAACAATCTTGAAACCCTCGAAACACTTGGCATTGCCAAGGCCGATGCGCTTGTCTGCGTAACCTCTTCCGATGAAGTTAATATGATTACCTGCTCTCTTGTAGATGCGGTGTATCCAGATATCTTAAAAATTGCCCGTGTGCGTAATTACGCTTATTACGTAAATACCGCCAAGGCAGAAAAAAAGCATTCAAATACTTTTGCCGGTAAGCATCGTCCGCTTTATGGTATAAACTATATGATTCACCCAGACGTTGAGGCTGCTGATGCAATTGTTCAGGCTGTTGAAAATGGCGCGGTTGGTAATGTAATTACTTTTGATAATACTGACTTTGAGATTGCCCGCATTACAATTACTGCTGGCAGCGAGTTTGACGGTGCACTTCTTAAAGAACTTCGTTCTAAAACTGATATTAAATTCCTTGTTTCATATATCGAGAAAAACGGCGAGACAATGCTCCCGAGCGGCGACACTAAACTTGAAGCCGACACAATAATCGGAGTGCTTGTTTCAAAGGACAATATTTCTGAAGTTATGAAGCTGTGCGGCGGCGAGCAGAAAGAGCTCCGTAAGGTTGCCTTGATTGGTGCCGGACGCATTGGAACTATTGTTGCTGAAAAGCTGATGGGCGGGGCTCAGAAGGCTTCTGGTATTGCCCGCCTGTTCACGAGCATTAAGGCTAAACGCAATTTTGATTTTGTGATTATCGACAGCAATGATGAGCTCACGAAAGCCGCCTCGGAAAAGTTCCCGGAGGCGCGGGTTATGAGGGCGGATGCAACTGATGAAACCTTCCTCCGTGATGAAGGAATCGTAAACTTTGACCTTGCCATCTGTACAACTCACAACCACGAAATGAATATGGTGCTTGCCGCTTATCTGGAATCACTTGGTGTAAAGCAGACTGTGAGCCTTGTAGGAAGTTCTGCCTTTGCCGAGATTTCACGCAAGCTTGGAATTGATGTTCCGGTTCCTCTTCGCGACGCTGTTGTAGACTCTATCATGAGTCACCTCCGCGGAAAGTCTGTCAAAGAAATTCATACTGTAACTAACGGTCAACTCGAAATCGTAGAATGTGAGGTTGCTTCAGATTCAAAAGCGAGCGGAAAGGAGCTAAAAGAAATCTCTAACCCTGGAAGCTACCTTGTTCTGATGGACAAAAAATCTGGAGTTGATCAGTATCAGATTGCAACTGGAACAACACGCATTGCTGCAGGCGACCACATTGTATTGATTACCGTGGCCGAGAACAGCAAGAAGGTATTAGCATTTTTTGGCAGCAGTGAATGACGGTGGTTGAGCCTGTCGAAACTACCGCAGAATTCTGAGGTTTATATGTTCGTCATATCATTATTAAAAATATCATCCATCCTCCTTTCAATCGTTGGCGTGCTTTTTGCAATTCCACTAGGTGTTGCTTTTTATTACGGCGAAAGTCAGGTTTATCTTTCTTTTATAATTCCAATGGCCGTAAGCTTTGTGTTTGTGGCTGCTGTTAATTTTCCAACCCGGCACAGAAAAATCACAATGAATACCCGCCAAACATTTTTGATTGTTGCGCTTTCCTGGGTAGTTGTAAGTTTGATGGGTGCAATTCCGCTTTATGCCAGCGGCAGTATTCCCCGCTTTGTTGATGCCCTTTTTGAAAGTGTCAGCGGTTTTTCTACAACAGGTTCTACAATCTTAAGTGAAATCGAGACTCTCCCAAAATCAATCAATATGCTGCGTTGTCTTACTCACTGGATTGGCGGTATGGGAATTGTAACTCTTACTGTTGCGCTTTTGCCTCTGCTTGGTGTGGGTGGCTTTCAGCTGATTAAGGCAGAAACTACCGGCCCTGAAAAAGGAAAGGTAACTGCCAGAATTACAACTACTGCAAAAATCCTCTGGCTTATTTATCTTGGTTTTACTGTTGCAGAAACGATTGCCCTTAAGATTGCGGGTATGACTTTTAGTGATGCACTTTCTCACGCCTTTGCAACTTTGGGTACCGGCGGTTTTTCTACACGCAACACTTCGATTGGCGCTTATAACTCTGTAGCCATTGATGTAATCATTATGATTTTTATGTTCCTTTCGGGAATCAACTTCAGTTTGTACTTCTACATCATCACAAGAAAATTCAGCGACATTGGAACTAACTCAGAATTTAAAGCTTACCTTATTATCATCTTTGCTTTGATTGCTGCGGTTACTGTTTCTCTTATCGGTTACTACGGAAGCTTTGGAAGTTCTCTCCGCTATTCTTCATTCCAGGTTATCTCTCTGATGACGACAACCGGATTCTCTACTGCAGACTTTATGGACTGGCCGGCTGTTACTCAGTTCCTTCTTTTTGTAACATTCTTTATTGGTGGCTGTTCTGGCTCTACTTCGGGTGGTGTTAAGGTTATCCGCTGGCTGGTTCTTGGCAAACAGGTTCAGAACGAAACCCGAAAGATGCTTCACCCTCACGGCGTTTTTGCAATCAGATTGAATGGACGCCCTGGCCGAAAAGATATTGTATTTAATGTTGCAGCCTTTATGGTAGTTTATTTTGGTCTTGTTGCCATTACAACTTTTGTTGGTTGTCTTGGTAAGCTTGATGTCTGGTCTGCCTTTACGGGTGCTCTCAGTATGGTAGGAAATATTGGTCCGGGTTATGCTATGCTTGGTCCTTCTCAAAACTTTGGGTTCCTTCCAGATTTTGTAAAATACTGGTATAGTTTTGCAATGCTCGCAGGACGTCTTGAACTTTATACGATGATCATTTTCTTCCTGCCAGTTTATTGGGAAAAATAAAATATGATTAAAAAAATGCCTGCGGTGGTTGAGTCTGTCGAAACCACCATTAAAAGATCTCTGTGTTTTCTCTGCATCCTTGTAATTTCTCTTTTTATGATTTCGTGTAAATCAACAGAAGTGTCTAAATCATCAAAAAAAATAACTGCAAAAGGGCTCCGTCCAATCTACGTTACAAATACAAAAAAGGTAGAGCTCCTGCTGCCAGAATATGCCTTGGGAACTTATGACGGCATTCAGCTGCTTGAAGGAACTTTTGGTGATACAAGCTTTACGCTTCTTTCTTACACTCAGATTGATGCAACTGGAATAAGCCTTTCTTTAATGAATGATTTTGGTTCTGATATGGGAAATGTTTTTTATGATGGAAATAACGTTGTTTTTGATTCAGCTTATTTTCCAAAAGCATTACCGGGTGAATACATAATTTGTGATATTCAGAATGCGTTTTATGATAAAGAATATTTGCGTATGAATTATGAATCTGTTGGGTTGAGTTTTGAAGTCTGGAATGGAACAGGATATAATCCAACAACGAATGTGATTGAGACTCGCCTTATTCGTGACGGTAAAAAACTTATTGAAGAAATTACGATTTTAGAGAATACTGTCACAATCAAAAATCATCTTCGTGGATATGAATATAAACTAACAAAAATTGAGGAATAAATATGGATCTGTATCTTTCAAAGCCAGGCGTAATGAGCTGCGCAGGAAACAACATTGATGAACTGTGGCAGTCTGTAACTGGCGGAAATCAGAGAGGGATTAAAAAGGTAACAGCCTGTAACGGTGAAGAATATTTTGCGGCTCGTATTGATGACGCAATTTTAAAGCCAAGTACTTCCCGTTATGAAATGAAAATCATGCGTATTGAAAATACGGCGCTTGAACAGATTAAAGCTGATGTTAAGGCTGCAGTTTCTAAATACGGTGCAGAGCGTGTTGCTGTTTGTGTTGGCTCTTGTGATAACGGAACTGAGTTTTCGCTTGCGGGCCACAGAAAATATTTTGCAGAAGAAAAGTTCCCTGCAGATTACTCGCTTGAGATTCAGGGTGCAGATTATGTAGCAACTTTTGTTGCAGAAAAATTTGGATTGCGCGGGCCGGTAAATACTTTTTCAACAGCATGTTCTTCGAGCGCGGGTGCAATTATAAAGGCTGCTGAAATGATTAAGGGCGGCATTGTTGATGCAGCTGTGGTCGGTGGAATTGATATTGCTTCTGATACAACGCTGATTGGTTTTAGTGCACTTGAAGCCGTATCAAGTGAAATTACTAATCCGTTCAGCAAAAACAGACACGGAATCACTTTGGGAGATGGTGCTGCCTTTTTTGTTATGACGAAGGAGCCTCTTTCGGTGGTTGAGTGCCCGCAAGGTGGGCGTATCGAAACCACTAGTACCACCACCGTACGCCTCCTCGGCTGGGGCGAAAGTGCCGATGCCTACCACATGACATCCCCAGATCCAAGTGGAGCCGGTGCAGAAAAAGCAATCCGCCGTGCTCTTGAAAACTCTGGTGTAGCGGCTACAAACGTTGGCTACATCAATCTTCATGGAACAGGAACAAAGTTCAATGACAGCATGGAATCAATTGCTGTGGACAAGGTTTTTGGAGCTGATGGAATTAAGGTTCCTGTTTCAACAACAAAGCCAGTTACAGGGCATACTCTTGGTGCGGCTGCTGCTCTTGAGGCGGCAATCTGCTGGAAGGCCCTTGTAGAAAATAATGGAAAAAATAATATTACATTGCCGGTTCAGGTTTGGGATGGCGAACGCGATGAAGAACTTCCAGAAATCAATATTGTGGACAGTAAATCAGAAGCAGTGAAGGGCGACTTGAAAATCTGCCTTTCTAATTCGTTTGCCTTTGGTGGCGCTAATGCCTGCCTGGTACTTGGAGTATAGGAGAATAATAATGAAAGAAATCCAGCAACTTATCGAACACGACGAGCTTATCAACTATCTTCCTCACAAAGGAAAAATGTTTTTGCTCTCACGCGTAACTCAGCACGATGTAAACAATCATACAATTACAAGTGAGTATGACATCACAGAAAACTGTATTTTCTATGAACCGGAATTTGACGGAGTTCCAAGCTGGGCCGGCTTTGAATTTATGGCTCAGTGTATTTCAGCTCTCACTGGAATCACAAATACAATCAAGGGTCGGACTCCGCTTCCTGGTTTTATTTTGAGCGTTATGGAATTTAAGGCAGAGGTTGGCTATCTCAGAAACAACACAACAATTCAGATGAAGGCAGTAGAAGATTTCCGCGATGAAGAAAATCATGTTTACCGCTACATCTGCGAATTGTACGCAAACAAGAACGACGAAAAGCCGGTTGTAACAACAAAGGTTTCTGTAATGGAAACTGAAGATGCAGAGGCTCTTTTCGGTGACAACGCATAAACACGACATAAATTAGGAGGATACGATGGTTCAGTTAACTGATGAAGAAAAAATGCGCCTTTTCAACGGCGTTGGCAGTTGGAACAGTTATGACGCTGGAGGTAAGGTTCGCTCGTTTACAATGAGTGATGGTCCGCATGGACTTCGTAAGCAGGATGCTATTGAGGAAACTGAGCATTATGCGGATTTGAACCGCAGTCGTATTGCTACCTGTTTCCCAACTTCAAGCTGTATGGCAGCCAGCTGGGATAAATCACTTTTGAGTGAACTTGGAAAAACTATTGCAGAAGAAGCTCAGTGTCAGGAAGTTGATGTTGTGCTTGGCCCGGGAACAAACATTAAGCGTTCTCCTTTGTGCGGCCGTAACTTTGAATATTTTTCAGAAGACCCATATCTTGCCGGAACTCTTGCGGCTGAATATATCAACGGAATGCAGGCACTGGGAATTGGAACTTCACTCAAACACTTTACCTGTAACAATCAGGAAAAGCGTCGCCAGACTTCAAACTCAATTGTAAACGAAAAAACTCTTTCAGAGATTTACCTTCGTCCTTTTGAGATTGCAGTTCGCAAGGCTCAGCCGGCCAGCATTATGGTTTCGTACAATAAGGTAAACGGCGACTATGCGGCTGCCAGCAAGTTTCTTCTTACAGAAGTTCTCAGAAAAAAATGGGGCTTTAAGGGAATTGTAATTTCTGACTGGGGTGCATGTATCGGCGCTCCAAATTGTCTTAAGGCCGGAATGTCTCTTGCCATGCCGGATTCAAACGGTTACTTTTCTCATCAGCTTGAAAAAGTTTATAAGGATGATGCTGAGGTTCGCGCTAAGCTTGATGAAGCAAATGCTCTTGTAATTGAAGCGGCTAATAAATGGACTGGCGGACATCAGCAGAAGGCTGATAATTCTAAAATTGATTTTAAGGCACATCATAATGCAGCTCTTCGTTTTGCAACAAATGCGGCTGTACTTCTTAAAAACGACGGCGTTCTTCCACTTGCAGAAAAATCAAAAATCACAGTAATTGGTGCAATGGCTGCTACTATGAAATTTCAGGGTGGCGGTTCAAGTCATATTTCAACAGCTCCTTATCCTAATGCACTGGATAGTCTTAAAGCACTTGGTTATGAAATTGATTTTGCAGAAGGCTACACAGGTGAAATGGGAGACACAAGTGAGCGAGGTTATGCACAGGCTCTTGAGCTTGCTAAAAAAGCTGCCAGCGAAAAACGACCTGTACTTTTCTTCTGTGGTCTTACAGAAGAGTTTGAAGGCGAAGGTTTTGACCGTGATAATATTGCATTGCCACAGGTTCAGACAAAACTCCTCGACCAGATTATTGCTCTTGGTGCAGATGTAATTGCTGTAACTTTCAGCGGTGCTCCTATCGATATTTATTTCGCAGATAAGGTTTGTGCCGTTCTTCATATGTATCTTTGTGGTGAAGCCTGTGGTGAGGCTTGTGCTGAATTGCTCAGTGGCCGTGTAAATCCATCTGGAAAAATTGCCGAGACTTTCCCATTCTCAGAAAAAGATACTCCTTGTTACGGAAACTTTGCCGGCGAAGAAGACAACATTGAATATAAAGAAGGCTCTTATGTAGGCTACCGCTACTACGAAGCAAAGAATGTTCCTGTTCGCTACGAGTTTGGTTTTGGTTTAAGCTACACAACTTTTGAATATTCAAATCTCAAAGTTGATGTTGCAAAGCGCGAAGTTTCTTTTGATTTGAAAAATACAGGTTCTGTAAAAGGTGCAGAAGCTTCTCAGGTTTATATCCAGAAGGAAGGTTCTGATTACCCTGAGCTCCGTGGTTTTGAAAAAACAATGCTTGAGCCAGGCGAGACAAAACGCGTAACAGTTACCCTCGATGAAAATGCATTTACAACTTACGACACATCAGCTCACAACTTTGTTGCTGATGCTGGCGAATATACAATCAAGGTTGGAATGTCTGTAAGAAAGATTGTTCTTGAGCAGAAGGTTAGTGTTAGTGCAGAACAGGCTGCTGCTGGCTTGTCTGAGCTTGCAGCTTACACTCCAGATCTTCCTCTTTACGAAAGTTTCTTTACAAATACTTTCTACGAGCAGCATCACAAAGGAACCTTTACTACTGCCGACAATCTTGGCGACATGGCAAAGGAAAGTTTTGGTGTAAGAGTTATTTTGAAAATCATCAATATGATTATTCTTTTCTCTATGCGTGGAAAATCAAAGAACGATCCTTCTGTAAAAATTGTTCTTAGTGCAATTGCAGAAAATCCTCTTGAAAGTTTAATCAGCATAACAAACGGAATCTTTACGGAAAAGCTGATGGAAAAAACAGTGCGTCTGGCAAACCGATAATAAAAAAAAGCGGGGAGTTCAAAATGGAGAAACTGGATAACAGAACTAAATGGTCTTATTCAATTGGGGCTACCGGCCGCGACGCTGCCTACGCTCTTGTGAGTATGTATCTGATGACTTACATTCAGTACACAATGAAGCTGACGGTTGCGCAGTTCGGCGTGATTTCGGCAATCATTGTAATCTGTCTTATCTGGGATGCCATTAACGATCCGCTCATGGGTATCATAATTGAAAACTGCCACTTCAAAGCCGGAAAGTATAAGCCGTGGATTCTTGCGGGCTCGGTTTTGAACGCGGCAGTAATTCTTGCTCTGTTTACAATCCGGCCGGAAGGCTGGGGCTTTGTAGCCTTCTTTGGTATCAGTTATCTGTTGTGGGGAATGACCTACACGATGAATGATATTGCGTATTGGGGAATGCTGCCTTCTCTTTCGAGTGATGCAGGCGAGCGAAATATTCTTGTTACGCTGATGAGCATTTTTATCTGCATCGGTCAGTTTAGTGTTGCGGGAATTGTTCCTACAGTGATTGCGGGAAACGCGGTGAATGCTTACAGAGTTACGGCTCTCATTGTTGCACTGTGTTTTATCGGCTTCCAGCTGATTACCGTTCTTGGTGTGCGAGAGCGGCATCACGAAGCTGCAGAGCACTCAGACTCACTCTCCCTCAAAGACATGTTCAAGATTTTTACCAGAAACGATCAGCTTATTCCTGCGGGAATTGCGTCGCTGCTTTTTAATATCGGAACAAATCTTCTTTTGATGTTTGGCATGAACTTCTTCTATTTTGAGTTCGGCTATTCCGAGGGTGGAAATCTTGTGTTCCTGTTTACGGTTATGTATGGACTTGGAACTCTGCTTTCTCAGATTGCTTTTCCGCTTTTTACAAAAGGCATGACCCGCCGCCAAATTCTCCGCTTAATCACAATTGTGATTGGTGCGGGTTATCTGATTCTTTTGCTTACCGGTTATGTGCTTCCAAAGAGCCGTATCCTCATCAATATTTCGGGCTTTGTGATTTTCTTCTGTCAGGGGCTTTTTAATCTTGTACTTCTGGTTATGCTGAATAATACGATTGAGTATGATGAATATAAATTCCACGAGAGACACGATTCGATTATTTCTACCGTTCGTTCGTTTTCTGCAAAGCTTTCAACTGCCATTAATCAGGGAATTGTAAATCTTGTTCTGATTATCAGCGGCATTTATGCAATCAGTCAGAGTGTGAGTGCGCTTGAGGTGAAGGCCAGAACCGGAGAAATGACTTCGCAGGAAGTTTTGACTCTGGCAGATCAGTATATTTCTGGTGCGACCGGCGGACAGCTTTTTGTTCTGCGTCTTGGAATCACTCTGATTCCTTTTATTGCGCTTGTTGCGGCATGGCTGATTCTTGAGAAGAAGTATAAAATTGATGAAAAGGAATATGAGAGAATCTGTTCTGAATTAAAGAAATAAATTGAATGATAATAGATTGTTAATAGAATGATATGATGGGTGACAAAATCTGTCAAAAATGTCATAATAAGATGATTAAAACGGCCGGACAGGCCTTTAACAGGAGTAAACAAAATGGAAAACGTTAATGCTGATAAGAAAGTTCTCGTAACTGGTGCCAGCGGTGGAATTGGCCGCGCAATCGCTGTTGAGGCTGCTAAGGCCGGATATTATGTAATCTGTCACTACAATGGAAGTCAGGGCAAAGCTGAAGAAACTCTTGCTCAGATTCAGGCTGCCGGTGGACAGGGCGAACTGATTCAGTTTGATGTTTCAAACCGCGAAGACTGTAAGGCTAAGCTCAGCGAATTGACAGCTAAGCACGGAGTTCTTTGGGGAATCGTAAATAACGCTGGTGTAACCCGCGATAATACATTTGTTGCTATGAGTGGCGAAGACTGGGACAAGGTTATTCACACAAACCTCGACAGCTTCTACAATGTAATCAACCCACTTCTTATGCCAATGGCAAGCCGCAAAAACAAGCGCGGCGGACGTATCATCACAATTTCTTCTGTAAGTGGATGTGATGGAAACCGTGGTCAGACAAACTACTCTGCTTCTAAGGCTGGTATCATCGGTGCTACAAAGGCTTTGGCTGTTGAACTTGCAGGCCGTGGAATTACTTGTAACGCAATTGCACCAGGTGTAATCGAAACTGATATGACAAAGGCTATCCGCCCAGAAGTATACGACATCATCATGCAGACAATCCCAATGGGACGTGCAGGTAAACCAGAAGAAATCGCTGCAGCTGCCGTATTCCTCTTGAGCGAGGGCGCTGCTTATATTACACGTCAGTGTATTGAGATTGATGGTGGTATGTAACTAAAATAGCAGAAGCGTTAAAAAAAATTGTACGACAGTGCAATTTTTTAGCTTCTACGAAAGAATGTTTCGCCACGATCGAGCGACCTTTATTTAAGATAAGGGTCGCTTTTTTTTTAATACCCCAGCTTCTTATCCACAAGATAACGAAGCTCTTTTCCTTCCGTAAAGTTTTTCAAATCTTCAAGGAACATCTGCACGTTTTTGTCTTTCGTATACGGCAGTGTCATGTTGCCGGCTACGTGTGGTGTAATTACAAGCTTCTTTGTTTTCCAAAGGCGGTTGCCTTTCGGCAGCGGTTCTGTCTGGAATACGTCGAGGGCAGCTCCGGCAAGGTGTCCTGAGTCCAGAGCATCGGCAAGGGCTTCTTCATCAATTGCAGAACCTCGGCCAACGTTCACAATGTATGCTCCCTCTGGCAAAAGTGCCAGACGTTTACGCGAAAGAATTCCGCGGGTCTCTGGAGTGGCAGGCAGGCTCATTGCAAGTAAATCAGTTTCAGGGAGTACAGAGTCGAGTTCGCTTACAGGAAGTACTTTATCATAAACTTGTGCGCTGCTTTTTCCGCTGCGACAAACTCCAATAAAACTTGCCGGCTCAAAGGCTTTGGCGCGGTTAGCAAAGGTAGTTCCAATGTCGCCTGTACCAAGAACTGTGATGCGGCAGTCTTTGAGAGAACGCTGTGCTCTTGGTTTAAGCCACTGGCCGCCGCGGGTTTCTTCGAGGAACTCGTCCAGTCTTCTCATCATCACAAGAGAAACTGCAATCATGTGTTCGGCAATTGAAACACCATAAGCACCGGCTGCGTTTGTAAGCAGACAGTCCTCGTTTGCAAAATAGCCCGGCACCATCAGCGAGTCCACACCGGCCCAAGGAACACAAAGCCATTTGAGAGTTTTACTTGTCTTTACGATTGAAGGCGCAAAACCGTAAATAATATCTGCATCATAATTTGTCTGAGGGATTTCAGCTTCAGCAGTATAAAAGAAAACTTCGTGGCCAAGGCTTTCAGCAGAAGTTTTTATAAGGTCCAGATGCTTTTGTTCAAGCATGTTGTTGATTACTAAGATTTTCATAACATCAGTATATCAGATACGAAAAAAAATAATTGTATGAATATCTGATTTTTTACCCAACAAAATTGCAGTTTTATCGACTATAATAGTGTAATCGATTACATAGTTTAAAAATGTGGAGCTTGCGGTGAACAACGTAATTACAGATGATTTGATGGAAAAGACTTTTCTTTTTTGCTGGAAGAAGATTTCAGATAAGGAAGAGGCTCAGGACCTTGCACAGGAAATCATTATTGATGCCATGCTGGTTTTGCGAAGCGGAAAAAAGATTGAAAACTTTTACGGTCTTTTCTGGCAGATTGCGCATAACAAGGTTGTTGATTTTTACAGGAAAAAACGTCCGGTGAAAATCAGTCTAGATGATATGGAAAACAGCCTTCTTGGTTTTGATAAGTCAATCGGTGACTACATCAAACAGGAAGAACTGGACCTGCTTTCTAAATCTATGACAAGGCTTGCGTATATTCACAGAGATATACTTGTGCGCTTCTACATCAAAAATCAAAGTGTAAAAGAAATTGCCAGTGCGCTTGAGCTCCCTACGGGTACAGTAACAAGCCGGTTATCTGATGCCCGAAAAAATCTTAAGGAGAAATATGAAACTATGGAAAATCGAAATGAAAAATCTGAAAAGAAAAGTAAGATTGTTGATTTTGAACTTGAGTTTTATGGGGATTCACTACAGGCCTGGATGGCAATTTCGTCTCTTATAGACAGGCAGATTTTATTTGCCTGCCGTGAAGAAAGTCAGACGATGAGCCAGCTTGCGGCCCGGCTTGAAATCCCCCAGCTCTTTCTGGAAGACAGCATTCAAAAACTTGTGCGTGCGAATGTTCTCTTAGAAGAAAAGAAAGGAAAGTATCTTACAGATTTTACAATCTTCCCAAAGTCTGTAATCCGTAAAGCCGGAGAAATTGATCGCGAAGTAAATGCTAAGCTGAAAGTCACTGAACGCTTTTTTGAGATTCTCACAGGTATGAAGCAGGAGATTCTCAAAGAAGATTTCTACGGAAATGATTTTGACTGGGAATATCTTCTGCCATATTTTATCATCCGTTCAGACCGAGAGTTTGGAATGAAAACTGGTGGTGAATATCTTCGTGAAAAATACGGTAAGGGACTTCCAGACAGATTCTGGCGAAACTTTTATCTGACTGGTCAGTATGAGGATGAACCGGAGAAGGCAGAAAAACTTGCTGCGCCGCTGATTGGCCCCGGCTACAATTTTGAGATTTACAATATTCCGCAGTATGGCCACATTGAAGTTCATAATACAATCAACACAATGAATTATGTAAAAGACGGCCAGTCTTACAGTCTGGATATGGACCGCCTTAACTGGCTGAACTTTAGCAATGTGGGAATCTATCTTGAGCTTATCAAAAATCCAAAAAAGACTCTCACCGAAAAAGAAGAAGTTCTTGTCGCAGATATGATGAATAATGGTGTGCTCGAAAAAACATCAGAAGGCTACAAAGGAAATATTCCTGTCATCAGTTTTGCGCTTGTAGATAAGTGGTGCAAAATCTGGCACGAAAAATTCAAAGAGCTTTCGATTGAATATTGTGATGCCCTTTACAAGGCTGAGGAAAAAGTTGTACTGCCTTATATCCGGCATGATCTTTTGTGGGCTTCATTCTGGCATGTTATTCCGATTGGAGACAGAAAGAGTCTGGATTCCATGTTGATGCAGTATGCAATTGATAATGACATGGTTCGTTTTGCAGAAGGCAAGAATGCGTCATGTGCAGCCATGGTCTTGCTTACAGATGTGTAAGGCCGCTGGCGGCCGGTGTTAGATAGCAGAACGTTAAAAAAATTGCGAAAGCAATTTTTAGTTCTACCATAAGGAGATTAGAAATGAAAAAGATAGATAAACAGCTTTCATATGCGCCTGCAGAATTCAGGGTGTCATATTGCGGATGGGCTTCCCCAGCAATGCGCGAGATGCACGGCATTTTCAGACAACAGCTTGCCTTGCTTTGTTATGATGAAGCTAAATCTGTAGAGGAGCTTTCTGAGGCACTTCAGTCTCCACGCGAATATATTCAGGATGCGGTAGATTCTTTTTGCAATGTAAAGATGATGAAGAAGATAGACGGAAAATATCTTACGCTTTTTCCGATGCTGCATCTTAAGAAAAATTATGAAGCCGGACTTTTGTGCTACAACTTTTGTGAGGAGCATGAGATTCCAAAGAAAATCAACGACCTGCTTTTTTCTTTGAAGGATAAAATTGCTGCCCTGGATTTCTACGGAAATGATTTTGATCTTTCATACTTAAACTGGTTTTTGTACACCGTGACCGACAACTGTATGATTTCAGAATTCCGTTCTTATTATTCTGAAAAAACTGATGAAGTCATAATGAGTAATAGTGACTGGCGGACTCACAATTATGATTTTTCACTTTGCGCATCTTATAATTATGCTGATGAAAATATTGAAGATGATCATCTGGAAAGACGATTGACTCAGACATCAACTTATTATCAGCATTTAGGTAACTATCGATATAACAATGTTTTTGATTTAAAACCTTTTCCGTGCAGCTTTGAAGAAAATGCACTTGGAATGGGAACATCGGATATGGGCAGAAATAAATATCTTACTTCCGGCAATATCGATTTTTATCTGAATCTTGTAAAAGGAATAAACCGTGAGTTTACAGAGGAAGAGAAAAAGTGTCTTGAAGATTTTGAAAAGCATGGAGTTGTGGAAAAACGTGGCGACAGCTACAAGCCGATGATTCCTGTTTTCACAGAAGAAGTTTTTTCTGAACTTGAAAAAATCATCACCAGAGCAGTAATTCCTATCGTAAAAGAAATTGCACAGGCAACTGACAAAGCAATGGAAGAGATTATGCTTCCTGAGATGCGGGGTGTAAAAGAGAGAATAGATCAGTTATATGTTTTCTGGCTCTGTAGTTTTTTGAGTCCACGACAGGAACTGTACTGGTACGGCATGAATGTTGAAGGCCTCGAAATCCCGAAGGATTACAAGGCCTCTGCAGCAGCGTTGTATATCATAAAATAAATCACCGGGAAACTGGCAGACTCAGCATTTATAATAGCCCCGGTAAAAAATTGCATTACGGGGCTTAAATAAAATTAATATAGAATTGATGATGTCTGAGCTTGCCATTACTGCATTAATCCAGGCAACGTATAAAATATATGGACTAAGTGCGCCTGAATAAAAAAATCTTGTGATTAGCGGAATGCCTGAAAGCACGAGAAAGGGAAGAGTCATAAAAATCCAGAACCGACCTTTTGACATTTCTGCATCTGAGTGAAGCCAGAAATATAATCCTGAATGAGTCAGATAAATATTTCCGATTCTGAAAGCAACGAGAATGTGCAGAAGTTCATGAATCAGAAATACAGGAAGTATCATTGCAATTCTGATAGGAAAACGAATATCGTTCATTGGTGTTGTAAGACAACAGACTGGGATAACAAGAAGAAACATTAATGTGTATGCAAACCACATATAGTGTTTTCGAAACCAGTCGCCTTTAATAAACGGTTTGTAGATGTTTGTATCAATTGGTGTGTCAGGAAGTTCTTTTACCCATTTAATCATTTTTTACTCCTCAATTAATTATAACATGGTTTTTGAGGATTTGTATTTCTGATGTTATAATATTTTTATGACTATAAAAGATTTGCAGAAGCTGCTGTTTGAGTATGAAGATAAAAAGTATGGTGATTTTGGTGCGAAACTGATTCCAGGATTTCCTCGGGAAAAGTTTATCGGGATTCGTGCACCTGAATATAAAAATATTTTAAAGCGGATTAAGGGCGATGAAGTGATTCCGGTTTTTCTTTCAACTCTGCCGCATACCTATCACGAAGAAAACTGTCTGCATGTTGCCTTGATAAATAAGATAAAAGATTTTGATGAATGTGTTGCGGCTCTCGAAAAGTTCATACCTTATATTGATAATTGGGCTGTAAATGATGGAGTGAACCCTGTGTGTTTTAAAAAGCATAGGGACGAACTAATCGGGCTTGTTCAAAAATGGATTTCGTCTGAAGCAACTTATACCCGCCGCTGTGGTATGAAGATTTTGATGGCAAATTATCTTGATGAAGATTTTAAGCCTGAATATCTGGATTTGCCGGCGGACTTACGTTCTGATGAATATTATGTGAATATGATGACAGCCTGGCTCTTCGCTGAAGCTCTGGTAAAACAGTGGGATACTTCTGTGAAATATATTGAAGGTCACAAACTTGATGACTGGACTCATAACAAGACAATTCAAAAAGCATGCGAAAGCTTTAGAGTTCCAAACGAAAGAAAAGAGTATCTTCGTTCGCTGCGGGTAATTACAACAATAAGAAGTCTGTGATATATTAAACGTATTAAAATAGTGATTCCAATCGAGTGGGAAATATGGAAATCAAAGATAAGCGCATTGATGACGGAAAGGCTTTTGACTGGGGAAAGACTTCAAAAGAATATGCAAAGTTTCGCGACATTTACCCGGAAGAGTTTTACAGAAAAGTTGTAGACCGCGGCCTTTGTGTTAACGGTCAGAAAGTTCTGGATCTTGGAACGGGTACTGGTGTTATTCCGCGCAATATGTATAAATATGGCGCACAGTGGACCGGCACAGATATTTCTCCTGAGCAGATTGAGCAGGCAAAAATACTCGCGGCTGAAGGCAACATGAAAATTGATTTTATTGCCAGTGCAACTGAGCAGCTTGATTTTCCGAAAGAAAGTTTTGATGTAATTACAGCGTGCCAGTGCTTCTGGTATTTTGATCATGAAAAAGTGATGCCGGTTCTTGCGGACCTTCTTAAGCCAAATGGAAAACTTGTAATCTTGTATATGGCATGGCTTCCTTTTGAAGATAAGATTGCAGGTAAGAGCGAAGAGATGATTTTAAAGTACAGTCCAAAATGGTCTGGCTGTGGTGCGCAGCGTCATGAAAACTGGGTACCAGATGTTGCCTATAAATATTTTGATAAACTTGAACATGAAGAGTTCGACCTTATGGTTCCGTTTACAAAAGAAAGCTGGCACGGCCGTGTAAGAGCAAGCAGGGGAATTGGTGCTTCTCTTAATCCGGAAGAACTTGCCCGCTGGGATGCAGAACACCGTGCCCTCCTCGATGAAATTGCTCCGGAAAAGTTTGATATTCTGCACTACGGAGCAATCACAGTTTTGCAGAAAAAATAGGAGACATTGTGCAACTCGAACCTTTTAATTTTGAAAACATTCCTCTTCTTGTTGATGTTGTTGAGCCGTTATGGTGCCCGTCTGTGGGGAGCTCGGAGTTCAAACGTTTTAATGTTGAATATATAGTAAGAAATAATATCTGGGAAAATGATTATAGATTTCAGCTGATGGGTGGAAGCGAGGTCGAAGGCGCGGGCGCGAGAGGCGGGATATTGTCGGCGGCGTTCTTTGCGCGGAAGGGAGATAAGTGCAGTGTAGAAGAATGGTTTGCCCGCGAGTCTCAGCGCTTTCCGGAAGAGTGGCTCACGGCCTCTGCAATGAGCAAAACTTTCCTGACTCTCATGGACGAGCGAACCCTCAGCCTCATGAATGATGATGACATAAAACTTTCGCTTTTTATAAGCCGGAAGCCTGGGGCTGGTTCTCAGATTCTCGACCAGGCCTGTAATCATCTTCGCGATGAGGGCTGGAAAAATCTTTACCTTTGGACAGACTGTGAATGCAACTGGCAGTGGTATTTTAATCACGGCTTTACGCTTGTGAAGGAAGATATATACGAACCGTTCAACAGTGAGGACGAAGATTACAAAACATATATTTTTAAGCGCAAACTGTAATTAAAAAAGGAGACCACAATGACAAAAGTTTATTTTATCAGACATGCGGAACCGAATTATTCAAATCATGATGATTTATTACGTGAGCTTACACCAAAGGGAATGGAAGATAGAAAAATTGTTACGGAATATCTGAGCAATAAAAAGATTGATGTTGTACTTTCAAGCCCGTATAAAAGAGCTGTGATGACGCTTGAAGATTTTGCCGGCAAGTATGGATTCAAAATTGAAACTATTAATGATTTTCATGAAAGAGTTGTTGGTAATGAATGGATAGATAATTTTTTCGAGTTTTCAAAAAATCAGTGGGCAGACTTTGATTATAAACTTGAAGGTGGAGAATGCCTTCGCGAAGTTCAGGCACGTAATATTGCTGCTTTAAAGGAAGTGCTGAAAAAGTACGAAGGCAAGAATATTGCGATTGGAACTCATGGAACTGCTCTTAGTACAATCATCAATTATTATGATAAATCATTTGGATATTCTGATTTCGAAAAAGTCATAAATGTTATGCCTTGGATTGTTGCTTTTGAGTTTAATGGTGAAAAATGTTTAAGCATAAAGAATATGAAAAAACCGGAACTTTGGGATGCATATAATTCTAATTATGAAAAAATAGAAGGGGTCACTCTGGTTCGTGATGAAGAGGAATATTTCCCAGAGGATACATATCATCTTGTGTGTGAGGTTCTCGTGCGTCATGTGGACGGAACATATCTTTTGATGAAACGTGATCCCACAAAGCCGCTTTATCCGAATATGTGGGAGGCGACAGCAGGTGGCTCAGCGCTGAAAGGGGAAACGGATGTAGAAGGTGCGCTCCGTGAGCTTCGTGAAGAAACCGATATCGTTGCAGATAAACTTGAATTCCTAAGTAAAGACATTGGCGGGCATTGCTGGCATGTAAGATTTTTATGTGTAACTGATTGCGACAAAAATTCGATTAAGCTGCAGGAAGGCGAAACCTGCGATTTTAAGTGGGTATCTGCCGCCGGAGTTCTTGCTATGACAGAATCTGAACTTGTCGGCTGGCAGATGAAAAAGTTTATAAACTAACGAAAGATAGTTTATTCTACCTCTTTTGATTTCAGATAAACCGTGTAACTTACTTCAGCATCTTTGAAATCTGAGGTAGTTACGAGGTAATTGCCGTCACCTGGCAGACCTTTTTTGAGGAGTACCTTATCGTAAGAGATTTCGCCAGGTGCCACACCCGAAACTTTTATCGTTCCTTCAAAGGTTCCGTTCTGCGCCATGTTTGAATGTGTGAGGATTTCACCATCAAAAGTCCAGCCTTCTTCATCACAATAATTTGTATAGCGCAGAGTTACAACAGCGCCCAAACCTTTAAGTTTTACATCATAAAAAACGGAACCGGAAATATTTCCATATACAGTTTCTGTTCCCATTTTTTCAAGAGAACCGGGCTTGTTCATATAAGTAAGTCTTTTTTGAGTTTCATTGAATTTCTTGAAAAAAGTTAGGGCATAGTCATAAGGACTCTGAGAAGGTTCTGCAAAGACAGCTCCAAAAATCAAAAAGCTGAATATAAGTGTAATCAATTTTTTCATATAAATTATTATACTTCATATCCGGTGAAAATTGTGTAAAAAAACTTTTATAATTAAACTCGATATATAAACGGGAACGGGGTTAGTATAGAATCTCTTTTGTAAGGTGCAGGTTGTGACCGGCACAATGAGGATGGTATGAAGTACAGAAATGCACAGGACATTTTTCCGGAAGATCTCTTAAAACAGATTCAGCGATATGTTTCTGGAGAGACAATTTATATTCCGGCCGGAAATGGAAAAAGATCCTGGGGCGAAACTTCGGGTTATCAGCAGTTTATTCGTGAAAGAAACGCTGCTATTAAAGCGGACTTTGAAGCGGGACAAACGATTGATGACCTTATGGAAAAATACTGTCTTTCTTATGATTCGATTAAAAGAATCGTTTACAGCAAGAAGGAGGTTTCTATGTTAAAGTACAGTGCAACTTTGGAATCGGCAAAAGCATATGCAGAAGAAAAAATGCGACAGATATTATTTCAGTCCGGCTCTTGTGCCACTTAATTTGCTTAAGAGATGCTCAGGCCCGGAACCAGAGATGAAGTATCGTGTTGATCAGGGCTGGTGGGATCATAAGCTTGGTGAGTTGAAAAAGACAATCGAAGCAACCCCTGACTTTGTGAATAAATGCGCACCGATGTTTGTTGAATACACAGGCGGCGAGTTTGTTTTGAATGACGGCAATCATCGTCTTCAAGCCTACAAAGACCTTGGTTATGAAAAAGCCTGGGTTCTTTTCTAGATTACAGAAGAAGACGAATATCAGGACTTTTTGAAAAAGTACGGCGAGTATGTAAAAGACTGCGTTGTAATTAGAAAGTAAACATACGGTGGTTGAGCCTGCGGTCCCTGAGCCTGGTCGAAGGGTCGAAACCATCATTTGATGGAGATTAAATTATGAAAATTATATGTGTAACCGGTGCCTGCGGTGTCGGAAAATCTACGATGCGCGACTTTGTGGGCGAACGTCTCGACGAGAAGCTCTTTGCCTGCATCGATACTGATGAATGCGGAATCAACTGGCATGATTATGCGAACACCGACCATCCGGAAGGATACGCAAATGCTTATCTTGCTGAGGCTGTTCGTCGTGCGGCAGGACGTACTCTCGTGCTTTTCGGCTGTACAAATCCGATGGATTATATCACCAAAAATACAATTCCAGACGAGGTTGAAGCAACTTACTTTGTAACTCTGGTTGCAGATGATGAAGTGATTCGGGAGCGCCTGCTTGCCCGCCCGGCTGAGCGTGGTTTTAATGAAGGCAATATTCCGCCTCACATTGAATACAACCGATGGTTCCGCCGCAACCGTGGCAAGTTTCCGCTGCAGTTGGATACCGGAAAACTGAGCCAGGAAGAAACTGCAGACAGGATTGCAGAGTTTGCAAAGCATCTGTAAACTGAATTGTAAATGTAACTGATAAAAACAATTGCAACATTCTACGTTACAAAAATTCCTCAAAAAGCATATATCAGTTGGTAGATTTGACGCATATCATGTGTAATAATAAAGCTACCAGCTGGAAAGGAATGCTTATGAACTTAGGAAATAATATCTGCTTTTTGAGAAAAAAGAAAAAGCTCACACAGGAACAGTTTGCGGAAATGATGGAAGTAACCCGCCAGACGGTGTCTCGTTGGGAAACTGATGAGGTTGTGCCGGAACTGGACAGACTTTCGCAAATGTGTTCGATTTTTTCCTGCTCTTTGGACGACCTTGTTCGAAAAGATTTGACATCCAAAGACGAAGTGTACTCGCCGGTGGAAATCAGAAAGCTGCCGGCTTTCAGAATGGCCCGCTATGTAATGATTTCTCCATTACCTGAGCAGGATGTTATAAACTATATGATGGCTTGGGGCAAAACAAGCGGACTTCTTGCAGCCTGCTCGGACGCTAAACTTCTTGGCTGGGATTTCCCGTTCGTCTCTCAGGAACAGCAGATGCGGTTCGGACTCCACGGTTATGTTGCGGCCTATGTACTCCCAGATGGTTTTGAAACAAACTGCCCGGGTGTGGAATATGCCACAAACAGCGAAGCAGAATATGCGGTAATCACTGTGACAGATCCACATGCACGTTCGTTTGAAAGAATCCCAGGCGGCTATCAGCGAATTATGGAATATCTTCAGGCTGGCAGCTTCAAAGAAAAATTCCCGGAAAACATCATCCCGTGTTTTGAATATGAATATGATAAAGACGGCGTTCATTACATGGATATTTTTATTTATACAGATAGTGTCGTAAGGGGAAAATAATGAGTTATTCAAATACAAACGAACATTTATACAATGACATCGCTCTATGGGAAAAAACTGATGGACGGGATTTGTTTCTGGAAATGCCGATGGCACCGGAAGTAAAGGACGCTCCCACAGTTCTTGATTTCGGTTATGGCTTTGGCGAAAATCTTTTTGCTTTGAGTAACGCTTATCCCAATGGAAAAATCTATGGAATTGATTGCAGTCCTGTTTGTCAGAAAGAAGTTGGTGAAAAGATTGCAGCGCGGGGGATTAAAAATATCACCTTAATAAACAAAGAAGTTCACAATCTGCAGGATTTTGAAAATGACTCTCTGGATTTAGTTTTGTTGTATGATGCACTTCACGGCGGCGACGGTAAAGGCAAGTACATGCTTTTTGAAGAATCTCATCGAGTTCTCAAAACTGGCGGCTGTCTTTCCATTCTGCCTGTGCACTTGAGCAACTGGCGCGACCGTGAAGGAAAGAAGAAAACTTATTCCTTCAAAATGATAAAAGATGAAATTGAATCCTTTGGTTTTGAATACGCTGGCACCTGCAGCCAGAAAGGTGTTCACTGGGAAAAGTGTCATACGTTGTATTACATCAAAAAAGGAATCATAACCTTTAATATACTTGAGCGAGTTGATGTAATGAATTTTAAGAAAAAAAATAATTATAATAATCGGCTATTTACAGAATTTACCTACAAAACAGTCGGTTTTAGTGATTTTGTAGGTAAATTTTTATCGAACTGTAGTGTTGATTCAATAAAAATACCTACAAAAATGGCAAAATTGTCAGTTTTGTAGGTATTATTTTAAAAAATTTATAGAAATCGATTTGATTTTGTGTTTTTTTTACCTACAAAAAAAGAAAATTTAACATTTTTGTAGGTAAAATCAGAAACTGCCCCATAACAAAATCCATTTATTTACCTACAAAATACATGAAAACCCTAATTTTGTAGGTATTTTTCTTTATCTCGAATATACTTTTACTTACTTGGCTGACAAAATTGAGCAATTTTTGACAAGAGCTTTTTTGAGGTATGATATATAATTATTAAAGGATAAGCTAAAAAATTGCTTCCGCAATTTTTCTTAACGCTTTCCAATCTATCACCGGCCGCCTACCGGGCGGCCTTCCTCAGGAGGCAAGAATATGGAAGACTCTATCTTAAACTGGTTATTGGAAGATTCAAACCCGGAGGTAAAACTCCGAACTCTTAAGGAATATCTGAAGCTTGCAGACAGTGATGAAAAAGTTATCGAATGCAAAAAGCAGCTTCTCGAAAGTAAGACCTACGCGCGCGCTTTAAGCAGACTTCACAAAACAAAGAACTGGGATAAGTACGATGCTATTCTTGCCTTTGCTGAATGGGGACTTACCCGTGCCGATATTGGTAAAGATATTGATGACGAAGTTTTTGGTCTGATTGAAGCTACCGGTTTTAAGATGCTTTGCGGTGAACCTCTTCTCCTGCGAAATCTTGTAAAGCTTGGTTATTATGATGAAGAAATTGTCCGCAACGAAATCAGCACACAGCTTGCGCTCATTCAGGAAGATGGTGGCTTCCGCTGTATCAGCACAAACAAAAAAATCAATGATCCAAAAAAGCCTCACAAAAGCTGCATAAAATATACAATCGAATTTCTTATGCTTGTTGCCGAGCTTCATCTACAGGGAATCAAAACCGAATGTGAAGAAGCCCTCGTTCATTATTTTACAAAGCGCAATATTTTCTACCGCACCGACGACATGAAGACTCCGGTATTCGATGTTATGCTTGGAACCTTCTACACTCCGGATCCAATCAAAATCGGCGCGCAGAATATTGTTTATGCCCTCAAGGCTCTTGGCTGTCTTCTTGATTCAGAAGCAATGAAGGAAGGTATCAGAGTTTTGAATCAGCATAAGCTTGAAAATGGCAGATATGTTTTGACTGATTCAAAAAGTGTTCCCGCATTCAAAGTCGGCGATGTAGGTGTAGAAAATAAATGGATTACACTTTATGCTTATATGACGATGTAAGAAAAGAAGACTACTGGCTGATGGAACTGGTGCTGTAGAATTTAATGACGAAAGATTTTAGTAAGGCAGTAAATTTATTTTCTCTCAAAGATTTCGATTTCCAAGAAGTAGAGGGGCACGAGGGCGGACGTAATCAGATTTTAATTTTCAGTAAGAATGATGAAAAAAAGTTTGTGCTGAGAATTTCTTCAACTGGTGACAGAACTGAAAAGGACTATCTTGCAGAAACAGAGTTTGTGCATTATCTGGCGGAAAACGGTGCTCCTGTTGCTGATGTAATTCCGAGTGTAAACGGCAAACTTGTTGAAGTTGTCGATAATGGAGAGGAACCGATTTTCATCTCACTTTTTGAATATGCGAAAGGAATGCTTTTGTGTGATAACGGATATCGTTACCGAGAAGGCGCGCCGCTTGAAGAATACTTTTACAACACAGGAAAAACTCTCGGCAAAATCCATGAGCTCTCAAAACACTTTGAACCAACAGTAGATCACCGTCGTCCAGACTATTTTGATAAATACAATATGGAATATATAAACAGACTGATTCCAAATACTTATTCAGATTTGAAAAAAGCAATTGCCGCCCGTCTCGAAAAGTTTCAAAAACTACCGACTGATAGTCAAAATTACGGTCTAATTCACTTCGACTACAGCGACGGCAACTATCACATCGACATGACAAACGGCAATATCACAGTTTTTGATTTTGATAACTGTATGTACTGCTGGTATATGTTCGACCTTGCAAATCTCTATCTTCACGGCGAAGGATGGTTCCGCTACGAAAGTGACCCCGAAAAACGAGACGCCGGTATGAAACATTATTTCGACACAATCCTGGAAGGCTACAAATCTGAAACCACAATTTCTGATGAATTCCTGAATCAACTCCCGTTTTTTATAGACATGGTCTTAATAGAAAATATTGTCGACGAATTCGAATGTACCGCCCGTGAAGGAGAAGTTGTAGACTTCGAAGATATTGAAGATGCCGCAACTCATCTGATAAAAACCGTATAATAATTTACAACCTCGGCTCAATCTCCCGCTGAATAAAATCCACGCGATCAAAAATCGTAGGCTTAAAATACGAAGCCACCGCAACAACAATCTTCTTCTCCGGATTAATGTAAATCACATTGCCGCTGTTCCCGATGGCTGCATAGATTCCCTTTTTGCGGCTGATGATCCACCATAGGTATCCATAATCCATTCCGCGGAAATGCTTTCCTTCAACAGTGCGAGGCTCTGTCATCTCCCGAATCCACTTAGACGACACAATCTGCTGCCCGCCAAACATCCCCTTGTTCAAACACAACATCCCAATCTTCGCCATGTCGCTGGCTGACAGACACAGGCCATACCCTGGAGTCCCAAGATTCTGACGGTCACTAAACCACACAGCCTTTTTCGGAGTCTTCTCAATAGTAAACTGTTTATGCTCCTCGGCAGACTTAGCAATATAAACCTCATGCGCAGGAATCCCCAGCGGCCCGAACAAAAGCTTATTCGCATAGTCCACCGTAATCATGCTAGTCGCCTTATAAAGAATCCCAGACAAAATATGAATGCAAACCGAAGAATAACGGAACTCCCCTGTCATCCCCTGACGCCCGCCAAGAAAATCCAGAGAAGTGTAAGTCCAGTTTTCACTCGAGCAAACCTTAGACCATGGGTCGCCCTTACCTTTATACGGAGCCCTCATCGTAAGCAGATCTTTAATCGTCACCTCATAAATAGTCTTCTCACCGCGCTTCACCATATATTCCGGAAAATAATCCAGCACCTTATCGTCTACACTTTTAATCTGCCCTTTATCAATCGCAATGCCAATCAGCAGTGCAAAAACACTCTTAGTCACCGACATTATATGCGCGCAGTCGTCCACTTTGTAGCCGTTCCAGCAGTCCGAGTAAACTTCTTTGCCGCCCTTGTACGCTACCACTTGGCAGATGTTCGGCTGCTCCGTTTCAATCAGTTTGTGTAGTTCGTCTTTGTTCATAATCACTCCCTTTTCTGGAGTATCTATTTTGATTTTTAATTAGTCAATATTGATTTTTAAGCTTTTCATACACGATTTTTTGACAAACCACTCTTTATAACATAAAATTATTATGGATATGAGTGATACAATTAGAACAGTTAGTATTGTGATGCTTTCGGGACTGAGCTTTTTCTGTTTACAGGCTGGCGTATTTTTGTTTTCTGGGCATAAGTTTAAGAATAATAGCCGTAGAACGCTTATTTTATTGCAGTTTATAACGGCGTTATTGCTTGGCTGTGATGCGCTTGCATACGTTTTTCGTGGCAGCGTCAGCGGAATTGGATTCTATATAGTTCGAATAAGTAACTTTCTGGTTTTTGCATTAAATTACTTTTCAACTTTTTTCTTCTGTTTTTATTCTGCAGAGTTTATAAAATCTGATGTCCTTGATTTTAAGGTTCTTTTTAAACCTCGTTCTTCTATAAGAGATGGAGTTCCTGTGCATCTTTATATTGTTTTTTATATTTGTCTGATCGGAATTATCCTAACTATCGTTAGTCAGTTTACAAATCTATATTATTATTTTGATGAAGCAAATAATTATCACAGAAGCAGTTTGTATCCAGTAAGTATTGTGCTTGGACTTTCTCCAGGACTCATTACCTGGGCAATGCTTTTCCAGTCTAAAAAAGTTCTTCAGAAAAATGTTCTGATTTCGCTTACCATCTATCCGCTTTTTCCTATTGTCGGAATTGTTTTAGCTCTGCTGGTTTATGGAATCTCATGGATTGATATCGGTTACGGTATTGGGGCGCTGCATCTTTTTTATTCTTCAATCAAATTGATGGAACTTGAATTTTATTCTGGTAAAGAAACTGGTCCCCGTTTAAGTCCAAACTATAAGCAGGGAACTGTAATTCCAGAAATGAAAAAACGAATTGCAAGAAGCCATGTATGGCAGGTTATCTGTGTAGTTGCCGGCGGAGTTCTTGCAATGCTCATAATTGTTTCTATTACTGGTGTAGTTATGCCAGAGAAGACTATTGTTATAGATCAGCCTTATCAAGAGAACGACAAATCAAAACCTGTCTGTGTAACTTTTATGCGCGATGCTGAAAAGTTCTGGAATGATGATAATGACTTTACCAGACTCGGCGCTCAGTACAACGGAATTATTTACAACAATATGAAGGCTACAGCAATTATCGACTGGACCTTTACAATAGATGTCTGTGATGACTGTGCAATTGATCCGGGACCATGGAATGGTACTTTCTCTATTGAAGATAAACTAATGACCGTTCGTAAGCCGCATGATGAAGACGATGAAAATATTCATGGCGCGAATTATTATCAGGTAAGTGCACTTAAGACTTTGGGATTTGGCTGTATCATGTACACTCCAGCGGAGTTTGATCCTATGCAGTCTAAAATAACTTTCACCTATGACAGTCTTCTTATGCCGATGTCAAATATCTCCTTTGATATCGTTTTGATTCTGGTTGCAGTACTTTTTATTGTTTCGATTACTATTGTTTTCACAGAAGGAAAAATTATCCGAATTGAAGAAGAAAACAGAAAGCTTGAAGATACTGTAAAAGAACGTACAAAGGAACTTCAGGAAGAAAAGAATCGTTCTGAAGAGCTTCTCTTGAACATCCTTCCAGAGGAAGTTGCAAAACGTCTTGCAATGGATAAGAACGCAAGAATTGCTGATAAGATAGACAATGCTTCTGTTCTCTTTGCGGACATCGTTGGCTTCACAAAAATCACAAGTACTCTTGATGCTGATACAATTGTCGGTGCTCTGAATGCCCTTTATTCAAGAATTGATTTACGTGCTAAACGAGAAGGCATTGAGAAAATAAAAACAATTGGTGACTCGTACATGGCAGCTGCCGGCCTCTTTGGAAATGAGCCTGCGGAAAAGAATGCGCTTGCCATCGTTAATTTTGCGCGCGGTATGCTTCAGGATATTGAAGACTTTAATACAACAAGCAATGTAAAACTCTTTATGAGAATTGGTGTGAATAGCGGAAATCTTATTGCCGGCGTTATCGGAAAAACAAAGTTCGTTTATGATATTTGGGGAGACACAGTAAACGTTGCGAGCCGTATGGAAAGCTCAGGCGAAACTTCAAAGATTCATGTTTCAGAAAATACAATGGCGCTTCTGAAAGGTGCTGTTCCTGCAACAGCACCTGTCGAGATGGAAATCAAAGGCAAGGGCATGATGAAAACTTATTTCTTAAGTTAGCTGATTGCAGGCATAAAACTAATCTGAGCCGGAGAGTTCGCTTATTGTAATGCAGACATCCGGCTTTTGATTTTTAACTGCGATTTGAAAATCATCTTCGTAAATAACTTCGCCGGGGAGTTCCGTGCACTTTGAGATATAAAGTTTAAGACCGTACTTTTTTGCCATTGCACGGTAGAAGGTCATCTGGCGGTAAATGTCGTTGCCCTGAGGAGTGTCCTTAAACCAGGTGGTTGCGTGGTCGGGATTTCCCTGCTCGTAAAAGGGTGGCACCGGCAGAACCTTTTCAAAATATTCGCGGTTCTTCCAATATTCAGCGGTCTCTTCTTCGGTGAGAGTTTTTGCATCAACGAGCTTTCCGATTGCGGTAAACAAGCCTCGTGGCTGCTGTGTGATGTAAGCGATGTCTGCAGTGTGGATTCTGTAATAAGTCATTTTTTAATTATAAATTATCTGGTTATTTTCTCAATAAAAATGTTCTTTAATTTTCTTAAACCCAAATTGCGTCACTCAAAACTTTTGAAGCTTTGAGTTCTTCCACACAAACCGCATTGAGTAAGAACCAGGCGCGTTCATCTTCGGTCATTTCTGAAATTTCTTTGCCTTCAATTTTGCGTGAGAGGTTTTGTTCGATATTTTCTATGGCGTCGATTTTACTCTGTATCTCGCTTTTCTTCTGTTCCCATTCAACTTTCTTAGAATAAAGAGAATCAAGAAAGCCCTTTGATTTTATGCCGCCTTCCATAATTTTTTTGATTTCGTTAAGTGAAAAGCCAAGTTCCTGCAGCTCTACAAGTACGTTGAGTTTTTTTACCTGGTCGGCAGAGTAATAACGATAACCGGTTTGTGGGTCAATCTTGTAAGGAACTAAAATACCTTTTTTTTCGTACAGACGCAGAGCCTTTGGGGTTGTTCCAAAAAAGTCTGCAAGTTCACTTATTTTTAATAATTCATCTTTTTCCATTTTTTACTTGACTCTGTCCCTGGGGTAAGGTTTAGCGTTTTGTTATGAACATTATAACACGCACATTTTATAAAGTGAAGTTTATGATTTTTCTGACTTTTGCAGTTGATATAATTTTTCTTGCGGTTACGCTTGTCTGGAATAAATATCTTGCAAATCTGATTGATCTTGTAACTGCGGGGAATGCTGGAATGGACGGAGCAGGCAACTCATCTATTCATGGAATGCTTGTAGAACTTCTGATTATTCTTGCCGCCTTCATTTTTATGAGCGGAGCAAATGCATTTATTTCCGGAGTAACTACAGCCAGAATAAATTATGAGCTAAGACAAAATTATATCGAAAGTATTGCGCGTAATAGTGTTTCGTTTATGAGATCAAAAGAGAGGGCTGTGAGCGGTGGTGAAATGACTTCTGTATTATTAAATGAGTTTAACGCAGTTAGTGTTTTTATTTCCGAAAATCTGTTTTTCATCTTTGATAGTTTTATAAAATTTCTTGGTACCTTCGGGTGGTTTATTTTTTTGAATCCGTTTCTTGCGTTTTCTTCAAACCTGCCTGTCTTTCTGATTATTCTTTATGTGTCTTTTTCGAGTAAGATTTTGAAGAATTATACAATCAAAGCAAATGAAGAAAATGCAAAACTGAATGGCGTTACAGAAAGTCTGATGTCGCTTTTCCCGGTAATCAGATTGTATCAGGCACAAAAATTCATACTGACAAATTACACGAACAGACTTGAGGCATGGGAAAAACTGAACATCTCCATGGAAAAAAAGAAAGCACTTTTGATGTCAATTTCTGCAGTGATGACATGCATACCCTTGCTGCTTTTAGTTTTGATTGGCGGCAATCTGGTTATCAAAGACAAGATGACAGTGGGCAAACTTTATATTTTTATAAATCTTTCGGGGAACGTTTCTGGCATTCTGATGAACATGCCGTCCTTTATAATGCAGTTCCGAATCTTTGCAGGGAACCTTCAGAAAATCAACAGAGCAGGAGAAGACCAATGATTCAAATCGAAAATCTTACATATTCTTATGATCAAAAAACTGTACTTAAAAATCTGAACCTTACAATTCCTGATAGAATGAAAATCGGAATAATCGGTGAGAGCGGTTCCGGTAAGACAACTTTAATCAAACTGATTTCCGGCCTTTACGAAGTTCAGCAGGGACAAATTATTGCAGAGGGAAAAATGTCTGTGGTGATGCAGGGGAACAAACTCTTTCCATTTACCATCAGAGAGAATATCACCTGCGGCCATGAAATCTCAGAAAATCAGATTTGGGAAGCGGTTAGAATTGCTCAGCTTGAAGAATGGGTAAAATCTATCCCAGATGGTATAGATACTTTTACAGGCGTACGTGGGGATAATGTTTCTGGCGGACAGGCACAAAGAATCTGCATTGCAAGAGCAATTGCACAGAATCCTCAGATTTTGATTTTAGATGAAGCAACCTCAGCTCTGGACATGGAAACTTCAGCCCATCTTATTGAGGCTCTGCAGAACTGGTGGAAAGAGCGTACAGTAATTTCCATTGCGCATAGAAAAGAAGCTCTTGATTTCTGCGACAAAATTTACCGGCTGGAGGAAGGCGTTTTATGCTGAAAAAAATTGAAATCAAAAAACAGTATTTGCAGCTGCTTGCTTTACGACTTCCTTTCGAGGCCGTCCGAAATCTCATAAATGCGCTTTTCCTAAAACAGGCTTTTGAAGCAATCGAGGGGTTGGATTTTGTGAGGCTTGGTGTTGTGTGCGGACTTTTTCTGGTGGCAAATTTATTGCTGTTCACTTATAACGGAACCGTGTGGCGTTTTTTTGCAGCTTTTTATGCAGGGCTTCAAAAGAAATTAAAGTTGTATATTTTCAATAAGCTTCTTGCAAAACCAATCGAAGAGATTGATAAACTTGCTTCAGGCGATGTCCTTTTGCGGATAAATCAGGATGCACAGATGACCGCCGCAATTTATGGCGAGCCCTGGAATCTTGTGTTTCTTGTGAATGGAATTGCAAATCTTATTTTGTCTGCAATCTTATTCTGCGTTTTTGATTTGAAATTATTTCTGATTGTGCTTGCTTTTGTGATTCCTCATATTCTGATTATAACCTGGATTGTCTCGCCGCTCTTGAAGTCCGTTCAGAATAAAATACAAAAAGCTTCCGCAGAATTAACCGACATGTATGAGTCTTTCGTAAATCTGGCCGATACAGTTTTTCTGTATGACTGTTCTGATTTTTTTCTGAAGAAAATAAAAATCAAAAATCTGGAATTAAAACTGCTCTTCATAAAAAAGGCTTTATACAAAGCGATTGAGCATGCTGTTATGCCGCTCTTTGGAATAATGGGATATCTTGTTCTCATGTTCCTTGGAGCAGAGAAAATCAATGCAGGAATAATTACACTCGGCTCTCTGCTTTATGCGTTTCAGCTCCGTGGCGGTGTTATTATGGCAGCAAACATGATTGCTACCAGCATTACGACAATTTCTGTAAATAAAGCGGGATTAAAGAGATTGGAAGAGTTGTGAAGATTTCTTCCTTATCAGCTTCAAAATACAGAAGTAATCTTATCTGGATTCTGTAAGTCCGGACTGTTTTGCGAAGTCCAGCATATTAGTCCTTCCTGCAGCAGAACATGCCGTATTCTTTTGGAACTGACAAAACGCCTTCGACCATCTGCTTTGTAAGAAGGTCATGAATTTCTTTTTTCGGTACGGTGCTCAGTGTAGTCATACTGGAAAGTGAATAAATGTATTCAACCAGATCATCAATTTCTGTTACAGCGAGTGAATCTTCGTAGTTCAATCTTTGGACATTAGAAAAGAAGGGGGCAAGAAGTTCTTTTCCATTTTGAAGTGTGAAGTTTTTATTTACATTATCTTCAACACCATAAGCGCCTAAAGTTTTGGAAAGATATTCTATAATTCCGTGTTCTCCAAAAGTTGCGCAGTAAAAAGCGCTGCCTGTTTTTAGAACTCTGCAAACTTCCGAAAGTCCGCGAGCCATATCCGGCACATGATAAAGCATCATATTTGCAATTACTACATCAAAACTTTCGTCTTCAAAAGGAATATCCTGAATATCAATTATCTGATATTCAACATTGGCATTGGACCCGATATTGGTCTTTGCGTTTTCAAGCATTCCTTCAGAAAAATCAGAAAGCACAAGTTTAGAACAGGTTTTTATCAAATCCTCATGACCTTTCCACATATCGCCTGTACCGCAGCCGAGCTCCAGCACCTTCATGCCCTCTGTAATTTTATAATTCGAAAAAATCCAGTTTCCAAACCCCATCTTATTTGTTGAATATTTCTGATGAATTGAAATGCGCGTATTTAAATTGCTCGCGTTGGCATACTGTTCTTTTACATTTTTTTGATTATTGATTGTACTCATTTTTCTATCCTGTTTGATATTCCCCAGCAGCGGATTTCATCCAAACCAAGAGTTTCGATTGCTTCTTCAATTTCTTCTGCTGTGCCGGTTTCTCCAACATGCATGCGTTTTAGAACGCCGTATTTTTCTGCAATTCTGTACAACGGGATATAATCAGAAAAAGGTTTATAGCCTTCACCGCAGCAGACATCAATTGATTTGAAATATCCAGAGCTGAAATACTCTTCTGCCTTCGCAAGTTTTGATTCTATATCTGCATAAGATTGATAAGCAAGTTCCGGCTCATACACCGCATCCGGACAATATTTTTTATGCAGCGAATCATAATAATCACAAAAGTTTTTCAAGCTGCCGTAATCTTCAATATCGGTTTCAGAAAAGCTTGGCGCAAAACGTGCAAGGTGATTTCTTTCTGCTTCGGCAAAACAACCTTCGCGACGATAATCAGTCTGATTGCTGTCGTGGGCGCGGCAATAATCTCTGATATTATTTACATACCAGTCCTGCATTCCCAAAAGCCCGTCAAAAACTGCAGGCGGTTTTGCAAAGGTGTGATTCATTTTTTCAGAAAGCCACTCAACACGGCAGCCACGTCCCAGATGATTATGAACATCGCTCTTTGGAATTGAAAGCAGAGTTTGAGTATCATGATTTTTTAGTGCGTTTATAAAATCGCTTGAAAATTTATCTGTCATAGTTTTGTTGATGTGATCTCTGGCTGCATGATTTATCTATATTATTATCGGATTCATTAGTTTGCGGGAAGAAAATGAAATTGTATTTCAACGGATTTATAAATCCAAGTTTTTCTGAAAGTTTCATTGATGCAAGGTTTTCAACATCGCAAGCCCAGATAGGTTTTAGGCCTCTTTTCTCAACTTCTTCCAGAGTTTTGATACAGACTGCAAATGCAAAACCTTTGCGCTGTTTATCATCATCAGTGATAATTCCAAGTTCTGTATATCCGCGGGCAGTAAAGGTTGCTTCGCTTTCACTACAGATTTCGCCATTTTCGATTGCATAAAATCCGAAAGCAATTTTCAGGAAGTTCTCTTTTGAACCGTAAACACGCTCATGAAATTCCTTCCACGGAACCTTTTTGTATAATTCGCTGTCGAATGGTTTTATTTCAACGTCTCTAGGTTTCTGCTCAATAGCTTTTCTTTGAGTATATTCGTGTCGAGGAATCACAGTTCCCAATTCTGCCAGCGGAAACTTTGAATCTCTCTCAGGAGTCCAGACTACCTGAATCCATGCGTGTTTAATTATTTCTCGTAAGGTCTCTTCAATCCATTCAAAATCTGCGGCGTCACTAATATAAACCCAGCTCATATCAAGCTGACAGATTGCTTTAGTCGGCGCATTAATATCATCAACAAAAGTCTTACCCGGCAATATTCCATCAAAATAACACCACAGCGCAGAAGTGTTCGGCTGCCTGTTTTTGAACAGCGGAAAAATCAAAGCTTTCTTTTCTTCAGGTAACTGGGTAAGCATAAGCCCTCCTATTTTTTTCTAACGTAAATCAGTATAAAGTTCAAGATTTCATCTAATCCTTTGCTCAAGAATTCCTTGTCACGGATGCCGAACTCGTGTCCGGAGTCGAACCATTCCTGCCAGGCAATGTCATAGCAGTCTGCTTCTTTTACGGAGATTTCACAGGAGCTGCCGCATTCTTTTTTGAGGAGATTTCCCCACCAGGCAACAGTTTTGAATAACTGTGAATCATCACCTTCGGCCCAGGTTTCAAAAATAGTATTGAGTTCGCCCTCTGGTTCTTTTTTCAAACCCGGAATTGCAATCATCACACAGCCGCCTTTTTTGACAAAGGGCAAAATCTTTTCGCCAAACACGCCTTCCTTGCAGCCAAAGTAATGATATGAATCAACACTCACAATAGCATCAAAATAGTCGTTCGCAAAAGGCATGTCCATCGCGTCACCGTGGATTGGAATGATTTTATCTTCAAGTTTGTTTTCCTTTATGCGCTTATAGTTTTCTGTTGCAGCAATCCAAAGGTCTAAAGCATAAACAGTCTTTGCATTTGTTTCATTTGCAAGAAACATCGAAGTCAAAGCGTAGCCGCAGCCCAGATCCAGTGTCCTGTCAAAAACTGCATCGGCAGGTTTTCGCTGAATAAGCTCATCCAGCAACCTGAACGAGTTTGGTCCCATAAGATAATCTTTTGTGAAATATTTTCTGTAGTTTTCAATGTTACTCATTTTTTTACTCCTACATACATTGCATGTCCGCACATTTCGATTATTGATTTGTCCCCGGCAGTTGAATCAATCAGCTCGAGGATTTTTGAAAAGACGTTTTTGTTTTTGAATTTGAAAATCACATCTTCTTTTTCGTAGCCAAAGCCACGGATGGAACGAAGCAATTGTTTTTCAAAGCCGTTTGCAGCAAAGAGAGTTTCAATTTCTTCAGAGGCAGGGTAGTAGCCTTCCTGAAAGCCGTTGCTCGAAAGATTCTTGAACTTGCCGGAATCAAAGCATTCTTCCAAAGTATCGATGCTAACCTGATCCGGGCTCCAGCAGAATCTTTGAACGAGTGCAATGCTGCCTGACAAATGAGGAATAAAGCTTGCAAAAACTTTTCCGCCGGTTTTGAGAACGCGCCGGATTTCGCTCACACATTTCTCGCGCTCATCTTTTTCTATAAGATGATAAAGTGGGCCAAAGAGCAGGACTACATCAAACGAGTTATCTTTATAACAGCTAAGGTCAGTCGCATTCACCTGATCGCAGGCAATCAGATTTTCAACCTTATCTTCTTCTTTCTGCTTTTTTGCCTGTTCCAGTAAAGTCTCTGAAAGATCTGCAAGTGTGACCTTATATCCCTTCTTAGCAAGAGGAAAAGAATAAACTCCAGCACCACCGCCAAGGTCGAGAACTGAGACCTCAGTCGCGTCACCATCACCCAACGCCGGAAGATTCTTCTCCAGAATTCTCATAGTCATCAAAAACTCGAGTTTTCCGCTGTTGTCATTCCGGAGTCTGTTCTTTTCATCAAAATGTTTATAATAGTTTTTTACTTTTTCAAAATCAGTCATAGCATTACCACACTGCTTTTTCGCCGGTTACCTTTTCGCCAAGCCAGCTTGCATTGTATTCAACAAAGCATTTTGTGTACGGCAAATCCTTGTATTTCTCCTGGCGTTTGAGAATCGGATAAATCACGCTTCCCCAGCCAACAGAAATCACGCCAACAATTGCGTACAAAGGTCCAAGCACCAGCGACTGAATTGTGTGTCCATACTCGTGAACTCTCGCGCCAGTAAAATAATCACCTTCGTTATTCGGAACGAAAATGAATGGTCCGAGACTCAAGCCTGCCCAACGGTCATTCCATTGTGTCTGAATTGCACCTCTATAAAACTTATGAGGCTTATTGATATGGATTAAGAAGAAAAACAACCCGATGATTGTCTGTCCCAATCCCCATGTGCACTGAATTAAAAGATATAAAAAATATAAAATACGTTTCATACTTTTACTATAAGTTACGATTGCTGAATCCGCAATGTGCAAGAAGCCAAGATGCAAAAACTAAAGGGTGAAATGCACATTACAGCCACTTACTTTCTATTCTCCCATTCTTCCCGAGTAATAAGACACGTGAACTCGCCCGAAGTGATTCCGGTTTTCGGATAAGTTCGGGTTCCCTTGTCATCAACTAAAGTCATACCGATTTTTTTCATTACGCCAAAGGAAGCTGCATTTTTACAGTCGCATTGTGCATACACTTTGTTGATTGAAAGGTTTGTAAATGCGAAATCAAGGAGTGCTGCGGCCGCTTCAGATGCGAAGCCCTGATTGCGGTAATTCTTGTTGATTATCCAGCCGAGGGTAGCGTAGGAATGATCTTCACTATGGCTGAGATCTGCATCGCAGCCACCGATTATTTTGCCTTCATAAACAATTACAAACTCATAATCCAGCTGGTCCGGAGAGTCCCAGTCTGCAGCATTTCGTTTTACAAACTCTGCAGTTTCTTCAAAACTATCGTTCGGCAGCCAGAACATCATTGTGATTTCCTTGTCACCGGCATATTCATGAATCTCTTTTTCATCTCCAAGCTGAACCGGGCGCAAGGTAAGCCTTTTTGTTTCTATTCCTTTTTCCATATTGTCCAGTGATATCCTTTTTCATAACCAATTTTCTTATAGAACTCATCATCCCCACCAGTCATGTGGGTAGCCCCCAGAGGCTTGAGCGTGTGGTAATGCTTTGTGAGAGCTGCCGCAGCAAGTCCACGCTTTGCCGCCGCATCCTTTAAGAACTGCTGACCATCTGAAAAAACAAACTGCTGCTCACCATTAAAATGAGGCATAGTTGTAACGGCATATTCAATGAGCTCGTCGGCCAGAAATTCATACCCCTTGCGAACATTGAAATAAATATCTGTCACCGGTGCCTCGTAATAAGCAAAAGCAACAACCTTATCGCCATCGAACCAGAAGCGGTCCAAAAAAGAATATGACGAATCCATCCAGGTTGCAGTGAGTGCATATTCAAAAAACGGTGCCGGCCGTCCACTGTCATTTTTCCAGTCATAAGTTTCTACAAGAAAATCCCACACGAGATTTATATCTGATAATAATTGAAATTGTTTTGTTGTGATATTCATTTATATAACTCCTCCAGTGAATCCTCTGTTGGAACAGGTACCCAATGCCCCTCCATGCAAGTCTCCGGATTCAGCATCTTAATTTTAGCTCCGAGTTTTTGGCAGAGGTCCATATCTTTAATCCCCGTCATAAAGTCGTCACCGGTAGAATCTCCAAGGAAAAGCACTTTGTCGTCTTCAATATAAACAAGTGTTGAATCCTCTGTATGTGGCGACTCGCTTTCCACAATGCGAACTCTGCAGCCTCCAAGATCAAAAGTCATCTCGCCGGAAAAGAGAATGTCTGCCGGCTTCACAATCACTTCCTTGCCACCAGCATATTCCTTCCTGATGCTCTCATGAATTGCAAGAAACTCGGCCGGACCGTTGGTTTCAATTTTCGACTTCCATTCCAGAAGATGACCATTGGTCTTTTCGTTTGCAATACACAAACCATTCACCGCATGTATACCAAAGGTGTGATCCCAATGCCAGTGAGTAATAACCGTGAGCGACGGCAACGGCAAACCTTCAGTCTCCAGCAGTGAATAAAATTCTTTTACATGATTGTCAGAATGCCCTGCGTCTATTGCAAGGCTCCAGTTATCGCCCTTTACATAGCCCAGATTCGGGCGATCTCTTTCAGATTCATAAGGCATGAACCAGATATGTTCAGATAGTTTTTTAAGTTCCATTTTTTATCTCCATTATGACAGCATGACGCAGTTTATCTAAAATCTTTTTGCCATTGGTCTTGTGGTTTGTTCTTCACTAAAACCATTCTTCTTATAAAAATTGTAGGCCGGTGCATTTGAATCTGTCAAAAGGAAAATCTGCTTGATTCCCATCTCTTTAATTGCCTTTTCAATTTCAGCAATAAAAAAGCTTCCAGCCCCAGCTCCCTGACGTTCAGTTTTTACGCAGAATTCGTTGATGATATATTCAGTTCCAGAATACCAGTGCTTTACATAGCCCAAAGAAATTCCAATCAATTCGTCATCATCAAACAAGCCGTAGGTCAAAGAGTAGCCCTGACCAACAAGATCGTTAATATACATATCCAGCTGATTTGTATCTGACCAGTCGTCATACCAGGGTGCTTTTGTAAATACACTGGTAAATACATCAGTAATATTTTTTTTGTCTTCTATACTTAGTTTTTTTACTGTCATTTTAAACTCCTTATCATAAATCCCAGCCCTTGTAACGATTCTTCTGATACTCCCTTGTAAACTTTGCAATCTGCATCATCTTTGCTTTGCCCCATTCGTTTTCCTGATGAAGCTGCTGATAAGTCACCCACCGTTCTTCACTCAGAGTTCCATCAGCGAGCGCCGCGAGTACAGCACAGCCTGGCTCATTTGTATGCGAGCAGTCATTAAACTTACACTGATCAAACAGCTCAACTACATCAGAAAAAGTTTCATCAATTCCGTCTTCCATGTCGAGCACACCGATTTCGCGAAGTCCTGGGGTGTCCATAATCCACACTCCGCAGTCAAGTTTAACTAACTGTCGGTAGGTTGTGGTATGGCGTCCCTTGCCGTCTGAATCGCGGATGTGATTTACTTTCATAACGTCATCGCCATTCAGAGTATTCAGAAGGGTAGACTTACCAACTCCCGAAGAGCCTACAAGAGCAATGGTCTTATCCTGCTGCAGGTACGGCTTAAGATTTTCAATGCCAAAACCAGTATGCGAACTGATGGCAACTACATCAGCCTTATCACAGATTGCTTTTGTGATTTCGACTTTGAGTTCAACATCATCACACAAATCAGCCTTAGACAAAACCACAACGGGCTTTGCTCCAGTCTGCAGCGTAATAGAAACAAATCGGGCAATTCTGTTTTCATTGTAATTCTGGTTCAGCGAAGTAACGATGAATACATAATCAAAATTAGCAACGATAGTTTCTTCCAGAAGATTTTTTACAAAGGCTTCAGCATGGCCGCTACGGTTTGGGCGTTTGAACACGGTGTTACGAGGAAGCACTTCATCAATCAGTGCGTCACCATATTCATTTGTAATAACCTTTACATAGTCACCGACAACGGGCGGCTCTAGTCCAAGATTGTAAAATTTTCCTTTGAGTTTTCCGAGCAATTCTTTGTTTGCGTCGGCCACTACATAATTGCCATCAACCTCAGTACATGGCAAAAGTGTAAACTGATTTTTTTGCACGCATGATACGCGAGCGGTAATAATATTATTTGTTTTCAATTTGATTTCCTAAAATGCAAGAGTTAATAAAGAGAGTCATGTAGATGCTGAAACAAGTTCAGCATGACGTCATCCCGAACTTGTTTCGGGATCTCTTTATCCAGTACAGCTCCGCTTTTAGGCAAAAATGTGGGAATGACGTAACGTCTTACATTATGCAATAACAGCGGAGGTCGAAGAGTTAGCAATATCAAAACAAATCATAAGTCTTTCTCAACCTCCTTTTGTGCGACCTTAACGGCCAGATTTCATATTAAGTATATTTCCAACTTATCAAAAACTTTTTTGTTAATCAAGTTGTTTTTTTTTTTATGCTTCTTCGGCCAATAGTTCAGAAAGATAGAAAAGAATAGCGCACTCGTTTTCCTGCCAGATGCGAAGGCTTCGTTTTACGGCACAAACAAGATAGCCTTTTGTAGTTTTGCCTTTTCTGATTCTGGAAATCAAAACAGTTTCAAAGCCGTTTGAAGTAAGGCTCTTGTAGAAAATCGGTGAACGTTTTTTAATCAGATCGAGGGTGCTTTCAGAAAATAAATCTTCTTCCATTACGTCAGGTAAATCTGATGCATCTGCACAAAATGATTTATCCAGAACTGCACGCATTTTTCCATCATCAGTTACATAAAACAGGTCGTGAATCTGAAGAACATCATTAAGCTGTGGAAGGGCTTTGAGCAGTTTTTTTTCAAAACCTTTTTCATTTTCAATATCCTGCTTGAGTTTATGCATGCTTGTAAAAATGCCGTTGTTTGCAATTTTTCGGATTTCAATATCCTTATGTTTTGCTTCGTTGTAAATAGTGAAGCAGTTGCGGCCCTTGTTTTTACCAAGGTAGAGCATTTTATCAATCAGACTGAACAAATCATTAAAATCTTTTGAATCTTCCGGGAAAGAAGCACAACCGGCAGTTCCAGTAACAAATGCGGCACCATTTCCAAAATAAACTTCTTTACGCAGCACATTTGAACTGCCGTACAAATCTTCAAAGAACTGAACCTTATCTTCTTTTGTGATGTGCTTAAGGTCTATAAACAAAATCTCATCGCCACCGAATCTACCTGCAAGACCATAGCCATCTGTAAATTCAACCAGACCTTTTGTGATAGAAGTGAGAACCTTGTCGCCCGCTGTGTGGCCGTAGGTGTCATTTATAAACTTAAAATTATCAAGATCTATGATTGTGAAGGTGAACGGTGTGTTTTCTGCTATCAGGGACTGAACAAATCTTATGACGTAGGCGCGAGTCAAAAGACCGGTGAGTGGGTCTAAGATTTCTGCCAGGCTGATTTCATCAATTATTTTATCAAAGAATTTATATTTTCTGAGGTCTTCAATTGTGTAAAGAACCTGTGAACCATCGTTTTTATTTCTGCGGCGAACTACATCAGTAATATCAACAAAGCTACCTACAAGACCAACAATTTCATTTCCAATAGAAAGCGGGCGTTTAGAAGCAATAATGTCGCGTTCTTCACCACGGATTATGCATTTACCCTGAACCTTGTAAGTACTCTTTCCAGCAAGGACAGCAAGTTCGTCCTGCTTGTAAGGTTCAGGGTCTGTATGCCAGCCCATATCCTCATCATTTTTTCCAATAAGAACATCTGCTGACTCAAAACCGTAATAATCAAGAAAAGCCTGATTTACACCAATAAATCGTCTGTCTTTATCTTTCCAGAAAACACAATCCTGGGAAGTGTTGATAATGCTGTCGAAAATATCGCCGGTCATTTTCATAAAAACTGTATCCTGAATAACTCTCCGTATAACAAATAATTATAAATGATGAATGACAGAAAAATTTATAATATAGAATTATTAAATTGTAAATCTGAATATGTATGTTATACTTGTAAGGTACGAGGTGTTTATGAGTATTTATGCAATCTTTATGATTTTTTTCGGTCTATCGACTGTAATTGGTGTACCTTTACTTTCATCTTTTCAGGTAACACAGATTAAAGGTTCTACCTATGCAGACTGGGTATCTGGTTTAGCAGCAACATTGCTTCCGGCTTTTGGTGTGTTTTTAATTGTTGCTTTGATTGCCCGTAGAGTAATGAAGCCGCTCATTGAATCAATTAAAATTGCAGAAAAACGAGAGCTTACCCGAGAACAAAGATATGAGGCAAGTAAGTGTCTTAAACGTCTTAAGGTTGTAACTGTAACTTCTCTTATGGCAGGTTATCCAATTGGAAACGGTACAACAATTATTATTAAAACCATGTCAGGAAAGGTAAACTATAATTTAACTGATATTGGAATTATCATGGTTTTGATTTTCCTGTATGCTTTTATTGCAATTGATTATTGTATTACCTGTTTTGAAGCAGTAGCAACAAATGAACTTTCAAAGCTTAGAATTCATACGACAGACGGAATTAAAACAGGTTCATTTTCTAAAACCATGTCGCGAATTCTTCTTACAATTATCATAACCTGTGCATGGCATGTATTTTGTAGTGGTTACAGTGCAATCCGTCATGGATGGCCAATGCCTTTATTCCTTAAAAAAGCTTCAATTGGCTTCCTTTATGGTTTTCTTTTTACAGTGCCTCTTTATCTTATGGTTTTCCGTTCTCTTGGAGTTCGTTTTACTGAAACAATCAATCAGATTGCAATTTTGCGCGAAAAGGGAGACCTTGTATCCCGATTGAATATCAGTACCTTTGATGACTTTGGTGTTGTAATGACTGAAATGAATAAGCTTATGGACTTCCTTAAGTTTTCTATGTCTACACTTAAGCTTGAAAATACCAAAGTTGATGTTGATGCCTCTGATTTGCTTTCGGTTACAGAAAATTCTTTCAGTGGAATTACACAGATTGTTTCGACCTTCGAAAATATGAGTAAACAGAATGATCAGCAGGAGCAGCTGCTTGAACAGGCAAAAACTAATATCGAAAAACTTAATGAAAAAGCTGCAACTGTAAATGAAATTATGGGAAATCAGGCTACAGCAGAAAAGCAGAATGCTCAGGCTGTTGAAGAAATGGTTTCTAACCTTTCAGAAATTACCGACCTCATTGAAAAGGCTCAGGTGCTTTCTCAGGAGCTTACTGCAGAATCTTCTACAGGTAGAACTGAAGTTGGAAAGAGTAAGGTTGTAATTAATGAGATTTCTGAAAAGTCTAAGAAGATGAGTGATGTAATTAAGGTAATCGATACAATTGCAAACCAGACAAACCTTCTTGCTATGAATGCTGCAATTGAGGCGTCACATGCGGGCGAAGCCGGAAAAGGTTTTGCGGTTGTTGCAGGAGAAATCAGAAAACTTTCAGAAGACACCCAGAAGTCTGCACGGGACATCAATACAATTATCAGCGAAATCATTGCTGTTATTGAAACTGGTGAAAAGAGCATGACAGATACTCAGAATGCTTTTGGTAAAATCAGTGAAAAGATTAACGTTCAGTCTGAAGCCGTTGGTGAGATTTCTAAATCAATCGTTCTTCAGTCTGATAAGGCAAATAACGTTCTTGCAAATACAAGTGAAATTACAACTAAGATTTCTGAAGTAAACGAGCTGATTAAGGCTCAGACTCAGTATACTCAGGAAATCAATAATGGTATTGAAGATATTGTAAATCTTGCAGCGGTTGTAAACAGCGCTATGACAGAATCAAATATCGTTGTTAAGGACTTCCAGAAGTCCTTTATGACAGTAAAAGAAAAGGCTGAAGAAAACAAAGAGTCTGTACAGCGCATTACAAACGAGCTGGATAAATTTGTAATCTAGGTGACATAGTTTCCGCATTATAAAGTATTTGCGCAAAATCTGGCGCGAAGGAGCGGATTTGCGGGGCAAAAAGACTTTATTTGTAGCTGCCGCGAGAGCGGCAGGTCTAATAGTTTCTATACTACAAATAACGTCTAGCGCATTATTGCGCGTTTTTGACCTGCAAATACGTGACTGGGAGCCAAAGTATACTTTTATTTCTTTATAATGCGGAAGCCATGTCTCATAAACCCACGCCTCAGTTGTCTTTTCTTCTGTTTTCGAGTATTCTTGCCTTATTAGTTGAAATATAACGGTCCTTTAAGGTCCTGTTCAGGAGAATCACATGGAATTCACAAAACCTAATGGAAAACGCCGCGTTGTTGTTACTGGTGGCGGTATGGTTTCGGCACTTGGCCGCGATTGGGAAACTGCTTATGCAAATTTGAAAACCTGTAAAAATAAAATCCGCTATATGCCGGAATGGGAACGCTACACAAAGATGAACACTCGTCTTGCTTGTCCTTTTGATGAGCCTCTTCCAACTTTCCCACGCAAAAAGGTTCGTGGAATGGGCCGTGTTGCTTTGCTCGGTCTTCTTTCTACACACGATGCTTTGCAGATGGCTGGTCTTCTTGCAGAAGACGGTGATGATGTAATTGAAGAGCTTAAGAACGGACGCACTGGTATTGCATACGGAACTTGTATGGGAAGTATGGATGCTATCGGCGACCTTGCAAAAATGGTTGAAACTGGTGACTCAAGCCACCTTAACAGCCAGACATACATTAAAGCTATGCCACAGACAAACGCTTGTAACATGAGCGTTTACTGGCAGATTCGCGGCCGTGTAATCATTACTGATACAGCTTGTACTTCTGGTTCACAGTCTATCGGTTACGGTTACGAAGCAATTGAAGATGGACGCCAGGAAATTATGATTTGTGGTGGTGCTGAAGAGCTTTCTGCTCCAGACGCTGCAATTTTCGATACACTTGGTGCTACATCTTGTTTGAACAAGAATCCTGAAGCTACACCAAAATGCTTTGATAAAGACCGCGATGGTCTTGTAATTGGTGAAGGTGCAGGTACTTTGATTTTGGAAGACCTCGAGCACGCTGTAAAACGCGGTGCTAAGATTTACTGTGAAATCGCAGGCTTTGCTACAAACATGGACGGTTCACACATCACTTCACCTAACAGCGAAACTCAGGCAAAGTGTCTTGAGATGGCAATTGAAGATGCTGGAATTTCAAAAGATCAGATTGCTTACGTAAACGCTCACGGAACTGCAACTCCACACGGAGACATTTCTGAAACACAGGCTGTTTACAAGGCATTTGGCCGTGCAGTACCAATTTCTTCTACAAAATCATACATTGGACACATTCTTGGTGCCTGTGGTTGTGTAGAAAGCTGGCTTACAATCAACATGATGAACGAAGGCTGGTTCCATCCAAATGTAAACCTTGTAAATATTGATCCGGAATGTGCTCCACTCGACTACATCCAGGGCGAAGGCCGCAACATTGACGCAGAATACGTTATGGCTAACAACTTCGCTTTCGGTGGTGTAAATACATCATTGATTTTCAAGAAATGGAACAATCAGTAGGCTGTAAATAAATAAGCTTATAAAAAAGAAAGACCGGTGGTTCCGGTCCCTGAGCGGAGTCGAAGGGACCAAAGCCACCGGTTTTTTTATGTCCTTTTAGGTTCGATTAAAAACTACCAATTACCTGATTTTTGCCGTTTTCCTTTGCCTGATAAAGCTTTTCGTCGGCGCGGTTAATCAGTTTGTGCAGATCTTTAGATGAAGTTACAATGCCATGGGTATATCCACCACTGAAGTGGAACTGATCCTGTGTACATTCTCTTGCAATCTTAAGTTTTTCAAGGAAGAGTTCCTCTTTAATTTCCGGAAGAACAATAAGATATTCATCACCACCATAACGGTAGCAGTGGGTTTTTCCAAAATGATTCTGCATAATTGCGGCAAATCTCTTTAAAAGCTCATCACCATAATTATGTCCGTTTGTATCATTGAAAGACTTAAAATCATCAATATCTGTAAGCATAACAATAAATGGAGCATTTAGATTAGGGTTATTAGATTCTTCAAAGTCCATATTAAGTGCTGTACGGTTTTTAAGCTTTGTAAGGAAGTCATAGCGGGAAGAATTACGAAGCTGTTCTGCAAGGGTATGATTTACAACATTATTCTTTGCAATCTTTAAGAATTGCTGGTAATGAGCAAGGTTCACAAGGATAAAGAACATCATTATTACAGGGTAATTTACTCTTGTTGCAGAAGAAATTCCGTGTGTCATGTCCATCAAATAATAAAATATTCCAAACGAAACTGTTATCGTAATAATTGCCAGATATGGCTTAACCATAAACAGACAGGCAACAAATAATTCCATAGTTATAAAAACCAGAATCTGTTCACCGTTATTATAGTCTTTAAGAGAAATGATAGTTCCAAAAGCAAGAGTGGAAATAAAGAAGATTGTAATACAGGTATTTAATGTAAAGCGTTTAAAGGTATCTTTCTTAATTTTATGATAGATAGAATAGAAAAAAAGTTGTGCCGAAGCCAGACATAAAACTCCATAGAGAGTTCTATAAAAAAGATTGTTTGCAGATGGAGCACGTCCGCTTTTGAAAGCATAAAGAATTGTGTTAATAAAGAGGCTTAATTCAATAACCATTACAATAAATGAGGCAGGGCATGCAATACTGAGATTCGCGCTGTCTAGAAAGTACTGTACATCGGGATGTAACTGGTCAAGGCCAAGGATTTTTTTAATTTTTGAAATCATAAACTTCCCTTCCATTCTAAATTTACCCTACATCTCAAAAGGTGTCAACAAATAAATCGTTGTGAAAAAATAACAAATGCATTATAATTTAATCCCGTATGAAAAACGGATTTGATAACGATAAGTATCTTAAGATTCAATCAGAACACATTAAAGAAAGGATCGCCAAATTTGGCGATAAGCTCTATCTGGAATTCGGTGGAAAGCTTTTTGATGATTACCACGCTTCCCGAGTTCTCCCAGGTTTCCAGCCGGACAGTAAACTTCGCATGCTTATGCAGCTGGCCGACGTTGCGGAAATCGTAATTGTAATCAGTGCAGTTGATATTGAAAAGAACAAGGTTCGTGGTGACCTCGGAATCACTTACGATAAGGACGTTTTGCGCCTTCGCGATGAGTTCCAGAACCGTGGTCTTATGGTAGAAAGCGTTGTAATTACCCATTACACAGGCCAGGAAGCAGCAAAAGCCTTCCGCAACAAGCTCAAGAAGATGGGAATTAAGGCTTATTTCCACTACACAATCCCTGGTTATCCTTCTAATGTTGCCCTCATCGACAGTGATGAAGGTTACGGAAAGAACGATTATATTGAAACAACCCGTCCACTCGTAGTAATTACTGCTCCAGGACCTGGAAGTGGAAAAATGGCTACCTGCCTTTCACAGCTTTACCATGAAAACAAACGCGGAATTAAAGCCGGATACGCTAAGTTTGAAACTTTCCCAATCTGGAACCTTCCGCTTAAGCATCCTGTAAACCTTGCCTACGAAGCTGCAACGGCAGACCTCAACGACGTAAACATGATTGACCCATGGCACCTTGAGGCTTACGGCAAGACAACAGTAAACTACAACCGCGATATCGAAATCTTCCCGGTACTGGATGCAATTTTCAAAGGTATTTACGGCGATAACCCATACAAGTCTCCAACAGACATGGGTGTTAATATGGCCGGCTATTGTATTTTTGATGATGATGCCTGCTGCGAAGCAAGTAAGCAGGAAATTATCCGCCGCTATTATGAAACACTGAACCGCCTTGTAGAAGGCAATGCAGATGAATCAGAAGTTGATAAGATTGAGCTTTTGATGAAGCAGGCCGGCGTTACAACAGATGACCGCAAGGTTACAGTTGCTGCAAAAGAGCGTGCCGCTAAATCAAAGACTATCTGCGCTGCTATTGAACTTGCAGACGGTACAATTATTACTTCAGAAACTTCAGATTTGCTTGGAACTTCTGCCGCACTCATTTTGAATGCGACAAAGCATCTTGCAGGTCTTGATCACAAGCTTAAACTGATTCCAAAAGAGATGATAGAGCCAATTCAGAAGATGAAGGTAACTTATTTGAGCGGAAACAACCCTCGCCTTCATACAGACGAAGTACTTGTTGCTCTTGCAATGCTTTCTAAAACTGATGAGAACTGCCGTCTAGCTCTGGACCAGCTTCCAAATCTTCGCGGCTGCCAGGTTCACACAACAGTTATGCTTAGTGAAGTTGATAGAAAGATTTTCAAAAAGCTCGGCGTAGTCTTGACTTGCGAGCCGGTTAGTAAGAAGCAGAAACCTTTGATTGGATAAGCCTAATCGTCATTGCGAGGAGCCGTAAGGCGACGTGGCAATCTATTCGTATGGATTGCTTCGCTACGCTCGCAATGACGTTTTTTTTTAACGTTGTATAAACTTCCAGGTTTCCAGCGTGGTCAGAAACTGAACCAGGCGGTTCAGCATTTTATCTGTTTCAGCTGGAAAGGCTTCGTTCATTTTTGCAAGAAGGTCGTTTACACTTGCAGTGCCGTCCAGAGCCAGCCACAAGGTTGTTCCGTATTTATCCAGAGCAATGTGGCTTACCCTAGGGCGATGAAAAAACTTCTGGGCAAGGGAATTAAAAAATCCCTTGTTTTCCATATCAACTTCAACAAAGCCGTCTTCTTTGACGCGCCACTGAATCTCAGCATTTTTAGAAAATACTAAATCCATATAGTTTGCGGAAAGCTTTCGTTTTTTCATCGCAGCACCTCAGTTATTTCTTATATTTCTTTGTAGTGAAAAGCACAAAAGAAGCCAGCAGCAGAACAAAGAATACAAGACCGCCGAAGTTACCAAGAACTCCGCCAAGGTTAATTGTATCCAGCAGGCTCTTGCCGTTTGCAAGTGGAATAACTGCAAAGAGAGCAAGAAGAATACCAATAAGACCTTCACCGGCAATCATACCTGAACCGTAAAGAATGCCCTTTTCGGTAATCTTATTTCCTTCTTCACCCTTGCGGTCAAAGAATGCGCGCAAAAGTCCGCCCGCATAAATTGGAGCAGAAAGATGGATAGGAAGGTAAAGACCAATTGCAACTGGGAGAACAGGAATACCAATTACTTCAACAGCAATTGCAATTCCGGCACCTGTAAGAACAAGAGTCCAAGGAAGAGAACCGCCCATTACACCTTCTACAACAAGCTTCATCAAAGTAGCCTGAGGTGCAGGAAGTTCCTTTGAACCAAAGCCCCATGCAGCGTCGAGCAGGTACATAATTCCGCCAATAGCAAAGGCAGAAACTACAGCACCAATCAATTCACCAAGCTGCTGATTTTTTGGAGTAGCACCAACGATATAACCAGTTTTCAAATCCTGAGAAATATCACCAGCCATAGCAGCAATAATACAGATGATAGTTCCGATACAGATTGCAGAAGTCATTCCTGCAATACCTGTGTGGCCTGTTCCCTTAAGAAGAGCAGTTGCAATAATCAGTGTAGCAATAGCCATTCCAGATACAGGGTTGTTAGAAGAACCAACAAGACCAACCATACGGCTTGAAACTGTAGCAAAGAAGAATCCGAATACTACAATAATGAGAGCGCCAAGAAGTCCAACAGGAATAGCTGGAAGAATCCAGATTGCAAGAACAATAACGGCTGCAAGAATCAAAAGGAAGAGAGAAGGAAGATCGCGGTTTGTGCGTTCTTCTACAGCTTCCTTGTGACCAAAGCCGCGGATAGCCTTGTTGAATGTCTTAATGATTGTAGGCATTGATTTAATCAAACTGATGATACCACCAGTTGCGACAGCTCCGGCACCAATGTAGCGGATATAGCTGCTCCAGATTCCCCATGCACCAAGCTCACTGATTGGAGCAGAAGCAGGTGGAAGAATTGAAGAATCACCAAAGAAATAAATCAAAGGAATTGCTACGAACCAGCCCAAAATACCACCGGCCATCATGTAAGAAGAAATCTTCTTTCCACAGATGTAACCAACGCTTGCAAGGGCAGGAAGAACATCCATACCAAAACCAGTTCCAAGAGGTTTAATAGACCAGTCGATTTCTGATGGGAAAAGTTTGATTCCGTCTGCAATGAATTTGTAAGCAGCAGAAATTCCAAGACCAGAGAAAACAATCTTAGATTTTTCTCCACCTTCTTCGCCGGCAAGAAGAACTTCTGCACAGGCAGTTCCCTCAGGGAATGGCAGAACGCCATGCTCTTCTACAATAAGAGCTGAGCGGAGAGGAACCATGAAGATGAGTCCGAGAAGTGCCGCACACAGAGAAATGATTGCGATAACCCAGAATGAAGGTTTGTGAACAGCATCGCTTTCTGCAGCCCACATAAAGAGAGCTGGTAAAGTAAAGATTGCTCCAGCAGCAAGAGATTCACCTGCTGAACCAATTGTCTGCACCATGTTATTTTCCAAAATAGAATCGCGCTTCATAATGATGCGGATAATACCCATGGAAAGAACAGCAGCTGGAATAGAAGCTGAAACAGTCATTCCAACGCGCAGACCTAAATAAGCATTTGCCGCACCAAAAAGCACGGCAAGAATGATTCCCAGCGTGATAGAAACCGGAGTGATTTCCGGCATAATCTTATCTGCAGGGATAAAAGGTTTAAACGAGTTTTTTTCCATAACCTGACTAGTATATCAGAACGATAGGTTATTGTCATTGTTAGACAGATAATATGGTGATTGACAGAAAATACGGTGATTGACAGAAAATACGGTGATTGAGCCTGTCGAAATCACCGCAGATACCGGTAGTTTCGACAAGCTCAACCACCGGTAAATATTAGAGAATTTTCTTTAATGGTTTACCTACTAAACTGATAACCGGGCCAAGCAGCAGTGACATCAAAATAGAACCAACGATAGAGCCTTGAATACCCTCCGGGTTCAGTTTGCCGGCAATTACACCGACACCAACAGCAGCAAGGTCAAAGCAGATTCTGATAATTGCGAATGGAATCTTTGTCCACCAGCCGCTGAGGATATTTGGAATTGCGTCGTAAGGGGCAACGCCCATCTGGGCATTTATGTAAATTGAAGCAACCACAACAAAGCAGAGCAGGGTAGCAGCAAAAATCACTGCACGTACGGCAAAGCTTGCATCATAAATAAACTGGGCAAAGCCAATGTTTTTCCAGATCCAGCGGCAGAGGTCAATTACATAACCGATTAAAATCATATTGGCCAGAGTTCCAAAGCCAATCATTTCGGCACCAAAAATAAAAGTGAAAATCAGCATGAAGCCGTAAACCAGGACCTCGGTGTTGCCAAGGCCCCAGCCCAGGGTACTTGCAATGTTCAGATTCATGAAGCTTGCCGGGTCTGTTCCCCAGCCGATTTCTACAAGAATAGAAACGAATACGCCCATGAGAATTACGGCCGGCAACATAAAGGCCAGCCGTTTGCCGAAGTTCGGCACAATGAATTGTTTGAAGGTGAATTTCATAGTGGCGACAGTATATCATAAAAACAATGGATTGCCACGTCGCTACGCTCCTCGCAATGACGGCGTGTAATGTGTCATTGCGAGCGCAGCGAAGCAATCCATGTAATCATAAGAAATATGTCTTCATCATACCCTTACCCTTAACTTCAACATCAATGCCTTCGCTGTAAGCGTACTGATCGGAAGTCTGGAGGTAGGTGTTTTCTGTAACGTGAATCTTCATTGGTTCACCGGTACTTTCCATTCGGCTGGCAACGTTTACAGTATCGCCCCAAATGTCGTAGATGAACTTTGATTTTCCGATTACACCTGCAACAAGGTTTCCGGTATTGATTCCAAGTCGAATCTGAACCTTTACAGGCGAAGTCATATTAAAGCGGCGAACATCGTCCATCAAACCAATGGCAAAGCGAACCATACGCAGAGCACCGTCGTTGTTTACTTCATCAGTAAAGCCGGTGGCAGCCATGTAGGCATCTCCAATAGTTTTGATTTTTTCAATGCCTTCGCGCTTAGCACGTTCATCAAAAAGTGAAACCATCTTGTTCAGCATTGTTACAACTTCTTCGGCAGTCATACCGTCACTCATTTTTGTAAAGCCCACGATATCTGTAAACAAAACAGTAATGTTCGGGAACTTCTTAGCTATTGTGTGTCCCGGCTTATCAGTAAGCTCTTTGGCAACTTCTTCCGGAAGAATGTTCAAAAGCAGGCGTTCAGATTTTTCCTTTTCGAGCTTAAGGTCGTGAGTTCTCTCTTCAACCTTTTTCTCGAGCTCAATCTGATAGCGGCGCATAGACTGAATCTTGAGGAATACAATCAGAGTTGCAATGCCTACGATAAGTACACCAACAAGAATCTGGAACCAGAGCTGCTGCCAGATATAAGGCTGCTTTACGATGATGATAGGATCAGAAGGTTTACTTTTAATTTCATCTCCATTTTCAGACATTACCGTAAACTGGTAAGTGCCCGGCTTAAGGTTTGTGTAAGAAACGTTTCTGAGGCTAGACCATTCTGAATAGTTGTTTTCAAAGCCGCCGAGTCTGTAGCAGAAGCGCATCTGATCAGAAGAAATAAAGCTTAAGCCCGTAAACTTAATGCTCAAACGTTTTGCAGATGGAGGGAGAATGATTTTTTCTCCGTGGAAATCATACTTAACGTTATCAATAGAATATTCCTGAATTTCAATTTTTGGAGGAGTTTGATTTTTACCAGATTTTACAGGGTCGTAAATTGCAAAACCATCAATCAAAGTAAACCAGACGCGGCCAAGAGAGTCCTGAGTAGAAACCGAAGTTGAAGTAATACCGCCGGTATTAAGACCATCTGAACTTCCATAATATTTTGCGTTTACCTTTTTCTTTTTCCCGATAATTACATCTTCCATATCAGAAAGATTTACCGAGAAGATTCCTTTGTTGCTGGTCATCCATACAGTCTGAGTGTAATCAAGGATAAGCTGGAAAACACTGTCTGTACCAAGTCCATTGACAGAGTTCAGGTTTGCAAAGGTATCTGATTCTTCATTGTATTTTGAAATACCTGTACCGGTTGCAACCCAAAGTCCGCTGCCTTCAATTGGAGCAGTTTTGAAAATTACGTTTCCGGCAAGGCCGTTATCAGAAGTAAAGTGTTTGATAATCTGTTCATCTTTAAGAATATAAATACCGCCACCGTCTGTACCAACCCAGATTTGACCTTTAGGGTCTTCGTAAAGGCTCATAATAAATTCGTTATCAAAGCCTTCTTTACGGGTAAGGGAAGTAATGCTTCCATCTTTCTCGATGATGCTCAAGCCTTGAGTTGTTCCAACGTAGTATTTGCCTTCAGTGGTTTTAATCGCAACACGACACTTAAGACCGGCAAGACCATCATTCATAGTCCATACGGTAATTTTATTATCACGGGTTACGCGAACCTGGCTGATATCAGAATAAGAAGAAATGAGAAGCTCGCCGTCTGAAGTGAGTCCAACATGGCGGATACGTGCTCCCTTACACAATTCTGTAATTTCGTTTTCTACAAACTGGCTGTCTTTGTTGTAGCAGTAAAGTCCGTTGTCGGCACCAAGCCAGGTAACGGCACGTACAGGATCTTCACAGATTGCATTTACGGCAATTGGCATTGAGATTGTTCGGAACTTACCCTGACTCATTTTTTCAATACCGCCGCGGTTGTAAGCAATCCACATATTTCCTTCGCGGTCTTCAAAAATGTGGTTGATGTAGTCGTCGGCAAGTCCGTTGCGCTTGTCGTAGTAGGTGTACAATCCGTTGTGAAGAATTGTTATACCACAGTCTGATGCAAACCAGAAGTTTCCGGCAGTGTCCTGCAGAATTGAGTTTACAACAGTTCCCTCCTGATGGTCATGGCCAATGTCGAATACGGTTTCTTCTGTATCCTTAATTCGTACAGCGTAGTGAGGAGCAACACCAAACCAGAAAGCGCCACTCTTATCCTGGCTTACTTCGTTTACAGAAGGATTTTTGATTTTTGTGATTCCGACAAAGCGTTCAAGCTTTCTGGTTGAATAAACAAAAAGATCGTTTTCGATTGCGGTAGAAATCCAGATTCGGCCGGCAGTATCGCAGTAGAGTCGTGAAACCTGAATTGTATCCTGACCTAGCTCATGTAAACCTTCTGGAATTTTTACTTCGTTTTCCGGAGTAAGATAGCAGAGGCCCGAAGCGGTTCCAAACCAGATGTTGTTATTAAAATCTTCACAGATGGCGCGGATTGAGTTGTGAGGGAGACCATTATCTGTGGTGTATTTAGTAATTGAGCCGTCTGGCTTAAGGCAGGTTACGCCTTCGTCGTTATGACCAACCCAGAGGGAACCGTTAGAGTCCTGGAAAATGGCACGAACAGAGGCAAAATCATACTTAGGGTCAATGTTACGAGAAAAAGTAACAAACTCAACGCCGTCAAAGCGTACGAGACCTTCATAAGTTCCAACGTAGATGTATCCTTTCTGGTCCTGCATAATAGCAGTAATTGTCATACCAGGGAGTCCATCTGCAGTAGTCCAGTTTCGGCAAACAAAGTCGTTCAGGAAAGACTGATCAACTTTTCCCTCCGCTGCCGATTGTCCAAAGGCCGCAGTAAAGCAGCCGAGTAGTAAAGCAAGTAAAATAGCTGTTTTCTTCATAAGTTAACATTTTAACGCATTGTTATTAAAAAGCAAATTTTACATATGCTCCGGTTGCTGAGCAGAGTCGAAGCAAGAAAATAAATAGTTGTCCGTTCTGCTAAAAAAAGGTTATAATTATATTTATGAAAGCTTCTACAATTAAAACAGTCGGAATTCTCACTTCCGGCGGAGATGCGCCTGGCTTGAATGCTGCAATCCGGGCTTTGTGTATTTCCGGTAAAAATAATTACGGAATGAAGTTTATTGGTATTCGTAACGGATACCGCGGGCTCATAGACAATGACACTTTTAAGATGGACACAATTGATCTTGAGCCGCTCATTTCACAGGGAGGAACGATTCTTGGAACTTCAAGAGTTAAGCCTTTCAAAAATCCTGTACCGGATCCAAAAACGGGACTTCTTCCTGTAGAGGGAATTAAAGAAACTTTCAAAAAGAATAAGCTTGATGCGCTTGTCTGCCTTGGCGGAAACGGAACCAATACAACTGCTTCTCTGCTTTCTGAGGCGGGCTTTAATGTAATTGGAATGCCAAAGACAATTGATAATGATATTGTAGGAACTGACGAGACCTTTGGTTTTCATACCGCAATTGATGTTGCAACAAAGGGAATTGAAGCAATCCGTACAACAGCAAAAAGTCACAGCCGTGCAATGGTTGTAGAAATCATGGGCCACAAGGTTGGCTGGCTTGGTTTGTATGCAGGACTTGCCGGTCGTGCAGATGTAATTCTTCTGCCTGAAATTCCTTATGATATTAAAAAGATTGCAAAATACATGAAGGCTAAAAAAGCAAAAGGCCAGAATTATTTTATTATTGCCTGTTCAGAAGGTGCAATTGATTTGAACGAAGCGGCTCTCAGCAAAAAAGAGTTTAAGAAGGCCCGCGAGGCTATGCCACAGTCTGTAGGCTTTAGAGTTGCAAAAGAGATTGAAGCAGCCACCGGAATTGAAACAAGAACCAGCGTGCTTGGTTATTTACAACGCGGTGGAGATCCTGCTCCTTATGATATGATTCTTGCTACAAAGCTTGGTAATGCTGCTGCAGACTTCCTTGCCGAAAAGCGTTTTGGAAATCTTGTTGCCGTAAAGAACGGCGGCATTGTTGCAACTCCGCTTTCTGTTGTTGCGGGAAAAGTAAAAGAGATAACCGAAGATGAGCCTGTTCTTAAGACAGCAAGAGATTTAGGCATTTGTTTTGGCGACTAGTAAGGGGAACAAGGTGGGAACTGGTGATTTGAAATGCCATCGCTGTGCAATTTGCGACGGCTATGGATGTCCTGGAATGCTTCCGGGACTCGGTGGTGTTTTTGATGGAAAAAACTTTCAGCTGAACTGTGAAGGCTGGAAAGAACTTTATAATACAAAAAAAGAAGAAATCTCAAAAATTGAAGTAAAGCCTGAACTGCTGCGCTGTGGTCCTGTTACCGGCGCGGTAGAAAATATCGGCTATGCAAATGAATCAGATTTTTATTTACCATATCTCAAAAATGCAGCAAAGGCAGGGTTTGGGCTTTGCGTAGGCGACGGCTGCCCGGATGAAAAACTGAAGCTAGGAACGGCCGCAATTAAAGAGCTGGCAGAAAATACGGTGGTTTCGACAGACTCAACCACCGTAAAGGCCGCCTTCTTTCTCAAACCTTATCCCCAGGAACGTCTCTTTGAACGCATTGAGTGGGTACGTCCATATGCAAGTCATATTGGAATTGATATAGATTCTTACAACATTGTTACAATGAGAAATCTTGTAAACCTTGAGCGTAAGACTGCCGCCCAGCTGGAAGAGTTCCGTGAGCATACAAAACTTCCTTTTGTAATTAAGGGTGTTTTTACAGATGATGATATAGCTCTGGTTCGCGAGGTACGCCCAGACGTAGTGTACATTTCAAACCACGGCGGCCGCGTCGAAACCCGCATAGGCAGCACCGCAAACTTTCTTGCCGAACACGCGGCGGAGTTAAAAAAATATTGTCAGGAAATCTGGGTAGACGGCGGAATCCGTACCCGCGAAGATATACAGACAGCACTTTATTATGGTGCCGACCAAATAATAATGGCACGGCCATTAATCCGTGCCACTTATGATGATCATTTTGATGAAACTGTTCGAGAACTCCTCGGTGGTTGAGCTTGTCGAAACCACCTAAAACTTCACCTCGTAGCCGCTGTAGGTTGCCAGCAGACTGATTCGGTCATCAATTCCAACAATATTGAAAATCTGATGCATACGATTCTTAAGAGTTCCAACAGTTATTCCAGAATCGTTTGCAATTTCCTCATATCTTTTTTCATCAAGAATATCCTTAAGCCATTCTTTGTCGCGCTGAGTTAAATCCGGATACTGAGACAAATCCCAGATGCGTGCAGTTTTCTTTATGTGAACAAGACGCATGAAATTTGTAGTAAAGAAAAGTGTAACAAGAAGAACCAGAGAATAACCAAAAGAAGCAATATAGGAATTAACACAAGTTAAAGCGCCGTATCTTGCACTTGAGCCAATAAGAGCAAGATTAATAACTATTGAAGAAACAATTTTGATAACACGATGTCTCTTAAACCAGCCGGAATAAATAAGGCATGAAACTCCAAGAAGATATAAAGGCTGACCAATAGGATTTACAGCAAGTGTATCAACAACAATAATTTTAAATGAATATAAAAATGCAATCATTGAAAAAAAGACTATCTGTTCTGGAAGAAAAATCAAAACAATAAAAGCTATAAGACTTACAATATCAATAATAGCGATAGTCAAATCAGCTTCTAAGAAAGTTTTAAGGTTAGTAATTTCATGAACGTTAAGAGTTAAGTCGGTACGAAGGAAAAGCCGAAGGATGAAAAGAAGTTCAACTATAATTCCGTTCAGACAAAAAAAACGGATTAAGTTTTTTGCCGGTTTTGAATAAACAATTTTTCTCATGTTTTTAATTTCCTGTATTTTATTATTCTTAATTATAATAACGTAAATCTAAAAAAAATTCAAAAATTTTTCTTGACAGCAATTTTGTATTACTGTATTATGTGCTTAATACAGCGATGCAAGCGCAGCACCGCGTGTATCATATTCGGGTCTTTAAGACCAAAACAGGAGTTGTAATGGAATATCAGTTCACAAATGATAAACCGATTTATCTTCAGCTGATGGACTATTTCAAGGCGCAGATTATTTCCGGAGAGCTCCCGGAAGGAAGCCGGCTTGATTCAGTTAGAGACTTAGCAGTCAAGGCTCAGGTAAATCCAAATACAATGCAGAAAGCACTTTCCGAACTGGAGAGAATGGGATTGGTTCGTACCGAAAGAACTTCGGGACGTTTTATCACAGATGATAAGGAAATGATCAAAAACATGAAAAAGGAAGTTGCAGAAACCGAAATACAGGCTTTTCTTGAGCGTATGAAGGCTCTTGGTTTTGATAAATCAGAAGTTATCAAAATACTTGAAGAAGAATAGGAGATTGTGATGAATACAGTTTTGGAATGCAAAAATCTTAATAAACAATACGGCAAAAAAACTGCCCTTAAAAATATTGACCTTCAGATTCCTGCAGGTTCAATCGTAGGTCTTCTTGGACCAAACGGCAGTGGTAAAACAACACTGCTTAAACTTGCTGCCGGACTGCTTAAGCCTTCAAGCGGAGAAATTGTCTGCTGTGGTTACAAGCCTGGCGTAGAATCTAAAGAGCTTGTTGCTTATCAGCCAGATAAGGTTTACCTCAACGACTGGATGAACGTTGATCAGCTTATCAAAATGATGATGGATTTCTATCCTAATTTTAATAAAGACAAAGCACTTGATATGCTTAAACGTTTAAACATTGAACCTGGTGAACGCCTTAAGACAATGTCAAAAGGTACAAAAGAAAAGGTTCAGCTCATTCTTACAATGAGCCGCGATGTAAATCTTTACATTCTTGATGAACCAATTGGTGGTGTAGACCCTGCAGCTCGTGACTACATCCTGAATACAATCATCAATAACTACAAGGAAGATGCAACAGTAATTATTTCAACTCATTTGATTAATGATGTTGAGTCTGTTCTGAATCACATAATCTTCCTTAAGCAGGGAAATGTAGTTCGTCAGGGTGATGTGGATGATATTCGTGAAGAAACAGGAATGTCTATTGATGCACTTTTCAGAGAGGAGTTCAAGTGTTAACTATGGAAAATACAATGGAAAAGAAAAATAAGAAATTCAGAAATCCATTCCCGGCTGTTGGAAAGATTTTTAAGTACGAGATGATTTCAGCAGGAAGAATTATTCTTCCGGTTTATGCTCTGCTTCTTGTGCTTTCGCTCTTTATCGGAATCTTTGTAATGAGTTCTGATTTTGATTTTGATGGAAACGGCGCACTTGGAATTTTCAAGACTGCAATTGTAATTCTTACAACAATTCTTTTTGTTGTAATGATTGTAATCATCTTCAGCATTATTGAACGTCGTTATAAGAAAAGTATTCTTGGCGATGAAGGCTATCTGAACCTTACTTTGCCGGTTACTGTTGGAGAGCACCTCTGGGGCCGCTACCTTGCAGATATTGTATGGGCTTTATCTTATGCAGTTATTATGCTTCTTGCAGTGGCTTTGATTTTTATCCGTGGCTGGAATCAGCTTCCACAAGCCTTTTCAAAGTTTTTGCAATCATCTGCTGAGTTTAAGCTCCAGTATGGATATGGTTTCGGTTATATTTTCTGCTGCAGCTTTATAAACTGTCTGATCTTCTTTATGCTGATTTGTATCTTCATCTATATGACAGAAACAGTTATTCAGCTTATTGGAAAGCATAGAACACTGATGTCAATTCTTATATTTGTTGTAGTTTTCCTGCTTTTCCAGAATATTGCAGAATTAGTTTTCAAAGGCTATGAGGGAATGACTGATTTTAAGGCGGGCCTTTTATGGAGTATTTCACTTTACAATTTTGTATGGTGCGTAATACTTTCAGTGATTACAAGACTTGTTTTGATGTACAAGCTGAATCTTGAGTAAATAGATTGCCACGTCGCTGCGCTCCTCGCAATGACGTAAAAGTTTTGTCATTGCGAGCACGAAGTGCGAAGCAATCCATTAATAATACGCGATAGTGTATCGCCCGCATTCTTCAAAGCCGAGCTTTCGGTAGAGATTGAATGCGGGCGTATTTTTTTCTTTAACAAAAAGTACAGGCTTTCGGCCACCCTGAGTTGCGCGGTTACAGAGCGCTTGAACAAGTGCCCCTGCATAGCCGTTTCTGCGGTAGAGCGGGTGAGTGTAAACGCCACCAATTTGAACACAGTTAATTCCAATTGCGTTCGTGTTGGCTTTTGCTACTGGTTCTCCATCGCACAAGAGTGAAAAGCAAAGCTGATTTTTAAGAATCTGCCTCAGTGTGATGTCTACTTCGGCATCGGTAAGCTGGCGGCCAGGAACAGCAACTTCGTCTTTCATATAATCTTTCTGAAGTGGGTGCAGGAGCTCCAGGTCGTGCTCGGTGCAGCGGAAGATTTCTTCGCCATTTCCGGTGGTTGCGGTCCCTGAGCCTGTCGAAGGGGTCGAAACCACCTCTGGTGATGACCACCGCATCATCTTGTACGGATAGACTTGAGCGGGGTGATTGAGTTTATCGAAATTACCCTGCTCAAAGACTCCAATTAAGAACTCTGTGCCGCTTGTTTCTCCACTGATGCAGCGCACAGGCTTTTTCATAAGATATGGAAGATTTTCTATAAGTGCCTCCCGGTCAATTTTGTTGATGTCGGGAAGGCAGTGATAGATGGTTGAGTCGAGATTAAGGAGGCCTAATATATCATCAGCGGCGGTGGTTGAGTAGGCTGAAGGCCGTACGGTCCCTGAGCCCAGTCGAAGGGTCGAAACCATAGTTTCATCAGAGTCGATAATAAATACGAGCTTGTCAGATTTTCGTCGCACGAGAGAGGCCAGTGAAACACAGGTTTCTTCGTGGGGAATTATAAACTGCTGCGCCAGAAGAAAGTCTTCCGGCGTTTCAACAGGGATTAGATTCAATTAACGTGCTCCAAAGTTCCGTCGGGATAGAGAATTGTCTTTGAACCATCTGGGTGAGTTGTGGAAACTGAAGTGCAGGCTGCGAAGAGAATCAGGGAGAAAAGAATTAAAACAATAATTTTCTTCATAAATATCTCCTATTTTATAATATGGATTGCCACGTCGCCTGCGGCTCCTCGCAATGACGTCATTGCGAGCCGTAGGCGAAGCAATCCACTAATTACGGAAGCTGTGGATAGGGGCTGGAATACGGCCGCCACGGTTGATGAAATCTGCACAGCCGAACTTGCTTACTGGCATAACAGGACAGCCACCAAGGAGTCCACCGAACTCTACCCATTCGCCGGCTTTTTTGCCAGGAGCAGGGATAAGGCGGCAGGCAGTTGTTTTATTGTTTACCATACCGATTGCAAACTCATCTGCAAGAATACCAGAGATTGTAGTAGCAGGGGTATCACCAGGAATTGCAATCATATCAAGACCTACAGAACAAACAGTAGTCATTGCTTCAAGCTTTTCAAGGCAGATAGAACCGTTCTTTGCAGCTTCAATCATACCTTCGTCTTCTGAAACTGGAATGAAGGCACCCGAAAGACCACCAACGTTTGTAGAAGCCATAACACCGCCCTTCTTTACCATATCTGTAAGCATTGCGAGGGCAGCGGTAGTTCCCGGAGCACCACAACCATCAAGACCGATTTCTTCGAGGATGCGGGCAACAGAATCACCAACAGCAGGAGTAGGAGCGAGTGAAAGGTCAAGAATACCAAACTGAACACCAAGGCGTTTTGCGGCTTCGCTTCCAACAAGCTGACCCATACGGGTAATTTTAAATGCCATCTTTTTAATACCATCAGCGAGTACGTTGATTGGCTGACCTTTATATTCTTTTGCGGCTGCCAGGATAACTCCAGGACCAGATACACCAACGTTGATTACACAGTCAGCTTCTCCAGGACCATGGAAGGCACCAGCCATAAATGGGTTATCTTCTGGAGCATTACAGAATACAACGAGCTTTGCACAGCCGTTTACTTCGCAGTTTTTAGAAACCTCGGCAGTCTTTACAATTGTCTCACCCATGAGCTTAACGGCATCCATGTTGATACCAGATTTTGTTGAACCTACGTTTACAGAAGAACAAACAAAATCAGTTGTTGCAAGGGCTTCTGGAATTGAGTCGATGAGGATGCGGTCTGCAGGAGTAATACCTTTCTGAACCAGAGCTGAGAAACCACCGATAAAGTTTACGCCCAGCTCGTGGGCACAGCGGTCGAGGGTTTTAATATATGGAACGTAATTTTTTGCTTCGCTTGCGCCGGCAACCAGGGCAATTGGAGTTACGGAAATACGTTTATTAATGATTGGTACTCCGAATTCCTTTTCAATATCCTGACCAGTTTTTACAAGGTTCCCGGCTTTTTTCATCACCTTATCGTAGATTTTATCGCAGGCACGTTTGCTGTCTGAGTCGGCACAATCCAGAAGGGAAATACCCATTGTGATACAACGGATGTCCAGCTTCTGTCGCATAAACATATTTACAGTTTCCTGAATTTCTACTGGTGAAAAAATCATAATAAGCTCCTGATTTAAGGTGATTGTTAAGTATTTTAATGAAAACTGTTAATGGGGGCAAGGTAGGAAAAAGAGTTGTAAAACGGGGGCGTTGCGGGGGGTGTCCCCCGCAGAAGGGGTAGTGGACAAGACCGCAGAGGACGGTGGTTGCGGTCCCTGAGCCTGTCGAAGGGGTCGAAACTACCGTCCTCGAGGACTTGGGAACGAGGGGGAGACTTCCCCCTCCTACTCTTATATTAAAAACCTACGGTCTGTTAGGGCGTGATGGACGATTTGGTCTGTTTGGTCTTGAAGGTTTTACATAAACTGGGCGTGGAGGTGTAGTTACAGCATGGAAAACTCCGCCGATAATACTTCCTACAACAATTGCACCAAGGATGTCGTCTGCATCTACGTTGTCTTCTATTACTACTGTTTCAACTTTAACGTCGGTTGGTTTTTCAGCGTAATAGTCCTTTGGCACCTTCTGCTTTGCTTTTCCAACTACAGTATCATCATAATTGTCGATAAGTTTTGCACTGATGATATAGTTTGGACCGTCGGCTTCAATTTTACCTGTACAGATATAATCTGCATCATCTGACTTTGCTACTACTTCCAAGATGTCTGAGCAGTAGAGTGAAAACTGAACAGATTTAGAAATCTTTTTGCGTTCGTTGTTTCCCAGATCTGAAGTGAAAACCTTTACGGCTACTGTTGCGCCATCATCATCAAAATCTTTGAGAAGTTTTTCTACAAGCGAGTCAAAAGGATCTGAATTTGCTGAATCGGCAAATACGAAGCCTGCAGAGACTGTGAATAAAATCAATAAGATAGAAAGAATTCTTTTCATGTTATTCTCCTGGGAAAAGTAATATCATTTCCCTATTCATAGTATTATAACACATGAAAGAAGAAAAAGTGTCACTTTAAAATGGATTGCTTCGCACTATGTGCTCGCAATGACGTCATTGCGAGGAGCGTAGCGACGTTGCAATCTATTTAGTAATTTTGAACCAGTTCCAAACGGTGGGATCTTCCTGGCCTATTCGCCAGAAGCCCATTTTCTGGATGCCGGCTTCTTCGTAGAGTCGGGCGAGCTGGAGCACGGAGTAGGTGTCGTTAAAGTAGCCGGTGACGTCTACCTGTGCGGTGTATTTGAAGGTTGGAATATCATCTTCGTAAACAACTTCGGGCACCTTGTGTTCTGTCATGATACGGTTTGCTCCGCTGAAGTACCAGGCGCCGGCGGTGGTTTCACTTGCCCAGGTGCGGCCGTAAAAAGGGATTCCCATTATGAGTTTTTTTGGTGGAATTGCTTTTTGTGCGTATTCCATTACTTTGCGGCACCAGTCTACGGATGCTACAGCTCCGGGGCGGCTTGTTGACCAGTGTTCGTCGTAGGCCATTACAAAAACGCGATCGCAGTAGTTTGCGATTTCGGCATAAGGGTAAATGTCTTCGGAAAGCAGCTTAAAACGCGCTGGTACGCAGATTGAAAACCATTTTGCCTTGCCGAGCATATAGCGCAGGTCTGAACAGAAGCTGATGAAGTGTTTTCTGTCGCGGGCCGGTACAAGTTCAAAATCTATCTGAACGCCGTCGTATGGGGCGCCGGCTTTTACAATTGCTTTAAGAAGATTGTTTCTGACTTTGCTGCCTGGCTCAAGTATGAAATGTGTGAGTGATTTACTGTCGCAGGTGATTACAAGATGGCAGCGCGCACCTTTTGTGTTGATTCTTGAACGGTTTGGAACGCTTACAAGCTCGCCATAGCAGTTTATTTCTGCGGAAAAAAAGCAGACGTCGGTGAGTGGAATGGAATTGTCGTATTCGTCGAGGCGGCTCTGCATAACGTAGCCCCAGCTTTCGCGAAGTGGGACGGGAGAGCCGGTTGGTTCACGGAGTTCGTAGAGTGGAAGGAGTGGTTTTTCTTCTTCGGGCTCCAGAACGGAAGGTTCATCGCCTTTGAAGGCGTATTCTACATCTTCAGTGGGAACTTCAATATCAGCTTTTCCGCGGGCAGAACAAGCGCAGTAAAAAACTGAGAGGGCTAACAATAAGCTGATTGTCTTTTTCATAAGGAGATTATCGGCAGATTTTGAGTCGTTATTGCGGAAAATCTTGTTATAATTCTATTATCTGATACATCGGATCTTCATCAGGATGCAGCTCAAGGATATGCTTTTCGCACGGAAGCACCTCGGAAGGATCGTGGGTAACGTGCAGCATGGTTGTGGTGCCGCCGTTTCCGATAAGCTCCATCAGATGAAGAATTTTGGCGCGGTACTGTTCGTCCAGGCCGTGGCAAGGTTCATCCAGAATAAGGATTTCCGGAGTTTTTACAGCAGAGCGCAGAATAAGGATTGCTCTCTGTTCTCCATAGCTGAGTGAACCAAAGCTTTCTGATTCGCGGCCTTCAAAACCGCCGAGGGCCAGCCACTTTTTTGCAGTCGCAATTTCAAGGTCGGAAGGAGAGTCTCCATATAAACCGATGCTGTCGCGGAATCCGCTTATAATCACCGCCAGAAGCGAGGTTCCCCCAAGCATGCGGTATTCCACATGCATTCGGTAAGAAACAATACCAAGCCGTTTTTTTATATCCCAGATAGTTTCACCTGAGCCGCGGCGGTTTCCGAAAATCTTAATATCATTGCTGAAAACCTGCATATTGTCGCCGGTGATAAGTTCAAGGAAGGTCGTTTTTCCGCTGCCGTTAGGGCCGCGCACAAGCCAGTGCTCGCCGCGAACCAGCTTCCAGGTAAGGTGGCGGAGCACCTGATGGTCATCCCAGCCAACGTTTACGTCGTTCATTTCAACTAAGATATCTTCAAGAGGTGGTTTCGATACGGCCTCCGGCCTACTCAACCACCGTGATTCGACCTGGTGGTTGAGTGCCTGCGAAGCAGGTGTATCGAAACCACCGGCCTGAGTCAGCTTTTTAAATCCTTCTTTAAAATCATTTTTAGTTTTTTCTTCGCCAGCCGCAGCCTCTGCTTGGCGCTTCTTCAAAAGCGCTTCAAAACCAGCGCGTTCTCCGCAGTAAGAAACTTTCTTCTCCCGGAACTCCAGAACATGAGTAATCGCATCCGGAATCTCATGCCAGCGCTCCATTCCAAGAATGATGTGAGGGAAATTATTTGAATCAGAAGAAGCTGCTTTATTCAGCTGACGTTTTGCAATTGAATCAAAAAACTCCAGAAGGATTGTGCGGCTCTGAACATCGAGGCCCGCAAAAGGATCGCTCAAAAGCAGAAGCTGTTTCCCAGATACCAGGGCGCGGGCAAGCAGGGTGCGGCGAATCTCACCGGTAGACATATATTTGAGCCCGCGGTCCAGAATCTTTTCAATTCCGCAGAGTTTTATGGCAGGTTCGTTTTCAATTAAATTTATGGAGTCCGGCATTGGCATGCCTTTTTTTAGCTCCGGATAAAGTGCCTGTGCAATAAACACTCTTCCGGTACGGCCATGGTCCACACCGCCTTCAAGATAATCACTTTCATCATTTTCGCGCTCTTCCTGAATCAAGCGGGCTGCGCGTTCAAGAGAAACAGTCTCTGTAGAATCATAAAAAATATCAGAAAAAAGTCCGTCGGTATTAGGTGTAATTTTGATGCCCGTGTTCCCCGAAAGTGCGTTCAAAAAATCAGCTTTTCCGCTTCCGTTTGGACCTGTAACCAGCCACACTTCACCTGCCTTCATTTCCCAGCTCATGTTCTGTATAAGAATTGAACGGCTGTTTTCAATACGGCAATTTTCTATTTTAATCAAAGACATTGTTTTCTCCAGAAACAATTAAATTAGAAACTCTCAGTAACAAGAATAGTTTTTTCAGGAAAAACTGATTTCAGCATTTCTTCATTTGAGTTTATGGTAACATCGTTTCTTAAAGCGGCTTCATTAATATTCAGACAACCTGAAGAAAGCTGCCCTAAAGCGCGAACGTTAAGCTCAATGTCGAACTTACGACCGGTAGTTTCATCCTTACCATCCAGCACTTCAACACGGTCCGAAAGAACTCGGAAAACAGCATTATTATCTGCAATCATTTCATCTGTAAGCTTCATGGTGAAATCACAGTTTGCAGGCTTCTTAATTATATCAAGAAGTATTCTGGCATTCATAACCCTTACCATAAAATGCTGGCAGCTTCTTTTTCCGATTGAATAGGCATCAGGTGTTTTAATAAATCTCAAAAGGTCAATGCCGTTAGGTAGAGGAAGTTTGATTGTTCCATAGTCTGCGCTGAACTGGCCAAGGAAGCCAAGAATTGCGTAAAAACTTTCACGGCTTGTCCAGGCACATTCATTTACCTGAAGAATTGCTGCAGGATCATTTTTTATATCTGTGAAAATAATATAAGAAACAGGTTTCCCATTCTCCAAAATGAGGTAAGAGAATTTACGGTCAATAAAAGGTTTGTCATACTTTAATTTATTGAGCATCATCTCTTCATTTCTGACAGCAGCAAAATTGTATGCCGGAGCAAACTGATTATAAACAGAAAGAAAATCTGAAACAGAATCACCGGTATTCCATTTACGGATTGTAAAAGAACTGTCTGCAGAAACTACCTTACGATAGTTAGTTAAAGTAGCCGGTATAAAAGAATATTCATTCTGGAAGGTCACAACCTCATAGTCGAACTTACGGTAAAATTCATGATTAAATGGATACAGTGTAGAAATGACTTCGCCGTTCTTATAGGCTTCCGGAATCAGTGCATTAAAGATTTCACGGACAGCACCAGTGTTGCGGTATTCTGGAAGTGTAGCTACTCCGCCAATGCCGCCAGCCTTTACAGCTTTTCCATCAAAATAAAAATCATAATGATTATTGATGATTCGGGCCATTAGATGATTGTCGTCATCAAAGGCACCCCAGTCTTCATCGGTTGCCGAACTGTACTTTTCAACATCAGATTCCTGAAGTTCAATACGCTGATGAAAGCAGTAATTAAAAAGCAGATACGCATCGTAACGTTCTTTTCCTTCAAGTTTTCGGATTTCCATTTTTTACCTCAACATCATTATAAACGAATAATAATACTAAGATAAGAGGGGGAGGCCCCCTGCGCCCGCACTTCGTTGCGTGCTACCCCCTATGCGGGGCACATCCCCGCAACGCCCCTGCTAGACAATCTAATGTACACAATGCTTGGATGCGAACTGTTTGTGGTCGTATAAAAAGTGATTATCGATATTCAGCAAGTGTAGTGTACAATAATTTCCCATGGTGTAATCCTACAAAAGAACAAAAAGAAACAATTGAAGATGCTGCGCACGGTATACTTGATGCTCGTGCTGTAATGGCTGCATATGGTTTCAATACAAAAATGACAGAATCTGAATGTGTGGCAGAATTGTTCAAGATGTACGAAGAATTGACGAAAAAGAGCAATTAGCAAAAGTGGTAAAACTCTTTTTTTCGAGAATTTACATATAATTTAACAAATTTCTTCATTTTATATGTACGTTTGCTGGAAAATTCATAAAAAATGCAGTGAATTTCTTGAATTTTGAGGAAAATAAGGGCTGAAAGACGAAGAAAACAGCTGATTTTTAGCGATTTTTCGGAAAATGTACATATAATTTGAATTAAAATGCGTTTTTATATGTATTTTAACAGAATTTTGTGATATTACCGTGGATAAAGAGTGCGTTAGGGATTGTAGGGGCTGCCCTGAAAGGGCAGTTCCGAAGGAATGGAGCCGAATGGCGGAACCCCGGAAAGCCCGACCGCTGCCGGCGAAAGACGGCGGCGGGAACGCCCGTTTACCTGCTCAAAAACCGTAGCGGTGGCAATGCTTGTAGACCACTCACAAATTCATTAAAATAATTCTCATGAGTACTAATAACGAATTATGCCCATGTGGTTCGGGCAAGACATACAGCGAATGCTGTGAACCAATTATTAAAGGAAAAACAAAAGCTCCAAATGCCGAAGCATGTATGCGCGCACGCTACACTTCATACGTAAAGCACGAAATTGACTACATCATCAATTCTTGCGAAGAAGGCGAAGGAATTGGCGAAATTGACCGCCAGGCAACAGAAGACTGGAGCAAGCAGTCTCAGTGGAACGGACTTAAGATTCTCCGCACAGAAAATGGTGAAAAAGAAGACGAGCAGATTGTAGAATTCGAAGCAGATTATACACTTCATAACATGCACGACGTTCACCACGAAATCTCTCTTTTCAGAAAGGTTGGAGATGACTGGAAATATGTTGCTGGAAACGTAATTCCTACAACTGTAAAACGCGTAGGTGCAAAAGTTGGACGCAACGATCCATGTCCTTGCGGAAGTGGAAAGAAATATAAGCAGTGCTGCGGACGCTAGTTTTATGGTAATAACCGGATTTCATTCAATCGAAGAAAAACTCCGTGCCGCAAAGGGAAAAGGCGGTGACAAAGGTGCTGGTGCCGCCGCTGCCAATGCCGGGCTCAAGCTTTTTTACAGCAAGCCCGGTCCCCGCGTAAAGAAAATTCTTGCTGCTGCTAAAGAAGCCGGAATTACAGCTGTTCAGACCGACGACAAAAAGCTCGACGAAATGGTAAGCGGTCTGGACGAAAAACTCCGCGACCACCGCGGCCTTGTAATGGAAATTAAGGGCGGCGAAAAGCAGACAGCTAATATAGTAGATTTCGATTCCTGGGTAAAAACCCACAGTGCCGATTCCGACGACACAGCAAAACCTTGCACAGTAGTAATGCTCGACAGCATCACAGACCCTCACAACGTAGGCGCAATCATCCGTAGCTGCGACCAGTTTGGTGCATCCCTCGTAGTAATTCCAGAGCACAATAGTGCCAGCGATATTGCCGGCAACGAAGTAATTGGCCGTACAAGTGCCGGAGCAAGTGCCTGGGTACCAGTTACAATAGTAAACAACCTCGTACGTGCTGCAGAACAGCTTAAACAGGCCGGCTTCTGGATTTACGGAGCCGACGCAGGTGGAGAAAACTGCCGCAAAATCGACTTTGCCAAAAAATCTGTTATAATTATGGGTAGCGAAGGAACAGGAATTGCACAGCTCCTCGAAAAGCAGTGCGATACAATTGTTTCAATTCCAACCGGCGGAAAAATCGACAGCCTCAACGTTTCGGTAGCCGCAGGTGTACTTTTATACGAACTTTTTGCTCGACAAATTTGACAAAAAATGTCATACTGTTATAATATAAAAGTGAGGTAAAACTATGTCCAGACAAGACGAGATCGCAGAAAAAGCAGTAAGAAAATCAACACTTAAATCTCTTAAGACAAAAAAGCATTCAAGACTTAAGCAGCTTAAAAAAGATTATGAAAATGCCGTACAGCAGATTAACATTCAGTATGCAGAAGATCCTGAACGCCTTAAAGCAAAATATGCCGCTGCAGAATACGCAAAAAACGAACGTGCTAAAAAGCGTGCAGAAAAGCGCATTGCAAACGAAAAACGTCTTCTTGAACTTGCTAAAAAATCACGCCGTCTTTCAGTAGGCGAGGAAATTGGAAGTTCAATTGTACAGGGAATAGGTGTAGCACTCTTTATCGCTGCAACTGCTATTCTGGACACAATCGCTGTTGGTCAGCTCCAGAGCTGGGTAAATGTAACAACAGTGTTCTATTCACTTTTCGGTGCTTCAATGATTCTCATGTACCTGAGTTCAGTTCTTCAGCACGCACTTACAAACATCACAGCAAAGCAGGTATTCAACCGCATTTCACATGTTTTCTCATTCCTTATCATTGGATTTGGTTACAGTGCTTACACAATCACAAAGATTCAGGGAAACACAGGCTGGATTCTTTTCGGTATTGTATGGGGTCTCGTATTTATCGGAATCCTCTTCTATGCAATTGCCGGTGAAAAATACAACAAGCTGAATATTGCGCTTTACATACTCGCAGGCTTCTCTGGACTCTTTGTAGCAAAGAATCTTTTCGAAGTTCTTTCACCAAAAAGCTTCAGCATGCTCATCCTTGGCGCTGTATTCTATCTCGTAGGAATTATCTTCTACAACCTCAAGAAAATTAAGTTCATGCACCTTCTCAGCAACATCATCATGCTTTTCGGTAGTGTGTACATTTTCTTCTCGTTGTTCTTCCTCGGTGCATAAGCCTAACAAAGAATAACTAAGAATAGAAAAGAATATTTATGACAGAAAAGTTTTCTACCAAAAAGACCATTTTATTACTTATTGCTCCTTTCATTTTATATCTGATTGGAGCACTCTTAAGTCAAATTTGTACAGACCTTCTTTTTAAGTTTGTTTCAATAGAACAACAATATATTCGTACAAGCATCAAGCACATTTCAGATTTTGCTTTTGTATTTTTACTGCTCTGGCTTTGTATTTACAAAATGTTCCATCTGAAGTTTGATGATTTTGGAATTAACCTGCATTTTAAGTGGTGGAGTATTGTAGCCGCAATTTTGATTCCAGCTTACATGGTAGTTGTTTATCTGATTGTTGGAAACCTTACCGTAAATCACCACTCAACAGGTGAAACTGTATTACTCGTTATTAATTCACTTACCTTAGGTTTACAGTCCGGCTTTCTTGAAGAAATCCTTTTTCGTGGAATTTTCATGAAGACTCTGGAAAACAGATGGAATAAGACTGTTGCAATCATAGCACCTTCTTTATTCTTCAGCCTTGTACACATTCCAAGCATGTCATCATTCTCTGTGGTTGGAATTCTTGTTCTGATTGTTGCAGGTACCATGGTAGGTGTTATGTTTTCTATGGCAGCTTATAGAGGAAACTCAATTGCCAATAGTGCAATTATTCACGCCATCTGGAATTTCACATTGATTTCAAATATTTTTAATATTGTTCCAGAAGGCGCTGGTCTTACAAACTCAATCTTCACAATCACTCTGCCAACAAATAACATTTTTATTACAGGTGCAGAGTTTGGAATTGAGGCATCAATTTTCGCAATACTCGCTTATGTAGTAGTCAGCTTAATATTGATGCCTAAGAAGAAATCTGCCTAAAGTAATTTTTCTAGTTCGGCAATCTTTTCGCTTGTGGTTGCCCAGCTGGTTGCAAATCTTACTACGGTATGAGTCTCATCATATTTTTCCCAGAAGCTGAACTTCACATTTTTCTGAAGCTCTTTGAGCTTTTCGTTTTCAAGAATAACAAACTGCTGGTTAGTTGGTGAATCTATAAAGAACTTATAACCTTTTTTGATGAAGAGATTTTTAAGTTCTTCTGCACGCTCAATTGCATTGCGGCTGATTTCAAAATATAAATCATCAGTAAAAAGAGTATCAAACTGAATTGCTAAAAGACGGCCCTTTGCCAAAAGTGCTCCGTGCTTCTTAACCAGATGCTCAAAATGAAGAGGCATATTTTTCTTTGTGAAGACAACTGCTTCTCCGCATAGAGCGCCAACCTTTGTTCCGCCAATGTAAAAAACATCACAAAGCTCTGCAATATCAGTCATAGTTAAATCTGTCTGTTTGCTCATAAGACCGTAGCCAAGGCGGGCGCCATCAAGAAATAGCGGGATTTTATGTTTACGGCAGGTGGTAGAGATCTCGGTCAGTTCTTTTTTTGAATACAGAGTGCCATATTCTGTAGGGTGTGAAATATATACCATTCCCGGGAAAACCATATGTTCATGATTTCCGTCGTTGTAAAAATCTGTGATATAAGAATCAAGTTCTGCCGCATCAATCTTTCCGTTGTGGGCAGGGAGTGTTAAAACTTTTCGTCCGGTAAACTCAATTGCGCCGGCTTCGTGAACACTTATATGTCCGCTTTGTGTCGCAACCACGCCTTCATACTGATGAAGCATAGTATCAATTACAATCTGATTAGTCTGAGTACCGCCAGTCAAAAAAGCAATCTGAGCATCTGGCAGAGAACAGGCAGCGGCAATTTTTTCTCTTGCAGATTTTGTGTAAGCATCTGCCCCATAGCCGGAAAGGCATTCCATATTAGTTTTTGTCAGTGCTTCTAAAATCTTTGGATGCGCACCTTCAATATAATCACTTTCGAACGACAGCATTTTTCTATTTACCTCTTTTTTTTAAGATAGCATATGCGTCGGTATAGATTCTAGTAGCCTGAAAAAATTATCCCTGCAGGCTTTCTTCTTTTTTGAGTTTGAGTTTATTTTTGTACATTGCTTTGTCGGCGCGGTCAAATTTTATATAGTGTTTTTTTACAATAAAAAGTGATTTTCTATCTTCTTTTACGTTTTTAGTTGTGATATGTTAGAGTGTCTAAGGAGATTTTTCATGAACGACAACCCACAGAAATATAATAAGACTCTTCTTGCCTGCTATCTTGGCTTTATTACTCAGGCGATTACTGCAAATTTTACGCCGCTTCTTTTTTTGATGTTCAATAAAAGTTACGAAGTTTCACTTGGAAAAATTGCTCTTATTCCAGCTGTATTTTTTCTTACTCAGCTTGTTGTTGATATCATTTGTGCTCAGGTTGTGGATAAAATCGGCTACAGAAAATGCATCATAACTTCTTGTTTGTGTTCGGCTGCGGGTTTGCTTCTGCTTGCTTTCTTGCCGGATTTGTTTTCAGATCCGTTTGTTGGAATCATAATAAGTGTTGTTGTTTATGCAATTGGAAGCGGCCTTGTTGAAGTGCTTGGAAGTCCGATTGTTGAGGCTTGCCCGTTTGAGCACAAGGAAGCCGTTATGAGCCTTTTGCATTCGTTTTACTGCTGGGGCTCTGTGGGCGTAATTGTGATTTCTACACTCTTCTTTAAGTTTGCGGGAATTGAGAACTGGAAAATCCTTGCCTGCATCTGGGCAGTAATTCCACTTTACAATATTTATAATTTTGCAACTTGCCCGATTGAGCAGCCAAATGGCGGCGAAAAAGGAATGGGCCTTGTGGCACTGTTCAAGCTTCCGCTTTTCTGGGTGGCAGTTATTCTTATGATTTGTGCAGGTGCTTCTGAGCTTTCAATGGCACAGTGGGCTTCGGCTTTTGCGGAGTCTGCTTTGGGACTTTCAAAAAATATTGGTGATCTTGCAGGCCCTTGTCTCTTTGCAGTTGCGATGGGAACAGTTCGTGCAATCTTTGGAAAGTTTGGTCATAAATTGAATCTTATGCACTTTATGATTTTTTCTGGAGCCTTGTGTCTTGTAAGTTATCTGCTTGCTTCTCTTTCATCAGTTCCAATTCTCGGACTTTTGGGCTGTATATTTTGTGGCTTCTCAGTTGCAATTATGTGGCCGGGAACAATCAGTATCTGCTCTCCAAGAATTCCAAAAGGCGGCACCGCACTCTTTGCAATGCTCGCCATGTCTGGAGATTTAGGTGGAGCAGCCGGCCCTGCTATTGTTGGAAATATTTCACAGGTTTTCAGCAATAACCTTAAGGCGGGACTGCTCGCCGGAACCATTTTTCCTGTAGTTCTGATTGTGATGATTCTTCTGATTCCGGCTATTACAAAAAAGACTAGTTAGCAGTTGCCGCAGTATTCGTAGCCAGCTTCTTCTACGGCTGCTTTGATTGCTGCTTCATCTACAGCTTTTGAAGTTTCGATTGTTACAGTGCCTGATTCGTGTGAAGCTGTTGCAGATGTAATTCCATCGATTGCTTCAAGAGCTTTTTTTACGTGCATTTCGCAGTGTCCGCACATCATACCTTTTACATTGATTTTCATAGAGTTCTCCTCGAGTGTGGCTTTACCTGAAACCACCTCTGTATTTATAAGATTTCCCTTTACGGGATTTTTCACTGATTTATCGCGACTTGAGTCGTATGGTTTTACGAAGTTTAAGCGCAGAGCGTTTGTAACTACGCAGAAGCTTGAAAGTCCCATTGCCGCTGCTCCAAACATTGGATTTAAGCTCCAGCCGAAAGCTGCAACATAACAGCCGGCCGCAAGTGGAATTCCAATCACATTGTAGAAGAAGGCCCAGAAGAGATTTTCGTGGATGTTACGCAGTGTGCTTCGTGAGATGCGGATGGCGGCTGCGACGTCGAGCAGGCTGTTCTTCATCAGTACAACATCTGCAGCATCTATCGCAACATCTGTTCCAGCGCCAATTGCAATTCCAAGATCTGCGGTGGTGAGCGCAGGGGCGTCGTTGATTCCATCTCCTACCATCATAACTTTTCCGTTCTTCATAAGATTGCGGATTACTTCTTCTTTTCCGTCCGGTTTTACTGAAGCAATTACTTCGTCGACTCCGGCCTGGGCACCAATTGTTCGTGCTGTAGTTTCGTTGTCTCCTGTGAGCATTACAACGTGGAGTCCCATGTTCTTAAGCTGATTTATGGCAGCTGGGGAATCTTCTTTGATTGTATCTGCTACGGAAATTATGCCGAGAAGTTTGTTTTCCTTTGCGAAGAGAACTGGTGTTTTTCCCTGGGCAGAGAGTTCGGAAATTTTTTCCTTGAGAGGAGAGATGTCTACACCAGAGACCTTGACAATATATTCCGCATTACCACCGAAAACTGTTTCGCTATTTATGCGTGCCTTAAGTCCGTTTCCTGCTACAACTTCAAAGTCTGTTGTCTCTGATGTTGCAGCGCCTTTCTGGTTTGCATAAAGTGCAATGGCTTTTGAAATCGGGTGTTCGCTTTTTGCTTCGAGTGAACTTGCAGCAGAAACAAGTTCTGCCTCATTCACACCTTCTGCTGTAACAACATCAGTTACCTTCATAACGCCGGTTGTGATGGTGCCGGTTTTATCAAGTGCAATAATCTGAATTCGGCTAGCCTGTTCAAGCGAAGCAGAAGTTTTGAAAAGAATACCAGACTTAGCACCAATGCCGTTTCCAACCATAATTGCAACAGGTGTAGCAAGTCCAAGCGCACAAGGGCAGCTTATTACTAAAACAGAAACAGCGCGCGCAATTGCATAACCAAGGGTCTGACCTGCAATCAGCCAGGCTTCGAATGTCACAAGAGCAATTGTAATTACAACCGGAACAAACACGCCCGAAACCTTATCAGCAATTTTTGCAATTGGTGCTTTAGTTGCAGCGGCATCACTTACCATGCGGATAATTTCTGAAAGGGTAGTGTCTTCACCAACACGTGTTGCATGGCATACCATATAGCCTGATGTATTTATTGTTGCAGAAGATATTTTATCACCGGTCTGCTTTTCAACAGGAATACTTTCACCTGTCAAAGCAGATTCGTTTACGGCACTCTGGCCTTCGGTTACAATTCCGTCTACAGGAATCTTATCGCCAGGGCGTACAACGAACAGATCGCCGACTTTAACTGCCTCAACCGGTACTGTCTTTTCAACACCGTCTACGAGAAGTACAGCAGTTTCCGGCGCAAGATTCATCAAAGCCTTAAGCGCGTTGGTTGTCTTTCCCTTAGATTTTGCTTCGAGCAGTTTTCCAACAGTAATCAAAGTAAGAATCGTTGCAGCAGATTCAAAATAGAACTGATCCATATAGTAAGAAATCTGCGCCTGATCTGCCTGTAGCACAGCACTGGTCATTGCAAAAAGTGCGAACACGCTGTAGCCGAACGAAGCAGTTGCACCCAGAGCAATCAGAGTGTCCATATTCGGCGAGTGGTGAATCAGCCCCTTAAATCCGCTTATAAAAAACTTCTGATTTATCACCATAATAAGCGCAGAAATCAAAAGTTCATAAAGCCCCATTGCAACGTGGTTTCCATCTAGAAAAGGGGGAAGCGGCCAGTTCCACATCATGTGTCCCATTGAAACATACATCAGCGGAATCAAAAGAATTATAGATGCAATCAGGCGCTTTTTCATTTTTGGAGTTTCTGTGTCTTTTAGAGAGTCTGCTGCATTCTGCTTTCCAGACTTTTCGCCAGCAGAGTTCCGGCCAGTCACTTTTGTACTCGCTCCATATCCCGCTGCTTCAACAGCCTGAATAATAGCCTTAGCGGAAGCATCACCTTCTACGCCCATTGAATTAGTTAACAAACTTACCGCGCAGCTTTTTACTCCGGGCACAGCACTTACAGCTTTTTCAACCCGAGTCTGGCAGGCCGCACAGCTCATACCAGTTACATTAAATTGTTCCATAAAAGCCCCCTTATTTCATGAGCTTCTGAAGAGCAGTTACGAGTTCATCAATAACTTCATCATTTCCAGAACGGATATTTTCTGCAACACAAGTCTTCACATGATTTCCAAGTAAAACTTTATTGAAGCTGTTGAGTGCACTTGAGATTGCAGAAACCTGCATAAGAATATCTGTACAGTAAGCGCCGCTTTCGAGCATGCCTTCAACACCGCGAACCTGTCCTTCAATTCGTTTGAGGCGATTCATCAGATCTTTTTTTTCGGCCTCTTCTCGTTCCTTGTGTTTACCGGAACAGTGCGGACATTCACTTTCTTTGGTAGTCATATATATCCTCCGTTGTATACCCCTGTGGGGTATCAATCAATTGGGAGTATATACCCAGTGGGGGTATATGTCAATCTGAGAGGGGAATAATATTTTGTTTTTAAAAAAGATCGAGCATGGAATCCAGATAAACAGCTTCACGAACCTGAAGCTGATATTCCGGCTTAGTCATGTAATATAAAAGGAACTCAAGAATAATGGCACTGCCAAGACCACGGCCTTCAAGTTTAAAGTTTGTAAAACCCATTGGCAGGTAAGTTTCTAGAATATCTTTTGTGCCAATAAAGGCAGGATTTTTCATTGCAAGAGAAAAACGGTAACCGCCAGCTGCGTCCGGAGAAGTGCATTTGTGATCAGAAATTTCCTCTCCAAGATTTTTACGGCTTACATTTTCGTAGCACACTTTACGGTTTTTACAGCCAAAGTCGCAGCATTCATTACAGAGAAATTCAACTTTGTCTTTTTGAGTTTGAGAAAGAGATTTTAATCTGTCAAAAGTTTTGTTTAGCCGAAAGTCTGGAACTACAAAGCTAAACTCGGGGCGATTCAGTTCGGTTTCAAAAACATCAAAATCTGTAAGAACTTTTGTCGTAGAAGAAATAAGATAAAGCTCAGGATAATTTGTTTTTAGGTAATTTACCAGTAAATCAGAATGAACAATCACACCATGACGGCCGGCATTTTTTGCAAACTTTTTACAAAGCTCATTACACTTTTTGTATGCAAGGTGTTCTTCGCGAAGTAAAGAATTGCTGAACGTGAGTCTTGCAGAAATCCCAAATTCTTCTATAAGCGCAATTACATCTTCAACATCAGCATCACCAAAAGCAGCCCTGCCGCCGCCCCAAAGACAATCCGATGGAGCTCCATAAATCGAACCGATATCACACCAATCATAAAACCACTCTCGGTGTTCCCGGTACAAAGGCAGAAACAACTTGTACAGTTCGTAAAACTCAAAGAGGCCAGGAAGATGATAATGCGCGGTGGATTTTATATCAGTCATTATTTTTAATATGGCAAAAGTTTATTCATTAAAATAATTTTTGAGAATATTTTTTGCGTATTCACTTTCATCAGGATTTTCAGATTCTGACATTATTTTATAATATTTATATGCTGTCTCAGTATCTCCAAGATTATAGCAGATCCGTGCAAGGTTACCGAGCAATATCATATCAGATGGATCTAACTCATAGCCTTTCTGGAAATATTTTTTTGCTGACTCCAGATCATTTGTAAACATTGCGGCAATGCCTGCATCATTATATGCCCTTATATCATCAGGATATTGTTCCACATACAGAGCAGAGATTTCTTTCATCATTGGATATGTTGCAGGATTCTTTGTGTTATACCATTTCAAAATATATTCATGAATAGATGCCGCAAATCCAACTTGAGCAGATTTGATTGTTTCGTTATTCGACCATAACCATGAATCTTTGTATTTTTTATTCAGCTCCATGATATGTTTAATGACTTCGGCCTGCTTTTCGTATTCTGCAAGCATAAAGTAAAGCTGAGCTTTTCCAAAATGCATATCAAGGCGTTTTGGATTATAGGAAAGTCCTTTATCAATATATTCAAAAGCTTTGGCACATAAATCATCATCATATTCAATTACAGAATAAATATAGATTTTATCACCGTTCTCATTTTTGCCTTCCATGTATTGTCCATTAAAATTCGGTGGCAAGAATGATTCAACATGCATCTGTTCATTTCTCGCCTGCATAATGTACATATTGAAATAGCAGACATAAAGTTCCGGATCTTTCTTACTTTTCTTTTCCCACTTTCCCAGGAACTCTGTTGCTTCATCATATTTATCATCCTGCCAGAGGTTCCAGAATTGTTCTGAATTACTCTGTGCGAATAATGCAGACATTACGAATAATGCAATAATTGAAATCAGAAATCTTTTTTTCATTTTTCACCTCTTCGGAAACACCCCAGTGCGGGCGTCCGTGTAACTACGCGCTTAAACGCTTTTGCGACTTGACCCGACATTCGATTTGAAGGGCATGTTAGGTTTCGTCTCTATAAATATCGAGAAAGCTTCTCAATAATTATTTCTTCAAAATTTCTTCTTCCATCAATAACAGTAAGAATTACTACTTTATCTTTAGAAATTTTGTAAACAATTCTATAATAACCTTGTATCAATTCTCTGTATTGGGTAATACCTTGTCTTTCAAGTTCTGGAATAATTCTTCCGCTTTTTGGATGTTGTTGTAAAGACATTACATTTTCTTCAAATTCTGAAATTGTGGTCTCAACATAATCTTGTGAATACGAAGAATAATATTCTATTATTTCATTAAAATCATCTTGAGCAAATGGAGAAACTTCAACTTTTTTTATTTCATTTTCCACAATTATACTTCCTTCTTAAATTTGCAAAGACTTCAGAAGCAGGTTTGCATTCCCCATTTTGTATTGATTTCTCAGAAGCTTGTATAATTCTTAATAAGTTGAATGCATTCTTCATTTCCTGATATGATTCTACATCAATTAATACAGCTCTTGATTCTCCGTTTTGTGTAATGACTAAGGGTTCTTTTCTGTCATTAACAAAATTCATCATGTCTGCGGCATTTGTTTTCACATATGAAATGGGTTTTATGCATTCTTGAATATTAGTTATCATATTATATTCTCCAGTCCATTTATGATACTATATAAAGACTGATAAGACAAGAAAAAAGAAAGGCGAGCTTGACTGCGTGTCGGCTACGAAACTTTGAAAATCATTAAGGCCCCAGTTTTATCATGCTAAGATAGATAAGTCCATCAGGGCACAATATCCTAATTAATTCGACAGGGGGACCTTAATGAGATTCTATAAGAACCAGCATCAATTTTACATTGGAATCGACCTTCACGCAAGAACGATGTACATCTGTGTTATCAACAACATCGGGGAAACTGTATTCCACAAAAACATGGAATGTTCCAGAGATAATCTGGAGCTTGTGACCAATACTTTTGGAAAGGACATTGTTGTTGGAGTGGAATGCATTTTTACCTGGTACTGGGTTGCA
>NZ_FORI01000010.1 GCF_900113965.1 Treponema bryantii | reverse complement strand
AGATTCCGGATGGAACAAATCTGATTCTTCATTCTGATCAGGGCTGGCAGTATCAGATGTATGATTATCAGAGGCGACTGAAAGAAAAAGGAATCAGGCAAAGCATGTCGCGAAAAGGCAACTGTCTTGATAATTCGGTAATGGAGAATTTCTTTGGATTGCTGAAATCCGAACTTTTATATTTACAAAAGTTTGAATCCGTTGAACATTTCAAAAAAGAATTAGTTGAATATTTGTCTTGGTACAACGAAAAAAGAATTAAGGTTAAATTAAAAGGACTGACCCCTTTACAATTCAGGAATCAGTCCTTAAAATCAGCCTAGTTAAAGTGTCCAATAATTGGGGTGCACTTCAAAGCCCGGGAATGACAGTAATGTCATTGTCGGGCTTGACCCGACAATCTATTAATGGTGGAACAAACGGATTCCGTTGAATGCCATTACCATGTTGTAGTCATCTGCAGCCTTGATTACAAGGTCATCGCGAACACTTCCGCCCGGCTGAACAACACAAGTTACGCCAGACTTACGTGCACGTTCAATGTTGTCTCCGAATGGGAAGAAGGCATCAGAACCAACAGCAACGTTTGTATTCTTTGCAATCCATTCAGCTTTTTCTTCACGAGTGAAAACTTCTGGCTTTACCTTAAAGAAGTTCTGCCATTTACCTTCTGCGAGAACATCCATATATTCTTCACCAATGTAAACGTCGATTGTGTTGTCGCGGTCTGCGCGTTTAATTCCGTCAACGAACTGAAGTCCGAGTACCTTTGGAGACTGACGCAGCCACCAGTTATCAGCTTTCTGACCAGCAAGACGAGTACAGTGTACGCGGCTCTGCTGTCCAGCCCCTATACCAATTGCCTGTCCGTCTTTTACAAAACAAACTGAGTTAGACTGGGTATATTTAAGAACGATAAGAGAAATTACAAGATTGCGTTTGTCTTCTTCGCTAAGGTTCTTGTTCTTAGTTACGATGTTTGAAAGAGCTGATTTTTCATCAATCTTAAGGAAGTTGTGTCCCTGTTCAAAAGTAACACCGAAAACCTGTTTGCGTTCAAGATCAGCTGGAACGTAATTAGGGTCAATCTGAATTACACAGTAGTTACCGTTTTTCTTAGCCTTAAGAATCTCAAGAGCCTTTTCAGAATATCCAGGTGCGATAATACCATCAGAAACTTCCTTCTTGATAAGAAGAGCTGTAGCTTCATCACACTCGTCGCTCAAAGAAATAAAATCGCCGAAAGAGCTCATGCGGTCTGCACCACGAGCGCGGGCATAAGCACAGGCAAGCGGAGTAAGTTCAACATTGTCAGTAAAATAAATCTGCTTAAGTGTATCTGAAAGTGGAAGTCCAACAGCAGCACCGGCAGGTGAAACGTGTTTAAAGCTTGTTGCTGCAGGAAGCCCGGTAGCCTCCTTCAATTCCTTAACAAGCTGCCAGCCGTTGAGAGCATCCAGCAGGTTGATGTATCCAGGTCTTCCGTTTACAACAGTGATAGGAAGATCGCCGCTTTCCATGTAAACCCTTGCAGGTTTCTGATTCGGATTACATCCGTATTTCAATTCAAGTTCTTTCATAGCGTCATAATAGAATAAATCGGGTAAAAATTCAAATCAAAAAAAGGAGGGGGAAGCCCCCTGCGCTCCCAAGTCCTCACTCACGGTAGTTTCGACAAGCTCAACCACCGTTCGCTCCGGTCTTGTCCGCTACCCCCTATACGGGGGTTCCACCCCCGTAACGCCCCCTGGTGAACTATAATATTGGCTTATCCAGGTTTTTGGCCTGCTAAATTTCAATTTTATCAATTTAGTAGGCTTCCAAGCTGGCTCCAAATACAAGTGAGGCCTACAAAATTACAATTTAATTATTTTAGCAGGCCCAAATTGATCCAAAAACAAATAAATTATGCCCTTTATCGCTTAAATCCTCTCTTTTGAGCCTGCAAAATTTGATTATTTATGATTTAGCAGGCCGCACATATTTTTTACACAAAAATTGGGCCTACTAAAACAACATTTTCCATGTTTTAGTAGGCCCAATGTACAAAATTCATAATTAAAAGTGCCATTTAATTAATCAGTTTCTTCTGTGTTCTCTTCAGAGAGCTCTTCACTTTCCGCCCGAGCAGGATTTTCCATTCTCACAAAAATATCTTTTGCAGGGCGGCTGATAGTGTAGAAAATTACTGACGGTAAGATTATAAGGCCGGTAAAATAAATCTTAAACGACACCGCAAGCACTACGAGTTCTACAAGAACAACGCCTAATGTTTTTATGCTCTTATTCGGGTACTGCGCAAACAGTGCTACCGAGTTTCTGAGTGTATTTACAAAACTATTTGTGTAACGTGCAACCAGTGGATACGCATAAAAAAGCACTACAAACACAACAAGGAAATACACAACAAGAAGCGCAATCTTAACAAGACTTAAACCTGAGTCCCAGGCAAGATAAGAAAGGAAAACTCCAAGAGCTAACCCAGCAAGAGTTACTACCTCTAACAGAAACCCCTGAAGCAAGTCCTGACGGAACGCCTTAAAAAAGCGACCTGCAATACCTCTAAAAGTTGAAACTTCTTCATCCTCATCGGCAAAGCGGAGAGTTACGGCAAAGGCAGCACAGGTAGAAGCACCGGCGGTAATGACCGGAATACAACATACTAACCAGAGAATATTTAACCATAAGAGGCTTAAAAACTTTTTTATTAAATCCATATTGACTCACCTTTACTAACTAACGTTAGTTATTATTGTCACCATAAAGTTTATAAAGATTTCTTGCAACTGAAGTTGCGTTTATCTTTGCTACAGGACAATTGCATAATACAATAATCGAAAGCTTATCATCAAAATAATATCCGTCGTACGAATTGAAAACATTGGTAATGCCGGTGTGGAAAATTGAATCGTCGTGGCAGTAAACTCCATAGCCATACGATTCTGAATCTACCATTTTCTGGAAGGTCTTTTTCTTCACAACTTTGCCACTGGTAAAAAGAACATTCCATTTGAACAGGTCTGTAACATTTGAATTTACATCACCACAGCCAATTGCAAGAGATGAAGGAATGCTGTAATAGCGGCTTTTATAATCATAACCGCGGGTGTCAGTATTCTGGAATTCCAGATTTGAATGATTCATTCCACAGCGGCTAAAAATATTTTTCCGTATATATTCGCTGTATGGCATTCCACTCACCTGCTCTATTATGCAGGCAAGAAGATAATAATTTGTGTTGCAGTAAAAATATGTACTGTCCGGCTCGGCAAGAAGCGGTGCTTCATTCAGATATGTAAGAACAAGATTTTCATCCACCGGCTTGCAAGCCATCTGATTTAATTCAATGTGGCGGTAAATATTTTTCGGGAAGAACTCGTCTGCAGAATTGATATGGTCGGTGAGGCCCGAGCGCATATTCAAAAGCATTTCAATTGTAATTTTGTCACCGGCTTCGAAGTCTGGGAAAAACTTTGAAACTTTGTCGTCCACCGCCAGCTTTTTCTTTTCCACCAGCTGCATCACCGCAGCGGCCGTCATCTGCTTGGTTATAGACCCGGCCTCAAACGTGCTGTTAATGCCTATCGGCACCAGCTCGGGGGCCGCCGCCTTTTCATCGCAAAAACCGTACCCCTTTGCAAATACAACCTTGTCCCCTCGGCCCACGAGCACCGCGCCCTGAAAACCAGCTTCGTTCAAATAGGAGTCGGCACGTTCCGCAAAATCACAGTATTTTTTATCAATGATTACTTCGTCGTTCCAGGTGCGCTTTTTTACAGAAGAACAGGAAGTGAAAATTAAAATAAAAAAGGAGGTCATAAAGAAAAAAAAGTGAAACGCTTTTTTCATTATAGACCTCCTGTTTAATATGGATTGCTTCGTCGCTACGCTCCTCGCAATGACGAGGATTATGCTGTCATTGCGAGCGAAGCGAAGCAATCTACAATATAATAAGAACTACATGTTCTTGTTCAAAATACGTTCTTCGTACTTACCAGTTTCAAGATCAATGAAGCGAACAAAGAGTGAAACCTTGTTCTCTTCGTTGAGAGAAGTCCAGATTGTATTTGTAAGAGTTTCAATGTCGCCTTCAATCTTGAGTTTTACAGGTTCACCTTCAAAGCTTGGAAGAGGATTTCCGTCGCCCATATAAGTGTGAATGTAGTGGCCTTGGCCCTTCTGAGGATTGTCGTATGTGTAAGTAAAGCGAAGTGTGTTGTCGCCGTTTCCACAGTCACTCTTGAGGATTGAAAGTGAGTAAGCATAACCACCGTTTACACCGCCTTCGAGATCGAGCAATGAAGAAATACGTGGAGTGTAGTTTGGAGCGTCGTGCTCATATTTGCGGCTGCGCAGAGACTGCTCAAATGTAAGTCCCTTTTTCAATCCTTCAAAAATTGTATCGGTCTGATCACCGTTTGTTACGATTGTCTTTTTGCCAAGTTCACGAACTGCAGCATAAATAATAAGGCTTAGGTCACCTGCAATCAAAGACTCATCAAAAGGCTTTGTGCGAACAACCTCAGTTCCATTTTCTGTATCAGTTACAAAAACACGGTTACGGCTTCCTGCACTGCGGCCCATTGTCCAGTATGCAGAAACTGCGTATTTTCCGTCAGCAGAAAGACCAGCGATAATTCCGCGTCCAGGGTATGTTGTGGATGAAAGTTCGTCTTTTATTAATTTCATAATTTATTCTCCAAATTATATTAGTCGGCAAGCCCAGCTTGCCTCTGAGCCGTTCTTTCGATAATCCTAAAACGGCCCGCTGTCGCAGCCCGTTTTTTAACGGATTTTCGATTTTAGGCTTATTCACCAACCTCTGTATGCTGTTTCTCCAGATAATCCATAACTGCATCAACAGTTTTCTGTTTTGGATCCGGGTCGTCTGCAGGCAGCTTTGCCAGAACGTTATTTCTGAATTCCTTACAGTCAATTACAGGGCTTGCAGTAAATGTACATTTACCTGGCTCAAGAATATCAGCAAGCATATCATCAGGATTTTCAGGATTAATTCTAAGACAGTTACCGTTGATTGAAACAAGAATCATCTTATCAAAAAGGCGAAGGTAACTGTCAATTTCGCGAAGGCCACGTTTTGTTTCAGGCTTTCCTGGGCGGTAACGTGTACCACTTGGGAAAACAAGAATCATCTGTCCGCGCTTTTTACAGCTGTCCATTGCACGCATAGCAGCAAAGTTGATTTTTCTTGCTCTCTGCTCTTCTGCCTGTTTTTCTTCTTCTGATATTTCTTTACCTTCAACAGCGTTCAGAGAACGTGTAGGATAAATTACAACGCGGGTAAAACCTTCTGTAAATGCACGAACTCCGGCACTTGCTTCGTTCAACTTCATTCCGGCAACAGCAACAATTCTTGAAGCCATATCTTTTGCCCAGTCTTCACCATTCTTTTCAAGAAGATAAAGAATTCCTGGCAAATCAAGATTTGTGTAGTGCTCCATAAGAATAAGACCAGTTTTTCCTTCTTTTACAACTGAATCATAAAAAGCCTTGAAGTTTTCAATATTTCCCAAGCCAGATTCAGAATTAAAGGCTTCATCCAAAAGTCCCCACATATAAGGGCGAAGCTGGAGGTTTGCCTCTTCATAAACTTTTGTTTCATCAATTTTCGCAGCGGCGTGCGAAAGCTTAGACATTTCAGCAAATGTACTGCCGAATTTGTCTTTCAACATAATTCCCATATCATTTCCTTTAAAATTGGTTATAAAACAATAGTTGAATTCCATTATAGATTATTTATGACTTAGATACAATAATATCATTTATGATGAAAAAAACTCTTATAACACTGGCCGCAGCCCTTATGATTTTTACAGGCTGTGCCGCAAAAAAGTCTGATGGAAAAACTAATTTTTCCGCTAAAGAATCTCCTAAAATCGATATCTCAAAATTTGATCCTGAACGGGAGAAAGAAGCTCTTGCAGCAACACCACCAGTAATTTGGACAGAAGTTCCTGGCGTAAAAGATGCAATGCTCAATTATTTTGATTATTTTGGATTCTGCGTTTCTTACAACAACTCTTTCAGAGAACCTCTTTTACAGAAGGGACTTCCTATTCACGCTAGCGTAATCACAATGGAAAACGAGTTCAAGCCTGACTTTATTTTTGGCTGGAACAAGTTTAATAAATTCACAGAGTTCCGCGGAGAAGACGGAAAGTACTACAAAGTTCCTGCAGACATTCCAGACTTCAAACAGATGGACAGCATTCTTTCTGATATGAAAAAGCTTGGCCTTAAGCTTCGCGGCCACACTCTGGTATGGCACAGTCAGACTCCGCTATGGTTCTTCCAGAAAAACTATGGTTTTAATGATGAAAAAGAACTCGTTGGACCAGATGAAATGAATGCCCGAATGGAATGGTACATCAAAACTGTTCTTGAACATGTTGCAGAATGGGAAAAGAAAAACATCAACGGCGAACATATGATTATTGCGTGGGATGTTGTAAACGAAGCCGCTTCCGACAATGCCACCGACACAAACTTCCTTCGCGATGCCGGTACAAGCAACTGGTTTGCAATTTATGGTAATGAGACATTTATTGTAAATGCCTTCCGTTATGCAAATAAATATGCGCCAAAAGATGTAAAACTTGTTTACAACGATTACGGATGTGCTTCCCCAGCAAAGAACAAGGCAATCTGTAAAATCATTGATGCAATTCAGGCTGCACCAGACGCTCGTATTGATGCTGCAGGTATGCAGACTCACATTGGCATTTATGATTCTGCAAAAGCTTTTGAAACAGCAGTTAGAAACTTCCTTGCAAAGGGCATTAATGTTCAGATTACAGAGATGGACGTTGCTAACGGTAACTCCAGCTACAATGCAATGAAGCTTAAAGATGTTTATTACACCTGGATTAAGATGTTCATTGATAACCGCAAAGAACCAGGCAAAAACGGTATTGAAGGAGTTACCCTCTGGGGCGTTCGCGACGAATGGACCTGGCTCAACTCAATGCATAAAGGTCACACTCAGTACCCTCTTCTTTTCAACGACAAAGAATTCCATTGTAAACCTGCTTACTACGGCGTAATGGAAGCCGCTCAAAAATAGTTCAAGAAGTTCCCTTTTTCTGCCGATAAATAATTGAGGTATTATATTATGAAAAAGGGAACTTCATTTATTTTATTTTTCGCTGCTATTCTCGGAATCACTTTTTCCTCATGCAAATTAAAAGTTGAAGATGAAAATCTTTATGATAAACCTGGTGTAAATGTTACTAAGAAACAGGTTACCGTTATCATTCCAAAAATGAATACAGACACTCAGTATATTAACGTTTACCGCAGAGACAAATTAAACGACAAATCAATCAATATTGGAATTCTGTATCATCCTCTGGCTCTCGAAAATGACCAGAAAACTTACACTTATATTGATAGCCTTGTAAACACAGGTCATTCATATCAGTACAGAGTACGCTATTGTATTGCTGATGCCTATTATTATTCTGAATGGTCAGATACCATTGAAATCAAAGCTGGTTATGAATTCGAGCCAGACACTACATATTTTGCTTATAGAACAAACGGTGCCAAAATCATCTTTGAAAAAACAGATAATACTTTGACTTTTGACGGAACAGTTACAGCTCCAAACTTTACAGAGTTTGCCAGCGAATATGTTCCTATGATTATCTTCCAGAGTGACAGTCTTACTCAGGCTTTTGAGATTTCGGCTGATGATATTGCTAATCACACAAAGATTCCTCTTATTGGACTTCTTCCTCAGGCTTTCCTGGACACAGATATCACAATTCAGGGAATTGTTGGTCAGAAGGCAATTTATGATAATCCAAACTCTCAGGACAAACAGATTAAGCAGATTATATGGACTGAACCTGCAGAAATTGATGTTGTAGGCGCTGGAAGCTCTAAAAAAATTCACGTAGTTTCTCAGACAGGTTCTGATGGTTTCGACTATTCAGGAAATGTACGTCAGGTAAATTACTAACAGCACAGCCAGTTTATTAATTAACTGAGATCCCGCTTTTTACCTTATAACATTTTATTCTGACAATTGAACAAAAACTGTTAAAATGGTATTTTAGACCAGTATGAATACTCTGGTCGCATTATGCGCTGTAGGAGCCGAGAGAATTCTCGGCAACGAAATCAAACATTTAGGTTATAAGCTCAACGGAAACGCACCGGGACGAGTTTCTTTTTTCGGTGACGACGATGCTCTTTTTAAAGCAAATCTCTGCTTAAGAACTGCAGATCGTGTTTATCTTCAGCTTGCAGAATATGATGCTTTTGATTTTGATGCTCTGTACGACGGCACTTACGCTGTTAATTGGCAGGACTTTTTACGTAAAGACTCGCGCATCATTGTAGACAAAGTTCGCTCTTATAAGAGTAAGCTCAACTCTGAGCACTCTATTCAGGGTATTGTTCACAAAGCAATTTATTCAAAACTCGGTGATGTATGGCACATGTCTTCTATGCCGGAAACTGGCGAAGAAAGCAACGTTCGTGTTTACATTGATGAGAATAAGGTTCTCGTGTTGCTGGATCTCTCCGGACTCCCCCTCCACAAACGTGGATATAGAGTGGACGGCGGGGTAGCTCCGCTTCGTGAGACTACGGCTGCAGTTCTTCTGCAGGAGATGATGTGGCGCCGTAAGACTCCTTTGCACGACCCCTTCTGTGGTTCGGGTACAATTGCAATTGAGGCGACTTTGTATGCGTTTAACGTGGCGCCGGGATTCGGCCGCCGCTTTGCGGTTGAAAATCTGCCGTTTTTTAATGCGGAACGCGCCCAGGAAATTAAGAACGAAGAAGCTTCTAAAATCCGCACAGATGTAGAAGTTCGCATTACCGGTTCTGATATCGATAACGCTGCTGTAGAACGTTCAAAGAAAAATGCTGAGTATGCCTGTGTAATGGCAGGCCGTGCCCTTAAATCAATTGATATCAGCGCACATATTCCTCGCCCAGACTTTATTCAATCTGATTTTGCCGACCTTGCAGCCCCTTATGATCAGGGACTTCTTCTGTGTAACCCTCCGTACGGTGAACGCCTTGGAGACGCAGACCAGGCCCGCGAGCTTTATAAGAAGATGGGCAGTCTTTGGACAGACTTTGCCGGCTGGGATATTGGCGTAATTACTTCTAACGAAGAATTCCAGGATAATTTTGGTCATAAAACTTCTGCTATCAAAAAGCTTAAGGCCGGAAATCTGGATACTTCTTTCTACATGTACCGACGATAAGGAGAAAGCTAAATGGCAATTGTGGTAGAACACGACAAGCGAAAACAGGAAATTCTGCAAAAATCTCTCGATGTTTTTATCGAAGAGGGCTATGAAGATGCAACCTTCCAGAAAATTGCCGATCGCTGCGGAATCACACGTACTACACTTTACATTTATTTTAAGAACAAGCATGAAATCTTTCTTGGCAGTATAAAAGAGCTTCTTGCAGAACTCGAGATTGCCCTTAAACAGATCATGACTGATTCTTCCTTATCTGCCGAAGACTCTCTGCGCAAAGTCCTTGGAACTCTTGCAGATGCAATCGAAAGCAATAAAAAACTTTTCAGTGTTCTTTTGAACTACCTTATGCAGCTCAAAAAATCTGGAGTAGATACTAGCGAACGTGTTCGCCGCAGAGTTATCCGCCTGCGCCACCTTTTGAGTACAATTCTTATTAAGGGAATTCAGAATAAAGAGTTTAAGGAACTTAATGTAAAAGATATTAATGATACTCTTTACGGCCTGCTGGAATCTGCAATTTTCCGCATTGCAGTTTTGAACAAGGATGATGTTGCAGACGTAAGAGCTGCACTCAACACTACAGTAGATTTATTTAAAGCTTAGTTAAATAAAAAATGGATTGCTTCGCTGCGCTCGCAATGACGAAACAATCCATTCTTAAACCACGTCATTGCGAGGAGCGCAGCGACGTGGCAATCCATTATTTCTAGAACTTAGCCTTTCTAAGTCTTACCTTTTCAATGTCTTCGCAGAAGAGTTCACGAAGGTCGTTCAATCCAAGTGCCATAAGAGCCATACGGTCAATACCAATACCCCATGCAAGAACAGGACAATCAAGACCCATAGCTTTTGTAACTTCAGGACGGAAAATACCAGAACCACCAAGCTCGAACCATCCCAAAACTGGGTGCTTGATATGAACTTCGATTGAAGGTTCTGTGAATGGGAAGTAACCTGGAACATATTTTACTTCTTCTGCTCCGGCAATTTCTGTAGCGAACATCTTGAGCATACCAAGAAGGTCGCGGAGTGTTACGTCGTTACCAGCGATGATACCTTCTGTCTGATAGAAGTCAGAAAGGTGTGTAGCATCTACCTTGTCGTAGCGGAAACAACGTGCAATACCAAAGTACTTGCCAGGAACTTCAGCCTTGTGAAGCTGATGTGCAGAAAGTACAGTTCCCTGTGAGCGGAGAATAAGGCGGCGTGTGAACTCGTTATCGAATGTGTAGTTCCAACCACGGCTACCAGTGTTTCCACCAGTTTCGTGAGCAGCCTTTACATTGCTCAAATATGGTTCTTCAATAAATTTTGCGTGTGTAGGATTTTTGATGCGGTATACATCGTGAATATCACGTGCAGCATGGAACTGTGGCATGAACAAAGCATCACCGTTCCAGAATTCAGTTTCTACGAGCGGACCGTCGAACTCCTGGAAACCAAGAGAACAAAGCTTGTCTTTTACAGACTCAAGGAACTGAACATATGGGTTTGTGCGGCCAGGAATAATACGTGCAGGTGGAATTGCAATGTTGTAGCCACGGAAGGTTCCGTTTTTCCACTCACCGCTTGCAAGCATCTTTGGTGTAATTTCACCAATTTCGTTACCTGTAACGCCGGCATTTTTGAGAGCATCGCGAACCTGTTCAAAACCGCTCTGGAGCTTGTAGAATACAGTTTCGCGTTCTATCATTTTGAATGGAGAATCTGCAGCACCACGCTTTTTAGCAAGGCCGTCCATAGCAGAAACTTCAGCAGCAGACAAATCATCTTTATTCAAAAGACCATCAGCAGCAGCACAAGCTTTCTTTACAAGGTCCATAGTTGCCTTAATGCGCTCAGGAAGAGCTGCACCAGTGTATTCAACCTTCTTTTCTGCATTCATTTTGAGAACGCCATCTTTTACAAGAGGACCAAAAGCAGAACCAACATCCTTCTGCTCAAGACCAATTCCTGCTGCAATTTCCGGCATTGTGTGAGCACCCTTATCTTTAAGGAAGTTTACCATGCGCTCTTCTACAGTACCAGTTTCTGCAAGCTTGCGGCCCATCTCTGTAATTTCAAAAAATGTATGTGGTGTACGGCGGATTTCTTTAAGAAGCTCTTTTCCAGAAAGCCATGAGAATGCCTGATTTGCATGACCCTCTTTGTATTCCAGTTCCTTCTGGAGTTTTTCTGATGTAAGCTCATCCTGTCCTGAATACTTCAACAAAACTTTAATTTCAAGCGGATGAAGATTTTTAATGATGTTTTTAACGTCCATTTTTGTTTGTCCCATGTGTTGATGGTTTCGATACGGCCTTCGGCCTACTCAACCACCGGTAAAAAAAATAAACCGACAATTAGAAAATTGTCGGTTTATTTTACAATATTTCAAAGAAATACTAAATAGGTTAGCGAGTTAATTTTATATGAGAAGAGAATACAATTCTTCTCTGATTACGCTCATCCTTGTATGGCTTTCTCTTATCCTTTTCAAGATATCTGTAGTTGTAGTACTTCTGATCTTTTACGAAGTCTTCCATACAAGCAATAATTGTATTCATTGCTTCGCCTTCATCGTATGTTACATAAAGTGTATCATAGTAAATGCGGAGCTCATCATGCATTGGCATGTACTCAATCTTAACATTCGCATTTTTATCTGTACAATGCTGATTTTCTGGCACAATAATCTGTGTAGAGAGCTTCTCGCGCTCAAATCTATCTCTTTCAAAAGGATCTTCCGGATTATCTCCTATTGTTTCAGCAAAAACAGAACCCATAAGAACCGCAAAAAGTGCAAGTATTGATAAAATCTTCTTCATAGCAAACTCCTGTCCTGGGCCCTCCGGCCCGTTAGTAAACACTATACTCAATTATTTTACCGCATTCTAGGAAAAAATCAAGATTTATTACATAACGTCCTGAATCTATTCCTAAAGTGGGAAACTTACGAATTAAAACCGCGCCGGTAATTTCTTTCGGCTTGTTTTTTATTGTTTTTCTATAATAGTTTCTAATTGCAGCTTTAAGAGACTCACGCACAGCCTCCTCTATTCCTTCAAAGCCCTTCTCTACTGAACCATACCCAATTCCTGCAATAACAGGATTTTGAATTGAAGCCCACAGATTATAACTTTGAACCTGGGAATCTGTTCGGGTGTATTCTACCCAGCAGTTCAGGTTGCTTTCAGAAATCCACGGAGAAGCATAGGTAATTCCGCCGCGAATCACATCTGAAGAAACAATTTCTGTAATTTCAAGATACTCTTCTACCCCACGCGCCTTATCAGAAGGAACATAAACGAAATTCCAGCCATAGACCATTCCGTTTATAATCAGAGGAGCTATCTTTTTCATCTGGGAAACAGGATAGTCAAACTGACCTTCATTTTCATCGCTTGAAAGTTCAAGACCTGGAAAGGCATCCAGTTCGGCCCATAAAGGAAGGCGGATATTGCGGATTACAGAAGGAGTCTGCGCAAAAAGTGGCAGCACAAGGCAGAACACTAAAACTGCGAAAACTTCCTTTTTTATTTTCTGTAGGTATCTTTCCATATCTTTACAGGATGAATCCCCATTCTGATTACAAAATAAAGCCAGGCTGCAAAAAATCCGAAAAGATGCGTCATATGAGCAACATTCGAACCATTGCCAAAGAACTGACTTCCCAATTCAATCAGTGCATAAATGAAAACAAGTATTGGAGCCGGAACAGGAATCAGTCCCCAGATTAAGATTACCGAGCGCGGAAAGAACACTGCGTAGGCAAAAAGCACTGCATAAACCGCGCCGCTTGCTCCAAGAAGAAACACTCTGGTCTGTCCTGTAAATCTATATACCAGGAACGAAAAGAAACCGCTAAGAGCTCCGCAAATCAGATAGAAAAGCAGAAATTCCCGGCTTCCTACGGCTTTTTCAAACCCAATTCCGAAAACAAGAAGAGCGAGCATATTAAAGAACACATGCTGCACATTCTGATGCACGAACATATAGGTTAGAAACTGCCAGTACATATGGTAATGTTCCACCAGTATAGGATTCATTGCACCATAGTAATGAACATATTCAGCCACGTTTGGATACAAAAAACGTATACCATAAACTAAAAAATTTATGAGGATAAGTAAAAGAGCATACCGTCTGTAAGTGTACGGAAATGGTCTTCTAAGAATGAAATTATTTCTTGGCATTTGCAGATTTCAGCGCAGTCTTAGCCTTTGAATCAAAGTAAGTAACGCGGTTCCTTCCGTTATTTTTAGACATATACAGACCCTGGTCAGCCTGATTTACAAACTCATTTGGAGAGCTTACCAGATTTGTCTGGGCATCAAATACCGAAACTCCACCCGAAATTGTTACATGAAGATGCTGATCATTATAAACAAAGTCGTGCTCGTTGATTGTAGAGCGGATTCGTTCTGCAACAACCATTGCTTCTTCTTTTCCAGCGTCAATCAGAAGGGCTGTGAATTCCTCTCCACCATAACGGCTGGCAACATCAGAATCTCTAAGATTTTTGCGGATAAGGTCTGCTACACTCTTAAGTACAAAGTCTCCGCATTCATGACCATAGGTATCATTAAACTTTTTGAAAAAGTCGATATCAAACATGATTACGGCAATATGCTGATTATTCAGGAAAGCCGCATCAATTGCTTCTGTAAGAAGATTAAAGAAATAATACTTAAGCTTAAGATGAGTCATCATATCAGTTGAAGACATTTCCAAAAGCGCAGCATTATTAATAGCCACAGACGCAAGACTTGCAATAGACATAATCTGATTGATTTCATACTCCGAATACGAAGCATCATCTTCTATTGCAATTCTTTCCTGTAGAACAAGCATACCATTCAAGTGATTTTTCTGGATAAGAGGAACAATAAGAGTTGGATTCAATGATTCCAGAAGTTTGATATGCTCGCAGTTTCCGCACTGCTGTTTTAATTCATCAAAAGTAAGAGGACGTTTCTGAGAAAGAAGGATTGAAGCAATCGGTGTACTTACCGGGAGCATTGCCTTTTTTTCTGTAAGGAAGTCCTTTGAAGTTTCAAGAACAAAGTTTTCGTTGGTAATTAAGTCGCGTACAAAGATTTCGGCACCGAGAACATGCATCTGTGCCATACAGATATAAACAATAGATTCAAGAAGGTTACTGAAGTCAAGATTCTGGCAGAATGATTTTGCAATATCAAGAAGCTGTTCCAGGTCATAAATTCTTTTTTCATACTGGACAGTCTGTTCCAGAACATGTTGAGACGATTCTTTAATTTCTTCTGCCTTTTTTTTACTCATGCTTTATATCACCACTATTAATAATAACATAGTTTTTCATAATTTCAAAAAATATATTCCAATTTCCGTAATTTGCTTCCAGGAAGTTTGTATTATCCCTGTTTCGCGAAGACATCATCAGAACTTTAAGATTTGAAATAATTTCGCTGGAAGGCTTTTTAGCATCTGCAAGGAGTTCTCCAAGCTGACGGCTCAAAGATGAAAGGCTTGTGCAGGCTGCCTGAAGAACACCGTGGGCGTCATCATTTATCATCTCAACCATCTTCTCAAGCTTCTTGAAAAAGTCCTTATCCTTTTTACTATCCTTTATATAGCTTTCCAGAACCGCAATACTATGCTTTTTATCCTGCCCGAACGATTCCTCAAAGGCCTTAATCTCTTTGTCTGCATTAATTGCCTGGAATACGATAGAAGAGAAGTTTGATTTGTAAGCAGGATTATTAAAGAAACCTTCAATTACAATATCATTCAGCAGAGCCTTTGCACCTTCCGGCATATAAATCTTGAGGAAGGTTTTGAGAATTCGCAAAGGAAGAATCCATTTGAAAGACATGGAAACTTCTGTCTGAAGCAGATTGTTGTAAGACTGGCTGTAAGCTCCAACCTCTTCCAGAGGAATATCCGGGAACAGAGCAGAAACTTCATCAGAAATTGTTTCATCCTGAATCTCGGTTTTAATTCTCTGTTCATCTGAATCAAAACGTGCCTGAAGCATGTTTGCAAAATCCTGGCGTGGTGAACCATTATATTTTGCAATACCCGGCTCGTAAGCAAGATCCTGGCGGCACAATCTGATAAGTGATTTAAGTTTGTCTGGATTAAGAATTCTTGTAAGTATGTAATTGATTTTTTTAAGATTTCCAAGATAGCCCTGTTTTTCTGTATCTGAAATTTCCACGCCTGAACGAAGCTGTGCAAGGGCAAGCACTGCATCTGCGGTTGATGTAGAAATCTGAAGTCCGCTTGCCTGGTAATAAAGGTCTTCCAGAAGGTTCTGGGCTGTTGCAAGGGAGATTTCCTTGTATGCCGGCTTGTACATTAAATCTGCCGGAATAAAGTTTGTATCAAAGGCCTGAAGGAACGGTGTGTAATTATAATGGCAGAATTCTACGAGTTGGCGGAGCTGCAGCAAATCTGCATCCATTTTCTTAAAACCGTCTGTATTCAGTGATTTTATAAGCCGTTCAAGTTCTTTTCTCTGATGAAGATAGATTCGGTCGGGATTTTGACTTTCTGCAAGAACATCTGCCTTACGGTTTTCAAAAGAAAGACTTTCAAGTGCTTCCTGATCTGCCATTGGATAACCGGTAACTATAAGCTGTGCTTCAAAACGGCGCTGGCGCTGTATGTTATTTGGACTTACGGTTACTGAAAAAAGATTATCGAGCGGGCGGGTATTCTTATAAAGGGCAAAAATGGCCTCGCCAAAATTAGGTAAAAGCATGTTGTTTCGGCAAATTGCAGGCTGGAAATCTTTTACTTCCTGCTCAAGCTTTTTCATCTGCTGCTTTTTTTGTACTTCTGGTGAGGAGCGCTTAAATATTGATTCGAATAATTCCGAAATTGTTTTTATAAATCCCATTTTTACGCAAATATTTTAACCTAGATTAATAAAATTGGCAAATATATCTTTGTAGTCGGCTACGGTAGCGGCGTGGACGATGCGTGCTCGGAGGGCGGCGCCACCGGAAATTCCCTTTGAATAGGCGGCAAAGCGTTTGCGCATCTCAAGGCACGCATGCTGTTCGCTGGTTTCTGCTACAAGGCGCTCAAGTTCAGCGAATCCTGTGCGAACACGTTCCTCTGGAGGAACCGGCTCATAACTTCCCTTGGTCAGAAGGTCTGTAGCATCGCGGAAAATAAAAGGATTTCCCATTGCACCGCGAGCAAACATAACTGCGTCAGCCCTAGTCTGAGCAAGCATAAGGCGTGCATCTTCCGGCTTAAAAAGGTCTCCACTTCCAAAAACAGGGATGTGACGGCCTTTTCCCTCTCGGGTTTCCCAATCGTGTACAAGGTCAACAAGTTCCTTCATTATATTCCAGTCTGAATGACCCTCATAACCCTGGGCGCGGGTCCTAGGATGAATTGTGATTGCACTAACCCCGGCTTCAAGAGCAGCCGTTGCCGCCTCGCGCCAGGTCATCTGTTTAGATTCCCAGCCCGACCGGATTTTTACAGTTACCGGAACACCAGCCCCAGCCTTCACAACTGCCTCAGCTACCTTAAACAGTCTGTCCGGGTCGCGTGTAAGTGCCGAACCCGCGCCAGTCTTAATGATTTTTGGAACAGGGCAGCCACAGTTTATATCTATGACTTCACAATGAGTTTTTTCGAGAACAATATGTGCCGCTTCTTCCATAATCTCCGGCTCGCCACCGAAAATCTGTACTGAATAAGCCTTTTCATTGCAGGCGCGGCGCATGAGGATTTCTGTTTTCAGATTCTTGCGTACCAGAGCCTCTGCACTAACCATTTCGGTATAGGTAAAGCAGGCTCCGTTTTCTATGCAGACAGAACGAAACGCCGCGTCACTATAGCCAGCAACCGGCGCAAGAAAGAGATTTCCTTTTAATTCAACGTTTCCGATTTTTACCGGATGATAAAGTGGTTTCGACAAACTCAACCACCGGCTTACTCAGGGAGGTTGAAAGCCTTACAGCTGTTCTTCCACAACTGCTCGCTCAAAGCTTCAAGATCCATTTCGAGCATTTCTGCAAGGAAGCGTGCAGTAGAAGGCAGATATGCCGGCATAGTACGCTTCTTCTCACGGAATTCAGCTGGAATCATAAACGGACTTTCAGTTTCAATCAAAATGCGATCTACAGGAATGTTCAAAACAGTTTCGTGAAGATTACGCGCATTGCGGTATGTAAGGTTTCCTGCAAAACTGAACCAGATATTCTTATCAAGACACTTCTTTGCAAAAGCAGCATCCTCTGAATAACAGTGAAGGATTGCACCTGCATCCGGCATACGTTCTGTAAGAACATCATAAAGATCGCGGCCTGCATCACGATTATGAATAATTACAGGCAGATTATGAGCCTGCGCAATTTCAAGCTGAGTAATAAAAAGCTCAATCTGGCTTCTCTTATCACCAAACTGTTTAAAATAGTCCAAACCAGTCTCGCCTACTGCAACAACATTAGGCAAAGAGAGACTCTTTTCGATAGTGTTAATCCAGTCGTGTCCAGGGTTAGTAACTTCAGATGGAGCTACACCTACAGCATGGTAAATTCCAGAAATAGACTTTAAATTAGGATAAACCTTGTTAAAATCATAGAGACTATTATTGATGCTGACAATGCGGGCAACCCCTGCCTGCTTTGCCTGTTGAATTACGCGCAATTGCTCAATAGGATCATCGTATATCAGCCCGATGTGAGCGTGAGTATCAAAAAACTTCATGATTATTTTCTTCCTAAGATGAGTTAAACTTTAAATATAAAGATACCATAGTAATGATTAAACGTCAAATTTTATTAAAACACTGTCAATTATGATGTCTGAATGCGGAGTGGGAAAACCTATCAGGCTGCCTCGAGGAGTTTTGGCGTTTAGCCATCGAAAACAATCCGAGGATTTTTCGAAGAAAAACCGCAGGATTGTTAACACAAAAAACTAGCTCGCGAGCAGCCTGATAGGTTTTCCCACGGGAGCATTCAGACATCATCATTATCAGAAAATTTGCCGATAATAATCTAGGTATAATATCTCATCTTTAATCATTAATGGTTGAAGGTTTGACTTTATTTCTTTATATATGGTATAATTTTTTGATTATGTCGAAGACTCAGAAAGCTTTGAAGAAATTTGAAAAACAAGTCGCCTCAAACGTAAGCCACGGCTTTGGTGCATTTACACACAAAGTCGGCAACTTCTTTGTTCGCATTTTTAAAGTTTTCGATAGCAAGCTTACAATCATGATTGTTCCTCACTCACAGAGCAAGGTAATCAACTTCCAGACAAACGTGTTCGCACTGCTGCTTGGAGTTCTTGTTACAATCGGTGTTCTTGCTTCCTTCTTCTATTATAACAGACGTTCAATTTCGGCAAACATGGAAATCTCTTCTCTTGTAGAACAGAACCGCGCCACACTTGCCAGCCTTGATGAACTCCGCGACGAAAACGCTAACCTCTTCCAGGCTGCTAAACGTTTCCAGACATCACTTTCACAGAGTCTTTCTTTGCTCGGTATTGAGCAGGTAAAAAATACTTCAGAAACATCTGCTTCTAACGGCGACCTTTCTGCCCTCTTCTCTTCTACAGAAGTTACCCAGGGCTCTCTTAAAGAAGTTGCCGATGTAAAGGAACTTACATCATATCTTGAAGATGCTGTAAAACCTATCGAACAGATTGGAAAAATGCTTAAGACACAGCAGAACCTCTTTACAGAGATTCCTAGTATTTGTCCGGTAAAAAATCCTAACTACCACATTTCTATGGCATTCGGACCAAACATCCACCCGCTCAACGGAAACTGGTACATTCACAAGGGACTGGACTTCTCTACATGGCGTTCTGGAGACGGTGTTCTTGCAACAGCATCTGGTCAGGTTGTAACAGTTGGTTTCGATAACAGTTTTGGTAACTATATCATCATAAAGCATAACCACGGTATGTATACCCGCTACGCTCACTTGAATTCTTTCCGTGTAAAGAAGGGTGAAACTGTAAGCCAGGGTCAGATTATCGGTACTATCGGTAACACTGGTGTTTCAACTGGTCCTCACCTTCACTACGAGGTTCATATCGGTTCTGACGTAGTAGATCCTGCTAAGTATATCAACATCAATTTTTCAAAATAGGTTCCTATGGCTTTACGAACAGATGACATTTCAATCAACACAATCATCGGAAAGGGCTCTGCTATTTCCGGTAATATGAAGGTTAATGGCTTTATCCGCATTGATGGCGATATTGACGGTAGCCTTGAAACAGACGGAAATGTTATTGTTGGTGAAAACGCAAGAATCCGCGGAGACCTCACTGCTAAATCTGTAATCATTGGTGGAATCATCAAAGGTAATATTAAGGCTAACGAGAGTGTAAAGATTCTCGCAGAAGCTGCTGTTATTGGCGATGTAATTTCGCGCAAAGTTCAGGTGGACGGTTCCGCTATCATTCACGGTCACTGCATTTCTATCAAAGATGAAACTGAATACAATAATGCATCCGGTGAATATCTTCAGTCTAAAGCAATTAAGGAAAAGGTTATTCTGTAAATGGCAGAAATAGATTCTCTTGGATCAAACTTTTACTACTCAGGCGTTCAGAATGCCTCAAACGAAGCCATAAAGCGCAATACAAAAAAAGAAGAAGTACGCAAAAGCGATAAAGCTAAAAAGGTAGATTTTGCAAAACTGCTTAAAGGCGAAGAAGTTGAAGAGCCTCAGTTTATTGCAGATGGTCTTCCGCTTAAAGTTCGCTCAATGTCTATTGATGACGCTGCCGTTTATCTTGCCGATGCTGTAGGTTCTGCCGGCAACGACTTTTCTGAAAATCAGACACAGGAAAATCTTGAAAAGTTTAAGACTGCTGTAAGTCAGTTTATCCGCTTTGTTGTTGTAAATAATTTTGATGTAAATACTGCTCAGAGAAAACGAAGATTCGGAAAAAACGGTCAGCCGTCACGTATGTTCTTCTTTTCTGATTATTCTGTTCCACCTACAAAACCAAAACCAAAATTTTCTATAGAAATCATTAATGAAAAACTTGATGCACTTGCCCGGGAAACACTTTCTAATCAGGCTAACAATCTTAAGATTCTGGCACAAGTAAATGAAATAAAAGGTCTGATTGTAGACTTGCTAAGTTCATAAATCGTGAGGTATACTAAAAAAGTATGAGTGACATTTTTGAAACAGATATAGATGCAGAGAGCGAAAACCTTTCCTCTCTTGAAGATAACGATATTATAGAATCGTCTACAGAAAACCTTGTTTTTGATTATCCGCTTTATCATTTAAAACTTGATTATTCCTGCGAAACTCTTTACGCAAAAGCTCCGGAAGGAAAGATTCAGATTAACGCCGGTGATTTTGTTATTGTTCCTACACGTTATGGAAAAGACATGGCCCGCGTTCTTGGAACTGCAAAAAAGCCTATTGGCATTAAACAGGCCGACATTGTTACAATTGACCGTAAGGCCTCTGAAGCAGACTTAAAACGCCGCGAAGAACTTATTCAGAAAGAAAAAGAAGCCTTCCCCATTTTTAAGGAAAAGGTTGCCTTCCACAAACTTGACATGAAGCTTGTAGAAACACATTTTCTTTTTGATGAGCAGAAGGCTTTGTTCTTCTTCAGTTCAGACAGCCGTGTAGACTTCCGCGAACTTGTAAAAGACTTAGTATCTGTTTTCAAAATGAGAATTGAGCTCCGCCAGATTGGTGTACGTGATGAGTCTCGTATTACCGGAGGACTTGGAGTTTGCGGCCGCCCATTCTGCTGCCACGGAGTTTCTGATAAGCTCCGTCCGGTATCCATCAAAATGGCAAAGGATCAGAATCTTTCTTTGAACTCAATGAAGATTTCCGGCCAGTGTGGACGCCTTCTCTGCTGTCTTTCATACGAATACGACTGGTACAACGAAGCACGCAAAAATCTTCCTAATGAGGGTGTACGCCTTTCTTATGATGGCACAGACTTCCGCATTACAGAAGTAAATCCTCTCACTTCAATGGTACGCATGCTTGGTGATGATGGCCGCCTCCTCGAAGTAAACGCAAAACGCTTCTATAGAGATGGCAACCGCTGGAAGATTAATTAGATTGCCACGTCGCCCTACGGGCTCCTCGCAATGACGAACAACTCTGTCATTGCGAGCGCAGCGAAGCAATCCATATTAAATAACTAAAAACTTGAATTTCCACGATTATGATTTATAATATAATGTACTATGATTTACATTAAGAAGTGGACAGACTATTACGAAGATTTTTTCCCGATTGAACCGAACCAGCTTGAGTTTTTCACTGCAATGGGAAATGAATTTCCTGCACCTGCAAAATTTTTGGGCGTAGAATGCGGCCCGGCTTTACTTACAGAGCAGTTACAGGATAAGTTTGACATAACACTTACAGACTCCTTCGCAGAATTTGTTAATGTCGTTAATACACGTCAGTCTACAAAAGAAACACCTGCACACGTTTTTAATCTGAATCCAGCTGATATTGCACGCTATCTTGGCAAAAACTTCTTTAATGTTGTTACCTGTCTCTGCTACCGTGTTATCTTTATGAAAGACCGCACTCTTATCAAAAAGTTCCTTTTTGATTCAAAGATGCTTCTTTCAGACGGCGGATACCTTGTTCTCGATCTCTTAAACTTTTCTAAATACGATTTCTCAGAAACAAAGATTGAGTTACCAGCTAAAAAATCAGAGAGAGCTACACTTTATTCTTCTGTTATCAAGAATTCCGATCAGATTTCTTACAAGCTTTTCCAGCATGTTGTTACAGCCAGTGGAAAAGTTATTGATGAAGTAAAGGACGAACTTGTCTGCCCTATCAGTATGGAATCTATCCGTTCCTATGCAAAGGAAGTAGGCTATTCATCAGTTGAATTCTACAACGATTACAAGAAGACTCCTTACACAAACGACTCTGACAAAATTATCTGTGTGTTGAAGAAATAACGTACTTTCATTAAAATAATACGTTATGAAAGCTACAAAAACAATTATCTCTACACTGCGTGAAGCTCCAAACGACGCAGTTATTGCAAGCCATCAGCTTATGATGCGCAGCGGTCTTATCCGCAAACTTGGAAACGGACTTTATGCTTACATGCCATTCGGATTCCGTTCTTTAATGAAAGTTGAAAAAATTATCCGCGAAGAACTCGACAACGCAGGTCTTCTCGAAATCAAACCTACAGTAATCGTACCCGGTGATTTATGGAAGGAATCTGGACGCTGGGACAAAATGGCAGGCGAAATGCTTACTGCACAGAACCGTCAGGGCCAGGACATGGTAGTTTCTCCTACAGCAGAGGAAGCTTTTACAGCTATCGTTCGCGACGGACTTTCTTCTTATAAACAGCTTCCATTCACACTCTATCAGATTAACACAAAATACCGCGATGAAATCCGTCCCCGCTATGGTGTAATGCGTGGCCGCGAATTCACAATGATGGACGCTTATTCTTTTGATAAAGATCAGGCTGATTTGGATGCTTCTTATGACAACGTAGCTGCCGCTTACCGCCGTATCTTTAAGCGCATGGGTCTTACAACAATTTCTGTAAAGGCAGATACAGGTTCTATGGGTGGTTCTGGTTCAGAAGAGTTTATGGTTGAATCTGAAGTTGGTGATGATACACTTCTCCTCTGTCCAAACTGCGACTATGCCGCTAACGTTGAAAAGGCTGCTTGTAAGACAGAAGTTCCACTCGACAGCAACGGCCAGCCACAAAAAAAGACTGACGCGGCAATTGAAGAAGTTGCTACTCCAAATGTATTCAGCATTGAAGATATGGAAAAGTTCTTTGGTGAAAAACCAACTACTTTCCTTAAAGCTCTTGTTTACAAGGTTTACAACTGTGCTGTTGATTTATCTGGAACAGAGTTCTACAAGAACGCTGAAACTGTTACAGAAGGCGGACAGACATATATTCCAGAAACCTTCTTCTGCGTACTTATCCGCGGCGACCTCGATGTAAACGAGACAAAGCTTGCTGCAGAACTTAAGGCATCTGGTGCAGAACTTGCAAGCGACGAAGATGTTCTTAAGTACAGCGGTGCTCCACACGGATTTGTAGGACCTGTTGGAATTAAGATTCCTGTAATTGCAGATAAATCTACTGTAGATATGCACGACTGTATTGCAGGCGCCGGCAAAGCAGGCTATCACATTAAGCACGTTGAACCAGGCCGCGACTTTACTGCATTTATGACTGTTGATGTTCGTACCTGTAAAGAAGGCGATGCTTGTCCTGAATGTGGCGGAAAGTTCTACATGAAGAAAGGTAACGAGCTTGGACATATCTTTAAGCTTGGAACTAAATATACTAAATCAATGAACGTAACTTACCTTGCAGAAAACGGAAAACCTGTTACTCCTTTGATGGGCTGCTATGGTATTGGTGTTGACCGTACTCTCGCTTCTATTATCGAAGGTCATCATGATGATAAAGGTATTATCTGGCCTATGACAGTAGCTCCTTACCAGGTTGCTGTTATCCCTGTTATGTACAAGGATAAGATGAAGGAAGTTGCAGATAAGATTTACGAAGACTTGAAGGCAGACGGTATTGAAGTTCTCCTCGACGACCGCAACGAACGCCCAGGCGTAAAGTTCACAGACTCAGAACTTATCGGATACCCAATCCGCATTGTAGTTGGTGACAAGAACCTTCCAAACGTAGAAATGAAGCTCCGAAGCGATGCTGAAGCAACACTTGTACCAGCAGACGAAGTTGCTAAGAAAGCAGCTGATATCGTAAGAGCAGAACTGAAGAAGCTGAACGCTTAGATTGCCACGTCGCCCTTCGGGCTCCTCGCAATGACGGCAATAAATCGTCATTGCGAGCGAAGCGAAGCAATCCATCTCCCACAGGACAGCCCATGAAAAAACTAATTCTATCAATCATAACATCAATCATCATAACAACTTCAATCTTTGCACTTCCTGGGGTAACTCAGTTTATTCCAGATAGCGCCGGTGAATATGCTTACTACAAAGATACTTCATTCACCCGCGAAAGTTATGTTGGCATTTTGTCTTATGATGCAGGAACTTTTCAGATCCGCTATTATGCACCACAGGACGACGAAGCAATGCTTCCTGCAAAGGAAATTGCAATTCTTCTTACTGTTGATTCAAAAGCAGATGTATGGACTATGACAGGTGAAAAAATCATCTCCACCATTCTTCCAGACACTGATGATACAGACATTGTAAACTACCTTCACGACCTACTTTATGAGTTTTCAGCACGCCGCATTAAGGCAGATGCTGTAGAAGATTCAAATATCCAGATAGACCAGGATTATCCTCAGTTTGGCGGCAACGTAACTATCACTTTTGATGCAAGAGTTCCTGTTTTCAATATTAGAAAGATTACAGATGATAAAGGAAATGCTGTACTGGACTGTGTAACAATTGGAACTATTAAATCCAGCGAAGATAATACTTTTTCTGAGTTTGAAGGACTTCCTTCTGAAAAACCTTCTGTTCAGAAAGCAACAAGACCAACCGCAAAATCAAAGATCTGCAAGTTTGAAAACCGTTCTGTAACTCTGGACGAAAACTGGGAACAGAAAATGGAAAACTTCTGGACTTTGGGTAATGAATCGCTTGTTACAATGTCTGTTCTTCCACAGGTTTCTGAGAATAAGAAATTAAATGATTTATATGTTCAGAGAAAGCTGCTTGAGAGCTCGGAAGGGTCTTATATTGATTATAAGAATGCTGAAATTACTTATACTGCGGCTAAGGACAGTTATAAGATTATTACTACTTCTTATTTCCCGGAGAATGATACTAACGTTTGTCTTACTAAGATTTTGACTCGGAATAAGGATGCGGGATTTGATTATTTTTCAATCTCAACTTATCAGACAGCGTATCTGAAAGCAGCTTCTTATTTTGATAAGATTGTGAAATCATATAAGTAATCAACTGACATCTTGTGACCTTTTGGTGCTCACGTCGTAAATCACATCAGGCTGCTCGCGAGCCAGTTTTTTGTGTTAACAAATAAGCGGTTTTTCAAAGAAAAACCGCTTATTTGTTTTCGATGGCTAAGCGCCAAAACTTCTCGAGGCAGCCTGATATGATTTCCGACTACGCACCAAAATCTCACATATACTGATTAATTAAATCTTATTAAAATGAACTTCTCGAAAGAGGAGATGCTATTAATACACCTTCACTTCCTAAATAATCACGTTTTTCGCCTTCAATTAGGAACTGAACACTTGTAACTGTAGAGAATGATGTTGCGGTGAAAACTACCTGTTCTAGCTGATGGATGTAGCCTTCTACTCCGTATGTGTTTATTTCAAAATTTTCATTGAAATTCAAATATGCAACGCCGCCGGATACTTTGGCGCTTAAAAGCTTTGTGCCGGCTGGGATTAAGGACATGCAGTTGCGTTCTGCGGATTTGGTGGTATCTGGGCCCTGGAGAAGCAGATTGATGGCTGTTGTAAGCGGAGAATCGCTTTTTGGGACCTTTCTTTTAATTAGCTGGCGGCCAACTGAACCATCACCATCTATATTTACAAAGCAAAGCTGCAGTTCTGTTGTGCCTGTAGCTGCAGGCTTTTCTGTTTTTGGCTTATCTTCTGATTTAGGAGTTTCTGTCTTTGCAGTTTCTTTCTCAGTTACCGGAGTACTATTTGCAGTAGTTGAGTTTGTCGAAACCACCTCATCTTTTGGTTTTGCAGAAACTGTTTTTGGCTCTTCAGTTTCTATTTGGATTGTAATTTCATCATTCTTAAGAGGAATTGTTTCTGTTTCTTTAGGTTCAGCCGGTTCATGGTTTTCAATTACTGTTGGAGTTGTACCGAAAACTCTGTCAAAAAAGGCTGTTTCTTTAAGATTTGTAAAAATCTGGTCTTTTTTTACAAGGAATATGATTAAAATGATCAGCAGGCCGAGTAAAACACAAGCTGCTGCAAATAAAGTATTGTTCTTTTTCTTAGATGATTTTTTTTTCTGTGCCATATTTTGATTATCGGAGAAAAAAGACCGGTGGTTGAGTACTTCGCATAGCGAAATGTACCGAAACCACCAGTTTCTCGATTAATAAAATTTGTGACGCAGTACGTTACAAATTTTAATCATCTGTTTTATCAGTAATTGGCAAAATTTTCTGTGATGAAAAGTCCAGGCCTTGATTTGCAAGAACTAGAAGATGATGCAAGTCCGCATAATCACGAATATTTCCCTTCTTTCCTGAATTTTCTTTTCGCCATTCTGAAGCTGTCTGTCCAAACAAGGCAACATTCAACAAATCTGCCTCATCTGCGGAAATCCAGGACGCAAATTCCATTGCTATATCAGAATGCGCAAAAGTTCCACCACCGTACCTACCTGATTTTGAAACAATTCCTATAGCGCTTGTTGCATTTATCCATTTTTGTGGTGATAAAGTAAACGCATTTGCACCAGCAGCTTTTTTAAACCCCTCGAATTCGAGGCGTTTAAAATCAGGATTATGCATAGTTTCCCATAATCCCAAAAACTCAATTACATCACGATTACGCATCCAGTTCTGAATAACAGCCGAAGGGTCATCACTCTTATATCGCGCTATATCAGTAAGGGAAATAAACTCATTTTCAAAATCAGTAGTATAAATACCGATTTCTATTCCTTTTGCATGGATTGTTTCTTTGATTGTTTTATCCATAACCATTCCTTAAAATGAGACATTAGTTTTTCAGTGCCTGTCCAACCCCCGGCCTGAATTATGGTAAAGAAAAAACGAAGATAATAAACTGTCATTGCCGTGCTCAATACGGCAATCTAATAATCACGTGCATACTAATAAATGTAATCTGTTCGTTGGAAATGTTCTTCTGCACGGAATGCTTTACAAGTTAAATATAATAAAAAAGGAGATTTCAAGTCAATTGAAATCTCCTTTTCCTTTTGCATCTGCGGTGGTTTCGATACGCCCTTCGGGCTACTCAACCACCGTGGATTCCGTTTATTTCGCGAGGTACTCGTTGATACCTGCAGCAGCCTTTCTTCCTTCACCCATAGCGAGGATAACTGTAGCGGCACCGAGAACGATGTCTCCACCGGCCCATACTTTGGCGTGGTGTGTAGCCTGCTTTTCGTCTACGAGGATGTGACCGCGCTTGTCAGCGTCGAGACCTGGAGTTGTGCTTACGAGAAGTGGGTTTGAACCGTTTCCAAGGGCAACAATCATTGCGTCACAAGGAACGTCGTGCTCTGAACCTGGAATAGGTACTGGAGAGCGGCGTCCTGATTCGTCTGGTTCACCGAGTTCATAGCTGAGACAGCGTACACCTACAACCTTACCTTCTTCGTTGCCGAGAACTTCTACAGGGTTTTCGAGGAAGCGGAAGTTTACGCCTTCTTCTTCTGCGTGACCAATCTCTTCGAGACGGGCTGGCATTTCGTTTCTTGTACGGCGGTAAACAACATCAACAGTTTCTGCGCCAAGGCGGAATGCCATGCGGGCAGCATCCATTGCAACGTTTCCGGCACCACAAACAACTACGTGCTTTGCTTCGTAAATTGGAGTTGCAGCGTGGTCTTTATCGTAACCCTTCATAAGGTTTGCACGGGTAAGATATTCGTTTGCAGAGAATACACCAATAAGGTTTTCTCCAGGAATGTTCAAGAACTTTGGAAGACCAGCACCTGTTCCAACGAAAGCAGCATCAAAGCCCTTTTCTGAAAGAAGCTGATCGAGTGTATCTGTACGGCCAACAAGGAAGTTTGTTTCAAACTTTACGCCGATTTTCTTAAGATTTTCAATTTCGTCCTGAACAATTTTCTTTGGAAGACGGAATTCAGGAATACCGTACATCATTACACCACCACACTTGTGGAAGGCTTCAAATACAGTAACTTCATGACCGGCACGAGCACAGTCTGCAGCAACTGTAAGACCAGCAGGACCAGAACCGATAACTGCTACCTTTTTTCCTGTAGCTGGAGCAACCTCAGGCATAGTTACCTGATTGTTTTCGCGCTCCCAGTCTGCAACAAAGCGTTCCAGGCGGCCGATAGAAACAGCCTTTTCAGGGTTCTTCCAAACCTTACCAACTGTACACTTACCCTGACACTGCTTTTCCTGAGGACAAACACGTCCACAGATTGCAGGGAGGAGAGATGTCTTTTTGATTGTATCAACAGCGGCCTTAAAGTTTTCGTTAGCGATTTCGCGGATAAAGCCCGGGATATCAATATTTACAGGGCAGCCTTCCATACAAAATGGCTTTGCACACTGAAGACAGCGGTTAGCTTCTACAATAGCCTGCTCCTTGCTGAAACCAAGAGCAACCTCGTCCATCTGGCGGGCGCGAACCTTTGGATCACGGGCAGGCATTTCCATCTGAGGAATGGCATTGCGGTCTTTAGCAGTGAGCTTGCCGTTAGCCTTAATCAAATCATTAATTTTATTAAGTTCTTCTTGTACGTTTATCATTGTTATCTCCATTAGTGGTGGTTTCGATACGGCCTCCGGCCTACTCAACCACCGTAGGTCTATTTCTCAATGCCCAAACCAATTTTGCACTTGTGGAAATCTTCCTGTTCACGTGGCTTGAAAGACTTCATACGCATCATCATGTTGTCCCAGTCTACAATGTGAGCATCGAACTCTGGACCGTCTACACAAACGAACTTTGTTTCTCCGCCAACAGATACACGACAGCCACCGCACATTCCGGTTCCGTCAATCATAATTGTGTTCAAAGAAACTGTTGTTTTAACGCCGTACTCCTTAGTTGTAAGAGCACAGAACTTCATCATAATTGGAGGTCCAATTGCGATAACTTCTGCTGGTGGGCACTGGCTTTCACACATTTCCTTTACAGGTACTGTAGAAACACCCTGGCGGCCGGCAGAACCATCATCAGTCATAATGATTACTTCGTCTGCAAGAGCCTTCATTTCATCAACATAAATCAAAAGGTCTTTATTGCGTGCACAGATAACCATGATTACCTTGTTTCCGATAGCCTTGTGAGCCTGAACGATTGGGTAACATGGAGCAACACCAAAACCACCACCAACAACAAGTACAGGGCGGTCATATTTTTCGATTTTAGATGGATTTCCAAGAGGACCGAGCACAGCAGGAAGTTCCTCACCAGCCTCTTTCAAAGAAAGTTTCAAAGTAGATGCACCAACAGCCTGGAAAACGAGAGCAATCCAGCCCTCTTCGGCATTTGCATCAGCGATTGTAAGCGGAATACGCTCACCAAAGTCCAGATCAACCTGAACGATAACAAACTGTCCTGCCTTGCGGTTGCGTGCAATTTCAGGAGCAGTAACCTTCATATAAAATACACCGGCAGAAAGCTGTTTTTTTTCAATAATTTTAAACATCTTCAGTCCTCTTAAAAAATAAATGGTAAATAATTGTATAATATGGGGAGATTTGAGTCAATGACACAAAGGATTCTAAATGTCGAAGATTCTAAGGTTGGACTCGGAGCAAAAAAATAGCCCAAACAAGGCTAAAATCGAAGAAACGTTAAAAAAAAGAGTTGCAACAGCAACTCTTTTTAGTTTCATCATGATAATGCCTCAAGCGGCGAGACTAGCGAGCCGCCTATGCATTTAGAATCCCACTGTTACGTAAGCGTAAGCGCCTACACCACCAACAGAAAGGCTCTTTTTGAAGCTTGAAGACTGAGAAGAGATTCCCAAATCAAGCTGGATTAAACGGATATTAAAGGTTGTTCCAAGCTGATGGATAAAGAGCTGGTCTTTATACTGTGTTGAAACGCCAACCTTAATAATATCAATAAGATTAATTCCAAAGCCAAGATAGTATTCAGGATAGAATACTGCATAATCGCTGAATGGTCTTCTAATACCAAAACCAGCACCGGCACGGGCATTAAAAAGTGAACCAAGGAAGTTCTTATTAAGATAAACATCAAGTTTCAAAGGACGATGAACTGCAAGCGAATCTTCCATGTTTGTAACTGTTGTTTCGCGTTCAGTTTTTTCAGCATTTTCAAAATCTGAAAGCTTCATCTTGTAATCGAATCCACCCTGAACATTTGACTTATAATTCAAATGGCCTGGAATAATTGGAATACGACAAGTTGTATCTAGTGTAAGAGATTTTGTAAGGTCCAGAGCAACTCCACCACCTAAGTCAAAACCATAGCCACTCGTAAGAATTGATTCGATTTTATCTACGTCGAAAGAAACGCTTCCTTCATCATTCTTCTTGAGTTCAATTGCAGAGTAAACATCAAGATTAAGATCTATTCCCATGTTTACGTTGCCGTCTGCATCATTCAATACTGTAACAGATCCACCGCCACCACGAACTGAAAGAATTGGCATAAATACAGCAGGTTCAACACGAATCTTAAGTCTGGCAATTTTAAAGCCAACAGAAAGCTGAGAAAAGGCAAAAACATCTGTATCATTATTCAAGCTGAAATTAAGAGTTTCGCCAATTGAGTTTCCGTAACCAAGAAAATCAAAAAGATCTTTTCCTACAGACAAGCTTTCATACATCTCAATACCAGAAGAAAGTCCAAGGTGGAAGTCTTTGATATTAAGATTAATTTCGGATACTGGAGCTAAATCAGCACGGATATTAAAACCTTCTTCAGGGCAATCATCTGCAATCTTGCGCAAATCAATTACAAGATCCTTTTTCATGAAGTCGTTCATTGCAAAGAGATTGTTTGAAAAATCTACATCTGTTCCGACTTTAATTTCGAAAAAGCGCTGTGAGAAAAAGTTCTTAGAAAAGGCAGCAGTAGTAATTACTGAAACTGCAAAAATACAAGCAAGAATTTTTTTCATATACTACCTCCTTATTTTACCTGAACGACACCGTCTGTCTTAAGACTTAATTCAATATTCATCTCAATAGCCTTTTCACGAGGAATAGAGAACACTGAACTCTTAGACATCAGAATCTGAATATTTGGAGTAAAGCTGCTTGTGTCTTTCAACTTCTGAACTGTTGTATATGGCAAGGTGATAAGTCCCTTATCGTCTTCTGTAATAGTTTTGTTCTTATCTACTACAGACAGGCTTGAATATTCAAAGTTTCCGTCTCCAACCAGATCAATTCCAAGCTTCATTCCAGAAGTTGCGTAGAATGGCAATTTGTAAGCAATATACTTAACCTTAAGAGTATCGATTATCTGTAGATACTTTTCAAAATCTGAGCTTTTTGAAGATTCATCTCCTGAAGAAGGAGTTGAAGGATCTGAACCAGAAGATCCATCTGATTTTGTCATTTCGCTAAGATCAAGTTTTAAATCTTCTGTGTCTGAAACTTTGAACTTAACAGGAATATCAATGAGTGTGAAAAGCTTAAGCTCTAAATCCTTATCTGCAGCAACAAGTGATTCAAGATATGCACGTGAAACTGATCCAGTCAAAGAATGAATCTCATAATCAACATACAGCTTATCATCTTCTTCAATACCTTCGGCATTAATAAGCTCTTCCATTGGAATTAAAGAAATGTAATTTGTCTGTGCAAGATTAGTAATGATTGTAGATTCTTCTTTTGCATATGCAGGTTTTGGAGTATTTGTGATTGAATCATATCCAGAATCAGAACCAAGAATATATGTTTCGCTGGTTCCACGCTGTGCCATTGTACCACTTCCGTTTGAATCATATGCATAGTACATCTTAAGTTTTACTTCCGCTGTAAGACCTTCTGCTGTTTCGCTGTATAAATACATTGGAACTGATGCAAAAGAAATCTTTCCAGACATATCTGAACCAAAAGCATCTTTCATGCCAGAAAGCATTGATGAAGGATTAAAATCGAGATCTGTACTTCCGTGATCATTACCTGACAGAGTAAAAGGAATATCTGTACCAACTTCAAATGATTCCTGTGTTGCTAATGTTGTTAGCAGTGTTTCAATCTGTGCTTTTGTAAAAATAGTAAGCTTCATAGCTTCAACTTCCATAAGGAAGTGCTGTGTATTCTTATCTAATTTCCCTGGGAAATAATCGTAGGTATTGATTCCCTCTTTATCTTTACCTGCATCTCCCGTCATTGATGATAAACTCATGTCATTATCCAGTTCTTTTTCAAAAGTTCCCAGAGAGAAATTGTACTCTGCATCACTTTTTACAGAGATGGTCTCAGGAATTTCCCAATGACAACCGGATAACGCCAAAATTAATCCTATTGAAATTATAGCACCTGCTATTTTTTTCATAAGAACCTCCTTAGTCCGCAACAGCGGAAATATGGTATTCTATATATATACCTCGTTCAATATTCTGTGACTTTTGGGATTTTATAAAAAGACTTTTTGTATTATTAAATTAATATTATTAAATATATATAATATGTATACCATACGTATTATAACACGCATGATATACAAAATAAACACTTTTTCCAAGTATTTTTTTGAAAAAAGTGTTAAACGGATTTTGCTACTTTTTATTGTTAAAGAAGGCTGCGAATGGGTTGTAGCTCATTCCATCGTCACCAGAATTGCGGTCGTATGTCTGAGAACGACGGTTGTCGTCGCGACCATCTCGGCGGTTGAGCTTGTCGAAACCGCTGGCATTTCCAGCAGCACCACCCTTCTTTACAACAACAACGCGGCGACCTGTTCCACTTCCAGAACCTGCATTGTCACGAGGGCTGTAGCGGCGGGCTGTGCTCTTCTGGCCTGTTCCGGCACGGCTTGCAGCATCACTCTTAAGAGAAAGGGCGATTCGGCGGCGGTCGCGGTCCAGTTCGATGATTGTAAACTCGTGAACATCACCTACTTTTACAACATCCATAGGATTTTCTACGAAGCTGTCTGAAAGCTCACTAAGGTGAACAAGACCTGTTTCGTGCAAACCAATATCAACAAAGGCACCGAAATCTACTACGTTTTTGATTTTACCGGTAACTTTCATACCTTCTTTAAGGTCTTCAAACTGCAAAACGCCTTTCTGCATGATTGGAGCTGGATAGCCGTCGCGAGGGTCGCGGTTTGGCTTTTGAAGCTCGTCTACAATGTCGCGGACGGTTGTTTCGCCGATATTGTATTTTTCTGCCAGTTTCTTAATAAGGTCAGCAGGAACCTTTTCTTTTTTCTGGATATATGGAAGAACCTCGCGGGCTGCGTCGTAGTTTTCAGGGTGAACCCAGGTATTATCGAGTGGATCTGAGCTTTCTGCAATCTTAAGGAAGCCGGCACACTGCTCAAAGGCTTTTGGACCAAGACCAGGAACGTTTTTAAGGTCTTCGCGGCTCTTGATTTTGCCGTTCTGGTCACGGTAAGCAACAATCTTCTTTGCAGTAGTTGAATTGATTCCAGAAACGTACTTCAAAAGTGAGTATGAAGCAGTATTGAGGTTTACACCAACGTTGTTTACAACCGAGCCTACAACTTCATCAAGCTGCTCAGCAAGTTTTTTCTGATTTACATCGTGCTGATAAAGACCTACACCAATTGCCTTAGGGTCAATTTTTACGAGTTCTGAAAGAGGGTCCTGGAGACGGCGGCCCATAGAGATGGCACCACGGATTGTAAGGTCGAGGTCCGGGAACTCTTCGCGGGCAATATCACTTGCCGAGTAAACAGAAGCACCTGATTCATCAACAACTGTATAAACTACATCATTATAGTTATCGCTGATAACCTTGCTTACAATTGCCTGAACTTCCTGAGAGCCGGTACCATTACCTACAGCAACTACCTGAATATCATACTTATCGATGGCATCGTTAATCATTTTGTATGAGCCATCTGGATCTGTTACCTGGAAGAACTTGAAATAACCAAGATATTTACCTGTTTCGTCGAGGGCAGCACACTTTGTACCAGTTCTGATACCAGGGTCAACACCAAGAACGCGGCTTCCCTTAATAGGCTGAGTCATCAAAAGGTTTTTGAGGTTTTCGCTGAAAATACCGATTCCGTGAACATCAGCTTCGTCTGCTTCGTCACTGCGGATTTCACGGACAACGGCAGGAGAAAGCAAGCGAACTACACCATCTTCAATTGCATCTTTATGATAGTTATTGTGAATGTCTGCACGGCGCTGAAGATCTGCAACGGCTGCGTCAACATCAACATCAATTGTAACTTCAAGGGCAGCTTCACGTTCACCGCGGTTAATTGCAAGAATGCGGTGTGGTTTTACTTCGTTCAAAGGCTCTGTGTAATCCCAGTACATCTTATAAGTAGAAGTATTTTCTGCAACAGCAGCATCCTGACCTTCCGGAACAATACCCTTTGTTTTGATTGTACCGGTTCTCATATAAAGGTCGTGAACAGCTTCGCGGTTAGAAGTTTCCTGGCTTACGCGCTCTGCAATAATATCTTTTGCACCAGCGAGGGCGTCCAAAGCAGTTTCTACGTTCAAAGCAGCATCTTCATTATCAGTTTTAATGAACTTTTCTGCTTCTTTCTCAACTGCAGCGTCATCATGGTCTGCAAGAATGAAATCTGCAAGTGGTTCAAGGCCTTTTTCTGCAGCAATCATACCGCGGGTCTTCTTCTTTTTCTTGAAGGGAGCCCAGAGGTCTTCCAATGCTGTCATTGTTGTGGCAGACATAATTGCGTTATAAAGAGTTTCTGTGAGTTTTCCCTGAGCAAAAACGCCCTTTACGATTTCAAGGCGGCGGTCTTCAAGGTTGTGATATGATTTATAGAGGTGGTCACAGTCACGAACCTGAACCTCATCAAGATTGTCATGCTTTTCCTTGCGGTAACGGCTGATGAACGGGATTGTACATCCTTCTTCAACCAGGCTGATAACTGCACTCACCTGCTGCACGCGGATATTAAGCTCTGCAGCAATTTTTTTCATAATTTCCACTTCATTAACTGAAAGTGCGTCGATAGTTTCTTGTGTAAATTCCATAGTGGGAGATATTTTAGTAGAAAGTCAAAGCTTTGTGAATAGAAAAGTCTGTCATTCCGAACTTGTTTCGGAATCTATTGAAATAAGATCCTGAAACAAGTTCAGGATGACAGGGAATTGTCAAAGGATGACAGGGCGCTTAATTATCTCCGGACTCGTCAGAATCTTCAGGTGGAAGGTCATCTGGAGTTGCGGCATAGGTCTGGTCCAGAAGATGATTACAGTTATTTGAAAGAATCTTATAAAGAGCTGGAATCAGCTGCTCACGGATTCTATCATCAAGACCTGCAGAGCCATTAGAGTTTATAAAAGAGAATACATAGAGCATTCCGCCATTAACAGGACGCTCCATAGCAAGAATTGCACCAGAACGGAAAAGAAAGCCCTTAAGATTGAAGTGAATATCCTGAATCTTTTCGTAAAGCTTAATTCCCAAATCATCTCCAGATACAAGAATAGTAAAATGAGAAAGGCTTATATCCTGAAGACTTCCGGTTACAGGATCATTATAATTCTGACCTCTGTAATAAGTATAAGTACAAGAAGAAGAACACAAGGCACGGATAGTTTTACGACGTCCCTGAGCCTGATTTGCAAACAGAATCTTTCCAATCAAGTCGAAATTATTATTTTTCTGATACTCAAGCTGAATACAACCACAGCGGCAGCCATATTCATAAAGATATTTACGCTCCAGCTGAGTTTTTTCAAGCTTTGACTGACGTTTTGTATAAAGAATACCTACCGAATTTGCATTATTATATTCATGAATATAATCATAGATATAATCTTCCCAGTCTAAACCAGGAAGTTCATAATCAATATTGAAGAAAATAATCAAATCCTTAAAAAGAGATGTTATTACTTTTACCTTTTTCTGAACATTAATTCTCTTATCAAATGGAACATAATAACATTCGTATCCAAGTGCAAAATAATCATCCAGAAAAGATTCCGGCATCAAAGATGTATCTGGCAATATAAAAAAGGTCTTTCGGCCTGTAACAATCTCTTCAACTGGTATTCCCAAACTAAGCCTCTAATTCGAATTATTATATCTCAAACTTCAGAAAAAACAAGAATTTTTATCATTATTCGGCAAGCACAGCTTGCCTAGGCTTAAATAAAATGTGTAATTGAATGATGTTCTATATTCTTTGTCTTTACGGCAACTATATAACTACCAACCATTGCAGTAAGTGTATCAAACAATGCTGCAAAAGAACAAATTACCATAGAAGCAGGCTTTAGCAAGAGGAAGCTTGTCTCAAAACCACGGGCATATTTAGAACAAAGAATTGTAAGAAGAACAAAAGCTCCGCCAGAAGGAATACCTCCGAGCAGGAAGGAAAGTCCAAAGGACAAACTAAAAATCCACATGATATCTGCAACTGGAATACGAAGACTTGAATAAGAACGCCAGATCAGAATAAACGAAATTGTAGCTACAAGGGCAGAACCACCGCGGGCAAAAATAGAGAACATTGGGTAAGTAAAACCACGGCAGCGACGGCGAATTCCAAGACTGTCGCGCAGGTGACGGTTTGCAAGAGGAATTACAAGGTTTGAATCTCCACCAAAGAAAGAAAGAATCAGTGGAGCAATGCTTGCATAAAGCACTTTGTATGGATGAGGGTCATGACATACAAAATGAAGAATAACCGGATAAATAATTCCTGCAATAATTACAAAATCAACCAGGAACATAATTACCATTGGAGTATAGATTCCAGGTTCAATTACATTACGGAAATCAATTGTCCAGTAGCAGACAATTGCAATACAGAGAATAGACATGATTTCTGTAAAGAAGTTTGCAATATTATAGAAAAGGTTTGAAAGCGAATCAGCAAGTGCGAAAACAGGCTTAAAGGCTGTCTCTTCTGAAGCACTTTCCCAACCAATAATAAAGGCGAATACAAGACAAACCAGAAGGAAAGAACCTTCACGCAAAGCTTCAAAGCCTGAATATGGGAACATTGAAAGAATCATTCCCTTTACATCAAGATGGAAGGCATCTGTTGCAACATCTACTGTGATTGGAATACGGGGAAGCTTTACTATCAGAATAGAAGCAAGTCCTACGAGGGTAAGGATAAGCGAAGATGCTACAATGATGAGAAAGGTTAAACCTGTTGTTTTAAGCAGGAGTTTGGAAGTTCTAAGTTTACAAACAGCAACAACTGCACTGGTAAAAAGCAGTGGAACTACTACATATCTTCCTACTCTTATAAAAAGCTCTGTAAGAAACGCAATCGCATTTGCAAAAGCAGCATTTTCAATAGGAAGAATAAAGGCTGCAAGTACACCTAATGCAAGGCCAATCAAATATTTAATCCAAACTTTCATAGCTTATCATTATAACATAGTATGGAATGCAATGCCATAGTGTGTTATAATTAATGATATGTCTAACATGCTGTTTATAGGAAAAGATTTGCCGGAAAGCCTTGGCTTTGCCGAAGTTCTGGCAGATTCAGGCCGTAAGGTTTTTGGTACTGCAAAATCAGAAGCCGACGCCACAAAATTTGAATCAGAAAACATTTTTGCAACTACCTGGAATAAATCTTCGGCAGTTTCTTCTCATTCTGTCATTATCCGCGCAGAAACTAAGCTTGAAAATCTTGATGAAGCAGTTTTTTACTTTGACGCTTCTCATTTCTGCACTCAGTTTGAGCTGGACCGCACAGAAGATATTTCAAATGGTATTGATACAATGATCAGCGGCTTTGTTTATGCTGCAACTGAGCTTCTTAAGCGTATTGATCAGCGAAAAGAAAAGATTTCTGTTTTGTTCCTTGTAAAAGAATATCCTTCTAAATATGAAATGATTTCTTCTAAAACAGCAGGTATTGTTCCGGCAAGCACAATTGTTCATGCGGCACAGGCAGCCTTCTGCTCTCTTGCAGAAAACTTTTCTACCAACGTTGCAGACCGCGACTATCTTTCTGTTGTTCTTGCTAAATGTGCATATTCAAATGAACTTTATAAAAATGAAGATGCAATTGCAGACTGGGTTGTTTCGGCCCTCAATACCGTAGAATCTATGAAAAATCCTCAGACTGTAAAACAGGCCTGCGGATGGAATAAGGTTGGCGGAAAAGTTTCTACAGGTTTTGCACTGTTCCGTTAGCTGTCATCCTGAACTTGTTTCAGGATCTATTTGGAGATTATATGAATTACGAACTTTATGCTGATTATGCCGTTAGAATATTAGTAAGCTTTGTATGCGGCTTTTGTCTTGGAATTGAAAGAAAGTCTCGCCAGCATTCAGTTGGAATCAGAACCCTTGTTTTGATCAGTATTTCTTCGTGTCTGCTTTCTATTCTTTCTATTTATATGGCAGAAAACTTTAATGTAACCGGTGACCCTACCCGAATTGCTGCCGGAGTTGCCTCAGGAATCGGCTTTATTGGTGGTGGTGCAATTATGCGCTACGGTCTTAATATCCGTGGCCTTACAACTGCAGCAATTATTTTTACAGCTTCGGCCGTTGGACTTGCCTGCGGAGCTGCTCTTTATATTCCAGCCTTCCTTACAATGATTGCGCTTGCTGTAGTGCTTTTTATTATGAACCGTCTGGAAAAGAAGATTTTCCCTGCTGCTAAATCTAAACTTTTTACAATTACCTTTTCAGGAACTGATATTCAAAAAGAACTCTTGTCAGAAATTATGCTTCGATACGGCTTTATAATTCATGACATGAATATTGAATATAACAAGCCTGAAAATCAGACTACACTTGTATTTACAACAAAAACACCGGACAGACTAAGTCTTGTTAATTTTATAAAAGAAATTGAGAATCTGGATAATCTGGTGAATTTTAAGCTGGATGATAAAGTTGGAGATTGATAGATTGTAACTGGTGGTTTCGATACATTCGCTTCGCGAACACTCAACCACCGGTGATTGAGTAGCCCGTAGGGCGTATCGAAATCACCATTCGAATTACTGGCGGGTTACTACCACAGAATTGTCAGCGTTGCTGAAAGGTGCTGGAATGTATTTATCTGCTTTCCAGTCATTTTCCCAGCGGCAACCGTCTAAAAGGTAACGGAACTGATATTCACGGTCTGCGGCAAGTTCAAGTGTTACAGAAAAACTGCCGTCGCTTCCTAAGGTAAGGGGAGTGTCTGTACTGCTCCAGCTGTTGAAATCACCAGCAAGATTAATGGATTTTGCACCTTGAGCAGCTTCTTTAGATACTGTAAATGTAACTTTGCATGTCTGCTTATCTTTCGAAAAAGACTTTTTTAATGACATGATATCTCCTTCCCCTAACCTTTTTTATTAAAATATTGCATTTTTCTTTTTTATGCAATATAGTAGGGAGACTATTTTATGATCATCATGCCGCCGAGTTATCCAAATTGCAGGGCGGCCTTCTTCTCGTATGAGAAGAAAAATTCTTGCTAAATAGGAGACTAATATGTCTGTCTTATCTAACAATCATTATTTATTTACATCTGAATCTGTAGGTGAAGGTCACCCAGATAAACTTTGTGATCAGGTTTCTGATGCAGTTCTCGATTACTGTCTTTCTTTGGACAAAGATGCCCACGTTGCCTGTGAATCTTTCTCTACAACTGACTTTTTGATGGTTGGTGGTGAAATCGGTTTCCAGAATATCAAGGTTGATGCTGAGTTTACAAAGAAGTTCAATGCTCAGGTTGAAAAAATTGCCCGCGGTGTCGCTTTGGATATCGGTTATAATGCTCCGGAAATTGGACTTGACGGTGCTAACTGTATTTTCATGAACCGCCTTCACGCTCAGTCAGCAGATATCAACCAGGGTGTTGTAGGAAAAGGTCTTGATGAATACGAAGGTCAGCAGGGTGCAGGAGACCAGGGTATGATGTTCGGTTACGCTTGTAACGAAACACCAGCTTTGATGCCAGCTCCAGTTTACTATTCACATCAGATTCTTCTTCGTGCTCATGAATTACGCCACAACGGAACTATTAAATGGCTCCGCCCGGATGCTAAATCTCAGGTAACAATTGAGTATGATGAAAACAACAAACCTTGCCGCATCGACACTGTAGTTGTTTCTCACCAGCACAATCCTGATGTAGATTACGACACAATCAAAAACACAATCATAGAACAGATTATTAAACCTGTTCTTGAGCCAACAGGACTTCTTAAGGGTGATACAAAGTACTTTATCAACCCAACAGGAAAGTTTGTAATTGGAGGTCCAGACGGAGACTCTGGTCTTACAGGACGCAAAATCATCGTAGATACATACGGTGGAATGGGACGCCACGGTGGTGGTGCTTTCTCTGGAAAAGACCCATCTAAGGTAGACCGCTCTGCTGCTTACATGGCACGCTACATTGCAAAGAACGTTGTTGCAGCTGGTCTTGCAGACCGTGCAGAAGTTGAACTTGCTTATGCAATCGGAGTTCCTTTCCCTGTTTCTATCATGGTTGAAACTTTCGGAACTGAAAAGGCTCCACGCAATACTATTGAAGCTGCAGTAGAAAAGGTATTCGACTGTACACCAGCTGGAATCGTAAAAACTTTGAACCTTAAACAGCCAATTTACCGCAAGACAGCATCTTACGGACACTTTGGCCGCGACGGATTCCCTTGGGAAAAGACTGATAAGGTTGAAGAGCTTAAAGCTGCGGTAAAATAATGACTTTACTTTCCAAACAGGAAATGATTGAGATCTTCAGACGGTGGCGGGATGCGAATCCTGCCCCGGTTTCTGAACTCGAATACGTAAATCCGTTTACGCTGCTGGTGGCCGTAGTGCTCAGTGCGCAGACCACCGACAAAGGCGTAAACAAAGCAACAGGTCCGCTTTTCAAAGTGGCCGACACCCCTCAAAAAATGCTTGCCCTTGGCGAAGAAGGGCTAATCTCCTATATCAAAACAATCGGACTCTATAAGAATAAGGCAAAACATGTATTGGGACTTTCCCAAAAGCTGATTGATGATTTTGGCGGCGAAGTTCCAGGAAACCGTGAGGCTCTAATGACACTGCCAGGCGTTGGCCGCAAAACTGCAAACGTAGTTTTGAATGTGATTTTTCATGAACCAACCATGCCGGTAGATACACATCTGCTCCGTGTTGCACCAAAAATTGGTCTTGCAGAAGGAAATACTCCTGAGACCGTAGAAAAAAGCCTGCTCGAGCGCATACCCGCCGAGTTCTTACACGACGCCCATCACTGGATTTTACTCCACGGACGTTATGTGTGTACGGCACGTGCGCCTAAGTGCGAAGAGTGTATAATTAGTGATCTGTGTAAACATAATAGCTGAGTTCTACGTCATGTAACCACCGAAATACTTGAAATCAAATAAAATTGGATATACATTTTAAGAATGAGTGATACTATTAGTTCTATTGGCGAAGCCGCTAGTCAGGCCGCAAACGACGTACTTTTGAGTCAGACAAGTTCTTTTCTGACATGGGTAAAAGGACTTCTTACCTGGGAACATCTTTTTAAGCTTATTGGAACCCTTCTGATTATTTTTGTAATCTGGCTTGCGTTCCGTCTCATAGCCAAGGCAATCCGTAAGGTGCCGGAAGCAAAACTTCCCGCTCAGCGAACTGCCATCATAATTCGTTTTCTGAAATATATCTTTTATATAATCATAGTACTTTATGTACTTGGACTTTTTGGAATCAATCTTAAAGCCATCTGGGGAGCAGCTGGAATTGCCGGAGTTGCAATCGGTTTTGCAGCGCAGACCTCGGTGAGCAATCTGATTAGCGGCCTTTTCGTTTTGACAGAAGGTTCCATTCACGTTGGCGATACAATCATTGTTGGTGATGTAACTGGTATTGTTGATGAAGTTAAGCTTCTTTCAATCCGCGTTCACACTTACGACAATCAGATGGTTCGTATTCCAAACTCTACTATTATTAACAGCAATCTTACAAACAATTCATATCATAACAAGCGCCGCCTTACACTCAAGGTTGGAGTTGATTATTCAACAGATATGAAGAAGGCTCTTGAAGTATTGAAAAAGGCTCCGGAACTTTGCCCTACTGTTCTGAAAAATCCTGAACCGGCAGTATGGTTTGATGGTTTTGACGCAAGCAGCATTAATCTTGTTGTGGCAGTATGGTTTAAGCCGGTTGATTTCCTGCAGACAAAGAATGATCTTTACATTGCAATCAAGCAGGTGCTCGACGAAGCAGGCATTTCAATTCCATTCAACCAGCTGGATGTGAAGATTAAACAATAGACTGTCATCCCGAACTTGTTTCGGGATCTGTTTTATATGGTAAAGCTAAAAATTGCTTTCGCAATTTTTTTAACGCTTTGCTATTTATCACCGGCCGCCAGCGGCCTTACTCAGATGCTGAAACAAGTTCAGCATGACGATGAGCATATGAACTACTTTGATTCCTACGACTGGCAGACGATGCTTTCGCAGCACCCTGCCAGAAATTATGATATTTCCGAATATTTTGAGATTCTCTGTCCTAAGGACGACTGGCCGGTTTTTCTGAACCGGTATCTTGAGCTGCCTGTACTCAAGCGCCTCTCTGGAGTTGGGCTTTTGTGCGGCACCGACTGGACACCTCTTTATAAAAATCGATTTTTTTATTCACGCTTAGATCACAGCCTTGGTGTTGCTCTTATTGTGTGGCATTTTACCCATGATAAGGCACAGACAATTGCAGGTCTTTTGCACGATATTTCTACTCCAGTTTTTTCGCATGTTTCTGATTTTAGAAAAGGTGATGCGCTTACTCAAACTGCTACTGAGGAGCCGACAGCGAGAATTATTCGTGGAGATGCTGAGTTAGGCCGATTGCTTAGCGAAGATGGTCTGACTCCCGCTCAGGTAGAAGACTATCATATTTACCCTATTGCAGATAACGAGATTCCGCAGTTGAGTGCAGACCGCCTGGAGTATATGTTTCCTTCGGGAATGGCTTTGGACGGAAGCTGGACAATGGATGAGATTCGCCAGTGTTACAACGACCTTGTCATTTTAAAAAATGAAGATGGAAAGGATGAGCTTGGTTTTAAACATGTTGAAATTGCAGAGCTTTATTGTGAACACTTTTGCATGATTGGTCATATTCTTCAGCTGAATGAAAACAAACTTACCCTCCACCTTCTTGGCCAGATTATGAACCTCGCAGAAAAAGAAGGCATACTTAGTGAAGAGGATTTTATGACATTAAGTGAAAGCCAGGTGATGGAGAAATTAAATGGATTGCTTCGCTTCGCTCGCAATGACGAAGATTGTCATTGCGAGGCGGAGCCGAAGCAATCTACAAACATAGAAAAACTCAGAAATTACTTTAGAACTTTCCGAACAATGACTTCTATCGAACACACAGAGTGTGAACTAACTAACGATAGTTATTTTTGTGTCAATCTGAGAGTTAAGCAGAGGTATATAAATCCACTAGTTATGATTTCGATACGGCCTTCGGCCTACTCAACCACCGTAGATGCCAATAACATAAGTCGGCTCTCTGAGGTCTCGGAAAAGGCACGGCGCATCATTGATGACTTCAAGACTTACAGCGATACTGCGTACGGTTGCGTGAAGCTCGTTTAATCACTAAAATAGAGCACATGATTGAATTAACCAGTAAACAGAGAAAATATCTCGAAAAAGAAGCACATGACCTTCAGCCGGTTGTAATTGTTGGCGGCGCCGGAGTAACTGATGGCCTTATTCAGATGGTAGAAAATTCTCTTGCTTCTCACGAACTTCTCAAAGTAAAGTTCAACGAATATAAGGACGAAGTAAAAGAGCTTACCTCAGAAATCTGCGAAAAGTGCGACGCAACACTCGTTCGCATCATCGGCTTTACAGCAATTCTTTACCGCGAAGCAAAAGAGCCGGAAGACCGCAAGTTTAAGCTTTAGAGTACGCCCACTTTACAATCGCCAGGGCAAACTTCATCTGACTTTCCGGCAGGAAGACATAATACTTCTGCTCGCCTTCTTCGCCGGAAGCAGTAAGCTGCATTACACTATTCGAAACCGAAAGAACAGCAGACAGAGCCGTAAGAGGAACTTCAGTTGTTCCGGTTTTCGAGAAAATCACAACCCGTTTATCAGTTACAACAAAATCCCCTTCATTATCCTTTTGAACAGTTTCAGTTGCATATAAGATTTTTTCACCCTGAGCAGCCTTTAAGCGCAGAAAGTGAACAAGAGGCATTTTCGCATCATCGGCAAGTGGAAGTTTATAAAGATTCGTATCGACATAAGGATTTTCGTACTCATCCTTTTTTCCGGCCGAACGAAAATTACGCCAGAGAATCAAAATCATCACAATTACAAAAAACAGGAAGATATAAAAACCGCGGCCAAGAGCACGACCACTCTGTTTTTTTACAGAACGCGGAATACGCTCTTCTTCCGCTTCAGACTGCTCTGAATCTGATTTTTGTTTTTTATTTGAAGCAGGAGAAACTTTCTTGTCTTTTTTTGATGGACGGCCAGGATTTGCCGAAGCCTCATAAGCTGTTTCTCCGCCATAATATTTGAACGGAAGGGAAATTCCACCCGTGTTATACGAAGGCTCAAGCAGAAGCACAAAGGCAACAATGGCAATGTACAAAAGAGAGCCGGCAGAAGTGATTATGATTTTTCGCTTGGTTTTCCATTTTGTCTGAAACCACATGAGGGCAAGACCAATTGGAATCAGAAGGATTGTACAAAAACAGGCTATTGTAATGATTGAAAAGACTTTATCTCTCTGCATTCGAAATCAACTCCAAATGTAAACTTTAAGTTATCTGTATTCATTATATCAGAGGGTGTGCCGGAAAGCACGGATTTTTTTGAACTGGCAGAGGTCTCAGTGCTTGCAGAGGTCTCCGAGTTGGCCGAGGTTCGCGCAGGCGGAAGCAGGATGATTTTGTCTGCATAGCGGGCGGCAAGGTTGATGTCGTGAACGGCCGCAAGGATTCCGATGTTTTTTGAATGCGCGGTGTCGCTAAGCAGCTGCATAAGGTGAGGCTCAAAAACGTAGTCCAGGTTTGCGGCCGGTTCGTCCAGCAGGAGAAACTTTGGAGTTTGTGCGAGCGCACGCGCAAGACGAACTTTCTGGAACTCGCCGCCGGAAAGCGTATGAATTGTGCGGTTGGCAAATTGCTGGAGGGAGAGGTCCGCAAGCACTCCGTCCACCACAGCATTGTCCGCAGCGGTGTAGTTCGCAGGACCAAACCGTCCGAAAAATCCACTTTGAGCGTGCGCGTACCGCCCCTGAAGCACGTAGTTGTGAACCGTAAAATCCCACTCAGAATATTCATTTTGCTGAAGGTACGCGATGATTCGGGCGGCGTCGCGGCGGGCGAGTTTCTGAAGATTAACCGAGGTCTGCTCCATTTCCGGTTCACTCGCCCCATCGGTGCTTCGACTCCGCTCAGCAACCTCGCCGGTCAGGGACCGGGCACTCAACCAGCGTACCTCGCCAGTCACCTTCAAAGCTGCGTCCTGCACCCCTGCCATTACCGAAAGCAGCGTGGATTTACCCGCGCCGTTCGGGCCGCACAAGCAGACAAACTCGCCCTGGAGAAGGGAGAGATTTATGTCACGAAGAATTGGAGTCTCTTTGTAGGAAGCATTGAGGTTTGAAATCCGGAGTTCTGTGGCCGCGGTGGTTTCGGCAAGCTCAACCACCGGCAATTTCGTCACTTTCATTTCTTACCTCCCAGGCATAGAGTTAAGAAGAACGGAACTCCAAGAATCGACGTGATGATTCCCGCAGGAAGTTCGCCTGGCGCAATTACAACTCGCGCAAAGGTATCTGAGAGTAAAAGAAGCGTAGCCCCGAAGATCATGCTGAATGGAACGAGGGTGCGGGCGCGCGGGCCGAGGAACTTACGAACTATATGCGGGGCAATTAATCCAACAAAACCGATGGTGCCGCCCGCACACACGGCGGCGCTCACAGCGAGAGCACCGCAAAGTAGAACGAGGACGCGAAGCTTGTTGACTTCGACGCCGAGCGCGGCGGCGGATTTTTCGCCACCGGTGAGTAAGTCGAGCGGGCGCGCCACTAGGCACATAAGTATTATAGAAACCGCAGAAGGCAACAAAATGAACAGAATCTCATTCCAGCCGCGGCCGTTAAAGCTTCCGAGAATCCAGGTGTATATCGAATGCAACTCTTTGTTGCAGGTGAGAAGCAGCATTGAGCTTATTGAAGAGTACAGGGTGCCAAGCGCTGTACCGCAAAGCAGCAGCATTACAGACGAAGATTTTCCACCGCGACTGAAAGCAAGAGATGTCACGAGAAGGCCTGCAACGAGGGCCCCCGCAAAGGCACAAAGATTTACCGGCGATATATAGGCCCCTACTCCACCTTTACCGGTGAGTGCCATTACACCCGGCACAATGCTTGCAATAACTGCGCCAAGCGTTGCTCCGGAACTGATCCCCATAATTCCCGGCTCTGCCAGTGGATTTCGGAAAAACAGCTGAAACACAGCACCGCTTCCGCCAAGTAAAAGTCCTGTTAAAAAAACAAGCAGCACACGGGGAAGCCGCAGCTGCCATAGAATGATATTATCGAACTTATCTCCCTGTCCAAAAACAGCCGCAAGGCTAACCTTTTCCGCGCCAAGCATTAAGGCAAGAATCACAGAAATGATTAAGAGGATGGGAGATAAGATTTTCCAGATAATATCTCGTTTCACTATTATTTCAATAAATCAGCAAGTTCAACAACAACATCTGCAATTCTTGGACCTGGTCTTGTGTAAACATTATCATTTACAACATAAACACGTCCGTTCTTTACTGCAGGAATATCTGACCAGCCGTTGCGAAGTCCAACAGCAGATGCTTCCATTCCTGTGCTTGAAGGAATAAGAATTACTGCAGGCTCGCGAGAAATAATTGTTTCTTCACTTACCATTGGATATGCATCTGTCAAATCACCAAAAATATTTTCGCCGCCGGCTTTTACAATTACATCATTGATAAACGAAGTTGTTCCAACAGACATATATGGAGCATTCCAAACTTCATAGTAAACCTTTACAGCACCACTCTTCTTTGCTGCATTAGCAACCTTCTTCAGTTTTTTCTCCATACCATCTACAACTTTTGCAGCTTCTTTTTCGTGACCAGTCAATTTACCAACATCAAGAATTTCCTGTTCAACAGAAGCAATTGATTCACCCTTAGAAATATAATAGGCAATTCCATTACTCTCCAAAGTTGAAATCAAAAAGTTATGCATGCCTTCTGTAAGATAAACCAGATCCGGCTTAAACGACATGATTGTTTCAATGCTCAAAGTTTTTCCATCAAAACCGCCAACAACAGGCTTTGCAGCAGCTTCTGCAGGATAGTCTGTATATTCACTTACAGCAGCAACCTGATCGCCGGCACCTACCGCGAAAAGAATTTCTGCAGCACTAGGTGATAAAGCAACAATTGATTTTGGATATTCATTTTCACTAGACTTTGGCTTTTTGGCATAAGCCGAGAAAGTAAATGCAAGTAAAATAAATAAAGATATTATTTTTCGATTTTTCATTTGTGGTCCTCGTTTTCTAATAGATTATGGTTTCGATACGGCCTTCGGCCTACTCAACCACCGTGTGTGTGCTTCTATTTGCAACCCCACTCGGCATAGTACGCGTCAAGCTGAGTTTTAATCTCATCTGTGATAATTTTCTTATCACCGTTTGTATAAAGTGCTTCCACAACGTCGCTCATAGAAACAATTGCACGAGCCGGGAATCCGTATTTTTCTGAAATTACATCAAGGGCAGCCTTGTCACTTTCTGGTGCACGCTCTTCACGATTCAAACTTACAATTTCACCAACGATTTTGATTGAACCTGGAGTAGTCTCAAGTGCTTTGATTTTTGGATACACTTCTTCGATTGATTTTCCAGAAGTAGTTACATCTTCAATAATTACAACGCGGTCGCCATCCTGAATCTTATAACCAAGGATTGCGCCCTTATCTGCACCATGATCTTTTTCTTCCTTACGATCACAGCAGTATTTGATTTCTTTTCCATAAAGCTCGCTGTAAGCAACGGCTGTTACAACAGCAAGAGGAATACCCTTGTAAGCTGGACCAAAGAACACATCAACATCATCGCCAAAATTGTCGTGAATTGCCTGTGCATAATATCTTCCAAGCTTAGCAAGCTGGCCGCCAGTAACATAACCACCGGCATTCATAAAGAAAGGTGACTGTCTTCCGCTCTTAAGAGTAAACGACCCGAACTTCAGCACTCCACAGCTGACCATAAAATCAATAAATTCTTTCTTGTAATTTTCCATGATTTATATTTTATCAAAAATGAATTATACTTCCAACTATGAGTGCAACATTTCTTTTTCCAGATAGTAATGATTTTTCACCAGATTTTAAGGAAGTGGCACGTTATCTGGGCTACAGAAAAGCAGCCGGCCCAGAAAGTGATGTGACAGCGCTTATGGAAAAAGCAGCCCGCGAAATGCAGGCTGTGATGAAGCCACAGGCGGTGTTTGAAGTGTTTGATTTATCAATGAACGAACTGACATCTGCGGTAGTTTCGGCAAGCTCAACCACCGGAACACTTCGTTTCGCCGACGTTACACTCCACTCCCGCGACCTCAGCACAAACCTTTCGGGCTGTTCTCAAGTTGCACTGCTCGCGGCTACAATTGGACCTCAGGTAGATGCGCTCATTCGTAAGAACAGTTCACTCGACCCGGTTTATGCAAGTATTCTGCAGGCAACCGGTGCCATGTATATAGAAGAAGTTGTTGATTTTGTAAATGATGAGATAAAAAAAATCGCCGGTTCGCAGGGGCTGAAAACGAAACCTCGTTACAGTCCTGGATTCGGCGATGTTCCTCTTGAAGTTCAAAAGGATTTTTTCCGGCTGCTGCCGTGTACCCGCATAGGCCTTACGCTTATGGATACCCTCATTATGGCGCCGGAGAAGTCAGTGACGGCTTTCGTGGGGCTATTTTAAGCAAGAGCGGTCCAATCTGTCAAAACCGTCGGTGAGCTGGCGGGCAATCTCTACGAGCTTTGCTACATCACCCTTGCGTGCACCTTCAATGTTGAGTGGCATAACAGGATCGTGCAAGCTGAGTCTCAAAAGCATCCAGCCCTGAACATCATCTCCCTTAAATGAAAGACGGATTCCTTCGTACGACTGTGGCATTTCATAGCCTGCAGCCTGAGCACGTTTTTTGAACTCATCAAGAACACCCTGACCATAAGCCTTAAAATCATCTCCAGAAATCTTAAAGCGGTATTCACCTTCTTCAACAAGCGGAGGAAGTTTTTCAATAAGACTGTCGAGCTTCTTTCCCTGAGCATTAGCCTGAGCAAGAGCAATTACAAGTTTAACGGCAAGGAAGGCTCCATCATCAAGGAAGTAGTTATCTTTAAGAGCACCATGTCCCGAAGTTTCCATAGCAAGAGGAGCAACAATTCCTTTAGCATTCAATTCCTTCTGCTTGTTGATTACGTTCTTGTAACCACGCATATAGCAAAGATGCTTAAGACCAAGAACATCCTGAAGGAAGTATGTAAGACGATCAGAAGTAACGCTGTCTGTGATGATAGTTGAACCAGGATATTCAGGAGCAAGAATTGCGGCGATCATAGCGATGATAGAGTCACGGTTGATTTCGCTGCCGTCACTCAAAACAGCAGACATACGGTCAACATCAGTATCAAAAATCAAACCAAGATCAGCCTTGTTGTTGAGAACGGCCGAGCGGATTGCTTCCATAGCCTGTTTGTTTTCTGGGTTCGGAATATGATTAGGGAACATTCCGTCCGGCTCAAGGAACTGGCTTCCGGTTGTATCTGCACCAAGCGGCTGAAGAATCTTATCAACAAAGAATCCTGAAGCACCATTACCACTGTCTACAACAATGTGAAGTCCTGCAAGAGGCTTATCGCCCTTACCAAGAGAAGCAAGTCCATCAGCAATTTTATTTTTAAGATATTCAGCATAAATAGAAAGAAGGTCGAGTTTTTCAACAGGAACATTAATTTTTGCAGGATTAAGGAAGCCTGCAAGATTCAGGATTTCTGTAATATCCTCATGCTCAAGACCACCATCATCATCAAAAAACTTAATACCATTGCGGTTGAAAGGAAGATGGCTTGCAGTAATCATTGCAGAACCGTTGAAGTTTGTCTCCGGAAAAACAATAGACATAAACATAGCCGGAGTAGTTGCCATTCCACAATCAACAACAGTTGCACCGGCGCTCACCATACCATCAATAAGAGCATCTGCAAGATCCGGCCCTGTAACGCGCGAATCACGGCCAACACCAAGATGCAGCGAAGTAGCGTCCACATCCAGCTTCTTTGCCAGCCAGCTAACATAAGCACAACCAATCTGCTTTGCAATCTGCGGAGTAAGATTTACATTCTCCCCCTCAACACCTTCAATTGCAACACCACGAATATCACTACCATTCTGAAGCTTCATCAAATCCATATTTTCCGTCCTAAACTTAGTTTTCCTAAAATTATATTGTTATTTAAGTTTTTTTTAAAGAATCTTTCCCAAAAACTTCCTGAAATGGTTAAAAAGAGTCTATCCATCTGTAAAGACGATCCATTCAAAGATGAAAAAGATTTTGGTTTACCATGTTATACCTTCTCGAGGATTTCATTATTCTGCTGTTTATTTCTAGAAGCAAATGACTTACGTGTAAAAGCCTGCTGCAAAAGATTCACATTATTAAAATGATACCCAATCTTCTTTTGAATCTGCGCAAGTTTTGTCTTATCTGGCATTCTTTCCTCGTTATTTCATTACAAAACAAGAGTCTGATTTTTTAAAAGGGTAAGAATCATAGTTTGATAGTTACTTTTATCTTCAACCTGCGAAATTGAAGTAACTTTTGTCCCTGCATCCTTTGAAGAGCCGCCGCAATGATAAATAATTTCGTCAGGTGTTCCAAAGTCTATAATGATATATCTGTCATGATAAACACCATTAGTCTTTATAAAAGAAACATGCACTCCTGGGTACTCTTTACAGAAATCGGAGAATTCATTCTTATGCAACCTGTTTCCAATATTATCGCTGAATATTGTTATTTGTACGTTAGGATTAGCTGATTTTAAGAGCACGAGAGTCTTCAGGCCAATATAATTATCAATAATATAAATAGTCTTCTTAGCAGAAGAATAAATTGTCGAATAAGTAATGTCCGCTTCGACTGTTTCACCATTAAAAAATAAATAATCCTTTTTGATATTCGGGTCAGTAAAGTCTTTAATCACATGAGTCAGTTCATCTTTGGAAACCATATTATTTTTTATTTCCTGAATATCTTTAGTATTTTCTGCTGTTTGTAAAGAAATCTGCAATAATTCTGGACTTGATAAAAGGTTTTGTCTTTGGAGAATAAAATCTTTCATTTGTTTAAAGAGGCGGATTAAAGCAATACTTTGTTTTGTTGCAATTTCGCCTTTAAGGACTGTCATCAACATGTATATGCCCTGTTCTGTAAAGGCATATGGATTACTTCGACTCATTGGACTTATAATTGCGGTCAAATTTTTTGACCGCAAATCATTCGTATCGTTGTTCAAGGTCGAAAATTTCGACCTTGAAAGATTCTGTACTTCTTCATCCGTAAGTTGAAAACGAAAATCTTCTGCAAATTTTTCTATATTATTTTTTACCTGCTGATTAAAGGCTTTTACAGAATATCCATAAATTTCTGCCAAATCTTTATCCAACATTATCTGAACACCACGTATGAGATAAAGTTTTTCCTGCAAGTTATCAATACTTATTATCATAAATCCTTAACTTGAGGTGCAAAATTTGCACCTCAAATTCTATTAATCTTCTTTCAATGCATTTTGAATATCATCAATATTCAAATTAAACAAAGTTTTTACACCTGCAAACGGAGACTCTCCTCCACCCTCTGGTGTAATGCGAAATACAGAACCATCAGCACGTTTAACTAAAACTGCTCCTTCGCTTTTAGCTTTATCCAAAATAGATGCAAAATTCTGTCTGGCTTCTGAATATGTAACTACAAGCATTTTACCCCTCTCGAAATTGCAATTTCTTTCATATTTTCATTCATAGTAAATAGAGGTAAAGAAAGCTGCTTTGCCAAAGAAATATAATAAGCTTCGTATGCGCTGCAACCTGATTCTCCTGCAATCACTATTGAGCTCGGAATATCAGGTTCTATAAATCTGATTGGAATTCGAGCCAATTCATGATATACCGCAACTCCATCAACCACAGTAATAAGACTTTTCTTGATTAACTTACTAACCGCATTTCCAATTTCGCAAGGAAGACAATCCGGTGCAAGAAGACGAGATTTTCCAACCGTATTCTGGACAACCTCCTTGGATTTGCGATTTAAGAGAAATTCCAAAATACAAACAGAATCAATAATAATTTCGCTCATATTTGCATTGTACAATTGTACAAGTGTTATGTCAACAAAATAAAATACCCTTGCCGTGAAAAAGCAAGGACTTTGTTTTATCCTGCGGTTATTTAGAAGAACAACTTATCGAGAATAAATGACGAAAGTTGTTTCAGTTGGGGTGATGTAAAGGCGGCTTCGTGACCAAGGCCAGCCAGAGGTTTGGTTGTTGAGGCAATCCAGTAGCGGGCATCGTCGGACTGTTTGTCTGGGACGCGGGAGTTGGAAAGGACTGGAGCAATGCCGGTTACGCGGCAAAGAGATTCCTGAACTTCTGGGCTGAGCAATTTTTCAACGAGAAGATTAGTTTTTTCATCAGCAGCCAGCGGTACAGCATAAGTAGTAGTAGCAGTAAAAGCCCTCTGGTCTGGTGTTCTTTTAGAAGGAACATAAATCGAACTAAATCCCGACAAAGCATAATCTTCAAGAGTTCTGTGAACTGAAAGAGTTGTAAAGAAAATATCAGTCTTGCGATAGTTTGCCATTGAGTTTATATCTTGATGAACAAACTCTCTTGAAGAATGCGAAATAAGCCCCTTATCAACCAATTGCTTAAGGTAATAAAAACTGTAAGGTAACGGAGCATCTGGATCTATAAAAAGTGCATTGAAAATTTTCTCAGCATCAAAAGCAGCTGCTTCTACCCCAACTCCTTCAGCATTTTTCAGAATTTGAGCAGCTTTGTTATAGGCTTCAACGCCGTCTACGGCTTCTCCTAAGGCCCCTAAAAAATCAAGCAGAAAAACCGGCTCAGCACCAGCAAAGCTTATAGGTGAATAATCATCTGAAGAAATCTTTTTAGCAAGTTTTTCAATATCATCCCAGGTTGCAATGCGTTCCAAACCAGACATTTTAAATTGAGAGATATTAATATCAATTTCAAAATTATCAAAAATTATAGGAACCGCTCTTACTTTTCCATCACGTGTAACGACAGCCTCTCTCATAGAAGAATACATACCTGAAGTGAAACTATAAGGTATATCAACATCATCTTTTACAAAAAATAGAGAGTTTTCCAGTGCATAACCGTCTGCTGCAAATATAAGATTAATATGCTTTTTCTGAATCTGCTCTTTAATAGTTGTTTCAGAATTGAATGTATAAAAAGAAATCTTTTGATTTTCACTCACGCAGATTTTTGTAAGCTGCTCTGTAAAAGCTTTTTCCTGAGCAGCACCAATATTATAAAAACCAACAGAAATTAAATCAGATTTTTTTGAAGAGCTCTTCGATCCAAAGATTATAGCCAGAATTACAATTATTAAAACTACGACAGTAATCAAAACAATAACCATTTTTCTTCGAGAAAATTTCATCAACAAACCTCACTTAAACTATAACATAAGATAGAACTGATAGCAAATGTATAGTGTTATCAAAAAAATTTTTAGCGAGATTCCAATTTTTTTTCTAAATTTTTGTCAAAAACGTCATATCAAAACTACTTTATATATGGGAGAAAAATAATAAGCGAGGTTGATTTATGGAAAATGAAGTAGCACCAACAATTAATCGTGAGTACAAAGACAGATTATTTAAGTTCATCTTTGGAAAAGACACGGAACAAAGTAAACGCTGGAGACTTCAGCTTTATAATGCGCTGAATGGAACAAATATTACAGACGCAGATGCACTTGTGATTAATACAATTGAAAATGTTTTATTTATATCTATGCACAATGATATTTCATTTATTTTTGATACAGAAATGAATTTATACGAAGAACAAAGTTCCTGGAATCCGAATATGCCATTAAGAGGTTTTATTTATTTTTCAATACTTTATCAAAAGTATCTAGTTAAAAATAAAATGACCATCCTCAGTACCCAGAAAGTAATGATACCCCGTCCAAGATTCTTTGTTTTCTATCATGGTAAAGAAACAGAACCTGAAACTATCAAATTAAAACTTTCGGATTCATTTCTTGGAGAACCAAGGGATGAAGAGCAATTTGAATGGACTGCAACCGTACTAAATCTTCGTCCTGATGAGAATGTTCCTCTTAACAAAAACTGTACTCCGTTGTATCATTATACAAAGTTTATTTCGATGATAACTGCAAATATTGCTGCAGGCATGGATAATCAGAAAGCAGTTGAAACAGCGGTAGATGAGGCAATAAAACAAGAACTGCTTGGAGACTTTTTCAAAGTCAATAAGGCGGAGGTAATCGGTATGTGTATGACAGAATTTGATGAAGAATTAGCCATAAATACATGGCGACAAGATGGTCGTACAGAGAAAGCTATCGAAACTGCTGTGAATATGCTGAAAAAGAATTATCCCACTTCTGATATTTCTGAAATAACCGGCCTCCCCCTCGAAAAAGTCCTTGAACTTCAGAAAGAAAGCACCGTTCAAGCCTGAATAATTAAAACTCCGTCGAATACTTCGCAAACTCGCTGTGTAAAAAGCTTCATATGAAGTCATAGCTGTCTCCATTTTAAGAATACCAGCCCGAATTTTCCGTCCAAGACGCCTTCCGCAATTCGCTGGTGCTCAGCCGCTTCACTCACCCACTTCGTTCGTTCGCTCCAGTGGCCGCCTTCGGCGTTGCTCCACGCTTGGGGCACCTGAATCTTACATTTGGTTTGAAATACGCTTCCTAATGTATGGCCTTTTCATAAATTTCTTATAAAAATTTATCACTTTTTTCCCAAATTTTTGTCAAAAACGTCATATCAAAACTACTTTATAGGTAGAGGATTTTATCCTTACACCCCAAAACTACAAGGAGGCACAAGATGTGTACACCAGAAACAAATCCAAATACAATTCCAACCCCAGAAGAAGAATGGAAAAATGCAACAATCGCTAATAACTTCATTTTTTATAAAGTTATGCGATATAATCCGGATGTCTGCAAACAGCTGCTCGAGATTCTTCTTGAAATAAAGATTGACCATATCGAAATGACACAGGAAGAATATGTTGACATAGATTTCGGTAAGAAAGCAATCAGGCTCGATGTTTATGCAGTTGGAGCAAAGCGTGCCTTTAATCTTGAAATGCAGGCAACTGATACAAAAGAACTGCCAGAACGTTCACGGTTTTATCAAAGTGCATTAGACTTAGACGATTTAAATGCAGGAACAGATTATATAGATTTAAAAACAAGCTACATCATATTTATCTGTGTTCCGGATATCTTCGGAAAAGGACTTGCTAAATATACATTTGAAAATACCTGTATCGAACAACCGGACTTAAAGCTGAATGATCGTAGTTATAAATACTTTTTTATTGCAAATAATTATGATAAAATATTAAATAAAGAACAGAAATCATTTTTACAATTGGTTACCAGCAATAAGAGCACAAGTGCCTTTGCTGATAAAATCGTAAAGCTTGTTGAAGACGCTAAGCGTAATACACAGTGGAGAAAACAGTTTATGGATTTTAAACATCATTTGTCACAATCCTTCCGCGAAGGCAAAGAAGCAGGCTTTAAAGAAGGCTTAAAAGAAGGCGAACAGAATAAAGCTGTGGAAACAGCAAAAACAATGTTAGCTGATAATCTTCCACCTGAAAAGGTTGCTCATTACTCAGGTCTTTCCCTCGAGCAGGTTCTTGAACTTCAGAAAACCACTCCGGTACAAGCATAAAAGAAAAAAATAGCCCGCCTTCTGTGTCTGCAGCACTGTAGGCGGGCCTTGTCCACAAGGACATAACCAACTACGGAGGCAAGACGCTTGATTGCGCTGTGCCGCTTTATGTTTTAAATACATACCACTTGGCCGGTGGGGTCAAGTGGATTTTTTTTCTAGTGGCCCTTACCGTTTCCAACATAGTAAGCTACACGGTAGAGATCTCCAGGTGTAAAGCCTACTGCTGCTTCCCAATCAACTCCATTTGTTGTTGGATTTGGATGAGCTTCGATACAAGACTTTACATTTGAGACTTTCTGACTCAATGCTGCAGTCATTGTTTCCCAACCACCTTCTGCTGTACCATCGCAATTCAAATCAAGAGTTGAATCCCAGAAGGCAATGTTCATACCATCAAAGCTGTTTACACGGGTAAGGTATGAAATGTATGGTGTTGTTCCATGTAATGTAAGGTCAATGTTTGTAGCAGAATCTGCAACAACAACACTTTGCCCAAAGGTGTACTTTGCAGCGCCATCAGCAGAAGCATTGTTTGACTTGATATAGCATAATTCACCCTTTGTATTCTGGAATACAATATGAAGAATACCATTTGAATCAATATCACAGGAAATGTAGTCTACCATAGTCTTGTAGTTTTTATCTGTTGAAGATAAAACATCCTGAACTTTCCATGTAGCAGCACCACCTTTTGGTGTAGTACTTAAGGCACGAGCAACTTTTAGAACACCATTGTCTGCATCGTAGTATGCAATTACAGGATAATTGGAAGTTGTCAAAGCAAGAGACAAAGACTCTCCTGTTGCTTCTGTTCTGGCAGTATCTTCAAACTGCGAAGTTGACAACTTATAATTATAATTATCAAAATATCTGTAATATCTTTCACTTCCATCTGCTGTAGTATATGTCTCATAATTCTCACAATTATAATTAGTACCATAATAATTATGATTTGTTGTAGATGGAGTTAACCTATCAGGATAATTTTCATCTTGTTCATCTGCTTTACCATCAATATTTATCCATGAAATTTCATGATAGTCGGCTGGATCTCCACCATTATAAACCCTATTATTTTCCCAAAGATATATAGTTCCAGAAGGATTATAATTACCAGCAATTTCAGAATAATGGATAGAATTGGTTACCGTATCATAATATGCAACATGAATCAGCCCATCAGTCGCATTATCAACTCGTTTAATATTCAAATTTTTAAACTGCTGTAACTGCTGATTATGATAAAACAATTCAAACCTAAATGCATTATTATCTTGTCTAGAACAATTTATTGCAGGCGCATTACTATCGTAAGCATAAAGTCCACCAGCACTTGTAGAATTTGAAGTCCAATTAAATGAATTTCCACCATGGTAATTTGCTGAATAGAAAACATTTACCTTATCCGCACCAGCAACAGAGATTGCTGTTTCTTCAGGTGGGTCATATCCATGATAAACCTGAGTTGCAGTCTGACTATTCACTGCAGCATAGTAAACGTCAGATTTAGAATAATTACTCCAAGATGCATACAAGGTTCCGTTTGTACCCATAGCCATAGAAGGATAAATCGGCAATGTACTTCCTGCAAAGTAATCACTCGTATTACTCTGCCATACGCGTACATAACGTGTATCTGTCCAATAGTCTGTAGAAGAAACATTTGCAGTGTTTTCTTTGTTATACGCTGCACTATCATTGTTATAGTTGTTTAGAGACTGTACATCATTAATCTTGACAGTCAGGTAGCCGTCTTTTGCTGTTGACGGAAGCTTAAATGTAAGAGTACTGTTACTCAAAGCAATTTCTTCCATCGCAAGAGCAGTACCTGTACCATTTTTGTTTGGAATAATACTTACAGCATACTTATTTTTTTCTGCTTCTGTTGCATCGTCAGCATACCAGCCTAAGTTAAAGCCCTCTATTATATTTCCTTCTTCACTACGCAACAAAGGAGTTGCACCCGAACGAGCACGGTTTGTGTTGTACTTAACATTACGTTTTACTCCAGTAATATACGGCACAACGTCCATTGTGTAGCTTGGCTTATGCTTTGTAGCATCTGTTGTTCCTGCTGCTGTACCTGTACTATCTGCAGATGAATTAGCTGTACCAGCTTTCTGGTCTGTTGCAACTACATTAAAGACAGCATTAAGATGAGCTACGTCACTCAGAAGTGCAGTATCTATTGCTACTGTCCAGTTTACTTTATGACCATCCTGGTTCATATAAACAGGTTCAATAGAAACTTCATAACCATCTGAACTCATTGTCTTTGATTCAACTGACCAACCGGCATTTGTACCAGTCTGGTATGTAGCCATTGCAAAGACTGTATCACTTGTTGCATTTGCAGCTTTTTTGAAGTTTGTCATAGTGAATGACAATGTCTTCAACAGTGTATCATCATAAGCAGTTCCTCTAAGAACAATCTTTCCTGAAACTTTTGGATCAGCACCATATAAAGTTCCAGCGGCTGTTCCTTCCAAATCAGCTTCAAGATCAATATGACCATTAGCAGCACTATTGTTGTAGAGACTGTTAGCACTAGCAGAAGTCCAGAAGAATGGATTTACTACAACATTTGGAGCAATACTATCTATTTGGTCTACTGTAAAGTCCTTTACTCGCAGGAATGCATACTGTGAGTTATTACCCTGAGTACATTCTTCTGTTTCATCCCAGAAGGTGAATGACATTTGCTTATTTGAACCTTCTGCACTTGAATCACCTACATCTGTTGAAGAAATCTTCCAATATGGTTTTCCAGACAGAGCATCTCCTCCTGTAAGTGTTGCAGAAATATTAAGTGTAGAAGCTTCTGAACTACGAAGAGCCGTACCCGAACCTGGTGTTCCAGTCATTGTAGTTGCAGCGTCATTGTTATTGAATACAAGTTTTACGGTTCCATTTCCACCAACAATTTCTGGAAGTACTGCAAGTCCGTTCTTAATTGTAAATGCTTTTCGGGTAGAAGATTCTTCATTCCACTTTCCAGCAACATCCTTCTTCCATGTACCAAATCCGGCTGTTGTAAGTTCGTAGGCAGCAGTACCTGTAGAACTATTTCCAGTTTTTGCGCCGATATTATATGCTTCAAACTCATTTTCTGAGAATGAACCATCTTTATTCAAATCTGTTGCAAGGAAAACTTTTGCAATTCTAGGAGAATTATTTGCAACCATTACGTTAAAGTGCTTTCCATTTACGTTACCTGCATTATCGAATGCAAGAACAACAAGTGTTGCTGGACCATCAGGCAGGTTCATAGAATTAATAGAAGCATCCCATGTCCATACAGTACCATTTCTAGTGAAGGACTCTATCATTTTATCGCCATCATCTTTTCCCTCACCAAAAGTGAACGGATTAGTTGTTTTATCACTTGCAGTATTTGTATTATCGATTACCTGTGCAATCGGGAAGTAAGCTGTGCTGCCTGTTGAGGCTGCTGTTGCTGCAGGGGTGAACGTAACATCTCCACCATTTACATCAGAAATCACTCTGAAGGTACCATCTATTTTTACAAGACCTCCAATTCGAATATGAGAATCTATCTCTGAAGCTGTAGTTGCAGTAAACTTATTAAATGCGCCTTCTCCGCCATCTTTTACAGCTCCAGCAACAGCTTTTGCATACAGTTTTTCTGGAGTATCATCAAAAGTAAGCTCTGTCATTCCTGATAAGGCTTCCTTTCCATAAGTTGTAGTTGTAACGCCAGCTGTAGTTTGAGTTACAGGGACAATCATTGGATCAAGGATTACCTGATTACCTATTGTTGTTTTTGTTGTTCCAGATTTTCTCATGTAATAGAAGACAACGTGTTTAACACCGGAACCGCCATCAAAATCATCTGAAGAACCACTTATACCAAATACATAATCATTGTTTTCTACTGTATTTTCATCATCTACGGAAAGTGTATTTCCAACCCCATCTTTTATTGCATCCAAAGAAGGAGCTCTGCTATCAAGTTTGAAGCTATAACTTGCCTTTGTTGTATGAGGAATTGAATTCTGTGAATTTACCTTATCTGTTACTTCGACATCATATGTAACAGAAGTAACTTCATCATTTATAGGAATATATACTGTATAGCCTGTTTTAGAATTCTTTGAAAGGGCAGATTTATAATGTGTTACCGCTTCGTCGCCTGTCTTTACATTAACCGTTTCTATTCCGGTTTCATCAAGCACTTCAAGAACAAGAGCCCAATAACCGCGTAGGAACATATCTGATTCATAATGCTGCTTTGCAGTAGGAGCTGTTGTTGGAGCGGCTGAAATCTTTACAGGAGTTCCATTAGTATCTGAATACTGGGCTACAATCTCACTGATTTCAGGAACATTTTTATCAATTTTGATTGAGATGACATTCTCTCCCTGAGTCCAGGCACCCATTTTTCCATTTGCATTCACAGCACATGCACGAATCTTAATATCATTTGTTCCTGTTGATGGATTCATTTTTCCATCTGAATTAAGAGGAAGTCTCCATGAGGTTCCACCAGAAGCTGCAATTCCCCACCATGAATCCATAGCACTCTTTGATTCAAAACCAAGAGTTTTAGCCACATCGTCTGTCATAGTTGCAGTTGCATATGATGTTCCCTTAATAATATTTATTACTGTGTAAGCATCTACAACTGTAAAACCATAATTACCAGTTCCAGTTCCTGCTTTACTTCTATCTTCGGAATCAAATTTGCCTGCACTTGTTGCAATCTGAAGATAAACATTCTTTACTGTTGTAGTATTAGAAGGTATTTCTGCACTACCAGTTACAGAAATTGTGCCACCAAGTGTAGTATATCCAAGAGGATTACCATTCGAATCTTTATCGTAATTTTCTGTTGTTGGATATGTTATTGTTACCTTTGGCTTATCTCCATCTGGATTATGACGAATAATCCAATCTTCTTTTATAGTATAGTTACCAAGACTATCTGTTGCCATAAAGTAAACTGGCAATGTATATACCCCATCAGAATATGCTGAAGCAAACGATTCTGCTGGTTTTGTTGTGTCATATTTATCGTAAATACCAAATGCCGGGTTACCTTTTTTGAAGATATAGCTAGCTGGTTGTGAAGTTTCTTCATCATAGACTCCATCGAAGTGGAATTCCCAGCTGCTTACTGTCTTTCCAGAAGCAAGAGAATCTTTTCCACCATTCCATGACAAACCTTTGAGATATGAAAATCTTTCTGCATCAGAAGTTTTTCCTTCCGCAGTTGAAACCTGCGCTCTTGTGGGAATAAGCCAGTAGATATTATTTAATCCGGCATTTCCGTTTTCTGCTGTAGTACCAGCAATTTTAATTGTTGCTGTTTTTTCTTCGCCATTTTCCGGAGAAGTAACTTCAATAGTAGGACCTTCATTGTCTACATAGAATGAATAGGTTGCTTTTGCTGAAAGACCAACCTTATCAAAGAATTTTACTTCTACTGAATACTGACCTGACTCCCAAGTTGATATATCAATATAATCTGTTGTCCAATCCGCTTGTGAGTTGTCATCCGTATCATTAAATTCTCCTTTTCCTTCACCAACATCCAGAGTATAACCTTCAAGTTCCCCTTCCTCTGCTCCTGTAATAGAAGTTGCTGTTGTATATTGCAATTTTACAGTTGGGCTTGCTTTAGTATCAGAAATCTTAAGAGTCATTCCTCCTATACCACTGTAGTCAGTTGCAGTAAAGTAGAATTTTACAAACTGCCTTCCAGTTCCACCTAAGATAAAACTTGAATTAAGATTTGAATTATCATTATCAATGGCATATTCATTTTTTGAGGAATCTTTTGCTAATTTCTTGGTAGAAGATTCAGTATAATATGGAAGCCCTTTTCCTACACCACTTGCAGGACTCCTACTATCAGAAAGATATTTAAATTCTGATTCATTTACAGTCTCAGGTTGTGCTGCACCATTAAGAAGAATCTTTGGATTCTTGAGATTACTTTCTGATGTTGTAGAGGCGGTTGTATAGAATTCTTTTCCTCCATTATCTTTTATGTAGATATAGAAGGTTTTCTGTCCATCTTCAGTATTACCTGGCTCATATGTAAAGTCACCTGTTGAAGCAGTATATGATTTTACACGATTTGTAACTGTTCCTGTTCCAGTATAAGGCGTGTCAGAAATTATAAATGTATCTACAGCCTTATCGGATTTTGCATCATCATCTGATATACGACCTGTGACCTGAGAGTTTGTTCCATACTTGAGAAGATATTTACTAAGTGTTGAATCATAAGTAAGGTTTGTAATATTTACCTTTGGACGGTCGGAGTCTTGGGCTATCTTTATTTCTCGTATTTCGTCTCCAGATGAGTATCCTATATTACCTGCCTGGTCGGTTGCTACAGCCTGGATATAATAGGTTCCATCATCAAGCTTTGTTGTATCAACTCCTCCAATTGTGAAGGTATAATTTCCACTGAATGAAAGAGTAACCCCTGGCAAATCAGCAAAATTATGCCAACCTGGATCATCATTTGCAAGCGTTTTAGAAGTTGTATTATAACGCAAACCAGTAATTGCAACAGCTGGTAGTACATTTGCATCGCTAATTGTTCCACTCAATGAAATTGTACCATTTACTTGAACTCCCTCAGTGTCAGCATCTGCATCATCAGGTGCGGTGAGTTTTACAGTTGGACCAGTTGTATCAACTATAACAGTTCCTACTGGTACAGTTTGTGTATTTCCTGAACCTGCACAATCTATAACAAAAGCAGAAACACTTTTGCTTCCATCATCAGCAGAACCGAACACCTCATCTGCTTTTATCTCAACAGACCAGGTACGATTGTGATCACCTTTATCTCCATACAAAGTGAGAATTCCATTTGTGGTGTCACCTACTTTTATCTCTTTTCCATTTGACTTAATAACAAGGCCATATACACCTGCATCGTCATCTCTTGCGGTTCCACTAAATATAATTGTGCTACCTTCTTCCGCATTTGTATATTTGATTTCTGTAGAATCAGCTTCTGCAGTTGGAAGTTCTGTATCAACATTAAGAGATGCATTGTAATATATACGGCCTTCTTCAGATGCATAGTCGCCTACATTTCCTACAATAATAGTATCCAATGCTGCATTACCTGCATTATCTTCAGCAACAAGGATAAGATAGTTTGTTCCTTCTGTAAAACCAGAGAGAATTGATGAATAATTTGTAGTTATATTTTCATAATACTTATTATCTATTTTTTTATCAGAATTTACTACATATACTGTATCATCAGTTGAATCATTATCATCGTCAATTGTGTTTATTGCAATTTTTCCAGAAGAAGCAATTGTTTTTTCAGGAATTTTACCTGTTGTTGAATTAAAGAATACGCGTTTTGTTTCTTCCTCGTCTGAAGTAAGAGGTGCAAAGTAACCTGTATATCCGTTTTCTCCACCATTTGTAGTATAATTTGAATTTGCAAGGAAATCTTCTGCCTTGGTCTTTAATTCTGAATATGACATTGTTGTAGATCCAGCATTTATTACTTTATAGTAAATCATCTTCACGCCACTACCAGAATCATCAAAACGTCCACGGACTTTTATAGTATTTGCGTTTCCATAAGTATTTTCACTGTATTTACCGCCAACATTCTTATCATCTTCTGTTAATACTGAAATATCATCATTGTTATTGTCGCCAATACGGAAATACAAATCTTTATGCTTATCATCGAGTGCATGAATACCTTTTGGTGCAAGATCATCAACTTTTACAGAAATAGTTATTTCTGTTCCATTATTATATTTGTTTCCTGCTTTATCTGTTATAGACAGTTTAATTGTTTTTTCTGTATCTGTAGAAGCAAATGTAATAGGGAAGCTCCAGCCTGCAGACTCGACAGGATCCAGTTCAGTACCATCTATTGAACAAGTAACAGACTTTACACTACTTGTATCATCTTTAGCAATTCCCGAAATAGTAAATGTATCACCCAAAGTTGTGCTTATAAAGTATTCATTGTCAGATTTCTGATATACACCCTTGCCATTTGCTGACTTAATGCTAATGCTTTCAAACTCAGGCTCATCTATATCCATCATGATTGTAATATCAGGAATAGAGGCATTTGGGATTGCTTTTGCCGGAGAACAAAGGTTCTTTCCAGAAATCGTAAGTTTTTTACTCTTTGTTAATAGGTTACCATTTGCATCCTTATTAAATACAGTATTTAGTTTTGCAGTTGAGAATTCAGCCTTCCAGTATTTTATACTAGCCTTATCAGTTATTGTGCCATAGGTTTTCCAATCAGATTCAGCCACATCTTCCAGACTCTTTGGATTTGCTGCATTTACAGCTTCTGCATAATACTTGATTTCAGCATTTTGAGTACCTAATGAGAGCACAAGTTCATCTACACCGCTCTGGTTATCTTTATATTCACCAGTAAGCACCAAAGAATTATTTGATGTAGATTTATTGATGTAAATCATATTTTGAGAATTAGCCACACTAAATTCAGGCGCACTGATATCAATTTTTACAGTCTTCGTTATTTCACTCTTATTTCCAACATTATCAATTGCACGGATTATAAGAGAATTTGTACCTTCTGCAAATGTTACGTTACGCTTATATGTTTCATCTGTAGTAGATTGTGATGATTGCTGTGGTGTAAGAGGTGTACCTTCACCGCCATTAAGAGAATATTCTATTGATAAAAGACCAGATTTATAATCATTAGTTCCATCATTAGCGGTTACTAATAAAGACAATGTATCTGTCTGATACCACTTATTATCAGCAATATCTTCTTGAGTTTGATTCAATACAAATTTTTGGGTTGTTATTGTTGGTGCTGTCTTATCAAGTTTGTAGGTAGCTGTTTTTACACCGACACTACCATTCTTATCTTTTACAAAATATTTAATTTTGTATTCACCATCTGCTTTTGTAGAATCAATCGTATAATAATCATATGCTGTTGTTGTTCCAGCTGCGGTTGTTCTTGGTGATTCAGAAGTCTTCTCTACAATTGGATCTGCATTGTCAAAATCTGGATCTGTATTCGATGTTGTAATTTCTTTCCTTCGAATTTCAAAAGGTTCTTCTGTTGAATCAATTGAAATTTTTACTTTTAACGGAGCTTTTATTGCACTTTCAGTAACAGAAGTTGATGTTGTAATATATTTATCATTGTCAAGTGTAAGGACAGGAGCTGCTGGTGCAACCTGAATAAAGAAAGGATCGGCCATTTCTCGAATATTACCATAAATATCCTCTACATCTATCCAAACTGCATAGAAACCTGCTGTTGTAAGAGGGGTTGAAAAGTTAAATTCTTGCACAGGAGTAAGTTCTGCACTTTGAACTCCAGTACGAGCAAGATTACTTACATCATCTCCATCTGCTATCTTTCTAATTGCAAATGTATATCTCTTAACACCATCGTCATCAATAAATTTTAAGCGAAGTTTATCATTTTCATTATAAATATTCTTTCTATTAGTATTTGTACTGTCAGTGATTTGTGGATAAGTATATGTTAGAGATTTTGTTGTGGCATTTTCTGGTATAACGATATATGGCTTATCTGTATCCTGATCAATACGATAAGGTCTTGTATTTTCAGGTACTGTTTCTGAAACCTTATATACCTGTGGTGTACCATCATCATCTTTAGCAACTACATTATATACCGATTTGTTTCCTGCTCGGTCATATGCTGTAACACGAATTATTACAGTATTATCTGTATCATCTATGAGAGATGAATTTGTCGTATCAACATTTTTAATTGTTTCTGACAATGACGTAATTCCACTCTTAATATTTACTACATTGTCAACATGTACAAATTCAACCTTTGGTTTTCTTTTACTTGTATCAACAATATCTTTTGCATCGTTAAATGATACTTTAAATGAAACTTTACCATTCAGATAATAGTTTCCATCTGTAGATTCATCTTCATCATATTTCTTTGCAACAGGAGTTAAACTACTAACTTCAACAACAGGACCATCTGTATCATAAACTACTGTTTTTCTTACCCAGGCAGAAGAACCATTGTTTGCATAGATAGTTAATTCGTGCTGATCGGAAGTTCCAAGATTTGTACCTGTAATTGCTAAATCTGTAAATGTATAGATAGAAGAACCAACTTCATAATTAAGATTAGCTTTTGTATAAATTGGATGCTGTTCATCGTTATCTATTAACACTTTGAATTCAATACCATCTAATGAAGATGCATTTTCATATGGAGCTTTAAAATCAATTGTTCCAGACAAAGTAAGCACTGAAGGGGTTTCTGTATCTACAGCATACTTTGGCATGTATATAATTGAATCTGTATTAGCTTCTGAATTAAGCTTATAATAAGTTACATTAACTTCTGGAGCACCACCAGCATTTGCAATATGAATTGGATATCCTGTTAAATCTGAAGAAAGGCTTTCTGGAATAAGAGGATTACCCCTTGTACTACCTATCTTATCATAACCTTCAACAACAACAAGATAATCTTTTGAGGTCTTTAATTTATAACTTTCAACTGTTTCACCAGCTTCATTACATAAAGACTTTCCTGTATCAATAGTAATTGCAATTTTATAAGATGAGGCACCCTTAATATCCATATCATCAGGAGAGAGATACATTTTTGGAGCGCCAGACTTAATTACTGGAGTTGTACTTGAATTGTATTCTGCTTCAATAAAGTAAACTTTAAGAGAGTCCTTATCTATTGGATACGAATCAAGACCTGGCTCAACATCAATACTAATACCAGCACCATGAAAGGTTACAAAACCAGACTCTTCATCTGCAGGAGTTTCTCGTGCCTTCCAGCTGGCAAGTTTAAAGGTTGGATTATTTTTTGGATTCAAGAAGAATTGACCTGTACCCTTCTTGAGTTTTGTGAGAAGGTCTTTGACGGTTTTGGTGTCGGTGGCGGCACGACTGCTGGTGCCGTTGAGAACGGAGTACAGTTCTGTTACCTTGTAATCTGCAATGCTTGAAGAAGCTATTTCATTATACAGATAGTAGTAATTTGCGCAGTTTCCGTTTTTGTCTGCGGCCTGCTGGTCTGAACCGTCTGCAGGATATCTTTGTGCAGCATCGTATGCTTCAATAGAACAATAGAAGCGCTTTTTATCTTCTACTGTGTTTCCATAAATTGCGTTATAAGCTTCGTCTCCCCATTTTGCTGCATCGAGGGCAATTGAGAGAGGAACGTTTTTGAGAGTTATTGTATGAATGAGGTTTGTTTTTCCAGGGTCTGAATAAATTTTTACATCAATATGATCAATGTTGTTATCGTCGGCAGCGCGACCTTCGAGTGTAAGAATTTTACCATAAGTGTCGATTGAGCTTTCGTCTGTTGTAGAGATATCTGTAGCAGGGCGCTGTAAAATAAGAAGAGGAGGTGTATTATCGATTGTGAAGGTTGTACTTTGAGTTGTTGTACGGCCGGTTGCATCTTTAATTGTAACTACGGCCTGATAGGTTCCGTCTGTTACTGGTTTTGATTTAGCAGGAATTTCGGCTGTCCAGGTTCCAGAACCACGCTTATCTTTACTTTCTACAAACTCACCGGCGAATTCCAGTGAGGAACCTTTTCCGTCTGTGCGGTCGAGTTTGATGGAGATTGTATCGATTGCTCCGTCGTCTGACCAGATACCTCTGATGGCGAAATTATCGCGTATTATTGCATCTACCGGAGGTGTTACTATATCAAGTGCTGGAGGCTCGGTATCTACGGCCGCACCCAGACCTATTTCACAGGAAATAGTAAAAAGAGATATAAGCGCCAATAAGGCAATAGTAATTTTCTTCATATCAACACCTCATAATTAATGCTAATACTTTTTTCAATAATAAACCCTATCTATATATATCGACACCTCTCCCTATTATCTTAACCCATAATATATTAAGACCTTTTGACAAAAAAGCAAGTTTAAAAAAGTTAAATAAACGCAAATTTCTCGGATTACAACGTTGTAGTGAGTTTTTTTTTACTTTAAAAAGGGTAAGATTTTTCTTATTTTTGATATTCCGGCGGCAGTTTCTCTTTCTTTAACACTGACCGCCGGCCTTTCAGGCTTTATTTTTGAATAATTCCGCGCATTTCTTCTATATTATGGTAACCTTTGCGCTTCATAAAGGCACTTAGGCCATCTATGATTTCTACCATTGCGTTTGGATTTGCAAAGGTTGCGGTTCCTACCTGAACGGCTGATGCTCCGGCCATAATGAACTCTACGGCGTCTTCCCAGGTTGCAACTCCGCCAATGGCAATTACCGGAACGCGCTTTTCGGCAGGCAGTTTATTGATTGCTTCTACCACTTCGTAAACAAGGCGCACGGCGATTGGGCGAACGGCTGGGCCGCCAAAACCTGCCTTGAGTTTGTCGAATACTGGAACACCACGTTCAATATCGATTGCGATTCCCTGGAAACTGTTACAAAGACTGATTGCATCTGCTCCGGCTTCTATGCAGGCAAGGGCTACCGGTACGAGCTCCTGTGACTGTGGTGTAAGTTTTACGATGAGAGGCTTGGTGGTTACGGCCCGTACAGCGCGAACGGCTTGTTCTGCACCTACGCAGGTCATTCCAAAAGCAGCTCCGCCGGCACTTACGTTAGGGCAGGAAATGTTGAGTTCTATTACAGGGACGTCTGTTGCATCCAGAAGCTTTGCGCCTTCTACGTAAGTTTCTATAGAAGAACCCGAAAGGTTTGCGATTGCAACTGGTTTTAGTGCGAGCATTTCCGGGAGTTCGTGTTCTATAAAATGTGGGATTCCAGGGTTCTGAAGTCCGATGCTGTTCATGAGTCCACTTGGAGTTTCGTGAAGGCGAATTCCGTCGTTACCCTGGCGTGGCTCGAGAGTGAGCCCCTTGCTTGAGATTCCACCGAGGCGATTAACGTCAAACAGAGTTTTGTATTCTACACCAAAGCCAAAGGTTCCAGAACTTCCGATTACCGGGTTAGGGAACTTTACGCCTTTAATTGTTACGCTGAGATCCGGTTCCTGATTTTCCGGGAGAGGTTCACGGCGTGGCTGAACTTTGATTCCTGCCACTTCTGTAACAGGATTAAATAGAAGAATGTCGCCATCAAAAACAGGACCTTCTTTACAACAGCGCTTTTTGCCTTCTGTTGTATCGATTACGCAGCCAAGGCACACCCCTACTCCGCAGGCCATGTGAGCTTCCATACTAAGCCAGCACTTTACTCCAACAGCACGGCAGATTTTCTGAATATAAGCGAGCATTGGAGTTGGGCCGCAGGCGAATACTTCTGTGTAGTTGCCCTGGCGCAAGGTATCTTCTGTGAGGGCAGCGGGGAGCATTCCGTGAACGCCTACACTGCCATCATCTGTTGTAATTACAAGTTTGTTTGCTTTAAGATTTTCAAGACCGTAGCTGCCACTTTTGAAGGAAGCGTAGAAGTCGTATGAACCTTCCGGCAAAGTCTCAGCAAAACCGGCTACAGGGGCTACGCCAATGCCGCCGCCGATGATGAGTACTTTTCCGCGAACTGCGGTGGTTTCGACAGGCTCAACCACCGTAGATTTCGGCTCAACCACCGGAGCAGGGAATCTGTTTCCGCATGGGCCGATAAGGTTTATAAGGTCGCCAAAATCAAGCGAGCAGAGTTCTTTTGTTCCCTTACCCTTGAGCAAAATCAAAAAGGTGAGCTCTACGCGGCTTCCTTCTTCTTCACTTAAAACTTCTGAATGATAAACACTGATCGGGCGTCCAAGAAGAACATCTGACCGAACTGCATGAAGCATGTAAAACTGTCCAGCTGCCGGCTCCTGTGAACCTGCCTCCAGCAAAACCTTCAATGAATAAACGCTTCCAAAAGGAACTGCTCCCACAACCGGAGCACATTCACTAACAACACCTTTTGCAAAAACTGGATATGGAACACCCTGACAATCCTTAAACATGTAATAAACCTCGCTTATCTTTGGTTATTTACAATACTGTCAAAAGGGGATTTTTTCAATTATATATTGTATAATAATTCAAAATCTAAAAAAGTAGGTTATAACCATGTCTATTATTTATACTAAAAAGTTTATGAAAGCAGTCTCTCTGTTTTCTTTATTTGCCACAATTCTTCTGACTGCGCGAACAGGAATGCGCATCTTTGATATTATTGTTAATCATTCTGAATATGAAGTTTTACCAAAAGCCCTGTATACCAGATATGTCAGCATAATTATAAATAACTGTATTTTTATTGGAATTTTTATATTTCTGATTTTTAAGCCTCAGAAATTTATTCTAATTGGATTAATGGCCTTATTCTATTCTTTTGATGCTCTTTTGACTAATTCTCAACAGCCTTATATGGGAATTCCAATGTTTGCTTTATGCGTTGCAACCTTTGTAATCCGCGGCTTCTTTTTGAAAAATACAAAACTTAAGATTTTTATTTTTGCTGCAGTCTATATTATTTGTCTGATAGCTCCTGTTTTTTATGATGAACAATTTACTGAACATCTGATTACAAAAATTGCTATTTCTTTTGTCATCACAATTTTTGTATTCTTCTTTGCTGAATATGCAAAACAAATGTCATACAAGATGGCTACAAAAGATAAGGTTTTAAACATTGCTTCCTTCAAAGGACTTGAACGCAGCGATATGTATCTTCTTCAGCAAGTTCTTGATAATAAGAAATATAAAGAAATTGCGCGGAGCATTAATGGAAGTGAAGGAGCCCTGCGCAATAAACTTAGTAAGATTTATAAGATTTTAGAAGTTGGCGACCGAACCGGTTTTCTGACAATTTATTCCGGCTACGAATTAATTTATGAGCCGGAATTTGAAAACTCAACTAAAGACTAGCCTTAGCGCCAAGCAGGTCGTTCTTGCTGAACAGGCTTGCACGAGCGGCACTTGCAGCAATATCTTCAAGCTTTAATGTACCGTTGTCGCGGGCTGCGGCAATCTCTTCATCTTTTTTCCATGCACAAAGGATTCCGCGGCTTGAGTTTACTGTACCGCCGGCCTTGTCGAGCAAGGTTGCAGCAATACGTGCAGCACCACCCTGAGCACCGTAACCTGGAATAAGGAAGAAGGTGTTTGCATATTTATCGCGGAGCCAGCGGGCATCATCTTCCTGAGTAGCACCAACAACTGCACCAAAAATACCACAAGTCTGGTCATTATAATCTGCACACGAATATCTGAACTCATCACCAATGCGCTCAATTTCGGCACCAACGCGTTCAAGCAAAAGGCCGCCTTCTTCGAGCTTCTGGTGTTCAATGTCTGTCATTCCAGGGTTACTTGTACAAAGCAGAACAAAGGCACCTTTACCGCCCTGCTCCGGCGCACTGTATTTTGTGAACGGCTGAAGAGTATCAAAACCCATGTATGGATTTATTGTAATGATATCTGTTTCAAAATCACCAGTAAAATGAGCACGAGCATAGGCATCTGAAGTAGCTCCAATGTCACCGCGTTTAATATCAGAAATTGCGATGAGACCTGTTGAGCGAATGTACTTTAAGGTTTCTGAATATACCTTCATTCCTTCGAGCCCCATTGCTTCATAATAAGCAATCTGAACCTTAAAACAGCAGGCAGATTTATCAGCTACAACGCGGTCAATAATTGCTTTATTATAAGCAAGCACAGCGGCTGCCGGTGACTCATACTGAGCACGAATGTTTTCTGGAATATAAGAAGGATCTGTATCAAGGCCAACGCAAAGCGGACCATTTTTCAGTGAAAGCTCCTGAAGGAGCTGCATGTTATGTTTACTCATGTGGATAATATAACATAAAAAAAGGCTGCCCGCAATAAACGAGCAGCCTTCTATAGTGGTTTCGATACGCCCTACGGACTACTCAACCACCGAGTGTTATAAAGCTATTATTTCTTAGCCTTGATAACAGCCTGTGCACCAGCAAGACGAGCGAGTGGTACGCGGAATGGTGAACAAGATACGTAGTTCAAACCAATCTTGTAGCAGAGAGCGATAGAAGCTGGGTCTCCACCATGCTCACCACAGATACCAAGGTGGAGGTTCTTCTTAACTGAACGTCCCTTAGCTTCTGCGATTTCCATAAGAGCACCTGGACCATCTGGATCAAGTGTAGCAAATGGATCGTCTTCGAGGATTCTCTGATCGAGGTAAGATTCGATGAACTTACCATAGTCATCACGGCTGAAACCGAATGTTGTCTGAGAAAGGTCGTTTGTACCGAATGAGAAGAAGTCAGCGAACTGAGCAACCTTGTCAGCGATAAGAGCAGTTCTTGGGAATTCAACCATAGAACCGATAGCAAACTTAAGTTTTGTTCCACACTCTTCGTTTACTTTTGCAATTACAGCTTCTGCCTGTCCACGGATCTGTTCAACTTCGCGGTAAGAAACAACGTTAGGAATCATGATCTGTACTTCGTGAGCAACGCCTTCCTTGTCCAACTGAGCTGTTGCGCGAGCAATAGCTTCAACCTGCATTTCGTAGATTTCTGGATAAGTGATAGCAAGACGACATCCACGGTGTCCGAGCATTGGGTTGTGTTCGTCAAGAGCAGCAACCTTAGCAGCAAGAACAGCTGGCTTCATCTCGAGTTTTTCAGCGAGAGCCTTGAGCTGATCCTTAGATTCAGCCTGGATGAACTCGTTGAGAGGTGGGTCAAGGAGACGAATTGTTACTGGGTAACCCTTCATAGCCTTGATGATTTCGTAGAAGTCTTTCTGCTGATATGGAAGAATCTTAGAAAGGTTCTTCTTGCGATCGTCTGTGTTTTCAGAAACGATCATCTTCTGGAATGCAGTAAGTTTTGGTTCGTCGAAGAACATGTGTTCTGTACGGCAGAGACCAATACCCTTTGCACCGAAGCGGAATGCATCTTCAGCATTCTTTGGTGTATCACCGTTAGCGAATACATCGAATCCCTTAACCTTCTGTCCAGAAGCAGTTGTACGTGTAGACTTAGCGCGAACTTCGTCTGCCCAACCAAGGAATGTTTCGAGGTCGCCAGAGATAGTAGCAGGTTTTACAGCAACCTGTCCTTCGTATACTTTACCTGTAGCACCATCGATTGTGAGGAAGTCACCTTCCTTATATGATTTGCCTTTTACAACGATTGTCTTAGCATCTTTGAATGTAACATCAGAACATCCACAAACACAAGGAGTACCCATACCACGAGCAACTACGGCAGCGTGTGATGTACGTCCACCTGTAGAAGTCAAGATACCCTGAGCAACAGCCATACCTGCGATGTCATCTGGAGAAGTTTCCTTACGAACGAGGAGAACCTTCTTTCCAGCCTTTGCCCAAGCTTCAGCTTCGTCAGCTGTGAATACAATCTGACCACATCCAGCTCCAGGTGATGCGTTAAGACCAGCAGCGATTTCTGTAGCCTTCTTTACAGCTTCCTTGTCCAACTGTGGGAGGAGGAGCTGGTTGAGCTGCTCTGGTTCTACGCGGAGGAGAGCCTGCTCTTTTGTGATGAGCTTTTCAGCTACCATGTCTACAGCCATCTTTACAGCAGCTGCACCAGTTCTCTTACCATTGCGGCACTGGAGCATATAGAGTTTACCTTCTTCAACTGTGAACTCCATATCCTGCATATCGTGATAGTGCTTTTCGAGACGAGCACGGATCTTGCAGAGCTGGTCATAAACCTTTGGATTTTCTTTTTCGAGCTGTGAAAGTTTCTGTGGAGTACGAATACCTGCAACAACGTCTTCACCCTGAGCGTTCATAAGGTATTCACCCATGAATACGTTCTCACCAGTTGAAGGGTCGCGAGAGAAACATACACCAGTACCAGAAGTGTTACCCTTGTTACCGAATACCATTGCCATTACAGAAACGGCTGTACCCTTAAGAGCACCTTCCTTAATGTTGTTGAGCTTGCGGTACTTAATAGCACGTGGGTTCATCCAAGAACCGAATACGGCACCGATAGCACCCCACATCTGTACTTTAGCATCCTGAGGGAAGTCTTCACCCTTCTCCTTCTTGTACATCTTCTTGTATTCTTCAACGATCTTCTTGAGTTCGTCTACGTTCAATTCTGGGTCATCTTTGATTCCACGAATCTTCTTTACTTTCTCGATGATTGCTTCGAACTTGTCATGATCAACGCCCATTGCAACATCACCGTACATCTGAATAAAGCGGCGGTAAGCATCCCAAGCGAAACGTTCGTTACCAGTTTTTGCAGCAAGACCAAGAACAGCCTTGTCGTTAAGACCGAGGTTGAGGATTGTATCCATCATACCTGGCATAGAAATAGCAGCACCTGAGCGAACAGATACGAGAAGAGGATCCTTCTCATCACCGAGCTTCTTGCCCATTGCCTTTTCAAGCTTAGCAAGATATTCATCAACTTCTGCTTTCAAACCAGCTGGGTACTTACGACCGAGCTTGTAGAATTCCTGACAAACATCTGTTGTGATTGTGAATCCAGGTGGAACTGGAAGACTTAAAGGTTTCTTTGCCATCTGAGCAAGGTTTGCACCTTTACCACCGAGTTCAGCGCGCATTGACTCATCGCCGTCAGCGTCGCCGTTACCGAAAAAGTAAACATACTTTGTTGCCATTGATTTTACTCCATATCAATAAAAAGATTTTCAATGTTAATAGATGTATTTTATAGTAGAATTAATTTACAGTCAATCTGTTAAACACTGTGTCAAGAGGATAATGAGGATTGCTTTGTTTTTTTAGTCTTCAATTCCGGCGCTTTGCTTGTTGATTTCGTAAACGTCGATGCGGCCAGAGTTGATGAGCTCAAGAAGAATATCAACGAGAGCAGGATCAAACTGTGTGCCCTTTCCGTTTTTCAATTCTTCAATTACATCATCCATTGGCATTGCATTTCTGTAAACACGATTTGATGTCATTGCATCAAAAGCATCTGCGAGTCCAATAATGCGAGCCTGAATTGGAATCTCTTCTCCTTTAAGGCCGCAGTTGTAACCGGTGCCATCATAACGCTCATGATGATATCTTGCTCCGTCGGCAACATTTTTGATATGAGTAAAGTCTTTAAGAATTTCCCCACCCATATCAACATGAGTTTTCATGATGTTGTATTCTTCTTCTGTGAGCTTTGCAGGCTTATTCAAAATTGAATCAGGTACACCAATTTTTCCAATGTCGTGAAGAAGACCAATCTGTCTCATATTTTCAATTTCTTCACCATCAAAACCAAGCTCTGCTGCAATGAGCATTGAATAAACGGCAACGCGAAGTGAGTGACGGCCAGTTCTTTTATCGCGGGCTTCTACGGCCTTTGCAATAGAAAGAATTGTTTCATCACTCATGTGAACCTGTTCGCGAATATAAGAAAGTTCCTTTTCCTGTTTTTCAAAACGAAGATTCTGAATTGCGGCTGTGATGTACCAGGTGAGCCAGGCAATCATCATAATCAAAACAAGAGCGGCGTAAACCTTAAACCACCAGTAATCATAAATGTGACTCTGATGTTCAATTTCATAAACAATTTCTTCAACTACTTTCTGACCTTTACTGTCGAGCAGAGAAACATGAAGATTATATTTTCTTGATTTAAGATTTGAATAGATTACACTCACCAGTTCGTTCTGAGTCATTACATTCGGATGCTCATCTACACCTTCCAGATAAAGGCTGATGAAAGGATTATTAATAGAATAATTCAGAATTTCCGGAACTACTTCTATGCTGTCGCTGTCTCCAGGAATGATAAACGGAAGGTCTTTTTTAACTGAATAATGCTTTCCGTTTACGATAATTGTTTTGAGCTGAAGGCGGCAGGTTGTGTCTACCTTATCAAAGTTTTTAAGATTAAGGCAGTTTGCTCCTGTATCGCACGAAAGATAAAGATTATCATCCTCATCAATATAGTTCCATGAGTTTGCTGTAAGAGAACCAAGAAGGCCACGTTTCAAATCAAGAAGGATGTAATCAACCTTATTTAGCGAAAGTAATTCGTCTCTGTTTACTACATAGATACCTGCACTACCGAGTACAAAAATATTTCCGTCTTCACGAACTACCATATCGTAGTTATTTGAATAAGGGAAATTTGAAAGAGGAGTGATATTAAAATCTTTATCTACATAACAGATTCCGTTACTTGTAATTACGTAGAAGGCGCCGGTTGATTCTGAACCTTTATAATCTTTAACGGTACGCAAAATTACGTTTGAAGTGAGTCCGTCCTGACGCTGGAGAAGGCGTTCAATTTTCTGATCTTTGATAACGGCAATTCCACCACCATCTGTACCGGCAATAAGAGTTCCATCATCAAGTTGAGAAAGTGTAAGTACTACCTGATTATCAAAGCCATCTGCTTTTGTAAGACGTTTTTGAACTACACCATCTTTTAGGAAGGTGAGTCCTTTTTTACCGGCTGCAGCAATTGTTCCGTCACTGAGCTCAAGCAGAACTCGGAACTGCTGAGCGGTGTCTGTTTCGTAAGCGGTAATCTGGCCAGCTTTATTGAGGCGATAAAGACCTTTTGTATATGTACAAACCCACATGCAGTTTTTGCTGTCCTGCATAAGACAGCGCACGCGGAGACCTTTCATTTTTAGTGTAAGTTCATTTTCTTCAGCACGGCCTGTTGCAGCATCTATCATTGAAAGACCATCATCGGTACCAAAATAAATTTTGCCGTTGAACTTTATAACTGAATTGACTACTGCTTCATCAAAACCTGCTGAACGGTAAATTTCTTCAAAGGCTGTTTCACACATTTTGAGAAGTCCGAGGCGGGAAGAAGAAAACCAAAGGTTGCCCTGATAATCTTCTATCATGTTATCAATTGAGTTATTGAAAAGGCCGGTGTCTACAAGTGAGAAACGATTTCCATTTTTATAATCAATATAACCTGCTCCAGAGTCTGAACACAAAAACAGAACTTCTGAATTTGAAACAATGGAATTGATGTGTTTGAGAGGGTCGCAGAAAATTGTATTTACTGACTGCAAGGTATTTCCGGCGATTTCGAAAACGATAACCTTGTTGCTTTCTGTTGCGGCGTAAAGTTTTCCATCTTCTGTAAAGCAGGCAGAAACAAATTTTTCTGATTCAAGTGAGGCTGGAACTGATGAAACAATCTGCAAATCATTAATCAAAAAAAGTTTTCCACTTGCTGTTACTGTTGCTACGTTTCCATTTTTATCTGCAGTGAGGCGCTGAACTGAACCGGCTTCAATAAATACTTTTATAACTTGCAGGGAACCATCTTCCAGCTGTTTTGCAACTGCGAGGTCTGCGGCAGAACCAATGTAGTAAAGGCCATCTGAAGTTTCTGCAAAGCAGCGCACTGAATCTGAAGGAAGGCCTTCTTTTTCGCTGAGGGTTGAAATTACTTCTTCGCCTTCGATAACTGAAATACCGTTGTCGTTTGTACCAACGAGCATCTGACCTTTACTGTCTACAAAAAGACATCGCACGGTTTTTACTGACTCGTATTCGCTCATACGGTAGAACTCTTTTCCGTTGTGGCGGTAGAGTCCGGCGTAAGTTCCAATCCACAAGATTCCATCCGGGGTACTGGCAATGTCATTTGCTTCGCCACCAGGAAGACCGTTTGTATTATTGTAAATTGTTTTGATGTAGGTATCGAACTTTTTAGTTGAAGCCTTTGCCTGTGCTGGCGCAATAAATACTGCGAGTAAGAAAATCAAAATTGAGAACATCTTTACATTTACTGTTGTAAGATTTTCTTCACCAGAGCCTTTTTCTTTCTGAAGTACAAGGAACTTTGGAAGGTATTTTTTTATCTTTCTGTAAACCTGAATGAACACATATACGGCAACCATTGTGAAAACCTTGTCCACAAAATCAACATAAAACTCGCCAATGATAATCTGTACCAGCCGAGGAAAGCCCCAGTGCTTGAGAAGTTCAATAATTCCGTCGCCCCAGAAATTGTTTGTAACTCCATCATAAAAAATCAGATTGAGGATGCAGGAAGTAACAACGCAGACTCCGGTTACAAGAACGCTCAGAGACATTGTTTTAAAAACATTTTTCATACTGCCGCGACGGGCAAAATATCCTACAACGAGGGCAATACTTATACTTGTAATTGAATAGGCAAACGAGATGGGATTTACAAAACCATAGATTACGTTACCTGCGGCTCCGACTATTGCGCCAAGCAGAGGACCGGCAACATAGGCGGTGAGTACGGTTCCAAAAGAGTCCAACCATAAAGGAAGGTTCAGTGCCTCAGCCAAATTTTTACCGCAGAGGTTTAATAAGAGACTGACAATTACGAGTAAGATAATCTGATATGTTTTATACTTTTTCATTTATGATCCCAAAAGATAATTATACAACAGGTTGTTATACATTTGGAAGTAAATATTGATGGGGGAAATCTCTAAATTTTCTGACATCTCCAGCTTCCTTCGACTCCGCTCAGGGACCGAGGATGATGAATTTTCCCTATTTGTTTTGTGGTTTTTAACTGTATAATAGAAAACATGAATAAGGTTTTATTAACTCCGGCAAAATGTGCCCTTGATATGGGAGACGGCAGCGAACGCGGTCTTTATGTTAATCAGGATTATATTCTCCAGAAGCTTAAAAAGGTTCACCGGGGAATCAGCCTGATGTATACCTACTATCCGAACGATAAGGAATGGCCTACCCGCGCGTGTGAAATTGACACCGGCCACGAATCAAGGGGCGCCTGGGATTCACCTTATGAAAACTACTTTCCTTACCGTGGTGGTCGCGAAGGTTTACGGGACGGCGAGCCTTTTAATTTTATGAAGGAAATCCGCCAACACGGAATGGACGTTGTTTTAACTCTGACAATTGATCCTCATCTTAAGGAAGAAGATATTATTCCGATTGCAAAGGATTTACGACCTTACGGCCGCGTGCTGCTTCGTGTGAATCATGAATGTACCGGTGGTTGGTTCTGCTATACCCGCCGCGCAACTTATCAGGAAATTGCAGACTTCTTTGTTATGTGCTGCCGCGTTATGCACAAGTACGCTCCGAACGTAAAGATGATTTTATGTGCCGGAATGTATATGGCAGACGGCAAGCTTGAAATGGAAGACATTTTCCTTGAGGCTCACAAGGCTGCTGATATCTGGTCTGGCGATAATTATCTTTCGCTGCACTGGGGCTGGCCTAATGACCTTGTTTCAAAAGACACTCACAACTATGCGCGCTACAGCGTAAAAGAAGTTTATGAAAAATGTAAGCTCACCTATAAAAGACTTCAGAAAATCACAGGGCAGAAAAAACCTATGGTCTTGAGCGAACTTAATGCTGATGGTGATGTTGCAGGCCCTTTTGCTCAGTCGAATATGATGAAAGAATTTATGGAACTGCTTCAGAAGGATAAGGAAAAGTGGCTTAGTGCATTTACCTTCTATCAGTTCCGCGATGACGGCCGCCTTGGTCTTGAAATTACTGACCCGAACAACAGTGAAGTTGGAATTGAGCAGCCGATTATGGCGATGTACCGTGAGCAGCTGCACAGAGATTTTTTCACACAGAACATGAAGAAGGGAGAAAGCTTTACCGAGTTCCCTGTTACTCTCCGTTGGGGCGGCTCCGAAGATGCCGAAGGGGTTGAGGTTCCTGTAAAACTTTCGAAGACTCCTGTTCAGTTTGAGCTTCATTTCCCAAGCGAACTTGAAAAGCTTAACATGATGATTGAATTTAACGGCTGGTGGTTCTATAAAGCACCGGGCACAAAATATGTTGATTTAATGCCTTACTTCTTTGAAAGTAAAAATGCTGTGAAGAAGCCTGGTACCTTTAAGCTGAGATATTTCCTGCCGCCTGCTGATGGAATGAATTGTCCGCAAAAGGGTTGTAAACCTGCAGGCGACCCGTACGAAGCAAAGGACGGCGACTGGCTCTACAACTACTATGCCGAGCTTCCGGCCTTGCCAGAAATTGCATTGCTTGAGCGGGCTGTGTGTATTAAAGCCACGAAGTGTATTAAGTAACTGATGGTTTCTATACGCCGCTTCGCGGCTACTCAACCACCAGTTTATAGCAGATATCTGGAGATTTTATGAAACTTTCTTTTGACAAACTTATGTGGAGCGGGCGCTACCTGGACAATGACGGGGTGCGTTATTTTGATTATTCGGCAAGCGGCTTTTGTTTTGTGATGACCGGAAAAAAGGCCGAAGCTGTTTTTGTAAGCGATCCTGATAAATGGTCAGAAGAAAATAAGGCTGTGCTTGGAATTTTTGTTATTGAAGGAAGCGATACCAGTATTGGGGCGATTCCGGAGGAGCCGGATTTTCGTGTGACTTTAAGAGAGCGCGAGACACGCGTTACTCTTTTTGAATCTGACGAGGTCCGCACCGTTTGCGTGCGTGTTATGAAATTCAGCGAGGCGGCGTTCGGATACGCCGGGCTGAAGGAAGTTGAAATAGATGGAGATACGGCTAACGCCTACTCAACCACTGGCGGTACGGCGCCCCTCAAACTCGAGTTCATCGGCGACAGCATTACCTGCGGTTACGGAATCGAGGGTGTTTGGGAGAAGGATACTTTTACTACTCAGCAGGAGCGCCCCGATAAGGCTTATGCTTTTCAGACGGCGAAGGCGCTGGGCGCTGAGGTTCAGCTTTGCAGCTGGAGCGGAATTGGTCTCATTTCAAATTACGTTGATCCAGAAACCGTGAACCTGCCGGACACTCACTGGCTTATGCAGGCAAACTGGCCGTACACGGACAAGTGGCTTTCGCTCAGGCTAGGCCTTGAACCTGAGGTGTGGGACAGTGGGGCGAATTATGAGCCAGACGTTGTAATCATCCACCTTGGAACAAATGATATAAGCTGGGTTCGCGGAATTGAAGACCGCCGCCTTGAATATGTTGCGCAGCTTCGCCACCTGATTGAAGCTGTTCACAGACGAAGCCCGAAAGCAAAAATTATATGCTGTCTTGGAATTATGGGAGAGGCGCTCAACGATTCTGTAAAAGAAGCGGTTGAGCTTTTCAAAAAAGATTTCCCAAAGGTGCGGGCCGAAGCACTCGCGTTTACGCAGCAGCTTGAGTCAGATGGCATTGGTGCCGACTGGCATCCTTCTGCAACAACACATAAAAAGGCCACTGCTATTCTTACTTCTTTAATCGGAAAACTTTAGAGTTACGCTGCGGAGTCCAGAGCTTCTGGCGCTCTGCAGGCAAAGACTCAATTGTATCTTCAACAAAACCGAGCTGCTCGAACCAGTCTGCAGTCTGAGTTGTCATAATGAAGATTGAAGTTGCGTCTGCCTGCCCTGCCTGGTCAATCAGATTGTCCATCAGCTTTGGACCAATTCCCATGTGGGCGTAATTTTCATCAACTGCAACTGCCGCAATTTCTGCCTGGCCATCATCATAAAAATGAAGTGCAGCACAGGCATGAACTCCACCATCAAGCTCATAAACAATATAATCTGCAAGATCTCTGGAAAGCTGTTCTTCTGTACGTGTAAGAAGTTTTCCACTTTCGATAAACGGACGCATAATCGCAAGAACTGAAGGAATATCTGTCTGCTCCATTGGGCGAACCTTTCCGTAGTTGCCGGTGTAAATCATTGTTCCTGAACCAAGGCCACTGAAGATTTCGCAAGGAAGAACTCCATCCATATTTCCATCAAGAATATGAACACGAGTTACTCCGGCACGGCAAGCTTCCTGAGCAGCCTTCAAAAGATTTTTGATATCTCCATCTGCAGAAGGATTTTCCATCAGGAATGAATCAACTTCTTCAAGGCTCATTGCCGGAATATTACCGCTTTCTGAAAGTGAAAAGCCGTCTGGAATACAGTAGTTCTGAGCGTTGATTTCTTCATTGAACATCATAAAGAAAAGCTTGTCTGCTTTAAGATTCATTGCCACCTGTTTTGCAAGCAGCATTGAAGAAATGTTATAAGGATGTCCCGCATTATTCCAGCCGATGCACGGGAAAATCGGAATAAAGCCGTCATTCAAAACGGTGCGGATTGAGTCTGTTTCGAGTTTATCAATTTCGCCGGCAGTACCGTAATCAAAACCATTCAGAACTCCTCTTCCGCGGGCTCTTACCCAGTTTCCGATTACGGCTGTAATATTATTTGCGGCAAGGCTTGTCATTACTGTATTTGAAACATCAAAGGCAGCCATCTTAATAAGTGGCATTGCATCTGGAGTTGTAACACGAATGTTTTCGTTATAAGTCCAGTTTATTCCTGCGTTCTTTAAGACTTCGTCGATACGGCGGCGTGCGCCGGGAATCAGCACTACATGAAGGCCTGCTTGATGCAGAAGTGCAATATCCCGGATATGCGAAGAAAAAAGCGGTGAACTGATTGTCTTATCATCAAGATAGATAACCAGAAGAGCGTTCTTAAATTTCTGTAAATAGCGGATTACGTCGCGTACGTTTTCAGCTTTCTTTGATGTAGTCATACAATAATTATAGCAGAACTTCTAATCTCGTGTGAACTGGCTCATAAATTTCCAGGCGTGCTCGCAGGTATGTTCACGACAGTCGTGCCCCTGTCCGCTGATGCTTCCAAACACACTGAGTATACGTCCGTCTGTACTGCGGAACTTCTGCATTGTGAGGGTTGCGTCTCGACTCTCGTCATAAGACTGCTCTACCTCATCGCCATTAATTCCCCAGATTTTGTTTTCCCAGCTATCTTTATTTTCCAGTTTTACTTCGTTTTCATAACGTTCAGCTGCTTCTGCATTATTCAAAAGCAGAACATAAGCCATGCGGTCCAGACATTTCTGCTCCTGGAAAGGAAGTTCTGGAAGCGGAGTTACTTCTCCACCGGCATAGAAAATTGGAACAGAAACTGATGTATTAATTCCCTTCTCTACTTTATTTCCATAAACATTTAAGCCTACATCCCAAGTTGCATCCATTGGAGCGGCAGCGGCAATCACTTGTGGATATTCCTGAACCATATCCCAGGTTTTACATCCACCCATTGAAAAGCCTGTTGCATAAATGCGGTGCGTATCGATGTTGTATTTTTTCTTTAAGATTTCCAGAAGTTCAATCATTTCTGTTGCTGTACTGTTCAGATGATTTTCTATTGTAACAAGCAGGAAGTTATGACGATGAGCGATTTTTGCCCAGCCTGCCATTGTTGCAAAGAAGAAGCAGCTGTCTCCACCACCATGGAAGCCAAGTACAAGAGGAACCGGTTTTGAAGTTCCGTTAGCAGCGCCATCAAAGAGTCCTTTGTTATAAAAGGCAAAATATCCGATTTTATGATTTGCTGTACCTTTGTCGTCGCCACAGTTATCTGGTGAAGTTTTTTCTTCTGCAATACCTGGTTCAATTACAAGGCCATCTTTTTCAAGATCCAGATCAATCTGAAGAGGTCCGTTCATTCGGCGGAACTGACGTGCAAAGCTGTAATAATCAGAAATGAATTCTTCTGCAGTTGGCTGGCCGTCGCGTTTAATAAAATGCTTGCAGCGCTGTTCAAAAAGCTCATTTGCTTCTTCACTGTTTGCGTATGAAATTACAGGAATATCATCTGCGCCAACTTCCGGAGCAACTGTGAGTTCATTCAGAATGCAGGTTGCTGGAGCGAGGTCTGAGCGGCCCCAAAGTCCATCACCTTCAAAATGATGAAGACAATTTTCTGCAATATAATCTGCTCCCTGACCAAAGCCAATGAGAACTGCACGGAAAATTGCTCCGCGGATATAGTAACCGTCTATTGAATGACGGAAAAAGTTATTTGCAATTACAACTCCATCTTTATGATACTGATGAATTCTTGAATTAGAAATAATTTCTGAAAGGATATCTGGCTCTGCGTTTTTCCAGTGGCAAACTTTTCCATCTGCAACTGGTGAAATAAATACTACGCTTGAAGCAAAGTTCGAAGCAAGTTTTTCAAAACCCTTTTCACGGGCAAAGGAAACTGCTTCGTTATAATTTAAAGGCTTTTCTGCAAAGATAAGAAGATATGGTGAATTAAAACCATAGTTTAAAATATCCCCCTGAAGTTCTGTTTTTGGAACATAAACAAGGGCTTCGAATTTTTCGTAAGTGTTTTTCCAGAAGGCACCATTTTCATTTCTGGTAACTTCCGGCATTTTTTCCATTTTCATTTTTTACCTCGTAGCTATCAATTATAACATAACTACGAGAAATTGAGTTAGGTGTTCTTACTTATCATTCTGAGCATGACGGCCGTAGAAGAACGAACTTACATAGGCTGTGGCAAGACCAATAAAAATTGAAAGACCAATCAGATGCACCGGCTTGAAAGAACTGAGAGCAAGAGCACCGAAAGAGATGATGGTGGTGACAAAGCTTACCATTGTTGCAAAAGGCTCAAGAACAGAATTTTCTGAAACCTTCTTTTCGTTTTCCATCATGTAGATGATGTAGTCCAGACCGAGGCCGAAAACAAGAATGAGTCCGGTTACAGAGAAGAATTCCATATTGATGTTTGCAAGCGCAAAAACTGCAACAACAACAAGAATGATTAACAACGGTACTGAAATAATCTTGAGTGCCTGCTTCCATGAATAGAAGAAGCGGAGCATTATAAACATAAGAATATAGGCAACAATAAAGAACTTCAAAATCATCTTTGTGAGATTATCAAGGTCTACACTGATGTCCTGAGATTTACTGATAAAGTAAACATTTTCATCGGCATCTGCGAGGGCACGGTATAGGGCATAATCCGTTACCTGAGTTGGAAGAAGAACTGTAAAGTATTTACCATCAACTTTACCAAGCCATGCAGAAGAAATTGCTGATTCAATGAACTGTGGAACGTTTCCGTTTTCGAAAGAAACATACTGGTTCTTTTTAACTTCGTAGTCGTTCATTAAAGACATTACTGCATCGAAGTTTTCTACATCATCAAAACCAAGAGCCTCAAGCTGTTCTGTTACAGACTGCATCAGCTTTTTGTAAGCTTCGCGTGATTTTTTCTGAACTTCCTTTGAAGGAACAAAGCTTGAAGTGCTCACATAACCAATCTTACCTTCTGTGGCTGCCTCAAACTGGCGGCGAAGCTTTTCTTCATTTGCGAGCGCTTCATCTTCTGTATCACCGCTAACAATGTACCAGCCGCCCGGAGTATACTGAATAACCTGAGAGGCTGTAATTTCATCCTGAAGAAGGCGGCCCTTCATATCATAAAGTGTAAGCAGATTGTTTTTAACTTTTACGTTCTTATGGAAAACTGCAATTGAAATAATTGAGAACGCAAACAGGAAAATTATAACTGTGCGGCCTACCCACTTCTGTTCCATCTTAACAATCACTTTTGAAAAGCCTTTTGTAAAGCGAACGTTTCCTCTGTTTGCCGGAAGTTTAATGTAAGGATATACGGCAATTGTTGTGAGGAAAGAACTGATGAGTCCTGTAAGGCAGAAGAAAGACATCTGCTTGAGGATTGTAAATGGTGCAAAAAGTAAAATTGCAAAACAGATTCCGGTAGAAATGATTGCCATTAAAAGGCCTGAGAAAATATGATTTCTGATTTCTATGCTGGATTTAAGTTCTTTGTTTGCGGCCCAGTGGGTAAAAAAGTGAAGGCTGTAATCTATACAAGAACCTATGAGCGAGGTTCCGAACACGAGTGTGATTACGTGCATTTTGTGGAAGGCTGCCAGGGTTGCAACTACGGCAATTCCAAGAGAGATTAAAATTGAGCCTACAGAAAATACAAGCGGGCGAACCGAGCGGAAAATGAAAATCAAAAGAATTATTACAGCGAGCATTGAAACTGTGGCAATAACTGAGATTTCTCGGCTTGCAGAAGTTGAACTTTCATGGCTGTGGAATGGTGTTCCTGAATAAACGAAGGTTGTTCCACTATCTGGGGCGCCTGCAACTGCGGCATCGCACACACGATAGATTTCTGTAATCGCATTATTCTTCGAGGCAAGCTTAGCCCCGCTGCGGCTCAGTACCCCTCTAATCATCACATACCACTTGCCCTCGAAGCTCGAAGCAAGCACACCATCCTTTACACTCATTGCAGTTCCGGCATTCTGAACAGCGGCTAAATAATTCTGCAAATGATATTCTGTAAGAAGGAACGGATCAGAATCTATATTATCCAGCGGCAGCATCGTAAAGCCGCCGTACGCCTTAGATAAAGCTTCGAGGGCAAAATCCTGTGCACCCTCGTCACTTGCTAAAATGGCGTCTGCAGTTTTTTCATCAATAAGGTAGCTGCGGTACTGATACAGAAAATCTGTAATCTCACCCATTGCACTTACATCGTTATAGAGTGAAACTGACTCAAAATTTTTGCTGTCTTTAAGACCGGCGTAAACTTCTTCTGCTACACGCTTTGCCTCAGCAAAATCTTCATTTGCAACCAGAACAAAAACATTCTGCGAAGTTACCGACATCATTTTGTCATCGGCTTTTTTAACGGAAGCCATTGAAATGCTTTTTGGAACAAGATTAAAAAGATCTGAATCCACGCCTATACGGCCACGGAATATAATTAGAGATACAAGAAAAAAGATAAGAATTGCAGCATGGTAAAAAATCCATGCGCCAAAAAGTTTTTTCTGTGAAAGATTTTTGAAGGAATCACTCAACAATAAAGTTCTGTTTTTCATCTGCGGAAAGTTCCTCTGGATATTTCTGATTTGTAAACTCGTAGCTTATTGTATTGCCCGAAGTTTCTGAAATAACAAGGCTTTTCATTTCTGCATCATTACTGTTTGTACATGTTCCAGAAAGCACAAGTGTATTCATTACTGAAGCAATTGTAGAGTCTTTTGGTTCAAGACTCACTGACCATTCTCCGTCGTTTTTCATCTGGAAATCGCAGTTAAAATTCTTTCTGATTGAAGCAGCATTTCCTGAAAACACTGAACTCAAGATTTCTGAAATATTTGAAAAAATCTGATTGTCTTTTCCATCCATTACAGATTTTTTGCCGTTTGCTGCAACCTGAATCATCTTGTCTTTTGTGAGAATCAAAGAAGAAGGAACAGGCCTTTCAGTTTTCCATACGATTCCTTCAGGACAGATAATATATTTACCGGTAGATTTTAACTTACGACCGTTCGTTTGGATTGTTTTAGTCTGAGTGAAATCGCCGGTGGTGTTTGGGTGTGCGGCAAGTGAAGCACATACACCTTCGAGAGTTGTTATGGGCTGAGCGAACAGTGAACAAGTTATGAGAGTTAGCAATATTAATATGAATCTTCTCTTCATCGGTTACTCCTATAATTGTGGTTTCTACTCCCAGAAGTTAAAAAAGTTATACCACTGATAAGGATACAAAATACAGTATTTTTCCAGGCGTGCTACGAACTCGCCGCAGCACTGAATAATTCTTTCCTCACGTTCTGAGCGAGGGCAGTTAAAATCTGTATGACACTTTTCAATGTAAACATTCTGTTTTGGATTAAAAATTGAAAGTCGGCTTCGAAGTCCAAACATAAAATAAACCGGGCACTTCATAAGAGCAGGCATCAAAAATACTCCGTAAGGGAATGATGCATCTTTTCCAAGGAAGCTGATTTTAATGTTCTTTTCTTTTGAATATGGAGAAGTTCTGTCTCCTGCGATTACTACAAGAGCACCTTTTTCTACAGCGTCCATAAGAGTTACAATTGAATCAGGCCCAATCTCATTTGAATTGATTACATTAAAAGAAACCTTAGGATTTACACTTTTTAGGGTCTGAGAAAAATTACTGTTTATATCCATGTCCATTACAACGTAAACAGGAACCTCTCTTCCAACCAGCTGCTGATTATAATCTGAAAGGCTGCGAAGAAGCTCCATGTTTCCAAGATGAGATGTAATGAGCATTGCACCCTTTCCGGTTTTTAAGAGTTCGAGGATGCTTGTAATATCATCATTCTGATACTGAATCTTACTGAACTTAATTTTACCAAGCCAGCCTTCCATTTTTTCAAGAACACAAAGAGAGAACGAAAGAATCTGTCTGTAAGGACTTATGCGTTTTGGAATATTTCTTCCTGTAAACTCTCTAAGGCGCAATTGATATTCTTTTGCAACCTTGCGTGCATCTGATGAAAAAATCCAGTAAAAAAAAGATACAGGGTAAATTAATGATCTTACCAGAACACCTGGTGTATACTTAAACAAAACAAGCAGAAGTTTAAGCGGCTTATTTGTTTTAATTACTTCCTGATGCTCGGTCCAGTGGGATTGATTACTCATGCTTTTTATTTGCCTTTTTAATTTTTCTAAACAACAGAACCGGAATGCGTGGAATAAGTCCAAGGCAAAGCCGTGCATAGGTTCCTGAAACTCTCAGCGTATCAGTAAAATAATTATAATTTGAGATTCCGTCTGCCGGATAGAAAACCTTTACCGGTTCTGAAATCACAGGTACTCCGCGCCAATACTGTCTTACAAGCACTTCAATATCAAAACCCATTCGGCCGTCTATGTATAGTGTATGTTTAAGCATGGAAATAAAAGGTGCAACAGGATAGATTCTAAAACCAATCATTGCATCTTTTATATCGCAGGAAAGGGTTACAAGATGAATCCATCCGTTTGCAAACTTGCGTCCGTTTACACGTGATTTTGGAGCGTCCTTTTCATATTCCGGGCAACCACAAATAATAGCTTCTGGATTCTGGCGGGAAAGTTCCATAAAACGCTCACACTTTCCTGCATCGTGCTGACCATCTGAATCAAGCTGAAGAATATGGGTAAGTCCCATTTCGTCTGCCTTGCGGATTCCCGAAATCATTGCACGACCTTTACCGCCGTTCTTTTCATGAGTTACAACAGTTACCAGAGAATATTTTTCTGCAACACCAGAAATTAAAGCGCGGTTCTCCTCATCATTTCCATCATCAACAACGATGATTGGGAAATTATAAGCTAGCAGGCTTTTTACTACAGCCTCAAGAGTCGCACCATGTCTATAAACTGGAATTACAAATCCGTATTTCATTCTTCAACGAGCACAGCAAAAGAGCCGGATGAATAAACTTTACCTTCAACATTTGCATCTGCCATGTTGAAAGTGACTGTGCCTTTCTCCTTTTTAAATGTAAGTTCAAGATGAATCTTAGTACCAGGTTTAATAGGAGCAGAAAATTTAATTCTCTTGATGTTTGGAACATAACGCTGTGTTCCAAAATATTTTCTAGAAAAACGTGTGATTACCTCAAACTGTGCTACAGCTGGAAGAAGTTTATACTGAGGAAAATGTCCATCGAAGAAATCGCTTGTAGCAGGAATTACAAATTCCAGAACAACTGCGTTTTCGTCACGGCTGATTACCTGTTCATCTCTTATATCATGATCATTAAAGTTCATTATTTCTCCTCGAAAAGTGCCATAATTTCAAGCTTATGTTTTTTGCCTTGAACGTCTACCGGAAGCTTATCCATAAAACGCCACTTCTTTGGAATTACAACATTCTCAAAATATTTCATAAGGAAGTCGTGGAACCAGCGGTTGATAAGGTACTTTTCTGTATCCTTAAACTGCTCGCGGCCCTTTGCATTGAGTACAACTGCTGCTGCAAGATACTGGCGAACATCATTCATCATAGCAACAACTTTTACATCTTCTACAAGGCCTGTCTCAAGCAGACGGTTTTCTACCTCTGTCATTGAGATTCTCTTTTCCTCAATTTTTACGATTGAATCTGAACGGCCCTTAAGAAGGAAGCGACCATCTTCAAATATTTCTGCAAGGTCTGCTGTTGCAAAACCTTCTGGATTCTTAATATATGGAGAGATGATACGAAGACATCCGTCATCACCAAGCCAGATTTTTGCATTTGCAAATGGTGTCCAGACAAGCTTATCTTTGTTCTGCTGGCGGTATGCAATTCCAGAAGTTTCTGTTGAACCGTAAACCTCAAGCGGACAGAATCCGAAAACCTTCTCTGTCTGAACGGCAAGCTCTTCCGACACGGCGCCGCCACTTGTAAAAATCCAGACATTCTTCATAGCAAGCTTGTCTTCTACTTCTACAGTTCTCTTAAGGAAAGCCGGTGTTGCAATAAGGATATAACTTACATCTGTAAGCTTTTCAAACTCTTCCGGGAACTCCACACGATTGCGGCGGAATGGACAGCCCAAAGTAAATGGAAGTGAGATTCCAAAAAGGAAGCCGTAAATATGATGCTGACTTACTGTTGTAAGAAGCTTACGGTTTGTAAACTCACCAGCCCACTTTGAAATAATAAAGGCGTTATCTTCTTCAAACTCCTTCATGCGCTGTGGAACAGCTTTTGGCTTTCCTGTACTTCCAGAAGTAAAAAGGAAGATTCTTGTTTCTTCTCCATTAATCTCTGGAGTTGTACGGAATTCTGTTTCTGAAGGAAGTTCGCTTTCTTCTACAAGTTTCTGAATCAAAACTGCATCTGCAACTGATGGAGCTGAAGGGTCTGCAATGTTCTGATCTGTAAGGAAAATCATACCAGGCTTACGAACATCTGCCATAAAGCTTGGGGTGATATTCTGTGTAAGGTAAGCTGCTTTTTTGCACTGAAGAAGAGCAACAAAGGTACAAAGGAAATACCAGTAATCTTCGCAGTGAAGAACAAATTCATCTGCACCTGTACTTTCTATATATTTACGCAGCTTTGCTGTATCAATCAAAAAATCTTTCCAGGTTTTGTAATTACCTTTAGACCAGGTGTCCTCATAACAGAGAACGTAATCATCTTTTCTTGAATCTGCTTTAAATTTTGAAATTGGATAAGCTTTAATCATTTTTCTATCCACCAGTTTTCTAATTATAAACTCAACGGTAAACAGTAAGCCCATAAGAACATATGAAATTCCACCGTTGTAAATTGCCCAGACTTTGCGGGACTGCTCAAGACTCAGTCCAAAAATCTTATCTGAAAAAGCTGTAATGCCAGAGGTAGTTCCGTTCAGAATAAAGAAACAGCACCAGACTATTGTTACTTTTTTACAGTATAGCTCAACTTGTTTTTCATAGGAAGAGCCTTTAATAGACTTGTCTGCAAGAGTTGCAAATCTGAAAATAATGGTCGGCTTTAAGAAAAGCGTACTGCCAAAAACTACAAGAAGCGTTGCGCTGATTACAACAGAATAGAGTTTAAGAAAAAGCTCTTTTCCGGTAAAAAAACAAAAAAGACCAGCTGCCAAAAAAAGCCCTGAACTAAGAAGCGGTTTCCAGTCCAGAACGCCTTTTTTATCACTGGTCTTTTTGCTTCCTGTAGCACTTAAGAAGAATGCTGCCGCTAATGCAATAATGCACAAAGAAAGAACCTTTGTTTCCACCTTGAAAACCACAAGCAGGGTAAATACAAGGATTGGATAAACGGCTGCAATCACATAAAAAAGCGCCTTAAGGAATTTTTTCATCAGTCTTTAGTTCACCTTATGCCATGTAAGGTACAAGAGCGTCTACTACATCCTGAACTGTCTTTACTGTCTTGAAGATTGATGGATCAACATTTCCCTTATCAGCAGGCATAAATTCCTTCATTTTAACGATAAGGTCGATAGAGTCGATTGAATCCAAATCCAAGTCATCTCCAAGAAGTGCATCAGGAGTTACATCACCTTCATCAAGTTCGAATTCTGAAACAAGGATTCCCTTAAGCTTTTCAAAAATTTCATCTTTAGACATACTAAAACCTCGTATAAAAAGATTAAGCTTTCTGAGCCGTGATATATTCGGCCAGTGCATTTACAGAAGCAAAATGCTTCTTATTTTCTCCGCTCTCTGCAGAAAATTTCACACCAAATTTTTTCTTCAATGCAACACCAAGTTCAAGTGCATCGATAGAATCGAGTCCAAGTCCGTCACCAAAAAGAGGCTCAGAATCTACAATGTTCTCCGGCTTAATATCTTCAAGCTGGAGAGAAGAAATGATTACTTCTTTAATTTCGTTTTTCAACTGATCCATAATTGTTTCCTATTATCTATAACAGTTATACCGTCAAAAATTTGTACTAATTTCTGCACCATTCTATTGAATAAGTATAAAAAAAGCAATAGAACTCATTTTTTTCTTGAAAACCTTTGAAGCGTTTGACATATGTTACAATAGATTGCAATAAAATGCACCTTCTTGAAAAAAGTCACTATATAGTATAATTTTAGTCCTATGGATAAAGCTTATTTTGACATCAACAAATATAAGGTTGATGACCTGCGTGCTGTAGACGCAAAGTTTGAAGCTCAGAAGATTGCATTTGCACCTCTGGCTTTTCAGGCTATTAAAACAATGATTAATCTTGGCATTCTTAAAGCAATTGAAGATGCCGGAGACGATGGTATTACCCGTGCCGCTCTTGCTGAAAAGACTAACCTCTCTGAATACGGAGTTGGTGTCCTTTGTGAAATGGCACTTGGAATGAACGTAATTAAATTAACAGAAGATTCTGAATCTGATCCTAAATCAGAAAAATATAAGCTTGGTAAAACAGGCTGGATGCTTCTTGAAGATGATCTTACACGCGTAAACTTCTGGTTCACAAACGACATCTGTTATGAAGGTGCGTGGGATCTTGAAGCTTCTATTAAAAACGGAAAACCGGAAGGTCTTAAGGTATTTGGTGATAAGTGGGTTACTGTTTACGAAGCTCTTTCAACTTTGCCAGATCAGCCTAAAAAATCATGGTTTGAATTTGACCACTTCTATTCTGACATTGCTTTCCCAGAAGCTCTTCCTATTGTATTTGCTAAAAAGCCAAAGCACATTCTGGACATTGGTGGAAACACTGGTAAGTGGTCTTTGACCTGCTGCCGCTACAATCCGGATGTTAAAATGACTATCTGTGATTTGCCAGGCCAGGCTAACGTTGCAAAGAAGAACGCTGCAGAAGCTGGTTTTGCAGACCGCGTTGATTTTAGCATGGGTAACGTTCTTGAAGAATCAACAAAGCTTCCTGCTAACCCTGACGCTGTATGGATGAGCCAGTTCCTTGACTGTTTCTCTCTGCATCAGGTAACAAAGATTTTGAAGAAGGTTCACGAAGCTGCTAACGAAAATACTAACGTTTGGGTTCTTGAACCTCTTTGGGACAAGCAGAAGTTTGAAGCAAGTTCTTACTCTTTGATGGGAACTTCTCTCTACTTTACATGTATTGCTAACGGAAACAGTAAGATGTACCGTTATCAGGAACTTGTAGATGCTATTGAAGAAGCAGGCTTTAAGCTTGATTGTGCACATCACAACCTTGGAAGCAATGCTTACTCATTGCTCTGCTTTAAGAAAAAATAATAACCGGAATTAATATGAAGGAAATATACATTTCGGGTATCAGCAAGTGGGCCCCGGGACTTACAGATGATGAAAACCTCTGGCAGTCATGGCTCGCTGGCGATGCTCAGATAGAACAGATTAAAGAATCACCAAAACTGGAATACACAGATCCTCTTTTCCGCCGTCGTCTTTCGCAAATCACAAAGATGACAATTCACGTGGTTCATAGTCTGCTCGAAAAAACAAATATTTCCAAAGAAACTAAATTAGTATTTATTTCCCTGCGCGGTGAAATCGAGCGGGAATTTACTATTAATAAGGGGATTATTGAAGACGGAATGATTCTGCCGGCTGGCTTTTCTCTTTCTGTCTTCAATACTCCAATTTCTTCTGCCACTCTTGCATTCGGCTTAAAAGGCGGATATTCTGTTTTATATCCTTCTAAGAATGATTTTTCAGAAGCTTTTAAGGCTGCAATTGCTCCTGTTCTTGCGGGAACTGAAAAAGAAATCATTCTTGTTTATGCTGATGAACTTGTGCCAGATGTATATGGAGATAAACGCCCTCAAGACAATACTCCGCTGGCTTTTGCCTGTGTAGTTAGTAACGAAAACAAGTCTAACGGTGTTTATCTTGATGATTTCTCTAATGTGGGAAAATCACCTTCGGAGTTTTTGAGGTTTCTGCTGAAATGAGTAAGAATGAAATCAGCTACAAAAGCGAGCTGCCAAAGATTAAGAATATCTTCTTCTATTGTTACAGATGTATTTCAAAGATTATCGCAATCATCTGTTTTGGCCTTGGTGCCGTAATTCTTGCTATTTTTGTATTCCCATTTATCAGATTATTTACTTTGGGAAGAAAGGACTTTGGTATTATTGCCAGAGCTTATGTTTCTCACACTTTCAGAGTATTTTTAAGAAATCTCCACATATGCAAAACTTCTATTCTTAAAGTAGAAGATAAGCAAGCCTTCCGTAATATTCACAGCAAAGTAATTATTGCTAATCACCCTTCTCTTCTGGACTTTGTGTATATTATGTCACTGGTACCTAATTCAACCTGTATTGTACGCGGCGGTCTTACTCACACTCCGCTCCGTGGTGTAATTAAGCAGGCATATATTACAAATACTACAGATTTTGATGATGTGCTCGTTGAATGTAAGAAACTTACAGACAAGGGCTGTAATGTTATTATTTTCCCAGAAGGAACCCGTTCACCACGCATTGGTCGCAACAACTATAAAAAAGGTGCTGCCCGCATTGCTCTTTACTGCGGCTGTGATGTTCAGCCTATGTTTATTGGAGGAAGCGACAAATATGGTCTTGGTAAGCATGATCCTCTCTGGTCCTATAACCATGTTGAACACTATGTTTATGATATCAGCATGCTGCCTGTAATCAAAATTGACCAGTTCAAAGACCTCTCTGAGCCTATTGCCGCAAAACATCTTACAGAAGAGATGGAAAAGGTTATTCGTGCAGCCGGCGATGAGTACGCAAAGACTTATACCGGTCTGACATTGAATAATTATTAATTTTAAAAGTAACAACCTAGCCCTCCTCGCGTGTTAAAATAAATGACAGGACAATTTGTACAATGAAAACTTTGTCGATGGATGATTTTGATAATCTATACCGCCAGTACGGCCCTATGGTTCTCAGACGCTGCCGCTTCATCTTAAAAAATGAAGAAAAGGCCCTTGATGCCATGCAGGATGTTTTTGTGCGCCTTATTGAAAGAAAGGAAAAGATTTCGAACGTATGTTCAAGCCTTCTTTACACTATGGCCACAAATATCTGCCTTAACAAAATAAGGTCTGACAAACTGCGTTCAGGTCCGGAGTTTGATGTAATTGCTGAAATCGTAGAAGATACAGCCAGCTCTGAAGGAACAGATAAAATTGAAACCACTATTCTTTTAGACTGCATATTTTCTGAGCGCGACAGCAAAGATCGCCAGATTGCAATCTTACATTATGTAGACGGCTACACTCTTGAAGAAACATCCCAGAAAATGAAAATGTCAGTTTCCGGAATCAGAAAACGTCTGGAAAAACTAAAAGAATACGCAGGAGGAAGGTATGGCAATTCCAACTAGAATTTTAGAGGAAATAAATAACTCTGAAGCTGATGCTAAAAACTTCTACCCAGTTTATGGCAAAGAAAATATCGATGCCGCAATTAATGAACTTAAAAAATCAGATGAAGAGATTTTAAATACCTATTCTGTTCAGGCAATGAGAGCTGCTGTAGCCAATAAATTGAACGGCAACACACGTGGCAGCACACGTGCCAATGGCAACGCCAATATTTTGAAATTCCCGGCAACAAGATTCATTTCTTATGCCGCTGCGGCAGTTTTACTTGCTGCTATTATAATTCCGGCAGGGCTTAAGAACTCAAAAGTGGCAGCTACTCAAGCTCCTACAGAACGCGTTAAAGGAAACGCTCCTGCTGCAACTTCTGGCGAACCTCAGATTAAGCTTTACCGCCAGAAAGGCCTTGAGATTCAGGCTTTGAAAGACGGCGACTTTGCCCGCTCAGGAGATGTAATTCAGATTACTTATAACGCAGGTGAAAGCGAATACGGTGTAATTTTCAGCGTAGACGGAAACGGTAACATTACACGCCATTTCCCGGAAAACAGCTGGAATGCAGCTAAGCTTGAACACCGCGCCGATGAAACTCCTCTCGATTTTTCTTATGAATTGGATAACGCACCGGACTTTGAATGCTTTGTTATGGTAACTTCTAAAAAACAGTTCACCCTTAATGACATTGAAAACAAAATTAAAAATAAAACTGATATAGATTACATTACTCAGCTTTCATATCTTCCAAAGAAAACTGAGGCTGTAACTTTTACGCTCGAAAAATAAAGCAGGTATTAATAGTTGAAAGGATGGAGAACATGAAAAAACTTATGATAATAACTATTGCACTGCTTTGCCTTTCTCAGGTATTTGCAGCAGCAACAGATGAAAATACAAGTGGTGTAGACAGATATGCTGTTTACATTGGATCAAATAAAGGTGGAAAAGGCCGCGAACAGCTTTTGTACGCTGGCAGCGATGCACAGAATTTTCAGAAGGCAATGTCTGAAATTGGAGGTGTATCTGACGCAAACAGCTACATCCTCATTGATCCAACAAAAGAAAAAATTGATGACACCTTAGATAAAATTTCAAATAAAATCAGAACAAGCGACAGTCACGCTAAGCGTTCCGAGTTCATTTTCTACTACTCAGGACACTCAGACGAAAACTCTCTGCTGCTTGGTGATGTTCCGTATGATTATTCTTCTTTGAAGGCTGCTATCACAGAAGTTCCAAGTGATATTCACGTTGTAATTCTTGATTCGTGCTATTCGGGAAACTTTATCCGTACAAAGGGTGGTCAGAAGCGTAAGCCATTTTTGATTGATGACTCTTCGGTTGTTACAGGACACGCATACCTTTCTTCAAGCTCAACAAACGAATATTCACAGGAATCAGATGAAATTGAATCATCTTACTTTACAAACGCAATGATTACTGGTCTTCGCGGTGCAGCTGATGCTTCCGGAGACAACAAGGTAACACTGAACGAGCTTTACTCTTACGCCTTCAACGACACTCTTTCTAAAACAGAAGACAGTAAGGCAGGCCCTCAGCATCCAAACTACAACATTACTCTTGTAGGTTCGGGAGATCTTGTACTTTCTGATATTTCAACCGGTGAAGCAATGCTTTCTCTTTCAAAAGAAGCAAAGGGTAAGTTTATTATCCGCGATGCACAGGGAAAACTGATTTCTGAAATCAACAAGGTTGCAGGCCAGCCGATTTTTATGGCACTTCCTGCAGCTCAGTACTCTGCAATCATCATTGATGAATATTCAACAAAGCAGGGATACTTCATTCTTGAAAAAGATCAGGTTTATGTGCTCGACCAGAATAGTCTTTCTACAATTAAGCGTAAGACAAACAGAATTCGCGGTACAGAAGAAGTTGAAGAAGATGATGGTGAATTCCTTGATCTGGATGGCTTAGAAGAAGAGTCTGTACCTTCAAGAGGTTCAAGACGCCGTTATGAGTCTGCAGACGCAGCTTCATCAGAATCATCTTTACCTGAACGTCAGCTTCCTCCAGAACCGGAGACAGAGTTTGCTTCTTTCTTTGATGTATTTAATCCTGCAGAAATGGCATTCTTCCGCCTTTCTATCTTCCCAGGCCTTCCGGTGATTGGTGGCTGGAAAGAAACTTCCCTGGTTTCTGTAGGTGTTTTTGGAGCACTTGACCACAATGTTTGTGCACTGCAGTATTCATCATTAATGAATATCAACACCAACTACATTAATGGTGTTCAGTTCTCTGGCCTCTTTAATATTGGAAATCTTGTAAACGGTGTTCAGGGCACAGGACTTTTTAATATTGCAAAGAACGTAAACGGTGGCCAGGTAGCAGGACTTTTCAATGTTGCCAGTGATGACGTAAATGGTCTGCAGGTTGCAGGACTTTTCAACGTGGCAGAAGATTTGAACGGTGTTCAGGTTGCCGGTCTTTTCAACTCTGCTAAGAAGGTTTCTGGTGTACAGATTGGTGTTTTCAACTACGCAGAATCAAGCGATGGTATTGCAATTGGTGTGTTCAACTTTATTAAAGACGGTATGCATCACGTAGGCTTTAACTGGGATACAAATGATATGTTTGATACCTTTGTTCAGAGTGGTACAAAACACCTCTTTATAACTCTTGGTGTAGCACGTGACAGAGATCAGATTTTTGTATCTGAAGATGAGCTTAAAGACCGCATAGTTGTATTATATGGTGGTCTTGGAACTGAGTTCCGCTTTGGTATCTCAAGCTTTGATATGGAAGTTCTTATAAAGGGTGTTCTTGCAAACAATATTCTTCCAGACACAAAAGAAGAGCTTGCAAAGTTTGACTACAATCAGCTTATAATTCCTTCTGTGCGAATGACTTTCAACCCGCTTAGTCTTAAGCATTTTGATTTGGGAATTGGTGCAAGTTTTGATATTTACTCCAAGGGTGAAAACGACTTAGCCTTTGCATTAACAAAGCACAAATGGGCAATGAAAGGAGAAGACACTATAGTTCACCCGGCTCTGTTCTTTGGATTTAAGATTAAATAAACTGAACCAGTCTGTTTTCTCACAAAAATTCCCGTGCTTTCGCACTTGTCATTCCCGCGCTTTCGCACTTGTCATTCCCGCGCTTGACGCGGGAATCTCTTTTTCATAGAATCCACTATTATGAATGTACATATTTTAGAAATGCCACTGGACTTTGGTGCCAGCCGTCACGGTTCAGATATGGGACCGTCTGCAATTCGTCTTGCAGGAATTAAAGAAAAACTTGAATCCATTGGACATACAACCTACGTCCACACAGATATTTTTAAGGCTACTGCCCAGGAATATGAAAAGCCTGGAAATCCTAATGCAAAATATTTAAAGCCTATTGTAAAGGCTTGTAATACACTTGCTTCTGAGGTTGAAATCATCACCTCTGAAGGAGACTTCCCTCTGGTGCTTGGTGGAGACCACTCAATTGTTCTTGGTTCTCTTGCAGGTCTCGCCGCTACTGCACACAAAACAAAGCAGACAATTGGTGTACTTTATGTAGATGCTCACGGAGATTTTAATACTCACGAAACAACTCCAAGCGGAAACATTCACGGTGAATGTCTTGCGGCTTCTGCAGGACTTGGACTTCCTGAACTCACAAATCTTTATTTTGAAGGTCAGAAGGTTGATCCAAAGAATATCTGTTTTGTTGGTTCACGCGACCTTGATCCGGGCGAAAAAAAACTGATGAAGGAATCTGGAGTTACAGTTTTCACAATGAGCGATATTGACCGCCAGGGTTTTGATACTGTTGTAGAAAAGGTAAAGGCCTTCTTCAAAAAGGTTGATATTATTCACGTAAGCTTTGATATGGACTGTCTGGATCCAATGTTTGCACCGGGAACTGGTATTCCGCTCCCTGGTGGACTTACAAACCGCGAGGCACTTCTTTTGATGGAAGAGATTGCCACAACCAAGAAAGTAAAATCAGCTGAGATTGTAGAAGTAAACCCTATTCTGGATGTACGAAATCAGACTGCAATACTGGCTGTAAACCTTGCAGCACGTTTGCTTGGCGAAACTCTTTACTAATCCTGCTTTTTCATAATGAAATTACCCTTGAGCATTTTTGTCTGCAAAATGTTGACGAATGCGCAAGGGTCTGTTTTTTTTATGGAACGAAGTAATTTATCTTCTTCGTCTGAAGAAATTACGGTGTAGAGCATTTTACGCTCTGTTCCCTGATAGCAGCCATGGCCTGTAAATAAAGTTGCATCGTGGCCGGTAATTTCACGAATCACCTGAATAATCTGGGCAGGATAATCTGTAATAATCAAAAGTGTAGATTTCTGATAGCGCTTGTAAAGGAAGTTCAGAATCTGAGTGCTTACAAACTGAAAAACAATTGAGTACAAGGCGCGGCTCCATCCGAATAAGAGACCGAAGATTCCCAGAATAATGACATTAAAAACAAGAATATGATTCCAGATGCTGTGGCCGGTTTTTTCAGAAACGTAAATCGAAATAAAATCAGTTCCGCCGCTGGTAGCGCCTGCAAGAAGGCACAGACAGATGGCAAAGCCGTTTACAATTCCACCAAAGATTGCGCAGAGCATAATATCATCTGTCATCTTAAAGCCCGGGAATAAATCTGTGAAAAGACCGGACGCAATGATTGCCCAGATAGAAAGCAGGGTAAATCTTTTACCGACGTAGCGGAAACAGATAATGGCAGGTACAAGATTGAGTCCCCAGTAGAAAAGCGCAAACGGAATGTGGATATTCAGGAACTTTGAAAAAACTTCCTGAATAAGAAGAGAAATACCTGTGAAGCCGCCCGGCAGTAAGCCTGCTGTAGCGACGAAGGAATTCAGATTCAGGGCCATAATGGCGGCACCGGCAGTTACGAGTAAAAAGCGCAGAAAAAGTCTAACATTGTCTCTCATAATTATAGTTTAAACGATAAATGCGAATCGGTGAAGAAAAAAAATTTGCCTTTTTGTACATAAATTTATTATTTTAAAAGATGATTCTATAAAAAAGATTGTCGGGGATCGCCCGACAATAACAAGCTTCGAGGTAATCATGGCAAAATATGAATTTCAGACAGAAGTAAATCAGCTTCTCAAACTTATCATTCATTCACTTTATTCTAATAAAGACATTTTCCTCCGGGAAATCGTTTCTAACGCATCAGATGCTCTTGATAAATTAAAGTATCTTACAGTTTCTGATGAAGCTTTTAAGGCAATCAAATTTGAACCAAGAATCGACATCACTTTTGATGAAAAGGACAGCACTCTTACTGTTCAGGATTCTGGTATTGGTATGACAGACGAGGATCTTACAAACAACCTCGGTACAATTGCCCGTTCTGGAACTAAGGCATTTATGGAGCAGCTTACAGCTGAAGCCAGCAAGGATTCTGCTCTTATCGGTCAGTTTGGTGTAGGTTTCTACTCTGCATTCATGGCTGCAAATAAGATTGATGTTTATACACGCAAGGCAGCAGGTGACGGAAAAATCTGGCATTGGTCTTCTGACGGTACAAACTCTTACGAAATTGAAGAGGTTGCAGCAGACAGCGCTGTCGCTAAAAAATATGGTTTTGATAAACCTGAATTGAGCGGATCTGCAATCGAAATGCACTTGAATGACGACAGCAAGGAATTCGCTTCTCGCTGGAAGATTGAAGAGCTTATCAAGAAGTATTCAGACCACATTGCATTCCCTATCTTCCTTCACTACGAACAGAAAAAATATGATGATAAGGGAAAAGAAACTGGCAGCGAGAGCAAAATTGACCAGGTAAACAGCGCTTCTGCACTCTGGAAGAGAAGCAAGAGCGAACTTAAGGACGAAGATTATAACGAGTTCTACAAGACTTTCGGTCACGACGGACAGGATCCACTCCACTACGTTCATACACACGCAGAAGGAACTCAGGAATATACAACATTGTTCTTTGTTCCTCAGACAGCTCCTTTTGATATGTATCAGGCTGATTACAAGAGCGGACTTAAACTCTATGTAAAACGTGTATTCATTACTGATGATGACCGTGAACTCTTGCCATCATACCTGCGCTTTGTACGCGGTATTATTGATAGCGAAGATTTGCCATTGAACGTAAGCCGTGAAATCCTTCAGCAGAACCGCATTCTTGATAACATCAAGTCTGCATCTGTAAAGAAGCTCTTGAGTGAGTTCAAAAAGATGGGCGAAGCTGCAGACAAGGCTAAGAAAGTTGCAGAAGCAGACCGCACAGACGACGACAAGAAGGCAATTGAAAAGTGGAGCAAGTTCGTAAAGAACTACAACCGTCCTATGAAGGAAGGTCTCTACAGCGACTACGCAAACCGTGACGAAATTGCAGAAATTGTTCGCTTTAAGTCTACAGACGCAAGCGGAACTGGTGATGACAACTACACAAGCTTTGCAGACTACGTTCAGCGTATGAAGACTGATCAGAAGTCAATCTTCTACATCAGCGGAAGTGACGAAAAGAACCTTCGTGCTAACCCACTCGTAAAGGCATATACAGACAAGGGTTTTGAAGTTCTTATCATGGATGATGATATTGATGACATCGTAATTCCAGGATTTGGTAAATATAAGAATGAGTTCGAACTTAAGGCTGTAAACCGCGCAGGTTCTGATGAAGATCTTGGTGGAGACAAAGAAGAAGCTAAGAAGAAGGAAGAAGCATTTAAACCTGTAGTTGAAAAGATTAAGAAAGCTCTCGGTGACAAGGTTAAGGAAGTAAAACTTTCTAAGACTTTGAGCGGCGAAAACCCATCTTGTATCGTAGTAGACGAAAACGACCCAAGCTATCAGATGATTCAGATGATGAAGGCAATGGGCCAGCCTGGTCCGGACCTCAAGCCAATCCTCGAAGTAAACGGTGACCATCCTATTCTTGCAAAGATTAAGGAAAGCGACGACGAGGCTCTGATTGCAGATGTTTCAGAAGTTCTCTTCACCCAGGCACTTATGATTGCCGGTATGGAAGTTAAGGAACCTGCAGAGTTTGTAAAGCATTTGAATAATTTGTTGAGTAAGTAATATTGTAGATTGCTTCGCTTCGCTCGCAATGACGTATTAATCGCTCGCAATGACGTATTAATCGCACGCAATGACGAAGTACGTCATTGCGAGGAACACAGCGACGAGGCAATCCATAAAAAAAGACCTGCACTTCACTTCGCATGAAATGCAGGTCTTTTTTTTACGTCTTTTCGCTTGTTGGCTTATTCAGTAAACATAGCCGAAATCTTATCTTTATACAAATCGTTAATACGGAAGCGCATGATTTCCTGTTTTGCGGAAAGTTCTACGCCAACTTCAAAAGGCTTTGTGATAAGGGAGAACTTTGAAATACGCTCGAACATCTTAAAGCCGTTCTTTGCGCTGATAAGGTTTGCAATTTCTGTTTCATAAAGCTTCTGAATAGCTTCTGACTCAAGAAGGTTTTCATAAGTATCATACTGAAGACCATTGTAAGAAGCGTAATTCTTGATTTCGTCTTCATCAACAAGAATCAAAGCAGCAAGATAACGCTGATCCTGACCAACTACAACTGCCTGCTTAATATAGCGTGACTCAGACAACTTTGTTTCAATTGGAAGCGGCTCAAGGTTTTCACCACCGCGAAGAACGATAGTATCCTTAATACGACCCTTGATACAAAGCTCGTTGTGAATTGTCATAATTGCGAGGTCACCTGTATCCAGCCAGCCATCTTCGCTAAGAACCTTTGCTGTAAGGTCAGGGCGCTTGTAGTAACCTTTCATTACTGTAGGTCCGCGAACCTGGAGCACACCTTCTTTACAGCGACCAAGCACAAAACCATCCTGTGGGTCTACAATTCGTGCTTCTACACCACGGATTGGTGAACCAATTGTTCTGAAAACTGGAGATGCCATTGGACGAACTGCAACGATTGGCGCAGTTTCTGTAAGTCCGTATCCTTCTACAACTTCTACTCCGATTGCCCAGAAGAATTCATCTATAAACTTAGGGAATGCTCCACCACCTGCAACACCGGCACGGAAATCGTTTCCGAGCATAGCCTTAATTTTTCTGAATACTAAAAGATTTCCAAGTCCATAGATTGGCCAGAGAAGGCACCATGGAATAAGGAAAAGAATCCACCAGATTGCTGTGTAATAGCGTGTATAACATGCATTCTGATTGAACATGCGGCGTGTCATAGATTTCTGAAGCTTTGCAACTTTTACAAAGAAGTTAAACATAGCAAGAACAATACCGCCAGTCTTTCGCATCTTCTTTGTAACACCATCGTAAACTGCTTCAAATACTCGTGGAACAGCAGGAAGAATACTTGGATTAAGTGTCTTAAAGTCTGCAAGAAGGATTGATCCAACAGGCTTAGAGTAACAGAGAACAGCACCCTGAATAAGAATTACATATTCAACTTCGCGTTCAAATACGTGCCATACAGGAAGAACGCTCAAAGCTTTATCACCTGGATTAAGGAAGATACGCTCTGGAATTTCATCAAGCTGAGCAAGGAAGTTATGATGTGTAAGCATTACACCTTTTGGAGTTCCGGTAGTTCCAGAAGTGAAGATAATTGTTGCAAGGTCATCACCCTTACCCTTTTCAAGTTCTTCTTCTACCTTTCCCTTGTTTTCAATACGCCATTTCTGACCAGCCTTCATCAAATCTTCATAAAGAAGAACTTCTACTCCGGCAGTTTTTGCATTTTCAAGATTTTCTGGTTTTACATCGCTATCAATAGAAATAAGTGTTTTAAGGGCAGGCAACTTTTCTTTTAACGAAAGAATCTTTGTTACCTGTGAGTTATTTTCTACAACACAATATTTAGCTTCTGTGACAGAAAGGATTTTCTCAAGATCGATTGGAGTTGCATCACAGCCACGAGGAACATCAACTGCTCCAATATTCATAATTCCAAGATCAACGTAGAGCCATTCAGCACGGTTATCGGAAATAAGACCAATTGGCTCATTACGCTGTACACCAATACTGAGCAAAGCTGCACCAAAATCCAAACCAAGCTGGTACAATTCACGATAAAGAACAGGTTCAAACTGACCATTTTTTACACGCTTCATCTGGGCATCTACTTCAGCAAACTGCTCTGCAGAATTCCTTACCATTTTTGGAATTGTGTAATTCTCATCAAAAATCATAATACTTTATTCTCCAAAATGAATGACATTTTTAGTGATTTTTGTCATTATAAAATAAGTATAATGGGATTTTAAATGGATTGCAAGAGAATTCGTCATTGCGAGGAGCGCAGCGACGAAGCAATCAATAATGGATTGCTTCGCACTACGTGCTCGCAATGACGTAGAAAATGACTTGGAATAAGAATAGGCAGGAATTTATTCTTTACTTAAACTTTGAACAGGTCGATTTCACCACCAATTTTCTTAATGTTGTCTGCAACGGTTCCGGCAATTACGGAAAGTGCCGCACTGGTTGCATTCATTCGTTCAATACCAATCTGCATTTCATCGATACTGCCCTTCATTGAGTCTGTAGACATCTGGAGTTTATCAATTTCACTCTGGATATGCTTGTTTCCTTCAGTCATTTCTTCAGAAGCATAACGTACTTCAGAAGTAGAGTCGTTCATAGACTGCAAAGCATCAATAATCTGCTTAGAACCAATCTGCTGCTCTTCCATTGCGGCCTTAATCTGCTGAACAATCTGGCTGGTTTCTGCAATACTATTTGTAATTGCAGTAAAGGCTGTATTTGTATCGTTTGAAACATCAACAACTTCCTGAATTGTTGCAGAAATCTTCTGAAGCTCATTACCAATTGTCTTAGACTGATCTGTAGAAGTTTCTGAAAGCTTACGAATTTCGTCGGCAACGACTGCAAAGCCCTTACCTGCTTCACCCGCATGAGCCGCTTCGATTGCCGCATTCATAGCAAGAAGGTTTGTTTGTTCTGCAATGTTTGCAATAGCAATGTTTGCTTCCTGAAGCATCTTAGACTGTTCTTCAATACGCATAATCTTTTCATTTGCGTTGTTCTGTGTATTAAAACCTTCCTGAGAATGTTGCTGCAAAGTAGAGAAAGACTGAATCATTTTTCCAACAGAACTATTTACAGCATTGATATTTCCAATCATCTGTTCTACAGAAGCAGAAGCCTGAGTTACACTTGCAGACTGAGATTCTATCATGCGCTCAAGCGAACTGATGTTAGCACTGATTTCATTTACAGCACCGGCAGTTTCCTGTACAGAACCAGCCTGATTCAAAATCTGCTTATTTACGCTTTCAATATTTGCAATGATTTCTGTAATAGATGTAGAAGCATCCTGTGTTGTTTCCTGAAGCCCAGAGTCTACAAGTATAAGATTCTTTTTAGATGTCTGAAGATTTGTTACAATACCCTGCAGTTTTGCTACGAAGGTATTGAAGCCATTTACAACATCACCAATTTCATCATTTGTTGCCAGTGGAATACGCTGTGTAAGGTCTGCATTTCCGCTTGCAATAGTTTCAATAGAACTCTTAACAGTTTTAAGAGGTTTAATAAGCAGATTGATAAAGAAGATAATAAATCCGCTTGCGAAAATAATTGTAAGAATAATAATAAGGAAAACAGATGAACGAAGCTGCTTAAGAGAACCAAAATACATATCAAAAGGAGCTACTGCAAATACGGTCCAGGTAGTATCAGGAATTCTCTTATAAGAAGCAAGAAGATGAGCATGAATATTTGGATCAACAAATTCATCTATACCTTCTTTTCCAGCAAAAATATTATTAAGAATAAGTCCAAGCCCCTGTGTTTCATCAAGTGCAGCACCACCATTTTCTTCGCTGGTTTCTGTATTTTCATTTAAGTTTGCAACGGAGGTTGAAGTAGCCCAGTTGATAACAGAAGGATGCATTCCGCCACCCATATCAATTGCCGCAATTGTATCTTCAATTGTATTTCCACTGATAACCATTACAATTGCACCAATAATTCTTCCATTATTATTACGAACCGGAACACTGTAATGCTGGAGAACTGTGTCTGTAATAGGACTTAAGGTTGGATCCGAAGCATAATCTTTACCTGCAAAAGCTTCTGAAAAATAAGCTCTTGTTTTGAAGTTCATTATTCGGCCATCTGCAACAATGGCATCTCCATTTGCATCATAAAAAGCAACATTCTCACAGTTTGCAGCAATAGAAGAAGCTATATGAGTAAGCTGATCCTGCTTTTCTGCAAGGGAAGCATTTTCATCCTTAATGACAGTCATTTCTGCAAGGGCATGAAGGGTCTGGAAATGTCGTTTATTAATTTCAACAACTTTGTTTACAACATCTGTAGAAACTGCATCAATTCGAGTATATACTCCCTGAATCAAACCTTTTGATGCATTTCTATAAGAAATAATACCAACAGCAAGACTCGAAATAATTACGACTATCATAAACATAACGAGAAGCTTTACCGTAAGCATTACACGCAGCTTGCTTTTTTTTGCCATAAATACCATCCTTATATCTCTATATCTATTTTACGGAATTTTCTGTAGAATTTTTAAATAAAAGTGAATATTACTTATTATAACACAATATTATTAAATGTGTTATCTTTTTTTATTGACGCTGGAGGATGAAATGCTTCAAACAGACACATTAAAAAACGGATATAAAATAATTCAGGATACAGACCGCTTTCAATTCGGCATTGATGCAGTTCTGCTGGCAGATTTTGCGGCAGGCAGCGTTCACGAAGGCGACAAGGTGATTGATCTTGGAACTGGAACCGGGATTATTCCGCTTTTGATGGCTGGGCGGTGGAAGTCGACGGAGGGTGCTTTCAATACACCACTTCGCGGCACTCAAGCAACGCAGGTTACTTTTACAGGCCTCGAGGTTCAGGAAGCATCTGCAGAAATGGCAGCTCAGAGTGTTGCCTTAAACGGGCTCGAAAAGCAGATTCAAATTGTACATGGTGATTTGAAGGAAGCTGGCCGCCTTTTTCCGCGCCACAGTTTTAATGTAGTTACCTGTAATCCCCCTTATATGATTGATGAACATGGCCGTGGCAACGCTCTGGATGCCAAAACTATTGCCCGCCACGAGGTTTTATGTACGCTGGAAGATGTTGTAGCGGCAGCTGATACACTGCTGGCAACTCATGGCAAGTTTTTTATGATTCACAGGCCTTTCCGCCTGCCAGAAATCTTTTCTGCACTGGAAAAGCACAGTATGGAAATGAAGCGTATGCGACTGATTCAGCCCTTTGCGGGTAAAGAACCGAATATGGTTTTGATTGAAGCCCGTAAAAATGCAAAACGGCGGCTCACAATTGAACCGCCGCTTGTAGTACGTAATGATAATGGTGAGTATACCGATGAGATTCATCGGATATACGGTGATTAAAGAGTCTTCAGAACCGCATCTACCAGCTTGAGTGTGCGGCTGAGGGCTGCCTCGTCTGTTGGAAGAGCAAAAAGTCCACCTGCCTTGCTGTCTGGATTCTGGCGCACAGTTTCCTTTCTTGCTGCAATATAGAAATCTCTATGCTGAATAATAATTGCGGCAAGTGATGCGGCTGCATCTTTAAGCTCTTTGTCTGTTTTCTTTGTAATTTTCTTTGCAGCAGCGAGAGCAGAAAGTACATCTTTAATTGCATCACAAATTCTGTTGTTTTCCCCTTCAACAATTTTGAATGCATCAAGATTGAAATACTGTTCGCTGTGAACGAAAACATACATCTGGAACAATGGTTCGTTTTCAAAAAGTTCAAAATATCTTGAAATGAGCTTTTTGAATACTGCAGAAGGAGCTGTTTTTCCACCCTTAATTCCTTCTATAGTCTTTTCCTGCAGAAAACCTACGTTCTCAATTTCTTTTGCACAATGAGCAAGTGTTGCGGCATACATAGCGTCGCGGCTCTCAAAGTGGTTATAAAGTGAGGCTTTTTTAATCTCCAGAATATCTGCTACATCAGCCAGAGAACTTGCACCGGCACTTTTATCAAAAGCACTGGCCATAAAAGCCTGAATAATTTTTTCCTGTGAAATGTTTTTCTTACTCATATTATAAATATCGGTAACTAACGTTAATTAGTTTAATAGAAAATTAACGGTCGTTAGCATGAATTTTGCGGTGGTTTCGACAGGCTCAACCACCGTATTGTCAGCCAACTCCCCTATAAAAAAAAATATTGCAAATTGACTATTCCGTTATAAAATAATAATTAGATACAATATAGGAGGTCATATTAATGGCAAAAAAAGGTAAAGACTATTTTGGTTTACCATGGATTATCAGTGTAATTCTGGCAATTATTCCGGTAACTTCATGGTTATTTGGAGCTGTAACCCGCTTCCAGGAAGGAAAACCTGTTGCAGGTATTATCCGCCTGATTCTGCTCGGCTGGAACGTTCTGTGGATTATTGATATCCTCTGCATAATTTTCACAAAGAAGATTTTAAGAGTTCTTAATATGTAGAACCATCATAAATGAAAAAGGCTGTCCAAACGGGCAGCCTTTTTTATATCATCCTGAAGTTATTTCAAGATCTAGTCATCTTTCTCAACATCGTAGCAGGTAATGTGAAGATCCTTGAGCTGCTGTTCATCAACAGGTGAAGGACAGCTGTCCATAGGAGATGCTGCGAGGTTGTTCTTAGGGAAGGCGATTACCTCGTGGATTGACTCTTCGTGGCACATAAGCATTACGAGGCGGTCGAGACCTGGTGCAATTCCTCCGTGTGGTGGAGCACCAAACTTGAAGGCCTGTACGAGGAAGCCGAATGCCTTCTCTGCACGTTCGCGGCTGTAACCAACGATTTCGAAAATGCGTTCCTGAAGAGCAGGATCATTAATACGCATAGATCCTGAAGCAAGTTCGTATCCGTTGAGTACGAGGTCGTAAAGGTCACCCTTTACTGCACCTGGATCCTGTTCCAGTGTATCCCAGTACTGCTTCTGTGGAAGTGTGAACATGTGGTGTTCTGTTTCCCAGTGATTTTCTTCTTCATTCCATGCAAAGTATGGGAAGTCGATAATCCATGCAAAGTGGAACTCGTCGTTTGGATTGTAAAGGTTCAAGTCCTTACCAAGCTGCTTACGAACTGCACCGAGGGCTGTACAAGCAAGCTGCCAGTTTTCGTCGCTTACAAAAAGGATAAGGTCGTTCTTTTCTGCACCAAGCTTGCTGCAGATTTCTGCTTCTTTTCCAACGTAGAACTTAGAGATTCCGCCTTCGAACTGCACTGTGTCGGTGGTTGAGCCTGTCGAAACCACCTTCATCCAAGCCAAGCCCTTAGCTTTGTATGTCTTAGCAACTTCTTCGAGTGCTTCAATGTTCTTGCGGCTGTATTTGTCTGCAACGTTCTTTACAACGAGAGCCTTAAGTCCGCTTCTCTTGTGGCGCTGAATATCGCGGCCTGCGTTTGCGGCACCAGCCTTGAATGCGTTGAAATCAGCAAGGTCAGCCATGAAAGCTGCATCCTGCATCTTCATATCAAAACGAAGATCCGGCTTATCTGAACCATACCAGTCAAAAGCATCTTCCCAGGCAATGCGGTCAAACTTTGCTGGAAGTTCGTAATTCAGAGTCTTTTTGAAGATATACTGCATCATTCCTTCTGTTGTAGAAAGAACTTCTTCACGGTTTGTGAATGACATCTCCATATCAATCTGAGTAAACTCAGGCTGGCGGTCTCCACGAGCATCTTCATCGCGGTAGCAGCGTGCAATCTGGAAATACTTATCAAATCCAGAAACCATCAGAAGCTGCTTGTAAAGCTGTGGGCTCTGTGGGAGAGAATAGAATTTTCCAGGGTGAACGCGTGATGGAACGAGGTAGTCGCGTGCTCCTTCTGGAGTTGATTTAATGAATGTAGGAGTTTCGATTTCCAAGAATCCCTTCGAAGTGAGGTACTCGCGTGTAGCAAAAGCAACCTGGCTTCTAAGGATGATATTGTGCTGCATTGGCTCGCGGCGGAGGTCAAGGTAGCGGTACTTCAAACGAAGATCTTCGTTTGCAACTACGAGAGTTCCGTCCTTCTGGCGAACCTCTTCGATAGAGAAAGGAAGCTCCTGAGAAGTTGTGAAAATCTGAATATCAGATGCTTCAACTTCAATTTCGCCTGTTGCCATATCAGCATTAATATCTTTATCTGAGCGTGCATTTACAACGCCTTCAACTGCGATACAATATTCACTCTTGAGGGAAGCGGCGATTTTCTTAACATCATCACTAGCACTATCGCCAACCATTACCTGTGTGATTCCATAGCGGTCACGCAGACGGATAAACAAAAGGCCGCCCAAGTTACGAGTGCGGCTTACCCAACCGTTCAAAACAACTTTCTTACCAACATCACTCTTGCGGAGCTCGCCGCAAGTTACAGTTCTCTTTGTGTTTTCCATAATATTGCTATTCTATCGTTATGATTAAGTTTGTACAATAATATATGTCATTGCGTGAAAAACACGCATGGATTGCCGCGTCGCCCTTCGGGCTCCTCGCAATGACGATATACCGTGACTTGTCATTGCGAGGAGCGAATGCGACGTGGCAATCTATTCACAGACTTTTCACTACACGCATTTTACTTTATTATTAAAATATAAGGAAAAAGAAAATGAAAAAAGTATCTAAAATCATCTGTATTATATTCACTTCGATTCTGGCTTTGATTTTGCTTGCATTTGCAATAATCACTTTTATCTTTAGAAATGAAATCTCTGCCATTTCTTCTATTAAATTGCTAAAACCTCGGGTTGAAAATTCCCTGCAGTGTGGAATCTACGAAATGTCCTTTAAGGGTGATTATTATTTTGAAGATTATCTTGAGCAAGGCGGCGCTAAAAATGACCGCGAGCTTCTGGACTTCATAATGAATAAAATGACTAAGGGGCTTTTGAAGCTTAAAATCAATACTTCAAAAATCGGCTGTTCTTCTTTTACTGCTCGCAAGCCAAACGGCGAACATCTTTTTGCAAGAAACTACGACCTTTATGCAACAAACACCTGCATTGTCCGGGTCAAAGGAAATAAAAAGCGACATGCTTCAATTTCTACTGTGGACACTTCTTTTATAAATATTCCGGCCCAGGCTGATATGAATAATCTTCTTTCCAAGGCTTATGCCCTTGCCGCTCCTTATGCACCGCTGGACGGAATGAATGACGCCGGAGTCAGCTGCGGAATTTATATGACCTATCAGGGAGTTGGCAAAAATGTGATTGCGACAGATCAGAATACAGACCTTCCCGACATTTCTCCAACCGCCCTTATCAGATTGATTCTTGATTACGCTGATTCTCTTGATGAAGCGGTGGACTTTGCCAGAAGTTATGATATGCACGATTCTGCGGGAACCTCCTTTCATATAATGGTTGCAGAGCCTTCCGGCCGTAGTGCAATTCTTGAATGGGTAAATGATACTGATGAAAGCGATAACTACGGAAGCCTGCGAAAATTAGTTGTAACTTACAATGACCAGGATTCCAATATTGGCCAGCGCGAAGGTGAAAGTGATTTTCAGTGGGTTACTAATTTTATAATTCAGCCGGGATATTATAAGGTTTATAATAATGACCTGACCGGCTGGGAACGCTACAACATTATTTACGATGAGCTTTCAAAAAGTGGCGGACTTGTTGCTGATGAAATGGCTGCTATGGATATTCTTCACAAGGTTTCGCAGAGAACCGTAAGACCTAACCGAAATGCAGACGACTTTGTTCTTACCATTCACAGTGTAATCTATAATCTTGATAACCTTTCTACTCTCTGGTGTGGCAATGAACAGTACGCTGATAAAGAGGGGATGTTCAGATATAAGTTTGATAAAAAGAAAAATATTTTTATAAAAAAATAATTGGAGTCTATTTTGAAAAAGAATTTTTTTTGCCTTCTTTCATTTTTCTTAGCTGCTTTTGCATTTGCAAATGATACTTATTTTTTTACTTCCGGAGGAAATCTGATTCCTGCAGAAGAAAAAGATATTTCGATTGAAATGAAAGCAGAAGTAATCAGCATTGTTTTAGAGCCTAGGTATTATGAAGTTACTGTAGATTTTGAATTTTACAACCACGGAAAAACAGTAGATTTACTGGTTGGCTTTCCCTACTTTGAAGCGGGAATAGGTGGTCATGGAAAACTTTATGATTTTAAATGCTGGACTAACGGACAATTGAAGGACTATTCTGATATTCCAATCATCAGAGATTTTTCAAATCACAATTTTGATGCAGCCGAATTAGAAAATGCTTACACACGAACTATTACATTTCCGGCAAAATCAATTACAAATACAACTGTAAAATACAAATCTGAATATGGTTATGATACTGAAGGCTGCATTATTAAATACTTATATGGAACAGGAAGCAGCTGGAAAAATAAAATCGGGCATATAACTTTAATATTGGAAAACAATCTTCCATATGACAAACCGAATGGCTTCGAACTTCCTCAAGGAGACTCTTCTGCTTTTACACATATTGCAGACAATAAGTGGGAAGCGCATTTTACAGATATTGAACCTGAATACACAGATTGTATTACAATTCATACGACTGATATTCTGGAAGATACAGGCCCAAGAGCTTTCCCGGGATATGGTTATAAATTCAGAGACGTAAAAGCTGAAAAATCCTGGCTTAAATGGTACACAAAGCCACAATTAAGAATCTTGAGAAATACAATTTACGCTCTGCATGGATACAATTTTAAGTCTGAGGATTTAAAAGAGTTATTTAATAAATGGGGAAAAAACTGGTATCCAAAATATTCTGTTAATCCTGATTTCAACGAAAATGAATTAACAGAAATTGAAAAGTATAATATTCAATTATTATTACAGGAAGAAAAAAGCCGCAAGTAGTAAAAAATCTTATGAACGCAAGGCTTTAGAAATGATGAAAGCAGAGTCAAAGGAGTCTAAATAGTGATTTTTTTGCCTATTTTTCATTAAAAGCAGGCCTTTTCACTATTGATGCAGACAATGGATATTATTACTCCTATTCAAAAAACGTTTTTGAATATATTGCACTTCCTTTTACAAACAAAATAAAACTCTTATACAGATACGCATAAAAAACTTTGAAAACAGCCTATTCTATTGTATGATAAAAAAAAGACAGTTTCTTATAATAGATATAAAAAACATTCAAAATATTCTTTAATGGAACTGTCTAAGAAATGTTAGGCGGACGCCCGCACTGGGGCGCAGGAGGAAAAATGAAAATCAAAAACTTTGGTTTATTAGCAGTTGTTGCATTTTGTTTTACTATTTTGAGTTGCAGTAATCCGTCAACACCTTCAGAAGAAACCTATACGGTTTGGACTGATGTAAGTACATATTCTGCATTCCAATCTGATTTTAACACAACATTAAACGACGGTATGTATGTTCGTCTTGAGTTAACAACATCTCAGTGGGATCAAATCTCTAGTTCATTAACAAGTGAAGGTCGGCACTCATGGACAAAAAGTCAAATAAAAGATTGGCTTCTCGGACGCGGTTTCGGTGATTCAGAATCTACAAAAGAATCCGCTTGGTTTGCTACTATAGATCATGGTTTCCTAGCTTCTAGAACAGGAAATACAGTCTATTATATTTTAAAATAAATAGTAATTAATTATCATTGAGTCAAGCTCAATGATAATTAATATCTTCAATAATCGCATGTTCAATTATCATCATTGGTCAATCCAATGATGATAAAGAATTCTGTGGAGGAAGAATGCAAGAAGAAAAAAACACAGGAAAATTAATTGGTATTAAAATATTTTTAATTTTTGCATTTATTGCAATCGGATATCTTGCTTATAAAAATTATGAATTGTCTGAAAAACTCAATTACTATATTGAATATACAAATGAATTCCACAGTAATCTTTACGCTCAAGTAGACGGCTCATTTCGAGATGGAGCACATACACTGTCAATTTCAGATATTTATTACAGAAAACATTTCAAGAAAACTGAAGAAGAAGAAAAATAGAAATCGTATAACACATATAAGGCCCCAGCTTGTCAATAAGAATCCTCAAAAAATAATCACTTAAGGCTGTCTTTTTCAGGCAGTCTTCTTTTTTGAGAAAAATAGAGCTTCCGTTCAAAATAAAAAAGCAAAGCCTGAATCGCAATTCAGAAAAAGATTCCAGGAAAAGCGTCCTGAATCAAACACATATAGTCGGTCACGGCAAACCTGAAAAAACAGATTTCCGGCACGAAGAATTTCACCGGTACCCGTGCCAAGCCTGAAGCAAAAATAAGATGGTCATCATACGATGCCGATAGTTATATGGG
>NZ_FORI01000013.1 GCF_900113965.1 Treponema bryantii | reverse complement strand
TGAACTGAACCCCAAAAGTTGGACACTTTTGGAGGTATAAAATATGAGCAAGAGTTTGTCTTATGAAGAAAAATTAGAACTCATAAGATTATGGAAAGAAGAAAATTATTCGAGAAGAATGCTAACTGAACATTTCGGAGTATCACAGCATGTTGTAGATCGATGGAAAAAACGTTATTTAATTCATGGAGAAAAAGGATTAATTTCAAGAAAAACAAATCGTCCTTATACAAAAGAACAAATAGAAAAAATTCTACAAGAACTTAAAACTGGAATTTCACAGAAAACAATTGCAGCTAAATATCAGATTTCCCATTCAACTTTATCTAGATGGATGTTAAGATATCAATATATGGGAAAATTTGATCCAACAAAAGCAATAACACCAGATGAAATAAAATCTCTAAAAAAAGAGAATAAAGACAATCCAACTATGATGGAACTGTTAGAGAGGCTTGAGTATTCAGAAATGGAGAATGCATGCCTAAAAAAATTGGCGACCTTAGTTCAAGCTCGCAAAGAGAAAAATCAGAAGCAATCAAAGAATTAAGGTCAGTATATAAATTAGATAGATTGCTGAAATACTTTGATTTAAAGCGTTCGACATTTTATGAGAATATAAAACCCAAGAAAGATAAATACATTGAGATTAAACAGAAAATCCTTGAGATTTATAATAAAAGCAATAAACGAAAAGGATACAGGTGGATAACATCTGATTTGCATAAATCAGGGGTTCAGATTAATCATAAAACAGTATTACGTTTGATGCAGCAGCTGGGAATAAAAAGTATTGTTAGATCAAAGAAATATAATTCTTATTCAGGAGCAACTTCCGGAATTGCAGTAGAAAATATCCTTCAAAGAAATTTTTCTACAACATCAATTAATCAGAAATGGACAACTGATGTAACAGAATTTAAGGTTTGTGGTAAAAAAATATATCTTTCAGGTATTATGGATATGCATAGTAAGGAGATTATCGCCCATACTGTAAGTTTTTCACCTAATATGAAACTTATTATGAACATGATAAAACTTGCATATAAAAAAACTGGAAATCCAAAAAATGTAATAATTCAATCTGATCAAGGATGGCAATATAGGCATATTTCATATAAGTATTTCCTGAAAAAGAAACATGCAATTCAAAGTATGTCTCGAAAAGGAAATTGTCTTGATAATGCTGTAATTGAAAATTTCTGGGGTATATTAAAAACAGAATGGTTTTATCTTAATGATTTTGATTCTGTTGATAAGTTTCTGGAAGAACTAGAATCGTATATTCATTATTTTAATTATGAACGGGATTCCAGTGTTTTAAATTATCGGACTCCAATTGAAGTCCGAATGAAAAAAATGGTAGCATAAAACTGTCCAAAAAATTGGGTTCAGTTCAATCCCCGGGATCCTGAATACCACCACCGACATCCCCAAATACTCTTTTCCTCGCCCCGCAACGCCCCATCTCCCTGCGTGGGCCGTACCCCGCCAGTTCACCGAGGTCCCTAACCCCCGCACAAAGAATTCTCAAAATTTTCCCAAATTTGTGTCAAAAACGACATATCAGGGCAATATTATATATAAGAAAATGTGCGGGTTCGTGAATCTGGCCTGCAAAAATTGTAATTTCCGAATATTACAGGCAAAAAAAGAACCTGGATCTCGCCGAACAGTGTTTTTCAGCCTGCAATTTTCCGAAAAGACAATTTTTGCAGGCCACCTTCCACCGTATTCTCAAAAAACAGCCGGCCTGTTGGCCTGCAGAAATTAGAAATAATCAATTTTACCGGCCGGCGACGCCCAACATACCCCTCGTTCAGCCTGCAAAATCCCAGATTTCCATTTTCTGCAGGCCACACCCCACTAATTTAAGGAGAAGACAATGAAAACAGAACTCTTACCACCAGACACTCTCACACAACAGCTCAAAACACGTCGACTCGAGCTCTTAAACCTGTTGAATCTCAAAATGAAATCACAAAAGAATTTACCACAGGGACATCTCCGAATAGAACAGAAAAAAGGCGCGCGAGCCCCTCAGTTCTATCACTTCACAAATCCAGCAGATACCCACGGAGTCTATATCCCCGCCGCAAAGCAAGAACTCGCGCGCCGCCTCGCACAAAAAGATTATGACCACAAGCTTATCAAAATTCTGGAGCAGCAGCTTACTCTCATTGAAAAACTAATAAAGGTAACAGAAGGAAAAATCACCGGGCTATACACAAAGTCCTGTAACGCGCGGCAAAAGCTCATAACTCCCGTAACACTCACAGACCAACAGTATATAGAAAACTGGCAGAACATCACCTGGCACCCCCGCCCTTTTGCCGCAGACGCCCCCGAGTTCTTCACCGCCCGCAATGAACAGGTCCGTTCAAAATCAGAAGTCATAATTGCAGACACTTTAAGTCGCCACAACATTCCCTACCGCTACGAGTACCCGCTGGAACTCAAAAATGGCGACATATACCATCCTGATTTTCTCTGCCTGAATGTCCGCACTCGTCAGGAATTTATCTGGGAACATTTTGGAATGATGGACTCCCCCGCCTACGCTTCTCGAACAGTTTCAAAACTCAAGGTCTTCAGCGAGAACAACATACTTCCCGGCAAAAATCTCATCATCACAATGGAAACCGCAGACCTCCAGCTTAGTTCCCGGCAGGTCGAGAATCTTATAAAAGAATATCTGGAATAAAAAATAAGTCTAAAATTTCTTATACTAAAAGTGAGATATATTAATAGAAAAGAAAATGATCTTATTTTGTTATATCTTTCAAAGAATCCCCATCTGCAAAAGGAACGCTTAATACAACAGTTTCTCTCTGTGCATCCGGATTGTTGATATGATTAAAAAGGATATCTGCTGCTCTCTGGCCCATCTGAGAAAGCGGCTGAACATTGGTTGCTACGTTCATATTAAAATAGGTCTGATTTATAAAGCCATCAAAGCCAATAATGCTTACATCATCTGGAACAGAAAGTCCAAGTTTTTGTATTCCTTTGCAGGCTCCAGGCACACACGAATCTGTACAGCAGAAAAGTGCTGTTGGTTTTTCCTTAAATTCACTAAAGGCTTTTTCTACATCCTTATCAATATCAGAAGAATCATAATCTGTGCGGATTATATAATCTTCAGGATTATAAGAAACTCCAAGCTGCTTCAGGGTATCAATAAAGCCTTTTTCACGTTCAAGGACATTTGCATTGTAGATATGTTTTTCAAGACCCAGGAAGGCAATGCGGCGATGCCCCCTCTTCCAGAATTCATTTACTGAAGTTTTTGCAGCAAGATAGTTATCTGTATCAACCCACGAAAAAATCTCGCTTTCCGGACGGTCTGCAACTACAACGCAGGGAAGTTTTCTGAGTTTTATTTCATCAATAATCTGCTTGGAAATCTTTTTAAGTCCAATATAAATAATTCCATCAACCTTCTTCTGCTTGTATGGCCTTAAATAATCATAAGAAGGATTTTTTTCTGATTCTGGAACAACGCTCATCAAAATATCTGTATTGTATTTATTACAGATTTCATTGATTCCATCCAGAACGCTCATAAGATAGAAAGAACGGATTGATTTATTAAGAGGAATCGGGGTAAGAACTCCAATGGTATTACAGCGGCCGGAATTCAACACCTGGCCGGCAAAGCTTGGAGCATAACCTAACTTTGCAATTGCCTCTTCAACCCTGCGTTTGGTTTCCGGTTTAACATTTTCTTCTCCGCGAACTACACGCGAAACTGTAATAAAGGAAACGCCTGCAAGGTCGGCTACGTCTTTCTGAGTTACCATCTTTACCTCGAATCAGAATTATTGCTCAAAAATATATGTCTGAATTCCACGCGGAGGACAGACAAAGCAGTTCTTCACATTTTTATCGGTTACCTTAGAAGTATATAACGTTTTTTCCTTTTTGTCTTTCATTCCGAGGTCATCCAGTTTTAATTCAAAAATCATATCTGCTTCGGTTCTGTTCATAACTACTACTACAAGCTGATTTTGCGGTGTTACAAAAACTGTGCATTCCATTGTGTTTCCCATTTTTCCGTCAAAGGCCGCCGGCACCATATAAGGAGTCATCTTAAAATCAACACGCTTTGAAGAAGGAACAATAAAGCGTGAGAACTGGCCGATGTAATAATACGAACTCTGATAAAGAACTTCTTTCTTTTCTGTATCTATAAGGATTTGCGCATCACAGAAATTATTTACGTGGTTCGGACCGCCAACAATATCCAGCGCCATGTTCCAGTCCATCCAGGCAGTACAGCCGGCATTCAAATCATTTATGATGTTGTGACCGTATCTTTCGCCCACATACCATTTACCGGGTCTTGCGCCGCCTTCAATACTTCCTTCTGTAAAAAAGAAATCCATATCCGGATGAGCCTTTGCACAGGCACGAACATTATCATACTGATCTCCCGAATACCAGTGATAAGCCATTCCATCTATTGCCTTTTCCGCGCCGGGAACAGAAAAACTCTGCTTCATTCGTTTTACCATCATGTCACGGTTGTGATCCCACACAAGGATTTTCACATCATCAAGGCCATTTTCGCTAAAGGCAGGCTTAAGGTAATTTACGGCAAACTCCCCTTCTTCTTTTCCTGTCCACAGACACGAATCCCAGGTCTGAGCTGCTTCACATTCATTCTGAATAGAAACATAGCCGACAGAAAGCCCCCGCTCGTTCAGACCTCGAATAAAACGAACAAAGTATTCTGCCCAGAGTTTACGATACTTCTTTTTGAGTTTACCACCATGATTCATATCATTGTTGGTCTTCATCCAGGCTGGAGGTGTCCATGGAGTAACCATGACATTAAGACCCGGATTTTCTTTTGCAGCTAATTTCAAAAGAGGTGTCATATACTTATCTGTACGTTCGAAAGAAAAGGACTTAAGAGATTCATCTTTCTGAGGAACGCAGGCCCAGTTTCCAAGAGAAAAGTCGCACGAGTTCATATGTGTTCGTGCAAAGGTGTATTTATTGCCCTTTTCAGAAAAGCAGTTCTTAACAACAGTTTTCTGATCAGCAGCTTCCAGATGAGAAATCACATAACCGGCACTTTCTGTTAATGCACAGCCAAAACCCTTAAAAGTCTGAAAGGTGCGCTTTGGGTCAATGGTAATTGTACAGGAAAGATTATCATCTACCCTTGCGGCGCATTTCTTTTCTGAAATGCTTTTTATTCTGTTATCTGTGTCTTTAGAAGTTTCATATGTATTAATAAGATTCATTGTATTTCTCCGTTTTGCTTAAAATTTTGCGTTTACAATGTTTTCGCAAACATTGACGATAATATTTTAGTTTTCCCAGAAAGTCAATCAAAATCTTTTATAATCAGCTAAAATGTTTTTATTTGAGAAAAATGCCCGAAAATAACACAAAAAAAATGAAAAAAAGAATTTGACAGATTATTCAGAGTGGGATTATGATATGTTTACGCAAACATAAATAAATCATACAGCAGAAACATATGGATCCGTGTTCTGCTAATAGATTTAATAATGTTTGCGTAAACAATCAAAAAGGAGTTTTTAAATGAAAAAACTAACAAAACTGGTATGTTCTGTTGCTTTTATGGCATTGGCAGCTTCAATGTTCACAAGCTGCGGTAAGAAAAATCAGCGTGTAAAAGTTCGCTGGTTTGTAGGACTTGGTGCTGGTTCAGATGAACCTACCTTTGCACCACAGAAAGCGGTTGTAGATAAGTTCAACAAATCTCAGGATAAGATTGAACTTGTTCTTGAAATTGTAGATAACGGACAGGCATTCCAGACACTTGCAACACAGATTTCTGGTGGTAACGCACCTGATATTTGTGGACCAGTTGGTATCCGTGGTCGTGACAGTTTTAAGGGCGCATGGCTCGACCTTGAACCACTTGTAAAAGAAACTAACTTTGACTTATCACAGTTCGATCCTTCAATGGTTGAATTCTATAGAGATCCAGATGATGGACTTATCGGACTTCCTTTCGGAATCTATCCGTCATATATGTATGTAAATAAAGAAATCTTTGAAGAAGCAGGTATCCCTCTTCCACCAAAGAATTACGGCGAAAAATACGTTGATGAAAACGGAAAAGAATGGACATGGGATTTTGACTGTGTTCGCCGCATTGGTATGAAACTTACAGTTGATGCAAATGGAAATGATGCTACAGATCCACAGTTTGATCCAGAAAACATTGTTCAGTGGGGCTTTGGTATTGTATGGGGTGATGCCCGCGGATACGGAACACTCTTTGAACCAGGTACATTCGTAGGACCAGGAAACAAAGCTCAAATTCCAGACGCATGGCTTGATGCATGGAAGTGGACTTATGATGGTATGTGGAAAGATCATTTCATTCCAAATGCTCCATATGGTGATTCAGATATTCTTTCTGCAGGAAGCTGGGGTGAATCTGGAAAGATTGCTATGTTCCAGTGTCACGTATGGTACTCAGGTTATGCAAAAATGGATTACCAGTGGGATGTTTACCCAATGCCTTCTTACAAAGGAAAGACAACTGCAAAGATGCATGCTGATACTTTCGAAATCACAAAAGGCTCAAAGCATCCAAAAGAGGCTTTCGAAGTTCTTACTTACCTTGTAACAACTGCATCTGATGACCTTCTAAAGATTTACGGTGGTATGCCTGCAATCACTTCAAAGCAGGATGCCTTCCTCGATTCATTCTTTAAGGAACGCTATCCACATGTAACTGTAAATACAAAGGTTATTAAAGACAGTGTTGCTTATGCTGATAATCCTAACCATGAATCATGGATGCCAAGCTTCCAGGAAGCTTCTACATGCTACACAGAATTCTGGACAAACCTTACAAACAATCCGGGACTTAATGTTGATGAAGAAGCTGCACAGCTTAAGAAAAATCTTGATGTAATTTTTGCAGCAGCAACAAAGTAAAAAATTAAATAAGGAGACAAGGCGGTGCTGAAGCTTAAAGTTTTAAGCATCGCCTTTTTAATGCACTATGAATAAAAAAACTAAATCCGCTGGAATACAGCGCTGGGAAACAAAGTGGGGATTGTTTTTTATTGCCCCTTGGCTTATCGGTTTTACGATATTTTATCTTGGTCCAATGATTGCCTCTTTCATCTTTTCATTCTTTGACTACAACCTGATTCAGCCGGATGCAAGTTCTTTCGTTGGTGCAGACAACTGGAAACGTGCAATAGTTGATGATCCTATTGTAATGAAATCAATTGCACATATTCTGGAATACAGTTTAATCTCTCTTCCTATTTCCTTCTGTTTTTCTTTTGTAATTGCTGTTTTACTGAACAACAGACATCTTATAGGAAAAAGCCTTTTCAGAGCATTGTTCTATCTGCCTAGCATGGTACCTTTTGTAGCAACTGTTTTAATCTGGAAAGGAATCATGAATGAACAGACCGGATGGTACAATCTGATTTTAGGAAAAGCAGGCCTTCCGGGAATCCGCTGGCTCACAAGCACAAGATGGGTTTACATTTCATACGCGCTCATCGGACTCTGGGGCTGTGGAAATACAATTTTAATTCTTCTTGCGGGATTACAGGGAGTTCCAAAAGAATTATACGAAGCCGCAACTATAGACGGCGCAAATTCATGGCAGCGAATGAAGGCTGTTACAATCCCTACAATTACTCCGGTTATTTTCTATAACCTTCTTATTGGTGTTATTAACCTGATGCAGTTCTTCCTTATTCCAATGGTAATGAACAATGGAGACGGCTTCCCTAACGGAATGACAAACTTCCCGATGGTTTATTTCTATCGTCAGGCCTTCTCATATTTCAGCATGGGTTATGGAGCTGTTATTGCCTGGGTAATTTTCTTTATTGGAATGATATTTACACTTGTTTTATTCGGAACCTCTAATAAATGGGTTTTCTACGCAGGTGAAAAACGATAGATTACGGAGGATTAAAAAATGACTATAAAAAGAACAAATGATATTGCAAGAATAATCATGTTCGTTGTAACGGTGTTTACTGTGGCACTTTTCTTACTGCCAATGCTCTATGGAATTTCAGGCTCTCTTAAAACAAAGGAACAGCTTTCTTCTTTGAATCAGTCGCCAATTCCACAGTCACCAAAAACTTTTGAATACAACGGCAAAAAATGCGAGCTGTTTATTGTTCCAATTGACGGCGCAGAAAAAACTCTTGCAATCATAAAAAAAGGAAGAGATGAGTCAGTTTTCATAGATCCGGAAAATCCTGGCGCAGGTCAGATTGTCTGGGAAGGTAAATGGAGAACTCTGCAGAATGAATGGGAGTTTGATCCTCAGTTTGGTAACTACAAAAAAGGCTGGAAATCAATTAACTTCCTTCTGCTTTTCAGAAACACACTTTTTTATGCACTTATCACAACCTTTGGTACCCTTCTCTCTTCTACCTTTGTTGCCTACGGATTTTCACGCTTTAATTTCCGTGCAAAGGGAAAGCTGTTCATCATTCTGATTGCGACAATCGTTCTTCCAAGTGCTGTAACGCTGATTCCGGTTTATACCATCTTCTATAAATTAGGATGGGTTGGAACCTGGCTGCCGCTTATTGTTCCTCACTTCTTTTCGAATGCTTATAACGTTTTCCTTTTGAGACAGTTTATGCTTGGTATTCCTCGAGAGATGGATGAGGCTGCCCGCATTGACGGCTGTGGTCCTATTGCAACTCTGTATAAAATTATTCTTCCACAGTGTGTGCCTGCAATTATTTCTGTAGGACTCTTCCACTTCTTCTGGGCATGGAACGACTTCTTTAATCCGCTTCTGTACCTTGCAGGACACCCAGAAAAGTATCCTATCAGTATAGGACTTTCATCTTTCAGTAACATGTATTCAACCGAAACTCATTTAGTTCAAGCAGTTAGTATGATTGCCTGCGTAGTTCCTTTCCTCATTTTTGTGGTGGCACAAAAATTCTTTATGCAGGGAGTTGTAGTTTCTGGCGTTGAAAAATAACGATGAGTAATTTAAAAAAGTTTTTGATTTGAAATTAAACAGAAAGATCCAAATAAAAAGGACCAGATAATCCCAAGCACAGCTCTTAGCGCATACCGCTGCTGGATTCCTCCTCTGACGGGGTTTTGCGAAAGACACTTGAAGGGCATCTGGTCCAACAAGAATGTATCATAAAACCCCTTCCAAAGTCAAGGAAGGGTATTTTTTGCGATTCTCCCAAAAATAACAAACATTTATTTATGTTTCTATTGACAGTAACAATAAACAGTGTTATGTTACTACTTATAGTAACGTTTCTATTTATAGAATCGTTTTCAAAAAAAATAGAGAGGTAAAAATGAAAAACCGGATGGATCTGATTTATAAGTGCATTCCGAACTCACGCTACACACCGTATCTTCTTGCAAAGAAAATCGGAGCTACCGCGATTCTGGAATCTGCCAGCTTTGCTAAAGGACGGGAACGCTATTCAATTTTAATGACAGAAGAAGCGTTCAAAATCAAGCAGGAGGGAGAAGAAATCTCCATCATTGTAAACGGAACAGAAACTCCGCTGGATATGGAAGCTGTTATGGAAGGCGAAAAGAGTCTGGATGCGCTTGGACGCGAAAAGGCTCCTGATATTCTGGATGCCCTTCTCTACGTTGCCCGTCAGAATGTACTTCCGGAAGGTCCATTGTGTGAACTTCCTTTGCCGGCTTCGGGACTCGGTTACCTAAGCTATGAGTTTGCAAAGCACTGTGACAATATCCGTTTTTTTGAACAAAAAGATGAACTTGAGATTCCTGAAAGTCTTTTTATTACCGGCCATCTCTATATAATTTTTGACCACTTTACCGAAGAGATTCATATTTTTGGTCTCAACTATAACGAGCATCAGATTGACCTTGGTGCTGCAATGGAAAAGCTCCTTAAACGCATTAACGACATGGACTTCTCTTATGTAGAAGAAGAAAACCAGAGCTTTAAGTATAAAATGCTCACTGATATGGAAGCGAGCAAGGCGGAATACATTCAGAAGGTAGTGGCCCTCAAAAAGCACATCGTTGCCGGAGATTTGATTCAGGCCGTGCCGAGCCGCCGCGTTCAGATTGAGTGTGAGGCGGAAGCTTTGGCGGTGTACGGAAAGCTCCGCAAGGTAAATCCTTCTCCATATCTTTTTTATATTGATTTTGGTGATTTCCAGTTTACAGGTGCCTCTCCGGAAAGTCTTGTACGCGTTCGTAAAGGCAAGGCTGTAATTCATCCGATTGCAGGAACTACACGACGCGGTAAGACAGAAGCGGAAGATGAAAAGCTTAAGATTGAGCTTCGCAATAATCCTAAGGAGCAGGCTGAACACCTTATGCTGGTAGATTTAGCTCGTAACGACTTAGGCCGTGTTTGCGAACGCGGAAGTGTTGAAGTTTCACAGTATATGGAATGTGAACTTTTCAGCCATGTAATTCATCTGGTAAGTACAACTGAAGGTATCGTACGAGAGGGTGTAAAACCAATTCAGGTGCTTCGTGCATCCTTCCCGGCCGGAACTGTCAGTGGTGCACCAAAAATCAGTGCAATGCAGATTTTGAGCGGACTTGAAAAAACTAAGCGGCGTTTTTATGCCGGAGCAGTTGGATATATTCAGCCAAGCGGAGACCTGGACTTCTGTATTTCAATCCGCTGTGCACTGCGTCAGGGAAATGTCTGGAACCTTCAGGCCGGCGGCGGAATTGTTTACGATTCGGAGCCAGAGCGAGAGTTCACCGAAACCTGCGAGAAGCTTGGTGCGTTGATAGATACTTTGACGAAGTAGCCTAAAAAGGTGGTTTCGACAGGCTCAACCACCGGTGTCATTGTCGGGCTTGACTCGACAATCTGGACTAGACAGTGCTGTAAATATAAAAGGAGAACGAATATGATTTTAGTAATCGACAATTACGACAGTTTTACATTTAATGTTGTGCAGGCACTTGAGTGTGCAACTAACGAAGAAATAAAAGTTGTGAGAAACGACGAAGCTACAGTTGAGCAGCTCGCCGCTTTGAATCCAAGCCATCTTATTGTTTCACCTGGACCGGGAAATCCTACAGGAGCTGGTGTGAGTATTGAAGCAATCAGATACTTTGCGGGCAAGGTTCCTATTCTTGGAATTTGTCTTGGACACCAGGCAATTGGAGAAGCATTTGGTGCAAAGATTGTTCAGGCAAAATTTATTAAGCATGGAATTGTAGAAGACATTGATCTTGATGGACGTGGTGTTTTCCGCACAATCGGAAAGAGTGCTAAGTTCACTCGCTACCATTCGTTAGTTATTGATGAAGCAACTTTACCTGCAGACTTTGAAGTTACAGCCCGTGCAAAGGATGGCGACATTATGGGTGTGCGTCATAAAACAATGCCTATTGAAGGAGTTCAGTTTCATCCGGAATCAATTGCAAGCCAGGCTTGTCAGGATCTGTTTAAGGCGTTCTTAAATTACCGTCGCGACAATCTTCCTGTTTCAGATTACCTTCACCAGCTGCTTGATGAGAAAAAGCCATTGACCCGTGAACAGGCTTCTTTCTTTATGGAAAATCTTACAGACGGAACAATGGATGAAAAAGCAACTGCTGCAATTCTTACTGCAATGGCTGCCCGTGGACTTCCTACCGCAGATGAAATGGCAGGCTGTGCCGGTGCACTTTTAAAAAAGAAAACTGCCTTCCCTAGTTCTGGAACAGGTCTTGCAGAAATTGTAGGAACTGGTGGAGACGGTAAAGGAAGCTTTAACATCTCTTCACTTTCTGCAATTGTGGCAGCAAGCTGCGGACAGGGAATTGCAAAGCACGGAAACAGGGCCGTTTCTTCTAAGAGCGGTGCTGCAGACTTCTTTGAAAATCTTGGAATTAAAATTATGGCAGAACCTGAAAAAACAGCAAACCTTGTTCAGCAGACAGGATTTGGCTTTTTGATGGCTCCTGTTTATCATGCCGCTATGAGATTCGCCGCTCCTGTACGTAAGGCGCTTGGAATTAAAACAATTTTTAATGTACTGGGACCTCTTTTGAATCCGGCTGGAGCTGAGTACGAAGTTCTTGGAGTTTACAGCGCAGAACTTATGGAAGACTATGCACATGCGGCAAAGGCTCTTGGAGCAAAGCGCGTTATGGTAATTCACAGCCGTGATGGTTTTGATGAAATCTCTCCTATTGAACCAACAGATGTTTTCCAGATTAATGAAGATGGAAAAGAATACCGTTATGTAATTGATCCTGCTAAGTTTGGAATCAGTGGTGCAAAGGCAGATGAACTTGAAGGTGGAAACGGAGCAGACAACGCTCAGCTTGCAATGGAAGTTTTGAACGGCGGAGGACGCGCAACAATTAAAGCTGCTGTTGGTCTTAACGCGGGCGCTGTACTTTACCTGAGCGGAAAGGCAAAAAATCTGAAAGACGGTTATGATATGGCCGTTGCCGCAATGTCTAACGGAACAACTCTCAGAAAGCTCAATGAGATTCAGAACGTTAGCGCAGAGTTGAATAAGGAAACTGCTGCATAATAAGGCTTTACATCAATCATAAAAAAGGCTGGAGTATTTTCAGAATCTGATTTTACTCCAGCCTTTTTATTTAGCAATCTTCAACTAACTATCGTTCGTTTATTTGATTGTCTTCATCTTCTTTAAGAATTTGAAGGTTGAATCTGGGCCGAGCCAGTGACCACAACCAGCAAAGATAAAGGTTGTTCCACCTTCATTAAGATAGTTTGTAATATCCTGTGCCCATTCCTTATTTCTGTCACGGAAAACCATGTTGTGATAATCAACATAAAGTTTGTCTGAAGCTTCTTCATCTTCATCAGACATAATCAAAAGTCTTTCCATTTCTTTCATATCATCATTTACATAGCTTTCATAAAGACCAACTGTTGACTCTGTGAGTTTTTCAGCTTCTGCTTCATCTGTGAAAACTTTAATGATATCTTTGAGCATTTTAATCTGAGTATCATAATCACCATAAGTGATGATATCAAGTTGAACCTGAAGTTCATCAAGTCCGTCCCACTCGCGGCCCATCTGAGAAAGAGTTGCAATAAAGCTGTTATCAAGACCGTATTCTGCGCTGAGTCCTGTGTTTGTATAAATCAGAACACTGAGGCCGGTTTTAATCTGCCATGGTTCAAGCGGATCAACAATTGAAAGATTTTCACCAAAAGCCATCTGAACAAAAGCTTTTTCTTCTTCTGTAAGATGATCAGTTACAAGTTTTCCGTCTTTGTTTGGAGCATTGAGAACTGGTCCAAGCTGAGCGAGATCTGCATAGCCCTGAGTAGAAATTTCACCAGCATAGCGGTCTGAGTTTACAAAGGCCTGCTGAACTTCTTCTGAAAGAGGGAAGATTCTTTCATCACCAAGGTGGAAGGTACCCTGAATATAAACTGTACTTGGATTTCCGTTTTTATCAGTTCCATCGATACGCCAGAAAGCACGGCTCTCTGTTTTTGTAAGAGTTGCAGGAGCCTTTTTAGGGGTTGATGCACACGAAGTCAATACAAGGGCAAGAATGAATGCGCCGAGTATAGCTCTAAGATTAGTTTTTTTCATAATATCCTCTCTATGAAACATTTTACTTAATTTTATTATAAGGAAAAAAGAAATTCATTGCAAACAAGGATGAAGATGCGAAATAAATTTATAACATGAAATTATTATTTTTGTTGTTGTGTTACTATTTACAGAAACATTATTTTATGTTACTATTTGTAGTAACATAATTAAAAAGGACAGCTTATGGCAGACATTCTTACAACAATAGTAGAAAAAAGAAAAGCTGATATTGAAAGGCTTGGGCTTGCTTTTGGATTTGAGATTCCAGAAAAGCGATGTCGTCCGGTACATCCCTTCCTTGCAGAAAAGGGAGTGATTCTCGAAGTAAAACGTGCTTCTCCAAGTAAGGGAGATATTGCGCCAAATCTGGATGCGGCGGAGACAGCACGGTCTTATGCTGCGGCGGGAGCTAGAGCAATCAGCTGTCTGACTGAGGGGAATTATTTTAAAGGGACACTTGAAGATTTGATGAATGTTTGCAGGGCCGTAGATGAGTATGCTGCGGGGGCGGCGGTTTCTTCGAAATCTGAAAGCCTTTGCGTGATGCCCGCTGTTCTTCGAAAAGATTTTCTTTTAAGTGCTGATGAAGTTGATATTTCTTACCGCGCCGGTGCTGACGCAATTCTTTTGATTGCGCGCATTCTTGAAGAAGCGGTGATTGTAGAGATGGCGAAGGCGGCGGCGGGATATGGGATGACTTGTCTGGTCGAAGTGCGTAGTGAGGCGGATCTGGAAAAACTTGCCGCTGTGGCCGCCGCCGTGGACAGCAAATTTATTGTCTGCGGAGTAAATTCGAGGGACCTCGCAACGTTTAAAATTGATCTGCTCAAGCCGTGTGCTTTGCTTGGCAAGATTCGCGGAGTGCTTGGAGATGATGCCCGGGTTGTTTTTGAAAGCGGAATCAGAACTCCGCAGGCTGCTCGCTTTGCTGGAAGTTTTGGCTTTACCGGAATGCTTTTGGGAGAGGCTGCTGCGAAGGCGCCAGAATTGCGAGAGGAACTTGTGAAGTCTTTTGTAAATTCTGAAACAACTAAAAACTCAGAATTCTGGAATACACTTTCGTCGTCCCCTGAGCGGAGTCGAAGGGAGCGGCCTCTCATCAAAATCTGCGGACTCACCCGCGCCGAAGATGTGCTCTATGCCGACTCCCTTGGTGCTGATTTTGTTGGATTTATTTTTGCCTCTGGCTTTGGGCGAAATGTCTGCGGAGAAAAGTTTGAAGCTATTAAACCTGTACTGAAAATTGTTCATGCAAAAAAAGTTGCTGTAATTACCGATATCAATTCACCTGCGGCAGAAGCTGCAGCCTCTTATGTAGAACAGGGAATTCTTGACTGCATTCAGCTGCATGGAATTGAATATAGCAAAGTGCCGGAGCATTTTCTTTCTCTGCCCCACTACTTCGCAATCATAGAAAAGAATGGGCCGCTGGAACAGGCAGCAGAAAAACTTTTCCTTATGGGAGAACCTCGCTTTCTGCAGGATTCAAAATCACAGAGCTACGACACAAATCATAAGCTCTGGCTTGCAGGTGGAGTTACCCCGGAAAACGCTTTAGAACTCGTTGAGCATTTCCAACCGGAACTCATTGATGTTTCGAGCGGTGTTGAAGACGACGTTGTTGGAATTAAGAATCATGAAAAAATTAAAAAGATAATGGAGATAAAAAATGACACAATCAAATAAAGGATTTTTTGATAGCTTTGGCGGAAAATATGTTGCAGAAGTTCTGCGCCGCCCGCTTGATGAACTGGAGGTTGCTTTTAAGGAAGCAATGGTTGATCCAGACTTCATCTATGAATTAGAAACAATTCAGCGCGATTATATTGGTCGTGAAACTCCGCTGCTTTTTGCAGAGACTGCAACACGACTTCTAGGTGGCGCTCAGATTTATATAAAACTCGAAGGTCTTGCAAATACAGGTGCACATAAAATCAATAATGCTATTGGTCAGTGTCTGCTTGCAAAGCGCATGGGTAAGAAAAGAATTATTGCAGAGACAGGAGCCGGACAGCACGGTGTTGCAACTGCAGCTGCCTGCGCAAAACTTGGCCTTGATTGTACTGTATATATGGGCGAGGTTGATGTTCGCCGTCAGCAGCCAAACGTTGCCGCAATGGAATTATACGGTGCCAAGGTTCACGCAGTAACAAGCGGAAGCCGCACTCTTAAGGATGCAGTAAACGAAGCAATGCGCGACTGGGCCGCAAATCCTGATACAACACATTACGTTCTTGGAAGTGCTCTTGGCCCTGCTCCGTTCCCGGATATGGTACGCGAGTTCCAGAGTGTAATTGGCCGTGAAGTTAAGCGTGAAGCCGCAAAACGTAAACTCGATGTAGCTGCAATGATTGCCTGTGTTGGCGGCGGCTCAAACTCAATAGGATTCTTTGCTCCATTTATTGAAGATGAGTCTCCTCGTCTGATTGGAGTGGAAGCTGGCGGTATTGGACCTGGAATCGGAGAGAACGCAGTTCGTATGTCTGGAGAGGCGGCCCGCGACGGAATCATGCATGGTTATAAATCCCGCTTTTTGCTTGATGAAGACGGACAGGCTTTGCCGACCCGCTCAATTTCTGCGGGCCTGGACTACTGCGGAATTGGACCTCAGCTTGCAGCTCTTGGACGAAAAGGCCGCGTGGAGTTCACTTACGCGCGCGACGAGGAAGCATTGAACGCAGTAAAGTTTTTTGCGCGAAACGAAGGCGTTCTTTTTGCAATGGAGAGTGCACACGCAGGAGCCGAAGCGATTAAGCTTGCTCCAACTCTGCCAAAAGATAAAGCCATCATCGTAAACATGAGTGGCCGTGGAGATAAGGATGTATTTATTACCTGCCCGGTTTTCCGTCGCGAAGAATGGCTTTCTTTCCTTCATGCGGAAATTGAGAGACTGGAATCTGATAAAGATATTCATGACGCAAAGATTATGGGAGAATCAAAATGAGCAAAATAAAATTGATGAGCCACCTTGTTGCCGGCTACCCTACCGAAGAACTTTCATTTACCGCGGCACGAGCCCTCGTGGACGGCGGTGCTGATATACTCGAGATTCAGCTGCCATTTTCTGACCCAAGTGCAGATGGCCCGGCAATTCAGGGCGCGTGTACCGAAGTCTTAAAGCGAGGCTTCCGCACAGCAGACGGACTGGCCTTTATTGCGCGATTACACAAAGAGTTTCCTCAGGTAAAAATCTACCTGATGAGTTATGGCTCTCTTGTGTATACGCCGGGTGTAGAGAACTTCTGCGAGCGTGCTGCTGCCGCTGGAGTCAAAGGCATGATAATTCCAGACCTTCCTTTTGACTATGATGAAGGTCTTACCGCAGCTTGCCGAGCTAATGGAATGGAAAATATTCCGGTGGCTGCGCCAAGTATGGCAGCTGAAAGATTAAGCAAACTTGCACATGCAGGCTTCCCGTACATCTATGCAGCACTTAGAACTGGAATCACTGGAACTGATACTAAGATAGATGATAATACAAAACACTTTTTATCAGCTGTTGCCGCCGGCGGCAGTAAGATTTACGGAGGATTTGGTATTTCGAAGGGAGAACAATCGAAAGCACTTGCTTCTGAAGTTGAAGCAGTAGTTGCAGGATCTGTTTTTGTAAGGATTATTACTGAAAATCAAAATAATCCCGATGCCCTTTACAAAGCAGTCCGTGCAAAGGCAGAGGAACTGACATCTATATAAAAAAAGAGCCGCCGGAACGTTTTGTTCGGGCGGCTCTTCTTATAGGAGCATTATTTCTTTTTTAATTATTTATCTGATATTAGAGCTTTCCACCCTCTACTACGAGAGAGTCAGCATCTGATTTTGGACCATAAACAGTGCGGAGAGTTGCTTCATAATCTGCGTGGAAGAACTGCTCTGCAGCGAGAGATTTAATCTCATCATTAATCCAGTTCAAAAGTGATTCATTACCCTTTGTTACAGCAGGAGCGATTGTATCAAGAGAACCAAGAGATTCAATACCAACTGAGAATCCAGGGTTTTCAATAGCCCATGCAAGAACTTCTGTATTATCTGTTGAAAGACCAACTCCACGACCATCAAGCAAAGCATTGTAAGCTTCTGAATACTGATCAAACTTCAAAAGATTTACCTTAGGATAATTTTCTGTAAAATATGTTTCAGCAGTTGTTCCCTTTGAAACAATCAAAGTTTTGCCATTCAAATCTTCTGGCTTTGTAATCAAATCTTTTTCGTTAGAAACTACACCGAGAGCACACTTCATATATGGAAGAGCAAAATCAACTTTTTCTGCGCGGGCAGGAGTAACAGTGAAGTTAGCAAGAACAAGGTCAACTTTACCAGTTTCAAGAACTTCAACGCGGGCAGCTGCTTCAACAGGAACATACTTAACCTTTACACCAAGATCCTTAGCAATGCGGTTTCCAAAGTAAACATCGTAGCCCTGATACTTACCGTACTCATCAACATAGCCGAATGGCTTTTTGTCACTGAAAACAGCAATCTTAATAGTTCCGCTTTTTTTAATCTGTTCTACAGTGCGGTACTTAGCCTTGCTCTTAGCAAAAGCCGAAACGGAAGTCAGAGCGATAAGACTCAGCGCTATAATTGTTTTGAATGATTTTTTCATAAGTCACCTCTTTAAAGTTTCAAGATGCCTTATATATACCACAGTATTACCTACTAAGTCAATAGGTATAATATGTTTTGTTATGTTTTGGGCGTTACCCCGCATCCGAGATCTCCAAAAAGCCCTTTCCGCAGCTTTCTTCCGCTTTTTTTTAAATTTTCTGAAGATTTTTTTAGAATTTTTGTCAAAAATCGAATATTAAAGCAATTATATATAATAGAAAGTTGTGGAAAGGAGCAGCGGGGCCTGCTGGAACTCAGAGTTCTCCAAACAGCGGGCCCTCCAGCGCCCTGGGATCATGCTGCGGGCCTGCTATTTTGTAGTTTCAGGCATTTAGCAGGCCCCACTGCCCTCTTCCAGCCTTCGTCCAGGCCCGCGAAACCACAGATTTCGCAAAATAGCAGGCTCACCTCCAGTCGCCGCAGCTCGCACATAGCCTGCTAAAAACACACTTTGCTCATTCAGCAGGCCGTCCCGCTTTACTTAAGCAAAAGCACAGCCCGCTAATTAGCCGGAATCCCATTTCCGCGGGCCCGCCCGCCCGGCGCACAAGTGCGCCGAGCCCGCCAACTTAAAGTTTCGCCGATTTCGCAGGCTCCAGCGCCTCACACCCCACGTGCTACAGCCTGCAAAATCTCCGAATTCACCGAAAAACGGGCCGCCACAATACCGTGCCAGCCCAAAATGGCCGCCAGGCGGCCTCAGAGGAGAAAGAAAATGAATTATGAACTCTTATCGCCAGACACTCTCACGCCACAGCTCAAGGCCCGCCGCCTTGAACTACACAATCTGCTCACACTAAAACTTAAAGCCAAGAAAGGCACCCCATCCGGCCACCTTCGAATAGAACAGAAAAACGGCGGCCGCCGCATCCAGTTCTACCATTGTACCAGCAGTTCAAAACCAAGAGGCGTTTACCTTCCCGTCTCACAGGCGGCCCTTGCAGGTCAGCTGGCGCAAAAAGACTACGACGAAAAAGTAATTAAACTTCTGAAGCGCCAGCTGACCCTTCTGGAAAAACTTCTCCATCTCTCAGAGAAAAATATTTCCGAACTCTATTCAAGGCTCTGCCCTGCGCGGCAAAAGCTTATAACTCCAGTAACACTCACAGACACCCAGTACATAGAAGTCTGGCAAAATGTCCAGTGGGAAAGCCGCCCCTTTGCCGCCGATGCCCCGGTCATCACCACAGCACGCGGAGAACGAGTACGCTCCAAGTCAGAAATAATAATCTCCGACATCCTTACACACTGCGGCGTTCCGTATCGCTACGAATATCCTCTGAACTTGAAAAAAAACGGCAACTTCTATCCCGATTTCTTATGCTTAAATGTCCGCACACGTCAGGAATTTATTTGGGAACACTTTGGCAAGATGGACGACCCCGAGTACTCCACAAACGCCGCCGGCAAACTGCTTATTTACGGCGAAAATCATATATACCCCGGTAAAAATCTAATAATTACAATGGAAACCCAGGACTGCCCCCTGAACCCCAGGTATGTAGAAAACTTGATTAAAAAATTTTTGCTTTAGCAGGCCACTCACCACACAAGAAAAGTAACGAAGCCTGCTATTTTGAATATTAAGACATTTCGCGGGCCTGCCGGGCTAGTGTGAATTTCTACAGGGCCTGCTAAATGTCGATTTTTGTGTTTAAGCAGGCCCGCCGCAAGCTCGCTGACTTCACGCCAGCCTGCTAAAACACGGATTCCGCAAAAATAGCAGGCTCACTCCCTGTAGCACCATCCCGCACAAAGCCCGCTAAAAACACATTTTTCTAATTCAGCAGGCCGCCCCGCTTTATTTAAGCAGAAGCCCAGCCCGCGAATTGGCCCGAATTCCATTTTCGCGGGCCCACCGGTGCCCTGGAACTATGCCGTGGGCCTGCAATTTTGTAGTTTCAGGCATTCGGCGGGCCCAGCTGCACCTCGCTCCAGGTTGCAAAATTAATTCTTCTTGCGGCTTTCAAATTCAAAGTTGCTCAGGAACTTTTTGGCACGCTCAGTTTTTGGATTAGTCCAGAATTCTTCTGGGGTGCTGATTTCTACAATCTCGCCGGCGTCCATGAAGACAATTTTGTCTGCAACTGCGCGGGCGAACTGCATCTGGTGGGTTACGATGAGCATGGTCTTTTTATCATTGGCGAGGTCCATCATTACGTCAAGAACTTCGCGAACCATTTCCGGATCGAGGGCGGCAGTGACTTCGTCAAAGAGCATAACTTCCGGGTGCATACAGAGCATGCGGACAATTGCCACGCGCTGCTTCTGGCCGCCCGAGAGCTGGCGTGGGTAGGCGTTTTTCTTATCGGCGAGGCCAACGCGGTCAAGCCAGGCTACGGCTTCTTTCTGAACCTCGTCCATGTTGAAGTTCATTTCGTGAGCATGCTTTGGACCAAGAAGGAGATTCTTCATTACGGTAAGGTGCGGGAACAGGTCGTAGCTCTGGAACACCATTCCGATTTTCTGGCGGATGAGGTGCATGTCTTTTTTGCGGTTGGAAATTACTTCGCCATCGAGGAGAATCTCGCCGCCCTGAATTGTCTCAAGGCCGTTGATACAGCGAAGCAAGGTTGATTTACCACAGCCGGACGGGCCGAGAATTACGATGACTTCGCCCTTCTCTACGGTGAGGGAAAGGTCTTTGAGAATTACGTTCTGGTCGAAAGATTTCTTTATATTCTTTAATTCAAGTAATGGCATTTGAATCTCCTTTTAATGGATAATCCTAAAACGACCCTTTCGGCTCGTTTTTTAACGGATTCTCAATAGTATTAGGTTTCGATACGGCCTTCGGCCTACTCAACCACCGTTACTTCTTCTGTCGCTTCTCCACCGCTCTTGCCGCTAAGCTCAAAATCCAGCAGACGAAGAAGTACATCATAAAAATTACGAAGTAGACTGCGATGCTGGCAGTGGGCACGGTAAGGCGGTTTGCTTCTATGATTTGCTGACCAATTTTTACGACTTCGATTACGCCGACGAAAACTACGAGCGAGGTGGTTTTTATCATGCGAGTGATGAGGTTCATGGACAGCGGGAGGAGCGGGCGCAGGGTCTGCGGAATTATGATGTAGAAGAAAATCTGACGCTCTGTGAGCCCGATTGCGCGCCCGCTTTCGTACTGATGTTTCGGTACGCTTTCGAGGGCGCCACGGACGAGGTCTCCCATTTCGGCGGTTCCCCAGAGTGTGAACACGAGGATGCTGGCTGCTTCTCCGCTGAGCGAAATGTTGAACATGCGGGTCAGGCCGTAATAAGCGAGAAAGAGCAGAACCATCTGCGGCATGATTCTCATGAACTCAAGGTAGATTCGGCAGATGGTTTTGATGACGCGGTTCTTCACGGTCATCAGCATGCCGAATAAAAATCCGAGCACAATTGAAAATGCAACTGACACGAGGGCGATCCACACGGTTACCCAAAGGCCGCCGAGAAGGCGCAAGGTGTTGGTTCCCATTGTAAGTACGCCGAAAGCCTGTCTGATTGCGTCTAACATACTAACGTCCGAACTGGGCATAGCGCAGCCTCCTTTCGGCAAATGCCGCAATCAGTGAAATTGGCAAAAGAAGAATAAAGTAAGCGAGGCACAGCAACAGCAGCGACTCTTCTGTCTTGTAGTAAAGTCCGATTAAATCTTTTGCAACGTACATCAGGTCGGCAAGCGCAACGGCAGAGAACACAGAGGTCTCCTTAATCATGAACATCACGTTTGCGCAGAAGCCCGGAATTGAAACTGAAACGGCCTGTGGCAAAATTACGTACTGTGTAACCTGTCGCGGTGTGAGGCCGATGCACTGGGCACTTTCTATCTGGATTTTGGAAACTGATTCAAGGGCGGAACGGAAGGTTTCTTCCATGTAAGAGCCTCCGAGGAAGGTAAGGCCGATGATGGCGCACTGAACTGAGCTGAGTTTGATTCCCATTCGCGGAAAGGCAAAGTAAAGGAAGAAGAGCTGAATCAAAAGCGGTGTGTTGCGCGAGAGCTCGATGTATGCTCCGACGATGCGTCGCAACACGGGTACCTTAAAATATTTTACGAGCGCGCAGGCCAGCCCCAGAACAAGGGATAAAAGAATTCCGATGAGAGCAAGTTTGAGCGTAAGGGCTGCCGCTTCCCGATACATCGGTAATACTTTTTGAATAAAAGCAATATCCATTGTTACAATATAATGGAATATTGGCCTAGGGTAAAGATAGGTAATACATGATAGGTAATACATGGCAGAACTTCAGCATGACGGGTAAAGTTTTAGGATGTCAGGTAAAGATCTGGGATATCGTTCGGATGGATAGGTTATTTCCTTATTTTCCTATTACGAAAATTGCCGGGATTTTTCCGAGTTCCGGCAGTTTCTCTTTTTTCCACTCGGCTACTGTGCGGGTCTTGATATATTCCTCGACGCAAGTGATGCCGGCTGCAATGCACAGTTTTGTTTTAGGATTGAGCGCATTCAAAATTGTTTCAATCATCTTGGCATTGCGGTATGGAGTTTCAATAAAAAGCTGAGTCTGATTTTCGTTCTGAACTTTCTGTTCCAGTTTTTTAAGAGCCTTGATTCGCTGAGGAACTTCAACCGGCAGGTAGCCGTTAAACGCAAAGCTCTGTCCGTTGAAGCCGCTTCCCATAACAGACATTATAATAGAAGAAGGGCCAACAAGCGGCACAACCTTATAGCCGCGCTGCTGGGCAATTGCAACCACGTCGGCGCCAGGATCCGCAATTGCAGGGCAGCCCGCCTCGGAGATGATTCCAACCGGCTGGCCTTTTTTGAGAGGCTCCAGAAACTCGCCGATAAACTTACGGTCGGTATGGCGGTTCAATTCATAAAAAGTCAGTTCATCAATATCAATCGCCTTTTCAGTTTTCTTCAAAAAGCGTCGTGCCGAACGGATATTTTCTACGATAAAATGTTTGATCCCTACGATAATATCATGATTATAAGGCGGCAAAACCTGAGAGATTTCAGTTTCACCGAGAGTTACGGGAATAAGATAAAGTGCTGCTTCCATAATTATCTCCTATCCAAGCCTCTCCGCGGCGGCTTCCCACTGGGCGGTGACTTCGTCGATTTCTTTGGTGACGGACTCGATGTCGCGCTGGACGGATTTGGCTTTTTCGCCGTTGGAGTAGACAGCGGGGTCGGCCATGCGGTTTTCGAGCTCGGATTTTTTGGATTCGAGTTCGGTGATTTTGGCTTCGAGGCGGGCCACTTCTTTTTCGATTTTGCGGCGTTCGGCGTCTAGGCGTTTTTGTTCTTCCCAGGAAAGTTGAGATTTCTCGGTGCTTACGGTGGTTGAGCCTGTCGAAACCACCGCGGAACTCTGAGATTTGCTGCCGGCTGCGGTGGTTTCGACAGGCTCAACCACCGTATTTTTTTCCATCTGCTCCATGTAGAACTCGTAGCCGCCTACGAAATATTTGTAGGTGCCGTGTTCGAGGTGCAGGACTTTTGTGGCAAGCTGCTCAATAAATCCGCGGTCATGGCTTACGAAGATTACTGTGCCGCCAAAGCCGCGCAAGGCCTGAAGCAGAACGTCCTTTGAATGGATATCGAGGTGGTTTGTAGGTTCATCGAGAACAAGAAGATTAACCGGGCTCAAAAGAAGCTGCAGCAATGCAATGCGGCTCTTCTCTCCACCACTCAATACATCCAGAGATTTATATACATCATCACCGCGGAACAGGAATGCGCCAAGCATATCACGTAATTTCGGAATAAGCTCAAGCGGCGCTCTTGCCTCGAGGTAATCTAAAATTGTTTCCTTACCTTTAATAGTTTCCGCGTTATCCTGAGAGAAGTAACCAACTTTTACGCCAGCCCCCGGAACAACCTCACCAGTGAAACTAGAATCCTCGCCGGCAATAATACGCAGTAAAGTAGATTTACCCGCGCCGTTACGTCCTGCAACAACAAGGCGCTCGCCGTTTTCAAGAGTGAGCTCAAGCTTGTCCAAGACATTGTGCGCGCCATCATAAGACTTCGTAATATCATGAAGTCTCATAACCAGGCGGCCGCTGTGTGGAGCCGGCGGAAAGCTAAAGTGGATTTTCTTAAGAGATTCAGGAATTTCGATTCGTTCCATCTTCTCAAGTTTTTTCATGTATTCCTGAGCCTGAGCTGCCTTAGTTGCCTTGTAGCCGAAGCGGCGGATAAAATCTTCAAGCTTGTTGATTTCTTCCTGCTGCTGCTCATAAGCGGCAATCAGAGTTTTAAGCTCAACCTCGCGCACTTTTTCGTAGTGCGAAAAGTTTCCTGGGTAACGCTTCAAGTCCCCATTAAAAAGCTCGTAAACTTCGTTAATCGTAACATCAAGAAAATAGCGGTCATGGCTGACAAGCAAAAAGCCGCCCTTAAAATTCTGCAGGAACTGTTCAAGCCAGCTTCGCGCTTCAATATCAAGATAGTTTGTAGGTTCGTCGAGAAGAAGGATATCAGGCCCCTGCATCAATGCCTTAGCCAAAGCAATACGCATCTGCCATCCGCCGGAGAACTCGGCTGTATCACGGTCAAAATCAGAACGTGCAAAACCAAGACCAAGCAAAACTGATTCAGCCATAGCCTCACGTCTGTGCCAGCCAGAATCATCAAGCTTCTGGATCAGCTCTGCCTGCTGCAAAACGAGGGCGTCGGTATTCCCCTGCCCCGCTTCAAGCTGCGAACCAATCTCGTCGATACGTCGCTGCATCTCGTAGCCGAACTCAAATGCCTTGTCGGCTTCTTCGCGAAGAGTACAGCCATGGTGAGTGAGGCCGCTCTGAGGCAAATAAGCAATGCGGCAGTCTTTCTGCACCGCGCGGCTTCCACCATCAGGAGGAACAAGACCAGCCAGAACTTTTATGAGAGTAGATTTACCCGCTCCATTTGCACCAGTGAGGGCAACCTTGGAGCCGGTCTGGAGATTTATAGTTACGTTTTTAAGGATGTCCCGGTCGCCGAAAGCAAGGGAGACCTGGGAGAATTGAACAAATGCCATTTGTAATCCTGATAAACGATGGTTTCGACAGGCTCAACCACCGCGCGCAATGTTTATTTCTTCATGTAAACAATAACCGGGCTCACGCCACGGCTCTTGAGCTGACTGCCGCTGAAACTTGCACCCGTTGTATCTTCAAGACGCAAAGCGCCATCTTCCAGCTTGTAGAGGAAGTTTACTTCGCGGCTCATTCCATCAAACTTCATAGTAAGAACACCATCATAAGAAGCGGCCAGATCTTTAGAAAGCGAATACTTAACCGAGGCCGATCCCGTACTCTTAGTTCCCGCATCAATAACAGAAGGAACCAGCAGCTTAAAGCCAGTCCAGCGGAAAGTGCCATCTTCATTGAAAGAAATCTTACCATAGCTGGAACTAGAGAAAATCGGGCCATGAGACCAGATCTGCATATAAGCCTGAGTACGGCGAGTCTTTTCTGCGTTTACAATATCAGCAACACTTTCAGAAAGAGTAACAAAGTTCAAGTCCTGAGGCTTACCGCTTGAATCTGTATAGCGAAGAACAATGTAGTTAGAACGGCGGTAGATGATTTTCATAGAGATGCCGTTAAGCGAGTACTCATTTTCATCAGTCTTTGTAAAGCCGTCGTAGTCCCAGCTCTCGTGAATCTCACTTGTATTCAGAGAAACCTTCTTGCCCTCTTCATCAATAGTAAATTTATAAAGAGGATGAATCAGAGAAAGGTCAATATTACCGCCATCAATCATAGTGCGGAAATAATCCGGATACCAGGTGTTTGAAGTAATAACCTTCCAGCGGTCATCAGCCTCTTCTTCTACAACAATCTCTGCACCACCAATACGCTGGCCGGCAGCATCAGTTTCATAAAGATTCAGATTGTAAGAGAAGCACCAGCCCATAGTTCCATCATCAGTAAGAATGCGGTACCAGTCGCCCTCGAGCGCAGTTTTTCCCGCCATAGGAGCCTGACCATTTCCCTTGTACAAAATCTTAATAACTTCACCCTTGCGAAGGCGGTACACCTGCTTTGCAGTATTCACCGGCTCGGCACGGCAAGGAAGTCCGTCGAGTTTTACGCTTGCGTAGGTTGCCGCATTATCAGCATATTTTGCAGCAACATTTTTAACCTTCCCTTTTTTTACAGGATCAGTAAGCTGCCAGAGCGCAACCTCAATCTTTTCACCGCTCTCAGTTCCAATTACATAAACATGGGAAATATTTGATTTGATGTAAACCGGCACAATATCGCCGCTCTTAATCTGCTGCTCAGGAATAGTCCAGAGAACCACAGAGTAGCCCATAACCTTGTCGCTGCAGGAAGTGAGGAGAAGGGAGAATAAAAAAACAAAAGGTAAAAAAAGTTTTTTCATGATTAATTAGAGCTGAACTCCAGTCTTGATTTTTTCGTTGAAGCGGTCGAGCTTTTTGCCTTCGAGAGGGTTTGGCTCGCCGGCGAGAACTTTGCGCAATGCATCCATTTCTTCGCCGCTGAAGTTTACGCCTTCATTCATATGATTGATAAAGCTTTCAGTAGCCATTGGAGCAACCTTGCGGCACATCTCAAGAATTACTTCGGCATACACGCGGATTTCGTACTGAGCGTGGCTGTCGAGGCGGAGTTTAAGGAAGTGGAACAGATTGTGAAGATCCATCTCCCAGTAGAATTCAGTATAGAGAGAAAGAGGAAGATTGATGCGGGCAATTTCTCGGGCAAGACCACTGTCCAAAAGCTCGCTGTAATTTTCGTAAGCTTCCTTCTGGCCGGCTTCAAGCTGATTGATGATTTTGTCAGCAGTTTCTTTATCAAAAGCCTCGTTGCAACGCCCCTGCTTGTTGTCCTTACTCTGAGGTGCAACCTTGTCTTCGGCAGGAACGTAGAACTCTTCCTTCATGATAGAATAACGTCCAGAAACCTCGTTCATGCGGCCTGTGCGGTGGCGAACCCACTGGCGGGCAACAAAGATAGGCATCTTAACGTGAAAGGTCATTACAACCTGCTCAAAAGGAGAGGTATGCTGATGGCGCAACAGATAGTCAATGAGGGCGCCGTCCTGGCTCACAGTTTTAGTTCCCTCGCCGTATGAAACACGTGCAGACTGAACAATACGCTGGTCTCCACCAAAATAATCAACAAGACGAACAAAACCTTTATCAAGAACAGGGTATTCTTTGTCCAAAATTTCTTCAGCGGCTGGTACGATACAATGAGCCATATAAATCCTCTTTAAAATAAAATACGGAGCAGTTCAATGCTCCGTTTAATAATACCTTAAAATGCCGTCTCTTTCAATAATACGTCATCCCGAACTTGTTTCGGGATCTACTAGCAGATGCTGAAACAAGTTCAGCATGACGTTATTATTCAACCGGCTTCTCTTCGGTGGCAGGTTCAGCTTCCTCATCCTTCACTTCAACAACTTCGCCTTCTACGGTGTTGCGGTTGGTGAAAACGTCGAGGAGGATAAGGCCTATGCCGCCTACCATTACGATAATTCCGATTAGTCTGATGATGGCGTTGCCTAAAGAACGTGGGGAAATCAGGATAAGAAGGATTGCTACTACAAGAAGCAAGAGGTTTTCTATGATGTAACGTTTGCGTTCAATACCGGAATCTTTTAAGAGGGCCGCAGCGTAAAAGCCTGCAGCGGCAGAAAGCATAAGATAGAAAATCAGAATCCAGATCATTGCAGTCCAGGCAGCGCCGCCAATTGCGAGAGGGAAAAGAACTGCCATTACACCGGCAATAATGCTCACAATACTTTTTATGAGGATTGTTCGGCGGTATCCCAAATCTTCGGAAAGCGACTTTGTAAACTTCAAGCTATAAATTCCATAACCAATAGCTGCAAGTCCAATCATAATAACAACAAGCTTAATCCAGAATGAAGGGAAAATAATCACCAGCAGCCCAAGCACCGCAGCCATAATTCCCGAAAAAAGATACCATCGTTTCATAAATACACCTCTCTATATAAACAAATTTAAGATCAGATGGTTATAAAGTCAAGTTAAAATAAAAAAGGTCTGTCGTTTGACAGACCTCTGTTTGAGACTGACACGATTCGCCGCGACGGTCGCCCCCTTCCATGGTGGCTCCCTCTGCGGCGCCTGCGTTCGCTAAATTGCCATCCATGGCAATTTACATAAAAATTGCTGCGCCACTGCTCGCAATTTTTATGCCGCTCACTCCGTTTCGAATCGTGTAAAGAATTCTTATAAATATATAAGTTAAAAAAGAAAAACCCGTAATTCTATACGGGTTTTCAGGTTGAGACTGACACGATTCGAACGTGCGACCCTCACCTCCGCAGGGTGATGCTCTAATCCAGCTGAGCTACAATCTCATTCATAATGTGTGCGGTAGAACCGCTTTCTCGGAAGCGACAGGAGTTGAACCTGCCCACCCCTTACGGAAGTGACGGATTAGCAATCCGTTGTATTACCGCTCTACCACGCTTCCATTTTAGCGGAGCGAGAGGGATTCGAACCCCCGGACCCGTGAAGATCAACGGTTTTCAAGACCGCCCCAGTACGACCGCTTTGGTATCGCTCCATTAAGTGTTATTAATTTATAGGTTTTACGCGTTTATGTCAAGCAGAAAACCCATTAAATTCTAATTTTTTTGATTTTTTTTACTTCTTTTTGCCAAAAACGCTGGCAAGAAGAGTGATTATACTAACCTTCAAAAAGAGACTCTTTCTTTTTACAGCTGGTCTGTTTTTGCAGATAATCAGATTCTGGCCTATAACTTTTACATAACTTGCCTTGCGAAGCTTGTCTTTAACAAAATCTTCGCGCTTAAAAAAGACAATACAGGCAATAATAAGAACAGAGAAAAAAACAGTAAAAAAGATTTCGGGGTTACCTGGAAGCTTTGTAAAAAGCACCAGCATTGAACTAAAGATACTGAAAGCAAAAACTGCTGCGAGCAGCTTCATTATGTTTTTGTGATTCATAATACTCTCTCTTCATTTTTTATATTTTCCCCAACCATTCAAAGTATATTAAATAATCAGTTTTAAGTCAAACGATTTTCAGCACTAGCCAATCCACTTGCCATTAATATCAAAATAGTTTTTTGAAGCATCAAAAGCAGGATGTTTTGTATCTTTGTCACTCAAAAGAGGATTCACATCCGGAGCAACAGATTTCCAGTCTATTGCAATGGCAGAATCATTCCACATAAGCCCGCCCTCACCTTTGGGGTCGTAGAAGTCCGTACACTTATAGGTAAAAATTGCCTCGTCACTCAAAACATAAAAGCCGTGAGCAAAGCCTTCTGGAATATAAAACATATTCTGCTTTTCGGCATCGAGGATAACACCGTAGTATTTTCCAAAGGTTGCAGAACCATGGCGTAAGTCTACGGCAACGTCGTAAACGCGGCCGGCAAGAGCGCGAACAAGTTTTCCCTGAGGATGCTGAGTCTGAAAATGCAGACCGCGGAGCACTCCTTTTGTAGATTTAGACTGATTATCCTGAACAAACTTCATTGTAAGACCAGCAGCGAAAAAATCACGCTCGCTGTAAGTTTCTAGAAAATAACCACGGGCATCACCAAAGATTTTCGGCTGGATTTCATAAAGGCCTTTTATTTCTGAGCCATCGCTCAATTTACAGGTATTAAATTCAAATGACATATTTTTTCCTTTCCGTCACCCTGAACTTGTTTCAGGGTCTCAAGTAATAGATCCCGAAACAAGTTCGGGATGACGATTCTTTTCTAGTTCTCCGCAATGTATTCCAAATAACGACCGTAATCTGTCTTATATCCCTTAGCCAGCTCGAGCATCTGCTCTTTAGAAAGCCAGCCATTGCGGTAAGCAATTTCTTCAATACAGCTTACATACATTCCCTGACGTTTTTGAATAGTTGCAATAAAGTTAGAAGCCTCGAGAAGGCCATCATAAGTACCGGTATCAAGCCAGGCCATACCACGACCAAGCAGTTCAACAGAAAGCTCACCTCGGTTCAGATATTCATTATTAATAGAAGTGATTTCAATTTCACCGCGGGCGCTAGGCTTAACATTAGCCGCAATATCAACTACAGCATTACTGTAAAAGTAAAGGCCCGGCACCGCATAGTTAGACTTAGGAGCAACAGGCTTTTCTTCGATACCAAGCACCTTGCCATCTTTATCAAACTCAACAACACCGTAAGCAGTAGGATCTTTTACAAAGTAACCAAAAATCACGCTGCCATTACCAGCTTCAACTTTTTCACGGGCACGGCGCAAAGTAGAAGTAAAACTCTGACCGTAAAAAATATTATCACCAAGAACAAGAGCAACAGAATCGCTACCAATAAAATCGCGGCCAATAATAAAAGCATCTGCAAGCCCGCGAGGCTTGTCCTGCACAGCATATTCAAAGTGCATACCAAGCCAGGCTCCGTCGCCAAAAAGCTCCTTAAAACAGCTGATGTCGCGAGGGGTAGAAATAATCAAAACCTCACGAATGCCGGCCAGCATCAGGCAGGAAAGCGGATAGTAAACCATAGGCTTGTCATAAAGCGGCAGAATCTGCTTAGAAACCGCCTTAGTTATAGGATAAAGGCGGGTACCAGAACCGCCAGCTAAGATAATTCCTTTCATAATATTATTCCTCTAAAGAATAATTATAGTATGAAAATTTAAAAATTAAAAGGAGGGAGAAGTCTCTCCCTCACTCCAACCGCCTGCGGCGTTTTCCGCTACCCTCTCTGCGGGGCGCATCTGTTACTCACTGCCCCGCAACGCCCCTCTAGAGAGTTAGCTAAAAAAGAATTGTCAGTCTACTGGCAGTCCTTTTTTAACTATTTTTTCTCTTTTTATCAAATATGTTTACTAGAATTGCACCTAAAGAAAAAAAAGTAATAAACCCTACAAATCCGATTCCTAAAACATATGAAATCATTTTCTATAGCCTCTACATTCTTCCATCAAGGAACTTACCGGTTTCTTTATGGTTGAAATTTGGAATCATCCAATTGAATAAGTCTATTAACTCTCCACGAGACCATTCACCTTTTTTCTTCATTGCATCAATTGTTTCAGTAAAGTGAGTAAGCTTTGATTCATCAAAGTCAACAGGATTTTTAATAATTCCCAAAGACTCAAACTTATCCATTACCAGAGTTTCTTTATCTGTGTAGAACTCTTCAAAGTCTTTTTCACCAGTTGTATCACTTTTAAAGAAGTACACAGGATACTGATGTTTAGCCTTTAATTCATTCACACGAGTACGAGCTTCATTCTCTGTAGCACACTGTACAGGTTCGTAGCCAAGATTACGCAGATATTTTTCAGCAATGCTGCTAAAGGTTACAAGATTCAAATCGTGATCCAATTTAGGGAAGAAAACATCGCGGTTTTCACCAAGAAGACAGCTCATAACACAAAGCTGACCAGCCTCTTTAGGAGTAACAAAATAACGGCGAACATCATTAGGAGCAGACAAAGGCTGATTCTTATCCAGACGGCGGTTAAAACCATAAAGAAGCGAACCATCGCTGAATGCTACATTAGCAAAACGAGCTGTAGATACTGGCATTTCAACAGAGCGGCGGTTAAGGAAGAACTCCATAATGCGCTTGCTGGCCCCCATCATGTTTACAGGGTTTGCAGCCTTATCTGTTGATACACAGAAATATTTTTTTGCACCACATTCTTTTGCCATAAGCATAGTAGAATCAGTATTAAAAATATTTGTATCAATCATACGCATGAGAGTGTAAGGATCCTTCTCGCTACGAACATGTTTCAATGCAGAGGTATTGAAAACGTAGTCATAACCACCAATACGCTTTTTCTGCTCGTTAATAAAGGCACGGAAAATCTCGCTGCCACAGTCCAGAGCAAAGGTTGCAAACTCACCATCGCCATAACCAACAGACGAGCGAATATCGCGAACAAGCTCAACCATGTTGTTTTCACTGATGTCTACAACATGGAGCACTTTAGGATTACGAGCGAAGAGTTCACGGCAGATTGCAGAACCAATAGTTCCGGCACCGCCGATTACGAGGAAGCGGGAATTGCGAACTGTTTCACTTAAATATGCTTCGTTTACAGAAATGTCTTTTTCAAATAAAGGTGCAGTACGGCCAATTAATGGTAAAATGTTATCTTGCATAATAATTCCTTAAAACTTAGATATATTGTTCCAATTCAGCAGGAACAGGTGGTAAATTCTTAAAAGCAGTTCTCCATTTATTTGAAGAAGGATGAAGTACCGCCTCTGCAGTCATAAAAATTAATTTAAAATATAAGAAAATATTTTTATGTTCAATATACCAACACTCAAGCTGCCCCTTATATGGCTGAATAATTTCTTGGTGAAAACTATCGGGGTCTTCCATTGAAGAAAGAATATTTTCTTCATCCCTAAACGCAATTGAAGCTAAGCCTGTTAATCCAGGTCTTGCATTTTTAAACTTATCTCTACACCATTCAGGATATGCCATATAATGAGCTTTTACTGTTGGTCTATACCCAACTACACTCATCTGTCCTATAAAAATATTAATAAGCTGTGGCAATTCATTAATTTTAGTTTTTCTCAAAAATTTTCCCATAGGAAGAATACGAGGATCATCCTTTGTTGTATACAATCCACCCTGCATATTTGGAGAATTACGAAGCATTGTTGCGAATTTTAAGACCTTAAATTCTTTTCCGCCTTTTCCAATTCTTGTTTGCCCATAAAAAATATCATGTTCACCAGTTAACTTCAAAGCTATCATTATTGGAATCATAAATGGTAAAAGAACAACAATTGCTATTCCTGAAAAAAATATATCAAAAAATCGTATCATAATTTGTTCCTTCAAGACAATGCTATAATTCAAGCCATTCGCCATTAATATCAAAATAATTCCCATTGGGGTCAAAAGCTGGATGTTTTCCATCTTTTTCACTTAGAAGAGGATTCCCATCTGACAAAACAGACTTCCAGTTAATTCCAATAATCGGGTCATTCCACATGAGTCCACCTTCACCGTTCGGGTCATAGAAATCGGTACATTTATAAGTGAATATTGCCTCGTCACTAACGACGTAAAAACCGTGAGCAAAACCTTCAGGAATATAAAACATATTCTGTTTTTCTGCATCAAGAATTACACCATAGTATTTTCCAAATGTTGTAGAACCTTTACGAAGATCAACTGCAACATCATAAACCTTTCCCTCCAGAGCACGTACAAGTTTCCCCTGTGGATGTTGAGTCTGAAAGTGCAGACCACGTAACACACCTTTGCTCGATTTAGACTGATTATCTTGTACAAACTTCATAGTAAGACCAACCGCAAAAAAATCTCTCTCACTGTAAGTTTCCAAAAAATATCCACGGGCATCGCCAAATATTTTCGGCTGAATTTCATAAAGCCCTTTTATTTCAGTACCATCACTAAGTTTACATCTATTAAATTCAAAAGCCATTTTCTTTTCCTAGTTCTCCGCAATATATTCAAGATAACGACCATAGTCTGTTTTATACCCTTTTGTAAGTTCAAGAAGCTGTTCTTTTGAAAGCCACCCATTGCGATATGCAATTTCTTCTATACAACTTACATACATTCCCTGACGCTTCTGAATTGTTGCAATAAAATTAGAAGCTTCAAGAAGACCATCATAAGTTCCTGTATCAAGCCATGCCATACCACGTCCAAGGAGCTCTACAGAAAGCTCACCACGATTTAGATATTCATTATTGATAGAGGTAATTTCGATTTCACCGCGGGCGCTTGGCTTCACGTTTGCGGCAATATCAACAACCGTATTGCTATAGAAGTAAAGCCCAGGAACTGCGTAATTTGATTTTGGATTTGCAGGTTTTTCTTCGATACCGAGAACTTTGCCGGCCTTATCAAACTCTACGACTCCGTAAGCTGTAGGATCTTTTACAAAGTATCCGAAAATTACGCTACCTTCGCCTTTTTCTACTTTTTCTCGTGCACGCTTCAAAGTCTGTGTAAAGCTCTGACCGTAGAAGATATTATCTCCAAGTACCAGGGCTACAGAATCGTTTCCGATAAATTCTTTACCGATAATAAAAGCATCTGCAAGTCCGCGTGGCTTATCCTGTACTGCATATTCAAAATTCATTCCAAGCCATGCACCGTCTCCAAAGAGCTCTTTGAAGCTGGTGATGTCGCGTGGAGTTGAGATAATAAGTACATCGCGAATTCCTGCCAGCATAAGACATGAAAGCGGATAATAAATCATCGGTTTGTCATACAAAGGCAGAATCTGTTTTGAAACTGCTTTTGTGATTGGATAAAGTCGAGTTCCACTTCCACCGGCTAAGATAATTCCTTTCATAAACTACCTTCCTTGCTCAGTGTAATTCTTATTAATCCAGTTTTTGTAGTCACCATTCAAGATATGGTTAATCCAGTCTGAATTCTTGAGGTACCACTTAACAGTTTCCTGCAAGCCTTCTTCGAAGGTCATCTTTCTTTCCCAGCCAAGCTGAGTCTTGATTTTTGTACAGTCAATAGCATAACGCTTATCGTGGCCAGGTCGGTCTTTTACGTAAGTGATTGTCTTTTCAACTTCGTCTACAGACTTTCCTGTCTGAGCAGCAGTAAGCTCAATTACCTTGTGAAGCAGCTTGATATTCTGCCATTCATTTTCGCCGCCGATGTTATATTTTTCACCGGTTACGCCCTTGTTTACAATGAGCCAAACAGCGCGGTTGTGGTCTTCTACATAAATCCAGTCGCGGATATTGTCGCCCTTTCCGTAAACCGGCAGGTTCTTTCCATCGCGGATATTTGAAATCATGAGTGGAAGAAGCTTTTCCGGGAACTGATATGGACCATAGTTGTTTGTACAGTTAGACAAGGTGATTGGCAGGCCGTAAGTATGGAAATAGGCCATTACTACATGGTCTGAGCTTGCCTTTGATGATGAGTATGGGCTTCGCGGGTCGTAAGGTGTATCCTCGCGGAAGTAACCTGTTTCGCCGAGTGAACCGTATACCTCATCTGTAGAAATATGATGGAAGAGAACGTCATCGCGGATAGAACCATCTTCCTTCTTCCAGTAGTTGCGGGCAACATCCAAAAGTGTGAAGGTTCCCATTACATTTGTTTTCATGAAAGCCTCAGGACCGAGGATTGAGCGGTCTACATGGCTTTCTGCAGCAAAATGAATTACTGTATCAATATCATACTGCTTGAAAATGCGTTCAATATTTTCGCGGTCGCAGATATCTACTTTTTCAAAAAAATAGCGTTTGCCGCCGAATTTTTCTTCGATGTCTTTCAAAGATTCAAGATTTCCTGCGTATGTAAGACAGTCTACGTTTACAACGGTACCGTCAAAGTTTGCGTCATTAAAAAGATTTCCCTCTGCAGAGGACATTCCAAATAAGTAATGAATGAAGTTTGAGCCGATGAATCCAGCTCCACCGGTAATAAGAATACTATGAATTTTCCGTGCCATATTTTATTTTTTCTTTCTCCACTCTTCATCAGTTATGGCAAATCTTACAATATCCTCATACACACCATCAGCATTTACAGCTTCTTTGTTCAAAATAGTTTCTTTAGAAAAACCAGCATTTTCTAGTAAACCTGCTTCATCAAGAAATTTATAGAAAACAAATGAATAAACTTTATGCATATTTAATTCATTAAAAGCTTTATCCAAAAGCATTCTAACAGCAATTGACTGACTTTCAGAATTCCATTCTTCATCATCACTTGTAAAAATACAAAGTTCACAGGTTTTATTTGTATGATCGATATCTTTAAGATATACTGTTGATATAGGATAATAAGCCACTCCTAAATCATCAGCGTCATGTTCAACGATAAACTGTTGATATATTCCTGTTTCTACATTTTTGTGAAAGAACTCTTCGTTAGATTCAAGTGTAATAGGGTTTTGATTAATACAATGAGCTCTAACGCTTGGAGTGTTTCTCCATTTTACAATATTAGCCCCGTCTTCGAGTTTTATAGGTCTCAAAACAATACGCATACACTTTTCTCCTAAATGCTTTTTTATTTATTTTTAAATCTATAATGAGTATTTATAAATACTCATTATTTGAAAATTTTACTTTATGAAATATATTTTATCAAGTATAACAATTTCTTTATACCTGCATCTCCCCATCTATTCCTATTATTTCTCCAGTAACATATGATGATAGATCAGATGCAAGGAACAAAATAACATTTGCAACATCTAAAGGCTCCCCAAGTCTACCTATCTTAACATTCTTAAGATTTTCTTGAATTTTTGCATCACCAATAGCTTGTAGCAATCCAGTATTTATTAATCCGGGAGCAACAGCATTTACTCTAATCCCATTCGGAGCTAATTCTTTTGCAGCAGCTTTAGTTAATGCAGCAACGGCACCTTTTGATGCTGAATAAACTAGTTGCCCAGCTGCCCCTTCGACACCGACAATACTTGATATATTAATAATCGAACCAGACTTCTGTCTGCTCATAAGTTTATTTGCAAGTTGAATCATGTTAATAACAGAGAATACATTGATTTTAAAAACATCTTGAATAAGCTGTTGTCCAATCATTCCTATAATGTTATCACGCATAATTCCTGCATTATTTACCAGAACGTCAATCCGTCCTGATTCATTTTTTATTTGCATTATAGCTTTCTTTGCCTCTGCTTCATCTGTAACATCAAAGTACATAGGAATTATTTTAGTATTATAGTGCTCGCTCGTTTCTTTAGCGAAAACGTCTAAGCTGCCTTCAACGATATCTGTTGCATAGACGACAGCACCCTCTTCGGCAAATCGTTCAACAGTTTTATTTCCAATTCCTTTTCCTGCACCAGTAATAAGAGCAACTTTTCCATCCAGTAATCCATTATGTGTCATAATCAGCACCTTCTTTTATATTATATTTATACGTCTTGACATCTGTCTTATCAAGTCATATCCATCCCAAATTAAGGTGAAATCCATTGATTTACCCATTGGAACAATTCTATCTATACCAACAGGTCTTGCTTCTTCAAGAAATTTTCTAAAATCCTCTTCTTTCACGCCAAAATAGGTAAGAGTCTGACAACGAACATCACAAACATTAACTATTTCATTTAGAGAATCAATTTCTTTCTCAAAATAAAAACCGCTGTTGTATTTGTAGTTCATTAAATCTTTATCTATAGAATCTACATTAATTCTTGTGATAAACATATCGTCGCTTTTTTCAACTTTAACATCTTTATTAGCTGCTACAGAATACATTGCTGTTAATTTTCCAACAGACTGTACAGGTGCTAATGTGTATTTGCTATTAACCAATTTATGAACGCGATTCCAGAATTCATTTTTTGCTTCTTTCTTCTTATCACCAATCCAGAATATAATCCTAGGAGATGTACAAGCATTCTGATCAGAAAAATAAGTATCATTATAGAAATTCTGAATAATATCATCTTTATTATCAGCTGCTAAGAATTCATCCGCATTTACAACAGCAATTGAATGTCTGTCTGCAAAAGTAATTTCGGTTGTTCTTGCAGGAATCTTTGACTGTCTTAGTTCTGCAACAGTCATATCACCACCCCAAATTACTCTTACATTACAAAGTGCAGAGAATGTATCTGTAATTTCTTTTACTGGAGGAAATTTCACGAAAACAATGTACGGAACCATATTTTTGTGTTTATCGGCAAGAAGCTCATTAATAGCGTTGCAAATAATTGTAACCTGATCGAACGGCTTCCCTGGTAAACGAACAATATTTGCGTTTCCTGCAAGTAAGCCGGCTGCAAAACTAAAGGCAAAATTAACAGGCACATTTGATGGTGTACTATGAAAAACTATTCCTTTTCCAAATCTTTCCAATACATCATCATATTTTTCTTTTTCTTTCAAAAGAGCAGCTTTTCTACACCAGAATCCAAAAGTTGCAACATCAGAATAATCTCTATTCACCCTAAGAATAGCTGATAAGTCGTTCAAAAAAGCAATAACTTCATCATCAAATGGACGAAGAACTTTTGCATTATTCATCTGTTCAACCACTTCTGGAGAACCAACTACATACTGTAATTCATTAAAATTTAGTTGCATAGGTATCACTACATCCCCTTATTTCTGCATTTTTTAATCTTCCATGAATCTTAAAGTATTTTCCTTTGCGACCACATGGACAATCATCAATTCCTTCAATTACCCCTTCATCCTCTGTAAGTAAGCTGTGTCCTGGATACGATTCTGGGATTGTTGAAACAACTTGAATCACTCCTGTTTCTCCAATATCTGCTTCAGAATAATCAATAGGCCTTCTAATAATAACATCAGAAAAATTAGATGCATGTAAATGGCCACATTCACACTCCATATAAATACAGCCGGTTTGTTCAACCATACCATAATAATCATGAATATCATGAAGCCCACATACATCATTGAGCCTTTTATGAAATTCATCATGACTTACAGCCTCGGAAATTAATTTTTTCCAGCCACCACCATGAATTAAAACCCCATTAGAAAGATCAAATGTTATACCTTCGTCTTTTAGTCGTAATAATTCTTTGTAGAAATGCTGCCATATCATAAAGGTAAAACCAAACAAAAGAATTTTTTGTCCTTTATATGTTTCCAGAAATTCCTTTAATGCTTCTACATCAAGCTTCATTTCATCATTAAGAGCATAAATCTTCTTTGCTCCAAAAATTGAAAAACCTAAGATTCCAGCTCCTCTTGCAGAAAACATTGCTCTGTCTTTAATAACACTAGGGCAATCAATAATAATCATTGGCATACGCACAGACCCAGTGAACTCAGAAACAATTTTAACCATAGTTTTTTGTTGATTTGCTGATGTTGTACGGTCAAGATAAATCTTACTTACAGCCTGTCCGGTAGTTCCAGATGAAGTCATTGTTTTTACAATTTCATCTTGGTTTACAGATTTTAATTCCATATCTTTAAATAATCGTACAGGGAGAAATGGTAAATCTTTATATGATTTCACATTTTTTTCATCATAATTAATTGCTGATAACATCTTCTTGTATTCAGGACATTTTTCCTGATGCAATCTGGTCAATTCGGTGAGTCTTTCTGTCAGCAATTTAGCTTTTTCCTCTTCTTTTAATGAATAAGGAGGAATATTTAGAATTTCATCAAATGTCATTTATTGCCCCTATTTTTTCCTTTATTATGTTTGCTATTTCTATATAATGTTCCTTCATAAAAAAATGAGTACCTTCAAATTCATAATACTCACATTTTTCTATGAAATATTTATACCAATATTTCATTTTATTAAAAGGTGTATCATTTTCTGAATAAAATATAACAGCCGGTATAGTGGTTTTAAGTTCTAATTTTTCAAAACTATATTTATGAATTATAGAATAATCTGTACGATACAATGGTAAGTACATTCGCCAAAAACTCTTATTATTTATTAATTCTTCCGGCACACCACCAAAACCTATTGTTCTTTCTTTTACAAAATTATCTAATTCTGATTCAGAAAAATTCTTTATTACATTTTTAGTAAATGGTTCATGTGCAGCAAGAAAAATATAATTAGGGAGCTTTATAGTTTTCTTTTCAATTATTCTCCTTAGAACTTCTACAACACTTATAGTGCCCATGCTGTATCCAAATAATGCGTACATACCCCCTTTATAATTCTTTTCAATTTCTTCATACATATCATCAGCAAGTTCATTAAAGTTTTTATAAAAAGGCTCCTTAAACCTTTTGCCGTGTCCCGAATATTCAAGTGAAATAACTTCCACATTTTCTAAATATTTTTTTATATTATCAAAGAAAGATGCTGTCCCACCTGCATAAGTAAAACAAAATAATTGTGTTTTATTCTGCATAGTATTTTTTTAATTCATTATAAAGAATCTTACCAGAATCATTTTTTGGAATATTATCAATTACAAAAACCTTAAAAGCAACAGGATTAAGTTTTGTCTTATTTACAATAAAATCTTTCACAGGTTCTGCTAAATTGTTATCTGTAACAAAAATATACATATGGTCATCAACTCCAGTGCTTGCTACCTCAGCATTGAAATATTCCTTAATGAGTCTATCAACTTCATCAAGATTTACACGATTTCCATATATTTTTAAGAATCTTTTTTTACGCCCAACAATATAGTAAAAGCCATCTTCATCAAATTGAGCCATATCACCGGTTTCAAGAATGCCGTTTCGTTCATCACCTTTAGAAAGATCCTCTAAACATTCCGCATAGCCAAGTGTTACATTCTTTCCTTCATAAACAAGCTCTCCAGTTGTATGAGGTTCTGTAATTTCACTACCATCAGCGGCAATTAACTTAAATTTTCCACCCGGTATTACAATTCCCATCGCACCTTTTTTTTCTACTGCTTTTTCCGGTGGTAAATATCCCATTCGTGCAGTTGCCTCACACTGTCCATACATTACTACAAATTTCTTCCCATTATCCTTTGCATAATTTGCAAATTTCTCGTGAAGCTCAGGAAGAATTTTTCCTCCAGCTTGTGTAATGCTACGCAAACTCGGAAGATTCATTCTATAAAAACGAAGTCTGTCCAACATTTCATAAGTATAAGGCACACCACCAAATGAGGTTGCTTCAGAACTCTTAAAGAATTCCCAGAATTCTTTTTGCATAATACCTTTATCAGTTACAAGAATTGTTGCTCCTACCAATAAATGACTATTAATAATAGATAAACCATAAGTGTAATTCATTGGCAGAGTTGTAATGGGACGCTCAGTATCATTAAGTTCAAGATATTTTACAATGGATTGTGCATTATCAAGGATATTAGAATAAGATTGACGAACTAACTTTGGAGAACCAGTTGAACCTGAAGTTGTAAGCAATAATGCTAGTTCGTCATAAAGCTTATAGTTTTTTTCATATCCAGTGTCAATTAGAATATAATCATAAGCTTCATAAATGACTGTCATTGTAGAAAATTGCGCTTTCTGGTCTTTTGGAACCCACAAATATGAAGGTTTGTAAGTTTCAAGAAGACTATTAAGCAAGCCCTCCTCTAAATGACTGTTCAATAAAATTGGTACAATTCCATTTTGAATAAAAGAAACGTAACCAAGTATGGAACCTATCTCATTTCTGCAAAGAGAAAATACCAGGCATCGAGAACTAACATTTTCTGCCAGTTTCTTGGATTGAAAGTCTAACTCATTATAGGTTATAGTCTTTCCAAATTCATCTTTGATGGCTATTTTATCTTTATACTGTTCTAGGTTCCAAACTTTATTCATTAGAATTCTACTCCGTAATCAGGTTTAGACAAAATTTCTTTTCCTTTTGCATAAGAACTTAAATCAATAATATCAGTTGTATCTAACATAATATCAAATGCATCTTCAAGAGCTGCTACAAGTCCCATATGTCCTACAGAATCCCAAGCTGGAATATCTTGATACTTAAGATTAGCAAGTTCGCTTTCATTAATCTTAAAAGTTTCAACAAATACATTATTGTATTTTTCCAAATTACTCATAACTGTTTTCTCCTTATTTTCTTTGACGATAAAGAATTGAACTTAGTCTTTTATCAACCACTTCAAAATCTTCTCGCCAGTTTTCAATTTTAATTATTTCACGCCCCTGTTCATCAACAGTAGGAGGATAATGTTTTCCACCAAACTGTTGATTAAATCTGATTGCCCTGTCATTATCTGCAAAAATAAAACCATCTATGCATTCAAGTCCAAGAACACTAAAGGCAAAACGGAATGAAAGAATCTGAGCTTCAATAGCCTGAAATGGATTCTTGCTTTTAATAGCAAGTCTTCCACTTTCTGCATGTTTTCCATTCACATTATAGATACTTATTGTACCAAGACGATTTCCTTCTTTATCCCAAACAACAAAAAAGTAATCGCCTTCTTTTTCCCTTTGATGCCTTATCCAGTTTTTCTGTTGCTCCAAGGTATTGTCAATTGCGGGCAGAAATTTTACAAATTCAGGATCTTTTCTGATTTCTCTTGTAAACTCTGCATCATCTTCTGTACAAGAGCGCAAATCAACATATTTTCCTTCTAAAACACCATCATAAAACATAAATGATCCTACCAATTAAACATACTGATTTACTTTCTCGATGATAGTCTTAACATCATCATCTGTAAGCCACATATGTAATGGCATTGTAATTAAATGCTGGCTCACTTCACGAGCTTTAGGAGCCTGACCATCACCAAATGCAAATACACTGTATTCAGTATTATCACGGTAGTGTACACCACAGTTAATTCCATCATCAGAAAGCTTATTCAAAAGCTCTTCACGATTTGGAACAATCAATTCATAAAGGTGATAGCTGCATTCATCTGCATGAGGAGCAGGAATAATCTTGATTTTAGGATTATTTTTAAATCCCTCATTATACATATTAACAATCTGGCGGCGACGTGCATTTTCTTCATCAAGATACTTAAGCTGTGTCAAAGCAATTGCAGCCATAATTGCATTACCATTATATTTGTAGCCAATGTAATCTACATCGTATTTCCATGCATAAGTTCCCTTATTTGAACGTGCATAAGTATCTTTGTTAATACCACACCATGCAAGCATTCTAGTCATTTCTGCAGATTTCTCATCTGCCCAGCAAATCATACCACTATCACCAGTAGCAAGATTCTTAACAGCCTGGAAAGAATAAACAGTTACATCAACTCCATCCCAAGTTCCAGGACAAACACCATTTACTTTTGTTCCAGACATATGAGCTGCATCCAGAATCAATTTAAGATTATGCTTTTTACAAATTTCAATAATTTTATCTAACTGTCCAACTCTTCCGCCGTATCCAACAAAAATAACAGCTTTTGTTTTTGGAGTTATCTTTTTTTCTACATCAACTGGATCCATACAAAGATAATCATCAACATCTGCAAAAACAGGTTTCATATTTTCATATGCAATCGCAAGGTTTGTAGATACAAAAGTAATAGGAGTAGAAATAATTTCATCTCCATCAGCCCATCCATTATTCATTTTAAGGATTTTTACCGCAAGATGAAGTCCTACTGTATTAGAATTCAGGTAATAAGCATATTTATGACCTGTATACTTTTTCCATTCTTCTTCCATTTCAACGGTCTTAAAGCCCATGCCTGTCCAACCTTTTTCCAGACACTCTCTAACACCCTCAAGACATTCTTCAACATGAAATTTTGGTTTTAATACTTGAATTGCCATTTATTATTTCTCCAATTGTATACATAACGTATTTAAGCAATATAGCATTGCAAATTAAAAAAATCAATCATTCAACATATGAACATTAGATTTTTACTAATATCAATTGTTCTTTATAATCTTAAATCTTCTTGTCGTCGAAATAATAAATTGAAAACAGTTTCCAAAAACTTTTGCTACAACAAAAGTAATCAAAAACGCAGCAAAAGTACACAATGTTGCAGTTACGGCAAATCCAAAATGTGGCAAAAGGATTTCAAATAATAACATTACAAATGTCTTAAGAATAAGAAAATGTAAAATATAAACATAGAAAGAATGATTTGGATCTTTTACCACATTATACTTGCCAATATATTTTTCAGTAATGCTCTGATTATTTGTAATGAAATACATAATTATACTCCAATAAAACACATACCATTTTCTATCTACAAGAAAATGACTTGTAATCCCAAATACTTTGCACAGAAGATTTTGTCCGCCTCCTAGCATAAACACACATATTAAACATACAAACAGACTAAAGTACAAGTTGTGAACTTTTTTACTACCTATACATCCGTACCCCCCCCCCCAATCAAAACACATGAACAAACCAAAATATCAAAACTATAAAAAAGACCTATGCAAAATAAAACAAACGCCAACGGGAAAATAATTAGAGTATGTCTTTTGATTGAAACTTTATCCATCAAATAATTTAATATATATATTAAAATTCCCCCGGCAAAAATTCCGCGCATTGTCCATAAAGGATTATCCATATACGAATCAAATAAAAAGACCATTTTCAAAAGGTTACCTAAATTAACTGTCATCGGAAGTCCAATCCATTCATTGGCAACTAATGAATTCCTTTGCTCAAATCCAACAGTAAATCTCAACAATACAATAAAAAGCGCAAGAAGTGCCAAAGGTTCTACAAACCTTAAATAACGTTTAAATATAGCAATTAGTAATTCTTTAATATTTATAAATTTCTTTGATACAAGCAGATAACCTGACAGCATGCAAAAAACAATTACCCACATATCTCCGTTATAAATAAAGCTTGTTGTTTTTAGAAAAGCATTTGCAAAAGTGGACAACCTTTCTTGCCCATTTGCAACTTGTCCTATAAAAAGAGAATAGCAATGTCCCAGCAGCACACCATAACAGGCAAAGAGTTTTAAATTATCAATCCAATTATATCTTGTTTTAACGTTTTCTTGCATAAGCCTTAACCTCAACAAAATGCATCTTTATTCTTTTTATAACAGCTTTTACCCCTGTATTCTTAAGGTAAAATAAAAACAAATAAGTCCAGTCAAATGGACGTGAGAAATAATAGAAAAATTTATTAAATGAAAAGGATTTACAAGAAATATATTTATTTCTTGAATCTAAAATTTCAGGTATTCCTTGTATTATCTTCTCAATACAAGCTTTTTCGGAATGATTTTCCTTTATATACTGTATAGCATTGTTTATACAACTATGTCTTAACTGTGTATCCTTTATTGCTTTACTTAAAGCGTCATACCAGCTTTCAGGATTATCATCTGCTAATAACCCGTTTATTCCATCTTCTATTACATAAGTATATGGTTCGGTTTTAGAATAAATTCCCAAAACACCCTGCGTGGTATATTCTAGAAATTTATTAAAGTACTTGCATTTTGTAAATTCAGTATTAAAAAGAGGCGCAACACCAATATCAAAATGCTGCTCTTTCATATATTTTCTGTATTCCAGCAGCGGCATTCCAGGTAAGTATTCACATTTTACCCCTTCAACCTCAGGATGTACACTTATAAAAGTAAAAGAAATTTTCTCACCAAATTCCTGAACCAGTTTTGGAATAATTGGACTTATAAGTTTATTGAATAAATCTTTGTGGCTTGATGCTGCCGCATAAACAATTTTTACAACATCAGATTCATTAAATGCAATATTGCCCAATTCATTTTCCTGTACAATTGTATCTGTTATAGCAGTACGTTTACTAAAGGTATAAGGACAATATTTTTCCAGAATATATTTACTTGATGACCAGATAACATTTGAATTCGCGAGCGCATTTAAGAGTCCTTTTTTTCTCCATGGTATTGTTGGTAAACTTTTTGGAAGATTAAGAAGGTCATCATCGCAAAAAGTTACAACTGTATGACCTGCATCCCTTGCGTTTTTCGCGATTTTCCAACTGTAAATATTGTCCGGCCTTATAAAAATAATAACATCATGAGAATCTATTTCATCTTTTGAGACATCAGAAAGATATATAAAATCTGATTCAATAGAAGGATAGAGTTTCAGCCGTGAGAATACCTCTCTTGTAATACTAACAGTTGGCATATCTCGTTCATAGATAAACAATAATTTACTCATTAACTTTTCCTGTTCCTTTAAACTTATAACTGTTCTTTTTTTGCAATTTTTTTGTCTTTATGATAATCCAATACTTTTTCTACAGTACCCTTTATTCCTGCTGTGCGCAAATATTCAAATATCAAATAGAAAAACTCCAGAGTTCTAAAGAAGAAAAACTTGATTTTAAGAAAAGTAATAGAAAACGCTTTTTTATCTGTGTTATGTTTTGTTAATTCCGGAATATCATTATAAAGCTTTTTAAAAATCGCTTTTGGGTTCATATTTTGCAAAATATGTTTATATGCATTCTTGTATGCATTGATTCTTAGCTCATCATTTTCTATTACAGTTTTTAAAACCTTAAACCAGCTTTCAGTTGTATTCTCTGCGAAAAAACCATTTTTCCCCTCTTCTATTACCAGGGTATATGGCGGTACTTTGCTATAAATAGCAGAAGCTCCTGCAATCGTATATTCAATGAACTTATTAAAATATTTGTATTGAGTAAAATCATTATGTTCTAGAGGGGCCAAGCCTATATCATATTTTCCTTCCTGAATTTTTTTTCTGTATTCCAACAGTGGCATTGCACCAATATATTCTACTTCAACATTACCTTCTGTCATTGGCACATCTGGATGTACTCCAAAAAACGTAAAAGAAAATTGCTTTTTACATTCTTTTGCCAATCGAGGAATAACGGGAGAAATATAATCATTAAAAACTTTTTCATGATTAGCACCTGCCGCAAAAACAATTTTAACTTTTTGATTGCTTTTATTTTCTTCCAAAGGCATTAAGGCTTGTTTTGGTACTACTGTATCTATATTTGCAAATCTCCCAGAAGGAATCATTTTTGCATATTTTTGTGCAAGCATAAAATTTGATGATAGAATAACATCTGTATTTTCAAATCCACTTTTTACAGCTTTCTTTCTCCATTTAAGAAACTGAACCCTATTTACAGCAGAGCGCGGAAGCCCTAATAAATCATCATCAAAAAACTGAATTATAAAATATCCTTTTTTATGCGCTTTTTTAAGAACCCATTGAGAAATAAGATCAAGATTTCGAACAAAGACGAGAACATCCGCCCATTCTAATATACTTTTGTTTATAGTCCATACAGTCTCAAATCTAGCATTAAAACTAAGTTTTTTTGCCTCTTCAGAAGTAAAAATATTGTGCATATCTTCAATGGTTACCATTTTTCTCGGATATATAAAAAGTATATTAGCCATAATTCCTCTATTTTAATTCTCTAATTCTTCCTAAATAAAATATTAATTATTTTTTTTGTTTTCTTCGGATTGAAATTTTCTCAAAAATAAATGTTTTTATGTCATAAAAATTACGATTCTTGGTTAAGACTGACATTAAAATATACGAAATAATTCCTATCAATATTTGTATGAACATAGTAATATACGGATGCAATGGTATCATTCCAAATAAAAATACAATAATTGTCATACCTGTACACAAGAAGATTGCTGGCAACATATCTTTAATCCATTCTTTATAATTGTATTCTACATAGCGTCTTGTAAAGAATTGTGTAATCAAAACATTAATAATTGCAACAAGTGCAGAGTAAGCTGCAATTACATAAATATTTGTTTTAAATACAAAGGCACAAAATGTCACTCCAACTATCAAGAACACAGAACGGATTACTTCAATCAATAATGCTTTTTGAGATTTTCCGATTGCATATAAAAGCTGTAAATTAATTGATCTTAATGGATTCACTCCATAATAAATACAGTAACAAATAAAAATTGGCACACAGGCAGACCATTTTTCTGTAAATAGAAAAGGAACTAATTTTGTTGCAACCCCCCCTAATCCAACCATCATTGGAAAAATTATAAAACTTGTCATCTCAACAAGTCTTTTACAAATAGACTTTAACTTTTCTGTATCATTTTGATATTGGGCAAGAGTTGGAAGCAAGACACTACTTATTGCCCCAAAAGTATACAGACAAATCATTTCAGGCAATTGTATTCCTTTACCATATAACCCCAATTCAGCAAGTGAATATTTTTTACCCATAAGAGTACTGGTGTAATTATTCCCAACAAAATCAACCAATGTTGCAATTAAAACCCAGATGCTGAATTTTAACAATGAATGCATTCGAGAAAAATCAAATTTAATAGATGGGAACCATCTTATTCTTATAAAAATAATAAAATTAGATATTCCATCTCTGAGCAAAGTATAAGTAATGAGAGCCCAGACACCAAAACCTAAATATGCAAAAACAATTCCTGTTATTCCACTTACAGCATTAGCAATTATATTTGCAATACATAACTCTCGAAAACGAAATTCTCTTGTTATAATTACAGTCTGAATATTTCCAAATGCTACAAGAAAAAGAGAAAGCATTTGAATCCTTATAACAGGAATTAAAAGCGGTTCATTATAAAACTTTGAAATTATGCTGGCTCCAAAAAAAAACAGCAAATAACATAAAGTTGCAATTCCAAATCCTATAATAAATCCATTATTATAATCTGTTTCATCAACCGTTTCTTTTCTAATTAATGCAGTACTTAATCCACTTTGAACAAGTATCGTTGATAAACTTATAAAAACTGCTGTTAAAGTAACAATTCCATAATCTTCAGGTAATAATAGCCTTGCTAATATTATAGAAACTACAAGCGCAACCCCTTTTGTTGAGAAAGCTTCTATTATTTTCCACATTGCACTTGAGGCAAAAGTTTTCTTATCCATAAACAAAAAGCCTGTATAATTATTTGATTAAAAAATCTTCATTTTATTAAGAAATTCTAGGACAGACATAGAAGTTCCCTTAAATGGCAGATTCTGGTATATAGCAATAAAATAAGACCACAAAGGAATAATAAGTACAAATCTGTTAAATCTGACTTTTGGTTTTGTAAGCCATGATTGCTTTTTGCTTAGCAACTGTATTTTTTTCTCCTGTAGAACATATGCCGCCATAGTGTAAGAAACAATATTAACCCCGTGCATTACGATAAGCAATCTGGCATAGGTATCATTAAGTCTTAAGAAGGGGATAAAAAGAATTGTTATAATATTTAAATTATAAATAAAACTTACAACTCTTGTTTTTTCATAATCTGCACTATTTCTGCTTATTATATTTTTAGATTTAAATGTTAGAAAGATATTGCCAAATAATATTAATAACTCAGCTGCAAATCCTTTCCAATTTGGAAAACCATCCTTATCTTTTCCTCCAGTTAGCCAACCAATAATTTTCTCACGTTTCGTAAACTTACTAACTACATTAATAAGAACGTCAGAATACAAGACAATTATTGTCCCAATAATTGCAATAATCAAAAACTCAAAAATTCGTTTACTTGATTTTCCTTGATTTACAAATAATAAAACAAGGAATAATATGGATGAATAATGAACCAATGTTGCTAATAGTATAACAAACAAGAATTTGTACTTGTTTTTATTTGGATTTTTAATCAATAATGAAATAGCATACATTATAATAGAACAAGCTAATGCCGCACGAATACCAGAGACTTGCCAGGGGAATGGTGCTAATAGATACATTGCTAATGCAAATGTCTTATATTTTTCAACACTTCTATATGTGAGATGTATGAACATTATATATAATGCAGCCAATAACATTCGGAAACCGACATAAGAAAAGTTTAATCGTCTTGATAATGTCATTAAAAATGTAAATAAAGGCTCAAAAGCTCCTTCTATATCTTCATTGTAAATCCATTGATATGTATTTCTATCAGGAGCACCTGTATTAAATGAAAATACAATCCATATGTATAATACAATCAATGTATATAACAATCTGGACTTTGGGAAGAAACATGCCATTAAAAAAAGTAATACAAGAAGACCTATTGCCATTATCTTATTCCTACAAGCTGTTCTAAACCTTTATAAAAATCATAATTAGTCAATATCTCATAATCATAAATCTTGACATCTGTGCTTAAAAATTCAGGTATTGTATTTATATCATCTTCACCAAGCAAAAAGAAAATACTTTCATCATAAAGAGGAAAAGTCTTTATTCCTTTATTATTTGTTATGCATTTTATACCATCAAAAGCAGCTTCCATTTCTCTTTGTGTAACAGAAGTTTGTCCTTCTGGTACAATATTTAGGATAGCTTTTGAATCTATCAATAAATCAAGATATTCATCATAGGTTAAAAGCTTTTTGTAATATCTTTTCTTAAATCGTAAAAACTGCCGGTCTGCACAAATATGAAAATAGGTTCTCAAACCCATTTCATTTAATTGTTTTTCAAAGTTTAAGATATATTCTGCTCTTCCTTTATCTCTTCCTAAATAGAGAACATCATATTTTGGTTTATGTTTTGGCGTACGTTTATATTCCAAAAAGAAATATTGCTTAAACTTATTCATTGAATACTGCTTACAATCATCATCATCATAAGACCATTTTTCAACATATTTAGGAACAGAGTCTGGTCTGATAGTTTTATCAGCTCTGTTTTCATAAAGTAATAAGAACTTACAATCGCTTCTTTTGCTATGTAACCATTCAATATACTCTGGTGTGATTAATGGATCAAATAATATAATCCATTTTATAGAGTTGTCTTTATATAGTTTTCTGTACCATATCTTCTTAAATGGTAAATTACATCTGAACCAGATTTCTCTAAAAATGCGAAAAAAAAGACTGTTCCCAGTATAAGGTGTTTGTATGTAATAACCATAATGCGAAATAGCATCATAAACATAATCTTTTTTAAGTTTTGCCCTTATAATACATATCTCTTTATTATTCAAATCTTAAACCTCACAATTTTTATAAATTGAAATCATGTGTTTATTTACATTATCCAAACTGAACTGCTGTATCTTTTTCATATTATAATTTTTCTGTACATTTCTGTCTGCATTTAATTCATTTTTAATACTTTCCACAACAGAATTAATATTGTGTGGGTCAAAGAAGAAGCCCCCCTCGCAATCAATTAAATCTGTATTCCCTCTTATTTTTCCGCAAACTACAGGTAACCCGCTTGCCATTGCTTCCATAAGAGCAACAGAAAGACCTTCTCTAAAAGAAGGGAATATAAAAACATCTGCCGCATCATAAAAATCAGCGACATCCTGCCGGAATCCAGCGAATATAACCTTATCTTGTAAACCAAGATCATTTACCAGACTCTGTAAATATTCCTTTTTATCACCTTTACCAACAATTATATAATATGGCTTTTCTTCTATTTTTGAGAGCCCCCTGATAACGACTTCATGATTCTTATTGTCGTTAAGTTCTCCAACAGATAAATACAGTATATCCGTTTCATTTAAGCCAAATTCTTTTCGGATTTTATTTCCATTGCGAGATTTATTAAATTTTTCTGTATCAACACCGATTCCTGGTACATATACAGTCTGTTTTGCCTTAAACTTTTTTGTTGCTCTTTCGTAATCTTCTTTATTGATAGTAATAAGAACATCAGTAAATTTACTAAGGATTTTTTCTATCGGATAAAAAACAATCCAGTTCTTTAATGGAGCTCCTTTATAAAAATGGAATCCATGAGCTGTATAAATAACTTTACAACCATTTTTTCGTTCAGATTTTGCAGCAATTCTTGTAATTGCACCACCAATCGGACTATGACAATGAATAAGATTGTAATGTTCTGTACTAATTAGCTTCTTTACCAGTATATAAGCCTTTAAAACAACTTTAGGATTTATAGACCGAGGAACAGGAATATCTATAGGATTAGCTCCTAGTTCTTTCAAACGTTTAATAAGATCTTCAGAACGTTCTTTAGAAATATTTCCTGGATTCGTATAATCTGCAACAACATCAACAGAATATCCAAGAGAAAGTAGTATTTTTATATTTGGAATATTAAACTGGTCTATCATTGAAGCAACAGAGGCCAGCATCAATGCTTTTTTCATTTACCTTCCGTCCTTCTTATAGATTCTTCCAATCCAACTAACTGGTAGTCAAAATCATATTTACTCATTTCTAAATCATAAGTAAGATTACCAAAAGCTTTATTAGTTAATCCGCTTATTTTTCCCGGTATAAAAGAGGCTAGTTTTACAGCCCAATTTAGGGCCTTTGTAACTAAAATCTTGTGCCCACATGTTTTACTAATACAACGAACTATCTCACTTGTAGTACCATATTCAGCATTTTGAGGCCAGAAAATACCACCTTTTCCAAGAATCATAACCTGTGCTAAAAACTCGCAAAGATTTTCAATATAAAGCATTGATCTTTCATTATGCACATCTGGGAATACTGGCAGTTTTTTTGCCAATTTTGCCATAATTGGATAATTTCCCTTACTATTCTTGCCATAAATCATAGGTGGACGAAGAACTGCTACTGTAAAACTGCCATCTGCAATTTCTCTAATACCTTTATCAGCCTGCCATTTGCTATCACCATAGAAATTTGCTGGCTGCGGCTCTGTTTCTGTAGTAATCAGTTTTGCTTTTCCATAAGGAGCAGATTCTCCATAGACAATTGCCGATGACATAAACACAAACTGCTTCACTCCATCAGATTTTGCTTTTTGGGCAGTTTCAATAGCAAGATTTGTATTTATAGCATAATATTTTGCTTTTATTTCTTCAGTCACATTTCCAACATCAGCATGTGCAAGACCTGCAACATGGAAAACAATATCATAAACAGAGAAATCCTTTTGTCGCCAATTACCATCAATCATATCTATTGTATCGATTGAAAAAAACGTATTATAATTTTTGTTTACGTATTGTTCAAAACTAGTTCCAATGTATGAATTAGCACCGGTAATAAGAATCTTTTTCATAAAAAATCTTCCGCACAAATATTTTTTTATATTCTATATTATAAACTAGAAACTCTCAAGTTATACAAAATAATGAAAATATAAAACGACAACCTTAAAATTGCAATTTTATATAATTGAAAGTTGAACTTGTAAAAAAATAATTAATATTTCAAAAAAAGTAGAGAAAAACACGACTTATTCTAAACTTTTTACTAAAGTTCAAAAAATGTTAATTATATTTTTAAATCAAAAATTACAAATCATTGATTGCAAGATCAAGCCATATATATCGTTCTGATAACCAATTTTTTATATAATCAACTTCACTCAAGTATGTGATACGATTCTCACACCCTGTAGGATTTGGTCATACATAAGTTCCAAGAATTGGCCATTTTATAAAGTTATAATCAGCAGAAACCTTAATATCATCTGCTAGGATCTGAATTACACCCTCATTAGCAAATGTCTGTTGTAAAATATTTCTCTTTTCATTCCATCGATTTTTAACTTTTGTTACAAAATGAGGATCTTCAAACATTCGAGAAATCCAATTACAAGAAGATTCAATCTGAGCGATTATTAAATACCACCCTGTAGCATACTCACAACTTGTCGTTCGTGGATCATTCGTGAAATTTATATTTCCGAAACCTACATCAAAATCCTAATTTGGTCCAAAATGCATTTTTCCATAAAAACAAATCGTAGATTTTTTGTATGTTTTTTACGGGAATTATTTAGCAATTCTATCTGCAGTAGGCGCTGGAGCGGCGAGCGAGGTTGTTTCAACAACCTTGCGAGGCAACCGGAGGCGGCGGATTTCGCCGCCGAGGATGCTGCAGCGGCAGCGGAATTGCGGAAGTGCCGACGCCGCCGGCCGCGGATGCGGCCGCCGGGGGACTGCCCGAAAAAAAATATTGACATACATACAATTCATACATATAATAACCGTATGAGTTATCCATATAATTTAAAACCTGTGACCCTTTATGTAGGTGTGCAGTTGTATGAAGACTATCAGTTTCAGGCTCAGAAGCAGGGGCGTAAAGCTTCTGAACTTATTCGTAATGCCATGCAGGATTACGCTGACCTGCATTTTAAAACGAAGAAAAGCCTGAAAGATATTGATTTTTCAAGAACTGTTTCGCTAAGACCTGGTGCCTCAGATTTTCTTTCTGATGATTCATGGAAAGAAGATTTTATTAGCGGGAGGATTAAACTATGATTGGTCTTGATACCTGTTTTCTCGTAGATTTATACTGGCAGGATTCTCCCAGGAACAAAAATGCACATGCTTTATTCTCAAGGCTTATCGATGATGAATCTATTCAAATTGCAATATACTTTAACTGTTTTAATGAATTTCTTCATGTAATTACTGATTCTAAAAGGTTTTCTAATGCTTTTACAATCCAGGAAGCTATTGATGTTATTGATTTCTGGTGCGATCTTGACAGGGTAAAAGTTCTCTACCCCAACGACACTTCCTTTAAACGAACTCTCGCCTGGATGAATATGTACATACTTGGTCGTAATCGCATAAACGACACTCAAATGGCCTCGTGTTATCTTTCGAACAACATTACATCCATAATCACAGCGAATCCACGGGATTTTGAAGTTTTCCAAAGCTTTGAGTTGCGGGATTACAGATGAGGTGAGCGAAATTGCAGTACTTTATTATTCAGGTAGCGTCAGGCAAGGAACAGTCTTTTATAGATAACGTTCGAAAATTTGCTCCGCAGCTTGCAGATAAGCATAATTTTATATACCTCACACGAGAGCTTACTATACGTCGACAGGGAAAGCTTCTTACACAAGTGCAGCCAATGTTTCCTTCGTACATTATTTTACAGACAGTGAACGGTGTAGATTCATTTACACTTGCAGCACTCAAAAAGGTTCCGGATTTTTACCACTTTCTGAATAGCAATACGGACATTGTGCCCCTTGGAGAGCATGACCTGCAGATTATTCAGCATTTTCTGGGACTTGGACCAAGAATTGGTCCTTCACTTGTTCGTTTTGATGACAACGACCGCATAGTGGTTATTGAAGGTCCGCTCAAGGGCTTTGAAGGCAGCATCATAAAAGTAGACAAACGCAAGCAGCGCGCCAAAATCTGCGTAGACTTTGGCGGCACGGCTCACACCATGGACTTAAGCTTTGAAGATATCAGCAAGCAGTAAAGCTATTGCTTTAATCCGCTCTTCTGATACACCGGACTTTTCTGCAAAATCTTTCCAGTGGGAAACTGACGCACAAACATCAGCAACAGCATCTTTTACTTCTGCATTTTTAAGACCTGCAATTTTTGCGCAATTTTCAAAATCTGAAAATTCAATCTTTTTTCGCTTCCCATTTATTGTCATTTGATGAGAGCTGGTCCACGCTCCATCGGGATTATAAGCAAATGATACATCATAAGCTGGTGCTAAAGACCATTTACCGCTTCTATCCATCAAAAAAGAAATATTTTTTACATGATCATCACAATTGCAGGCTGCAACATTAAAGACCATGCGGCGGAACATGTCCAGTTTTTCATAATGACCAAGCCCTAGGGTATTTAATATTGTAAAGCACTGTTCGTAACTTGTACTGCCAGCTGCATTAAAATCAAAATGTCCCATAGCTGCCAGTGACTGCATATGAAGTTTTTTGCCTTCGCTTGTACGGTCAAAACGTTTTGTCATAAAATGACGGTTTTTACCATCATCAAGAAGCCGGCAAGGCATCATATTTATTCCGCAGTCTTTTGCCATAAGATAATAGGCATATTCTATCATTCCAAAATCAGAAAGATCTTCATCTTCCTTATCTTTATTACCACTTACTCCACTAAATTTTATAAGCCAATATTCAAAATCTGAATTTGTTTTTATCTGCCCGGAACGAACTTCATTTGTTTTTGGATTCCAGGCTATAACAGCTTTTGCTCTTGCCCCGCCGGCAGAAGTTCCTATGCTTATTATATGTTTAAGGGATTCTGCAAGCTGTTTTTTATCACATTCTTCTAAAACAACTTTTAGATTCTTTCTGTTTGATAATACTGTAGAAGCCAATTCTACCAGCTCGGATACTTGAATCTGACTTGACTCTTCTACAAGAGAAGATACGGCTGGTTCATATTCTAAGGCACCCATTCCGCGAGTACCTGTATAACAAAGACGCTCTACTGCATTAAAGGATTCGGGAAGCCGCCCCTGCTTTGCAAGCCATACATTAATAAGTTCATTTCCAAATTTGTCTGGCAAGGAGTCTGAAAGCAGGCCCGGTAAACCATGAAAACTTTCGTAAGGAAGAGAGGGAAAAGTGTAAACACCTCTTTTTAATGGCATTACGATTGGAGACACTTCTATTCCGCTGGAAACAAAGGACAGGTCATATTCAAAATCTGCCGTTCTTTGTGAATCATCTAAAGAAACCGCACCTATGGTTGTTCCCCATAGCTTTACAAGAGCTGTATTTATCATTCTTCATCTCCCCACTTAAAACCGTAATCTGCCTGTTTTTCTGCTACATGGCGATATCGCTGACGTTTTTCTATTTTGGGTGATTTTATGTATTCAAAAGGAGTTTTTTCTAATGATGGCAACAAAACCTCAAGAGAATCTAGATGTCCAAGGGCGCGAAGAAGCTTTATAACATTTAAGAACTGTATACTTTCGCCCATTTCTGCGCGCTCAATTGTTCTTTTGGCAACCCCACTCTGTTTTGCAAGCTCTTCCTGCGTAAAACCAGAGCGGATTCGGTTCACTTTGATTCTTTCGCCAAATTCTTTTATGAGTTGTTCATCTGTATAAACTGCCTTCATATTCATGACTTGAATATAGCACAGGAATTAGTGAAAGTCAAATTTATAATTCGCCAAATATGGCGAATTATAAGTATTTTCGGTGGTTAATTCGCCATTTTTGGCGAATTACAGCAGGGTGATTTTTAATTAGTATGTATACGCTCTTTCGCGTTTTTCTTTGAGCTGGTATTCGAGGTTGTCCTGGGAAATTACTTCGATAAACTCGCGGATGTGAGTTGGAGACATATAGAACGAAACTGATGGAGTAAACTGATCGAGCTCGTCGCAGCGGGTTGGAGAGAACTTGAATAGAAGGTATGGCTTTTTGTCAATGAACTCGCAGTTGAGATAGTAGTCGTTGCGGGAACAGCCGTTGTCGGCATTCAGAACTCCGTACCAGAGGCTGCATTTTGAGTTGAAGTATGCAGTGCGTGGATTTACCTTGTGGTGTGGCACTGTTTTTTCTTCGTACTGGGTAAGGAAGGTATTGCAGGCTTCTATGATTTTGTCTCTTTCGGCCTTTGACCAGATAATTGAAACTTCGTTTGCGGTGTCGCGGAAGGTGATTTCAATGCTGTTGCTTCTTGGAACAAGGTAGAATTTTGTGTATTCTTTTGCCTTTAATTTTTTTCCTGATTTTTTGAGTACGATTAATGACTGGAGCTGGATTGGATCAAAGTCGCCCAAGAAGGTGTCTGTAACTTCCGGTTCGGCGATTTTTTCTCTTCTGACTTCTGTATTTTCGTCATAAACTCCGTATGAGTCGCCTTCATCATCATAACTGTATTCTACGTCTGATTTTTTAGTTGATGCACAAGACATCATTAATGTGGCAGTAAGGCTGCAAATTAATAAAGATGTAAGTAAGTTTTTTTTCATTTTCTGCTTCCTAATATTTTTAATCTCCGCCATGCGTTGCGGGTTTCATATAATATAACAGTTTTATATTTTTTTAGTAACAGGAATATGAAAAAAAAAGATCCCGATGTTCGGGATTCTAATACAAGCAGAAATCAGGACTCGAACTGCCCCCCTACAGTCGCAAACATCGTGTTTGCTCCTTCCGGGGCGTCTTCGTTCGCTGTCGGTGCCATCCATGGCACCTTTTCCTGAAAATTGTTCCACGTTTTCGCAATTTTCAGGCGCTCACTCCGCTAGTCAGTCCGTATTTTCCGACTTCCAATAAAAAACCGTACATAATTTTATGCACGGCGTGTATTATAGCCGACTGTCAGACTCGGACTGACTACCTGCACGTTACGAGGGTGCTGCTCTACCAGGTGAGCTAAGTCGGCAAAATGTACGAGATTAATTAGTTGAGGCCTGTGCCGCGAGCACCGCCACGGGTGTCTACAGTGCGCTTCATGTCGTTGATGTTGTTTACAACAATGTAGTTTTCGTAAACTTCAATCTTGCGGCGTTCTACGAACTTGTTGATTTCATCGCGGGTAACTTCGGCATTGAGGCCGGCCCAGTGGGCAACATCTGAAATTGTAACGTTGAAACGGCGCTGTTTTTCAGCTTCGTTCATAACCGGATTCATTTCATCAAGCAGCATAAATACATCTGCAATGCGGGCCTGAAGATCTTTAATAACAAGAATCTTAAAGCGGCGCTTCTGGTCGTAAATACGCTTACAGAAAAGCTTAAGAAGAAGCAGGGCCATCTGAGGGTTGCCTGTAATCAAAAGCTCAAAGTTTTCTTTATTGAATTCAAGACACTTTACTTTTCCGGCAGCCATACAGGTTGCAGAACGGGCAGAATTGTCCAGAATTGCCATTTCACCAAAGAATTCACCAGGTTTAAGAACATCCAGATTCTTTTTGCTGCCGTTTACGCATTTCACAAGCTGAACTCGACCACTCTGAATCAGATAGAAACTGTCTCCCGGCTCATACTCAGCAATAATGACTTCGCCCGGCTCATAAGTCTTGGCAAAACGCTCAAATGCAGGCAAAGAGAAGAGCTTGAGGGAAGAATTTCCGCCTTCATCATCATAATCAACAACAGGATTACGATTCAGAGCCGCAAGCTTGTCTGCGCGAAGCTTTGCATCATTATATTTTTTCTGAATTTCTGGAATCTGAGGGCTGTTCGGGTAACGCTTCATAAACTTCATATAAACATCACAGGCAGAACGGAACTCTTCATCATCATAAAAGCTGTTTGCAACAGCAATCATACCGGTCTGCTGATCTTCCTGAACATTGTTCAAGATAGATTCAGTTTTCTTATGAATCTGGCGCAGCTGATTAGAGAAAACGCGGAGCATCTTCATAATCAGAGCTTTATTATTACTGAAGAGGATTTCGAATTCCTGAATTGTAAGAGCAACAGCTACAGTAGGAACAAGAGCAGTTGCAGTTTCTTCGCGACGGAAATGACCAAGTGCAGATTTTACACCAAAGAACTCACCGCTCTTAACCTGTTCAGCTACCGGCTGTCCAGATTCAATATCGGTGCTGGTTAAAAGAACCGCTCCCTGCTGCATAATAAAAATGCGCTCGTCGTGGTCTCCCTCAAAATAGATGATAGACCCTTTTGTATATTGCATCGCTTTAGGCATACTCTTATACAACCCCTTTAAATATAGTGTTCCTACTATCTCTAAATTGTATCACACATTCGAAAAAAATGCTATTATTATCTTATGATAGATTTACATGTTCACACCACTGCTTCAGACGGACAGTACACACCGGCCCAGATTATTCAGAAAGCGGCCGATAAAAATATAAAAGTCATTGCAATTACAGATCACGACACAACTGCCGGCCTTGAAGAAGCAAAGCGCGCCGGTGCAGAGCTTGGTGTAACAGTTGTTCCCGGAATTGAAATTAATATCACTTTCCCTACCGGAGAGTTTCACCTTCTGGGGCTTGGCCTAAAAGAACCTTCAAAATCTCTTAATATAATAGTAGAAAACGTTATAAAAAACCGCTTTGAGCGCAACAGTATGATTATTCAGAAGATGAATGAGGACGGAGTTGATATAACACTTGAAGAACTGGAAGCCGATTTTCCTGGCACCGTTCTTGGGCGCCCTCACTTTGCGGCTGAGCTTGTAAAGCACGGCGTTGTAAAGACCCGTCAGCAGGCCTTTGACCAGTACCTTGCGAGGGGCCGTAAATGGTATGTTCCCCGAGTCTGTACAAATCTTGATGAGGCCATTGTTGCCATTCGCGAAAGCGGCGGTGTGCCTGTTATTGCGCACCCTATGTCTCTTTATCTGTCGTGGGGCCGCCTTCCTGAGTTTTTAACTGATTGCTATGAGAAGGGCGTTGTGGGCATTGAAGCTTTTCACCCGGGCGCCAGGGTTACAGAATGCCTCCGCCTTGAAGAACTTGGCCGAAAAATTGGCTTTGTAATTACCGCCGGCAGCGACTTCCACGGAGAAAAAATCCGCAGCGACCGTCGTCTTGGCCATACTTGCGGCGGCAAGAAGATTGAAGATAAGTATTATTTTGAAGAATTGTTGAAAGTTCTTAATTAATTCCGGCGCAAATTCACATTCCAACACGCGTTCCGGGGCTCGCTGTCGCTCGGCCTCCTCGTAAACGGTAGTTTCGACAAGCTCAACCACCGTTTACTGCGGTGGCTGCCTGCGGCACCCCTCCATGCTTGGCGCGCTGCACATGATCAGTTTTTATAGCCTGCAGATTTGCAATTTGAATGATTTTGCAGGCTTAATATATAGGATTTTGTTTTATAACTAATAGATTTTCTGTAGTTCAGCCTGTAATTTTTTTATATTTTTAATTTTACAGGCTCAGAAAATAAAATTATGACTTATAATTTATATTCTTCTTGTAAATCAGCCTGCAGTTTTTATTTATTTTCAATTTTGCAGGCTGAAA
>NZ_FORI01000002.1 GCF_900113965.1 Treponema bryantii | reverse complement strand
TGCTCCGCACAAAAATCTGCAACCCAGTACCAGGTAAAAATGCATTCCACTCCAACAACAATGTCCTTTCCAAAAGTATTGGTCACAAGCTCCAGATTATCTCTGGAACATTCCATGTTTTTGTGGAATACAGTTTCCCCGATGTTGTTGATAACACAGATGTACATCGTTCTTGCGTGAAGGTCGATTCCAATGTAAAATTGATGCTGGTTCTTATAGAATCTCATTAAGGTCCCCCTGTCGAATTAATTAGGATATTGTGCCCTGATGGACTTATCTATCTTAGCATGATAAAACTGGGGCCTTAATGATTTTCAAAGCTTCAAAGCGGATGTCGCGGTCAAGCCGCGCCACCGTTTAAGCAATTGTTATGACGACAGGCCACTGGCCTGCTTTTTGTAAAAAATTTTTTTGTTAAGTGGAATTTATAAATTAATGGAAAAAATCATCCTAAGAAAAGCAAGATCAGAAGATTTGGACTCTATGTGGAATAATATCTGGCAAGATAAAGAACTTGCAAAATTTATGCTTTGGAAACCAGTAGAGAACATAGAAGAAGCAAAAATCAGATTACAAAAAACTATTGAATATCAAAAATCAAATCTTGCATTTTATATTTGCCTTGAAGAAACTGATGAAGTTATTGGTTTTCTTGGAGCTGTAGACACAGGTGATTGTATTTTTGAAGATACTGGAATCTGTATTGCCAGTAAGTATCAGGGAAAAGGTTTTGGAAAACAGGCAATGCAGCTCCTCTTAAAAATGATTTTTGAAGAACTCGGTGGAAAAGAGTTTATTTACAGTTGCTTTGAAGAAAATAAGAAATCACAAAGACTATGCGAATCACTTGGATTTGAATATAAATACGCTAAACAAAATACTAGAAAGTGGGATAATCTGAATTATACAGCCAAGTATTACTCGATAAAAGCTGGAGAGTAATTTTTTAGTGGTAAAATAATTATAGAAAGAGAACTTTAGGGGAGCATAAGGAAACAGTAGTACGCGGCTTTACGCCGCTAGAAAAAATATAATAATAGAAGCGTAGCTTCAAAAAAATACAGAATAATTCTTAACGAAAAAAGAAATTAAGAAATCTAATACTGTATGCGATATATTTTTGCCATAACAAAGGTTCGTAGCCGACAACGGGTCAAGCCCGTTGCGGTACAACCAGTTGATACACCCTCTTTTTAAAAGTTTTAAAATCTGTTAACATTTAAAACATGAAAAGGGAAGTGACAATACAGGAAGCACTCACAGAATTGGCTGCTGCAAAGATTGAGATTGAATCAATGCAGCAGCAGCTTGTTTTAAAGGACAAGTTACTTTCCTCTAAAGATGAAAAAATCACATTACAATTATTCACAATAAATCAGCAGAAAGAAGAGCTGAAACAAAAAGATGAAGAAATAAAAAGCCTCAAATCTGACAATAATTCAAAAGATTTAAAAATTCTCGGGCTTGAAGAACGACTGAGAACTCAGATGTCATATCGTTTCGGCAGTCATTCTGAAAAATTATTCGAACAGTGGCTTCCGTTATTTGATGACCTTGATGATTTTCCAGAGAATGAACTTCTTACAAATGAAGAACTTGAAGAATTGAAAGAAGAAAACGTCCTCGTAAAGGCATATAAGAGACGTAAGTGCGGCCGTAAAAAGATTGATGAAAATTATGAAAGAATCCCGATTTATCATGATATTCCTGAATCAGAGAAAATCTGTGGCTGCGGAGCAAAGCTTGTAAAAGTAGGGGAGAAAGTAACTGAAAGAGTAAACATCATCCCTGAAAGGATTTATGTAGAACAGCATATCTATCCGGTTTATGCCTGCAGAAAATGTGAAGGCAGCGGAGATGAAGATCATCCTGTATTCCGTCAGGCTCCTGCCGCAAAGAATATCATTCCAAAATCAATAGCAACACCAGGGCTTCTGAGTTACATTTTTATCAACAAATACTGCAATCATATGCCGTATTACAGACAAGCCCAGAACTTCGAAAGAAAAGGAATCGATATTTCAAGGGCTACGATGGATAAATGGCAGCTTGAGGTTTATGAGAAGATAAAACCTCTGGAAAATGTGCTTATGAAGCATTTAAAAACCGGAAAAGTCCTGAACATGGATGAAACAACCTGCAGGATTCTGAATTACGAGAACGGTAATAAGGATCGCAAGAAATCCTACATCTGGCTAGCTCATGGTGGACCGAAAAACAAAAAGGTTGTTGTTTACCGCTATTTTGAAAGCCGGAGTCCGAAATACATCAGGCCTTTCATCAACGGATTCAAAGGATGGCTTCAGACTGATGAATATCCCGGATATGAAGCTGCACTAAAAGAACATGAACTTCTTTATCCGAAAGACAAAATTATTCATATCGCTTGTGCTGCACATATACGCAGAAAGTTTTATGACGCATTACTCAACGGGAAATCCAAGGGCTCTGCCAAGGCTATAAAATACATTCAGCAGATGTATCATGAAGAGAATCTATTGAGAGAGAAGAATCTTTCGGATGCAGAGTTTGTTGTAAAACGTCGGGAAATTATTAAGCCGATTATGGATGAATTCTATGACTGGATGATTAAGACTCAGCCTAAAGTTCCGGCTTCATTTAAGTTTGGAAAAGCTCTTAAGTACGCAATAGATGCATGGCCTCATCTGATGAATTATCTTGATTGCCCTGAGATTTATCTGGATAACTCTGTCAGTGAACGCTCAATCCGTCCGTATGTTTTATCAAGAAAAAACTTCCTGTTTTCTGCATCAGAAGACGGCTCTAGGTCAACATGCCTATTGTTTTCTCTCATAGAATGTGCTAAAATACATGGTATCAAACCTGAAGAATATCTTTCTTCAATCTTTGAATTAGCCGCAGATACAACAGACTGGACTGATTCAAACTGGTCAGAACTTCTTCCTTGGAATATCAAATTGATTCAAAAATCTGATGTTTCAACGGTCTTAATAGCCTAATAGGGCGGAAAATTGACGCTTACGGATATACAGTTATCCCTCAAAAAAACATTATTATAAGTAGACAGAATATACATTATAGTAAGTAAAGTAATTATAAATCTGTTAACATTTGGTCTGACCCCCATTTACGTAACACTATTTGCGTGCTGAACCCCAATTAAGGTTACACCCAAAAATAGACCGAACCCATTTATATATCAAAAAACTTTAAAATATTATTCTTTACTACGCAGGACAGTACAAACCTTCACAGCTTCAAAGAAATCTTCTTCTGAAATTCCAAGCGCCTGAACATCCGGCCAGACAGCAGCTTTGTAGAACTCCAGAGCTTCTTTTGCAAACTCATTAAAAATCACATAAGTTCGGGCGTAGTCAAAAACCGGAGGGGCGATTCTTGTGTTCATCCAATCTATGATGGTGTAATTGATTTTATCGGCGACCAGGGCCGTATCATTTGGAATCATGATATTCAGAAAATGCATATCCAGATGGCAGATGCAGCTTTTATATTTTTGAGACAGACGTTCGATGGCCGGAAGTACTTCTGATTTTTCTTCATCAGATAACATAAGCCCTGCTGTTGCACTAAGAGGCGGAATTGTGGTATCGCTTGCATCTGCTTCGTGAACAAAACGGAACGCTTTTGCAAGTAGCTTAAAGCCCTCTTCAGGAGCTTTAGGAACTGATTTCTCCAGCTGATCTCCTTCGACTAAATCCATCTTGATGATATGTGAATCATCTGTGTCGTAATATTTTACCGGACAGAGACCAGACTTATTCACTGCCTGCTGCTGCTGTTTTTCAAATGCAATCCATTCTGCTGGATAAGACTGATTATAAACTTTGTAAGCAAATCCATGGTACAGAAGAACCTCTGCCTGTGCACCTTTGCCTATGATTTTCTGAGAACCATCAAATGTCATTTTCTATACCCCTACACTTTTATCTCTAAATCTCCAGCGACACTGCAGCTTCCCAGCGGCTGTCCTTTCTCTCAAAAATTGTGATGTTATTTACAGGAAAGTTTTCAACAAGATTCAATTCATTCATCACTTCGATTGCGTCTTTTGTAACGCCTGCAGGAATATCACGATTGCTGACAGTAAGATGAGGAGTAAACGGACGCTGATCCTTCTTTGTACAGCCAGGTGCAGCTTTGATTACTGCAGAATAAACTTCATCACGCAAGGCTGTCCATTTATCATCCTTTTCAACTTTTGCAAAGAGAGTTCTGTCTCCAAATGCATCGAAGTTATTTATCTTAGCGGTGAAGCTTAAGCCGGCCGGTAATACATCCTGCTCTATTGCTTTAGCAAGGTCCTCTGTTGAATATTCTTCTGGCAATCTGAATGGCGGAATCAAAGTGACATGAATCGGAGTCAGGTGTCCGGAACGGCAACCATAAGCTTCGTTCATATAACGGCGGCAGTCTTCAAGTGTAAGAGTAATGTCCTCTGGTGTAAGAACTCCAATAAAATGTGTTTGCTGTGGAAGGTTTTGTTTTTTCATATATATCTGATTATATCACATCTGTAAACTTTTGAACGTAAACTTATATCTTAAAATCTGCCTTAATCAGGTTACTTCATGCAGCCACTTTCCACTCAATATTCTGATTACACCAACAATCGCCTTTACAATCGATTCGCTTGAGAGGAATAAGAATATCATTGGAGCTGGGAGATGGAGTACAAAGGCAGCGACATATCCTAAAGGAATCGCAACACCCCATAAAACAATCAGCTCACCGGCTGCAGAAAAAACAGTATCTCCGCCGGCTCTGCACACACCGACAATCCAGTCCATACAGAAAGAATTGAAAGGATAAAGCAGAATCAAAATCATAAGAATCTGGGTTGCCATCTTAATTATTTCAGGTTCAACATTGAAGAGGAACGGCAGTAATTTAGAAAGTGGCAACAGGAAGATTCCAACGGCCGCCCCAATCAAAGGCATAAACCACATTGAACGCAAAGCATACGCACGGGCTTCGTCCAGTTTCTTTTCGCCGATTCGTTTTCCAATCAGAACACCCATTCCGTTTCCAAAGCCCATACAGAATACCCATGTGAGCTGGCTGATAGTTCCCGTAATACTGTAGGCTGTAAAAGCATCAGTTCCGGCATGAGCGTAGATTCCGTTGTAAACAGAAGTTCCTAGTCCCCAGAAAGTTTCATTGATAATAACCGGAAAGGCAATCTTTATATATTTGAAAACAAAAGACCAGTCAAAGCTCAATAGTTCGCGAAGCTTACCACTAATTTCATATTTATGAGAATATGACCAGCTTACAAGAATTATAAGTTCAACAATGCGGGCAAACACAGTTGCAATCGCAGCACCCTTTACACCCAGATGTGCAATAAAAATCAAAACATAATTTGCCCCAGCATTAGTTAACAAAGAAACAGAAGTACAAACAAGCGGTAGTTTTACGCGCTCAGTACTTCTCATGGCCAGCGTTAAAGAAAAACTGATTGCCGTAGGAACGTAAGACAAACACACCAGACGAAGGTATTCACCGCCAACTTTTACAACCTCAGGATCCGGAGAATAAATTCCAATCAGCTTGTACGGAATAAAAAGTCCAAGAATTGTAAAAACAACAGCAACAAAAAGTGAAATCAAAGTCATCAAACCTAATGACTTTCTGATTCCTTTAATATCTTTCTTTCCCCAGAACTGAGCAATAAAAACACCGCCGCCTGATGTGATTCCGAAAAGAATCATATTGAGAATAAAAAAGATTTGATTGCCCAGCCCTACCGCTGCAATTTCAACACTTCCAAGCCGCCCGATCATAACAGTGTCGAGCATGTTTACAAAGTTCTGCAAAAGAGCCTGAAGAGAAATTGGAATTGCGATAGCCACAAGTGATGAGTAAAAGCCTTTGAGTTTCATATCGCACTATTATGAAGATTATTCTGAAAAAATCAATGCTTTAGACTTTTTATGGAATTCTCCTTGATATTTCATGTTTTTCAAAAAAAGATTACAATTACATCTATGAATAATAGCTTAATTTTTGAAACTGAGCGGGAGATTTCTTCTGCGTTTATTGATTCATCTGTAAAGATGGGAGTGGCTCAGTCTGTTTTACTTGTACAGGATAATCTTACTGAGAGTTTTAATGCGATGGATTGCGACGGTGTAATCTACCGCGAAAAGTTCAATGCCTTCTGGGTATTCACAAAAACAAAAGTTCATTTTGAACGCCGCCCCGACTGGCGTGAAAGCATTACAGCCCGCACCTTCCCTATTGATAACCTTGGAATGCGAACTCACGTTAATACACAGTTCGTAGATAAAAACGGAAAAACACTTCTTGTTGCAAATCAGGAAGCCTGCGTTTTGAGCCTTGAAAATCATCGTCCGCTCAAAATCACAAATCTCCCATATCCAAAAGAGAATTTTCCTGAGGCAGTTTATAACGAGCCTTTCGAACGTTTCCCTTCTGATTTTTCTGATGATGAGTTTGTCTTTGAGCAGCAGATTCGTTCTTCTCAGATTGATATGTCTCATCACATGAATAATATTGAATATATCAAACTTGCACTTTGTGTGTTCTCAGATGATTTTTTGCAGTCGCACGAAATCACAGACCTCGAAGTTCACTATACCGGTGAAAGTAAAGAAGGTCAGATTCTTAAGGTTTACAAAAAAGAGGATCCGGAAGTTCACGGCAAGATTTATATCCACATCAAAGAAAGCGACCGTTGCGTTTTTGAATGTTGCGTGAAGATTAAGGATTAAATGGACTACAGCTATATTTTTCGTTCGGCAAAAATCAACAAAGATTCTCTGAAAGCGGCTGGTTTTACAACAAGCGATGACAACAATTATGTGATGCAGATGCCTGTTTCCAACGGCGCTTTTAATGCTGAGATTTCTCTGTCACTTTCCGAACAGACACTCACCGTCCAACTTTTTGATTCAGCGACCGGAGAAAAATATGCGCTTTTTGATATGCCTTCTCACGGCGCTTTTGTAGCTTCCTTGCGCGAAGAAGTTCAGAAAATCATAGACGATATCAAGTCAAAATGTTTTGAGACAAATGATTTGAAAGATGATTTCATCGCCTGGATTAAATCAAAATTTGGAGCAGAGCCTGATTACCCGTGGCCGGATGATGCGCCCTACTCTTTTGTCTTCCGTTGTCCGAATGAAAAATGGTTCGCACTTGTGATGAGAATTAAATACCGCCAGCTCGGTCTCACAGGCGACGACTATGTCTGGGTTGTAAACATGAAAGCCAATCAGGATTCAATCCCGAATCTTGTAGACCACAAATCAATCTTTCCAGCCTGGCATATGAATAAGAAATACTGGATTACAATTCTGCTCACCGCGGTTACTGATTTTGAAAAGCTGTGTGAACTAACAGAAAAAAGTTACGAACTGGTTACTCGTTAAAATCAATAGAAATCTAATCTTTAAATAAATCCGTCATATGAAACTGAGTAAGGTCCTTTACAACCTCTGCTGCAATAATCATTCCTGCAACCGAAGGCACAAAGGCATTGCTGCCGGGAGTCTGTTTTTTGGGAGTTCCCTTGCGGTCTGGTGTAACTCCGGAAGTGTCTTCAAAATCAGGATCAGTTTCATCGGCTTGCGGAGGAATCGCAGTTTCAGTTGAGAACACAACCTTGAGCCGTTTGATGCGTCGCTTCTTAAGTTCGTTTCTCATAACACGGGCAAGCGGACAAACTGATGTACGGGTAATATCTGCAACCTTGAGCTTAGTCGGGTCAACCTTATTTCCAGCACCCATGCAGCTGATAACCGGCTTTTTAAGCGCCTTCGCACGGGTGATGATTTCAAGCTTACCAGTCACAGTATCAATACAATCAACAATATAATCATACTGAGAAAAATCAAACTGATCGGCAGTGTCGGGCATGTAGAAGGTCTTCCATTTTGTAACCTTACAGTCCGGATTTATATCATGAATACGTTCTTCAGCAACATCAACCTTGTCTTTGCCAATTGTAGACTGCAGCGCAAAAAGCTGGCGGTTCAAATTCGAAAGACAGATTTTATCATCATCAACAATATCAATTGCACCAATCCCGGAACGAACCAGAGCCTCAACAACATAACTTCCTACCCCACCTATGCCAAAAACAATAACACGGGCATTGTAGAGTTTTTCCATATTGTCTTTTCCGAATGTAAGCCTGGTTCGTGCAAACTGATTTGTGTTCATAAAGTCAATTATAAAGAGATAAGAAAGTGGTTACAAGGAGGGGGAATAACTGCTATTATGGAGCGATGAAAAAATTCGATAGAAAAACCGCTTGCCACAAGAATTCTTCCTGTTCTGATTTTTGGGCGGAATGAAACAATCCCGAAATACATTATGTATCTCGGGAAAGTTGTTCCTTATACCGCAATGGGACTTTTGATTGTCTATTGTTTTAAAGATGTCTCTGTAGTTCAGGCACCACATACAATTCCAGAACTGATTGCCATGTCTGTCGTAATCGCTTCATATCTCTGGAAACGAAATGCAATTTTCAGCGTGGTCATTGGAACTGTGCTTTACATGCTGCTGGTGCAGATGGTGTTTTAATTTTCAAACTTTTCATTCCCAAAAGAAAACTTGTGATTTTGTTTCTTCGGAAGATTTCGAAAAGACCAACTGTTATAGCAAAGGAAATAAGAACTAATAATATGTACTGAAGAATATATGGAATCATTACATATTTTGCGGCGAAGAATCCCAGAATTACTATTACTGATTGATGAAGAATATAAAGAGGATATGACGCCTGTGAGAAATACTTTGTAAAAGCACTGTTAAAGTTTAAGAACTTTTTTCCAAGGCCAAATAATGAGAGTATTCCACTCCAGGTAAAAATGTATGTTAATACATCCCAATAAGGTCCGAAAAACTGTATTTTATACATTACGCATCGTGCAATTAAAAGTATTGCAAAGATTGGAAATGTTACGATAGACCAGGAAGCTGTTTTTTCCTGGAAAGTTTCATCTGAGAAAACAAAGAAACCTGTTAAAAACCACGCCATAAATTCTACAATGCTTTTTCCACCCAGACTACCAATTGGTTTAATAAAATAAAGTACTACCCCAATAAGAAGGAGTTTAAGAATCATAAATCTGGAAGTCTTTAAATCAAAGTTTTTGGAATAGGCCAATTTTAAAAGTGGCAGTGTAATAAGAGAGATCAGGAAAAGATACAGGATAAACCAGGTATGAGCGGGAGTAAAATGGCCATCATAACCGGTAAAATCTGTAAAAACAAAAAACTCCTTAAAGTGTTCAAAATAGTTGCCGGAATAATTATTGAAATAAATATCTGCCAGATATGTTTGAACAGGAATTACAAGAATAAGTGCCACATTAAATGGAATATAAAGCTTTAGGACTCGTTCAATAATATACTTTTTTGCTGTTCTCTTTCCAAATGCATAAAAGGTTGAAGCGCCTGCTAAGACAAATAACAGTGGCATCCACCATGGGTATGTGCTGATATTCAATAATGAGGCTGGAACACAGTCTGCAATATTTTGTTTTCATAGGATTCTTAATTATTCCATAATCCAGCTTTTCTGCATAGTATTAAAAATCTTATCATCAGGATTCAGCTCACCGATTAGCAGCGGAGAAGCAGGATTGTGTAATTTCATATTTTCAAGGACAAGTCTGGAATCTGCATTTGCATAACAGTAGCGGCACAGATGAGCGCAGGAATTATAAGCTCCGATATCTCCGTTTAAGAAACAGGCACATTCTTTACGTGCGGAATTCTTTTTGGGAACTTTAAGTTTTTTACCAACAGCTTTTTCGAGGACTGCTACAGTTTGACAGCCGGAACAATCTGCACCAAAATGTTCGAGTTCTTTTCCTTCGGCACAAGGACGCAAGGTCATTCCATATTTAGTGGCAATTTCAACAAAGGCTTTTCCAAGAGTAAGCCTCTCCTCCTGCGTTACCTCCCGGGCTTCGGGAAAATTACGTTTCACCTTTGGATACAAATCTATAAAGCTGATTACAGCAGTCTTCGTTGAGCCACAAAGCCTGCGCGCAATATTTTCGAATGCCTTAAGATGATATGGAACTGAATATTTTTTGGAGATAAAAATCGGATCATAACGCCAGCCGACTTTTTCTGGTCCAAGTCGTTTTCCAAGTTCAATAATGCCATCTGCGACGGCGGCCTTTTCCGGCACGTTCGGTTCAATCTCTTTTCCATACGGCGTGAGCGAAACATACCACCACTGGTTATATTTCGAAAGTTCATTCCAGAGTTCCTGATTTTTTAAAACCGGCAGAGGATTCTTAGTACAAAAAGTAATCAAATCAACAATCTGAGGATTCAGTTCATAGCGTGAAACCGACGAAGGATAAAACGGATTTCTAACCATCACATAACCTTCTTTTAGCCGGTTCAAAAGCCACTGAGAATAAAAAGCCGGAATGTCCGTTCGCTGTCCTGTCTGGATTATCATTTCTTTTCTTTACTCAACAATAACTTCATCCCCAGACCGCACATAAGTCAACTGGTCGCCCATAATTTCTTTCATCTGATTGAAAACAGGAAGGCCGGTGCAGTGGCAGGTTGCAAAGTGGGCTTTATATGATTTCAGGCGATTTGCGATTTCTGTGACTTCGGCGGTGTCGGCCTCGGAGAACTCGGTGCGCTTCATAAGATGGAAGCCGCCGATTACCAGGTCTGGGAGTGAGGCCGGGCCAAACTTTCGTTCAAGCGTTTCCATCACATTCAAAATGCCGTTATGTGCACAACCGCAGAAAAGAATTTTCTTTCCGCCCGCTGTCAAAAGCAGATTCTGTTCGTGGTGGAATTCATCCTGGATATACTGATCGTTGCACAGCTCACGAAGGCGCTTGTTTGTAGAAGGAAGAGGATAAGCCCGCTGATCAACAGTGAAAACTTGAAGCTCGTCATCAATTTTTGTATCACCTTTCAAAAACTGAACCTGAGGCAGAGAGAGAATCTTTTTATCAATTCCGATATAACGGAAGCCCTTGTCTTGTCCGTCGAAGGCATAATATTCTCCGCCGGCATTATGTTGCATGTAAATCTTTGCCTGTGGGTTCAACTCCACAAACGGCAGGATCCCACCCGAATGATCATAATGCCCGTGACTCAAAATCACTGTATCAACAGCAGTCAAATCTACGCCAAGCGTCTTTGCATTACGAATCAATACCTCGCTTGGGCTTGAGTCAAAGAGAAACTTATGATTTTCAGTTTCAACATAAAATGAAAGTCCGTGAGCAGCTTCGCAGCCGCTATCGCCTGATTCATTTTCTACAAGATTTATGATTTTCATTTATCGCCTCTTAGCTTCGCGGTGGAAAAAATATCCCAGATTTATTCTTACTTCCTTGCGGTCGATGTCAGCGTTTGTATAGCAGCAGGTATCAAAGCCGATGAGTTCAAAGCCCTGATGAAGATAAAAGCCGATCGCGTTTGTGTTGCACGATTGAGTTTCCAGAATGATTGCACGGCGGCCTTGTGCCACGGCAACTTCTTTTGCTTTGTCCATCAGACGTTTTCCAAGCCCCTGTCCGCGAAGCTCTTCTGTAATCCAGAGCTCTGTAACCATCAATCTGTTTGACCATTCTTCAGGGCATACTTCTATGCAGGCAAGCATTTGGCCATTATCGCCTACTACGCCATAAGCTTCTGCCTTTTCCCAATGATCCTGATACAGACCATCCGGAAAATCATATTCTTCTGGAGTATGAACAACTGTCTTTTCAAAACTCTTTTTCACCAGTCGAATATTACAGCCGTCATTTTCAAAAGGCGAAATTTCCAGATCATAATAAGAATCAGATTTTGTTACGAGGGGAATTGGAGTTCCCTTCCACTGCTCTTTCGGTAATGAAACTATTTCTATCTTGTTTGTCATTTTCAACCCCTTTTTTAAGATAATACTTTTTCGAAGAACCACTTATATTCTTCTTCTTTCATCTGGACATAACCTGCTCTGTTGTCAGTTCCGACTTTAGAAAGAATCTCTTCTTTGATTTTATTATATTCATTTACAAGTTCAGGTGATGATCGAAGCTTGTCTCTGAATTTGAGATGTCTTTTCAGCTCGGCATTATCCTTAACACAAACATATAAATGATGATCGATTTTGATTGCAACGTTTTCATTATCAAAAGCTTCACGACCAGAGATACCACGGTCTCCTTCATGGACGTAACCGATTTTTTCAAGTTCTTCTTTTAGTTTGAGGAACTGAGCCGCATCTTCAACAACCACATCTATATCAATAATTGGCTTTGCATTCATCCCTGGAATCGATGTGCTTCCGACATGTTCGATGGAAATATATTCAGTGGCATTTTTCTCTAAAAACTCTTTGAGAGTCTGAAACTGCTCTACCCACTTTGGATTATATTTTTCTACTACCATTTCACTTCCTTACATAGCCAAAACAGAAAGTCATGGCAGCAGCATAAACCAGATTCAACTCGTCGCGGTTTCTGAAGATTTCGTTCAGTTTGATTTCTTTTTCAAGATATTTGGTTGCTTCTTCTTCCGAAAATCCGAGTTCCATAAACCAATTAATTTTCTTTGATTTTTGTTCATCGCTAAGTTCTTCTCCAAAACCATCAGATTGTAATGAGGTGTAAATAGAATCCTGATCTTCTTTTTTTTCATCTGCGAGAATAATCCGAACGCTGTCACTGATGCGGGCCTGAATATTTTTGATATTATTCCGTGCCATGATGACAGGCATTTTCATTCCGATATTTCCATCTGTTTTTGTTTTTTCATGAATGCGTTCAAACAGGATTTGCAGAAAACCAAGGTCTGTGATTTTACTTTTTTTAATGCCATCGATATAAAGAAGGGCGTTTACCGCATTCCAGTTTGATTCGCAGGTAATAATCATACCGTCATTTTTTGTGATGCGTTTCATTTCTGCCAGCACAGCATCTGGCTCAGGAATGTGCATCAGAACGCTATTACAAATTGCGATGTCAAAAGTATCATCTTTTTCTGGAACGTTGTTTACTGATGAAAGAATAAACTTATGATTAAACGGGAGTTCCTTAAAAATCTCTTTTCCTTTATTGATTAGTTTTTCAGAAATATCAACTCCAGTGTAGGAACTACCGTTCGGTAGCAATGACATCAGCACTAGCCCAAGATATCCGTAACCACAGCCAAAATCTATCACATCAACTTTCTTCGTAATCTTCCAGACCTTTTCAATAAGAAACTGAAGATAGTCAATATTCAGATAAAGAGAGCGTGTCAGTTTTAAATAGTCAAACTTATCATCCCAGTTTTCCATTCTAAGCCGCCTATAATGTTTTCATATAAAGAACTTCGTCTTCTACAACTTTTCCCATTACAGTCTTGGTAAAAGATTTTACATAGGTCATACCATTTCGTTCGGCAACATGGCGGGACGGAAGATTGTTGGACTTCATGTAGGAAATAATCTGTTTGATTCCCCTGCTCTTTGCAAAATCTGAACAGGCACGGGCAGCTTCGGTAGCATAACCTTTGCCGCGAAATTCTTTTCTTAAGTGATATCCAATCTCGGGGAATAAATTATCTTCCACCTGCTGCATGGTGATTCCACAGTCGCCGATGAATTCGTCTGATTCTTTTTCAAGCACAGCCCAAAGTCCAAAGCCGTATTTTTTGTAATTGTCGATATTCCATTTAATCCAGTTCTCAACTTCTTCCCTGGAAAAAGGATGCGGATAAAATCTCATAGATTGTGGATCCGAAAGCACAAGTGCAAGCTTTTCTGTATCATCCAAAGTGAGCTCGCGTAATTTTAAACGTTCTGTTTCGATTATGTAATTCATTATTCTTCCCGTTAAGCTACAGTATCAACATATACAACTTTGAACTCTTCAAAGACAACTTCTATGTCTTCAGAAAATTTCCAGCCAAGACTTTTATATTCTTCTTCGAAAAAAGACTTATGAACTTCCCGCCAGTATTTCAAAGTTTTATCACCTTCACCTTCGATATATGCGTCTTCTTCAGTAATTTGATTAAATTTTTTGATTGTTGATTTTACAGTCTGCAATACGCAACATTCAGTCTCATCAAAATTTGTTAGTATCCAGTAATCCCCAGGTTTTGAAAAATCTTCATTATAGTACTCACAAATTTTTACACTTGCTGTAGTTGCTCGTTTTATTCCTTGAATTACTAAATTATAAAGGTTATCTGTCTGTTCTTTTTCATCACAAAAATGATCTACTATCGGAAAGGCTTTTTCTGTCTTTACGGGGTCTTCTCCAAGAGACTTCAAATAATTATTCCAAACTTGATTAGGTGTACTCATAACTTTTTTCCTCTTAGTCTACCATGTAGACTAGTATTAGAATTATTATATCATATAATCATAGTTTTAATACTCTGAATAAATATGGTAAAATGTTCATAAATAAAATACTGCTAGAGGGGTACAAAATGTTATATGTAAAAAAAGCAAACCTTGAAGATATCGAAAAAGAATGGGCTTTTGTGCGCGATATGCCGGAAGACGAAAACGGGCTTACAAATGCCTGGTCTGGAATATCGCATGATGATTTTGAAAACAAGGCTTTACCGGATATGCTCAGATTCTCCCGCGGTGAAAACCTGCCAGACTGGATGGTACCAGAAACTTTTTTGTTTTTATGGGAAGATGACACAATCGTCGGCCAGTTCAGAATCCGTCATTATCTGAATGATGCGCTGCGAGAAGGCGGCGGACACATCGGGCAGTTTATTAAAAAGGAATACCGTGGCAAAGGCTACGGGACTAGAGGCCTCGCTCTCACACTGGAAGTTGCCCGAACAATAGTTCCAGAAGATGAATTCTATCTTCGTGTAAACCGCGACAATCCAGCCTCTCTAAAGGTAATGCAGAAGAACGGTGGCCGCATCGTAAAAGAAGATGACGAGCACTATTATGTGCGAATCAAAAAATAATCTAATAGAATACGTCGACGGTCATGCCTTAAAGGGCTTTCCAAGATTCATTTTACGTCTCCAATCTGGAGCTTCTCCATCATCTGCCCAGTATTCATCCAGTCTGGAGATTTTGTCATTCACCAATTTTATAAAGCTCACAACATGGCAGGATATTTTTTTATCTGATGAATAAACATGTCCGGCTAAAATTACTTCATCTTTATTTTCAACCAAACGCTCAATTTCACCTTCCCACTTTCCAGGATAATCGCAATTCACTTTTACATATTCTTCAACACTAAACTGTTCGTTTGTACAATGCCAAAAAATTGAAGCATCCTCAATAAAATATGACGGTAACTCTGCTCTGTTCTGCGAAATCACAGCTTTCCAAAAGGATTTAATGTTCATGCTATTCACCTATATCCAAACAGATTTTATTATAACAAATAACTAAACTCGAATCACAATTTTTGTCACTTCGCCGTTACATTTTTGCATTCAGAAAGCGGTGTAAATAAACCTTTTTCTGTGTTACCTTATAACCAACGAGGTGAATATGATTTTAGGTGAAAAGCTCATCTTACTCAGAAAACAAAACGGATATTCGCAGGAAGAACTGGCAGATAAACTGCACATTGCTCGCCAGACTGTAAGCAAATGGGAAAACGGACTTGCCATACCTGAGCTCGACGGCCTTATTGCTTTGAGTAATCTTTATCATATTCCGATTGACCGCATAGTAAAAAATGATGATGACTGCAATATTCCGTTGACGGAGAGTGAAGATAAAACCGACCGCACAGAACTCATCAGTTTCCTTATTAAAGCAAAGCAGAAAACCTACGCGGGACACGGAGCCGAAGTTGCCCCTAGCCGCCCTGCTTCACACGATTTGAAATATGAAGAAAAAACTCCGGCAGGCGAACTTTTATACATAGATACTTATCTTGGTGGAAAAGACTTTGCCGGCGAAGAAGCTGTCTGGCGCAACGGTAAACCGCTGTGGTCTATGAATTACTATGGCCGTGTAACAGGCGAGCCATTCTCTGGAGATTTCCTCAAGGCGGCACTTTTTGAAGTTCCGGCTGATAAGCCTTACCGCGGTCCAGACATTTTCCGGCAGGGCGACTACACCTACCACTGCCAGACCAACGGAGATTTCGAATGGTTCCAGGGCTACGAAGATATCTTCTATCTGGAAACAAAGATTTACGAATTACACTTCCATGGCGGAATTATTGTTTAATTATAAATCTTTGATCAAATGAAACTTCTTGTTTCCATCCGGAATGTCGTTCAGTTCACCAATGATTTTGTAACCGTGCTTTTTATAGAACTCAGGAGCCTGCCAGGACATGGTATCAACATGAACAGAATGACAGCCTCGTTTTTTTGCTTCTGATTCTGCGGCCTCGAGCAGTTTTGATCCAAGCCCCTGCTTACGATATTTCTCATCAACCCAGAGAATATCAATATGCATCCAGCCCCAATAAGTACCGCCAAGGATTCCGGCAATTACATTTTTGTTTTCATCATATTCAACAATATTCAAAAGAACATGATTATCCGGTCCAACCTTTTCTTCATTGAACTTTCGCAGCGCGTCATTTACAAAATTGATTTCTTCTTCGCTTGGATTAAAATTCATTGCGTTCCTCTATAATAATTTATTCAACCTTTTCTTTTTTCTTTATATTAACAATTTATTTAATTCAAAAACAATGCCTGAAAAGCATTGAAAAAATATCCGACAAGAATAATTCCTGCCACACAGATTGAAACAAAAACTACCAGCAGCTTTGTTTTAATCACTTTTTTCAACATAATCAGTGAAGGCAAACTCAAAGTCGTTACTGCCATCATAAAGCTGAGTACAACTCCCAAGAGCGCACCCTTTGCCAGCAAACTTTCAGAAATTGAAATACATCCAAAAATATCTGAATACATTGGAATGCCGGCAAACACCGCAAGAATTACTCCAAGCGGATTTTTCACACCAAGTGTATTGATAATCCAATTCTCAGGAATCCAGTTGTGAATTACAGCGCCCACAGCAACACTCAGAAGAATATAAGGGAAAACTTTTTTGAGAGTATCAGTAACAGAATGCATTGATAACACGAGTCTCTGTTTCTGAGTTGTTTTTGCTTTTGAACATGAGCAGCAGCATTTTACAGGAGTAAGTAACACTTCAACCTGATCTTCCATATGGAGATGCTCGATTATAGTTCCACCTGCAATTGCAACAACAAGACCGAGTACAACATAAGCAATCGCAATCTTCCAGCCAAAGATACTGGTCAAAAGAATCAGCGACGCAAAATCAACCATTGGGGAAGAAATCAAAAAACTGAAAGTTACTCCAAGAGGAAGCCCCGCCGTAGTGAATCCCATAAAAAGCGGAATTGAAGAACAGGAACAAAAAGATGTTACAGTTCCCAAAAGAGCCGCAATCACCCGTGCAGGAAAGCCTTTACAGCGCGAAAGGATTTTCTTACTTCGTTCCGGTGGAAAAAACGACTGAATATATGAGATTATAAAAATCAGCACAAAAAGCAGAAGGGTAATTTTAATCACATCATAAAAGAAAAAGTGAACGCTTCCACCAATGCGGCTTTCTATATCAAGCCCAAAAGCTGTCAGCATTTTCCCAGTAAGAGCTTTAAGCCACAGCATTCCAAGTATCTGATTCTGAATAAAAGCTCCCATATAACTAGTCCTTATAGCAGCAGCACTGGCCGGCAGTTTTTTTCTTTGATGAAGTTTTACAGGTAAACTCAGAAAGAGCATTTTTGAAATTTAAGAAGGTTTCGTTGTTTATCGAATAATATGTCCACTTCCCTTCTTTTCGGGAATTCACAAGATTGCAGTCAGTTAAAATTTTCATGTGATGAGAAAGTGTTGGCTGCGTGATATTAAATGCATCAAGAATTTTACATGCACACAATTCACCGCCTGTCAGCATTTTTATAATCTGAACACGATTTTCATCACCCAGAGCTTTGCAAATAACAGCGATTTCTGATTCTTTCATAGCCTTCCTCATATAGATAATTGTCTATGTGAGGAACTATAAATAATACATAGATGATTGTCAATATGTTTTTTTTACTGACACAAGAAGCCAGCATAATCAAATTTATACAAAGTCACTTCATTGCCAAACACGTTTACAGGTTTTGCATATTCCTGAGCCTTTCCATCCACAATGGATTGTGCTCCCTGAATCAGCTTAGGAATCAGATCTTTATGAACAGGAAAAGTTCCGTGCATTGGATAAATCTCATCGAACAAATCTTCGTATTTAGAAAGATGCTTGAGGCTTTCAATATATTGATTTAGATTTCGCGCTGGTCCAAACATAAAGATTTTACCGTCCTGAATGCTGTCACCGCTGATGAGAATATGGTTCTTTTTATCGATGATTCCAACGCTGCCAGGAGTATGTCCAGGGAGGTCGATAATCAAAAGCTCCCTGTCACCAAGATCAATAACATCACCTTCGTGAATCGGAAGAATCTTACCCTGTCCATTATGAGCATGAAGATTTTCTTCTTCATTTGGATTCATATAAAATTCACCAAATGCACTGTTGCCCGAAATATGATCAGGATCCGCATGAGTGTTTATCAAAATGAGAGGAAGATTTGTAAGCCCTTCTGCAATCTGTTTTGCATCAGGACTATTCATACCAGTATCAATTAGAGCCGCTTTCTCGCTTCCACAAAACAAATAAAATCTGACTCCTTCATCTTCAATACGCCAGGTGTCTTCATTGATTTTAATAATTTCTTTCATACTTTATTAACTCCTCTTTTTAATAGTACAAGGTATTCAGTTGTACCTTCTTCCAGTTTCTTTTCTCCTGTTGCGATAAAACCATTTCTTTCATAAAATCGTATGGCGCTTGTGTTTCTTTCCAGTGCCCAAAGATAATCAGCATTGAATTCCTTCACAGCGTAATCCAGCAAACAGGTACCAATGCCGGCATTCTGAAGAACAGGTTCAACAAAAAGTCTTGCAATATATGTATCTTCAACTTTTATAAATCCTTTGACAACACCGTCATCATAAACATACAAACTATCAAGCTGAGTTTCATAATTTTTCATGAGCGATGGAACTTGCAATTCACCAAAATAATATTCATCGCTTTTAAATATTGGATAGAAATACATTCTGTAATTAAATATCTGTATCTCTGCGATACGTGCCAAATCTTTTTTCTCTGCCTTTCGAATCATATTTAAATCCTCTCAAAATCTATTAGTTTTTATAAAATGCCCTTCCTGAATTGCCGCAAAAGTTGCAACTACGCAAACAGGAATAGCGGTATATTTTAAATCCATAAAAGGCACAGTCAGCGGCAATACAAAAAGCAGCAGACCTGTTACCTTGTTCGTGATTGTATGAAGCAGGACAAATCGTTTCTGCATGATTAAGCCAGAAACAATATTGATGATTTTGATAAGTGCAATAATTCCAATCCAGACATAAAGCCAGATTGGAATGCATATAACCGGAATCAGTTTTATAAGGCATACAAAAACAAATATGATATCGGCGATAGAATCCAGTCGTGCGCCAAACTCACTTGCTTTTCCTGTCTTCCGTGCAACAGTTCCATCAATCATATCAGTAATTCCAGCTGCCAGATACAATACATAAAACGCAGACGAGAAAGTTGGAAAGAAAAGAAGCGAGATGCTGAATAAGATTCTGCTGCCGGTAATTATATTTGCCATTCTTACTTTACTGTCCACTCAGTCCAGTCGATGTGATTATATTTCATAACTTCATCTGCATGCTTCATTCCAAGTTTTTCGTAAAATGGAATAGCATTTTCAAGAATTGGTTTATCTATTTCGTAATCTTTTAACATATTTTACCCCCTGTTATTCCATGCCTCGGCAATTAGGCGGGCATTTTATCGCTCCATATAAAACTCAACCTGCTCTCCAAGCGGGCCGTAGCAGAAAGCCATGCGGATTGGGTATACAGGATCAGAAGGAATATCTTTGTCATTCGGTTCAATAAAAAGATCGTAACCGGCAGCCTTAACCTTCGCCGCAATTTCATCAACATCATCAGTAAGAAGTGCCATATGACGGATTGCGCCAAGGCAGTGAGTTCCATCAGCATTAGTGAAAATCTCGAGCAGGCCATTGCCAGTATCAATCATCATACCTTCTGCCCACTCGCGTATAATTTTTAAGCCAAGAATATCTATATAAAACTTGCGAACGTTAGTTAGTTCTTCAGCTGTTCCGCATTTCATTGAAATATGGTGTATGCCTTTAATCATTTTTGCCTCTCATTCTTATTCAATTTCTCTCTATACAAAATATATCTAGGCCCTTCTTCTCCCATAGTGCCAGTAGCTTTGAAGCCACATTTTTCTAAAACCTTCTGTGAGGCAGTATTGGTAAAATCAGTTTCCGCTTCTACTGCCTTCACTTCTGGATGATTAAAGGCCCATTTTATTGCAAGACTTGCAGCCTCTGTTGCATACCCTCTTCCTTGAAATTCATCAAAAATGCCATAACCAATTTCCGGATTCTTATCAGCCTCTAAGCCTTTATAGCATAAGTTACCGATATTGTTTCCATTCTCATTTTCGATAATCCACATTGCATACCAGTCCCACAAATCCGGGTGGTCAATGCACCCCTGAAGCATTTCTTTATAAGCCTTCTTTAATTCTGGATCATTTTCTGAAGCTATCTGATTTTCCATTTGTTCTTTATTTGCAGGATATATTTTTACTCGTTTACTTTCTATCATTTATTACTCCCAATGATACTCCATTTCTTTACAACGGCTGCAGGCATCTTCAAAGCCAAGTTTTTTATACAGGGGATAACCCATTGGAGCAGCCTTGAGTTCGAGAAAATCAAGATTTTGCATCTTACAAAAATCCATAATCTGTTTGATTACATTGCCGGCAATTCCCTGGCGGCGTTTTTCAGCAACCGTGTATACGTTCATAATATTTCCGACACGGCCATGAGGAAATCGAGGATTCGCAGGTTTTTCCTGAATCAGTAAAAAAGCAATTGAAATGATTTTTCCATCTTCCTCCGCCGCAAAAACAAAACAATCGCGGTTCAGATGATTTTTAAGATATTCCTGAAGCTGTGCTTGAATTACCGCTTCCATTTCCGGAGTTTGAGCTCCCATATCTTCGCGGATAAATTCCATGCGGCATCTTATAATTTCGTCAAGTTCGTTCAAATCAGCTTTTTTATAATTTATCATTTTTGCCTCTCGTATTATTATAACAGATAAGCAAAAATTTTTGTTGTGTATTTTATCAGAATTATTTTAATTGACTGTCAGCTCCCTTATTTGTATTATATTCCTATCTTATTTATAGGTAAAATGTCAGGAGACCTACTATGAAAACAATCGAAACAAAATCAGCACCGGCAGCAATCGGACCTTACTCACAGGCAATTCTTGCAAACGGATTTTTATATACATCAGGACAGATTCCTTTGTCCGACTCCTTTTAATTCAAGCTGAGATTTTAACACAAAGCACTGTATAAACTCTCATTTCGTGATAAAATGTTTTCAAAAGGGAACACTATGGCAAGCATTTTGATTAAAGACACAACCCGTGAACAGCGCGAGCAGATTGTACGCGAATCATTGGGGGATGATTATGATGTTGGCTGCGGATACGAATCTACAGGCATCAACTATCAGCTCTATATTGATGGAGTAAAAGAGCTCCGCGAACTCAACATGGAAGCCAACTGCGGCTTTGAAGTAGCACATCCGGAAGAAAGAAAATCCGGCTGTAATATGATTTAAACTGATATAAAAAGAGGACAAAAAAAATGGTAAAGCACATCATCTTATGGACATTAAAAGAAATGAGCGATTCTGAAAAAGAATCAGTAAAAGCCGGAATCAAAGAAGGTCTCGAAGGCCTCAAGGGAAAAGTCCCAGGCCTCGTAGATATCAAAGTAATCACCAGCGGCCGCCTCGCCTCTTCCACCGCCGACCTCATGCTGGACTCAACCTTCGAGAACGAAGAAACTCTCAAAGGCTACTCAAAACATCCGGAGCATGTAGCCGTAGCTGACAGCAAGGTTCGTCCTTATACTGCAAGCCGCGCTTGTTTGGATTTTGAAATATAAAAAATTAAACTGCAATAATTCTCATCATGGCTGAAGCAGAAATCAACATTGCAGAAATTTTTCGAAGAGTCCCGTTTGGAGAAGATAAGGCAGATTGCGGTTATTTTTCAGACCGTGAATGTACAAATGTCTTAACCTCTTTTAACTGGATGGGGTCAAATCTTCCGGTTGAAAAGCTGGACTGCATTCTTTATGAAAGGCTTCTCCGACAGGGCTTCCGCCGTTATCATTCGCTCGTTTATCACACTAAATGTCAGAACTGCCGTGAATGCATTCCAATACGAATCCATGCAAAAGACTTTACTCCTTCAAAAAGCCAGAGAAAAATCCTTCGTATAAATCAGGGTGTAGAAGTCACAATCATTACAAATCCTGATGATTTTTGCACTGACGAAAAAGCCCTTATGTATCGCAACTACTATAATCATCACAATGAGGGCACCCCTGGTTTCAACCGACTTACACTCCAGAAAGCTAAAGACGATCTCAAAAAAATGAATAGCGGCTACAGCGGAATTATCAATCTTGATTATAAGGTTCAGGGCCAGCTGATTGGAGTAAGCATTATTGATTACGTTTTTGATGAAGGCGGATTTGTCACCGGTATTTCTTCGAACTATTTTTATTATGATATCAGCAAGGAAGTACTCAAAAGAAGCATTGGAGTTTACAGCGTTCTTTTTGAGATTGGCTTCTGTGTTGAAAATCATTTCCCATATTATTATCTCGGACTTTATCTGCCTCACTGCCGGAAAATGAATTACAAGACAAACTATAAACCATATCAGCTTTTGCTTAATGGATTATGGACAGACAGTACCGGCCTCGAACAATGTCCTCAGGTTCTGGAAAACTATCTGCGGATTGAAAATGAAAAATCACGCTCGACAAAGATTGATACTTCAGATGTCTTTACGTTCCCTGAGCCAGGCCTGCTTTATGGTTACGATGAGATTTCTCTTATTACAGAAAATATTCCTCTGCGTCTGCTTTATTCAGCTTATAATCAGGGAGTATTTCCATGGTTCAATGAAGACCAGGGAGAGCCGGTAATCTGGCAGTCTCCAAAGAAACGTTTTGTGATTTCACCAGCCAAACTTCACGTTTCAAAATCGATTGAAAAGTTTTTGAAGCACAACCCCTACACTTACACAATCGACAAGGCATTTTGTGATGTTATAAAAAACTGTGCAAAACAAAAACGCCCGGACCAGAATGGCACTTGGATTGGCCCAAAGATGATCAAAGCCTACAAGAAGTTTCATAAAGCCGGATACGCCCATAGCATCGAAGTCTGGAAAGATGACAAGCTCGTCGGCGGTTTTTACGGAGTCTTACTCGGAAGCGTCTTCTGCGGCGAATCAATGTTCACGATTGAACCAAACAGTTCAAAAAGCGCCTTCGTTCTATTTGCCCGAGCCTTCCAGAAAGCCGGTGGCAAACTCATCGACTGTCAGACTTACACCGAAAACATGGCCCGCTACGGCGCTAAAGAAATTCCTCGCAAACAGTACATTGAAAAACTGGGGAAGTATTCCAAAGTGCCGCTTAAGTGCAAGATTGAAAATTTACTCTAAATTATTATTAATAATGCGGCGGCTTCCTATTAGGAATCTCCCCTTCCATCGCGTTGGACATTTCGCGGACTCGGTCGGACATTAGTTTCATTTCTTTCTGGAGTTTATCAATAGTCTTTGCCTGCTCAACGGCTACGTTCTGGATCTGGTTTACAAAGTCTTCCATGTAGGCAAGCTTCATTTCAATTGCGGTCAGGCGTTCATCAGTTTCTTTTTCCATTTGCTATTGTTCTCCTCTTTTGTTCTAAATACTTTACCAAAACTACTTCTTCAAGAAGCTCTTAATTTCCATCAGCTTTGATTTTGCTAAAAGACGGCCCTCGTTATATACACGGTCTAATTCAGCAGGATTGTTTTCGGTTCGGCTGATTCCTAAATCGTGCTCCGGGCAGAGAACAAAGGCGGCACCCTTCTCTTCCTGGCTGAACACGTATTCCTTTTCCTGATTATAAACAACGTGTCTTTGCTTCATTGCCTCAACCAGGGCCGGATATTTTTTCAAGGTGATTTTCATCAGGCCAATCAACTTGTTTGGTGATTTAGAAAAATTCTTTGGCTGTGTCAAAATCACAAGATTCTTTTTATAACCGATTTCTTCAAAATATTTCAAAGGAATAGAATCTGTCATGCCGCCATCTAAAAGCTTGTAGCCGTCAACCTCAACAACTTTTGAAGCAAGCGGCATACTGGCACTAGCGCGCATCCAGGTCAAATCATTCTTATCACAAGTTTCAAGTTCCTTGTAAACAGGCTTACCGGTTTCACAGTCGGAAGCAACACAATAAAACTTCAGTGGATTTGCTCTGTAAGTTGCAGTGTCAAAAATATCAAGCTGATTTGGAAGCGTGTCATAACAAAACTCGGCTCCATATAAATCACCAGTCTTAATCAGAGAACGGAGCGAACAATATCTCCAGTCCTTGCAAAAGCGTTTATTATATCTGATGGCTCGCCCAATCTGTTTTGATTTATAATTGCAGCCAAAGGTAGCACCGGCAGAAACTCCGATCGCACCGTCAAACTCAATGCCGTTTTCCAGAAGAACATCGAGCACGCCGGCGGTAAACATTCCGCGCATTGCGCCGCCTTCCATTACAAGACCTGTTTTTCCAGCTTCCATAATTTACCCCTGTACCTTGTGAACAACGTAGCGAACTTTCCCTACTACGCGGAAATCTTCACTTTCAGCACTCTCTGTCATTTCAGCGTATTTCTTGTTGTCGGAGATGATTCGAACAAAATTGCTGCCACGCTGTAGTCGTTTTACATAGCCGGCACCCTTATAGTTGATGACGTAGATTCCATCAGTACCATCATAGCCAAAGCGATCATAAATAATCACATCATCATCAAAAAGAGTTGGCTCCATTGAGTCTCCACGAACATAAGAGGCACTGATATTTGAACTGTATTTTTTCAGATGAGAAGGAATTGCAACCCAGTCCATAATTTCTGCTGTATCCGGAAGCTCCTGGCCACGGCCTGCAGAAAGCGCCTGCTCATAAACCGGAATGGTGATAACGTCCTTTGCAGGTACATCCGGATAAGCCTTGAACTCTTCCATTGTCATACCAAAGGCTTCAACAATTTTCAGAGCTTCATCAAAGGTCGGCAAACGACCAAGAGAGATTTTATTGCGCAGTGTTCCAATGATAATTCCAGTCTGTTCGCAAAGCCAGTCTTGGTTCACACCACGTTCAGAGAGAAGCATCTTCACTTTTTTCCAAAAGATTTCGGCATCCATGGCCTTTATTATACTGTGAGTTTTAAAATAAATAAATAACTATTTGGTTATTTTTATTGACAAACTGTTAATAGCGCATTATCATGTTTTTTGTATGGTAACAGGATTTCCAAGCCCGGCACAGGGCTATGAACAAAATACAATTGATCTCAACGCAGCTTTAATCAAGCATCCTTCGGCAACAGTTTTTATGCGGATGGATAATTCTCATTATACGAACATGGGGATTTTCGATGGTGACCTGCTCATCATAGACCGGGCAAAGAAAATAAACTCAAACAGCCTTGTTGTTTATGAATCCGATGGGCATTTCGTTTTAGGAAGAGTTTATAACATCAAAGCCAATGGCCAGACTGATGTCATAATCACAGGTTCAGTCACCCACGTAATTCACACGGTAAAAGAAATATGATTCTACACGCAGACGGCAATTCTTTTTATGCATCCTGTGAACAGATTTATCGACCGGACCTTCGCGGTAAGCCTGTCGCTGTTCTCTCAAATAATGACGGAATTATTATAGCGCTCAATAAGGAAGCCAAGGCTTGTGGTATTAAACGCGGGGATCCCTACTTCAAGGTGCGCGATATTTGTGACCTCAGGGGAATCACAATCTTTTCCAGTAACTACACTCTTTATGCAGATATCAGCCGCCGAATTTCTTCTATCTATCGTGAATATGCACCCGAAATTGAAGAGTATTCCATTGATGAGTCTTTTCTTTTTTTTGATAAATGCAACTGGAGCAAAAAGGATTATGAAGAAATCGGCCATGAGTTGAAGCACCGGATTTCTAAGGAAGTCGGAATTCCAATCTGTGTTGGTGCAGCACCTACTAAAACCTTGGCCAAACTCTACAATAAAAAAGCAAAGGAACATGGCGGAGTTTTTGTTTATGATCCTGCCGAGGTAGATGCCCTGCTCGAACAGACTGATTGCGGAACTATCTGGGGAATCGGCCATAAGCGGGCCCTGAAGCTTCAAATGCATGGAATCAACAATGCACTGATGTTAAAGCACATGCCTTTATGTGATGCAAAACGTCTGCTCACCAGTCAGGGCTTTGATACAGTCCAGGAACTGAACGGAATCCGCTGCATCGAAAAAATCACCAGAGAAAAAAAAGACATCATAACTTCCAGTCGTCAGTTTTCAATAAAGGTGTATGATCTGGAAACAATTGAATGTGCTGCCGTTGAATATGCAGAGCTTGCCGTGGAGCGCCTCAGACAACAGAACTCAGAATGCAAAGCCGTGCAGGTCACAATCTCTACCTGCAATTATTATTCTGATGATTTAGCGAGTCAGTATTCCAACGGCGTAATTGTAGAGCTCCCCCGCCTTACCTCTTACACTCCCGACATAGTAAATGCAATCCGCCTTGCCCTTCCTCATATCTTCCGTCCTGGCTACGGCTACAAGGTTGTTATGATTTCACTGTTAGATATTATGCCCGCGCAGTACCAGGGCTTGCTCTGGATAGATCCAAAAGAAGATATCAAAAAACATAAGCTGATGAATGCGGTTGATCATATAACATCAATGTACGGCCGCCGTTCAATCACCCTGGCCAAATCTTACACAAAGACTGGCTGGGAAATGAAACGGGATTTTTTGAGTCCAAATGTTACGACAGTTCTGGAGAATGTGCCAGCGATACTGTAGAGATCATCACGCCAGCTGACTGAGCTTCTCACGTATAAACTCTGACTTTTCCTTTAAGCCGATTTTTCCAAGTTTGATAAAAAGAACGTTCGGTAGTTTCTGATTAAGACGTACCGAGTTCGGATTGTCTTTAATTAGTTTGAGAATCTTATCAATTGAGATATTTGAAACCTGCTGGAACTCTACTGCTACTTCGCCCTGTCGTTCCTTAATAGATTTTATGCTGAGTTTGCGGCAGATAATGCGGATTTCGGCAAGGGCCAGAAGACTTGAAACTTCTTCTGGAATCGGGCCGAAACGGTCTGCGAGTTCTGCAAGTACTGCGTCGAATTCTGCATCGTCTGTAACGGCTGCAATCTTCTTGTAGATTTCCATTTTGATCTGCGGATTGATAATGTAAGTGTCCGGAATAAAGCCTGTGTATTCCATTTCCATAAGAACTTCGGTCTGTTCCTTGTAGTCCTTCTGGAGAGCCAGGCGGTTTACGGCTTCGTTCAAAAGACGAACGTACATATCAAAGCCGACAGAGTATACGTCGCCGCTCTGGTCACGGCCTAAGAGATTTCCGGCCCCGCGGATTTCCATATCTTTCATCGCAATTTTAAAGCCGCTTCCAAGCTCGGTAAAGTCGCTGATAACCTGCAAACGTTTCATTGCGACCTCGGAAAGTGCTTTGTTTTCCGGGTACAGAAGATATGCGTAAGCCTGACGGTCACTACGTCCAACACGGCCGCGCAGCTGGTAAAGCTGTGAAACACCGTACATGTCGGCACGGTCAATAATGATTGTATTTACGTTTGGAATATCAATTCCGTTTTCAATAATTGTAGTTGCAATGAGCACGTGGAAGCCGCCCATCTTAAAGCGATGGAAGATTTCTTCAAGCTGTGTGCTTGTCATCTGGCCGTGAGCTACATCTACGAGAACTTCAGGTACAAGAGTTTCTACCTTACGGCGTATTTCCTGCAAGGATTCAACACGGTTGTGTAAATAGAAGACCTGGCCGCCGCGCTCAATTTCGCGTCTGATCGCCTGAGTAATGCGGTCGTCGGTAAACTCGTCAACAACAGTTTCAATCGGCTGTCGGTTCTGAGGCGGTGTTGTTAAAAGACTCATATCACGGATTTTCAAAAGACTCATATGAAGAGTTCTTGGAATTGGCGTTGCAGACATTGTAAGACAGTCAATATTATTTTTCATAACCTTGAGCTTTTCCTTGTCCTTTACACCGAAGCGCTGCTCTTCATCAATAATCATAAGACCAAGTTTTTTGAAGCTTACGTCCTTCTGAATGATTCTGTGAGTTCCAACAAGAATATCAACTTCGCCTGCAGCAACCTTTGCGAGAATCTTTTTCTGTTCTGCTGGTGCAACAAAGCGTGAAAGGCGCTCAATCTTTACCGGGAAGTTCTTAAAACGGTTCTTACAGGTTTCGTAATGCTGTTCTGCAAGAATTGTTGTTGGTGCAAGGAAGGCAACCTGTTTACCGCCCATAACAGCCTTAAAAGCCGCACGCATGGCAATTTCAGTTTTTCCGTATCCAACATCACCACAAACAAGGCGGTCCATTGGAACCGGCTTTTCCATATCAGCTTTGATTTCTTCGGTTACGGTAATCTGGTCTGGTGTATCTTCATAAGGGAATGCGGCTTCAAAAGCTGCCTGCCATTCTGTTTCCTTAGGGAATGCAAAGCCAACTGAAGCCTGACGGCGTGAATACAAATCAATGAGCTTCTGTGCAATGTCTTCTACAGCCTGCTTTACTTTATTCTTTCGGCTTTCCCATGATTTACTTCCAATACGGTCAAGGCGCGGTTTATCGCCTTCATTACCAATATAGCGTTGAACAAGGTTTACCTGCTCAATCGGAACAAAGGCAATTTCGTTGTCGGCATATTCAAGTTTGATGTAATCGCGCTCGTTCCCCATTGCCTTTACGCGTTCAATTCCATGGAAAAGACCAATTCCCCAGTTTACGTGAACAATATAATCGCCCGGATTAAGTTCAACAAAGGTATCAATTGCCTTTGATTTAGCCTTATTTACAGACTTTGGAACGTACTGACGGCGTCCAAAAATTTCATTTTCCTGAATAACGAGGAGTTTTGCTTCCGGAAGACGGAAACCTGCAGATATTGCTTTTGGAATAAGAACTACCGGATGAATCGCTCCATCGTCCTGAATATCAACAAAATCCTTGAAAATTTCGTGAATTCTTAGCTGCTGGTTCTCATTATCAGTAAAGATGAAGATATTCCAGCCGGCATTCTGCAGTTCTGTAAGCTCCTCTTTCATAAAGTTGATGTTTCCAAAGAAGCTTCGTGCAGGTTCTGCAGAAATCTGATGTTTTATGACAGATTCTGTCTCCTCTGCCTTTTGTAGTGTTCTAAAAAGTATACACTTTGAGATATTTTCTAACAGTTTGCCATAATCAGAAAGCACCATATCAGGAGGTAGAACAGGATATTCCTCTCTTGATGTGCGGTAAAGCTTATTATACTCGCGGTTTATTGTAAGTCGTGCGTTTTCCTGTTTATCATAATTATAGAAAAGCACAAAGGTATTTTCATCAATATAGTCTAAAAGTGTGTGAGTTTTGTCGCTTACAAGCTGATAAAGGAACTCTTCTCCCTCGGCTTCTCCACTTACGCTAAGTCCTGTAAGAAGGTTTTTAAGATATTCCTGAGCACTCTCTGTGAGTGGAAGGTGTACGGAAAAATCACTTGGAGCACCCCCGCCAACACCGCCAGCGGCAAATTCTGCTGTTCCCGCCCCATCTTCTTTAATTGCTGTTGCCTGATACTCTTCCATGCGCTGTCGGGCTTTTTCAATGAGTTCTGGTGTCCAGAGCACTTCTTTTGTCGGATAAATCAGCAAATCCTTCTTTGAGCCAACTGTAGCCTGTGTATCTGCTTCAAATTCCTTAAAGGATTCAATTTCATCAAAATCAAAAATTACACGGCTGGCATGTTCATCGCACGGAAGGAAAATATCCAGAACTTCACCGCGAAGACTGAACTCACCGCGAACATTTACCTTAGGAACACGGGTATAGCCCATAGCGGCAAGCTTTTGAGCAATGTTTGTGGTATCGAGTTTATCACCCTTGTTGAGCTTAAAGGAAAGAGTTTTAAGATATTCTGGAGAAGGCAGCGGCGACATAAAGGCACGCTGGGTAAAAATGAAGATGCGTGGAGTTTCGTGGAACTGCACGGACGACTTTTTAGAAAGCAGTTTAGAAAGAACTCCGGCACGTTTACCAAAGGTTACAGAACCGCGGGCAGCAGGTCTGTAAGGAACAGTTCCCCAGTCCGGAAAAATATGAACTTCTGCTTCATCATAAACAGCGGCAAAATCACCTGCAATGTCACGGGCATCAGCTTCCGTAGGAACAACAATAATTAGGTCAGCAGAGAAAACTTTGTATGATGGAGAGCTTTTGCTTGAAGCGGAATACTGCGCTGCCTGTACTGCTTTTACGTGATTTGAGCGGCATACTTCTGCTGTAAAGAGACTAAAAAGGCTTCCGTGAAGCCCTTCAATATTCAGTGGAAAAGCTGTGTTTTCATCAAAAAATGCCTGGGCTGTGCTGCGTATTTCAGCCTGATTATGCAATATTTCGTCTATAGAAGTTAATGATTTCATTATTTATTCCGATTATAATATAGTAAAAGAAAAAATCTTTTAAATGGAGAAATACGTTGAAAATCCGTAAACTGCTTTCAATTATATCAGTTCTTTTTGTTTTTGGACAGATGGCAATTTTTGCTGATGATGCTGCCGTGCCAGACTATTCTAATGCTTCTGTGTCCATCAAATATTACAACCGTACTGTCTACTATCCTGGCAATGAAGATGAGGCTCCGATTTTTGTTCACATCACAATCAAGAACAATGGATCTGATACCCTTCGTTTTAAGCTGGCTGACGACCGTTCGTTCAGCATGGACTTCAACGCTTACACTGTAAAAAATAGCCGTCTTGAACAGACAGATAATATCATTGAAAAGCGTACAACAAATCAGACTGTATACTTCCGTGAAATTGCTCTTGAACAGGGTGAAGAATATTCTTTCGTTGAAAATGTAAAGAGCTTTATAAAAGTTGAAGAACCTTCAGTTTATTATCTTGAACTCTTCTTCTATCCGGAACTTTACAAATCAAAATATCTTACTCTTAAATCTAACAGACTTACTCTTGAAGTTCGCCCTTCTCCATCTGCAGCTTCTTCAAACTTTGTAGCAGTAAAGAATGAAACAGTAGAACTTCTTAAGCCAATGGATATTTCTCCAGACAAGGTTGTTGAGCAGACAATTATTGCACGTCAGAAATCACTTTGGGATCAGTACTTCCTGTATATGGATGTTGAATCTTTGATTCAGAGAAATCCAAGCCTTAAGAAAAAGTACATCACAGTTTCTGCAGAAGAACGTTCAAGAATGCTTCAGTCTTTCAAGGGAGATTTGATGCAGGCTCGCATTGAAAATGATATCGTTGCAGTGCCAGAAAGTTTCCAGATTGAAAAGACAACTTATTCTCCAACTGAAGGAAGCGTTACTGTAATTGAATGGTTTAAGTATCCAAACTTCAGCGAAAAGAAACGCTATACTTATAAAGTAAGACAGCATGAAGGAATCTGGAAGATTTATGATTACACAGTTGTAAATCTTGGAACAGAATAATGAAAGCACTCCTTATATCAGACAGAAAAGAAATAATAGATTTTGTAGCTCCTCTGCTTAAACAAAAAGGCTTTGATTTAATTCATTACAGATGGATTATCAAAGCTTTGGATAATATCGAAGAAATTCAGCCTGATGTAATTGTCCTCAGTTCAATTGAATACCCTCGCCACTGGAAAACTCTTGCAGGCTTTGTACAGAGCGGAATCGGTGGCAATGATGTAAAAATGTATCTTTATGATACTGAACCTCTTTCACAGGAAGATTCAAAGAAGGCTACTGATTTGGGGATTCTTTCTTTTGAAGATTCTTTTAATGCTCCTGAGCCTGTTGATGTTCAGCTTGCTATTAATAATCAGGATGGAAAAATTAAACTGTTCAATGCAAAATTTGATGCAGACAAAAACTGTGTTCAGTTTAATTTCGAAGATAATGATTTTAAAAATGGTTTGATGAAATATGTGAGTATGTTTGATGGAAAAAATGTGTCAGCATTTTCAGCAGATTTCAGCAAGGTAGATGAACATAATGCCTACCTTATTATAAAAGATTATTATGAAAAAAAGATCTAAGTCAAAAGAAGCAAAATTTTTCTGTGAGAGCTGCGGCTCAGAAGTACCTCGTAATTCCAAAACCTGCCCTACCTGCGGCAAGTTCTTCGCGTCTGTAAGATGTCCTCAGTGCGGAAGAATCGGAACAAATGAAGATTTTAAGAACGGCTGTCCAACCTGCGGTTATGCAGTAAATCCAGATACAGAACTCGGCCACGGAAGCTACGGAATTGCCGGCGTGAACGGCCGAAACAATAAAGGCAAAAACAGATACGGTGCCCGCGGTCTTTTAGGTCTTTCAGGCTCAAGAAGCGGAAGCTCTGGAACCGGTGGTTATGTAGAATCGAGTCTCCCTTGGTGGGTTTATCTTGTTTGTTTATTGATCCTTGCAGTTCTTGTGGCCGGATTATACAGCTGTTTGTAATCTTGACTAAGACCCTCGATTTCATTAATATTAAATAACATTTTTAGCCCGGGTGGCGGAATTGGTAGACGCGCTTGGTTCAGGTCCAAGTGTCCTTACGGTCATAGGAGTTCAAGTCTCCTCTCGGGTATTCAAAAGAGATTTTAGTTGCAGAAAACAAAAGGTTTTCTGCATTTTTTTTGTCTGAATTGTATAACTGGTCGCCGATTACTGGATAGCCTGCCCAGGCTAGATGGCAGCGAACCTGATGGCGGTAACCTTCTGTAATTTCGCAAGTTGCAATGGCACGGGTATCTGAGAGCTTTTGTATTTCGATTTTTGTAGTATAAAGTTTTTTCTTACCGAGTTTTGAAAGGGCTGCTTTTCCTGAATTTTCGGTAACAGGGCGAACTTCTTTTCTTCCCTCTCCGTATGGACGGAAATATGAACTTACTTCCGGAAGAACTGGAATGTCTGCCGGGAAGCCTCCGAGGAGTTTTGCGTTGTCTGGAAGAATATTACATTCTGCAGTGTATGTTTTTATAAAACGGCCTTCTGCCTGTTCTGTCATGATGAAATCATAACATTCCTGAGTAGCCGCAATAACCATCAGTCCATCAGTTGCCGTGTCGAGGCGGTGCAGCAGCCCGTACTCAATTGGCTTTTTGCCGCAAACTGTTTTAATTTCCGGAAACATGGCAACGGCCTGTGACAGCGCGTTCTCAGAATCTTCGGCGGTAAGAGGTGCAGACGGCAGACCTTTTGGCTTATAGATTACGAGGAAAGGTTTATCTTCTGTTGGTTCTTTTATAATTTCAATCATTATAAAATTACCTTAGGAAACATCTTTTTGAGTTTCTTTTCGATTTCGATAAAACGTGAAGGCGTTGGAGTTCGGAAAATTTTATAATCACCTTCGCCTGGTAATTTTATTTTTAACTGGACAGAATGAAGCATAAGAGTTGCATTAGGAAATTTTGAGTCAGGCTTGTTGTATATGCTGTCTCCAAGAATCGGGCAGCCAAGGTGTTTCATATGTACGCGAATCTGATGTGTACGGCCAGTCTTAAGTCGTACACGAATCAGGGAGTAATTTCCGTAGCAGGCAATGCAGTGGTACAAAGTGCGTGCAAACTTGCCTTCCTCTGTGTCTGTAACTGCCTTAAAGCGGTGACGGTTTTTCGGATCGCGGATAATCTGTGTGCGTATGTCTCCGTCGCGTGCCGGCGGTCTTCCACAACAGATGCAGATGTATTCTTTCTGAAGAGATTTATCTTTAAACTGTTTCTGCAAAAACTCTTCGCTGTCGCGGTTCTTTGCAGTGATGATGATTCCAGAAGTTTCTTTATCAAGACGGTGAACAATGCCCGGGCGGCGGCGTTCAAGAATTTCTGAGGCACTTCCCTCTTTGAGCTGTTCTACAGACTGGCGCCCCCAGTGATACAAAAGAGCATTTACAAGTGTTCCTGTCCAGTTTCCGCAGGCCGGATGTGTTACCATTCCCTGTGCCTTATTTACAACCGTAACGTTATCATCCTCATAAAGGATTTCAAGCGGAATATTTTCAGGATCAATGTTGTCTGGAATGTTGTCTTCCCACTGAATGTCTATCTGATCTCCGGCTTTTACTTTCTGAGAGAGTTTTACTTTTTTGCCGTTTACAAGAATTTCAGTTACACCGCTTTTAAGCTTTGAACGGTTCATTCCGTTTGGAAGAGAAGCAATGAATTTATCGAGGCGCTGCTGTTCAGGAAAATCCTGAGGAACCTTTGCACTGAAAAACGGCATTATTCTGTAATCTCCTGAATCTCGGAATCACTGCCTTCAGCAGAATCTTCACCTTGGCCCGGTAGCGGAATCACTGACGCATCTTCATCTTCTGAAATTGGAATTACCGCAATATCATCATAATTAACCTGAACCTTGCGTTTTTTAGAAGAGCGTTTGATTATCTGAACAACTAAATCTGTAAGACCAATGCCAACGCAGATTCCAACTGAAGTTAGGATTATTCCTTTCTGTTCTTCCTGTGTGTAGGATGAAGCAGAAAAGATATCGGGCTTATAGGCAGAATCAAAATCGTTTCTGGCATATCTGTAAGTTGAATAAGCAAGAGAAGTATCGAGAGTTACAAAAGGAAGCGCGCCGATTGTAATGATTTCAAAACGGCGGATATCCTTGAGAGTCTGAGGAAACTCCTTGTCGTCATAAGGCTTTGGCGTAGTATCTTCTGCTGCAAACAGTGGAAGTGCAGAATTAAAAAGAAGAGCGAGAATCAGGATTTTAGCAGCAAAGCGTTTTTTCATTATTTTGAATAATCCCTTTCTCCAAAGATTGCAGTTCCAACTCTAACGAGTGTTGAGCCCTCTTCTATTGCCATTTCAAAATCACCGGACATTCCCATTGAAAGTTCTGTGAGTGAGAGTTCTTTGTATTTGTCCTGAAGTTTGATTGAAAGTTCACGAAGCGAAATAAAAGATTTTCTAACAAGCACTTCATCATCTGTAAAAGGTGCCATTGTCATAAAGCCCTTTGGAACTATGTGCGGAAAGTTTCCCTTGATACATGCTTCAATAGATTCTTCAAGATCTTTTTCATTTGTATAACCGGATTTAGATTCTTCTCCGGTGTGGATTTCAAAAAGAATATCGATTGTGCGGTTGAGTTTTGCACACTGTTTTTCAATTTCTTTAAGAAGGTCTAAACGGTCTACAGACTGAATGCATGAAGCAAACTCAACAGCCTTTTTTACCTTGTTAGACTGAAGCTGGCCAATCATATGTACACAGAGTTCAGGATGCTGTTCAATAAGCGGCGGAAATTTTTCTGAAGCTTCCTGCACACGGTTTTCACCGAATAAAAGCTGGCCTGCATCAAAGGCTTCTACAACAGCCTGAGCCGGATGAAACTTACTAACGGCCATTAGTTTAACTGAGCCGGGTGTACGTCCGGATTTCTTTTCAGCAGTTTCAATTCTGCTTCTGATTGCTTCGAGGTTTTCTTTTATGCTCTGGTTTGTGTTCATTTTTCACCTTCAATAACATCAGAAAGTTTGAGAAGCTCTGGAAGAGTCAGGACTTCTGCTCGTTTCATAATATCAATGCCGGCCTTTTCAAGACAGCTTACTGCAAGGTCGTTGTTCTTTAAGAACTGAGAAAGATTATTGCGTACTGTTTTACGGCGTGAGCTGAAAAGTGCTCTCTGCATTTTTACAAACAATGCAGGATTTTTACAGCAAGGGAAATCAGATTTTTTAGTAAATACTACAGCACGAGATTCTACATTTGGCTTTGGCCAGAAGTTTCCGCCGGCTAAATCCAGAAGAGGCTTTACATCATAAGCCCACTGACAGAGTGCTGAGAAAGAAGAATAATCTGCAGTTCCAGGATTAGCACTCATTCGCTGAGCAACTTCCTTTTGAACTGTAAATACACAGCGGTCAAAGCGAACGTTGTTTTCGATTGTATCTGCAATAATTGTAGCGGCAATATTGTAAGGAAGATTTCCAAAGAAGCGGTCTGGCTGGCCGTCTTTTTCAAACTGCCCTTTCCAGGTTTTCATTACATCGCCTTCTGTAAGATGGAAAGTTCCTTTTGCTGAGTATTCTTCAAAAAACTGACTGATGAGAGAAGCAAAGCCACGGTCAATTTCAAAAACTGTAAGATTGGCTCCGCGTTCAAGAATTGTATTTGTCATCGCTCCTAGGCCAGGGCCTACTTCCCATACCTTCATTCCCTCTGTGAGTTCAAGGGCATCTACAAGGCGGTTTCTTGCATCTTCGTTAATAAGAAAATTCTGTCCGAATTTTTTCTGCATTGAAAAACCGTTTATGTCGAGAACCTGTTTTAGTTCGGCAGGTGAATTGTAATCAGGATGCTTCAAGGTATACTCCAGTTTGGTACGAGTGAAAAAATATTCACAATATATTTAATGACAGTATACTGCAAATTGATAAAAATTCCACTAGGTTTAGAAAGGATTGGAAAGATAAGGCTAAGGATGATAAGGAGAAGACCGCTGTAAATAAAAACTGTTACAAACGGAGAAACTACGGTGGCTGAAATAATTCCTATTGGGCTGAAGGAGCCGAACTGTTTAAGCGAAATTGGAGCAGTAAAAGTTTGAGCACCGGTGGCTGCAGACAAAGAGCCTGCAACAGTACGCGGAGTGAGTTTTGAATAAAAACGGTTGAAAAAGCTGCTTGTAAAAAGGATGCCTGCAAGCGCTCCATACGACAAAATAAAAGCTGCGTTATGAATATCTTGAGGACACAGTGCACTCTGCAATAAAAAAGAAAAACACAAAATTGAAAGCATATCTGGTTTTTGTGCTCCGGCAATGGTGGCCGCAATTGTAAGCAGTGCACAAATAAAAGCACGTACCAAAGACGGCGAAAAGCCTGCAAACCACACAAAGCCGAATAGCGCTGTAATGCGAAGAATGAAGGTAAGCTTACGAACACCTGTTCGGCTTCCAAAAAACAGTGCAATGGCAGAGAACATTGAAAGGTGCATTCCCGAAAGAGCTAATATGTGGGATAGGCCGGCGCGGCGGAAAGCTTCTGAGGTGGCGGCTTCGGTGTATTCGCGGGCCCCGCAGAGGAGCGCCAGGAGGAGGCCGCCTCCACTGCCCCAGCTGTACATTAGCCTTTTGAAGTGAAGGCGGCAGAGGGCGCGGAAATGGCTGAGGCGGCCCCGCCACGACGAGGGCCAGTATGAGGCGGCGCATTTGTGGATGTAGAAGATATTATTTGTGAGCCGGCCGCGGAAGGTATAATGACCGCCTGTTTCAAATAATAGAGTCTGTGTTGTATCTCCGTGACCTGTCCGCTTGTAGTGGCTTTGAGAGAAAAGTTTTCCCGGAGAGTAAGCCTCGGCAAGTTCGGAGGGAATCATTACCTTAAGCCTTCCTGTGGCGCTTGAAGAAAAACCGCGGGCGTCTGCGGCAGAGTCCAGCGAGAACGTTGCAGAGTAATATGAGCCGTTTCCGATTTTAGAAGGTGACGATATGAGTTTTCCTGAAATCTCAGTAATCTCATTAGTTTTTAAAAGAGAACGTACGGCCGTTCTGTCTGGAATACAGAACAGCCCTGAATAGAAAATAAAAATGCAGATTAGTGATGCAAGGAATACAGGTTTCTTAAAATAGTTTAGTGAACTGTCTATTGCCATCTGAGTCCTGACAGTGCTTCTCTGGCAGCAGTCAGAACCGATTCCTCATAATTAAGATAAGTCACAGCAAGCAGTGAGTCGAACGCATCTTTGTTGCCTATAGCACCTAAAGTATTGATTACTGCCAGCGCAATTTCGGAAGATACAGGACTTCCATTTTCTGTGCGGGCATTCAATTCTTCAAGATAACTGATAAGCGGAGCAACAGCATCAAGAGGCGCAAGATTTCTGAGCGAAGTAATTACAGTCTTTAACTGCTCTTCATTCATATTCTTTTTCTCGTACAATTTCTTTGAAAGATCAAAATATGAAAGTGCAACATTAGAAGCACGAGTCCAGTAATTTTCACTGAGAATATTCAAGGCAGAAAGCTGAACCTTAATATTGTCCTGTGAAGTTCCCGAAGAATTGTCTACTAATAATATAGACTCACTTAACACATTTTCGGAAATCTCACAGAGATTTTTTTTGGAAATTTGTGTATTTTTCTGAACTAAATCAAAAATCGAAACAATCTTCTTAAAATCAGCACCCTTAATCAGACCGATAACTTCATCCATTGCATTTGGAATAAGTGCAATTGTTGTTTTTTCAATTTCTTTTTTGTAGCCTGAATAAGCAGAATCATTTAAGAAGCCGTAAAGAATCTTAAACGATTCTTCATTTCCAATTGATTCAAGAGCTGCAATACAAGCTTTGAAAACTCCGCTGTCTGCAGATTTTACATCAGTTGTTTTAAGATAACTGTTAAAGAGTGCTGTAAAAGAAGCTGTAGCAACGCTGTCTTTAAGAGCTGTAATTCTTGAGATTACTGCAATCTGAACTGTACTGCTTTTATTGAACTCTGTAAAAAGAGAAATAAAATTATCTGTAAGTTTCTGCTTCTGTGAATCGCTGTATCTTTTTACTGTGTCTGGAGAATATGAAAGAATTGCAGCTACAGCAAGACCATCAAGCTCTCTGTCGTTTCCAAGAAGCTGTTTGTTTTCAAGACAGAAAGCAACTGCCTGATCAGAAATCCATTCTGCTTCCCCTGCTTCGGCTTCGCGAACTGCAGAAGTTTTATCAGCGATATTTCCCTTAATAAACTTAATCTTGCTTGTCTGCGCAGCTGCCGACGCAACGGCAAAAATTGTTAATATAAAAACAATTAATGATTTTTTCATTCTGATAGCTTTCATCCTGTTATCCTCTAAACTAAAAAACATTGATTTCATCAGCCTGATTAGGAATGTCATCTCCAGATTTTGCAGGAGAAGCATCCACAGAACCAGCGGCTGCAGTATTTTCTTCCTTAACCTGATTTGCAGCTGCTTCAACTTCTTCTGCTATTGCAGAGTCTACCTTTGGTGTATCCTCTGACTGAGTTTCTTCCTGTGATGTAATCTGCTCGGCCTTTTCATCATCCTCTGTCTGTTCAAGCGCTTCAAGAACTTCCTTCTCGTTTTCTGGCATCATGTTGTAAACGAACTTGAGTACTTCATTGCGCATTGAAGTTTCAATATGAGTACATTCAAAATGAAGAAGAGATTGATTCTGCTCTTCATTGAATTCAACTGTACGTACAACTCCAACCATAAGAATCAGTTTATTATGCACATTGAACTGGAGTTTGATTTTAACATTCTGAACACCTTTACCACCAATTCTGATGAGTGCTCCGGCTTCAGAGATGTCCTCTATTAAACAACGGAAACCGTTCTGGGTTTCAATTGCATTGATATCAACCTTATCTTTTTTGATAATATAAAGCATTCCGTAAATCTGACACTTTACGCGAACAGCCTTTCTTTTCTGTGTGCGCACAAGGTTAGACGAATGCTTAAGGAACAATGAAGATTTTCCAAGAAAGAGTCCACTCTGAGTTACTGTTGTATCAAAAACATAACGGGCATCTCCCTTTCTCCAAAGGTAAACGCTGATTACTTTACCAACCCAGTCTTCTCCTGTATACGGAATAAGATTTTTCTGACGTGGAACATTGATTACAAGAAAGTTTCCGTTACCAACAATTTCAGAGGTAAATACACCTTTTCCCGGTAAAATAATTCTGAGGGTCTGTCCTTTATCGAGGGAATGAGTTGTTGTCATTCCTTTTTTGTCATCTGCTTCGTTCTGGATTTTTGTTCTGTAGTTAAAAAGCTTTGTCATTAAAAGCTGATTTTTAGGATTGTTGTCTGAACTTGTAACATTTGAGATTTGAGTCATGCAGCTTGTGAGTGCTGGAAGTGAATAAAAGAGAGCGGTTGGCTGTTCGAGATTACATAATTCTGCTGCATTCCAGAGCATTGCAATTTCTGTAAATGCAAAGCCTGCATCGAGGCCTGTGATAAAAAAATTTATTCTTTGTTTGAATGCCGTATATACTGCACCCATTATTGCAAGAATAACTATTAAAATAATTATAAATGTTACAGTGTACACAATTCCCTCTTTTTTATTATAATACAATTATATCACATTAGCATGAAAAAGCATACTTTATTATCGGATATAGCAGTTTTTTTGCTTATTTTTTCTTTGTTCATAATTCCTCCGTTTTTTGCTGAAATGATCTCGGCATCAAAGCCTTTGTTTGTAAGCTGGGGCTTTCCCTTTTATAAAATTGCCATTGCTTTGCTTGGCAGTATGCTTTTGTATTTTTATTATGAAAATAATAACGGAGAGAATTCTGTTCCTACCGTATGGCAGAAGTTAAATGTGTTCCCGGTCTTATTCACCTTTGGAATGCTTTTTGCAATTTCCTTACTGAGCAGATTTTTATCTGAGCTTGCAGGTTCTGATTCAGTTTTTTCTGATCATGCAACTTCAGAGTTTATTGTAAAACCTCAGGGCGCTCTCGAATGGTTCTTCTGTCTTTTGTATTTTCTCTGTGCTGCTTTTTTTGAAGAAGTGATTTACCGTTTTTATTTTATTGATGAGCTGTATCTTCTGGTAACAAGAAAAAAAGAATGGCGGTTCAGCAAAATTCTTTGCGAGCTTTTAGGGCTTGTTTGTTTTGCATTTGCTCACCGCTACATGGGCTGGATACCTGTATTGAATGCTGCCCTCGCCCATATTGTACTCAGACTTTGTTATAAAAAGTCAGGCAGGCTCTGGCCGTGTGTAACTTCACATTTTGTTTATAATGTAATCTCTTTGATTTTGTTGTAAGTCCAGCTGCTGATTGTTGAATAGGAATTATAAATCTGCCAGCCTTCTGAATCATAATAAACAGTTTCAACCAGATAAGTTTCTCCTGAATCAAAAGGCTTAATATTCATTTTTATCGAAGTCTTATCTCCGTTTTCAATTTCAAGCTTAAGTGTAATTAGTGTATCTTTGATGTCCAGTATCTGATCGTTTGTTGGTAGTCCGCCATGTCTGAGGTCTAGAAGTTTATTTGTCTCTGCTGAGTTGCCGTCAAGTTTATTCAGAGTTTTATGATTAGTCTCATCTGTAAAAGTAACTGCAATTGACTGTATGTCTGTGTTTAAAACCTGTCGTGAAATTATAAATGGTTCTGTCCAGTTTTGAACTGAGGTTGTAAGATAGGTGTCCAGAGAAGAATCAATTTCATAAACCTGAGTATTTTCACCGGTCATCATATAGCGTGAACTGAGAGAAAAATCCTGGTTACCAAAAATCAGTTCGCGGAAGGTGCTGTCGTCGCAGGTATATCTGATATGAAATTCTGTACCGTTTGTGAGTCCGAGTGAGCTGTTTTTATTGATTTTGTCTGATATTTTATACAAGTTACGAATCTTTGTTAGTTCTTCCAGAAGATTATTGATTCTTTCCTGTGATGCAGGAAGATCAATTCGCAGTTGAAGCGGCCCGTTTTGAGATTCGGTTATTCTGGCAACAGTCCAGAAATCACCTTCATTTGTAAGTTTTATACTTCCACTTGCATCCTGCAAAAGGATTTCTTTTATGCTTTCTTTGTATTTCTGATTTACAAGAGCAGTTTTTACCTTTTCTCTTTTGTCTGCTGAAGAGCAGCTTTTTGTAAAAGACAGAAAATATGTGATTGTGAGAATTGCTGCAACAGCGATGAGTATTTTTGAATTTTTGTTGATTTTTGCACTATTTTTGTCTTTTAACATTCAAAATCACCCCAATAGCGATGAGTAAAAGCGGTAAAATGATAAACAGGATTATAAAGGTAATAAGTCTCAAGGTATTAAACTGAACAATATCCGTAACCTTATAAAGGCTTGTGTCACGGCTTGTTCGGCTTTGAAGAGCAGCTAGTTCTTCTTCTCCATTGAGCTTTAATAAACAGTTTGTAAGGAACTCAAAGTTTCTGTAGTCTCCGGAATCACTACCGATATAGCCATTCATCAGAGTGCTTACAAAATACTGGTCTGGAATTACAATGATGTGAGAGTTCTCCGAGCCCCCCGCATTATACAGCCCTTCCAGAGCTCCCCTAATCTCAACTCCAAGAACCTGAGTACTATAAGCAGAAGCCGCCCCATTACTACTTTCTTTCAAAAGGAATGGATTGGTTTCGAAAAGCTTTTCAGGGCTTGCCTTATCTTCATCAATCAAATAAGCGTATGGAGAACTCAGTAAATATGGACTAGCCTTTTCGTCCTGTAATTCCAAAGCTGTTGCCCAGAACAAAGTCATTCCAAGCGGTGCATTCTGCTGAGACATAAGGCTTGGCCACAAGGGGTAATTCAAAAGCTGAGTTTGATTATTGTCGTCTGCATACATTGTAATTCGTGCGCTTGAAACATCACCCACTATCTGAGGCAAGAAACGTACTCCCCAGTTTTCAACCATTTCAACTACATTAGTTCGAGGAGCCTGAGTGATGTACCAGGTATTTTCAATATCAGCAACGTAAGGACTCAGGGCAAGAAGCGCCCCGCCCTTGTTCTGTAAAATATAATTTTCAATTGCAACTGCTGCATCAATTTTTATTTCACTGTCGCCAAGTAAAAGAAGCGGGCCTGTAGTTCCAGAAAGCAGGTCGTTAAAGGCCGGGTCTTCAATATAAATCGGATTACAGATAAAGCCCTGAGACTGAAGCCATGGCATAACGTAACTGTAATCTTCTGAAAGGCTCATACCGTTTCCCACAACAATATTCACATTGCGTACAGTTCCGGAAAGCAGATGTTTGAGTCTTCCGTCCAGATCATATTCAAGAGTATTTGCGGCCATTGTAAAACCAATGGTCTCTGCATTGCCGTCCATCTCAATAACAATTGCAGAATACACTGTAAGGTACTCTGTAGAAGTTCCAGAAACGGTTCTAAGCTGCTGGCTTGCAATTCCGTAGTTTTCAAGCATAGATCTAACAGAAGCATCTTTGTCCGGGTCTTTAATAATCAGATTTACCTTGCTGCTCTGTGCTGCATATTCCGTAAGGAAGTCTGCAACGTCTCTAATCTGAGGATAAAGCTTTGCAATTGAAGAGGAACGGTAATAAGTAATTTTTACAGGGCTTTCAACTCTGCTTAAAAGACTCTTTGTGTATTTAGAAATTGAATAGGTTTTGTTTTTAGAAAAATCAATTCTTGTGTACCAGCGGTTTGCATTAAGCATAACAAGCAGGCAGATTACAGGAAGAAGTATATGACGCAGTTTGAGATTCTTATTAAAACGTCTTCCCTTTTTAATCTGCACAACAGAATCACTTAAAAAGATAAAAAGTCCTGTGCAGCCTGCAAGCCACAGAATATCCCTTGTATCAAAGAGTCCTTTTCCCGCAGCATCAAAATGCCATGCAAAACTTAAAAGACGGAAGAAAGAAACAAGAATGCCCGGAAGCTGTACATAAAGTGCAAACAGATGGGCTGTATTGAAAATCACAAGAACAAGTGCGCTAATAATATAGCTTGTAATTTTATTTGAGATTGCTGTCTGAATAAAAACGCACAGTGCAATTACTGCAGCTCCGTAAAATATGAGGCAGATAAAACTTGTGAAAATCTGTCCACAGTCTGTTGAACCAAAAAGGTTTACAAGAAAAACTGCCGGCAGGAGAAGTACAAGCTGAATACAAAACAAAATCAGTCGTGTAAGGAAAACTGCAGCCTGTCTTTGAAGTTCTGTGAGCGGAATAAAATCATCATAAACTGAAAAACTCTGTTTATAGCAAAGAGACGGAATTGCGATTATGCAGATGTAAGGCACCGCAGAAAAGAACAAAACTAAATCTGTTGTACCGCTTCCGGTAAAGAACTGTCCGCGTATAAAATAATTGATTGCCGCAATTACCGGAAACAGAATTGAAAGAATTATAAAGGACGGAGACTTAATACTGTTTATAAGATTTCTTTTCAAAAAGCTCTTCATCTTCTATTCTCCGTTTGACTGAGTAAGCTTTATGAAGGCTTCTTCGAGTGTTTTTGTGCCGGCTGATTTTGAAATCTCTTCTTCTGTGCCACTTGCAGTAATGTTACCGTTACTCATTATATAAATATCTGAACACAGGGAACGTACTTCCTGCAGAATATGTGTAGACATCAGAACAGCCTTTGTTTGTGCAAGGCGCTGAATGAGTTCTCTCATCTGTATAATCTGTGCAGGGTCAAGACCGCTTATAGGTTCATCAAGAATAAGATTCGGCGGATTATGGATGATAGCCTGCGCAAAGCTTACCCTCTGCTTCTGACCTTTGGAAAGAGTTCTAATCTTTTTGCTTAGAAATTTTTCGAGGTTACATTCTTTGATTACCCGAGTACAGGCTTCTTCAATTTTATCTTTTGGAATTGCGTGTGTTTCTGCTGCATAACGCAGAAAATCACTTACATACATATCCTTTGGTAAAAGAGGAATTTCTGGAACGTAACCAAGGTATTTCATGCAGAGTTCTGGATTATCATCTGTTGTAAAACGGGTTCTGTCTGGCGCGGTTATTGTAATGCTTCCTTTTGTTGGAAAATGAAAGCCACAGACAGCCTTTATAAGTGTGGTTTTTCCTGAGCCGTTTGGGCCTAAGAGTCCTGTGATTTCTCCGTCTTTAATTGTGAGGGAAACGTCTTTTACTGCGAAACCGTTGTTTTTATTATAGCTTTTTGAAAAACCTTTCAGTTCAATCATATTAGAACTCAGTCAATATACGGAATATCAATCTGCATTCGGTCGCGGGAAAGCTCTGTCTGTGGCCATACTTCCTGTGCTTCCTCCAGGAGTTTCTGGAGTTCTCTGTCTGTATAGCGCGGACTGTAATGAATCATACACATACGGCGCACATTTGCTTCTTTTGCAATTGTTGCAGCCTGAACTGCAGTCATATGCTTTTTTTCTTTAGCCTGATCTTCGAGCTCTTTTTCAAACATACCTTCACAGATAAGAAGATCTGAGCCGCGAACCTCATCAATAATAGAAGGCTTGAAAAGCGTATCGGTTACAAAAGAAAACTTACGTCCACTGCGTTTTTTTCCAACAACCTCTTCAGACTTTACAACACGTCCGTCTGGAGTTGTTACTTCAAAGCCCTGCTGAAGCTGAGACCAAAGTGGTCCACAAGGAACGCCAAGCTCACGTGCCTTATCAGGATAGAACTCGCCCGGGCGATCCATTTCTTCAAGTGTATAGCCTACGCAGGTTTTTGTGTGCTCAAGCGGAAAGGCGCGGATGTAAAAATCTTTTCCAGAGTGGACAATGCACGGCGCGGTGATTTCCTTTACTACAATCGGATAGTTAATATACATATCCAGAACCCGGCGGCTTGTTTCGATATATTCTTTGATTTTTGGAGGACCGTAAATATAAAGCGGTTCTGTGCGGTCTACCTGAGAAGAAAGCATAAGTATTCCAGGAAGGCCTGTAACATGGTCAGCATGTGTGTGAGAAACAAAAATTGCGTCGATTTTTTTCCATTTGAGATTCAGCCTCTTAAGGCTTACCTGAGTTCCTTCGCCGCCATCAAAAAGGAAAAGATTTCCTTCGCGCCTCAAAAGAACTGAAGTCAAATGTCTATATGGTAAAGGCTGCATTCCCCCGCAGCCCAGAATAAAAGCTTCCATGTTCATGCGGCTATAATATCAGAAAATAAGGAAAAATAAAACAGGTGGCCTTAATTTTGCTCTTCTACATGGTTATACATCTTCAATACTGCCTTAACCTTATCAAGGGAAGCTACAAAGACTTCTACACACTTTGGATCAAACTGAGTGCCGTTTCCTTCCTCAATAATTTCGATGGACTTTTCAAGTGAGAAAGCAGGCTTGTAGACACGTGGAGAGGAAAGCGCATCAAAAACATCTGCAACAGACATAATACGTGCAGAAAGCGGAATCTCTTCGCCGGAAAGTTTTTCCGGATAGCCTTTACCGTCCCAGCGTTCGTGATGGTAGGCTGCCATGTTGCGTGCTTCTTTAAGATAGTGCTCACCTTCTACAGTACTGATTACGCTGTCCATAATCTGCTTACCGGCTGTAGTATGAGTTTTCATAATCTCATATTCTTCATCAGTAAGCTTGCCAGGTTTATTGAGTACACTGTCTGGAATTTTGATTTTTCCAACATCATGGAGAGGAGCCGAACGTACTACATCAGACATGAATTTTGAAGTAATTGTTTCTGCGTAGTATCCTTTTTTCCTGAGTCCTTCCACAATGATTTTGACATAGGCGGCAGTTTTCTGAACGTGAGCACCGGTATCTGAGTCACGGTTTTCAACAAAGTCTGCCATTACCATAATCAGACCATCCTGCATCTTAGCAGTTTCATTAGAAAGCTGTCTGATACTTCGTGTCTGTGCTACCTGGTTTTCGGTCATTCGGCAGATAGATTTAAACAGCTTCTCAACTTCATCACCCGTATGAATATCAACTTCTTTGAGTTCTTTTACGTACTTATCAAGCTTTGTCTGCGAGCCTTTTGCATTCTCAAAATTATCAACATGAGTAGTAATGGCTTTAATCGGATAAACGAGATTATAATCACTAAGCCATACTGAGAACGTACACATTAAAAGGAAGAAGCCTAGGAATACGGCAATAACTTCAACAAGGAAGCTTCGTTCATCTGCCTGCAGTTTTTTAATATTTACATCTGCAACTGCATAACAGACACATTCTCCTTCTGAATTAAAAATTGGCTTAACAGCCGTAAGCAGATTTCCCCTGTCATCATTTGATATGATTGGTTCAATTTCCATACCGGAAAGAAGCTTTGGTATAAACGGTGCAAAGCCTTTATCAAATGGAATCAGAGTGCCAATTTTTTCTGCAACCGATAAATTAGTTTCTACCTCAAAAACTACCTGAAAGCCCTTAAAGAAAACTTTATGAATGTGCAGATTTGAGATTTCTGGAGAACTTGTGAGAATATCCTTTAGAAGTTTCTTGGTCTGCTTATAGTCATCTGTAGTGCCGTTAGTTGCAAGATATTCTTCAATCTTATCACCATCTATAATTTTTGCTGCAAGAGAAGCTGTTCCCATGGCAAGCCTTTTATGGTCATTCATTATGGATTTGTGATAAATATAAAGACTGATATTCGTTCCCGCTAAGGCCACAATTGAAAAGGCAAATATAAGTGCAAGAAGAGTTTTCATTCGCACAGAAATAACGCGGACTTTTGTCTGGTCTTTAGTCTTTAATTCTTCGTTATGAAAAGGCTTTTGAAGCCACATACAGAAGCTTGCATATTTATAAAAACGTTCAGGTAGAAAGTGAATTGTGGTTTCAACAAGATAAACTGTAATTATTTTATCCGGCAGGTCCATAATAATGCTTGCAAAAAAATGTGCAAAAAACAGATTATTAAGACCTGAATTATAAAGAATGGTTCCAAGCTGCTCGCTGTCAAAACTTATGCCTTCCATAAACCATGGAATAAGGGCACCAACCCCTCCACCAATTAAAGAATATGATAAAATACTAACTACAATTTTATGCCATTTTCTTTTAAAATTATGATTAGCTATAATGGTTGCAATTACGGCAATGATTACATTTAATACGCCGTAATAAAGTGATGCAGGATCATCAAAGCTTTTAATAATATTTGTAAAAAAGCCTACTGCTACACCAGGGAGAAAGCCACCGATTGAGGCAATTATAATTGTTCCAACAGTATCAAGATAAAGAGGAAGTTCAAGATAGTTTACAAGTTTGAATAATATGATGTTAAGATAAAGTGCTGTGCTACAGATAAAAAGTGCAGATAGGTTCTGATTTTTGCGTAGAAAGTCTAACACCGGTCTATGTTTCATCGGCCACTCCATCATAAAATTACTAGCGACTTTTAAATAATACAGACTTTTAAATAGATTTAGACTTTATCTTAGCATTCTATATTTTGTTTTTTACTTATGCAATAGATATTTTTAATTTCTTCATATACTTATTATACCAGATCACATTTGCAATAAACGTAAGAATCCAGCTGATAGGATATGAAATGAAGATTGTCTGTGGTGTATGGAACTGAGGAATAAGGAATATCGTGAACAGCCATATAATTCGGAAGATGCAGGCCCCGAGGAGCGAAGAAATTACCGGCATAAGTGAGTGGCCGATTCCGCGGATGGAATTTGCCATTCCGTCCATCATTCCGCACAGGAAGTATGTTGTAAAGATAATCCAGAGACGGATCATGCCGGCATCAATTACTTCAGGATTTTTAGAGAAGATTCCAAGAAGCTGTCTTCCAAAGAGAAGAAACAGTGCACCAAGGACTCCGCCAATCACAATAATAGAAGCCTGAGAAATCCATACAACCTTACTGATTCTGTCTTTTTTACCGGCACCAAGGTTCTGTGAACAGAAGGTCAAAGAGCCCTGTGAAAAGCCGTTCATTGCAGTATAGATAAAGGCTTCAAGGTTAATTGCAGCAGAGTTTCCGGCAATTATGATTGCACCAAAAGTATTTACAGAAGACTGAATGATTACATTTGAGAAACTGAACATAATTCCCTGAAAGCCTGCAGGGAGACCGATTTTTACAATCTGAATAAAAATCATGCGGTTGATTTTGAGTTTACGCAGGTTCAAATGAAAATCATCTGGTTCTTTTATCAAAAGAATGATTACAAGGATTGCTGCAAGAATCTGAGAAATTACAGTTGCAAGCCCTACTCCAGCTACATCCATTTTTAATGGGATAACAAAAACAAGGTTCAAAATGAAGTTTAAGATTCCGGCACCAAAAAGAATATAAAGCGGACGTTTTGTGTCGCCCTTGGCGCGGAGAATCGCACTTCCAAAGTTATAGACCATTGTTGCTGTAATTCCACCAAAGTAGATTCGCAGGTAAATGGCTGCAAGATTCAATACTTCTTCTGGAGACTGCATAAAGGTAAGAATTGGCTTTGCTCCAATCACACCAACAACAGTAAGAATAAGTCCGCTGATTACAGAAACAAGCATTGCGGTGTGAATTGTGTCTGTAAGTTCGTTTTTCTTTTTTGCTCCGAAATAGTTTGCAACTACGACATTTGTACCTACTGAGAGGCCCATAAAAAGATTAATCAAAAGATTTACAAGAGAACCTGTTGAGCCTACTGCTGCCAGTGAGTTGTCTCCTGCAAAACGGCCTACTACAACTACATCTGCAGCATTAAAAAAGAGCTGTAAAACGCTTGAGGCAATTAATGGAATAGAGAATTTGAGGAGCTTTCCGAAAATCGGGCCCTCTGTCATATCAATTTGATTTGTGCGGTTCATTAGAATATATCCAGCATATCTTTAAAGAAATGATTTTCGATTTTAGCCTTGTTGAGGAACTCTCCTACAGAGTCGTATTTCTGCTTATCTGCAATGTCCCCAAAGATAATCCATTTACGTCCGTCATGAGATTTATCGTAAGTAATGGTATAAGTTTTGCCCTTGTATATGAAATCATGGATTGTCTCAGTTTCTACAAGAAAAAGAAAATCATCTTTAGTCATTGCGGGTATTTTAATGAATATGATATAATTAATCTATGTCAAAAATCAAAGAAGTTTCAGATAAAATCAAAGAAGAAGTATGTCAGGTTTTCAAGGGAAACACTGATGTTGTTGATATGGTACTTGCCTGCCTTTTTGCCGGCGGTCACGTACTTCTTGAAGATGTTCCGGGTACAGGTAAAACAGTTCTCGCTAAATCGGTTGCTAAGGCTTCCGGCCTTGAGTTTTCCCGCATTCAGTGTACGCCAGATCTTATGCCTTCGGACGTAACAGGTAGTTCTGTTTGGCTTCCAGATTCAAAGAGTTTTGAATTCCGTGCCGGACCTGTTATGGCAAGCATTGTTCTTGTAGATGAATTAAATCGTGCTACTCCTAGAACTCAGTCCGCACTTTTGGAATGTATGGCCGAAGGTCAGGTAAGCGTGGATGGTGTTCGCCACTCTCTGGATAAACCATTCTTTGTTTTAGCTACAGAAAACCCTGTTGAATCAGAAGGTACCTTCCCTCTGCCAGAAGCTCAGAAAGACCGTTTTATGATGACTCTTTCTATGGGCTATCCTAGTGATGTTGAAGAAGCTCAGATTATTACTGCTCAGAGAAGTCTTGTACATCCTGTAGAAAATGTAAAAGCTGTTGTTTCTAAAAAAGATATTCTTGAAGCAATGGAAGAAGCTGTTGAAGTTCATGTTGATGATGCAGTTCTTGCCTATCTTATTGCGCTTGCAAAAGCTTCCCGTGAAGATATGCGCATTGCCGCTGGTGTTTCACCTCGTGGTTCAATTGCTTTGTATAAGGCTTGTCAGGCATATGCTGCTGTAAACGGACGTACTTTTGTTACACCAGAAGACGTAAAATTACTTGCCCTTCCTGTTTTCAGAAAGCGAATTATTCTTACAAGTGATTCTCTGCTTAAAGGATATGATGCAGACAAAATCATCAGAGATATTATACTTCAGGTTCCAATTCCTGCATTCAAAGCACATGTCTAGTATATGATTGAAGTAAATCCTCTTGTATATATTGCTTCTGCATTAAGTTTAATCTTTTTCCTCTTAGCTCCGTATAAGCTTTTACAGTTTGTATGTCTTTCAGTGCTTTTTGTATTTTTGATTTCATTTTTGTATGCACTGGTATTGAGCCGTACAATTAAAATTGAGCGCGATACAGATAAGATTAAACTGGCGTGTAAGGAAAAATCAGATATCTCTTTTATCTTAAAAAATTATTCTCCGCTTACGGCGCATATTCTTTATTTTTTTGATGATATCCCTTTCTTTTATATCTACAATCAGAACAATAAAGGAATTACTTCACTACGCCCTCATGAGCTTAAGCATGTAAGCTACACGGTTTCTTCGCAGGACCGCGGGCTTTTTCATGGCGGGCCTGTAAGAATTAGAACCAGTGATCCTCTGGGGCTTTTTCTGATTAATGTTGAGATTCCTTCTCCTATTGAAATTACGGTAAGACCTGCAAGAATCAAACTCATCACAAATGAAATACCGGGCTTTCCTCAGGGACATCTAAAAATCAATAATCCCTGCTATGAAGATATTACAATGCGCCGTTCTATCCGCGAGTATCAGAATGGTGATGAACAAAAGCGTATAAACTGGCGTGCCAGTGCTAAGTTTGATTCACTGTATACAAATCAGTATGAAGATTCTTTTGATGCGCCTTTCTTTGTTTTTCTAAATCTTGCAGAAGAAGATTATGATTTACATAACCGCCGCTACTATTCGGAAAAAGCAATTGAGATTGCGGCAAGCATTGTTGAAAAATCGCGTGTGCTTCGTCAGCGCTGTGGTTTTGCAGCTTACGGCTCAGATTTTCCATATCTGCCGCCAAGACAGAATCAGGCAGACTGCATTCTGGATATTCTTTCGGTTATTCAGATGGAAGGCGGAAAACTGGAATATGACCCGGTAAAGAAATTTACAAATCAGCTGCCTGCGGGAACTTTGCTTTTTGTAATTGGTCCTAGAGAAGTTGAATCTTATTTTGCAAAGGTTGAGGCAAATAAGGAAAATATAAACACAGAAAATACAGGAATGATGAAAAAGTATGGAAAATCGGTTTAGCAGACTTTTTGAAAGAATATTAGTTTTCTCAACAATAGTGTCATTAATGCTTACTGTAACTTCTATATTTTCTACAGTAATCAATAACTACGAAGTTGACCGGGTTCTCATAGACTGGTTTTCATACCTGATTATCATCGCTTCTGGAATAATTTTTACTATTGTGCTGCAGATTTTTACCCTCGAAAAAATCAAGCCTGCAATGCATATTGTTTTCATTGTTTTTTATCTTTTGATTTTGCTTGTTGTCTGTTATTTTACTGGCAAAACAAATGCACCTTATGTACTGCTTGTTCTTACAGCAATTCAGTATTTTTTACAGGCCGGAATCAATGAGCTCTTTATTTTCCACGACAAGTTTACCGCAGACTGTGAAACCTTTGAAGGAAAAGAACTTGAACAGCATCTTTTTCACAACAATCTTTCAGCAATAGATTTAACTGAAAAAATAAAAGGACAGCAGGCAATTATGTTTGCACTGTCTGTGGTAATGTTTATTGTTCTTGTATTCGGAAAGCTTTCAGAAGGTCATTTTACACCGCTTACAACAGTGCTTGTTGCCATCTTTTATATTAGCGTGCTTTTCTGCTGCTTTATGCTAAGTATTTTTAAGAATGATATTTTTTATGCCTTCCTTGGTTTTAAAAACTATATCAGCCACGGCAAAAAGCTAGTAGGCGCGGTTTTACTGATTGCTGCAGTTTCGGGGGGCGCGGCTGCTGTTATTTCTTCTGATACTCCGCTAATCAAAATCAAATATGTTGAAGAGTACAAGGAATCAAAAGAAAAAAAGCCTCAGATTATGTCAGAAATGAATTATCTGAATCTTCCAGATTTTGAGCCTGTAAATGATGATTTCTATGGCAAAGAATCAAAGCCTTCATGGATTATTGATTTGATTTTTGAGCTGATTAAATACGCCGCAATTATTGCTTTGATTGGTGGTGCATTATACTTTTTTATCAAACCGTTTTTTACAAGACATTTCAGAGTATTCTGGAGCGAAGGCCGTCTTTTCAAATTCCTTCGCGAATTATGGCATGATTTTATAGATTTTCTTAAATACATCTTTGCTAAGAGCCCTGATTTATCAAATAAGTATTCCACTGTTCAGAGTAAGAAATTCCACGACACAATGATGGATTTTTTGAAAAAGACAAAGCGAAGTAAAGAAAAGATTGAAGAAATTGACCGTCTCACAAAACACTTTATGCGTTTAATAGATTTCGGTCAGTCGCAAGGCATTAAGTATACCCAGACACTGGCTCCTGCAGAATACACTGCTCTTTTCAAAATGTCTGCCGCAAATAAAGCAGGCCTTCTTTTTGAGAAGGCCCTGTACGATAAAAATACTCTTTCATCCGAAGAAGAAAAAGAGTTTATAGATAATGTAAACCGCGTTATTTCTGAGTATCAAGGAAATCAAGAATAAGGTTATTGGTTTCAATGTTATTGAATGTAACACTTGGCCATGCATGGTGACCATCTTTTACAAGAAGATGCCATACCTGCTTCTTTGATTTATCTCCTGTGTACTTTGTAAGTGTTGAACCATAACCAATTTTCTGTACTTCAGGGGCGTCAAAATTTAGCCTGTTAGAAGTTGCATAGTATTCCATTACATCTTCAATTGCCGGGTCGTAGGCATATTTAGCAGTGCCATTACTGATTTTTGGAACAGCATCGTCTTTTTCACCGGAAATCTGGAAAAAACTTACCTTGGTTTTTGATTTACGGCTTTTCCATACAGTTTTACTCATATCACCGGCTACACAGATACCGCCTGCAAAAGTTCCTTTTCCTTCAACAACAAGTCTGTGTGTCATAAAGCCGCCGTTACTGAAGCCTGCAACATACATTCGTTTTTTATCAAAATGAAATTCTTTTTGAATTGATTTTGCGAGTGCACATATAGCCTTTACATCATCATTTTTATCGGCTCCTGCCCCTGCGCTCCAGCCGGCATCTGTACTGGTAAGGTAAATTACTGCGTAGCCGCGGGCATTTGCTTCCTGTTCAAAATGTGTGTCAGCCTTAAAGTTTTCTGCAGAGCTTCCATAACCGTGGAGCATAAATACAACCGGCGCTCCCTGAAAATGCTGTGGCAGATTAACAATATATTGATAATTCGTGGTTTCTTTACAGCTTATAAAAAGTGTTGAAAGTACAATGAGAAATAAATACTGTAAATACGGGTGTTTTTTCATACTCTGCTCCAAATAAGGTTTTGAAATATTATAGCATGATTATCAAAAATTATAAAAAAATGTGGTCGAGAAGTCATACAATCGGTAAAATAGAGTTATTGTTTTGAGGAAGAATATGCGGATAGTTTTTTACAGTACGAACTCTAATGTTTTTGATGATAAGACTTTTAAGATTACTGTGATGCCTTCGAATACTCAGGTCTTTCAGGAGTTCTGTGCTGCGCATCCGGAAGATGAGTTCTTCTGTGTTACTCAAAAGCCGGGAATGTTTTTGCCTGAAGATTCTGTAGGTTCTCAGGAAATTGAAACTGGCGCGGCTCTCAAAAATATCCGTTACCTTCCGCTCGAAACTGATACAGATACTTTTACAGAAACTGTTCTTTCCTATAAGCCCGACCTTGCTATTGCAATGACTTTCTGGATTGAGCCTTATGACTGGCTTCCTGTAAGCGATGCAATCATTGGTGAAAAACTGCGGGAGGCCGGAGTGCGAACAATCTGTCACAGCGTACAGACAGCCCTTATCTGTTTTGATAAATGGCGGACCCATAATGAACTGGCGCGGCTGGGCTTTAATGTGCCGGCAGGAGTTTTCTGTGATCACGATTTATATTTTTGCGCCGGAAGCAATAAAGAAGTTTTGCGGAATGTTTATAAGGAAAGCGTAATTGCGCAAATCAAAAATCTTCATCTGCCTCTGATAATTAAAGACACAACCGGTTTGAGCTCGTATGGAATGACTGTTGTTCACACTTACGGTGAAGCTGCCGGATATCTTAATTCCAAGCGCAATAATTCTAACAGACTCATTGAAGAGTTTATTACGGGCCGTCAGTTTGGTCTTGAGATTTACGGAACTCCTGGAAACTATACTGTGCTCCCTCCGTTTGAGTTCAGCGTAAATCAATATGGAATTACAAGTCCAAAACAGAGCATAAAGCTTGGCCCTTGCGAGCTTCCTGTGGCTTTGTATGAAATGATGTTGAAGCTGGCAGAGGGACTTGGGCTTTGCGGTGCGGCTCAGGTTGATTTGATTTTAGATGATAACGGACACTGGCACATAATTGAGATTAACCCAAGACTCAGCGGAATGAGTTATACCTATTCGTGTATGCTCGGCATGAGTGTTTTTGAGATAATGTATAATATGGTGATTGATCAAAAAAATACGGTGGTTGATCAAAAAAATACGGTGATTGAGCCTGTCGAAATCACCGCAGATATCAACAAGTTTGTAATGAGTCTGAAGCTCCCCCTGATGTCTGAAAATCAGATGAAAAAAATTCTTCAGATTCCCGGTGTTTGTCTTCTAAATCAAACTAATGACCTTGCCGCAAAACAGGAACGCGAAAAAGGCTTTTGCGAGTGTATAATAGTTGCCGAGGAAAAATCGGTTTTACATAATGCAGTCGCCAGGTTCGAAGAGCTTTTTCCCGGCGACGCAATTATTCTCCAGGCAAAAAAGATCATTGAAGAGAAAGACTTTACCGTTAGTGAAGTCTAATGCAAATTAACGCAAAGCCTTTCTGTCTACTTCAAAAAGCCCGTGCCGGTTGCAGTAAGCATAAAGCTTACGAACACGGTTGATTTTGAAGCGGGCCTCAGCATTACCTTCCGGATAAAGCTTTACAAGCTGAACTCCATTATCTAAAATTGCCGCTATAAAAGAAATATAATGTTCCTTTGTCATGGGGTGATTCATAGTTACAAAATATTCATCTTCTACTGTTTCGATTTTCAGAGAATGGTCCTCGTCTGAACCGAACGCTTCTGCCTCCAGTGGCGGCAGAGTAATTCCACAGCAGGAGATTAGAGCTTCTCCTGTGGTCTGAATCACATTTCCGCAAACCGGGCAGACATAAAACTTTCCCTTTGCCATATTGCAGGCTTTATTCAGATTTGTAATATCCTCGCCCGAAAGAAGTTCAATCACAGAAACATCCAGTGCCTTTCCCAGAGCCTCCAGTAAGCCGATATCCGGAAAGCCCTTCCCTGTTTCCCATTTACTCACGGCCTTGCTGGTTACAAAAATCTTCTGGGCAAGTTCTTCCTGAGTCATCTTTTTGTTTTCACGGAGCTTTTTGATAACTGCTCCTGTTACATAGTTGTCCATTTTCAAATCTCCTTGTAAAGCCCAACCGGCTAAGAGCTTCTTTTATGATTTGAGAATATCATAGCCGATTTCAGAAAACAACCTACGCTTCGTGGAATTGAAAAAATCAGATAGATAAAAAAACAGACTTGACGTAATTTATGTTTTTTTGTATTTTCACGTTATGATGTTCAATTTTGTGACTCCAGATACACGTTCTCTTACCACAACCACCACAAATGATGATGGCAAGATTAGCGTATGCCTGGGGTACAAAGTGCGATAGTACGATAGATTGAACAATTTTTAATCTGGATAATCGGCCACTTGCCTTCGGGTAAGTGGCCTTTTTTGTTTGCAGGGCCCGCAACAAAAATCCAAAAGGAGGATTTATGGATTTGCACGATTACAAAGACGTAGCTGAGAACTACGACAGATATCTTGAAGTTATGTACAGGGACTTTGATGCTCATGAAGGCTTTCAGGATTTTTATCTTGAGCTTGCAAAAAAGTATGGCAAAGATGGCGTGATTGATGTGGCTTGTGGAACCGGCGCGGTTTTGCTTTACCTTGCTGAGCATGGTGTAATTGCTGACGGCACTGACCTGTCTGAAGAAATGTGTCGTGTCTGTTCAGAAAAAGCTGCGGAAAAAAATCTGAACTTGAGAATTTTTCCTGGTAATATGACTGATTTTGATGCACTCAGAAAATACTCTCTTGTAATTATTGCAAGAAGCGGTTTTATGCCCTTGCCAGACCAGAAGTCTCAGATTGCAGCTTTGAAAAATCTTGGGCGACATCTGGTACCTGGCGGTATTCTGACACTTAATACTTTTGACCCATGGCCGGCCGTGCAGGCTCAGCAGATGAATACAAAAGCAGATGACTACACTTTCCGTTTGGAATATGTGAACAGCGAAGGTTACCGTGAAAAAATCTATAATTCAATTTCCTATAATCCCTGGACACAGATTATGAGCGGAAGCTGGAAATTCGAAACTTATGATGATGAAGGAAAGGTGATTGGTGAAAGAATCCGCCCTCTTACAATGCGTCAAACTTACCGCTGGGAAGTCTTCCTGCTTGCTGAGCTTTGCGGCTTTGAAGTCCTAGACATTTACCGGGGCTACAAGGGTGACAAGGAAGATTTGAATGACCCGATGAGTGCCGCGAAGTATCAGAGCAATCTGATCTGGATTTTGCGAAAGCGAGGATAAAAATGATTAGACAAATAGAAAAAAAAGAATTACCAATCTGCCTGGATTTTATCCATCTGTGCTTTTCAACAGTTGCAGAAAAGTTTGGTAAGGAATGGTATTTTAAGAATGAATTCGAGTTTAAGGGCACTGTAAAATATGAGCATCTGCCCTTCACCGTTGGATTCGCAGAATGTTATGTAGGAGAATAATATGGACGAAATTATCAGACAAATCAAAGACCAGACAGAAATCAATTTTATAAATATCCGTGACCAGATTGAGGTTGCAGAACTTGAGGCTGTATTTGATGGAGTAAATGGTTCCAGATACATTTTTCATAATCTTCATTCAATGGACAGATTTTTTATAAATCCTGTTTCTTATGTTTATGAAGGAGAAAAGCTTTTTGGTATTCCAGAAAATCTTAGTGTAATTTCTACCGCCCGCGAAGGTTATGTGGAAGATACTTCAATTGTGATTTCTCGTGAAAAACTGCTTGCATATTTTGAATATGTGAAAAGTAAAATCGAAAAATATTTTGACCAGCTTACAGGCGATCAGCTTCTTCAAAGACCGGAAGGCTGCGAGTATACAAGACTTGAATTGATTCTTGGCCAGTTCCGCCATCAGATGTGGCATGTGGGACTTTCATCTGCAATCACCTTTGAAGGAAAGAAAATCTGGAATGAGTTTACTGGACTTAGTGGTCTTCGTAAATTGATTAAAATGAAAGAGAAATAAAAAGGACAGATTATGGAAAAAAATAAAATCGTATTACCGGACTATAAAAACTGTATCGCAAATTTACCTAACTCTATTTTGAAAAAGTTTGGTGTTCCTACAGTTGGAGATTCTCTGCCTCTTCTGGATAAGTATCTGGAAAAGGATTACAAAAACATTGTCGTAATTCTTCTTGATGGCATGGGTAAAGTAATTCTTGAAAGACACTTAAAAGCAGATGGCCCTTTCAGAAATCATCTTGCCGGCATTTACAGCTCAACTTTCTGTTCTACCACAGTAGCTGCTACTACCTCTGTTATGTCCGGGCTTCAACCGTGTGAGCATGCCTGGCTTGGCTGGGATTGTTATTATCCTCAGATTAATGACAACGTAACTGTTTTTCTGAATAAGATTCAGAATACAGAGATTCCAGCTGCAGACTACAATGTTGCCTGGACTTTAACTCCGTATGAAAATGTAACTGATAAAATCAAAAAGGCCGGAAAAGAAGCCCATCTTGTAGCTCCATTTCTTGATGCTACGAAAAACAGTTTTGAAAAGATTTGTGAACAGAGTAAAAATATCTGTTGCAATAAGAACGAAGATGGCGCAGAAAGCCCAAGATACATTTATGCCTACTGGAATCAGCCGGATGGACTTCTTCATGATTATGGCTGTGGTTCAATCGAGGCTCATGAATGTATGATAGATCTGGAACAGCAGGTTGCAAAGTTGGCCAGTGAACTGGAAGATACTCTTGTTGTTGTAACTGCAGATCACGGTCATATAGATACAGAATATGTTTATATTCAGGATTATCCGGAGCTATTTGATTGTCTTGTACGTAAGCCTTCTCTTGAGCCCCGTGTATTAAATCTTTTTATCAAAGACGGAAAGAAAGAATTTTTTGAAAAAGAATTTGAACGTCTGTTTGGTGACAAGTTTATTTTGATGCCAAAAGAAGAATTGATTGAGAGAAAACTTATGGGAACAGGAACTCCTCACGAATTATTCAGTTCAATGCTAGGAGATTATATTGCAATTGCCATAAGTAATCTTTCAATTTATTGCGGCAAACAAAAGTTTGTGTCGCTGCACGCAAGTCTCACACCAGATGAAATGCTGATTCCGCTGATTGTGTTTCCGTAATTTACAGATGGGACTTTGACAGCAGAATTACATTTCAACAGTCTGAACTAAGGCAGAAATTGAGCGGTCTGAAAAGTCGCCGGTTTCTGCCATTTTTTTGATTTGCTCAGGTTCGTATTTTGATTCAGGATAAACAACAACTACAGCCTTGTCTCCGTTCTGAAGGAAGTTTGATTCTCCCCAGGCTGTATAGCGTGTTGCACCGATTGAAACCATAATCTGCTGTGGGTGGCCTGCGGCTACAAGATAGCTGTGAATGTCTTCTGCAGGACCTTCGTTGAGCTGATGATTGAATTTGTCCAGCATCCAGGCTGTGAGCTTTTTATAGATGTAGCTATAGTCGCGGACTGCGGAGTTTTCGCCGTAGTCATAAACTACGCCATTACGGATGAGGAAGCTTGCGATTCTGTAGGCGTCGAGAAGGCAGCCTGATTCAAATCCGTCAGCTGCTATCTGATTTTCTGAAAAGCCTTTTGTACAGCTTCCCCAGTTTTTCTTCTCACTGATTTTTTTTGCTCCCTGTTTACGAATCGAACAGTCGTTAGAAGCACCAAAGCTTACTGGCTTGAGTTCTGTAAGAGTGTCGCCCTTCCAGGTTGCATCAAAGATAATTGCACATTCCGGCTCAATCTGAAGCTTTTCTTCGCCTTTTGGGAAAATAATGCGTTTTGAATCAAATGGGAAGATTGTAAGAAAATCCGGAATTACTGAAGCGTCTGAGTTCGAATTTGGCTGTTTTAACGGCAAAAATGTCGGAAAAATGGCCTTTGGAGCGTTTTGCTCGAGCGTCTTAACGTTTTTAAAGTCAGCAGCTTCCCCGGCCTGCTCAAGGTGTCCTGTGAAATTTCCAGCCACACCGAAGCATGGAATATTGGTTGTGTCGTAGAAGTTCATATTAGCGGCCCTTTAATTTCTTAATAACTTTCTTATGCCAGAACGCGCGGAGTTTTTCTGCGGCGCTGTAGCAGCGGTAAACTGGTTTGAGTGGTACATCCCAGCTTCCTGTGCGGTGGATGTTTTTGCCACCGAAGTTGGCTTTGAACATGTAGAGGCCGTGCATCGGGTGATTTTCATCTTTACCCTCTGGCGGCATTCCGTACATGTCGTAGTATTTGCTGCCGTAGGCTTTTGCGTCCTTCATGGCAGTCCATTGCAAAAGATGATTTGGCATGAGGTTGCGTTTGCTGTTGCTGCTTGCGCCGTAAAGGTAGATTGCTTCGTCGTGGCTAAAAAGTGTCATGATGGAAGCAATTTCCTCACCTTCGTGTTCTGCGATGTAGAGGCTGATTACAGGAACGTCGCGGCCCTTGCTGATTTCTTCTGCAGAAGATTTTATCAGATCAAGATAATAAGCCTTTGCGTGGCTTGCATTGCCGTCACGGGCATTTGTAATCTTTGTCAATTCATAAAACTTGTCTAATTTTTCAGACAAGTTAATATCATTTCCTAAGTAACGGTGAATTGTTACGCCCTTTCTTTCGCTCAGGCGGATGTTGTAGCGCCACTTAGAATGCATTTTTTCGAGGATTTCTTCTTCTGTACCTGTGAGGTCTACAAGTGTGCTGTCCGGAGGCTGAATGTCTACCGAGTTCTTTTTGAGCTTGATGCGGTCTGCATATGCTACGGTTTTCATTCCGTAATTGAAAAGATCCCGGTCTTCCGGTGTACTGAAAATAACATCAGGGTCAAAGCGGATAGCGATTGTATTCTTAGGAAGCTCCGGTTTAAGGGCTGCAGCGAGTTCACTTAGTAAGTGAACGAACTCAATTGTCTGAGTTTCCGGAGTTATGATTTCCTGAGAAATAACTCCGGTGGTTGAGTAGTCCGAAGGACGTATCGAAACCACATTTTCATCAGATTCAAACGCCTTATTAATCACCTCTTCCGGTGTACATTCATAAGGCAGTTTTGGAAAAAGCGGAATATAAGCAATTGAGAAGGCGCCTTTCGCGAAGCTGCGGTTGAGGACGGCGAGTTCGGTTTTTACTATGCCGGTAGTTTCGATACGTTCGCTTCGCGAACACTCAACCACCGTATTTTCTTCTGCATTCAAGGGCGGCAGTGTATATTCAACTTTAAACCGTCTGTAGGTCCAGCCGTGTCTTGCCTTGAAGTTGCACCAGAAAGGAGTTTGTAAAAAAGTTCCGTCGTTTTCGTGGGCGGAACTTTCGATTGGTTTTATTGTAATGTCGAACATTCTATTTCCTAATCGATGGAACGAAGCATGGGATATTCAATAACTGCTTCTTAAAATCCATTGTTTCAATTCGTTTTTTGATTACGGCAACTTTTGCTTCATCCATGCCTGAAGTTTTGCCTTCAGCTACTGCACGCAAATCAGCATAAGTAAAGCCGAGGTTGTCTTCATCAGTTTTTCCAGACATTCCGTCTGAAGGAGCCTTGTGGCAGAGTTCTTCAGGAAGCCCGAGAGAAAGTCCGAGCTCCACTACTTCATCAACATAAAGATTTGCAAGAGCCGCAAAGTCTCCAGCCCCATCACCCCACAAAGTGAAATACCCTGCAAGGCGTTCGCTTAAGTTACCGTTATTTGAAACACGGGCATTTCCTTCCATTGCGGCAATTCCGTAAAGAGTTGCCATGCGGAGGCGTGCCGGTGTGTTTGTTCTATACTGAGCCGGTACTTCATCTGCTCCAAGAGAATCTTTGATTGAGCGTGTAAGTCCGTTATATGCATCAGCAATGTTTACAGTGTAGTTTTTAATTCCGAGGAAAGCACAGAGTTTTTTAGAATCTTCAATATCAGACTGAACACCGTTTGGCATCATAACACCAATAACACGGTCTTTACCAAGAGCGGCACAACAGAGGGCGGAAACAGTAGAAGAATCCTTACCGCCTGAAATACCGATTACTGCTTTTGTCTGTGGGTTGCCGTTTTTTTCAAAATAGTTGCGGACCCATTCTATTGCTTCATCTTTTAAACTCATGATTTCCTTCCTTGAACATTATTGTCATGTTCGGGCTTGACCCGGGCATCTGTACAACACTGTGTTTTGCAGATTGCCTGATCAAGTCAGGCAATGACATATATTTAATTAGCCGATTTCACTGTTTACAGCGTTTACTGTTTTAATTTCTTTTCCATCAGCAAGCAGTTTCTTTCCGGCAATCTGAACTACGCCATCTTTTGCTGCAATCTGAACTGCAAAGAACTCATCGCCTGTAATCTGCTCTTTCTTTGCAGCATTTACATCAGCGCCCTCAAGAACAACCTTAGTTCCAGGAGCTGCCCAGCTGGCATCAAGAACTTCTACGCAGTCCTTGCCATCAGCATCTTTGTAATCACCAGCCAAAAGCATACCGCGGCTTTCAACACCACGCATTGTACGAGGAGCAAGGTTTGCGGCGATAATTACATGCTTACCAAGAAGGTCGCTCTCTTTGAGGTACATGCGAAGGCCCGACTGAATAGTACGAGGAGTTCCGCTTCCATCATCAAGAGTTTCAATATAAAGTTTTTCTCCTTCAGGATTAGGCTTTACATCAACAATCTTTGCAACAGTCAATTCGATATTTTTGTTGAAGAAATCAGCCTGCTGGTCTAATGGAAGTACAAGAGGTTCCATCTTCTTCTTATCAGCTTTCTTTTCTTTTTTGCCCTCGCCCTTTGCGGCATCCTTATTCTGCTTACCGCCGAACTTCTCGCGGAAGGCAAGCATAGTCTTCTGATCCATTGGCTTAAAGTAAACTTCAGTTGGACCAACGGTGCTCAAACCTTCAGTCACTCCCAAATCAGCCCATGTATAACCAGGCTTTGTTTCCATTCCAACCTTGCTTTCCTGAATAGACTTACCGAAGTAGCTCATAATCTTCTGAGTATACTGAGGCATATAAGGATTCATCATAATCATCAAATCCTTAATTACATAACAGAGGTTGTGGATAAGGCTTTCAGCCACAGCAGGGTTTTCTGTACGAGCCTTCCAAGGCTCAGTTGCCTGGAACTTCTTATTACAGATATCAGAAATCTCAAACATAGTGTGGAAAGCGTCTTTCAAATCAGCCCACTCAAGACTTTCAGTAGCCTTAGCCTCAAGCTCGCGAACCTGCTTCCAGAGCTCTTCATCTACAGGAGCGTCTGGAATCTTTCCATCATAATATTTAGTAACAAACAGCAGAGTGCGGTTTACAAGGTTACCAAGGTTACCAATCAACTCGCCGTTGAGTTTTTCCATAAAGTCTTTCCAGGTAAACTGGTAGTCCTGCTTTTCAGGGCGGTTATAGAAAATGTAGAAACGCCATGCATCAGCAGGGATTCCGCTCTCAATAGCGTCGCTTCCAAATACACCAATTCCAAGACTCTTAGAGAACTTACCATCCTCATAATTAAGGAACTCTGTAGAAGACATGTGGTGAAGCTTAGTCCAGTCGTGAGGAGATCCGAGCATTGTACAAGGGAATACAACAGTGTGGAAAGGAATATTGTCCTTACCGATAAACTGGAACAAATCAACCTTTTCCTTACCCTTAGCCTCTTCGCTCTCACTTGGCAGCCACCAGCTCTTCCAGTCAAAGCTCTGCTTACCAGCCTTTACAAGTTCATCAGCCAGCTGCTTTGTGATAGAAAGATATCCGATTGGCGCATTGAACCAAACGTAGAAAACCTTGTTTTCATAACCAGCTTTTGGAACCGGAATACCCCACTTAAGGTCGCGGGTAATAGCGCGTTCCTGAAGACCGTCGCGGATCCATGCCTTAGTCATATTGATAGCATTGTCAGACCAGCGTCCTTCTACACTAGCCTTATCCATCCATGCGTTGAGTTTGTCACTCATAGCAGGAAGGTCAATGTAAAGATGTTTTGTTTCTCGAACCTCAGGAGTTGAACCACAAGTGTGGCAGCGAGGCTCTTTAAGTTCGATAGGATCAAGCAGCGAACCACATTTATCACACTGGTCACCGCGAGCCTTTTCATAACCGCACTTAGGACAAGTTCCGTCAACATAGCGGTCAGCAAGGAACATATTACAGTGAGGACAGAAAAGCTGCTTGTTTACATGCTCGTGAATCAGACCGGCCTTGTCCAGATCATTAAAAAGAGCCTGTGTAATTTCAGTACACTGCTCGTTCGAAGTGCGTCCGAATTTATCAAAATTGATGTGGAACCATTCATAGATTTTTGTGTGCTCGCCATAGTAGTGATCACACAGCGCGCGAGGTTCAGTCTTCTCCTCAAGCGCCTTAGTTTCAGTTGCAGTACCGTATTCATCAACACCGCAAATGTAAAGAGTATCATACCCGCGGTTACGGCAGAATCGTGCAAAAACATCTCCCGAAAGAGACTGAATGATATTTCCCAGATGTGGAATATTATTTACGTATGGTAAAGCTGCTGTGATAAGTCGTCTGTTCATTTTACTTCCTGAATTCACCGGTGGTTGAGTGCCCTCAAAATCCTCGGTTGCTGAGCGAAGTCGAAGCACGAAACCACTTGTTTAATTTGAAAATTGATTAAAACATTATATAGAATAAAGAAGTAAAATTCAATTATAAGGGGAAAGCCTTCCCCTCGCTCGCACTTCGTTGCTTGCTACCCCTTCTCCTAGGGGGCTCCGCCCCCTAAAACCCCCGGTAAATTATCCGACTTATTATTTTAGTTTATATAATCTACCCTTATTCTCACCGAAACCAACAATAAGACCTTCTGTTTCAAGTTTAGTGAAAATCTTTCGAACGCCAGCAGATGAAAGACCTGTAATTTCTCGAGCTTTTAGATTGTTGATAGATTCATTATCTTTAAGATAATTTAGAATTATATCGCTACTTTTTTGCTTTATCGCTACTTTATCGCTACTTTTTTGTGAATTTATCGCTACTTTTTCATTGTATCTGATATGACAGTATCTGTTCTTAAGCTCATTATGCTCTCCCATCAACAGATTTCGGAAGAATCGTTCAAGAAACTCTGGATTTTCCTGTATTCCCTTCTGCAGATTGTTGTAATTTGCACGTACCAAAGCATTTCTAAAATACCAGGAATTTTCAGCAAAGATATCATTATTTACATTAAATCCAAGCGAGCGAAGATATTTGATTGTAAATACAGCCGTTGTTCTTGTGTTTCCTTCTCCAAAAGCGTGAATCTGCCAGAGACGAGAAACAAAGAAGGTAATATGTTTTACAATTTCTTCTATACTCAAATTCTTGTAATTAAAGTTTCTTTCCTGCTCAAAGTCATAATCCAGTGCCATCTTTAATTCAAATGCTGCACCATACATAACAGTATCGCCATCTAAAACCCATTCACGCTTTGAAATATCGTAATCTCTGAGCTTTCCTGCAAACTTAAAGATTCCTTCAAACAATCTTCCATGTATTGCAATTAAATGAGAAGGAGAAAAATTGAATGATTTTTCACTTATTATTTGTGCAATTCGGGAAGCAACTTTATCAGCCTCTTCCGTCCGTTCTTCGGAAGTATCGAGTCGTTCTGTTTTAGATTCATAATAAGTATCTATAAGCGATTTTGCTTCATCAAAGGTGATTTCACCTTCAATATTTCGTTTTGCAGTATCAAAAAGATATTTTGATGGAGTAAGCCCATCCACCTGCTGTAAACCTATAGCCGTTGTCCATGCATAGGTTTTATCTTTCTTAGCAGGTTCTGTATTGCGAATATATTTTTCAAAATCTAATTCATATGGATTCTTCTCAGCCATCTATGTAATTATACTGTATTAAATATAAAAAATCATCAATGATATATCTGGGGTTTGCTGATGAGGTTATATTTAAGAGGATGAGGGGGAAGTCTCCCCCTCGCTCGCACTTCGTTGCTCGCTACCCCTTCTAACGGGGGACACCCCCGTAACGCCCCCAGATAGTTTGCTCACAGCGCATCATATTGAACAAAAGCAAATAAAGCCGCAGATTCTGCAAGTCCGATTAACACGGAATAAAATATGCCGCTTATATTCTGCATTATTCCTTTTTCAAATAATCAATTACATAATCCAGAATAACATCCCGGGTTTCGTATTCTGTGTAAAGCGAATGCACAAGCTCTTTTGTTAATGGAATTTGAACATCCAGCGGCAGTGTACATTCTCGGCTATCATCTGTGTCTATGTAGCGGCGGCCGTCCAGCTCGTAAAGCCAGTTTACCGGATAATTAATCCAGCAGATTCCATCTGAAAGAAAAGAGATTCCACCCGTTTCCTGGCAGGAACAGTTACTCGGCATAAGTCCCATAACTGTTACATTCGGGCACTGAGATAAAACTTTTACAAGTGAATCCCCTGCACTCATGCAATACATATCAACAAGAAGAATAACTTCAATATCGCTGAAGCGGCCGTCAGCCTCAACTAACACTGTGTGAATCATCTGGGGCTTTCCAAAAAGTTCGGTGCCTCGCCTTGCCATTTCAAAAGGCTCCTTTGTAAAAAGACTGGCGGTTTCAACTCCTTCTGCCCAGTAGCCTCCCTGATTACTTCTGGCATCTATAATCAGCTTTTTCATACCTTCTGCTTTACGCGCATCAAGTTCCTTTATAAGATGGCGGCGGACTTGTGGATTATGATTTGTAAAATACGAAAGCACATCAAAAAACTCACCAAACTGTTCGTTATAACGAACCATGTAGGCAGTATCCTCATTAATCATAACTGTATGAAGATTTTTCAAATCCGGGAATTTTTTATAGCTGTGCCAGGTTATAGGAACAAAGGCCTTTTCCATTCTGTAAGCACCGGTCCCTTTTGCAGTCAGTTCAACCACAACCTCTTTTCCATTTTCATCAATAAAGCCTGCAAGAGCTGCCGGCCTCTGGGAATCTTCTGTAATATCTGCAATTTGCATAAGCTCTTCTACAATTCCGTATTGGCCGGGCTTTCCGTCTGACCGCTGGCCTTTGGTAGCAAGCATGACAGGCTTATAAATTTCTTCTGAAGCTTTTACCGGAAAATTTTCCCTGCCATAAATAAACTCTACAGAATCAATTGCTTTATTTATTTCAACTCCATTCCAGCTGGTCATTACTGTCCACTCACGAATTCCCTTCTGATAAGCCGAGCCTTCTTCATCTACAAAGACTGCAACGACACTTCTATCAGAAAGACGAATCATGCTCATACCATAATCATGTCCGCCAAGCATACAAACTGAAGGCTCCCAGACATCCCATTGAGAAACATAGGGAGAGACATGACCGTCATAAAAATAATAAGCATAGGCCTGGATAGCAGCTGCCAAAAGCTTTGGATTTTTTGTATCCTGGGCCTTTTGAATTACAGGCAGAAACTTTTCCCTCAGAGCCGGAATATCAATTTTTTTCCAGTCTTTAAGAGAATAATATTTTTCCATATCTTTAGTTGTTGAAATAAATGATTTAACATAGTTCTGTCTTGTATGATTTCTCATTGCAGAATCCCAGACCAGAGGCTTGTAGATAGTGTAAAGTCCACAAAGAATACAGAAGGTCATTATAAGAGGATGCAGGATTTTATTAATGCGTGGCCAGAGTGAAGTTAATGCCGGCAATGCAAGCACTAGAGAAGCTATATAAAGCCATAAATAATAATATCTGGTACTCCAGAAATTTCCCTTAATTCTGAAAAAGGCAAAATGAAAAAGCGCAAGAGCAAGGGGGATAAAGCAAAGAAGCCGCCAGAGTTTGAGGCTCTTACCAGCTCGAAGAAGCTTTTTATAAAACTTACGCAGGAAAACCGCAAAACAAATCAGAAAAATTGAAAAAATCCATATGACGGGATTGTTGGAAAAGACTCTGTTCAAGAGCAGCAAAAAAACATTTTTCATTTTTATATTATAACACAATAATGTATCAAAAAAAATATTCATAAAAAACTTGACATATATATCACACTGCGATATATTGTATCTAGCTTCGTTATAGCGAAGTACGATATATCGAGATACAATATGCAGGAGTTGAGATGGATGCAAAAATAAAACGTGTTTATGTTCCAATGACAGAAACCGGCTTTTACATTTTGTTTTGCCTTCAGGAAGAAATGCATGGATACAATATAACTCAAAAGGTAAAACAGATGACCGAAGGCCAGGTAGAAATTGGACCAGGCACAATGTATGGAACTTTGGGAAAAATGGAAAAGGATGGTTTGATTGAGTTTGTTCGCGAAGAAGAAAAACGCAAGCTTTACAAAATCACACCAGTTGGAAAAGAAATATTGCAGCTCGAAATTGAGCGTATCAAAAGACTTTATAGAAATATTGGAGGATGTTAATCATGAAAAACACAAAAACACTTTTTAGATTTTATACACTTTTTGAATATGAAGAGGAAGAAGCTTTTCTTGAAAAACAGCACAAGGAAGGCTGGAAGGTTGTAAGCTTTAAGCTACCTGGTTTATACAAGTTTGAAAAATGTGAACCGGAAGATATGGTTTATAGAATTGATTTTACAAATGAAAACGGTTCAAAGAATACAGAATATCAGCAGATGTTTGCAGACAATGGCTGGGACTTCCTCTGGTCAGTAAACGGCTTTTCAATTTTCAGAAAGCCGCTTGCTGCAAATACTAACGATAACAGCAACGAGATTTTTTCAGATAATTCTTCAAGGCTTCAGATGCTTCAGAAAATTCAGCAGCGCAGACTTCTGCCTCTTGTTACAATTTTCTTGTGTGCTGTTGTTCCAAACTTTATAAAAGGCATTAATGGTGATTTTGGTTCATCCATCTTTGATAATATATTTACAGTTTTCTTTGGATTAATGTTCGTTCTTTATACTTATGTGTTTATAAAGAGTTTAAGCAAAATCAAAAAGCTTAAAGAAAAACTTCAGTAAATTGAAATAAGTCATTGCGAGGAAGGTTTGCTACGTATGAAAAAAAGAAGTGAGCTTGCAATTGAGTTTCTAAAAAAAGAATTATCAAAAGAACTTTCATCACTTGAAAAAAGTTATATCCATTTTAAGCAGATTTACGAATACTTTCAGTCTGAAGGTGAAAAATACGGCAATGTCGATGTAAAAAAACTGTTAACTCTTGATGAATCTAAAAGCAAATATATTTTTATCAGACTTTACGATCCTGTCTATAAATCAAATCTTCCCGCTGAGCTTTTGAAAAAAGGCCAATACATTACCAATTTAACTCAGATTCCCGCTGCTCATGCGGCAATCGGTTTTGACCTAACCGACAATTTTTACGGTCTCACAATTGGCGGTGACTATGATTTTAAAATTGAACAGTGCAGCACACCTGAAAACTGTCCTTACATGTCCACCTGCGATGCTGAAAAATCTTATCACTATACCTATGCAATTAAAGTAAATGAAAATGAGTATGAAGCGGCAAAACAACTTGTTCAACGATATTACGATTCAAGAGAAGTAAAGTATGCTGTGTTCCATAACTTTCCGGTTGCTCTTTATTGTATCCGCAAAAAAATCAATCTGCCTGAATTACCAAAACTCCCCTTGCCTGCTGCTTACCGCGAATTCTATACAAATCTGAAAAAGACTTTACGTGCAGTAAAACAGCAGAAAGAAAAAGATCGTTTTGTATGCTCTACCTTCTGCTGCTATATTTTGATTTCAAGTGTACCGCGTATTGCTCTTTATTTTTGTGAGAGAAATCTTAATTATGATTACATCACACCAAGCGAGCTTTCAATGCTGCCCGGAATGAAACTTTTGTTTTCCGGTAACTGGCTTGATTTTAAAAAGGATGCCGAAAAATTTGCAAGAGAAAATAAAGAGTTTGCAAGCTATCTGTTGTGAACAGTTCAGGCTTTAATACCGCCGGTAGAAACTCCGCTGACAATATATTTTCTTGTGATGATAAAAAGAATAATCATTGGAAGAACAACTACTGTTGAAGCGGCCATAAGATATTCTGAATAGCTTGCGGCTTCTGTGGTGAAAACCTGGAGTCCATAAGGCAGAGTGCGCGACTTTGCATCAGATGTAACGTAGAGGGGCCACATAAAGCTATTCCAAGAAGACAAAGCGTTAAGCAATATAATTGTAAAAAGTGATGGCTTTGCAATCGGAACCATAATGCGCCAGAGATACATCCAGTTTGAAGCACCGTCTATTCTTGCTGAATAATAAAGACTGTCTGAAATTGTGTCAAAAAAGTTTTTGAGAATGTATGTATAAAAGATGCTTGCGATAAACGGCATTACGAGGGCCGGTATTGTATTATACAATTTGATTTTTACAATGGTTGTATAGTTTGTGATAATCAGCATTTCAAAAGGAATCATCATAAGGCTGAGCAGAATTGAAAAGATAAGGCTGCGGCCCGGGAACTTGAGTTTTGAAAATGCGAAGGCTGCAAGAATTGTTGTGGTGGTTGTTGTAAGAACAGAAAGCACCATTACAATTACTGAGTTTACAAAATATTTACCAAACGGAGCCATTGAAAAAGCTTCGCGGTAATTTACAAAAGAAAAACTTGCCGGAAAGAATTTTGGCGGGAACATAATTGCTTCGGCGTGAGTTTTAAATGATGTGAGAATCATCCAGATGAATGGGAATAACATTATAAGTGAGCCGAGGATTAAGAAAAAGTAAACGGGGATTTTCTTCAATGCAATTTTCATTTCAAGCCCTTCCTTCCCATTCTTTTTTTGAGATGGAGCTCAAGCAATGTTACTACAAAAATACAGAGGAAAAGAATAACGGCTGCAGCAGCTGCATAACCATACTTTCTCTTTTCCATCATCGCATATCTGATGTAATAAACCACGGTATACAGATTGTAATAAGGTCCCGGTTTTCCATAGAACAATGGATAAAGCTCACTGAAAACCTTAAAGCAGCTGATAGTATTTACAATGCACACAAGGAAGATTGTCGGAGACAAAAGAGGAACCGTAATCTTAAAGAAAATCCTCATTGGCTTTGCTCCGTCTACGCGCGCAACTGTATAATACATTTCGTTGATGTTCTGCATACCAGAAAGCAGAATGATAATTGTAAATGGAAGAATATTCCAGATTCCAAATATGATAAGGGCAAGCAGCGACCACTTTGATTCAGTCACCCACCCGATTTTTTCGATTCCGAATTTTGAAAGTACCCAGTTAATAATTCCGTACTGCTGGTTATACATAAGACGCCAGATAAGGCCCACGGCAGTTACAGAAGTTACCATTGGAAGGAAGAAGGCTGTCTGGAAAACTGCACTTCCCCGCACTTTTTTATTTAAGAGATTTGCAAAGAAAAGTGATATTGCTGTACTAATTGGAACAACAAACAAAACATAGAGCGCTGTGTTCTTTAAGCCTGAAATAAATTTGTCATCAGTTAAAACATATTTATAATTTTCAAAATTTAAGGCTTTAAAAGTTCCTCGCAGATAGCTGTAATTTTCCTTAAAGGAAATTGTAAATACATTGATTACAGGATAAAGAGTAAAGATGATTATGAAAATCAGGAACGGAGCAAGATAGAGCCATGGCTCAATTTTATTAAAACGGTTATGGCGTTCAGGTGAATACTTCACTAAAGTCTCCTTCCCTGATAATCAAAATAAAAGACACCTTTTTGTTTAAGGCTTACTTTTATTTTTGAACCGGTTGTAAGGCTTTCATCTTCAAGATTCAAAACAGCGCGAACTGTATTTCCAAGGTATGAAAGAGTTACAATCTGATCTTTTCCCATTTCACTGATTGAAAGGATTTCTGCTTCTGTACCATTGTCATCAAGGTAGAAGCTTTCCGGACGGATTGCTGTAATTTTCTGATCCTGTACAAGTTTATTTGCCGGAGGGTTACCTAAGAACTCTGCAACAAATAAACTGTTTGGATTTCTGTATAATTCCTGACACAAACCGCTTTGAATTAAAAGGCCGTCCTTCATCAAAAGAATGCTATCTGAAATTGACATTGCTTCTTCCTGATCGTGAGTTACAAAGATTGTAGTAACTCCGGTTTCCTTCTGGATGCGGCGGATTTCTTCGCGCATTTCAAGGCGGAGTCTTGCGTCAAGATTTGAAAGTGGTTCGTCCATCAAAAGTAACTTTGGATTTTTTACCATGGCACGGGCAATCGCAACTCTCTGCTGCTGACCGCCACTGAGCTCTGATGGGTAACGGCGCAAAAGAGTATCAACATGAACAAGTTTTGCAATTGCGTCTACTCTAGCCTTTCGCTCTTCTTTGTTTACCTTCAAGACTTCAAGCGGGAACGAAATGTTTTCGCTTACTGTCATATGAGGATAAAGCGCATAGTTCTGGAAAACCATGCCGATGTTTCGCTGGTCTGGCGGAAGAGCTGTAACATCCTTATCATCAAAAAAGATTTTACCTTCAGTTACAGGAACAATTCCGCAGAGCATATTAAGCAGAGTTGATTTACCGCAGCCCGAAGGACCAAGAAGACAAATCAGATGGCCGTCTTCAAGTTCTGCGGAAAAATCTTTAACAGCGAGTGTTGTGCCGTATTTTTTTGTTACGTTTTCAAGACGAACTTTCATTATTTTATACCGTATTTTTCTAACGTATTATCTACCGTTAAGAGCGTCGTTACACTGCTTTTCGATTGCAGCTACGGCTTCTTTTGCAGTCATCTTTCCATCAACTACATAGTTGAGGTACTCTTCAAGAATCTTACGAACAGCAGCAGAACCTGTTACGTTAGGGAATGATCCAGATACAGCCATGTTAGCCTGAACGTAAGGAAGAGCTGAAGATGCAGGAAGATTCTTAAGATAATTTACATATTCTGGAACATCAGCTGAAGTTCCGTAAGGACAAAGTGCAGAGTTTGCAATTGCCCACTTAGCAGCGTTTTCACGGTTCAAGAAGAACTTAACGAATTCGTAAGCACCTTCATCAACTGCGTCATTTCTGTGAAGGAAGATTGGTCCACGGTTCCATGCTGTATAGAAATCACCTGCAATCCACTTAGCCATTCCAAGCTCACCCTTTCCTTCTACCATCTGAATGTACTGATCATTTACACAAGAACCAGAGAATGAAGCGATATCTCCGTTAGCGAGGTCTTCTGAAGAATAGCGTCCGATTGTGTTGAATGAGAAGTAACCTTTCTTACAGTTGTCTGCATACCACTGATAGATTTCTTCAAGCTTTGGACCACAGAAAGTTACGCGCTTGTTAGCAACGTCAATGTAACCGAGACCGTTGTGCATAATAAGTTCCTGAATATTGTCTACAAGACCATCTGAGTGGAAGCCAGGGATTCCTTTCTTTTCTTTGATTGTCTTAGAAACTGCAACAAGTTCATCCCAGTTTGTAGGAGGATTCAAGCCAAGCTCTTCGAAGATTGTCTTGTTATAGAAAAGAACAGGACCTGTTGTACAACCAGGAAGATAGTAAATTCCACCATCTTCAAAGCCAAGTACGTCAGTCTTCATTGCCTCTGGAAGTGAGTCAATGATGTTCTGCATTGTCTTGTCGCCCTTCTTGTTGTCTTTCTTAATATATTTGCGGATATCAATTGCAAGACCTTCGTTAGCATAGTCTACAGCTGTTGTACCATAGTTGAAGATGATGCTAGGACCAATTCCGTTTGCTACTGCATTGTAAACAGTATCTGTAAAGCCTGCATAATCCTGGTTCTTTACTTCTACAACATATTTTGTCTGTGAAGCGTTGAAACGATCTGCTGCATCGTTGAGGGCAGCTGCTTGTTTACCATTGTAAGTGTGCCAAATTTCAACAGTTACTTTTTTGTCTTTAGCCTTTTTACCTGCACCAAAAACAAGTCCGGTAACCATTACCATTGAAACTAAGATTGTTGTGATTTTTTTCATGAGATACTCCTGAGTCCGCCAGTTAGCGGTGATTGTTTTATCGCGTTGCCGTCGTGAGGCAAGGAAAGTGATGTGGAGTTCATCACTGCGGGTTGTATTTTTTTAGGATAATATCATTTTTTTAGATCTTTTGCTATATACAACGATAAATATAACAAAAAAAGTTTTATATAAAATTAAAACAGAAATTTATTTGTAATTTCATAAGAGTTTTCAATATATTATAGATATGAAAATCAATACTATTAAACATATTGGCGCTCTTTCTGCGCTGTTTTTAATTTTTCTTTCAATTACAGGCTGTGCTTCTAATGCACAAAAAACAAGTCCTACAGGGCTTAAAGTTCAGATGCGTACAGACGTTGTAGCTGTTACTGGCGGCGATGTTCGTGGAATCTTTAATAAAGATGGAACTGTAGAAATATATGCCGGTATTCCTTTTGCCGCTCCTCCTGTTGGAGAACTTCGCTGGAAAGAACCACAGGATGTAATTCCATGGAACGGAGTTCTTGAAGCAGACCACTTTGCTCCAATGGCAATGCAGAATCAAAGCGGCTGGCTCTACAATTCTCTTATGAATCTTTATACCCATGCTAAGAATGACCGAACTTACGGAGCTCCAGTAAGTGAAGACTGTCTTTATCTGAATGTGTGGAAGCCTTCTGGAAAAGCACCTGAAGGCGGATGGCCTGTTCTGGTTTATGTACACGGTGGTTCTCTTATGACCGGTTCAAGCTGGTATTCAAAATATGATGGAGAGAATCTGGCACGCAATGGAATTATTGTAGTAAATATTGCATACCGCACAGGCGTGTTCGGCTACTTTGCAGACCGTGAACTTGCTGCCGAGTCTGAACATGGAACAACCGGAAACTATGGTTTACTTGATCAGATAAAAGCTCTTGAATGGGTTCATAATAATATTACAGCCTTTGAAGGAGATGCAGGTAATGTTACAATTGCCGGAGAATCTGCAGGTTCTTCTTCTGTTAATGCTTTGTGCGCTACCCCGCTTACAAAAGGATTTTTCCGCCGTGCAATTGGTGAAAGCTCTTCTGTAGTTCAAAAGACTCCGCCTCATACTTTCCGCACAATCGATGCAGCCCTCAAAATGGGTGATGATATTAAAAAGGAATTTAAGTGCAACTCTATTGAAGAACTGAGAGCTATTCCAGCATCAAAGCTTATCAAAACAAAGTACGCAAATAATTCGATGACTGTTGATGGATATGCTTTGCCGGAAACTCCTTACGAGATTTATCAGAAAGGCTTGAATCATGAAGAAGCCCTTTTGAACGGATTTAATAAGCGTGAAGGCTTTGGCTTTGCTTTCTTTACAAAAGTAAATAAAAAGAATATCGCTGCCCTTCTTAAGCCAAGCATGAAGGACAATACTTCTGCCTTCCTTGAAAAATTCGGAACAAACAATAATAAGCAGCTTAAGGAATTGTATAATGATGTTTTCTCTGTAGTTTGCTTTACATATCCTCATGACGATTGGACTAAAACTGTTGTTGCTCAGGGACGCCCTGTTTATGAATATTACTTCTCCCGTGAAAATGGTGAAATTGGAACAAACCATTCTGGTGAGCTGATTTATGCATACAGAAATGTTCCGAGAACTAAGAACTATACAGCGCGGGACTATGAGCTTGAAGAAATCATGAGTTCTTACTGGCTGAATTTTGTGAAGTATGGAAATCCTAATGGAAAGGATACAAAGGGAAATGATTTACCTGAGTGGAAAACATCAGCAGAAAGTAATGGACTATTGATGGAATTTGGTGATACCTGCGGAATGGTAGAAGATCCGTTTGGGTATATTTATGAATATTTAGTGGAATAACAGAAATGGTCGGCAAGCATAGCTTGCCTCTGAGGCATTCTTTCGATGAGCCTAAACTGGCCTGCTGTCGCAGCCCAGTTTTTAACGGCTCTTCGATTGTTGCCTACTTAATATCCTTTCGTTTAATCTTACCAGAAATTGTCTTTGGCAGCTCTGTTACAAAGTCTACGATACGTGGATATTTGTATGGAGCTGTTGTTTTCTTAACAAAGTTCTGAATATCTTTTACAAGTTCTGGAGAACCTTCATAGCCCTTTGCAAGAATGATTGTTGCTTTAACAACCTGACCGCGAACAGGATCAGGAGCTGCAGTAACTGCACATTCAACAACAGCAGGATGCTGCATAAGAACAGACTCAACTTCGAAAGTACCAATGCGATAACCAGAACATTTGATAACGTCGTCGTTACGGCCTGTGAACCAGAAGTATCCGTCTTCGTCACGCCATGCGTTATCAGAAGTGTGATAGTAGCCGTCGTGCATTACAGACTTAGTCTTTGCTTCATCACCAAAGTATTCCATGAACAAGCCAGGGAAATTTCCGTTAGACATATCTACTACGATTTCTCCAACTTCACCGTCCTCTACTTCATTTCCCTCTTCATCGATAAGTGTTACGTTGTAGTACGGTGCAGGCTTACCAAGGCTGCCAGGCTTAATACGCTCGTTGCCATAATTAAAAAGCGACAAGGTAGTTTCAGTCTGACCAAATCCTTCACGGATTTCTTTTCCAGTGATTTCCTTCCACTTGTTGAAAACTTCTTCTGAAAGTGGTTCACCGGCTGTAGACCAATGCAGACAGCTTGAGAAATCATACTGAGTTAAATCTTCCTGAATAAGGAAGCGGTAGATTGTTGGAGGCGCACAGAAAGAAGTTATGTGATGCTTTTCAATCTGTTTGATAAGATCGATTGGCTTAAACTTGTCGTGATAGTCATAGATGAATACAGAACATTCTGCAATCCACTGACCATAAAGTTTTCCCCAAACTGCCTTACCCCAGCCCGTATCAGCAACTGTAAGGTGGAGTCCGCCCTTCTGTACCTGCTGCCAGTAACTTGCAGTAACGATATGTCCGAGCGGATAAAGGAAGTTATGAGAAACAAGTTTTGGATGACTTGTAGTTCCAGATGTAAAGTATGCAAGAAGGATGTCATTGTTCTTGCTGATATCTTCGCGTTTAAGAGCGTGGAAATCAGACAAGGCAGCATCACTTACGTTCATATAGCCTTCTGTAAAGTCTAGCCAGGTTGGATGTTTTGCCTTGAACTCTGCACTCATTCCCTTATCAATTCCAAAAGGAGGAACTGCAACAAGAGTTTTGAGAGATGGACATTCTTTCTGAGCATCTTCGATATATGTGAAAAGATCTCTGTGGTCAACAGCTACAACTGCTTTAATAAAAGCTGCATTACAGCGGAAAACAATGTCTTCTTTTGTAAGCATGTGAGTTGCAGGAATTACAGCTGCTCCAATTTTATGAAGTGCAACAATAGAAATCCAGAACTCGTAACGGCGCTGAAGAATCAGCATAACAAAGTCACCGCGCTTAATTCCAATGCTGCGGAAATAAGCTGCTGCCTTGTCTGTACGTTCCTTGAGTTCGCCGAATGTCATGCGAACTTCTTCATCATTGTCGTTGCACCAGATAAATGCTGTTGCATCTGGGGTGCGCTGTGCAAGTACATCAACTACGTCATATCCGAAGTTGAAGTTTTCCGGCACTTTTATTTTGTAGTTCTTAAAAAAGTCGTTGTAATCTGTAAACTCTGTTCGTTCTAGAAAATCTTCTAACATATAAAAATCCTATATAATTATTGCTAAAAATTTAGCCTTTTTATCATTTAATGCCTGCATACCATGCTGCTTTGTTGCATCGAAGTATACACTGTCACCTTCTTCGAGTGTCATTTCTTTTCCGTCCACCACAAGCTTCATCGAACCTTCGATCATATATTCAAACTCGTGTCCTGGGTGAGAATTGAAATGAATCTCACGAGTTTCTTCGGGTGTAATTGTTACGATAAACGGATCAGCCTTTCTGTTCTGGAAGCCTGCAGCAAGTGCCTGGTATTTATAGTCACTGCGGCGATCCACAGAGAGCCCCTTGTCTTTCTTTGTCAGGCAGTAGGAGTGCATATGAGGTTCCTTGCCGGAGATAAGAGTGCCAAGGTCAATACCATACTTCTTAGACATAGACTGAAGAATACCAACTGGAATATCAACAGTACCAGTTTCATATTTCTTGTACTGGTCAATTGAAATGCCGCATACACCCGCAGCTTCTTCAACAGATACATCCATAATTTCACGCAGACCGATCAAACGGTCTGCTACAGCCTTTATCTCCTCATTCATAATTACTCCTCGAGGCTCTTATGCCTCATTCATATTTTGAATATTACAAGATTCGGGGGAAAAATTCAATAGAAAAATTAAAATATAGTAAAGAAATTTAGTATAATTAAAGAGTGTTAAAAAAGTATGGTTTCGATACGGCCTGCGGCCTACTCAACCACCGATGGTTGAGTGATGCGAAGCATCGTATCGAAACCATTGTTAAGTTCAACAGGTAGTATTAGCGACCGAACTGGCAGTCGTTGTTTCCAGAGTTTGTAATCCACATTTCAAGCATGTTGATTGGGTCGTTGAAGTCTGCAATCCAACCTTCACGTGCAATGTCGAAGTTACCGCTCTTGCGTTCTTCAAGGAATACGTTCCAGTCCTGAACCTGAATTGTCATCTTAATACCAACTGCAGAGAAGTCCTGCTGCATAGATTCAGCAACAGCAATATGACCTGTGCTCTGGTTTGTGAGGTATTCAATAGTAATTGGAGTTTCAGAAGAAAGTTTTCCTTCTGCATCGAACTTGTAGCCGGCAGCCATAAGAAGTTCTTTAGCCTTAGCTACAGTTGCAGCCTGATTTGTGTTGATAGCAGATGGATCATAGTATCCCTGCTTTACAGCATCAGACTTGAATGTACCACCGTTACCATCAGCCATTCCGAGTGGAATGAATGCGTTAGCAGCAACCTGTCCTGTCTGACCAATGTTTTCACAGATGTAATCACGGTCGATAAGGAGAGAGAATGCCTGTCTCATACAAGCAGCCTGCTCAGGTGTTTTTCCGTCAAAGAGCTTGCTCTTTGCGTTGAATGCAACATAGTATGTACCAAGTTCGTCAACGATGTAGAATTCAGAGTTCTTTGTTTCAAGAAGCTTTTCAATTTCATCTGTTGGAACTGTATCAGCAAAGTCAAGGTTTCCAGCATTGTAAGCAGCAAAGATTGCTGTATCATCAGCAGAAAGCATGAACTCAAGCTTTTCTACAGAAACTTTGTCAGCATCGAACCAGTATGGGTTCTTTGTATATGTCATAGAAACATCGTGCTTCCATTCTGAACATACGAATGGACCGTTGCTTACGAAGCCAGCTTCTGTACACCATGCTCCAGGAGCATCTTTTGTAGAGTGAGCTTCAACATATTTCTTGCAAACTGGGTAGAATGTTGGGAATGCCATAAGGTCTTCGATGTAAGCACATGGAGCGATGAGTTTGAATTCAAGAGTTGTATCGTTAAGAGCCTTAACGTTCAAAGCACCACTTTCATATCCGTCGAAACCAGAGAACATATATTCATAGTCAGCAGCTGTATCTGGAGATACTGCACGCTTCCAAGAGTATTCGAAATCTGCTGCAGTAAGAGCAGAACCGTCAGACCACTTAAGGTTTTTCTTAAGTGTTACTGTGTATGTCAAACCGTCAGAAGAAACTTTGTAGCTTTCTGCACAAGCTGGAACTGTCTGTCCCTTGTCGTTATATGTATAAAGACCTGAGAATGAGTTAGCTGCAAGACAAGCACCGTCTACAGATGAGTTCAAAGCTGGGTCAAGGTAGTCTGGTTCAGAAGCAAGGTTGATGCGAAGAGTTTTAGCACCATTGCTCATCTTTGAATACATAAAGAATTTTGTAGCAAATGCGTTTGCATAGATTCCGCTTACATAAGCTTTCTGCATGTAAACGTCGTTGTAGTAGTACAATGGAATTACACAGTAGTTAGACATAAGGATGTCTTCTGCTTCGTGCATTTTCTTTGTACGTTCAGCGTAGTTTGTCTCAGCCTTGATTTCCTTAATAAGGTTATCATACTTTGACCAGTCCTTTACAGGATCAATGAATGATTTGCTTACGAGAGTTGATGCATCTGCTACCTTTGTAACAGCAGCAGCGGCACCGTTAGAACTCTTAGCTTCTTTTTTTGCACATCCAATCAGGGAAATACACAAAAGTGCAGCCGTAAGCACGATTGATGTTTTTTTCATAAATGTTCTCCTAACAAACATACATGAATTTTAAATATATAAAGTTCGCAACGCAAACTTGTGTACTATTTGTTGTGGCAGGCAGCAAAGTGACCGTTACCTCTGTCTATAAGCGGTGGCATTTCTGTCTTACACTTCTCTGTTGCATACTTACATCTTGTTCTGAATGGACATCCTTCCGGCATAGCCAGAGGACTTGGTACGTCTCCTTCAAGAACAATACGCTGTCTGTTTCTTTCCAGTTTTGGATCTGGAATAGGAACTGCAGAAAGAAGGCTGATTGAATAAGGATGAATAGGACTATTGCAAACCTCATCAGCATCTCCAATTTCAACAAGCTTTCCAAGATACATAACTGCAATGCGTTTAGAAATATGCTGAACTACAAGAAGATCATGTGCAATAAAAAGATAAGAAAGACCAAGCTTTTCCTGAAGTTCTTCAAACATGTTTATGATCTGTGCCTGGATAGAAACGTCCAGTGCAGAAACAGGTTCGTCGCAGACAATGAAGTCTGGCTTTACAGAAAGTGCGCGGGCAATACCAATACGCTGTCTCTGACCACCAGAGAACTCATGTGCATAACGTGTCGCATGCTCAGAGTTCAATCCTACGAGTTCCATAAGATGAAGAATCTTTTCGCGGCGCTCAGCCTTTGTTGAATAAAGGTGATGAACATCAAGAGGTTCACCAATGATATCTTCTACAGTCATGCGAGGATTCAATGAAGAATATGGATCCTGGAAAACCATTTGCATTTTCTTACGGATATCATTTATATTTTTAGTTGTAACTTCCTGACCATCAAAAATAACTTTTCCGTCAGTTGGTTTATAAAGCTGAAGAAGGGTTCGTCCTACTGTAGTCTTTCCACATCCAGACTCACCTACAAGACCAAGAGTTTCACCACGATTGATTGTGAAAGAAACTCCGTCTACGGCTTTAAGTGTAAGCTTTTTAAAACCAGAACGTACCGGGAAATATTTTTTGAGGTTCTGTACTTCAAGAATCGGTGTATTATTTGGTGTGATAATATCTGCGCTCATTATTGAACCTCCTTATTTTTTGCTAATTCTTCTGCGGCTTCTTTAATATTCATCCAGCATGAAGCAATATGATTATCATTGATAAAGACTTCCTCAGGAGGCTCTTCAAGACAAATCTTCATTGCATTCTTACAGCGTGTACAGAAAGAACAGCCTTTAGGAAGATTCAAAAGATTGATTGGAGTACCTGCAATAGGCTCCAGTTTTTGATTCATGTTTGTTGTATTAGGGATTGATTTTAAAAGACCTTTTGTATATTCGTGCTTTGAATTGTAGAAGATTTCATCGGCAGTTCCGCGTTCACAAACCTTTCCACCGTACATTACGATAATATCATCACAAAGATTTGCAATAACACCAAGGTCGTGGGTTACAAGAATTACAGCCATTCCCATCTTCTTCTGAAGCTTCTGAATCTCTTCAAGAATCTGTGCCTGAATTGTTACGTCGAGGGCTGTTGTAGGCTCATCGGCAATAAGAATATCCGGCTCACAAGCTAATGCCATAGCAATCATAACACGCTGTCTCATACCGCCCGAAAGCTCAAAAGGATACTGCTTAAGACGGCGCTCAGGTTCGTTAATTCCAACAAGTTCGAGCATCTCAATGGCACGGCTCTTAAGCTCCGCACCACGCTTGTCTGTATGAAGCTTAATTGCTTCTTTAAGCTGATTACCGATTGTGAAAACCGGGTTCAAGCTTGTCATAGGATCCTGGAAAATAATAGAACAGCATTTACCTCTGAAGTGTTTCATTTCATCAGATGAATACTGTAAGATATCCTTTCCCTTGTAAAAAATGTTACCGCTCTTTACGTAACCGTTTCCTGCAAGAATCTGCATAATAGAATAAGCTGTAACACTCTTTCCTGAACCAGACTCACCTACAATTCCAAGGATCTCGCCTTCGTTCAAATCAAAAGAAATTCCGTTTACAGCCTGAACTTCACCGTTATCGGTTGTAAAAGCTGTGTGCAAATCATCTACTCTTAATAAAACTTCGCTCATACAATACCGCCTACTTCTTCAACTTAGGGTCAAATGCATCACGCAAGCCGTCACCAAGAAGGTTCAAGCTCAATACAATAAGACAAATCATAAGTGCTGGGAAAACAAGCTTGTAAGGATAACTCTGAAGACCACCACGGGCAGAGTTTGCAAGCGAACCAAGAGAAGGCATTGGAGCCTGAACTCCAAGACCTACGAAACTAAGATAACTTTCTGTAAAGATTGCAGAAGGAATCTGAAGTGCTGTAGAAATAATGATTACAGAAAGACAGTTTGGAATAATGTGCTTTCTGATGATATGACCAGGCTTTGCACCGATAGAACGTGCAGCCAGAATATATTCATTTTCCTTGATTGAAAGAATCTGAGCGCGGATAAGACGAGCCATACCTACCCAGTAAAGAAGTCCGAATACGATGAAAAGTGAAACCATGTTAGAACCCATTCCGGCAAGGAATGAATCCGGCTTGAACTGAAGAACGTTAGAAAGAACAACCGAAAGAAGAATGATTACCAGCATATCTGGCAGCGAATAGATTATGTCGACTATTCGCATCATTATCAGATCGACCTTCCCTCCTGCATAACCGGAAATACTTCCGTAGATGATTCCTATTACAAGAACGATAAGGCTTGCGAAGAATCCTACTACAAGAGAAACTCTTGTTCCGTAAATTACACGGATAAAGTAGTCGCGGCACTGCTCGTCTGTTCCGAAAATATGTGGAAAGCGGAAGTTGCCCTGTTCAATATAAGCCTGTTCTGCTTTACTGTACTCAAATGGTTTAAGGTTCTTAGCACCCTTATCGCGCTTCCTTCTACAGAAAGAATTTCTTCGTAGCTGTAAGGAACAATATGAGGTGCAACTGTAATTGTTACAATAATAAAAGCAAGAATAATGATACTTGCCACAGCAAGCGGATTCTTAAAGAGCTTTCTCATACCATCCTTAAAAAAGGTAGTACTTTCGCTCATTACGTCCTGCTGCTTTTTTTCTTCATCAGTAGCCTTCTCAAATTTCTTCAAATCAAGCTGAAGGCTCATTGCCATTTTCTTAGGTGTTTTATTTACATCAAATGTAGTCATATTATCTACCTGTCTTATTCGTATTTAATTCTTGGGTCTACAACTTTGTACAGCAAGTCACAAATTACATTTGCAACAACCATAAGAGTTGCGAGGAAGATTGTTGTGGCCATAATCATTGTGTAGTCGCGGTTTGTAATTGCACTTACAAACTTTGAACCAATTCCGCCAACTGTAAATACAGTTTCAACAACCATAGATCCAGTAATGATATAAGCAATTTCAGGACCGGCATAAGTGATGATTGGAAGCAGAGAGTTTCTGAGTGCATGTTTGAAAATTACCTTGTACTTAGAAACACCCTTTGCTTTTGCAGTACGAATATAATCCTGGCTAAGTGCGTCGAGCATACTTGTTTTTGCAAGACGTGTTGTGTAGGCCATCGGATATGCGGCAAGAGCAATTACAGGAAGCAGATAGTTTGTATTATCTGCAGACCATACAGGAATCCAGCCGAGTTTAATACTAAAAATCAACAAGAGTAAGGTTGCAAGTACAAAGCTTGGAACGGCAGTAAACAGAGTTGAGAAAAAGATGATGAGACGGTCTGGCCATTTATTGCGCATAAGAGCTGCAAAACTTCCAAAAACAGTACCAAGAATGAGGGCAACTATTACTGCAGAAAGACCAAGTCTGCATGATACAGGAAAGGATTCATGAATGATTTCTTTAATTTCCCTTCCGTTTTTAAGACTAACTCCGAAATCGCCATGAAGAAGATTCTTCATGTACATTATAAACTGAACATATAAAGGCTTGTCCAGATTATAGCGTGCATTCAAAGATGCAATTGTAGCCTCGCTTAATGCCTTCTCTTTGTTGAAAGGACCACCTGGAATAGCATTCATCAGTGCAAAAGTAATTACGCAGATAAAGAGAACGGTAAATAAAGCAAGGAAAATTCTTTTAAGAACATATTTCCACATACTTTTATCCTATTATATTTTGAGCATTCCAGTGATAGTACAACTATTATCAAAAAAATAAAAGTATTTGGGATAAAAAAAACTAAATTTTTTTGTAAATAAGGGAACTTCTCTAGTCTTCTACCTTTAAAACTTCCCTTCGGTACTTAGTTCCGATCTCTGTGAGCTTGAATTTCTGGATTTTTCCTGAACCAGTCATTGGGAACTCGTCCATGAACATAACCAGCTGCGGCCACTTGAACTTTGAAAGCTTGTCGCGGCAGAACTCAATAACATCCTGTTCAGTAAGAGTTTTTCCTTCATGGAGGATGATGAAGGCTCCGGTGATTTCACCATAGCGTTCACTCTTAACTGCAGCTACCTGAATGTCTTTAATTTCAGGCATCTGAATAAGGAACTCTTCAATTTCGCGAGGATAAATATTTTCACCACCGCGGATAATCATATCTTTAATACGTCCGGTAATTTTAAAGTTACCGTTTTCATCTTTTACCCCGAGGTCTCCAGAATGCAGGTACCCGTTTTTATCAATGGTTTCTGCTGTAGCTTCCGGCATTTTGTAATAACCTTTCATTACATTCCAGCCCTTACAGCACATTTCACCCTGCACTCCAACCGGACATTCTTTTCCAGTTTCAGGATCAAGTACCTTTACGTCGATTCCTTCAAAAGCATCACCAACAGTTGTTGCACGAACTTCAAGGCTGTCGTCCCAGTGGCTCTGTGTCATTCCAGGGCTTGTCTCTGTAAGACCGTAAACCGAAGTAATTTCCGGCATATGCATTTCATCATTTACGCGCTTCATCAGCTCTACAGGAACTCCAGACCCTGCCATAATACCTGTACGCAAAGAAGACAAATCAAACATGCTGAACATAGGGTGATTCAACTCTGCAATAAACATTGTTGGAACGCCGTAAAGCGAAGTACACTTCTCTTTCTGAATTGAAGCAAGGGCAACAAGTGGATCAAAGCTTTCAAGCAGAACATGAGTTCCACCGTGAGTCAAACAAGCCATAACTCCAAGTACAATTCCAAAACAATGAAAAAGCGGAACAACAAGACAAAGACGTTCATTAGAAGTATAGCGCATGCGTTCACCAATAATAAAACCATCATTGATGATATTGCGGCTTGTAAGCATAACACCCTTAGGGAAACCTGTAGTTCCCGAAGTGTACTGCATGTTTACAACATCTTCTGGAGTAACTTCAGCTTCAATTTTATGAATGATTTCGATATCAACATGCTGACCAAGAAGCAAAAGCTCTGGTGTTGAATAAAGTCCGCGGAATTTTTCTGGTCCCATGAAAACTACATTTTTGAGGCATGGGAATCTGGCTGATTTTAAGCAGCCTCTTTCATACTGGTCGAGTTCCGGAACAAGCTCTTTAATCATGCTTACATAATTTGAATCCTTTACACCGTCTGTAAGACAAAGAGTTGTAAGGTCAGACTGTTTTACAAGATATTCAAGCTCGTGGAGTTTATAAGAAGTATTTACTGTAACACCAACTGCACCAAGACGGGCGCAGGCAAACATATATGTGAGCCAGTCTGGAACGTTAGTTGCCCAGATACCAACATTATCGCCCTTTCGTACACCAATTGCATATAGACCGCAAGCCAGATCATCAACGCGCTTATCAAACTGCGCATAAGTAAAACGAAGATCACGGTCTGCATATACCATGAACTCGTGGCTTGGATTTTCCTGAGTTTTCTGTCTCAAAAGCTGTGATAAAGTTAATTCAATCATAAATCACATAATAAGTAATAAATATAAAAAATTCAATAGAAAAATTAAAAAATATTAAATATGTTTAGTATTATTAAAGTTGTGTTTTGTTTAGGAAAATTCTTTTCCTTAGCCCTTGCGTTTTAGTAAATACGTGAGATAATAAATTGTTATGAGCAAGCAGATACGTATACTTATTGCAGATGATTCCGCCATTACCCGCGGCCTTTTTGAAAAAGCTTTTGTTAAAAATAATTTTGAAATTGCAGGAATGGTTTCTAACGGAAGAAAAGCTGTTGATTTTTGCCGTGAGGTAAAAGTTGATGCTGTAATAAGTGATTACGATATGCCAGAAATGAATGGCGTTGAAGCCGCAAATATTCTCATACATGAAATGGGAATTCCCGTTGTTATTTATTCTGATGATGCGAAAATCAAATCTGATGTTCTGGCTGCCGGTGCTTCTTTTGAAAAAAAGCCTTCCCTTCAGAGCTTTGATGAAACTTCAATTAAGTTTTTTACAAATAAAATCCGCACAATTGTAGAAAAATCTATGCAAAAAGGTGGCTTTGCTGCCCATCATAAAGATTCTGATTCAGATGCTCTGGATGATATTATTCTCCCTGGAGAAGATTTTAAGGTGCTCTGTATCGGAGCTTCTACCGGAGGTCCAACTGCGGTTCAGGAAGTTTTGAATGATCTTGGCGAAAACTTCCCTCTTCCAGTTTTATATACTCAGCATATAGACGTTGGCGCTGATGCAAAAATGGTAAGATGGTTTAATCAGGTTTGTCCTAACATTCCAATGTCCATTCCTAAGGATGGAGAAATTGCTCAGCCGGGCCACGCTTATATGGCTCCTGCAGAAAAGCATTTGATAATAGACTATATAAAAAATGACTTACCGGTTCTAAAACTTTCTGATGAACCGCCAGAGCGTTTTTTGCGCCCTGCTGTAAACAAACTTTTCCGTTCAGCCGCAAAGCATTATAAAAAGGCCTGTCTTGCCCTTCTTCTTACAGGTATGGGCCAGGATGGAGCGGAAGGCTGTAAAGAAATCATAAATGCCGGCGGCTATACAATTTGTGAAGCAGAGTCTACCTGTACAGTGTTTGGAATGCCAGCCGCTGCAATTGAATTAGGAGCCGCTTCAAGAGTACTTCCCCGCGGTAATATTGGGCGGGCTGTTTTACAGATGCTCAAATAAGAGTTCTTGAGGAAAGATTTGTATGGAAGATAAAGAGTTTTCAGATATTATAGCGCTTATTTCCAGGCAGACGGGAATTATACCTCGTGAAAGTCATAAAAGCGGTATCTTAAACTTTATTGAAAAACGCAAAAAAGAAATTGATCTTGGTGGACTGGATTATTATAACTACATAATTCTGAACAAGAGCGAACTCGATATTCTTTTAAATAATGCTACTGTAAACGAAACTTATTTTTTCCGCGAAGAAGCACAGTTTTCTCTTTTAAAAACTAAGCTGCTGCCTGAACTTCAGTCTAAGCTTGGAACTTCTCCTGTAAAAATCTGGAGTGCTGCAGCTTCAAGCGGAGAAGAAATTTATTCGCTTTATCTTCTTGCCTCTTCCCTTGGAATTAAAACTGAATGTATTGCAACAGATATCAATACCAGCGTTCTTGAAAAATGTGAATCTGGAACATATAAAGCAAACTCAGTAAAGGCTGTAGACGGGGCAAAATTTAATTATCTTCTTTCTCCATATTTTACTCAAAACAAAGCCGTTCAGATTCCAAAGGAAATCTGTGCAAAAATAGAAAGAAATAAAATCAACCTTTCTAAACCAGAATCCATCTTTCCCAAAAATGTAAATCTTGTATTCATTAGAAATGTATTTGTTTATTTTACTGTTGAAATGAGAAAAGCAATTCTACAGAAAATTGTTGATGACTCACTTGCTCCAGACGGATACATTTTCCTTTCAATGAATGAGATAGCGACAATTGATTCTACAATAATTCCTAAAGGCCTTGAAAAGTGTTCAGACGGCAATGTCTTTTATTTTCATAAAAAGGTAACATAAGAGCCGGCAATCTTTTTACTTTCGTAAACACCCTTATCAACAAGTTTATAGTTATCTCCAAAATCTGCAGGTTTACCTGGTTCAATCATTGTTGCACCAATACTTGCAGTTACCGATCTGTCTCCCAGCTCTGGAATTTCAATGGTCTTAAGATTTTCTATAAAGCGGTTGATAATTGACTTTGCAACCTTCTTGTCATGAACCTCGGCTGCATAGGCAGAAAACTCATCTCCACCTAAACGGAAAACAATATCGTTTTCACGGAAGGCAGATTTTAGACAGTTTGCTACATTTATAATAACCTTGTCTCCAACGTTATGGCCATAGGTATCGTTAAAGCTCTTAAAATGGTCAATATCAAGAAGAACAAATAATCCGCCATTTCCTTTTTTAAGACTATCCTCAACCTTTAATTCTCCGCTCATACGGTTCAAAAGGCCAGTCATCTGATCGGTTTCAGAAAGTACAATAAGCTTTTCTTTTTCTCTTGCATCATTTACGATTTTATCAATATTCATAATACCAACAATAATCGTATCTGAATTCAGCTTCATATATTTAAATTCATAGAAGTGAAGTTCACCTTTTTCCTCAATACGATAGCTGGAAGAATATTCATCTGATTCATTAAGCTTTTGTATTATTGTATCGAGTGCTATCGCTTCATTCATAAAAGCCCTGTCTTCTGAATAAACACGATGCTCAATATATTCTGTAAAGAAGGTATCGTAAGAAGAATCAGCAGCGTAATTTTCCATAAAGGATTCTGGAACATAACCGCCAAGTTTAATCGGTTTTACTGTTCTTGATGTAAGATTAATTGTTAGGATATTTGCAAAGTCACGGCTCAAAGCATTTACAATATTGAACTGTTCCATAAGATTGATTTCGTTTCTTTTATTTTCATCAATATCTGTAAAGAGTCCAACATAAGTCTGCGGCTTACCATCGGCACTACGGATAATATTTCCTGCTGCATGGTACCATTTAAAACCGTTGTTCTTTGTTAAGAGGCGGTATTCAACATCATAAACAGTGTTACCACTAATATCATTTACCGTATCCCAGAAGGCTTTTAATACATAATCCTTATCACTCTTATGAAGTCTGTCAGACCAGGCTTCCAGTGTATTAGGAAATTCCTTTTCTGAATTAAAGCCAAGAAGTTTGCGGAATGTATCAGACCAGTTACATTTTAGAATATGACCATTTTCATCAAACTCAATTCTCCATGGACCAGAATTAAGAACTGAGTGAATAATCTGCATGGCATTTGTTTCTTTATTCAGTTTTTCGTATGCCTGTTGAGTTCTTTGACTGATAATTTTTTCCTGTTCAAGCTTAAAATGAGTGGTATTACGGATAATTAAAATTAATCCAACAAAGAATAATACAATTAAAATAAAGGTAAAGAATATATGAGTTCTTGTATGATGCATAAGGGCTGCAATACTTGTACTTACCTGCTCGTTAATAACAGTTTCGTAAACAAGGATTGTCATAACCCAGCCTGTATTTTTTACAGGAATATAAAAGAGATGAGCTTTTTCGTTACCATAATTAACTTCTGTTAAACCGGAGCCACCTGAAGAAAAATCATTTACAACTTTTCGAACTTTTTTAGGATCTTCTTCGCTTTCAGTAATTACTGAAAGAAGATTTAAACCTGACGGAATTTTTCCGAAGTCTGTATTTGTAAGGCTTTCACCATTTTTGTAATAGAGATTAAAGTAAGTCTCCATATTTTCATAACGATAGGCCATAGACTTCATCATCTGATTAATATCAATTTCAACAAAGCAGGCTGTTATTTTGGAATTATTAAAATAAAGGCCGGAAACAGGAACAGCCAGAAAAAGCTGTTTATCACCACCATAATTTAATACAGTTGAATAAATAGGCTCTGTGATTGCTTTTGCAAGGAATGGGTATCGGGTTTTTCCTGAACAGGTAGAGTGCGAAGTATAAACAAGTCCCTTTTCATCAACAAGTGCAAAGGTATCCATGTTATAAAGTTTTCGCATTTTTCCAAGATAGTTTCTCAGTGCTTTAGTGGATTCAAGATCCTTCTGGGAAATAACATCAAGTGCATTATTTACATAATTATATTTTTTATCAAGTTCATCTGAAATGAGGGAACTTCGGCTTTTTGCAATTTCCTCTATATAGAAATGACTGATTCTATCAATAGCTTTATCCGTAACTTCCTGTGTAGTGTCTGCAGTTCTTAATGACATAATCAGGGAAAGAATAAGCATAAGAACCATAGATAAGGCTGTAATTGTATGAATGATACGTTTTGTAAGTTTTTTCATAAGAGCCCCCTATTCCATTACACCATAAAGTGAGTGAAGAAGAAGAGCTGCATCCTTTTGATAAAAGACAGTTGTGTTTTCTTCTGTTTTTTCAGGATATAAAGATCCGGGGCTTACACCATCTGCAATTTTTACTGAAGTTGTAATTGTATCAAAACCAATTGAATAGCAGTCCTGAATGGCAAGGGCATAAATAATTCCGTCACGAAGGTATTTAATAGCCCTCTCATCATGATCCATTCCAACGATAATTACCTTACCGGCTTTTTCTGCTTCTTCAACCGCACGGCCTGCACCAACCGGATTACTCATATTACAGCAGATAATTCCATCCAGTTCAGGATACTTTTCAAGAAATTCCTTTGTAAAATTATAAGCATTTATGTCGCTGTCTTCGTCGTATTTTACATCAATAAGATTGATTCCATCATATTTATTAAAAACAGCTTTTGCTCCACTTGCCCTCTCTTCATGACATGGAGCACCAACGTTTCCTACCAGCATGGCAACCTGGCCCTGGTAATTCAAATAAGAGCAAAGGGCTTCAGCAAGATCCTGACCATCTTTATAGTTGTGGGTATTTCCTACATAAGCAATACGATTACAGCCGTTTTCCTTTCCCGAATCCGAGCTTGAGAAAGTCATAACTTTATGTCCTTCTGCAATAATCTGATTTATAACAGGAGTTACAACATCAATATCTGCAACATCAACTCCGATTACATCATATTCATTAAGGGCTGCTGCTTTCTTGATTCTCTGAACCTGATCGTTGGCAGACATTGCATCTGGGGCACGGTAATCATAAGTAATATGAATTCCCTTTTCTTCATACTGACGTACTGCATCTTCCATTCCAAGGGCTACCGCATCCCACCAGGCGTGTACAATTTTATAGGTAAAATAAAAATTGTATTCTCTTTTTTGAGGTTTATAGACATCAAGTACTTTTTCTTTAATTACCCTAGAATCAACTGAAGTTGTTTGCAGTTGATTTTTATTTTGAGAAGAAATGTTTTGGTTATTGTTCGGATTACGTTTTTTTAATGCTTCTGATGAACAGTCTGACATTACAAGCACAAGGGCTATGATGTTAAGGCTGAGAAAAAATTGAAAAAATCTCTTGTTTCTCATATATTGTTTTCCATAGAGCAGTATTATGTTAATTTTAAATCTAAAAACATTAAAAAACAAGTTAAAAATAACAAAAATTTTTATTTGAAAAAAAACATCGCAAACTGACTGGAATCGATATATAATATTTTTTATGGAAGATTTATTTGAGAGAACTATTCTTATCGTTGATGATGAAGCAATTAATCGCGAAATTCTTGGTAATATAATTCAATCAGAATATAAAGTTATATACGCAGAAAATGGAAAAGAAGCCTTAGAAATAATACAGTCGGAAGCTTCTGCAATTTCTCTTGTGCTTCTTGATTTGCTTATGCCTGTCATGGATGGTAATGAAGTACTCAAGGCCATGAAGGAAGAAGGACTTATTACAGATATTCCGGTAATTGTTTTGACTTCAGAAAAATCAAGCGAAATAGAAAGTCTTAAGCTTGGGGCTGCAGATTTTTTGACTAAGCCATATGATTTGCCGGAAGTAATTCTTGCCCGCGTACGTCATTCAATCCAGCTTTTTGAAAATTCAAAAATTATTCATGCCACAGAGTTTGATAAGCTTACACTTCTCTACAGTCCGGAATTTTTCTTTGGTTATGCTTCTCAGTTTGATCAGCGTTTCCCCAATACTGTTATGGATGCTCTTGTAATAAACTTTACCCATTTCCATCTTTTGAATCAGCTAAAAGGACGAAACTTTGGGGATTCAGTCTTGACTGCAATGGCAGATGGAATTCGAAAGGCTCTTCTTAAAACTGGTGGTATTGCAGGCCGTAATGAAGCAGACTGTTTTTATCTTTATATTCCTCATGCAGATAACTACAATATCTTCCTTGATAAAATCACAGAAACTCTTTCTTCACTTTTAAAGCCTTCTGAAATAAGACTGCGTCTTGGCGCTTATACAGATAATGAAAGAAAGTTCCCGATGATTCAGAGATTTGATCATGCGGTTCAGGCCTGTAATTCTCTTAGAATAAAAACTACGGCTAGCACAGATATTTGTATTTATGATGATAAGATGGCAGAAAAAGAAGTCTTTGATGCTCACCTGCTTCAGGATTTTGAAGCCGCAATTGAACAGAAACAGTTTAAGGTGGTTTACCAGCCGAAGTTTAATATTACGGGAGACAAGGCTGTACTTTGCAGCGCAGAAGCGCTTGTACGATGGGTGCATCCAGAACTCGGTTTTGTTCGTCCTGATTTATTCATACCTCTTTTTGAAGAGAATGGTCTTGTAACAAAACTTGACCGTTACGTATGGGAAGAAGCTGCCCGTCAGATTGCCGCATGGAAAAAAGAACTTGGAGTTACGATTCCGGTTTCTGTAAATGTTTCCCGTGTAGATATTGCTGCTCCTGATATGACAGACTTCATAACTAAGATTGTCAAAGAAAACGATCTTTCACCTTCCGAATATCATCTTGAAATTACAGAATCTGCCTACACTTCTGATTCAAAACATATTATAAAGGTTGTGGAAAATCTTCGTGCTCTGGGACACAAAATTGAAATGGATGACTTTGGCTCGGGCTACTCTTCTTTGAACATGCTTACAGACATGCCTATAGATGTTATTAAAATGGACAAGGCTTTTATCAGAAATATTCAGCCGGGCAATAAAGCCATGCATCTGGTTGAGCTGGTTCTTGATATAGCAAAATATCTTGAAGTTCCGGTTGTTGCAGAAGGTGTTGAGACCGAAGAGGAATTAAAAATGCTGAAAGAAGCCGGCTGTGATATTATTCAGGGATATTATTTTTCAAAGCCGATTCCTCCTGAGGAAATGTCGAGGTTTGTATGATTACAATAGAGGAATTGAAAAGTGCCGGTGCCGACGTAGAGACCGGCCTTTCCCGCTGCCTGGGAAAAGAAGATTTATATCTTAAGCTTGCCGGCATGGGGCTTGGAGATGTTAAGTTTGAAGAGCTGGGAAAAACACTGAATTCCGGCGACCTTGCCGGGGCCTTTGAGCTTTGTCATGCGTTAAAAGGTGTAATCGGAAATCTTGCAATCACACCTTTATATGACGCTCTTTCTGAGCTGACTGAAAAACTGCGGGCTCGCGAACAAGCCGACTATTCATCTCTATATTCTCAAATGATGACTATCCGTTCAAGATTTTGGAAAGCTTAAACATGAAAAAAACTCTTATAATCATTGCAAATTTTCTGATTGTTCTTTTTACAATTTTTTTTGTGTCCCTTTATGTCAGAAATCAAAGTGCTTTTATGCAGGCTTACAATACCGAAAACTTTATGAACATGTCTATCGGTATGGAACAGGTAACTACAAATTATCTTGAAGGTGAACAGCGCCTCTGCGATTCCTGGGCTGCATGCATCAACAGTCGTAAAATGAATATGGCAGAAGCTATGGATTACCTGAATGTTGCCCAGCGCCTTCCATATATTTCTGCTCATATTATCAAGGAAGATTCCTTTACAGGTTTTTCTAACAGACCAAAAATAAACGCACCAGATGACTATACAGTTTCCTATAAAGAGATCGATATTTTTTCTTCCCTCAACGAACTGCTGGGCCAGCAGGATCAGGTGCGCGTTACCCGCTCTTATACAAATCCTATTAACGGAGTTCAGTCCATTGCCTTTTGTGACCTTCTTGAGCTTAGAGTTGACGGCAGTGACAAAATTGAAAGGGCAATTCTTATGCGGGTTATTCCTGTTGAAGTACTTGCCAGCAAATGGGTTTTCCCTTCAGAAAAATATTCTGACGCTCAGATTTCAATTATTGACCGAGAAGGAAATTATATTATCAAGGGAAAGTCTTTTAAGAATTCCAACTTCTTTGAATTTTATAAATCCTATAATCAGACGGGAAAAGATGATTTAGACAAGCTTGAGTCGGAGATTCACGAAACCGGAATGTTTACAATGCAGAACTCAAAAGCCGAAAGCTGCATTATTGTTCATGTTCCGGTAAACACTTCCTTTGACTGGACTCTCCTCACCTATATCCCGATGACTGATATTAATAAAAATAATATCGACTGGCCTCTTGTTATTGTAGTTTCTTTCTGTCTTCTGATTCTTCTTGTTTTTGATATTCTTGTTATTATGCGCTTTAACAGAAAGCTTGCGGCCGCAGCCCAAGAAGCAGATTCCGCCAATAAGGCAAAAACAGATTTTCTTTCTACAATGTCTCACGATATCCGAACCCCGATGAATGCAATCATAGGTCTTACAACCATTGCAGAAAAGAATGTAAAAGATTCACAGTATGTTTCTGATAACCTCAAAAAAATTAAGCTTGCAAGTAATCACCTGCTCACTCTTATAAATGATATTCTGGATATTTCGAAAGTTGAACGTGGTAATATAAGTCTTTCACCTGTTACCTTCTCCATTGTTGATTCTGCTGAAAACCTTGTAAACATTTCTCAGCCTACGGTTCGTCAGAAAAACATTGATTTCAGATTCAGAAGTAAAAATATCAAAAACGAATATCTTTATGCAGATCAGCTTCGTATTAATCAGATTTTTATAAACATACTTTCCAATGCCTTAAAATATACTCCGGCCGGTAAGCAGGTTTATGTAGATTTAAGCGAATTGCCAAGCGAGAAAAAAGGCTGTATCAAGCTTGAATATAAAGTTTCTGATACGGGAATAGGAATGTCTCAAGACTTTATGGAAGTTATGTACCAGCCTTTTATCCGCCAGACAGACAGCCGCATCAATACAATTCAGGGAACAGGTCTTGGCCTTGCCATCACAAAAAAGATGGTTGATATTATGGGCGGCCAGATTAAATGCGAAAGCCAGGAAGGAGTTGGAACCACTTTTACAGTTACTCTTGATATTGAGGTTTCCTCTAAAGAAGAAAGTGAACAGAAACTTCCTCCATTGGAAGTACTTGTAATTGATGATGACGAGGTTCTGCTGGAAACGGCCTGCGATACTCTTACAGCCCTAGGAACAAATCCTGACCTTGCAGAATCTGGTGAGACGGCACTAACAAAACTCCTGGCAAAGAAGGAAGCCAGTAAATCTTATGATGTAATTATTCTGGACTGGAAGATGCCCGGAGCCAACGGTGTTGAACTTACAAAAAAGATTCGAGAGATTGCAGGAAACGATATTTCTATTCTTCTGGTTTCTGCTTACGATTGGACTCAGATTGAAGAGGATGCAAAGAATGCCGGTATAGACGGCTTTATTTCAAAACCTCTTTTCCGTTCTTCATTGTTTAAGAAGATTAGTGAAGTTCTTGGACTGGAAGATAAGGCTGCTTCCCAGGAAGAAAACAATTCTGATTTACAAGATATGAAGGTGCTGGTTGCAGAAGATATGGATGTAAACTGGGAGGTTATTTCTACTCTGCTGGATATGTACGGAATAAAATGTAAGCGGGCTGAAAACGGAAAGGTAGCTGTTGATATGCTTAGAAATATCCAGCCTGCAGAATATGATCTTGTCTTTATGGATATTCAGATGCCGGTAATGAATGGTCTTGAAGCCACCCGCCAAATCAGAAAACTTGAAAATCCTTATGCAGCAGGAATACCAATTATTGCAATGACGGCAGATGCCTTTTCTGAAAATGTAGCAGAGTGTCTTGAAGCTGGAATGAATGGTCATATTGCAAAACCAATTGATATAAATAATGTATTAAAAGAGCTTAGAAAAATACGTCAGGCAAAGCCTGATTTTACAAAGAGGGATGATTATGAAAATTAAACTAACGAAGATTAGTCTTGCACTTTTATTTGTTTTTACTATCAGCTGTTTTGCCAGCTGCAAAAAAAAATTAAATGATGATGCTTTTATTCCATATCTGGATACTCTGGAAAAATGTAAGATTGAAATTGTAGGCCGTTACAAAAACTTCGAAGCTCTGGAGGCAGAGTTCGACCGCTTTAATGAGTTCTATCCCAATGTAGAGCTTTCTTATACTTATCTTGATAATTATAAAGGGACAATTGCTACAGCCCTTGCCGGAGACGATGCCCCGGATATTTTTATGACCTTCCCCTGGATGCTGGATAAAACCTCTTATGACCCTCTGCTGGAAAATGCAGAAAATCTTGCTGATTCAAAAGCAACCGGTATTGAACTTTCCGCAGTAAATCAAAAGCTTTTGTTTTATATGGATAACGGTTCTCTTCCAATGGTGCCGGTTTTGTGTGCTGCAAACGGTATGCTTGTTAATGAAGATTTATTCAAAAAAGAAGGTCTTGAAATTCCTCAGAATTGGGAACAGTTAGTTGATGTTTGTCAGAAGCTAAAAGCTGCCGGCTATAAGAGCCCTATCCTTTCAGATAAATACGATTCTTCTATAATGGCTTCTTTGATTTATCCTTTTTTCACAAAAGAAATTATGAATAATCCTGAGGCTATAGTAAAATTAAACAAGCTTGATAATTCTGCTGGAGAATACACAAGGTCTACTCTTGAATGGATTGAAAAATTTAGAAGTTGCGGTTTTCTTGATTTGGAAGAATGTGCCAAGCTTAAGGATAATTATGATGCGGTAATCATGCGCTTTTTTGAAGGTGATGTTCCTATGATGCTGGCTTCTGCCGATGTTGTTTCAGGGACAAAAAAACGCGAAGCCCTGTCCGATCCTTTTACAAAAAATCCTTTTAAGTACAGCTTCTATTCTGTGCCTGTTATGGAAAAAGGTGGCGCAGTTGTAGAAGTACCTTCGGTAGAATTTTCAGTAAACAAAAAGAGCGGCAATCTCCAAATGGCAAACGAGTTCATGCGCTTTTTACTGCGCACAGAAGAGCTTAATAATCTTGCTATGATTAAGCGTCTTATCACCTGCTCTACTGTTTATTCTTTTGATGATGTGTATGCACCGCTGGGAAACACAGAACATTTGTATCAGCTGGAGCTTGGTATTCTTGATAACACTTACAGCCAGCTCAGAATGGCAGCATATAGAGTTTTAAGAAATAAAATGACAGTTGATGAGGCCGTGGAAAATTACGGAAACTTTAATTAGAGGAATCCGAAGAGCCCTGTTTTTCTAAAAGCATTTCGGCGTCGGCCCGGCCCTGTCGGGCCTCAAGTGCAGAATATGAATTAACTCCGTCTACGGCGTTTTGCGCTGGCGGAGTTTTTTTTGTGGAGTTTTTCTTTTTAAGAGCCTGCTGAAGTGCCCAGGAGGAAGAGCGGTTCATCAGGCTATAATATTCTTTGTCGTCCATGTGAACTTTGTAGAATGGATTGCCACGTCGCTGCGCTCCTCGCAATGACAAAAAATACACGTCATTGCGAGCGTAGCGAAGCAATCCACATCACGCCGGTGCTCGCATAGTCTCGCACCGAGCCGTTCTTTCGATGAACCTAAAAAAGCCCGCTGTCGCAGCCTTTTTTTTAACGGTTCTTCGATTTTAGGCAGGAGTATAAACCACTGCGAGAATCTTTGCTTTCTCGTTTCCGTGGCTGTGTACATGGTGAGCAACAATCGACTCATAATAAATCGAATCGCCTTGTTTGAGCTCGTACTTGTCCTTGCCATAGATGATTTCTACTTCGCCTTCGAGAACATAGATGAACTCTTCGCCTTCGTGAGTTGAAAGTTTGATTTCTTCTTCTGAACTTGGGAAGATGTCGATGATAAACGGATCCATGTGGCGGCCCGCTTTGTTCTGTGCGAGTGTGTAGAAGTCGAGGTCAGAATTAACTGCATTTCCGCGGTCGCTGAAGCGTGTTACTTCCTTTTTGTCCTGAGCCTTAGTAACAACTGGTCCGAGGTTTTCATCGTCGTCCATAAAGGTTCCCAGGCGAACACCAAGAACGCGTGCAATCTTAATAAGCGGTGTAAGGTTTGGAACAAGAGAACCATCTTCAATGCTCTTAATCTGTTCAGCAGGCAGGTTTGTGCGCTCTGAAACATCTTCGATAGAGAGCTTGCGGTTTTCGCGAACCAGCTTTACCTTTGCACCAATTTTATTTTTTTCACTCATAGTATTTCCTTGAATACGGTGGTTGAGCTTGTCGAAACCACTAGCTTTTAGTAAGGTCATTTCGACAGGCTCAATGACCGGCTATTTTATATCATAATCCTTATTGTAAGCTGCTTCGATTGTAGCAATATTTATCGGATTGAACTTCTTGTTGCGTGCAGAGATTGCTTCGTCGAGAGCGTACTCGAATGGCTTAACTCCGCTGATCATGCCAGGGCAAACCTTTGCGAGACAACCAAGTACAACCATGTTTGCACCACGGGCATTGTTTGTCTCAGCAGCCATTTCGTTAGCTGGCAAAGCAAGAGTTCTGATATCCTTGCGGCTTGGTTCAATATCAATCAATGAAGAATTGTAAATCAAAAGTCCGCCTGGCTTAAGCCACTTTTCAAACTTAGTCATAGAAGGCTTGTTCAAGGCAACTACAACATCCGGCTTTTCGATAACTGGTGAAGCAACTTCTTCATCACTTACGATTACAGAACAGTTAGCAGTACCACCGCGCATCTCAGCACCGTATGAAGGAATGTGAGAAACATATTTGTCTTCGCTCATTCCGGCAAGTGTAAGGATTTTTCCGGCGAGGATAACACCCTGTCCACCAAATCCAGCAAAAATAATTTCTGTTGTCATATCTTATCCTCCCCTACCTTATTTTGTAACAACGCCGGCTACAGGAGTAGCAGCTTCCGGAGTAACTCCGCCAGGAACGTCGCGGAAAACTCCCAGAGGATAATAAGGCTCCATCTGATCCTTTACCCAGTCAGCAGCTACAGTTGGTGCAACACCCCAGTTTGTAGGACACATAGAAAGAACTTCTACAAAGCTGTAGCCCTTTCCTTCCTTCTGATATGTAAGAGCCTTTTTAATAGCAGCCTTTGTTTTATTGATGTGTGGAACATCATAAACAGCACAGCGCTCGATATATTTTGGTTCAACAAGAGTATTCAAAAGTTCGCATGCACGGATAGGATATCCAACTTCATCAGCATTACGTCCGAAAGGAGTTGTCTTTGTAACCTGACCTACAAGAGATGTAGGAGCCATCTGACCACCAGTCATACCATAGATAGCATTGTTGATAAAGATAACTGTGATGTTCTCACCGCGGTTTGCAGCGTGAACTGTTTCACCTGTACCGATAGCAAGAAGGTCACCATCACCCTGGTAGCTGATTACGAGCTTATCCGGATGAACACGCTTCATACCTGTTGCAACTGCAGGAGCACGTCCGTGAGCAGCTTCACAAGAGTCAACGTTGATATAATTGTATGCGTAAACTGCACAGCCTACTGGAGCAACAAGAAGTACATCCTGCTGGATATTCATTTCATCGATTACCTGTGCAATCAGCTTGTGTACGATTCCATGTCCACAACCACCACAGTAGTGTGTAGGAACGTCATTCATTGATTTTGGAAATTCATATTTCTTACTCATAGCTCTTTACCTTCTCAATAACAGCATCAACAGAAGGAATGATTCCACCTGGCTCGCCATAGAAATCAACATCCTTAACACTACGTCCGCAGTTAAGCTTAACGTCCTGAACCATCTGACCCATAGACATTTCTACAGTCAAGATCTTCTTTGCATTTTTACATGCAGCTTCAAGCTCTTTTGCAGGGAATGGCCACAAGGTAATTGGACGGAAAAGACCAGCCTTGATTCCCTGTTCACGAAGCATCTTAACAGCCTTCTTACAAACGCGGGCACAAGTACCGTAACCTGTAAGAATGTAATCGGCATCCTCACACATAAAGGTTTCAGACATTGTTTCGTTGTCCTGAATTTTCTGATAGTTTTCAAAAAGTGCCTTTGTGTGTGCGTTGAGCTCGCCGTCAATTCCAGAAAGCTTCAAAGACATAATCTTATTCTGCTTGCGGTCTGGAGTTTTACCAGTAAGAGCCCAAGGCTTTGCAGGGAACTCTTTTACAAACTCTGGGAGAACACAAGGCTCAGACATTTGTCCAAGGTATCCGTCTCCAAGAATCATACACATAACGCGGTACTTGTCTGCAATCTCAAAAGCCTTGAGTGTACAGTCTGCCATTTCCTGAACAGTACCAGGAGCGATAACTACAACATGATAGTCACCGTTTCCACCACCGCGGGTTGCCTGGAAATAGTCTCCCTGTGCACCGGAAATGTTTCCAAGCCCTGGCCCACCACGCATCATGTTTACAACAACTGCTGGAAGCTGAGCTCCGGAAATATATGAGATTCCTTCCTGTTTCAAAGAGATTCCAGGAGAAGAAGATGAAGTCATACAACGTGAACCTGCAGCACTTGCTCCCATTACCATGTTTATTGCGGCTAATTCTGATTCTGCCTGAAGGAAAGTTCCCCCTACTTCTGGAAGACGTTTTGCCATATATGCAGGAATTTCATTCTGAGGTGTGATTGGATATGCAAAATAGAAACGACAGCCTGCGCGAACAGCAGCCTCAGCAATTGCTTCGTTTCCTTTCATTAATACTTTTTCTGCCATTATTCTGCCTCGATTTCAATTACGCAGTCCGGGCACATAGTTGCACACATACTGCAGGCAATACAACTTGCCTCGTCGTTACATACAGGGTAAATAACGCCCTGTCCGTTTGTTTCTTTTGACATTTCAAGAATCTTTTTTGGGCAGACGCGGATACATAGTCCACAGCCCTTACAACGCTCAACGTTGATTAAAGGTCTACCTTTTGCCATGTAGGGTACTCCTGAGTAAGGCCGCTGGCGGCCGGTGATAAATTGAAAAGCGTTAAAAAAAATGCGAAAGCATTTTTTAGCTTATCCATTTTATATCCTAATATATAAAATATTTCAGTTAATTGCAATACAGTATAACTAAATAACTTTAGTATAATTAAAAATTATGATTTCGATACGGTCTTCGGCCTACTCAACCACCGCGGTGGTCGAGTGCCTGCAAAACAGGTGTATCGAGACCGCTACATTCCAAACCACTGCGCAGCTGTCTGGTCGGCGGTCTGCAGCAAGACTACCAGAGGGTTCTGGAGAAAATTTGAATAGTTATAGGTTTCACTTTCTGCCAGATCTGAAAAGCCCATGTGGCGGCTTACTGCTTCCATTACCATTCTGTTTTTAATGATGGAAGGAAGAATTTCAATCATCATTAAAACAGATTCATTTCCATGACCAAGATTACGGTTGTCGTTAAGTGTTTTATAGAAAGGCTGTTTTATCCAGTTTCCGGTGATGTCTTTAGTGTTGCGATACTCTACTCCATAAAAGCCGGTTTTGCAGAAGTCGTGGCAGAGGGCGGCAACAAAGATGTCGTAGGCACGAACTGTGTACTTACTTGCCTCTGGCGAAGTGTAAAAGTTTTCAAGAACAGTATGAGCGAACTCAAGAGACTGCTTAATTACCATGAGTGTGTGAAGACTAAGTCCTCCCTTAAAGTTTCCATGGAAACGTGTAGAAGCCGGTGCTGTCCAAAAGTCGGTGTGGTCAAGCCAGTCTTTCATGCTTGCAGCTTCAGTTGCATCTTTCATGATGTAGTCAATCATTTCTGTGATACATGGTTTTACTGCTTCAATATTACTTTTACCATCCGGCTGGCATGGTGAAAATTCGTTGTAAATGTCGAGAAGTTCGTTTACTTCTGTGTATAATTCTTGTCTTGCATTTGATTCCATTTATTTCTCCTATTATGATGTCATTGCGAGGAGCGTAGCGACGTGGCAATCTATTCATTATGGATTGCTTCGCACTTTGTGCTCGCAATGACGTTTCAATCAAGTATTGTAATTTCTACTCGTCTGTTTAATGCTTTTCCTTCCGCCGTATCGTTAGGAGCTATAGGCTTTTTACCACCACTGCCCTTGCAGATAAAGCGTTCGCTGCCAATTCCTCGTTTAGCAAGGGCTGCCGCAATGGAATCAGCTCGTTCTTTAGAAAGCTTCAGCTCTCCGGCTTCGTAGCCTGTGCTTGCGGTGTGACCTTCAATCAGGAATTGGGCGCCGTCTGCGAGCTTTAAGATCTCTGCGATCTGGTCAAGGCGTTTTTCTTCACCAGGGAGAAGTTCAGCGCTGTCTGCTTTGAACTGCAGGTTTTGTATTGTAAGGCGGATTCCGGCCTCTGTGTTGTCTACAGAAATCGGAGTAGCTTTATGAGCTGCCTCTGTTGCCTGATGTTCTTCAATTTGTTTCTTTAGTTTTTCAGTTTTAGTCTTTGAATCTTTTTTATCAGGATTTCCACCAGAAACCCATTCACTTGTGTTTACCGGTTCCCAGTCATCATCTTTGTCTGAAATTGTAGACGACTTAACAACTTCTTTTACAACAGGTCGCTGTAAAAGCTTTTCTGCCCCGTCATCATCAAGCAGTTCCATTCGCTTCAACGCTGCAATCAACTTACTTCTGTCTATAGCCGGCGGATATTCAGTAAAAAGTGAAATAGTTCCCTTAAACTGATATTTATTTCCATCAGCATAAGCAAAAGTCTCATCAACATTATCACGGATTACAAGCGCTGCGCCTGTAGCTTTACTTACAATAATAGTAGCCTTGTGACTTCCCTGAGCATAAGAAAGCTCTTTGTCTCCGCCCCAGTCTACATATATTGTAGTTCCGCCCATATTGTAGCGGGTTGCCCACTGAGCAGAAATAAGATAAACCGGCTCTCCATTATAAAGGTCATCACCAGTATAAGTGTACTGAACATAAATCGGCATTTTAGTAACAATACCTTTTGAAAGCGGATCCACTGCTCTCGTTGCCTTTGCTTCCCAAACATCACCCTTTTTCAGTTTATGAGAAGAATAAGCCGGAAAGCTTCTGAAACTCGGGTACCCGTTATCAACAAGCATTGTAAGATTGCCATCATCGTTAATTATAAAAGAAGACGGAATTGCATCATGAATGCCAAGCGCTACCTGAGTCTTGTTTCGGTTAGTGTCCTGATCTACAAAAAAATCCCCTTCGTAAACAAGCCCTTTATCTGTCCAGCTTGGAATAATAAAAGCAGAAACAATTTTACTCTGAAGCCCTACATACTTACCGTTTTGGTAAACACGCAAATCGCTGCGCTCTGTAAATTTATAATTACGGCTTCCTTTATACGAAATTGTTTCACTTCCGTCGTCAGTAATCTCTCCCAGTGGATGATTTATTGCGGATTGCCCCATAAGTAAAAAAACAAGATTAAAATTTAAGATGATAAAAGCAAGCCCGATCTTTTTAATTCGGGACAATCCAAAAAGTTTCATTTAGATACCAAGATCCTCTCCAACAAGAATAACCTTAATGCGGCCTTCTGGCTTACACATACGGGTTTCTACAAACTGACAGCAGATAGAATCCGGGCTAAGGCAGTTTGCACATTCACCGGTAAGTGAACAAGGTGCCTTAGAATTTGGAAAGCGCATATTGTTTACGGGAGCCGCATAATTTCGAACACGTGAATAAGCAGCTTCCATATCTTTTACAATTTTATTCATTCCGGCAATAATCAGAATATTTTTAGGACCATAGCAAAGCGCTGCCACGCGGTTACCCTTTCCGTCGATGTTAAAGAGCTCTCCGTTTTCTGTAATGGCGTTAGAGCTCATAAGAAAGGTTCCGCAGTTCAAAGCCTGATGCATAAGCTCTTCACTTTCTTCAGGGCTTTTTGCAGTAGCACGGTCAATGATTTTATAGCCTTTATCAGCCAGAAGTTTTTTGATTCCCAGTGTATCAACAGTCATCGTTCCACCCCAGCTTACAGAGTGGTCCGCAGGAATCAACTCCAGAACCTTAGTTGCAACATCCTTACTATCAGAAATATAATAAGCCTCAAAGTGGCGTTTTTTAAGCGCCTCAACAACCTTAGGCCCAGCTAAGTCGTTTCTCTTTTTTAATGGTTCTAACATGTCATTGTCCTCAAACTCTTATAAAATTATTGTTTATTATACAATAAAAAATCATACAATTCTATTGTTATTACCTGATATTTAGGGTAAACTATCTTACTTTATTATATTTATCACACAGCGAATTCGCTGTTTCGTAGTGGAGAACGTTTATGTCGGAAAAAGGCACAAATCAGTATTACATTACCAGACAGGATTCCACAGAATCTAATGCCCGTAGCTACCCGCGAAAATTTCCATTCGCAATTGCTAAAGCAAAAGGCTCATGGGTTGAGGACGTAGAAGGAAACAAATATCTGGATTTTTTGTGTGGTGCGGGAACTTTAGCACTCGGCCACAATGATGACGAAGTAAACAAGGCAATGGTAGAGCTCATCACATCTGATGCTCCCCTTCACACCCTTGATTTAACCACCCCTGTAAAAGATGAATTCGTTGAAACGATACTTCGCCATCTTCCTTCTGAATTAGGAAATAATGCGAAAATTCAATTCTGCTCACCATCAGGAACTGATGCAACAGATGCTGCAATTAAGCTCTGTAAAACTGCAACCGGCCGTTCATCTGTAATCTCCTTTGCCGGCGGTTACCACGGAATGGGACAAGGCCCTCTTGCCTGCATGGGAAATCTCCATGCAAAAACTGCAGTTAATGGCCTTATGCCTGATGTACACAGCTTCCCTTACCCTTATGCTTACCGTGATCCTTTTGGACTTGGCGGTGATGCCGGTGTAAAGGCTGCCTGTAACTTCTTTGAGCGCACTCTTAAAGACCCTGAAAGCGGAATTACAAAGCCAGCCTGCGTAATTCTTGAACCAATTCAGGGTGAAGGCGGAGTTATTCCTGCCCCTGTTGAGTTCTTACAGACTGTACGTCGTGTAACAAAAGAACTCGGCATTCCTCTTATTGTAGATGAAATTCAGTGCGGTATGGGACGCAGCGGTAAGCTTTTTGCTTTTGAATATGCTGATATTATACCTGATGTACTTTTGCTTTCTAAGGCAATCGGCGGCTCTCAGCCAATGGCAGTTGTAGTTTATAACAAAGAACTCGACAAGTGGACAGCCGGAGCACACGCAGGTACCTTCCGTGGTAACCAGCTTGCTATGAAGGCCGGAACAATTGTTTTGAACCGTGTTTCACAGCCAGATTTCCTTGCTGATGTAGTTCGCAAGGGTGATTTGATGCGTGCAAATCTTCGTGAACTTCAGAAGAAAGTAAGCATTATCGGTGATGTACGTGGTAAAGGTCTTATGGTTGGAACCGAGTTTGTTGATCCGAAAGGAAGTCCAGATTGTATCGGAAGCCTCCCAGCCAGCGGCGAAATTGCCGGCGCTGTACAGAAGCTCTGCTTCCAGAACGGCCTTATCGTAGAAAAAGGCGGCCGTAACGGTGCAGTTATGAGATGCCTTTGTGCGCTGAACATTACTGACGAAGATCTTAACAAGGCTTGGAAGATTTTTGAGAAGTGTGTTTTGGAAATTAACGAACAGTATAAATAATTGACTGTGACACCCCCGGTAGTTTCGACAAGCTCAACCACCGGGGGCATTTTATTTTAAAAGGAATAATTCATGGAAGAACTTTTCTTAACTTGTGAAAAATCAAATAAAAAACTTTATAACAAACTCCTCAAGCAGACCGCAAAAGCAATTTCTGATGCCTTTGTAAATGAGTCTGCCTACTCTGGACCTACTCCAGACGAGCTTAAAGCAATTGTTCGCCAGGACAGCATTCTCCCGGAGCATGGACTTGGTTGGGATAAGGTTTTTGAACTCACTAAAGAAAAGGTTCTTCCTAACCTGCTTCGTACTCCTTCAACTGAGTATATGCCCCATCTTCATGGGCCTTCACTCTTAGAAACTATTGCTGCAGAAACAATCATTTCTACCTTTAATCAGTCTATGGACAGCTGGGACCAGTCTCCGGTTGCAACAGAAATTGAAGTTGAGACAATCTGCCATCTTTGCAAGCTGTACGGCTACGACGAAACTAAAGCAGACGGTGTATTTACCAGCGGTGGCAGCCAGTCTAACCAGACAGCACTTTTGCTTGCCCGTGACTGGTACTGTAACAAGCATCTGAATTACGATATTAAAAAATATGGAGTTGATGAAAAATGTTCAAAGCTTCGTATGTATACAAGCGAGATTTCACACTTCTCTATGGAAAAGTCCTGCCATATTATGGGACTTGGTTATAAATCAGTTGTAAAAGTTCCTGTAGACAGCCGCAAAAAAATGGATGTGGCTGCTCTTCGTTCACTCATTGAAGAAGACATTAAGGCTGGAAATATTCCATTCCTTATTGTTGCAACAGTTGGAACAACAGATTTCGGAAGTATCGACCCGCTTGAAGAACTCTGCCAGCTTGCCCGCGAACACAACATGTGGCTTCACGCAGATGCCGCTTACGGTTCAGGTGTAATAATGAGCGACAAATACCGCAGCCGTGTAGCAGGCCTTTCTCTCTGCGACTCAATCACTGTAGACTTCCACAAAATGTTCCTGATGCCGATTTCCTGCAGTGCAGTTCTTCTTAAAGACGGTTCAACCTTTGATGCCCTAACAATTCACGCAGACTACCTCAACCGCGAAGAAGATGAAGAAGACGGCTACACTAACCTCGTAGACAAATCTATGCAGACAACCCGCCGTTTTGATGCCCTCAAAGTATGGATGAGTTTCCAGACAAGAGGCCGCGACGGCTGGAGCAAAATCATCACAACCAGCATGGATAATGCCGCATACCTTTACAGCATTCTTCGCAACGACTCAGACTTTGTCGTAATCACAGAACCGGAAATCAGCTCAGTTGTATTCAGATATAAAGGAAAAGACGAAAACGCTGACGGTGCAGCCCTCGACGAAATCAACAAGAAGGTTCGCCGTTCATTGATCCACGAACACGGAACAATTATCGGCCAGACAGTAAGCAGTGGTCGTGTATGTCTTAAGTTCACACTCTTAAATCCAAGAATCACACATGAGAAATTAGATTCTTTGCTTGAATTAATAAAGAATATTGCTAAAACAAAATAACACTGTAGACATTTTTTTTTGAAATTACGTAACGAAAATAAGAACTCGCTGAGGCTCATAATTCCCCGCCGAAGCGAGTTTTTATTTTCGTGGGAGTAATTTCAAAAAAAGAGATTTACGCTTTTATTTTTTTAACTGGGATTATAGTAAAATTAATACTCTTTTCAGTTTCACGTCCAGGTTCAATATTGATGTCCCAGAACAACGCTGAAGAATAAGTTAAACCAACCTGCTCAATCTTTTCCTGATTAAAGCCCGGTCTATTAACTTTGATTGGTGTATGGCAGTAACTGCATTTTTCGTTCGGTTCAAATACAAAAGAGATTCCGTTAGGTTTGTCTGAAAGGCGTACAATTTGAACGTTAGTTAATTTACCCTTCTTATTCAGCTCCTGAGTAGACTTTTCTGTATCAAGCGAAACAACATCTCCATTATCAACAGTTTCAATACTAAAACCAGATTTCTTGGTAGTAACAAACGAGATGTCACAAATATTTGATTCAACTGCAAACTTTGCGTTCAATGGTTTATCGCTTTCGTTTTTGATAATGTACTGAACATACATTCCGGTTGAGTTAATCACATATTTTTTTCTGAGGTAAACAGTCTGTCCGGTTGGCTTCCATACAGCACGTGCGCATAATTGTACTTCATGATGCTGTCCAGAATATTTGAGCTGTGAATACTGAATGCGTGAGAAAACTCCGTCACCTGCAGGCTCACCGCGAACATAAAGATCAAGCTGAGAATCTGTAAAAAGATGATCAACAAAGAATCCGCGGTCATAGCTGTCTTCATATCCATCAAAATCAAAATGACGCTTAAGATTATCTGAATAATTAAAACAGTCTTTAATTACATCTAATTCAGGAACGCTTCCGCCTGCTAAAGAGATGTATGCAAAGTACTGCTCCATTCGGCAAACGTATTCATCAATACCATCATTATCATAATCAAAACAAGTTACAGATTCCTTAAAAGTTCCGTCACTGCGGAGCATTTTTTCTGCTTCTGTAAGATACTTATAAGCCTGCTGACGGTATAAAGAATTTCTGAGAGGTTCAGAAGAAGTGCTCAAAAGAGACATTCCGTTTTGTGCCTGCCAGAGTTTTTCTCTTGCAGTTTTCTTTCTCATCTTGTCTGATTTATACTGATTTACCATAAGGCTTGTAAACATCATTCTGTTATAAAGCTTCTGGCTTGCCGGGAAGGCAAACATATAATCATAAATTGTGTTAGGGAATTTATTGCGGGTATCGTTATTTGCACGCTGAATTACAGCAGAAACTTCATCACTAATTCCAACCGGAACGTATGACGAAATCTTCATTTTTACTCCGCTGGTTCTAAAGGCATTCAAAGTTGTAAGCTTTACGCGGCCTTCTTTATTTTCATCAATATATTTTCCAAGTGCTTCAAACCATTTACACTCATTTAATTTTGCAGCCTGCTGAGGTGTAAGTGTGATGGCAATAATTCTGTCTGCATCAAGCTGAACATGAGTATCTTTCTTTTCTACTTTGAGAACGGCTTTTTCAATATTGTAAATAAACTCTTCGGCAAGCATTTCTGAGTCTGGCTGAAGTTCATTGTAATATGGGAAAATATCAACATTCTTTCCAAGATCACTCATAAAGATTGGAAGAAAGCTTCTCTTAGAATCTGGTAAAAGAGAATTGTTTAAGATAACGTATTCAATTCCACAGGTGTGAATATTGTTTACAAGTGAAGAATCCCAGCAGTCCTGGAAAAGAGTCATACCGCGAGGGCGTTTACCAAAGGTCTGTCTGATTTCTGATGTAAGAATGTCTATCTGGCCGTTACGGTCTACTGAGTTTAAAAGAGGAAGCAGCGGATCATTATATGCACCACCAAGAATTTCAACCTGCTTGCGGTCTACGAGTTCACGGATAATTGTAATGAGTTCGTTTTTGCGTTTCTTAAAGAATTGAATTTGTGCGCCGGAAAATGCAAATGATAATGGGAATGAAGGATGAGAGTATAAATATTTAATAACCGGCTTATATATTGTTTGAAAGCTTTTTTCTAAAACATCAGTATTTTCTGTGCAAACAGTAACTGATTTTACAATGAAGCTGACGTATATTGAACCCATTATCCTTTATACGGCACCCCACCAAGCAGCCAGTATTCTCTCCTTCTTAAATTTTTTTAATAAATACCCTTCCCCAAAGGTATTACAATTCAGACAGGATCTATCTGAAACGCCTTATCATTCTATAACAATATTCCCATATTTTAAAGTCTTTTTTGTCATTCCAGATAATATTTTCTTCAGATTTATACTTTGAACAGGAAGTCATTTCATCTGATTTGTTATCGCAGACAACAATTTTCTTTGTATCAGAAGGAATAAGATCAATAATATTCTGAGGACAGATTGAAACACATTTACCACAGCCACAACAGTTGCTTGTAATGATGGCTGTCATGTTTTCAATTTTGATTGCTTCCTGAGGACAGATTCTGACACAGTCGCCAAGTCCAAGGCAGGCATATTTGCAGTCCAATGCTGAACCGAAAACTGTTTTTGCCATTACACAGGTATACTGGCTGTTGAACATTGTCATATCAAGCTTGCACTCTTTATGGCATGAACAGAAAACAAAAGCTTTTTTATCTGAAGGAACATACTTCTTTTCTTCAGGAAGAATTACCGGCGATAAAGTTAGTGGTACCAGCGGATCTTCTTTTGTCTTATCTGCTTTTGTGATTGAGGGAATGAGTATATAAAGTGTAAAAAATGAAAGCAGAATGAGTAAAAGTAAAAATATGATTAATAATATGATTTTTAAAATCACTTTATTACCTCCGGATTAAGCCATACGATATCCCATACAGAAAGTAAAAGAATTAAAACTGAAAGGAAGAAGAAATAGAGGCTGTAATATTTTTCATCGAGCAGTCTTCCGTTGCTGCAAACACGTCTGCGGAATGTGAGACTGAAAGGTATGATAATTAACATTGAAAGCAGGCTGCTCAAACTGATAAACAAAGTAAAAAGTAAGGTCGAACTTTCTGCAATCGAAAGAAGGATTACTAAGTATGAGACGGCGAACTCTGCGGTGTTGCGGCCTGTTGTGAGACGGACAATTCCACCAAGGAAGGTGCTGAAAGTTGCGAATACGATAAAACAGATGAGAGGATACAACTCGGTGATTTTTAATGGCACTAACAGATAGTAGGTTATGAGCCAGGAAATCACTGCAGAAGAAACAATTGAAATTGAACACTTTACATAAAAGATTGTTTCCTTGAATTTTACAATTCCAATTTCTGCAATCTTGTTAATTCCAATTCCGTAAATTAAAACAACAGAAGAGAATAATGAATAGTAAAGGAATGTATAAAGATAAATCATTTTTTCTCTCCTCTGCTTGTAAGAATTCTTACCTTGTTACGAAGGAACATAATAAAGTAAATGATAAGACTTGTAAGAATAAGTGCTCCCGGAATAGAAGCAAAGAAAGTAAAGATACCAATCTTATCCGGATTGAATAATACCTTTTCAAAGATTCTGTGATTTCTTCCAAAGAATGTAAAGGTTCCGTATCCGGCAACATCTCGGAAAAGGAAGAATCCCAAAATAATCAGAGAGAAAACAACAGTACTCAAAAGATTTGCCTTAAGTCTTACAGCGAGCGGTTCTTCGTTGTCTGTAAAAAGTGTATGTATAAGATATACAGATACAGGCGGAATATACAAAACAAAACCTAAGGTCAAGGCAATTTCTGTATATGTGAGTACGAGAATCTGTCTGTATAAAATTGTAATGGCAATCATAAAGAACATTACAAAGTAAGTTCTTATTTCATTAAATTTAAGTTTTGATACAAGTGAGTTTATGAGTATTCCCAGAAGCTCAAGAAAGAAAAGCTCTATTACAAGTGTTAAACCGCATACGAATCTTCCGGTTGCTGGAATTGTGAGCATAAGGAAAGATGCAATATACATAAATGATTTTTTCTGTTTCATAAATTATATCTCCCTTCCCCTATTTCAAAAGTTCCATAATTCGTTTATTCCAGTACTCTACACGTCTTCCGTTAAAGGAATTGGCAAGCTGTACAGCACCTCTTCCATGTAATGAAGAATAGCCTTTGAATACTGGAACTCCGGTATTATCAATAATGTAGATTCCGGCATGTGGTCCATAGAAAGTCTGGATTCTTATAATTACAAACTTACAGTTTTCACCACTCTTTTTATTGCGGCCGTCGAAACAAGCCGCTCCTGTTGAAAGCGGATTATTGATTCTGATTGATTTTCCTACTTCCCAGGTATCAGGTTCTGTTTCTGCAAGTGTATATTCAATTGCAGCCTTAAGATTCTTTTCCCAGGATTTCTGAGAAACTTTAACTACATAAATAAGAATTCCAAAAACAATTGAAACTATCAGAATAAAAATTGCGTAATTAATAAAAAAGTTTTTGTAAGAAATCTGCTGTTTCATTATTGTGCTCCTGTTTCTGCAGCAACCTTAGCAGAATATTTTGAAATAACTTTTCCGGTAGAAAGGTCATTCTTCTTTTCTTCAAAGATACGGATAACCATACAAATAATATTAGAACAGATAATTGTATAAGCCATTCCAACAGGAGAAGTTCCACAACCAATAATTGCAAAAGCAATAATTCCTGTAATTACTCCAAGTAATATTTTTCCAAAAACAGTTACCGGAATTGTTCCATACCACTGGATAAGGAAAACAGAACTAAAAAGAATTCCACTTGTAAGGAGAGCTAAAATCATATCTCCCTGATTGAAGTTTCCTCCAAAAAGATAAGGAACAAATAATCTTACAAGCAGTGCATAAACAAAAAGGAACAGTGAAGAAATAATCATTGAAAACGCATTATCAGAAAAGAGAACAATTGATGAGATAATGGTAATCAGATTAAATCTGAAAGCAGGAATTACTGAATTACTGTCCCACAGCAAAGAAACAAAACCTTCTGGAATTGAGACATTTGCAAGGCTGAAAATGTTCTTATTGAGGAAGGCTGTTATAGGGCTATCAAAACTATAGGTTGGAAAATATCCATTCTGGATAAGATAAACTGAAGAGTTTCTCAATGGAAGAATATCTGAGTTTACTGCAAACTGTGGAAAATATTTTTTACCTACATACCATGCAATAATAACTGCAATTGCCGGTGCATTTATCCAGCTGTTTACACTCTTAAAAATAATGCTTCTTGTAATGAGAATTGTTGCAAAAGAAATTACAAAGGTTGTAATTAAAGGAAAGTTTTCCGGAAGGAGCATTCCAATCAGAATACCCTGAATGGCAATGTTCATAATATTATATACCGGTTCTTTTTTAACATAATAATTGATTACTGCGGCTGCAATGGAACCGATTAAAGAAACCATTACTACAAAGAAAGCGTGCATACTTCCTGTAATTATGAGCATGAGAATCTGGATGCTCAGTAAAACTAACAATCTGATAGAAACTGAGGAAATTGAAGGTATATTGTAAATAAAAGGCTTTACAGAAATTCGTGTATTTTTAAGTTTCTTTTCTTTATATTTTTCGTTCATAAAAATCCTCTACTACTCTGAAAGCTTATTCTTAAGCACTTTAATGGTCTGACATAAAGGAAGACGTGCCGGACAAACTGTATTACACAAACCGCATTCTATGCAGGCAAATGATGAAGCCGCATAGTTTTCTCTAAGAAGTTTAAAGTGAACTGTATGATTATACAGAATATCTGGAGAAAGCTTTACAGGACATGCAAAACGACAGTTTCCACAGTTTATGCACTGGTAAATCTGTTCATCTGTATTTCGTTTTTTAGAAAGGAATTCTACAGACTTTACATATTTCGTAATCGGAATATCAAGGCTCTTAACGGAGTTTCCGCAGAGCATTCCGTTTATGATGATATGAGCCGGCTCTTTTACAAAACCGCCAATCTGTGGAATTATATCTCTAAGTGAGGTTCCAAGTTTTACATCAAGCATGCAGGATGCGTTAAGACAGTTTCCGGAAAAATGAACAAGCCTGTCTACACAAGGTACTGAAAGAACTGCAGCTTTATATACTTCATAAATTGTTGAAGAATCTGTAAATAAATCTCGTTTTGTAAGTGTGAAATTGCAGAGCTTATTGAGAGGTCCTCTTACAAAGGCAGAAACAATTTCTCTTGGAGTTCCACAAGGATATCTTTGAATCTTCATTTCGAGCATATAGATATCTTTGTACTCAGGATTTGTAGCCCACGCTTTACTGTCTGATTTGTGATCAATTGCAAATACAATTCCTTTTGCATTAATTGCTTTTGCAAGAATACGTGCACCTTTTACAATTTCATCAAAATAAAACTTTGTAACAAGTGAATCTGTAATGCGGTAAGGATCTTCATCAAAAAGTCTTACAACAAGATTTCTGGTTTCACTACCCTCATTTATCTTTTCAATCTGAACGCCAAGGTTTTCTGGAATTGCAGTTTTAAAAGTATTGATTACACCGTTTTTAATAAGAGTTCTTGCAATCTCAACCTGATTATAATCTGCAGTTGATTTTTCCTGATGGATTTTTCCAAGATAAGACAAAGCACCGCCAAACTGAATCTTTACAGCAAATTCCTGTCTGCCATTTGGTGAGAAACAAGGCTCTGTAGAAATAACTTTTCCCGGAACAGATGAATGAAGTGAACTTGTCCAGCCCTTTTCAATTTCTGTCTGAGCAATTACATCACCTTCTTTTACAGTATCACCAGGTTTTACAATGCATTTATAACTTGAATCTCTTTCCTGTGTTAAAGGAATACTGACAATTTTTGGCAAAAATGCTTTTTGTGAAGTATTGTAATTTTTTATAATTGACGAAACTACAGGATTATTTGATTTCATTTATGTATTCCTTTTCTTATAATAATGGAAATATAGATAAAAAGTAATATAAAAAGACAAATAAAGCACATAATTATACCAAATAAATTAATCTGATAGGAAGATGTAGCTGTATAACCGCCGCAAAAATCTTCGCCTTCAGACTTCATTACTTTTTCTACAGAATCAAACTGAAGCTTATCTATGCCTTCATATACTTCTCTACGGAAGGAATCATCATATTTTAAAGTGATTTTTTGTTCCTGAATAATTCCAGTGTCAGGATTTTCTACAAAATCAGAGAATGTAACAACTGAATCATCTTCATCATAATTATTCAATGATTTATACGGATAGGTTTTTACATTCCAGTTCCATTTATAATATTCTTCAAACTGGGGAAGCGAAGTCTCAATATTGTTTGAGTTTCCCGGGAATAAAAGTTTTGCAGAAGAAGTTTTGATTGAATTAGAAGATGTTACAAAAATCAAAAGAATAAATAATGCAACAGCTCCTGTAACAATACTCAAACTTGTAAAAACTTTTCCTGCAAACATTGAAACTCTTTTTGCAGAACGAATATAAACAGGAACAAAGGTCTTTTTATTGCGGATAAAATCTTCAACAAACCAGCAGCTTGCAAGTGCACCCGCTGTTCCTAAAATTGCAAGAATAAATAAAAATCCAGAAGAAACTGAACTTGAGAACGCACAGATAATTGCAATAGCCATCATAGCAGGTGCAGAGTTTCTTTGAATAAGGCTTGTAACTGCTCCTCTTCTTCGCCATAAATTTGAAGCAAAGAAAAGACACAAAAGAGAAAGACAGGTCGCTGTAGCAACAGGATAGAACGGATTACTGTACAAAAATACAAGAGGAATTACAGCACCACAGGCAAATGGAATCTTATTTTTAACAAACAGAAAAAGCATTCCTGCAAGCAAAAGTCCAATAAACGGCAAAAGCCATGGATAATCTGCTGAGCTGTCTTTAATGCATTCAATTCCCTGACTTTCCAGTGTTTTTACAAGAGCAACAGTTTCTGAACTATAAATGCCTGGAATATAATAAAGTCTGTAGGTTTGAGACTTATCATAAAACATAGCGTTTCGTTTATTCAGATATGCGTATTCTGCACTGGTATAATTAAGGCGAAGCATTGAAACTTCAACTGAATTTTCTGAAAGTGAAATCGGTAGATATTGTCCGGAAAGTGAAACTGCGTTTTTAATACCTGCTTTGTTGATTGCAGACATTACTGTAGAATCAGGCGTTTGAACTGGAACACAGACAACAGAATAGTTTTTCCATAATTTTCCAGAAGGAACAGTTTTAAAAACTAAAATGAGAATAAGTGATAAAAGAAAAACAAAAGGTGCGCTGAACTTTATATACTTATTCATGGCCAACTACTTTAACAAAGAGAATGAGAGTCCTACAAAAAAGCCGAGAAGACAACCACAAAGAACTTCCATTGGAGTGTGTCCATCAACCTCTTTAAGGGATTTGTAAGTATCAAGTACTTTTTTATCGCTTAATTCATTTCCCATCTCATTGATTTTCTTTGCCTGAATACCGCTTGAACGTCTAACGCCAAATGCATCGCGGATAACAACAAGAAAGAAACAGAGAGCGAAAATGAATAAATCTGAATGGAGACCGTGACGGAATGCAATAGTAACACAAAGAGAAGTTACAAGTGCTGAGTGACTTGAAGGCATTCCACCTGTTCTCCAGAGCATTACTTCAATTAATTCCGGGAAAGAATGAATACGGCCGTAGATAAGTTTTATGGCAGCTTTAAGGAATTGTGCTCCCAGCCAGCTGAATATACATGAAAGAAGAATAGGATTATGTAAAAAAAGGATAAACTGCTGAGTGAATGTATATGATTCTGCCATAATTAACCAAATTTAAATTTTAAAAAATTTAAATATATTTTAGCATTGAAACTCGAAATTTACTAGTAGAATTTTAATAAATAGATATAATAAATAAGTATGGAATTCAGGGATTTTACAGCAGGAAAAGATGATGACGGAAGAAGACTCGACCGAGTTCTCCGAATCTTCCTTGAAAATTTAAGCATGGGAGAGATCTACAAACTGCTAAGAAAAGGCCTGATTAAAGTCAACAATAAGAAAGCTAAGGCAGATACCCATGTTTCACAGGGCGATGTGATTTCAATTGCTGAGTTTCTTTTTAATTCTGAATCTAAATCCAACGTGGTAACCGCACACTCCCCTGTACCTTCCTCTGAAAATCTAAATATTGTCTTTGAAAATGAGCATCTGCTTATAATTGATAAGCCTTACGGCCGTTCAGTTCATGGCAGTGAAAAAGAAAAAGATGCCGGCTTAGACAAAGAAGTTACTGCCTATTACGAAGCAAAATCAAAAGAGGAAAAGGAAAAATCACTTTCTTTTAGACCGGGCCCTTTACATCGTCTGGACAAAAATACAACCGGCCTTCTCGTGTTTTCAAAAAGTCTTGAAGGCGCACACTGGTTTTCTGAAGGTATAAAAAATCATACAATTCACAAAAAATACTATGGAATTGCTGAGGGAAATCTGGCAAAAACTGAAGAATGGGAAGATAAGCTTTCTGATTCTGATACAACTGAACAGGGCTTTTACACCGTCTCACAAAATACAAGCGGCCTTCTCGCTCAAACTACCGCCAAGCCATTAGCACACGGTAAACTTGCCGGCCACGATATTACACTGGTTGAGTATGCAATAAAGACCGGCCGTAAACACCAGATCCGCGCGCAAAGCAAAATCCACGGACATCCACTAGCCGGCGACACAGCCTACAGCGGACACAAAGACAAACTCTTGAAACGCGAATATTATCTTCAGGCTTACAGCCTCAGTTTTCCAGCAAATCCTCTTGGCCTTCCCCCTGAAATAAAAATAGAGCTTTCTTCTGACTTTTTAGACCTGTTACGATGTTGTGAAATTAAAAATCCTGGTTTATAATATTTAGGTATGGAAAAGAAGCTTTCAGACGTATTAAATATTTTCAAACGAGTTCAGGTTTATGCTTTAGTTGGTGAAAGTGGAACTGGTAAATCTTTCCGTTCAAAGCTTCTTGCCGAACAATATGGCATTCATGCAATTATTGATGACGGCCTTCTGATTCAGGATGAAAAAATTGTAGCCGGCCGCTCAGCCAAACGTGAAAAAACATACATGGGCGCCGTGCGTGCCGCCCTCTTCGACGACAAAGAACACCGCGACTCTGTAGCCCGCGTCCTCAGAAAAACTCACATTAAAAAGATTCTTCTGCTCGGAACTTCAGAAAAAATGGTAAGCAAAATTGCCATGCGTTTGCAGCTTCCTCAGCCACAGAAAATCATTCACATTGAAGAAATTGCCTCAAAAGAAGATATTGAGAAAGCTATAAAATCAAGACAGGTTGAAGGAAAGCATGTAATTCCTGTTCCTTCCATCGAAGTAAAGAAAAACTATTCTCAAATCTTCTCTGCTTCTATGCATGATTTTTTCAGCAAAAACAAACTCTTCAAAAAGGCCGGTAAAAATCTTACCGGTAAGATGATTGAAAAATCTATTGTTCAGCCTGAGTTCTCAAAAAAAGGCCGTATAGAAATTTCAGAGGCTGCTCTCACCCAGATGGTTATGCACTGTGTTAGTGAATGCGACCCTGATGTCAAAATCAAAAAAATCACAATCAAAACCGACAGCCGTGGCTATCGTCTCATCGTAACTATTGATGTTCCGTTCGGTACTCAGCTCACCGGCAAGGTTCACAAACTACAGCAGTATATCATTGATAAAATTGAATCTTTCACAGGTATTCTGATTGAGGAAGTTTCGATTGTTATTGATAAGATTTCTAAGCCAGCCAATATGAAATAAAAAGACCTTCGGGGCAAGCCCGAAGGTTTTATTTTATTTGTTCTTCTGTTTCAGTGTTTTCTTTTTACCCTGAGGTTTTCCCGTTTTCTGCTGCCCCTGCTTTGGCTGCTGTGGCTGTTTAGCAGGCTTTGGCTGTTTTGGTGCAGTCTGATGAACTTTTACTCCATACTCTGCTAAAGCTGATTTTACGGCAAACTCAAGTTCCTTACGAACAGGATTCATTGGAAGTACAAAGTTACGGCATTCAGCCCAGGTTTTTCCATAAAGCTCTGTGTAAGAATATTTATCTGCAGTTTCCTTTTTCCAGTCTGTGAGAGTTCCAACAAAATCTCTGATCAGGAAAAGAAGTTTTTTACCAAGTCGTGCATCAGGTTCTGTCTGATTCAAAAGACCAAGCTGTCTGATGCTTTCCATGTATTTCTTTTCATAATCACGGCTTTCATAAATAAGGCCTGTAGCAGATGGCTGAAGATAAATGAAAAGATCTGTATCCAATGCTTCCTGAACAATTTCGTAGGCATAAACATTGTTTATGATTTTCAAAAGTTCTTCAGTAAGACGAGATGGTGAAACCTGCGATAAAAGGCTAGCAGAGTTTCTGATTTTGTGACGAAGCGCAAGAGGCATTTTTGCATGGGTTGTTGCAGAATATTTGATTGCACGAAGCATGCGAACTGGATCTTCAACAAAGATGCGATCAATTGAAATTACAGGACGAAGTATGTGTTTTTTGATATCACGCATACCGCCAACATAATCAATTACCTGTTCCTGAAGTGGATCATAATACAGAGCGTTCATTGTAAAGTCGCGTCTCTGTACATCTTCTTCAATTGTTCCAAAATCATTACCTACTGAACCTTCGGCATTTGAGCGGAATGTACTTACTTCAAAAATCTTTGTACCAAATACAACATGGACAAGACGGAATCGTCTGCCTATTATGCGAGAATTTCGGAATATTCTTTTTATCTTAGATGGTGTGGCATCGGTTACAATATCAAAATCTTTTGGTTTGTTTCCAACTATTAAATCCCTTACTGCACCGCCAACAATATAAGCTGTGAATCCAGCGTCTCTTAATCGGTTAATAATCTGCAGTGCATCAGGATCTATGTTTTTGTTTGATATCAGGTGTTCCGTTTGTGTATATACAACAGCCTTTTTTATAGGCCGTCCGTGACCATCGGTACCATATCTAATTAGCACGATAATGATATTATTGATATATTTTGTTAATAGTCAAGATAGCTGAAAATTTAAGAGCTTTTACATTATAAATATTTATCGTAAAACTTTGGCTGCCAGTCGCGTTTTTGATATGCAAATACGCGACCGGGAGCCAAGATTTTTACGATTATTTGTTTATAATGCAAAAGCTCTTATAATTACAGTTTATTAATCCAATCAATAATATCATTCTCAACCTGTTCTTTATCATCTTCGTTGAGAATCTCGTGGCGGTCGCCTACATATTCTTTGATTGAAAGATTTTCAATACCGTTTGCTTTGTAGATATTGAAAAGATCTTTAATTGTCTTACCGTAAGAACCAACCGGGTCGTCGCTGCCGTAGATGAAGAAGATTGGGAGAGTTGTCGGAATCTTTTTCATGTTGGCTTTTTTGTGGATTTTGAAAAGACCTTCGGTCATACTGCAGAAGAACGAGTTTGTGAGTGGGAATCCGCACCAGTTGTCCATGATGTACATGTCTACGTTCATCTGGTTCTTTGAAAGCCAGTCTAAGTTTGTTCTAAGAGGATTAATTTTATTGTTGTAGCTTCCAAATGAAAGCTTTTCGAGCAATGCTGTGTGGTTGTTCTTACCTGCAAAGAAAGTAACTATTTTTGCTGCAACAGAACCTACTGCTATAAGAGCCTGACGTGGACCTGCTGTACCACAGAGAATACAACCGTCAATATCAGTTCCGTAATCTTCAATAAAGCCCTGAGAAACAAAAGAACCAAAAGAATGACCAAGAAGAACAGTCTTTTTTCCTGGGAAATCCTGTTTAAGGTTATCTATAACTGCTTTAAGGTCCAGAACTGCACGGTCAAAACCTTTTTTATCTGCAAGTTTTCCGAACATTCCTGTTCCGTTTTTATCTGCATTTTCTGCTGTACGGCCATGGCCACGCATATCATAAGCGTTTAAAACATATCCTCTTTCTGCAAGAATTGAACCGAGTCTGTCGTAGCGCAATGAATGTTCTGCAAGTCCATGATGAAGTTGTATCACTCCTTTAATCTCTTCCTCTGGATCCGGCTGCCATCTGTTTAGACACAGTTCATAACCGTCATCCATTTTCATCATAAAACTTTTCATTAACATATCGTCATCTCCTGAATTACTGTCGAATAATCTATTCTAATTGTATTATTTTATCAGTTTTGGTAAAGTCTTTATATGACTATTATAGCAGACAAAATGGTATTTGGGGGAAAATCTTTAGGAAAAATTGATGGAAAAAATGTATTTGTTCCCTACACCATTCCCGGCGAAAAACTTGAAATTGAAATTACAGAACAAAATAAAGATTATGATAATGCCGAAATTGTAAAGATTCTTGAACCTTCACCTCATCGAATAGAACCTGCCTGCCGTTATTACGGTAAATGCGGTGGCTGTAACATGATGCATATTGAGCCTGCTTATCAGAAAGAACTTAGAAAAGGCATTCTTACAGACATTTTCCGTCAGAATGGAATTGATATTGCAGAAAAAACAGAAATCATAAGCGGTCCTGATTTTAATTACCGTTCACGTTTTCAGTTGAATGATGGCGGACTTTCTCAAAGAAGATCAAATGTAGTTATCAAAATTGAAGAATGTCTTTGTGCAGAAAATGCTGTAAATGATTATCTCAAAAATACTGCTGAACAGCCTCAAAAAAGGCCTGCCGGTCGAAGCCATCTTTTTGGAAGCAGTTTTTCTGAAGAAGGCTTAAAGATTGCCCAGGAAGAAAAAAAAGATAATAAGCCGAATATTACAGGTGGCGGTCAGAAAAATAAAAAACTTAAGATTAAGGAAAATCACTATTTTTCCGGGACTGTTGCTTCTCCACAAAATACAATGACTGTAAACTTTGGCGGACATAAACTTAGCTTTGATGTTCGAGGCTTTTTCCAGTCCAATCTTTTTGTTTTTGAAAAAGTATGCCGTCTCATAACAGACCTTCTGCCAGGAGGTAAAAATATCTTAGATATGTATTCTGGCTGCGGTTCAATTTCTACTTTCCTTACAGAGAAATACGAAAATGTCGTACTCGTAGAACATAACCGCGACGCCCTGGTTTACGCAGAACAAAACCTTGCAGGAACAAAACATATGAGTTACGGCCTAAGCGGTGCGTCTTTTGTTAAGACTTGTGCAGACACATTACCTGCTTTTGATGCGTGTACAATTGACCCTCCACGAAGCGGAATGGAAAAAGAAGTCTGCCAATGGCTGTGTAAATCAAATATTCCTTTGATTCTCTCTCTTTCGTGTGATCCTGCAACACATGCCCGTGACTGTGCAAAACTTATTTCAGCAGGCTACGAACTCAAACAGATGTATCTTCTGGACTTTTATCCAAATACAAGCCACATCGAAAGCCTTGCCGTTCTGGAGCTGAACAGATGAGATTATTCAGAAAGAAAAATATTACAGCATTAGTTTCTGCTCTCTTTATTATATTTTTCTTTCAACCAGTATTTGCTCAGGAAAAACTTTCTGTTTATAACACAAGCTGGAGTTCAGTTTTACCAGGAACTGTAATTTGTCCTCCGGAAGTTACTTCCTACGGCTTTTGTCTTGCCACAGATGCCAGAAACTTAATGGGCTTTTCTTCTTCAGGTGTACTCTTATGGGAAAAAAAGATTGGCCGTGTACGAAATCTTAGCCTTACAGTAATTGGCGAAGACTTTGTGCTTTTTCATGACAGGGATCAGAATATCATAAGACTTTTTAATCCAAGCGGAACAGAAATCTGGTCTAAGGCTCTGGATTTTAAGATGACTTCTAACCCCATGCCTGGTCGCGACGGCCGTATATTTTTCTACGGCGAAAACAAAGTTTTATGTCTTGGAATAAACGGCATTGAAAAATGGAAAATTGAAACTGAATATCAGAAAGACCTTCCAATGCAGGAACTGCCAGATGGTTCAATAATTGTTTTTCTGAATGATGAAAACGGCAAAACCCGTGGCCTTCGTATTTCTCCATTTGGCGAACAGATGGAAAATATTACTTTTACCGGAAGTATAAAAACTACAGATACCTGTAAAGACGGAGTTCTCCTCACCTTTACAGACGGCAGCGCCGGTCTTTTTGCACTTAAAAATGGTCTGGCAAACAGCTGCTGGGTTGCTTCTGTAAAAAGCGGAAATACTTTATTCACTGTAAATAACGATAAATCTGAATACAGACTTCTCGCCCTCTCAAACAATGAAATTACTGTATATAAACTTCATTCAGAAAACGGCTCTGTTGTAAACAGCAAAACAATTACTGGAATTGACGGTACAAAGCTGATTAAAACAAGTCTTTCAGATTCCGGCATATTTTTAGCTGATGAAAATAATGCACTTCTTTTGGATTATGATTTAAAAGAAATCTGGTCGGCTTCAATGCCAGATAATGTCAGAAGCAAAATCATAAATCAGATTATCTATCTCCAGAATGATTATCTTGTTTTCTGTTCGAAAAACTGGTCAATGGACGCCTATCATACTTCTCAGACTACAAAAGAAGCTTTTTCTGCTAAAACTGTCAAAAATAATATACAGTCTGACTATTCTTCTTTTGCTCCACTGGACCTTGCTGAAATAAATTATATTGTTCAGGGAAGCTTTTTAGCGGATATTAAATCACCGGAACGAATCAATCTGATAAAAGAAGGAAGTTATGGCAAAAAAGAACAGGAACTTTTAAGCCAGGTATTGTCTGTTGCCCGCCTTTATTCTCTGGATGCTAATTCTTCTGATTTTGGTATTCATATTGAAAAAACTGTTTTTGAAACTGACTCTGCAGGCTTTGAAAATATCCTGATTCAGCTTGCCCTTTTATGCACAGACCAGACTCAAAATGCAGCGGCAAATATTCTTTCTTCCAGCAATAATAAGATTTATTGCCGTGCCCTGCTTTCAAATATTTACGGCTATGACCCGGATGGAAAACTTTTGGATGCCATTGAAAAAAGTGCTGCAAGATTTGGAAATAAAGATTCTGTATATCTTAATACAGTCTGCGATTGTGTTTATTCAATCTGTCTTTTTATGGGCCGTCCTGCCTATAATAAAAAGGGAAAAGAAATCCTCAAAACGTTCATGGGGCCAGGCTATACCTTCAATACAAGAACTTACGCGCGCGACACCCTCAAAAAAATTATCTCACTTGAATTATAATTAATTGGAAAATTCGCCGATCATGTGTTAAAATTATTTAAATATTTTAGATAGTTAAAGAGGTTTTTTATGAAGAAATATATGCTGCTGCTTGTTTCAGCAATCTTTTCTGCCGGATTATTCGCTCTTGAAGTAAACAAAAATGAGCTTAATTCCACTGGCGATACAACAATCGAATTCATTAACTATACAGGCCCTCACAAGGTAATAGATTCTGTTGCTGCAATTAAAGGTATTGGTAGCGGACTTGGAAACCAGGTTGCAAAAGATCCTTCAAAGCCAACTTCAACAGCTAAAAACACAAAATATTATGTAATTCACGCAGTTGATGAAAGCGAAACCGGAAAGCTTGATGCTGATATCCTTTTTATTGGCGCTGATGCAACTGTTGACCATATTAAGAACCTCAGAAGAATTATTGCCGCTTACCTTTCTTCTGCTTACGGTTACAGCGAAGCTGATGCTGATACACTTTCTGTTTTCATTACAGTTTATAACGCTGTTTACCGCAGTAAGCTCGATACCTTCAAATCAAAATATAAAAACGTAGTAATTGAAAATCTTTCTGCAGATAACTGTGGTCTTTCTGTAAATTACAAAGACTGGCCTGGAAAATCTGAAATTGTAATTCCTCTTTATGATGTAAATAACGGCGGACTTTCTACTGTTGATACTTCTGTTATCAGCGATTCTTCTGTAGTTAATTCAATGAAAGAAGATGATGACATGAATGTTGAAAGCCGTAAAGAAATGGTAGATATCAAGGAACGTGAAGCTGATGCTGCATCTGAAAAAGCAAAGGAAGCTCAGAAGGAAGCTGTAAGCGAACAGAAGAAACTTGAAGAAGAAAAGAAAAAGACTACTGAAGCAAAGAAAGAAGCTGATGATGCTCAGAAAAAAGCTGAAGAAAAGCAGAAAGTAGCAGATCAGAATCCAGATGATAAGAAAGCTCAGGAAGAAGCTAAAGAAGCCAAGAACGAAGCTGAAGAAAAGAAACAGGCTGCCGAGGAACAGCAGGCTAAGACTGAAGAACAGCAGGCTAAAACTGACGAAAAGAAGCAGGAAGCTAAAGAACAGCAGACTCTTGCAGATAAAAAAGAAACTGAAGCTCAGAATGAGCGTAAAGAAATAGCAAAGGATCAGGCTGAAGTTCAGAAGAAAGAAGCTGCTCAGGCTCTTATGTCTACAGAGTTTGGTATTATTCTTTCAGATGAAGCCAATATGCTTTCAAGCCTCGTAAAGTTTAATATTGAAACTGGTGAAGTTGTTAAGAACTCCCCTGTTGCACAGATTCGTAACCGTACAGTTTACAAAGAAGGCGAAAACTTCATTGCAATTGCCGGTGAGAATTCAAAGAAAGGCGCTGTAAAGCTTGTTACAATTGATCCAGAAACTCTTGAGATTTCCGCAGAAAGCGACAACACAATTTCAGAAAACTCCGTACTCGTAAAAGACGGCAGCGACTACTACTGTGTTGTAGATGAAGGCGGAAAGTTCTATCTTGGAAAGTTCGGTGCAGATCTTTCCCTCAAACTTAAATCCCAGATTCAGGTTAAAGCCGGTACACCGGTTACTGTTACAGATGGTGGTATTGTAGTAACTGATTCTAATGGAAAGTTGAGATTGCTTGATAAGAAAGACTTGTCAGTGGTATCTAATTCGAATAATGCTGATGCTAAATAGCGATTAGAATTGAATATTCAGTAAACTAAAAAAATGGGATTATGGCTCCCGCAGAAATTCCAACCTTACTTCGCAGGGCGAAAATGATGCTCAGCAAGGTTGGATTTTTGCTCCGCCATAATCCCATTTTTTATTTAACAGACTAATTAATTATCATCCGCTTTATTCTCAAACTTGGAATATGCTGGAAGGAACATAATAGGAATATCACCGGTCGCACCGTTTCGCTGCTTAGCAAGGATAATCTTTGCATCCTGTGCTACAACTTCATCCTTAAGACGATCACGGTGAAGGAACATTACAACGTCGGCATCCTGTTCAATAGAACCAGAACCACGCAGCTGAGCAAGGTTTGGCTCGTTTCCTTCGGCATCTCGGGAAACCTGACAAAGGGCTACGATTGGAATTTCAAGCTCGCGGGCAAGTGCTTTCAGAGATTTTGAAATCTCACTAACCTGCTCCCACTGTTCCTTTTTATTATCATCAACTGTAATCAAACCAATATAGTCAATGAAGATGATTTTTACTCCCTGATTTTTAACCATTCGGCGGGCAACTGCACGAACATCAATAAGCTTCATGTTAGGAGTATCTACTGTATATAAAGGAGCTTCAAACCAGCGGCCTGCAGCATCCTGAATCTTCTTTACATCATCAACCTTGAGCATACCGGAACGGATTTTCTGCATTGGAACACGTGCTTCCTGTGCAAGTAAACGCATGCCGATTGACTCATAAGGCATTTCAAGTGAGAAGAAACCGCAAGGGATACGTTTTTCACAGGCGATATTCTGAATTATTGAAAGTGCAAGCGCTGTCTTACCGATAGAAGGACGCGCACCAATAATAATAAGTTCGGAATTCTGAAAACCGGAAGTATAAGTGTCGAGCTTTGCAAAGCCTGTAGGAACTCCGGTAAACTGGTTTTTATTTTTATATCGTTTTTCAATAAGTTCAATTTCTTTGAACATAATGTCTTTTGCAGAATAAACTTCTGTAGTTTCATTACGTTCTGCAAGTGCAAAGATTTTCTGCTCTGCACTATCAAGAAGAGCATCACTGTCTTTCTGTAAATCAAATGATGATGCTTTTAATTCAGAAGAGATTTTAATGAGGTCTCGGCGTGATGCACGATCGAGAACCATATCAGCATAGTAATCAATATTGGCAGCAGAAGGAACAGTGTCTGTAAGGGAAGCAATGTATGCTGCTCCACCGGCCTGTTCGAGTTTTCCTTCAACTGTAAGTTCGTTAATGAGAGAAATGGTATCACCAGTGGCATTCTGGGTGAAAAGTTTGAGCATTGCATCAAAAATTACCTGATTCTGAAGGGAATAAAATCGGTCTGCTCTGAGTTTGGAAACAACATCTGCCATTGCTGTCCAGTTTAATAAAAGAGCTCCGAGTACAGCCTGTTCAGCTTCAATGTTATGTGGTGGAACTTTGTCTTTTAATGCTTCATCCATTTTTTAATACTCCCTGTTTACAGTATATATGCTTTTACAGATAAAAAAAAGTCGGAAATACAATGTATTACCGACTTTTTATTCGTATAAGCTGATTAAAGCTTTACAAATTATTCAGCATCAGCAGCTGGAGCTTCTTCCTTTGCAGGTTCAGCTTTCTTTTCAGCCTTCTTTTCTGCTGGAGCTCCACCTTCTACTGGCTGTGCTTTTACAGCAACGTGGATTTCAGCAACCTGTGCTTCATAAAGTTTGATTGTAGCTTTGAAGTTTCCAACAGATTTGATTGTAGATCCTGGAATTTCAATTCTCTTGCGCTCGATTTCGAAACCGAGTTTAGCAAGTGCTTCTGCAACAACGTTAGCTGTAACTGCAGCATAGAGTTTTCCGTTTGCAGCAGCTGGCATTGTAAGTTCGATAACTGTAGCTTCGAGCTTTTCCTTAAGGCTTGCAGAATCCTTTCTCTTCTGCTCTTTGCGAGCTTCGATTTCAGCCTTGCGGCCTTCGAAAATTGCTACTGTAGCTTCATTGTAAGGTACAGCAAGATTACGTGGAAGAAGGAAGTTGCGTGCATATCCGTTAGCAACGTTCTTTACATCTCCCTCTTCACCAAGTGATTTAACGTCTACGTTAAGAATTACTTTCATTTCAAGCTCCTGTAATATTTTTACGGATCAGCTCGGAGTATGAGCTGTCCGCGTTATTAAAATTTTGGCTTAGTCAGCAACGTAAGGGAGCAAACAAATTGATCTTGCTCTCTTAATAGCCTTAGCAACTTCACGCTGGTGCTTTGCACATGTACCTGTGATGCGGCGTGGAAGGATCTTACCGCGCTCTGTCATATAACGGCGGAGAGCATCAGCATCCTTGTAGTCAATCTTTGCTTTGTTAGCACAGAAACGGCATACCTTTTTGCGGAAGTATGTCTTTCCCTTTGCGCGTCCGTCACGATCTTCTTCGCGACCTTCTGAAGCAGTTGTATCAGCCATAGCTGCTTCCTGTGTCTGTTTTTCTTCCATTTCCTGTGTATTTTCTTCAGACATAATTTTACCTCTTAATTAGTCAATTAGAATGGGATATCTTCCGGGAAATCGTTACCAGTATCTCCGTAAGGTTCAGACTGATAGCTGCTCTGGAAACCACCATTACCACCATTGTTAGCTGGCTGGAATCTAGGAGCACCCCCTGCCATTGGACTTGATCCGCCCTGGCTGTTATCTCCACGTCCGCCGAGCAACCAAACCTGGTCAGCAACGATTGTTACTCTGCTCTGCTTCTGTCCATCTTTTTCCCAACGGTCCTGTTTTAAGTATCCTTCGACACAAATCTGTTTTCCCTTGGTAAGATATGGTTTTAAGTTCTCTGCGGTTTTACCCCAGATTGTAACGTTAAAGAAGTTAGCTTCTTCAACCCACTGGTCACCACTTTTCTTGCTTCTATTGACAGCAATGCTCACATTAGCTCTGGCCTGTCCGTTTCCAACATAACCGAAACTTCTTTCATCAGAACCAAGGTCCTGTGTGAGACGGCCAATAAGTGTTACATGATTTAAGTCTGTCATTAAAAGCTCCTTACCGCATTTAGCGGCTTATTCTACTTTGATTCTTTTTCGTCAAGTCTTACGAACTGGTACTTCAAAAGATTCATATTGATTTTGAAATCTTTTCCAATTTCAACGATTTTTGAAGGATTGAGTTTCATTGTGTAGAGAACAAAGCGTCCCTTCTTCTGTTTGTTGATCTGGTAAGTAAGGTCGCGGTCGCCGAATGCTTTTTCTTCTTCGATTTCAGCGCCGAATTTAGCGAGAGTGCTTTTTACGTCGTCAGCACCTTTCTTTGACTTTTCATCATCGAGTGGATAAATAGTCATGAGTTCATACTTTTTCATAAGTATTCTCCTATAAAAAATTTATTAGGAGGTGGTTATACACACTTTTTAGAAAGAGTATATTGTTCCTCCTTATGGATAAAGAGAATCATATTTCAGATTCCCAAGGGGTGTTCTAGTAATATATCAAAATAAGAAAAAACAGTCAATTTAGTATAAGAAAGATAATTAAATACGGAGCGACGAGGATCACCGTTTTCTGTGGTGTTTTCAGGCGGAAGCATTTTTAGATTCTCTAAGAACTGTTTAAATATACATATTGCCGATTCTTTTCTATTCATTTATAATTTAATATATGACTTTCATTAAAAGAATTCTGTTTATTCTTATTATCTCTAGTTTTATATTTCCAATGTCTGCATTCTCATCAAGAAAAAAAGTGATTGATGATGAAGAAGCAATGAAGCGTCAGCAGGAGCTTATGGAAAAACGTGCCAAAGCTGAGGCTGACATTGCGGCTAGAAGAGAACAGCTGGATCGTGAAGAACAGGAAAGAATTGAACAGGAACGACTGGAAGCTGAACGGCTTGAAGCCGAAAGAATAGCCCAGGAAAAAGCTGCAGAGGAAGAAGAACAACGCCGTCTTGAAGAAGAAAAACTTGAGGCAGAGCGTCTTGAAAAAGAAAGACTTGAACAGGCTGCCCTTGAAGAAAAAAGACAGCAGGAATTATTACAGCAGCAGCTTGAACTTGAACTTGAACGACAGAAATCAGCATCAGAAAAAAATAAAAAAGAATATCTTAGTGACTATATGATTTACGATATAGAAACTATTGATGACGTTGCAGCAGATACTGATGATTATTACAGAATTGCAAATCCAGATGAAAAAGATGCAGCCGGAAGAACTCTTCTTATGCGTGCTGCTAAAAGTGGAAATGAATGGGAATTAAAAAATCTTATAGAATCTGGAGCAGATGTAAATCTTACAGATAACGATGGCTGGACAGCCCTTATGTATGCGGTTAGATACAGTGAAGGTCTTGAGTGTGTAGAGTCTCTGCTCGAAGCAGGTGCTGATATCACTAAGAAAAATAATTACGGCTCTTCTGCCCTCGCAATGGCTGCGACCTTTAATGGAAATCCACAGATCTTAAATGAACTGCTTACAGAATATAAAGGTTCAGATAAAGAAGTTTTAAGAGCTCTTATTTTACTGCTTTCAGAACAGAATATTTCAGAAAGACAACAACTTACAAAACTTCAACTCTTTATGGATAAGGGAGTTCCTTTAAATGTTTTGTATGAAGGAAAAACTCCTTTGATCTATGCAGCACAATATGGAAATTCAACAAAAGTAATTCAAAAGCTTTTAGATAATCAGGCTTCTGTAACCTTACGTTCTACAGAAGGTAAAACTGCTTTTGATTACGCAATGAACAATTATAATCTTGCCCATGATGAAACATACTGGGCATTAAATCAAAGATAGGTACAGCATGAGAATTACCGGTGGAAAATTAAAAGGAAGAATTATTAAATGTCCTGATGGTGTTATCAGACCCGCAATGGACAGAATGAGAGAATCAGTGTTTTCAATTCTCGGAGATTTAACCGGCAAGTCGTGGCTGGACTTATTTTCCGGCTCCGGAACAATTGCAATTGAAGCAGTTTCAAGAGGTTCTAAAGATGTAGAACTTTGCGAAAAAGATAAAATTAAAGTTGGAACAGTTTTGGAAAATGTTTCAGTTACAGAAAAAGATTGCGGCGTAAAAATCAAATGTCATTTTATGCCGGTTGAATATTTTATCAAACGCTGTAAACGTTCGTTTGATTATATCTTTTTTGATCCTCCCTTTCCTTACAGATTTCATGAGCAGCTGGTTCTTCAGTGCGATCAGAATAATATGCTTAATGAAACCGGAACAATTATGGTTCACAGACCGGAAGAGCATTTTATGCCGGATACAATTGGACGTCTTGTAAGAACAGACCAGAGAACTTATGGCCGTTCCATTGTGGATTTTTACACATATCCAAAATCAGAATCAAAAGAGAATTAATAACAATTTGTTATGAAATTTAAGGTAAAACGCCTATTTTCATTTCTTAAAATAGCCTGTAGTTTTTAAGTCAAAATTAATTTCTTTTTTGACATATACAAATAATATGTTATAATTTATCATATATTATTGTAAATTATGAACGATAGAAAAAGTTTAGAAAAAAAATTTACTGACGCAGTTCAAGAACAAAAAATACCGGATGGGTTTATAAAAGTAACTGACAATCCTGTTGATGGTCTTAGTTCCGAGCAGAAAGTTATTCTAAACAGAAAAGCAAACATGATGTTCAATAACGGCAACGTTGAAGATGCCAGAAGAATCTATATTACAACAGGTTATTCTGACGGTCTTACCCGTGTTGGCGATTATTACATGAACAAAAATGAAAGCTTAAAAGCCCTCAAAGCTTACTATCTCGCCCATAATAAAAGAGATGCTGAGCCGATTTATGAAAATCTGGCAAAAGTAATCTCAACAATCATAAAAGACTAAAATACGAAGGACAAAAAAAAACGGAGTTTTAAAAATGGATAAATTCACTCATACTGAAGACATTATGATGCCTGAAACATTTATTGATCCATCTTCATCAGAAACAAAACCTGATGAGACGACAAATAAAATTTCAGATTTATCTAAAAAAGGTTATCAGCTTATTAAGGAAAATGACATTCAGGGAGCAAAGAAAGCATTTAACGAAATTCTTGAACTTGAAGAGAATAACAATTATGCTCTCGTAGGCCTTGGAGATACAGAACGCAAATTAAATCATTTTAATGATGCAATTTCATATTATAAAAAATGTCTTGAATACTATCCTGCAAATAACTATGCCCTCTTCGGACTTGCAGATTGTTATAAGGCATTGAATCAGTATGCAAAGGCAATTGATATCTGGCAGCAGTATCTTGTTCACGATGACAAGAACATCACTGTAATTACACGTGTTGCAGACGCATACCGCAAAATCCATGACTTCAGAAAATCAAAGGATCTTTATCTTAAAGTTCTTGAAATGGAAAAGGACAATGCTTACGCACTTATCGGTCTAGGACATTTGAACTATGACTTTAAGGAATATAAAGAAGCTCTTTATTACTGGACTCGCATTTACGAACTCAATGATAAAAACACTGTTGATATTCGTGTATTAACTGCAATCGGAAACTGCCACAGAAAGCTTAAGACATTTGAAGAAGGTACAAAGTATTTTGAAATGGCACTTGAGCGTGAGCCTGCTAACTTCTATGCCCTCTTTGGTCTTGCAGACTGCTATCGTGGTATGAACCAGCAGTTCAAATCAATTTTCTACTGGAATAAGATTCTTGAAATAGATCCTAAAAACAAGGTTATCCTTACACGTGCCGGTGATGCTTACCGCACAACAGGAAACTATCAGGAAGCTAAATCATACTACAATAAAGCTCTTGAAATTGACTTTGATATTTATGCCGCTATTGGTCTTGCCCTCATCTGCAAAGGTGAAGGTAATAACGAAGAGGCTGCAAAGCGTTTCGAAAACCTTATCAAGAATGATCCACGCAACGGACGCCTTTATGTTGACCTTGCAGAATGCTATGTTGCAATGAATCGCAAGCAGGATGCTATTAAAGTCCTCAGCGATTACATGAAGATGGACAGCCGCAATATTGCTGTTCGCAACACTCTTGATAAACTTCAGAGAAACTAATACATTCTCTCTTATGAATCAGATTGTTTTAACAGGACTCCTACCTACTGAAATTTGTGAGCAGCTTGAGCTGCCGCAGAAATTCAGAGGGACTCAGATTTTTAAATGGATTGGAAGCGGAGTTACTGACTTTGATGCCATGACTAATCTTAGTGCAGATCTCCGTGCATCATTAAAAGAAAAAGCCCTTCTCCGCTCTTCTACAGTAAGTAATGTATTAAAAGATCCTGATGGAACAATCAAACTTCAGATTACTTTACATGACGGTAATGCAGTTGAAACCGTATTACTTACAGACCGCGAAGACAGAAAAACTGCCTGTGTTTCCTGCCAGGCCGGTTGTGCAATGAAATGTGCCTTCTGTCAGACAGGAACTCTTGGTCTTTCAAGAAATCTTGAAGCTTCAGAAATCGTAGAACAGTTTTTATACCTGGAAAGTATAGCTGGTAAATTAGACAACATCGTATTTATGGGCATGGGTGAACCTATGCAGAACCTTGCCGGAATAAGACGTGCAATTGAGATTCTCTGCCATAAAGACGGGCGCGCTCTTTCTTCAAAACGCATAACTCTTTCTACATGCGGTATTGTAAAAGGCATTTATGATTTGGCTGATAATGGTCCAGCAATAAGACTTGCAGTTTCTCTTACAACTGCCAATGAAGATTTACGAAAAGAACTGATGCCTGTTTGCCGTGTTCAGGAAAATTCTCTGGCAGAACTCAGAAAGGCTATTTCATATTATGCAGAAAAGTCTGGACGAAGAGTTACTCTTGAAGCTGCTCTTATGCATGAAAAAAACACAGACGAAATCAGTGCACAGAATATGATAAGCTTTGCGCGTGGAATAGATGTAAATGTAAACCTTATTCCATGGAACCCGGTTTCTACTCTTCCATTCGAAGAACCTTCTAAAAATGAAGTTTCACGGTTTGTTGAAAAACTTGAAAAAGCCGGCTTAAATGTAACACTCCGAACAAGACGTGGAAGAAAAATCGGCGGAGCCTGCGGTCAGCTAGGTAAAACACAGTAAAAAAATAATTTTTTATTAAAATTCATTTGACATTCCTTTTTATTATGTTATGATATTTATCAGAGTGATAGTAATACTATCACAACTATAGAAATCAAAACAGGAAGGGAATATGAAAACATATCAGGCTCATTCTGACTACACTGCAAAGAACAATTCAATTATCGATGTTCTTCGTTTAAGTGATTTTGTAGATGAATCAAAATACCGTGTAAATAATGCATGTATTAATATCGGTGGCTGGCAAAGCTGGAGCCCTTGTACAGATGTATTCCCAGAAGAAAAGCAGCCTTCCCTTACCTGCCGTCTCATAAATCAATGGAATGCTTACTTAGTATTCCCACAGACTAGCCACAAGCCGGACCGTAACATTGTACTCGGACAGTTTGTAACATATCTCAGATGGAACAATTATTATCTTGTTTTTGCTTCTGTAGGAAATGTTGGCGGAACTCTCCCACCCGTTCAGTTTATTTTTAATCGTAAAGAAAATACCGTAAGCATTGAAATCTGTGATAAGGGAAATGAATGGAAAGACGGAGACATTACTGCCCGTATTGAAATCTTTACCGCAGAATCATTTTTTGAATGCAAGGAAAAACTTGCTGCTGTTTTTGGTAAAGAACATTTTGAATCAGTAAAATTCCTCGGTTCAAAACCAGCAGGCTGGGAAAGCTGGTACAATCACTATGCTAACATTAACGAAAACCTTATCCGCGAAGACTTAAAAAATCTTACAACAACAGACAACATCATTAAGCTTGGAAACTACACTTCAAAAATCTTCCAGATAGATGATGGCTGGGAACAGGCATTGGGTGACTGGGACCTTAATTCAGAACGCTTCCCAGATTCTTTTTCAAACATCACAAAAGATATAGAAGCACAGGGCTTTATTCCTGGACTCTGGATTGCACCATTTATTATTGACTCAAGAAGTAAAACTGCAACTGCACATCCAGACTGGCTCTTACGCGATGAAAACGGAAATCTTGTTCCTGCAGGATACAACCCTTTGTGGGGAAAGAAAGGAACTTTCTATTGCCTTGATTTAAGCCGTGATGAGGTAATTGCTCATCTAGATTCAATTCTCGACAAGATTATTAATCAGTGGGGCTTCAGATATATAAAGCTCGATTTCCTTTACGCAGGAATGCTCTGGGGGAATTATTCACAGAAAACCGCTTCTTATAAAATCTTTACAAGAGCATTAAAGACAATCACTTCAAGAAAAGTAACTAAAGACGGAAAGCCTGTTGCATACTTAGGTTGTGGATGTCCTTTCGAATTAAGCTTTAAATATCTTCCTCTTTCAAGAATCGGTTGTGATACTCTTGAAAAATGGACTAATCCAATGCTCCGTTTTATCAATTGGAATGGACGTAACGAAGCTTATCTTAATATTAAAGATACTCTCGGACACGCTCTTTGGAACAATACAATCTTTATTAATGACCCGGATGTTATTTTCATTCGCGAAGAAAATTGTACTCTTACAAAAAATCAGAAATTCCTCATTGCTGCAGTAAATGAACTTTTTGGTAGTCAGCTTATGTATTCTGATGACCCGGGAAATGCAAAGGAAGCTGAAAAAGAATTAACTAAAGAAATTCTGGAGTTTACAAATAAATATGAAAATGAAGAATTTGAGATTGTTCAGAATGAAAAAGATTATTACACAATCATCTCAAAATCTGGAAGCTACATTGGACATATTGATTTATCTGGCAAAACAGAGTTTGTAATTCAGAAAGCATAACAATGTGTAAAAGGAAACAAGGAGAAAACCATGGAAATATTTGGTAATGAAATTGAAAACAGCGTTTATAAAAAGGCGCTTAGAACTCAGAAGAAGTTCCTTAGAAAATTTGGTGATGACAGAAAAACAGAATATCATCTTACATTAAAAGAAAACGAAGTTCTTACTCCGGCTTTTAATTGTCATACAATTGTTACAGATAAAGAAGCTCAGACAGATACATTTACAGAATCACTTCCTCAAAAGCCTCTCATTATTGGAAACATCAGAATGGGATTCGGTCATTACAGAATCTCTATGGCTATGGCAAGTGCTGCAAAATCTCTCGGCTATACTCCACTCTGGCTCGACCTTAATTCTTTCCCGGAAACAACCTGTACCAAAATCATTTCTTATCAGAATAATCTTTATTCTACAGGAAGCCGTCTCTCTCAGAAGTTCAAGCTTTTTAATAAGATTGTATGGGAACCACTTAATTACGAAGGTTTCAAGAAACTGTCATACAATGCTGGAGATCAGGTAACTGCAGAACTTATGACTCCTCTCTTCCGTGAGATTCCTCAGAACACACCTTTTATCGCAACTCACGTTTGGCCAAGCCAGGCTGCAATTCACGCTGGAATGAGAAATGTTGTAAATGCAATTCCAGATAACTGGCCAATGGCTCTTCATCTTAGCGAAGGAGCTGTTCATACAGTTCAGACTTACAACACATACTGGGGATACAGAACCCTTCATGGTTTTGATGGCAACAAGATTTTGAATCCTATGTCTGATAAAGATATTGTTTGGACTGGTCACTATATTGATCACGAAATCGTAAGCAATATTGAAAAAGACTGTGAAGCAAGAATTGCCAGAGCAAAAGAAGGAAAGCCAATCCGCTTCCTGTTTACAATTGGTGGAGCTGGTGCACAGGGAGAATTCTTTGCATCAATTATCAAAACTCTTTTACCATATGTAAAGAATAATAAGGCTTGTATTTATCTGAACTGTGGTGACTACGAAAACGTATGGAACATGCTTCAGAGAATGATTCCGGAATTTGCAGATGGTTCTGTTTCTGTTACAAAGCATTTCAATAACTGGAATGAAGAACTTGAGTTTGCAAACAAAGCAATTGATGGTCTTGATACAGATGCAGGAACTGGTATTCATGCCTTCTGCAATAAAGATATTTTTGGTGCCGTATATATCACAAACCTTCTTATGCGTGCAACTGATATTCTTGTTACAAAACCAAGTGAGCTTGCTTTCTATCCTGTTCCAAAACTTTTTATCCGCCGTATTGGTGGTCACGAAATGTGGGGAGCAATTCACTCTGCAGAACTTGGTGACGGAACACAGGAATGCGAAACTCCGGAATATGCATGTCAGGTTGTTCAGATGATTATGAATCAACCTTCACTTATTGAAGGTATGTGTCATGCAATCATTGATGAAAAGAAAAAAGGAACTTATGATGGAGCCTACAAGGCAGTGAAAATTGCCGCAGGCGAAATTCACGGACGTAATTTATAAACTATAAATTAAAAAAAAGGAGGACAGCATATACTATGACTGCAGTAGAAAAACTGGCAGAAGAACGAGATGAATTAAAGAATGCAAGAATTGAAAGAATTCTGCAGTCTGCTTTTTCACTCTTTTCTCATACTGGTATTGATGCAATTGCAATGACCGATATTGCGAAAAATGCTGAAATCGGTGTTGCATCTCTTTACCGTTATTTTGAGACAAAAGATGAAATTGCAATCCGTACTGCAATCTGGGCTTGGGAAAATCGTAAGAAAATGATTCTTCCGATTCTTGATGATTCTGGTTATTACAATAAAAATGGAATTAATCAGCTTGAAGAAATCTTTGATTTGTTTTTTAAGCTTTATCAGAATGAACCTGATTTTTTCCGTTATATCTATTTCTTTGATGCTTACTGTGTTTGTCAGAAAATAGATGGCGAAAGATTAATTCCTTATCAGGCTGTAATTGAATCTGTTCAGAAAATTATTTCTGAAGCAATTTTCAAAGGTATTGAAGACGGTTCAATTAACAGTCAGTTCAAAACACATGAAAATGAATTGTATTATTCTCTTATGCATACTCTTTTCTCTGCAACACAGAAACTCAGTTTAAGTGGAAAAATGCTTAAGATGGATGCAACAAAAGATGAGATCCAGCAGCTTAAGCTTCTGGGTAAAGTTTTAATTGGAGGCTTGAAATGAAATCTCTTTCAAAAAAAATTATGTGGTGTTATGCCATTGGTCAGTTGGGCTGGTCTATCATCAGCGGACTTATTGGTTCTTGGCTTGTATATTTTTATCAGCCAAACCAGGAAGCCATTAATGATGGTATGATTTCTTTAATTCCTCAGGGCCGTGTTGTTCTTGGAATTCTTACTTTAATTGGTCTTGTTACTGCTCTTGGACGTGTTTTTGATGCTGTAACTGATCCTCTTGTTGGAAACTGGTCAGATAACTGTAAGAGCAAGCTTGGCCGCCGTATTCCATTTATGCGCTGGTCTGCAATTCCACTTGGAATTGTTTTCATTCTTATTTTCTGCACTCCAATTAATGGTGTTAGTGGAATTAATACAGTATGGCTTTTTGTTACAGTACTCGCCTACTACTTTTTGATTACATGTTATTGTACACCATACACATCCTTACTTGCAGAGCTTCCTAACAATCAGGAAGAAAAACTTAATCTTTCAATGTGTATTTCATTAACCTTTATTGTTGGTACTGGTATTGGATACACTGCTCCTGTAATCTGGGATGTTTTGATTAAAGGTGGAATGGCAAGAATTCCTGCAATGCGTATTACTTTTGCTATTCTTTCTGTTCTTGCTACAATCTTTATGCTTGTTCCTGCATTTGGAATCAATGAAAAAGATTACTGCGATGCAACACCTTCAAGCTCAAATATGTTCTCATCACTTGCAAAGACTTTCAAGAATAAAGATTTCAGAATCTTTGTTGCTCAGGATATTATTTACTTCTTCGGACTTGCAATGTTCCAGACTGGTCTTGCCTTCTTTGTAACAAGTTTACTGCAGCTTCCTGAAAGCATGACAACAGTTATGTTTGTTGGTCTTACTCTGCTTTCTCTTGCTTATTATCCATTTGTTACAAAAATGACTGCAAAATGGGGAAAGAAAAAGCTTTTGATTGCTGCTTTCTTTGGTTTTGTTCTTACATTTGGATTTACAGCACTTTCTGGAGAAATACTTTCTTTCATTCCAATTTACATACAGGCAGCTATTATCGTAATTCTTGGATCTTTCCCTCAGGCAATTTTTGGAATTATCCCTCAGACAATCGTTGCTGATATTGCTCTTGAAGATGAAATCCAAACAGGTGAATCAAGAAGCGGTATGTTCTATGCTGCACGTACATTTGCAATGAAACTTGGACAGTCTCTCGCAATGCTTATGTTCACTTCTCTTGCAACAATCGGTGTTGCAAAAAATGCAGGAGAAGCTGTGGCTGCAGGTTCAACTACAGGTTATCGTGTAGTTGCTTTGGTTGCTTCTATCTGTTGTTTGATTGGTGGCATTATTATGTCTTTCTTTAATGAAAAAAGAGTTATGTCAACCATTGAAAAAGTAGAAAACAAAGCTGAATAAATTACCAGCCGGGCCTTAAAGCCCGGCTTTTTATTTTAAGAATTTCTGTACTTCCACTTATTTTCATATTATAATATTTAAAAAAAAGGAAACTTATATGACTACTAAATCATTTCATTACTTACTAATTACTGCAATAGCCTTTCTTTTTGTTTCCTGTGCTACACTTCCGGGTGGAAACAGTGATCTCAAATTTTCACAAAAATATCAGACTGTTACTATTGATGAAAATTTAAATTACCTTGAAACAAAAATCAGCTATCCACAATTTGAAAATACTCCAGAATTAAACAAACGAATTGAAAATACAATTGTTAATAACTGGAAAAGTTTTAAATCATATTCTAAAAAAGAATGGAATGATATTGTTGCATTAAATGTTAGAGGAGACGCAAAGCTTCCACCTTTTGAATATCTTGTTAATTGCGAAGTTTCTGGTACAAAAAATATTATAAGTGTGCTTATAAATACTTATATTTTCAGCGGCGGTGCTCACGGAACAACAAACCTTGCCAGCCTGAATTATAATATCGAAACTAAAAAATATATTGATATTATAAATGCCACAGAAATGACTTATAATGATATTTCTTCTGTGTGCAGAAATCAGTTATATAAAACACTAATTGATGAAAATAAATCAGCAATAACCCCGGCAGAAAAAGATGCAATGCGAGAAATGATTAACACCGGAGCATTTCCTCAAGCTGGAAATTTTGAAATATTTACAGTAGATGGTGCTAAAGTATATGTATTCTTTGAACCATATTCAGTAGCTCCATACTCATATGGTATTCAAAAAATACAAGTTAAGTAATGCTAACTATAACGTTTTAGTTAGTTTTTTTATTGTACAATTCGCTACACTTCTAGTATTTTAGTGAATTACCCTATGGATTTATATTGAACAAAATATATATTTATTTTATATTGGATTTGGTTATAACAGAGAGTTAACTTTTCAATTTATGAGGTTTTCTTATGCAGAAAAAAATATATGTAGTTGGTATGTTTGATGATGGAACAGCAGGTAAAGTTCAGGCTGCTGTTGCTGCAGTTGCTGGAGTTACTAACTGTGTAGCAAATTGCGAAAAATCTCAGGTACTCGTAGACTACGATGATGCAGGTGCAGAAGCTGCTATCAATGCTGCAATCTCTGGTTGCGGTGTAGACGTACTCGGCTAATCTATGGTTAAACTTACAATTCTAGATGGTCATGCGGTAAATCCGGGTGACCTTCCATGGACTTTTTTAGACGGCATTGTTGATTACAAGGTATACGAAAGAACTTCTCCAGAAGAAGTAATCGAACGTATCGGTAATTCAGATGCCGTTTTTCTTAATAAAATCCAGATTACAAAAGAAATCTTTGATGCCTGCCCTAATCTTAAATATATTGGTGTTCTTGCAACAGGTTACAATGTAATTGATTTAGATGCTGCACGTGCACATGGAGTAATAGTTACAAATATTCCTGCCTACTCTACAGAGTCAGTTGCACAGCATGTTTTCTCCTTTATCCTTTATTTTACAAATCAGGTTGCTCAGCACAGTGCTTCTGTTATGGCAGGAGACTGGGTAAAATGCCGTGATTTTTGCTTCTGGAACGGAAGTCTTTCAGAACTTAATGGAAAAACTCTTGGTATTTTTGGATACGGAAATATCGGAAAAAAAGTAGCTGAAATTGCAAAAGCTTTTGGAATGAATATTATCTGCTGTACAAGAACTCCAAAAGAAGGAATGCCGGAAGCAGTTAGTTTTGAAGATTTATTAAAGCGTTCAGATTTTCTGACACTCCACGCTCCTCTTACAGAACAGACAAAAAATATAATTAACAAAGAAAGTCTTTCTCTTATGAAAAAGTCTGCATACCTTATTAATACAGCCCGTGGTGGCTTTGTTGTTGAAAAGGATCTTGCAGATTATCTTAATAATGATGGTATTGCAGGTTATGCGGCAGATGTTCTCTTGAATGAACCAATGAACGCAGACTGCCCGTTATTGAAGGCAAAGAACTGCGTTATTACACCTCATATTGCCTGGGCACCACGCGAGACTCGTAAACGTCTTCAGGGCATTGCAGAAGAGAATCTCAAAGCATGGTTGAGCGGGAAGCCGATTAATACGGTGGTTGAGTAGCCCGAAGGGCGTATCGAAACCACCATCAATCTGATATATCAACGTCAAACTGTACCTGAACATCGTAGTCTGGGAATGCGTCTTTTACGTCCTGGACTACGTGGTTGAACATTTCTTTCATGCTCAGAGAATCAAAAGAAACTATAATGTCGAAGCGCATCTGCTTTGTTTTTTCGTCAACAAAAAAGCCATGCATCTGTAAAATCTCTTTGTGTTCCATTACAATTTTGCTAACACGCTCGCGAATTTGGGCGGCTGAATTTTCCTTTGTGTTTACTGAATAGATTCCGATTGCGCTCATTGCAACGCCGTGTTTTACATAAACTTCATTTGCAATTTTGCGGGACATTGAGTCAATCTTATCTGCAGACCAGGTATCAGGTACTTCAATGTGAGCTGAACCTACATGCATATCAGGTCCATAGTTATTCAAAACTAAATCGTAAGCACCAAGGATTTCCTTATCACAGGAAACAATTGTTCTTTTGATTTCTTTTGAAAGATGAGAATCAATACGCTCGCCGAGAATCTTGCTGATTGTTTCGCGCAGTACTTCAATACCCGCCTTTACGATTGCAAAGGAAATTAAAACTCCAAGATATGCCTCAAGAGAAATATGCCAGATAAGAAAAATTGCCGCTGCAAGAATTGTAGAAGCAGAAATGATGGAATCCATTAAAGCGTCTTGTCCGCTTGCAATCAGGGAATCAGAATTTACTTTTTTGCCACTCGCCTTTACATAAAGTCCAAGAACAATCTTTACAACAACTGCAACACTGATGATTACGATGGAAGCAGTATTATAATCTGGAGTAACAGGATTTATGATTTTCTTTACAGATTCAATACAAGCCGTTAAACCCGCATAAAGAATAATCACCGCAATTACGAGTGCTGTAAGGTATTCTGCCCTTCCGTGACCAAAGGGGTGCTTTTTATCTGCAGGTTTTCCGGCAAGCTTTGTTCCTACAATTGTAATTACCGAAGAAAGCGCATCACTAAGGTTATTTACAGAGTCCATAATGATGGCGATGGAGTTTGTGATGATTCCGACAAAAGCCTTAAATGCAGAAAGGAAAATATTTGCTGCAATACCGATTATACTGGTTCTGATGATTGTTTTTTCACGATTCATAAACGCCTCTTAAAAAAGATTCCCCGGTCAAGCCGGGGAATGACATTTAAAGCATTGTCATTGTCGAGCTTGCCTCGACAATCTATATTACTATTTTCTTTCAAAAACAGGAATAGCTTCAAGCGGTGCGTCCACAGTAATTGTCTGACCGCCTTCATATACTTTTCCGTCGTGGATGTTTTCCCACTTACCGGCAGGCAGGTATACATCACGTTTGAATGTCTGTGGTGTCATTACAGGGGCTACAAGGTAGTCTGAACCGAACATGTACTGATCTTTGAGGTTCCAGCATTTCTCGTCTTCTGGGAACTCGTAGAACATTGTTCTGAGCGCAGGACTTCCGTTTTCGCTTGCTTCTTTCATTACCTTTGTTACATAAGGTTTAATCTTTTCACGTAGTTTAATCTGCTCTTCCATAATCTTCTGAGGACCTTCTCCATAAGACCAGATTTCGTTGTCACGTCCGGTGAACAAGTGTCCTCCACCGTAACCTCTCTGTGGATCCTTATCGAGTAATGGAATATCGTGAGGATCACGGTCACCGTGCAGACGTAAAATCGGAGTAAATACAGCCCATTCAAACCAGCGAATCAACAATTCCTTAAACTCTTCTGTACGAACATCACCGTACATAAAGCCGCCGATATCCGTTGTCCACCAAGGAATTCCTGCAATACCCATGTTCAAACCTTCGCAAACAGAAGTTCTGAAGCATTCCCATGTAGACTGAACGTCACCATTCCAGATAATCTGATTATACTTCTGGCTTCCAACCCATGCACAGCGTTCAAGGTTTACAATGCTCTTCTGCCCCATTTTCTTCTGACCTTCGTAGAAAGCACGGCTGTACATCTGAGGGTAAATATTTGCAACCTGTAAACCAGGTCCCATCTGATATCTGTAGTTTCCAAAATCATAAATATTAAGGTCAGGTTCAGAGTTATCAAGCCAGAACATATCGATTCCGTAATCAGCATAATTCTTTTTACAGATTTCCCAGAGGTATTCGCGTGCTTCAGGATTTGTTGCATCAATTGCAAGACAGTCGCCCTGCCAGTCAAAGCTCTGGTTTGAACCACGGTCTGAACGAATCAGATAGCCCTTATCCTGCATTTCGTAGAAGTGGGTTGATTTTTTATCAACATTAGGCCATACAGAAACCATAACCTTTGTTCCCATTGCGTGAAGCTCATCGCACATAGCCTTTGGATCAGGCCAGTATTCCTTATCAAAGAACCAGTCTCCCTGCCGTGGCCAGTGGAAGAAGTCAATTACGATAACATCGAGGTGAATTCCCATTTCTTTATATTTGCGTGCTACTGTAAGGATTTCTTCCTGTGTGCGGTAGCGAAGTTTACACTGCCAGAAGCCAAGATAGTCTTCTGTAAGAGCTGGAGCTCGTCCAACAGCAGCTGTATATTTCTCAACAATTTCTGCAGGTGTATCACCGGCTGTAATCCAGTAATCCATTTCTTTTGTACTTTCGGCATGCCATTCTGTAATGTTCTTTCCAAAAGTAACTCTACCTACAGCAGGATTATTCCAGAGGAAGCCGTAGCCAAGATTTGATAATGCGAAAGGAATTGAAACCTGGCTATTTCTCTGTGCAAGTTCAAGTGTACAGCCCTTCATATCAAGATAAGGTGTAGGATACTGTCCCATACCAAAAAGCTTTTCGTCGTCGTTAGGATTAAAGCGAACTGTAAGCGAATAGTCTCCACCGATGATTCCCTGATACTGGCGGCTGATAATTTTAGTACAGCAGCTTTCTTTTGTTGCAGTTGGATCATACTGACGGTAGTATTCCTGTAAAATTAATTTATCATTTTTATAAAAAGAAATTACACCATTATAATTAAGACGTGCTTCCAGCATTCCGTTTTTAATTGAGGCACTGTTTTCTGATACGCTGATTTTAGCAGTGCCGTGATTAATCTTTTCTGTAAGAGCAACATCACGATCAATAAAAGCGCTTTCCAAAGTTGAGCGCACACGAAGAGAATCTTTTCCCCAAGGTTCAATCATTAAAGTTTCATTAGCCTTTTTGAATACAAGTGCATTTTTTGCTTCTAAAAACATAAATTCCTTCCTAATTATTTGTAATGTTTTAATTATAGCACAAGTTTTTGTTATTTGAATGTAAGAAATTTTCAGTATTATTGTAAAAATCAATTTTTATTAAACAAGCAGGAAAACACTTTCTTTTAAAATCATTTAATGGTATATTTTAACTTGACGTATGTTCGTCGTATGATAATTATTAGGAGACTTATTAAAATGAAAACTTTTGGTGGCGCTGTGCTGTTTTTGGATCGTTCGGATATCAATACCGACGAGATTATTGCTGCAGAGTATCTTGCAGAGCTTCCTAAACAGGAGCTTACTTCCCACCTTTTTGAAAATCTTAAGGTTGAAGGTTTTAATCCAAAAAGTGATGTTGCCGGTAAAAAGGTAATTATTACAAAAGAAAACTTCGGCTGTGGTTCAGAACGTGAACATGCCTCATGGGCACTTGAAGCTAACGGAATTAATACTGTTGTAGCTCCAACTTTTGCAAAAGCATTCCGTAAGGATATGTTTGCAAATGATCTTATGGCTATTGAAATTGACAGAAAATCTCTTGCAGATATGTTCCGCACATTTGCAGATAAAGATACAGAATGTAAGGTAGTTTTGAATGAAGATGGAACTGCAAAGGTAAAACTTATTGCAGGTTCTCTTTCTAAGAGCTATCAGTTTAATGTGGATGAATCTGAGAAAACTTTGTTTGCTAAAATATAATAGATTGCCACGTCGCTGGCGCTCCTCGCAATGACGTCATTGCGAGCCGAAGGCGAAGCAATCCATAAAAAAAGGCTGCCCGGAAGGACAGCCTTTTTGCTTTAACTAAGCCTCTGAGCCTTTATTTACAAGCTTCGAAAATAATATCAGCCAGGAAGATAACAGCAAGAATCCATGTAACTACAGGGATGTCTTTAACTTTCTTTCCTGCACACTTAGCGATAACGTAAGAAATGATACCCCACTGAATACCCTTAGCAATTGAGTAAGAGAATGGCATTGTCATGATTGTGATGAATGCCGGGATACCTTCTGTTGGATCATCAAACTTAATGTCTACAACAGACTTCATCATCAAATATCCAACGAAGATCAATGCTGGAGCTGTAGCTGCTGATGGAATGAGGAAGAAGAGTGGACTGAGGAAGAGTGATACAAGGAAGAGAACTGCAGTTGTTACAGAAGCAAGACCTGTGCGTGCACCAGCAGCAACACCAGAAGATGATTCAACAAATGATGTTACAGTTGAAGTACCAAGACAAGCACCAACAGCTGTACCAACAGCATCAGCCATAAGAGCGCCCTTCACATTTGCAACTTCACCGTTTTCATCTTTAAGGTTACCCTGCTCTGCTACACCAAGAAGAGTTCCGATAGTATCAAAGAGGTCTGTAAAGAGGAATGTAAAGAAGATTACGAAGAACTGTCCAAGAACTGCGAAAGAGAACTTTCCTGCAGTTGTAAAACAGATTCCCTTGAAATCAAAAGCAAAGAAATGTGGAGCTGATGGAGCTGAGAATGGTTTGAAATCTTCAGGAATTGTTGTTACTCCAAATGGAATACCAATAATTGTAGTAATGATAATACCAATAAGGATTGCTCCTGGTACTTTCAATGTGTACAAAACGATTGTAAGAATGAGACCAATTACAGCAACAATTGCTGTCTTGTTAGCCATTGTAAAGTTTACAAATCCAATGAGAGTTCCAGTTTCTGTAGAAACGATACCTGCATTAGCAAGACCAATGATAGCAATGAAAAGACCAATACCTACAGCAACAGCCTTTTTAAGACCTTCAGGAATTGATTTGATGATTGCTTCACGAACACCGCAGAGAGAAAGTATGATAAAGAGCACACCTTCAAGAAGAACTGCAGTAAGTGCAAGCTGGAAAGAACATCCCATACCCAGAACTACTGTGTATGTGAAGAATGCGTTAAGACCAAGACCTGGTGCAAGAGCAACAGGAAGGTTTGCGCAGAATGCCATTACAAGAGTTGCAATAGCAGCAGAGAGTGCTGTGGCTGTAAATACTGCACCCCAGCCCATTCCAGAAGTAGAAAGAATGCTTGGGTTTACAGCAAGAATGTAAGCCATTGCAAGGAAAGTTGTAATACCACCAATAATTTCTTTCGAAACTGTGGTACCTCTTTCCTGTAACTTAAATAACTTTTCCATATATATTTCCTCCTATGGATTAACTATTTTAATAAAACCAGAACCTTATCAACACATGCGGTAACACATGTGCCGCAGCTGGTACACTTTGTGCAGTCAATTACCGGCAGACCTGAACTTACATCAATTGCCTGCTCCGGACACTTGCGTGCACACATACCGCATTTAAAGCAGCCTTTAGAACAATCCTTTTTAATCTGAACCTTATTATCACTCTTGTTAGAACATACACCGATTGCACCTTTCAAATCAGCATCAATAAGACGGAATAGATGTTTTGGACATGCTGCAGCACATTTTCCACAGGCAACACATTTTGCTTTGTTCACCTTTGGAAGTCCATCGTCTCCCATGTAGAGAGCTCCGAAAGGGCATACTTTAACACAATCGCCCAGTCCTATACAACCAAATGCACACTTTTTTGTACCATTCATTGTAAGCTGAGCAGCCTTACAGGTTTTGATTCCGATATATTCTGCTTTATCTGCAGCGCAGTCTTTTGTACCGGCACAGGCAAGGAAAGCTACTTTTGGCTTTAATTCTACTCCAGCCTGTCCAAGAATCTCTGCAACTTTTTTAGCACAGTCTGAACCACCGGCAACACAACCGTTTGTTGGAGCATCACCTTTTACTACGGCAGAAGCAAAAGCATCACAACCTGCAAGTCCACAACCACCACAGTTTGCACCGCTTAGCGCATCTCTTACCTTCTGAACTTTTGGATCAGTATCTACATGGAAAATCTTTTTGAAAAGTCCAAGTAAAACACCAAGAAGGAAAGCAATGATTACAGAAACTATTATTGTATATAAAATTATATTCATTCAGCTCTCCTTACTTAATCAATCCCTTAAAGCCTAAGAACGCTAAGCTCAACAAACTTGCACAAACATACAATATTGGAGTTCCTGCAAAAGCCTTTGGAAGATTAGCTGTCTTAACTCTGCTGCGTACGCCACTCATAATTACCATTGAAATTAAGAATCCCATAGCAGAACCAAAGGCATAAACAAGGCTCTGAATATAATTGTAGTTCTTTGAAATACAGTTGATTGTAATACCAAGAACAGCACAGTTAGTAGTAATCAAAGCAAGGTAAACACCCATTGCGTTATACAAGCCAGGTGACATCTTCTTAAGGAAGAACTCAACAAGCTGTACAAGAGAAGCAATTACAAGAATAAAGAAAAGAGTCTGTAAGAACTCAAGTCCAAGAGGAACCATAACAAGCTTATAGATTGGCCAGGTTACGGCTGTTGCCAGCATGATTACGAAAGTAGTTGCAAGACCCATTCCTGTTGCTTTTTCAGTATCATTTGTCATACCAATAAAAGGACAGATTGCCAGATACTGGATGAAAACTACGTTATCAATAAGAGCAGATTTTATAAAAAGTTTAATTGTTTCCATTATTGTGCTCCTCCCTCAGAAGGCTGTGCAACAGCGGCTGGCGCTTCAACTTCGGCTGGTTTTTCAGCTTCTTTCAATGCAGCGATTTCTGCTTCATCAGCTTTATTCTGCTTGTACTGTTTCCATGCCTGAAGACATGCAGCTAAAATACCGAATACAAGGAAGCCGCCCGGTGCACTGTTAAAGATACCGATACGGTAAGCTTCTGGAAGAACATCAATCTTAAGTGCAGTACCTGCAAAAAGTGTTCCACCACCAAGAAGCTCGCGAATCAAAGAAATTGCAACAAGAACAATTGTATATCCGATTCCCATTCCAAGTCCGTCGAGAATAGAATCTCCAACTTTATTTTTGGAAGCAAAAGCTTCTACGCGTCCCATGATGATACAGTTTACAACGATGAGTGGAATGAAAACTCCAAGCGCATTGTAAAGAGATTCAACATAGGCATTGAGAACCAGCTGAACGATTGTTGTAAATGCTGCAATTACAGTAATGAAAACCGGAAGACGGATTGCCGAAGGAATCAGCTTACGGAAAATACTGATTACGATTTCACTCATAACAAGAACAAAGGTCATTCCAACGCCCATACCAAGACCGTTGAAAATACTTGTTGTTACACCAAGAGATGAACACAAACCGATGTTCAAAACAAGAAGAGGATTTTCACGAAGGAAACCATTAACAAAGGTTTTAAGTTTTGTGTTTGCCATTATTTTGCTACCCCCTTCATGTCAAAGTATTTAAAGATATTTTTTGCTCCTTCATTTATTAAAGAAGAAACTGCAACACTTGTAATTGTTGCTCCGGAAATTGCATCAAAGTTTTCTCCGGCAGTAAAGCCTGATTTTGCATTCTTTCCTTCAAACTGTCCATAGAAGGTTTTACCGTTTGGAAGTTTAAACGTAGAATCATTTGCTTTAAGACCAAAACCTGGAGAGTCTGTAAGTTTAAGGAACTTAAGACCAGCTACAGTTCCATCAGTTTTAATACCAATAAGAATTGATCCCTGATCATAAGTAGGACCAGAAACCTGAGCGGCACCGCCAATAATTTCATTACCACGTTTTGCAACATACATTTCATCAACTGTAATTGCACCAACAACTGGAGGTGTAAAATCTTTTACTGTTTCAAAGGTAAGTCCATTATCAGGGAAGAATTCCTGCATTGCTGCACTAACCTTTCGCTCCTGATTCTGAGCAATTTTTGGAGCTGTAAAATTATTTACGATTGCAAGCATTGCACAGGCAACAACAGCATAAGCTGCAAGAATAAGACCAAGACGAATCATGCTCCAGGCATTTTCTTTTTTGATTGCTTCAGCCATTATTTTGCCTCCTTTGTTGCAGCGTCTGCAGGACGACCGGCTTTTTTACCGTAGCCATACTTACGAGCTGTCAGATTGTTTAAGAAAGGAGCAACGCTGTTCATAATCAAAATAGAGAACATAACGCCTTCCGGATATCCTCCAAACTTTCTGATAAGGAAAGTAATAAGACCACAGCCAAAGCCGAAAATAAGGCGGCCCTTTTTAGTAAGAGGAGCTGTAGCATAATCAGTTACCATGAAAGTTGCACCAAATAAAAGTCCACCAGTCATCAATGCCATGGCAACATTTTCACCGGCAATACAAGAACAGATTGCAACAGTTCCTACCATCGCAAGAGGAGCACGCCAGTCGATAATGTGAGCCAGTGCCAGGAATGCAAAAGAAATCAAAATCAATAAGGTTGAAGTTTCACCAATACAACCTGCTCTGTTTCCAATAAAGTACTGCCAGTAAGTTCCACTTTCTACTGCAAAACTTCCAGCCTTAATAGCAGAAAGAGTTGTTGCAGATGAAACAGCATCTACAGCTGAAATTGTTTTTGGAGCCATCCAGCTTGCACCCATGGCAGCAGGGAAACTCAGGAACATAAAGGCACGGCCAGTTAAAGCCGGGTTGAATACGTTAGAACCGATTCCACCGAAAAGTCCCTTTGCAACAATCATTGCAACTGCTGCACCAACAACAAAAATCCATACAGGAGCAGTTGAAGGACTTACAAGTGCCATCATAACACCGGTAACACAGGCAGAGAGATTTCCAATTACAACCTTCTGCTTAGTTACCTTCTGGAAGATATATTCAAAACATATACAAGAAGCAACTGAAATAAGAATTCTTATTAAAGCTGCCCAGCGGAATAAAACAATACCCATAATGACTTCAGGAAGAAGTGCAAAAAGCACAGTTCCCATAATCATTGTTGTATTACATTTCAAATTAAAATGAGGGCTTGAAGATACATGTAATTTATCGCTCATCACTTGCCTCCTTCAGCTTTTGCTGCAGCCTTAGCCTTTGCTTCTGCCATCTGCTGGCGTACAATTCCCTTACCAAGTCTGATTCTCTGAATAAGGTTTACCTTAGCAGGACAAACAAAGGCACAACAACCGCATTCAATACAATCCATAAGACCAAAACTCTTAGCCTTTTCTATATTACCAGCCTTAAGTTCACGAACAATCAGAGCTGGTGAAAGTCGCATTGCACATTTTGCAACACATGAACCGCAGGAAATACACTGAGATTCTTCTTCAAGGAAGGTTTCTTTTTCTGTAAGGAATGTAACACCGCTGGTACCTTTTGCAACAGGGAAATCTGCAGATACCATTGCAAAGCCCATCATAGGACCGCCCGAAATAATCTTTACAGGTACCCCTGCTCCTTCTGTTTTTAAGGCAAAACATGAAGGTATAAGATCACTTACAATAGTTCCTACTGGAACTTTAAGATTTACAGGTTTAATTACAGCGCCACCACTTATTGTAAGCGCTCTTTCAATCAAAGGCATTCCCAATCTGAATGCATCACTGATTGCACATACAGAACCAACGTTAGAAATTACACAGCCCGCATCTGCAGGAAGTTTTGCGCTAGGAATCTCGCGCCCCGTTGCAGCTGAAACTATAAACTTTTCCGCACCCTGAGGATACTTTGTCTTTACCAGGCAAACCGACATTTTATCGTTGTAGCCCGCAGCAGCAATTTCCTTTTCAAGTGATGGAAGAATATATGCCTTGTTGTCTTCAAGAACAATAATACCCTTTGCGTGTCCCTGACCATCCTTACCGCCGTTTACAATATGAAGAACAATTGCAAGGCCATCTATAACCTTTGCCGGCTGTTCAACCATTGTACGTTCATCACAAGTAAGATAAGGTTCACATTCTGCGGCATTTACCAGAACATAATCTATGATTTTATCAGCAGGTGGATTAAGTTTTACATGGGCAGGGAAAGATGCTCCTCCCATACCAACAATACCTGCTTCTTTAATACGTGCTAAAGCCTGTTCTTTTGTAGTCTCAAAAGGATTTAATACAGGAAGATATGCTTCGCGCCCTGCATCATCAGCTTCAATAATAATACAAGGTGCTGTACCATTTGCAGTTACCAGACAATTTTGGATTTTTTTAACTTTTCCAGAAACGGAAGAATGAACCGGACAGTTCATAAAGCCTTCACCAGAGGCAATAACCTGTCCTTTCGCAACTTCATCACCAACTTTTACAAGCGGTTGATTTGGCGCACCACCCATCGTAACCGGAATTGTAACGGTTTTTGATGCTGGGAACGCAGGAGTTATAGGGCACTGGTTGCTCAGTTCCTTATACTCTTTGGGATGAATTCCACCCCGAAATGTCTTTGCTCTCATAATATTACCATTATAAACCTAGATTTTCTAACTTGCAATATTGAGAGCTTGGATTTAGAATTATATATAATATGGGCAGATTTGATTCACTGAAGAAATTTTTAGGCATCGAGAAATTCACAAAATATACAAATGAATATTTTGACCGTTCAAATATTCGTTCAAGTTTTTATGTAGCTTCAATCATTGTAGTACTTGAATTCTGGATGATCTGTAGTACCCTGTTTTTCCAGTACCTTGGAGATTTAAATCGCTCAACATCCTGGCTTGTAACTCATCTTGTAAGCTATTTTGTTCTATTTTTATCTGCCGTAGTACTTTTAATTTATTCAATTTTACATCAAAAAAAGATTGTTCAAAACAGAGCCGTATGGTGGGGAATCCGTTTTGTATTTTCCATCATATCAATTGCTTTTGGTATTTACATCTCTTATATGGATTATCTTAAGGGCGAACAGTTTATTACCCTTATGACAATGACCATTCTGGTTTTCTGCTTTACTGTATGGAGACCTTTTTATTCCATTGTTTTTCTTGGATCTTCTTATGGAATATTCTTTGCAATCTGTAATCATCAGATTCCAGCGTCATATGCAACAAAAGTAAACCTTACAATTGTATTAATTATCATTCTTTTGAGTGCAATTAACGCTTACAGACAAAAGCTTAGTGAAGCAAAAAAAGATGAAAAGCTTGAACAGGCACATGATATTCTTCTTAAACTTTCAATTAGTGATGAAGTTACCGGAATTGCCAACATGAATTATTTCCGTGGTCAGGCTCTGGAGATAATGAATAAAAAAGATGTTGATATTAATACCCTGATTTATCTTTATTTTGATATTGAAAATTTTAAGATGCTTAATCAGAAATATGGATTTTGGGAAGGAAATACTTTCTTAAAAAACTTTGCTGATATCTTAAAAGAAACTTTTGAAGATTCAATTCACGCTCACTTTTCTAATGACAATTTTGTTGTACTTACAAAAGATGTAAAAATCAAAGACAAAGTTCTTTCTATTTGTAAAAGAGTTTCGGAGTTTGATTATGATATTAAGCTTGGAATTAAAGTTGGTGCTTATAAGCCGATAAATCGTGAAGTACTTCCGCTCATTGCCTGCGATCATGCAAGATATGCATGTAACACAATTAAAAAACATTATAATCTTGCCTACTGTCTTTATGACCAGAACATGGCTTTGAATTTCCAGAAAAAGCAATACATCATAAATAATTTTGATGCTGCGATTCAAAATGAATACATTAAGGTTTTCTATCAGCCTGTAGTTAATGCTTCTAACGGTAAGATGTGTGGTCTTGAAGCACTTGCAAGATGGGAAGATCCTCAGTTCGGTTTCCTCTCCCCTGCAGACTTTATTCAGACTCTCGAAGAATATTATCAGATTCACAGACTTGATATGTATGTTGTAAAACAAGTCTGTAAAAATATCCGTAATGCAATTGACCGTGGAAGAAAAATTCTTCCGGTTTCTCTAAACTTTTCCCGCATGGATTTTGATTATCTTGAATTAGCGCAGGAAGTTGAAAACTGTCTTAAAAAATATGATGTTGATAAATCAATGATTCATATTGAAGTTACAGAAAGTACACTCTCTGAAGATGATATTAAACTTAAAGAAGAATTAAAGAGTTTCCGTTCCCAGGATTATGCTTTATGGCTTGATGACTTTGGTTCAGGATATTCAGGATTAAATGTTCTTAAAGAGTTTGATTTTGACTTAATTAAACTTGATATGAAATTCCTTTCAAACTTTGAGAATAACGAAAAGGCTCGCCCTATCATTAAGAACATTATAAATCTTGCGAAAGACCTTGGAATGCAGACAGTAACTGAAGGTGTAGAAACTCAGGAAGCCTGTGATTTTCTTAGAGAAATTGGCTGTGAAAAACTTCAGGGCTATTTATTCAGCAAACCTGTTTCGCTCGAAGAACTTGAAGCAAAAATTGACAGCGGAGTTTTTGAGATAGAATAAACCAAGCCTTTATTTTGTATGGAAAGTAATTGCTCCATCCCAGTTTTCCGGTGGATTCTTTTCAAATTCTATACAGCGCTCAAGCATTAAATTAGCTGCTTTATCATCATTAATTTCTGAAACGGCCTTTTCAAAGTATTCACGTGCAAGTGTCCAGTTTCCTTCTTTATATAATTCAAAGCCTTTAGTATAGAAATCGCGGTAAGCTTCAGAGAACTCTTCACGGTTACGGTCAATTGCATATATTGGAACAGCCTTTTCCTTACCTTTAACTTTTACATCATCCAGATATCTGAACTCAAAACCATCTGTACCGCCAGTTGTTTTATAGATATCTTTCTTTACTGCATCAGTTACAAGAATCATTGAACCGTAAGTTTTTGTAAGTCCTTCCATTCGTGAAGCAAGGTTTACGTTATCACCAATTACTGAATAATCCGTTTTATCAGAAGAACCGATAGATCCTACAATTACATCTCCATAGTGAATACCAATACCAATATTAAAAGTCATTCCAGGTGGCAGAACAAGATCTTCAAGCGGAACAGAAGGCAATGCTTCTCTCATTTCATATGCTGCAGCAAGAGCCCGGCGGGCATTATCTTCATAACTAACCGGTGCTCCAAACAAAGCCATGATTGCATCACCAATAAACTTATCAATTGTACCACCATGTTTTTTGATGATTGTACACATGGTTGTAAAATATCTGTTTAAGAAGGCCACAATAGTTTCCGGTTTATTCAATTCGCTAATGCTTGTAAACGAACGGATATCACTGAATAAAATTGCAACATCTCGTTTTTCACCTACACTAACCTTGTCTGAAGAAGCAGCACCATCAACAAGTTCATCAATAATCTGTTCTGGAACAAAGCGGCTGAATGCACGGCGAATATTTTTTTCAAACTTAATTTTCTTTTTAAGAGTGATTGCGTTTTCAACAAGTGAATTGAAAAGCATTGTACAGAACTGAAGCAAGTCCAGCTGATGAGTTGTAAAAGCCCCTTCCCTTACAACATTCACAGTACCGATGTTACCTCCATCCTGACTGATAAGTTTGATTGTCTGGAAAGCAGAAAGCGGAATACTAGCTGTGTGGTATTTATCAATAGGATACTGAGTCTTCAGACACTGTGGAGTTACCTGAAGAATATTTGTATCTGGAACTACCATTTCAAATTCCGAAGTACAGACTTTTATAAAATCATTAACTTCTGTTTCTGTAAAAGATGAAGCAGTAATATAAAAGATTTCGGCTCCATCTTCTTCACTAAGATAAAGAGATGCTGCAGGAATTTCACAGAACTCTGTAAGAAGATTCAAAAAGTTCTGTGCAAGAGTTCCCAGATCTCCAATATCTTTGATATAAGAGAAGATTCGTTCTGCAATTCCACTCTTCATAATATCGCAGAATATTGGGCCACCGGAAAGCTGATTGTTTTTTGCAAGAAGCATTAAATCATCAAGACGCTCTATAAGTGAATCTGTTTCAAGATGAATAAAAATGTCAGCGCCTGTATTTGTCATGTAAGCATTTTCAAATGTAAAATCACTGGTTGCATAAATTGCCAGAGGTATATTCTTTAACGCTTCAACACTTTTAATAAGACGAACAAGTTCTGAAGTTCTTGGATTTACACTCTTAGCGTTTATTAATACAGCGGCTGGCTTTGTTGTATACATTAAGTTCAACATTTTTAAGCCGTCTGTTTCAAAAGTGGCTGTATATTTTGTGTTGTTTAATTTATCATTCAAAAAAGATTGAGTGGTTTTTGAAGGTTCAAGAATTAAAATTTTACTATTCATCTTTCAACATCCTTTTTAAAGTTGATATAAGGAATTCTCGGGAAAAATCAGCTTTGTTTACAAAGGCATCTGCTTTTTCCAAAGGTGTGTCTGCCATCACAACAACAGGGACATTTTTATAATTTTCCATACGGCGAACATTATCAAGGAATAAGTTACCGTTCATACGCGGCATATAATCGTCACACAAAATCAGATCAAATTGCTTCTGCTTAATCTTTTCAATTGCATCAATTCCATCCACCGCTTCATCAACTGTAAAGTTATTTGCAATGAGGATTGTTCGTTCAATTTGTCTGGTTGTTTCTGAATCATCAACAATTAGAATTTTATTGATATGTTTTTTAGTATTGGCTTCAAATTTTTTTACATCATATCCACGCAGAGAACGGAATCGTTTCATAATTTCGGGCATATTTAATACTGGAATCATGTCATATTTTTCATCAAAGACAACACCGGTTACAGCTGTAAAATTATGAAATCCTGGTGGCATATCCTGTTTAATTACAGAAACAAATTTTTGAACAGCATCAACAATAATTCCAATTCTCTGTGTCTGATAATCTACAATCAAAATTGTATCCATGGCATTAAGCGATTTTGCTTTCTGGCCGGGGAATAGTGAAGAAAGAGAATAAACTGGAATCTGTTCTATTTCTGCATCATCTTTGTTACCTGTTTCACTTTCAATTACATAGTTGGTAACTTTCTGATTCTGCACTACTTCATAATTCAATGGGCTTTCACAGATAACGTCATGAATGTACTGAGATGAAATCATAAACTTCTTGTCATTTGCTGTAACAAAAAAGCCTGTGAAGGTCTGATGACTTTTTAAGTAAGCATCATCCTGAATTAAGGAAACAAGATTTTCATGAGAGTTTCTTAAAGTGTTCTGCAGGTTCTGAGTATCATTAGCAAGGAGTTTGTAAGCTTCTTTTATACCGCGCATATCATTATCTGAAATAGCGGCTTTAAGCATTGAAACCTGATTGTTAATAATATAGGAACGGGCAATCATCTCTTCATGAAGAGTAACTTCGCTTGCGATTGCTTTTGAATTGATTGTAAGAAATTCATCTTTCTGCTCTTCTGCTTCACCTTTTGCAGAAATACGCTTTTTTCTTGTGGTTGTTTTACCAGATGATTTTGAATTTGTTTTAGCAAGTTTTAAAAGATGCTTTGGTTCAAAAATTTCACCAGCGACAGCTTTGTCACAATATAAAACGTAAGGACGAACATCTAATGTTTCAATATCTTCAGAAGCTTCTACCATATTACACAGTAGAGTTATTTCATCAAGAACTAATATAATAAGAGTCTTTACGTTTTTAGAAAAAAGAAGTTTATCATCAAGAAGTGCTTTGTAAATATCTTCAAGAGCTTTGTATAATCTGTAAATATTCTCATAACCAAGTAAATGAGAATTATCTTTTGTCATACTTAGAATTCGAAGATGTTTACGGTATTCTTCCGGAGCTTTTCTGATATCGGAAATAAGAGAACGGGTTTCTTCGAGGTAATATTTTACTGTATTTGATAACTCACTCATGCTTTCCTAAATCCTTACAGATATTTTTTTCAATAATATCTGCATCAAAGAACGGAATATATTTAAGCTTATACTTTACCTTGTCTTTAAATATATCATCCTGTTCCGGTTCATAAAAAACTTCTATATTAGATATATGAATACAAAAATGATCATCACTACGATTGAAAAGCAGAAAGACTTTTTCTTTAATTTCTGAATCTTCCTGTTTTTCCATTTTCAAAACATTGATAACCGTATAAGGTATTCCACGGCAATTAAGAACTCCTTCTATGTAGTCTGGCGTAAACGGAATAAAATGAATTTTTGAATCATATATGATTTCCTGAATCAAAGAAGACTTTAAAGCATATCTTTGAGAATGAATTGAGAAAATCAGATAAGAAGTATCATTTCCGTTGTAGAGCCGCTCAAGTTGTGCTTCAAGTTTTTTATCTTCTTCAGCCATAGGCTTATTTTCTTTCCTTTTTTGCAGAGTTTTCTTCCTGGTCTGAACTCTTCATACTGTTGTTCATTGCTTCTGACATTGTACGAATGTTTTCTGATGATGCAGAAATTGAATCTGTTGCAACAGTGAAGTTTTCAACACCGGCAGAAATCTGTTTAAGTGCTATAAGAATCTGTTCAGAGGCTGTAGTTTGCTGCTGAATAATTTCTGTAATATCTCCCGCAGAGGATGCAGTGATCTCTGCTGAGTTCTTGATACTATCAAACATTTCTCCAAGATTTTTAGCGCTCTCATAACCTTCGTTGATTTTCTGAGTTCCACTTTCAGATGCAAGAATAAGTGAGTCAGAAGAATGTTGAATTTCATTAATACGCTCTTTAATCTCTTTTGTTCCATCGATAATGCCATCTGAAAGACGACGAATTTCATTGGCAACAATACGGAAACTTTTACCGGCTTCACCTGCACTGGAAGCTTCAAGTTCGGCGTTGAAAGCAATAATTTTTGCCTGGTCTGCAACATTGTTAATCAAAGTTACAATGTCCCAGATGCTTTCAATTCTTTCGCTGAGAATTTTCATTCCATCAATGGTTTGCTGGTTTGCATCAAAAATGGCATGAAGCTGTGCAACATTCTTTTCGATAGAATTTACACCGTCAATAACGTCACGAGATGTTTTATCTGCAACTTTTGAAACTGCCTGAATCTTTTTAGAGATACTTTCAGAAAGTGCATTTGAGTCTTCCATTGTTGCAACAATTTCTTTTACTGCTGCACTTTGATCTTGAGCTGTGGCTGCATTTTCTTTTGCAGAGACAACAAGATTCTGAGTTTCTTCAAAGAGAGCGGCTCCCATTTCCTGCTCGCCTTCTCTCATCTTCTTAATTACAAAAATATTATAAACGGCTGCAATAATACTAAAGACAGCTAAAGCAAGTTCAAAAATAATGATTGTATTTGAAAGCTGTCCTGTAAAATCTCTAACTGGTCCTTCAATTACAATATACCATGGAGAAAGTCCTACTTTACTAATTGCAAAATAGTTTTTTCTGTCTTTTGAAGTCTGGAGAGTTCCCCTCATCCATTTTGTAAGATCACCTTTGTATTGAGTTTCATCGAAATACTTTTTCTTCATGATTTTTGAAGAATCCTTGTTTGTAATATAGTAACCATCAGAAGTAATCATATTTACAGATGAGTTTTTAGAAATTGAAGTATTATCAAAAAGTGATGTTAGTTTTGAAAGAAGAATATCACAGGCAACAATACCTTTTACGTTTCCTTCTGTGTCATTTACTGAATGTGAAATTGTAATAATCAGTTCGCCTGTATCTGCATCAATAAATGGAGATGAGAATGCAAGCTGCCCCGGATTATTTATGGCAGACTTAAACCATTCTCTTGTAGTTTGATCATAACCTGCAGGTGGGGTCCAGCCGCTGTTATGAACAAATATGCTGCCTTCCTGTAAGGTTGATCTTTTTGATGAATAATAAAAACCAGATGAATATTCAAGATTTTTCTGGAATGTTTGAACCAGCGGTACATAAATCTGAGTATCATCAGAAAGACTTGCAAAATTTGAGAAATCCTCGATATTTACCATAACAGGATTAAGTCTTTCAAGTACACTTGAATTAATTTTTTCGATTGTGCCTGTAAGCTGGGCATCAATATAATACTCTATGATTTTATGTGAGATATCATAGAAAAAAGTACAGGAAACGATTGTTACTGTAAGTAAAGGTGCCAGTGTTCCCCAGAAAAGTTTTCTAGACTTTTTCTTGGTGGACATGTTCTTATAAGCATTTTTCTTTGCCATTTAATTACACTCCATGAAAAAATATCAAAATAAAAACTTTTTGGATATTTTAATTATAACATGCTTTTTTTGAATTGAAAAATTTAAAAAAAAACGCCCCGAAATTATCCGGAGCGTTATAAAATAATTAATGTATTGAGTTAAGCCTGTCGGCTCTTAATTGTTTCTGCGATTTTCTTTACATCCTGAATCTTACCTTTTGCGGCAACAAGGAGGGCATCTTCACTGTCCACAATTACTACATCATCAAGACCTATTGTAGCAACAGTACGTTTACCGCCGCGGATGTAAGAAGAAGTTGTATCAATTGTAATTACATCATCACCTTTGATAACATTCTGATTTTCATCTTTCTTGCTGATATCATAAAGAGCGCTCCAGGAACCAACATCATCCCAGCCGGCATTTAATTTTACTACACGGCCTTTTGAAGTTTTTTCCATTACAGCATAGTCAATTGAGTCACCCTTAATCCGACCAAAAGCATCTTTGTTAAGACGAATAAAGTCTGTATCTTCTGTTGCCTTTTCAAATGCTTCAATTGAAAGCTTTGCCATTTCTGGATTATGAATCTTAAGTTCTTCAATAAATGTTGAAGCTTTAAATACAAACATTCCGCTGTTCCATGCATACTCACCGCTTGCAAGATATTCCTGTGCTTTTTCAAGACAAGGTTTTTCTACAAATTTTTCAAGAGTATATGCACCATCACTTTCTGTACCTGCTGCTTTTACATAACCATAACCTGTTGCAGGGAAAGTTGGAACAATACCAAATGTAACAAGATATCCTTTTTCAGCATTAACTGCTGCAGCTTTTACTGCATTCTGAAAAGCTTCTACATCTGCAATAACATGATCACTTGGAAGTACTACTACTACTGCATCTTTATCCTGTTTCATAGCGGCACAACAGGCAGCTGCAATTGCTGGGGCAGTATTTTTTGCCATAGGTTCAAGAAGAATTGTTGGCTTAGTTTCACTAACTTCACCAATCTGCTGGGCAACCATAAAGCGGTGACCTTCTCCACAAGAAATAATTGGAGAACCAATCTGAAGTCCTTTAAGACGAAGAAGAGTTTCCTGAATCATAGTGCGCTCACTAACGAGCGGTAGAAACTGTTTTGGATGGTCACCCCATGAAAGCGGCCAAAGACGTGTTCCGGCACCACCGGAAAGTATAATTGGAATAATCATATTTGTATTATATTAAATATTATGTTTTAGGGCAAATGAAGTGTATTAAATGATTTTCATAAATATAAAATAAAATTATTAGTAATAATTCAAAATCTCATGTTAGACTTAAATGGATGTACAAAGAAAATAATTCAATTTTTGACGTGATGTCAAAACCGGAAAAAATTAATTTCGCATTTCAGCCGATTTTTGAAATTGAAACTGGCAATATTTATGGTTATGAAGCACTTATGCGTCCCACTCCTTATACACCAATGGAAGTAATAGCTGAATATGCCCGTTTAAATCGATTAAATGAAATTGAAGATTTTACAATCTATTATGCAGCTAAACAATTTTTAGAAAATAATCTTACTGGTAAGTTATTTTTAAATTCCTTCCCTTCTGCTTTTGTATCTGATGAAATGCTTGATAAAGTTCATCTTCTTGTACAGCACAGATTAAAGAGCCGCCTGGTTATTGAAATGCTCGAATACACCGAGTTTGACAACCATGCTCACAACAAAAAGACTACACAGTTTATAAAATCTCAAACAGACGAGTTTGTAGCAATTGATGACTATGGCACTGGCAAAAACATTGATGAAGAATGTATAGATTTCTATAATCCGGACATTGTAAAAATTGACCGCAAACTGATTTCAAACATTCACACAAATCTAAGAAATCAAAAAGCATTGATTGATATCTGTAATTACCTTCAGCAAAAAGGAATCATAATCCTAGCCGAAGGCGTAGAAACTCAGGAAGAATACGACTACCTGAAAAAATACCCAATAAAATTAATGCAGGGCTACTTCCTGGGCAAACCGAAGATTTATAATGATTTGCAGTAAGAGTTCGACTCCCAAGAACTCTGAAAAATTTAGAGCAAAAAAAAAGAGTTTCTAGATTCTAGAAACTCTTTGAAAGAGCGGATGAAGGGAGTCGAACCCTCGTCATCAGCTTGGAAGGCTGAGATAATAAGCCGTTATATGACATCCGCAAGTGATATATTAAATATATAGATTTGCTCTGTTTTAGTCAATAGCTTAAAACTAAATTTTTAAAAATTTGTCAAAAAAAAGTCCTGATTTTTCAACCAGGACTTTCAAATCAACTAAAAACTATGAACTCAAAAATGATTTATTTAATTTCAATAATAAGGTCATTGTGAGCTTTAGAAGGATTTACATCATACTTTTTGCCGTTAGTTGCATAAACAGCATAGTATGCATATTTCTTCATGTTTGAAGAATCGTTAATAACAGTTTCTACAGAGTCTGTATCATTAAACTCCTTAAGATCCCCCTTACCAACAGCATCCCACTTTGTTGCATCTGGACTATCAAATCCAAAAATAATGAAATCCATATTTGAATCAGATGACTTATTAATCAATTTGATATTGTCCTTGAACTTACCCTTTACACTGTTTACATCAATAATAGTTGAGTTCTTTCTAACATCAGCTGGAGTATCAATATCCATGTCTACAAGGAATACACAAGACTCTTTAGAGAATGCATACATAAATACGTTGTCATAAGTGAATGTAACATTATATTTTCTGTCATCTTTTGGAACGAGTGCAAAATATCTGTAATCATCATAATCACCATCATATTCAGACTCAAGAACACAAGAATCAAGGATACCGTTTACAATTGCATCACCAGCAAAGAGCCATTTCTTTTTATTTGATTTCATTAAATAAACATCAAATTTAAGATTCTTTTCAAAAGTAAGGTTTACAATTTTACAAGCATCACCAAAATCTTCTTTCAATGTTTTTGCATCAAATACATAAGCATTTTCTGATTCTGTGAATGCAGGAAGATTCTGTGCAAACATAACTGCAGAAACAAATAATGCGATACACAAAGTAATAAGTTTTTTCATAAAAACCACTCCTTAAATAATTTTAAAGTATTTTATCATAGATTAAAAAAAAGTTGTAATAATTTTTATTTAATAAATTTAAAGTCGGCAGATCCCTGATTCATAAAGGTCTGTATTTTTGATCTTTGAGGTTTAAGATTTTCTGTAAACCATCTGATATCACTTGCATAATCAGAGGCAACATATTCAGCATTGTAATTAAGCTGTACAATTTCAGATTTACCGCTTGCAGTAGTTCTGGAAATCGCTCCGTAAAATTTTATAATATCCTCGGTCGCCCTGAAATATCTTTCCATCTTTCGCTCGGTAAAAATTGCTCTTAAGAATTCCAGCTGTAGTTTTTCTATCTGAGTATGTTCACAGCAGCAGTCCGTATTACCGTCCATTGTAAGTTTTTTATCATAAAATAACTCAAGAAGTTTTGAACCTTTCATTTTCAAAACTCTGCAGACAGAATTAAACCACGGCACTGCTCTTCCGTCATTATAAAAAACACTGCAGGCCTTAGCGAGTTTTTTTGCCTTCTTCATATCTTCAATACTGAACTGTTTATTTTTTATAACGTGATACGGAGGATCTTTTTCCCACTCAAGTCCCAGGCCTTCTGCCCTGTCAAATAAATCAGTTCCAGGAAGAACAGAAAGACAGAACACTTCAAGATTATTAGGATACAAAGAAAGTGCAAAATCCATTCCATCTCTAAAAGAACCAAAGCTTTCGCCTGGTAAGCCAAAAATTAAATCAAGGCCAAAGGTAACGCCTTCTTCATTTAAAATTGAAATACCTTTTAAGAATTTCTTTTTATCCCATGGACGGTTTACAAGTTTTAATACATCTTCATTTGCACTCTGTAAACCAATCTGTAAAGCGCACGGAATCTTTGTAAACTCACGGGCAAGTTCACGGTCAATAAACTCAGCACGGGCTTCAAAATAATAAAAGGTATTCGGAGTTTTTTGTCTGATTAGTCTGAGCAGTTCCACTGCCCGATTTTTATTTACATTGTAAGTTGGATCCAGCACGAAAACCTGAGGAATCTTTTTTCTCGCAAATAAATCAAGCTCAGCTTTAATTCGCTCCATCGGGAAAAGTCTTACTGTTTTTGCACCCTTAGATTCATAGCAGTAAGCACACTTAAAAGGACAACCTCTTGCAAGTTCCCAGAGCGCACCTTCATATTCAGAAGGATCAATAATTCCATCAAGATATGGTGAATGTAAGATAGAAAGTTCAGGTAATTGAGAAATTATAACTTTGTCTGATTTTTCAGACGTATTAATGATTTTTGAAATCAGTTCCGGAACAGAAACCTCGCCTTCACCACTTACTGTATAATCAAAATCTTTATAGAAAGAAGGATGTGCCGTAATTTCAGGACCGCCTGCAATTGTAACAGCACCTTTTGTTTTTAAGAACGCAGCGGCCTGTCTAAGAATTTCGACATTCCATACAAAGCACGAAAAGCAGACAATCAGTTTTTCACAAGGCTGATAAAGTTTGTCTGCAATATACTCCGCCCTTTCATCTTTAGATTTCAGCTTTTTAAAATCATCATCTTCAAGAGAAAAAGCTTTAAGATTGACATTAATCTTGTCTTTAAGATTCGGCCAGTTCTTTACAGCAGAAGCAATGCATGCAGCTCCTAACGGCAAGGCTTGAGGAGATTTTTCTATTAATAAAGTTGTACAGACAACTGCAACGGACAATTATTTTCCTTCCTTTACATATTTGTCCAGCTGCATATTTGCAAGATTTAATTTCTGAACGACACAAGGACCTGCAACACAACCGCCTTCACAGCTCATAACTTCAACAAGATTTCCGTCGCCTTCTTTAGCTTCAACACGACCTGCATTAATTTCGCCATAGTACTTAAGCTTCTTCATACCTTCTATATTCAAGCCGTTAATAACATCAAGCTTTAATATAGAAGAATCAGCAAGACGGCATCTTACAGCTTCAGCAACACCGCCTGTACGTGCAAAATTACGGCCGCTTGCAGTTGGCACTTCAGTTTTCTTTACAGCTTCAAGTTTAGAAACTTCAATTCCCTTAGCCTCAAAGAAAGCAGAAAGCTCTTCCGCAGTAATTACATAATCAACAAACTCATCATCAAAACCTTCTCTACGTTTTGCAAGACAAGGTCCCACAAAAACAGTGACACAAGAAGGATCATCTTTCTTAGCAAGCTCTGCAGTATAATGCATAGGGCTTCTTGTTTCAGAAACACATGGATCAAGGTCTGGAACATGAATATGAACCGCACGAACATAAGCTGAACAGCATGAAGTTGTCATAAGCTTATCTCCACGTTTCATACGTTCTGTAAACTCAGCCGCTTCTCGGTCCGCAGTAATATCAGCTCCAGCAGCAACTTCATATATTCGTGTAAAACCGAGCTGCTCAAAACCACGCTCCAGCTGTCCTGCACTAGCCTTAAACTGGGAAGCAATAGAAGGCGCATACATCACACTAACCTTTTTGCCAGCCATAATATGCTTAATAACATCCACCAGCTGGCTCTTGTCCATCATAGCGCCAAAAGGACATTCACTCATACATTTACCGCAGTAAATACATTTGTGAAAATCAATAACTTCGTGACCATCTTCTCCCTTGGAAATAGCTCCTACAGGACAAGCAGCCTCACATGGAACAGTAATTTTAATAATTGCATGGTATGGACAATTCTGCTCACAAAGACCACAATGAATACATTTTTCCGCATCAATATGAGCATGATGAACAATATGAATAGCTTTCTTAGGACAGTTCATCATACAAGGGCGAGCAAAACATCCCTGACAGGCATTAGTAACCATAAAGTTCTGTTTTACACAACCGTTACAAGCTTCGTGCAAAACAGTTATCATAGGCCAGGTAGGCTTTTCTCTTTCAAGCGCTTCTCTTGCATAATCATCAAGATCATTTAAATCATTATAATTCTCAACAGAAATTCCCATACGCGCAAGAAGACGCATTTTCAAGAGTTCCCTGTCATGATAAATACAGCAGCCAATTGGAGCTGTTCCGGAAGGTCTCATTTCAGTAGGAATTTTATTTATTTTTCTAGAATCGAGTTCACCATCCAGCTGAAGTTTTGCAATTCTAACAAGCAGTTCTCTCTTTACGTTTGTGGCATTATTGTTGATATTCATATTGTATATAATAGTATTAAAGATTTATTATTTGCACAATATTTGAAATTAAATTAAAATAATAATGATATGGCAAATATTAACATTAACAAGAAATTCTATCCTCCTAAGGATTATTTCGAAAAGCTCCCGATTCGAGAGCAGGAACAGTTAACTATTCTTACCGGATCCAACCTTGTTTTTCTTGTTCTTTTTGGTTTGTTCGCAATAGTTCTTTTTGTATTCAAATACTTCATTATTAGTATTGGAAGCTTCTTTATTCTTTCGTTCTTTATGACTTCTCTTTCACTCATCAAACGAAAGCATATTCATTTTGGAGCATGGCTTACAACCGCCGCAATTCTTGTTGTCGTCGCCGTGGAATTTTATGGATCTCCCTTTACTGTAACAAATTATCTGCCATATAGAGATGCATGTTTCCTTTCGGTAATGTCTGTTTGTAACTATGTAATTTCTCTACGACGTAAACAACTTCATGTTTTCTTTGGTGTCGGTATTGCACTATGGGGACTTCAGAATGTAGTAAGATATCAGCCACTTTTTCAGGCCGATCCTAATACAGCAACAATGAACATCATCATCTGTTCAATGGGTATCATTACTGCAAATATCTGTATTCTTCTTTTTGATAATTTTGCACGTCGTGTAGTTTCACGTGCAGAAGAAAATGAAAATAAATCTTCCCTTGCACTTAATAAGATTTCAAATGTAATTATTGAAACTGCAGAAGGTCTTAATATAGGAAAGCAGCTATCAGAATCTACAAATAAAGCTTCAAACAGTGTTTCTGAAATCAGAGAGCTTTATAACTATATTAATACTGAAACAAATACTCTCAGTTCAGAAGCTATAACTATCAAAGATTCCAGCTATCAGATTAATGATAAAGCTGAGCAGATGAAAAAGAGTGTTCAGAGCCAGAGTGATGCAATTTCTACAACCTCTGCTGCCCTTACAGAAATGTCTGCAAGCCTTACAAATATCAGCAGCATTGCAAATGATCAGAGAGCCGGAATGAACACTCTCGTTCAGAACCTCGACTCACAGATGAAGCTTCTTCAAAATCTTGTAAACGACATGATGAAGGTAAAGGAATCTTCAGACAAGGTTTCAACCTTCGTAGAAGCCGTAAATAAAATTGCTTCTCAGACAGGTCTTCTTGCTATGAATGCTTCTATTGAGGCTGCTCATGCCGGAACTCTTGGTAAAGGCTTCTCAGTAATTGCTCAGGAAATCCGTAAGCTTTCCGAAGAAACTTCTAAGAATGCACAGAAGATTACAGACACACTTGAAGAAAACGGAACAATCGTAAACGCAACTTCAGAATCTGTAGTTTCCTTCTCTGAATATACAAAGACAATTACAAACGAGCTTCGTAATACAATCCGTGTTATGGAGGAAATTCTTTCGGGCGTTTCAGAAATTGATACCGGAACCCGTGACGTTATGAATGCCCTCACCCGCATTGTAGACGATGCTGATACAAACACTCGACTTGCAGAAGGAGTTGCTTCAGAAATCATCCAGCAGAATACTGCACTCCAGAATATTTCAAATGGTACTGAACAGCTGCAGCGTAAGGTTAGCAGCCTTGAAGATTATTTGAATAACATTGGACATGCTATTGATGAAATCGACAGTAACGCTTCGGCAAATGCCGCTGTAGCAGAAAAGATTTCCGGAGCTTTGTGCTAAACACATCCGAATATTTCCTCTTGTTTTTCTATTAACAAAAAACGTTTAATAGATTATAATTAAAAAGATATATTAGGCTTAATATATTCATTATAGTTTATTATAGATATATTTATTTAATAGGAGACAGAAATATGTCAAGAAAAATTACAATCATCGGTGCAGGACAGGTAGGATCAACTGTTGCCTATGCCCTTACTTTGAAGCAGATTGCTTCAGAAATCGTTATCATCGATATCATTAAAGAAAAGGCTATGGGAGAAGCAATGGATATCCGCCAGGGTACTCCTTTCATTGGACCTGTTTATGTTCATGATGGTGACTACGAAGATGCTAAGGGTTCTGACATTGTTGTATTTACATCTGGTGTTGGACGCAAACCTGGACAGTCACGTCTTGACCTTACACAGACAAACGTTGATATCACTAAGTCTGTAATTCCTCAGATTACTAAGGCTGCTCCTAACGCTCTTTATGTTATTGTTGCAAATCCAGTTGATATTCTTACATATCAGTTTGTAAAAACTTCTGGAATTCCAGCTAACCGCATTTTCGGTACAGGTACAATGCTTGATACAGCTCGTTTCCGCGCTCGTATCGCAGAAAACTACAAGGTAGCACAGGAAAACGTACATGGTTACGTATTCGGTGAACACGGAGATTCTTCTTTCGTACCTTGGTCACTTGCTAACATTGGTTCTATTCCAGTTGATTCATTTGCTAAATCATACCGCGGACCAAAACTCCCAGATTTCGACAAGAATGACGTTGAAGACTACATCCGCAAGTCTGGTGGAATTATCATTGCTGCTAAGAAGTGCACAAACTATGCTATTGGTGTAACAACAGCAACTCTCTGTGAAGCTTTGAACTACGATACAGATTCTGTTCTTACAATTTCTTCTATGCTCGACGGTGAATACGGAATTAAGGATGTATGTCTTTCTATTCCAACTGTAATCGGTGGCAACGGAATTAAGGGACGCATTGAAGCTCCTCTTACAGATTCAGAAATTGAATCTCTCCGCCACAGTGCAGAATGTCTCAAAGACGTTATTAAGCAGGTAAACTTCTAATTAACTATGTGGTTTCGATACGGCTTTCAGCCTACTCAACCACCGGTGGTTGAGTGATGCGAAGCATCGTATCGAAACCACAATTATAAGGAAACACATTATGGAATACAAAATTGAACATGACTCAATGGGTGAAGTAAAAGTTCCTGCAGATAAATACTGGGGAGCTCAGACTGAACGCAGTCACGAAAACTTCGAAATTGGTGTTGGTATTGAAACAATGCCACGTGAAATAACAAAGGCTTTTGGTTACCTCAAAAAGGCAGCTGCAATGGCAAACAACGCCCTCAAGCCAGAGAAGATGACTAAGGAAAAGCTTAGCGCAATCAAAAAGGCTTGTGACGAAGTAATCGCCGGCAAACTCAACGATCACTTCCCTCTCGTTGTATGGCAGACAGGTTCTGGTACACAGAGCAACATGAATGCTAATGAAGTTATTGCTAACCGCGCTAACGAAATTGCTGGTAAAAAACTTTGTCATCCAAACGACGACATCAATATGAGTCAGTCATCAAACGATACCTTCCCTACTGCACTTCACATTTCTGCAGTATATGCTATCGAAGACAAACTCTTCCCAGCAATTGATACACTCGTAGCAACATTTGCAAAACTCGAAAAAGAAAATATGAAGATTGTAAAGAGTGGTCGTACACACCTTCAGGATGCTGTACCTATTTCTTTCGGTCAGGAAATCTCTGGATGGAGAACTTCTCTTGAACGCGACAGAAAGATGCTCGAATCTTCACTTCCATATCTCAAGCAGCTTGCTCTTGGTGGTACAGCTGTAGGAACTGGTCTTAACGCACCAAAGGGTTTTGACAAAAAAGTTGCTGAATGCGTAAGCGAACTCACAGGTAAAAAGTTCGTAACTGCACCTAACAAGTTCCACGCTCTTACTTCTAAGGACGAACTCGTATTTGCACACGGAGCAATCAAAGCTCTCGCAGCAGATATGATGAAGATTGCTAACGACGTTCGCTGGCTTGCATCTGGTCCTCGTGATGGTCTTGGAGAAATCCGTATCCCTGAAAATGAACCAGGTTCATCAATCATGCCAGGAAAAGTAAACCCAACACAGTGTGAAGCTGTAACAATGGTTGCAGTTCAGGTAATGGGTAATGATGCCGCTATCGGCTTCGCAGCTTCTCAGGGTAACTTTGAATTGAACGTATTCATGCCAGTTATCGCTTACAACTTTATCCAGAGTACACGCCTTCTTGCAGAAGCAATGCTTTCATTCAACAAAAACTGTGCTGTAGGAATTAAGGCTGATAAGGATAAGATGCATCACAATCTCTACAATTCTTTGATGCTCGTAACAGCATTGAACCCATATATCGGTTACGAAAATGCTGCTAAGACTGCACACAAAGCATTTGATGAAAATATTTCTCTTAAGGAAGCTTGCGTAGGACTCGGATTCCTCACAGCTGCTGAGTTTGATAAAGTATTCAAACCAGAAGCAATGGCTTTCCCACAGAAATAAGGCTACAATCGAAGAACCGTTAAAAACCGGGCTGCGACAGCGGGCCGGTTTAGGTTCATCGAAAGAATGCCTCAGAGGCAAGCTGTGCTTGCCGATTTTTTTTATAAGGACATTTTATTGAAACAGAAAATTCCAGTTATAATTCTTCTTGTTCTTTCCCTTTTATTAATTACTTACATCACACCTTCATTCTTACACAATAAACAGCACGAAATTTCAAACAACCAGCTTGTAGCATCACACATTTACGGACTCATTGCAGGAAGTGTAGAAAGACCAATCGGTATTTCTACGGGTTTAAGTTCCGATGAATTTTTGATCCGTGCTCTTGAACAGGAAGAAGAGACAAATCCAAAAGCAATGGAAGCAATGATGTCTTCTTTTCTTTCTGCCATTACTAATCAATTTGGTTATGCAGCAACCTTTGTTGTTTCAGAAAAAACAAAACGTTTCTACACTCCTACTGGTATTGCTAAAATTGTAAATCCACAGGATGACCCGTACGATAACTGGTATCCTATTTTTATAGATAATGGACTCGACGTTGCAGTTGAAACAGACCGGGATCAGCTTTTTGATTACCGCTGGAGTATTTTTATCAACGCTAGAATTAAAGATGATGAAGGAAATACTCTTGGTGTTTGTAGAATCGGACTTTTCATGGAAGATTTCCAGAAAATGCTTCAAGAAGTTGAAAAAGAATATCAGGTTAAAATCAATCTTATAGACACTCAGGGCCTTGTTCAGGTTGATACTAACTTCAATAATATCAAAAATGCTTACATCTCAGATGCACTTTCAGACGGTGCAAATGACAAAGCATTTACTCACGTAAAGAAAGGAAAAAGTGGTTTCCGTATGACACGTTATATGCCAAGTCTCAGATGGTATCTAGTCGTACAGGGAAATAATATTATTCAGGCACAAACAAAGGGAATTATTTCTATCGTTTTAATTTATTTCTTCATAATTCATGCAATTTTATATTTCCTTTTTGACCAGAAAAAAGTTCAGCATCACGATCTTGTAAAGTCTTCACTTCCGGAAGATGAATTAACGGGACTTCCTAACAGAAACTATCTTAAAGAGTCTTATGGAGAACTCGGAGTTTTCAATACTACCCGTTATAAATCTCTTGTAGTTTTTGACATAGATCACTTTAAGATTGTCAATGATGGCCGCGACGGCGACAAGATAGTACTTGCAATTGTAGAACTTGCAAAAACAGCTCTTGATGACAGAGGAATTATGTTCCGCTGGTCAGGAGACGAATTTGTTCTTTTCCTTGAGATGGACAGTTATGAAGCAGAAGAAAGATTTACCGATTTCTGCGAGCAGTCCCAAAAAGAATTAGACGTAACGGTTTCTGTAGGAATTGTCGACGTTGACCTTTCCGTTTCAATTAAAACAAATTATTACCGTGCAGTACAGGCATGCTATGCAGTTAAAGAAGCCGGTGGAAACGGTGTTGGCAAGCGATGAAAGAAAAGTCATCTATACTGTTAAAGTCCAAAACATTAGTATTTATCATCTCAACCATGGCAGTTTCTTTTCTGATAACCGCAGCAATATTGTTAAGCTACTTTTCTGTCAAGCTTCATGATAATAATACAAAGACTATAGAAATTGCCTTAGAGAAAAAAACTCTTGAATTAAATTATTTTTTTAATACTGCAGAAAACATAACAAAAGAATTTCAAGATTATATTCTTACTAATCTGGATGAAAAAAAGCTTCTGAATAATCCTGCATACGAAGAAGAGTTCATGTCAAATCTCGAGAAAAAAATGACTTCACTTATATATTCTCATAAAGGAATAGTATGTTCATATTTTCGTCCTGATATGGATAAATATGGACCGACCAGAGGAATTTTTCTTACAGGAAGTTACCAGAAAAGTTATGTAAGTGTACGCCCAACAGATTTATCAAAATTTTCTCCATCTGATATTGAACACGTTGGCTGGTATTATCTTCCAATCTGGAACAAAGAAGCCGTATGGACACCACCCTATGAAAACTTAAACCTCCGTCAGAGAATGCTTTCATACAGCATTCCACTTTATCGCGACGACGAGTTTCTTGGAGTTGTTGGTGTAGACGTAAGTCTTGCTGTTATCTTAGACATTGTAAATTCAATTAATATTGATGACTCAATTGGAATCCTTCTTGGTGCAGAAGAGAATCTAATCAACTTAAATACCTCAGAAGAACTTTCCAAGGCTGTAGAACGATCTTCTGAAATTTCAGCCATAATGGAAACTGCAAACAAAGAAACAAAACAGCCTCTAAAAAGACTCACTTGGGACGACCGTAATTATTTTGCCCTTCTCTCTCACCTTGATAACGGAATGTATTATATTCTTGCTGTCTCTCAGGATGAAGTTGCAGGAATCATCATTGGTCAGATAATTGCTGTTGTAATTGCATTTGCAATTGTCAGCATGCTTACAATCAATCTGATTTATTACACATTAAAGAATCTTATTGATCCTATCAGAATTGTTACAAAAACAACAAACCGTCTTGCACGTGGAGAACTTTATACAGATATTCCTTATACTTCGAATAACGAAATTGGTATTCTTTCAAACAACATCAGAATGATGACTACCCAGCTCAAAGAATATATTGAATATATCAGTGAGCAGACAAAAAAAGAGCGTGAAGCAAAAGAGGCCGCTCTTACAGAAAGCCAGATTAATGCCGCAGCATCTCAGGCTAAGAGTGCCTTCCTTGCAAATATGAGCCACGAAATCAGAACTCCAATTAATGCCGTTCTTGGTATGGATGAAATGATTCTTCGTGAATCAAAAGATAAGACAATTCTCGGTTATGCTACAAACATCAAAATTGCAGGCTCTAACCTTCTTTCAATAGTAAATGATGTTCTTGATTTCTCAAAAATAGAAGCAGGAAAAATGGAACTTCTTCCAGACAATTATGAGGTTTCTTCACTTATAATTGACCTTGTAAATATGACAAGAGAACGGGCTCAGAAAAAAGGACTTAAATACGAGCTCAATATTAATCCAACTCTTCCAAAAACTCTTTACGGAGACAGTGTACGCATAAAACAGTGTATTCTTAATCTTCTTACAAACGCAATTAAATATACAAATGAAGGCTCAATTTCTTTCAATATTGATTATGAAAAAGAAGATGAAACAGGTCTTTTGCTCAAGGTTCATGTAATTGATACCGGAATTGGAATTAAGCCTGAAGATATGAAAAAACTCTTTGCACCTTTTGAACGCATTGAGGAAGAGAAAAACAGAACTATTGAAGGAAGCGGTTTGGGAATGAGTATTGTCCGCCGTCTCCTTGATATGATGAACACAAAGCTTGATGTAAAAAGCACCTACGGAAAAGGTTCAGATTTCTCATTTATTCTGGAACAGAAGGTTATTGACTGGACAGCTGCCGGAGATCTCAACGAAGCTTACGAAGAAAGCATCAATCAAATGGCAAACTACAAAGAAAAGCTTTATGCTCCACGTGGCCGCCTTTTGTTTGTTGATGATACTGCAATGAACCTTGAAGTAATTAAAGGACTTCTTAAAAACACAGGTATTACTATTGATACTGTTCTCAGCGGTAAAGAGGCTATTGAAGCTGTAAAGAAAAATAAATACGACATTCTTTTTATTGACCACCGCATGCCGGAAATGGATGGTATTGAAACCCTACATGCAATGAAAGCACTTAAAAGGAATAAGAATGCCGGCCAGCCTTGCGTTGCCCTTACTGCAAATGCAATCAGCGGTGTTAGAAAAATGTATCTTAGTGAAGGTTTTGATGATTATCTTTCAAAGCCGGTTAATCCTTCAAAGCTTGAAGAGATGATCTGTAAATATCTTCCGTCAGAATATCTTGAAACTCCGCCAGAAACTGATTCTGAAGAAACTGTAGAGCCTTCTGATTTCATTCAGAAACTCAAAAAGATACCAGGAATTGATTCACTTGCCGCCCTTACAAACTGCGGTTCAGAAGAGCTTCTTCATACAACAATTAAACAGTACCATGCCTCAATTGATGAAAAGGCAGTGGAATTACAGCAGTATTTTGAAGCAGAAGACTGGGAAAATTATGGAATAAAAGTTCATGCCTTAAAGAGTACATCCCGTCTTATTGGTGCTATGGAGCTTTCAAAACTTGCAGAACATTTGGAAGAATGTACAAATAATAATACAATAACGGAGATTCAAAGCAATCATAAACCGCTTATAGAACAATTTTTAGCCTTTAAGCATAAGCTTGAACCTCTTTTAGAAAATAAATCAGACGAATCAGACAAAAAAGAAATTTCACAGGAAGAGCTTTCTCAAAAGATTTCACAGATGATTAACTGTACAGATACTTTCGATATCGACGGACTCGACGCGCTTTCTGCAGAGTTATCATCGGTAAAACTACCCCTTGATTTTTCACAAAAATTTGATAAGATTCGTACAAGTATAGAAAACGTAGATTTTCAGGGGTTGAAAATCTTACTTTCAGATGGGAGCATTAACTAATGATTGATGAGCTTTATATAGTGGGAGACCAGTCTCGACTGGTAGTAAAGAATCTTATAAATCAATTTAAAGCGACAGAATGCAAAGTAAATGTTTATTATCCTACTGGCAGCGACGTAGACAGACTTCCAAATTTTTCTATACAGCTTCTCGTACTTCTTTCAGATGACATTGAATTTGATGTAATCCGAAAGATTGTAATTTATCAGAAAAAATATGATTATCACCTCTGCTTTATTGGAAAAATGACTACCCTTTCTCTTGAGGACAACCGTTTTTTCAAGCAGATTCCTTCAATTAAAATAGAATCATACACAGTAAATATTGAAAAAGTTTTAGAGCTTATGGAAAAAAATAGCAGTGACAAAAAACATATCCTCGTTGTAGATGACGAGCCAATTATTCTAAGAAGTATTAAAGTATGGCTTGGAGATGATTTCCACCTTTCTCTTGTAAGTTCAGGAGAAATGGCACTTCAGTTCCTGGACATGCACCCGGTAGATCTCGTTCTTCTGGATTATAAAATGCCAACAATGGACGGGCCAAAGGTACTTGAAGCAATCAGAAGTGATGAACGTCTGAATAATCTTCCTGTAATTTTCCTTACAGCAAACAATGACCGCCAGAGTGTTCTCAACGCAATGCAGCTTAAGCCAGACGGATACATTCTCAAGAGTAAAGCACCAGACGAAATCAAAGCCGCCGTTGTAGACTTCTTTAAAAATCGAATTATCAAGGCATAAATCTATCTTCACAAAATCCCAAAATGAAGGTATACTATTAGGATAATTAGGGGTAAATCGTTTTTTTGGTTTTCTTCTAATTTCCATACATGTATATTTATTAATTGGGAGCAAGTATGACATATTCTTATTTTCCAGGTTGTACGCTGAAAAACAAGGCTCTTGACCTTGATATTTATGCGCGCAAATCTGCGGAAGCATTAGGATTCACACTTGAAGAAATTCCTGAATGGCAGTGCTGTGGTGGTGAATACCCTATGGCAAAAGATGAAATCGCTTCTAAACTTTCATCTGTTCGTGCATTGGCAAACGCACGTGATTCAGGAAAAGACTTGGTTACTCTCTGTTCTGCATGCTACAACGTTCTTAAACAGGTTAATAACGATGTTGCAACAGACGAGACAGTAGCTTTCAAGGTGAATAATTACCTTAAACAGGACGAAATTGAGTATCATGGTGAAACAAAAGTTGTTCACTATCTCGAAATCCTGCGTGATGTTGTAGGCTGGGACAAAGTAAAGGCAGCAGTCAAAAAGCCTTTCACCGGTAAAAAAATCGGTGCTTATTACGGATGTCTTCTTCTTCGCCCGGGAAAAGTTCTTGGTTTGGACGATCCTGAAAACCCACAGATTATCGAGGACTTTATTAAAGCCATCGGTGGTACACCTGTTATCTATGGACAGAGAAACGAGTGCTGTGGTGCTTACACAATGTTCGAAGATGAATCTATCCCTAAGAACAGAACTAAGAAAATCCTTTCTAATGCAGAAGATATGGGTGCTGACTTCCTTGTTACATCATGTCCACTCTGCCGCTATAACCTTATCAAGAACAAAGGTGATTCAAAGCTCGATGTAATTTACTTTACAGAACTTCTTGCAGAAGCACTTGGCTTGAAGGAGGAAAAGTAATGGAAAACAACGAACTTGCAAAAGAAATTATCCTTTTGAAAAGCGGCGTAAATCCTAAGAAATGTATGGTCTGCGGTAAATGTTCTGCTACCTGCCCTAACTATGATGCTATGGAATATCATCCACATCAGTTTGTTCAGATGGTAGAAAACGGAGACCTTGAGCCTCTTTTGAATTCTAAATCAATCTATGCATGTCTTTCATGTTTTGCCTGCCTCGAGCGTTGTCCACGCCAGGTAGAACCAGCTAAACTGATTGACGGTGTACGTCAGTATGTTGAAGGTCAGCGCGGTCCTCACCGTCTTGATCCTGTTCAGGTTCCAGAGCATCTGGATGATGATATGCCTCAGCAGGCTATCGTTAGTGCTTTCAGAAAGTACAAGAAATAAGGAGTGACATAGAAAATGGAAAGAATTGGTGTATTTGTATGTCACTGCGGTACTAACATTGCCGGAACAGTTGACGTAGAAAAAGTTGCAGAAGAACTTGGAAAGGTAGACGGAGTTGTTTACTCAACACACTACACTTACATGTGTTCATCTGCCGGTCAGCAAATGATTGAAGACCATATCAAGAACGACAAGCTAACTGGTGTTGTTCTTTGTTCATGTTCTCCACGTATGCACGAAAAAACCTTCCGTTCATGCGCAGAGCGTGCTGGTCTTAACCCATTCAAAGTAGAAGTTGCAAATATCCGTGAACAGACATCATGGGTAATGAAAGATATTGAGCAGGCTACAGAAAAAGCTATTGCTCTTGGTAAAGCTGCTATTGCTAAGACAATCCTCGACACACCTCTTATCGCAGGTGAAACTCCAATGACAAAGCGCGCTTTGGTAATTGGTGGTGGTATTGCCGGTATTACAGCTGCCCTCGACATCGCAGATGCCGGATTCCCGGTAGACATCGTAGAAAAAGACTACACTGTCGGCGGTAAGATGGCTAAACTCGATAAGACCTTCCCTACTTTGGACTGTGCTTCTTGTATCGTAACTCCAAAAATGACAGAAGTAAGCCAGAATCCAAACATCCGCATTCTTTCAGCTTCTGAAGTTTGCAGAGTAAGCGGATACATCGGAAACTTTGAAATCGATATTAAACGTCACCCACGCTATGTTGATGAAACAAAGTGTACAGGTTGTGGTGCTTGTATCGAAAAGTGTCCTAACAAGAAGGTACCAAATAGCTTTAACCTTGGTTTGAACAACCGCAAGGCAATCGATATTCCTTTTGCTCAGGCTGTTCCAAAGGTAGCAAACATCGACGCAAACTACTGTCTCCACATGAAGGGACTTGCAAACGGCAAGGACAATGTTTGTGGATTCTGTGAGAAAGCTTGTGCCGCTGGTGCTATCAAGTTTGACCAGAAAGAAGAAATCATTACAGAGAAGTATGGTGCAATCATCGTAGCTACAGGTTACAATCCTATTTCTCTTGAAAAATTTGACGAATATGCATACAGCCAGAGCCCAGACGTTGTTTCATCTCTTGAATTCGAACGTCTTTGTAACGCTTCTGGTCCTACAAATGGTCACCTCCTCCGCCCATCAGACGGAAAAGAACCAAAGACTATCGTATTCGTACAGTGTGTAGGTTCACGCTGTTCAGCAGATGCAACAAAGGGTCACGAGTACTGCTCTAAGATCTGTTGTATGTATACTGCTAAGCACGCAATCCTTACACGCGACCACTATCCTGATACTAACTGTTATGTATTCTACATTGACGTTCGTACTCCAGGTAAACTCTTTGATGAGTTCTATCGCCGCGCTGTTGAACAGTATGGCGTTCACTACATCAAAGGTCAGGTAGGAAAAGTTACTCCTCAGAGCGACGGAACTCTTGATGTTCAGGGAAGCGATTTGATTTTGAACAAGCAGGTTCATATCAAGGCTGATATGGTTGTTCTTGCAGCATCTATCGAAGCAGACAAGTCTGCCCGCCCACTTGCTACAATGCTTACAACTTCTATGGACAACAACGACTTCTTCCTCGAAGCTCACGCAAAACTCCGTCCTGTTGAAAGCCCAACTGCAGGTATCTTCCTTGCAGGATGCTGTCAGGGACCAAAAGATATTCCTGAAACTGTTGCTCAGTCTTCTGGTGCTGCTGCAAAGGCAATCTGTTTGCTCGTAAAAGACAAGCTCAAGAACGACCCTTGTACAGCTCAGCCTGATGAAAATGCATGTAACGGTTGTGGACAGTGTGTTAACGTTTGTCCTTACGGAGCTATTTCTTATGTTGATAAGGATTTCCGTGGTCCAAACAGAACTACAATTACACGCCACGTATCTCAGGTAAACAGCGCAATGTGTCACGGTTGTGGTGCTTGTACAGTTGCATGTCCTTCTGGCGCTATGGATCTTAAGGGATTCAGCAACAAACAAATCTTGGCGGAGGTAGATAGCGTACTGTAAACACAGCGGTGGTTGAGTCTGTCGAAACCACCAACGCTAAATGATGACTATGAGTGAAAATAAAAACTGGACGCCAAAAATTGTTGCATTCTGCTGTAACTGGTGTTCTTATGCAGGTGCAGACCTGGCTGGTAACAACCGCCTCGAATATCCTGGAAACGTAAAGATTATCCGTATTCCATGCTCATGCCGCTTGAATCCTTTGTTTATTCTTCGTGCATTCCAGCGTGGTGCTGACGGTGTTATTTTGTGTGGATGTCACCCAGGTGACTGTCACTACTCTACCGGAAACTACTTTGCACGCCGCCGTATGACTCTTCTTTTCTCTATGCTCGATTACCTCGGAATTGAGAAAGGTCGTACACGCGTTGAATGGTGTTCTGCTGCCGAAGGTGTACGCTTTGCCGGAATTATGAATGATTTCGTAAAGCAGATTACTGAGCTTGGCGAATGTAAAAAGCTGGAGGATGTAAGATGCAAGACAAATTAATCGCACGTGCAAAAGAACTTCTTGCAGAAGGCAAAGTTCAGAAAGTAGTTGGCTGGAAAAAAGGTCTTTTTGAAGATGATATCACTCCTGCAGTTTTCTCAAGTGCAGAAGAACTCGACAAGGACTTTGTATTCAACAAATACTGTGCTGCTAACCTTTCAAAATATCTTGTAGGAATTACAAGAAAAATTGAAATTGCTAAAAGCACAACAAGAATGAATAATACAATGGCAAAGCAGCGTGATCCAAACGCTCAGGATGCCCCAATTCCACAGGAACGTGTTCTTGTTTTCCTTAAGCCAAATGATACTTACTCATTTACACAGCTTTTGAAAGAAAACCGCATTACACGCGACGACGTTTATGCTATCGGAGTTCCATGTCAGGACACTCTCGACGGTGGAGACGTTTGCGAAACCTGTAAGAATAAAAAGCCTGTTTCATGCGACGAGCTTATCGGAGTTGAAGCAGACGTAACTCCTGTTGAATCAACACGCATGGCAGAAGTTGCAAAGATTGAAGCAATGACTGCAGACGAGCGCGACGCATTCTGGAAGAATGAGTTCAGCCGCTGTCTCCGCTGTAATGCATGCCGCGACATTTGTCCTGCATGTACCTGCGAAAAGTGTGTATTCGACAACAACAAACTGTACACTTCTCAGAAAGTTGCACAGACTAACTTTGAAGAAAGCCTCTTCCATATTATCCGCGCATGGCATGTTGCCGGCCGCTGTACAGACTGTGGTGAATGTTCACGCGTTTGTCCTCAGCACATCCCATTGTATCTTTTGAACCGCAAGTTCATTAAAGATATCAACGAGATTTACGGCGACTATCAGGCTGGAGCAGATATGGAATCTAAACCGGCTATGCTTACATTTAATGCCGAAGGCGACCCTGAAACAACTATCGTTTGGGACCGCTCTCACGATAAGGAGGCTGAATAATGTTATCTATTACAGCTGATAAAATTGATTCATTGTTTGAGCTCATCGGCACAAAGCAGCCTCTGTACCTGCCGGTAGACAACAATACTGGCAAAGCAGACTTCAAAAAGTGGGAAAAAGGCGTAAAGCTTTCTTCTAACTTGAAGACAGTCCGCTCTGCTAAAGACTTCTTCTTCCCTAAGACTGAACACATGGTTAGCTACACAATGAAGGGAAAAGAAATCACAATGGAAGACCCACGCAAGGAACTCGAAGACTTTGTAGTGTTCGGTGTACGTCCTTGTGATGCAGTTGGATTTACAGTAATCGACAATGTTTATCTTCACATGAATCCGGTTGATTCTTACTACAAAAACCGCCGCGATCATGGAACAGTAATTACACTCGCATGTAACGAACCTGCTAAAACTTGTTTCTGTTCAACTTACGGAATCGACGCAAGTCTTGATACAGACAAGAACGGTTCTAAAGGCGATGTAAGCTGCTGGCTTGCTGACGGAAAATATTTCTTTGAAGCAAACACAGACAAAGGTACCAAGTTTGTAGAAGCTGCTAAGTCAGCACTCGCTGATGCAGACGCTGCTGCTGTTACAGCTGCTAAGAAAGATATTAAAGACAAGACAGAAAAACTTCCGTTTGCTCATCTTGATCTTTCAAAATTCCAGGGCAAAGACATGCTCAAGATCTTCAACTCAAAGATTTGGGATAAAGTTTCTGAAGCTTGTCTTGGATGTGGAACCTGTACTTATGTTTGCCCTACCTGTATGTGTTTTGACGTTCGCGACTTTGACACAGGAACAGAAAAGGGAATCCGTCAGATCCGCTGCTGGGACTCTTGTATGTACAACGACTTCACTCAGATGGCTGCAGAAAACCCTCGACACACACAGAAGGAAAGAAGCCGCCAGCGCTTTATGCACAAGCTTATGTACTATCCAATGGCACACGAAGGCTTGTTCAGCTGCGTAGGCTGTGGTCGCTGTCTTGAAAGCTGCCCTGTAAATATGAACATCGTAAAAGTTATCAAAGCTGTTCAGGAAACAGATGATATTGGAGGAGATAAATAATGGAACAGAACGAATCATTTATCCCTTACATCGGAAAAATTATTGACATCAAGCAGGAAACTCCTGACGTTAAAACTTTCAGCGTAGTAGGACTTGATGGAAAGAAATTGTTCAACCATATTCCGGGACAGTGTGCAATGCTCATCGTTCCTGGTGTTGGTGAATCAATGATTTCTATTACATCTTCACCTACTCTCGAATCTCACATGGAATTCTCAATCAAAAAGTGCGGTTGTGTAACTGAATGGCTCCACAACGCAGAAGTTGGTCAGCAGATTTGTCTTCGCGGACCAGTTGGAAACGGATTCCCTGTAGAAGGCGCTCTTAAAGGAAAAGATATTCTCGTAATTGCCGGAGGTATTGGTATTGCTCCTGTACACTCTGTAGTAAATTATATGATGGATCACCGCGAAAACTACGGTAAGATTCAGGTAATTTACGGTGCACGCTCAAAGGCAGACCTCGTTCGCCTTGATGAGATGCAGAATGTATGGATGAAGCAGCCAAACTGCTCTATCGATATCACAATCGACCGTGCAGAAGAAGGCTGGGATGGTCACGTTGGATTCGTACCACCATTCATCACAGAGCTTAAACCGGATGCCGGCATGACAGTAATCATGTGTGGACCTCCAATCCTTATCCACATGTCGTTGAAAATCCTTAAGGACCTTGGCTTCAAGGATGAACAGATTTTCACAACTATGGAAATGCGCATGAAGTGCGGTATCGGTAAATGTGGACGCTGTAATATTGGTGACAAGTTCGTATGTAAAGACGGTCCAGTATTCAGCTTTGACCAGCTCGGTGAATTACCACCAGAGTATTAATTTATAGGAGCAAAAAAAATGGCTGTAAAGAAATCAGAAACAACTTCTGAAAAGAAAGAAATGGCAACAATTTATATTTTTGGTAAAAAATATGATGTTCCGGCAGAACTTACCATTATGAACGCAATGGAATATGCCGGATATCAGCTCAAGAGAGGCTGCGGATGCCGTAACGGTTTCTGCGGTGCTTGTGCTACAATCTACCGTATCAAGGGACAGAATCAGCTTCAGACTTGTCTGGCATGTTCTAAGAAGGTTGAAAACGATATGTATATCGCTACTCTTCCATTCTTCCCACTCGTAAAACAGATTTACGATATCAATAAAATCAAACCTGAGCAGCAGATTATGATGCAGCTCTATCCAGAGATTTACTCTTGTGTAGGATGTAACGCTTGTACACGTGCCTGTCCTCAGAACCTGCAGACAATGCAGTATATCGCTTACGCACAGCGCGGCGATTTTGCAAAGTGTGCAGACCTTTCATTCGACTGTGTAATGTGCGGATGCTGTTCTAGCCGCTGTCCAGCAGGAATCTCTCACCCACAGGTTGCAGAGCTTGCTCGCCGTATCAACGGTAAGTACATCCAGCCTGAATGTCAGCACCTCATTGACCGCGTTAAGGAAATCGATGAAGGTAAATGCGAAGCTGAAATCAAAAAGCTTGTAAAAATGTGTACAGGTAATATCGATCAGATTAAGAATCTGTATAACACACGCGAAATTGAAAAATAAGGAAGGAGACGAATATGTACGGAAATTACCTTGACGATGCTGCGAAAATCGTAGCTGAAAAACGCGAAGAAAACCTTAAATTTGAACATGCTCGTCTTACAGCAGAACAGAAAGACGATCTTCTCTTGAAGTTCCACCCAGACCGCATTAAGAAACAGTTCACAGAACTTAAGATTGGTCCTAACAAGGGACAGCAGGCTCCTATTGAGCTCGCAGAAATGCTTCAGGCAAAACCACGCCTTGAGCCAGAAAAGATTGATCTTAACCACATTGACTATGAGTCAGACGTACTCGTAATTGGTGGTGGTGGAGCTGGAACTTCTGCTGCAATCATGGCTTCTGAAGCTGGAGCAAAAGTTCTTCTCGTAACAAAACTCCGTGTTGGTGATGCTAACACAATGATGGCTGAAGGTGGAATCCAGGCAGCAGATAAGCCAAATGACTCACCTGCTCAGCACTTCCTCGATGCTTTTGGTGGCGGACACTTTGACGGAAAACCAGAACTGGTATATACACTTGTAAACAAAGCACCATCTGTAATCAAATGGTTGAACGACCTTGGTGTTGAATTCGACAAGATGCCAGACGGAACTATGGTAACAACTCATGGTGGTGGAACAAGCCGCAAGCGTATGCATGCATGTAAGGACTACTCTGGTGCTGAAATCATGCGTACTCTCCGCGATGAAACTTTCAACCGCGCAGATAAGATTACAGTTGTAGACTTTACAGCTGCTATCGAAATCATCAAGAACGACAAGGGTGAAGCTTGTGGTGCAGTTCTTATGAACATTGAAACTGGAGAAATCCGCATTGCTAAGGCTAAGGTTGTAATCATTGCAACTGGTGGTGCCGGACGTATGCACTATCAGGGATTCCCAACTTCTAACCACTACGGTGCTACAGCAGACGGTCTTGTAATTGCATACCGCGCTGGTGCTAAACTCCTCTATCAGGATTCTTTGCAGTATCACCCAACTGGAGCTGCTTACCCAACACAGATTCTTGGTAAACTTGTAACAGAAAAGGTTCGCTCTCTTGGAGCAAAACTTATCAATAAAGACGGTGAAGTTTATATTCACCCTCTTGAAACACGCGACGTAAACGCTTCTGGTATTATCCGCGAAGTTCGTGAAGGCCGTGGTGTTCACAACGACGTACAGGATGCTGTATGGCTCGATACTCCAATGATCGATATGATTCACGGAGAAGGAACAATCCTTAAGTCAATTCCTGCTATGTACAACATGTTCATTAAATACGGAATCGATATCCGCAAGGAACCAATTCTTGTTTACCCAACACTCCACTATCAGAACGGTGGTGTTGAAATTGACAAGACTTGCCACACTAACGTTGCTAACCTCCTCGTTGCTGGTGAAGCTTCTGGTGGTGTTCACGGTACAAACCGCTTGATGGGTAACTCACTCCTCGACGTAGTTGTATTCGGACGCGAAGCTGGTATTGAAGCTGGTAAGATGTTCAAGAAGATTAAACTTTCAGATAAGCTCAGCCTTCAGCACGTAAAGGATTTCGAAAAGGAACGTGCTGCTGCAAAGATTAAGGGCAGCGCAGTTTCTCCAAAGATACTCCCAACATACCATCACGGTAACCCAGAGTTCGACAAAGAAATCCCTGGAGCAACACTCTAAAATCATCATCCCAAACTTGTTTCGGGATTCTTAAAAAAAGCAGGCACTTCCACAGTGCCTGCTTTTTCATTATAATAGAACAAAGAGGTATAACAATGGTTCTTTTTGGTGGAATCTTATCAATTAAAACAATCAGTTTTTTGGTATTCTGTGTATTCGTAATCGCTGGATTAGGATACCTGCTTGGTAGAATCACTATAAAAGGTGTTTCTTTGGGAACTGCGGGTGTATTTATCGTAGCTCTTCTTTTTGGTGCTTTCCTTTATAACCCATTAGCTGCTCAGCTTAAGGTTGGTGGTGCTACTTATGTTTCAAACGCACTTAAGATTGTAGAAAATCTTGGTTTGATTCTGTTTGTAACTTCAGTTGGTTTTATTGCTGGTCCAAGTTTCTTTGGTGATTTGAAAAAGAACTTCAAGTCTTACATTCTGCTTGGTGTTATCATCATTTTGATTGGTGGTCTTTCTTGTGCCGGATGTATTGTATTTGATAACAAGGTATTTGGACGCGACCTCGAAGAAGTTTCTGCAATGCTTGTTGGTCTTCTTTCTGGTTCTCTTACTTCTACTCCAGCCTTCTCTGCTGCTAAAGCAACAGTAACAAACGATGACCTTGAAGCTATCGTTGCTGTAGGTCACGGAATTGCATACCTGTTTGGTGTAGTTGGTGTAGTTCTTTTTGTACAGCTTGTTCCAAAGTTTGTAAAAGCTGATATGGATGCAGAACGCGCTAAGCTTTCTGAGTCTGCTCCAGAAGCTCCTTCAAAACTCACAGGTTCAGAACTTGAACTTGATGTTTTCGGATTCTGTGCATTCTCTCTCGTAGCAGTACTTGGTGTATTCTTTGGTTCTTTCAAGTTCGGAAACTTCTCTCTTACAACTACTGGTGGATGTCTCATTCTTTCTTTGATCTTCGGTCACTTCCAGAAGATTGGAAAAGTAAGCATTATGCCTCAGGAAGCAACTCTTAAGGTATTCCGCGAGCTTGGTCTTATGCTCTTCCTGATTGGTGCCGGTGTTGCTGGTGGTGCTTCATTCGTTAAGTACTTTGAATGGGTATACTTCATCTACGGAATTATTATGACACTTCTTCCAATGATCATTGGATTCTTCTTTGCTAAGTTCGTTCTTAAGTTGAACCTTTTGAACAACCTTGGTTCAATCTGTGGTGGTATGACTTCTACTCCAGCTCTTGGAACTTTGATTTCAACAGCAGGAACAGAAAAGGTAGCCGGAGCTTATGCTTCTACTTACCCAATCGCTTTGGTAGCAGTTGTACTTGTTTCACAGTTCCTGATTATCCTTTTCCGATAATTTGTCATCTTCGGGCTTGACCCGAAAATCTATAAAAAAAGATTCCCGGGTCAAGCCCGGGAATGACATATCCGTCATTGCGAGGAACGAATGTGACGAAGCAATCTATTTTATGGATTGCTTCGCTTTGCTCGCAATGACGTTTTTTTATTTCACAACCTTCCACTCAAGAACAATCAGATTTCCATCTTTTAGTTCATTCATTGAAAGCTGTTCAGACTTTTCAATAGTTCCTTTGATTTCAATCTTCTTGCCCTGAACTTTTCTTAATTCAGCCAAAACTTCATCTGAAGCCTTGAGTGAATATTCTTTTTCATCTTCTGTAACAAGTCCAATAAAAGTAAATGGCTCGTTTCCATAAACTTTTATATAACCAGTTACAGCATCTGTATTACCTGCAGCTTTCTTTGGCTTTGAATAAGCAAAGCAAAGTGACATGCTGCATAAAATTAAAAAGAATATTAAGTACTTTTTCATGACTTATTACTCCTTATTTAAGTTCAATATAATATGTAAGTGAATCATTCCAGTCTCCAGGAACTTCAGCATATCCATTTGAAGCTTCTGTATATACAATTAATGTTCCTGTTGGACCTAACGCAAAGCCTCTATCAATTCCATCTTTTGCATTCAAATTTATAATCATAGGACCTTTATAAGGCTTATATGCTTCACCACCATATAAAGCAGCTGCCATAGATGTATCCATTTCATTATATTGGAATGTAATATAATTATTTAAATTTATAGCTTCACAAGTAAAATCATTTTTTGAATCATATTTTTTTGAAACAGATTTATTAAGTGTATATTCAGTGGCAGTTGGATTTAACATTACATTGTAGAACAACTTTTGAATCTGATAAAAACTTGTAATAGAAGAATCACAATCGTGTACTGCATCCAGGATTGATTTTTGATTTATATATTTATTTAATGCAATATTTCTTATACACTCTATTCCCCAGTTTCTTAAAATGAATGCACCAAATGCATAAGCATTTGCATATGATATTAAACAATCATCCCCATCAAACCAATTTGTAAATCCTGCATAATAGGTTTGATTAAATAAGCCAAGTCTATTTTGAGGACCATCTTTTGCTGTCAAATGTAAATGAGAAAGCATTAAATCTTCACATACCATAGACATCATTTCATTGTACCAGGTATCTGACCATTGTAATCCTCTAACTGAAGCTGTATTAATTGTTTTATTTACAAAATGTAAAAGATGCTGAAATTCATGTCCCAGTGTTGAATAAATTTCATTTTGATTATCTTTTAACACACCACTATCTATGTGAATACATTGGCATTCATTAGAAGATTTCCCCTTAAATGCTGAAACTATTTCTGAAAAAGGAGTTAGTTCATTGTTTTCTGTTGGATTTATAAAAGAGTTCTTACAGAAATCTAAAGACCAGAAATATCCCATCAATACTGCACCAGAATTTGTTTCATAATCATCCTCTAAATCATAAACTAATATATGAATTTTTGTTTTTTCATCATCTGGACAATAAATAAAAGCTTCGTCTAAATCCTCTTTTACCGAAGAATCAGGATTTGGAATATTTGATCCAAAAATAAATGTTTCCCTTTCATAAATTGAATCGAATTTTTCTGCTAAGGTATTAAAGTCATACGAACCTAAATCTATTGAGTTTTTTTCTTTATACCAAACATAACAATGCTCTCCGATAGCTTTTAATACTGCTGGTTCATCAAATTCTGTTGTAGTGTTACCATTCTCTGTATAGAAAGTACGTTCATAATGATTTATATCTGTATCATTTATATTTTTATACCATCTATCATCATTTATTGGAGATGATGAATCGCCATTAATACTTTTATTGATACCAAATTTTTTATTGGCATGATACGCTCTAATATAATCCATACTTATTTTTACATCATCTATTCTTTTAGGAATAATAACTTTTTCCCCAGCTTCTTCTTTTGCTTTGATATAATTCTGAACAACTGAAGTGTTAAATTTATTTTCATTTATTGCAATTCCATATGGTGTTTGATTTTGAATTACAATAAAAGCTTCTTTTCCCTCTGTTGGCACAGACATTTTAGGTGGAATTGGTGTTGCCTCTTCCTGATAAGTATTACTACAAGATGCCAGTAATAAAACTGACAAGGCCGATGCTAGAAATAATAATTTCTTCATAAAAATTTCTCCTCTTTATTTTTACTTTTTTTATTTTGAAGTCATATTAATTACGCCGTCCCAGTCTTCTGAGACACCGTTTTCCAGGAAGTTTTTGCAGCGGTCGGCAAAGACAAGTGCAATCGGGTCTCCGCTGCACATTGAGTTTGCCTGCATAAAAAGCTTTCCGGCATTTGCAAAATCACGATTCAGGTATTTATCAAGAGCTGCATGGAAGATATCTATTTCTTCCTTCTGCTCTCTGCTGAGTTCATTTGTGAATCCTACTATACTATATAATTGTACTGGAGTCGAGCGACCAACTACGCGAACCTGATCAAGACGTTTTGCAGTGATTGCACCTTTGTGTGCGCCTGAATCTGCCATATTCCAGGTATCATCTGAACACATAATCCATGAACCATAAGCTTTGTTTACCCCCTCAAGACGGCTTGCAAGGTTTACGGTATCTCCAATCATAGTATAGTTTAACTTACTGAAGGTATCTGTTTTACTTCCCATCAAACCTACAAAGGCTTCTCCGGAATTTACACCAATTCGAGTCTGAAGAGGCTTAAGCTGAATCACTTCCTTACTTCCATCTTCATGTGTGATTTCCTTTGGTTCAAACAAATCTGCATGAGTATTATTAAATTCAACCTCAACTTTTTTCATTCTGATTGCAGAGTCCAGACAAAGATATGCCCACTCTTCCGGTGTATGAGAGTTCATCGGGTCCGGCGCACCAAACATAGAGATAATGGCATCACCTTCGTACTTATCGATATTTCCATTATTTCGAAGGATTTCGTTAGACATTTGACCAAGATATTCATTAAGGATTTCAATAAGTTTGTTTGGTCCTTCGTCACCATAAAGCTTACCAATGCTTTCACTGAGAGTTGAGAATTTCTGAATATCAGAGAAAAGTGCTGTAATACATTTTTTCTGACCTTCTGTTTTGAAGGCATCAGGGTTTTTACGAAGCTCGTTTACGGTATCCTTGTTTGCAAAAGAAGAAGCAATCTGTGTAATGAACTGCTTTTCCTTATTACTCAGGAAGAAGCGATAACCGATTCCCGCTGCCAGGTCTACGACCAGACACAAAATTGTTCCAATAAACTGAATGTAATATTTACTGAAAACAAATAATGCACCCCAGAACAGACAGTAAATAAGATATGCAATAAAGGTAATTATATTCTGTTTTGCATTTGAAGCCTTTATCAAAAGAAGCATGAGTAAAGAAAGAATAAATGCAAGAAGGAAGCCCCACTGCCATTTTACAGTTACAATAAAGTCCTCTTGAAGCAATGTATTAAGAACGTTTGCGTGGATTGCAACGTTCATGAATTTTGTTTCGTAAGGCGTAGCTCCAATATCTGTTGTAGAAGTTGCAGTATTTCCGATGATACAGTAAGCGCCATTATAAGCCTGACGCATTTCTGTCATAAACTCATTAAAGGTATCTGAATTATATTTTAGATTGTCAAAATCTTCTGCAAGATAAGTTTTGTACTGCTCAATAATTTCATCATCAATTATTCCAGCAAGCTGATCAAGACGGGTATATATATCATCTAAATAACCTGCAGAAGCATAGGCTGCAACATCTGTATAAAACTGATTTCTGAAATTAAAATAATCACGATATTCTTCATCAGTAATTCCGTCTATTACAGAACCGTCCAGCGCATAACCTGTACACTGAGACATAAGCTGCTCTTTCATTCTGCAAATCTGGTCATACTCATCAATTAATTCATATGCAAGATAAGTATATTCCATTTCTGAACCATCATCATTGTAAACCGGCTGGCCAGCAATATTATTCAGACAAAGCATTATCTGATCTTCAAGAGTATCCAGCTTAATCAGATAAATAATTGATTCGTTTTTAAATGAAAAATAGCTTTCACCATGATGATAATTTATAAGAAGACGTCCATAGGTATCTAAAGGAATCTTTAAATCATGTCGCTGTCCTGTATAAGGATTTTTTGCATTTTTTACAATAAGATAATTTTTTTCACGGATAAGTTCCTTTGAATCAACAATTTCAAGGAATGGTCCAAACGCAAGCTGATTAATATAATCATTATTATACTTAAAAAGCAGCTGCATTCTTCGACGAACACCGTCTCCATCTACAACAGAGTTTGTAAAGTTTGCTCCATATGCGCGGGTCATAAGTTTGTACATTGCAGGGTTAAAACCACGTGTTTCACCTGTTTCATATGAAGTGTAATCATTACCTATCTGAATAAGATTTGAAGCATCTTTTACATTATCTTTGAGGATTCTTTCCTGAATATAATTCTTTTCTTCTGCAGAAACATCATAACCTAAATCATCATGATTGATTGTAAGATAGGCTTTTCCAAAGAACTGAAGGCTCTGTGCAAAATATTCGTCGTTGTCACGCGACATATTATCTGCAATGTAGTTCTGAAGATTTTCAAAAGTTGGCTCGATATTTTCGGAAATCATTTCATCAACAATTGCTGGAACTTCTGAAGCCTTAATGTAGCCGGCTTTAATTGCTGATGAAAGCTGATCAATAAGAATGTTCACCTGCTCTTCTGTTACCGCAACCTGTTTGTAGATTTTCTGTTCTGCAGACGGTGCAATACCATTTTTTGTTGGCGAAATATACTCAATATCGAATATTGCTATTTCGGCACCGAGTTCTTTCATTCTTAAAAGTGCATCTGCATAAACGTCGCGGCTCCATGGCCATTCACCAAGCTCTTTAATTGAAGGGTCATCGACTTTTACAAGCATGATATTTTTGTCAATTTCAGGCTTTTTGCGGCGGCCAAGCAGTGAGTCGTAAAGACGAAAATCGAGTTTTGTAAAAACTCCGATATAGAATAAAACTCCGAAAACTAAAAAGACAATAAATTTAATACTAAAGCTGATAAATAAATTTTTATTCTTCATATATATATTATATCAGAAGAATATTAATAAGTAAAAAGAATTAAAAATCTTCCAGCGCTAGTTTTGCTGCCAGCTGTTCGGCTTCTTTTTTTGATTTAGCAGAAACAGGGCCGTAAGTTTTGTCTCCAAGATGAACACAGACATTGAAGGTTTGGTCATGATCCGGGCCTGTTTTTGAAAGAAGTTCGTAACGAGGGCAGCTTTTTGTTTTCTTTTGATATTTTTCCTGCAGCTGAGTTTTAAAATCTTTAATTCCCTGAGAAAAGATTTCTTGTACGGCTGGTTCAATAAAAGAAAGAACATATTGCTCTGCAGCCTTGTAACCTGCTTCCAGATAATAGGCACCAATAATTGCTTCCATACAGTCTGCAAGGATTGCAGGCTTTGTACGGCCACCACTCATTTCTTCTCCGTGCCCCAGGAGCAGTAGTTTGTCTATTCCAAAGCGAAGGGCTACTGGTGCAAGGGCCTTTTCCGAAACTACTGCTGATTTAATTTTTGCTAAATCACCTTCCGGATTGTCTAAATTTCTATACAGATAAGACGCAGTTACCATTCCAAGAACTGAGTCTCCGAGAAATTCAAGCCGCTCATTATTTTTCACTCCATGCTGTTCGTTTGTGAGTGAACGATGATGAAAGGCCTGGTCTAAATGTTCAAGATGCTTAAACTTTATTCCTACCCTGTCACAAAATTCAGACAGTTGATGTTTTCGCTGTTTTGTAAGTTCCATTTTTTCCACCAATAAAAAAAAGCACAAGTCTTGTACTTGTGCTTTTTCCAATATCTTAGTTATAAGACTTATTTGCCCTGTTCAGACTTGATGAAATCATAAGCGTCGCGAACAGTTTCGAATTCGTTTGCTTTTTCATCTGGGATACTAACTCCCAATTCTTCTTCGATAGCGTATACCAATTCATAAGTATCAAGGCTATCAGCTCCAAGATCATTTCTGAAAGAAGAATCCAAAGTAATTTTTCCTTCGTCGATTTCCAATTTGTCAGCAATAAGCTTCTGGATTTTTTCAAACAATTCGTCCATTCTTTTTACTCCTAAGAATTAGCCATTAACTTCAGGTGTGATAACCTGGCGTCCGCGGTAGAAACCACATTTTGGACAAACGTGATGAGACTGTACAAGGTTTCCGCAGTTGCTGCATTCAACAAGCTGTGGTGCCTTAAGTTTCATGTTGATTGTCTGACGTCTTTTTGTTACGGCCTTTGATGTTTTACTTCTTGGTACTGCCATATATGTAACCTCACTATAATTTATCAGATATAACTGAAGTTTAATATACAACAATTCCAATCTGAATGTCAATCTATTATATCAAATTAACGGCCTTTGTCAAACAAAAAATCAATTTTTGTCATTTAAAATGTGTAAGGCTGCCGGCCTTTGTTCAATCTAATTTGTATATTTTTCTCGCAATGCTTTTTCAACAATTTCTGGCACCATTCTTGAAATATCGCCTCCAAACTGTGCCAGCTGTTTAATCGAGCTTGATTTTACGATTGCGTATTTTTCCTTTGACTGCAGGAATACGGTTTCAATATCAGGATTCAAGTTCTGATTCATCAGCGCAAGTTCAAACTCGTAACCAAAGTCATTTGCAGAACGTACTCCCCTAACCAGAACTTTAGCACCAACCTCTTTTGCATAATTTACGATAATACCTTTATATGAATGAACAGAAACATTTTTGAAAGGTTTTATCAAATCCTGAAGAAATTGAACTCTTTCTTCTTCTGTAAACATAGTCTTTTTTTCTGGATTTACAGAAACAACAACATCAACGTTTTCAAAAAGTCCGGATGCTCTTTTTATAATATCAAGATGTCCATTTGTAGGAGGATCAAAAGATCCTGCGAATACAGCTTTAACCATAATATAAGTAATCTATCTCATTTGACGAAAACGGGCAATAGATGTAAAATTATCCCCATGAAAAAGATTTATGTTTTATTGTCACTTGTATTTGTTGTTTCTTTAATTTCATGTGGCTCACAGCCTAAAGCTGAAGAACCTAAACCAGAAGCTCCAGTAGTTAATGACGCAGAGCCTGTAGTTGAAGTTGACGAAGTTGTTGAAGTTGATGACGATGTTGAATTGATAAATGAAGAAGTTTCTATGCCAGAAGAAGATGATGATGAATATCTTCGTTCTACACAGGCTCTTTCTGCAGAAGAACTCGTAACTAAAGACGAATTTGCTGAAGATAAGGCTGAAATTCTTAGAATCATTAAAGAATTACAGAAGGTAATGGAAAAAGAAGATGTTGAAGCCTGGCTCAAATATGTTGATAAAGATTCAAAAACCTTCTATTCAAATCCTGCTAACATCAGAAAGGTAAATAAAAAGCTTCCTAATAAAGCAATTGTATTGAACGGAATTGGTGACTATTTTAAGTACGTTTTCATTCCTTCACGCAAAAACAGAGAAATTACTGAAATCAGATATATCTCTAAAACTAACACAAAGGCTGTTCAGGTTAATGAAGACGACAGTATTACAAGATACTATCAGTTCATTAAGGTAAACGGTAAGTGGTACGTACAGCTGGATAGAGTTTAATGAAGACCGTCATCCCGAACTTGATTCGGGATCTTTTATAAAGAGATGCTGAAACAAGTTCAGCATGACGGGGTAAATTAATTTCCGTTGATTTTTTATAAAGTATATTCTATAATATTTGAAATAGGTCTTTGACCTTTACGGAGGAATTTTTGATGAAACTTTCAAGAAAAGTTTTTATTGCGGCTGCAATGTTAATGGCTTCAAGCTTAGTATTTGCTCAGGAAAAAGAAACATCTGTTGAAAGCGAATATCTTAATGATGTTGATGGCGATATCATTATGACACTTGCCGAGTCAGATGATTATGATAACAAACTTGTTGCACTTCAGTATCTTCAGAGCGCTCTTGAAGAAGGTAACACTTCTGATGCAGTAGTTCAGGCTCTTGATCGTCTTGCAGGAGAAGGAATTACAACACAGTCTCGTACAAACGGACGTCTTGCAAACAACTTCCCAGAGATTCGCCGTGAAGCATGTAAGCTTATGGCAAAGATTCCTACCGAACACACAAAAAATACTTTGGTTTCAATTGCCGTAGCAGATAACGAACCAATGGTTATTGCCGCTGCTGTAAGATCATTAGGTGAAATTGGAATCAACAATAATGATGAAACTGTAGAAGCTATTCGTTTCGCTAACAAAAGAAACCGTATCTTGAACCCAACAAGCTCACTTGCACTTGAAGTTCTCAATGCATTTGAAATGCTTGCTGATTCAACAGAAGACAGAAAAGGTATGATTAGCGAAATCACATATATCACTACTGATTATCACTATGTAACACCAGTAAGACAGAAGGCTTACAAACTCTTGAAATCACTTTCAAGCACAAACGAAAAGAAATCTGATTCAGACGCAAAATAATCTATAATCAGATATTAACTATTTAAAAAAAGGGCTTCCGCAAAGGCAGCCCTTTTTTAACATCAAAATTATATTACGATAACGTTGGAGTAAATATGGAACCAATAATACTTGCATCCTCTTCCCCTCGCAGACAGGAAATCTTAAAAATGCTTAAGATTCCATTTAGAGTAATCATTCCAAACATTGATGAAACTTTAACTTCTGCAATCGAAAAGGAACAGATTCCTGAACTTCTGGCACAGGAAAAAGTTACAGCTGTTATCCGTTCGCTTCCTGCTGGTCAGGAAATTCAGTGGGTACTTGGAGCAGATACTGTAATTCTTTTTGAAGACAAAATTATTGGTAAACCGGAAAATCATGACCAGGCAATAGAATATCTTTCTGCGCTTCAGGGAAAAACTCATACAGTTTTAACTGCAATTGTTCTTTATAATGGTCGCGAAAAGAAAACTATTTCACGCCTTTGCAAGACAAATGTAACTTTTGCACCAATGTCTAATCAGGAAATTGAATGGTATGTAGAAACCGGTGAATGGCATGGAGCTGCCGGTGGATATAGAATTCAAAGTCTGGCATCCTGCTTTATCTCAAAGATAGAAGGCTCATATTCTGGAGCGGTTGGGTTGCCTATTTTTGAACTTTACGATATATTAAAACAAGAAGGCTATTCTTTATTGGATTAGACTTCAAATTATAAACCAGCCCGTAGGGTTGGAAATCTTCCGGCCTCATTAGAGGTACGAGAAATAGAGTTTGGTGGTGAATGTGCCGTAAGGCATTTGTAATTCACCCGTGAAGGAGTTAATCATGGCAGTAGTAACCATGAAGAACCTGCTTGAATCTGGAGTTCACTTCGGTCATCAGGTAAAACGCTGGGATCCACGTATGAAGAAGTACATCTTCGCAGAACGCAATGGAATCCACATCATTGACTTGCAGAAGACAATCGCTGCAATTAAAGACGGCTACGATGAAGTTCGCAGAGTAACTGCATCTGGCAAATCAATCCTCTTCGTAGGAACTAAAAAACAGGCACAGCAGGCTGTACAGAAAGAAGCTGAACGCTGTGGTATGTTCTATGTAAACAACCGCTGGCTTGGTGGTATGCTTACAAACTTCTCTACAATCAAAAAATCACTTCAGCGCCTCAAGAAAATCGAAAAGATGGAAATTGACGGCACATTCGATAATCTTACAAAGAAAGAAGTAGCTGCCCTCCAGAAGGAAAAGGCAAAGCTCGAAAAGAACCTCGGTGGTATTAAAGAGATGAAGGAACTCCCAGGAGCTCTCTTCGTAATCGATACACACAAGGAACAGCTCGCTGTTGCAGAAGCACGCAGAATGGGTATCCCAATCATCGCTGTTGTTGATACAAACTGTAACCCAGAAGGTATCGACTACCCTATTCCAGGTAACGATGACGCTATCCGCGCTATTTCTTTGTTCACTTCTATTATTGCTAACGCTGTAATTGAATCTGACAATGAAGCTGGTCTTAAGATTCTTGAGAACCTTAACGACGAAGATGATGTTCAGACTGATGCTTCTACACGTACAGAAGATCAGGAAATCGTTGATTACTCTAACTATCAGCCAACTGAACCAAAAGAAGAAGATGTTGAAGCAGACGAAAAAGAAAGCCTTGCTGACGACGTTGACGAAGACAAAATTTATAAGGACTAATATATGGCAATCACAGCAGCTGACGTAAAGGCACTTCGCGAAGCAACTGGTGCCGGAATGATGGAATGTAAAAAAGCCCTTACAGAATGTAATGGCGACATGGCAGAAGCAGAAAAATATCTTAAGGAAAAGGGACTTGCAGCTATGGCTAAACGCTCTGAGCGTGCTACAACTGAAGGTCGCCTCTTCATCCGCCAGAACGGCAATAAAATTGCAGTTGTTGAACTTACTTGTGAAACAGACTTCGTTGCAAACAACGCTGATTTTATCGCTGTAGGTGAAAAGCTCCTCGACGTAACTTTCGAAAAGGGTTACACAAAGGTTGAAGCTGATCACGAAGCTATTCTTGAACCACTCAAGGTATCTATCCGTGAAAACATGAAGGTTGCAAAGGTTGAGGTAATTGATGTACCTGCTGATGCATCTGCTTCATTCTACGTACACTCAGACAAGAAAACTGGTGCTGTAGTTGTAGTTAAGGGTTCTACTGCAGATGTAGTTAAGACTTTTGCTTATGACTGCTGTCTCCACATTGCAGCTTTCACACCTTCTTACACATCAAAGAAAGATGTTCCAGAGACTTATGTTGCTGAACAGAAGGAAATCTTCAAGGCACAGATGGATCAGGACGAAAAGATGGCTGGTAAGCCTGAGAACGTTAAGGAAGGAATTCTCCAGGGTAAGATTAACAAGCACCTTGCAGAAATCTGTTTCGAAGACCAGATGTTCGTAAAGGACGACAAGAAAACTGTAACAGCAAAACTTGCAGAAGTTGGAAAGGAAGCTGGTGCTACACTCAGCTTTGCTACAGCTAAGTTGTTCGTTTTAGGCAAGTAATATTAATTATAAGCGGTGGTTGAGCTTGTCGAAACTACCGCTTATAATTTTACAGGTGGTTTCGACAAGCTCAACCACCGTGTTATCTAAATAAATTAGGAGTAAGAAAATGGCAGACATCGAAGAAAGAATGACTAAAACTATCGATTCATTAAAAGATTCATTCAATACAATCAGAACTGGACGCGCTAATGCCGCAATTTTTGATAAGGTTCGTGTTGATTATTACGGAACAAAATCACCTTTGAATCAGGTTGCAACAATCGCAATTCCTGAAGCTCGTTCTGTCATCATCACTCCTTTTGACAAATCTCTTATTTCTGAAATTGAAAAGGCTATTCAGGTAGCTGACCTTGGATTGAACCCATCAAATGATGGTAAGGTAATTCGCATTGCAATACCTGCCCTCACTGCAGACCGCCGTAAGGAACTTGTAAAGCAGGCTAAGACTGTTGCAGAAAACAGCCGTACTGCAATCCGCAACATCCGCCGTGACGGAAATGACGACCTCAAGAAACAGCAGAAAGATGGTACACTCACAGAGGACGGACTTAAAACAGAAACAGACAAGCTTCAGAAGCTTACAGATAAATACATCGACGAAATCAACAAGATTTACGATGCAAAAGAAAAGGACATAATGCAGAACTAATGCAGGCAATTATGGCTTTGGATAAAGAAAATCTTCCGCTGCATGTAGCCATAACAATGGATGGCAACGGAAGATGGGCTCAGGCAAAAAAACTTCCACGCACTTCAGGTCACGATGAAGGGCTTCGCACCGCTAAAAGAATTGTAAAAGCTGCAAGCGACATCGGAATTAAGTATCTGACTCTCTATGTCTTCTCTACAGAAAACTGGAAACGAGCAGAACAGGAAGTTGGCTTTCTGATGAATCTTATCCACACTCATCTATGTGGTGAACTTGCTTTTTATAAAGAAAACGGAATCAGAGTTCGCCACATAGGTAATTTTGAAGCACTTCCAGCTAATATTCAAAAAGATATCAAACAGGCAATGGACGATACAGCTGACTTCAAAGGTATGACTGTTAATCTTGCCATCAACTATGGTGGCCGTGATGAAATTATCCGCGGCATTAAAAAAATCATTAATAATAAAATCACTACAGATCAGTTAGACGAAAAGACATTCTCTAATTATCTTGATATGCCGGAATGCCCGGACGTAGACCTTCTTATTCGTACTGGTGGTGAACAACGACTTAGCAATTATCTTCTGTGGCACGTTGCATATGCAGAACAGATATATACAGACACACTCTGGCCGGATTATACAAACGAAGAATTCTATTCTCACATAGAAGCCTTTCAGCACAGAAACAGACGTTTCGGAGCAGAGAAACCGGCAGAAAAAAAAGGAAAATAATATGAACAAGGTTATAAAGCGACTTCTTACATTTTTTATAGGTACTCCACTTGTACTCGCTATTGTATTCTGCGATTACCTGAATCATCTGCCGCTTCAGATTGTTCTTGGAATATTTGCGGTTCTTGGTGCAAATGAATTTTACACCATGCTTTCTAAAAAAGGCTATGTATTATTTACACGCGAAATAGTTTTGATTGGCACTGCCCTGCTACCTTTCTCGTGTTATATCTTTATCCTTTCAGGTCTTTCACTTGATATTACACCTTGGCTTTACATTGCAATCATAGTTCTTTTTATGGGCTTTGAATGTTTTACTGCAAAGACTTTTGAAAACTCAGTTCAGAAAATTGCTTACAGTGGGCTTACACTTTTCTATACTGGTTTCCTTATCACCTTTATTTCAAGAATGACACTTTTGCCTGATTCAAAATTTGTAATCAGTCTTTTCCTTATTTTTGTATTTATGTGTGATTCTTTTGCATGGTTCTTTGGAATCCTTTTTGGAAAATCTACACGCGGATTTGTTGCAGCAAGTCCTAATAAGAGTCTTGTAGGATTTATTGGAGGAATTGCAGGTTCTATTGGCTGTGGTTTCTTATTCAAATATTTATTCCCAGATGTATTTACTTTAAGCAATGTTCGCCTTTTAATTCTTGGACTGATTACTTCTATCTCTGCAATTATTGGTGATTTGATTGAATCTGTTTTCAAGCGTTCATGCGAAGTAAAAGACAGCGGAAACCTTATTCCTGGTCGTGGTGGTATTCTTGACTCAATTGACTCTGTAGTAATTGCCGCTCCGATTTTCTATATTGGATATAATTTCTTATTTTAATAGTTGAAACGGTGGTTGAGCTTGTCGAAACCACCTTTAATTATATTGTAAGGTCATTTCGACAGGCTCAATGACCATTTAAATCTTATGAAACGAGTTTTAGTTCTTGGTTGTACAGGTTCAATTGGAACCAGTACACTCGACATCGTAAATAATATGCCTGAAGATTTTTCCGTTTGTGGACTTCAGGCTCATTCAAATAATGAAAAACTTTCTGCACTTTCAGCAAATTATAAATGCCCTTCTCTTCTTTCAAGCGAAGACAATTCGGCAGAAGCTTTTCAAAAACTCATTGACCAATCAAAACCAGACATTGTTGTAAACGGTATTGCCGGAGCTGCTGGTCTCGTTCCTTCAAAAGTTGTTCTTGAAAACGGCATTGACCTTGCACTCGCAAATAAAGAAACAATTGTAATGGCTGGCCCTCTTATTAAAGAACTTGCCCGCGACAAAGGTGCACAGCTTCTTCCTGTAGATTCTGAACACTCTGCTATTTTCAATCTTACTCAGAGAATTGGAATGAAGAATATCTCTAAGATTGTGATTACTGCAAGCGGTGGGCCTTTCCGTACATATACAAAAGAACAGCTTGAACAGGTTACTCTTGAACAGGCTCTTAAACACCCTACCTGGAATATGGGAAAGAAAATCACTATTGATTCTTCTACTCTTGCAAACAAAGGGCTCGAAGTAATTGAAGCGGCATTCCTTTTTGATGTAACTGCAGAGCAGATTGAAGTTGTTGTACATCCACAGAGTTTAATTCATTCACTTGTAAGAACAAATGACGGCGAACTTTATGCCCAGATTTCAGAACCAGACATGAAGCACCCGATTTTGTGCGCTCTTAACTGGCCGGAAAATAAAGAATGTTACATGAGTCAGTTTGATTTGTTTGATAAGACGATGAGCTTCTTTAGACCTAGAATGAATGATTTCCCACTGCTTTCGTATGCCTTTGAATGCGTTAAGTTTGGTAAGTGTTACCCTATTGCCTTTAATGCAGCAAACGAAGTTGCAGTTCATGCTTTTATTGACGGAAAAATTAACTATCCTGCAATCTCAAGAATTGTCCGTGCAGTGCTTGACCGTAACTGGAACACTCCGCTTAATTCTTTTGAAACTGTATTTGAAGCAGATAAACAGGCTCGTGCTTATGCAATGGAGCTCGTATGAAATGGCTTTACGGAATTCTCTGTTTATTCTTTTTAATTGTATTTCATGAGTTCGGACACTTTCTTGCAGCAAAACTTTTTGGTGTAAAAGTTGAAAGTTTTTCAATAGGATTTGGTCCGGTTCTTTTGCATAGAACTGTTCACGGAACTGACTATCGGCTTTCTTTAATCCCTCTTGGCGGTTACTGTGGCATGAAGGGAGAAAAGGATTTTCAGAAAGCAATTGAAGAAAAGCTCCCTGAAGTTGGCGGTGATGCAGATTCCCTTTACGGCATTCATCCGTTTAAGAGAGCTTTAATTGGATTTGCAGGTCCTTTCTTTAATTTCATTTTTGCTGTGATTGCTTGTGCCTTCATAAATGGCATTGGCTACACCTATTACACGTATTCAAACAGAGTTTTGATTAATAATCAGGTTACATCTTCTGTTGCCCGTGATGCAGGAATTATTTCCGGTGACAAAATCATCAAAATTAATGAAAAAGAAATTACTGATTTTTCTGGTTTAATTGAAGAAGTTTCAACAAGACCTGATGAAGATATTATTGTTGTGGTAGACAGAGACGGAAAAGAACTTACATTTACCGTTCATACAGAACTCGATAAATCAACAGGAACTGGAAAAATCGGAGTTGCTGCAGATACTTCTGAATTGTTTGAAAAGGAATCTCCTCGTTATGGATTTTTTGCTTCTATTGGACACGGATTTATTGATGCAATAAAAAGCGCTGGTCTTACAATCAAAAGTATTGGCATTCTTTTTAAAGGTGTTGATATGAATAATGCGGTAAGCGGACCAGCCCGTGTAACAGAAATGCTTGGCAGTACCGTAAAAGAAGGCTTTTCTGAAGGACTTCGAATTGGTTTTATCAGCCTTATGAGTCTTATGTCTGTAATCAGCATTTCTTTGTTTATAATGAATCTTCTGCCAGTTCCAATTCTTGACGGTGGACTCATTTTAATCGCATTTATTGAAATCATAATCAGACGCCGTGTGAATCCGCGCATTCAGTATTATGTGCAGTTCATAGGCTTGGCATTTATTGCTTTTATATTTATCATTGGTTTGAAAGGTGATATTTTATATTTTATAAAAAAATAACTGATTAGCAGGAGTTTATAATCGCTATGAAAAAATTACTAATAATCGCAGCTTCATTCTTTTTGATTTTTTCTCTTTCAGCTCAATCTCATATTTCGACACAATCACATCAGGCTCAGGTAACACAGGTTGCTCCTGTTTCTGCCCGAGGAACTGATGGATCATATTATACCGCCTCTGACGACGGCTTTGTTATTAAGTGGACTTTTGATGGTCAGGGTGAACACTATCAGTTCTCTGATATAGCCATTAAACTGATTGCAGTTTCTCCAGACGGAAATGAAATTGCACTTTACGAAACAGACGGTGGTTCAATTAACCGCATAACCGTTTGGGACTGGAAAACACTTTCAAGAAAATATCTGAAAAAGTTTTCAGATTCAATCACTTCCCTTTCCTACTCTTCTAAAGGAACTTATCTTATTGCCGGAACTGCATCTGTAGACGGTGCAGTATTTATTAAAACTCAGGGATGGCAGATTGTAGATAAGATTAAAGCAAATACTGGTATTGTAAGTTATATCCACACAAGTGGAACTGAAAAGACTTGTGTTTTCTATTCGCCTTCCGGAAATCTTTCTTTTTATGATTTTATGACCGGAAAGTTAAAGCAGAAAATGCAGATTGTAAAAGGGCTTTCTCAGCCGGTAATGTATAACGAAAACCGATTCTTTGCGGGAGTTAGAGACGGCTCTATTTATATTACTGCTTCTGGAAAAACAATTGCTTCTGTTGCGGCAAATAATCCAATCATCATTTCTACAGAAGCAGATTATAACCTATATTATCTGGAGACAGATGGACGCGGTAACTACGAAGTAAAGATGCTTGAAAGCATGGAAGACAATAAAGTTTCTAATCCACGCCAGGTAAAAAGTTTGAAAGGCCCTCGTGGTTCTGGAATTATTACTGCAGCCCGAAAAGACGCCACAAATATTTACTTTGGCGGAAAGAATGGTTCTGTATATAAAAGCGAAGTTGAAGCTACCATTACAACTAACACAATGGTAGAAATGACTGAAAATACTTATTCTAAGATTTACGGAATGGCTCCTGCAGAAGATGATTTCTACTTCCTTACGACAAATGCAATTTACCGCTCTTCTTATGATACTGGAGTAATCTCAAAGCTTTCTTCAACTTCTGGCGAAACTGATATTATTTCTTACAAAGATAATTCAGTAATTTTGTGGAGTCAGTCTGAAAAAACTCCTGTAAAACTTGTAGATCTTGATAAGAAAACTTCTACAGTTTTGTTTACTCCTAAAAACAGCGTACAGAAAGTTCGTCTGTGTTCAGTTGAAGGAAATGATTATCTTATTGAAATTGAAAGTAACAGTGTTGTAAACCTTTATGATATGCAGAAGGGAACTTTCTCTGAAGTTTATTCAGGAACGGGTATTCAGGATGCAGTTTATATGAATAATAAACTTGTTTATATTGCAAAATCAGCCGCTACAAATCCTCAGACTCCATTGCTTTATGTAAATCCGGAAACTATGGAAACTGTACCTATCAATTTTAGAGGTAACGTTACTTACGCACTTAGCACAGACGGTAAGACAATTTATGGTCTGTACATACTTTCTGATGATACAGGACGTAATACTTACGTATTCTCTTACAATGTTTATACAAAGCAGATGACAAATATTTTGAAGTTTGCAGAAGAAGATGCGGAAGCCTTTACTTATTTGAACGGAAATAATCTTTTTACAAATATTGGTCGTAACAAAGTTTACTGCTATAATCTTTCAACTAAAAAGAGATTTGCATATAACCGTTCGGCAAGTATTCCAAAGACATTGTGTTTGAATAGTCGCCGTGCGGTTATTTTGAACTCTAATGGTAGTATTTCGTGGTGTGGAACAACGGATAGTAAATTATTAGCTGATTGGTACTTAACTAAGGACGATCAGTGGTATGAGTTCTAACTAGTGTCTAGTGTAGTCTGCGGTGGTTTCGACAAGCTCAACCACCGTATTTTCCGACAGATCTCAACGGTGGTTGAGCCTGTCGAAACCACCTTATCTCCAGTCTGCAGTGTTAATTCCGCAGCCTCGCCAGAGGGCGTCTGAGTAAATTCCTACGTAGTTTTGTGCGCTGGTGTCCCAGCTGAAGTTCTTCTGCATTCCACGAACCTGCATCTTTTTGATGTGGTCTTTCTTATTGTAGTATGCCCATACAGCCCAGCCTGTGGTGTCATAAACAGCACCTGGAGTGAGGGCATCAAATAAGAAGCCTGTTCCATCTCCATTATCCTGATTATACTGCTCTACTGTATCTGCAAGACCACCGGTACGGCGAACAATTGGCAGGGTTCCGTAGAGCATTGAGTACATCTGATTGAGTCCACATGGCTCGTAGCGGGAAGGCATTAAGAAGAAGTCTGAGCCTGCTTCAATGAGGTGGCTAAGGCTTTCATCATATCCAATATAGGCACGAAGGTTAGGAAGCTTTGACTGAAGAGAATTAATTTCATCTTCACACCATTTTTCGCCACTTCCAAGAATTGCAAACTGAATATCCATATTTGCACACATTGCGTAAATACTTCCATATGACGGAGCAAATACTTCTGCAATTCCCTTCTGATCTGCAAGGCGGGTAACAATACCGATTACAGGAACGTCCTTCTTTACAGGAAGGCCCATACGCTTCTGCAGAGCTTCCTTACACTTTGCCTTACCGCTGAGGTCTTTATAGCTGAAGTTAGCAGGAAGCAGTTTATCAGTAGTAGGATTCCAGGTTTCAAGATCACAGCCGTTGAGAACGCCGCGAACAACATCAGAGCGTACACGGAGCAGTCCATCTAAGCCAAAGCCTCCTTCTACGCTCTGCATTTCTCCGGCATAAGTTGGAGAAACTGTGGTAATCATATCTGCGCAGGAAATACCAGCCTGAAGAAGGTTAATTGAGCCGTTGCGTTCAAAACCGCCACCATAGTAAAGATTCCAATCCAGACCAAGAGCCGGGAAAGAATCTTTTGGATACCAGCCCTGATAACCAAGATTATGAATAGTAAGAACTGATGCGGTATGAGCAAAATAGCCGTTACGGCAAACGTGTTTCAAAAGAACTGGAACGAGACAACAGAACCAATCATGAGCGTGCATAATATCCGGATACCAGCCAAGCATACGACAGATCTGGAAGGCACCGTGGCACAAAACGGCAGAACGGTATGGGTTATCGTGGAAGTCTGGCTCGGCTTTTGTTCCGTAAATTCCATCGCGGCCAAAGCACTGCTCATGATCAATAAAGTAAACCGGAACATCTGTTCCAGGAAGAGGAGCTTCGTATACTTTAACCCAGGTTTCAATGGTACCAGCGGCAACAGCAAGTGGAGCTTCAATTGCTTTAAGCTTGCTGCGGTCAATCTTGTAATAACGAGGCATTACGATACGAACATCGTGGCCCTGTTTTCTAAGATTAATTGCCAGCGCAGAAACAGCATCAGCCAATCCACCAGTTTTAGCAAAAGGAACAGTTTCCGAAGTTACCATTAAAATTTTCATATATAAATCTCCTCTATTGTGGTTTCGACAGGCTCAACCACAGCTACTCGTGTACAGCCTTATAGAAGGCTTCTTTACTGTTAATTATTGACTGCTCGGAACAGCAATATGCAATTCTGAACCAGCCTTTGCCTGCAAATCCACTTCCCGGAGCGCAGAGAATATTGTATTTTTTCAGATGATTTGTGAAAGCCATATCATCATCATTCCATTTATCCGGGCACTTGACCCAAAGATAGAAAGCCCCCTCGGGTTTTGCATACTTTAGGCCGGCATAATCCATAACCTCACAGATTTCTTTCATGCGCTTCTCATAAGTAGAAAAATCACATTCTGCATCCCAGCTTTTTGCAATAACTTTCTGGAAAAAGGCCGGACAGTTAACATAGCCCAGAACACGGGTGCAGAAAATTGCGGCTGCAATAAAATCAGCTTTTTCAGGACAAGCAGGATTAATACATAAGTAACCAACACGCTCTCCCGGAACGCTAAGATTCTTTGCGAAGGAAGTTGCAATAACTGCATATTCATATTTATCGAAAACTGTTGCAACTTTCTTTCCGTAAGTAATATCGCGGTAAGGCTCATCACAAATCAGATATGGGTAACGGCCACTTTTAGCACCAAACTCTTTTAGCATATTTGTAAGAGCAAGAATATCTGAATCATCATAAATGCGACCGCTAGGATTGTTCGGAGAATTGATAAGAACTGCGGCAGTTTTTGGACCAAGAGCTGCCTTTATTGCATCAATATCAAGAGAAAAATCTTCCTTTGTTTTTACAGGAACAACTTCACCATCATGATTGTGAACGTAATTATTATATTCTGCAAAATATGGACAAGGAATTACAATTTCTTCACCAGGATTAAGCAAAGACTTCAAAACAACATTGAGGGCACCACCGGCACCTACTTCCATAACAACACAGTCGGCAGTAACAGGAAGGCCCTGCTCACGGCTAGTTTTTGCAGCCATTGCGGCTCGGGTTTCAGGATATCCGGCATTTGGCATATAACCATGGCGGAGATGGGTTGTATCTGCTGCCACTTCGCGAATTGCATCAACTACTTTCTGCGGGGGGTCAAGGTCGGGATTTCCGATACTGAAATCATAAACTTTATCTGCACCATATTTCTGCTTAAGAACGGCGCCCTCTTCAAACATCTTGCGGATTACACCGTTGGACGGGCTTTCAACTATATCTTTAACTTTCTTAGAAATCATAAAATTTATTATAGCACAATTATTTGAGACATGCAAAATAATCGGTTATGGATTGTCTGGGTGTGGGGTGAAACTTCAACTTTTAGGTGTAATTAATTGAATACTTAAGTGTTTTAGAATATAATAGAAGTATTAAAAACTATGAAAAAGATTGTATTTTCCTTATTGATTTTTATTTCTCTTACTACATTTTTGTCGGCAGATCCATTTAACAACAAACTTACTGCTGAAGAACGCAAAACAATTGAAAGTGGCGAAATCCTCATAAAAAATATTAACTATGAAAAATTTATGTGCTTTAAGAAGGGTGAATCTGAACTCGGTGACATTCTTCAGGCAGAAATTCATGAATTGAATCCAAAATATCTTGCTGAAGTAATTCAGATTAAGCCTTATAAGGGAAATGAAGATCTTCCACAGCGTCTTGAAGCTCTTTTGAACAATGTTCCTGAATATGCGGGTATTCCATATTATTCTGAACGCAATGATGAGTGGTACAATCTTTATGATTCAGCTACAATTACAGAAACTGTAGAACGTAAAGATGGCTTGAGCCTTAAAGCTGATTTTATGATGGAGCCTTTTGATTTAGTTCAGGAAGAAATAGAACTTACACGCTCAAAGGATTCTATTCTTTATACATCTGTAAATACTAATAAACTTCGTTATCTTGATAAATTTGACTGTATATGGCCAAGAAAAATGAAGATTTGTATTCTGCTTGTTCGCGACGGCGATAACTGGATACTTTATGGAATTGGTGGCGTTAACGCACCGCGCGTTCCATTCTTCACAGAGCGTATTCAGACATCTTTTATCAACAGAATCAATACATTCTGTTCATTTATCTTTAAGAAGTTTTAACAATAACTGAAATACCGATGGTTGAGTAGGTCCCTGAGCGAAGTCGAAGGACCGTATCGAAACCATAATTTTTGGGAGGAAGGGAAAATGATCTGGTTAATCGGTTGCAAAGGGATGCTTGGAAGTGAGGTTGCAAAGCAGCTGGATGAAAAAAAACTACCGTGGGTTGGAACAGACCGCGAAGTTGACATCACAGATCCTCAGGCGCTCTTAGATTTTACTAATAAGATTGATACAGCAGCCTACTTTCCTTCTGACCTTCCTCGTGGAGACCGCAAAATCCAGTGGATTATTAACTGTTCTGCCTACACAAACGTAGATAAAGCAGAAGAAGAACCAGAGCTTGCAGAAAAACTTAATGCAACTGGTCCTCTTAATATTGCCCGCGTTGCCCGCTCTATCGGTGCAAAACTCATTCACATTTCTACTGATTATGTTTTTGATGGACAGGGAAATACTCCATACACCGAAGACATGGCAAAAGCACCGCTTGGCGTTTACGGCCGTACAAAGGCAGCTGGCGAAGATGCCATCATGAAAGAAATGAATACCTACTACATTATCCGCACAGCCTGGCTTTACGGCTTCAATGGTAAGAATTTTGTATACACAATGACAAAAGCTATGAATAGCCACGACAGTGTTCGCGTTGTAAATGATCAGAGCGGAACACCAACTTTTGCTCCGGACCTCGCTTCAGTAATCCTTCGTTTCATTGACAAAAACGACAACGCAAAATCTTTCTTCGGCAAAAACAGCGCTCCAGCCTATGGAGTTTATCATTTCACAAATGCCGGAAAAACAACCTGGTATGATTTTGCATCTGAGATTTACAGACTTGGCCGCAAGTTTGGCAGAATCACTCAGGAATGTACAGTTAATCCATGTACAACAGCAGAATACGGCGCAAACGTACAGCGCCCAGCCTACTCTGTACTTTCAAAAGATAAAATCTCAAAAGCCCTCAAAATCAAAATCCCAGAATGGCAGAATGGGCTTGAAAAGTTTATGAAGAGTGAAAGGTTTAGGACGGAGTAAAACAGCTCATCTATTTTTTTTCATATATCTATATCTCTATGATTCCCAATTGCAAAAATGCAAGAGTAATCATGGAGAAAAGTGCATAGTATTGCTGATTTTTGAATTTTTCTTCCTGCATATAAAATATATTTTCACTCGCACTTGAAAAATCATCAATATCAAAATCAATTTGATTTGATGTTAGAAATTGAATAAAATCATTCGTTGCATGTATTAATGAATTGTCATTTATTTTATTTGTCTGGATTTCTTTTTTTGTTCCAATAAAAGTTTTTAATTCACTACCAATATGGATTTTTTTCTCTTCATCAAGTATATCATTTATTTTAAATGAATTATCAATGAAACATGAAATCAAAAAACTTTCAAAAGCAGGATAACTTAAAAGCAATTGACCAGCTTTTAGGTTTTCGTTTTCATATGGATTAGTTAATTCTTTGATATAATTTAATATTAGCTCAGAATCAGTATTTGATTTTGGATCTCTATCAAAAAGATAATAAATTGCACAATCATCTACTGGAAACTGACATTCCTCTATAAGATACTTAAAAACTTCATCAAGATATTCTTGTCCCAAAGTTATATCTGAAATATTACTTTCACGAGTATTTATAACTGCAATTTTTGAATATATGTCATTTGTCTTATAAAAGGAATGAAGTTTGTTCCTTCTTTTCTCAATATAAGTATAACTTAATAAATTACAAAAGATTTTTCTGAGAATAATAAATTCTGTTTTACTGCCTTCAACAATAAAAAGGACATTACCTATTCTTTTGTCTTTATTAATCTTCATCAAAATTATCCTTAATTCTTGGTAATCCACCAAAAACACCACTCATATACATTTTTTCAATATTTTGAGCAGTACGTGGCTGGTCATCTGAGAATCTGTGTACAGAACTTCCATCATCTCCATTAAATTCTACACTATATACTTGGTCCGGTCTCATTACAGAATTAGAAATTAAACTTGTTGAATGAGAAACAAAAAATAATTGAGAATATTCAGAAGTATTCATAAAATATTTAATTAACATTCGTTCGAGTTTTGGATGAAAACCACTTGAAAATTCATCAATTATTAACATTCCAGGATTAGTTAATGTTGCAAAAAAGGCAGGAATCATTTGAAGTAAGTTCTGATTTCCTAAAGATTCTAAAGAAATAGGAATTGGAACTTTTATATCATTACGCTTTACAAATATATATTTTGATTCTGGATCATTATTATCTAAAATTAAAACAGAGTTTGGGCCAAAACTTTGATGACTATAATTTATAGTCTGATTAAAATTATATTTTGTCAAAAATGAATTGATTTTTTCAGTACCGTTCTCATTTAGATAATCATATATCTGTAATTTCTTTTTTCCATAATGAATAATTCTTCTTTCAACAGCATTGATATATACAGAATTCTGAAGATATTCCATAAGAGTTTTTAAGTCAGAATTTGAAGTAAATTTTGTATTAAAATATAATGTACGTAAAAATAGAGTTTCTTTATCTATATCACCTTCGTCATATACAAGTCCATTTTCACCTGCTATCCAGGAAGTTGCAGTGGTTCCTGCTCTCATTAAAAGCTTTTGTCCATCAATTTCAAGATTTTCATAAATAATCGATTTTCTAATTTCAATTTCCACACTATATGTAATATGTTTACCATTTATTAAAAAACAATATGAAATAGAAAACTTATAATCATTTGAGAATAAACATCTAATGAATTGAAAGTTTATTGATTTATCCTGAAACAATAAATCTAACAGGAGCTTTATAGCAAAAATAACATTTGATTTTCCTGATGCATTTGGACCAACAAAAATAGCACCTTTTAATATATCTGTGTTGCTTACATTTTGAGGAAGAATTGTATAATTCGTTTTTGCAAATGAAATTTCAGTTTCGTTTTTAAAAGATTTAAGATTCTTTATAATGATTTTTTCCAACATATAGTTTGCTCCCTAACTTTTATTATCGTAAATATTTTACGATAAGTCAACGATAAAACGTAACATTTTTACGTATTAACAAATATTGTATAGAAAAAATAAACACTGTATAATTAATTATATGAAAAAATTCTTTTTGATTACAATACTTTTAATAATAACTATAAATCTTTATACTCAGGAATCTTTGAAAAGCATAGAAGAAGAATATTACGATTTCCTCAGCCTCACCGGTGTAGTAGAACGCCCTACCCTCGGTTACCGAACTTTAAGCGACAGCGTGTGGAATTTCAACGAAGTAGAAAGCTTTGAAGAAAATGAGGATGGAACTTTTACTAAAGTGCGAACTCCCGGCGAAGAAAACAGCGGACACATCTGGAAAAACAACAATCTTGGAACTACATATACTTTGTGGCAGCCTGAACAGCAGGCAAATAACTGGTTTGCTCGCGGTGTGAAACAGGGATTTTTTGCGCGTGTTTATGGGCCGGAGTGGTTTAATAGTTATAATACAGATTATCCTTATGGTCAAAATGATGGTGCTTTATGGCAAGGGACTGGCTATAATACATCTTTAACTACAGGTTTAAGAATAGAAGGATATGGATTTGAATTAACAGTTAAACCACAAATTAGCTGGAGCCAGAATAAAGTTTTTAAAATTAATGACGATTATTATCCTGATCCACATTCATTTTCGTTCCATAGTGGAACAGTAAATCATAATATTGATATTGTGCAAAGATATGGAGATTCTTCATTTTGGAATTTTGATTTAGGTGATACAGAAGCCCGATGGAATTGGAATACATTAACATTTGGTTTCGGAACTCAAAATCCATGGCTCGGTCCAGCATATCTTAATCCTATGCTTGGTAGTAATAATGCTGGTGGATATTTAAAATTTGATGCTGGACTTCGTAAAACAGAAGTAAAGATTCCATTTACAGATTTAAGTCTTGGTTCAATTGAAGGACGAATTTGGATTGGACAATTACAGCAATCTGACTATTTCAACTATGCACGAACAGATGAAGATAGAATGCTAACTGCAATGTCAGCAAGCTATAATCCTTCATTTATACCTGGATTTACTATTGGCTTAAACAGAGTATTTGTAACATATTGGCGTCCAGAAAATTTTAAATACATATTACGATTATTTACAGCTTCTCGTTCTAATGCATTATCTTCAAGTGGAAATGATGAAGATCAGAAATTTGCACTTTTTGCTGAATGGGATTTTCCAAAAGTTGGTTTTGTAATCTATGGTGAATTTGGACGCGATGATTTTTCAAGTAACGAAAAAACAAACCCATTTCATACCGCTATATATACAGTTGGAGCAAAACAAGCAATTCCTTTACATTTCACAAAAGTATTTCCTAAACTTCCAAATTTTCTTGATTTAGAATCAGAACTCAATTTCGAATGGAATAATTTTGAAATGTCTCAAGATTTCCAATTACAATGGTCTTATTTAGGATTCTATGCACATGGTTTTGTCAATCAAGGTTTAACACATAAAGGACAAGTTCTTGGTGCAAGCTCTTGCTGGGCTGGTAACAGTCAATTATTACAGTATAAAGTTTATCATCAAAAAGGATATATTTCATTTATGTTACATAGATATTGTCCAAATATAAACTCAATATACTCTCAGGCTGTTAATACCGCATCAGATGCTGAACAAGGAGATCATTATCGAAAATGGTATGGTACATATAAAACATTCTATTGTTATGGACTAAAATCTTTGTTTTTTATAAACAATAATTATATTATAGATTTATCATATACTTATATAAAGAATTATGAAAAAGGTTCTGATCCTTCAATGAATTTTTCTTTATTATGCAAATATGAGTTTTAATCTTTGAGAACAGAAGAATACACTTTAATCATTTCTTGTGTAGTTTTTTGTTCATTGAAATCAATTTCTGATTTTTTTAAGCAATTTTCTGAAAGATATTCATAGTTGTTTAAACACCAATCTATTCCCTCATATAGTTCATCAACATTATAAGGTGTTGCAAGCCAACCTGTTTGTTTATGTAATACTATGGATGTAATTCCACTTACGTTAAATGCAATAGTTGGAACACCACAAGAAGCTGCTTCTAAACTAGTATAAGACATACTTTCAACATGTGATGGATTGATAAAAATATCACACATATTATATAAGTTTGAAAGTATTGTTTGGTTTGATATAAAACCAGAAGAAAAATAATCTATAGCAAGTTTACTAATAAAATTAGTAGATACAGTTCCAAAGATTACTAAAAAATATTTGTTTTTATCCAATTTTTGTAATAACTGAATAAGTTGATTTCCACCTTTTAATGAGTTGGGATTATCAATATCATATGCAGCGCCAAAGCCTAAAATAATTTTATTATCTGGAATATTAAATAATTTTTTTAAATTTTCCTTATCTTTTGGCTTAAAAATCTGATGGTTTATAATATTTGGAATAGTAAAGCATTTATTATTTTTAAATAAATAGCTCGATTTTAAAATGTCTGATTCCCATTTAGTTGGTGCAGTGAAATAAATATTTTTATTTCTTAAATATTTATATTTTTGTTTCCATACTTTTCGACATAAATCAAAACCTTTTGTTGTACGAGGTTTGTTATTTCTAAAATAACCATTTTTCCATCGGATATCATTTTCATGGAGATTGGGATGATGTTCAGCTCCACAACAAGGCCATGAATCGTGCATTGTCCAAACTATTGGTTTAGTAATTTTTGCTATATCTTTATTACAAATAACACCATTTATCCAGTGAAGATTTATAACATCATAGTCTGAATTATTAATCCAATTAATATCTGTATCTGAATGAAAATTTGTTGAGTGAAAAATTTCATTTGAAGTTCTAAATTTAAAAGGATTAGGAATAATTTTAAATATTTTTGATATAATGTTTTTATTAATATTATAAAATTTATTAAATATTTTAAATGTTAAACTTTTCTTTTTTTTAGGAAGAATAAAAACATTAGGATTTACAGTTTGTTTTGTTATAACCCCAAGTCTTGCTTCAATTCCTTCATTGTTAAGTTCAGTAACAAGTGAATTTGCAGCAATGCCAGATCCACTTCCTCCATCAGTCAAATTAATTAAAAGAACTTTCATTTTACCTCTAATTATTTTAAACTTTTTTAATCGAAAATATGTTTTGTTTAGTTTGTATTATTTTGGTATTTATAGTTATATCTAAATTATTTGCATTCAATATCCATCGTATATTATTAAGAGTTGCACCTAATGAGAATGTATATTCTCCTGGCATTATGGAATATTTTGGTATAGTTAATTCAAAAACATTTTTGCCACATTTAATATTTTTATTATCATTTATATGGTAATCATAAATCTGTTCAGATCCACGATATAGTTGATACCAAAAATGTAAGTTATTATTAATTTTTTCAATATCTATTGTTAAAACAAGTTTATAATCAGATTCAAAATTTAATGGACCAGTAACAATATTATTTTGTAAATCTTTTATTTCAAAACTAATTGGTGTAAAATTTTCATCAAAGAATTGTCCATTATTTTTCCAAGATGTCGTAATAATATCACTATTGTCATCATTTTTACCTAAATAATAATCAATGCTTTTTTGAATATTATCATCTTGACGTATTATTCTTCCATGCTCTAAAACAATACCTTTATTACATAAATTTTTTACTTGAGACATATTATGAGATACAAATAATACAGTTCGGCCTTGGCCGCTACTAAGTTCATTCATCTTACCTAGTGCTTTTTTCTGAAAGGCTGCATCACCAACTGCAAGAACTTCATCTGCAATAAGAATTTCACTATCCAGATGTGCAGCAACTGCAAACGCAAGTCTTACATACATACCACTTGAATAGCGTTTTACAGGAGTATCAATGTGTTCACCTATTTCAGAAAATTCAATTATCTGGTTTACTTTACTGTCGATTTCTGCATGGGTCATTCCAAGAATTGCACCATTCATAAAAATATTTTCACGCCCAGTAAGTTCAGGATGAAATCCTGTGCCAACTTCCAAAAGGCTTGCAATGCGTCCTTTAATTTTTATATTACCTTCTGTAGGGCTTGTAATCTGACTTAGAAGTTTTAAGAGTGTTGATTTTCCAGCACCGTTATGACCGATAATACCAACTCTATCACCTTTTTTAATTTCAAAATTTAAATCTTTAAGAGCCCAAAAACCGTCTGCAGTTGAGTCATATTTGCTGCCAAGTTTTGCATGTGGATCATCTTTGCCTCTTTTTTTTGCTATGAAACTTTGAATATCTCTAAAAAGAGTTCCATTATTAATTACACCGAGTCTATAATATTTTGAAAGATTTTCAACCTTAATTGCTATATCATTATTCATATTATTATTATATATAAAATATTTTAATTTATCAAATTAAAGAATCAGATATTATTTTCTTCCCTTTAATATCTTTTTAATTTTTCTATAAATCTGCCTTAATTTTTCCATTTTGTAAATTCTTACTTTAATTAAATGTAAATTTATTTTTATAAAATTTTCACAATATTTATAATGAAATAATAGGGGAAGTTTATGATTATGTAATTCTGCATAATATCTTATGTTTTTGTATCTATATTTTTTATAGATCTTTTTTTGTTGTTCTGTAATTACATAAGAATTCATTCGATTTATTAATTTTAGTTGTTGAATATATGACCATGCTGAACTATCCTGTCCACCATGCATTCTATATTTCATTAAGTTTTGTGATACCCACAAAATTGGAGCTTGTTCTGCAACTCTTGCTAACCAAGTAACATCTGAATATTTTCCAGCATCTTCAACAAATATTAAACTTTTACATTTTTCTTTTGAATACATATAAGATGGATATGGAAAAATATCTCCAATCAAATATTGATAAATTAAAGATGAAGCGTTGTCTATTAATATGTCTGATAAATTTTGAGGTCCAAAAACACCTATAATTTCACTTGAAGCATTGATTGTATATGCAGAACATGCAACGGCCGAATAATCTCCACTTGTAATTTTTTCATATAGTGTACTTATCATATTTGGTAACATAACATCATCATCATGAAATAGAATAAAATATTTTGTTTCTACTTCAGACAAACACATATTGAAATGATCTAAACTAGAATATTCCTTGTCTCGCTTTCTATATTCAAATTTATTAATTAGTTTGTTTTCAGTTAATAATTGTTTGGTCTCATCATTACTTGAATTATCTGAAACAATAAATTTAAAATCAGAGCAATCTTGAGCTAAAATACTATTAATTGTTTCTAATAATAATTGTCCACGATTATGAGTTAATACAAATACGGTAAGATCTTTCATTTATTTTCTATTTCCTTTATTAATGTGTATGCATAATTTTCTGCAGAGAAATTATATGCTTTATCCGATAATAAAAATTCCTTAGTATTTCTTAAATACTGATTATATTGCTCTTCATTTATATTTATAAGGAAATTATATAATTCTTCATATGAATTAAAGTTTCTAAAATCAATAAAAACATTATCAGGAATATAATCAGTAACATTTGGTGCTCCATAATAAACAGGTATACAACCTGCAAAAAAACAGTCCCATATTTTTTCAGATATATAACCTGGAATTGCATTTGTATTTTCATAGCAAAAACAAAATTTATATTTTGATAACACTTCAAGTTTATTATCAATTTTCCCTCGATAGCAAATATGTTTTTCGGCAAAAATTTTTCGTAAATCATTAAATCTATTAAAGTATGTTATTACCTTAGGACCAGTAAATGTTTTTTTATCCCAATTAAAACCAAATAAATCAAATTCATTTGGATGATTTTTTTCCATAAATCTAATTGCTTTTAATCTTTCGCTATAAAGTTCCCCTTTTTCTTTAATCGTTCTATTACCAGCTATAACTGTAGATATTTTTTTATTGTTATATGGAACAAATAAAGGAGCTTTTATTTTATTTGGTAAAAATAATTTCTTATATCCGCATTCTTTTATTAGGGCATCATCATAAGTAAAAACCTTTCCAAAATTTTCTAATAAATCTTTTCTTGCATTAGGTTTATATACCAATTCGCATTCAGTTAGTAATAAATATTTTTTTTCTTTTGGAATAGAAGTGATATCAACACAACAAGTCTCTGGATTTGGATAATCACAAAATAATATTACTTCATAATTTTCCGGTTTATCTAAATCCAATGTTTCAAGAATGTATCCTTCTTTTTCTAATTTTTCTTTTAATAATAATAATGGATATGCTAAATCTTCCCCTATTCCATAAGCATTTGGGTCAAAAGCTTTGTTATTTGCAAAACAGGTATAATTATTCCAGAACCCTATTTTCTTCATATTGCACTCCATTTTTCTGGATAATAGTTTCCATTTATATAATTATTTTCTTTATCAGAAGTCCCTATAAAATCATGTGGGCATATAACTTTTTTATCTTTATTATTATTTAGCATTGCTCCCCAAAAACTAAAACTTGAATTGGCAATAATATTACTGTTACATAAAGACATTAAATACATGTCTATAGCAGCTGAATGTGAATCCATGTAATGAACTTTATAATCTTTAAATATTTCTACAGATTTACAATATTCAATGTCATCGCTAAAAATAACTAGTTCATATTTATCTTTATTAAAAAAGCTAAGTGCTTTTTTATAATAATCTAAACCAAGATTCAAGCTCGCTAAAATAAGATAATCACCACGTCGAAAATGTATTGATACAAGCAGTTTCTCAATATCTAATTCATTGAAAATAGCATTTCCTTGATTAATTATTTCAGACTTGAATTTGAATAAATTAATTATGTCATCTTCATATTTTTTCCAATCCTGATATGTTCCAAAGCCATCTTGAATATCATAATTCTTTTTATTATTTAAATCTAATAATTTTGTATCACAATTTAATCCATTTTTTCCTGAGATATTAATAAAATCTTTATAAAACAATTTACAAAAACGATAATAGTAGGAATCAATTTTCCAATGTATTTTTGATTTATAGATTCTTTTATAATTTTCTATAGATTTTGCTTTTCTTCCAGGCCTAAACTGTAAACAATAGATTTCTGGAATTGGAAGATATAAACGTCGAAGGAGTTTTATTTGCATTTCAATATCAAAATTTTCAAGAATTAAATAGCGTCTTCTACAGTTCTTAAATTCCTTAAAAAAACAAATATCTTGATTATTTTCTCTCGCAATATAATAAAGTTCAGCAAAGGCACTCATTTGTGCACCAAGCTGATCACCCCATGCAATTTTAGAATTTGTAATCATATATTAAATTATAATGTTTTAATGCCGTCTTGAAAAGCAATTAAAGGTTTCCACTTTGTATCATTTTCAAGTTCTTGAGTATCAGCAACAAGATACATAGGTTGATGTGGATAGTACTCTTTTGCGCCAAATGAAACAGGAATATCTGATTTTAGGGCTTCTTTTATATCATTTATATATTCTTTTAGTATACGTCCAGAACCACTACCTAGCGGATAAAATTTACCATCTATACCAGATTCTGAAACAGCTAAGAATGCTCTAGCTGCATCATTACAATGTAAATAATCCCATTTTTGTTCACATTTTGTTAATTGAGGACTTCTCCCCTCTTTCAATTCTCTAACAACATATGAAATTAAAGTATTCGTTCCATCGTTAGGACCATAAACACTTAATATACGCATCCAATTAAAATGAATTCCTAACTGCATACAAAGCATTTGAGAAAGTTTTCCAGCTGTATATTTTGCAATACCATATCCACTTTCTGGATTGACGGGTAAATTAGGAGTCAATGGAACTTTCTGAACACCATACTCAGCTTGACTTCCAGCTCCTATAAAAACTGAACAACCACAATTGTATGCAAGGCGAACAGCATCTAATGTATATTGTATATTTTTTAATTGACAATCAACATCATCTCTGCCACCAACAGACGTCTTGTCCCATGCAAGATGAATAAAAATATCATATTTATCTTTAAGTTTAATTTTAGAGTAATCAGTTATATTACAATTGACAATCTTAACTTGAGATGATTCAATAATATTTTTAATACGATTTGAATCTTTTCTTACAAGACAAGTTATTTCATAATTCGATTTTATAGCTTCTCGAACTATTGCACTACCTATCATACCTGTTGCACCTGTTATTATAATACGTTTCATTATTAATTAAAAACTCCAGGAATAATTGAAATATCATTTACATTTAAACAATTCTTGTACAGATTTTCTTTATCAATTAAAATAGATTTACACCCCGCTCTATCTGCCATACGAATATCACTTTCATAAGTATCACCGATAATTAAGAATCTATCAGGTGATAATTTTTCAAAATCACATAATAAATCAATCATCAGTGTATTAGGTTTACCAATTATTAAATCACATTCTCTTTGTGTACACCATTCAATAGGAGCAGTCATAGCTCCACAACCAGGCATTAATTTAGAATTCTCACCTGGAAAGGTTCGCTCTCTATTGCAAGCCATTATTTGTTTTGCATGTAATGCAACTTGTAGAGCAGCAGTCAAATCATCATATGTCATTAATGGGTTATATCCAATAAGAAGGTTTTCTGCATCGTCATTCTGATTTACAGTAATACCAAGTTCATTAAATTCTTGAATAAGATTGGATGAGCCAAAAATGTATACATTATTTAATTTATTCTTTTTACAATAAATAGCAGCTATATAACCAGAAGTAAGCACTTCATCTAATTTACAATTGACTCCCATATCAAACAGTTTATCATAAATCTGAGCTCGTGTTTTAGTGGAATTATTTGTTGTAAAATAGATTTTTTTTCCTGCTTTTCTGAAGAACTCTATAGTTTCATTGGCACCAGGAATGATTTTTGATCCATAATAAATAGTGCCATCCAAATCAAAAAGAACAACATCAAATGTATCTAATTCCATATTTAATCTTCTACTCTATAATTTGTTTTTGTTATAAAAATAACATTCATAGTTTTTGAAAGTTCTGTTATATTTTTTTGAATTAATGAATTTCTATTTTCAATATGACTAAATTCATAATCTAAGGTTGTATCAAAATAATTATTCTCTTTTGAATATCCATCCATTCCAGCAATAAACACTTTTTTTATATTCATTTTGGAAATAAATTTTAAGAACATAAGTCCTGAATTATCTATAATATCTTTGTCTGACATTGCATAAGATGTAAAATTTAATTTGTAATCAAATTTTTTTGTATCTTTAACATTAGATGTAATTATTTTTTTAATGGGAGAATCTTCTAGTTTTGCATATCTTCGAATATTACTACTAAAAATATAGTCAACCTTATAATCTAAAGGATTACAATTAATAGCCACAATAATCGGATTCTCCGCAATTATTGTTTGCTCAACTATTTTTCTTTCTTCATTTATTGAATTACCAGGTGCCAATAACAAAATATTTCTGTCATAAAATTCTTTTATCAATTTATTTACATCAATATGATCATCATAGAAAGTTGACATGTAATCTATATAATATTTCTCTGCAAGCTCTTTTGAATATGTACGCTTGTTTTCAGATGGAATTAATTTTAACAGTTCATTAAAACTTTTCTCAGTAAGAGTTTGTTTCTCAGCATAATAAATTGCGTAGTTTGGATGACAATTATTTGTTGCAGAAAGATAATAAGGTAAACAATATCCCCAAAATCTTTTATTATAAGATTCTTGTAAATAATCATCCATTATTTCAAGCATAGGTTCTATTTTATAGTTAGTATCATAGTTTTCGTTCATGTAATCTGCAAAAAGTTCAAGATTTAAGTTTCCAGCACCTCTGCCCATTCCGAATACACATGCATCAATACAAACATCTCTTTTTAAATTTAATTCTACAAGAGTTTCTGCATTGCCAAATGCTTGTTGTAAATTATTATGTGCATGATATCCAAGAATTATTTCTGGCTTCATATTATTATCAGCTAGATAAACCATTCTAAGAAATGCTTTTCTCTTGATTGTACCAAATGTATCTACTATAGACATTGCATATGGATTTAACTGATTGAACCTATTTATTGTTTCTACAAATTCAACATCAGTATATGAATCTGTACCTACAAACTGAACAAATAATAAATAACCTTTATCCTGAATTTTTTTACAATAATCAAATGCAAAATCACGTTTATCTTTTTTAAAAATGACTCTAATTCCATCAATAGATTTACCATCAAAATCTATTATATTTTCAATTGGAACAGGATCTCCGCAATCTATCATTCCAACATATTTCAATGAGTTAGATTTATTTTTAATAAATGGTTCTATAGTTTGCACATTTGGGAAAACTGCTCTGTTTTCATTATACTTACAGTTCTTTATAAAACCTATTTCAAAAAATTCAATTCCTGTTTTTGCAATTTTTTGAGTGGTACCAATTATTGCATCTTTCCCAAATTGCCAGTCATTTACATAACCACCATCTCTTAAAGTACAATCTAAAAGATAGACTTTTCCCATAAAAAACTACTCCAACATTTTAATAAACATATTTGATTTAAGTTCTTCTCTTGATAGGAATGGGCTCAAATCTTCCAATGGAGAACTTACTAAAGTTCCGTCATACAAACGTCGTGCAGAATTCTTTGGTTCAAAGAATTGTTCTGTAGAAACAAAAATTTCAAATAGTGCAAAACCGTCTTCTTTCATCATATTATTAAAAACATTTTCAACTTCTTTATTAGAATGCGCTTCATAATATGGAATATCAAAAGCAGATGCAATTTTCTTGAATTTTGGGAAAGATAAATCTCCACTTTCCTCTCCAATACCAACTTTACAATGATTTGAAAATAAATTGGTTTGAGTTTGTCTGATTGAATGATAGCCTTTGTTATTAATTAAGATTATCTTTATTGGCAGCTTATTTGTAACGACGGTTTGTAATTCCTGAAGATTCATCATAATTGATCCATCACCTTCAAGACAAATAGTTGTATTCTTATTATTTGCTACACATGCACCAATTGAAGCTGGTAATCCATATCCCATACTTGCAACTGCATTATTATTAAAGAATCTAGTTCCTTTTTTAATAAACCATGTCTGGTGACCAACAACACAACAAGTTCCATTACTTGTTACCGTTACAGTGTTAAAAGGTAATGCTCTACTTATAATATCAAATGCTGCATATGCATTTGCATAACCGTCTTTTTCATTCTTATGTCGTTCAAGAACAGCAGGATACTTTTTCTTCCAATTCTGACAAGTTGTTATCCATTCTTTATTATTGAACAAAGGATTATTCTGTCCAATCAGAGCATCATTAATTTTTTCAAAAAAATCTTTAGCATCAGCATGAATTGGATATTCAACATGAATAGTTGGTTTTCTGAGTTCGGCTGGATCAATATCAACCATAATAACTTCAGCTTCACGAGCCCAAGCTTTCCAGTTATAACCTGTAACTCGAATTGGAAGTCTATTACCAACAGCAAGAACGAGGTCTGAATTCTGAACGGCAAAATTACCTGCACGTTCTCCCATATTTCCACCTCGCCCAACGTATAAAGGATGCTCTGTTTCAATTATATCAATTGAATCCCAATATGTTACAACTGGTATTCCCAATTTTTCTACAGCTGTACGGAATGATGAAAAACCACCTGAAAGACGAATTCCATTTCCAGCATATAATACAGGTCTTTTTGCTTTTTTAATTTTCTCTAATACTTTCTGAATTGTTTCAGTCGTAATTGCTGGTGGCAATGTTGAATCATCTTTCATTTGTTCTTCACTTCCAAAATATGACTCAAGTCCATCAGTTTCTATTGTAGTTCCTTGAAAGTTTACAGGAACATCAATCCAAACAGGTCCAGGTCGTCCAGTTTTAGCCAGATGAAGAGCTTTTTCAAGAACAAATCTAATTTTATTCGGATCTTCAAGCATAACTGCAAACTTACACATTGCAGAGACCGATTTTGTAATATCATATTCTTGATCACCTACAGCTCTAAGTTTATAACCTTCTGTAAATTGTTCACAATAACGTGCAGTTGTATCATATCTTACCTGACCAGAAAGAACAAACATTGGTATAGAATCCAACCATCCACCAAGAACTCCTGTTATTGCATTTGTTCCGCCAGGACCAGTAGTAACACAGAGAGCAGCAATTTTATTATTTAAACGAGCATATCCTTCTGCAGCTATTGCACTGGCCTGCTCATGATGGTTATATGTACAATGTAACCCAACTTTATGACCAAGAGCATCATTTAAATGCATTGCTCCACCACCGACCACTGTAAAGCAATCTGTTATATCATTTGCGACAAGAAAATCTGCTATATAATCTGCTAATCTCTGTTTCATTATCTAAAATCTCCTAAACACTTGCCTTAATAACTTCAATCATCTTATCCAGCATTGCATCTGTCATTCCAGGATAAACTCCAATCCAGAATGTATCACGCATAATACGGTCTGTTACAGAAAGATCTCCAATTACACGATAAGCATCAGTTCCACGAATCTTGTCGAAACAAGGATGACGTGTAAGATTACCTGCAAACAAAGCACGTGTCTGAATATTTTCTGCCTCAATTTTCTTTACGAGTTCGGTACGATCTGTACCTTCTTTACAAGTAATAAGGAATCCAAACCAACTTGGATTTCCGTTTTCTACTGGTTCAGGAAGAATAAGTTTATCCTGTAAAGATTCAAGACCAGTATGAAGACGTTTAAAATTTTCTTTACGTTTTTCTACAAATGACGGGAACTTTTCAAGCTGTGCACATCCAACAGCTGCCTGTAAGTCAGTAGCTTTAAGATTATAACCAAAATGACTGTATGTATATTTATGATCATATCCGAGAGGTAATGTTCCAAACTGTTTATCAAAACGGTGACCACAAAGATTGTCTTTTCCTGAAGGACATATACAGTCGCGTCCCCAGTCGCGCATTGAGCGGATAATCTTATGAAGAAGTGGATTACGTGTATAAACAGCTCCACCTTCTCCCATTGTCATGTGATGTGGTGGATAGAAGCTTGAAGTTCCTATATCACCTACAGTTCCTGTCTTATATGTTTTTCCATCAAGGGTGTATTCAGAACCAAGAGCATCACAGTTATCTTCAATGAGCCAGAGGTTATGTTTTTCACAGAAAGCTTTTACTGATTTAAGATCAAAAGGATTTCCCAAAGTATGAGCAATCATAACTGCCTTTGTTTTCGGGCTAAGTGCTGCTTCAAGCTGAGTTACATCAATATTATACTGAGGAATTGTAACATCAACAAAAACTGGTATTGCACCATACTGAAGGATTGGAGTTACTGTTGTTGGGAATCCACAGGCAACTGTAAGAACTTCGTCACCACGTTTTACCTGTCTTTCCTTTAAAAGAGGAGATGTCAAAGTCATGAATGCAAGAAGATTTGCTGAACTTCCAGAGTTTACAAGAGAAATAAATGGAGTTCCAAGATATTCACCAAGCTGTTTTTCAAACTGGTCTGTATAGCGGCCACTTGTAAGCCAGAACTCAAGCATTGAATCAGCAAGATTCATCATCTCTTTTTCATCAAAAACACGGCTTGCATAAGAAATACGATCACCATCTTTGTATTCTGGTTTTACCATAAATTTCTTATAATATTCTTTTACACTTTCCAAAATTTCTTTATTTGCTTCTTCTTTTGTTTTATTCTCAAACATAATTATTCTCCAAAATATTCATTTATCTGCTGATCTGTTACTTCTGCTGCAGAAGTACCTGACTGTACTGATTTTTCCCATTCAACAATTTTTTCTATTGCTTGTTTAATCCCCCACTGAGGATACCATTGTAATTTATTTTTTGCTTTTTCACATTGTAATTTTAAGAAATTAGCCTCATGTGGAGCACTGACTTCACACACATTCTTCCATGTAGCATCATTACCCCATGAAGTACAGAAAAGAGTAGCAAGTTCACCTGTAGTAACACATGATTCATCATCAGGTCCAAAATTATAATTACCTGCAAAAGCTTTATCTTCATGTTGTGCTTTTGCTAACATTAAATATCCACGTAAACATTCCAGAACATGCTGATAAGGTCTTGTAGAGTTTGGATTTCTTAGTATTATTTCATTTCCACTTTCAACAGCTCGAATACAATCCGGAATAATCCTATCTTTAGCATAGTCTCCACCACCAATTACATTTCCACTTCTAGCAGTTGAAATTGCAGGTGAAGCGTTATCTGTAAAAAAAGAATTCGCATAACTATATGTGACTAATTCCGAGCATGATTTACTATTTGAATATGGGTCAAATCCACATAGCTCTTCATTTTCACGGTATCCCCAGAACCATTCTTTATTTTTATAAACTTTATCTGTTGTAATATTAACAAAAGATTTTACAGTAGATGTTTCTCGAACTGCTTCAAGTATATTTACAGTTCCCATCACATTTGTTTCATAAGTTCCTACAGGATCTTGATATGAAGTTCTAACAATTGGCTGTGCTGCAAGATGTAATACAATTTCTGGTTTTGCTTTAGACATTGCAGATTTTAGTTTTTCAGCGTCTCGAATATCACCAATAATAGATTTTATCTGAGAAGCTGTATTTGTTAGCTCAAATATACTAGGATTTGTTGGAGCTTCAAGAGAATAACCAGTAACATCAGCTCCTGCCAGTAACAAAATACGAGATAACCAGGTTCCCTTAAAACCAGTATGTCCTGTAAGGAATACTTTCTTTCCTTTATAAAAATTTAGCAATTCATTCATATTATTTATTCCCAAAATGATTCCAAACATCCCAAGGAGCTTTTTCTGTTGCCCATAATTTATTCAAATCTTCTTTATCTTTAAGCATATCCATTGGATGCCAGAAACCAGAATGTTTATAAGCGTGTAATTGACCATCTTTTGCGATATTTTGAAGTGGGGCTCGTTCCCACATCATTTTATCTGCAGTGGATGGTTCTATATAATTCAAAGCTTTATTTTCACATACGAAAAATCCGCCATTAATCCATGCATCACTCGGTTTTTCCTGGAACTGACTTATAGTACCATCTGCTTCAATATCTAGAGCTCCAAATCTTCCTTCTGGTTGAACAGCAGTTAATGTTACAAGTTTACCTGATTTTGCGTGTGAATCTACAAGTTTTTCAATGTTCACATCAGAAACGCCATCTCCATAAGTAAGCATAAATGGATCATTTCCAATATAATTCTTTGCACGATATATACGACCTGCGGTTAGAGTATCTGGACCAGTGTAAAGCATTGTTACTTTCCAAGGTTCACTTCTCATTTTATGAATTTGAACATCATTATTGTCTAAATCTATTGTCATATCGCTATAACGATTGTAATAATTCAAAAAGAATTCTTTAATTACATGACCTTTATATCCAGTCAATATAATAAAATCATTATATCCATAATGGCTATAGATTTTCATTATATGCCAGAGAATTGGATAGCCTCCAATTTCTACCATAGGCTTTGGAATTAGTTTTGTTTCTTCTCCTAAACGAGTTCCCATTCCACCTGCAAGGATTAATACATTCATCTGTTTTTCTCCTTATTAAAAAAGGCTCTTTTTACTTTACGATAAATAACTCGCAAAACTGTATATATATATTTATAAGAATAAATAAAGATAAGTTTTATTCTTTCAAATCCAAAATAATGTTTTATATGAAATTTCGTATAGGCTTTATAATTTACCCATTTGAAGGAAAAATATCTTTCATCTCTTAAGTTATTGAAAAAATCAGTATCATGAATAACTCTATTAGTATCTTCTTTATGATTATGAATTATAATATCTTCTTCTGTATAATTAATATCATAATTGTCATCATTTGCAAACTGAAGAGCAATATCAGCATCTCCATAATACCATTGAATTTTTTCATCAAAAAAATGACCTGCTTTTTTATTAATGATAGCATAGTTAGCACATGGAATACCTTCAAATTTTCCGTCCAACATTCCAATACGAAAGTATGGTATTTGACCAATTCCATATGTTTTTAATACTAAAAGTCCTAATTTTTTATTATTTTCAAAATAAGTTCCAACTATTTTATCCCATTCTGGTAACACAAGACAGTCATCATTCAAATATAGAATGTAATCGTATGAAGCAGCATTTAAGCCCTCATTTAATATGCCCCAAAGACTTTTTACTCTTTTGCCATTCTTTCTGGCATTATCAAATACCGATTTTACTCCATATTTATCGCATACAGCTTTTGTTTTTTCATTAAGATTATAAAGAACAATTATTTCATTTTCATATGATGATTTTTCTTTTAATGATTTTAAGCACTCTTCAAGATCTTCATCACGATTATATGTAGGTATTATAATAGAAAATTTCATTATTGCTTTTCCTTATTTATGTATAATTAGATTACATCAACAAAGTTACGTTCATTCTTAGTGAAAAGAACGAGACCAAAGAAAAGGAAAGCGAAGGTCATTGATATACTTGTAATAATCATTGAAGGAGCTAAATTTCCAGCACCATAAAATGCGATTCTAAAGAATTCAATTGGAGCACACATAGGGTTTGCATATGCAAGCCAACTGAAACGAGCTGGAATTTCTGAAAGGGGATAAACAACTGGAGTTGCATACATTGCAAGCTGAATTCCAAAAGTAAGCAAAAGATTTAAGTCACGATATTTTGTAGTAAGAGAACTAACAATAAGACCAAGGCTACCACCAAGAATTCCAATCCAAACAATAATCAAAGGAAATAACAGTGCCAACCATGTAATATGAATTGGAGCTTTCTGAATAAATAAATAATAGATAAATAAAACTGCAAGAAGAATAAACTGAATTGCAAGTTTTATTATATGAAAGCCGCAGTTAGCAACAGGTGCAGTTAGTCGTGGAAAATATACTTTTCCAAATACTGCTTGATTAGTAGTAAAAGTTGCTGCGCAACTTGTAAGGCATGAAGTAAAATATGTCCAGAGCATTGTACCGGCAAAGTAAAACAAAATATGAGGAATACCATCTGTTCCAACCTGAGCCATCTGTCCAAAAACGAACATATACATAAATGCTGTAATGAGAGGCTGAACTAAATACCAGATTGGACCAAGGATTGTCTGTTTATAAGCAACTACAAAGTCTCGCTTAATAAACATTTTAATAAGATAACGATAATCCCACACATCTCTAAGATGTAAATCCAACAATCTTTTTTTTGCAGTGATTACTTTATCCCAGTGTTCGTTATTATTGTTTTCTGCAAGTGCAGTTTCATTCTTGTTTGACATATTATCAAAGAATACCACAATTTAGAGATTTTTACAATTATAAGCTAAAAAGCCATGTGGAATACGCTGATCCTCAGGAGGAAGCTGTGTCCAATCTCCATAAAGGCGTGCAAGATACTGTTTCCAGCCTGCAGGAGATTTGAATGTACGGCCTTCAAATTCTATGTCGGCAGCGGGTTCAAGTTCTGACTTAAACAGATATGATTCTGTATTATCTCCCCAGGTGAAATCTGCAACTTTTTCACATTCATCAAAAGAATATGTCTGTCCCAATAAATCTATTTTTTTACAGAATTTCTTGTATCCATAGAGTTTTACTATTGGAGCAACAAGAAGTGTTTTTATCAGTTTCTTGAAAAGATTCTGATTTACAAACATTGGATTTGTTGTTGTAAGATCATGAAGGTTTCTTAATCTTTTATATTTATTAAAAAGAGCGACGGCATCATTTTTATTTTCTGGATATCCATCCAAAGGAAAAACATCTATCCATAAACCACTGATATTTTTCTTTGCTTTACCCTTTTCATAGCAAATTGTATTTGTATCTATTACTTTTGCAAATGGATAGATATTTGGACTTTTACAGTCGCGGTAAAGTCTTGTTTCAAGATTCGGTTCAATTGGATTATAACCAGTCAGTTCTATAAAACGGTTGTAATCTGCACGAGGCATAAGAACATCAATATCATCATCCCATGGAATAAAACCCTTATGGCGGGCGGCTCCCAGTAAGGTTCCATAACCAAGATAATATTTAAGATTATTTGATGCACAGAAATCTGCAAATTCGCAGAGAATATTAAACTCTATTTTTTTTACTTCTTCTAAAGAAAGTGGCTTTTTATTTTCCATTGTTTTGTCCTTTTTCGTATGCAGCTTTTAATGCTGCAAGGATTTCTTCATTTGAATCATTTTGAATAATTTGACCATATTTATATTGAGAAACTTTTTCTGCCTGAGCACCCAGATTAAAGCAGGCAATAGGCACTCCAACATGTATAAGTTCTGATACAGTATAAGAAAAAGTCTCAGGACAGATTGATGGAAATAGCACTGTAGAAATCCCCTGCTCTTCTATCAACTTATCAAGTCTCTCAACATCATAACGACCCATGTAATGAATATTTTCTGAGATTACTTTACATTCTTTTGAAAGTTCTCCGTTAATATATATTTGATAATCTTTATTTTTTGAATACTCAAGAAAAGAATGAACTACATTACAGCCTTTATCTGCGCCCCTAATCATTCCAAAGATTCCAATTGTAAATTTTTCTGGAAGCTTTGTAAGTGTTCCAGATTTTATGTAATCAAGAGAATGTGGAACTACAGTAACTTTATCAATATATTCCGGATAGAATTTATTAAATATATCTTTTGAAGATTGTGAAAATGCTGTTATAGTTTGTACGTGTGCAAAAAAATCAAACCAGTTTTTGTACCACTGTTCAAAAGTAATTTTTCTGAAGGCATAATTTAATACACTTTTTCTTAATTCTTCTTCGCTTAGGTATTTTCCATTGTGAACAAAATGAGTTTCATACCAAACACAGTGGTAATCATGAATATCATAATTTACAGGAACGTTGAGCGAAACAAACCATGGCAAAATGAATTCAAGATTCATGTATGATTCAACTGCAATTACATGGATTTCTTTTATATATTGCTCAATCCGTTTTAATTGCTTTGGTTTTATATAAATCTTATTTCCAGTATCAGAGTTTTCTATGCTGTATAAATAATCTTTATCTGCAGAAACAGGATTTTTTAAATAGATTATATGAGGAACATTTTCATATTTATTTTTCATGTATGAAACTGTTCCACCACCACCATTATGACATACAACAAGCTTGTATTTTTCTGAGGGATTAAGAAAATCCTTAAATGAATGTTTATAAATCAGCTTATATATGAAAGTATCATATATAAGCCTGTAAAAAATTACTTTACAAAAGCGGTAGATAAAGAGAAAAAACTGATTGTTAAATAATTTTTGTTTATTCAATTAAACACCAGTTTATTTTCTTACATCACCATGCAAGAAGTCATCATAACTGATTTCAACACCTTCGCGAACATCAACCTTAGCTTTCCAGCCAAGAGCGTTGAGACGTGTTACATCACAAAGCTTACGTGGAGTTCCGTTTGGTTTTGAAGGATCCCATTCCATGCGGCAACGTCGGCCGTCTTTGCGGACATCAGCATAAACAACATCTTCTACAGTTTCTGCAAGCTCTTTAATTGTGCATTCACGGCCAGTACCAACGTTTACAAAGTCGCCGGTTGGAGTACGGAGGTCTTCTGCATTTTTGTTTTCCATAAGATAAACAACTGCATCGGCAAGGTCTCCTGCATAAAGGAACTCACGGAGAGGAGAACCGTCGCCCCAAAGGTGTACGACATCTTCACCGCTGGCCTTAGCTTCGTGGAACTTACGAATCATTGCAGGGAAAACATGACTTCCCTGAAGCTCGTAATTGTCTCCAAGTCCATAAAGGTTTGTTGGCATTACAGAAAGGAAGTTTGTTCCATGCTGCTTGTTATAAGCAGTACAAAGTTTAATTACACTGATTTTTGCTAGAGCGTAAGCATCGTTTGTTGGCTCAAGTGGACCTGTAAGAAGAGATTCTTCTTTAATTGGTTGCTCTGCCATTTTTGGGTAAATACAGGTTGAACCAAGATTCATAAGCTTTTTTACACCATTTACACGGGCCGCTTCAACCACATTGAAACCGATTACCATGTTCTGGTAAATAAAGTCTGCAGGGTATGTTGAGTTAGCTCCAATTCCACCAACATGAGCTGCGGCAAGGAATACATACTCTGGTTTTTCTGTTGCAAAGAATTCATTTACTGCAGCCTGATTCAAAAGGTCAAGTTCTTTATGAGTTCTTGTAATGATATTTGTGTAGCCTTTTTCTTTAAGGCATCTTACAATTGAGCCGCCAACAAGTCCACGGTGACCGGCTACGTATATTTTTGCGTTCTTTTCCATAATTTCCTCAGTTTCCTCATTATATTAACGGGAAGTTAAATTTTTTGTAAATTCTTCTAATCTTTTTTTACGTTTTTCAGCATTAGAGGTTGATTCTTTTGAGATTTTTTTCATTGTGTCATAAATTTTCTTTGCAGAAGGACCATTAATTACAATGTTTGTCGTTAAATCCATATAACCTCTTTTTAAAGATATCCAGATAACATCACAATTTAAGTTGTAGATAGTTTATCTCTGATGCAGAGTCTTCTCTGCTTTTACATATTCCATATCGTGCTTCATCATAATTTTAACGAGTTCAGGGAAAGTAGTCTTTGTAGGGTTCCAGCCAAGAACAGATTTAGCTTTTGTAGGGTCTCCAAGAAGTGTTTCTACTTCTGCTGGGCGGAAATATTTTGGATCTACTTCAATAAGAACTTCACCAGTTGCCTTATTGTAGCCCTTCTCGTTTACGCCCTCGCCTTTGAATTCAATTTCAATTCCAGCTTCGCGGAAAGCATACTGACAGAACTCACGAACTGAGTGCTGTTCACCTGTTGCAACTACGAAATCATCCGGCTTATCCTGCTGTAAGATCAGCCACATACATTCAACGTAGTCTTTAGCATATCCCCAGTCGCGGAGAGCATTAAGGTTACCAAGATAAAGTTTTTTCTGAAGTCCTTGTGCAATGCGGCTTGCTGCAAGAGTAATCTTACGTGTTACGAAAGTTTCACCTCGACGCTCAGATTCATGGTTGAACAAAATTCCATTTGAACAGAACATACCATAAGATTCACGGTAGTTCTTCATAATCCAGAAACCGTACATCTTAGCAACTGCATATGGTGAACGTGGATAGAATGGAGTTGTCTCCTTCTGAGGAACTTCCTGTACAAGACCAAAAAGTTCAGAAGTAGAAGCCTGGTAAATGCGGCAGGTCTTTTCCATTCCAAGGAAGTGAACTGCTTCGAGAATGCGGAGAACACCAGTTGCGTCACAGTCTGCAGTATATTCTGGAACTTCGAATGAAACCTGAACATGGCTTTGTGCACCAAGGTTGTAAATTTCTGTAGGTTTAATTTCGCGAATCAAGCGTATAAGGCTTTCTGAGTCTGTAAGATCTCCATAGTGGAGCTGAACCTTGCGAGCCTTATGCATATCTTCAATTGCTGTATCAAGATAAAGATGTTCAATACGACCGGTATTGAAAGATGATGAGCGGCGGATAATTCCATGTACTTCATATCCTTTCTCAAGCAAAAATTCTGCAAGGAAAGAGCCGTCCTGTCCGGTAATTCCTGTTATTAATGCAACATTCATTGTTTTATCTCCATTAATTAATTTACAAATAAAATTATATAATATTTTAAATAAAAATAAAAGAAAGCTTTTATTTCTTATCTATTTCTCAAATAATGTTCATACATATAATCTTCAAAAGTTTCATCAGTGACTGTTTTTTGATTTTTTTTATGTAAGCGATTATTAATTGTAAAAGGAGCTGTTCCTAACATATAACCGCCGTGGATTGAATCTTTTTTGTAATATGAAGTATTAAAAACTATTTTCTCTTGTGAATATTTTTTTTGAAGATATTTTGCAAAATTATATTGAAACAGCTGATTTCCCAAACCGCCTTTTATATTTACTACAAACATATTAATTATTATAGCAGTTTACTCTAGCGTTTTCAAACCCTTAGTTAAATTGTCACAACCCCAACATTATGCTATTATAAACAAAAGATAATCAGGACTTTTTAATGTTTTACAGTATTATTATTCTGCCTATTGAAACTATAATCGACTGGGTATTTACTTTCTGTTTTAATAAACTTTCCTCTTTTGGCATTATTTCTTGTATTGTAGGTGTAAGTCTTGTAATCAATTTTCTTGCCCTCCCTATTTATAATCTTGCAGACAAGCTTCAGGCTAAAGAAAGGGACATTGCCTTAAAGTTGGCCCCTAATGTAAAACGTATTAAAACAGCCTTTAAGGGCGACGAGCAGTTTATGATTTTGCAGACTTATTATAAACAGAATCATTACCACCCTCTTTATGCTCTCCGCAGTTCACTTTCAATTTTAATTGAAATCCCCTTTTTTATTGCGGCTTACCACTATTTGAGTCATTGTGAAAAACTGCTAGGTACCAGCTTCTGGATTTTCAAAAATCTTGCAGCCCCGGATCATATTTTTTCTTTTACTCTTGCAGGTCACCTTTTTTATATAAACATTCTCCCGATTTTAATGACCCTTATTAATTTTTTCTCTGGAATTGTTTATTCAAAAAATGCCCCCATAAAGGAAAAGTTTCAGATTTATGGTATCGGCCTTGTTTTCCTTGCCCTCCTCTATAATTCTCCAAGCGGCCTTGTAATTTACTGGATTTTGAATAACCTTTTCAGCCTTGTAAAAAACATTGTGCTTAAGACTAAAGCGCCGGGCCTTATCACTTTTGGCTTTATAAGCTTGATGTTTGCCCTGCTGACTTTTTATTTCTGGGCCTTCCAGCCGGAAACTTCTTTATGGAAAAAAGAAGCATTAACTGTATTAACTATTTTACTAATTCTCTCGCCGTTTGCGATTCGTCTTATTAAAAAGCACTGCACTAAGCTGCTAGCCTCAATTGATTGCGTTATTAATTCTTTGGATTCAAAAAAACAGTTTACTGTATTTATTTTGTCTGCTCTTTCTTTAAGTCTTTTGATGGGTCTTTACCTTCCTTCCGGAATTATATCTACCAGCCCTGTTGAGTTTTCTTTCTTGGGCTCTATTGATTCTCCTTTTTATTATATTAAAGATTCCCTTTACATGTTCCTGGGGCTTTTTGTTTTCTGGCCTTGCTGTATCTACTTTATGTTCAGCCAGAAGATTAAACAGTACATGCCTTTTGTTTTTATCACCCTGCTGATTTTTGTTCTGGGAAATGTATTTATTTTTAAGCCTGAATACGGAAACTTGAATCCCGCTTTTGAATTTTCTGATAATTCTATTTTTACTGATATTCCAAAATATTATACTCTGCTTTCTGCTTTAATTATTGTTCTGGTACCTGTCGCATTTTTCCTTTTGATTAAGTTCAGAAAGACTTTTGTTCTTTCTGTTATTCTTGCATCTTTGTTGCTTTCAGAAATAGTGATTTCTGCAACAAAACTTAAAACAATTAATAATATTTATTCTTCATATCAGACAGAATATTATTCGCAAAAATCTGATATTGAAACTGAACAAATAAAGCCTATATACCATCTTTCAAAAACTGGTAACAATGTTCTGGTTTTCTTTTTAGACAGAGCTGTATCTTCTTTCTTCCCTTATGTTCTTGAACAGCACTCTGAGCTTCAGAATCAGTTTAAAGGCTTTACCTATTTCCCTAATACTTTAAGTTTTGGCCGCAATACTTTGAACGGCCTTCCTCCAATTACCGGCAGTTATGAATATACTCCGGATAAAATCAACCTGCGTGACGGCGAATTATTAAAAGACAAACATAACGAAGCTTTGAAAGTTATGCCAAAACTTTTCCTTGATGCAGGTTATTCTGTTACTGTTGTAAATCCTTCTATGGCAAATTACAGCTGGGGAAATGATCTTTCTATTTATTCGGATATGCCATCTGTAACTGCCTTGAATCTTACCGGCAATTTTACTGAGCGTTATAAAGCAGAAAAAAATATTAAAAACCTTTCCGGAGACCCGGGCGTCCTTTGCAATAAGCAGATTAAAAACTTTTCTATTTTGCAGGGTATGTTCCCGCCTGTAAGAATTATTTTTTATAATACTATTAAATCTGATTCTTCTCTGGCAGGCTCTTTTGTAAATGACGCAAGCCAGCTTTACTATCTGGATCAGCTTACAGATTCTAATGGTTCAGAAAATAATTTTGTCTATATCGGAAACGATACTCCTCATGACCCGATTTTCCTGGATGCCTCGCTTGAAAGACCTTCTGAACCTGTATGGGAAACTGCAGGTAACTACAAATGCCATGACACAAATGTCCTTCAGGATTACGATGTAAATGCGGCCGCCATTCTTCTGCTTGGAAGATATTTTGAATATCTGCAGAAAAATGATTTATACAATAACACAAAAATTATTGTAGTTTCAGACCATGCTTATTATCATCATTATTCTGCTTTTGATTCTTTCAGCGATGCTACAGTGCCTTCCGCATATAACTGTCTGCTTTTATATAAAGATTTTAATTCTGATTCTGCAGTAAAAACTGACAACACCTTAATGACAAATGCTGATACTTTATACCTTCTTAAAGACGGGCTGGCGCTCTCTGATGTAAATCCATATACAGGAAAAGCCCTGATTCCAGATACCAAACAAAGTGTAAAAGTTTATCCTCTTTCCAAAAATAATGGAAATAACCCGACCTTCAATCTTAATGAAACTCAGTTTAAGTTTGACACTCCATGCTGGGAAATAAAAGAAAATATTTTTGATCCGGCCAACTGGAAATCATTTAATTACTACCAGGAGGCAGGAAAATAATGGTACAGATACTCTACCTCTTAATAATCTACCCCCTCTACCAGATAATCGAATTCTGCTATACCCTGAGCGAAGGCATTTTACGCAGCCCCGGTCTTGCCATTGCGGGCGTTAGCCTTGCTGTAAGTTTTCTCTGCCTTCCTCTCTACGTAATTGCGGAGCGCTGGCAGGAAACTGAGCGCCAGACTCAGGCCCGCCTTAAGCCTGGCATTGACCGTATTAAGAAAGCCTTTAAGGGCGATGAACAGTATATGATTCTTTCCACTTTTTACCGGCAGAATCATTACCACCCTATGATGGCCCTTCGTTCTTCCATCAGCCTTTTGATTCAGATTCCTTTTTTTATTGCGGCTTACCAGTTTTTAAGTAAGCTGCCTGCTCTCCAGGGCCGCTCTTTCTTTTTTATCCGTGACCTTGGAGGCCAGGACGCCCTTTTCCATATTGGGAGCTTCCCGGTAAATGTGCTGCCGGTTGCAATGACTGTAATAAACATCATCGCGGGCGCCATCTATACTAAGGGCCACCCCCTCAAGGAAAAGCTTCAGATTTATATAATGGCCCTCTTTTTCCTTGTTTTTCTCTATACTTCTCCAAGTGGCCTTGTTTTTTACTGGACTCTTAATAACCTTTTTAGCCTTGTAAAAAATGTTTTTTATAAATTGAAGAAGCCCCTGCGAGCTCTTTATTTCTGCCTGCTTGCGGGAGTAATTCTTGCAGATATTTATCTGATTTTCTTCCACGACGGTTTTATTTACCGCCGCCTTTCTGTGGTTGCTGCCCTCTGCGTTATTCCGCTTGCCCCTCTTTTTGTCCGCCTGGCAACCTGGCTTCTTAATACAAAGCTTTCTGCCTTCGCAGACGACGACCGCCAGCGCAATCTGATTTTTTATACTTCTGCTGCTGCCCTTGCGGTGCTTCTTGGTTTTGCCCTGCCTTCTTATGTTATTTCTTCTTCTCCAATGGAGTTTTCTTTTATTGATGATTATGCTTCTCCTTTTTACTTTCTGCGCTATGCCTTTTTTCAGTCGGCTGGGCTCTTTTTAGTATGGGGAGCTGCTATTTATAACCTTTTTGGAAAACGCATTAAGACTCTGATGTCTGTGGGCTTTTCTGCCCTTCTTTTGTGTGCCCTGGTAAATGCCTTTGCCTTTGGCGGAGACTACGGCACAATTTCTACAATTCTGACTTTTACAAATGCGGGTGGAATCAGCCCAAGCAAGCTTTTTGCTCTGGGCAATTTGCTCTGCTGTGGGGTGGTTATTGCTCTGCTTCTGGCCTTGCTGATTTTGAAAAAGCCTCAGGTGGTCACTTTTATTTGCAGCATAACTCTTATTGCGAGCCTTGGTATCTGCGTAATTAATTCCTTGCCTATAAGCCGAGGCTATAAGGAAGCAAAAGAGCTAAAGGCTACAGGTAACCAGGCTGATTCACTCAAGCCGATTTTTAATCTTTCTAAAACAGAAAAAAATGTTCTGGTCATTATGGAAGACCGGGCTTTAGGAACTACCTTCCCTTACATTCTCGAAGAAAATCCTGGCCTCAAAAATCAGTTTGAAGGCTTTACCTTTTACCCTAATACTGCTTCTTTTGCAGTCTTTACCTTGTATGGTGCTCCTCCGATTTACGGCGGCTATGAATATACTCCGGAAGCCATGAACCGCCGCGACAGCGAGGCCCTTGTAGACAAGCACAACGAAGCCTGCCGCATGATGCCGGTTCTCTTTGACCAGAACGGCTTTACTTCTACAGTAACTGATATCTCCTGGGCAAATTATGTCTGGATTCCAGACCTCCGCATATTTGATGATTATCCTAAGATTAAAAAGGCTCCTACTATCAGAGTCTATACTGATTACTGGCTTAAAAACCACCCGGATGTAAAGGGCTTTTTGCCACAGAGCTTCTATCTCAAGAGAAACTTTTTCTGGTTCTCTATCTTTAAGATTATGCCGGCAATTCTCCGCGAAACTATTTATGACGAAGGCCATTGGTGGCAGGCCGGCAATAAAGATAACTTCATATCTGATTTCTTAAATTCCTATGCCGTACTGGACTACCTGCCCGAGCTTACCGACACTTCCGCCGAGGGACCAACCTTTACTCTCCTTGTAAATGAGGCTACCCATGAGCCGGTTTTGACTGGTTATCCTAATTACGATTTGAGCAGTGACGCTATTGGTCCTGGCCCACTTGATGATGATCCTCATTTTAATTCCAATTCTTCTGCCTTCTACCGTCTTGGTGAATATATGGAGTATCTCAAACAGGCCGGAGTTTACGACAATACCAGAATCATTATTGTTGCAGACCATGGCGGAACTTGTAAATATGATGAGATTACCGGTAATTCAGGCTGGACTTCAAATAATCCGCTTTTGCTCTATAAAGATTTTGGCGCCCAGGGCGAGCTTGCTGTTGATGAAACTTTTATGACCAATGCCGACACTCCTCTTCTGGCAACTCAGAGCCTTATTGAAAATGCCGCAAATCCTTTTACCGGCAAACTTTTAACTGAATCTGTTAATAAAGACAAAGTCTACTCTGCCTACGGAGCCTGGAATCCGGATGGGCAGCATAAAAATACTTTCAAAGTTACTGCCTGGAGCTCTGTGCATGACAGGGTAAATGACTCTTCCTGCTGGGCACATGAGATTCCAGATGGCATGACGGAGGAAAAATAATGCTTTCAAATATGACACTTACATTTTTATACATCGACCCGGGAACGGGCTCAATGCTTTTTTCTATCCTCATTGGCGCTGCCGCAACCCTCTTCTTTTTGGGCAAGGCTGCCTGGATTAAGCTCAAGCTTGTTTTTTCGACAAAAAAAAGCACCCCCACTGACGTAGCCTTCAAAAAATATGTGATTTATAATGAAGGCCTCCAGTACTGGAATACCTTTAAGCCTGTCTGCGACGAGTTTGAACGCCGCGGCATCGAGCTTACTTACTACACCTCTGCCCAGACCGACCCCTGTTTTGAAGCAGGCTACAAGTTTGTAAAACCAGAGTTCATTGGCGAAGGAAACATGGCCTTTGTAAAGCTTAATATGCTCTCTGCCGGCCTTGTTCTTATGACAACCCCGGGACTTCAGGTATATCAGCTTAAGCGAAGTAAACATGTAAAGCATTATGCCCATGTTCTTCACGCCCCAAGTGACGCTACCATGTACCGCCTCTTTGGAATTGATTATTTTGATTCAGTCCTTCTTTCGGGAGACTATCAGAAAACTGATATCCGCTACCTCGAAGCCCAGCGCGGCATTAAGAAAAAGGAACTTACAGTTGTTGGCTGCCCTTATCTTGATACCCTCAAAGAAAAAATGGCTGCAATACCTGCTGAGACCGACCACACCTTCACTGTACTTGTTTCACCAAGCTGGGGTCCAAGCGCCCTTCTTTCTAAATACGGCGAAAAACTTCTGGATCCTCTTCTTGCTACCGGCTGGAACATCATCGTGCGTCCTCATCCTCAGTCTAAAAAATCTGAAAAAGACATGCTGGACCGCCTGACCGAGCGTTACAAGGACGCCGCAAACCTTACCTGGGACTACGAGCGGGACAATATCTATTCAATGAAAAAATCAGATATCATGATTTCTGATTTCTCCGGCATTATTTACGACTACACCTTCCTCTGCGACAAGCCTGTTATGTACGTAAATGCCCAGCTGGATTTAATGCCATACGACGCTTATGATCTGCCAGACAACGGCAGAAAAATCTGGCAATTTGAAACCCTTTCTAAAATTGGAATTGAACTTAAAGAAGAAAAGTTTGATAATATAAAAGAAATCATTCAGAAAGCAAGCGACAGCGAAGAACTGGCCGCCCTCCGCCACAAGGCTAAAGAAGAGGCCTGGGCAAATCAGGGTACTGCCGGGAAAGCCATCGCCGACTTTATGATTAAAACTATAGGAGAATAATATGCAGGCATTAATGCTGGCCGCTGGAATGGGCAAACGCCTTGGCCGATATACAAAAAACGCAACTAAATGTATGGTTCCTGTAAACGGAAAAACCTTGATTGAATATGCAATTGAAGCTCTTGTAAAGAACGGCATCAAGAAAATGGTTATTGTCGTTGGCTACAAAAGCGATGTTTTGATTGATTTTATAAATTCCAAATTCAACAAAAAGAATCTTAACGGAATGGAAATTGAATTTATTGAAAACAAGGTTTATGACAAAACCAACAATATCTATTCTCTTTACATGGCACGCGAAGCCCTCTGCCAGGACGACACAATTCTTTTGGAAAGTGATTTGATTTTCAAGCCGGAAATCATTACAAAACTCCTGAAATCTAAAGATCCAAACCTTGCAGTAGTTTCTCACTTTGAAAGCTGGATGGACGGAACCTGTACTCTCCTTGACGAAGAAAATCATATTACCGGTATCCTCGACAAAGCTCATTTCAACTGGTTTGAAACCGAAGATTACTATAAAACAGTAAATATTTATAAATTCTCAAAAGAGTTTTCTAAAGATTACTATGTTCCCTTCCTCGAAGCATATCAGAAGTCTTTCGGAAAGAACGAATATTATGAACAGGTTCTCAAAGTTCTTTCTTTTCTTTCATCTTCTACACTCAAAGGACTACCAGTTCCTGGTGATGACTGGTACGAAATTGATGATCCTGCAGATCTTGCAATTGCTGAAACACGTTTCTCTAAAGGCAAAGATAAACTCAAGCTCCTTCAGAAAACTTACGGAGGCTACTGGCGTTACCCTCAGCTCAAAGATTACTGCTATCTCGTAAATCCATATTTCCCACCACAGAAAATGGTTGATGAACTTGAAGCAAATATTAAAACTCTTCTTACTCAGTACCCAAGTGGTGCCGCACAGATGAGCCTTCTTGCCGGAAAAATCTTTAATCTTCTTCCAGAACACATTGTTGTTGGTAACGGTGCAGCAGAACTCATTTCTTCACTTGGCGATAAACTCACTGGAAAAGTTGCAGTTCCTTACCCTACCTTCAACGAATATCCTGAGCGTTTTGCAAACTGCCAGATTGTACCTGTAAAGACAAATCCAAAAGATTTTTCTTATACAGCAAAAGACATTCTTGAAGTCGTAAAAAAAGAAGGAGTAAACACTGTTCTTCTTATCAATCCTGATAATCCTTCTGGAAATTTCCTTCAGAAAAAAGAAGTCCTTTCTCTCCTTAAGGAACTTCAGCCGTTAAACGTAAAGCTTGTTTTTGATGAATCTTTCATTGATTTTGCTGATAAGGATATCCGCTATACACTTCTTAATGAAGAAATCTTAAACGAATATGATAATCTGATTGTTGTAAAATCAATCAGTAAGAGTTATGGTGTTCCAGGCCTTCGTCTTGGTGTACTTGCATCTTCAAACAGCGACTACATCAATCTTATCAAAAAGACTAATGCCATCTGGAATATCAATTCCTTTGGTGAATACTATCTTCAGATTTATGAGAAGTACAGCAAGACTTATGCTTCTGCCTGCGATTCAATTGCAGAAGAGCGAGCCCGCTTTATCAAAGAGCTTTCAAAAATCAAAGGACTTAAGGTTTATCCAAGCCAGGCAAACTTCCTGCTCTGCCGTCTCACAGGCAACATGACTTCCGACAAACTTGCCGTAACTCTTCTTGAAAAATGCAATATTTTCATCAAAGACCTTACAGGCAAAAAGTGCTTTGAAGAGCCAAAATATATTCGTCTTGCTATCCGCGATAAAGAAGACAACGACATTTTGATTGAAACTCTCAAAACAATTCTAGCTGGTAAATGATTATAGACGATAACAATAATTTGATATAAAATAGAAGTTATGACTACAAGTGAATTTGAGACACATATAAAAAAACTTTATCCTCAGACAAGTTCTTTTATTTCAGGAATGGCACTCTTTTTTGTAGATGCACTTGTACTTATTCTTTGTATTGGGCTTGGATTTTTTATTGTAAATTTATTTGCACCAGACTCAATTAACTTTAAGTCATTTATTAACTATTCGATTTATATCCCATTAATTCTTCTTTTCTTTGGTTGTATCGGTTTATATCCAGGAATAATGAATTCGCCTACAGATGAAGTTAGAAAGTTCTTTTTCTCTTCATTGTTCAGTTTTATCTCAATTATTTTTAGTCTTATAATTTCAGATGAAAATGAACTTCGTGTTGCAGATCTTCTGATTCAAGACAGCCATAAGCTTCAGCTTGCCATTGCATTCATTATTGCAATTCCACTTTCAACAATTGCCCTACCTGCATTCCGAGAAGCTGCAAAACATTACTTTGGCCGCTTTAAATGGTGGGGAGTTCCAGCTGTTATGTTTACATCTGGCAGCAACGGTAATTTCATTATTGATAAACTCATAAAAAATAAATATCTGGGATACCATCCAGCTGTTATTATTGATTCTGATGCAAAAAAAACAGGCGATTACAAGGGTATTCCGGTTTTCCCTCCAAATGAAGAGCTTTTCAAAACCATCAAAAAGCATAATATTAAACAGGCTCTCATCTGTGATTACCATGGAGATATGAACAAGGTAATGGCTTCATACAGATATACAATTTCTGTTTCGAAAAACCAGACCTTCTTTACTTCTACACAGCAGCTTAAAGATATTGCAGGAATTATTGGATTTGCCTCTATTCACAACCTTACTTTTAAGGGCAACCTGGTTTTAAAGAGAATTATTGATATCTGTGCAATCTTAATTTGTATGCCTCTTCTTCTTCCAATTTTCATTATTCTTTCACTTCTCGTAAAACTTACTTCTCGCGGACCAGTTTTCTATGCTCACAAACGCGTAGGTAAAAATGGACGTGAAATTAAGTGCTGGAAGTTCCGTTCTATGTGTATTAATTCACAGGAGATTCTTGAAGAGATTCTTGCAACAGATCCTGTACGCCGTGCAGAATGGGAAAAGGATCGTAAGTTCCAGGATGACCCGCGTGTTACAAAGTTCGGAAAATTCCTTCGCCGTACAAGTCTTGATGAACTTCCACAGCTCTTTAACATTCTCTTTGGAGATATGAGTCTTGTAGGTCCTCGTCCTGTTACAGAACCTGAACTTGTTAAATACGGAGACTACAAAGATTACGTTCTTTCTGTAGTACCAGGCCTTACTGGTATGTGGCAGGTTTCAGGCCGTTCAGACACAGGTTACGAAGAAAGAATTTCTTTTGATACATATTATATTCAGAACTGGTCAATCTGGCTTGATATCTGGATTCTTATAAAAACGGTATGGGTTGTCATCAACGGTAAAGGTGCCTACTAATGAAAAAATCACTATTTGTTTCTCTTTTTGTTTTACTTCCTTTTCTGCTCTTCTCAGAAGCATATAAAATTACAAATGCAGAATATGATATTAAAGGTGCAGGTTTTAAATTTTTGGGAAAAACCCGTGAATATCCTCTGAACCAGAACTTCCCTCTTGATAAAAAAACAACTTTTGAAAACCGCGAAGCCTTTGATACCTATATTGAAAATTACACTGAAACACTTGTAAGCTCAAGATATTTTGATGAAGTTTCTGTTACTTACGAAGCGCTCCCTTCTGAAACTTCTGGTTTATTAAATGTAACAGTTCTTATAAAACTTCAGGACTCACATCATCTTATTGTAATGCCAATCCCCAAATACAGTTCTAACAGTGGTATATCTCTTAAGTTTAAAGGAAAGGACAGTAACTTTCTTGGTTCACTTAATACCATGAATATTGACATGAATTTAAGATATGATGATGGAATTTTTAAACCAGGCTTTAATTTTAACTTTGATTTACCGTTCAGCATGGGTCCTTTTAATGCTGTTTTTGTAAATGATTATACCATTGATTACCGGCTCGAAGATGATCCTAATAAAACAGGTTTTGAATTTGATACAAAAACTGGTTTAAGTTTATCTATACCTTTTAATCGTGTAAGTCTTTCTTTAGGATTATATCAATATGTTCATAGAAACTTAGACTATAAATACGAAGATGAAGAAAACGATGATGATATATATTTAAGTGAACAGTTTAATATTGGACTCCCTGTAACAATAGCAAACTTAAGCAATTTTACAAGCATTACTTATAGTCCTTCTGTAAATGTTTCTTTCAACTGGGATTTCGATGGAATCAATAAAGAAAAGGATAAAAGCAAAGAACTTTTAGGCCCAGATATTTCTTTTTCTCATTCTATATCTAATGGAAAAGTTAACTGGAATGATAATCTTAGAAAAGGATATGATTTATCTTTAGGAAATTCTTACAGCTATAATTTTGAGAGTAAAGAATTTGTTCCTCAAGTTTCTTTTGAAGGAAAGTTCTTCTGGAATTACCAGGCCAATGATGAAGAAATCTGGAATCATTTTGGAATTAACTCAAGATTGTATGCATTCCATTATTTTGATATTCCTACAAACAATTCTGCGCATACTTATGCTGTAGGTGAACGCCTTCGCGGTATTCTTGATGATGATATTTACTCCCCTACTGGAATTATCCTAAATCTTGATTTACCACACAGCGTATTTACAGCCTACTTCCCTGTAGGAATTTTGAACTTCAACTTTCAGTTCTCGCCATTCTTTGATATGGCTGTAGTTTTTGACAGTAACAATAACAGACCAAGTTATAACAAAACATATTATTGTGGTGGATTTGAATTCCTTGTATATCCTCTGAAATGGTCAAGCTTTACTGTACGTGCAAGCCTTGGTGTTGATTTGAGTAAGAATATATTTGTAGAAGGTCTTAAAAATAATAAAGAAATCTTTATTGGACTTGGAATCGAATATTAATTCAATCTTTCCAGCTGAAGAACTGCGTCTCTCTGCCAGTAAGTTTCTGGTGTATATCTTGCAATGACTCTCAATAATTCACCAGAAAAGTTTTTATATCCTTCTTCTGTTGCATAGCTTGCAAGAATATTAAAACTCTTCCAGGCAGAATTTCGGCTGGCCCATTCAATTACATCATCATAATATGAAGCTTCCTGCATAAAGCCTTCAAGATTCTCATATTCATATACAGAATTTCTGGAATAAAGAATCTCACTTATACGTGTAAAACTTGTAATTGCTGCAAGAGCTGCAAATTCCAAGGCTTTATCATTTCTATGTGCATCATGGTAGTATTCTGCAAGCTGATTATATGCATTTATACAGTTATATGAATCTGCACGATAAAGATTAAAGAATTTTGCCATTGAATCTTTTTTATTAGAAGAGATTGTTCCTTTCATAGAACGTTTTAATGCAGAGTCTCTATAGTTGTTATCTTCTGCAAGAATGTTCATAAGACGGATTTCCATTTTAGGAAGATCCTCTTCAAGTCTGCTTATTTCTGCAAGCATATAAAGAATTTCATATTTTTCATCTGGAATATCAAGAACATCAGCTCTTTCAAGTGCCATAGTGTAATATTCTTCTGCATACTGATATTCGCCTTCCAATTTGTAAATATCACCTATGATTTTATGAGCTTCAGGGAAATCCTTTGAATTATTAAGATATTCAAGAAGATTTGTTACTGAATCTTCGAAATAATCAGTACCTTTCTTTTTAATGTAATATCTGATTATATCAGCAGTTTCTGTTTCCTTACGATTATCAAGTACATTAAGAACTGGAGTAAAATGATCTCCGGCTGCCTGTACACGCTTAGCCGAGAGTGAGTTTTTAACTGTGTTTATCTGATTTTCAATACGCTGTCTGCGATATAAAATCGCATCTTCTGAATATTTTAAAGCCTTTCCATAATCCTGAGCATCCATAGCTTCTATAGCTTTTCTATAAGCTTCAACACTCTGATCTGGTTTTGTAGGTTTATCTGCAGCAAAAAGCGAAAAACATAAAGTAGAAAATAAAACAATTAAAACAGTTTTCTTCATAAACACCCGATGTAATCCCGAACTTATTTCAGGATCTATTACAATGAATTTAATTCTTGCTCAAATACTTTATCGGCATCTTTTGCATCAATCGTTCGTACTATTTTACCCTTTTTGAAAATAATTGCTTTATCTGCAGTACCGGCAATTCCAAGGTCTGCGTGACGTCCTTCTCCGGGTCCATTTACAACACAGCCCATTACTGCTACAGTAATATCCTTATCCATTGCAAGAAGGCGGTTTTGCCAGCGGTCTACAAAAGAATGAACATCAAAACCAATACGGCCACAACGCGGGCAGCTTACCAATTTTACGCCGCCAGCACGTTTTCCGCATTCTTTTAGAATGTTGATTCCTGCCACTACTTCGTTTTCAGGGCTTGATGAAAGGCTTACACGGATTGTGTCTCCTATTCCCTGATTTAGCAGAGTGGAAAATGCTATGCTTGATTTTACAATACCACCGATTAGAGGGCCTGCTTCTGTAACGCCTAAATGCAAAGGATTATTATATTTTTCTGCATAAAACTTATTGCACTGTATAGTTTCGTTAACATCAGAAGACTTCATACTAACTACATACTGGTCAAATTTTAAGTCTTCAAAAATAGCCGCTTCACGGGCAGAGGTTTCGCAAAGCCCCTGAGCACGAGTGATTTTACCGGTAGCAATCTGTTCCTGAAGATCTTTAGGAAGAGAGCCGCTGTTAATTCCAATTCTGATTGCTACTCCCTGCTCCCGGCAGGCTTCGACTACAGTTCGGGTATTTTCTACAGAACCTATATTTCCCGGGTTTATACGTATAGCGGCAACATTACCCTTAAGGCATTCCAGTGCAAGCTTATAATCAAAATGTATATCTGCCACCAGAGGCATAGCAGTGCGTTCTGCAAGCAGGCAAAGTCCCTGGGCACTAGGAATATCAGGAACCGCAAAGCGAACAATGTCACAACCAATCATAGACAAATCGTTGAGTTCGCGTAAAATTCTATCTAATTTATTATTGTCTGTGGCAAGGTCAGTAATTCCTTCTTTCCACATAGTCTGAACAGATACCGGTGCACCGCCACCAATCGCAATACGTTTAGTTACACCCTTTCCACCAAGATAAACAGTTTTCGTAGTCATGTTTTTAATTATACCACAACCCACGTTAAATAAAAAGATTCCCCGGTCAAGCCGGGGAATGACATAGTTTCCATAACCCGCAAAGTGAGCTATGGTGTAATAAGTTAATTATACGATATTTGCCTTAAAAAGAAAAAATCTGTGGGACGCAGGCAAAATGAAAAAGAGGGCCCCAGGGTTGCGTAAAAATCGAGCGAAGCAAGATTTTTTAAGCATGGGACCCTGGGAGATTGCTTTTTCAGTTTTGCCGTCGCTGGGACCCGCAGATTTTTTCTTTTTAAGGATAAGATTTCAGTTAATTAAGCAATTAACGAGAATACCATAGCGAAGAGCGCTACAGACTCACAAAGACCAACTACCATGATGTACTGAGCGAAACCTTTTCCTGTTTCACCAAGAGCATCAGAAGCAGCTGCACCAGCTTTTCCCTGTGCAATAGCAGAGAAACACATAGCCAAACCAGATGCAATACCAAGACCAAGAGCAAAGCCAGGAGTCATAGCACCGCTTGCTACCTTTGGTTTCATTGCAATATTCATAAGAAGGAAGCCGTAAATTGTCTGTGTAAGAGGTGCACCGGCAAATACAGTGAGGATGAATGGTGCTGGTTTATTGTTGATGTAACAACGTTTCCAAGCTCCAATTGCTCCCTGTCCGGCAATTCCGATTCCGATTGCTGAACCAATAGCAGCAATACCCATACAAACAGCAGCTCCAAGATAACCCCAAAGTTCCATAATTATTCTCCTTTAGTCCATTCCGGACTTAATTTCATATTTTATACCGTCCACCGACGGCTTATTACATATTTTATAGAGGTAGAGCTAAAAATTGCTTTCGCAATTTTTTTAACGCTCTGCTATCTATCACCGCCCGCCAGCGGGCTTACTCATTATCAGCGAACGGCTGATACTTTACACCACTCCAGCTCATTCCTACGTGTGTACAGAACTCCAATGTGTTCAAACGTACACCGTGAACTATTACTGAAAGAACGTTCAAAATCATATTCAATCCATGACCGAATACAAGAAGAACGATTGCAGCAATGAACAATATTGCGTGTCCCAGAATTGGACTTGCAAGTGTATTTACAGTTTCTGAAATCGCAGCACCCGCAAGACCAACGGCCCATAGACGGATGTATGAAACGATATCACTGAATACGTTTACAACTCCAAGAAGAACAGAAATAATGTTCTTACAGCTTTCAAGTATAGAAGCTCCGATACTGCCTTCGTAATTTGCAAATACAAAACTCATTGCAAAACCTACAGCAATTAAAGAAACTTCAATATATCCCACCGGCACATTGCCAATGTATCCAAGCATTGGGAATACCTGCCCATTTACAACCATTGCAAGAACTACCCAGAACATACCAACAAGCTGTAATAATGAACCAAGATCTCCAAGTACTTTAAGACCTTTTTTATCCTTGATATTTCTTACACCAGCCTTAATATGAGCTACACAAAGCTGAATCAAAGCCAGAGAGAAACAGAAGATCTGCAGGTTCTGGTCTTTTGTAAGGCCAATATCAGGATCAGAAATCCAAGGCACATTCCAGATGAAAGCACTTCCATCAGGATTTTTAGCGTAAGCACCTGAAATATAAGGAATTGAAAGTCCAGTAAGCCAATCAGGTAATTTATCCGGAGAAATACCAAACCATGTACAGGTTACAGCACCCCAGACAACAGTTGCCAGTGAAACAAGAAGGAATAGTCCAAAGGCAGCAGGCACCTTCTTTCCAGAAAGCTTAGTCTTAAGCATAAGGAACAGAATTACAGCTGCTACTAACAGGCCATATCCACCGTCTCCAAAAATCATTGCAAAGAAGATTGTGAAGAACAGCAGGAACCAGCCTGAAATATCAAACTCATGATAACCAGGAACAGTTCCAAGGAAGTCTGTAAGAGGATAAATCAAGCTTACAAACTTGTTGTTCTTAAGTTTTGTTGGAACTTCAACATCTTCATCTTCTGGATCTGCATATGCAATAGCCCAGCCATTTGCAGAACAGCAGCGTTTGAAATCTTCAAGATCTGCTGCTGGTACATAACCACTAAGCCATGCAAGGTCATTTTCAGTTCCAGATTTTTCGCAGCCCATACCACAATTGATGTTTTCAAATTCTATATCACTTTCAAGACCTTTTCTGAACGCTGCAATTGCAGGAACATACTTAGCATTCTCAAGATAGAACTTCTGAATTTCATCAAGTTCTTTTTCATCCTTGCGGATTTCTTCCTCAAGAAGAGAAGTTGAAATTCTTGGATTAGGAACTTCAAATGCTTCTGGAAGAAGTTTTTCTGGTCTGCCTTCTCCGCCGTTTACAATTAAGAAACGTACGGTTTTCTTATCATTATTTACAAGAATTGTCTGAATATCAGGGTCGACAAGATTATACTTCTCGGCGTTGATTTCATACATCTTGAGTGCAATACCTTTTTCCTTAAGGAACTCCAGATCTTCATTACTTACGCTTCCCCACAGTGCAAAGCGGTCAAGCTCAGTAGTATCTGCTGAAATTTCTTCCATAAGCTGCTTTTTGCGTTCACTTTTCTGAACAATCTCAGAACAAAGCTCAACTATTTTCTCATTGCTGAGTTCAGCTGTTTTGCCCTTCTGCTTAGGAAGCTTAATTTCTCCCAGAATAGATTCTGAAAGCATTGCGTTATTTGAATATTCTTTGAAGGCTGTAAGTTTTTCTCCTGCTCCCTCGATTTTTTCAAGGTGAACAAGACCAATTTTTCTTAAAGCCTTAAGAGCCTCTTCTTTTTCCTTATTGAGAAGGACAATAGAGACTTTCTTCATTGGTTCAATCATTTAGCAGCCTCCTGTTCTTCATCAATTTTAGCCTGCAGCTTTTTCTTTGAAATCTTACTGCGCACAACTGCCGCAACCTGTTCATCACCAAGATATACGGTGATTTTTTTGATATTGGCCTTTGTTTCAGGAATCTTAACCTTTTCAAAGAGGTTTACGCGCTGAGTTGTAGTGCGTAATTCCTGGCTCAGCAGTCTTACCTGCTCGTCCAGAACCTCTGCTTCCAGATCAAGTGAGAGCGCCTTTTCCATACGATCGGCCGCCATATCAATCCACAGCGGAGTCTTGTAAAGGTCGTAGTCGCCTCTTCCAAAGTCTGCACCTTCATATACCGGAATTGTTACACCGGCAATATTTCCAACACCCTTTTTGATGTTCTTTACAGTTACCATATCCGGAGTGAAAGCTTCACGTTCACCGAATACGGAAATCCACTGTTCAAACTCTTTTTCAAGGGCAACGCGGGCGGCACGGACTTCTTTAGCCTTGGCATCTATTGTGCGGATTTCTGTCTGAAGCTGCTGTTTTTTGAGCATAAGGGTTGGAAGATAGCGCTTGTACATTTTAAGCGCATCTTTCTGAACCTTGAGCTCATTTTTTGTCAGCTTAATCTTTGCCATGCGCTACCCCTATTTCTTAGGCCAGTATTCATCAATCAGAGATGACTTCAAACCTGTTTCTTCCGGTTCAAAGCAGTCAGCCAGAATCTTCCAGCCAAGGTCGAGTGCATCTTCCAGAGAAATATTCTTTGAAAGATCCATCATACCGTCCTCAAACTTCTTACCATAATCAAGAAGCTTTTCATCCCACTTACTCATATTGAAACCCATAGATTTCTTTTCGAGTGTGTCTTTGTAGTTTGAATAAAGACGAATCATACCGTCCATAAGGGCACGGTGGTCTGAACGTGTGCTTCCGTTTACGTTCTGCTTCAAACGAGAAAGAGAACCGAACGGCTCAATACGTCCACCCTTGAGGTAGTACTGACCTTCTGTGATGTATCCAGTGTTATCTGGAACCGGGTGAGTAACATCATCACCAGGCATTGTAGTAACTGCAAGAATTGTTACAGATCCGGCACTATCAAAGTCTACGGCTTTTTCGTAGCGTGCTGCGAGCTGTGAGTACAAGTCTCCAGGGTAACCACGGTTAGAAGGAACCTGCTCCTGTGTAATAGCGATTTCCTTCATTGAGTCAGCAAAGTTTGTCATATCTGTAAGAAGAACCAGAACATCTTTTCCCTTAAGAGCGAACTGCTCAGCAACTGCAAGAGAAAGGTCAGGAATCTTCTGACATTCTACTGTAGGGTCAGCGGCTGTATGCATGAACATTACAGTCTTACTTAAAGCACCGCCGTCTTCCAGTGTCTTTTTGAAGTAAAGGTAGTCGTCGTACTTAAGACCCATACCACCAAGAACGATTACATCAACTTCAGCCTGCATGGCAATGCGTGCAAGCAGCTGGTTATAAGGTTCACCAGAAATTGAGAAAATAGGCAACTTCTGAGATACAACCAGTGTGTTGAACATATCAATCATTGGAATACCAGTACGAATCATACGGCGAGCCATAATACGTTTTGAAGGGTTTACTGAAGGTCCTCCAATTGTAACAAGGCAGTCTGACAGAGCCGGTCCGTTATCACGTGGCTGAGCAGAACCATTGAAAATACGTCCAAGCAAATCATCAGAGAAAGAAACTTCCATCTGATGTCCAAGGAACTTAATATGGTCTCCGGTAGAAATACCGCGTCCTCCGGCAAATACCTGGAGAGATACTGTATCACCTTCGATTTTATTTACTTCGGCAAGTGATTTACCAAAGCGTGTTTCGATTTCGGCAAGCTCACCGTATGCAACATTGTCTGCTTTTACAGTGATAACGCTTCCGACGATGGATTCAATCTTACTATAAACCTTGTTCATTACTCACCATCCTTAAGCATTGCGCTTACTTCGTCGCGTACTTTACCGTTTGCAGAAGCAAAGTGAGCGTCTACGTCTTTTTCTGCTTTCTTGAACTTGTCACTCTTCCACAAAGAATAGTTCCAGTCGATAAACTTCTGACGCATCTGGTTGAAGAAGTTACGTGCTGAGTCTTTGTCTGCGAGTTCAAAATCAGAACCAAGAACCTTGAGAACTTTTGCGAAAGTATACTGCTGGCGTTCAACGCTTACAGCGGCATCAATTTCATCGAATGAGTTCTGCTGCATATAAACAGCATCAAGGAATTCGCTCTTGAGGTATTCGATGTAGTCTTCGGTTGTTGTACCTTCTTCACCAACTACCTTCATCATCTGGTTTACTTCAACACCGCTAAGGAATACCTTGCGTGCATAAGCTACCCAGTCTTCGCGGATAACTGATTTATATTTTGACCATGAAATGATTGGGTCAATTGCAGGATACTTACGTGCATCTGAACGTTCACGTGAAAGTCCATGGAAAGCACCTACTACCTTCAAAGTAGCCTGAGTTACCGGCTCTTCAAAGTTACCACCGGCAGGAGATACTGTACCACCAATTGTTACAGATCCAATGTTGCCGTCGCGGAGGCGTACGATACCAGCACGCTCGTAGAAAGCTGCGATATAAGATTCGAGGTAAGCTGGGAAAGCCTCTTCTCCAGGAATCTCTTCAAGACGTCCAGACATTTCACGAAGAGCCTGTGCCCAACGAGAAGTTGAGTCAGCAAGGAGCAATACGTGCAAGCCCATCTGGCGGTAATATTCAGCAAGTGTAACAGATGTATAAACCGAAGCTTCACGCGAAGCAACAGGCATAGAAGATGTGTTACAAATGATGATTGTTCTTTCCATAAGAGAACGACCAGTTCTTGGGTCTTTCAACTCAGGGAACTCTTTAATTGTTTCTACAACTTCACCAGCACGTTCACCGCAGGCAGCGATGATTACGATATCAACGTCGGCATTACGTGAGGTTGTATGCTGAAGTACAGTTTTTCCAGCACCGAAAGGTCCAGGGATACAATAAGTACCACCCTTAGAAACAGGATAGAATGTATCGATAAGGCGAACCTGTGTTACCATTGGCTCACTTGGAGCAAGACGCTCTGCATAGCAGTCTACGGCACGTTTTACAGGCCACTTGAATGCCATCTTAAGTTTGTGATCTTTTCCTTTTTCATCTGTTACTACACAAATTGTATCTTCGATTGTGTAGTCTCCAGCCTTTTCAACCTTCTTTACTGTATACATTCCAAGAAGATCAAACGGAACAAGAATCTTATGTGTAAAAGGTCCTTCTGGAACAGATCCGATTGGATCACCACGGAGAACCTTATCTCCAGGTTTTACACTTGGTGTCCATTCCCATTTCTTGTCACGTGGAAGTGAATCTACATAAACACCACGCTCAAGGAAGAAGCCTGCTTTTTCTGCAACGAGAGGCAGAGGGTTCTGCAAACCATCAAAAGTCTGTCCCAACAAACCAGGTCCAAGCTCAGCACACAAAAGGTCTCCAATCAGATCAACCTTGTCTCCGGCTTTAATACCTTGTGTCATTTCGAAAATCTGCATCTGAGCTTTGTTACCGCGGATACGGATAACTTCACCTCGAAGCTTCTTTCCGTCTACATTAACGTAGCCTACTTCATTCATAGAAACAGAGCCTTCGAATTCAATCGTGACCATGTTTCCGTTGATGCCGACTACTTTTGCTTTAGTATTAGTCATTATTTATCTCCGTCTAAAATCGTATCGTAAATCTTATGATAAGATATCTTTCCGTTTTCAACTTCAAACTTCTTCATGCGTTCAACAAGCATAAGTCTGAGGCCGTAGGCATACACCGCATCAATTGAGAATGCATCTAAAGGACGCAAGTCATCGAGCAGTCGTAACCTGTACTCGTAAAGAAACTGTTCGGCACTCAAAGGACTGTCCATTCCAACTGCAGTACGGGCAGCAGAAATAATATCTGCAGTACATCCAGGTGGGAGCGGTACACTGTCCTTTTTGAGTTTCTGTGCACGAATCTGAGCAAGCGCACAACGAAGGTTTCTTTCTTTTTCATACCAAACATCCAGGAAGGCAGAGCCTGTGGAAGTGAGTTCCATTGGAGGAACTAAAGAAAGCTTCTCAAGCACAGCTTTTTCTTCTTCGGAAATAAAGCGGGCAGCAAGCTCGCGGAACTGCTCTGTATTTAAAGGCAGGGCAGACTTTCCTTCTGTAGAAGAGATATTTGGTAATTGTGAAACCAAATAATAATAAGCCACTATTGCGCGTCCTCTGCAGCAACTTTCATAAGAGCTGCAACTTTAGGATTCAGATAAGCGGAGAACATCTCAGCGAGACTTTCCGCAGAATAATCATAGAATGCGGCACCGTTCTTAACTCCAATTCTGAATCCGGCAGAAAGAGTCTTGTCAGGTTTAATCTCGAGACCTTTTTTGATTTCGGCTTTAAGAGAAGTTTTAAGGGAAGCTTCGAGAGATTTCAAATCTTTTTCACTTAGAAGAACTGAAAGTTCTGAAGCATCAGAGTTCTTAGCCCAGGCTTTTACTGTTTCTGGAACAAGCTTAGTAAGAACATCTTTAGAAAGAGCTTTTTCAGTGCCTTCCTGAATAAGGCCGTCAAGCTCTCCTACCAGAGCATCTTTGAATGAAAGAAGCATATTTCGGCCTGCCTGTACGATGGCTTCCTCACTAGCTTTCTCCATTTTCTTAGTCTCTGACTGTGCACTTTTTATAATTTCAGCAGCTTTCGACTGCGCTTCTGCGATTATTGCTTCTGCTTTCTTCTCCGAATTTGCAATGATTTTTGCAGCATCCTTTTCTGCAGCAGCAACGCCGTCCTTTTTGATTTTATCAATCAGTTCTTGCAATTGTACATCCATCAAAGTACCTCACTTATACACGTCAAGAATAATATAATAATTATACCCCAAATATGCCGTTTTTCAATGAAAAACTTTATATTGGGGGTAAAAAATATTTGAGAGTTTCCGTCATTGCGAGGAGCGAAGCGACGTGGCAATCTATATATGGATTGCTTCGGCTTCGCCTCGCAATGACGCTTATGTTTAAATTATTAAACGCTTAAACAAATATACCGTATTATTTATTAATTGTAAAGGAATAAATCGTCTTAGCTTTCATTTTCTGACCTGGTTCAAGAATACAGGTTGGGAATGAAGTCTGATTTGGTGTATCAGGGAAACACTGGGTTTCAAGACAGAAAGCATCATGTGTATCATAAACACGACCATTCTTTCCAAGGATTCCTTTTATGTAGTTTCCTGTGTAGAACTGACAGCCTTCCATATTTGTGAATACTGTCATTTCATTTCCGGTTGTTGGTTCTTTTACAGTACAGAATTCAACGAGGTCTTTGTCATCAAGTGGAAGACCGCAATGTGGATTTTCAGGATCAAAGAGTTCAGTTACATAACAATGATCATAACCTACTCCAACATTCTTGATATCCTTTCCAATCTTCTTTTCTTTTGTAAAATCAAAAGGAGTTCCCTTTACATCAAGAAGCTTTCCTGTTGGAATGAGTTTTGCATTTACTTCAAGACGTTTTGTTGAATTCATCTGAACTGTATGCTCACAAATATTTCCGTTACCAGCAAGGTTAAAATATGCATGGTTTGTAATATTGATTGGAGTTGCCTTATCTGTTTCTGCAGTATAGTAGCAGGTAAGATTATTGTGTTCATCAAGAAGATATGTAACTGAAAGTTCAACGTTTCCAGGGAAGCCCTGCTCTCCATCTGGAGATGTGCGTGTAAATTTAACACCGCAGAGTTTACCATCGTCGATCATCTTTCCTTTCCACATCATCTTGTCATAACCGTCAAAACCGCCGTGAAGACAGTTTGGACCGTCATTTTTATCAAGATCATATTTCTTTCCGTCGAGTGCAAAAGAAGCTTTTCCAATGCGGTTTGCAAAGCGGCCTACAATTGCGCCAAAACAGAATTTTGTATTGAGATAACCTTCGAGAGTTGAAAAACCTAAAAGCACATCTGTCTTTTTACCCTTTTCTCCATTGAGAACAATGCTGGTAATTGTACAGCCGTAGTCTGTACAAGAAAAAGACATATTGCCGTTTTTTACTGTAAAAAGATTAACCTTTGTTCCATCACAAAGCATTCCAAATTTTGATTTTGAAACTTTCATATTTTATACTCCTAATTCTTTATTGATTATAGCATATCAATTATAAACTGTACTTCTGAGGCAGGACAAGATAATTCTTCTGCGATATCATCCACCTGCATTCCCTGATTAAAAAGTTTTTCAACCTTGTCTTTAAGGGTGCGGTTTGAAGCAGGAGGTGGTGGTGCAAAAAACGGAGGATTTTTTGGAGGATAAGATTCTTTCTGACGAACAGCCTCTGTCTTAGACTTTTCTGCTCCCCCCTGCCCCGGCTCTTCATCATAAACTTTTGTTACAATAAGCGGAACTTCCTTATAGGCTGCACCATCCTGGTTTACTAATGTTTCGTCTTTTAAAATTGTTGCAGGCTCCGGATCATCAAATAAAGACCCCTGATGAGAAGGAGCTTTTTTGGTAATTTCAAATGAAGCATCCGGATCTATTGAAGTAGTCTTCTTTGATTTTTGTCCAACAGGTTTTATATCCGCAAATCTTTGAGATTCCTGTAATCCTGAATAAGACCTTCCGTTGCTATGGCTTGTCTTTTCTGCTTCTGCAATTGTGTTTCTGAGGAGCTGCATTGCTTCCTGAAAGTTTTCCATTTTTTTATCGGCTTCATTTAGCAGAGCACGCAGTCTTCTGGAAGATTCATTTATAAGTTCGATATCACGGTTTGCATTATTATTTACATCCATGATAACGCGGTTCATCTGAGATTTTGTTTTGTCTATGATTGCATCTGTTGAAAAAAGTTTTTTAAAACGGATTAAGATTACAATCATCAGAATTAAACTGACAAGTGAAATAAAAAGAGCAATGTATGCGGCCATGTTTACCTCGTAATATCGATTATAGTTCCAAGATATGAATGGTCACTTTTTGGAGGACGACTTACTTCGTTATCTTCATCCTGACTTGTTTCATTTTTCTGCTGTCTTTTCTGTCCGTAAGCTCCGGAAGAATTTGAGCCGTTCTGATTTACAGTATTTGTTTCAGCTTTTTCATTTGAAGTCTGCTGAACCTTAGCGGCATTTTCCATGCTTCGCTGAATGTTACCCTGCTGTTGCATAGCTTCTGTGAGCTGTGCCTGCTGTGCTCCAGACATAGATTTTGAGACGTTTGAAAGCTGAGTGTACATGGTCTGAAGGTCAATCGGCTGAATACCCATCCGGCTGGTCCTCCGTCAATGCAGGCGGCTCGTATGGACCGCGCTTACTGAAAGCTTTATCGTAATAGAAGGTTACTGCCTTTGTATCAATCTTAACTTCATCGAGAACATCGCGGATGTAGATTTTAACGCCGGCATATACATCGCCTTCAACCTTAACCTTTCCGATAGCTTTAAGATCTCGAAGGTGTTCCTGAATCTTATTGATTTCATCAGTCATCTTTTCAAGTTCTTCGCTTATCTGGTCACAACGTTCTTTGAGAGTCTTAAGTTTTTCCTCTTTTTCCTGAGGAAGTTTTTTACGAAGTTTCTTCTGCTGTTCAAGGGTCTGAATATCAAGGTCACAGTTTTCGTATTCCTTTGTAGCCTTGGCCTGCATATTCTGCAGTTCTTCAAGACGCTTCTTAGCGCGTGGGTCTACACCAACTTCAAGAATTGTTTCTGTACCACCACCAGGAGAACCAACTTTACGCGCACAGATTTCCTCGGTTGCCATAAGGTGTCCACCGATAATCTGTGCCTTCTTTCCGCGCAGTACAATATTCTTCATAGCAGTTACGCTAGAGTTTACAATTGAGTCATTTACAATAACATTTTCTTCAACTTCAACGGTTGTATCATTAATGAACTTAGCCCAGAGTGATTTACCTGCTTTGATATAACCTTCGCCTTTTCCGAATACACCCTGACGTACAATAATATTTCCGGTTGCTTCGAGGCGAGACTTGTCAACGATTCCGCCAACTTCAATATTGGTAGCTTCAACCTTGTAGCCTTCCTGTACGTTTCCTTTGATAACGACAGTACCGACAAATTTAACATCACCGGTTTTAACATTAACTGCGTCGAGGTACTTAACAGGCTCTACAGTTACCTTTCCGTTTACGAGCATAACTTCACCGTCAATTTCGGCTTTAATTGTTACGCCGTCGCGGTCAAGTTTAACATTGGCACCAAGCTGAATCTGAATGTCTTTTCCGTTCTTTGCTTCGAGGTAACGGCCAAACAATGTCTTACCGCCCTTTCCACGTTCTGCTGGAATCTTCTGTGCAAGAGGTTGATCTGCAATAACGTTCTGAATGTTATTGAGTTTCTTATAGTCAACCTTTCCTTCTTCATCAACCTGTGCCTTAAGCTTATTAGGGTCAGTTTCAAAGTTGTAAGAAATATATGCATCATGACCATCAACAGGTTCAATAGCTGCTGCAACTTCATAAGGATTATTGTATACAGGATTATCAACAAATTCTCTGATTTTATCTTCTTCGATACAAGCTTCAACGACACCCTGCTGGAGAATGGCTCTTTTAATCATATCAAAAGAAGCTTCACTACCACTCATTGATGGAGGAGAAACAACAATGCTTCCTTTCATTTCATCTTTAGAAACTTCAACACCAATTACAACGTCTCCGGCAGGAACATGCTTAAAGGAACCGACAACAAGATAATCATTATCCGTTCCAGTCTTTACGCACTTCTTAACAAGTTCTTCGTCAAAGTTAATTGTGTCTGGGCGTTTAATTTCATCAAGAACATCCTTGAGTTCTATAGGAAGGCCTTCTCCAATTGGAAGGAGAACCTTAAGCATAATATCTGATTTGAAATGACGGATATAGTAAAGTCCGTCGCGGTTTGTAATCTGTGCTTCCTCGCCTTCTTCTTCGTTGTCAAACAGACCTTCAGAGGCAAGTCTTGCAGCTTTCTTAACAGTTTTAGGATCCTGGTAAACCATAATTTTCCATGGCTTTTTTCCAAGACCAAGAATACCGTCACTTCCTTTTTCTACAACTTCATAATGAAGATTTGAAAGTTTGGTATCCAGCTGAACAACGGCATCGGCAAGAGCTTCATCAACTGTGTCGGCGTTAACCTCCACGAAGTGAAGGTTTTTGTCTACCTGAAGAAGAGTATTCATGTCTTCGCGAATTTTATCCAGCGTTACCATTTTCTATATTTTTACTTTTTAGATAATTCCCTTTCTGAGGTTTGTAAGCTTTGCACGCAGACGCAGGTTTGCTTTTGTATGAAGCTGAGAAATGCGTGATTCACTAACCTCAAGAACCTCACCAATTTCTTTAAATGTAAGATCTTCGTGGTAGTACAATACAATTACCATTTTTTCTTTTTCCGGAAGTTCACTGATTGCCTGTGCGATTACTTTTTTAATTTCTTCGCGCTCTGCAATTACATCCGGATTAAGACTTGATGGCGATTCAATATTGTTTCCGATAGACATGTTATCATTGTCATCACCGGCATACCATACATCATTAAGTGAAAGAACACTTGTACCAGAAACCTTCATTACAGTTCTGTGATACTCATCTTCACTCATATTCAAAGAGCCTGCAATTTCTGAATCTGTGGCAGTACGTCCGAGACGAGACTCAAGTGAAACAATTGCATCTTCAATTTCTCGAGACTTCTGTCTTACTGAACGAGGAACCCAGTCTATCTGACGCAATTCATCAAAGATTGCACCGCGGATACGGGTTACTGCATAAGTCTTAAACTTTACTCCTTTTGCAGGATCATATTTATTGATAGCGTCTAAAAGACCAAACTGTCCGTAGCCAACAAGATCATCAAACTCCACCGACGCAGGAAGTCCTACAGCAACTTTTCCTGCAACATATTTTACAAGAGGCATATACTGCCGTATAAATTTGTCTCTGAGAGCTGGTGATTTGGTCTTTTTGAATTCTTCCCAAAGATCATCTTCTTCTTTTTCGTCATTAATTGGCATTTATACTCTTCCTCTTTTTATGAATTTTCATCTGATAAAACAGAACTGATTGCTTTTGCCATAAGAGCAGCATCCTGAACTTCTGCAGGTCCATTATTTTTTTTTGATGAACCCATAGAAACAAAATCCGACTCTGAGCCAGATTCCGAATCATCATCCCCTGAACCAGAGCCAGATGATTCACTGAAAACAAAGTTTTCCATATCTGGTAAAGTGTCTATTCCTCCTTCTTCATTGCTGCTTACTTCAACATTTGAAGATGGAACTGGTTCCGCTGTTTCAACCGGAGCAGCTTCTTGTGGTGCAGGTTGTTGTACGGCAACGGCTTCTGCTGGAATAACAGCTTCCTTGCCGGAAAAATTCTTAACAGTTTCAAAGTTTCGTAATGGAACAAAACCTTCTGAAGAATTTTGACTTTCTGCACTACTTCTTCCCGAGTTCTTTACATCAGAATCATTTAACATCTGATGATTGTCTCCAACCACAAAGTGGTTTTCACTTTCACTCGGTTTTAATTCTTCATCCTGAATCGTTATATCAACGTTTTGTCCCAAAGCAGATGCCTGAGGCGCAGCTGAAGAATCAACGGAATAGTCACTTTGAAAATCGCCGCCCGAGCCATCAGAGAGGAACTTATTAAATATAAATGAAATTCCTAAGCCTAACAGTCCGAAGACAACGGCAAAAATCAGTGCTTTAATTAATATGGATAGAATTGAAGAATGAGAGAAAAGACCTGACACGAAGGACAAAATAAATCCGCATGCTGCAAACAGTCCGATAAATTTTGCGCTTCGCATTTTTCCTCCCAATAACAATTACCCATTAATATTATACACCACAAGAGTGTATATGTCAAAAACCGCTACCTTTTTTTACTAAGGAATTTTTTAAGGAAGCTAGAAACTCCCTCATTAAATTCAGGTTCAGTTTTTTCAATTCGTCCAACAATATGCTTCAAATAAACAGCAGGTTTTGAAGTTGGATTTACAACAATAAATGGCTTTTGTCTGATAACAGAAGCCTGTACAAGAGGATCCTCAGGAATACATCCCAGATACTCAATTTTATAGCCAAGAAACTGACCAACAATTGTGATGATGCGTTCAGAAATACGTTTTCCTTCATCTGGAGAATGAACACGGTTTACAATAAGTTTGATATTTACTGTTCGGTCAACAATTTCAGTTGTTATAATTTTAATGATTCCGTAAGCATCTGTAATGGCAGTTGGTTCAGGAGTTGTTACTACAAATACTTCATCTGCGGCTGCAACAAACTGAAGAACGTTATTTGCAATACCCGCACCAGTATCAATAATGATAATGTCTGCATTTCCAAGAGTTGCAAACTGATTTGCAAAGTACTCAAGTTCTTCAACACTCAGGTTTGCGATTTTAGAAAATCCATTGGCACCTGCAATAAATTTAATTCCGAACTCAGTGTCCATAATAATTTCTTTCATCGTCTTCTTTTTGTTGATGACGTGCATAAGATTATATTGTGGAACAATGTTCAGAAGAACATTTACGTTTGCCATTCCAAGGTCACCATCAATAAGGATAACCTTTTTACCCAGCTGGGCATAGGCAATTGCCATATTGACGGCAAAGTTGGTTTTACCAACACCACCCTTTCCACTGGTGATTGCGATAATTCTGGTGTTATGATCTCTTTTTACAGCTCCGTTTTTTCCAGAGTCTGCCGAGCCGCCATCATTAAACAATTCGCTTAAGCCTTCTGCCTGTTCTTCCATATCTATTCTCCTGAGTAACCAAATTTATCTTCAATGTGAATTCTATCAATCTTGAAACCTTCAAGTCTGATAAGAAAATCTACAACACCTGCTCTTGTAATATCTCTTGATGCTACCTGACCATGTGTGAAGTATGAAATTGATTTGTGCTTGTCATTTAAAACACTAATCACGTTTCCAAACTGTTCAGATTCATCGCACTTTGTAACGATTACAGATTTATAACCGAATGGCTCATAATTCTGCATAATGTTCTGCAAATCTCTTGCCTTTGTTCCGGCAGTGAATGCAAGATAAATATCCGGATTCATTCCCTGAACTTCGAGCAAAAGTTTCATCTGTGCAATATGAGTTGCATCGTTAGGACTGAATCCAGAAGTATCAATAAATATTGCATCTTTATTTGCACGATTTTCATCATACAAAGTTTTAAGGTGTTCTGATTTTTCTGCCTTGTAAACCTGAGAGCCCATATGCTTTCCCCATCTCTCAAGCTGTTCCATCGCACCAACCCTCATTGTATCTGTTGTGATAAAGCAGATTTCTGGTCGATTTCCGTCGTGGTTCTGTGCATAGTTTTTTACAAACTGAGCAGCAAGTTTAACAAGGGTTGTAGTTTTTCCAACTCCAGTTGGACCTACAATTATAAATACGTGAGGCGGACGGAATACAGTTTCTTTAGCAATTGAAATTGATTCACCAATCCAGTCTACAACGCGTCTTTCTACTAAATCAAAATTATCCAGCTGTTCAAGAGAAAATTCATTTCTTATTTTTTCTTCAATCATGTTTATGTAAGAGAAAGAGAATTCATTCTGTTCAAGCAGCTCTTCAATCTTTTTGATTGATTCATGTTTTTCCTGAGTAGAAACTGCAAGCTGCTGAAGCTGCTGGGCCATTTCGTGTTTAAGTTCTTCAATGGAATTAGTCATTTCATTTATCTGTTTACTGACCAGTACATTGTTTGAACTCTGCATCTGTAAAATTGCTTCACGATTTCGGTTGAGCTGTTCTTCTTCAGACTCTCTGCCTGAATAATAAGTTCTACCGCTATCTGCAGAATATGATTTTTGATGATTTACAACATAGCTTACAACTGTAACCGGCTTTTTCTTCATGCGGAATAAACCGGCTGGCCTAAAGTCTACAACCTTGTTTGTAATTCTAAAATCTTTTCCATACAAATTAAACAGTTTTTCTTTACACTCCTCGTAAGTGTTTCCGGTTACTTTCTGTTCAATCTCATCTTCGTACGCCATCTTTTTTCTCTTTCCTTTTACTCATTTTCAACGTCAGCAATTTCATCAATAATCTCAGGAGAAATACTTGAACCGGCTGCATACATTTCTGTATCTGAAATTACAGCAACACCAGGCATTTCTCTTTCCAGCGAAGAACGCACAAGCTGACGCACACTGCTTACTGTTATGATAACCGGCTGATATCCAAGCTGACTTACCTTTGCAAGAGATGTACTTACTGCCTGTACCCAGCGGCGTCGATCAACAGGATCTAATGCTACATAAGGTTTTGAACCGTCCTCCGGGTTATAGGCATGTTCTGCAATGAGTTCTGAAAGCTCCTGCGAAAGTCTCATAACATGTATTTTTTTATTATCATCTGCATACTGCATACAGATTTGCAATCCTAAAGCATCTCGTACCTTTTGTGTAAGCTCCCAAACATTGTGATGGGTAACGGCCGCATAGTTTGCCATTGTCTCAAGAATACGTACGTAGTTTCTGATAGATACTCTTTCTTCGAGAAGATTCTGAAGAACTTTTTCAATTGTACCGTAAGAAATTTTTGCGGTATCCAGAACTTCTGAAACAAGAACAGGATTTTTCTGCTTAACAGTATCAAGAATAACTGATACTGCCTGACGATCAAGAAGTTCTGCCGCATGATTTTTGATGATTTCGGTTATATGAGTAGAGATGATTGTAGGTGGGTCTACAATTACATAACCGGCACCTTCTGCTTCGCTGCGACGATCTTCCGGAAGCCAGATTGCATCCATACCAAAGGCAGGATCTTTTGTTTTTTCTCCATCTATAGGATCTGTAACAGTACCTGTATCAAGACACATTACATAACCAACTCGTACGGCAGAATGTCCGGCTTCAATACCGGCAATCTTAAAGCTGTAGTCATTTGGTTCAAGTGTCATATTATCCTGAATATGAATCTTTGGAATATCAAGTCCAATATCGTGTCTTGCTTCAACACGAATGCGCGAAATACGTTCAAGAAGTTCAGCGCCCTTTTCCTGGTCAACAAGAGGAATGAGTGCATATCCAAGTTCAAGAGAAAGAGGATCAAGCATTACAATTCGCTCAGAATCATTGATTGAAGAAGATTTTGCAGAAGCCTTCTGTGCTTTTTCCTGCTGCTGTGCAATTTCTTTTTTCTGTTTGTCACGGGTCATTGTATAACCAATAAAGATTGCAAGAGCACCAACAGGAAGAAGAAGTAACTGAGTTCCTCCACGAAGTGCGAGACCTGCAACAATCAGAACGCCACCAACAATTTCGTAAATATGACCGTCGCCGGTAAATTCAACTTTAAGCTGCTGGTCAAGAGACTCATCAGATTTAGTACCAGTTACGAGCAAACCAGTTGCAAAAGAAATAATGAGGGACGGAAGCTGTGATGTAAGACCGTCACCGATTGTTAGTGTTGAATAAGTATTAATAGCCTCTACAGCTCCCATTCTATTCATAACCATTCCGACAATAAATCCACCGAGCAGGTTTATTACTGTAATGAAAATACCAGCCTTTACGTTTCCACTTACGAACTTAGAAGAACCGTCCATGTTAGAATAGAAGTCGATATCACGGCGAACGGCTTCCTTGAGAATTTCTGCCTGAGCTTCATCAATTGCTCCGGAATTAAGGCGGTTATCAATATCAAAAAGTTTCTGGTTCATGGAATCCAAAGAGAAGCGGGCTGCAACTTCTGATACACGACCAGCACCCTTCGTAACTACGAGAACCTGAACAACAATCAGAATAATAAAGATTACAAATCCAACGACAAGATTGTTACCTGCAACAATTCTCGCAAAAGCTTTTACCATATCACTCTGATTTAACAGAGCCCCGCCCTGCATTCTTCCTGTAAGGATAAGACGGGTTGAAGAAATATTAATTCCAAGACTGAACAGAGTCTGAAAAAGAATAACTCGCGGGAAGGTCTGAAAGTCAGATGGTCTTGGGGTTCGGACTACAACTAAAAGAATTACAATTGCAAGCGTAAGATTTAAAATCATACTTAAGTCAATTATAAATTTTGGGATTGGTACAAAAAGAAGGAAAACAGCCAATACGACTGCTACAGGCACAATATTGCCTGTTATAAATTTGAGAATTGTCCCTCTACTTTCGTTTGCCATCAGTCCCCACCCAGCAATCTACTAACTTTGTTTCTTTCTAAACTTTTCCAATTGTGAATATATTACAGCAATTGTATTGTAATATATCTCAGGTATTATATCACCAACTTCAAGATTTGTATATAATTCTCGTGCCACCGGCCGGTTTTCTACAACCGGAACTTTATTTTCTTCTGCAATTTTTCTGATTAAAAGCGCTGTATTATCTTCTCCCTTTGCATTAACCATAGGAGAATCTGAAACTTCACTATCATATTTTAAGGCAACGGCAAAATGTGTAGGGTTTGCAATTACTACATCAGATTCTGCAACTGCTTTACGTACATTCTGCGAAAGAAGCTGTCTCTGCATCTGCTGAAGTTTACTCTTAACTTCAGGGTCACCTTCCATTTCTTTATACTCTTCCTTTACTTCCTGCTTTGTCATTTTCATTTCTTCCATGAAGTCATGACGCTGCACAAAATAATCTGGAATTGAAAGTGCAAGGAATAAAACTGCTACAGTTATAAGAATTTGAGCGGCCATACGTGCCACCTGAGCAAGAGCACTTGCAACTTCTCCGTTATCAATTATATCAATCAAAACAAATAAATCTTTCTTAATATAAATGTAAGCAACAAGACAAATGATTGCTACCTTACCGATTGATTTTGCAACATTAAAAAGTCCCTTCAATGAGAAAACTGTCTTTTTTAAGTACTCTCCAATCTTTGGGACAATCTTAGAAAATTTTGGCTCAATAGGTTTAAGACTGAAGATAAAACCCCGGGTCTGAATCAGATTTGCAGTAACTGCGGAAACAACACTTATAAGTCCAACCGGCAATACACATTTAATAAACACATTAAAGAAGGCCGGAAGGAAGGCTGGATTTTTTATATCGTAAGTAGCACACTGATTAAAATAAAACTTAAAGATTGTGACAATTTCATTGAACAGCCATTTTGAAAGAAAGATGATTGTTACAACACAAAGCAGTAAAACAAGAGCACCACTAATCTCCTGGCTTTTTGCGACACGCCCTTCTTTACGGGCTTTTTCAAGTTTGTATTCCGAAGGTTGTTCAGTACGGCCTTCATCTTCTGCTGCCATAGACTACACACCTCCAGAAATTGATGCAAACAGATTCTCAAGATCTGCAAAGCCCTTATTAAACGAGCGTACAAAAAAGTCAATTATACTAGGCATGGCAATTGCAATAATTGTAAATGCCACAAGAATCATAATCGGGAAACCTTCAGAAAGAAGGTTCATCTGTGGAGCGGCCTTTGTAAGAAGACCGGTACATACAGTAATTAAAAACAAAGTTCCCATTACAGGAAGCGCAATTACAAGAGCATCTGAGAAAAGTCCTGTAAGGCCAGAAATCATAAAGCGTGCGAGTTTTTCATTTGCTGTTGCAATACTCAGCGCACTCATTGAAGAAAAACTTGTTACAAGGCCGCCAAGAAAAAGTTTCTGAAACCAGTGTGTCTGCATAAACACGAGCATGGCAACAAGATTAAAGAACTGTCCCATAAGAGGATTTTCAACCTGAGACAAGGCATCATAAGAACTGGCAGCAGAAAGTCCCATCTGGAAAGCAAGGAACTGACCGGCCGCACTAAAAGCAGCAAAGATGATGGAAATAAAGAACCCCATGATGATTCCAATGAGTGCTTCTCCAATCAGAAGAAGAACATAAATCATTGAAAAAGCCCCGTCATCCCCAATGTATGGAGCGTACAAAGAAACATCTATTCCACCGTAAATGAAAAAAGCCATGTAGCCGGCAATAGCAACTTTTGCTACCCTAGATGCAGCTCTCATGGAAAACATAGGAAGAGTCATTATTAAGGCAAAGCACCTTACAAAAACAATGAGATAAACAGGAGCTTTCAGTAAGATACTATCCAGCATGGCTCACCTATTTTGCAAAATCCGGAATCCGGTTAAACAGCTGAATTGTATATTCACCAAGAGAAGTAAACATTGTTCCGCCAAGCAGTGCGATAACAAGAAGAATAACAATCAGTTTTGGAAGAAAGGTAAGAGTCTGTTCCTGAATCGAAGTTGTAGCCTGAAAAATCGCAACAATCAAACCAACAATCAAAGCGAGTCCCAGAACTGGAGCAACAAGAGAGATTACTTCTGTAACAGCACCACGCATTAGAGAAATGATAACACCTACTGACATTTTTCACCTCCTAGTGTATTACAGAGTTGAACAACTGCTGTGTCAAAAGCCCCCAGCCGTCTACAAGAACAAAAAGAATAAGCTTAAATGGCATGGAAATCTGAACAGGCGGAAGCATCATCATACCCATTGCCATAAGGATACTCGCGACAACCATATCTATAATAATAAACGGAATATACAGAATGACACCTATCTTAAAGGCAACTGTAAGTTCATGAAGAATATAAGATGGAACCAGAATATAAGTTGGCACATCAGCAAGAGTATTTGGTTTTTCGAGTTTTGCCATATTCATGAACATTTTGATATAGCTGGTGTCTCCAGCCATCTGTTCATACATAAACATTCTCAGTGGCGCTTCTGCTTCGTGATAAGCCTGTTCAATTGTAATTTCACTATTTGAAAGAGGCTTATAAGCATTATCATAAACCTTTGTAAATGTTGGCCACATAACAAAGACTGTCATAAAAAATGCAATTCCGTTAAGAACAGAAGTTGGTGGAACCTGCTGCAAAGAAAGCGCACGTTTTATAAAGTCCAGTACGATTGAAAAACGCAAAAAACAGGTAACAAGAATGAGAATGCTTGGAGCAAGAGTTAATATTGTAAGCAGAAGAAGAAGTCTTACAGAAAATGCAACTTCTCTTCCTGTCTGAGGTTCAGTAATCTGAACTGCAATATTTGGAACTCCTGAACCGCGAACATTCTGGTTCATTTCTGTTGTACCCTGAGTTGAGCCTCGTGGAAAAGTATTTGACTGAGCAAAAACTGTTGTTCCCTGTAAAATAAAAACAAGAACAAAAGCAAGCATAAAAACTTTTTTGATTTTAGTGCCGGCCATATTACTCTTCCCCTCTTTCTTTTCCAGCTGTCAGCATCTGATCAACCTGAGATTCTGTGTCACTGAAAACATTTTTCTGGCCGCCTTTTTTTATAAGAAACATATCAAGGACTTCGGTGAAGCTGGCCGGTTTTTTAGTATTATTCTTTTTATCTGCTGTAAGATTCATTGCTTTGATAAGTTCATCATCATGAATCTCTCCAAGCAGAGTAATATTATCTTCTGTAACACCAATGAGGTAAGCTTTATCTATAAGGGTAATTACTTCTACAGATTTTCCTGGAGCAATGTTGATATAGGCAGCACGGCGAAGATATTCATCATCAGTTTTTACAATATTTGTTTTCTTTTTGATAAACCAGAATACGCCGTAAATAAGACCAACAACAATCAGTAACACAACAATCATTCTTACAAACATTCCAACGGTTGAAGGACCTTTGTAAGTTTGAGCATTTGAGATTCCGTCTGTGGTTGCTGTATCGCTTAATAAAATTGATTCTTCAGAAACTGCAGATGTAACAGTTGAGTTATCTGTTGTTGAAGTTTGAGAATACAATGCAAAAATTGCGGCCATAAATACAATTACAGCCGCAAATAGTTTTTTTGTTTTATCCAATTATTAAACCCACCCTTTTAAAAATTGGTTATATGTTTAGTTCAATTCTGAAACGCGTTCCATTGGAGAAAGGATTTCTGTTACACGAACACCGAAGTTTTCATCGATGACTACAACTTCTCCCTTTGCAATTTTCTTATGGTTTACAAGAATATCTACAGGTTCACCGGCAAGTTTATCAAGCTCGATAATTGTACCTTCACCCATTCCAAGAATATCTTTAATGGTTTTCTTTGTACGACCGAGCTCTACAGTCATTTCCATGAATACGTCCATGATAAGACTGATGTTGCCCTGTTCACCGGCATTAAGGCCTGCCTGAAGGTTTGGATACTGGAGCTGCTGAACATTAGGAACGTTCATTCCCATGTTTACACCCATGTTCTGTGGCATTCCCATTCCCATACCACCCATAGGCATTCCCATACCCATCTGCTGCATACCGCCCATTGGTTGCTGCATTCCCATTCCCATATTAGGCATTGCACCGCCCATCTGCTGCATTCCACCCATTGGAGCGGCACCCATAGCCTGTCCACCGGCAGCTGCAGCATTCATTCCACCAAGATCAATTGGAGTAAGACCAGCTGAATCATCAGCACCACCGCCGAGAGCCTTTGTAAGACCTTCAGCAGCGTCTCCTCCAAGACATTCCCAAAGAGTATAAGCATTTCCCTCATATGTAAGAGGATAACTTGCAAGAACGAAATCTCCCTGTGGGAACATAATCATTGCTTTAGATTCATTAAGAGTTTCAGGAGTTCCATAACCAAGGCCAGAAACTTTACCTTTTCCTTCTACTTCCTGAATTTCAGCTGAGATATGAGTTGCAACAAATTCTGATACTACTGAAAGTACCATATCATCAACTTCTGTTGCTTCTTCTGAGCTTACAAGCTGGAAAATTTTAAGCGCAAATTCAGGAGCCATCAGATAAAGGTGACTTCCTTTTATACCAGCGTTATAATCTGCGTTAATTCCAATTACTACTTCTGGAAGTTTTGACAAAACGTGATCGCGGTTTGTCTGCTCAACTACAGGAGCTTCTGTAGTAAAGGTTACGCTTGTTGTCTTATTAATATTTTCTTCCAGTTTTGGCTTAAGCGCATCAGCAAGTGTCTGAAGAGTCGGAATATCAAAATGATATGAAGGACCATTTCCTACATGTCCTGAAGAGTTTAAACCGTCTATTGCTACGCCCGAAAGCAATGCATCAATTTCATCTTGTGAGATAGCACCATCACTCATAAGTATCTTCTCCTTCTACAGAAAGCTCTTCAAACTCATCTGCTTCAATGTTTTCAATCTTTCCTGTAATTTGAACTGCCATTTTTTTACCGACAACGCCTGGCTGACAGTAAAACTTTTTCTTATTTCCAACGCTAAGAGTCAAAGGATCCCCCACCTTAACGCTTGAAAGACGTACTACATCTCCAACTCGGAGAGAAAGTACATCTCTAATAGACAAATTTATTGTTCCAATTTCAGCAACTACATCCATATCTACAGTTGTGAGCTGCTGTTTAATTGTTCCCAGATACTGTGTTGTTGAACTCTTACGAACAGAAGAGAACCAGAACTGAGATGAAAGTTTTGAAATAATTGGTTCAAGAACGAGGTAAGGAATACAGAAGTTCATCATTCCTTCCTCATCTCCAACCTTTGTTTCCAAAGTAACAAGCACAACCATTTCAGTTGGCGGTACAATCTGCGCAAACTGAGGGTTGGTTTCAATCTGAGCAAAGCGAGGACGAAGGTCAATTACCTGTGTCCATGCTTCACGGATATTTGCAAGAATACGTACAATAACCGTTTCCATTACTTCCTGTTCGATATCTGTAAGGTCACGGTTTTTATTTCCTGTTGTAGCACCACGGCCACCAAAAAGGCGGTCAATCATACAGAAGGTAATTGCAGGGTCTATTTCCAGAACGGCGTTACCTTTAAGAGGATCCATATTGATTACGGCCAGTGTTGTTGGGGTCGGAATAGAACGGATAAATTCCTCATATGTAAGCTGATCTACTGAAGCTACGTGTACATGTACAAGCGAGCGGAGCTGTGCAGAAAGAGAAGTTGTTGTTAAACGCGCAAAGGTCTCGTGCATATTTGAGACCGTACGCAGCTGTTCCTTTGAGAATTTGTCAGGACGCTTGAAGTCATAAATCTTTATTTTGCGGGCACTATTGACCGGCTTAAAGTCATCTGCTTCAGTATCACCCGAACTAATGGCTGTAAGAAGCTGGTCAATTTCGTCCTGTGACAGAACTTCGTTCATGCAACTCCACCTTTATTTAATTTTGCTCTATTACGTCTTTCTGCTGGAATACAACATCACGAATACGTGAGCTGCTCAAAATCTTATCGTTAATACCGTTTTTGATTTCGTTTTCCAGTGCATCTTCGTTATTTGTATTGCGAAGCTCGGCTGCCGTTTTACCACTAAAATAGCGGCGAAGGAATGCCTTAAGCTCTACAGTACGCTGTGTAATTTCTGTAGATGTTGCTTTATCATCCTTTTTATAAGCTAAAGCAACGTCAACACGTACAGTTGCAGGAGGATCATCACATGTAGTTGTCTGGATTATTCCTAAAGAAGTATACCAGTCGTAAATTTCACGCTGGCCAGATACATATTCTTCTGATGTCGGAATTGCAGTTACCTGTGTAGAGTTTTTACTTGTAATTTTTACTGTTACAACAACTACTACAACAATAACAATGATTGCAGCGAGTCCGATAATTATCCATTTAAGAAGGCCGGAAAGTAATCCGCCTATACCACGTTTTTTTTCAGGAGCTGAGCCTGCACCACCCTCTTCGAGGTTGATTTCATCATCGTCTGCCATTTCCCCTCCAGCAAATCAATAACATTAAATATTTTACCATTAAAAATGACCTTCGTCTAGGATAATTATATCCACGCGCCTGTTGTACGCACGACCCTCTGCCGTGTCGTTGGAAAACTTTGGTCTGGTGTCGGAATATCCGGCTACAGAAAAATCATTTTCCCTTACTCCATAATCGGCTAAATAATGAAGAACATTAACAGCTCTTGTAGCAGAAAGTTCCCAATTACTAGGAAATTTTGAATTTTCTGCAACCGGAGTGTTGTCTGTATGTCCTTCAATACGGAATCTTCTTCCTTTTAATTCATCAGAACGGAAGAAATCAGCTAAACGCAACAGGGTTTCACGAGTGTCATTTATATTTAATTCTGCACTTCCTTCTTCAAAGAAATTATCTGAAAGAAGTGTGATAATAAGTCCACGTTCATCACTTGTAATTGTAATTTTATTTGATTTAACATCAGGAGCAAAAAGACTAACTGCCTTCTTTTTTGCAAGACCAAGAGACTTTCCTTTTTCAAGAGAAGGTAATGAGTTAATATTATTACCAAGGTCTGAAAGCTGTCCTGCAGACAAAGAAAGACCACCCGAAGTAGTATCGGTTTCCTGCATTTGAAGACTTTGTGTAATTGTTGCCATCTGTGTGACATCTACTTCCGAAGGGTTATAAAGCATAACGAAGAAGCAGAGCATAAGAGTAATCATGTCACCATAGGTACCTTGCCAGGCTGCTGATGGTTTTTCAGGCTCTTTAGCTTTCTTTCCCATTTTTTTACCTACTCTTTCCTTATCCTTAATTAATCCTTAAGAACATCAGCTTCAATTGCTTTTCTTGCAACTGGGTCAAGATAAGTAAGAAGCTTCTGTGCCATAATACGAGGGTTTTCACCAGCCTGAATTGCAAGTACACCTTCGATAATCATTTCTTTAGAACGCATTTCCTGCGAGTTATGTGCAAGTAATTTTGTAGCAAACGGAGTAATCAACCAGTTGGCCATCATAGATCCGTACAATGTTGTAATCAAGGCAACGGCCATGTTAGGACCGAGTGAAGACTTATCTTCGAGGTTGTTCAACATACCAATAAGACCAAGTACGGTACCCATCATACCAAAACCTGGGGCAAAGCCTGCCCATGCATTGATAAGTCCAACCCATTCCATGTGGCGGGCTTCTACCTGGTTCATTTCATTTTCCATGATTGCACGAATGATATTTCCATCAGTACCGTCGACTACAAGACGAAGTCCCATTTTCATAAACGGATCTTCAAGATCATCAAGTCCATCTTCAAGGGCAAGAATACCTTCTCGTCGTGCCTTTTCAGAAAGGGCCTGCATATTTATTACAATATTTTTCTCACCAAAATCAGGAACCTTAAAGGCCTTGCCCATAATTTTGAACATACCTAAGGCTTTCTTCAAAGGTGCTGCAATGAACATTGCAAAGTAAGAACCACCGATAGTCATGAAAACAGACGGGATATCGATAATACCGCCCATTGTACCACCAGATGTCAATACAGACATGACAATCATGGCTGCACCACCAACAATACCCAGTATAGTTGCTATATCCATTTACAAGACCTCTTGTCTCTCAATACCGATATCTCTCCGGTATTTAATAATTTTTTCGATTAAATCTTCAGGGGAATTTCTGACAATGATTTTACGACCTGACAGCATTGTCAGTGTCAGATCAGGAGTAGTTTCCATACTTTCAATCATGTGCGGATTCACCCAATATTTTTTCCCATCTAACCGCATTACATCAATCATATGTTTGTAATTTCCATACTTTATTAACAAGTATAATTAGTTAATATAATACTTATAATAATTATAATCTTTTTTTTTCATATTTCAATTATTATTTTTAATATATTGCGAAAATATGGCATTTTTTTCACAAATTCCACCTTTTTTTTCAGAGATTTTTGTCTGAGCTTTGTCCATATTATAATTTTTTATTATATAAATGAGTTTGTATGACAAATACTATTCTATATATTATATTATAGGGAAAAGGATTTTTTTTATGAATAGTACACCTTGTATTTATGTAATTGAAGACGAAGAATCTATTTCTAAACTTATTCAGCTTTATCTGACAAAAGAAAAAATGGAAGCAGTAGCTTTTTTCAATGCTGAAGAGGCTTTACAAAAACTCGATGAAGGCTGCAAACCAAACCTTATCATTCTGGATTTGAATCTTCCTGGAATGAGCGGTTTTGATTTTCTCGAAAAGCTTCAGAAAAAATATGAAAAAGAACTCCCTTCAGTAATGATTCTTTCTGCACGTGATACAGATGAAGACATAATTAAAGGTCTTGGTTATGGAGCAGATGAATTTGTTACTAAACCATTCTCTCCAAGTGTTCTTGTTGCACGTGTAAAGGCAAATCTTCGCCGCCAGAGTTTCTTCCTCGAAAAGATGGAGTCGTACATTCAGTTTGGTCCTTATACTCTTTTACTTGGAAGCTGTGTATTAAAAAAGAATGGTCAGAAAATTTCCCTTTCTTCAAAAGAATATGAAGTTCTTGAATTTCTTGTAAAAAATGCAGGCCAGGTAATTTCTCCAGAAAAGATTTATCAGAATGTATGGAAGGTTGAATACGGTGACATTACAGCCGTAGCTGTTTATATTCAGCGTCTTAGAAAGAAGATTGAAGACAATCCTTCTGACTGCAAATATATTAAAACAGAATTTGGAAAAGGATATATTTTTTCGAGTGACTGCATGACAAATAACTGCTAGAATAAAGTTATTATGAAAATTAAAAATCAGTTTTTTATTCTTGCTTTTCTGATTATTTCAATTCCTATTCTTTGCTCTGCTTTTATTATTATTCATACTTATATTCACTCTCCAAACAGATACCTTTTAACAGGTTCGGCTCCACGACAAAAAATTGATCTTCCTTTGTTATCAGATGAAGATTTTTACAATCTTGAAACTTCACTAAAATTACTTCCGCGAGATGTACAGGCAGTTCTTTGCCGCACAACTGATTATAAGATTTTATTTTCATCAATCCCGGAAATTAAAGTTGGACACTATTCAGATAAAAATGAAATCTGGAATTTTGCTTCTCAGACTTCAGATAAATACTTTTATCAGTTTTCAAAGATTCCCTCTGCAGGTCCAGATGTTCTTCTGATCACAAGGCTTTCACTGGAACGAATAAACAGCGAAAAGAAAACAAAGACTTATCTTAAAATTCTTCTTGCCGTAATTCTTATTACAATATCCAGTCTTGTTTTAATTCTTTTTATCTCTAAAGCTATTTTTGATGGTCTTAATAAAATTGAACATTCAAGTACTCAACTTGCAGAAGGACAGCTCAATAAACCAATAACAACTGATATTAGTGATTCACAGAAAAATGAATTTACCAGCATCATGAACAGCCTTGAAAAAATGCGCTGTGAACTTCTTGAAATGCAGGCAAGCAAAAATCGGTTTATTACTAGTATAAGCCACGACCTCAGAACCCCTGTTGCAGTTATTAAAGGGTACACAGAAGCAATAATTGACGGTGTTATCACAGACACAGAAGAAATCAAAAACTCAATGGAGTTGATTCAAAAAAAATCAGCTCAACTTGAAGAAATGATTGAAACTCTCTTAAACTTTATTAAACTTAATAATGCTGAAATTAAAGAAAAACTAATTCCAAATTCAATTACAAAGCTTATTAAAAACTTTTCAAAATATGCTGTAATTACCGGAAAGATTTTTAAGCGCAATGTAAAAACAGATATTCAGCTTTCGAAAGATATTGTTGTTCCTTTTAATGAACAGCTTATTCACCGCTCTTTTGAAAATCTTTTTAGCAATGCCTTAAGATACACTAAAGAGAACGATCTTATTGAAGTTATTGCTTTTCAGGAAGAAAGCGAAAAGCAAAATCATATAATTTTACAGATTAAAGACAGTGGTATTGGTATCGATAAAAAAGACCTGGATCATATTTTTGACATTTTTTACCGCGGTACAAATTCCAGAAAAGAAGAAGGAATGGGCATCGGTCTTTCGGTTGTAAAAAGCATTATGGATACTCACGGCTGGAGCATTTCTGTTTCATCACAAAAGAAAAAGGGAACCTGCTTTACTATAAAAATCCCTTATTAATTTAACACAACTCTTCCAGGAAGCGGTTTAGAAAAAGAATACCTTGCCGGCTCATACACAATCTTCCGTCTGGCCGTCTCACACAAAGCCCCCTTTTCTCCCACTTAGTAAACAGGCTCACAAATTGCTCCGGAAGCTTCTTTCCAAAAGCAGCCTCAAACTCCCCTTCACTTATGCCTGTTAGTTTTCTAAGGCCCATCATAAAAAACTCGAACTCTGAGGTTGGGAGGTCGATGGATTCAGAGAGTTGCGGAAGTTCCAGGGGCAGCCCCCTTCGATTCCGCTCAGTGACCTCCTTGTTCTTCGACTCAGGGATCGCGTTCAGCCAGTACGTAATATAGGCATCTACATCCGTAGTATTCGTCCAGCGAAAGCCGCTTCCATCTTTATTGTACACTGTGCCCGTCGCCCCGCTTCCAGCACCAAGATAGTTTTTATGATTCCAGTAAGTAAGATTATGACGGCATTCTTTTCCAGGTTTGCAGAAGTTTGAAACCTCGTACCACTGGTAACCATGCGTTAAAAGAAAATCCCGGCCGGCAAGCCAGAGCTTATCTGCCTTATCAAAATCATAAGACAAAGTGCCGTTTTCGAGCTGTTTCCCAAAAGGAGTTGTTTCTTCAATAGTCAAAGAATAAAGCGAAACATGTGAAGGATTAATACTGCACACTTGGGTAAGAGAATTAATCAAAGCCTCTTCATCATCTTCTGGAAGACCGGAAATCAGGTCTAAAGAAACCTCTCCGTCCCACGAATCACGTAGAAGTTCAAGCGCCCTTTTGTTAGTCTCTGCATCCGCACGTCTGCAGGCTTTGTTCAACGCTGCATTGTTCATACTCTGAATACCGCAGGAAATACGGTTAACACCACACCCACTCAGAATTTTCAGAAACTCTTCCCTCACATCATCAGGATTTACTTCAACTGTAATTTCTGTATCTGTATTAATTTGTACACAGTTTCTGATTTTTTCAAATAATTTCTGGAACTGATGAGGTTTTAGAAGGCTTGGAGTTCCTCCGCCAATGTAAATAGTATTGAGCCTTGAAATTTTATAAAGGGAAAATCTGTATTCTAATTCATTGCACAGAGCATCAATATAATCATCATATACCTCAGGATATGGCTTACTGAAAAAATCACAGTAAGCGCACTTTGAAATACAAAAAGGTATATGAATATAAAGAGACATTCTAGAAAAGACGGAAATTCTTAAAAGGGAAATAACACATCAAAACTTTAGCCTTGATATCTTCGCTCTTTACAGCTCCCCAAAGGCGTGAGTCATCAGAAGATTTTCTGTTATCTGCAAGCACGAAGTATTCATCATAGCCGAGAGTTATTTCATCAAAAGAACCTTTTACCCCTATTTCTGTATCCCAGTCTGCAGGAGGAACAAAAAATGTTACGTTATATGGGTTCTCTACAATTTCAAATTCGGTAAGAAAATGTTTTTCTCCAGCGGGTTTTATATAGAGAACATAATCTCGCATATAAATTGTATCGCCTGGTATTCCAACAATTCTTCTTAAATGAGGCTTGGTTGAAGGTAAATCTGATTTTTCAAAAATTGAAATCTGCTGTGCTGTAAAAAAGCGGATAAAAATATCAGCCTGTTTTTTGAAAAAGTTTTTAGAAAAACTTTTGCGTTCTTTAAGAAGCACGATATCTCCCCTGCTGTAATTGCTGACTACAGGAGATACCATTACGGCAGATTTTTCAGGCACGTCAGGAATCATAGAAAGAGAATTCTGACATACTGGATATACTAAATAAGTGATTACAATATTTATGAAAATATACAGGCAAATAAAGAAAAGAATTATAAATCCGGTTCTTTTACGTCGTTCTTTTTTTAACTGATATGAAAACATTTCTGCATTACGATTCAAAACTATTTCCTCATTTGTTTGTTAAAATAGCATAAAGTATAATTATTTACAACAGAGTTGCATTTCAGTTATAATATATGGATATGTCAGACAGAAAGATTATTGCAGAAAACAGAAAAGCAAGATTTGACTACTTCATCGAAGATACTTATGAATGCGGTATTGTTCTTGAAGGCACTGAAGTTAAATCTGTAAAAAACGGAAACATCTCATTTCCTGACGCCTTTGCAGAAATTATAAACGGCGAGGTTTGGGTAAAGAATTTTCATATTTCTGAATACTCTTTCTCTTCTATTTTTAACCACGATCCGGACAGGCCTAAAAAACTTCTGCTTCATGCCGAAGAAATAAAGAGACTTACCCGTCGTGTTGATGAAAAAGGCTGTACGCTCATACCTCTGGACTTTTATCTTAAAGACGGCCGCGTAAAAGTTACACTGGGAGTTTGTAAAGGTAAAAAGATGTATGATAAACGCGCTGCTATTAAGGACCGCGACGTACAGAGAGACATTCAGCGTGAATTCGCAGGAAAACTGAGAGGTTAATTTGACGGATAAAAAAGATTTTTTCAAAAAATCAGTAATCATATCCATCATTCTCTTTATTACTACAGCCTTAAACGCTCAAAGTTATAATATTGACTATTACGGCATTGTCTCTACAGAAATCGATGCCAATATGTCTAAAATGACGAGCGATCTTTACTATACACAGCTTTCAGAAATCAATAACTTTTCCGTTTCAGACAGACGCTCATCTCCAAGCCTTTCTGAACGCCCGGATGCAGCAAACTTTTCAGACGGAAAACTTTCATTTTTCACCTTAATCACAAAAGATTCAAAATCTGATAAATGGATTACCACCTACTACGTAGTTGATAAAACCAAAAACGAAGAACATTCAAAGAAAAAAACATACGATTCCTTCTATAAAATACTTATGGAGCCAAAGGACGTATTAAAAGATACCATCAAACAGCTCATTGAAAATGATTCTTCTACTACTGCTATCACTGCATCTATAAATGACACTGGTTCAATCAAAGGAACTTCAATTGCCTCCACAGAAGAGCTTTCTGGAACCTGGGGCGGTGAAGATAATATCAATAAGATTGTAATTATGCGTGGCGGAAGAGGCTTTGTTATTTTTAATAACGGTGCTTCAATGAATATTACAGTAGAACTTTCCGGTTCTGCTGATAACAAAAAGGTTGTAATTACCCAGAAAGGTAATTCAAATGCTTCTTTTTACCCTGATCTTAAGCGAACAGCTGCTCTTTCTGCCGCAGTTTCTGCAAAGCCAATTAAATGGACTCTCACATTAACAGACAACAATACCCTTAAGGGATTAAAAGATACGTTACTGCCCGACGGAGACAGCTATAAAGAAGGCAGCATTTCTGTAATCTGGACAAGATTAAATTAATCTGAATTGCAAAGGATTTTATTAAACCTGAGGAAGATCGTATACAGGAATACCTGTTACGATAGGCTTTTTATTCTTTCCCAATATAATATTTCCACAACTTACATCATAAAGAAAGAAAATCAATGTAAATAAGAGTGCAAAACCAAGACCTACAATTTTACAGATTTTTTCAGAGATGAATTCAGGTTCTTCGTGGCGCAAAACTGTACCGGTATCATACAAAGTAGTCTGAGCAGGACGTAAACCTGTAATTTTTACAAGTTTCTCCCCTTCACTTACATAATCGAGTTTATGAGCATATGAAGCAATTACAGCACGGTCATTCTGGAGGGCCGCAAGCTCAAGTGTAAGCTCGCTGTTGATATTCTGAATTTCAGTAGTCTGACGACTAATCAATCTTTTCTGTTCTTCCATCTGATTATAACAATGAAGACTATTCTGTCCAAAAGTCATAGAAAGGAGAACGTAAATAAAAGTTCCAAAAAAAACTGCTGCTAAATACTTTGCACGATTCATAGATAATTTATTTATCGGTAATAATTTCTGTTTTCTGAAATGAAAACATGTGTTATAATTAAAAAATAAATATAGTAAATATTTCTATTTTTTTTGGCCATATATGCCGATATATAAAGAGTATATTACTATCCGAATGAGAGGAGCTATATGAGTAAATCTGATGACAATACAAATGAACTTGAGAGTTACGGTGTCTGGGTCAAAAATTCAACAGGTAACAGCGAAAATACCGAGACCACTGCAGACACATCGGATGAACTGAATCTTGACGATGGTGGCTTAGATTTACCAGATTTTGACGACTCCGACTTTTCTGATATGTTCAAAGATGAACCAGACGGAGCAGCTTCAAGCGCTCTGGATGATTTTGGTAGTGAAGATGATACTACGCTCAGTACAGACGAGCTTGCAAATATTACAGATGGATTTGAAGTAGAACAGGTAGACGCTCCTTCAGAATCTGATGATCTTGATCTTGGAGATTTTGATATTCCTGACACTACTGAGAGTGAATCTGAAGAAGTTTCAGAAGAAATTAATTTTGATGATATTGCAGATTCAACTGAAACTACAGAAGAAACAGCAGCTGAAGAATCTGCGGAACCTGAAATCTCTACAGAAGACTTTAATTTTGATATTGATGAAAGCACAGACTCTTCAGAAGAAGTTAGTTTTGATATTGATGAATCAATTGAACCATCTGAATCTACAGACGAAGTTAGTTTTGACCTTGGAGAATCAGGCGAGACTTCTGAAACTGCTACTGAAGAAGTTAGCTTTGATATTGATGAACCAGAAACTCAGACAGAAGAAGTAACCTTTGAATCTGATGAAACAGAAGCTCCTGCATCTGAATCAGAAGAAGTTTCTTTTGGTGATGATGAAGAGATTTCACTTGATGACTTTATGGACGGAGGCTTCTCAGATGAATCTGTAGCTGCCGGAAATAACGGTTATGAGCCAGGTGCTGAGCCACAGGCTTCATCATCTGATACTGAAGAGCTTTCTCTTGATGACTTTATGGACGGTGAGTCTTTTGAATCAGCTCCAGCTGAGGCTAAAGAAGCTGAAGTTATTGAAGACGAAGCTCCACTTGATATGGATATCAGTTTTGATGATTCTGCTGACAGTGTTCAGACAGAAGATAATATTTCTCTTGAACTTTCTTCTGATGACGATGATGCAGACTTTGATACAGAAGAAACAGAAACTGTTGAAACTGAAGAAGTTTCAATGGATGACTTTGGTACAAGCTTTACTGCAGAAGAGACCTCTACCCCATCTGTTGCTTCATCAGAAAATATCAATACAGAAGATGTAGATCTTTCTGATTTTGGTATTGATGCAGATGCAGAAGAAACACCAATTGTTCAGAATGTTGAAGAGTCTAAGAAAAAGGACAGTGTTGTTGATTACGACCTTTCTGTTGGAGACGAAAACACAACTTCTGCTCCTGTAGTAAATGAAATTAAATCTGATGTTGTTGAAGAAGAACCTTTAGAAGAAGCCGCTCCTCTCGAACCTGAAACTCCTGCAAATACAACTGCAGTTGACAATTCACTTCTTCAGCAGATTGTTTCTGAGCTTTCTAATCTTAAAGATGAAATGAACAAGCTCAAAACTAACCTTGCAGAAATTAAAACTCAGGAAAATACAGTAAATCCTGCAGCAGTTGCTGTAGCTGCCGGAGCCGCAGGCCTTGCAGCTGGTGCCGCAGCAGCCGCTCTTTCAAATGATGATATTGATCCAGAAAAGGCAGAAGAAGATAAGGGTGGATTCTTTAGCGGAGATGATGAAGATGAAACTATCGCCCTCTCTTTTGATGAGCTTGATAACATCATGAACACAGCCGAGTTTGGTGATACTGTTGAAGCAGAAGCTACTACTGAGGAAGAAACTGTAGAAGAACCAGAAATCACTGAGGCTTCAGAAGAAGCAGTAATTGAGAGTGAGCCTGAAATTACAGAGTCTAGCGAAGTTGCTGTTGAAGAACCAGTAGAAGAGACTGTCGAAGAGCCTGTAGTTGAAAGTGAACCAGAAATCACTGAAGAAACAGATGTACCGGTGTTTGAAGAGAACTCGGTTGATGTTGATATCGAAGAAACAGAAAATACAGAAATAGAAGAAATTGCAGATAATCCGGATGCTACAGTAATTGAAGAATCTATCATTGATTCAGAAGTTGAAGTTTCTGAAGATGAAGAAGAATCTGTAGAAAGCGAAATTGAAAATGCAATTTCTGATGAATCAGATACCTCTCTTGATGACATCACATTTGATGAAGAACAGACAGAAAGCTTTGACTTCTCTGACGAAAATCTTGAAGAACCAAAAATCGACGAGTTTATTCCAGACGGAAACGATGAGCTTTATGAAAATGAAGAGCTTCCAGATGAGATTTCAATTCCTAAGGGAGAAGATCTCCTTGTAGAATCTAACTCTTCTGACTTTATGGATTCTGTAAAAGAAACAACTGATGATGAAGAACCAGCAGCTGAATTCGTAACAGAAGAAACAACGGAAGAAGACACACTGGATCTTCCAGATGAACTTCCTGATGATGTAAATGATACTCCAGATTCTGAAGAAATCAGTTTTGATGATACTGTAGAACCAGAGATTGAAACTGAAATTGCAGATGATGATATTCCAACAGTAGATAAGCTTCTTAGTGAAGATGTTCCAGAAGAAGAAACTGCTGTAGATGAACCAGAAGTAGAAGAAACTCAAGTTGAAGAAGAAACAGTTGTAGAAGAACCTGTTGTAGAAGAACCTGCGGCTCCTTCATTCGCTGAAGTTGATAATCTTGATAATACACTTTCAGAAAGCAACCTCGCTTACCTTGATAAGAACTCAAGTGATGGTGTTTCTGATTCAATTGCAAATGCAGACCTTAAACAGGATATTAAGTCAGTTCTCCTTTATATGGATCAGCTGCTTGAAAACCTTCCTGAAGATAAGATTGTTGAATTTGCAAAATCAGATGAATTCGTAACATATAAGAAGTTGTTCTCTGAATTAGGACTTTCTTAATATGGGACTTCTTTCACGAGCCAGCAACCTGGATAAAGCAGAACATATTCCAGGCCTGGCTTTTTCTGATTTCATAAACAAGCATTCATTAAAAATCTGTGCATTACTCGAAAAACATGCATCAAACTATATTGTTACAAACAGTGTAGGTTTTGATGCACAATCAATTTTTACTGCAACTTCTACAATTGATTTTTGGGCAGGAATCTGTAAAGAAACCGGACATATTTATAATCTTTCCGGAAGTTCTTTAACTCCCCTTTTGCAATTATTTTCTTTTAATCTTAAAGACTCACTTTCAGAACTTTCAGTTTACAAAAACTCCTCTGAACAGATTCTTATCTGTAAAGAAAAGCTTTCAGAAGAAGCAGCTAAAGATTTTGAAAACATTGAAAGCACAGAGCATATAAACAATGTCTATACATTAAATTCTTTATTAAAAAACGGATCTGAGGTTTTGTTATTTAATGTTGATATTGAACAGGCTGTAAAAGAAGTTTATCAGTCAGAAAACAAAGATAATTCTGTAAATTATGATGATTTCTTAAAAGCAGTTTTAAATGAAACTTACAACAGATTTACCTGCATATACAGTATTCCTGATACTACAATCAAGAGCAATCTGCATAGTGTAAAAACTGTATTCATTACAGAAAAAGCATATTCAACAGAATTAATCAAAAATCATATTGTCTTGAACCTTAACGATTTATTTAATGAGGCGTCAGACAAGCTTAAGATTAATTTTGTAGATAAAGCAGATTCCTGCGAGAAAATACAATCCTTTTTACAGGTGGAGTAATTTTGAAGATAACAATTCAAAAAGCAAAAAATGGAGAAGATACAGCCCTTATAGACGGTCATTTTCTTCATTCAAATTACGCACCTGTAAAAGAAGCCGAACGTTTTGTTGAAAATCTTACCCTTCCTTATTCTGCAAGTTCAATTATCATTATAGAACCTGGTTTATCTTACATAACAGATTTACTGAGAAAGAAATTTCCAGACATAAAAATTGGAGCTGTAAGATATACAGATGCTTTTAAGTCCTATGACAGCAATTTTGATTTTGTCCTAAACTTTTATGAACAGGATAATTTTGAAGCTTACCTTGAAAGTAAACTAAACGAAGAAGAATTACTAACATCTGTTTTTATCAGCTGGCCGGCATCTGTTCAGATTTTTATTGAATATGAAAAACAAATCTGGCCTGCAATAAAAGCTTCAATGGAACGGGCAAAAACTTTATTAATTACCAGACAATATTTTGAAAAAAAATGGTTATTAAACAGCTGTAATTTTTTGAAATATCACAATAAGCTTTTGACTTTAAACTCACCAATTAATAAAGATGCAGTTATTATTTCTTCAGGTCCAAGTTTAATTCCATTTTTGAAAACGCTTAAAGAAAATCAGGATAAGTTTTTTATTATCTGTCTTTCTTCTGCAATTTCAGTTTGTCTTGAAAATAATATTATTCCGGACATCTGTATGACAACAGACGGCGGTTACTGGGCAGGAGAACATCTTAAACCTTTATACAAAACAAAGCTTCCTTTAGCAATGCCGCTTGAAGCATATTGTCCAAAAAGTCTTCTTTCTAAACTGGATATTATTCCATTAAATTATGGCGATGGGATTTCAAACGAACTGATTGAAGAAGAAAAATTAATTGCAAACAAGGCTGTAAGAAACGGAACTGTTAGTGGAACTGCCCTTCTCTTTGCAGCAAACTACTGTACTAAAAATATTTATCTTAGTGGCCTTGATATGGCATGTCAGACAGGTTATCAGCATGCACAGCCTAATCAGCTTGAGTTTAATTCGTCTTTGCGTGATAACAGAATCAACACAAAAGCTACACGACTTACAAGAAGTGAACTAACTAACGGTAGTTTGGATATCTACAAAAACTGGTTTATAAATAATCCGTTGAATATGCCGGGAAGAAAAGTTTTCCGTCTTATTGAAGAAAAAGATAAAAAGAACTCTCTTGGCTGGATACAGGATATTGATTTAAATTCATTTGCAAAAATGATTCCAGCTTCTTCTGGTGCTAAAGAAAAGGCAGGTTACGACATTCAAGAAAACAATCATATTTTAAAATCTGTTTTGCTTTTTTCTAATAAAATAAAATCAGATACATGGCAGAAAAATCTTTTTCCACTGGATTTTGTTCAATTATCACATTACCCGCAGAATACTGAAATCAAAACAAAAATTGAAAATGAATGGAAAAAACTTAAAACTCAGATAGAGGACATATTATCATGAGTATTTATAAAAGTTTTGAAGAAGCTAAAAACGGAACAAAAATACCAGTTTTTCTCAGCGGAAAAACAATGGAATCACGTTATAATCCTCAGCGTGATGCAGAAAATCTTTTTAATACAATTAATTCAGATTTAAAGTTTTTTGTTATTACGGGAATTGGAAGTGGAGTTTTCATTGAATTATTAAATCAAAAAATCCCGGATGCAAAAATAATTGCATTTGAACAGACTAAGGAAGATATTGATTTTCTTTTACAAAGCGATATTTTAAAAAAGCTTAACTCAAATCCTTTAATTACGCTTACAGATCTTAGCAATCTTGAAAGTGTTCTTACTCAGAATTATCTTCCAGCAAAATATGGTAACCTGCAGATTATTGAACAGCGTGGATGGATAAACGAAAATCAGGATAAGATTGTAGAAATCAATAATCTTCTGAAAAAGACTCTTGGAGTAATTTCTGCAGATTATTCTGTTCAGGCGCACTTTGGAAAAATCTGGAATTCAAATATTCTGAATAACTGTAAGCTTGCAGAGCAGTATTCACTGTATTCTTTTTCAGACGACAAGACTGCTATAATAAATAAAACTGCAGTTATTGTTGCCGCAGGCCCTTCTTTAGACAGAACTCTTAATATACTGTCTGATATAAAAGACAGGGAAAAATATTTTATAATTTCCACAGACACAGCAGGACAGAGTTTATTAAAAAAGAATATTGTCCCAGATGTAATTGTCTCGATAGATGGGCAATCCGTCTCATACAACCACTTCCTGCATAACAAAAACAATCAACCGTCTGGCCCTTCTGCCGATCCGTCTGCTCCAGTATACGCCTTTGACTTATGCGCAAACGCCTCGGCCGCAAGACATATTCTGGAAGCTGGAAACAAGGTAATGTATTTTTGCTCAGGTCACCCGCTCTCCTCTGCAATTAATGAGAGCAATAAAAATTGTCTGCCATTTTTATTTTCCGGGGCGGGAACTGTAACAATTACCTGTGTGGACTTAGCAGTTCAGTCTGCTTTCAAAAATATTTTAATTCTTGGTGCTGACTTTTCATATCACAAGGGAAAGTCCTATGCTTCCGGAACATATTTAGACACGCTTTATAACCAGAGTTCAACAAAACTCAAAGAAACAGAACAAACTTATTCTAAGCTTATGTTCCGAACAGAGCTCCAGGAAGTTTCAAAAGAGATAAAAACGACTCAGATTCTTGATGCCTACAGAATCTCACTTGAAAAATATCTTTTATCAAAAAACATAACATTTACAAAAGAAAATGATATTTATAAACTAGAATGTAAAGCTCCAGTAACTGATCTTACAAAAGGGCTTTTCACACCGGCCATCACTAATTTCTCACTAAAAACTTTTATAAACAAACTGAAAACCTTAGAGACACAGGAGATAGAAATCATCCTTTTACCTTATATCGCATGGCTTAGAAATAATGAAAATTACAAGAATAAAACTTATGAGGAATTTGTAAAACTTGCTTTAGACAGTATTGTAAGTTATAATATATGATATGAAAAATCGATTTATCGTTATTTACACATTTTTTGCGGCAGCCGTATTTATTTTTTCCGTTACATTCTTCGGCTTCAATCTTTACAAAGAATATTCAACTAATCTTGAAAAATCAGAATTAAAATTCACAGAACTTGTTAATGATATAAGAACACTAAGTTATGCGCAGGATGAAAACACTCCAGCCTACGCTCAGGGAATTAAAAACGCAGTTGGCGATGCTGCAGCTTATTCCTTTATTCAGGTACGCCGAAACAACGAAACTGTAGTTTTGTATCCTACAGGAAAAAGCAAAGAAGAAACAATTTCCAGGCTTGTAAAAACTTTTACTTCAAGTGTAAATGTAAATAAGCAGACAGTAAATGTTGACTGTAATATTTATTTAATCAGACCGGATTCAATTTTCTATTTTGCAAGAATCTCTTTCCTGATGATTCTCATTATTACAATTATCACAATCATCATGATTATTTATCTGAATATTTCAGAAGCACAGTCAGACGTAATTTCTCTTGAAGAAGAGGAAGAAAACTCTGAAGAAACAGCTATTAATGATGATGAGATTTTTGAAGAAGATGAAGAAGTAACTGAGACAGAAGAAACTAAGGAAGTTACAGAACCAGAAAAGTCTGAAGTAACCGAAACCGCAGATGAACCTGAACAAGAGCCAGCTCCAGAGGAAAACACTGAAACAGAATCCGAAGAAAAACATACAGAAGTAACTCCGGAAGAAGTTCAGGCAATTCTTGCAGGTCCTCTTACAGATGAACAGGCAGCAGTTGAAAATCAGACAGAAACAGAAGCTGCACCTGCAAAACTTCCTCTTGATGAAATTAAACCTGCCCCACTTCCAGAAAATGCTGCAGAAGCTTCAGATTCAAACGAACCTTCAGGACTCTTTAATCCTGAAACTGGAATCGGCTGGGAATCATATCTTTCAACAAGACTTAACAACGAAATTGATAGAGCGACTGCATCAGAAATTGACCTTGCACTCTTTATTATAAAGCTTCCAAACATTCCAAGAACAAGCGAGTTCTTTAAGAATGTCTGCAACTATCTTGCAATTCAGTTCCAGTTTAAGGATCTTCTTTTTGAACACAAGGACGACTGCATTGTTGCAATTAAAATCAGCATGAATGTTGATGAAGCTTTGAAGATGGCAGACAAGCTTTACAGTGACATCTGCAATATTATTGATGATAAGAGCTGCCGCATTGGTATTTCTTCAAGATCAATAAGAATTGTAACAGGTGACCGTCTTATTCTTGAAGCTGAACAGGCTATTGAACATTCAGATGCACAGTCTCCTGTAATCGCATTTAGAGTTGATTCTGAAAAGTATAGAAAATTGATGGAACAGAGTCAGAACTAGTTAACTGTCATCCTGAAACAAGTTCAGGATGACGCTTCAGTTGATTCAGTTTCTTCCGAAGTTTCCGGTTCTTCATCTTTAATCTTCATAAGCTCTTTGTATTTATCTTCGAAGGTCTTTAGATTTTTATTTTCCGGATATTCTTCTTTTAAAGTTTCGTAGGCCTGAGTAAATTTTTCTGCATGCTTTTTCTCAAACTTCTTATCATCTGCAGCCATTACGGCAAGATAATTTTCCAGATAATCCTGATTATGAGGCTGCTGTAAAAGAAGCTCTTCATAAATCTGAATTGAGTTTGAAAACTCACCTTTCATTGAATAGATGTAGGCAAGGCTTGCTTTAAGAGACGCGTTTTCAGGATCTCTTTCAAGGATTTTTTTATACATTGGAAGAGCGTTGTTCCAGTCAGAAGTGAAAACATAGCATTTTGCAAGCTTGTAATAAGCAGCCCAGTACTGCTCTTTCTTGCGCATTGCAAGCTCGTAATATTCTGCTGCTTTTTTATAATCTTCAAGCTTAAAGTAAGATTCTCCAAGAGTATAATATTCAGCATAAATATTACGGGTTTTTATTGCCCCCTGTCCCGGAACCGGAACAGAGAGATTTGTTGAAGCACATGAGGTAAGTAAAACTGTTAAGGCTAAAGCTGAAAACTTAGCCCAGAACGATTTTTTCAATTTCATAAAGCTGTGATTTATAAAGACCAGAAATGTTATGACCATAATCAGCAATAAGCTGAATCATGTTGCGAGGAGCGTCTTTAGTATCACAACCATTAAGACGGTCACCTGCATCACCAAGTCCTGGCATAATATAAGCTTTTTCGTTCATTACTGGATCCATCCAGAGTGTGTAGCAGGTACAGTTTTCAAGAGCACGAGTTACACGGATTGAACCTTTGAGTGTAGAAATTGTATTGAAGAAAGCAATTGATTTTGGACGTACGCCCTGGCTCTGAAGATACTTAACAACAGTAACAAGAGAACCACCAGTAGCGTTCATCGGGTCAGCAAAAATCAAATCTTTACCGTCGAGCTGATCAAGGTTGAAGAATGATTTGTTGAGGTCCATGATATATTCCATATCAGCTTCGTTCTTTGTATCGTTACGGCTGATCTTGAAAAGCGCAAATGGAGTTTTGTATCCGTGGCTTGAGTATTCCTGGATTTCCTTAGACATAATCATACTTGGAAGAAGAGCACCGCGGAGCATTACACACATTACAGTGTTTTCAATTTTGTGATCGATGTCCGGAATCTTATGAACAGCGTAATTCTGTACAGGGAATGTTACAGGAGTCTTAACAACGATGTGTCCCTTCTTATCTGAGTGCTGATCTGTATAAGCCATGCGGAAAAGCATTTCATAAGCGCGCTGGCTGTAATACATAAATTCCTGATGGTCTGTACGCTCGTCGCGGAGCTTAGAAATTACACGTGAACATTCAGCGTGAGCACCCTCTTCTGTTACAAAAGAGTAAACTTTAATATTAGGATGCTTAGCACAGATATTCTGCATTTCGTGACCAAGCTTATCATAACCTTCGATGATTTTTGCTTCATCTTTTGGCTCAAAGGATTTCATTGTTTCCTTGAACATAACTTCAAGATTTTTCAAATCAGCCATATCTTCTGAAGTAAGATAGCCGTCCAAATCCTCTGCTTTAAGAATAATCTTATTGTCTTCTGCCATATTGTTTATTTCCTCTGCGGTGGTTGAGCTTGTCGAAACCACCTGCTTTTAGTTTATATGTGGTTTCGACAGGCTCAACCACTGTTATTTTTATAATGATAACAGTTTATACAACTGTTGTTTATCTATTCTGATATCATTAATTAAAAGTTCACTGTCTCCGATAATTTCTTCCTGTGAGTTTGTAAGACCGAATGCAAGAATCAAAAGAGTTCTTCCGGCCTTGAGGAAGGTTCCGTTCTTAAAGCGGAAGTCTAAATCAAGAAAATACTGATTAGGATGTTTTAGATCAGTTGTGAAACTTCCCTTTACATCAATTAACTTAAGGTCAAGCTGAGCCCCTGTAAGAATTGTAAGAAATGACTGAGGCTTATTAGCAAAAAAACGGATTTCGTTTTCAGCGCCCTTAAGATAAGATGTCAGTTCTGGATCTAAATCTGAATATAATTCTGTTGTGTCGTCTGATGGAAGAATTGAAAGTGAATCATACTTATCAATCATTCCTTCAAGATTACGACCTATACATGCCAGATTTGATGATGGGAAAGACATTTCAACAGGTCCGGTATAAACCTTGTATCTGTTTACACTTGAAGCAGGAGTATAATCAGAAATAATCCAGCCCTTCTTTTCATTAAGAACTTTTGGAAGAAGTTTTGCCGGAATATTTCCGTCTACAGAAGCCTGCACTTCTGTTCCATGCTTTGAACGATTGAGACCGCAGTAAACTTTATTTACACGGTCTGCAATCATTTTAGCATCAGCTTCTGAAGCACCTTCATAAAAACCGGTGATAATTCGTTCAATAAGAACATTATCAGCAGCTTTTGGTACTGCGATGTAGAATGAACTCTGGTCATCAATTAATTCCAGAGCATCAACAGGTCTGCCTGCAGGTGCAGATTTACAGCCTGCAAACAGGAGGAAAAAGATTAAAGATGCTGAAACGAGTCCAGCATGACATTTACGCCAATTAAGCTTTTTCAATCTTGAAACTCCACTTCTTATCATCAGCTTCTACTTCATAAGCGTCTGAAAGACTTGAGTTCCAGCTTGTTTTTTCTGCAAGAGTTTCTCCGGAAATAAAGTCTGCAAACATCTTATAAGCAGCTTCGAGATCAGCGTCTCCGCCAAGCTCAAGAGTAATTCTATCAGTTACATTGTAACCGTTTTCCTTACGCTGGTTCTGAATACCGCGGATAAGGTCACGTACATAACCTTCTTTCTTAAGTTCGTCTGTAATCTTAGAATCAAGACCAACTGTAAGAGTTCCGTCATTCAAAACCTTAAGGTCATCTTTTTCAAAGCGTTCTACAATTACCTTTTCTTCGTTGAGTTCAACTGTAGTTCCGGCAACATCAATAGAAAGCTTAGTTCCTTCAAGAATTGACTGAATCTGTTCGTTAGAAAGAGTCTGGATGATTCCGGCAGCCTGCTTCATAAGAGGTCCGAGTTCCTTACCAAGAACCTTGAAGTTTGCCTTAGCCTTGTACTCAACAAGTTCGTCTTCACGGTCGTGGAATTCAACTTTCTTAACATTAAGCTCTTCTGCGATTGTATCCTGCATTTCTGAAAGTACAGTCTTTTCGCTTGGGTTGCGTGTTACAAGAGCAACGCTTGCAAGTGGCTGACGGTTCTTGAGGTTGAACTGATTGCGGAGGCTGTGTCCCATAGAAACGGCCTTCTGTACAGTTGCCATCTTGAACTCAAGTTCTTCGTTAATCCATGCCTTGTTAGGAGTTGGATAATCACAGAGGTGAACTGATTCCTTGTCTTCTGAAGTCTTAAGGTTCTGGAACATTTCTTCAGTAATAAATGGAACAAATGGAGCAGCAACCTGTGTAAGAGTCTTAAGAGCAATATAAAGTGATTCGTATGCTTCTGCCTTGTCGTTGTCGTTTTCTGATTTCCAGAAGCGGCGGCGGCTGCGGCGGATATACCAGTTATTAAGCTCGTCGATGAAGTTTATGATTGGGTCGATAGATCCAGAAAGATCGTAAGCATCGAGTGCAGAACTTACATCTACAATGAGTTTCTGTGTTATAGAAAGAAGCCATGCATCAAGAGGATTTGATGGAAGCTTTGAATCAAACATATGACCTGTTGGAGCAACATTATCAATATTTGCATAAGTTACAAAGAATGAGTAAGAGTTCCACCAAGGAATGATGATTGATTTAAGTACGTCGCGAACACCTGCGTCTGAGTAGCGGATTTCATCTGCCTTAACAACTGCTGAGTGCATGAGGAAAAGACGGATTGCATCTGCACCAAACTTGTTGATTGCTTCTACAGGGTCTGTATAGTTGCGCAAAGACTTAGACATCTTGCGTCCGTCTTCTGCAAGAACAATACCGTTTACGATACAGTTTTCGAATGCAGGCTTATCGAAAAGCTGAGCAGCAAGAACTGTAAGTGTATAGAACCATCCGCGGGTCTGGTCGAGACCTTCTGAGATGAAGTTTGCAGGGAAGTTCTTTTCAAACTTCTCTTTATTTTCAAATGGATAATGTACCTGAGCGTAAGGCATAGAGCCTGATTCAAACCAGCAGTCAAATACTTCTGGAATACGCTTCATTGTACCTTTTCCGCACTTTGGACACTTGAAAGTGATTTTATCAACAAACTGCTTGTGAAGGTCATCTGGATAAGTTCCGCTAAGGTCCTTAAGCTCCTGGCGGCTTCCTACACAGAGAGTGTGCTTACAGTCAGGGTCATCACAGCGCCAGATAGGAATAGGGTTACCCCAGTAGCGGTTACGGCTTACAGCCCAGTCGCGTGCGCCGGCAAGCCACTTACCAAAGCGGCCTTCCTTAATGTGTGCAGGCTGCCAGTTGATTTTGCTGTTAGCGCGGAGAAGTACATCATGATAATCAGCTACTTTTACAAACCATGAACCAATACCACGATAAATCAATGGAGAACCACATCTCCAGCAGTGTGGATATGAGTGAACGATAGAATCTCTCTTAACGAGTTTTCCTTCGTCCTTAAGGCGTTTCATGATTTCTTTATCTGCATCTTTTACAAAGAGTCCCTGATAGTCTGGAACTTCTTTTGTGAACTTACATTCAGCATCGATTGGTTCTACGTTTGGAACACCAGAACCACGGAATACCTTGTTATCTTCTTCACCGAATGCTGGAGCAATATGAACAATACCAGTACCGTCTTCTGTAGAAACGTAGTCTGCATTGAACATACGGAAAGCACCCTTTTCGCATTTCTGTTCAGAAATTTCTGCACACTTTGCAGGATCTTTGAGTTCAGCAAAGTAAGGGAACAATGGTTCATATTCAGCATCAATGAATTCCTTACCCTTATGGCGGTAGATTATCTCATAACCAGCTTCGTCTTTATAGTAAGCGCTCAAACGGGCTTCAGCAAAGATGTAGTAGTCTCCGCTTTCTTTATCCAAAATCTTTACATAGTCAATTTCTGGTCCCATACAAAGACCGAGGTTTGAAGGCAATGTCCATGGAGTTGTTGTCCATGCGAGGAAGTATGTCTTTCCATTTGCCATATCAGGATCATTTACACCAGCAGGTGCCTTAGTAACCTTAAAGCGTACAGTTACAGTCTGGTCCTGAACATCTTTATAGCCCTGAGCAAGTTCGTGTGTAGAAAGAACAGTTGAACAGCGTGGACAGTAAGGAAGAATATATTTTCCTTCGTAGATAAGACCTTTATCCCAGAGAGATTTTGCAACCCACCAGATAGATTCCATGAACTCTGGGTTCATTGTTTTGTAGTCGTTGTCAAAATCAACCCAGCGTCCCATACGGGTAATTGTCTTGCGCCATTCTGATGTATATTTAAGAACCGATGCCTGACAAGCTTCGTTGAACTTATCGATTCCGTAGTTTTCAATTTCGTGCTTAGAATTGAGGCCGAGTTCTTTTTCAATCAGGTTTTCAACAGGAAGACCGTGGCAGTCCCAGCCGAAGCGGCGCTCAACGCGTTTTCCCTTCATTGTCTGATAGCGTGGAATAATATCTTTAATGGTTGATGGAATGAAATGTCCGAAGTGTGGGAGTCCTGTAGCAAACGGAGGACCGTCATAGAAAACAAAGTCCTCTGCCCCTTCTCTCTGGCTTACTGACTTTTTGAAGATATCATTGTCCTGCCAGAATTTTAATACTGATTCTTCCTGTTTAGGAAAATCAACTTTTGGATCAACCGGTTTGAAACTCATGAATGTGTCCTTATATATTATGATATTATTTATAATCTTCATATTTTAGCATAAAAATTGATTTTGTTCTATATATTAATAATTGTCATTGCAGGACTTAATCCGTCATGCTGAACTTGTTTCAGCATCTCATTACCAGATCCCGAAACAAGTTCGGGATGACCTACAATAAGATTGACTAATCACCTTTTATCAAATAATATTATATAGTTATGAGCAAAAAGACTTACAAACAGAAAATACCAATCTGCTTTGCAACCGATGACAACTATGTTCCATTTTTGACAGTTGCACTTGCATCCTTACTTGATAATGCATCAAAAGAAAACTTTTATAAGATTTACGTACTAACTTCACATCTTTCTGATGAAAATATCAACAGTATTAAAAAACACGAAATAGAAAACTGTTCAATTGAATTTGTTCAGCTTTCAAAAGAACTTGATAAAGTTCAGGACATGTTCCATCTTCGTGATTATTATTCAAAGGAAACTTACTACCGTATTTTTATTCCAAATCTTTTCCCTCAGTATGATAAGGTTTTATACCTCGACTGTGATATTACAGTTCTTGGAGATGTAAGCGAGCTTTATAATACACAGATTCACGGATACTATGTTGCTGCCGCTCAGGAAGAGGTTATGCAGACTTTTGAAGTATTCGGTAACTATGTTGAACAGGCAGACGGAATTAACCGTAAAGAATATTTCAATGCCGGAATTCTTCTTATCAACTGCCGCCGCTGGAGAAACAAGCTCATTGCAGAACGCTTTGTTGACCTTTTGAACCGCTATACTTTCCGCGTTGTTCAGGATGAAGACTATCTGAACGTTCTTTGTAAGGGAAATGTAAAGAAGCTTAATCTTGGCTGGAATAAAACTTCATATAAGAATGATGATTTTGATGATAAAGACCTCAGAATCATTCACTGGAAGATAAACTGGAGACCTTGGAAATACAAGGATGTTCTTTATGAAGAGAACTTCTGGAAATATGCTAAGATGACAGACTTCTACGGACGTCTTGTTACAATGAGAGATTCCCGTACAGATGAAGATAGAAAGAAAGACGAACTTCTTATGGAAAACCTTTCAAAGATGGCTCAGGAAGATGCTGATGATCCTAACAACTATTACAGAACCGATGGTAAAAAAGGTTTCTGGCAGAGTTTATTCCAGAGAATCGCTATAATCATCAGATTCAGAATTATTATTAATGCTAGTATTTTCAGGCGGAAAAAATGATTGAAAAAGATAAAGGCAGACTCGAAGTTTTAGCACGAATTGAAGAATATGAAAAAAACGGCTGGTTCACAAAGGATGTAGAAGAAGATCCTCCTACAATTCCCCTTACTCCAGATAAGGTCGACTATCTTAACAAGAAGCTTTCAAACAAGATTGCAACTTTCTTTGTAAACATCGGGGCTAAGCGCTTTATCAATAATCTGGTAAAAAACGGCCAGATGGTTATTAAAGGCATTGAAGGTATTGAGAACTATGAGGCTATTAAAGACTCTGGTGCAATTCTTACCTGCAATCATTTTAATCCTTTTGATAATTTTGCAATTCATTATGCACTTTTTCCATATATGTACAGAGGAAACGGAAAGGTTTTGTGGAAGGTAATCCGTGAAGGAAACTACACAAACTTCCCTGGCCTTTACGGCTTTTTCTTCCGTCACTGTAACACACTTCCGCTCAGCGCAAACTTTTCTACAATGAAAAATTTCATGGTAGCAATGAAGGTTCTTCTTGAGCGTGGAGAAAAAGTTCTGGTTTATGCAGAACAGGGAATGTGGTGGAATTACAGAAAACCTCGTCCATTAACTGTGGGTGCTTTTAAATTTGCTGTTGAAAGCAAGGTTCCGGTTCTTCCAATTTTCATCACAATGAATGATTCAGACAAAATTGGCGGAGACGGATTCCCAATTCAGGAATACACTCTTCATTTCCTTCCTGCAATTTATCCTGATCCAGAAAAGTCTACAAAAGAAAACATGGAAATGCTTAAGGATAAAAACTATGCAGCATGGAAGGAAGTGTACGAAAAAGTATACGGTATTCCACTCACCTATTCATGTGATCCTGACAAAATCAAATAAAATAAGTTAGGGAGGCATTATGTTACTTTATATTCTGACTATCGGAATTGCTATGATTCTTGTTTTCCTTGGAAATTATTTCTGGTTTCCAGCGGACATGTCTCTTTTAAAAATCATTCTTCTTGATGTAATGCTTCCTTTTCTTATTGTTGCGTGGGACGGAATTTCTGCAACACTTATCCGCCATGCTCTTCCAAACAAATGGTTTACTAAAGATGTAAAGTTCCATCATGTAAGTAAGGCTGAATGTAAGTTTTATGAACTGCTTGGAATTAAATACTGGAAGGATCATGTTCTTGAACTTGGAATGTTTACAAGCTTCAGTAAAAAAACAGTAGCAGATCCTAATGATCCGGCATATGTTGAACGCTTTATCATGGAATGTAATTACGGAGTTCAGGTTCATATGTGGAATATGGCTCTGGCATTTGTTCTTCTTTTATTTTTCCCTCGTGATATTGCAATACGTTTTATTCTCCCGGCAGCAATTGCAAATGCAATCCTGAGTATTTTACCTACTATGATTCTTCGCTACAATATTCCAAGATTAAAGAGACTGCTGGTAATACTTGAAAAAAAACAAGCCCGCAAAAATGAGCAGTAATTAACGTCCCAACTTTTTATCAATTTTCTCGCGGTTAGTTGTATAATAAAGCAGGGAATAGCCCTGGTCATTCAGCATACGGATAAAGGGAATATATATATTTCCTTCAAGGATTTTATCGCATTCATCAAGAAGAGTTTTACACTCTTCTTTTTTATTTTCATCATAATAAATCTGTGAAAGATAAACTCTCGAATAAAAACGCTCATAATCACACTGCGCATATTCTACAGCTTTTGAAAACTGATTTTTTGCAACGGATTTACTTCCTCCACCAATGGCCGGAGCAAAGTAATACCACAAAGCAGAATTAATCAGTGCAAAAGACATCTGCGGATTTTCATTTACAACAGTGTCATATTCATCTTTTTCACGAAGCCCCTGTTTAATTGCAGTTGCCTGAGGAATAAACTGCATTGAAGAATTTATTACATCTCCGGAAGAAAGAATAAACCAGGGAGAAAAATTATTTTCCGGATGGGCATCTTTATACGCATTGATTTTATCATACTGTGAAAGAATAAAAGGTTTTAGCTCTGCAGACTTCATATCCTTTTCATACATATAATTATAGCGCTCAAGATTTATCATATTTTCAATGATGAGATTTTCTTCTGTATTTGCACTGGTAAGTAAGCCCTGTTTTTCAAAATCAGCTTTTACCTCATCCATTCTTTCAATGGCATCTCCACTTGTTTTACAAAGTCTCGTAGAAAGCCTTGCATCTAAAACCTTATAAATTATCTGAACATTCTGCGCAAAAACTGAATGAAAATTAAGAGTAATTAATGTAATCAATGAAAGAGTCTTTAATTTTTTGAACATATTAATTTTTCCTGTTGCTTGTCTGAAAATAACAAAATTGTTATTATTAGAGTTATACACGAATATAGATTTTATGCAAAGCTATGGAGAAAGCTGCTGATGAAAAATCAACGCATCATTTATTACAAAGACGAACTTAATGATGAATTTGCAGGCGACTCCATTCAACCAAGAAAAATCGACGAATCCTACTGGTACGGTGATAATTCCTTTTTCTTCAGATCAATGAGATTTTTCTGGTACAGAATTATTGCACTGCCTGTTGCACTTGCCTTTCTGAAAATCAAATACAATCATAAAATAATAAATAGACAGGTTCTTAAAGATTTCAAAAAGAAACCTATTTTTGTTTTTGCAAATCACACAAATAATATTGCAGATGCGCTTATACCAACTTTTGTCAGTTTTCCGCATTCAACTTATGTTGTTGTAAATCCTAATAATGTTTCTATGCCCGTTCTTGGAAAAATCACGCCGTACCTTGGAGCCCTTCCTTTGCCGGATAATATGGCTGCGACAAAAAACTTTTTGAACACCTTAAAGCTCCGCATTAATCAGGAATGTTCAATTATGATTTATCCCGAAGCACATATCTGGCCTTTTTATACTAAGATAAGACCTTTTCCAGATTCTTCTTTCCGTTACCCTGTTCAAAATGGCTGTGCAACTTTCTGTTTTACAAATACCTATCAGAAAAGAAGATTTTCTAAAAATCCCAAAATTGTAACTTATGTCGATGGACCTTTTTTTGCAGATGAAACTTTAGATAAGAAATCAAGACAGCAGAAGCTTCGAAATCAGGTTTATGAAAAAATGTGTGAAAGAAGTAAAATGAATAATATTGAATTAATTAAATATATCAAACAGGAAGATAAACAAGAGGATTAAATGAGAAATATTTTGTTCTGCGGAAACTCAAAAGTTTTTGACGGTGTACTTACCTGTATGCTTTCAATTTATAAACGCACAGAAACTAAAGAGCCCTTTTCAATCTCAATTCTTACAATGGATGTTTCCCATCTGAATCCTGATTATACCTGCATTGATGACAATATGATTTCTTTTCTTGATAAGGTTGCAAAATCTTATAATGCAGAAAATGAAGTAAGAAAAATCGATGTTACTGAAATTTATAACAAGGAATTTGCAAACAGTCCTAATGAGCAGTGCTATTGTTCGCCATATACATTAATCAGACTTTTTGCAGATTTGATTCCTGGAATGCCGGAAAAGTTTTTGTATCTTGATGTTGATGTTATGTTCAACCGCGACATTACACTTCTTTATGATATTGATATAACTGATTATGAATATGCAGCATCCCCGGACCATTATGGTAAATATCTGATCCGTCCAGATTATATTAATGCAGGGGTTCTTTTGATTAATCTTACAAAATGCCGCCAGACAGGACTTTTTGAAAAAGCCCGCAATCAGATTAAAACAAAAAAATGGCTTTTTGCAGACCAGGATGCGCTGTGGCATAGTACAACAAAAAAGAAGGTTATTGCGCAGAAGTTCAACGATCAGAAATTCCTACATCCAAAATCAACTGTAGTACGACATTTTTCAAAACGTCTTTTCTGGTGGCCTTATCCTCATACAGCAAATATCAAGCAGTATAATGTTACAAAGCTTCATACAATTTTTAAGTATGACCAGTTTGACGATATTCTCTATAATTATATTTATCTGAAAGGCGTTTACGAACAACAGTAGACAGCTGGTGGTTGAGTGCACCGTAAGGCCCGGTTACTGAGCCTGTCGAAGTACGAAACTACATTTATTTGCCTATATCACGTCCTCTCGGTCCAAATGCTTTTTGTCTTGCCCTCACCTGCTGAATAATTTCATTATTCTTTTCAAGAAGGTCAATTAAATCCCAGTGCCAGTCGAGGTTGCTTTCCGGGAACAGAGCTGGAGGATCCGGCTTACGTCGGGCATTTGCGGCTTTAACAAGAGTCATGAGGTCTTCAAAAGTTGAACGGTCGGCAAGGCGCTTTAAATACGGTTCTTCATTTTTAGTAAATACTTTTTGATTATCATTAAAAAGATAATCTTCTTCTTTGTATCCGAAAGGCTTTACTGTATTACGAACTTTCTTACTGCGGCCGGAAACACAGCTGTAATTTGTTTCGCAGCTTCTAAGATGTTTTGGAATTGTATAAGAATCATCCTTATATTGGAATGTAATGTAATCAGTTGAATAATCCATGTCGGTCTGCCAGTAGCGGACGTCGTAAAGTTTTTCACCATCGATAATGTAGCCGGTTATATTCTTTGGAAGATTCTGAGGACTAATCATAAAGCCTTTTGATGGAGCAATGCCGCGGTAGAACTTGTAGGAAACATTTTGATTTTCTGAAGTTTCAAGACTTCCGGTTGTTTCATCTGTTTCTCTTTCGTCTAAAACAAAATATTTAAGATAAATTGAATCATCCAGCAAGAAGAAAGGAATCTGATTTTTCTGCCAGTTGGAATATTTTAAATCCAGAGAACCATAGAGCGAGCTGGCTGTTTCTTTTGTATCTATGTTCTGGATATAAATATGCTCTGCGTTACGAGGAGTTGGAATGTTACGAGTGCGAGGTTCTTTTTCATTATAAGATGCAGGCTCCGCAACACGGTCCAGATACCAGCCGTAATATTCTTTAAGCACAACAACAATTTGAGGTTCGTTTTCATCATTCTGTTCAAAAAATACATATCGATCTTTAGATTCCCAGATTCCCAAGAGTTTTGACGGGAGAGTTTCTGTGAAAACCATTGTTGAGAGCAAGATAAGATATAGAAATATTAAAGACTTCTTCACGTATTAATTATCGGTGTATTTTATTAAAAGCGGAGTAGAAAACACGCCTGAAAAACATTTGTTGCCGATACTGAAAATCTGTCCTCGCAGAAAATACAGAGCGACCGAAGGGAGCGCCGAGGCAACTTGGTTTTTCAGGATGTTTTCTACGGGAGCTTTTAATAATATGTTTACGCTACTTTAATTTTTACTGAATTCTGTTTATAATATTTCTATGACTTATCTGGCGAAAATTGGGGAATTGACTCTTAAAGGGTCTAACATTCAGGAATTTGAAAATCTTTTAAAACACAACGCAGCAAAATACTTGGAAGGCACAGGAGCAAAAATCGCGCTTCGTGCCGGCCGTCTTTATATTGATTGCGAAGAAGATGCTGCAGAAAAGGTAGAGTTTACACTTAATCATCTTATTGGAATTACAGGTTGGGCAAAGGCAGAAGTTTGCGAAAAGACAATTGAAGATATCAGCCGTGCCGTTTTTGAAATTGCAAAGAAGGAAGCCGAACGCGGCTGTAAGACATTTAAGATTGATGCTCGCCGTGCAGACAAGAGCTTTCCAATGAACTCATACGAAATCTGCTGTGAAGCTGCAGGTGACGTTGAAGCAATTATGAAGGTTGATGTTCATCATCCTGATACAATTATTTATGTTGAAGTTCGTGAACGCTGCTTTGTTTATACAGATTCAAACACTGGCTGCCGCGGACTTCCTGTTGGCTGCAGCGGTAAAGGACTTTTACTTTTGAGCGGTGGGCTTGATTCTCCTGTTGCCGGTTATCGTATGCTTCGCCGTGGTATGAAGATTGAATGCTGTTATTTCCATTCATACCCTTACACATCTGAAGAAGCAAAACAGAAGGTTGTTACCCTTGCACAGAGGCTCGCTTATTACGGAATCACAACTTATCTGAACGTTATTCCATTTACAGATGTTCAGATGAAGATTAAAGAAAAAGCACCGGAAGCATGGTCTACACTTATGCTCCGCGTGTGCATGATGAAGCTTGCAAACCGTCTTGCTCACCGCTGTAATGCAAAATGTATTATCACCGGTGAAAGTGTTGGTCAGGTTGCAAGCCAGACAATTGAAAATATGACAGTAACCGAGCACTTTGCTGAACTGCCGTTACTCCGCCCTCTTTGCGGTATGGATAAAGAAGAAATCATTAAGGATTCGTATTTTATTGATACTTATGAAACTTCTATTCTCCCTTATGAAGACTGCTGTGTATTGTTCAGCCCAAGACACCCTGTTTTGAGAGGAACTGCAGAACAGGCAGAAGAGATTTATAATTCGCTCGAAGTTGATGAGCTGATTGATAAGTCTTATAATGAAAGAGAAATTATTAAACTGACCGCGTGCGGAGAACCTGTAAAAAAGACCGAGTAAGAGGCAAGCCTAGCTTGCCTCTGAGCCATTCTTTCGATAATCCTAAAACGACCCTGACGGCTCGTTTTTTAACGGATTTTCGATTGTAGGCTTGTATAAGGATATTTATGAACGCCAAAGATAAACATACAATCTATACACTTCTCAAAACTGCAGATGCTTATGAATGCGGATTTATCCGGGAAAAATTTGCAGGGGAACCGGTGTTTGGGGATGATACAGAGACAAATCATACGGTGGTTTCGACCCCTTCGACAGGCTCAGGGACCGCAACCACCGTATCTACCGAAAACTTAGGACTTACTATCGAGGAACTCAATGCTAAGATTCTGCGCTGTACACGATGCGGACTGGCCCGTACCCGTAATAATGTTGTTCCTGGTATGGGAGTAATGAATCCTCAGGTTCTTGTTATTGGCGAAGGACCGGGATACGACGAGGATATGCAGGGACTTCCTTTTGTTGGCAAGGCTGGTGTTTTGCTTGACCGCATGCTTGCTGCTATCGGACTCGATCGTAAAACAAACTGCTATATTGCAAACATTGTAAAATGCCGTCCACCTGAGAACCGTAATCCTCTTCCAGATGAACAGGCAGCCTGCTTCAGTTTCCTTGAAACTCAGATTCACATTCTTAAACCAAAGATGATTCTGTGTATGGGAAAGATTGCAAGTGAAAAAATCACAGGACAGAGTATTTCAATTAATCAGAGACATGGTGAGTTCTTTGAATATAACGGCATTCCTGTTATGCCAACTTATCACCCAAGCGCACTTTTGCGTAATGAAGAACTTAAACGTCCGGCCTGGGAAGACCTCAAGAAATTCAAAAAGTATCTTGATCAGTTAAACTCAAACTAACGGCAGGTAGTTAATGCAGTATCTTGAAATCATACTGAATCTGCCTGTTAATCAGGGCTTTACCTATTCCTATATTCCTCCAGAAAAAGAGAAACCTGAGCTTGTTCCAGCAATTGGAAAACGAGCAGAAATAATGTTCGGAAATAAAAAAACTCAGGGATTTATCATAAATATATCAGATACTCTTCCGGAAAACTGCCCTGTAGGACCAGATAAAATCCGCCCGATTAAAAGAGTCATAGATAAAGAAGCTCTGTTTGGAAAAGAGCTGATTGAAATGGCTAAGTGGGTTTCACGTTATTATCTTTGTACACTTGGCGAAGCAGTCTTTTCTATGATTCCAAGTGGCAGAAGAGAGACCAGTGCAGGCGGATTTGGTTTTGAAGAGGAAGTTGGTGAGAAGAAACGCAATGAATTGTCCACTGAACAGAAAAAGGCGGTTGAAGAAATTTTAAGTGCCAGTGGATTGCCACGTCGCTCCGCTCCTCGCAATGACGGGATTAACGCTGATGCTTCGTCATTGCGAGCCGAAGGCGTGGCAATCCATTCGAACAATTCCCTATTCCACTACCTCTATGGGCCGACGGGCTCTGGAAAAACTGAAGTTTTTCTTTCACTGGCAGAAAAGATTCTGGAGATGGGTAAAGGGGTTATTTACCTTGTTCCGGAGATTGGACTTACCGGACAGGTTGTAAAGGCAGTGGCAGACCGATTTGGAAACACTGCAGCAGTTCTTCATTCGGGGCTTACTCCATCACAAAGACTTTCTGAATGGAACCGAATTATGCACAAGGAAGCGCGGGTTGTTGTAGGCGCCCGTTCTGCGGTTTTTGCTCCGGTTCCGGATCTTGGCTTAATCATTATTGATGAAGAGCATGACGGCTCATATAAATCTGGAAATAATCCACGATACCATGCACGTCAGGTAGCAATGCACCGTTGTACCAGCTTAAAGATTCCGCTGCTTATGGGAAGCGCAACTCCGAGTGTAGAAGCCTGGTATGGAATGCAAAGCGGTTCAATTGTTCGGCATAGTCTTACAAAACGCCTGGCCGGTGGTGAGATGCCTCATATTTCCTGTGTTGATCTCACATATTTCCCGAACGACGGATGTATTTCAAAACCGCTCGAAGATGAAATAAATAAAACACTCGCACAGAATCATCAGACAATTTTGTTTTTAAACCGCCGCGGCTTTACTCACTTTTTCCGCTGTAATCAATGCGGATACGAATTGAAGTGTAAAAACTGTTCTGTTCCACTCACCTATCATAAAGTTGAAAACAGACTGCGCTGTCATTACTGCGGCTGGTCTACATATCCTCCGGAGAGCTGCCCTCAGTGTGGCTCGCTGGATATTGGAAGCTCAGGTTTTGGAACAGAATATATTGAAGCAGAAACCCGGGCAAAGTTCCCGAACGCCAGAGTTCTTAGACTGGACATAGACGTTTTGAAAAACAAGGATGAACTTCTCACTTCTCTTGAAGATTTCCGACAGGGTAAATACGATATTCTGCTTGGAACCCAGATGGTAGCAAAGGGACTCAACTTTCCAAAACTGCAGCTGGTTGGAGTTATTCTTGCAGACGCAGGACTTCACATGCCAGACTTTCGTGCCGGAGAGCGAACCTTCTCGCTGATTACTCAGGTTGCAGGACGAGCCGGCCGTTACTTCCCGGATGGAAAAGTAATTGTTCAGACATATAGTCCCGGAAAAGGTCCTGTACTTTATGCCTGCCAGAACCGCATAGAAGATTTTTACGGCTCGGAACTTGCAGAACGCGAAATGCTGGACTTCCCGCCTTTCAGCCGCCTACTCAGACTTGTATTCAGAAGTTTTAATAAAGCACTTGCCGCACAGACTGCAGCAGATGCAGTAAAGATTCTTGAAGAAGGTGCTCCGCGCGGCATGGAAATAATCGGGCCGGCAGAATGTCCTATTGAGAAAATCAATTCAAGCTGGAGATATCAGATTCTTTTGAAAGGCAGTTCGATTATTCCGCTTCAGACTGCGGCACGCAAACTGCTTTTTGATTATACGCATAATCAGAATGTGTATATTGAATATGATGTAGATCCGGTGAGTTTGTTATAAGATATCGTCATTGCGAGGAGCGCAGCGACGTGGCAATCCTGTAACTGGATTGCTTCGCTCCGCTCGCAATGACGGCAATTATACATGCCGACGGATTCCATCAAACTTAATTTCGTACAGAAACAGGCCGGTCGGTGGAGCTGTAACTCCGGCGACTTTGCGGTCGCGAGCTTCGAGAATTTTTTTCATCGCGTCTTCCGGTGCACCGGTTTTATCCAGATTTACAAGAGTACCCGTGAGTGTTCTTACCATCTTCCACAAAAAGGCATTGGCTTCAATCTGAAAAACTAAAAGCTCTTGGCCAAAGCGGTCTTTCTGAAAAAAGAATTTTGCTTCATCAATATAGCGGTTATTTGAAACTGAATCATCACCGCTTGCAGCAAAGGAAGAACAGTCTAATTCTCCGCGAAGGCATTCGCAGTATTTATTAAGGCGCTCAAGATTCGGAGTGTAATTTTTTACGAGCCACGAGAAACGCATATTATCTGCCGACGTCGCATCACCCGCCGCAATAAAATATCGATATACGCGGCTGGTCGCAGACTTTCGCGCACTGAAATCTTCAGGAACTTCGCGGGCAGCCATAATTCGTACGTCCGAAGGCAGGAATGCGTTCAGAGCTCTCACATAGTTTTCCGCCGGCATAGAGTCTACAGGAGAATAAAAATTGGCCGCCTGGCCCAAAGCATGAACGCCACTGTCAGTACGCCCCGAGCCGTAAAGTGCTGTAGGCTGTTTATGGATTTTTTCGAGAGCTTTTTCAATTTCGCCCTGAACGGTGCGTTCGGCTTCGCCGCCAGTTACAGCGTCATCCTGGCGCTGCCAGCCGCAGAAGTCTGTACCGTCGTAGGAGATTGTTAGAAGTATATTACGCATAAAACTGACCTGCATTTAGATGCTGAAACAAGTTCAGCATGACAAGACTGTCACCCCGAACTTGTTTCGGGGTCTCTTTTTTAGAACTCATCATCATTAACAAGTTTTGACAGATTGTCATATAGATTTCGGGCATGCTCAAGCAGAGGGCCCGGCTTACTCTTTGATGATTTACCAAGACCGAAGATTCGGGCAATGGCGGTTTTTGATTCGCTCAGTTTTTTAAGACGCAGCTGAATATCTTCCTGCTGGCCGTATTTATATTCAAGCAAACCGCAAAGATAAATTACACCGTCCCAGCCATAGTTCTTGTCGATATCAGGGCCCATATTATTTAAGGTTGAGCTTTTTTCAATACGTTCAGTTTCGTTGATAACTGCCTGCTGATAAAAGAACAAAGCTTTTCTGTAGAACATCTGCGCAATAATATCAAAATTGTGAGCGGCACAATGCTGATTTATTTCTGTTGTAAGCCAGGCAAGTCTTAAGGTGATAATAGCCTTTTTCATTGTCGGCAAGGTATAAGCACCCATATCATCATAAGTCATGAGGGCAAGATAATACATTGCAGTTCCATCATAAAGAGTACGTTCATGCTTTAAGTTGTAATAAGGGAAAATCTCTTCGCAGGCTTTATGACGCTTTTCTGATCTTTCAAAAAGCTTATCTGCATCTTCTGGATCCATCTTTTCTGTAAAGTCGTTCCAGAACATTGCGGTATGACAATTAGGACAAACACCAATTTCATAAATAAGAGGATAGATTCTACCAAATTTAGCAGATGGTTCGTAAATACGATGAAGCTCTTCTGTAAGGCCACCGGCAATCATACGTCCATTACCGCTTCGCATAACTTCACGCTCAAAGGCTTTTTTGCAGACAGGACAGGCAACCTTATCTTTTGACCAGTATGAAATTCCAACCTTCTTTTCTGGTCCAGCTTTTTTTGAAGTAGCCATAGTATCCCCCTATTTTTTTTCCAATATTACAAAGGCAACTGCATATTCTTTTTCATGACTTAAAGTTACAAAAGCATTGCAGTCTCCAAGTCTTTCTTTCATTATCGAAAGAGCAGAACCTTCTATATTCAGCAAAGGCTTACCTTCACTATCGTTAGTTATATAAACTTCCTTTAATCCAAAACCGGTAATTCCAGTTCCGAGAGCTTTTGAAAAAGCTTCCTTTGCGGCAAAACGAACCGCATAATGCTGGCACTTTGCAGCCTTTGAACCTGCAGAAGAATATTCTTTTTCATTGAAGAAGCGCTCAATCATTTCGGGATTATCAACCCATTTTTCAAAGCGCTTTACTTCTGCAATGTCAGTTCCAATTCCAGCAATCATTACTCAGCTCCAGAAGTCAAAGTCTGGTCTGCTTCCCCACCCGCATTTGTATCAGAATCAGTTCTATGAACAAGTGTTATAGTGAGAGTTTCATCAGACTTTTCTACAAGAGTAAGATTTGCAGGAACAGAATATCTTAAAGGAATCTCGTAAGTTCCAGGTTCAGTTATTTCACGCAGGTTGAGCTGAACAGCGTGTTTTGAAATTATATAGTTTTCAAGAACAGGCATTGTGCCCGAGAGCTTTAAGGTAATCATTGGAAGCTCATCTTTTATTTCAAGATTTTCAGAAAGATTCAAAATCTCAACAGGCACAGCATCAAAAATGCGTTCCATTGTAACAGGTCTGATTGTAACTTCAGCCTTAAAAGGACCTTCATCAAGAACAGTAAGAAGTTTGTTCAACTGCTGATATGAAGTCTCTGTTGAGAAATTAGTTTCAGCATTATTAACATTCAGTCTTGTTGTAAAAATCTGTTCGGTAGCATTTACAACAGATTCAGGGCCGAAAATTTCAACTGTAGAAGGACTCATTGAAATTGATTCAATTTCGTATCCGTGAGCAACCTCTCCGACAACAGAAGGCATAATCGGAACATATTTAATTGATTTGCGATCAACGTCAATTGTGACAGTTTCATCCTTAAGTTTTACTTCAAAAGGATCATAAGCCATAAGATCTTCTGACAAAGTGATTTTTACAGGGAGTTTGTATGTACCCTTTTCTGTAAGAGTATCAAGACTTACAGAAGCAGAAATATCAGAAGGAAGAATTGTTTTTATGATTTCGTCACCAGTTCGTACAGTCACAGAAACAGAGGTTGGTGCACTTCCAACATGCATTACAATTCCGTTTTCTATAATCTCAAGAGGAACAACTACAGTTTTTGAATCAATTAAAGATGCCTGATGGAAAAAGTACAAAAAGATTGCAATTACAAAGCAGATTACTTTAGCAGGCCATTTATCGAGGATTTTATCAAGCAAACGTTTTGTGTTCATCTACAGTATCCTCCAGTACCTGAGCTTCAGAAGTAATTTCAAGAAGATTTTCAAGAATCTTTCGAACTTCTTCAACAGTTAAGTCGTAATTAAGTTTTGAATCGTAAGCAAGACTGAGCGCTCCAGTTTCTTCTGAAACAACCAGAACTACCGCATCAGAAACTTCTGAAAGACCAAGGGCTGCACGGTGGCGTGTACCGAAAGTCTTTTTAATTGTGTAATTTTCTGAAGTTGGAAGGAAGCAGCCGGCAGCAATAAGTTTACCGCCCTGAATAAAGCAGGCTCCGTCATGCAATGAAGTATCTTTTCCAAAAATTGTCATAAGCAGACTTGAAGACAAATCTGCATTTAATCTTGTACCAGTCTGGATGATATTTTCCATCTGAGTGTGACGCATAAAAACTGCAAGCATACCACGGCGCTGCTGAGAAAGCATTTCTGCGGCAATAAGTACGGCATCAACATAAGTATGTTTAGAACGGCTACCAAAAGCAAACCATCCGTTCTGACCAATGCGGATAAAAAGTTTTCGAATTTCAGGCTGGAAGACGAGCGCAAAACCAATAATGAGGGCCGGCGCAATTATGTTCATTAACCACAGGATTGTCTGAAGTTTAAGGAGAACGGCTACACCATAAACAATAACAACGATGAGAAGAGATTTAAGCATCTGAACACCGTTTGTTTTGGAGATAAAGTCGTATGCCTTGAACAAAATGAATGTCATGACAGCTATATCGAGAAAGGGCCGTATGAAATCATAAAGATATAAAATTCTGTCAAATCCGAGCATAGTAACTTCCTAAAGTACGGTGGTTGAGCTTGTCGAAACTACCGTTGACTGCGGTCATTTCGACAGGCTCAATGACCGTATTTATTATACTATATTATCGGAGAAATTTCATCACATTTAATGTATCTATTGCGGCAGAAACGTCGTGAACACGGATGATTTTTGCGCCCTTCTGAACGCTGATCATGTCTGCGGCAAGAGTTCCGGCAAGACGGTCTTCTGTGTTGCGGCCGGTCATATCTCCGATGCAGCGTTTTCGCGAAAGTGCCATAAGAACCGGGTAACGGTTGCCGCACAAGGCAGTTGGCTCTTTGATAAGGGCAAGATTCTGATCTGTAGTTTTTCCAAAACCAATTCCTGGGTCTACGATGATTTTGTCTGAAGCAAGGCCATTTGAAAGACAGAAAACTACACGCTGACCAAGGAAGTCTGAAACTTCATCTACTGTGCCAGGTCCTGTGTGCATAAGAATTACTGACGCTCCGGTTTTTGCAAGATATTCGGCAGCGGCAATGGATGGTTCGTTTGCGGCAGCGGCAGTTCCGTCGCTAGTTCCCTGAACGGCACCACTTAGAGCAGTTACATCGTTCCATATGTCGGCACCGGCGGCAAAGGCTGCACGGAACACTTCGAATTTATTGGTATCAACGGAGATTGGTACGGCGGATTCTCTGCGAACGGCCTGGATTACAGGAACAATGCGGGCAATTTCTTCTTCCACGCTCACCGGTGTATACCCCGGACGGGTGGACTCGCCGCCGATATCGAGGATGTCGGCGCCTTCTTCTATGAGACGGAGAGCGCGCTCTGCGCCGCCACGGCTATTTTCATAGAACGAATCTGGGGTGACATTTACGATGCCCATTACGAATGCGGGTCGTTCTGTTGCGGCGCGCTTTAAGCCAAACTTTAATTGCAGCATTCCTTTACCGCCTTTTTGATGTGAGACGGCGAGAGTCCTGCCATCTCAAGAACTTCTTCTCGGGAACCATGGCTAAAGAATTTATCTTCAAAACCAAGCACCTTATTATTTTTCATTCCTTTTTCTGCAAGAAGACCGGCAAGATATTCTCCTATTCCGCCGGTAATAACACCATCTTCTACAAAAACAACACCATTATAGCGGGAAGCAAGCTCAATAAAATAAGTTTCGTCAAAAGGCTTAATAAAGCGCAGAAGGTAAACATCTGCATAACCGCCATCAAGTAAAACAGAGCGAACAGCCTTCTGAACTTCAGAATATATTCCGCCAGTTGCAACAATTAAAATCTTATTTTTCTTAGCTTCAAGTTCAGCTTCACTGATATTTTCAATTACAAATTCTGTACAAGGAATAAAGATTCCCCGACCAAGTTCAACAGGTTCACTCATCTGTGGAACTTCTGTAGGGCATGTAAGTTTTGGATATCTGATAACTACTGAGGTTCCCTTTTCTACTGCCCATTCAAAACAAAGCTTCAAATCTGCGGCACTGCAAACAGTCATGATTTCCAGTTCCGGAATAGGACGGAAAAGCGCAATATCATAAATGCCCTGATGAGTTACACCATCTGCAGGAACAGCACCGGCTCTGTCTAAAATAAAAACAGAGTGTGCTTTCTGAAGTGCAATATCATGAATCATCTGATCCACTGCACGCTGAATAAAAGTTGAATAGATGCAGACAACAGGAACTTTACCGCCCTTTGCGAGACCACCTGCAAAAGTTACTGCATGCTCTTCTGCAATTCCAACATCAAAAAAGCGCTCAGGAAATCTGTGAGAAAAAGCCGAGAGGCCTGTTCCCTTTGCCATTGCGGCTGTAATTGCAACAATATCTGTATTTTTTTCACCTTCTTCACACATAAGATTGCTGAAGGCTTCTGTAAAACTCTGAGTATCAAACTTTTCAACAGTTCCATCACTAATCTGGAAAGGCCCGATTCCATGGAAAAGCTCAGGATTATTTTCTGCAGGACTATAGCCCTTACCCTTCTTAGTTACAACATGAACTACAACAGGACGGTGCAGACGACTTACACGACGAAGTTCACGCTCAAGAGCCGCTTCATTGTGACCATCGAGCGGACCAACATATTCAAATCCCAAATCAACAAAAAGATTGTTTGTAAGGAAGAGACCTTTTAATGAACGTTTAAATCTGAAAATGAACTTTTCAAGAGGGCGTCCAAGATATGGAATCTTATCAATTGCCTTGTCCACACGGTAACGGAAGGTCTGATATCCTGCAGTCATTGTAAGACGGCTGAGATATCTTGAAACCGAACCGGTATTATGATCAATTGACATCTGATTATCATTTAAAACTACAATAAGATTTTTGCAAAGCTGACCGGCATGAGAAAGGCCTTCAAAAGCCATTCCACCGGTAAGCGCTCCATCTCCAATAACTGCAATTACTTTGCCTTTATTACCATTTAGTTCGCGGGCTGTAAGAAGGCCTAGAGCAGATGAAATTGAGGTTGAAGAATGACCATTGATAAAAAAGTCGTGAACACTTTCGTTTTTATTTGTAAAACCGGAGAGGCCGCCAGCCTTTCGTAGGGTCGGAAACTCTTCATAACGTCCGGTCAAAAGTTTATGAGTATAACACTGATGGCTTACATCCCAGACAATGGCATCATCAGGACTGTTGAAAACACGATGCAAAGCAATTGTAAGTTCAACAACACCAAGATTACTTGCAAGATGACCGCCGTTTTTTCCAACGACATTTATAATAGTTGTACGGATTTCTTGAGCGAGCTGCTTAAGTTCTTTTTGAGAAAGCTTTTTAATATCCTGCGGCGAATGAATCTTTGATAGAAGAATAATTGACCTCATTGAACACCGGTGGTTGAGTAGACGCGAAGCGTCGTATCGAAACCACTTGTATTCTTATAAACGGTGGTTTCGATACACCGCGCTTTGCGCGGCACTCAACCACCGTCGTAATCTTATAAAAAAAGACCGCGTAATACGCGGTCTTTCAACACATAGTCTCGACCTAAAAACTACTTGCTCTTATGTCGATTACGTCTAAGCATCTTCTTTCGCTTATGTGTCGCCATCTTCTGGCGCTTTCTTTTCTTTCCACAAGGCACGATGGCACTCCTTAAAACTTATATAAGTTTTTATATATTGCCAAAAAAAGCATTCTCTGTCAATATATCTTCATAATAATCTAAGAAAAAAACAAAATCAAATTTCAAAGATTTTTTTACTACTTTAACGAGAAATCTCTAATACAACAAGTATAATATTGAAGATGCTTTCCCGCATTACCACACTCTCCATTACCGAATTTGAATATATAGGCGTTATACTCATCTTCTGTATATTGAGATGCTGTCCAATAATCATATGGACCGAATGAATCTCCCCCCAAATCCAAAATTGAATCATTTAATTTAAAACCATTTGGGATGTCTACAATGCATTTATAAATATAGAAAATCTCTGCTAAAGTTGGAAGATACCAGCCATCTTCACATGCAGTCCCCCTCACTTTACTGCCTGAAATATCTTTATAATTTTTACCAAAATAAAAAGCCGGGTAGTTTGTTGCATTACCTGAATCAGTACTTAAGCCATTTTGATTACAGTAGGCATTTATAAATTGAAGATTCGCATCTCCACTTCTCATTGTAGCATTTATAAAGGTATAGTTTCCTGCACTTCCGCCAACATCTGGTGCGCATTGAATGGTTGTAATATTATGCTCCCATGCACTTGCGGAGCTTAAACACCACGAAAGACCATCCTGGTTATTTTTTAAGCCAACACCAATTGTACGTACAGAAGTATCTGTTACTCTACCATTAAGTGCAGTTCCTTTATAATAAATTAAAGCAACAGCAGAGTTACGTTGTTGGCTTGTAAGAGCCAAACCTGTTGTGTACGGAGTTGCTGAACCGTCATTAAAGACAATGTCACCAACTTCTTTTTCTGCGGAAGGAATTATATTTCCAAAATACTGAGCACCGCGTACAACACGGAAGCCCAGATCATTAATGCGTGAATTAGGCGGATTGTTACTTCTATTAAAAACGGTACTTTGTTCAACAGCATATTTATAACCACCTCCCCTTATTACACGATTTCCGTTTGTAGCATTGGCAGGAGCTCCAGAGCTTAGTGTAGACTCTAGAACATAAGGGGCACTAGTTTTATTTGTATGAAGATCGCTTGTCCACTCCCAAACATTACCACTCATATCATACATTCCAATTGAATTTGAGAGTAATCGATTTACAGCATGTACCTTATCATTTGCACTACCGCCACCTCCACTAGCAGAACCGTACCAGGCAACATCATCTGCAGTTTCACTTCCGCTAAATGTTGTTTGTGTTCCCGTAAGAGCCCCGCGAGCAAGAAATTCCCATTCAGCTTCAAAAGGAAGCCTCCAGCCGTTTTTATTCCCCTGAATTGTTACATCCCAATTGCAAGTTGAAGGCGCACAATAGCCATCAACTGCATTCCCAACTATATTCGGCCATTGGGAAGGATCAGTTTTATCATTAACTACATATACAGGTTCTAGATTATCATCAATACTACGAAGATTACAGTAAACAACTGCATCATACCAGCTGACATAATATGCAGGATAATAATCCCCTTTTCCTATAGTATCATTTGGTACAGTTCCACCATATTGACAGTAAAACTCATATTCTTTTTGTGTTGTTTCATGGTCGCTTGCAATTATTGACTTTAAAGTTCCAAGATTGCGGTTTTTTATGAATACTGAAGATGAAGAAAGATTTGATGCACCTATAAAAGTTGAACTTGTACCACTGATTGTAGTTATTTCTGAAAATTCTATTTGCTTCTGGAGTATTCCATTTGAACCAATTTCCCAAATAGAAGCCGAATCAGACGGATCTTGAAGAAGAGTAAATTTTAGTACTTCTTTTTTAAGACTAGTTGCAGCACTTGCATCTTCAGCTACTGTCAAAATAGACTTACCTTCAGTGTAGGATTGTGGCTTAATAGCTCCAATCTTTCCTGAAGCTGGAGTGGAAAGTTTACCATTTATTGTGATTTTATTATCATTATAAATCCATATATCATTTAAGCCTTCACCTTCTATACCATCTACACCATATGGAATTTTGATATCACCGCTAAAATTACAGGTAGTTGTTTGATAAACACAAACAGCACCACCTTGAATTGTATTGCTATATGTCGTATCGACTTTATTATCTGAAATTTCGCCACCTGTCATAGTAAATGTACTGTTAGTTCTCCAGACTGTAACACCAGCACCACGGCCAGTTTTTGTACTGGCAGCTTTTACCGTGTTATTGCAGATTTTTCCGCCACTCATTTCAAATTGTGCAGCACCATTAATCCAGACTCCGGCAGCACTTGCATCGCCAATTCCATTTACTTCTCCATATGAAATTTCACCGCCTGACATAGTCATTTTTGAGTTAACATCAAGCATTACATTTGCAGCAATGTCTGTAGCTTTATTCTTTGTGATTTTTCCGGAATTTATAGTAATTTTAGATTCTTTGACAAAAACTCCGGCCCCTCTCATATTATAAGCTAAATCGTGTTCAGAAATTTCTCCGCCATTAAGAACTAATTCTGCTGTATCATCTGAATATGCAGTATTCTCTACATATACTCCGCCTCCACCATAAGTGCTACCGTCATCATCAGTAGCAGAAATATAATTTTGGCTAATCTTTGAACCAATTTTCATTGTCAGCTTTGAATTGTCACCATAAAGGTAAACTCCACCACCTTTTTGAGTTGCAGTATTTTCAGTTATTAATACATCATTTTCAAGAATTACATTTGCACCTGAATTTATATAAAGTCCTCCACCACAATTAACAGTAGAGCCACCCCCATTTGTAAGCTGGATATTTTTAAGGGTAACATTTAATGCTTTTTCTATTCTTAAGACACTACCAGTTGCACTTCCGTCTAATATATCGACATCCGAACCAGACACACCTTCGATTGTAATCGAAGGTGCATTAACAGAGCTGTCTATTATTGGATTTCCAGATACAGTTCCACATACTTTAATTATGTAGTCTGTTGAATTTGATGTACAAACTGTAATCGCATCATTCAAATTTGTATAAGGTTTTGTTATTGAACCATCTGCTGTATAAGATGCCGGTACTGTTATATCTGATTCATAAGGACCAAGATTTTCACTACCCTTTACCCAGATTCTTACCTTATCTTCGCTTATGGTAACCGGATAAGTTTGATTTGTAGTTCCATCCGGAAGATACCAGAGATTTGTTGTAAGTCCTGGCCAGACATTTATCTGCTGTATTATATAGTCGCGGGTTATTCCGTCTTTTTTTATAGTGAATTTTGCATCGTAAGTACCTGCAGCAATTCCTGCAGAAGTTGTTTTTATTGTACAAGTGTTTAATGAACTTTGTACTTCTATAGCCTGACCTGAACCGGAAGCACCACTTACAACCATATCAGCTGAGTTTATTACCTGACAGGAAACAGTATAGTCAGTTGGAGCTGAAATACTCAGATCAATATTACCTTTTACATCACTTGAATCATAAGATTTAAAATAAACTGTTTTTTCAATTTCTGAACCAAGTGTGGTATAGGTAATTTGCTGAGTTCCGTAAAAAAGTTCTTTTCCGCTTAAATCGCAGATATAAAAAGTAAAATCAGATGGCTCACTGAAGGTAGCAGCAGTAAAGCTGAAGGAAATCTTGCCTGTAGGTTTGTAAGCCCCAGTTACTTCGCCAGCTAAAACTGTGGAAGTTACCTTAAAAGTGTAGTCGGAAAAAGAAATGGAAGAAAAATCAGGATAAGCAGAACGCGTAGAGCTTTTTGTATAAAGAGTCTCGTTTCCAAATCTTGGAGTAATATTAAGAGTTATTGTGTTTGATGAATTTGCGGCATTTTCGTTTTCTTCTAGTTTTGAAAAAGTGAACAATTCGCAGGAAGAAATTGAAAGCAGAAGAAATAGGCAGCTTATTGCGGCGAGAAAAGTTGAGAAAAGTTTTTTGGTTTTATATTCTGTTTTCATTTTCATTCTTTTTTTCTCCTTTATGGTTTGCCGTGTCGGTGCGCTCTTTACATAGGTGGTTTCGATACGGCACTTCGTGCCTACTCAACCACCGGGGGGGCTAAATAGTTAAAAAGCCCGAATCGCACATACGCAGATGTTCATGGATTTGCTGGCATTGCCCCAGTTTCCATTGTCTAAGATAAACTCGTATGCGGAAAGATTGCTGGCAGCGGACTGGGTCGACGTCCAGTAATATGAAGTTCCAAAAACATCTCCACCCAGGGCCTGGCTTGCAGCGTCTATGTCAAAGACTTTTCCAGATCCCTTTCCGTTTGCATAAATCTGGAAAAGTTCTGCAAAGCTTGGAAAATACCAGCCGTTCTCAAACTCAGAGCCTGCTGCAATTCTGCTTAAAGCTTCACTTCCGATTGTCTGCGCATTATAATTCTTTGCAAAATAGAAGGCCGGATAATTCGCCTCAGTTGAGGTGTCATTAACTCCTTCAAAAGCTTCTATCTGTTCAAGGTTGTCGCTGCCGTTTTTGTCACCTGTAAAGGTTAATGAGACACCGCTTCCGCTTGCTGTACACTGGATTGTAGAAATTTGTTTGCTGTAAGCAGATGCGTCATTTGTGCACCATGCAAGCCCGCTTTTGTTATGCTTTAAGCCTACGCCAAGGGTACGTACGGTTGTTGTGTCACTTCCGTTGTTAAGTCCACTTTCTTTATAGAAAATCAGGGCAATTGCGGCCGCTTTTTGTTCATCAGATATTGTCATGCCTTCCACATAAGGCTCGGCACTTCCATCATTAAAGACAATATCGCCAACATTCTTTGCCTGGTCAGGTGTTTTACTTCCCATCCAGATTTGCTCCGGCCAGTAGTCGTAGCTATAGGCTGTAGTAGCATCTACCTGAACGTCGAACTTGACATAGAAAGGAGTTCCGCTCGGCGGGTCCAGGTAGGCTGGGTATGTAAAGCTCAGGACTGTTTCGTCCTTAACGCAGTCTGCGCCTTCATAAATTCCAACACTTACATTATTAAGTGTACCGGCTGTTGTTCCTACCTCTAATGGGTGTCCGGAACTATCTTTTACTATGATATTTATTGTACGTGTTGAGCCGCTTAGGCTCTGTCTCCACTGGCAGACATAATTGCCCGGGAAGCCCGGAGTTACGGTTACGGTGCCTGGGATTAGCTTGATTACACCAGAGTCATCAATTTCGTAATTAGCATTTTCAAGTTCGAAATAGCCTTTAACTGTGGCCAGATTTGTTGAAACATTTGAGAAATTAAAAATCTGTTTAGTAAAGCTTGGAGCGGATGAAGTTCCGGCATAGTAAGCTGTGGGTTTAAGTTTTATGACTTTTGTACTTGTAATAAGAAAATCTGAACCTAATACAATCGGATAGTTTGTACCATTACTAAGATAGAAAGTATTATCGCCGGTATATGAGGTATTTGTAATTGTATTTGTACCATAGAAAGTCAAGTCTCCTGCATTAAAGAGAATTGTTCCCAAACGTGTTGCCTGATTATCTGTAAAGGAAGCTCTATCTAAGATTAGAGGATTATTTCTTGCTTCATTATAAATAGCTCCACCATCTTGTGCCATATTTGAAATGAAACTTGATTGCTGAAAACGGACATTAGAAAGTATAGTTGCATGTATTGCACCACCTGTCGTTGTTGCATAGTTATATGAAATGGTAATGGTACTGGCAATAATTTTTCCAGCAGCCCATATAGCGCCACCATTACCTGACTGACATTTTGTAATTGTACAGTTTTGGAAATCGAGGACTCCGCCAGAATAAACACTTATTGTTGTTGCAGTGCTGCAGTTATTTCTTAAAGTAACATTCTGCATATTTAATGTTACTTCAGCAGGAACTGTTATAAGACCTGCACTTACATTGACACCCTTGTTATACCCATCAGAAACATTCGCATCGTCAGCTAAAGCCGGTGCATTTGCTGCATCACTTTCTCTCCAGTCTGCACCACCGTCGATTATAATATTTTCTAATGTAATAGTTCCATGTGAAGGTTTAATAAGGTAATCATCTGTAAAGCCGGAATATCTCTTCAGTATTGCTTTACCATATTGGCCACCGCTACTTGAATCTAATGACAAACCAGTTAATTGTCCAATATCACTTGTGATAGCAGACTTAACATACAAAACAGGATTCTTATCTGAATCAGCATTCTTAAGCCATTTTAATGCACCTGCTATAGTTCTTGCCGGAGTAGTTGGATTAAAGGCCAAATTATTGTTATTACCGGTAGCAGGATCAATATATGCAATATGTGATTTAACGCTAACATAAATATCAGTATTAGTAGTAACTGTTGCAGGAATGATGTAGTTTGAGCCAGTAATTGTTAGGGCTGTTCCGTTTAATGTTTCCAGAGTATAACCAGCAAGAGTTATATGCTCACCATTTTCATTCTCTATATATTGAGACGGTAATTCTGTTTCGTGACCTTGTGTATGACTTTGTACTAAGCCCCATTCTTCGCACTGATCCTCTGTAAGTTCAATACAATCGCTGTCTGTAGTCGCTGCCTGGTTTGCAAGATAATAAGTGATTTTGCAGACTCTGTTCCATTTTGCGTAATAATTTTTATCACCAAGAGAAGTTTCATTGGTGATAATAAATTTAGTATATGGGCCATCTGTAAAAGTATCATCTTTGTACCAGCCGGCAAATTCATAACCGGCACGACTCAGTGTTGGTAAGTCAAAAGTTTCTGTATGAAGGGAATAGTTTTCGACATAAGAACCTGTCTGAAGAGATCCTCCGTCTTCATGATAAGTAATAGTATAAAGATTATTTAGATCTATGTAATTTGAAGAAAAGCTGGTAAAACCACCTTTTACACGGACAATTTCGCTATAGGTATTTAAAAGGATTTTTTTTGCAGCGTCGGCGTAAAATTTAATCTCTATACGATAGTGACCTGCTATAACAGGATTAGTTGCCGCGTCACGAGTAAAAGTTACAGATTTATATGTATTAGTTACAACAGTAAGATTTCCACTTGCAATTTCGGTATCTGAAGGATATTCAAAAAGTCTGTAAGTTGCGGCTACAGCGGCTCCTTCAAAATCCAGATACAGTTTGATACCGCCTTCAGTAGAATTGCTTGTAAGAGTAAAACTTACATCCTTTACAAGACCTGTCTCTACCTCCACAGTTTCTGTTTCAGATGTAAAGGTCTTTCCATTATTTATTACAGTAAGCTTAAGATCCCAAGTCCCAAGTTCAATCATTACAGAACTAATGGCGTAATAACTGTTCCATTCCTTAATTGTTGATGTTACACCGTTGCGAGTTCCGCTAAGAGTAACTTTTGTAATTGTATCATATTCAATTTGCGGCAAAGCGGTACGCGAAGCCAAACCATTAAGCTGATTAGGATTAATTTTGATTTGAATGGTACCTTTATCAACTTTTGTTTTTGGAGTCTCTGTTGGCTGATTTTGATTTTCTGTTATTTGCGAACTATCATCTCTAACAGTGTTTTCACAGGAAGTAAAATTACCGGCAGAAAGGATGACAAGCATAATCATCATCAAAGAGAAAAATCTGAATTTTGTTTTTAATGTTTTCTTCATACTTTTCTCCTAGCTCTTTGTAAGAGTTCCCTGCCATGAGTAATAATCTGTACCCTGTCTAACTACAAGGGTGATATTATAAATTCCAGGGAACAATGCACCTGTACCAATTTCAAGAACATTTGTTGAAGATGATGATTGATATACTCCATCAAAATACCATCTGTATTCATCATAGCCGGTAGAAGCTGTAAATGTGTATGTTGAACCAGAAACAGTTGGTCCGCTTACCAGGCCTGGAATATCTGAATCAGGACTTTCTTCAAAGGTAATGCCAACTAAAACATCACCACCTTCTACAATCATATCATCCCAATATACATAGAAGGTCTTGTTTGAAGTAATAGTGATATAGTTACTGCCTCTCCATTGTCCCTGGTTATCGGTTGTTTCATACCAACCCCATCTACTGTATTTAACATTAGGAGCTCCATTCACCATAGGAACATTAGCAGACTCATCATAACCATAAATTGTTTTTCCGCTTGTTACCCAGATTTCTCCAAGATCTGTATACCAGCTATAATCACTATATGCATGACCTACAGAATATCTTGAATTACGGGCAACCCGTACCTTTTTATTTGGGAAAGCACCATATTTATCAATATAAGTTACTGTAACTAAATCTGAAGACCATACGGCATAGAAATCCATATCTTGAGTAATCGTAAATGAATCTCCAGGATATTTCTTTACACCACCACTTGGAGTATCAGACCAGCCCATAAATCCATAACCATCACGTGGTCTGAACATATAGTCTGCAAATACATTTTCTGTATTAATCTGATAATCCCAACGCGTTTCTTCTCCAGAACCATCATTCTTATGATATGTAATTGTTCTAACTTCTACCCAGCGGCCATAGAGAGTCATATCTTCTGTTACAGGTTCAGAAAAGTTATACCACTGAGTAAGTTCTTTATCTGTACACCAGTTCCACAAAACCCAGTTGCCCTGTCTTTCTACATTAGGCCATTGCAGTAAATCACCTTCAGGCATAATAACTGGGTCAAGTTCTACTCCCGGCCAGTTGGTAACAAAAGTGATTGTACATTTCTTTTTCCAGATGGCATAAAGACTTTCATCTGTAATTCCAGGTCTGATTGAGTTTATGTAATTTTTCTCATTGAAAGTAAAATAGTTTGGCATCTGCTTTGAGCCAGTTTCTGAATTACAAAGATACTGCCAGCCAACTAAAAGTGTGTCATCATGAACGTATGAAGGAAAGTCCGAATTAGAAATTGTTTTTCCAGTTATAAAAATTTTATCTATATGTTGAGAATTAAGATCGGGATATTCATAAAAGGAATAAGTAACACCAACATCTTCTTCAATATGAGCTCTAAGGTCACCGTTAAATTCAAAATTAAAACCTTCGCATGCAGTGAATATAAATAGAAGAATTGTGAAGAAAAGGTATTTGATTTTAGAAGTTTTGAAAATCTCACGCATTACATCTACTCTCCATAAATACTAGAAACTGAATCCTATTCCTACATAAGGATTAAGAATTCCAATATTCATATCTGGAATAAACAGATTGTAAAAATCTGCACCTATTTCCATCGTAACTAATCTTGATGGAATGAATATAACAGAAAGACCACCGCCTGCTGTGAAATATCCGAAATTCGAAGTCTTATTCTCTTTATTATTTTCGTAAATTTCAGAATAGTCAACTCTTTCTTGAATAAGAGCTATTCCGCCTCCACCCTTAATCTGATACCAGACTTTCTTTGGTTTAAAGCGGAATCTGAAAACAAAATTATTCTGTAGCATCAGGGTATTAAGATTGAGTTTATAATATTCATTTTCAGATTTGAATTGAGTTCCAATTCCGTTGACTTCCATACCAAATCGAAGCTTTTCTGTATGAAGTGGAAGCCAGCCAACCTGTCCTGTAAAGGAAAGATTAATAAATGATTTTTCTATATAGTTTTCTAAGAAGTCGCCATCATATATTGGAACGCCAACTCCAACTCCGCCAATAACATAGAACTGACGATAGTAATTAAGCCAGTGTTCACGGCGCTTTTCTTTTGCAAGACGTTTTTCTTCTTCGCGTGCAAGTCTTTCTTCTTCGGCACGTTCTGCTTCTTCAAGAGCTAAGCGTTCAGCCTCTTCTCTTTCACGTTCAAGACGTTCCTCTTCTTCAAGCTGTCTTGCAATCTCCTGACGTTCTGCTTCTTCTCGGGCAAGTCGTTCCTGCTCTTCTCTTTCTGCCTGCTCAATTGCAAGTCGCTGGGCTTCTCTTTCGGCTTCACGTTCTGCTTCCTCGCGGGCCAGTCTTTCTGCTTCCAGTCTTGCCGCTTCTTCTTTTTCTTTTGCTATTCTTTCTGCTTCAAGGCGTTCTCTTTCTTTTCTTTCTTCTTCCTCTTTGGCAGCAGCAATTCTTTCTTCTTTAATTACATCCTTTACTTCAAAAGCTTCTGACTCAGTAGAAAGACCACTTGGGTTTGTAATTACAAGTTTCCAGTTTCCTTCAGGTACATCTGTAAAGCGGACTTTAGTTGCTTTATGAGTTTCTGAAGCAGAAAGTCCAACAGCAGGAGCACCAGCGGCCGCGGCAAGTACAAGCTTACCACGAATCTTTGCACCGCTTGCAATATTTACAAGTTCTGCAACTGTATCTGCAGTAACGTCATCTACATCAAGATTAATTTCTAGAGTTTTACCATCTTCCTGAAGGGCTTCAAGATTTTTTGTATGCTCAATAGCAGGCTGCTTAGCAACGACAACTTCAAAGCTGATCCAGTTTGTAGAAACAGCTTCACGCCCCAATAAATCGTAAGCGGTAATTTTATATTTATAAGTTCCTTCTTTAAGTGAAAGACTGATTGAGTTATTTTCAGTTGTAACAGAGTTTATGATTTTTCCAGTACTGTCCTGAATCTCTACCTTATATTCAAGTACGTTAGCGTCTGCACTCCACTGCAGAGTCTGCTTAAAGTTCTGAGCAAACAGTGGTGTAACGCCCGCTCCATAAAACAGGCAGAACAGGAAAACGAGAAGCTTAACTGTAAAAAATCTTTTACTCTTCACTGTACATCCTGCCGTTATTATCTGGTGTTATGAGTTTTGGAGTATCAAATTTAATTGTAAAGGTTGATTTTGATACAGGAGATCTTCTCTCTTCAAATCCATCTTTTGCATAACTGAATGCAGTTACATTCCATTCAAATGTTCCAATATCTAAAACAGAAAGCTTTCTTAAACGAACCTTATTACCCTTCACTCCTTTTTCTGAATAAACCTTAGTAAGCTTTCCATTAACATCTCTTCTGTAGATTACAAAATTATATTCTGTTGCATCTGGAACAGGATCCCATTCAAAAGAGATTGATCGGTTCTTTTTGAGGAATAAAGAATCCATAACAAATCCCTTTTGAGGGTTTGAAAGATTTGGAAGCTGTAAATCTTTTACAGGAGAAACTGTAAAGCTTACAGGCTGTGAGTTAATAGGGATTCCACTTTGTGTACTTGCAACAATCTGCCATGTATAACTACCAGTCGTTAGGCGTGAAACCGAGGCAGTATTTTTATTTACCTTAAAGCGTTCTACTTCTTTGAGGCTTCCGTCATTCTGTCGTTTTTTGAGGATAAACTCTGCGCTTGCAGTTTTATCACTTCCGTCTTTCCATGTGAAAGTTACAGGAGTACGGAGTGCAGAGAGTCCGTCTATTGTTTCTAGAGCAGCTGGTCTAATTGCTGTAAGCGAAGTTGGAGTTCTTACAGAAAAATCTACAGTTTCTACAGGACCAGTTCTGATTGGTGAAGTTTCTGTTGGAGAAGCAACAGCCTGAATTCTTACGGTGTAAGCTGCATCTGGAAGTGCAAAGTTTGCTGTAGTTCCGGCTGCTTCAGGTTTTTCTGCAACAAGATTATTTTCTTCATCATAGATTTTTACATTGTAATAATCAGCACCCTGAACAGGAGTCCATTTTACTTTTACAGAACTGTCTTTTGCTTTTACAACTTCTGTGTTTTCTTTGATGTTTGTTACAGTTGGAGCAATCAATTCTTTCTGTACAAAAAGATGATTAGGCTGAGTATATTCCAAAGTTCCATCAGGATTTTCTGTTGCAACACGCCAGTAGTATTCACCCTGTGGAAGAGAAAGATTTTCAAGTGTTGTACCAGATACAGTCTTTTCAACCTTAACTGAATCAAAGTTTGGAGAACTTGAAACCTGTACAATTGATTCTTTATTTTTTGCTTCATCTGCAGGCTTCCACATAAAACGGACAGAAGAAAGCTTTGAACTTTCTGTGCTGTATTCTTCCGGCGGATACAAAAGCTTTGTAGGAACGCTCACATATTTTGAAACACTGAAAGTTCTAACTCCAGACTCAGGAGAAAGATCATCTGTTTCTGAAGAATTACGAACTACCTTCCAGTAATAGTGCTGCCCGTCATTTTCTGGAATATCAAACTTTACATTTGCACGCTGGCCGGCTGTATGTTTTGTTGCAACGACATCTTTAAAATCTTTATCTTTTGCAATTATCAAATCATAAGTTGCCTTAATTTCTGACTGCCAGCTGAAGTTTACAGAAGGAGTTTCCTTGTAATGGATTTCTGCTTCCTGTAAAGGCACTGTAAGAGACGGAGGATTAATTCCATCAGTTTTTTCTATATTAAAGGATTCAACCTTACTTGCTCCAGCCGCTGCATAGCCGAGCGCATTAATTTCATAATACGGAGTAACCTGCCAGTACCACTGACCGTTACCAATTGAATCAATCTGAACAGTTGGAGATTCAACAACTTTTTCTTCAATAACATTCTGCATGTCTGGGGTTGAAGAAATTTTTAACAGATAATTCTGAGCGTATTCATTTCCTTCCCATCGGAAGTTTACTTCTGGATTTCTGTTGCGGTATTTTAAAGTTCCTTCCGGAGCCGGAGAAATAAGATCCAGAGGTTTTGCAGATTCAACGGAAATCTTCCCTTCAGTTGCTTCTTCTTCATTTCCATCAGGGAATACACGCCAGTAAACAGTTCCTTCTGAAAGGCTGATTAAAGCATCATTTTTAGAAGCTATGATTTTTTCTTCTTTGATATCAGAGAAATCTTTTTTAGTTGAAGTCTGAAGCACTACAGGTTCATTTGAATTTGTTTTATTCCATTCAAGTTTTACAGGAACCTTCTCGCCTTCAATATTGAGGACACGCAGCTCCGGCGGAATTGAAGTAACGGTAACAGATTTTTTACTGATTTCGCCACTACTCTTTACACTCAAAGATTCACCGGCAGCAATCGCTTCTGTACTTCCAGAAGAGCCGGTAACTACAGCAGAACCGTTCTGAACTTCTACAGTCTTTGGTCCGCTTGAGCCTGAAGTAGTTTTTGCAGAAAGGCTTGTTCCACCACTCGCCTGAACTTTAGAACCGTCGCTCAAAGTAAGCTGAACTTTTCCGTTATCAGAAGATTCAAGCTGAAGGTTACCATTACCAACAGAAATCTGAACACCTTCAAAGTCTGAGTAGTAAACCTGAATCATTGTGTTTTCATAAATGTTTACTTCAGAGCCATCATTAAAAGTAATTACTGCTTCTGCAAGATCTGCGGTACGAACAAGGTCACCATTATAAAGAGGAGTTGATTTATCAATACGTTCCCATACAACGCGGTCGTCGAACTTGCGCTGAGCAATTCGATTTTTAAAAGTGATTATCGCAATTTTTTCTTTATCTGTTCGCCGTGCGGTACTGTTTAAATCCTTCCAGAAGGTATAGCCGAAAAAGCCTGCCACCGAAAGGCACAATACAACCACAAAGGTATCAAGAACCGGCGACTTGAATCTTGTTCTCTTCCGCATCCAAATTCACCTTTCCAAAATCAGGTTCAGCAATACCAAGCAGCTTTCTCATTTCTGAGAGAGTCTTTGGTCCCTTAGGACCTACGGCTTTCTCACAATCTTTATCAAGGACAAAGTCTTTATCAAAGCTGAAGAATTTTTCTATATCAAAGCCAGGCATATTAACAACACCAAAGAAGTGCTGCTTACCCTTTCCTTTTACTTCAAAATCAACAGGAATCTGTTCAACAATAAGTTCGCAAGGCTGATTTTCCGGTTTGATTGTAAAATTATTTTCCTTACACTTAATGAAATCTTTTTTGAGAATATCGTAAGTATCCTGTGTAATCAGAGTGTCGGTTCCACAAGGCTTGTTAGAAGCTTCAGTACGGCTTGCAAAGTTTACAGCATCACCAATCGAAGTATATTCCATCTTATCAAAGCTTCCCATAAAGCCGACTGTTGCACGACCAGAGTTCAGACCGGCACCAATTCTGATGTGTGGCTTGTATTTTGCAAGAGGCTCTTTTTCGTGAGCCTTTGTAAAAGCTTCTGCTTCCTTGTTGTAAAGCATGAGGGAATAACGCATTGCCATACAGCAGGTGATTGCGGCAAGGGCATCGCGGCGAACGTAAGCATCGTGATGAGCTTTTGCTTTTTTGTATGCTTTGCTTTGCGGAGGAAGAAGTTCCCAGTCAAGGCTTTCATTACGGAGAACTCCCCAGGCAGCCATAATAGCGTCACCTTCAAACTTGTCTACAGTTCCGCCGGTACGAGTAATACACGAAACCATGCGGCTCATGTAGTCATTCAAGAAGCTGATGATTTCTGCAGCTGATTTTTCTCCAAAGCGATTTTTGAAGCCGTCTGAAATTGCAGTAAAGCCGCGGATATCGCTGAAGAAAATTGTTATATCTTTAAGGTGAGGCTCAAAGTCAATTTCCTTTTTGATGATAGCCTGAGTTACACCTTTGTTTGTAAGCTTTGTAAAAGTATTTAAGATTTCGCGTTCGTGCTTTGTAGAGTTTGCAAGAACACCAATTTCATCTTTATGAGTTTTTTTGATTTCGGAAAAGAGCTCTGTGTTAAAGTTTCCGTTATTGATTTCGTTTACAATTGCAGTAAGTATTTTCAGCGGGCGGCTGAGAGACTTAGAGAAAAAGTAAATGATGAGAATTGAAAGAGCAAGGATGATTGCAGAAATGTAGAGATTTCTTCTTGTGGTTTTTCTTACACCTTCAAGGATGATGTAGGTCTGTACGGTTGTGATAACGGCACAGTCTCCAAAAGAAAGTTTTCTGAAGGCACCAATATATTCAACATTTTCTTTTGTATGATATGTAATCTGGCTATTGTTAGCAGCACTTTCCTGCATTGCTTTAACAATCGGGTTTGAGCTCTCGTCTGCGGCGCTCATCATGAGTGAGTTGTCGCTGTGAACTAGAATTGTGCCGTCTTTGTTTACAAAGAACGACTGGTTTACGCTGCCGGAAGAAAAGCTTTCGCTGAGGTCCTCGGCGGAGAACAGGAAGGCGATGACGCTGTTTGTATTGGCTGAGGTCTCGGAATTGGCTGAAGTCTCGGAATTGGCCGAGGACGCTGAATTAACCGAAGACGCCGCGCCACTAGTTGCCGGGTAAAAGAACGACAATACCGGAACATTGAAAAATGGCGATGCGTTATGAAGTTCAAGATAACCGTTTGCAGCTTTTTGAATTAAGTCGTTTTCCTGTAAAAAATAATTTAAGGCAGACTCAGGTTCGAGTTCCTGAGAGATGAAAAATTCTGTATTTGTGAAAAGGCGGCCAGTATCCGGGAGGTAGACCGCCGCGATAGATTTGTTGCGGCCGAAAAACAGATTTTCCATAGATTTAATTTCTGTTGTGTTTTCGCCAGCGGTGTTTAAGAGGTCGATGAACATAGCAACACTGGACAGGGCCGAAGTGATTCGGTTTTCTGTATCGGAGGCGGTGCGGCTGTTGATTGTAAGGTTGTTTTCTTCGGCGTTGTTGCGGACGTCGGCGGTTACGAAGTATGAGACCGCATAGGTCACGCCACCAAGCGCAACCAGAACTATCATAGAAATAATTGAAATTAACTTTAAACCAATCGGGTGTTTAACTCTCTCCGCCTGATTTTTCTCTACCTTTTTTTTCATATGTTACTGTCCATAAAATCAATTAATTATACAATAAATTTAAGCATTCTGTCATTGCCGGCAAATGCCGACAATCCCGTTTATTTATTATCGGCAAGACCTTTAATTAATCCGGAAATTTTTTGAAAATTTTCTTCGGTAGCTGAAAAATCTATAACTGTACTTCCTGGGATTCCACGAATATAGGTATATTGTTTTTTTGCGTATTTACAGCTGTGATGTTTTATTTCTTCTTTGATTTTAGGGAGATCTTCTTTTCCACGAACCGCGCCTTCATCATCAAACCATTCACTGTAGCCAATGGCTTTCATGCCCGGTGTTTCTTTATCATAACCTTTTTGAAGCAAAGCCTGAACTTCTTCTTCAAGCCCCTCTTCAAACATCAAATCTACCCTCTTACGGATTCTTTCATAAAGCACATCTCGCTGAGGTTCAAGCACTAAAAACAGAAAATCATACTGCTTTCGAAGCTCTGGCTCAATTTTGAATTCACTTCTGGTTTTACCTGAAAGATAATACACTTCCAGCGCACGGCAGATTCTATAAGCATCATTAGGATGGATTTTTACGGCACTTTGAGGGTCTATTGCTTTGAGTTCATTATAAAGAGCTTCATTTCCTTCGCGGGCAATCCGTTCTTTTAATTCATTACGAAGTTTTTCATCTGAAACTGGAGTTGGAGCAATTCCATATAGAAAACTTCTGATATAAAAGCCAGTACCGCCGCAAATTACAGGAAGTTTTCCACGCTCATATATATCATGGCACGCCTTATCAGCAAAATCGATAAAATCAGAAACATTAAACTGCTGATCTGGCTCAAGAAGATTTATAAGATGATGAGGAATTTCAGTGCAAAGCGCAGCATCCGGTTTTGCAGTACCAATATCCATTCCTTTGTAAACTGCCTGAGAGTCTGCGCTGATTATTTCTGCGTTTAAAATAAAATGACTGCCTTGAGGTGAAAAAAGTTCCCTCGTTAAGGCAGTCTTTCCAGATGCTGTGGGCGCAAAAATAACAAGAACTGGTATCTTGCTTTCTGCATCCTTAATACTATTCTTTGTGCTCAATACGGTAAGTTACTCTTTTAGTAAAAAGCTGTTTTGCTGCTGCACAAACAACCTTATCCTGATTTGCAGCGATTTCAGGGTCATTAACCTTTGCCATCTGATAAGCACGAAGACTTGCTGCTACTGTAATTTCATAGATATTATCGTTGAATTCAACCAACTGTTCCAAAGGAAAAACCATTCTAATACCCCTCAAAGATAATAGAATATATTAACAATTATAGTAGTTATTGTCAATTAGGAATATTACAGTCATTCCGAACGTAACAGTCACCCCGACTTGTTTCGGGGTCTCTATTTCACTAGATGCTGAAACAAGTTCAGCATGACGAAGTGTAGATTATATTACGAGCTTTTCTAGCCGCCCCGGTCGTTCCCGAATCACAGCGCTGCATAGTCATTACAATTGTGATTTTACTTTCCAGATCTACACTTACATAAGGCCCCAGCCAGCCATCCCAACCAAACTCCCCTTTATTTGTAATTACATTGCATGAGCCGGGCTTTGCAGCAACTCTTAAAAGATTACAATAAGTATATCCTGCAAGATGAGGCATTTTCATATCAAACCGCTGCTGAAGAGCAGGCATAAGACGGGCCTTGCTAAGGTAGCGCACAGTATTTTCACTAAGAATACGGTGACCTTCCAGCTGGCCGCCATTTGTAAGCATAAGGGCAAACTTCATATAATCATCAACTGTAGAACAAAGACCTGCGCCTCCGCTTTCAAAAGCAGGCTGATGGTTCATTTTATCCTGAATACCAAGGTTACATGAGGTAAAAAGCTGGCCACCGGCATGGTAAACTTTTGCTAAACGGCTCTGTTTGTCTTCCGGTACATAAAAATCTGTATCATTCATTCCAAGAGGCTTAAAGATACGCTCTTTCATAAAATGGCTAAGCTTTGTTCCGGCAACTTCTTCAATAACGGCGCCAAGGATGTCTGCGGAAAGGCCGTAATTATAGTCTGTACCAGGCTCAAAGCTTACAGGAATGTCTGCAAGGCGGCGGGCTACTTCTCTTGTTGTGATTTTATTAGGACCATCTTCGGCTTCATCATTATTAAGTTCTGCAATAAGGTCTGATGTAAGGTGTTCTCCAAGCGGGCTGTCTTCGCTCCAGGCTCCGTAGGTATAGCCGCTTGTCATATTCAAAAGGTCTGATATAAGAATTGGGCGGCTTGCAGGACGTGGATTTCCCTTTCGCCCCTTGTCTGTACATACTTTTAGATTTTTGAATTCAGAAAGATAGCGGAAAAGCTCATCAGCAAAATCAAGTTTTCCCTCTTCAATCAAAATCATGGCCGCAACGGCTGTAACCGGCTTAGACATTGAATAAAGTCTCACTATTGTGTCTCGGTTATAGGCTCTGCCTGCTTCTAGATCAGCCAAACCAGACTGCCAGTAACCGATTTCCTTACCATCTTTACAAACCAGCAGATTAAGGCCGGCTGCTTCCTTTTTTTCTACAAAATCATCTAAAACTAACTGTACTTTATCAGAATTCTTAAAAATCATAATACAATCATAACATATTATGAGTTTAATAACATCAAAGAGTTTACTTATAAAAAAAGACCTGTGAGATTCACAGGTTTTTTGAAGAATCAAATATTAGGTTGATTATTTCTTCATGAGGTAAAACTCTTCTGACGTATAATAATCACCTTTAGTTTGCTTAACTTCACCAAAATATTTTGTATGATCGGCATTTGTTTTGATTGTAAGACCATAAGCCTCACTTAAAACATCACTAAGTAACATATTATCCAATTCTGATTTAGGAGCATCTCCTTCTTCTTCAAATGTTGCAACTCTTCCATTTACAGTACATCCATTTTCTTTTAACTGAGCAATCTCTGCTTCAGTTGGATCATTATCAAGAGTAAGAGTTCCTGACTCTTTTTCATAACCATATGTAAAAGTAACATTACTACCTGCTACTGTAAACTCAACTTTTCTAAAGTTGATCATTTCAATGACACCACTACCAAAAGGATACTCACTACCCATATCAGATGTAGGTATTTTACCAGCATCTTTTACAGATGCTACCCAATCTCCATCAGTTACTTCAATGTCATTTACATCGATAGTAATTGAAACATCATCCTTTGAGAAAAGAGGAGCATCCTTTGCTGGCTGTTCTTCTTCTACGTTGTTTTTACAACCTGCGAACATTGCTGCAGCTACCAAAAGAAGTGCAGTAACTTTTACTAATTTTTTCATTTTTTCGACCTCCTAAGTCCAGCAAGCCAACGCTTGCTTAAATAATTTGTTATGATATAGAACTATACAAAAAAAAAGCACTTTGGCAACTTTTTCACTTTATAAATATGCATTCATTATTTTTTAGCCAATAGAAATCCTGTTTTTGCGTTTTCTATTGGCTATATCTTTATTTATAAACTTACTGAAAAATGATTTTCGGCCAATAGAATATGCAATTTATCAATTTCTATTGGCTGGGAAATGAGAAATTAGTGAGTTGAGTTTAGATTTATTCCTTTTTTTCATTATTAATTATCTTTCAAGCCAATAGATTTTAAATAATTGGCAATTCTATTGGCTGTAAAGTAAAAAAATCATAAAAACAATCCCATTAAAGGCCAATAGAATTTGCATTTTTTGAATTTCTATTGGCTGGAATTACCCAAAAAGTGTGATTTCGACTCCATAAAAGTAAATATTTCAACTTTATTACTGAAAAATCTTAATTGTATAAAAGGACGATATGGAATATAATCGAGGCATAATTTAGTTAAAGGTTTAACAAAACTCATAAAATGGATTGCCTCGTCGCTGCGCTCCTCGCAATGACGAAATATACCGTCATTGCGAGCGCAGCGAAGCAATCCACTCTATGGGATGACAGATTATAAAAGGAAAAAAAAGCTATGGGAAACAAAGAACTTATTGAAAGCGGCAATGCCGTTCTTGGAATTGAATTCGGTTCAACACGTATTAAGGCTGTACTGATTAACGACAAATATGAGCCAATTGCGGGCGGTTCATACACTTGGGAAAATACCCTCGATAACGGCATTTGGACTTACCCTCTTACTCAGATTCATGAAGGTCTTCAGACCTGTTACGCAGACCTTAAAAAGGACGTTCAGGAAAAATACGGCGTAAAGCTTACAAAGTTCCGTGCCGGTGGTATTTCTGCAATGATGCACGGCTATCTTGCTTTTGATAAGGATGAAAAACTTCTTGTTCCTTTCAGAACCTGGCGCAACACTATTACAGGCGCTGCTTCTAAAGAGCTTTCAGACCTTTTCAACTTCCCTGTTCCAGAGCGCTGGTCTGTTTCTCACCTTTATCAGGCTATTTTGAACAAAGAGCCACATATTTCTAAGATTGAAAACGTATACACTCTCGCAGGCTACATTCACTACATGCTCACCGGCAAGAAAGTACTTGGTGTTGGCGATGCAAGTGGTATGTTCCCTGTAAAATATGATAACGGCAAGGCTGACTACAATCCTGATTTCAAGGCTAAGTTTGAAGCTCTTGATGGCGTAAAAGCTCTCGGCCTCAAGCTCGACAATGTTTTCCCTAAGATTTTAATGGCTGGAGAAGCTGCCGGCGAACTTACTGAAGAAGGTGCTAAGTTCCTTGATCCTACAGGAGACCTCCAGGCTGGTATTCCATTCTGTCCACCAGAAGGAGATGCAGGAACTGGTATGGCTGCTACAAACTCTGTTGCCGCTAAGACTGGTAACATCAGTGCCGGAACTTCTGTATTCAGCATGGTTGTTCTCGAAAAAGACCTTAAGAAAGCTTACCCTGGAATTATTGATATCGTAACTACACCGGCAGGACTTCCTGTTGCAATGGTACACGCTAATAACTGTACTGGCGAGCACAACTACTGGATGGATCTCTTCTACGAAGTTGCAACTCTTATGTGTGGTGAAGCAAACGTTCCTAAGATTGGTAAGTTCTTTGATAATCTGATTGGAAAATCTCTCGAAGCTGATAAAGACTGCGGCGGCTTGCTCGCTTACAACTACCTTTCTGGTGAAACAATTACAGGCTTTAACTCTGGACGCCCATTGTTTGCCCGCGCAGAAAATGCTAAATTCAATGTTGCAAACTTTATGCGTGTTCAGATGTTCGCATCTCTTGGCGCACTTCGTGCAGGTATGAATATTCTTTATGATGAAGAAAAAGTACCAGTAGAAAGCATGACAGGTGCCGGCGGATACTTTAAGACAGAAGCTGGTTTGAAATACATGGCTGCTGCTATGAAGACTTCGGTTAGTGCTATGGAAACAGCCGGTGAAGGTGGCCCTTGGGGTATGGCATTGCTCGCTGCATTTGCAGCTGAAGGCAAGAAAGACCTCGGAGACTTCCTGAACAAAGAAGTATTCGGCAACTGTAAGAAGGCAACATCTGCACCTGAAGCTGACTTGGTTGAAAGCTTCAACATTTATTTTGAAAGATATATGAAAGGGCTGGCTATCGAAAAGGCTGCCGTTGAAAATTTATAAAATGTGGTTTCGACAGGCTCAACCACCAGTACGAAAAATACGGTGGTTGAGCTTGTCGAAACTACCGCTATTAACGAGGAAATAAAATGACTTATGAAACACTAAGACTTCAGGCTTACGAAGCTAATATGAAAATTCCCGAGAACCATCTTGCTCTTTATACATGGGGCAATGTTTCTGCTTTTGATAAGGACAAGGGAGTTTTCGCAATTAAACCTTCTGGAGTTCCTTACCCTGAACTCACACCAGAATCAATGGTAATTATTGATCTGGATGGAAAGAAAGTAGACGGTTCTTTGAATCCTTCAAGCGACACCCCTACTCACGCAGTTCTCTACAAAGAGTTTGCTGTAAATAAAGGCGGCGAAGTTGGTGGAATCATTCATACACACTCAACATGTGCTGTTGCATGGGCTCAGGCAGTTCGCTCAGTTCCACTTTTTGGAACTACTCACGCTGATCATATTCAGAAATCAGTTCCTTGCACTCCATACCTTAGCCGCGAAGCTGTTGAACGCGACTATGAAAAAGAAACGGGTCTTTTGATTGTAAAGCACTTTGAAGAACTTGGCCTTAATCCTAGCGAAGTAAACATGGTTCTCTGCGGAGGCCACGGACCATTTGCCTGGGGCAAGAACGCAGACAAGGCAGTTTACAACGGAACAGTTCTCGAAGAAATCTGTAAGATGGCAATGTACACTCTGCAGATTCGTCCTGATGCAATAGAGCTTCCAGACTATATTGTAAACAAACACTATATGAGAAAGCACGGTCCTAACGCATACTACGGACAGGGCAAGTAAGAACATCAATAAATGAACCGTTCATCTTCTACAGATGCAATTGTACTCTCTTTACGGCCTCTGGGCGAAAATAACTCTTCGGTTACTCTTCTTACCCCGGAGGCCGGACTTGTTTATGCCGTACTTTACGGCGGACCTAAAAGCCGTATGCGTTCTCTGGTTGCTCAGTGGAACAGCGGTAAGGTATGGCTTTACGAAAATCCTGAAAAAAATCAAATCAAAATAAGCGACTTTGAAGTTTCGAATTATCACACGAGCTTCAGTCAAAATCTTTTTAAATCTTATGCGGCATCTTTAGCTGCAGAGCTTGCCATTAAAACCCGTTGTGGTGGAAGCAGTCAGCAATGTTTCCGTCTTCTTTCTGGCTTTTTTGATGGAATGGAACTCTGTGATGAAGAACAAAGCCGCGTAGGTCTCATCCGTTTCTTATGGCGCTATCTTGAACTTCTTGGAATTCAGCCAGTTTCTCATGCGTGCAGCAGCTGTGGTAAAACTTTTTTTGATACACAGTTTGCACCTAACGCTGTTTCCTATTATAATAGTATGGAAAACAGTTTTATCTGTCCTGATTGTGCCGGACATCTTCCGGGCGAAAACATGCTCAGTGTAAAAAATAATGCAGTTCAATATCTTTCTGCACTGACGGTTCTTTCTCCTTCAGAAGCCCGTAAGCTTACAATCGACGAAGAGATTTACGGACAGATTCGACAGCTCGTTTTCTTCTTAATCGAAAACAGCATTGACCAGAAACTGAACTCGATCGAAACTGGGATGGGGATTTTGTGAGAGCCGACAATTCAATTTCTAATGATACTTCAAGATGGGTTAAAAAGCCCGTCTCTAAGCAGCAGATTGAGCCGCTTTGCAATTCATTCAATATTTCACCTCTACTTGCATCTGTATTTATCCGCAGAGGAATAACAGAGGGAAAAGACATCTTATATTATCTTGAAGATGATCTTCGCTTTCAGCATAATCCTTTTTTATTTTCGGGAATGGAAGATGCTGTTGAGCGCATTATGCAGGCAAAAGAAGAAGGCGAAAAAGTTTTAATTTTTGGTGACAGCGATGTTGACGGTGTTTCCAGCACTGCCATTTTATATGAAGAACTTGTACGCCTTGGCATTGATGTACAGTGGCGTCTTCCTCTTGAAGCAGACGGCTATGGGCTTTCCATTGCAGCTATTGATGATTTTGCGGCACAGGATGGAACTCTGATTATTACAGTAGACTGCGGCATTTCAAACAACGAGGAAATTGCACATGCCAGCGATCTTGGAATTGAAGTAATTGTTACAGACCATCATAATCCGCCGGAAGAGCTTCCTCAGGCTATCATCTTTATTAATCCAAAAATGGAAGATTCGCTCTACCCGTTCGACGGAATCTCCGGAGCGGCTGTTGCCTACAAGCTTGTAAGCGCACTTCGTTTTGCTCAGTCAGATTTTTATAATGCAGAAATCAGTATTCTTGAGCTTTCTCAAAATCAGCAGGAACAGTGTTTTTACGCAGACTGTATCAAAATCAGAAATCTTGTGAAAATCAAAGAGCTTCATGAAAAAATAATTCCGGGACAGACTTCAATTTATGATTTAAAGCTTCCTTACTTTTTACAGGGACAGCTAATTTATTCCTGGGATTCACGCACAACCTTAAATCTTTTGAGTCAGATTTTTGGAAGCGGCATTGAATTTAATCTGAATGACCTTCGCTCTGAAATTGGCGCTGTGATTCCATCTGTAAAAAATAAAAGTGCAGCGCAGATTAAAGCACTTTCTCAGATTGCAAAATACACTGGCAGTGAAGCTTCTGAAATAGAAAGCATATATAATTTATATGTTACTTACTGTAAAAAACTGATTGCTGATAAAAAGCCTCAGCAGGTTCAGGATGAACAGAAAGATCTTCAGCTGGTTGCACTTGCGGCTCTGGCAGATATCATGCCGATGAAAAACGAAAACCGCATCTTTGTAAAAAACGGAATCAGTTCAATTAAGAAAAACAGACCTCGCCAGGGACTCGCAGAACTTTTCAATAAACTGAACATCAACCTTGACGGTCTTTCTTCAACAGATCTTTCGTGGTCTGTAATTCCTGCACTTAACGCTGCGGGCAGAATGGGTCACTCAGACATTGCCCTAAAACTTTTGATTTCAAATGATGCAAGGGAGCGCGAACAGCTTGCCGTAACCATCAACAAAATGAACGAAGAGCGCAAGGATCTTGTTTCCAACGCTTACTATAAGATTCACGATACAGCCCAGCAGAGTATACAGCTGCATTCCAACAAGCTTTGCGTTTCTGTAGATGAATGTATTAACAAAGGCGTTACTGGAATTCTTGCGGCCCGCCTTATGCAGGACTTCAACGTTCCAACCATAACCCTTACTTATGAAAATGATATCTGCATTGGTTCTATGAGAAGCTGCCGCGGCTTTATTGCTACAAGCTTCCTCGACAGTCTTGGCGACATCTATATTAATCACGGCGGCCACAATTTTGCCGCAGGTTTCAGCTTCCATAAATCAAACCTTGAGTTGTTCTTAAAACGTGTTCAGGAAAGCTCAAACTCAGTTACTCTTGATGCAGAGACAGCCTGCATTGATATTGATGCTGAACTTCCGCTTGAACACCTTACTCCGGAAAACTTCAACCTTCTTGATATTTTTGATCCGTTTGGAGCTGAGAGCCCTGAACTCATTCTTATGACCCGTGGTCTTAAACTCATAGACACAATGGTACTCGGCAAAAAAGAGCCTCATCATCTTAAAATGATTTTTGAAACCGGAACTTATAAAATTCCTGCAATGTTCTGGGGGCAAGCAGAAAGACTTAAAAAAGATATTATAATCGGAAAAAAATATGATGTGCTTTATAATATGAGCCGAAATTATTATAACGGTACAAAAACAAATCAACTGATTGTAAAAGAGATTGTACCTGCACAATAAAATGTCGGTGGTTGAGTAGGCCGAAGGCCGTATCGAAACCATAATAATTGAGAGGAAAAATGAAAAAAATACTACTTATTGTAACCTGCCTGCTTCAGTTCAGCCTTATCTTTGCCGCAAGTGCTAAATACGAATCTGAAAACTACAATCTTAATTTAAGGTACAATGATGTAATTACTCCCGGAGATGCAATTTTTGTACGCATGAATATCTCCGTTCCAAAAAATCATAAAAAAGCAAAAAACGAGCCGGAGAAAAAAGCAACCCTCCAGCTTTTGCAGGACAAGAAAGTAATTGAGTCGGCTCCTTTCTATCATCTGAAAAATAAGAAAACCGGAACTACTGAAATGCTTGGCGGTATTCCAGTTTCGCTCTGGCTTAAAGACGGAAACTACAGCATTAAGGTGATTTATGCAGATTCTGATGAAGACATAAAAGAGTTCATTCTTCCATCCCGCCTTGTTATGAGAACCTTCCCCGAAGAAGTGCTTCAGCTGGATGATCGCAACACAAGTATTAAAACTGACAACAGCCCTGAGCGTGCGGCTCAGATTGATAAACTGAATAATATTCTTTTTACAACTATGCCTGCAGATGTCTTTTCGTTAAAGAAGTTCACAACTCCAACGGAGTCTCAGCGTTATACGGCTTATTGTGGAGACCGCCGTACTTACGTTTACACAAACGGAAAATCTTCTACAAGCCTTCATTACGGAAACGACTATGGAGTTCCAACAGGAACAGAAGTACATTCCTGCGCTGCCGGAAAAGTTGTAATGGCAGAAAGCCGTATTTCAACCGGCTGGAGTGTAGTTGTTGAACATCTTCCTGGTCTTTACAGCCTTTACTATCATATGAGTGAACTTTCTGTAAAAGAAGGAGACATGGTAAACCAGGGACAGCTTCTTGGAAAATCAGGAGCAACCGGTCTTGCAACAGGCCCTCACCTTCACTGGGAAATTCGTCTTAACGGAAGCGCAGTTCGCCCAGAGTTCTTTTTGAACGACTTTGCTTTTGATGAGGACTAATGGATTGCCACGTCGCTTCGCTCCTCGCAATGACGAACTATACCGTCATTGCGGTCTGATACTTTATCGTCATTGCGAGCTGATACTTTATCGTCATTGCGAGCCGAAGGCGAAGCAATCTATAGTTCTTCTACTATGTAATTACCACTTTCTGTAAAGCTGATTGAATAATAGCGGTCAGGGCGGCAGCTTGAAAGATCAATTGAAAATCTTGTGACTAATCCAAAAGTTGGAACAAGATATTTTCCTGTAGCAAATCTTGCAATCTTATATAGTTTCTTACGCTGATCAAGGCTTGAACCATATCCCAAAAGCATACATTGGCCATAATCATCATAATATTTTTCAAGAAGAGTTCCGTGTGTTCTTTCACGGCGCTCTTCAATAATTCTGTTTTTTCCATAAATGCGCGACGGGAAAATAAAGTATTTTCCATCAACACTGACTCTTGCAAATTCTACCGAAAGGTAGGAACCACTCCATGACCTTTCAATAACTGCAATTTCATTTCCATTTGAATCGATAATAGAAAAAGTGCCGCTCACAGTTCCGCTGTTTTCTGAACCGGAAGAACCGTAAATCTTAATTCTCAAAAACTCCTGCGGAACATTCTGATAAAGGCTCACTGCAGAGTTCCAGCAGGCAAGGTAACTCCAGCAGGTAAAGATAACGTAGGCAATGACTGCCAGTGTAAAAAGAGGGGAAAAAATCTTTACAAGGTAATTTGTTTTTTTCAAATAAGCTCCAGAAATTGCTTCTCATTAATTACAGGAATGCCAAGTTTGGCTGCCTTTACATTTTTAGAAGAACCGCTGGTTGTATCATTTGTAACAAGGTAAGACAAATCCTTAGTAACCGATGACTTGATTGTTCCACCGTTTTTCTTTACAAGCTGTTCTGCATCTGCACGCTTCATTGTAACAAGTTCACCTGTAAAACAGAAAGACTTACCGGCAAGAAGTCCACCGCCAGCTGTTTCAAGTTCAATTGTTCCGGATTCAACCAGCTGACGCATTTCTTCTGCATTTTCTGCAAGACCTTCAACAATAATATGTGCCATAATTTCAGCAAAGCCATATACTGCTGCAATCTGCTCTTCTGTTGCAGTAAGAAGTTTTTCGAGTGTATCAAAACCAGCTCCAATAAGTTTTTCTGCTGAAGTTTCGCCTACACCTTCAATATCAAAAGCACCAACAAAAGTTGCAAGTCTCATGCGACGGTGATTTTGAATTGAATTATATACTTTCTGTGCTCCAAGAGATTTTTTATCTGCTTCCATACTTTCTTCGTTTAAGAAATATGGAACTAAGTCTTCTACCTGAAGACTATAAATGTCTGAAATTGATTTGAGTCGCTTGTCATTAAAAAGCGAAGTAATAAGAGTTTCACCAAGGTCGCGAATATCTACTACCTGCTGATACTTCAAAAGCTGATGAAGCACGCGCTTAGCACACTCTTTATTTGGACAGAAAAGTCTGCTTCCTTCATCTACAAGTGGAGTTCCACAAACTTCGCAAACCTTTGGAAATTCTATTTCAGTTGTAACAAGATCTTTTTCTTCTACAACACTTTCAATCTTTGGAATAATTTCGCCGCGTTTTACAACAACTACGTGGCTTCCAATACGAACGCCAAGTTTACGAAGTGTATCCGGGTTTGCAAGACTTGCACGCTGTACCTTTGTTCCGTTTAATTCAACTTCATCAAAAATTGCAACCGGTGTATAAGTACCACCGCTTATGCTCCATTCAACTTCACGCAAAGTAGAAACTGCTTCTTCCAGGCTGAACTTAAACGCAATCTGATGATCCGGGCGATCGCGGCTTGCATCTGCAAGATTAATAACACGCTCTTTAATCACAAGACCATCAATATCATAATCAAGGCTCTTACGTTCTTCCATTATTTTTGCGCGGTAGGCAATAACTCTGTCCGGGCTTTTACAAATTACAAGACGAACTACATTAAAACCGCAGTCCATAAGCCAGCGGATTTTTTCTTCTTCATTTGAAAAATAAGAAACTCCGTTTGTAGAAAGAGCATCATAAACAATGAGATTAAGATATTCACTGCCCTTTCCGTCTTTTCTTTTCATAAGACCGTTGGCAGCGTTACGGCAGTTTGCTTTATCAGGGAAATGAGTTTTATGAACTTCGTGGGTCATAATTACTTCGCCACGAATACCGCCGGTAAAAGGAACAAGCTGCCCGTCTTTATAAATAGCGGCATTTACACCGCCCATCTTTTTTGCATTGGCAGTAATGTCATCTCCAATTGAACCGTCTCCACGTGTTACAGCACGCTTAAGGTAACCGTTTTCATACTGCAATTCGAGGGAAGCACCGTCGAGTTTGTATTCTACAAGATAAGCGTCGTATTTGTGCTTTTCGGCCCAGGCTAAAAACTGCTCTGGATTCGCAGCCTTTTCCTGGCTTCCCATTGGCATTACATGCTGAACTTTTGCAAAGTTTCCGGAATCTGCACCAACCTTGTGTAAAATCGAATTTGCAGGGTCAAGCGTTTTGAGTTCATCCCAAAGTGCATCAAACTCAGCATCACTGATTTCACCTTCTCCATCGTAGTAAGATTTCTGATAACGGGTTATGAGGCTTTCGAGTTCAGAGATTCTTTGAGATTCAAATAAGTCCATATGATACCTTTCTATAATGTGGTTTCGACAGGCTCAACCACCGGTCTCACACCTTCGTAAAATAAATTTCTGTTATCTGACGGTCTGCCTTGAGGCCCTTACGTTCAAACTTTGTCTGAGTACGCCATGGCTGAGGTTCTGCAAATCCTTCGTATTTGTTTTTGAGATGCTCAGTCTGGTTTAATTCTTCAAGAGCAAATTCTGCGTATTCAATAATATCAGTTACAAAATACAAATACCCGCCAGGAGCAAGCTTCTGAGCAAAAAGATTTGTGTGTGGACGCTGAACCATACGGCGTTTATGATGACGCTTTTTTGGCCATGGATCCGGGAAGAAAATATGAAAGCCATTTACAGAATTATCGCCAATCATATATTCAAGAACTTCCAGAGCATCATATTCAATAATGAAAAGATTTTTTAAGTTGCGTTTCTGAATCTCGGAAAGAACTTTTCCAACACCAGGAGTGTGAACTTCAATTCCAAGATAGTTGATGTCAGGATTTGCTTCAGCAAGGGCAACAGTTGCATCACCCATTCCAAAACCGATTTCAATTACAATCGGATTAGTGTTTCCAAACACATCTACAAAATTAAGCTTCTTGTGCTCAAAAGGAATACACCATGAAGGAGCAAGCTCGTTATAAGCTCTTTCCTGTGCGGCAGTCATACGTCCCGCACGAAGTACATAAGTTTTTACCTCTCTGCGAATGCCCGAGGGAGGAACCGCTTCCGCCTGATCTGCGGATTCAATTGTTTGAACAGTATTATTATTTTCCATCATAATCCTTATAAATATTTATTCGTTTTAGTTAGTTTCACTAATATTCTGTGGTTCAGGAACAACTGGTTTTTCTGGAGTAATACAGATTACATTACCGTTGCGAGAATACCAGATTACCTGATATGTAGAAGCTTCTCTGTAATGATTCCAGATGTCGCGTGTTGTAATAAACTCTTCTGTTCTGTCACCAAAGTAAATCAGAATATGTTCTTTATCATAAACTGCAATTTTTTCAATTGCATGCTGTTTTGACATAAACTCAGGAAGTGCTGGCAAAAGTATATCATAAAACTCTAAATCATATCTAACATCTAAAGTCAAAGTATATTCTTTTTCATCAGCATTAAAATAAGTTACTTCGTAAGTGCCAACCGGAAGTTTTTCATTTTCCGGAGCAACAAGATTTGTACAGCCGGCCCACTGCTCATCATCTGCCTGCAGGCGCGAAAGCACTTCTGTATCCCAGCACCAGCCGGTTTCAAGTGAAGTAATTTTTATTCTTTCGTAACGGCGAACATCTGAACCAGAAGACGCAAAAACTGTGAGTCTTGCAGAAGGAGGTGTTTCATCATTTGTATAATCAAAAACAACTGAATAGTCTGCAGTATAAAGTTCCGGGGTATTCTGTGAGCAGGACATTAAAAGCCCGGCACACGCTGCAAGAACAAGAGATATCAGAATGTAGATTTTGGAGTGATGCTGCATAAAAGTATCAGAAGTTAAAGTTCAGGTTGATGACTGTAAGATCTGACGCAGAGAACTGATTTACAAGAGATTCAAATTTAACATTAACCTTCTTGCAGGCATCATCAAGATAAGAAAGATAGTAGAGTCCAAGGTCTGTTCCTTCCTGACCTTCCGGCAGCTCGCGGTAGAAGTCAATGAGGGATTTTTTATTTGTATTTGAATTCTTGGCAGACTCAATGTTGTCTTTCATTTCCTGGAATTCGTCATCTTTGTTATAAAGTGTAATTGAAAGGCGGCCCTGTTTACCAATAGATGTTGAACCACCACCAAGCTTCCATGAAAGGAATACAAGCTCGTGTTTACGCTGAAGTTCCTGAACGATCTTTGCACGTACTTCAGGGTCAAAAATCAGGGCATCAATATCATCAATTCCATGATACATGGTCTTTGCTTCTTTACGAATGTTTGTATTTTCGTTGTTGAGAGCAAGCTCCATTACCATTACCGAAATATATTCTGCAACCTTTGATTTATCCATGTAAGAGCTCAAAAGATTACGGATTGCTACATACATTTCGGAAGCACCATCGTTTTTAGCAAACAAGGTGATGATATACCAGTTCATAAGACCAAGACGGTTCATAAACTTTTCTGACATAAGAAGGTAGATATTCTTTTCTTCTGAAGAATAATCCTTGTTTGTCATAATAGATTTCCAGATTGGATCCAGAATTGTACGTCTTGTATTTTGAATTGTAGCTTCTTTATTCTGTAAGATTGAGCGAAGCTGGCGCTCAGACATATTTGTTCTTTCATCAATAAGATGAGAAGGATTAGCACGGTTATGTTTGCGTACACATTCACACTGAATAAGAGCAGCGTAAACATCGCGGTCAAACTGTTTGTAAAGCAGTGAATATACAATAACTTTAGAAAGATCCATTACTTCCTGACGGGAAGAAACGAATTCTGACATAGAAATTTCGATTTTAGAGATATAATCAAGAAGAATCATGCTCTGGATAGACTGTGGAGAAAATTTTTCCAGGGAGATTCCATATTCTTCTACGTTATCTGCAAGACGGAAACGCAATAGTTTCTTGTTATGACTTATGAAATTAGAAGCACCATCTTCGGTTAATACAACTTTTAGCGGCAGTTCCAATATGAATTTCTTATCTGATCCCATACACCCTGCTAAATGCAAATCTTTTTTTATTTATTCTATTATACACGATAGGACTTGCATTGTAAACAATAAAAATTTAAACTGAAAGAGATGAAACTACGCCGAACTTTATTCTACATCCTGATTTTTCTTTTCTGCTCGCTGGCAAGTGCTCAAAATAAACGGCCTTCAGGTATAGAACTGTGCAGTGAAGTTCATTCTTTCCTCAAAAAAAACGGATTCTCACCCTCTTCTCAAAGCCTGGTTGTATCTGGTGAAAATACATTTCCTTATAATATTATCGTCACATTTACCCCAGAACAGAACACTTCACCAGAAAATTTGTTACTAGTTTTTTTTCAGGAAGATATTCCGAATAATCAGAAAATTGTAAGCGAAGCCTTAAAACAGATAAGAGAAGCAAAGTATCCTTTTACAATTACAGCCCTTTTTGCCTATGGTGAAAAGCAGAAAATTGAAAAAGCAGATATGATTTACGGTACAGACGTGTTTATCTCAAGTCTGAATACAAATCTTGCCTATTCTGCCGTAATTTTTGATCTGGAAAGCAGTAAAAACGAGATTGAAACTACTGCAAAGGGACTTTCTTCTCCTCCTCTTCTGATAAAAAACTCAATGAATCTTTATACCAGTAATGGAATTGGAAACGAACTTCCTACCTTCATTCTAAGTCAGCTTTCTTCTTACAAATTTATTTCCAGCCGTATTCTGGAAGGCTTTTTTGATTTTGATATTCCGGCAATTAAGCTTACGATGGGAAATATTAATGCAGAACAGAAGGAATCAACCTGCGTTAATATTATTACAGATTTTATTGAGCTTTTCTCTAAAACTTCAGATTTCAGCTGGGAACATCACTTTTTGATTATCAGAATGTTTGGAACTTACCATATTGTTTCTGAACGAATGATTTTGCGCATAGTCACTCCGACAATCTTTTTGTGGATTATATTCATCTTCCTGCTTATTTTTGTAAACCGTCGTCTCCAAAGACACACCTGGTCTACAATTGGAAAAATCTGGTGGTCTGTTCCACTCACCTATTTACTTTTAGTCGCCTGTTTTGCAACTTCTTCGTTCTTTTACAACAACATCTTCCAGAATTTCAGTTATGCAGGAAAAATCTATGGGCAGTTGATTTTCCAGATTTCGTATTCGCTTTTTGTAGTTCTTGCGTTTTATATTCTTATTCTCACGCTGAATTATCATTTTGATGAAAGGGCTGTTGATTACCTGCTTGTTATAAGCTGCTTTGTAAATCAGTCGCTTTTTATTCTTGCAGATATTTCCTTGAGTCCGATTTTTATTGTTATCTGTCTTCTTTCGCTTGTTGCTCTTACGGTGAAAAATAATTATCTTCACGTAGCAATCTTTCTTTTGATGCTTCTGCCTCTGATCCCTTATGGAAACAGGATGATAAGTGCTGCAGAACTCCGTGAACTTTCAGACTTCCTTGCCAAAAGTAAAAATGTAAATATCATAATTCCGCTTGTTTTGTACCCGGTTTACATTGTTCTATTCAGAATCATAACCTCAGTTAGAACAAATAGAAAGAAAATCAGATATGTAATTATTTCCTCTGTTTCTGCCTTTATTCTGATTTCCGGAGTACTCACAACTTTCGGCTTAATCCGCTGTTCACGTCTTAATAAAAATCAGATAAAGAGTCCTGAAATTCAATTCAGCGCTCTTGGCAATGAACTTATAAGTCTTTCTGCATCAGACAAAGATATTTTTGATGATACAATCCGTACTGTAAATGTTTCAATTAACGAAGACTGTTTATTGTGTGATTTTCTGATTACCACAGAAGACATTAATCCGGTTCTGTATTCAGATAATGATTACATAAATCCTTCTAGCAATACTGCTCGTTTCCGCATTCCGGATAATCCGCCACGGGAAATGACTTTCAGATATGGCGCAGCAAAAACACCTTGCCGCATAACCGTTTCTGCTATAATAAACGGCCAGACAGAAGATGACTTTCTTTTTATAACCAAGTCTCTTGAAATTGGAGAGAACTGATGGATAAGATTACTCACTGGTATCTTCATGTTGATCTGGACGCTTTTTTTGCTTCTGTGGAGCAGCTGGATAATCCTGATTTACGCGGAAAGCCTGTAATTGTAGGCGGCAAACCTGAAGACCGGCGCAGTGTTGTTTCTACAGCCTCGTATGAAGCCCGTGCTTTTGGCGTTCATTCTGCAATGCCAACTTTTCAGGCATATAAGCTTTGTCCGCAGGGAATCTTTGTTCACGGCCGTATGCACCGCTATGCAGAGCTTTCACATCAGATAATGAATATTTTCCGTGACTATTCTCCAGATGTAGACCAGATGTCTATTGATGAAGCCTTTATTGATTTAACGGGAACGGAAAAACTTTTCGGCCCGCCTGAAGAAACTGCAAGGGCAATTAAAGCCCGTGTAAAAAAAGAGACAGGACTTACAGTTTCTGTTGGGCTTGCAACTACAAAGTATCTTGCAAAAATCTGTTCAGGACTTTCTAAGCCGGATGGCTTTTATCAGATTAAGGCAGGCACAGAAGAAACCTTTATGCTGAACCTTCCGCTCAATAAGGTATGGGGGCTTGGTCCAAAATCTCTTGAACTAATCAAAAAAAAAGGCTTTAACTCTACCCGCGATATTTATGAAAAAGATTACGACACGCTGGAATTTCTTTTTGGTAAAAACATGGCAACGTTTCTTTATAATGTTGTTCGTGGAATTGAAAAAGAATCTTTCAGCCGTGAATCAAAAACTCATTCTATCAGCGCAGAAACAACCTTCCCTTTTGACCTTACCGACATCTACACAATAGAAACTGAACTTCTAGAGCTTGCGCACGGAGTATTTTTCCGACTTCTTAAAGAAGAAAGTTTTTCCCGTACTGCCTTTGTAAAAATCCGTTATGAAGATTTTTCAACCAGCACCGTACAGGAAACTGTTGAACGCAACATCATAACACTTGATTCTTATTTTGAAATCATAAAAAGACTTTTTGAAAAGCGCTATGAAAACGGCCGTGGTATAAGACTTCTTGGCCTTGGCTTTGAAAATGTAGTAAAAGAAGAAAAGCCTTATCAGCAGGAACTTTTTTCAACTAATAATGATGAAAAAAAACAGGCAGTTGAAAAAGCAATCTTAAATCTTTCAAAAAAACATCCGGAAATAAAAGTGAGCAAGGCAAGAACGCTTAAGGCTGTTTTGTTTGCCGCATTAATTGGTTGGGCTCCCGCTCAGCTCAAAGCTCAGGAAAACACTCTTCCACCTTCCGAAGATGAAGAACCGCCTGTATATCTTTTTGATTATGATATCAACGACAAAAATCATGTTGATTTTTCTGCAAGCGGTTTATGGAAAATGGAGTTTACAAGCGGAGTTGATATAACCTTTGGAAATTATACAGAAACTGCAGCCTCTCCGACTCTCCCAGTATTCAAACAGGAAACTGATATTTCTGCCCTGCTTACCCTCAACAGACACTGGTATTTTGAAGCAGCCTTTGCAGATGAGTTTACAAGAAATACCTTTGCGTTCGGTTACAAGGGAGAAGGCCTTGTAAGACACTTCCGCATGGCAAACAGAGGAATTACCATGGCAGAAGGTTACTCGGCAGAGCATTTTGGTTATGCACTGCGAGGTGGAAGCAACCAGGCACCAGGCCTTTCTCTTCAGCTTGTTTCTCCATCAGAAAAAATCCAGGCAGATTTTCTTGTTCGCTATGATATGACAGAAACTAAAAGTGAAATCTATTACGGTATGAATAAAGTTTCTGACATTAAGATTCGAGCAGAAGATTTTGCCTATGGCCGTGAGTTTCATTTTCCACAGGAAGCAAGCCAAAGATTTTCAGAAATAAATGCAGTTTACGTAGAAGACAGTGCCGGCTCATACACCGACGCCCGTTCCAGAAAATACCGCAAACTGCGCAGCGACGAATACGCCGTAGTAAAATCCACCGCCACAGCCAGTGCAGAGCCGCGGCTTTTTATAGCCCGCGAGGCCGGCGGCGGTAAAACTTCCAGCGGCGACATCCCCTCAATCCTCGTCACCTTCAATTTTCCGCAGGGTGCCGCCCAGGTTATCACTGCCGCGGGAGCCTGGAACAACGACACCACCTTCCTCGGAAAAATCCAGAAGGAACTCGGGGTCGACGGCAAATACAACATAAACGAATATAGTTACGAGCTTCTCACAACTCTCGAAGGAGAGCCTGCCCTAATCATTCAGAACTACGAAGGCTTTTCTCCATTTTTGTGTCCTTCGGTTTACGATGTCGGCAGCAAAAAAGAAGCTGACTATCTTGTAATTGCAGACGAATCCGAAATGCCTGTTTCTAAATACAAAGCCTTTGAAGCAGATGAAACCTACACCCAGCTTTACGAAAACTTTTTTGCAACAAACCAGAACTATGTAAGAATTTCAAATACAGAATACACACAAAGCGTTTATCCTTTTGCTCAGGACTGTCCGGAAATCTATCTTGGACATCCTCAAAAAACAGACCTGGCAATACGCGCCAGAACTTATTCTCCTGTAACTGAACTCATTGTTTCAAAAAAAGCTGCAGCCGGTACCGTTCAGGTTTATAAAAACGGAATCCTTCTCACAGGTACCACCTTTAATGAAAACACCGGCGTTATTGAATTAAACACTTCTGTTTCCGACACAGACCAGCTTCTCATTACCTGGCAGGAAGAAACTTCTGATATAACACAGGGAGCCGTTGCCGCAGCCGCCGGTCTTAATATTACTTTCCTCCCGGAACTTTATGGAGACGTTTCGGTTACCGCACGTATTCCTGTAAATCAAAATAATGACTTTATACAAAACGGCTCTCAGAAAAACCGATTTGCTGCCCTTTCCACAGGACTCACTTTTGAAAAAGCTGGTTTTAAAATTATAGACAAGGCAGCAGTTTCTCTTTTAAATGACAACACTGCAGAAGGTCTTTTAATTTATTGCTGGCAGGATTTATGGGATGATTACCAGAAAGAAAAAGAAAGCTCTCCTGATTCAAAAATCCAGCCGCCAGAGAAAAAAGCTTCTGTAAGTTTTTACGAACAGGATTTTTCTCCATACAACAAAATCTCAGTTGAAGTAGAATTTATAAATGAAAATCAGTCAACCTTTACGAGCCCTCTAATTCTCAGTTTTGATCAGGACACAGGAACTGCGAACAAAGGCGAACAAGCAATAAATCTTGAAATCAAAAATCTTTCTTTTATTACGCAAAAAGAAAGTACTCATACAATTACAATTTTGACTGATGGAAGTCAGGTTCTTTTTGATGATTCTGCACTTTCTGAAAATGAGTATGCATTAACTATTAACAGCGAGATAATTCCGTCGCGGCTCACACTGAAACTTTCAGAGAACTCGAACCTCACCCAGCAGGCTATTATTAAAAAGCTCACTTTCAACGAAGCACAAAATTACGGCACAGTAAGAAATTACACAGCCGCAGAATATAAAAAAGACGGCCCGCTTGTACAGATAAATGATTTTGCATTAATTAAAGATTTATTTATTTCCGCAGAATCTGATCAGGGAAGCGGAAACCTTGCAAAACCCGAACCGTTTGTAAGCGCAAAGTCACAGGGAAAAATTACCCTTAGTGCAGTTCAATTTGCAGGTGATGCAGCAATCCAGAATACACTAAATTCCTTTGATTTATCAGAAGCAGGTCACAGTGTAAAAACTGATGATTCAGTTCTTTTATTTAAGATTATCAGCGCACAAGATTCGTACAGATATAAACCATCCTACTCAGAACTCAGAAAAGAAAATGCCTTTGGCCTTAATCTTGGCCCTGTAAAAGTTCCGTTTAAGGCTGGCTTTAAAACTTCAGCATCAAAGGTATTGTACAGTGCAAAACAAAACGCAGAAATTAACGCAGGCTATACACAAAAGATTTTTGATGGCGAAGCTGGATTAAACGCAAAACTTACAGTTTCACAAAAGTATATTCCAGCAGATTCTTTTGATTACAACTACGCTGAAGGCTGGCTTAATATTTCCGACCTTGAATTTTCTACAGGTAAAGAAGAAGCACAAAACAGAAATCAGTTATGGTCATACAGTCTCAATGGTACAATTCCTTTTAATACAAAGAATAACATCATCACCTTAAAACCAAAACTCACTTATGAACTTTCTGATGATTATAAAATCAACAATTCAGAAAATGAAAATTCGCCTGTCATTACCGATAAAGAATTCCTTCAGTTATTACTGCCATTTACTTCAGACAAAAAAGCCATAAGTTTTGAAATCTCACGAACCGGCGGTGGCACTACAAATACAGCCACAGGCGGAGACTACAAAACCGACGCAGACAAACTATATACACTCCAGAATGACAGAGACTGGTTTTACACAAGCATTCCTTTCTACGAGCTTTTTGACCAGAATCTGAAAAATACAATCACACCGGCTTCAGGCTATGCAGCAAAATACGAAGGTATCTTCAAACGAAGTCTTTATAATTCCATAAAAGATTTATATGTTCCATCTTCTTTAAGCCTGGCCCTCACCCGTGAAATAAAGGCTCAGCCTCCACTTTCTGATTTATATCAGATTAAACTTGTGGTTACAAATAATTCTGTAAACAATTTTGGAAGCAACAGCAGCAGAAAATATTTTACCTGGTTTAAGCAGGAAGAACTTTCTACAAGCCTTACAACAATTATGAAAATCCCGGCAGAAGAGCCAGATAACTTTAAGCTGAATATTCAAACCTATGCACAGCTTCTGCTTTTCATAACCGATAAATCTGTAATTACAGAGCAGCTGGATTTTGCAATTGATAACAGCGCAAACTGGAATGCAAGAAATACCATTGCCTGGTCCAGGCCTTCTCCAACAAGTCTTATTACGTCTCTTGTATACATAGTAGTTCCAGCTGCTAAATCTACAGATTTTGCAATTTCAAGAAAAGATAGTCTTACAGTTGAAGTTGGAAAAATTGAAGCCGAGCTTCAGCAGAAATATTCGTATAACCATACACTGGGAATCGACTTTCTGGAATACTACAATGTAAACGCCGGCCTTGGCGGAACCCTCATCCTTAATCAGAAAAAAGCAAACAAAATTAATCTGAACTTTTCAATTGGTGCGAAGGCAGAGTTTTAGGAAAGCGAAACTTTTAGAAGTTGAATCTACTTAAGCGGTGCGAAATATCCGGTTTCATCACGGCCGCTTCGGTTCAAAAGATAAACCTCAGCTTCGAGTGGAAGATAGTTTGTACCAAAGTTTGTAGACATTGCAGAAGTATAAGACAACTGATAGATTCCCTGTGGGAGTTCAATTATATCTTTAACAACATCACCTAAGCCCTGTGGGCGGAATACATAATAAGTATCTCCGGTAGTGCTGTCTGCAACGTAAGCAAGTTCTTCTCCCATTGCCCCCTGATCCAGCTGAATTACAGAGAACGAAATTGAGTTATTATTCATGTAAGAAGAAAGCTCTGCAAGGTTATACTTTTCAAAAGTAAGAGCATTATCGGTTCCCGCTGTAATCAAAACAATTCCACGCTTCTTTGCTGCATTGATAAGATCATTTGAAGCAAGGCGAAGTGCAAGATCACAGGCAGCAGAAGAAGTCTGTTTGGTCTTCAAAGCTGCAAGGCTGAAATCTCCAAGTGCATCCGGCCGGCCAACATACTCCACCGCAGGGATCGCTCCGGCCGCAACTATACGCAGCGTGCCGTTCCCGTTCATCGAGGCGGCAACCTCTTTGACACTGCTTTCAATTTCCTGACCATAAAGGCTGGTGTTAACCGAGCGGTCGATAATAATGGTAATGTCAGCATCCGTATTATTTGAAGCCGCGCCAAGCATCTTGAGAGACGATACAGGCCTCATATTTTCTGTAAGGTAAAAGTTCTGTTCCTGAAGGCCAACCACAGGCTGGCGGTGACGGTTTTCAACACGAAGTTCAACAGTAACGTTCGGAAACTTTGAAGCATCAATCTGTTCAATCTGAACAAAAAGACCACCAACCAGTTCCTGTACCTTAGACATTACATAAACTTCGTTGGCAGTAAAATCAGTTACAATCACATTTCCGTTTACATCCGGACTCGCAGAAGTTACCCGCGACGGAGCATTACCGGTTCTTACATATTCAAAAAGAGCACCAGAATCTGAATCAACAGAAACTACACGGTTTGAGTCACAAACAATAAGACTGCCGTTCCAGTATTTTATAGCTTCCGGCTTTTTGAAAGTTCCAGGCTCTACCAGCTCACGGATAAAGTTTCCGGATCTATCAAACTCATAAATATTTCCAGTCTGGTCATCTGCTACATAAACACTTTCGTCTACAACAGCAATTCCAGTTGGTCCTTTTAAGCCCGCAAAATCTCCAGAGCTTCCGCCAAAGAAGAAAACAGGCTCGCCGTCCTTATCATAAACATCAATACGGCGGTTACCGTAATCAGTTACATAAATGCGTTCAAGATAATCCTGAGCAAGATAAAGAGGTCCAACCAGCTCTCCAAGCTTGCGGCCTTTAGTTCCAATATATTTTGTAAAACCACCCTTACTGTTCAAAAGTGCAAGGCGGTCTCCGGCATGTTCACTTACAAGAAGATTTCCATCATGAAGGCGGATAATATCGCTAGGACGATCAAACCCATTGAGCGGACCTTCAATTCGGTTTACAACTTTTCCATTCTGATTTAAGAGAATAAGTTCGTTTGTGTTATAAGCGGCAACCCACATAGTTCCGTCGTAGTTCGGCTGAACTGAAACCGGGCCGCTGAAAATCAGATTTCCCTGGAAGGTTCCCGGAAAGGCACCTGCTTCTGAAAAACGCATAATCTTGTCGGTTGAGTCACCTGTTACGCGGCGCTCACGTACAATCTCAATTTTATTTTCAAGCAGAAGTCCGCCATATCCGTTTTCACTTGCATTATTCCAGTAACTGAGGGCAGAACCTTCAAGACCTGCCTTATAGTAAGCTTTTCCAAGCCAGTCAAGAATAAGATTATCATCAGGCAGATATGCAAGAGCTTTTTCAAACTGAACGATTGCTTCGTTAAAAGCTCCCTTATAGTATGCCTGTACACCGCGCCGGAATTCCTCCGAAGCAAAGCCCTCATTTCCAGTTCTGATTCTGTCTTCTGGAACACGAAGGCCCGCATCATCTGTTGTAACCTGAGCAGAGAGTGCTATAACTGAGAATACAGCTGTAAAAAGTAACGCGGTAATCTTTTTCATCAATTAGTGTCCCGACTTAAGTCTTACTGATTTTATATGCTCTGTAATTTCTACATTCATTGTATCAATCTGTTCTGCCTGCTGAAGGTACTGCAGAGCATCCTTATATAATCCAAGCTTATAATATACCCAGCCAAGCGAATCAAGGCAGGCTGCAGATTTAGGTGCAGATTTTACTGCCTGCTTACAAAGAGAAAGGGCTCTGGTTAAATCTTTTTCCTGGCAGGCAAGTACATATCCAAGACCATTCAAAGAAGAAACATTATCAGGGTCTTCTTTAAGAGACTGTTCATAATAACTGAGGCAGCGTTCTGTATCATTCTGCTCCCAGGCAACATAAGCAATTGCCGCATATACAGAAGCAGTCATATAACCTGTTTCCAGAAGCTTATTCAATTCAAAATCTGCAAGTCTTTTTCTTCCAGACAAAGCATAAATTACTGCAAGCAGGAAACGGCACTGCAATGTGCGTTCAAGGTTTCCACCAGAAGTTACTACCTGTTCAAGAAATAAAAGGGCATCATCATAACGTTCAAGCTTTGTATAACAAAGCCCCAGATAGTATGAAACTTCAATCTTGTCTGCGTCTGAATCTGTAGGAAGTCCTAAAAAGAAAGCAAGAGCCTTATCGTATTTTTTTTGAGTATAAAGGAGTTTACCTTCATTTAAAATCGTATTGTTCTGCAATTTCCCCACCCTTTTGTTTATTATATCATTTTACAACTTAAATTGCATACAGTCCACTATTTCTAGTCTCTTACCATTGATGCGCCGTCTGCAGGCTCAACTTCGTATACGTCCGGATGGAAGCCGAAAATCTTTTCGAACTCTGTAATTTTAGCCTTAAAGTTTTCTACATCGCCTTCGCGCATAATTGCATAAAGGCAGCGTCCAAAGCCCTTTCCTGTAATACGTCCGCAGGTTACAGGGTTTCGTACAAAGTCAAGATTTGGTTCAAGCTCATTTACGCGCTTCAAAATCCAGTCAATTTCAGGACAGGAAATATTAAACATATCTCTCATTGTCTCATGACTGTGGTTTACTGAACGGGCAAACTTAAAGAAGTCTCCCTTTTCAATACCTTCGCGGGCATTAAGTAAATCATTATGTTCATAAAGAACTGAAAGAAGCTTACGTCTGATATCTTCACTTACAACAGAAAGCTGTTCATTAATATCAGTTACATCATCAATATAATGCCAGCCGCCGTATACATTTGCCTTACGCTCCCTCATATCACCCATAATAAGAGCATATTGAGGTTCATGGAGTGTATCTTCATTCCATACAGAAACACGAGGTACCTTTGTATCAACAAGAAGAACCTTTTTATCTTCAAAATTAAAAGGAACATAATCCCATGTGTTTTTGAAGTGATCTGTAATTATGATATTGTTTTTCTTGGAAAAAAGTGCAGCAAAGTTATCTGCGATGTAGTTGTTATTCTGAAGGAAGCGGCGGTTACCGCGTTCAATGACCTGAAGGAGCTCCATATCAGAGCAATTAAGATTAAAAAGATTTTTGATTGCGACTGCCGTAGCAGCCTTAGCAGCCGTAGTTATTCCAAAGCCAGCAGAAGGAATTATTTCACTGTAGATAGTGATATTCATACCCCCCAGCGTAAAGCCTCCTGAAGTAAAGCCGTAGACAATTGCCTTAGCTGCGTTTGCCCAGCGATCTTCCTTTTTAAGCTTCAGCGACGTTATACTTGCTTTTTTTCGCTCATTAAGCTGATGGAAATAGAATTTTATTGAAGTGTCGTCTCTTTTTGAAATTGCAACATAGACTGGCAGATTAACCGCCATAGACATTGTTTTATCTTTAAAGAACCAGGAATGCTCACCTATCAGATGGAATCTTCCCGGTGCCTTGGCAACTGCCTCTGGTTTTTCTCCATATTCCAATTCGTGTGCATCATTTACTGCTTTCATTTATTGGACCCTCCCTTTTATTAATTCCCCTATTTTACCTTGAAATTTTTCAATGTATATTGTTAAAATAATAATATAATGGAATTGATTTTACAAGTTATTTTTTCTTCTGTTTTCTCAGGATTAATGTTATCAGCAGCCATTCCAAATGAATTATACCTTTTCGGATGCCCTGTATACACTCTCCTGGCTTTTATTCCATTATATCTGATTTTCAATAAGATTAAGGATTTCAAAACTGCCTTCCTTGCCTTTTTCCTTCAGACACTTACAACACATCTGATTTCAAGCTTCTGGCTTGCCTATTTTAAGGATTATGCAGTCTTTACACTGGGAGCTTCAGCCTTCGGAACGGCCTGTATTGGCGGTGCCTTCGGGCTTTTCTTCTTTATTCCTTACTATACTTCAGACTGTCAGAACAAATTAAACGAATATTCCATTGTTTTCAGCTTAAGACGCTCTACAATTTTCAGAATTCTGTATTTTACCTCAACTTATACGCTTTACGAATGGGTAAAATCGGCAGGATTTCTGGGATATCCGTGGGGAACTGTTTCTTCTGCAATGTACAAATGGCCTGTAATTATGCAGACTGCGTCTATAACTGGCGTTTACGGCGTTACCTTTATGGTAATTCTGTTTAACGCTATTGCGGCACAGTGCATTCTTTTATATTACGGTAACCAGCAGCTTGAAAAATCAAAATATAAAGATACTGTTCAGATAGCAAAATGCTTTGGCGTACTTCTCCTGCTGCTTTTGATTCACGGAATTTACCAGTATGACAAGCCTCGTAAACCGGTAAAAGAGCTTACTGCCATTACAGTTCAGCAGAACAGTGACCCCTGGAAAGCAGAATCAGATAAAAATTCAATACTCACTTCGCAAAAGTTAACACAGGAAAAGATAAATGAGCTTGCTATGACTGGCCGTAAGGCAGACCTTGTTGTGTGGAGCGAAGGCTGTCTTAGCCATGCGTTCCCTACTTCGGAAGGCTATTACAGCTGGTATCCTACGGAAAAGCCTCTTTCTCAATTCGTAAAGGAGATAAATGTTCCGTGTATTTTCGGCGGCTCGGTAATCAGACGCACGAAGATTGCGGGGGCTGAAACGGAAGGCGAACAGACTGTGGAGTCCGAGCGCGAACGCAAGGAGTATTTTAATTCAGCGCTGCTTTATGACGCGGACGGAAAATACCGCGGCTACTACGCAAAAAATCATCTTGTACCATTTGCAGAAGCACTTCCTTTTATTGAAGTTCCTGTAATTCACGCCTTTATGGAAAAGGTGGTAGGTATTTCTGCAGGCTGGACTCCTGGCGACCAGTATGTATTCTTTAATGTTCCTTGCCGCGTTACACAAAACTACAAGCTTCCTGCTGTAAAAAACATAGACCTTAATAAAACTCTATCCGAGCAGAAAAAAGAAGAAAACATGCCGGCTACAGTACAGATTTCTACCCCTATCTGCTTTGATGATGCGTTTACCGATATAATGCGGCCTCTGTTCTTAAATGGAACCGAACTTTTCATAAACATTACAGATGATTCGTGGTCTCTCAAAAAGTCGAGTGAGATACAGCACTTTGTAATTGCTTCTTACAGTGCAATAGAATACCGTACAACTCTGGTTCGTTCTGCCAACGCAGGCTATTCAGTTGTAGTAGATCCATCAGGAAAAGTAATTGCAGACCTTCCTCTTTTTGAAGAAGACGCCCTTGCCACAGATATTCCGGTTTTCCAGAGACAGATGACAACCTATGCCCGCTTTGGAAACTGGCTTGCATACCTTTGTTTAATCATCTTCTTCCTCTGTACAATCTGGTCTTACTTTGATTTCAGCCCTTATGATTACATTCCAAGCGAACGAAAATCAAAAAAAGACAAGAAAAAAAAGAAAAAGAATTCTAAAAATAAAAAATAGTCAATACCATCGGCCTGAATTTCGGTGACAAGCATAAAATATTTTTTTGTCAAGAAAAAAAGTTTAAAATAAATTCGCAAAATTTCTTAAAATTCACTTGAGTATCCATATTTAGTGTACTATGATGTTATTATCAAAACAAAGACGCTAGAAATAAAAAGTGAGAGGAACCAATGCGCTGCCCCTACTGTGGTAACATTGAGGACAAGGTCCTTGAGTCAAGAACAATGGCAAATGGTGAAAGTATACGCAGAAGACGTGAATGTCTTTCCTGCGGCTACCGTTTTACCAGCTATGAACGTATTGACGAAAAACCCTTTATGGTAATCAAACGCGACGGACGACGCCAGCCTTATGACAGAGATAAACTGAATAAAGGCATTGAGCGTGCTCTGGAAAAACGTCCTGTTGCAACCTCTATGGTAGAACAGCTTTCCAATGACATTGAAGATCTCGCAATAAGCAAGGGTCGTGAAAACCGTGAAATTTCTACGTCCGAGCTTGGTGAACTTGTGCTCGAAAAACTTTATGACATTGATAAAGTTGCCTATATTCGATTTGCATCTGTTTACCGGCATTTTGAAAATCTTGATGAATTCATAACTGAAGTAAAGAACATAGAAAAGAGGGGAAAATCAAAATGAGTGATCAATCAATCTTTCCAGAATGGAGAAGCTTCCTTGGATCAAGCAACGACTCAGAAACAAAAGGTTTCTTAAAATCTGTAGTAAAACGCTCAGGCGAAATTGCAGACTATGACAGAAACAAAATCGAAAGCGCAATTGGTAAAGCAATTGAAGCTGTAGAAAAGCGCAAGGATCCGGACAGAGCAGCATCTCTTACTGACATGGTTGAAGAAAAGCTTAGAATTCAGCTTGCAGGCAACAGAGCACACTCAATTCCTGCTATCGAAGAGATTCAGGATATTGTAGAAAGCGTTCTGATTGAAAACAAAGAAGTAGAAGTAGCAAAGGCTTACATTCTCTATCGTGCACGCCACGAAGCTATGCGCGATGCTAAGAGTCTTATGATTGATATCAACAAGACTATGGATGGATACCTTGCTCAGAGTGACTGGCGTGTTAATGAAAACGCTAACGTTAACTTCTCGCTTGGTGGACTTATTCTCCACAACTCAGGAACAATTACTGCTAACTACTGGCTCAACAATATTTATTCAAAGGAAATCGCAGAGGCTCATAAAACAGCAGCATTCCACATCCACGACCTTTCAATGTTCTCAGGTTATTGTGCGGGATGGTCTTTGCGCCAGCTGATTGCAGAAGGTCTTGGTGGAGTACCAGATAAAATTACTTCAACACCAGCAACACACCTCTCTACCCTTGTTAATCAGATTGTAAACTTCCTTGGCATCATGCAGAACGAATGGGCCGGAGCACAGGCATTCTCATCCTTCGATACATACCTTGCTCCATTCATCCGTGCAGATCATCTTACAGAAAAACAGGTTCGCCAGTGCATCCAGAGCTATATTTACGGTGTAAACACACCTAGCCGCTGGGGTTCACAGGCTCCGTTCACAAACATCACTTTAGACTGGGTATGTCCAGATGACCTTAAGAACAAGAAAGCAATCGTAGGCGGTAAGGAACAGGATTATACTTACGGCGACTGCCAGAAAGAAATGGATATGATTAACAAAGTATTCATTGAGCTTATGATTGAAGGTGATGCTAACGGACGCGGATTCGCTTACCCAATCCCAACTTACAACATCACACGTGATTTTGACTGGAATTCAGAAAATGCAAAACTTTTGTTTACAATGACTGCACAGTACGGCACACCGAACTTCCAGAACTTTGTAAACTCAGATTTGAACCCTAGCGATGTACGCTCAATGTGTTGTCGTCTCCAGCTTGATAAGCGCGAACTTCGCCGCCGTGGTGGTGGTTTGTTCGGTGCAGACGAGTTCACAGGATCTATTGGTGTAGTAACAATCAATATGCCACAGATCGGTTACCTCGCTAAGAATGAAGAAGAATTCTATAAGAGACTGGATTACCTTATGGAGCTTGCAAAGGAAAGTCTTTGCACAAAGCGTAAGGTTATTCAGAAGCTTTATGATGGCGGCTTGTTCCCTTATACTCGCCGTTACCTCAAGACCCTTGTAAACCACTTCAATACAATCGGTCTGTGTGGTATGAACGAATGCTGTATGAACTTCCTTGGAGTTCCTATTACAGATCCTAAGGGTAAAGCATTTGCTGAAAAAGTATTGCAGCACATGAGAGAGAGAATGCAGGACTTCCAGGAAGAAACAGGAGATCTGTTCAACCTTGAAGCAACACCGGCAGAATCTACTTCTTATCGTCTTGCAAGACACGACAAGGAGCAGTTCCCTGATATTATCACAAGCGGAACAAATGAACCGTTCTATACAAACTCTTCACAGCTCCCTGTTGACTACACAGCTGATGTATTCGAAGCTCTCGATCATCAGGAAGCACTTCAGACCAAGTATACTGGAGGAACAATGTTCCACGTATTCATGGGTGAAGCTCTTAAAGACTGGAAGAGCTGTGCAGACCTTGTTCGCACAATCGCAAGCAAGTATCGCATTCCGTTCTTCACAATCTCACCTACCTACTCTATCTGTAAGGTTCACGGCTATCTCATAGGACAGCAGTTCGAATGTCCTAAGTGTAAGGCTGAGAAAGAAAAGGCCCTTAAAGAAAAGCTTAAGGCTCTTGAAGCAGAAAAAGAGAAGGTTCTTGCAGAAAAGAACTAAAAAAGTAAGTCTGACATTAAAGATTTTAAGGCTCCATGCCGAGAATTCTAGTGTCGGATGTATTGACAAAACGTACATTCCACACTACATTTAGTGTGGGTGTGAAAAATTTAAATAATTTTGGGAGGAGAAAAAGATTATGGAAAAAAGAACACTTGCACAAATTGAAGCTGAAATTGCAGCAACAAAGGCTGAACTCAATGATGTTCATGGAACAGAAACAGAAGTTTACGCACGCATCGTAGGTTACTATCGTGCCGTAAAGCATTGGAACAGAGGTAAGCGCGACGAGTTCGACCAGCGCAAAATGTTTACTCTCGAAGCAAGTAAAGAATATGACATTACTGCTGCAGACTGCGCATGTGAAGCAAAAGCTCCTGCTAAGATGTCTGCTATGACAACAGTAACTGATACAAACAGCGTTACATATGAGATGTATACTAGAAAAACCTGCCCTAACTGCCCACCAGTAAAAGACTTTATGGCTGATCTTGATATGCCAGGACGTTCAATTGACGTCGATACAAAAGAAGGTCTTGCTGAGGCTGCAAAGAAAGGTGTATTCGCATCTCCTACAGTAATCTTCTACAACGAGGCTGGTGTTGAAACAGCACGCTGCCACAACGTTGAAGAACTCGAAGCTGTATTCAGCAAGGTAGCAGTTTCTGCATAATATGTCAGAACTTGACCTTAATAAACCTGCAGGCGTACTTGTAAAAACTACTTGTGTAGATTTTCCGGGACGTGTTGCAGGTTCTTTTTTTCTAAAAGGCTGTAATATCCGCTGCCCGTACTGCTACAACATTGGGCTTGTGCTTGAAGATTCTGCTTACGACACAGAACCTTTAAGCACCGTAGCAGAGCTTTTTGCTCACCTCGAAAAGCGTCAGGGTATTTTAAGCGGCCTTACCATCAGCGGCGGAGAACCGCTTCTTAATCCTTATACTCCAGTAATTATCCGTAAAGCCCGCGAGCTTGGCTATAAAATCAAAATAGACACAAACGGAACCTTACCAGAAAAGCTCCGTGCCCTTGTAGAAGATCCAGAGCTCCACCCGGACTTTATTGCAATGGACATCAAAACAACGCCATCGCGCTACTCTACTTTGATTTGCGGAGACAAGTCTCCTTTCTTTGGTAAATCTGATTATTTTGAAAACGTATTACGCGAGAGCGCAGAGATTGTAGCAAGCTATTCTGCAGACTGCAGAGAATGGCGCACAGTGCTTGTTCCAGGTCTTGTTACAAAAGATGATATTACAGAGATCGCCAAACTGCTCCCGCAAGATGCCAGCTGGCAGTTCGCGCAGTTCATGAATAAAAACTGCCTGGACCCTGCGTATAATGATATTTATCCATATTCAGATCAGGAAGCAGCGGAATTGATTGATTACGCAAAATCATTAATTCCAGGCAGTGCACTCAGATAATATCTTTTACATCACACGTGCAAATTCTTTGACAATCTGAGGAATCAATGTTTCCACGCGCCCATTGCAGCTCATACCGCTTGCATTCTTATGTCCGCCGCCGCCAAACTTTGCCGCAACCGCAGATACATCAATCTTATCCTGAGAACGGAAGCCGCCTGTACAGGTTGTCAGAGTGTCCTGGCGTAAGAAGACAACTGCTTCTACCCCCTTTGCAGAAAGCATCAGCTGATAAAGAGAATCGGAATCTCTTCCTTCAAGCCCCCACTTCTTTGTATCTTCAAGTGTCTCGTATGTAACTACAAGGCGGCCATCAAGATACTTTTCAGCACGGCCCAAAAGGATTCCCAAAAGCTTACGGGTTGAATATGGTTTTCCGGAATTAATTTCTCTGTAGGTAGTTCTTGGATCTGCTCCGTCTGCAACAAGTCTGCTTACTGCTGCAAATACCGGAGCAGAGTTTTCTGTAAGAAAGCGGAAAAAGCCTGTGTCAGTACAGATTCCAAAAAATAAAATCTTTGCAAGGTCTGTAGGAACACTTCCAATAAGAGCTTCATAAAAAAGCTGAACAAGAAAGGCACAGGCTGGAGCATCAGGATTAATTACACCCTTTATGTCTCCGCCAATTTCACTTGTTTTGTGATGATCGATAATAAAAGTATCAAAGCCCTTTAAATCGCCATCAATATCACCAAGACGAATTATTTCTGAACAGTCTGCAATAATTAGGCCTGTAGCCTTACGTTCTGCTTCATCCTGGAATGTCATCTCTGCAGAAAACTTTTCCTGCCAGCGGATAACCTCATTTCTCTTAAAAGGACCAGCAGAAAGCAGCTGATAGGGTTTTCCAAAATGATCGAGAATAGCAGCAATTCCAAGACAGGAAGTAATACAGTCTCCGTCAGGTTCTTTGTGTCCAACTATAAAAAAGAAATTGTGACTGTTAATAAATTGTTTAAAATCATCAATATTGTTTTGTGACAGTTCTAACATGTATATTTCCGTAAAAAAAAATTAAATCTGAAATTCTTGCAAAGCAAAAAAAAAGAGGGTCTCAAAACCCTCTTTATATAATAGCGTATTTCAGCTTATAAATCCAAGTCCTCTAAGGTATCTTTATCAGCTCCTTCAAGATTCTTTCTTGAATCAACCATACCCCAGATCGAATTACTTTTGTTCATTGGAATTGAAAGTATAACTCTCTTAAACTCACCGCCATCTTTTACAACGGTCATATAAGAACCAATTGATGTTTTTACGGAACGGAACTTAAGTTTACGTGGAGCATCTGGAGTACCATGTGCCCAGTTCTTTGGAACAATCACTGTCCCTACTCCAGTTTTATTCTTCTGATAGATAATTACATATCCGTCTTTACCTTCAAGTATCTTAAGAACCGGAACATTTACATAAGATATATCTGTCCACTTTCCTTCTGTACGAGCTGGAGCAGATGCGCTGTTATTGTTATCAGCAAAAATTGCTGTTGTGAACAATGCAAAGAGTGCAAGTATCATCAATATTTTCTTCATAATAACTCCTGATTTTCAACATAACCACTTTTCCAGTAGTAATCTTAATTATAAACCGATTATTTTATTTTAACAACAATTTTATTTTAAAACAAAAAAAAATCCGAATACCTTAGTATTCGGATTTTAGTTAGCGACTAATGGGATTGAACCATTGACATCACGGATATGAGCCGTGTGCTCTACCAACTGAGCTAAGTCGCCAAAAGATGTTGCTATATTATCATTTTGAATAATTCTGGTCAATAGCTTCTGTCTTAAAATTTAAAAAATAATTATAACAAAATTTTATATGTTTACGTAAACATTTTTCTTTCTTTATGAACAAACTTGCCTTAAAATTAATAACGGGATGTTATTGCTGCAGGACCTACCTATCCCTTAATACCAAACCAATACTAAAAGAGGTACCCAATGAAACAACAAGACCTGAATCAGCTGATTGAAAGTTTTCAACGCGGATTGTTGAGCGAAAAAGAAACTGTAGACAAAGTCTGCAGCTTCGTAACCCAAAATTATCCTATCTATGGACTACACAAATATGATGAAGATTTCAGACAGGATGTTATTCTAAAACTTCTGGAAAGAGGCCCGCATCTACTACATCTGTTTAACCCCAACTACGGAGATTTCTTTACCTTTCTGTACTGCTTTGTCAGCACAATCATCAATACAAAAGTTAAAAGTCGTATTGTACATTCTATGAAAGAAAAACTGTGTCTTGAAGAAAGTATAGATAATTTTGATGAAAAAGCAATTAAATACCATAGAATAGATTTTAAGCATTTTGAAGAACCAAAAGTACCCTATGCTCCTCGTAAAATACCTGCTGAAGAACTTCAGAATAGTCTTAAAGAACTCAGTCTAAAACACCAGGATAAAAAGATTCTGATTCTCGCATTAAAATCATCTTATTATCTTACAGATGAACAGATTGAAAGAATCAGCAGTTTATATGGAATTGAACCTGAATATTTTTATGATATGGTTCAGCACTGTAAAGACACGCTTACAGACAAACACGACAGGCGTGAAAAAGCTCAGGAGCGAAGAAACTTTGCTTATTTCCATCATAAACGCTACAACAGGATTATTCAGAAGCTAAAAACAGAAGACTATTCTGAAGAGCAGTTTTCAATGGCAAAGGAATATGAAAACAAAGAGAAGAAACATCTTCGCAACTGGAACAGACTAAACAAAGCTTTTGAAGAAGGACATCTTTACCTTCGCCCTACTACAAAAACGGTCGCAGACTTAATGGGGATTTGTGAGAGGCAGGTAAATTACTATATAAACTGTGCTAAAAAGGAATTTGGAGAAAATCTGTTAAAGAAAGCTGAAGATGGCTTATGATTGTTTCAAAGGTAGATTTTCATTATATTTAGATTATGAAAATTTACTTAGCAACCGGAAACAAGAATAAGAAAAAGGAAATGTGTGAACTTCTTCCCGAACACACAATTCTTATACCTTCAGATGAAGGAATTGATTTTGATCCTGATGAAACAGGAACAACCTTCTATGAAAACAGTCTGATTAAGGCCCGTACACTTTATGATATTGTACACTGCCCTGTAATTGCAGACGATTCGGGAATATGCGTGGATGCCCTGGGTGGAGCTCCAGGCATTTTTTCTTCAAGATATGCAGGCCCTGACTTTATGCATGGTAAGCCAGACGGCACAAAAATCTCTCAAGAAGAACAGAATATCTTCCTTATTCAGCAGACAAACGAAGCAATCAAAAATGGAAACCTTCCAAAAGGCGCTTACCTTCACGGAGAGCGTTCCTGCCACTATACCTGTGCTATGGTAATGTACTGCGGTACAGACCGTCTTTTCGTTGCCCAGGAAACCTTTGAAGGCGCTTTGATTGACGACATCTCAAAACAGGCCGGAAACGGTGGTTTTGGCTATGATCCTATCGTGTTCCTCCCGGAATATGGTAAAACAGTAGCTCAGATTACCGCAGATGAAAAGAACGCAATTTCACATCGTGGAAAAGCAGTTCGTGCCCTCAAAAAAATTATCGATATTTTATAAATTTTTATTAAAGTATTTCTCCTAACTTGCCGATATTTAGTGTAGAAGTGTTATGACTGTATCGACTTCGCTGAAGCAGCAGTCAGGCGCCTCGGGCAAAAATGTGTAGATGTAGCCTTGTAAAACATTTACGCATTTTTGCATCTTTTTAACAGAAGAAAGGATTCTTCTGCTCACATTCCAAGGAGGAATACTATGGTTATCAACCACAACATGTCGGCAATGTTTGCCAATCGTCAGCTCGGAGTAACAGGTCTCGGTCTTAACAAAGACATGGAGAAATTATCTTCAGGCGAAAGAATCAACCGTGCAGGTGATGATGCTTCAGGACTCGCAGTATCTGAAAAGATGCGTGCTCAGATCCGCGGTTTGAACCAGGCTTCACAGAACTGTTCAAATGGTATCAGCTTTATCCAGACAACAGAGGGTTACCTCCAGGAAACAACTGACATCATGCAGCGCATCCGTGAACTTGCAGTTCAGGCTTCAAACGGAATCTACTCTGAAGAAGACCGCATGCAGATTCAGGTTGAAATTTCGGCACTTGTTTCTGAAGTTGATCGCGTTGCAAGTTCCGCTCAGTTTAACGGAATGAACATGCTTACTGGCCGTTTCGCACAGCCAATGGGAGAAAATGTTGTAACTGCTTCTATGTGGTTCCATATTGGTGCTAACATGGATCAGAGAGTACAGGTATTTATCGGTACTATGTCTGCAGCAGCTCTCGGAGTTCGCGAACTTGGTTCAGAAGAAAAGCTTTCACTTGCTACACCGGAAGATGCCAACCGCGCAATCGGAACTATTGACGAAGCATTGAAGAAGATCAACAAACAGCGTGCTGATCTTGGTGCTTATCAGAACCGTCTTGAGCTTACAGTTAGAGGATTGGATATTGGAGCTGAAAATCTTCAGGCTTCAGAATCTCGCATCCGCGATACTGATATGGCTTCTCAGATGGTTGAGTTCACAAAGAATTCTGTACTGCAGCAGGCAGGTACTGCTATGCTGGCACAAGCTAACAGCCAGTCACAGAATGTTTTGAGCTTGCTCAGATAATCGCTTGTCTTTGCTAAGATAGTGAGATATAATTAATAGTCGTCAGAAATGACGGCTATTAATTAGTGCGGTGTTTTTTTTTGTGAATCTCCCCTTTTCTTTTCAGCAAAAACATCGTAGAATTAATAATATAACTTTGTTTATATTATCAATGTACCTGTTCAGAGGTGCATAGTTCTTTGACATAAGTGCCACCATGTAGCGCTGGTGACGGCAGGAACAGTCGGTTTTGCAAAAGACTGACTATTCCTGCTGAATGGTCTGAAACTAAATCAGAGGCGCAGTACTGGTTTAGCCTTCACCTGCAGGCAAAAAGCACGAGGCTTTTTGTTTTAAGTAAACATGGAGGCACTAATATGATTATTAATCACAATATGAGCTCACTCTATGCAGATCGTGTGACTAACATTTCTAATGAGTCAATCATGAAAAACATGGAGAAGCTCTCTTCTGGTGAACGCATCAATCGCGCCGGAGACGATGCATCAGGACTTGCTGTATCTGAAAAGATGCGCAGCCAAATCCGTGGTTTGAACCAGGCTTCAAAGAACATCCAGAATGGTGTTTCTTTCATCCAGACAACAGAAGGTTATCTGACTGAAACAACAGACATTCTTCAGCGTGTTCGCGAACTTGCTGTTCAGGCTGCAAACGGTATCTACAGCGATGAAGACCGCATGCAGATTCAGGTTGAAGTATCACAGCTCGTTGCTGAAGTAGACCGCATTGCCAGCGTTGCTCAGTTCAACGGTATGAATATGTTGACTGGACGCTTCGCAGAAGGCGGAGACACAATGCAGTTCCAGATCGGTGCAAACACAGATCAGAATGCACGCGTGTACATCGGCACTATGACTGCTGCTGCTCTTGGACTCAAGGGTGCTCAGGGTGGTGACGAACAGATTTCTATTGCATCACCAGACGAAGCAAATATGACACTTGCAACTGTTGACGCTGCTTTAACAAATGTTAACAAGCAGAGAGCAGATCTTGGTGCATATCAGAACCGCTTCGAAATGGCTGCAAAAGGCGTAAACATTGCTGCTGAAAACACCCAGGCTGCAGAAAGCCGTATCCGTGATACAGACATGGCTTCTGAAATGGTTGAATTCACAAAGAACAGCATTCTCACACAAGCTGGAACCGCAATGCTCGCTCAGGCTAATAACCAGTCACAGACTGTATTGGCTTTGTTGCAGTAGACTAATTAAAAAAAATGAATTAAAGAGATAACTGGATGTCATCTTTTTGATTTGAAATATGGAAGGAAGGGGTATGCGCCCCCCTTCCCTTTCCATTTTTTTCAAGGAGGAGAACTATGAATACTATTAATACGAATTCAATGGTTCATGTGGCAATGGATGGCCAGTCTCTTTACAATACAAATAAGAATTCAGCTAGCAATTCTGTACAACAGCAGGTTGCAGCGGCTTCCATAACTCCCACAGGAGCCCAGGTAGCGCAGAATATAGAGCAGAATATTGCCGAAATAAAAGCAGATTCTCAGGCGCTGCAGAAAATGACTGAAATGGTTGGCGGAAACAAGCTTCAGTTCAGTGTGAACAAAGAACTTGGAAGTGTTGTAGTTTCAATCGTAGATTCAACAACAAATCAGGTTATCAAGCAGATTCCGTCAGAAGACATGCAGAAACTTAAGCTTCGCATCAGAAAAGCTATTGGCTCAATGTTCGATGAAGTGATTTAAATATGGCTGGACTGAACATACCAGGCGTTACTGATCAGTATAATACTAACGATACTGTAGAAAAGCTCATGAAAATTGAGCGCATCCCTCTAACAAGGGAACAGGATCAGTTAGAAAGTTTAAAAACTGAAAAGGACGCCTGGCGCGACATCAATTCAAGACTTACCTCTCTCAGAGATAACACAAAGACTCTCTACTCTTTCGAAAATCCTTTTAACAGTAAATTAACATCCTCAACAGAAGAATATGCAGTTACTGCAGAGGCTAATCGAAGTGCAAGTTTACAGTCTTTTAAAGTTGATGTTCTTCAGGCAGCGTCTTCAGACCGTTTTCTTACTGACGAATTGGAAAATGATTTTAAAGTTCCAACAGGAACCTACACCTATAAGGTTGGAGAAAAACAGATAAGCTTCAACTGGAAAGGCGGTTCTCTCAAAGACTTTTCTGCCGCAATCAATAAACGCGGAAACAACGTAATTAAATCTTCAATAATCGGTGCTAGTGCCGGTAAAAAATCTCTTTTAATTGAAGCGGTTCCAACAGGAAAAGAAAACCGCCTCATTTTTGAAGATGACGCAAAAACATTTGCCTTTGATTCAGGCATGGTTGATAAAATCAAATCACAGACTCAGAGTTTTTCTGAATCTCAGAATGAAATACTTCCTGTAAATCCTATTGAATATGACGAGCCGGTTTATATGCCGCCTCTTTCTCTTACAAATACAAAATATGATGAAGAAAAGCAGACTGCTACAGTTGATCCACGCGGTGCTTATCAGGTAAAGATTCCTGAGAAAATACTCCGTGATACAGACCTTCATCTTCAGTTTACAGTTACTCAGAAAGAAACAGAAGATATTACTCCAGAAATCAATAAAACCTTATTACAGCCGGAACTTCCTGACGCAGGAACAGCTGAATACGAAGGTATTGTTATTTCAAATAATCTTTCTGATACAAACCTTAACTTACCGCCAGAACCTCCTGCTCCACTCGAGCCTGTAAAGACAAATCAGATTCTTTACGCAGTAATGGAAGACGGTTCTGAAAAAGAAATTCCTTACACACCTGCAGAAGACGGAAAGCCGGCCCAGATAGACGTAAAGCTTTCTGACTATTCTGGAATCAAAGCACTTGCTGTAAGAAATAAAAACACCGGTACATCTTATGAAATCTCTAGCATTACAGCACTGGATCCTGTAAAGGATTTAGGATACGGACCAAAGCATCCGGTTTCAACTGCTGATGATGCAATCATTAAATACGAAGGAATTACAATTACAAGAGCTTCAAATAAGATTGATGATGTAGTTCCTGAAATTACACTGAACATTCACGACAAGACAGAAAAGACAGCAACAATTTCTGTAAAGCCGGATGTTGATTCTTCAAAGACCGCAATCATTGAATTTGTTGGTAAATATAATCAGGCAGTTGCAGAATTAAACATTCTTTCTCAAAACAAGCCGGAACTTATTGAAGAGCTTGATTATCTTACAAAAGATGAAAAAGATGCTGAACAGAAAAAACTTGGACTTTTCCAGTCTGATTTTTCTCTGACAAATATAAAATCAAATATGGCTTCTACAGTCTCTGCTAAATATCTTTTCTCTGATACAGCAGAAATCACAATGCTTTCTCAGCTTGGTATTGCAACAAATGCCTCTGGATATTCTGGAGGATATTCTCAGAGTAAGCTTCGCGGTTATCTTGAAATTGATGAAAAGAAACTTGATCAGGCACTTGAAAATCATCTTGATGATATAAAAATGCTTTTTGGTTATGACTCAGACGGAGACCTGATTGTAGACACAGGAATTGCTTATAAGCTTGATAAACAGCTTTCAGCATATACACAGACCGGAGGAATTCTTGCAATGAAAACCTCCTCTCTGGATTCTAAAATCAAAAGTTCTGAATCTAAAATTGCTAAGCTTGAAACACAGATGGCAAAAAAAGAAGCTGAGCTTAGAAATAAATATAGTCAAATGGAAGGCTCGCTGAACAGCCTTGAAGCACAGCAGAACACAATCTCTAACTTCACAAAGCAGCAGCAGAATCAGAAATAAGTAAGGCAGGTAAATTATGATTGAATTTTACATAAACGGACAGCAGGTTGATGTTCAGATTGAAGATGAGCAGACAATTGGAGATGTTCTCAAATCTTTTGAAAGCACTTGTGAAGAAAACAATGCCGCAGTAATTGGAATTACTGTAGACGGCAAACAGATTACAGCTGATATTTTTGATGAAGAAGCTGCAAAGCCTCTTGGACAGAATACAAAATTTGAATTTTCAATCGTAACAGTTAATGATATTAAGGCTTCATTTGCAAAGCTTTCTGAACTCTTTAACGAACTTGCAGTTCAGATGGAAGGCGTGCCAGTTTCACTTCAGAGCGGCAAAAATCTTGAAGTAAGTGAATCAATCAAAAAACTTGCAGACAGCATTGATCAGTTCTGCCACATTGCAACACTTGCTTCCCTCTTCCCGGAGACCTTTACAAACGAAAGCATGAACGGAGCAAACTTCAAGGAATTCTTTGCAGAGTTCTCACCAATACTTAAGGATTTTGAAGATGCATTACAGAACAACGATACTGTAATGATTGGAGATCTTTCAGAATATGAAATCTGCCCTAGATTAAAGGACATTTCAAAGGCTCTGAAAGAAATGTAACAGGCCGTAATCGACCTTAGCAGGAGGTTTTATGTTTTTATTAGGTTCAGGCTCGGGCTCTCCTATTGAGGCCAGACAAACACACGCACCAGATATTTTAATCATAATCATCCTTCTTGCTATCTTTGCTGTAATTCTTGGAATAGCTTTTATTATCTATATGAAAATCAAAAACTATTACAAGTCTGAACAGTATCTTGAAAAAGAACGCAGTCGAAAAACTAAATTCAAAGATATTCAAAAGCTGGCAAAAGATAACAATCTTTCTACAGTTGAAATGAACACTCTCTGGGATGTTTGTAAAATCACAGACTGTAATAACATTCTTTATTCAGTAAAAAGCAATAACGAAGTAAATGAATTATTCCACACTGCTTATGATCTTATGAAACAGCAGAATCTTTTTACAGATCAAAAGATGAATGATTTCTTCACTACTCTGTTTAAGCTTGAAATGATTGTTGCCCAGTATAAAAAGGTTGTTTCAACAAGACAGATTGCTGAACAGACTGTAATCTTTTACATATCTGCAGAAGGCGAACAGTATCCGTTTACAGTTACCCAGAATCTAAAAGATTTCTTTACTGCAGAAATTCCAGAGTTTATCTATAAATCACCTAGAAGACCAGAACTGCTTACAAGAAGCCGTTTTACTTTCCGTACTTCTGATGGTCTTTCTTATAACCTGGTAACAAGAATTATCCGTTACAACGAAGGAAATGATGGAAAATTCTATATGGTACTCTCTCATTCAGAACAGCTTGAATGTCAGGCACAGCGTCATTACAAACGAGACTTCTTTGAAAAGGAATGCCACTTTAAGGCTGTTAAATACGATGCAAATGCAAAGAACAAAGAAGACATGTATTCCTTCTCTGAAAAATCTTACAACGGAAAAATTACAAACATCTCTGCTGGTGGTTGCTGTATTCAGACTGAACTTCCTATCAAAGAAAAGCAGTATATTGGCATAATACTTCCGGATACTGGAATTGAAGAGACTATTGTTGGAATTATACGAAGAACAAGAAGACTCCCCACAGGCCGTCTTGCCCTTCATATTCAGTTTGTACAGATTTCCCTTGCATCTAAAAACAAGATTCATACCCTTGTTTATAAATATGAACTTTAATGGTCATGCTGAACTTGTTTCAGCATCCGTTTTTGTAGACACCATAACAACCCATTAAAAAAGACTTGATAACACAACATTTTTGGAGTATTCTATAAGAATATGAGAGTCATTGAGCTACAGAATATTCAGCGTGAAGAAGGTCAAATTTTCTATCTCAGAAAATACACTTGTGATGCTGTAATGGAATTTCCTACAAGCACAGACACAGTTCAGATTTTTTTCAGCATTGAAACAAGCCCTATGGGAAAAAAGATTATTGAGCTCTCATTCCCACAGCCTATTAATTACCCGCTCATACCGGTAAAAAAGGCATTGCTTGAATATATATTTACAGAAGAGCTTGAAGGCAGACTGCCTTGTTAACATTCACAACTAAATCTCCAGAAGAAACAATTGCGCTTGGCGTAAGAATTGGAAATAAACTCAAAAAGGGCGATGTTATTGCCATGCAGGGAACTCTTGCAGCAGGTAAAACAACAATCACTAAAGGTATTGCACAGGCACTTGGAATTACAGATACCATTACAAGTCCTACCTTCTGTCTCATAAGCGAATACTACGGAAAAATGCCGCTTTATCATATGGACGTATATCGTCTTGAAGGCGGAGAAGATTTCGTAAACCTTGGTACAGATGATATGATTTATGGTGATGGTGTAAGCATTATTGAATGGTCTGAAAAGATTATGGAAGAACTTCCTAAAAGAACTATAATTCTTCGCCTTACACCACAGGACGACGGCAGCCGCCTTATTGAAATTGAAAACTGGAATAATGGGGAAATATAATGAACATTTTAGCTTTAGATTGCGCAGTAACCAGAATCTCACTTGCAGTAAAAACAGAATCAAAATTCATTTCTGCAACTTATGACATTGGAATGCGTCAGTCTGAAATTCTTGTTCCTTCTATCGATGAACTTTTAAAGAAGGCTGAAATCTCCCCTTCTGAATTAAATACTACAGCCCTTACACTTGGACCTGGAAGTTTTACAGGACTTCGTCTTGGTATTTCTGCATTAAAAGCAATTGAGCTTGCATATAATGTTCCTGTATACGGAATCTCAAGCCTTGAGGCGTATGCATACCCATATCTTGATTTTAACTATCCTGTAATCAGCTGTATTGATGCAAACAAAGATAAGTTTTACTGCCGCATTACTGATGGTGAAAAAACTGTTCTTGAAGACGGTGACTATGAAATTGAAAAGATTGTGAGTGCAGCTCAGAACTTTGATACAATGCTTATCTGCGGTCCGGACTGTAATAAACTTGCTGAACAGCTTCGTACTGCGCTTCCACAAAAAAAATTTCTGCTGCCTGCAACACCTGCAATGACAGCAGAATCTTTAATTTCTATTACTGAAAAGCTGATTGAAAAAGGGGCGGAGCCTCTTAAAGACTACGATGGCCCTGTTTACTTAAGAGCCAGCGAAGCCGAAATTAAACTCAACAGTTCTATTTCTTAAGAAGCTTACTCAAGGCGCTCATTGCACTGATTGCCTTTTCATTTCCAGAATCCTGGTCCTGTACAACAGCGGCCTTATTTTCTTTCTGGATGGCATCAAAGACTTCCTGACGGAATACCTTTACATCTTTTGGAGCTTCAACACCAATCTTTACCTGATCTCCGTGTACGTCAATCAGAGTGATTGTAATGTCTGTTCCAATTTTAATTTTCTCATCGATTTTTCTTGAAAGGATAAGCATCAGCACCCTCCTTTCATATTCATTGCCTGAACGATATCAACTTTTGTAGACCATCTGTTATCTGTGAGAATAGCCTGCATACATTCATGGTTTTTCTTGTTGATTACAAGAGGGCCCTGAAAGTTTGCAGTAATTGCAGACCCGTCATGTGGCACAGTCACAATTGTCATGATAATAATGTCTTCAGGTTTTGTAATTCCAATCTTCTTTAATGAAGCATCATCAATATCAGTTTCATAATCATTGCAGATTAAGAAAGGATCAACAATTAAAAATGCAAGATTTGGATCTTCGCAAGACTGAAGCCAGATAAACGGCTCGTAGTCTGAATCTACAAGTGCATATTTTTTAAACTGTTCAAAACCAAAAAGTCCTTCTGGAATTGTAATAAGTCTGTCATCAGATACACTAATTTTTCCACGGGCTTTAGTTATAATTTCCATCTAAATCTCCTGTTTGCTTTTATTTATCTTAGCGCATGTAGTTGAGCAAAGTTGATGAATACATTTTACCGGCCTGGCTCAAGGTTGCCTGGTTTGTATAGTCGAGCATCTTGAGGTCTGTGATAGCCTTTGTAAAATCAAGATCACCTTCGCGGCTTACCATTGATGTAACATCGAGTGCAAGCTTGCTGTTTCTTGTTGCATTGAGCTGAGCACGTTCATATTCTGCACCAGACTTTGCGATACGTGTTACAAGGCTGTCGATTCCTTTATCAAGAGCACCGAGGACGCGGCCGCCAATACTTTCCTGGTCACCGGCGAGTAATGCGTTTCTGAAAGCGATTACTGTATCGAACATACTTCCACCGCTTACTCTAGCACCATTTGCAAGATTGTATGGAGGAAGCTGAGATGAATCTTTAATGATTCCGAGTTCTTCAAGTGTACCGCCATTAATATCCTGAAGCCAGAGCTGGCGTGCATCTGTTGTTTCAAAATTAAGTGCATTACGAACAGGATCAATTGTTGCCTTTACAGCAGCACCGCTATTGTTGATTTTTGCAGCAACTGCGTAAACATTGTCGCCCTGCTTAATTTCTACCTGAACACCATCAACAGAAATTACAGAGTCTTTACTTGCCTGCCACTGAGAAGCATCACGTGAACCAAATACCTGCTGGTTTTCTGCCCAGAAAGTTTTGATTCCTGCATTATCATTTACAAGATATTTTCCTTCATCAATTTCAACACGATTTACATCAATATTTCCGTTGTAGCGGACATTCTGAATAAGAGGAACTCCACTGCCCTCTACATTGCCCATTTCAACATCAAAAGCAGTTGCCTTTGTATTTGTTCCGGCAAAAATTGAGTTACCATCTGCACTTACTGCATTGGCATTCTGAACAAGCGCCTTAAGAAGTTCATCGACTTCTGTTGCCATATTTGCCATATCTTCTTTTGTGTAAATACCGTTGGCACCTGTTACGGCAAGTTCACGAACTCTCTGCATAATATCCAGCGAATCTGTCATATATCCTTCACGAACTGTAAACTGGTCAGAAAGAGTTAAAGCATTTTTTTCAAACTGATTTACGCGTCCAAGATAAGACTGGTAGCGTACAAGGTGTCCTGCAGCAATAGGATCATCACGAAGCTGCTGGATTCTGTGCTGTGAACCAATCTGATTGTTGGCACGGTTCAGGCGGCTCTCCTGAAGGCGGAGGCTGCTCTGTGTATTGTTATTGTTCATCTGACTAGATATTCTCTGCATATTGTTCTTCCTCTCATCAATTGTGATTTCGATACGCCCTACGGGCTACTCAATCACCGGTGGTTGAGCCTGTCGAAACTACCGGTTAAACGCCTAATCTGTTGATAACTGTATCAATCAGACTATCCCAAACTGTAATGAACTTAGCCGCAGCATTATAGCCATGCTGGAACTTCATGATTTCGGCAAGTTCCTCATCAATATTTACACCACTTATTGAGTCACGAAGATTACGGAGATCATCCATAATTGCATTCTGGCTCAAAAGATTTGTTTCTGCCTGTTCACCCTTAAGACCTACATTTGTAACTGTATCAGCAAAGTAGTCATCAAAAGTCTTCATACCGCCTACCATAACACTTGTATTGCGGATAGCGGCAATTTCTACTGCGGCACGGCCATCACCTGTAGGAGCTGTTCCTGCAGCATCCATATAGCCTGCTGCAACACTCATTACATCATTTCTGATAGCCTGGTTTACTTCGATATAAGCAGATGGATTATAAACCGGAGAAACTGCAAACTGACTGCCTGCAACCAGAGCATTTACAGCATCTGCCTGAGCATAATCATAAGCACCTTCTGCTCCAGTTCCTGCTAAGATTCCAGAATAACCAGCGAGGAAGTAACCTGAATCTTCAACATGGCGGATTACAAAGTCCGGATTATTTACATTCTGTGCTGTTGTAGCCTTAAGAACAAGTTTATTATTCTTATCAAGATAAGCCTTTACTTCACTTGTAGAGTCGTTGATGCGTGCAATTACAGTTTCAACTGTATCTGTGTGGAAGTAAGGTACCTGTACATCGCCTGTAGAACCGCTGAAAGTCATTACACCTTCAATACCTACCTGCTGCTGTTTATCAAGGGCATTTGTACCTGTGAATCTGAATACATAAGATGTATCGAGTTCACCGTCTCCATTGCGGTCAAAGTTACCATTTGCATTTTCTACAAAGCTGTGCTGAACAAAGAAATCAAGACCTGTTACCTTATTTGCACCAACTGCATTACGGTGAACATCGTTTACAAGGTCTGCAAAGTTCATTGTCATTGTATTTAATGTCTGAATTTCGTTACGTACATCTACATCGCGGAGTTCTACAAGTGCACCGAGTGTACCACCGGTAAACACAGCATCATTTCCTGTATCTTTCCATACAAGCTTGCTGTAACCTGTATCATCAAAACGTGGTACAAGGTCAATTTCACGTGCAATATTTCCCTGAACAATAACGCGGCCACCAACATGAACCATAAACTCATCGCTGTCTCTCTGATCTGTTGAAATATTGATGAGCTTTGAAAGTTTATCTACAAGAAGATCGCGGCGGTCAAGAAGATCATTTGGATTGTCGCCCATAGCACGGCTGCGGACGATTTCTGCGTTACAGTCTGCAATCTGACGTGCATAGCTGTTTACCTGCTTTACAGTAGCTTCAATATCACCATCTATGAGTTTTCCAACGCCTGTGAGAGCTTCCCAGCGCTGTTTAATTGAATCTGTAAGATTTTCTGCTCTTGTTACAACTGCCTGACGTGCTGCCTTGCTTTCAGGATTAATTGAAAGCTCCTGCCATGATTCCCAGAACTTATCCATATTTGAACGTACTGAAATATCATCAGGCTCGTTATAAATCTGTTCGAGCATTGTATAATATTTTGAACGGGTATCCCAGTAAGATTCCTGGTTTGCCTGTCCTACAATTCTTTCATCAAGAAGTTCATCACGAATACGGTTGATTGACTGAACATCTACACCCTGTCCAATGAGGCCTGGGCGTTCAAGGCGTTCAAGATCCGGTTTGTACAAAGGATCAAACTCTTTAATCTGAACTCTCTGGCGGCTGTAACCTTCTGTATTTGCGTTTGAAATGTTATGACCTGCAGTTGTGATGGCATCTGTATTTGCCATGATACTGCGTTTACCTAATTCAATTCCAGAAAATGTTGAACCCATAGTTTACCCCCTCACATCCACCAGTACGCTGGCTGTCTGTGGCTGTGTGATAGTACCGTACTTCGTATAATTCTTATTGCGTGTCTGTGGAAGAGCTTTTTCCACTACTTCTGCAATGAATTCTCTAGTTACATTTACGTAGTTTGAAATGACCTGATTTTCTACCTTACACTTAAGAAGTTTTGTGCGCAGACGGCTGAGACGCTCGAAATAAGGTTTGATTTCATCTGTTTTAAGCTGTTCCTGAATTTCATCTCTTCTAACGTCGAATTTCTGAAAGCTTTCTGAAATCAGGTTTACTTCATTAATATGACCTGTAAGACTCTCCCAGTCCTTATTTGTGATTGCAAGGCGAAGCATCTTCTGCTTTTCTGCAAGGCGATCAAGAAGATTTTCTTCTTCTGCCAGAACTGTAGAATATTCTTTAATTAACTCGTCCATCTTTAAAACCTCTTATGAAATTATGGTCATTCCCTTTGAATATCGGAGTTTGAGAAAATTTGTTTAGATTTTTTTTCAGATTTTTGATTAATAATAAGAAGAAAAATATTAAAAAAAATTTAAAAAAAATGCAAAAATTCGCACTAAAGCACTTGATTAAAAAATGCGTTTGGTATATATTCATTATCACTAAGTCAGTTAAGACTTCGGGCCATTAGCTCAGCTGGTAGAGCAACAGACTCTTAATCTGTGGGTCGCAGGTTCGATCCCTGCATGGCTCATTAAAGCTTCTTGCCAAAAACAAGGAGCTTTTTTTTAATACGGTGCCTATAGTTCAGCGGTAGAGCGCCAGATTGTGGATCTGGTTGTCGTCGGTTCGATCCCGACTAGGCACCCTGGGTGCAGGAAATAAACTTCTTGCACCTTTTTTTTTGATGGCAATTTGCCAGAATGCGCCTGTAGCTCATCTGGATAGAGCAACGGACTTCGAATCCGTAGGTAGCACGTTCGAATCGTGTCAGACGCAACAAAAAAGCCGGTATTATTGAAGTGCACTTCATAATTACCGGCTCTTTTTATTTATTTACCTTTACTGATTTTATAGTTATTTCGTTATTTACCTGCTTGCCCTTTATTTCCTTAAACTCTTCTTCAGTCATATCACCTTTAAAATTTACAGAACTATAGGTTGAAGGATAGTATTTGTAAGCCCTGATACATAAAATTACGGCTTTTACATCTTTTTGAACATTAACTGTAATATCATTTTCAAACACACCACTGCTTTTTGAATAAAGAGAATATTCCTTATCTTCATCATCAGTATAATAAACTTTTACCAAAGAAAGCCCCTGAAGCTTCAGTACATCAAGGGAAGTTTCAAAAGTATCCACATTGCCGTTTACTTCAAAAGAAAGATATATCTCATTATAGGATGAATTATTGTCATCTGCAGAACTAGAACGGATTACCATAGGACTTCCATTCATAAGACCACTGATAGTACCGGTTTTATACTTTTCAATCATCTGGCCATAAACACCATACCCCTTCCCTTTAAGGGTGATTTTCATTCCGTCAATAACTTCTGTTTCTTCATAATAATAGTCATCTTCAATCTTTACGTTTTTACAGGAAACAAGAGCGATAATGCTGATAAAAATACTGATAATTCTTGTTATTTTTTTCATCCGGAACCTTCGTAGTTTATTTATTAATTTTGATAGAAGATTACACCCTGATTGTTACTTGTTGTAATCCAGTAATATTCACCGCTACAGACTTGTTTGTTGTCTACTTTAAGTGATTTTTTATTTCTTACTGCATATAAGCATTTATTTTCAGTCAGAATCTTATAATCATCTTCATTGGAAATGATATTGCCAAAATACTGTTCATATTTTTTATCAAACTCATCGCCATTCCAATGCCAGGTAGTAAACGAAGCATTAATCTTTGGAATTACAACTGCCTTCATAGTCTCATAATCCTCAAAATACAGCACCCCGTCTATTTCCATATAATTCTTATAATCCGGATAAATCCAACAGGATGTAAAAATCAGAGTTATGCAAAATAATAAAGTATAAAGGATTTTTTTAATCATATAGTGGAATTTATTATATCTCTAATATTCTGTCAAAGACAAGGGCTCTGGTATCTTAAAGAATACAACGTAAACCTTAGCTCCCAGTCGCGTATTTGCATATCAAAAACGCGCAATAATGCGCTTGACGTTGTGTGTGGTAAAGTAACTATATTACCTGCCGCTCACGCGGCAGCCACACACAAAGTCATTTTGACACGCAACTCCGCTCCTTCGCGCTAAATTATACTTAAATCTTTCTTAAATACCGTTGCCTTTTTCTTTGACAAGTTTTCAGCCGTTCTAACAATATTCCCTTTTTCAAAAAAATCCTTTATACTTTTTGACATGGCTATTGTTGAACTTAAGAATGTAAGTAAGATTTATCAGATGGATAAGGTTTCTGTAAAAGCTGTTGATGACGTTTCTTTTTCCATAGATCAGGGAAGCTTTTGTGCAATTTCTGGTCCTTCCGGCTCTGGTAAATCAACTCTTCTGAACATTATTGGACTTACAGACCTTCCTTCAGCAGGCTCAGTTATTATTAACAATATTGATATTTATAAGGGAATTGATTTAAGTAAAACACACAGAATCCCTCTTTCAATTGATTCAAAACTCACAGATTTCCGAAGAAACCTTCTTGGCTTTGTTTTTCAGACCTTTAATTTAATTCCGGTTCTTAACGTTTATGAAAACATTGTAATTCCACTTCACCTTGGAGACTCCCCTGCCTTACAGTCTATGAACAAAGCAGAACAGAATAAATGGGTTGATTATCTGATTGATACTGTAGGACTTACAAACTGGAAAAAACATAAGCCAAGCGAGCTCAGCGGCGGCCAGAGACAGCGTGTTGCAATTGCACGTGCGCTTGTTACAAAATGCCCTATAATTCTTGCAGATGAGCCTACAGCAAACCTTGACTCTACAAACGGAGATCAGATTCTTGAGCTCATGCAGAAATTAAATCGTGAATTAAAAACTACCTTTATCTTTTCCACACATGACCAGAAAATTGTTAATATGGCCACTCAGGTAATTAAGATTCGAGACGGAAAGATTTTTCAGCAGGATTAATAATCCAAAGCAAGTGAAATTGAAGAACTTACAAGGAAAGATGGAATTTCGTATTTAGAACCATAGCCAACGGCAACTTTATTAGACCAGTCTGCATATGGCAGCACTCCTGATACAATAAAATTCAAGCCTGAATAGCCATGATTTTCTGTAAAATTATAATGGCTTAATACGCCAATCTTCATGTTCTTTCTGCGTCCTATGCGTTTTAAGCCACCTTCAAAGGCAATTCTGTTGCTATGAACATCTGGAGCAGAAGGATTAAACTCATACTGATATTCGATATTAAAGCCAATATTTGGTTCAAAAGAATCAAAGAGACGGTATAAGCCTGCAGTTGCAACTACATAATCATAACCTTCGGTTTTATTAAGCTCTTTTATATTTTTTACACGAACAATTCCCTGTGCGTATGTATCAAAGCCAAGTATAGTTCTTTTGATTTCAAGACCGGCAAGATTTGTCCTTACAGGATCTGTATTTTTAGCAGGACGCTTTGCATAAAGATTAAAATTGGTATTTAAGACAGAAAACTCAAGCGAACCGTAATAATTAAAATTATTAGGATGCACATCTTTTGAAGCAGCGCCAGTTGCAGCAAAAGTTAAAGTTCCCCAAGACCATGGATATCTTATATCAAGAGCTAGAGGAACTCCGTCTTCAACAAAAATATTTGCATGACGTGGACCAGTACTGTAAAGACAGATAGAATGCTTTTCACAGCCATAATAATCAGAATTAAAGAGTCTTACATTTCCCCATGAAATAGATTTTTTTCCGGCAGAAATATAAAAACGATTCAAAAGTAAATAATTAAAATATAAAGAAGAGACATTTAATGAAAAACCGTTATCTACGCTAGTTTCAACGCTTCCACGTACAACAAAACTGTTTACGGGAGTAACAGACATGTTCAAAACATTCTTTAATGAAAAGAAGCCGCTGCCAGTGTCATCACCTTCTTCTTCATCTCTCATATGAACATAAGCCGCGCCAACTTCTCCGGTAAAACTTCCTGAGAAATGGACCATTGAAGAAAAGGCAGAAGTGAATATCTGAACTGGTGTCTCAGGCTTTGCAGGTTCAACTACAATAGCTTCTTCAACATCTTCTGCATCAGCAAAAATCAAATCAAAATCATCTGTAATATCAGTTTCATTATCCTGGGCAAAAAGAGAAAAAGTAAACAACGATAAAATAATTAATATAACAGATGTTTTTTTCATTTATTTGGCACTCATCATTTCAAGATAAGGTTTTGTATAAACTGTATCAGGAACCTTTGCAAACTCTACATTACGGATGGTAATCTGTGTCTGCTCATACTGAACCTTACCGCTTATTTTTTTACCTTTAAGATTATCCTGAATCAGCATTGAAACTGGAATTGAATAATTCTTTTCAACAGCCTTTACAAGCTGGTAGGAAGGAATTGCAGTTGTACGAAGCTTCTGTCCGCTTAAAGAATAATCTTCCTTTTTGCGGACAAGCCCATCATCCTTTGTAACCCAGAGTTTGAGCATTGGATAATCCACTGAGTCAGTTTTTGCTTTAAGAGTAAACAAAACACAGCTCATCTTACCAAGAGTAACTTCTTCTGCAGACTCAATTGAATAGTCTCGGGAATAATGCTGTGGTGCAAAGTCTGAGTTATTTGCATTTGTATTCTGAAACTTATCTTTTGCGCTTGTAAAAGTAAATCGTTTATCTGCAGGGTCAAAGAACCAGATATTGTTATCAAACTGAAGATAGCCCTTACCCTTTTCTTTAGCAGGGCCTGTTACCAAAATTGTCCAGGAACCGTTTTTATCGCGGCGGTACATTATGGCTTCTGTTACGTTCTGACCTTCTCCAGGTTTATTCTGAACTACAGTATAACTTCCCTTAAAATCAGTTTCATAAAAAGCAGTGTTATCTTCTGCTTTTTTAAGAAGATCTGCATAATTATCTGCACTCTGAGTCCATGCAGGTACGGCAAACAATACACAAATAAGAATATTTATAATACAACGTAAGCTTTTTTTCATATTAAACTCCATAAATCATTATTATTCTGTAACAGCCAGGGCTTCGCAAGGTGTTACTGAAACAGACTTCTTAACTGCAAACATAACAGCCGCAAGTGTAGTTACAAGAACAATAACAAATATTCCAATAAAATAAACAAAGGAAATAATTCCTTTGATTTTACCATTGATAAGGAAAATATCAAAGGCGGGTATGAATGAAAAGTTGAAAAGTCCAACTATACCAGTGATTAGGCATGAAAATAAAAAGCCTGCAATACAACCGCCTACAATAAGAAGAAGAGTTTCTGTCAAAAGCATTCCATAAATCTTCATTCTCTTCATTCCAATGGCTTTGTAGATACCAATCTCATTAATTCGCTTCATTGCAATTACACGGAAGGTACTGCTTACACCGGTTACAATTATGATTAAAAGCATCACAATAACAAAGGCTACAATTGCCTTCATTGCGTCTATGATAATCTGGATTTCCTGAAGATTAGCACTGAGTTTTATAAGAGCATGAGGATGATTGCTTGCATAAAGACCTTTGTTGTAAAACTCCTGTTTATCTTCAACAAGAGGATACATTTCAAACTTTTGAGAAAGAGCATTCTGATAGGCTTCAAGTTCTTTTGCGGAAGGTTTTCCTTCTGGAAGCATCAGACATATTCTATTACAGAGATTAACAGGAAAGCCATATGCCTTAGAAAGCACTTCCCTGTCCATATAAGATGTATACATTCCAAAAAGGCTTGAATCGCGGAAAATGCCTTTTACAACAAGCGGAATGGTATTAATCTGCCATCTGTTGTTACGAAGCATAAAGGTAATTTCATCACCCGCATGAACTTCGAGCATTTGTGCTATAGGCTCAGAAAGCAGAACTCCGTTTGTTCCATAAATACCATCTGCAGAACCTTCTATATAATTAAAGTTTGCAAACAGTTTCTTTTCTTTTTCAAAGTTTACGCCCTTAATAACTCTCTGACGTACGCCTGTTCCTTCATAATAAAAGGCAGCATAATCTGCATCAAAATCAAAACGTTCTGCGATAATTGTATTTTCAGGAAAGAATTCTCTGATTGCTTCAATATTTTCCAGAGGCTGATCCATTCCGCCGCTTCCGCCAATAAACTGAAGATCACCACCATAATAAATGCGGGCCTTATCTTCAAGTGCAGAAAGCATTCCGTTTACACTGTACAAACAGAATAATGAAACACCTACACCAAAAAAGCAGACAAGAAATAACGAAAGATATTGTTTTCGTCTATAAAGCAGGGAACGCAGGCCCATTTTAAGTTCGTCGGTCATTTTGCCCCCTGAATAGCATCTACAGGACTTACCTTAAGCGCATTAATTACAGGGTAAATCCAGCCTAAAAGTGCAAGTGAAATAACAAGAATAAAGAGCTTTAATACATTTCCAGAGTTTACATGTACAGAAATTGCATCTGAGCCAAATAATTGAACAAGGAAGGTATTATGTAAAACGATATGAGCTTTATTTATAAAATGAGTACAAAGCATTCCGGCCAGTACTCCAAGAACTCCGCTTGTAAGGGTAAGGATAAGATTTTCTATCATACACTGCATTGAAATAAAACGCTTTTTAGCACCAATGGCACGCAGAGTTCCAATTTCACGTGTTCGGTCAAGAATATTTATTACAAGTGAATTATTTACAATAATAAACCCCGCAGCAAGAACAATTACAATTCCAATATTGAAAATCTTTCTCATCCAGAAAAGATAAAGCGCTGTACTTCCTGCAGCGTGTCTCCAGTCTGCAACCTGTACCGGCCATCCGTTTTTTCTGAAGAGTCTGGAAACCTTTTTCATTACTTTTTTAGTATTCTGCCCTTCTTTAAGCCTTACAATTAAATAATTCCAGGTTGTACTTTCTGAAAGTGCGCTTTCTTTATTCTCAGTTGGAATATTTTGAATCTGCTCTTCTTCTGTTTCTTCTGTAAACAAAGCACCATCAAAATCTGAAGCATCTGCAAAAAGATCATCAAAATCAGAAAAATCATTATTTTCTGAAAACATATTTGTTGCTTCATCACTTAAATCATAAGAATCTGAAGAATATACTTCTGCAATACCAAGTAAAGAACGAACAGTTATAGGATCAACAATTACAAAACGACTGAAAATCTCATTATAGATTTCGTATTCAAAAACTGCGGTAACCTTTGCGGCACGGATTGAATAATTCGGACCATCAGCAACAATAAACTGAATTGTACTTCCTACATCAACACCAAGCTTTTTCGCAATCTGAGAGCAAAGCATTGCTCCTCTTTCCCCATGTTCATAAGGTTTGCCGTTGATAATGTGAATTGATTTCATGAGGGAAAGATAGTTTTCACCTTCAACACCAAAAACGTAGGCTGCGCTTCTGTTTGCACCATCTGAACGTTCTACCATAGCCGCGCCGGAGATCTGTCCTGTAGTTCCGTAAATTTCAGGCATAGATTCCAGAGACTGTGTGATTTTTTCGTAAGGAACAACTGTTTCGAGAACTGTAAGTTCACCAGTTACCGGAGTTTCATCTCCAAAAAGGCTCTGCTGAATCTTTGATTTTGGGCGGACAATAAAGTCTCCTGTAAAACTTGCTACATAATTGGTCTGAACGCCCTGCTCTGTACTGTCAAAAACAGCATTTGCAACGCAGAATAAAGTAACGGCAAAGGTTATAAATAAGATTATAACAACAGAGCTTCTTCGAGATACAACACTTTTTAATGCAAGCTTAAGGAGCAAAATATTCCAGCCTTATTTTTTTTTGGCAAGTTTTCCGCCAATCCATGCAGATTTGATTTTTTCGCTGGCTTCTGGGTCCTGCTTGATATTATCAATAGCATTTAAGAGGAAGGCTACAAAAACTAAAATAAAGAAAGCTGCAAATGTAATAATAACGAGTTTTTTAACGCGTCCGAGTGGTTCAAGAAGAATAAACGGTTCACCTGCAGAAGTAAGGAAGCCGTTATATGTTGTCTTATAGTTACGGATCTGAACCTGTGTATCTTTAAGCTTCTGAGTTGTAGCAGAATTATCACCCTCTGCAACATAAGAGAGAGTTTCGTTAACAGATTTTTCAATTGAATTGAGTTTTGGGAAAAGATAATTTTCAATTTCTGAGTTTGTATTGCCTACAATACTCTGAATCATCTGATTAGCAGCTTCAATATTTTTTTCCGGTACTGTAAGAGTAATGGAAAGTGAAGTCTGCATTGGAGAAACTTCTACATTATATTTTTTTGAATTTACAAGATTCTGAATAAACCGGTTGTACTGGTAAGAGGTCATTGATGCAAGGTCTACGCCAAACGGATTATACATTTTTACTTCGTCAGCAAGGAGTGTGAGACGAGTCACATTATAGTTAGCAAGACTAACTACAACTTTCTGCTTCTGATCATTAAAACCAAGTTCCTGTTCAAGAGAAAGTGGCATAGAGTTTATCTGATATGTATATTCAATTGTAACTTCATGCTTATCTGCAGATTTCATGCACATTGGTAAAATAAAAAGATATAAAATACCAAGTACAGCTACGGCACAAGTTCCAGCAATAATCAAAAATCTGTGCTTAATGAGTACAGAAAACAAATCAATAAGGCTGATTTCATCATCTTCAGCAATAGTTTTAGCATTTTCTAATTCGTTCATAGTAAAGAAGATTATAACATTTATAAGAGATATTTTCTACAATTAACTGAAAATCAAAATTTAAAATCAGCAGGTATAAACCTTCATTGGCTCACTCTTTCCTCGAATCTGAGCATCTGCAACAAATTTCAGATTTTCCTTATTTGCAATTTTTTCTGCAGCTGCCTCTGACAAAAGAAGGTCGGTTGAATAAGTCTTACAAAGGGACTCAAGACGGCTTGCAGTATTTACTGTATCTCCAATTACGGTATATTCCATACGGCTGGCAGCACCAATTGTTCCGGCAAAAACAGGTCCGTAATGAATACCTATTCCAAAACGTAATTGAGGAAAGCCCGACGCTTCAAATTCCTTATTTACCTCTTCCAGAGCTTTTCGCATATCAAGGGCCGCTTCAACTGCATCTTCTGCACTGTTTTCAGAATGAACCGGGGCACCAAAAATTGCCATAATTGCGTCTCCAATGTATTTATTGATTATTCCGTGATGTGCGGTAATACATTTTCCAAGGGCTGTAAAATATTTATTTAAGAGCAAAACTACATCCGAAGCTTCCATTTTTTCACTCATGGCGGTAAAGCTTCTGATATCACAGAACAAAACCGTCACATTTCTGGTTTCACCGCCAAGAGCATTTCCTAAAGATTCCTTTCCCGCCCCCGACATCAGATAATCACGGACTTCAGGATCGACAACCTTACCAAAGGTGTCGCGCATAAACTCTTTTTCTGCAAGTGAGTCTGCCATATCATTAAAGCTGTCGGCAAGGCTTCCAAGCTCGTCTGCTGTTACAATACCTACACGAGTTTTATAATCACCTTTTTGAATCCTTTTTGAAGCATCTGTAAGATTTTTCAAAGGATTTAAGATTAATCTTGAAAGACTTAATGTGATGATAAAGGCAATCACTAAAAGTAAGATTGAAACAAATATAACTCCTCGGTTTAATCTAAGCCCATTATTTACCTGAACTGAAATAAAGCTTGAAAGCAGAAGAATTACCGGAAACACAGAAGAAACCATAAAACAAAAAAGCATAAGATGTTTGAATGATGGTCTGAATGAAAATCCTTCACTTCTTAAATGACCTTCCGGAAAAACTTTTGGAAGAAGTATCGTACGATTTAAGATTTCAATACCAAGATAAGAAAGTGTCCAGGCTGTCATTCCAGAAAAAAGTGCAAATGCCCAGCTGGATATAAGGATTGCCTTTATTTGAATACCAAACTGTTCTCTTGCATAAAGCACAAATGGAATTTCAATGAAATAGTAAAGATTCCAGCCAATCACAGAAGAAAGAGAAAAAACAGAAGGGATTTCTGCGACATTTTTTACAATCTTTTCATCTGTCTTAAAGATCTTATAGGAATAAATTATACAGACAAGGGCTGGAACCAGAAAGGCAAATATCATTGCAATGAGAGAAAGATTATTATGAGCAAGGAAATCTTCCCACTTCCGGACATTTTCTTCGTCAAAAACAGGAATTGAAAGATACTGCGGAACAAGAACGGCAATTATATTTGCAAATACCACTATAAGCCCATATAAACGCGTCATCTTTGCAATAAACTTTTTGTTTAAGTCCATAAATAAATTATATCATAGATTATCCTTACTTCAAGAAAATTGACAATTCTTCTGAAAAAACAAGTTCAATATATTGACACAATTATCACTTTTCTATATTCTAAACATCCGTAGTCGTAAGACTTGAATGTGATTTTTCACTCGCGGGAGTGGTGGAATTGGCAGACACGCCAGACTTAGGATCTGGTGCTTCGGCGTGAGAGTTCAAGTCTCTCCCCCCGCAATTGGTTGACTACAAAAAGATTTATGCGGAAATAGCTCAGTGGTAGAGCGCCACCTTGCCAAGGTGGATGTCGCGGGTCCGACTCCCGTTTTCCGCTTGATTCTTGGCGTTTGCCTGTAATACAGAATAATGCGGAAATAGCTCAGTGGTAGAGCGCCACCTTGCCAAGGTGGATGTCGCGGGTCCGACTCCCGTTTTCCGCTTGAATCTTATATAGAGACGCAATTTCTTGTGTCTCTATTTTTTTATTAAACCGGCCGTACACGGCCAATCTCAGGAGTACCATTTTGAAACTTAAGAAAGAATTCAAGAGTCTTGAAAAATCGGCAGTTGAGCTTACTGTTACAATTGAAAAAGCAGAAGTAGAGAGCGCTTACAAATCAACACTTGCAAACTATGTAAAACACGCTCAGATTCCAGGTTTCCGTAAGGGTCATGTACCTCAGAATGTTTTGGAACGCAAATACGGAGATTCTATCAAGGCCGACACAATCGGAACTCTCATTGATCAGTCATTCGACGAAATCTTCAAGGAAGAAACAGACAACCGCCCTCTTCCTTACTCACAGCCTGTAATGGACAAGGCTCCAGAACTCGACATCACAAAGGATCTTACATATACAGTACACTACGATGTATTCCCAAAAGTTTCTGTAAAGGACTTCTCTGGCGTAAATGTAAAAGAGCCACAGGTAACGGTATCTGATGATGACCTCGCAGAAGAGCTTAAGAGCATGCAGGAACGCAATGCAATGGTTATCGAAAAGAAAGATGCAACGGTTGCTAAAGACGACATCGTAACAATCAACTACTCAGAACTTGGAGAAGACGGAAACGTAATCGCAGGTTCAGAACGCTCTGACTTCGTATTCACAGTTGGAAGCGGCGAAAACATCTACAAGATCGATGACGAAATCATCGGTATGAAGAAAGATGAAACTAAAGACATCACAAAGAAATACAAGAAAGATGATGCTGATCCAGAACTCGCTGGTCAGACAAAGAAAATCCGAGTAACAATCAAGGCTGTAAAGGTTCGTGACCTCCCAGCTCTCGATGATGACTTTGCTCAGGACTGCAACGAGAAGTATAAGACTCTCGCTGACATGAAAGCAGACATCAAAAAGAACATGGAACTTGCTGCAAGCCGCCGCGTAAAGGAAATGAAGAACAATTCTCTCCTCGAGCAGCTTGTTGAAAAGAACAAGTTCGATATCCCGGCTTCTATGCTTCAGGCAGAACTCGATGGCCGCTGGAGAATGATGGCTCAGCAGTTCCAGACAACTCCAGAACAGCTCGACAAGATGATCGCAGCTTCTGGCCAGACAAAGGAAGCTATGCTTGAACAGTGGACTGGCGACAGCGAAAAAATGCTTAAGTCTCGCATCATCGTAGACGCTCTTATCCGTGAAAGAAACATCAGCGTAACACCAGAAGAAATCGAAGCACAGTATGCTAAGATTGCTGAAGAAGGCGGAATGACTGTAGAAGAAGTTAAGAAGCACTACGAAGATCCACGCGCTAAGGAATACCTTATCGACGACGCTAAAGAAAACAAGCTTTACGACGAAATCTATAAGGAAGTTAAAGTTTCTAAGGGCGACAAGATGTCTTTCAAAGACCTCTTTGCTAATGCTCAGTAAATGTCATTATCCGGCTTAACCGGATAATACGACGAGTCAAGGCACGCTCACGCTTAAAGCCTTGACTTCGTCGTTTTTAGGGTTTGTAATAAACCCTAAATCAGCACAAAACGGTGGTTTTTATTACAACCACCGTTTTTTTATTTCAAAACTCTACCCTATCTTAAAAAAATTCAGTATATTTATAATGATACACTAGTTGTACTAAAGGGGATTTTATGAACGAAAGCATGAACACACTTGTTCCATATGTTGTTGAAAAAACAGGTAACGGGGAACGCAGCTACGATATTTTTTCAAGACTTCTTAAAGACAGAATCGTCTTCATCGATGGCGAAATCAACGATCAGATGGCAGACCTTGTCGTAGCACAGATTCTCTTCCTTGAATCAGAAAATCCTGAGAAAGATATAAGCATTTACATTAACTCACCTGGTGGAGCTGTTACTGCAGGCCTTGCAATTTACGATACAATGAAATATGTAAAATGCGACATTCAGACAATCTGTATGGGGCAGGCAGCAAGTATGGCTGCAATCCTTCTTGCAGGCGGAACAAAAGGTAAGCGTTATGCACTTCCTTCAAGCCGTGTTATGATTCACCAGCCACGTGGTGGTGTTGAAGGACAGGAAAGTGATATCAGTATTCTTGCAAAAGAAATCATCAGACTGAAAAAACTTTCTATTGAGTATCTTGCTAATGATACTGGAAAAACAACTGATAAAATTGCAGAAGATATTGAACGAGATTTCTTTATGTCTGCTCAGGAAGCAGCAGATTACGGTGTAATTGACCACGTAATGCCTTCTCGTAAGTAGGAGTTTTTAATGAAAAGATTTGGTAATAATAATGATGTTTTCTGTTTTTTCTGTGGAAGTACAGCAGGCAAAGACAGAAAACTTATAACAGGCCCAAGCGGAAACACTTTTATCTGTGATAAGTGTGTTGCAATCTGTCAGGGCATTCTTGATCAGCAGGAAGCAGATGTTACTCCAATTGAACTTAAAGATGTTCCTACTCCACGCGAGTTTAAAGAATACCTTGACAGTTATGTTGTAGGACAGGAAGAAGCAAAGAAAACTCTTTCTGTTGCCGTATACAACCACTACAAGAGAATGTCTGTATCTGCAAGCGCACAGGCTGCAGACGATGCTGTAAAAATCGAAAAATCAAACGTACTTCTCATTGGACCAACTGGTAGCGGTAAGACACTTCTTGCCCGCACACTCGCACAGCGTCTTAAGGTACCATTTGCAATTGCAGATGCCACTACCCTTACAGAAGCCGGCTATGTTGGCGAAGATGTAGAAAACGTTCTTCTTAAACTGATTAACGCTGCAGACGGAAACATTGAAGCTGCAGAACGCGGAATCATCTTTATTGATGAAATTGATAAGATTGCACGTAAGAGCGAAAACACTTCTATCACCCGCGATGTAAGCGGTGAAGGTGTTCAGCAGGCACTTTTGAAGATTATTGAAGGTACAGTTGCAAGCGTTCCTCCTCAGGGTGGCCGCAAACATCCTAACCAGGAAATGCTTCAGATTGATACAACAAACATTCTGTTCATTCTTGGTGGAGCCTTTGTAGGACTTGATAAGATTATTGAACAGAGAGTTGCTTCTCACGCAATGGGATTCGGTTCTTCAGTTGGTCAGATGAGCGATGAAGATAAGGTAAATCTTTTGAATCAGGTAACTCCAGATGACCTTGTAAAGTTTGGTCTTATTCCAGAACTTATCGGTCGTATGCCAATTACATGTGCCCTCAAAGAGCTTACCCGCGATGACCTTGTAAGCGTTCTCACAGAACCTAAGAATGCAATTACAAAGCAGTTCCAGGCTTCTTTCAATATTGATGATGTTAATCTGATTTTTGAAAAAGATGCAATTGAAGAAATTGCAGACGAAGCTATCCGCCAGAAAACTGGTGCACGTGGACTCCGCACAATCGTTGAAAAAATGCTGATGGACGTTATGTTCAAGATTCCTGATATTAAGGGAAAGAAAACCTTTACAGTTACAAAGAAAATTGTACAGGGTAAGGAAAAGAACATTGAAGCCCTCATTAAAACTGACGGTGCTGCAATCGAAAGTGCATAAAAATGGCAGATGTATTTGCACAGCTATCAGATAATTTAAGACAGAGCCTTACCGCTCTGTCTATTTCCACACCTACTCCTGTTCAGGCAGAAGTAATTCCCCGTATCATAAGCGGGGAAAATGTTCTCTTTGAATCAGAAACAGGAACCGGAAAAACTTTTGCATATCTTCTTCCTCTCATAAATAAACTCGAAACAATTACAGATCATCAGAAGGTTCGCATCATCGTAGTTGCACCAACCTTTGAACTTGCTTCTCAGATTAACGGAGCCTGCAAATCTGTATCAAAACATAAATCTGCACTTATGATTGGCGGCGCTCCATTAAAGCGTCAGATTGAAACTCTTAAGGAAAAGCCAGAAATCATCATTGGAACAGCAGCTCGTCTTGTTGAACTTATTAATCTTAAAAAACTTAAGATTGATGGCCTTTTGGCAGCTGTTTTTGATGAAACAGACCGCCTTGTAAAAAAAGAATCAATTGAAGATACTTCTGCTTTCCGTAATCTGCTTCCAGGCGGAACTCAGATTATTGCCTGCACAGCAACACTCAGTAAGCAGACAAAAATCTTTTTTGCAGATGCAAAGAATGTTGTTATGCCGCCAGAAGATGTTCTTAAAAAGCGTATAACACACTGGGCAATTTACGCAGAAAACCGCGACAAGATTGATACATTGAGAAAGCTTCTTGCCGCTGAAAATCCGACAAAGGCTTTGATTTTTACTTCACGCGCAGATCAGGTAGAAAACATTTACAATAAGCTTACTTATAAAAAAGTTCAGTGTGCAGCCCTTCACGCAAAAACAGATAAACAGAAGCGTAAAGCCGCAATAGACAGATTCCGCAGTGGAAAGGAAAAAATCCTGATTACAAGTGACCTTGCCGCTCGTGGATTGGATATTCCGGATATTTCACATATAATTCAAATGGATTTTCCTTCTGATGAAGATTTCTTTATTCACAGAAGCGGACGTACAGCACGTGCCGGTAAAACCGGTATAAATGTTGTAATCGGGGATGAATGGGAAATGAGACATTATGCTCAGCTTGAAAAAAAGCTTGGTATTACCGTCTATCCTAAAGAAATAAGAAATGGAAAGGTGGTTCAACCATGCGAATAGCCATTGATACTCTTGGCGGAGACCACGGACAGTCAGGTTTCGGTTCATACATCCTTTATTTTATTTCAAATCTTTCTCAGAATCCCGACATTCAAATTGAACTTTTTGGTACAGAAGAAGACCGCTACACTTTTACATCAGGAACAGATATTCCATATTCTGCAATTAAACTTCTTGAAACACCAAAAGCACTACGCCGCTGGTATAAATATCATGCAAACGGATTTATCAAAAAGCATGGATATGACGCTGTAATTTTTCCAAGTGCATGCAAAATGGTTCCTCCAAAATACAAGGGCTACACAGGAATTGCTGTAATCAACAGTATCATGTCTTCTGAAATTGCAGATAAGAGCGGTAAAGAAAAAAGACAGCTCAAAAAAGGTATTCTTAGTGCACAGAAAATCATAGCTGCTTCAAAATATATAAAAGATGATTTAGTTAAGCTTGGAGTTTCTGAGAACCGAATAAGCATTATCCATAACGGGATTGATCATAAATTATTCTTCCCTATGGCAGATCTTTTTGAAAACGAAATTGTAGATGTAAAGCCATTTGCAATCAAAAGACCTTATTTTGTTTACGGATCAACTCTCTCAAGTCCTGAAAAAAAGCATATTGAACTTATTAAAGCCTTTGAACTCTTTAAGAAAAACACAGGATTTCCACACCGCCTTGTATTAGCCGGAAACGACGGCCCTTATGCAGAAGAAATTCATAAGGCAGCTTTTAACTCACCATTTGCAAGCGATATTTTCCTTACAGGCTTTTTCCCGCACGAAAACTTTGCCCGCCTTTATGGTGGCGCCGAAGCATGCCTTTTCCCTTCAGTAAACGAAGGCATTGGCCTTCCAATTCTCGAAGCCATGGCCTGCGGTATTCCGGTTTTGTGTTCTGATAAAGGTGCCCTCAAAGAAATTGGCGGCACTGCTCCACTGTATTTTGATTCTGACGACATCGACCAGATTGCAACGAGTATGCAGAAGGTTGTTGAAGAGAAAGAATTACGTGAGAATATGATCACGGATGGTATTATGTGGGCAAAAGAGTTTAACTGGGAAGATACGGTTTCTAAAACTATTAAGAGTATTATTGAATAACAGATATCATTAAAAGATGTCAGTCTTCAGGGCTTCTGCGTTATAAAGACCTAATGACTTTTTATTGGCGCGAGGGAGCGGATTTGCGGGGCAAAATGACTTTGTGTGTGGATGCCGCGGGAGCGGCATTATAATAGTTTCTAAACCACACACAACGTCAAGCGCATTATTGCGCGTTTTTGACCTGCAAATACGCGACAGGGAGCCAAACTATACGGTTACTTCTTTATAATGCAGAAGCCATGAAGTTCATTTACTTCCTTCAATAAACTACTTTCAAATAAATCAAAAATTCACTATAATATTAAGACTATTCATAGTGGTAAAGCTAAAAAATTGCTTTCGCAATTTTTTTTAACGCTTTGCTATCTATCAAGAGCCCGCCTACCGGGCGTGCTCTCTCAGGAGTTGAATTGTGTTTTTAAAAAGTCTTGATATATTCGGATTTAAATCATTTGCAGATAAAACTCACATCGACTTTGCAGAAGGTATTACTGCCTTGCTCGGCCCTAACGGCTGTGGAAAAAGTAACGTAGTCGATGCAATTAAATGGGTACTTGCAGAACGCAATTCAAAAAATCTTCGTGCGGAAAAAATGGAAGACGTTATCTTTAATGGTACAGAACGTCGTCCTGCTCTCAATACAGCAGAGGTTACCCTTACTATCGCTAACGACAAGGGATTACTCCCTCTTGATGAAGAAGAAATTGCTATTACCCGCCGTCTCTATCGTTCAGGAGACCAGGAATATTTTATCAATAAACGCCCGGCCGGACCTACAGAAATCCGCCGTCTTTTTATGGATACTGGTGTCGGAAAGGCTGCCTACTCTGTTATGGAGCAGGGAAAAATCGACCAGATTCTTTCGAGCAAACCGGAAGACCGCCGCTATCTTTTTGAAGAGGCCGCAGGTATCAGCCGTTCAAAGGCAGAAGTTGCAGAAGCAGAGCGCGAACTTGAACGTACCCGTCAGAACATGACTCAGATTGAAATTGCCATGGGAGAAATTAAGCGTCAATACGACACTCTCAAGGTTCAGTCTGAAAAAACAATTAAATACCGAAAATTCAAAGAAGACATTTACCTTTATGAACTTGACCTTACCCTTCTCCGTCTCAAAAACTTTGTAACAGACAAGGCTCGCCACGAAGAAGAACTCAAACGTGTTCAGGAAAAACGCGACAAGGTTCGTCAGGAAATTGAAGAAATCAACAATACGATTTCTGAAAACATGGACAAAGTAAAAGCCATGCAGGACGACCTTTATAACAAGCAGGCAAGTCTTCTTGCAATTGGTCAGGAAAAGAACGGTAAACTTGAACTTATCAAACAGCAGAACCAGCAGGCTCTCTTAATGAAAGAAAAGCTCAATGCACTTGAAGGACGTGCTGCTGCAATTCAGGAACGCATTGATACAGTTCAGGAAGAAATTGATGAGAACAATGCTGTACTTCACGAAAAGAACAAGCAGCTCAATGACATCAAAGCAAACATAGAATCTTTCCAGAAGAATATTGAAACTTCAAGTAGTCAGATTACAGACAACGACCGAAAGGCAGATTCACTTCGCACACAGATTGATCAGCTCGAAGAAGAGCGTCTTGAACTTCAGAAACAGCTTGCTGCTATCACAGAAGACATTGTATCTATGCTCGATAAAAAGCTTAAGGATGCGGGCTTCAGTGAAAGTGCTATGCGTCTTGCAAAAGAAGAGCTTGATCAGAATGTTGCAAAGCTGCGTATTTATCTGGACGGCCGAAAGAACATCTTTGCAGATTACAATGGCCGCAAGCTTAATTCAGATGAAGCTGCTTCAACTATTAATGAGGCCTCAGCTGCATTTGATGAGGCAGGCCGCCAGCTTGGAGAACTCGAAGCATCTCTTAAAAAATATCAGGATGCATCTCCAGCCTTCCTTACAGAGTTCCTTTCTCCAGAAGGTATCATGACCAAGAAGCGCGGTATTGATGAAAAAATCAATGCCAATCTTTCTAAGGTTGAAGATATCAACAATCAGATTAAAGAGCTCCATTCTAAGAACAGTGAACTTACATCTAAGATTAACGAATACAAAGAAACTCTTCAGAAGCTCAAGCTTAATGAGATTCAGATGCAGGAACAGATTTCTGCAAGTCAGAATCAGATAAGCGTATTGAATCGTCAGCTTGCAAGTGAGCAGGCAACCCTTCATGAAACACAGGATGAGCTTTACGCAGAAACAAAGCGTGCTGAAGAAATCAATGAGCAGATTCAGACCTATCAGGATGAGCTTGCGGAAATTGAATACCGCGGTAAAAAGCTTGCCGACGAAATGAACAAGCTCGACGAAGAAATTGCAAAAGCTAATAAGAGCGTTTCGGGAAAGAGCGATACCCTCGACAAGAAACGCGAAGAACAGAATAAATATCAGGAACAGTACGAGCGACTTTCACTTTCGCTCAACTCTGCAGACAACGATATTCGTAACGTTAAGCAGAACTTCCAGGATCAGTACTCACGCGACCTTATGGAATTTGAAGAGCGCATGTACAAGATTACAACTCCTGCAAGTGAACTTCGCGAAAAACTTTCAGAAGCTAAAAAAGAATTTTCTTCTCTTGGAAGCGTAAACCTTATGGCTCCAGAAGAGTTCAATGAGGTTAAGGAACGCTACGAACGCCAGCGCACAAACTACGAGGATACACAGAAATCTCTTGAAAACCTTGTACGCGTAAGTGAAGAAATTAAATCTAAATCTGCTGAGATGTTCCTTGAGACATACAATCAGATTAAGAAGAACTTCCATAATATGTTCCGCCGCCTTTTCAACGGTGGACGTGCCGAGCTTAAACTTGCAGACCCTGCAAATATTTTGAGCTCAGGTATTGATATTTACGCTCAGCCGCCTGGAAAGAAGCTTGAAAACATTGCCCTGCTTTCCGGTGGTGAAAAGACAATGACTGCGGTTGCCCTGCTCTTTGCAACTTATCAGGTTCGCCCTAGTCCATTCTGTCTTCTCGATGAGATTGATGCCGCCCTTGATGATAAGAACGTATCTTCTTTTGTAACTGCGCTTGAAAGCTTTGCAAGCGTAAGCCAGTACATTGTAATTACTCATAACAAGAAAACTGTAATGGGTGCTTCTACAATGCTCGGTATTACAATGGAAGAGTCTGGTGTTAGTAAGATTATTGCACTCCGTCTTGATGAAGATATTAAGCGTGGAGCTGTAGTTGATCATAATCAGGATGATTTCAAGGATGAAGATGTTCCGGATGAGGAAGGAGTTGTTCTTCCACCACGTCCGCCAAAGCGTGTGTAGGTTTTAGCAATGGATTTTCAGGGTATTCTTGATAATATAAAAGAAAAAGCTTCCTCAATTTTTGAAAAGGTCCGCGAGTTTTATGAAGAAAACAAAATGCTTTCTTATATTATCGCAGGCCTTGTTGCGCTTCTTCTTTTGTGCATCATTCTTCTTTGTGTAATTGCAGGAAGAAAAAAAGAACCTGAAGTTATTCCAGGAACAGTTCTTGAATTAACTGAACCACTGGCAATTCCAGACGGACCGGAACTTCCAAAAGACTATACTGCTTCCCGCACTCCTAAAGACAAATGGTCTGAAGAAGATGCAGAAGAATGGTTTACCGTTCCAACTCAAAAAGAAATAGATTCGCTTTCTAAAGCAAATGATAATTTAATAAATGAAATAACAGGAGCTGCTCCATGAAAAAAATACTTATAGCAACTGCATGTATTTTTACACTATGTCTTACTTCCTGTGCATCAAAACAGACTCCAGAAGCTGAACAGCAGACTGAAGCTCCTCAGACAGAACTTTCTGAAAACACAGAAGAAAACAACGAAATTGAAAATACTGACAATTCAGAGACTTCGGAAGAAGACGCTGAGTCTGAAGAAACTGATGAATCTGATTTGTCGGACATCTCGAAGAACTCGGAAGATTATCCTGAGCCAGAAGTAATTGAAGAACCGGAAATTATTACTCTTGAACCGGAAGAAGAACAGCCGGTTTCTGAAAATGAACCTGCTGCAGAAGAAGTTGAAACAGAAGAACCTCCTCTAATCACAGAAGTTGAAACAGTTGCTTCTGAAGAAAATGATTTTGAAAATACAGAAGACACTAATGCCACAGATAACACAGAAGTTTCAAATATTTCAGAAGAAGACAAAACAGAGCCAGAAGTTACAGGTGATTCTGATTCAGATGATGATGGAATTACAGCTATAGGCGGAGGCATTGATATTACAGATGATGATTCTTCTAATGAAGAAAGCTCTTCTGAAGCACAGATTATCACTCCTTCTCGCTCAGTAACTCTTAAGAAATTTGAATATCTTGATATTACTTATCCTGGAACCGGCTGGATTTATATGGGGCTCACAGACAATTCTAAAGACCTCGCATATTTTGGCCGTAAGCTTGGAACAAAGGATACAAAGTTCTCATTGCAGGCACGTGCCGCCGGAACAAAGATTGTTCATTTCTACAGAAATGATCCTCTTACAGGTCATTATCTTGATGATTATATTGAAGTTATTATTCAACCGGAAAACGGTTCTAACAAAACTCATATTGAAGCTCCTGAATATAAACTTCCAGTTCAAAAGAAAAACGAACCTGTAAAACAGGTAGAAGAAGAATCAGAAGTTGAAGAAGAAAAACAAGAAGAAGTAAAAGAAGCTTCAGGAAAACAATCTTCAACAGCTTCAAAGTCGCAGTCACAAACCGGCGCGGCGTCTACCGCTAATACAACAACAGCCTCAGATTCTGCTAACACCTCGGCCACCACAGCCGCAGACACAGCAGACACTGCTACTGCCACAACGACAGCCACAACAACCGCTGCATCTACAACAAATCCTTCTACTCTGTTACAAGAAGCTCAACTTCTGTATAATGAAAAGGAATATGCAGCAGCACTGGCAAGGCTTAATCAGTTCTTTGAGTATTCCACAGACAATCGTGACGAAGCTCTCTATCTGAAAGGTCAGATTCTCGAAGCTAAATCAGATATCCGTGACATTAAAGGCTCAATTGATGCATATACATCGCTTACTAAAAACTACCCGGCAAGTAAATACTGGGATAGTGCTAATAAGCGTATTATATATTTAAAAAGATTCTATTTGGAGGTTAGATAGATTCTATGAAAAATCTGGTAAAATCTATTCTTGTAATCGGAGTGGGCATTGCCCTCTTATCATCCTGTGTATTAGGTCGTCCTGCAAAGGAAGAAGCTCCTGTCCGCTCAATTACTGTTTCGGGTTCAGGCAGCGTGTCCGTTAAGCCTGATATGGTTTCGATGAAGTTCATTGTAAAAAACACAGGCTGGAACTGCCCTCAGACTGCCGAGAGAAATGCAATCAATACATCGAATACAATTGCTGCTATCAAGGAAGCTGGAATTCCAGAATCAGATATTTCAACTTATGATTATTCTATTACTCAGGATAATTCTCATACTTATGCTGGTGAATATACAGTACGCAATACAATTGCTGTTTTAATCAGAAACATTGATCTTACAGGAAAGGTTATTGATGCTGCTGTAAAAAATAATACTGGTGCAAACGGTATCACTTCTTTTGAATATCTTGTTTCAGACAAGGCTACAGCTTTGCGCGAAGCACGCACTCTCGCAATTAAAAATGCACAGGACGCTGCTTCTCTCTTAGCTGGAGCAAGCGGATGTAAGGTAAACGGAGTTCTTGAAATCCGTGAAGATTACACAAGCGCTGGCCGTGGCAATGACATGATGTTTAAGGCCGTTTCAATGGAAGTTGGCGGAACACCAACACCAATCGTAGAAGGCAACGTTACAATCACTTCAAACGTGACTGTAAAATACGAGTTATCGAACTAAACAATTAATGTAGACCCCGAAACAAGTTCGGGGTGACAGAGATAAAAGAGGAACAAATATATGTTGGACTACAAATTCATTAAAGACAATCTTGATGCTGTAAAACAGAATATCATTAACCGCAATATGACAGCGGATGCAGACAAGGTTGTAGAACTTTTTGACAAGCGCACTGCCCTTGTAACAAAACTCCAGGGACTTCAGCAGAAGCGTAACGAAAACGCTCAGGCTATGAAGCAGAAGCTCGACCCTGAAAAACGCAACGAGCTCATCGCTGCCGGAAAAGCTATTAAAGACGAAATTACTTCTGTAGAAGCAGAAACAAAAGAAACAGAAGCAGCACTGGAAGAGGCTGCACGCCAGATTCCAAACATGGTTCATCCTGATGCACCAGTTGGAAAGCTCGATACAGAAAACCTTGAAGTAAAGAAAGTTGGAACTCCACGTAAGTTCGACTTCGAGCCAAAGGATCATGTTCAGCTCGGCGAATCACTCGACATCATCGACTTTGACCGTGGAACAAAAGTATCTGGTCCAAAGTTCTACTATCTTAAAAACGAAGCTGTATTCCTTGAGCAGGCTTTGATTATGTATGCTCTCAACACTCTCCGCAAGCACAACTTCCAGATGTTCATTACACCTGATGTTGCTAAAGAAGAAGTTCTTAAGGGAATCGGTTTCAACCCACGTGGTAACGAATCAAACGTATATTCAATCGAAGAAGAAGGAACTTGTCTCGTAGCTACTGCAGAAATTACTCTCGGTGGTTACCATCAGGATGAAATCCTCGACAAGGCAAGCCTTCCACGTTTCTACGGCGGTCTTTCACACTGTTTCCGTCGCGAAGCAGGTGCTGCCGGACAGTTCTCTAAGGGACTCTACCGCGTTCATCAGTTCGACAAAGTAGAAATGTTTGCTTACGCAACTCCAGAACAGAGTGATGAGATTCACGAAAAGCTTCGTCAGATTGAAGAGGAAATCTTTACAGGACTCGGTCTTCCATTCCACGTTGTAGATACCTGTACTGGAGACCTGGGTGCTCCAGCATACCGCAAGTGGGACTTGGAAGCATGGATGCCAGGCCGTAACGGTGGTGAATACGGTGAAGTAACTTCTACTTCTAACTGTACAGACTACCAGGCTCGTCGCCTCAACATCAAATATAAGGACGACGACGGAAAGAACAAGTACGTTCACACATTGAACGGAACTGCAATTGCCGTTGGACGCGCAATGCTTGCAATTCTTGAAAACTATCAGAATGCAGACGGTTCTGTTACAATCCCAGAAGTACTCGTTCCTTACTGCGGATTTGACAAAATTTTGCCAAAGAAATAATAGATGCCCGGGTCAAGCCCGAGCATGACACTTTTCGTACCGGAGGGTACTTATGGATGACACAGAAAACCTGAATCAGAAAACTACTTCAAACAGAATATTTTATCTTGTTCTATTTCTAGCTGTTGTGCTTGCAGGTTTTCTGTTCAAAACCATGTCTAATGTTCTAATCCCGGTTGTTCTTTCCTTCATGCTTTCTTTTGTATTTTTACCAATCATTAAAAAGCTGAACGTAAAAACAGGTATCCCCTGGGTTATTTCATCATTAATAATCGTCGTTCTATTTTTCGTTGTTCTTCTTGGAATTACATCACTTCTTGTAACTTCACTTACTGGTATCATTTCTGAATTTCCAAAATATGAAACACGTTTTATGTCTCTCTACCAGTTGCTGGCAGATAATCTTGGAATAGAAATTGATAATACAAAAAGCCTTTTTCAGAATCTCTGGACATCATTAAAGGTTCGTGAATATACACAAAAACTTGCAGTTTCACTTTCTTCGGGAGTTATATCTTTTTCTAAGACTCTCTTTTTGATTGCCCTTATGACTGCATTTATTCTTCTTGAAATGCGTCTTACAAAACGAAAGATGCATTATGCATTTAAAAATAACCGTGCAAAAATCTCAAGAATTTCCAATCAGATTATTAATCAGACAATGAGATATATATCTATTAAATTCTTTATCTCACTTGGAACAGGTTTACTCTGCGGTTTTGCTTCATTGATAATCGGACTGGACTTCCCTATTGTCTGGGGCTTCTTAGCCTTTATCATGAATTTTATTCCAATCTTTGGTTCTGTAATTTCAGTTGGTCTTACAACAATCTTTTCTCTATTACAATTCTATCCAAACTGGGGAAAGACTTTATTTATCTTCCTTTTCATGCTTTCGGTTAATATGGTTTTTGGTAATATTCTTGAACCTAGAATCGAAGGAAAAAATCTTGGTATTTCACCTGTAATCATTTTGATAAGCCTTTCTTTATGGGGATATATCTGGGGCTTCACAGGAATGCTGCTTGCAGTTCCTCTTATGGTAATTATAAAGATTGTTTGTGAAAATATTGATTATCTGAAAGGCCTTGCAATCTTAATTGGTAATGATCCAAGACAACAAGCCCAGGCACAGGCTCAAGAACAGAATAAAGAAGCTGCTAATTAATTAAAGAGAGTACTTGTTGCCTTTTCATAGAGGAAGCGTAAATCTTCCTCTTGAAGAGTTGTATAACGGAAATCTACACAAGAATATAATCCGTCTGCACTGCGATAAATCTTATTAACAAGGCTTGTTACAAAAATATCTCTTGTAAGAATTGGACCTCTTTTGATTGAGAAGGAAAGTTTAATTCCATATTCCTCATTTTCAAAGAAAGTACAATTAGTTGTATCCATTCCAACTACAAGTCGTTCATGGTCAACAAAAAGAATTGAGAATGGCTTTACACGTGTTTCCATAGCCTCAAGTCCTGCAGGATGAGGTTCTGAAAGATATTTACAAACTGGAATTAACTGAAGGCCATTACCGGCATTCTTTTCCTGTTTTGCCTGCTCTACAAACTGCTCCAGAAGTGCCTTAGCCTTTTTCTGATAATCAAGAGAAATGATTTTCCATACAGGACGTACAAATAATTCTACACCTTCTGCAGGAATACATTTAAGATTCAAATCTCTTCTTGATTTACAGTCAAAATAAATTACAGATGAAAAATCATAATCTGAATCTTCTTCAACATCTGCAATTCTTTCTATCTGATCTGGTATGGAAATTGTAAGTTCAGTTTTTGTGGCAGCAACTTTTGTTATAAAATAAAGACCAACATGATTAAAATAGAACTCAACTTTAACCTGTTTATTTGCAAAACTTTTTATAGATTGAGGTGGATTTTCGAGAACAATGACGCCATCTTTTTTGACGGTCATATGCTCCCCTTTTATTGCAACTGGAAAGATTTGTGATGTAAGGGAGCGGATTTCCATTTCCTTATCATCATCATTATCGGAAATAGGTTCTTCAACTGGTGTAAGGGTTACAGGTACATTTCCATCAATAAGATATTGAAGTACAAGCTCCCGTTCAATTCCGGTAAGTTTATCGTGTTCCATCATACTTTTTGCCACCTGTCTATAGTAATCTGATAAATCTCATTGTTTCCTTTTGAATTAAGAAACACCGTCATATCTATTGTACCACAGTCTGCGTAAAAACGCACAGGAATCTGTATAATATCTGAACCATTAAAAGCCTCACCGAACATCCATTTTGTAAAGGCAGGATTTTTTGATTTATCGTTCTGAAAACAGTTTTTCCAGCCGTCTTCAAAAGCCTGCAAAAAGAAAACATAATTAAATATATACTTTCTGCTGAAATATCCTTCAGCCCCTGCATGATTTTCAGAACCAAAAGCCGTGCAGAAATCATTCATTTTTCTTTTCACAGAAACTTTAAGATTGCTTGTATCAAGGCTTCCAAACTCATCAAGAAAAGGATAAACAGGTTTCTGCATATCTTTTGATATTTTATAAACCTCTTTATTGAAAACAACATCCTTTCCAAGCTCAAGAGAATTACGATTTATAGTCTGTGTAAGCCTTTCCCCTTCAAGCTCTAAAGTCCAGGTAATATCCTGTTCTTTCTCTTTCACATTTTGTTTGATGGTATTATTTTCTGTATAAACAAGTTTAGATTCAGTAGTATTCTTACAGGAATTGAAGACGAGAAGACTTGTTATAAAAGAGAAAAGTATAACTGAACCGACAAAAACTTTCTTCAATTAAGACTCCTAAATAAGAATACTAAATAATATCATACTTTATAAATATCGTCATCTATCTCCAATATATATCAAAAACATTGGCGTGAGCGAGCCCAGCGAGCGCCGCCTATAACGTAAAAGATATAACCTCACGGTGGGCAGTGAGAGGATCGAACTCCCGACACCCTAAAATCGGAAATCCGTAAAAAAAAATTGTGCGACAGCACAATTTTTTAGGATTCTCCGATATATAGGGAGGAGCGAACGGCAGTGAGCGACGTCTGACAGAATGTCGGGAGAAATGAGATCCGACAAAAGACAAAGATCGTTAAACAAAAAAAAGACTTGGCTAAAAACCAAGTCTTCCTCAATGGGCAGTGAGAGGATCGAACTCCCGACATTCTGGGTGTAAACCAGACGCTCGTACCAGCTGAGCTAACTGCCCGTCAAATTATGTTTTATTTATATCATTTTTAGTAAAAAGTGTCAATATAGATGCTCTTAATACTGACACTTTTTACTATATTATTACTCTTATTCAGAGTCCTTTTCAGTAGACTGAGCTTCAGCAGCCTTTGATTCCTTTTCCAGTTCGTTGAGCTTCTGTACCATATCAAAGCCGGCTTTCATACCTGCATCAACATGGAACTGAAGTTTTGGGAACTGACGAATTCTAAGCTTCTTTGCAATTTCGCGCTGAAGGAAACCTGCGGCTGCATTCAGTCCGTCTACTCCCTTGCTTACCTGATTATCTGGAAGGAAGGAAGAAACGTAAACCTTTGCATAACTTAAATCGCTGGTAACTTCCACGCGGTTGATGCTCAAAAAGGTTGAAACGCGCGGATCTTTTACTTCTCCACGCAGAATCAATTGGGAAATCTCGTCGCGGAGCTGGTCATTCAGTCTCTGAATACGATACTGTCCCATTATTGAGCTCCTTCTGAACCACCAGCAGTTACATTGCGCTTAGCAGCCTCTGCTTCTTCTTCGGCAATTGTCTTACCAAGTTTCTTTGCAACTTCAACAATTTCGAATACTTCAAGCTTATCACCAACCTGGATATCCTGCCAGTTCTCTAAGCCGATACCACATTCGTAACCTGTAGAAACTTCCTTGGCATCATCCTTAAAGCGCTTGAGGGAAGAAATCTTTCCAGTGAAGATTACGATACCGTCACGAACAAGGTTTACACTTGAAGTGCGGCGTACAATACCTTCTGATACAGAACAACCGGCAATTACGCCAACCTTTGGTACCTTGAATGTATTGCGTACTTCCACCTGACCGATAACTTCTTCTTTTGTGTCCGGCTGGAGCATACCTTCCATAGCCTGCTGAATCTCTTCAACACACTTATAGATGATATTGTATTTTCTGATTTCAACCTGTTCCTGTTCTGCAAGAGTTTTTGCTTTTGGTGTAGGACGTACATTGAAACCAATGATAATTGCATTTGAGTCAGCTGCAGCAAGTGTAACGTCTGATTCGTTGATAGCACCCGCACTTGAGTGAATAACTGAAAGACGGATTTCGCGAGTTGAAAGCTTTTCAAGAGAAGCTTTGAGGGCTTCTGCAGATCCCTGAAGGTCTGCCTTAATGATAACCTTAAGCTCTTTAACTTCGCTGTCTTTAATATCACTGAAGAGAGTATCAAGAGTTGTCTTCTTAACAGCCTTAGCAGCTTCGAATCTCTTGAGTTCCTGACGCTTGCTTGAAATAGCACGTGCATCCTTTTCGCTTTCTGTTACCTGGAATGGATCACCAGCGTTTGGCATTTCTTCCATACCAAGAACTTCAACAGGAGTTGAAGGACCTGCTTCTGTAATGCGGCGTCCTCTGTCATCAAACATAGCACGAACGCGTCCAGAGTAAATACCGGCAACAAAAGGATCCCCCTGCTTGAGAGTACCGCGCTGTACAACTACAGTTGATACAACACCGCGACCCTGGTCTACGCGAGACTCAAGAATCTTACCTTCTGCACGGCATTCATAGTTAGCCTTAAGCTCAAGCATTTCTGCCTGAAGAAGAATTGCATCGAGAAGATCATCAATACCTTCTTTCTTAAGAGCAGAGATGTGTACATACTGAGTATCTCCACCCCATTCTTCTGGAGTAAGGCCCTGCTCAGAAAGCTGAGTCTTAACACGGTCTGGGTTAGCTTCTGGTTTATCAACCTTGTTTACAGCAACGATGATAGGAACCTTAGCGTCCTTAGCGTGAGCAATAGCTTCCATTGTCTGAGGCATTACACCATCATCAGCAGCTACTACAAGAACTACGATATCTGTTACCTGAGCACCACGTGCACGCATCATAGTAAATGCTTCGTGACCTGGTGTATCAAGGAATGTAATTTTTCCCTTAGGAGTTGAAACTGAGTAAGCACCGATAGACTGTGTAATACCACCGGCTTCTCCTTCTGCAACGTGTGAATGGCGGATAGCATCCAAAGTCTTTGTCTTACCGTGGTCTACGTGTCCCATTACAGTTACGATTGGAGGGCGTGGAAGAAGTTCTACACCATCATCCTTTTCGCTTTCAATTACAGTTTCATCATAAAGGCTTACGAGGTGAACCTCACAACCATATTCAGCAGCAAGAAGAGTTGCAGTATCAGAATCGATAGACTGGGTAATTGTAACCATCATACCCATGCCCATAAGCTTTCCGATTACTTCGCTTGCCTTAAGGTTCATCTTACGAGCAAGATCAGAAACCGAAATAGTTTCCATGATATCGATTGACTTTGGTACTACAGAAGCTGGAGTTTCAACCTTCTTCTTCTGTCCAAAGAGATTATCATCGTACTGCTCTTCGTCCTTGCGGTTATATATCTGTTTTTTGCCTTTAAATGCTTTCTTAGCTGGCTGGCGAGACTGGTCAACAGGAGGTACGGGAGCTGCTCCGCCCATTCCGCCTGTACGAGGTCTAAAGCCTCCCTGTCCGCCCTGGCCGCCACGGTTAAAGCCACCCTGGCCTCCCTGACCACCGCGGTTGAAGCCGCCCTGGCCACCTTGTCCGCCACGGTTGAAGCCTGGACGTCCGCCCTGGCCATTATTATCTCGGTCGCGGTTCTGGTAATTCTGGCGAGCCTGTGAGCCGCTGAATCCACCTCCCTGACCATTTCTATCTCTATTGTAACCGCCCTGGCCACCCTGACCACGGTTGAAGCCGCCCTGACCGTTTCCATTTCTATCACGGTTAAAGCCACCCTGACGAGGTCTGTCAGAAAGATTTCCTGCCTTTACATTTGGACGTGCTGAATTAAGTTCAAATGTACGGGTCTTTGCGCCTTCTGGCTTAGCACCAGCAGGCTTTGGTTCGCTCTTGTGCTGAACAGCAGCAGCTGGTTCTGCCTTCTTTACAACGACATGCTTCTGGGCATTAGAATTAGCCTGACCAGACTGTCCCTGAGGTTGAGTATTTGTTTGTGGAGCTGCAGGTGCCTTCTTCTTTACAACAACTACCTTTTTCTTTTCAGGAGCTGCGGCAGGAGCAGAATCCTGCTGTTTTTTATGCACTACAAATCCGGGCTTTTTTTCGTTTTCTTCAGCCATTATTATCTTTTACCTTCCTTATTCCTCTTCAAACTCAAATTCAACCCCACACTTAGGGCAGTGAGTCATATCAAGAGTAATCTTTGCACCACATTCTGGGCAGAAATACTCTTCTTCTTCCTCTTCTGCAGCAGGCTCTTCTGCCTTTTCTGCAGGAGCAGCTTCTTCTTCAGCACCAGCAGCTTCTGTATCTGCTTCATCCTCATCAACGAACTCTACATTTTCATTAATCAATTCGTTAATCTTATCAAGTGCTTCTTTAGAAACTCCTTCAACATTAATTGTTCCGTTATCATAAGCTTCTACGAAGTCCTGGAACTCTTCAATTCCAGCAGCCTTAAGAAGTTCTGCAACCTCAGTATCAACTCCAGGGAGTTCTGAAATCTTAGAAATCTCTTCAACTTCATCATTGAAGAGGTTACGTGCATTCTGAACAGTATTGAATGAAGAAAGATCAAGTTCTTCAGCCTGTTCAATTGTCTTAACGTCAATGTTCCAGTCACAAAGTCTGTTTGCAAGGCGAACATTCTGTCCCTGACGGCCGATTGCAAGTGAGAACTGTGAATCTTCTACAATTGCAAGTGCCTGTTTTTTATCAGCATCTGTAATGATTACGCGTTCAACCTGTGCTGGTGAAAGTGCGTTTTTGATAAATACTGCTGGATCTGCATCCCACTTAAGAACATCGATTTTTTCGTTCATAAGCTCGCGGATAACATTCTGAATACGAACACCACGAAGACCAACACAAGCTCCTACAGGATCTACTTCTTCACGTGCAGAAGAAACAGCAATCTTTGTTCTGTAACCAGCATCACGAACGATTCTGTTGATTTCTACGGTACCGTCTGCAATTTCTGGAACTTCTTTTTCAAGAATTGAGCTAACAAGCTTTGTATCGCTTCTTGAAAGAACAAGCTGAATACCAGTGTTTGTTGGCTTTACGTCTACGATGAGAGCCTTAATTCTGTCTCCCTTTTCGTAAATCTCAAGCTTAGACTGGAACTTTGTAGGAAGGAAACCTTCGATGCGGCCTGCATTTCCAAGGTCAACAAAGATGTTTCCATTGCGTTCACGCTGGTGATATCCGATAATCATTTCACCAATCTTGTCTTTATATTCATTCATCAGTGATGTCTTATATGTTTCATTCAATCCCTGGTGAGCAGTCTGCTTTCCAACAGTTACAGCCGAACGATCAAAAGTTTTTGGGTCTTCAAGAATATCAATCTCGTCACCCTCTTCTACTTCATCACCTGCAAGCTTTCTTGCATCTTCAAGTTCAATTTCCTTTACAGGATCATAAACACCGTCTACAACTACCTTACGTGAGTAGATTGAAACGTCCGACATATCATCATTGAATTTTACAATTGCATTCTCATCGTCACCATATGTGCGTTTATAAGCAGCCTTCAGAGCCTTTTCAATTGTCTGTTTTACAGAATCCTCTGAATAACCTTTTTCCGAAATCAACGCTCGGATTGCTTCTGCCATTTCTGACATCGTTAAACTCCTCGCAGAACCGCCGTGCAGCCTGCTAAATAAAATGCTTAGTTATAATTGAATTTTGCTTTCGCAATATTTTCATAAGAAACAGAGAAAGAATTTCCATCTTCTGCTTCCAAAGTAACCTGTTTATCATCAGCAGAAATTATCTTTCCGCCAACCCAGTCAGTTAAAGTCTTATCCCAGACACGAACTGAACGGCCTGTAAAAACAGCAAACTCTGCTGCATTTTTAATATTGTGCTCAATTCCAGGGCTTGTAAGTTCCATCATTGTGTCTTCTGTTCCGAGCAGGGCCTCAAGACGAGTAAGAAGAACACGGTGAACCTTTGCACAATCAACTACTCCAATATTTACTTCCGGATCAACAGAAGAAATCATTGCAGAAATTTTTGTGGTTGTCTTTGAAGGAACGATTTTAAGTTCTACAAGTTTGAATCCCATTCCCTCTACAAGAGCTGCACACTCATCATAATACTTAATGCTTTTATAAGATGTGTATTCCATAAATCCTTAATTAATTCATGGCTCATGAGAACCATTTTCTGGCAACAAAAAAGACCCGTGGGTCTCACGAGTCTTTTTAATAATTATATTAAACTGACTATTACAATATAGAAGAAATAAGATGTTTTGTCAATTAAAGAATGACACTAATTGTCTTAAACGTCGTTTTTCACTATTATACTACTTCAAAGAGGAATTATATGAAAACAAACGCACTTAAAGGCATGAAAGATATTTTACCGGCAGAACAGAAGCTGCGCGATTATGTACAGGGAAAGATTTTAGAGACTTACCGCGCCAGTGGCTTTGAACGTATTTCTACCCCTATGCTCGAAGATGCGGAGAATCTTGATAAATCTGATGGTGGCGACAACCTCAACCTGATTTTTAAGGTACTCAAGCGAGGTGACAAACTTGATGCAGCCCTGGCCGCTTCTCCTGTTGATGAAAAATCTCTTTCTGATATGGGACTTCGCTACGACCTTACCCTTCCTCTAACCCGCTTTTTTGCAGCTAACCGCAACGAGCTTCAGTTTCCTTTTAAGGTAATCCAGACAGACCGCGTTTACCGCGCCGAGCGTCCTCAGAAAGGCCGTAGCCGCGAGTTTGTTCAGTGCGATATTGATATTCTTGGGGATAGCTCATGTAACGCTGAAGTTGAACTGATTGACGTTACCGCCCGCGCCCTTCTGAACATCGGATTCAATAATTTTGTAATCAATATTAATGACCGCCGTATTCTCCGCAATATGCTCGAGAATATGGGCTTTGCTCCAGAAACACTCGATTCAGTTTGTATTACTTTTGATAAGATGGATAAGATTGGAGCTGAAGGTGTTGAAGCAGAACTCCGCGAAAAGCAGATGCCAGACGGAGCAATAAAAGCTCTCGTTGAATTTATTTCTACGACAAGTGGTTCTTCAATTTCTGTTGATGATGTTGCAGCCCGCTGTGCAGATCCTTCTATTGCAAATGATCTTAAATACATTATTTCTACAGCAGAAAAAGTTTCAGGCGGAAAATATAAAATCAATTATACTCCAAGCCTCGTTCGAGGCCAGGGCTATTACACCGGCGTTGTTTTTGAAATCGGCAGTCCAGACTTTAGCGGTGCAGTTGGTGGCGGCGGACGCTATGATAACCTGATTGGTAAGTTTATTGGTCAGCAGGTTCCAGCTGTTGGATTCTCAATCGGCTTCGAACGTATCTGTAGCATTCTTCTTGATCAGAAATATCAGATTCCAGGTGCAAAAGAAAAGTGCGCACTTCTTTATGATGATTCAATTGAGTTTGCAAAGGTTATTTCTACAGCAGAAAAACTCCGCGCTGACTATGCAGTAACAATTCTCAAAAAAGCAAAAAAGCCAGGTCCTCAGTATGATATGCTGGAAAAACAAGGCTACACTAAGTTCGCTACATTTAAAGATGGCGAGGTTGCCGTAAAATGACACTAATTTTTGACATCGGAAACACAAACATAAAAACTGCGGTTTTTGAAGGTGACAAACTTCTCTATACCTGGCGCATTTCAACTGATTTAAAGCGTACAGGAGATGAATATTTTTCTCTTCTCCGCCCTCTTTTCCGCGATGTCGAAATTGATTTTTCAAAAATCCAGACTGTAGTTTTGAGCACAGTGGTGCCGGCGCTTATCGGACCTTTTGTAATTGTTTCACAGCATTTTTCAGGAAAAAAGCCGGTAATCATTGGTCCAGAAATCTACACTAAGCTTCCGGTAAAAGTTCCTGAAACTGCAATTCATGAAATTGGTACAGACCTTTACTGTGATGCCCTTGAAGCATGGTGCCGCTATAAGTGTCCTTGTATTATTACTGATTTTGGAACTGCACTCTCCTTTACCGCAATTGACGCAAACGCAAATATTGCTGGTGTTGCAATTGCACCTGGTATCCGCACAGCATTTAATTCTCTTTTTTCTAATACAGCACAAATTCCTGCTATTCCTCTGGACATTCCTCCAACAAGTCTTGGAAAGAACACTGTAGTTTCTGTACAAAGCGGAATTGTACTTGGTTACAAAGGCCTTGTTGAAGGACTTATCAAACAAATGAAGGAAGATTTAGTAAAAGAAACAGGCTGTAAACTTGAAGACATAAAGGTAATTGCAACAGGAGGCTTAAACAGCATGCTTTCTCCTATTACAGATGCCTTTGATTGTGTTGATAAAGATTTTACACTCTGCGCAATGAAACGCATTGCAGATCTTATTGGATAAAATCCTCTTTCTGAACACCTGCGCCTGAAGTTATATCTCTAAGCAGTTTTTTACCCACTACCTTATCCAGCCAGTCTGGAGTGAGGCCTGGAGTTAATACTTTTTCTGTACGTAAAACTGCAACATCTTCCGCGCCAATAACATCCCCTTCTTTCATATCATGCATAAAGTGAAGGCTTCGGTTTGTTCTGCCGTAATTAGCTTCTTCGGCAGGAGCAAGTTTTTTTATTCCATCCCCAAGAACACTCTGAACTTTTTCATTACCAAACTGTTCACCCAGCTGCTGTAAGATTCTTTCGTAACCAAGTTCTTTGCCATAGTGGCGTAAACTTGCTTCAGTCTGGTGTACTGTATGAACCATAAGAGCAAACTGTTCAGGTTCAAGAGCTACAGGATCATCAAGTCCCATTGTTTTACGGCTTAGGGTAATATGCTTTTCTATTACAGTAGCTCCACAGGCAACAGAAAGACATGGAACTAAAACAGGATCAAGGCTGTGATCGCTTACCCCGCATTCAATTCCAAACTGCTCAGACAAAGTTGTAATTACTTTCAGATTATATTCGCTCTCTGGAGCGGGATAACTTGTTATACAGTGAAGAAGAGAAACATTATCTGTTCCCACAATATCAATTGCATTTTTAATATCTTCAAGCTTACTAACTCCGCTCGAAAGAATTACAGGAACCTTTTCCGCGCCAACACGTGCTCTGTATTCTGCCAGTACCTTAAGCATAGGAAAATGATTTAATTCGGGAGAAGCAATCTTTACATAATCTGGATTAAGTTCAAGGAGTTCCGAAAGGCTTTTCAAACCAAAGGGTGAACAGCAGAACTTACAACCTTTTGAATGTACATAATCAACCATTTCTTTATAAAAAGATGGTGGACATTCAAGCTGCTTAAAGCGGTCATAAAGACGGATATTACCTGTAGGAAGTTTTACATAGCCTGTATCCGGATGAAGAATTTCATCTGCGTAAACCCACTGGAATTTTACAGTATCTGCACCTGAATCTGCTGCAGCATCAACAAGAGCACGGGCTTTTTCTATTGAACCTTCATGAGAAGTTCCTATTTCTGCTATAATGTTTATATTCGTTTTATTCATTTGTCAAATTATTCGAAACTGTCTGAGCCTTATATCGGTTACTGAAAATTGAAACACAGTTCTGTGGAAGCCAGCCGCCTTCAAAGAAATACCAGGTTTCTCTGGCAGCATCTACAGACTTTCCTTTTACCTGAAGAATCTCTCCCTTACGGCAGTGGCCTGTAGTAGCAGCACCCCATTCATCACTTTCCTTGAAAACCGCATACGGTTCAATTACAACTGCCCACTCAACATCTGGAGCAAGCGCAAGCGGATGAGTTTTATCAAAAACAATTGTTTCTGTTCCTTTTTTCTCACAGGAAACAAATAGGAATGAAAGGATTAAAACTAAAACTGCAAGGATTAATTTATTTTTCATTTTTGTACTCTTTTAAACACCATTTTTTTACATCATTATAAATTGAAAGATCTGAATCTACAAAATTCAACTGAGGAATCTCATCGATATCAGCCCATTTATAATCAGTATGTTCAGTCAATTCAAACTTTTTTTCAATTCCATCATGAGGAAAACTTACTTCAAGAACATCAAGGGTACAAGGCTTTCCTTTATGAGTAAAGGAGCCGGAAGTGATTTTACGGCCTACAGTAACTGTAACTCCGAATTCTTCCTGCATTTCGCGGACAACGGCAGTCTGAAGATCTTCCCCTTCTTCTATTTTTCCACCAGGAAATTCCCAGCGGCCCCCCATATCACCAACCATCTGACGCTTTGCAATAAATATTTTTCCCTTTCTGTAATCAATACAGGCAATCGAACGACTCATCTCCTACCTCTTTACCATAGCAGAAAGCTCTTTTTCAGAGCCATCTGCGTTTAAGATAACGTCTACTCTTATTATATCATAATCAGTAAATTTTGTACGAATATACTGCTCTCCATCTTCATAAACAAGCTGACCATTTCTTTTATCTCCAATCTGATTATTCGGGTCAATTGCAAAAAAATCTGCTTTTACAGAAACCGGAGCTTTTGATTTTGCTTTTTTACTGCGTTTCATCTGCAAAGAAACATACACTTCTTCTTCATAGGAAAATGCTGTTACTTCAAAGTTTATTCCTTCAAGCGTAGTCCCGGCTCTTGTTCTGTTTAAGCCTGTATAAATCCATGTAGCTCCAATAAAGAAAATCAGGGCAAAGAAGATGTAGCGGTTTTGTTTTGTAAAGAAAATTTTTATTCCACGAACCGGGCGAAGTTTACCGTTATAATAATCCTGTACAATCTGAGGAGCTTTTGCTATGCGTTCTTCACGGTTATAGCGGAAAACAAGAGATTTATCAGTTTCATTATCTGCTACAAATTCTTCTTTATCTTCAAACATAGATTAGTTTTTCAAGATTGCATCAATCAGATTATCTGTTCTATACCAAACAACCCGGGCTTTTTCTTTTTCAAGATAAAGGGCTGTAAGAATACCATCCTGTGAAAGGCTCATTGTATCATAAACAATATTTGAGTGAGATGCATTAAAATGACGTCTGAGAATTCTCTGGCTTTCACTCTGAATCATTTCAATATTAAAGCCGTCTTCTGTTTTTACAATAAAGAATTTCCAGCCGCTTTTTGTAACTCCAAGAAAATCATATGGAATACGATATGTAAGCTTACTGTAATCAGAAACTACAGATTCTTCGTAAGGCGGAACAGAAACAGGATCTTCATAAGTTCCGTTTTCAATATTCAGCGGATAAAGCAAAGTCTGAACATAGTTTATACCAGACTGTACTTTAGAATCTTCATCAACATAGGTTGTATAATAATCTATCTGAACATAAAGCTTATAGGTAACCGGATCTGGAATAACATTCTGTATTGTAAGGAAATAATCTGAATAATCTTCCTTGTCTGTTCCAGAAGGAGCATCTCTTGTAGTAACCGGAATCATATACTTTAAAAAGCCGTCGCTGGCAAACCAGTACACAAGCATACCTTCTGAAGATGAGGCAACTACTACAAGTTCATCTTTTGCTGTTGTATAAATGTTTTTGATATAAGGAAATGGAGTTCCGCCAGGTCCCTGCTGACCGATATAATCTACAGAAGATCCGTCGCGCGCAAAACGAAGAACGGTATGACTATAAAGTGTTGTACCGTCATCACTTTTTTCCTGTCTGTCCCATGGAATTGAACAAACGGTATAGATATTTTTATTTGAATCTGCGGCTACCATACCAGGATAATCAAAAGGATATGAGATTTCATGATGAATACTTTTGTCCGGACGGTTTGAGTTTTCCAGAAGACGGGCTGTTTCTGAATCTTCATTATAAAAAAGGGTCAGCAGGTCGCCGTAAGAATTAAGTTCAAGGATTTTTTTTGATTCACCGTTTACGATATAGAAAAATCCATCCTGCATTGCAATTCCAAAACGAACTCCGCCAACATCATTAAGGTCTGTTACGCTCAATTGTTCTTCAAAATTGCCATAAGGAAGCGAAAACAATTCAGTTTCACTAATAGACTGCACAGACTCATTCTTTGAGCAGGAAGTAATCAAAGCAATAGAGATAAACGTAGTTGCAAGTAAAAGGATTTTTCTCATACTATTATATTACTTTTTTCCTTGCCCTAATGCAACATAATATAGTAAATTTAAATAATATAAGATATAATAGAATATCAAAAATAAAATTAAGGAAAAACTATGTTTATTGATAAAGTTCTTACCGCGATTTTCGGTACACAGAATGACCGTGATGTAAAAGCCCTTATGCCAATTCTGGCTGCTGTTAATGCAAAAGAAGAATGGGCAAAATCCTTAAAACCAGAAGAATTCCCGGAACAGACTAAAAAATTCAAGGAGCGTCTTGCCGCTGGCGAAACTCTCGATGATATTCTTCCAGAAGCATTTGCGCTTTGTCGTGAAGCTTCATGGCGTGTAATTGGAGAACGTCCTTTTGATGTTCAGATTATGGGTTCTATCAATCTTCATCAGGGAAAAATCACTGAAATGAAGACTGGTGAAGGTAAAACTCTTGTTGCCGTTGCCCCAGCTTATCTTAATGCACTTACAGGAAAAGGCGTTCACGTTGTAACAGTAAACGATTACCTTGCAGAACGCGATGCTAATTCCCGCCGCCCTATTTTCTCTTACCTTGGTCTTACTGTAGGTTCAATCCTTTCAAGCATGGATAATGATGCCCGTAAAGCAGCCTATGCCTGCGATGTAACTTACGGTACAAACAACGAGTTTGGTTTTGACTACCTCCGCGATAACATGAAGGTAGACCTTAAAGATAAGGTTCAGCGCGGCTTTAATTACTGTATCGTCGACGAAATTGACTCTATTTTGATTGATGAGGCCCGTACACCTCTTATTATTTCTGGTGCTGGCGAAGATGATACTTACAAATATCATGAAGTTGATAAATATGTTGGTGAACTTAAGGAAGTTGAAAAGGATCCTAAAACTGGTGAATATCCAGATGAAAGCTTTATGACTCCTGAAGAGCGTGCCGCAATTGAAGGAGACTACACAATTGATGAAAAGTCTAAGCGTGTTTCTTTCACAGACAAGGGTATGCTCCACATCAACGACATTCTCCACAAGCATAATCTGATTACAGGTTCTCTTGAAGATGAAGAGAACTTTGAATACACACACTACTTTACACAGGCACTGCGTGCTCACCTTCTTTTCCATAATGATGTTGATTACCTTGTTCGTGACGGAAAAGTTGAAATCATTGATGAGTTTACAGGTCGTGTACTTGAAGGCCGCCGCTATTCAGACGGACTTCACCAGGCTATTGAAGCAAAGGAACACATCCGCATTGCTCAGCGCAACCGCACAATGGCTACAGTTACCTTCCAGAACTTCTTCCGTATGTACGACAAGCTTTCTGGTATGACTGGTACAGCCGCTACAGAAGCAGTTGAATTCAACAAGATTTACGGACTCGATGTAGTAGCTATTCCTACTAACCTTCCTGTTGCCCGTAAAGATGAAAATGATGAAGTTTACCTTAACGAAGCAGATAAATGGGAAGCAATTGCAAATGAGATTAAGGCTGCACATGAAAAAGGACAGCCTGTTCTCGTTGGTACAGTTTCCGTAGAAAAATCAGAACACCTTTCTGCCCTTCTTACACGTAAAGGAATCCGCCATGAAGTATTGAACGCAAAGAACCATGCACGCGAAGCTATGATTATTGCAGAAGCCGGTGCTAAGGGTGCAGTTACAATCGCTACAAACATGGCTGGTCGTGGTACTGATATTAAGCTTGGCGGTAACCCGGAATTCCGCGCTCAGAAAAGAGCCGGCACAAATGCTACTGAAGAACAGTACAAGGCAGCACTTGCTATTGAAAAAGAAAACTGGAAAAAAGATTACGAAGAAGTAAAGGCTCTCGGTGGTCTTTATGTAATTGGTACAGAGCGTCATGAATCACGCCGTATTGATAACCAGCTCCGCGGACGTTCTGGACGTCAGGGTGATCCTGGACGTTCTAAGTTCTACATCTCTATGGATGATGACCTTATGCGCCTCTTTGGTGGTGAACGCATGAAGGCTATGATGAGCCGTATCGGTATGCAGCCTGGAGAACCAATTGATCACCCATGGCTCAACAAAGGTATTGAAAAGGCTCAGCAGAAGGTAGAAGACCGCAACTTTGAAATCCGTAAGCATTTGCTTGATTATGATGATGTTCTCAACGAACAGAGAACTGTAATTTACAGTCAGCGAGATGCTATTCTTGGAGATGACAAGCTTTCAGAGCGCGTAATGAACAACGCTAAAGAAGAAGTTGAAAATCTCTTTGATAATTACGAATACGAAGCAAAGCACAACAAGAACTCAAATGCACCGCTTCTTGAACTGCAGGAAAAAATCCGCAACACATTTGCAATTCAGCTTCCTTCAGACGGTTATACTCGTGAAGCAGTTATTGCTGCCCTTCAGAACGATATTACTGAAAAAGAAACTCTTGCAGGTAGAGAAAACTTCAATATGTTTATCCGCTATCAGTACATTACAATGATTGATAAAAAATGGCTTGATCAGCTGGAAACTCTTGAAGGACTCCGCGAAGCAGTTGCTCTCCGTTCTTACGGTTCAAAGAACCCTCTTACAGAATATAAGATTGACGGCTTTAATATCTTTGATGAAATGCTGGATACAATCCGTAACTCAGTTATGTCACGTGTATTCCGTGTTCGAGTACAGCTTTCTCCAGAGGCCGCTGAACAGCGCCGCCGCATGATGGAAGCGCAGCAGCAGGGTATGAACGCTCAGCACAGTGATGCAGGAAACACAGCCGCACAGATGGCTCAGAATACTGCAGAACGCAGCGCACACAGCTCATTCAACGGTGATCAGGCTCGCCGCCAGGCTGTAGGCAGTGCAATGAACCAGCGCTCTCAGGGCGACAATGTTACTGTACGCCGCACAATGCCAAAGGTTGGAAGAAACGATCCATGTCCTTGTGGAAGCGGTAAGAAATACAAACAGTGCTGTGGTAGATAATCCTGAAAAAGATGGTCTTTAAAGACCATCTTTTTTTATACCTTTCCGAATCTATTAAGCGGCCAGAATCTCAATACAGGCTTACCAATAATGTACTTCTTATTGATGTACTGAGGTGCCATAAAGGAATAATAAGTTACAGACAAAGGATCTGATTTAGTAAGGGCTGTTTCTTTTTGTGAAGAAGAATGTCTTAAATCAAGAGAATTAAAACGGTTATCTCCCATCATAAAATAACAGTTTTCAGGAATATATTTAGGATTTCCGTTTGCGTCATTAGCAGGGAAAACCGGCATATTTCGTTCATCAAGTAAGCCCTGAATATACCAGTCTAAATGCCCTGCGTGCTCATACAATTCTTCGATTGCTGAATTATCAAAAAGACTTGTCTCTGTATTTGCAGCATAAATCTTTGCATATTCTACTACAAGCTTACCAAAGGTAATTTTTGTCATTACGTTCAAACGGTAATTTGCTTCTGCATAAAAATCACGTACTTCATTTTTTGAAGGAATCCATGAAGTCATAAACTTTTCAAACCACTCCAAACCGCCTTCCTGAATCAGAAGGCCTTTTGTAATGTTTGCGAAATTAGAAAAAAGGCTGTATTCAGACATCTGAGGTGTTGTAAAACTTCCGGCATCCTTATTCAAAGCTGCAAACTTTTTCAGCTGTCTTACAATTTCATAAGCCTGAAACTCTGCAGAAGAAAGATCGTAATTGCGTCTTTCTTCTTCAAGATCAAGCATTTTCTGATATTCTTCTGAATTAAACGGAAACTGCAGAATATAAGGTTTGATTTTTGAACTAACCGCATTAAGATTCCATGCAGCATATTTATTATCAAGTGCAACAGGTTCAAAAACATCACTTTCCTTAGTTCGTCTGTATAAGGTTCCATCCTGCATTACAAGCTGTTCACCAGGAAGACCTGTAATTCTTTTTACAAGCGGATCAGCCTTAAGCTCTCCGTCTGCATCTTTATTCAGATTAATCTGCATAAGAGAGAGCATATAGATAAGCTGTGAAGAAACAGTTTTTACTTCTGATTTTCTGTCCATGCTGTAATGAGGGTTTCTTAAAACAATAGTATCTCCCCTTTTATATTTTCTGAAATCTGGAAGACCAACATCTGTAAGAGGGAACTTTGGCCCACAGTCAATTTTAGAAACAAAAACCTTATCTTTTACAAGGAAGGTTGGAACCATAGATTCAGAAGGAATCTCATAAAGTTGCATAAGGAAAATCTGGAAAATGAGCACAGTAAAAATTGCCCAGAAGAAAGCATCTATCCAGTCTATTACTTCAAAGATAACCTTAGTTCCGCCTTTATACTGTTTTGCAACGGGTGCAACTTTCCAGCCCTGTATAATTTTGCTTGTTGTATTTGCTGTATTTTTTGCAGGGTACAATGGTTTTGAATTAATAAACGAAAATACAAAAACAATAAACCAGCAGAGTACTGCAAACAAATCTACAACAAACGGAGTTCCATGCTCGCCTGCTCTTCTTATAATGAAAGTAATAAAAAGAAAATATGGAAGATATTCAATAAGTTTAATTGCTGCGAATACATGTGTTCCATCTGTATCAATAACAATCTTTTTTACAACAAACCAGCAGATGAATGCCATGTAGATAAGTGCAAGAGGAAATGCAAGAAGTGAAATATCTGCGTGAAAACTGAGATTTAAGAGTGTTACTACTGCGGCTGCGGCGATTTCTATAAGTAAAAAAATACGTAATTTTTTAAATTCAGGTGAAAGTTCTTTTTTGTTGTTCATACTCTAAATATAATGTATTTAATGATTAAAATAAAGTTATAATATCTCCCGACATCTCAATATTTCATCTAAAATAATTGTTATATCATTCAAATCCGTATATTCCTCACCTTTCAGAAACTGGAACGGAGCATCTGTTTCTGAGAGGATTCTTTCAAACGGCAATTCTTTTACACACGCAATAACTTTTTTATTTCCATTAAACACCTGTTTTCCAAAACTGAAATAGGCGTTAATTCCGTGATTAAGAAGAGACTGGGCTTCTACGGGCGGCCCCATAAAGGAATGAAATAATACTTCTGGCAGCTGGCTTAATTTTTTGGAATATTCAAAAAGTTTATGATTGGCTTTACGGCAGTGAACTACCAGCGGAATATTATATTTTAAGGCCAGGTCTAACTGTATATTCCAGATTTCTTCCTGTTGGTTTTCGGCTTCGCGGAATTCAGAAGTAAAATAATCAAAACCCGCTTCTCCTATAAAACTGATTTTTTTACCTTCCAAAAGATTTTCAAGAAAATCTGAACTCTCTTTAATGTTTTCATTTGCAGCATTCTGAGGATGCATTCCATATGACTGAATTACATTTTGAGGTGCCTTACTTTGTATCTCGAATTCAGCTTTTGAATGAGCACAGGAGATTCCACTCCAGGTTATGCCATCTTGGAAATCTGGTAAATCAATTCCATTTTCCTTACAGACTGCATAATGAAAATGTGCATCAAAGAGATTTTTTTTATCTTTTTTTGAAAATTTTTCTAACATTATTTTTATTATAACCGAAAATAAGAGTAATGAGACAGTTTTGCGTGACACTTTAAATCATTTTTTATATATGGGAGTAAAAAGAAAATGAAAAAATACACACTCAAAAGCATTGGTAAAAACACAGATTACATGACAATCCTTCGCGAAATGGAAGATGGTTTCGTTGTAAAAATCGTTCGCGATATGGATGGTTACGAAGACGTAAAAACTGACTATATTTCAAAGGAACTCTTTGACAGCTGTCTTCGCACAGGTTATCTTACAGAAATTACTGAAACTGTTAAGATGGCAGTAAACGCATAAAATATTGAATTAAATAAGTAGTCCTCTTGTTAATAAGCTGCCGGATTGGGTCCCCGGCAGTTTTTGTTTAACAATCCTAATGCATGCTTAAACAAGTTCGGGATGGTTGTGAATAATTTCACAAGCTTCTTTAATTCTATCTTCCTTACTACCAGGCTCCAGCCACTGGATTTCAACACCTTTCTTCTCCATCATGCGGAACCAGGTTTCCTGACGTTTTGCAAACTGACGGATGGCAATAAAAAGACCTTCATATAATTTTTCTTTTGTTTCGATTTTTCCCTGAAGGAATTCAGAACAGAAGCGGTACTCAAGGCCAAGTTTTTCGAGTCTCTCCCAGGTAATGCCGCTGTCGTGAATTGACTGAACTTCATCGAGCATTCCACCTTCAAGACGCTCCTTCAAACGAATGCTGATGTTTTCCCACATCTGAGGTCGCGGCAATGTTGTTCCAATTATAAGAGGATTAATTTCCGGGCGCTGAACAGAAGTTGAATCTACACCACTCTTTTTTGCTTCAATAATTTCCAGGGCCTTTATTACGCGGTCTTTTTCAAGAAGGTCGCCTTTTGTGTGAAGGTCTGGCTGTAGCTCCATAAGGCGGGCTGCAAGAACTTCAAGTGGAGTTGCTTCAAGCTCTTCGTGAAGCTTTTTATTTTCCGGCAGAATCACAAGCTGATAGTCGCGGACAATCGCATCCAGATACATACCGGTTCCGCCGACAATCACCGGAAGCTTCCCCCGCCCCGTAATATCCTTAAACGCTTTGTAAAAATCCTGCTGGTAGTTATATACGTTATATTCAGCAGGCAGTTCAGTTATATCAATAAGATGATATGGAACTGCAGGACCAGCTTCACTTTCTGCATAATCGGCAAGATCCTTACCGGAACCAATGTCGAGGTGGCGGTAAGTTTGTCTTGAGTCAGCAGAAATGATTTCACCATTAAAGGCACGGGCTACGGCAACACCGATTGCAGTTTTACCGACAGCGGTTGGCCCCAGGATTATTACGCAGTTATAAGGCTTACTAGAGGACACGGCACACCACACACTTAAGGTATTCGGATTTTGGATAGCCTAAGAGCACCGGATGGTCTGGACCAGCCCCTCGCTTTTCAAGAATCTGAAGGCGCTTGTGGCTGTCCATTGCGGCGTGCATAAGCATATCGCAGAACATATTTGTTTCCATAAAATGAGAGCAGGAACAGGTAACAAGAATACCGCCCTCATTCAAAAGTCTGAGCGCTCTCAGGTTGATTTCTTTGTAGCCACCGTACGCTTTTTCAATCATCTTTGCAGACTTTGTGAAAGCCGGAGGGTCAAGAATGATTACATCAAACTTACGACCGTCAGTTTCGTACTGTTTAAGCAGATCAAAAACATCAGCACAAACAGCCTTCATAACTTTACCAGCCCCGTTGAGTTCAATATTATGATTAACCATATCAACTGCTTCTGGAGAAATATCTACAGAAGTAACTTCGCGCGCTCCGTTCTTAAATGCGTTGAGACCGAATGCACCTGTATGTGTAAAGGTGTCGAGAACTGTCTTTCCCTTACAGAAAGCGGCTGCGGCAGTTCGGTTGAACTTCTGATCAAGGAAGTAACCGGTCTTCTGGCCGTTTGCAATATCAACACCAAGTTTAATTCCGTTTTCTACAATTGTAAAAGTTGTATCGCCTGAGCCATAAATCCAGCCGGCAGTCTGAGGAAGTCCTTCCTTATCGCGAACGCTGGCATCACTTCTCTCGTAAATTGCATCTGGTTTACAAACCTTTTTAAGAGCTGCAACAATATCGTTACGGAAAACTTCACATGAAAGGGAAAGGAACTGTGCAACAATAATTACACGTCCCTTTTCATCGCAGAAACGTTCACAGATGAGGCCCGGAATAAAATCTGCTTCGCCAAAAACAAGACGATAAGAATCGCTGTCGCTGTAGAACATGCGGCGCATATTGTAAGCGTCCAGAATCTTCTTTTCATAATAAGCTGCAGTATCAGCCATGATAACATCTGCATGCTCGCTGCCAATAAGTCTTACGGTAATCTTTGATTTTTTGTTGATGATACCGGTTCCAAGAAAGCCGCCGGCCTTTGTGTAAACTTCAACTGTGGCACCATCTTCTACAGTGCACTCTTTAAGGCCTTCATTCTTCCATTCAGATTTTTCGTCGGCTCTGTGTTTTACATGGGAAATCTCATTATCAAATGCCCATGGGAATCCCTGCTGGATTTCCTTTTCTTCTTTACTGTTCAGAAAAACTCTCGGAAAATTATTCATACTCATAGCCGCCATTATATCAAACTTGATTATTCATCACAATTACACCATAATCGGAATATGCTTTTTATTTTTGATATGGGTGGTGTTGTTACAAACACATTTCTGCTTACCCAGCTTTACAATAAATTAAATATTACAACTGAAGATTTTTATAAGATTTGCGCTTCAGGGCAAAAAGATATCTGGAATCTTTTTCAAACCGGCAAAATTAATCCACAGCAGTTCTGGACTCAATTCAATGATCGCATTGCTGCTGCTAAAGACGAAAAATACAGTAAGGTTCCCGTTGTAGAAAATGACCTCTTCCGCTTGTATTTCCATCCATCAAAAAATCTGGAAACAGTTTCGCTCATTCAGCAGCTCAAAAAAAAGCACCGAGTTGTATGCGGTACAAATACTATAGACAGTCACTGGGAAAATCATATGGAGCGCGGAGATTACGCCTTTTTTAATCAGACTTACGCATCTAACAAGATAGGCTGTGCAAAACCCGACCCGCACTTTTTTGAACTGATTCTTGAAGCAGAGCAGACCGCCCCGGAAGATGCTTTCTTTACGGATGATAGGGCGGATAACGTAGCAGCTGCAGCAAGTCTCGGCATTCACGCAGAATTATTTACCAGTGCAGCCGAACTTACTGCAAAGTGGCAGCAATACTTCTAAAAAGTTAAAAATCTAGATCTCCTAAATCTTCCGAATCCTCATCAAAATCATCAAGATCACCAGAAGCTTCAGTAGCATCTATCTGCTTTTTCAGTTTATTTGCCATTTTAATTTCATACTGAATATCAGAAAGACCTTTTGCTACTCTGTTATCAGGATACTCATTATAAAGAGCTGTCATCATCTGCTCAGCCTTTGAAAGATTACCAAGAGCTTCCTGAAGAATTGCAGCATTATATCCAGCTTCCAGAAGACCAGTTTCCTCGTAGATTTTTGAAAACTCTGCAGAAGCCTTTTCAATCTGAGAGTTTTCAGCCATTTCATCTACAATCTTCATACGTTCTTTAAGAGCTTTATCTTTTGTCTTTGGCTCAAGAAGTTTAATTGTTTTAGTTACAGTATATGGCTGAAGTTCCTGAAGAATCTTTCTTGCAGCTTTTCTGATATCAGAATCAAGCAGAGAATAAGCGCTAGGCAGGGCTTTTCTTGATTCATAAGAGGAAGAAGTTGTATTACAGCGATAGTCTCCTGTAGCAATAATTGTATCAGTTGAGCTGTCTACTATCTGATATCTGAAAACAAAAGATACTTCTCTTTTCCAGTAAGCAACAATTGCATACTCAGCCTTCTGATTTCCATTTGCTGCTTTAATCAATTTTCTCTCTTCTATGCGTCTGTCATCTACATCAAAATATGAAACTCCTCCAGTAAGATAAACATCTGCAGGATTCAGAGTTCCTTTTCTTAAAGCACGTTCAACAGAATCTGAACTGACAAGTTTGATATATGGAGAATCCATTAATCCACGTTCAATCTGAGTTCTAAGACTATCAAGGGCAAGCTGCTCATCAGGATCACGAATATCAAAAATCTGATAGAAGGTATTTATAATAATCTGTCTGCCAATATTTACATCATATTCACGGTAATAGGAATAAGGCTTAAAAGGAAGAACTGCAACAGTGCGCGCACCATTTAAGTCTAACTGAGCAGGTCTGGTTAGTTTTACATTCACACTTGTAGCACAAGAAGCCATCAAAAAAATAATACATAAAGCACATAAAACTGCAAAAAACTTAAATTTCTTAAATATCATATAAACTCCATTTATCTGAGTATTATAACACTTATATTGCATAAATTCAGTTCTAAATATATAATAATTCAATTTTTTACATATTTCCTTCTATTTATAGAGGTATTTTATATGAATGCATCTCTTCCGAACACAGAAATTGTTCTCCACGTACTTCTTTCTGTAGGTATTATTGTAATCGTTGCAAAGTATTTTGGTGTACTTGCAAAGAAGATTGGTATTCCTCAGGTTGCAGGTATGATTGTTGCTGGTCTTTTACTTCGCTTTATTCCTTTCTTTCAGAATTACGGTAAAACAGATCCAAATGTAATTTACAATGAAACAAACCAGTTTATCTCATATATGTCAGAAATTGGCGTTATTCTCATTATGTTCTCTGCGGGGCTTGGAACTAACCTTAAATCTCTCGTTAAGTCTGGTTTTAAAGCAACCCTTGTTGCTATCTGCGGAGTATTTGTTCCACTCATCATGGGAACAATTATGGCAATGTTCTTCTTTGGTTCTGATGGATGGGGTTCTCAAAGTTTCTTTAAATGTGTATTTATTGGAACAATTCTCACAGCCACTTCTGTAAGTATTACTGTTGCAGTTCTCAAAGAACTTGGCAAAATCAAAACTGATGTTGGTCAGACTATTGTAAGTGCAGCAATTATTGATGATGTAATTGGTATTATCGTTTTGACTATTGTTCTTGGTGTAAGCTCTGGAAAAGGCGGATACCTTGGAATCATTCTTAAAACCCTTGCCTTCTTTGCATGTGCTATTATTGCAGGCTTTATTGTATACAGACTTTTCCGCTGGTATGATAAACGCCATCCTCGTTCACGCCGTATTCCGATTTATGCTCTTGGAATTGCATTGATTTTTGCTTTCTGTGCAGAGCACTTCTTTGGCATTGCAGATATCACTGGTGCATATATTGCAGGTATCGTATTCTGCAGCTTGAGTGATGCTTCTTACATGGAATCAAAAATTGATATTAATGCCTATATGATTTTCAGCCCTATCTTCTTTGCAGGCATTGGTCTTAAAACAGATCTTTCTGGAATGAACCTAAATCTTTTGTGGTTCTCTATTGCCTTTGTAATTGTTGGATGTATTTCCAAGATTATCGGATGTGGTGGAATTGCAAAGCTTCTTGGTTATAACTGGAAGGAATGCCTTCAGATTGGAGAAGGAATGATGGTTCGTGGAGAAGTTGCACTTATCGTTGCAACCAAAGGACTTTCAGCAGGACTCGTAGATTCAAAATATTTTACCTCTGTGATCCTGCTGATTATTGTTTCTTCAATGGTAGTTCCTGTTTTGCTTAAAGCTTCGTTTAAGGGAGAAGTTCCTCCAGCTGAGCAAACTCCTCAAGCTTAGCAAAATATTTGTCATCATTCGGGCAGCCAAATCCATAAGCTGCCCAGACAAATGGAACTCCCGCTTTTATGCAGGCTTCATAATCTCCCTGAGTATCTCCTACATAAACCGGATTTTCCAGCCCATTTCTTTTTACAATTAGACGGATATTTTCATCCTTTGAATTTCCATTATTTCCAAAGCATTCAAAATCCTTAATCAAATCTGTTATTCCATTCTTTTCAATTACAAGTTCGATATATCCTTTCTGACAATTGCTTACAATAAAAAGCGGAACTCTTTTAGAAAGCTTCTGCAAAGTTTTAATAACACCTTTATAAGTGATATTTTCTGTATTTGAAAGAAGAGCTTTCTGTTCTTCAATACAGCACTTTTCCATAAGCAGTTTCTTTTCTTCTGTAGATAAAACTCCAAAAAGATTATCTGCAATTACATCCATAGTTTTTCCAAACTGTCCTTTTAGAATATCTGCCGTTACATGAGAAACCTGTGGAAAGTTTTCATCAATTACTTTATTCCATGCTGAAGCAACAATACCAGTTGTATTCCAGATGGTACCATCCACATCGAGAATTATAGAATCAATTTTCATTTTTACCTTCTGTATTTACTTATAGCTTACAGAATATCTGGTAATATTGGAATAGGTTTCTCCATCAATCTGAAGTGCGCAAGGCTTATCAAATTCAACGGTAACTTCATGACCTGTCTTGATTTCAATTATATCCTTATGAGAAACATGTTCACCTTTGAAGATTGAAGGAAATACAATCAGAGTTTTAAGCATTCCAGAGTCATGGAAAACACAATTTGAAACTACGTGCTCTTTATTAAGTCTGTCCTGATCAGGAGTGATTTTCATTCCACCGCCAAAATAACGGCCTATCATAGTTGGAGCAAGCCAGATCTTTTTATAACGGGTTGTAACTCCATCAACAGTTACAGTTCCTCCGCAAGGCTTAAACTTTCCAAGCATACCTTTAATTGCAATTTCTGCGTAGTTTACAGGCTTGTCTGAAACTGCACGAAGTTTATCTCCTTCTTCACAGCAGTAGCCGTCAATTCCGTATCCAATTCCATTAATAAAATAATGCTTTTTGTCATTTACAGTTACAACTGGAAGAGATTCGATAAACTGATTTAATGGAATAAGTCCGTTCTTAATCTCACACTTCTCTTTTACATCATTAAGAAAATCATTTCCTGTTCCGCAGGTATATAAATAAATCTCATTCTTCAAGTGAAGTTCATAAATATCATTTACAAAGCGGCTTAAAGTTCCGTCTCCACCAGCAATAATAATTTTATCCTCAGCATTGAGATTACTGCACTTTTCTGCTGCGTTCTGTACAGAAGTAACATCAATTACATTCAACTGTTCATTATTAAAAAGTTTTTCAAGTTCACTCTGAGCCTGAGCTGCTTTACCATTATTAGAAGATTTGTTTATAAATAAGTAAATCATAGCGGTTATTGCCTCCTAAATTGAACCGTTTTTAATTATATTTATTAAGATTGTTGAGTATGAGACTATGTGCATAATCAGATACTTCAACTGTTTTTTTTTCTTTCCATATTGATGGATCTATTACCTCAAGAATATCCATATAGACATGAGATCTCTTCCAAGGCCAGTTCTTATGAATATCAAATGTACCTTTCATAGAACAGATAATAAGAGGACAAGCTGCTTTTTCTGCAATCTTGAATGCACCAGGCTTAAAATCCAACATGTTTCCGTCTTTACTTCTTGTTCCTTCAGGGAAGATTCCAATAGAAACCTTATCATCTTTAATATATTCAATAGCCTTCATGACTGTTTTAACTTCTTCACGAGGATTATTCTTTGGCATTGCAAGATAAAGTCCTCGTCTCATAAAACGGCCGCCAATTGGGATTTTGAAATTTTCAGGCTTAGAGATAAATGCAATTTGAGTTTTTCTTAAAACCTGGCATTGAACAAAGTTATCAAATTTTGAACAGTGATTTGAAACAAGTAAGAATCTTTTGTCGAATGGAACTTTTTCATAACCGGTTACATGAACTTTAAGACGACCGGCAATCATCATATATCTGTACCACAAAACAAAAGCCCAGTTATAAAATTTAGAAGTGGTTGTATATTCTTTTTTCTTATTAATTGTAAGATTTACACAAATCCAGAAAAGCCATAACACTAATTGCCAGGAAATCCAGATACCAATAATACATCCCAGAATAATCAAAGTCAGAAAAATTGGATTAATCATATTTATTAATTATAACAGAGTATTTATATTTTTGCGATTAAAATTTGGCGAGTTAAATAAAAAAAGCCGGCAGCTTGGAAAGCACAGCTTTCCTGACCCATTAGTACGTTAAATAAAAAAGCCGGCAGCTATCTACTTTCCCGGAACGAATCCAGTATCATCGACGTAAGAGAGCTTGACTTCCGTGTTCGGAATGGGAACGGGTATTACCTCTCCACTATGGCCACCGGCATTATTAACAATGCAAGTTACGAAGAGTGTTGGTCTGATTACTCAGAGCACACAGGACGGATTATTTAGATTGCTTCGCTTCGCTCGCAATGACGAGCGGGGAACGGAAACGATGATATGGCCAAGTCTCACGACTTATTAGTAATGCTCGGCTGAACGTCTCGCGGCGCTTACACCT
>NZ_FORI01000005.1 GCF_900113965.1 Treponema bryantii | reverse complement strand
TGATATGTACCCCTTTTACTGGACAAAAGTAAAAGGGGTATTTTTATGCGCTACACATTAGAGTTCAAGCTTAGATGCATTGAACTTTACAAACAAGGAATCTGGGTTGAAACACCAGAAGGAATAAAAGATCCACAAGATTTCCATAAGATGATACGTCGATGGAAAAGGATAGAAGAACATAAAGGAATAACAGCATTACATCATAAGTCTCATAAAAAACAATGGACGCCAGAAGAACGATTTAATCTTGTCTCAAAAGTCTTAGCAGGAAACTCTATTCAAGAAACGGCATGTAATGCAGGTATAGCTTCAGGCCTGCTTCATAAATGGGTTAAAAAATATAAAGATAACGGTTATGATGGATTAAAGAGCATTTCAATAGGACGTCCAAGGAAAAATCCAGTTATGAAAAAAAAATCAAAAAACACGAAACCTCTTACAGAAGAAGAACGAGATGAACTATTACGGTTACGAAATGAAAATGAATATCTGAAAGCAGAGAACGAAGTAATAAAAAAATCTATAGCCTTGAGACACGCAGAATGGGACGAACATCTCAAGGCGAAAAAGCAAAAGTCCTCAAAGAACTCCAAGAAAAAGGATACCGATTAAGGTATCTTTTAAAAGCTGCAAAAATGTCAAAATCGACATATTACTTTGAAATAAGCAAAAAGGATGTTATTGCTGAAAAAAATGTCGCTATGGCACAAGAAATACTGGAGATTTTTACAGAAAACAAAGAAAGATATGGCGTACGTCGTGTTTACAGAGAACTTCTAAACCGTGGCAAAACTGTAAACCACAAACGAGTTCAAAGAATAATGCATTCTCTGGGACTATTTGGAAAACGACCAAAAGAAAAGTATCATTCATACAAAGGGGAAGTTGGAAAAATTGCTGCTAATCTAATTAACAGGGATTTCAGTACAACTGCGCCCTTTCAGAAATGGACAACTGATGTTTCACAGTTTAATTTTTCCTGGGGCAAATGCTACATCTCTCCAATTCTTGATATGCATACAAACGAGATAATTTCTTATGATTTATCATTAAGTCCAAACATGGAACAAGTAAAACGAATGTTGGATAAAGCTTTTAAAAAATTCCAAAGAGTTAATGGCCTTATTTTTCATTCTGATCAGGGATGGCAGTATCAGCATATTTATTACAGAACGAGATTGATTAATCATGGCGTTATTCAATCTATGTCTCGTAAAGGAAATTGCTATGACAATTGCATTATGGAAACTTTCTTTGGACGTTTGAAAAATGAATTGTATTATGGACATGAAAAGGATTTTAAATCTTTTGAAGAATTTTCTGTAGCAGTTGCAGAATATATAGACTATTATAACAATAAGCGAATACAGGCTAAAACAAAATGGATGCCTCCCGCAAAATACAGGGAAGCATCCATTCATTCGGCCTAATTCATAATATGTGTCCAGAATTATGGGTACATATCACTTATTCGAACAGGACCTTGTATTTGTTTTAGTTTAGACTATTCTTCGTCGCTGCGAACGTGCTTCAAAGAATGGTGAACACCAAATTCTGGTTTCCAGTTCTTTCTTGAAGCACTGATGAATGCGCTTGAAATGAAGATTGATGAGTACATACCACAAATCAATCCGACAATCATTGCAAGTGAGAAGTCCTTGATGCTTCCTGTTGTGAATACGAACAGAGAAACAACAGCGAACAATGTTGTAATAGTTGTCAAAACAGAACGTGTGAATGTATCAGAAAGAGACTTGTTCAAAATCTCGTTGAATGTCTTAGCTTCTGGCATCATCTTGAGGTTGTAACGTACACGGTCAAGAATTACGACTGTAGCGTTGATTGAGTAACCTACGATTGTAAGTACAGCAGCAAGAACTGTTGTTGAGAACTCAATCTGTGTCCAGATGATGAATGTGAACATAATCAGTGTATCATGAAGCAATGCGATTACCGAACCAAGAGCGAAGTCCCAGTGGAAGCGGATTGTAGCATAGAGCCAGATAAGACCAACAACTGCAATGAACATGATGATAGACTTGATTGTAGTAGTCTTAGACATACCAGCACCAATGAAGTCTGTCTTTACGATAGCAACTTTCTCTTTTCCGAAAGCCTTAAAGAGCTTTTCGTTGATAGAAGTCTGAATCTCGTTCTGAGCATCGCCTTCGCTTACACCCATACGAATCTGATAAGAAGCATCAGCACCTGTACCAAGCTGTTTGATGTTTCCACCAGCTTCTCCAAGAGCGTTACGAATATCATTTGTAGTAACTTCAGAAGTTCCTGCAGGATAGATATAGATAGGTGTTGAAGAAAGCTGATTTGTAACAGCAGAGTTCAAGAACAATTTTGTAGAATCATATGAACCGTTCTTAACAGTCATCTGAACATTTGCAATCTTGTTTACTTCTGCAGCAACTTCAGCAACAGTCTTTGCAACTGCAAAGTTGACAGAACGAGTTTCGTTATCAGCACCAGTACCAGAGATGATAATATCCATCTGACCAGCAGAAAGTTCCATAGAAACTTTTGCAGCACCAGTATAAGAAATTTCTGCAACAGGATTTGCTACACGAACTTCCTCAATAAGACCTGGGCGGAAATCAAGACCAAGGTTAATTCCTTTTACAAAGAAACCAACAATACCAAGTGCAATAATTACACAACTTAAAATAGCTGCTGGGATAAATCCTTTATTAAAGTTAATTGTCTTTTTCATTATTTAATCCCCCAACCAATGCTTACTTTCTTAGCATGGAGAACATCTGTATCAAAGTCGAACATAAGACGAGATACAAACAGAGCTGTAAATACAGATGAACAAACACCAATTGCGAGAGAAACAGCGAATCCCTGGATAGCACCAGTTCCAAGCTGACTCAAGAAGATAGCAGCGATGAATGTTGTAATGTTAGAGTCCATGATTGCCCAGAATGCATTATCAAAACCCATTGCAATAGCAGCTGGACGACTCTTACCCTGACGAAGCTCTTCTTTGATACGTTCAAAAATAAGTACGTTAGCATCAACTGCCATACCGATTGTAAGAATCATACCGGCAATTGATGAAAGTGTAAGTGTAAGATTGAAAGCAGAAAGGATTGAGAACATCATAAAGAGGTTCAAAACCTGAGCAACAACAGCATTAATACCAGATGCCTTGTAGTAAACAAGCATGAAGATAAGGATGAGGCCAAGACCAAGAAGAATAGCCTTTGCACCTGCACGGATTGCATCTTCACCAAGAGAAGCACCAATAACCTGCTGGCTTTCTACCTCAAGAGGAACGTTGAGCCAAGCTGTCTGAAGTACCTTCTTAATGTTGTCTGCTTCTTCATAGCTGAATCCACCAGAAAGTGATACTGAACCACCTGTGATTGCTGTCTGAATACGAGCGTTAGACTTAACCTTGTTATCGCTTACGATTGCAAGATTTTCACCAACGTGAGCTGCAGTGAAGTCACCGAAAATTACAGCACCTTCACCATCGAGGTTGAAGTGAACTTCTGGCTGATTTGTAAACTCATCTGCACCTACGATAGCAGACTTAACGTGCTGACCATCAAGAGCGATTTCCTTCTTTACAACAACCCAGTCATAGCGTTCATCAAGACCGTATTCATCTTTTCTATATTCACCAAATACTTCGCAGTCTGCTGGAATTACTGATGGATCCATCAATTCACCAAGAGCGTTGAAAGTATTTGCAGGATTCTGAGCATAGTATGCTTTGAAAGCATTTGTAGCGTCTGTATCAACGAGACGGAAGTTCAAAATACCTTTACCCATAATCAATGTGTTGATTGCGTCTGCCTGAGCAGCACCTGGGATTTCAATATAGATTCTGTCATCGCCCTGCTGGCGGATAACAGGAGAAGTAAGACCGAACTTGTCGATACGGCTAGAAAGGTTTTCAATAGCGTTAGCCATAGCTTCTTTCTTGAAGTCTGATGCATCTTCTGAAGCAACTGCGTCGCCCATAGAAGCAAGTGCAGCATCAAGATCAGCCTTTACGATGATGTTCATACCACCAGAAAGGTCAAGTCCGAGTTTTACAGAATTTTCATAGTAGTGCTTAGCTTTAAGAATCTCTTCTCTGTAGCGTGTCTGGAAAACAGTCAAAAAATCAAGTTCGCTGTCATAAGCAGACAAAACATCTTTCCATGTAAGCTCAGAAGAAACCTTCTTATCAAGAGCCTTGAATCTCTTGCTTACATCTTTCTTAAGCCATGCATATTCATCAGAAACCTTTTCTGACAAATCCATTTTTTTAATTGCGCGTACATCTTCTGCAGCTTTGAGTTCAGCATAGTTCTTAATGTTTTCTGTTGAACCTAAAGCGAGCTGCTGAACTTCCTTTGGTGTTCTTCCGTACCAGCTGATTGATGGCCAGAGGAAAACGAAACAAAGGGCGATAACAGCCAGCAGAACCAATAAACGAGTTCTCTTGTTCATTTTTTTTAAAACTCCAATTCTTTATTTTTCTTCAGCTGCTTCAGCTTTTTTTGCCTTTTCCAGGTCTGAAGATTTTTTACCTTTAAAAAGTTTTTTGTTTTTTGCTTCTTCAGCAAGTTTTGCTTTTTCCTCTTCAGTAAGTTCTACAGAAGAAATAGCAGTGCGGTTGAATTCAAGTTTACAATCGTCATCAACTTTTACGATTACAGTATTTTCTTTTACAGAAGATACAGTTCCGTGAATTCCACCAATGGTGATAACCTTATCGCCCTTCTTCAATGCATCAAGCATTTTCTGAGTTTCTTTCTGTTTCTTGTTTTGTGGACGAATCAAAAAGAGATAAAAGATTACGATAATGAGCAGAAAAGGAAGAAGACTTCCAATAAGTGAAGATGATGTAGACATGCTACCTGCTCCACCTGCCTGCAAAAATGGGATAAAAGACATATTACATTTCCATCCTGTTTTTAAAATCTGATTATAAAATCAGTCTGAAAATTATAACACGATTTATTTTACAAATCAATGGTAATTTTTTCCATTATAAGAGGATATCTATTGGATTAACTTGGTTAAAGCTTCGTTGAGTTTTTTGAAAGATGAGTCGTTCGGATTTATGGCAACAACCTGTCGCAGATAGTACTGTGCTTTACGGTAATCCTGCTTTGCGTAGTAAAGCTCGTAAAGGCGGAACAGCGCATCACTGTTACGAGGGTTTGCAATAAGGCTTGAACGAAGATCTGCAAGAGATTTTTCTTCGGTCAACTGAAGATAACTTCTTCTATAATAAAGATAACTTTTTACTTTTGATGAAGAGGTGTTCATAAGAGAATCAATATACTTAAGAACAGAATCTCTGTTTCCTACCATACTATATGCAAGAATGTATGACTGAAGCAGAACCTCATCAGAAGGGTTTGCATCATACTTTAGTTTTGCATACTCGTAGGCTTCGTTATATTTATTCATCTTAATGCAGACGTTTACATATTTTTCAACAACTGCAGAACTTACATTTCCCATGGCAATAAGATTTTTGCTTGCGGCATAGGCTTCCTGCCAGTTTTCTCTTTGAATAAGACCATCGAGCGCATAAGTCATTGCTTCAACATTACCAGGCTTTTTCTCAAGAACACGCGCTGCAAGTTCATCTGCATATTTACCGGCTACAGGAGAATCTGTTTCAGAAGAAATGCGGGCTGCAAACATAAGGGCATCTGTATTATCCGGATACATCTGAAGTGCCTTCTCTACCGTCTCAGAAGCAGCCGCTGTATTTTTACTCCAGTCCAGCTGAACACGGGCACGAAGAACAAGGTAATCTATAGAAGAACTATCCTGACGTGCATAAACATCAAGAAGTGAAACAGCGTGAATATAATCTTTCTTTTCCACAAGGATTTTTGCACGGAAGAGAAGGAACTCAAGATCGTTCGGAGTCTGCTGAAGAACACGGGCTACATAAAGCTCTGCTGAATCGTAGTCTCCGGCATCAAAAGAGATGTAGGCATTCTGTTTAAGAACCGCAATATCATTAATAGTATTATCTATTGAATTTAAAATTTTTGAAGCTTCTGCAAGCTTACCGTTTGCACGAAGAATACGAGAATAAGCAAGACTGATTTCTGAAGTCTTTGGAGAAACTTCATAGGCAGCAGCCATATATTTTTCTGCATTTTCAAATCCACGTTTGCGCTCATAAACCATTGCAAGAAGATAATTTGCAAGGACAGAATCTGGCTGAATCTGAAGCGCAGACTTTAATGCAGTTTCGCAGGATTCAATAATCGAAATATCAGAATTAGAATTTACAATTACAAGGGCCGGAAGCAAGGTGGTAAGAAAATCAACATTACCTGTACTTGAATCAAATACTCCCTGCTTTACAGAACTGATTGCACCTGTATACGGAGTTTCTGCAGTTACAACGGGAATGTCCCAGGTGATTTTTTCTGATGGCCAGACAAGCTTCATAATTTCCGAAGAAACCACAGCAAGAACGTTTTCATACTCTTCGTATTCCCCGCTCTTCTGACGCATCAAAGACATTGCTTCGCGCAAAGAATCCGGGCTTCCGTTCTGAACCTTTAAAAGAACTTCAGGATCAACCTTAGAAAAATATTCTCTCTGATTTTTCCCGGTTGGAAGCTTATATGAAGTATCGTCTACAGAAACTGTTGTATTTGTTTCAGCAGAAGCAGAAGTTTCAGTTTCCTTAGTTTTCTTCTTCTTTTTTGAAGCAGAAAAAACCGGACTGCTTATAATAAAAGCAGCCAGCAGCATGAGGATTCCCGTTTTTACCCAAAAAGTCTTTACCAACTTCTATTCCCGATTACTCGTCTTCTAATTCTGAATTGAAAGATGCCTCTTCATCTGCAAATACACCTGTCTCCTCATCAGAAAAAACAAGCTCCTTATGCTTCTGCTGTAAAAAGAAAAACACAATCAGAAAGACAGCGATCAGCAGCATAAACAGCGGTCCAAGTGTACTTGCAACAGTTTTAAATGAAAGCTTTATAAGTCCGAAAGAAAACAATGAATACCAGCAGCCCATTCCAAACAGAGTAACTGATGGAATTAAGTATCCGAACTTAACAACTTTATATTTCCATCTGCCTGCAATAAACCACAGAAAACCGGCAGAAATACCAAGCAGCGGCCACAGTTCCTTAAAATCAAAAGAAAACAGTGTATATGCAATCAGATATATAAGGCTCCAGCTTAAATAAAGAAGCCCCATAAAGAGATGGAAAAATTTCTTAGTAATGTTTTTTGCAATGATAACGGTTGCCAGTCCAATTCCTGCATTAATAATGATGAAGAAAATATTTAAGATATTTACTGGTTTAGAAACAGGATGAATAATTGCTATTGCTGTACAGCCGATTGCAAAGAGTATTCCAAAAGCGATAAGGAAGTAAATTGATTTTATATTCTTTTCAATATCATTCATTGTGGCTCAATCCCCTATAAAATATAACACTCAATTACACCGTATATGTGCAAATTCCCTATTCTTTTTTCAATAATACTAGTAAAAATTAATCTTTACAATAACAAATCACTATGATAAATTCAAAAATATGAAATTAAAAAGACATCACACTTGTGTTATATATATATTAATTTTTACAATCCTTACCTTATTTTCGGCCTGTAAAAACCCTAAAAATACAAAAAAATCAGAAGCAATTCAGAGCCATCAGCAGGAACTTCAGAGCCTTTTAGACTCTCAAACTTTCAACGGAAAGCAGAAATATTCACTTGTAAAGCAGATTGCAGATACCCTTAGAGATGAAAAAGATTATCAGGGACTTATTCTGTTTCTTACCGACTGGGTAGATAAGAACCCGGATGATATGTACAACTCTTACTGGCTTTTGATGACTGCAGACGCATATCTTTCTCAGGGCGCAGAACCGGTTGCAGAATATTATTTTGACAGAATCCTTCAGCAGTGTCCTGACCTGCTCATTAAAGGGAACTCGGCACACTTTATCTGCCTTCAAAAGCTGATTCAGATCAGTAAAACTCCGGCTCATAGAATTAAATACTTCAATGAACTTATCAGCCGCTTTCCACAGAACGTAAACACAACAGAGCTTTACCTTCGTCTGGCCCTTGAATATCAGAATGACAGCCAGTGGTCTCAGGCTCTTAAAACCTACTCTCTCTTCCTTGAACAGCCGGATGCCACAACAATTCAGATTGCCGGTGAACCGGATGCCTATAAAAATGCCCGCCACCTGGTAGACTTCAACAACTCTTCTAAAGACTGGACTTTCGAAAGCCTTTCTGCGCTTGAAGAAGCCGTTAAGAAAGCTATCCGAAATTATGACTGGCGTGCTCTTGACCGCTATAAAGCTAAAGTAAACTTCTTCTCAATGTCATGGAAGCAGGATGAAAACGACGCAAACTCTCAGGAAGAGTTCTCTATGTTTTCATGGATGAGAGGAAAACGCATCCGCTACAACGAAACTCTGGACGAAGCTTCTAACCCTAACGAAGCATATCTTAGAACCTGGGGATGGAACTCTTACGTTCCTGTATGGTATCTGTATTTCCGCAAAGTTGACTTCCCGCTTGACCCTGATATCCACGGTAACTGGGAATGGGCCGGAATCTATCTTGGAAATAAACTGTAATGAAAAAACTTCTGCCTGCATTTGCTGCACTTCTTGTTTCTACCTCGTTATTTGCTGAAGAGACTTCAACACCTTCAGAAGTCTCAGAAACTTTTGCCGACGCAGAGTTTATTGAAGATGAAGAACCAGTTGAAGAAGACGAATACTTTATTGAACTCTTAAAAACTTCCCTTCTCCCTGAATTCCATTCCATGGAAGCAGATGAGGCAGCTGCAAAACTTACACACACTCCCCTTTCATTTATTTCAGAAGAAGAAATTGCAAAACCTCAGGTTGAAGCCTTCCGCAAAATGTATCTTTCTCCTAAGTGGAGCGCACTTTTAAGAGGCTATCTTGAAAGCGCAATGGAATACAGACTTTATGTACGCAAGGCCGTAAGTGATAAACAGCTCCCAGAAATGCTTGAGTATCTTCCGGTAGTTGAATCAAACTATAAGACAAACGCAAAGTCCCGCTCGGGTGCAATTGGCATGTGGCAGTTTATGGCAAACTCTGTCTGGCCGTTTCTCACCCTTAATGATTTTGTAGATGAACGCCTTGACCCATGGAAATCTACAGACGCAGCATTAAAAAAGCTCACCGACAATTACAACGTATTCAACGACTGGCTACTTGCAATAGGAGCCTACAACTGCGGAGTTGGAGCAATGAACAAGGCAATTAAAAAGGCCGGCGGAGTAAAAGACTTCTGGTATCTTGCAGAAAAAGGATACCTTTCAAAGCAGACTGCAGACTATGTTCCAAAGCTCATTGCCATTGCAGACCTTGCCATTAACAGTGAATATTACGGAATTGATATTCCAGACCATAACGAAGAATACGAAGTTCTTGAAAACGAAAAGAACGGAAACTTTGATTACGTAACAGTAAAAAAAGCCTACTCAATCAATCAGCTTGCACAGGAAATGAGGATGGATACCGCTACCCTCAAAAGATTAAACCCGTCGTTCACAATGGGAATGACCCATCCTTCAAAAACAAGCGAAATCCGTCTGCCACTCGGAATGAAACAGTCTGCAGAAGATGCACTTGCAAACATGACTCCTGTGGAATTTCCTATCAAATACACTGTTGTAGCCGGAGACTCTCTGTGGTCAATTTCAAGAAAGTACAAAACTACAGTGGCAGCCATCTGCGAGCTCAACGGCATCAAAGAAAATGCAATTCTTAAAATAGGAAAAATACTTTATATTCCTTCAAAATAAGCCGATGTTCTGATATAGAGGTATATCATTATGTCCAAAACATTATCTGCCCTCGCAGGTGTCATTTTACTAACAGTTACTCCACTCATTGCACAGACAACGCAGCAGTATGACACTAAAATAGAAGCAATCAGCTCAATCAACTGGATTACAAAAGAATTCGTTACAAATATTTCTCTGGACGCAAACAAGGCTGATATTCAGATGCCTTCCGGAAAAAAAGTAGCTTCCACATACATCAAATCAAAAATGCTTCCTTTGATCCAACCTCCTCTGCTTTCACTTTTTGAAAACTCGGAAAACGATCTTTCTGAAGCAGTTATTAACGGAGACCTTGTTCTGGACCAGGTTTACAGCTTTATTATGGGCGGTCACAAAACTCCGGACGTATTTTCTAAAGACCTCAAATATCTGAACACAACAAACACAACAAATATAAATGATATTGGAAAGCTTCTTGTAAAACACAACTATCCGTTTAATCCTCAAAAGCCAATTGATTCAGTTCCTTCAAGAGCCTTCAGCGGAATTATTATTGATGCCCGCGGAGCTTTTCCTGTTCACGGTGAATATGTAAAAAGCGATGTTTACGCCTGCTTCTTCCCTCAGATTTGGGATGACCAGATGAACAGCATTTATGAAAAGAACACCGTAGCTCCTTCTACAGTCGTTTCAAAAGGTCTTGTAGGCTATCACTATTCAGATGACATATCTTTGTATGAAGACCGTGTTGGTTCAGACCCGCTGTACATTAAAGCAACTCAGGTATATGGCCGTAACCGCACCGACCCGATTATCAAGCGCCGCGACGCACTGAAAATTCTTACAGTGCCGGAAAATATTAAGCTTTTGCAGGAAGGCCGTGTTGTAATTCTTCTTGATAAAGAAAATCTGATTTATGATATTTCAGTTCCAGAAAAAACTCCTGCTTACTACGTAAAGTATGAAGCAGTTAAACAGTACTTCTATGAGAATAAGATTCCAGGTGTAACCGTTTCTGATACAAGCATTGGCTTTATGTTCGACGTAAATCTCCGCTTCTATCCGGATTCGCCAGAGCTTCTTCCAGATGAAAAAGGACGCATTGAACTTATTGCAGAACGACTTAAAGAGATTCTTGAAGATGAAGGTTATTCAATTTTGATTGAAGGTCATACTGCAGATGTTGGAAAGCCTGTTGGTCAGCTGAACCTTTCGATTGAACGAACACGAACAGTTATGACAGCCCTTATTAATGAAGGTCTTGATGAGAAAATCTTTACATACAAGGGATATGGTGGAACAATGCCGATTGCCGACAATGACACAGAAGCCGGCCGCGCCCAGAACCGCCGCGTAAGAATTATCGCCCGCCCTCGCGCCACCTATATTCAGCGCGACTGGAACTAGCGCTTTTCTTCTTCCGACTTTTTCGTCTTTTTAGACCTTTTTTCCATATACATAAGGGAATCAGCCTCGCTTAAAAGCGGGGTTATTTTATATCCCATTTTTGGAGACGGATAAGAAACAAAGCCCATACTTATAGTCAGAGGGAAGCCCTGTTCGTTTCCGCCAGACCAGATACGGCAGTCTTTATCAATCTGTTCGCGAATATGTTTAAGGGCTGCTTTTGTAAGCCCCGGACAGATAATTGCAAACTCATCACCACCAATTCTTGCAATAACATCGTTAGAACGGAAATTGCTTTTGAGGATGATTGATTCAGCAAGAATTGCACGGTCTCCCGCTTCATGGCCATACTCATCATTAATCTTTTTAAGCCCGTCCATATCGCAGTAAATAACTATACCGCTCTGCCCCATTGCCTTTGCAAACTTAAGGGTAGTTTCACCGTAAGAATAAAATCCGCGGCGGTTATAAAGGCCGGTCAATTCATCTGTACTGGCAATAAGGTCCAGCTCGTCAATCTTTTTGCGAACTCGGGAAGTTTCATTGTGAGCCAGAGAGAAGGAATAAACCGAAGCAATTGTAGATGAAAGAAGTTTTACGAACATATCATAAATGATAGAGTCGTAAGAACCAGGTCTGATAATGATATATCCATACTGCAGAGTACTGTGGTAAATTGTGAATACCATTACGCCGTCTGAATCTATCTGAATAATTCCATCAGGAAGCATTTCTTCTTTCGGATTACACTTAATCAGTTTCTTTTCTACAGAGGAATCAAAACCGGTTTTATCATCAAAACCTGCAAAAAGGTGTGCATTCTTTGGAAGATGGAAATACTCAAATGGAACCGGAGTTTCTATCGGCTTTTCATAAAGAACAATGGCGCAGGCCGTAATTCCAAATGAGCGCATATCATCATTGATTCTGTTACGCAGCTGGTCATAAGTCATATCAGACTGCATCTGTGTATAAAAGTTTGTTGTCTGATAAAACTCACCCTTCTTTCTATACCATTCAGTACCCGTACTTGTTTTTAAGTAAGGCTTTGTTTCATCATCTTCAAATTCAAAGTTTCTTGCATGAAGGGCATTCTTGTCATAAGGCACACGGCGGGTAGACTCACGCATAACAGGAATTGCAGTCATAACAGAAAGCTTATCTACAGGCTTACCGTTAATCTCTTTAATAAGATTCATTCCGGCAATATACCCCTGACCTTCAAAGTTCTGTTTAATCGTAGAAAGAGTTGGAATACTGATATCAGAATTTGCAAGATTATCAAAGCCAAGAACCACAACATCATCCGGAACCTTCAGTCCGATTTCTGCACAAAAGTCCATAGCCGCAAAAGCCATTTCATCATTCATACAGATTAAAGCATCGTAGTCAAAAACTCCAATTTCCTTATAGATCTGGCGAAGGTCTTCGAGAGCAGGTCCGTAACTCAGCAGAGATTTCCAAACGGTAATTTCATCATCACTGATTCCATGCTCACCGAGAATTGTCTTAATGTTCTTAAGGCGGTTTTTAACTTCCGAAGAATTTCCACGAACGCTTAAAATACCAAACTTTTTACATCTCTGGCGATCAATAAGTTCTGTAATGATTGATTCATAGGCATCATGATTATCAACTATAATAGAAGGAACGCCTGGAATTTCCATTGAGATGTTTGTGATTGGTAAAGGTTTAAATGATTTTATATAAGAAGCGACTTCATTCTTATTCAGGGAATGCATAATGGTTCCCGAAATAAAGATAGCGCCATCCAGATTTTTTGAGGAAACAAAAGAAGAAACTGCTACATTCTGATAGTCAAAACCACCACTGAAATCTTGCAGTTTACCTATAGTAAACACAATGAGCTCGGCAGATTTTTCCTGACAGGCGAGAGAAACACCCCTGATAATCCGCTCAGCATATTCTGAGACTACGTAATCGATTAATAGCCCTATTCTCATACTCTCTCACATAATAAATTAGATTTTTTAATAATTATTTTTAAATATATTTTTAACTTTTTGGGCTACTTATATTTTAGTGTACAATTTAAGATTTGTCTAATCTTTTATAATTTCCAGGGATTTTGCCTGATATTTAGGCAAAAACTTCTTTCTCTGGCCAGTCGCAAACTGAACTTCTATCACATATTCACCGGAATTTGAGTATGCCGCAACAACTGCCCCATCCCCATAATCATCATGATAGACGTGAAGGCCTTTTTTCCACTTCTGAGCAACGGCATCTACCTCTGCCCCATAACCATCTGAGACAGAAGAACGGCCCATTCCACTTCCAAAGCCAAAAGGTGCCTGACCGATTACTGTAAACGCTTCAGCAGCCTCTTTAATAAATGGACTTGGACGCATAAAATCCCAGCGGCCGTACAAACAGCGCTTTGATGTTGAAGTTATATAAAGTTCATCGCGGGCTCGGGTAATTCCAACGTAGAACAGGCGGCGTTCTTCTTCAAGCTCGGCGCCTGTTTTTTCCATTCGTGGGAACACACCTTCTTCAAGACCGGTAATTATTACCTTATTATATTCAAGACCTTTTGTATTATGCAGAGTGATGAGGGTGACAGCATTATCTCCCACTGCCTGATTTTCTGCATCGAGGGTACGATCAAGGTTGATTGCATCAAGGAACTGAAGAAGCCCTTCCATTGTACACTTGTACGGAACTGCAGTATTTACAAGTTCCTGAAGGTTCTGTACACGGGTCGTTCCTTCAATTTCATCTCCCGCACGATGATATTCATCAAGGCTTGAGTCGTGAATTACACGTTCAATAAAATCTGAAAGCGGTTTGTTTTCGTCAAAGCAGTTAGCAAGAGTATCAAAAAGCTTGATAAAGCCATCTGCACCCTCTCCCGCCTTTTTTGAAAGACTATCCTTATGAGTTCTGATATTTTCAAGAAGGTCTGAGTAAACAGGAGCGCCCTCTGCATTAAGAGTTACAGCGCTTTCCATAAGCTTATCCTGAGTTTTGTCTCCAATTCCACGAGTTGGCTTATTTATAATTCTTCTGAAAGAAATTTCATCCTTATGATTTGCAAAGAAAGAGATATAAGCAAGAGCATCCTTGATTTCTTCACGCTCGTAGAATTTAAGAGAACCTACTACGACATAAGGTATTTTCCTGTGAAGGAATTCTTTTTCAAAACCAAGAGACTGCGCATTTGTACGATACAGCACAGCCCAGTCTGAATATTTTGCCCCGCCCGCAAGAGACTTCATAACAAGGTCTGCAACAAAGGTAGCTTCGGCATTCTGATCTGGAAGGAAGGCAAGAACAGGCTTTCCTCCCCCCTCGCGGTCTGCAATCAGAGTTTTTTCGAGGCTTCCGTGATGGTTCTTTTTTACTACGAGGTCTGCGGCATGAAGAATACTTGCCGTTGAACGGTAGTTGCGCTCAAGTTTAATGATTTCTGTTCCAGGGAACTTGTCCGGGAAGGTCAGAATGTTTTCTACCTCTGCACCACGGAATTTATAAATAGACTGGTCATCATCACCTACTACACAGACATAAGTACTGCTTCCCTGCTTTACGCCTGAAAGACACTGCAGAAGTCTGTACTGTGCAATGTTTGAGTCCTGATACTCATCAACCATTATTACTTTAAAGCGGTTGTGAATATAATCTGCAATATCACTATAAGCTTCGAGAATCTGAACAGGCAGCATAATCAGATCACCAAAATCAGCATTACCTGTAGCACGAAGTCTTTTCTGATATTTTGAATAAATGTCGTTTAAGTCAAACTCACTGCCAATCATACTTAAATCATCTTCTGGTGTGAGGCAGTAATCTTTTGCAAGAGAAATCTGATGTGCAGCAAGACGGATCTCTTTTGTTGAAAGAGAAGGCTCAGCTTTTTTAATCAGAGTGGCAACGTCATCATCATCATAAACTGTAAAGGAAGGCTCAAGGCCCGCATGCTCTGCATATTTACGAAGAAACCAGGCACCGAATGAGTGGAAGGTCTGAATCTTTGCATCGGCGGCGCGTTCGTCCAGAGCAACGGCACGTTCGCGCATTTCGTTGGCAGCCTTTTTAGTAAAGGTTACCGAAAGAATGCTCCACGGGTCTATGTTTTTCTCTTTGATGAGATACGCAATTTTAGTGGTAATTACACGGGTTTTACCTGAACCGGCACCCGCAAGAATTAAAAGAGGAGAGCCCTCGTGTACAACGGCGGCTCTCTGTTCTTCATTCAGTTTGTCGAGATAATTATTGTCTGGCATGTTTTTTCTTTTTTTCTTTATAGAGTTCTTTGTCTGCCTGAGAAAGCAGTTTCTTCAGAACGCTTGATTTCTGAAGGTCTACGGCACCGAGGCTTACTGAAAGTGTAAATGGAAGCTGGTTTTCAATCGAAACCTTCTTACAAAGCAGATCAATCTTAAGCTTTGTATTTTCCACATAATTCATTTTCATTCCAAGCGCCACAATACCAAACTCATCTCCACTGAGGCGTCCTACAACATCGGAAGAACGGAAAATGTCTTTAAGAACTCTGGCCTGAAGCATGATGGCTTTATCACCCATTTCATGACCATAAGTATCATTAATCTTTTTCAGGCCGTCCATATCTGCAAAGAAAATTACACCAGAAGTATCTGTTTCCTGCAGAAGATCCAAAGCGGCCTGGCCCTGCTCTATAAAGCCGCGGCGGTTAAGAATACCTGTCAGCTCGTCCATGCGAGACTGAAGAGCGAGGTCTGTATTTTCGCGTTCAAGATTGCGGCCTTCCTGAAGCTTACTTGTATATTCATAAGCCTGGGCAACCGCATTCATTATGATTTTCAGATATACGTTATAATCTGCAAATTTATTTTCTTTGATTCGGCACAAAATATAGCCATAATAAGTTTCACCAATGAAGATTGGATTAAGCAGGAAGATTCCACTGATGTCATCCATAGAGCGTGCAGAGAAAATCTTTTCATGAGGATCAACTGAAAGTCCCGGTCTGAAGATTTCAGTGTTCGTTACTTCAGAATAGAACATATGAAGTTCCGCTTCATCCGGCAGAACAAATTCCTGCTCTGAATCGATAATCTGAACATCTTTGAAAAAATGAATCGCAATTCCGCTTAAGGCACATTCACTGGTAATGTACTTAAGATTGAAGAACATCTGCTTGAGGGTATTAAATCCGCGGATTGTATCAAGCAGAGTTACCACTGCATTTTTTTCGTTCAGCGCATTTACAAACTGCATTACACCGTTTGTCTTATCATTAAGGTCTGAACAGATGTCACCGTCAACATTTTTGTAGGCAGGAATAGAATGCTCCATACCAATACAACCGCATGACTGGCGGAACTTTGGAACGAGAGGATTAAAGATTTCTTTTTTCATCTTCTCGCCGTCCAGGAGTCGGTCTACCATTTCGGCAGCTTCATAGCCCTGACTGTAAATATCCTGATTGATTGTAGAAAGTTTTGGAGAAAGCATGCTTGCAACAATTGCATCATCAAAACCAATAACCTTTACATCTTCTGGAACACGAACGCCAATTTCATCAAAGGCGCGCATACAGCCCGAAGCCATCATATCATTTGCACAGACAATTGCATCAAAAGGAATTTCATTTCTAGATTTAAAGCGGGAAATTATTTCATCATGAGCCTTAAAGTCTGTAAAGTTTCCGTCGTAAACCATCTCCGGATAGAAGGTAAGCTTACTGGCATCTAAGGCTGCTGTAAAAGCATCATAACGTTCAAGAGCTTCTTTTGACTTTGTTTCATTTGCAGAAAAGAAAGCGATTTTCTGACAGCCATGTTCTTTTTTAAGATGGCTTACAATATCTTTAAAACTCTTACGGCAGTCTGCCTGAATTGCATAACCGTTTTTTGTCTGTGGATCGAGTGCAATAGAAACGATTGGACGCGGCTCATATAATTTGAGCATTTCGCGAAGTTTATCTTCGCTCATTTGAGAGGCATAAATTCCGCTGACACAAATTACACCATCAATTTCTTTAGACTTTGCATATTCAAAGCCAGTGCAGTACTGATAGTCAAACGCACCTGTATTAATACCAGGAATTCGTGTCTGGATTATAACGACCTTTGCATCTTTTCCGCGGAAATAATCTGAAATACCGCTCAAGACATCAAGGCTGTATTCAATAGTAAATGTCGGAATTAAAACTGCAATAACCTTCATTCTCGTGTCCGATTTATCAATTATACACTAGAAAATGAATTTCCGCTCGTTTTTTTCGCTCTTTTTTAGATAATTTTTTATATAGGCAGAATCAAGGTCTACACCGGTACTTGCAAGCACTTTTACGGTAACTACAGAACCCGGAACGACTGATTTTACTGCTTCCGGGTCGCTCAGGTCGTAGCGGATTACTACAGAACCGTCTACTTCCGGAGCCTGGAACCAGGCACGGCCAATAGCAAGGCCTTCGGAATTAGCTGCCCCTTCACTGTTTTCTTCTACAGAAATCAGCTCTTCTACCAGAACGTTTACTTCCTGCTTTACATAGCGTTCAAGACGCTCTGTTGTAATGGCTGTCTGCAGCTCTTCAAGGTGTGCAGCACGGGCTTTTGCGGTTTTTGCAGGTACACGAGGCTTCATATTATAAGCCGGTGTATCTTCTTCGCGGCTGTATGGGAAACAGCCCGACCAGTCCGGTTTAATTTCCTGCAAAAAGCGTGCTGTATTTTCGGCCGCCTCGTCTGTTTCCCCCGGGAAACCTGTAAGGAATGTTGTGCGGAGTACAGCAGAAGGAAGTTCACGGTGGATTTTCTTTACAAGAGCTGAATATTCCTTGTATGAGCCGGTTCTGTTCATTGCAAGAATGATTTTATCATCTGCACTCTGGAAGGGAATATCAAAATATGGAAGCAGTTTTGGAGAAGTCTTAATTGCTTCTATGATATCATCTGTAAAATGATCCGGGTGAATATAAAGAGGGCGTACAATAAAGTCGCCTTTGATTTTTGCAATCTTCTTAAGCAGTGCAGCAAGTGAAGTTCCGAACTCTTTTCCGTAAACGGCAAGATCCTGCCCTATCAGATTGATTTCATAAACTCCGTCGCTAAGCAGCTGTTTGATTTCTTCAAGGATTTCTGCTTCAGGGCGGCTGCGAACTTCACCGCGGATAAGCGGAATTGCACAGAATGAACAGTGGTTCGAACAACCTTCTGTGATTTTTACAAAGGCACTGCCCGGGAAGTTGAACAAAACAGGGCGCTCACCGCTGCAAACTCCATTCTGACTGAAAGTCTGTGCAGTACGTTCTTTCTTAGCCTTGTTCATAAAACTGCAGATTTTTGAAAGGTCGCCATTACCAAAAACTCCGTCGAGTTCTGGCATCTGTTCAATGAGATCCTGAGCATAACGTTCGGCAAGACAGCCGGTAAGAATGATTTTTGCTTCAGGATATGCCTTTCTGATATTGTAAATTGCGTCTATTGATTCTTTTTTAGCAGACTGAATAAAGCCGCAGGAATTAACAAGGATGAAATCGGCTTCGTCGGCATTCATTGTAAGCTTATAGCCTTTGTTAATTAAAAAACCTGCCAGAATTTCGCCATCTGTTTGATTTTTAGCACAGCCGTGCTGGTCAATAAAAAATTTCATGTGTTAGTCCAGTTCGATAACTACGAGTTTATACTTACCGTCGGTGTCTTTGATCCACTTGATATCTTCTACGAAAATCTGACCAGCTGCACCTATATCAAGGTCGAATGATTTTGAGTCGGCAATGATTGTAATCTTAACTGTGTTGAAGTTAGACATCCACAAACGGATACCGTTGCGAGGGGTCGCGGTGAATAAGTCGCCGCGCGCGAAGTACGACTCTACCGACTGCGAATTGTCAACGCGGTCGCGGAAGAGACAAGGACCGCGGAAGCTTGCATTGATTGTAAACGGATATGCACGATTGTCTTCATGAATAACCTTGTATGGATGAGAAGACTTAACTTCTGAAGCAAATGGAATATCTTCTGCTGCAACAACCGAAGTTTCAACAGCAACACCGTGACGCAAAAGAATGCTTACTTCAGCACCACGAGATTCGTCTGTAGAAGAAATGTCCGAAACATAAACAATCATATCAGAAGCGTTATCGCCATTGATATCAAGTTCAGATTCTTCTGCAAGCTCAATATAGTAAACTCCAGATGGAGTATCGATTCCGAAAGCAGAAAGAGTATCACGTACAGTAAGAATAATTTTTCCGTCGTTTTCTGTAGGAATAAAAAGCTGGTCACCCTTGTAAACACGCTGAACAAACTTTTTATCTGAAAGTTCATACTGGCGGTTCTTTGCACCACTTGAAACAACTACACCGTCTTCTACCTTATTCTTATTTTTTACAACAAGCAGTGTAAGAACAACAGCCACAACTGCAACAAGCAGAACAGACGGAATTATAATTGCAGGAAGCAGATATCGCGGTTTATGAGGTTCGTAGAGTCCCTGAGGAAGTGGAGCTTCCTGAATCTGTTTATTACGGAAAAGCTTAAGTATAAACTCAGAATCAAGCTCGAGATAATCTGCGTAATTCTTAAGGAAGCCAATCATATAGGCATCGCCAGGGAATACTGCATTATCTTCTGCTTCAAGACCAGCAAGATATCTTTTTTCAATAGAGATTTCGCGGCTTGCGCGGTCCAGATCAATCTGTTTTGATTCGCGGGTAGTCTTTAAAAGTTCACCGTAGCTTTCCATATCATCCTACTCCGTAAACAGGAAGTTATTATAGTTGTTAGCCGAAGACGGAGCATCATAAACAAAACGCTGCTCCGAAATATTCTGATTCAGCACATAGTCATAGAAATCAAAAACAAACTCTTCGCCCTTTGTAGTTACAGCTTCAATACGGCGGATAAGTTTTGTTTCATCATTGATTGCAAGTTTAATATATCTGAAGGCTTCTGAAGCACTCTTACGGGTAAGAATGAGTTTTACAACCATTTCATCAGATCCTTCTTCAAGAGGTTCTGCATTCTGACCTGTTTCGTAAGCAACTGTGTAATAGCGTGACATAAGAGAGAGTCCCTGAGGGGTTGTCATTGTAGTTGCACTGCTGGTACTTCCGGCATTTACCTGCTGCTGAAGAACAGCCTCTGCCGGCTCTTTGATATAGATTGTAAGAACATCGCCATTAAAGCAGATTACCTGCTCTTCCGGGTTTGTATAATCCATTCTCAAAAGATTTGGAGCCTTAAACGAAAGTTTTCCACGAGACTCTGATTTGTCAATTCTAATCTCGTAATCAACTTCATAATCTTTGATTGTTCCGTAATATTCAGAAATAGTCTTAAAATATGCGCTAGCGGTTGTGATGTTCTGTGCGAATACAGTTGAAACAAAAAGGAATGCACAGAAAGTTAATAAAAGCTTTTTCATATCATGATATTATACAGTGAAAACGCATTGACGTCTACTTATTCAAAAATAACGGTATATGTATTTATGGCTTATACAGTATAAAGAATTAAAGAATATTTTGGCTTCCGGTCGCGTTTTTGTTCTGCAAATACGCGACCGGAAGGCAATATAACGATTAATCATTTTATAATACGGAAAGCCCGTTGATTAAAATGATAGATTACGCTTCTTTTTTAGATTTACGTGGAGCTCTAGGCTTTTTCGCTGTAGTAACTTCCTCTGATTTCTCAGATGTTTTTTCTTTCTTACCAGCGCTTTCTGTAAGTTCCTTGCAATGAGCTTCGCCCTTTACAATCTCGTAGAACTCTTTTCCATCCATTGTTTCTACTTCAACAAGGCGGTTAGCAATGTATTCAAGAAGATCTTTATGCTGCTTCAGCAGTTTTACAACGTACTTGTAGCGCTCGTCCATGATGCGGGCAATCTCTTCATCAATATAATTCTGAGACTGTTCTGAGAACTCACGGATAAGGTTTGCGTCTCCACCACGGGCTCCGAGTACACCGCGTCCAAGAGTCATGTTCTTGAACTTGTCTGACATACCAAAGTCTGTAATCATGCGCTTTACAATGTCTGTTGCGCGGGCAATATCGTTTGATGCACCTGTAGAAATGTCGCCGAGGATTACCTCTTCTGCGGCACGTCCACCAAGCAGGCTGTCGATTTCGTCCATCATATCCTTGCGGGTCATATTGAACTTTTCTTCGCCTTCTTCGCGGTACTGTGTAAAGCCGCCTACTCCGTGGCTTCTAGGTACAACTGTAATCTTATTTACAGGCTCGTGGTCTGGATTAAAGGCTGCAACAAGGGCGTGACCTGTTTCGTGAACAGAAACAAGACGCATCTGCTTTTTGTTGTCCTTGCGGCTCTTCTTTTTAAGACCAATGCTTACCTTATCAATAGCATCGTTGAAATCTTCCATTGTTACCTTCTTGCGGCCATTGCGCACTGCAAGAAGAGCTGCTTCGTTTACTACGTTTGCAAGGTCTGCACCGGCAAAGCCTGTAGTTCCGTGAGCAATAGACTCAAAATCAACATCATTATCAAGTTTTACGTTCTTTGCGTGAATGCGGAGGATTTCTTCACGCCCCTTTACATCTGGCTTTTCAACCGGAACCTGGCGGTCAAAACGACCAGGACGGAGAATTGCGGGGTCAAGAACGTCTACACGGTTTGTTGCGGCAAGCACAATCAAACCTTTTTCGTTATCAAAACCATCCATCTCAACAAGGAGCTGGTTCAATGTCTGTTCACGCTCATCATTGCTTGAGAATCCGTTTGCACGACTCTTGGCAAGAGCATCAATTTCATCAATAAATATAATACAAGGAGCTTTTTCGCGGGCCTGCTTAAAGAGGTCACGAACGCGGGAAGCACCAACACCAACGAACATCTCAACGAAGTCTGAACCGGAAATACTGAAGAATGGAACTCCAGCCTCACCTGCTACAGCGCGGGCAAGAAGAGTTTTACCGGTTCCAGGATCACCAACAAGCAGCACTCCCTTAGGAATCTTACCACCGATATCAGTATATTTCTTAGGTGATTTAAGGAAATCAACAACTTCTACAAGTTCTTCTTTAGCCTCATCTACACCAGCAACATCTGTAAAGCGGGTTTTGATTTTACCTTCTTCAACAACCTTAGCGCGGGAATTACCTACACTGAAAATGCTTCCCATTCCGCCTGAGCCACCGCCCATCTTTCTGAAGAGGAAGAAGTACATAAGGAAGATTAGTCCAAATGGTACAAGCAGATTCAAAAGCAGCTGAACAAACCAGTTATTCTGTTTTGCAGCAAATTTATAGTGGATATTGTTTTCTTCAAGGAAATCGAGGAAGCTCTGAGTAAGAACAGCAGAAGTTTTATACTGAGCAGCAGACTTAATAGAAGGCGCATTAAAGAGTTTAATTCCCTTTCCTTCTGTTTTAGTTTCAATAACAGTACCATAACCAATAAAATAGTTATCGCTGATTACAACAGATTTGATTTCACCGCTTTCAATCTTTGATTTAAAGTCTGAATAATCAATCAAATCATCATTTTTAGGGAAAAGGAAAACCTCTGCCATTGCGACTGCAAAAAGAGTCAGCAGAAGAATCGGCCAAAATGGAAGCTTCTTTTTGCCGTTATTCTTATTTTTCTTATCTTTATCTCCATTATTTTCCGGTCCTGGAAACTTAAAGAACTTGTATGGATCATTGTCATCATTATTTGGTGTCTGATTTTCGTTCTGATTCTCTGCCATCGCTGTATCCTGAGTAAAAATTCGTTTGATATATATTAAATATAGTAAAGAAATATCTTTTTTTCCACTAAATTCGATTTTGAATTGGATTATAAATAAAAATATTAGAAAATTCTTACTTAGACTTTCGGGATTATAAAGAATTAAGAAAATTTTGGCGCGAGGAAGCGGAATTGCGTGTCAAAATGACTTTGTGTGTGGCTGCCGCGTGAGCGGCAGGTAATATAGTTACTTTACCACACACAACGTCAAGCGCATTATTGCGCGTTTTTGATATGCAAATACGCGACCGGGAGCCAATGTTTACGTTTTCCATGTTTATAATGCGGAAGTAATTTTATAAAAATTTTTAAAAATCTGTAATTTTTTACTAAACTATTTTTTTTATAATCCGAGAATCAGAGTAGAATACCCGCATTATTCGCGGAATTCCGATTTCAAGGAGGATCGCACATGGCTTACCAGAACGCTTATGCTGCTTATCAGAAAACTAATGTAAACACCGCAAGTCAGGGACGTCTTGTTGTTTTACTTTATGAAGGTGCCGTAAAGCATCTTAAAGCAGCACTTAACCTGTTTGGACAGGATGATAAGCTGAAACCAGGTGATATCGAACAGTTCGGTATTCATCTTCAGAAAACACAGGCAATCATTACAGAGCTTCAGGTTTCACTTGATATGGAAAAAGGCGGAGACATCGCAAGAAATCTTATGTCTCTGTACGTGTATTTTAATGAAGAACTGATGGATGCAACTATCAGCCATAACAAATCTAAGATTGAGTTTGTACTCACTAAGATTGATGATCTGGCTGGCGCATGGAGAACAATTGCAAACAGTACTGCAAACGCTCCAGCTGCAAAAGTTGCAAATACACTGAATATTGTAGGGTAAAGGGAAAAACAATATGGCAGAAATCACACAGAAAGAATTAGACGAACGCGTTGCAATTTTGCGTCGTTTCAGAAGTCTTTTGGAAGAACAGCGCGGTAAGTTCCGCGAATATCTTACAGTTCTTGAAAAACAGCAGGACTCTATTACTTCAGAAAATCCAGAAAGCCTCCTTGCACACACAGAGCTTGAACAGCAGGTTGTAAAGAATATCGCAAATCTTCAGAAGGTTATTGTGCCTATGGCTAAAATGTACAAGGCAAATGCAGGAAACTCTGCCGCAGAAGATGCAGATATCATCAAGATTCAGAATGAACTTTCAGATCTTCAGGACAAGGTTCTCAAACAGAACGCAATCAACCGCGACCTGCTGAGAGTTCATATTGAACAGCTCAAATCACAAATCAACAACTTTAAGAATCCTTATAAAACTACCAGAAATGTTTATGCAGCAGCACAGCCAGTCGCTACTATGGTGCATGTAGAGATCTAAACTCTGTAGATTGTAAAAATGGCTTACACAAAAAAATGGGTATTGACTACCGATAAGATTATTTGTGACAGCCGGTCAAGCCGGCTGCACCATAACTTATAATGTATTCAACACCCATTTTTTTTGTTTCAGCCATTTTTACAGCTTCACGTTATTTATCTAATGCCTGATTGTATTTTTCAACTTGATTGAGGATATCTTCCATTGTAACACCGTTACGGCCGCGGTTGCTTCTGAATGGATTACTCTTAATCATCTCAATCATTGCGCCCTTTGTGAACGGGAACTTGGCTTCAAACTCTTCATCAGTCATATCACCAATAACTGCATAGCAGGCTTTCTCAAAATCATCCTTTATGAGAGCTGACATTTCACGGTTACGCAGCATGTCGCCCATTGTAGTCTGAGGTGTGATTGTGAATGCCTTTTTAGAAGATGAAGTAACATCAACTTCGGCAGTAGCTCGGATGTCGCGGCTTGAAGCACCTACGCTGATGATGTATTTTCCAGACGGAGCATACCAGTCACCAGTGTCTGTGTTCCAGTAAGCAAACGAACGGCGGTCAAGTTTGAAGGTAACTTTCTTTGACTCACCAGGCTTGAGGCTAACCTTATCAAAGCCTTTAAGTTCTTTTTCAGGGCGAACTTCTACGCCGGTTTTATCACTTACATAAAGCTGAACAACTTCCTTACCTTCTACACTGCCGGTATTTTTGATTGTGATGCTTACTTCTACCCCATCAGTATCTTTGAAGGCAGGCTTTGAAACTTTGAGATTTGAGTACTCAAAAGTTGTGTAGCTGAGACCGTGTCCGAATGGGAAGAGAACAGGCATCTTGCGGCTGTCGTACCAGCGGTAACCTACAAAGATTCCTTCTGAATAAATACAAGTACGGCCGTTTCCAGGATATGTAAGATAACATGGAGTATCTTCAAGACGGAGAGGGAAAGTTTCTGCAAGCTTTCCGCTTGGATTTGCCTTTCCAAAAAGAAGATTAATCTGTGCTGTACCAATGTTTTCTCCACCGAGGTAGCATTCAAGAATTGCGGCAACCTTATCTACCCAAGGCATTGCAACTGGAGCACCATTATGAAGAACTACTACTACGTTCTTGTTTACAGCAGTGAGTTTTTCAATAAGCTCGTTCTGAACCTGAGGCATATCCAAAGTTGTGCGGTCTGCACCTTCTGATTCAAAGCTTTCAGGAAGACCTGCAAAAACTACAACTGTGTCTGCATTGCGGGCAGCAGCAACTGCTTCGTCTGTAAGGGCTGATGTCGTGGTTTCAAAATCATCATTATAGCCTTTAACATATTTTACGCTGAGGCCGGCTTCTTTTGCGGCATCAACGGCGCTGGTCATCTTATAGCATTTGATTTTAGAGCTTCCGCCGCCACCATAACGTGGATTTTCTGCGAAGGTTCCAACGAAGAGAACTTTATCTGCAGGAGCTTTGATCGGGAGGGCTGCATTGTCATTCTTAAGAAGTACACAAGACTCTTCGGCAATCTTTGCAGAATCAGCGTGGTCTTTATCCATATCAAAAACGCCGTCCTGTTTATGCTCAACATAATTCATTACCATTTCGAGTACGTGAGAAACTGCTTCGTCGAGTTCTTCCATGCTCAAAGTGCCGGCTTTTACTGCCTGAACAATGTCGTTATCTGTGTGGCCGCCACTGTATGGCATCTCGAGGCTGAGATCTGCTTTAATTCCCTTTACACGGTCGTAAACAGCACCCCAGTCTGACATAACAAGGCCCTTAAAGCCCCATTCGTCACGGAGAACGTCTTTCAAAAGCCACTTATTCTGACTTGAAAGCTCGCCGTTGATTGCGTTGTATGAACACATGATTGTTGTAGGAGCCGCCTTCTTTACACAGGTTTCAAACCCCGGAAGATAGATCTCGCGGAGAGTGCGCTCATCTACAGTTTCGCTTACAGAGAAGCGGTTTGTTTCCTGATTGTTTGCGGCAAAGTGCTTAACTGAGGTTCCGGCGTTCTTTGACTGAACACCGTTGATATAAGCCGCACCGAGTTCTCCGGAAACATAAGGGTCCTCAGAAAGATATTCGAAGTTACGGCCACAAAGCGGTGAACGCTTAATATTGATTGCAGGGCCGAGAACTGTAGAAACCTTGTAGTTATTTGCTTCTTCACCGAGGATTTCGCCCAGGTGACGAAGGAGGTTGCGGTCAAAGCTTGATGCAGTAGCACAGCCAGACGGGAAGCTGACTGCAGGGCGGGAGTCGTTTTCGTCTACGCCGTTATCAAACTGTGTACGAAGTCCGCTTGGACCATCACTTACCATAATGGAAGGAATACCGAGGCGGTCTACCGGCTTTGTACGCCAGAAATCTTTTCCGGAACAAAGTCCGGCTTTTTCTTCAAGAGTGAGCTGAGATAAAAGCTCTTTAATTTTATTGTCCATACGGGACAGTTTACCATGACAATACTAATGATTCAAATATAAAAAAATCGTTATTAATTGTACAAAAAACTTCTATTGGACAGCTTCCGACATAATCCGAGATTCAATGTTTTCTTCAAGCTCATCATCTAAAAGCTCAAAAAAGTTATAACCGGTGTTTTCTTCTATATAATTGATGCTGCACAGATATTGCTGCCAGCTGCCGTTTTTGCCACAACCTTTTTCGTTGGGAACACAAACGGCAAGCACTTCAGCCTCACTGGCAATGCGGGAAAAATCGTCATCACCTTCCGGCAGGAACATAATGATTTTCCAGGTGTAAGCCGGAACAGTAATTGAAAGCTCTGTGCCATCTTTAAGCTTTAAAGGAATTGATTCAAAATAACCTTTATCACCGGTACCGCCCACTCCAAGCGGACCGGCAAAAATGTAGGCTTCCTTACCCTGCAGCACCACTTCCCTTTCATACTTTTCCAGAGCCACCCAGACAATGCGGTTATTGTCAGGAGCCTGAGGAACCATGTTTGTCATAAGGAAGGTCATTGAATTATCTTCTGTGTTTGCGGTGCGGTCTGCAGACGGGCAGATGTGACCGCGGTCAAAACCATAGGCCGGAAACTTGTAATCCTGTTTACGAACGGCATACCATTCTGAAGGAAGTTCCGGGTCCGGGCGGAAGGTGTCTGCACGGTCAGCTTCTCCAAGGTCGCTGCGACTAAGATGCCAGGCTACCCAGTTCGGGTTCAAAGTTTCGTTGTTGTAGCAGATTGTAAACTGTGGCTTTTCCATGAGGTAGTTTTTGGCAGCGGCCGTGTCCTTAATTGAGTCAGAAGGATTTCCCCAGAAAAGAGGCGAGTTTTCTGCATGCCCCTGGTCGAGCGCGGGATTGGAACCGGAGGTGCCGGTGGTATTGGCAACTGGCGTTACGGAGCTGATATCTCCGGCTCCCCCCAGATTTTCTGCAGCCGCCGAAATCTCCGCCTTAATTTCATTAATCAGCGGTGGCTCAGTCTGTACGAGTGTAAGGCCGCCCTCGTCTACTACAAGAGTCGGTTTGCCATAAAGATACCAGGCGCCCGCAACAAGCAGCAGCACAAGGCCTAGCAAAACATATATTACTTTTGATTTCTGATTTTTCTTAGACTTCTTTTTTCCACCCATAATCAGCTATTATATCACAAAAACTGTATGAGATAATGACTTTTCCGACAAAACTCATATTTCCAACACTTTTTGTCGGAAATATCTATAATCATAATTTTTACAACCAGGGTATTTTCTGACAAAAGCCCACACAGATAGTCGTTTTGTCGGAATATTCAGAAATCAAGAATGTTGAAAATCTGCAATTTTCCTACAAAATCACCCCACAACTGTCGGTTTGTCGGAAAAATCAATTCTCATGCACCAAATAATCCTCAACTTTTCCGACAAAATAATACTCAACCCTAACTTTTGTCGGAAAAACAACTTCATCAGCTAAAAATAACATTATATTTTTCCGACAATACCACTCGCTTACCCCAATTTGTCGGAAAAATCACCTCCCCGCCCCCTTCACCATATTCGCCCCCAATTTTCACACTCTCAGTAAATCGCTATAATCATTTTTGTGAACATTCTTTCTATTAATAATCTTGCAAAAATCGGGCGGGAAAAGCCGCTCTTTACAGAAGTTTCTTTTGGTATTCAGGAAGGCGAAAAGGCAGCGCTCATTGGCCGTAACGGAACAGGTAAGTCTACCCTGCTCGCTACAATTGCCGGCGTTCTTCAGCCCGATGAAGGTACAGTCGTAATTAATAAAGAGGCCGGAGTTTCTTACCTGCCTCAGACTCCTTCTTTTAATCCAGATGATACAATTCGCGAACATATTTTTAAGAATGATTCACCAAAGCTTGCAGTTATCCGTGAGTACGAGGAAATCTGCGAGGAGATGGGAACAAAGGAAGCGTCCGCCGGGCTACAGACACGCTACGAAGCCATTATGCACAAAATGGACTCAGGCGACCTGTGGAATTACGAAGCACAGATCAGCTCAATTTTGAGTACTCTCGGCATTACAGACATGACCCGCCGCATGGGAACACTTTCCGGCGGAATGTGCAAAAAGGTTGCTCTGGCTCAGGTACTTGTAGAAGACACAAAGCTCCTTCTTCTGGATGAGCCTACAAACCATCTCGACATCACAACAATTTTCTGGCTGCAGAATTACCTGCACGATACAAAACGCTCCGTGCTCATGGTTACCCACGACCGCTGGTTCCTGGATGCCGTTTGTACAAATATCTACGAGCTCGCACGCAACAAGCTTAAGCTCTACGTTGGTAACTACAGTCAGTACCTCGAGAAAAAAGAAACCGAGGCCGAGATAGAAGCAAACACAGAGCGACGCATTGAATCCGTTCTGCGCTTTGAACGCGAGTGGCTGCTGCGTGGTCCCTGCGCCCGCGGTACAAAAATCAAAGCCCGCATCCAGCGCGACGAGCAGCTCATCAACCGCGAAAAGTTCCAGGCTGACAAGGGCTTTACTTTTGAGGTTAAGGGAAAAAGGCTGGGCGGTAAAGTTCTCGAACTCCATGGCATTTCAAAGAATTATCCAAAAGGTTATGTAGGGGAAGGCCTTCCCCTCGCTTCAGAACCGGTAGTTTCGACAGGCTCAACCACCGCTTCTTCCGCTACCCCTTCTAACGGGGGAAGCCCCCGTAACGCCCCCGAGTACGTACCGGTTATTAAGAACTTCTCCTACATCTTCACAAAGGGACAGAAAATCGGAATCTTTGGTGATAACGGCTCGGGTAAATCAACCTTCTTAAATATCATTACCGGCAACCTCGCCCCGGACAGCGGAACTGTTGTCGTTGGTGAAAACACAAAGTTCGGCTACTACACTCAGAACCCGGTTTTCAAAGATACTAACCTTACCGTTCTTGAATACATAAAAGAAACCGCAGAGCACATGACATTAAACGACGGTAAAAAAGAAGTGAGTGCAACAAAGTTCCTTGAAGAGTTCGGCTTTGAAGGAAAGATTCAGCACAGCCCGGTAAGCAGCCTTAGTGGCGGTGAGCGCAAGAGACTTTACCTCGTACGCCTCCTTCTTGAAAACCCAAACTTCCTCATCCTGGACGAACCTACAAACGATTTTGATATTTTTACAATGAATATTCTTGAGCAGTTCCTTGAAGGCTATCAGGGCTGCCTACTGCTCGTTAGTCACGACCGCTACTTTATGGACAAAACCGTAGACAGTCTTTTCATCATGGAAGAAGACGGAAACATCTCGGGCTTTGTTGGTAAGTGTTCGGAATATATTGATTACCGCGAAGAACAAAAGAAAAATGCAGTAGTGAAATCTGGAATCACGGTGGTTGAGCCTGCGGTCCCTGAGCCTGGTCGAAGGGTCGAAACCACCACGACAAAAAATGAAACTCCGAGTTCTGCGGTAGTTTCGATACAGCCTTCGGCTTACTCAACCACCGTATCTGCCCCAACACAAAAGAAGAAACTCTCTTTCAAGGAACAAAAAGAATTCGAACAATTGAACGAAGAAATCCCGGCGCTCGAAGCTGAGCAGAAGGCTCTCGAAGCAAAAATGGCCTCAAGTGATTTTGAAGAAGTTCGGGCTGCCGGTGAACGCTACAAGGAAATTGACGCTCTGCTTGCGGAAAAATATCCCCGCTGGGAAGAGCTGGCCGAACGCGCATAGCCCGCTCTCGCAGACCTCTCATAAAATTTTTCTCTTTTCAAGCTCTCATGCTATAATTGTTCTATGAAACATTTCATTTTATCTCTTTTAATTATTCTCTCATGTGGGTGCCTTTTTGCACAGAACGTAAAGCCTTTTAAAGCTGACCTGAATGCAATTGACGCAGCTAACGGTGATAAGACTATGACTTATGACAAGGCGTCTAGGGTTATTACGATAGACCGTGATTATGAAGAGCAGGTTGGCTTAGGATTGTGGCTGGATAAAGATATCAGCTCATACAATATCATAAGGATAAAGTATAAGGCTCTGGGAGACTATGGTTTTCATTTGAATACGGCATATAAAAATGATCCAACTGCAGACTACTGGGGCGACAGCACATACTGTCCTTCTTACCTTACAGAAATGGTAATTCCTATAAAAGAAGGAGTTACCAATCTGGAAAACCTCGGTTTTATGTCGGTAAACCATATCAGAAAATATAAATTCAGAATTGATGAAATTTCTTTTGAAAAAGTCAGTAACCCGCAGAAAACTGATCCTGCAGCTCCGGATGGCACGCCGCCTCTTATTGATACAGCGACAAGCGGAAACTTTAATGATTCAATCAGCGCCTGGGATTTTGTTGCCGGACTTGGAGCAGGCTTTCATTACGGAGCCTTGCATTCTGTAAGTGGCTGGCAGAATTTTGGACTTGACTCTTTCTCCTGGTCTGGTGATGTAAAGCCTTCAAAGGAAATAATTCAGGCAATCAGAAAAAGAGGCTTTAAAACCATAAGACTTCAGGTTGCTTCTTATGCTCACCTTATTGATGAAGATTACACAATTGACCCTCGCTTTATGAAGATATTGAAGGATGTTGTGGACTGGGCTATTGAAGAAGATATGTATGTAATTTTGTGCGGTCCGGTTGCAGAAATGCTGCAGGACCAGGCTTACCTCAAAATGACTGAAGAAAGCGTACATTTTGCTGGTTATTCTGTAGATGAAAAACATAAAAAAGAATCTCTGAGATTCTTAAAGGCAATCTGGCTTCAGTATTCACAGACCTTCAACAACTCTTATGATGAACATCTGATTTTTGAAACTCTGAACGAGCCTATTAACTGCTTCCACGAGCATGCCTGGCATCCACAAGACGATTGCGCAGTATGCAAAAAAAATTATTCTATTTTGAAGGAATATAATCAGGCGATTGTAGATACAATCCGTTCAACCGGTGGAAACAACGCAAAACGCTTTATAATGGTAGAAGGTTATAGTGGAGCAGAGAAGTCCCTTTACAGTAAGGTCTTCTCCCTTCCAAAGGACAAGGTTAAGGACAAACTCATTCCAACCTTCCACTGCTATCCTATGGGCTGCGGAAAGCCTTATTCAAAAAAGATCTTACATGATTCTGTAAAGAGACATCTTAAGGAATGGTTTGCTACTTATGACAAGCTGTATTTTTCTAAGCATATTCCGGTTTATATGTCTGAAGGTTTGCATGACCGTTCAATTCCGGTTATGGAACGCATAGACTGTCTTAAAGTATTTTTTGAAGAAGCAAAAAAGCCTGGCCGTTCCTGCAACGTAACTATGATTAATGACGCTGATTACACCTGCAAGTGGAATTGTTTTGGTTATTTATCATATCAGGATTTGAAATGGTATGAAGATGAATATGTTGATACTCTGATTTATGGCTGCGAAGGAAAGGAATATCCTTTAAGTGATGATTTTGTAAAAAAGAATACTATAAAAATTGAGAGCATCGTCGGAAAAAATCTTATTTCTGAGCCTGTTGTAGAAAAGGATTTTGATGATGGCTTTGGTATTGATTCGAGCGTTCTGGTGCGTTCAACTCCTCCAAAGTATAAACTTGAATTCGAAATTGAAACAACCGGCTCTGATGCGATAATGCAGATTGGTTATAATGATCCGGACCTGAAATGGTGTGATCTTGTTCAGCAGAAGAATGTCAAAATAAAAGGCGGAACTCTTAAAGACGGCTGGTGTATTGAAATAAAAAACTCAGGCACAGTTTCTCTGACTATTGATGAAAAGCTTGCTCAAGTCCTTGAAGAAACAGGTGAAATCATTATAAATGGCCGCAGCCTCATCGTTAAGTCGGTGAAGGTTGTGGACTTTTAGGCTTAGCGGCCGCGCCGGCGGCTTAGGCTTCCTCGGTGGCGGCTTTTACATCTGCCAGCGTGAATTCCGGGCGGCCGTCCTGACCTGCCCGGAGGGCTGCGTTATTAAGAATACTTTCGATCATTGCGCAGGAATAGCCGTTGAAAAGGCGGGCCAGCGCTTCGGGACTGCATTCTGCGGCTGGTGATTTTCCTCTTGTGTACATTTCTACAAGCTGGCGGCGTGCATCTTCATCTGGATATGGCACTGTAAGCTTTGCATCAAAACGGCCCGGACGAATCAAAGCCGGGTCCAGAGCCTTAATGCTGTTGGTTGCCGCAATCACAAGAACTCCATTGCTCGCTTCAAAGCCGTCCAGCTCATTAAGCAGCGCAGTTACAATTCTGGTGTTCTCAGTTTCAATTGCAGAACCACTGTAATTTCTGATTGTACCGATTCCATCAAACTCATCAATAAATACAATACAAGGAGCGCGTCGTCTTGCCTTCTTAAAAAGAAGCTTTACTTTCAAAGGACCAATGGCCATAAACATACTTTCAAAATCAGTTGCCTTGGCAGGAATAAAGTTTATCTTAGACTCCCCTGCCAGCGCTTTTGCAAAAAGAGTTTTTCCGTTTCCAGGATCGCCTTCAAGAAGAATGCCCTTTGGCATGCGAAGTCCCTTCTTTGCATACTCAGCAGGCTTTTTCATAATCTCCATTACCTGCACCATATCGCGCTTAAGCTTGTCCATTCCAACAACATCATCAAACTTTACGCCGGTTTTATGAACAACTTTGAACGTGTTCGGAGAAATGAATTTTCTGAAAGCAATAAAAATCACTCCAAAGAAAAAGAGATAGAAAATCAAATCAAAAATCAAAGAAAGAATTTCTGTACCGTCTTTTGCAATTGAAACCTCAATTGCGCGCTTCATCAATTCTTCCTGCAAAACAGGTGAATTAGGATTTTGTGTTTTAAATTTTACCGGGCTGGACTTTACCGTAAAATGAAGAGTCTCGCCTTCAATCTTTACAGACGAAACTTCGCCTGCTTCAACACACTGCCAGAAATCAACATAAGAAATCTTTTCTTCTTTGTTTCCAAAATAATCCCATGCAAAATATCCGCCGGCGCACAACGCAGCCACAATAATAATCAGCAAAATTTTTTTATTCAGTCTTCTCATTTTCATGCTCACTTTTTTTGTCCATCTGAACCGGGGCAGTCTCTTCCTGTCCTTCTGCCCTGTACTTCAACGGAGTTTTATTTTTATATCTTTTGAATAATTTTATAAAATAACTGATGTCATTAAAACCACAGTCATATGCAATATCTTCTATAGATTCATCTGTACCCAAAAGCATTTCTGCAGCACGGTTTATTCTATATTGATTAAGATATTCCATTGGAGTGTAATGTGTTACTTCATGGAAAACACGGCAGAAATATTTTGGAGAAAAACCAGCACTGTCTGCCATCTGTGCAAGGCTTATAGATTCTCCGTACTTCTGCTTAATCAGATTCATTACACACTTGAGCCAGATAAGTTTTCCGTTCTCCTTCATGTAATGCTCATTACGTTCATACATTTTATGAAGATCAATAAAGCCGAACAGCTGGAACAAAAGACTGATTGTTTCGTAGGCATAACCTTCGTTCTTAGCCTTTACGGTTTTAAACAATTCTAAAAGTCTCTTTGAAAAATCAGTTTCGTCTGTGCACTGTAAAATAGAAAAATAATTTTCGCCTTCAATCAGCCGCTCTAAAAAAGGAACTGTGGCGTAATTATTAATCATCATGATGTTCGGATCAAAAACGAGTGATTCGTAAATACACTTACCGCGGAACCGTTCACTGTCTCCATGGAGAATACCACTGGACATCAAAAAGAAATCTCCGGCCTTCAAAACATATTCTCTTGTGCCGGCAAACAAAGTGTACTCCCCGCGCAGAATATGAATAAACTCAAACTCAATATGCCAATGATAAGGAAGATCATAATTTGGCTCGGAAGTGTCTATTCTGTAATATTCCATCGGATAAGAAACAGAACCTCTCGGTCTCGATTCCTGCTTTTTTGCATTAATCATATCTATTCAAATCTCCCTAAAAAAGTAACTTTTGTCATATTTTTAGGAAATTATAACACTACAAAACGTAATAAAGCAATATTATATTCGAATCATGATACATTTAAATGCAATTGAACATCATGCTTTTGACAACTATTGTTATCCACTTGATAAGGATAACCTGATAATTAATCTTCGCACAGGTAAGGAAGTTGAAAAGGTTTTTCTTCTTTGGGGAGACCCTTTTGACTGGGGGCTTTCTAACAACGCTTCTAACTATACCTGGCAGTATACCTCGGTCGAAGTCACAGAGAAAAAAGAGCTCCAGAATCATTTGTGGTGGACAATCAAGCTCCAGCCAAAATTCAAACGCTGTAAATATTTTTTCAATATTAAAGCAGGAGATGATTCTTATATCTACGGTGAAAGCGGACTTGTTTGTGAAGAGGATTTTCACCGCGCCGAAGATGAATACTACCCTTTCATTTTCCCATGGATGAATCAGAATGATATCTGTAATCCTCCTAAATGGGCAGAGAATACTGTATGGTATCAGATTTTCCCAAGCCGTTTCAGAAAAGGTCCTATTGCTGATAAAAAGGAAGGACTTTCTCCATGGCCAGACAGAGACACTGTTGTAACTAACGAACAGAAGTTTGGCGGAAATCTTGGCGGCATCACAGAAAAAATGAGTTATCTTGCAGACCTTGGAATTACTGGTATTTACCTTAATCCGGTTAACTGCTCTACAACTCAGCATAAATATGACACAACTGATTATTTTGATATCGACCCGGACTTTGGTACAAAAGAAGATATGAAAAAGCTTGTTGCCGAAGCACATAAATACGGTATCAGAATTATGCTGGACGGTGTTTTCAATCATTCGGGCTGGGAGTTTTTTGCCTGGCAGGATGTACTTAAAAACCGCCAGAACTCAAAATATGCCGACTGGTATATGGTAAATGACTGGAGTTTCCCTGGAAAGCCAGGCCATAACGCAGACGAAGGTAAGTTTTTTGCCTTTGCTTACTGCGATTACATGCCAAAGTTCAACACAAATAATCCGGAAGTTCGCAAATATCTGATTGATGCCTGCGAGTTCTGGGTAAAAGAATATGACATTGATGCACTCCGTCTGGACGTTGCAAATGAAGTTTGCCATGACTTCTGCCGTGAACTTCAGACCCGTATGCGCGGTCTTAAGAATGATTTTTATATCATCGGTGAAATCTGGCACAACTCAATTCCATGGCTTCGCGGAAACGAATTTGACGCAATCATGAACTACCCTCTTCAGAATGCAATTTACAATTTTGCTCTGGACAAAGAACGCACAAGCCACAGCTTTGAACAGGACGTAAACCGCTGTCTCACAGATTATTTCCAGCAGACACAGAAAGTAATGTTCAACCTGATGGACAGCCACGACACAATGCGTCTTGTTACAAAAGCCGGCAGCCGCAATAAAGCTCTTCAGATGCTCGCCGTAATGTTTGCTATGCCAGGCTCACCATGTATTTATTACGGTACAGAAGTTTTCCTTGAAGGTGGAAAAGATCCTGACTGTCGCCGCTGCATGCCATGGAAAGATATTGAAAGTGGAAAATGCGACGAAGAGATGGACATCATTAAGCAGCTGATTTATTTGAGAAAAACAAACACTGCAATGAGTTCATATGAAATGAGTTTTGAACACATTGAAGGAAAAGATCGTCTTCTCTGTCTGAAGAAAAACGACGGCGAGAACAACATTCTCATCATCGTAAACTTCTCAGGCAAGCAGGAAGAAGTTTCTAACTTGCTGGATGGAACAAAAGTTCTGTTCAAAAATGGATTTAATGCGCAAACCAGAACCCTCGATTCCGACGGAATTCTGATTGCACAAAGCGGTTTTTAATTGAAAAAAAGGTGAAAATAGTACGATTTTCACATCAAAATAAAAGAAAAGTACCGCTAAAAAAATTTTTTTTGAAAGTATATCTATCAAGGATATAATAAAACTATAACAGGATTTTGAGTGGAAAAAAGGAGTCCACTCATATTTGGAGGTAATATGAAAAAATCTGTTAAGGTATTGGCTGCATTTGCATGTCTTTCGGTATTTCTTTTTAATTCCTGCTCAGAGAAAAAAGTAACTCTCAAGATGTGGGAATCTGATGGTCCAGAGCGCCAGTTCATGGAATGGGCTGCTGCTGAGTATAAGAAGAGCCATCCAAACATTGAAATCATTTATGAGCCAGTTGGTTCACCAGATGCACGTGCAAAGATTGAGCTGGACGGCCCGGCTGGAGTTGGAGCTGATGTATTTGTTGCACCTCATGATCACGTTGGAGCTCTTGTAGCTGGTGGACATGTACTCCCAGTAGAAGACACATCTTTCATTAATGATTTCGTAGACGCAGCAAAAGTTGCAGGTACTTATGATGGAAAACTTTACGGCTACCCACTTGCAATTGAAACATACGCATTGTTCTACAACAAGGACATCATTAAGAACCCACCAAAAACATGGGACGAAGTTGTTGAATACGCTAAAACTTGGAACGATAAGTCACAGAACAAATACGCTCTCGTATGGGGTGTAGGTAACGCATACTACTCTTACATGTTCATGAGCGCTTACGGCACATCTTTGTTCGGACCTAACGGTTCTGATAAGTCACAGCATGGAATCAATGCTCCAGCAACAATCAAGGGACTTCAGTATTTCCAGGATTTGAGAAAGAAGATTCTCGACGTTCCTTCTGCTGACCTTTCTGACGACTTCTGTAACTCTTCATTCGAAGAAGGAAAGGCTCCTATGATCATCACAGGACCATGGAAGATTTCAGACTTCAGCAAGACTGTAAAAAACTTTGGTATTACAACTCTTCCAGGCTTCGGCGATGGAAAACCTGCTACATCATTCTCTGGTGTACGTATCGCTTTCGTAAGTGCTTACTCTGAACACCCGGCAGAAGCTCAGGACTTCGCTAAGTTCCTTATGTCTAAGGCTTGCCTCGAAAAGAGATTTGAGTTCACAGCACAGATCCCACCAAGAAAGGACATCACAATTACTGATCCACTTTCTAACGGAATCCTTTCACAGGCTGCTTACGCATTCCCTATGCCAACAATCCCACAGATGGGTACATACTGGTCTGCAATGGGTAGTGCTTACGGCGGAATCTGGGACGGCGACAATGTTAAGCAGGATCTTGACGCTGCTGCTGCCGCAATGGAAGCTGCTAACTAATTAAATTATAATTAAACTACATGGTCATTGCAGCTTGGTTAATACTCCGCTAATCTGCAATGACCTTTTTTTTGAGGTCTTTCTTTATGGAAAATACAATTACGAACACAGAGAGCGTAAGCACATTAGATGCTAACCTGCCTCAGAAAACAAAAGTAGCTTCATGCTGCTTTATGGGGCTTGGTCAGGTTCTTTTCTTAAAACAATATGTTCGTGGAATTCTTCTGATGATTTTTGAAGTCATCATGATTCTGTGCTGTACACCGGTTTTCAACTCTGTCATTCCAACAACACTTTACGGTGTTATTACACTCGGCTCTCCAAAACCAGAAGGAACGCCGATAAAACAACTTGACCACTCAATCTTCATGCTGATTGAAGGTCTTTTTACTATTATAATTCTTGCAATTTTTATTGTCCTTTATATCACACAGGTAAAATCAGGTATAAAAGACGCTGAGCGTATTTTGAAACGCGGAAGATACCCAACTGCAAAAGAAGTAAGAAATCATCTTGCTACAAAATCTTTCCCAGTTCTTGGTATCACTCCATCTTTACTTATGCTTTCAATCTTTACATTGATTCCACTTCTGTTCTCAATGTTGATTGCATTTACCAACTATTCATCTCCAGACCACATTCCACCAAAGAATCTGGTAGACTGGGTTGGATTCTCAAACTTTACAACAATGTTCTCAAGGAACGTTGGCGGTAACTGGCCTAAAGCCTTTGCTCGTGTAGCAGGATGGACTGTCCTCTGGGCTGTTCTTTCTACTTTCACCTGTTTCTTTACCGGCTTTATGTTTGCGGTAATTCTCCGCGACAAGCGCATCCAGTTCCCAAAATTCTACCGCACAATTTTTATTCTTCCTTATGCCATTCCTCAGATGCTTTCTCTCTTTGTATGGGCTAACCTTCTTAACGGAACCTTTGGTCCTATCAACAGAACTCTTCAGTACTGGCATATTATAACTCAGGGTATTCCATGGCTTTCTAATCCGAATGTTGCAAAGCTCACTCTTGTTCTTGTAAACATCTGGATTGGTTTCCCATATAGTATGATTCTTACAACAAGTTCTATGACTGCAATTTCGCAGGCTCAGTATGAAGCTGCTCAGATTGATGGTGCTAACCGCTGGCAGCAGTTCATTCATATTACTTTCCCGCTTGTAATGTATCAGCTCAAGCCTGCACTGATTATGCAGTTCGCAGGAAACATTAATAACTTTGGTGCAGTCTTCTTCCTTACAAGCGGTGGTCCAAACCTCATGTTCGGAACTGAAAACCTCACCATTTCAACACAGGCAGGTTCAACAGATCTTCTGATTTCATGGATCTACAAGCTCACAATGAATACTCCAAACCAGTATCAGCTTGCTTCTGTACTTTCTATTCTGGTATTTATTGTGCTTGTACCGTTTGCTTTGTACAACTTTACTCACACAAAAGCATTCAAGGATGGTGAACTATAATGAAAGAAAAAATGGAAAGAACAAACAAAATATCTGTTTCAGTAGTTCTGCTTACAATCATTCTTGTAATTCAGGTACTATTGGTTTTATATCCTCTTGCTTTTACAATCAGTGCTTCGTTCTCTGACTCTAACTCTCTTGCTTCTACAAGCATTGTACCGTTCAAGCATAAGTTTTCAATTTATCAGTATCAGCGATTGTTCAAGGAATCAAACTACTTCCACTGGTACTTAAACACTCTGATTATTGCAACTTCAAACATGTTCATTACAGTTTTTGTATGCAGTCTTTGTGGTTACATTTTCAGCCGTTTTACATTCCCGTTCCGTAAACCTATCATGGCATCTATGATTATTCTTCAGATGTTCCCAAGTTTTATTGGAATGATTGCTACTTATGTAATTCTGTGGAAGCTTAATGCTCTGAATACTTTGTGGGGGCTTGTACTTGTTTATTCAACAGGAAGTATTCCTTTCAACTCATGGCTTATGAAAGGCTACTTTGACACAATTCCTCATGATATTGCAGAAGCTGCTTATATTGATGGAGCAACACCTCTGGGAGCTTTTATTAAAGTTGTTGTACCAGCTGCTAAGCCTCAGATTATCTTCCTTGCTCTTACAAGCTTTACCGGCCCATGGATGGACTTCATCTTCCCTCGCCTAGTATTGCGTACCGACAGCAAAAAGACTCTCGCTGTTGGACTTTATGAAATGATTAATGGACGTGCCGCAGACCACTTTACAATGTTTGCCGCAGGAGCTCTTCTTGTAGCTATTCCATTTACATTTTTGTTCGTACTCGGACAAAAATCTCTGCTTCAGTCACTTGCCTCTACTGGAGGAAAAGAATAATGAACACACATATTAAAAAAAGTTTTTCAATTTTCCTGATACTGGCCTTTCTGGCTGGTATCACAGGTTGCAGCAAGGACACCGCTGCAACCAACTCTTCTTCGTCCGCTCTGTGTGACCCGCAGAGCGGTGTTTATTACAGTCTTTTTGTACGCTCCTTTGCAGACAGCGACGGAGACGGCATTGGAGACTTCAACGGAATTACTCAGCATCTGGACTATCTTTCAGACCTCGGAATCAAAGGGCTCTGGCTTCTTCCTATCTACCCTTCTCCTTCCTATCATGGTTATGATGTTGATGATTATTATGATGTAAACCCGCAGTACGGTACTATGCAGGATTTTGAAAATCTTCTTGCAGCCTGCAAAGCAAAAGGCATTTGTGTAATGCTCGACATCACCTTTAATCATTCTTCATCTACTAACAAATGGTTCCTTGCTTCTAAAAATCCTGATGATCCGCACAGAGACTGGTATCACTGGATTGATGCAAATGACACCCGTTACAGTCTGAACACAAAGGTATGGGGACACAATCTTTGGAACAAGGTAGGAAACTCTTACTATGCAGGAGAGTTTTTTGACGGCATGCCGGACTTTAACTTAGACAGTCTTGAACTTCGCGAAGAACTTAAAAACGTACTCGCCTTCTGGATGGACAAAGGTGTTACAGGTTTCCGTTTTGATGCTGCAGGCCACATTTACGACAAAATAAAAATGCCAGCCGGCTTTGATGAATCAAACAAGGCTTCTGCTGAATTCTGGAAAGAAATCATCGACTTCACTAAATCAAAAAATGCACGCACTTACAGCGTTGCAGAAGTATGGGATACAACAAGCATCCGCGCTCAAGCACTTGCAGGACTTGATTCTGTTTTCCATTTTGATTTGGGCGACAACTATATTCTGAACTCTATCAAAACAAAAAGTGCCGGCAATAATAACCTTGCACATATTATCGAAAATGATTTTGCTGCGTATAAAAAATACAATGCAGATTTTATAGATGCTCCGTTCCTTACAAATCATGATCAGGCACGCCTTGCAGGAAATCTCAAAGGCAATGTAGAAGAACTGAAGCTTGCAGCTGGTATGTATCTTCTTACTCCGGGAATTCCATTTGTGTACTACGGCGAAGAGCTTGGTATGATGAGTGGTACAAAGGACGAAACAAAGAGAACTCCATTCCTCTGGGTACAGATGGATGCAAAAAAGAAACCATCTTATATGACTAGCTGGGCTTCTGATGCAGACTGCATTTACAACAAGAAAACAATTGGACTGGATGTTCAGAAGAAAAACAAAGACTCTCTCTACAACTATTATAGAAGAATTATAAACTTCAGAAACAGCTGCAAAGCTTTTGCTGCTAATTCTGAACTCCTTCCTCTCGATACAGGTAACTCTGCCCTCTCTTCATGGATTATTAAAAATGAAGATTCACAGGCTTTTGTTATTCACAATGTATCAGATGCTGCAGCAACCATTAAGCTGCCGGAAGGCTTTGCTGAAACTGCAGTGTTCCAGACTAATCAGGTTAAAAATAATAAGGACGGAACCTTTACGATTCCGTCCCTCACAACTGCTGTGTTTATTCAATAGCTGGCAGTTATCTTCCAGCTTCTTCAGTAGCTTTCTTCAACCAGGTTGCAATCTTCTTAGTAATCTGCTTTTCTGTAGCACGCCATTTCCAGTTATCTCCAACTGTAGATGGTGTGTTCATTCTTGCTTCATGACCAAGACCAATCAAATCCTGCATTGTAAGAACACAAACAAAAGACTTGCTGTTAAGAGCGGCCTTCATCATTGCTTCACGAACATCAGCCTTCTCTTCTACCTTAAGATACTTCATGGCATTTTCAACTTCGTTCGGGCTACCTGTTTCTGTCCAGCCAAGAATTGTATCATTATCATGAGTTCCTGTATAAACGATTGAGTTTTCAGGATAGTTATCTGGAAGATATGCATTGTCTGCAGTTCCATCAAAACCAAACTGAACAACCTTCATTCCAGGAAATGCACACTTCTTAAGCATTGCACGAACTTCATCAGTCATAAAACCAAGGTCTTCTGCGATAATTGGTACATCGCCGAATTCGTTCTTTACTTCTTTAAAGAGGTTTGCTCCTGGTCCCTTGCGCCATACACCAAGTTTTGCATCAGGCATACCATATTTAATAGTATAGAATGATTCAAATCCGCGGAAATGGTCAATTCTCAAAATATCATAAATCTCAAGACTAGCCTTAAGTCTCTGCTTCCACCAGCCGTAACCGTCTGCCTTGTGCTGCTTCCAGTTATAAACCGGGTTACCCCAGAGCTGTCCGAGTTCTGTAAACGCATCCGGAGGACAGCCTGCAACCTCAACCGGGACACGCTTCTTATTAAGCTTAAAGTTTTCCGGATGAGTCCATACGTCTGCACTATCAGCCGCAACATAAATCGGAATATCACCAATAATCTTAATGTCATTTTTTGCAGCATAAGCGCGAAGGTCGTTCCACTGCTTAAAGAAAAGATACTGAAGCATCTTGTAATATTCGATGCGGCGGGCACATTTTTTAGTCCACTCTTTTACTGCTTTTTCCTCACGCATACGGATATCGTCTTCCCATTCCAGGAAAGCAATTCCGTTGTGAGCATCTTTTACAGCCATAAAGAGAGCAAAGTCGTTGAGCCACCAGGCGTTCTTTTTACAGAAAGCCTTATAATCAGATGGAGTATTCTTTTCAAAATATTCCTGAATCTTTGCAAAAAGCTCGTGACGCTTTACATAAAGCAAACCATAATCTACATAAGACTTGTTGCTGCCCCAGTCAATTCCTTCATAATCTGATTTAGAAATGAGTCCGTCTTTTTCAAGCAATTCAAAATCTATAAAATATGGATTTCCTGCAAATGTTGAAAAGCTCTGATATGGAGAATCTCCATAGCTGGTAGGACAAACGGGCAGAATCTGCCAGTACGACTGACCTGCTTCCCGTAAAAAATCAATAAACTGGTATGCATTTTTTCCAAGTGTTCCAATTCCATAAGGTCCAGGCAGCGATGAAATATGCATAAGAACGCCGCTACCTCTCTGCTTAAATCCATTAGTATTCATAGTACTAAGTATACAATACTTTGCAACTTTGACTATAACAAAATTCACTTCTTATGTGATTTTTTTTACTAGCCATTAAAAACATGATATATTAATATTAGAGGTCTCGTATGAAAAGTGTTTATACTTCGTGGAATTTGAATCAGCTTGCAGAAACAATGATTGAAAAAATCATGCAGAACTGGACAACTCCATTTAATTCACCAGCTGTTGTTTTTCCAGACCCTAAAACCGAACAATGGTTCAAGCTTCACTGGCTTAAAAGAAAGGTCGCCGGAAACTCCATTTTGATGAACCTCAAAACACTGCGAATCCAGCAGTTTCTTTTTGATCTTGTAACTCCCGAAAACTGTGAAACCGAAAAACTTTCTGTTGAACTTCTTCGCGACCTTATTATAACAAAGCTTACTTCTAAAACCGCTGATAAAAAATACTACTTTGAAAGCTTAGGTGAGCCTCAGATAATTACTTATCTTAGAGACAAATCATCTCCCGAAAAAATAAACGCAAATCATCTTTATGATTTTGCACAGACCATAGCTAGTCTTTTTCTTGATTATGAAGATACCCGCCCGGACACATTAGAAAAAGTTTTGTCTCTTTCACCATGGCAGCAAAAACTTTATGACGATGTAATTGGAGAGTCTGGTGTTGAAATTGAAAACAAAAAATATCTTACCCTTTACCAGCTTGTAAAACTAAATAAAAAAGAGAACGGCGGCACACTCCGCTTTAACTGGAACAAAGAAACTCCGGTTTTTATTTTTGGCTTTACAGGCCTTGGTCAGATTTACCGAAATATTCTTGAAGATTTTTCTAAGGATTATTCCCTTGAAGTTTTCCTTCAGTTTACAGAGATTCCAGAAAAACCTGCAAATCAGTTACTTTCAAAATGGGGAGATTTTGGAAGGGAACAGTTAGCTCTATGGAGTACAAACTGTTCTGCAAAAGCAATTTCCGAAGATCAAGTTTTTAATAAAACTGATTCTCTGCTTCAACGTATACAAAAGTCAATTGTACAAGACAATGAGATTGCAGCCGAAGCTTATAACGCTGCAGACACTTCGCTCACACTCACCGGTGCCCCTACCCGTCTCCGTGAAATAGAAGTTGTGCATTCAAACATTTGTAAGCTTCTTTCAAAGAATGATAATACACAGCTTGGAGATATTCTGGTTGTTGCTCCAAAAATCCAGGATTACAGAACAGCAATTGAACAAGTCTTTGATCAGAATGATTTATTTTCAGCAGATTCAAACTTCCCCTATATTCCATATACAATTGCAGATTATTCCGGAGAACGCTCATTAACGGCTGAGGCACTCAACATTCTTTTTGGAATTCTCAAAAAGCGTTACCTTAGCCGTTCAGATGTTTTTTCACTTCTTCATAATTATCTTGTACAGAGTGTTCGTGACTTTTCAGATGAGGATGTTTCAAACTGGGCCGACTGGTCTTCTAAGTTAAATATCTATCGTGACCGCAATGGACATGAAGAATGGCAGAAAGCAAAAAACAGACTGTTACTTGCCCGGCTGACTTCAGACCTCGTAGAAACTAACGAGCGTAAGTTTTTACCATTTGAAACAATGACCACAGCGGATAATAATTCTCTCTATAAATTTATTCAGATCATTGATGAACTTGTTGAATGGGAATCTTATTCACAAAAAGAAAAACTTGATATTTCAGATATAAACCGGCTGGAAGAACTTTTGAAGAGCTGGCTTTTACTTGACGACAACATACCTGAAAATCTTTATAACGAAAGTCTTGTTTTTCAGAACGTTGTAGAAGAGATTGAACGTCAGCGGCTCACTGCTTCTCCAGACGTTTTTACAGATTGTTTTGCAAATGCGCTTTTTGATCGTTCTGCAGCCGTAACTCTTCACAGCGCTAATATTCTTACACAGGGAATCACATTTGCAAATTTTGAATCAAACCGTATTCTTTCTGCAAAGTATGTTTTCTTTTTAGGCCTTGACTCAAAGGCTTTCCCCGGAGTTGATAACGAAAATGAGCTTGATCTTCGGGGCGACAAAGATAAACGTCTGGCAGGAGACGAATCAATTCCAGACAGAAACAAAAACGCTTTTCTCTGCCAGCTTATGGCCGCCGGCGAAGGACTTTTTTTCAGTTATGTAAATAAAAATCTTCAGAAAGACGAAGAATATTTTAAAAGCTCTGTACTCGAAGATCTTTTCAAAACTGTTTACGATTCAAGCTTTACAGAAAACAGCATAAAGATTGATGAAGACCGCCCATGGAACGAGCTGTATACACAACGCGAGTACCGAAATAAGCACAACTTTATTGCGCTTCAGTACAGTAAAGATTCACAGGATTCTTTATCATCACAAACTCAGACAGATGCTCCACAGGAAGCAGCAACACTCCCCGACCGAATCACAATCAGTCAGATGAAAAAGTTTTTGAATGAACCTTTTATATTTTATGTTTATCAAAAACTTACAAATAATTATGATGATGAAGAAAAGGAACAACTGGAATTCGAACCGCTGTTTTTAAACAACAAAGTAAATTCAGAAATCCGAAAAGATTATATTATTTCTCAATTACAGGGTAAAAATGATATTACTCCTGAAAAGATTTCTTTAACTTTAAGTATTCTCAATTCTCTTCCAGACAGTTATTTTGGAACAGCTGCGGTTGAAACTGTTTTCGAAAATGCTAAAACCATTCTTGAAAAAATAACAACTGAATGTCCATTTGCCGGCAGCTTGATTTTTAACGAAAATAAAATGCATCATATACCACAATTTTCGGGTATCACTCAAAAAGACTGGTATATCTCCGGTGAACTTGCCTGGTATGATAAAAATTATACTGATACAAAAATCATAAATACTCTTGAACTTTCAGGTTCAAATAATGTTATTTCAGGTTATATAACTTCACTTCTTCTGCTGGCAGCACAGCCGGACAATGATAAAAATGTATATGATGTAAATTTACATGTTCTAGTTTTTACTCAGGGCACAGCTTCCATTCCAGAGCCGGAAAACTTTAAGGCAACACCAGCAGACGCAAGATCTATTTTAAATGAAATATATAAAGCCATGTTTATAGATCAATATAAAAAATCTGTACCACTTTCCTTAATTCAGGAAGAGTTCAAAGGTGTTTATAAAAAACAATTTATTTTTTCTTTTAATCAATTTAAAGATAAACTGCAGAGCGATTATGGTCATACTGAGTGGACTTATTTTTCAAAGAAGAAACTATTTGATTTAGATTCAGATCTTGGCTACACCGACGAGACCTTTGATGCAGAATGGAGTAAAGCAAAGATGCATCAAAAACAGCTGATAAAATATCTGAAAATTTTTGACGGAGCGGGAGAATAAAATATGACACTTACAGAATTTGATTTGAATAAGTTTTCTGAAATAAAAGACCGCTCTGAATTAAAACATTCAATGTTTATTCAAGCTTCAGCAGGAACAGGTAAAACTTATACAATCACAGGAATTATCCAAAAGCTTGTTAAAGAAGATTTTGAACTTGAAAAGATACTGGTTGTAACTTATACCGAAAAAGCCGCAGGTGAACTTCGCGACAGAATCAGAAAAGCCTGTCCCGAAAAAGACGTAGACAATGCACCGATTTTCACAATTCACTCGTTCTGTCAGAAAACCCTTTCAGAATTTTCATTTACAGCAAATCAATGTGCAAATCTTACTCTGGTTGAAGATACTGCAATTGACGATTTTATAGATCGCTGGATTCGTGATGTTTTAATCACTGATTCACAATTCAAAAATCTATTTGAAAGTGCAGAAAAACAATCCTCATTTATAAATGCAATTAAAAAAGATTTCAAACATGCAATTTCAAAATATTATCTTGATAACAATAATCATGAAATAAAAGATATTGTATCGCTTGATGATATCTATATTAAAACCGAAGAAAAGAAAAACCGCCCGTCTCAGATTTATACTTTTGCTCAAATTGATAATCTTCTTGAACTTTCAGAAACTGATTATGATTCAATTAAAACTGAATTCGTAAGTGTTCTGTCTGGTAAAGGAACCAAAGCTCATTACGACAAATTAGCAGAATTCAATAAAGCAAAGTTTTATCTCATTCAACTCAAAAAACTCTACATTGCCTGGCAGCAGGAAAAAGAAAACAACAAAGCTCAGAGCTACGACGATATGCTCCGTAGTGTACGCGAAGCAGTTTGTAATCCAGCCTGTGAGTTGAAAAAGCAGCTTCAGAAAAAATATGAGTTCGCAATTATAGATGAGTTTCAGGACACCAACCAGAAACAATGGGACATTTTTAAAACCGTTTTTCTGGAAGACACAGAACACACTCTTATTGTTGTAGGTGATCCAAAGCAGTCTATTTATGCATTTCAGGGTGCTGATGTCAATGTTTATAACAAAGCCATCTCTTCTATTGCAGAACAAAATGGTCTTGCCTGTAAGCTTTCAAAAAACTATCGCTCAACAAATAAAATTGTACAGGGATGTAATATCCTGTTCAGGAACTTTTTTTCTCCGGAAGCGGGAATTACTTTTTCACCTTCCGATATTAATGGTAAGAAGGCACCTGCACAATATTCAGGTAAAGAAGTTAATCCATTCTGGATAGCAGGCAATGAAGATAAAAATATTACCGAAAAAGATTTTGCAAAACTCACAGCACAGACAATTGTAGACTGTTGTACATGGGTAGATGGAAAAACAAAACTTCAAGTAAATGGCAAAGACGGTTTACGAAATGTAAGCTTCCGTGACTTTGCCATTCTTGTACGCTCATCTTCTGAGTTTACAGAAACAGAACGCTCCCTCAAAAAAGCCGGTATTCCGTTTCTTCGCTACAAGGATGCAAATCTCTTCTATGGAAAAGAATGTACAAACTGGATTTCTCTTTTTAATGCAATTACCGCAAAAGATTTTACAGGCCATAATCGTACAATTTTAAGCGAAGCGCTGTTCACAGATTTCTTTGGAATCCCGATAGAAAATATTCAGGATGAAAAATATGATAATCCGGCTTCTCCAGAAAGACAGCTGATAATTCAGTGGCAGCAGTTAGCACAACAGAGAAAATGGGCAAAACTTTTGGAAAAGATTTTTGCTGATACAATGATAGAAAACAGGCTTTCTAAACTCGATAAAATGCAGTCACTCGCAAAAATCCGCCAAATTGGAAATTATGCTGTAGACTATCTGTACAAAACTGACAGCTCACTCGAAGATGTAAGCAAACATCTTTTACGCCTATCAACTGATTCTGATTCTTCAATTGATGATGGAAACATTGTTGAAAAAGCAACTGATTTTGACTGTGTTCAGCTCATGACAATACACGCTTCAAAGGGACTGGAATTCCCGGTTGTTATTGTACCGGCCGGCCTAAAAGCCAGAAATCCAAATGTAGCGCACACTTATCTTTATCATGATGCACAGTGCAACACAAAGCTGAGTTTTTCACCTTATGGAAAACAGCAGACAACCGTCGAAGAAGATTATGAACGCGAAAGAATTTATTATGTAGCATACACAAGAGCTTCTTCCATTCTCATGCTTCCGCTTTATGATGTCTGGGATCCGGCTGTAGACTCAAGTAAATCAAGTATCTACGCATTCCTGCGAAATAATATTCTTGCCCTTTTTGAAGAAAAAGATAACAAGGCCCCTCTTTATGTAAGAGAAGTGAAAGACAATAATAAAAATTATGAAGATCTCCAGAATGATGTTCAGCTCATTCTCAAAGAAACAAAGAACACTCAGGCACAACAGCCACAGGGGCAAGCTTCAGAAAATGATTTTACTGAAGAGCAGCAGCTCGCAGAAGCAAAACGTCTTTCAGCCAAAATTCCATCTCTGATTCTTCACAAGCATTCTTACTCTTCCCTTTCTCATAAAAAAACTGCTGCAGAGTCCATCGCAAACTCGACATCAGAAAGCATGACTGAAAACGGTGGTCGCGCAGATAAAGAAGGAGCTGATTTACAACACGTCTCTCTTGCAGGTTTTGATGCGACAGAAAATCCAATTACATACAAAGCAAATCCAGATTCACAGGATCACAGCACTCCGACAATTTCTGTTCCATACAATTATCCTAAGGGAGCACGACTTGGTATTGCACTTCATGAAGTTTTTGAAAAAGCTGATTTTGCAGCTGCTGAAAATGATGAGAGCATACACCGTCTCATAACGGCCTGCTTCGAGAAGCAGACCTTGAGCATTCCGCCAGAAGATCCAGACCACTGGCTCACATACACCTCATCGATTTTGTGGAACACCCTTAATGCAAAGCTTCCAGAAATTTCCGGCGCCACACAAACCTGCCGTTACTTCAGCCTTAGCGAACTGGCCCCAGAAGACCGTATAAGCGAAGCAGAGTTTAATATGAACGCCGACCTCTCCGATATTTTGAAAAACTACTGCAACGGTTTTATAGACCTCGTCTTCAAACGCAACGTCGACGGAAAAGAGCTCTATTCCATACTCGACTGGAAGAGTGACTCTTTTGAAGAAGCGCAGTATGCTGACGGAGCCGTTCTCAAAACCCATTCTGATGACAGGTATTCCATCCAGCGCGTTTTATATTCTTACAGCCTCATAAAATGGCTTGCTTCTTTCTATAAAAATGAAACAGAAGCTGAAGTTTTTGAAAACCACTTCGGTGGTATTTATTACACTTACGTACGCGGCTGTAATGCTGGCACCTGCAGCGGAATCTATGCGCGCACCTGGAAGAGCTGGCAGGAACTCGAAAATGCCTTTAAGAAAATCCTTAAAGATTTACAGATTGCAGACTAAGGGGACAGAACATGAAGGAAACAGAAAAACTTAAACTCAAAGAATTTTGCGAAAAACTGAAAAACATGAACTGTCTTTCTCTTGTCTGGGAAAAAGTTCTGGATGTACTTATCCAGCTCGAGCCAAATGCAGAGTTTGAAGCTCTTGCAGTTTTCTGCATTTATTTTTCACAGCTCGATGATGGTAATATCTGTATTCCAATGGACGCTGTAAAACTCACAGAAAAATGGCAGAAAAAATGGGAAGGTCTCCTCCTCATAGAAAATCATCTTGAACAAAAAAACGAAGATGATAAATATTTTGAAGCAATCATAAAAGAAGGTCTTCCAAAAATCTCCCGGCAGCTTCTTCCAAACCTCATCGAATATTATGATGATGAAAGTACAACAAGCTTTTCAAAACCCTTTGTAATTGATGAAGGATGGCTTTTTGCCGCTAAATATTTTAAGGCAAAACTGATTATCGAAAAACGCATCAAGCTCATAATGCAGCACAATACAATTCCGCCTCTTGAAGAAGAAAAGGTAAGAATTCGTGAATATTTTACGAAACTTACTACTGCAGAAGGCCACACTCCAATGATTCTTAAAGATGAACAAATAGATGCAATTCTTCGCGGTCTGAACGAAAACCTCATAATTACCGGAGGTCCTGGAACTGGAAAGACCACCGTAGTCTGCTATCTTTTGTGGGAACTTTTTTCAACAAAAGACATTATGGATTACTCTTTGTATCTTGCAGCCCCAAGTGGAAAAGCCGCAGACCGCATGAAGGAAAGTATTTCCGAAACTCTTTCCCGCCTCAATCTCAATGCAATTCCGGCAGGCCAGGAGCACGACATTGCCCATGCAGTTTTTGAAAAACTCAACAATTCACAATCTTCAACAATTCATCGTCTTCTCAGTTTTAATCCTTCAACAAACGGCTTCAGATATAACGCAGAAAATCAGTTTGATGAAAAATCAATTTTTGTAATTGATGAAGCAAGTATGATTGACATTTCTCTCTTCTGTTCCCTGCTCGAAGCAATTCCGGAAAAAGCCAGAATATTTATTCTGGGGGATAAAGACCAGCTTCCTTCTGTTCAGGCAGGTGCAGTCCTTGGTGAACTTCTTGCAAACAAAAAAGGCAGTGTAGCAGCACTCAAACAGTCCAGCCGCTTTAATGATAATTCAGATATCGGCCGTCTCAAAAATGCAATGCAGGAAGAAACTCCTCTGGAAAAGAATCTTGCAAACCTTACAGAATGGAAGGCCTGGAAAACACAGAATAATTTCTCCATTCCCGCAAAAGGAGAGTTCCCGGTTACATCATTTATTCCAGAAAAAAAATATGCTTTACGCGAAGATCAGCTAAATGAAATAATTGCTTCATGGGCCGACACTTTCTTTACTCAGCTTGTACATAAAGCACATGAAGCGACAAAAGATTTTGAAATTCAAAAAATCAATGAACTTTGGGAACTTGCATGTACAGCACGCATTTTATGTGCAGAAAGAAAAGGTCTTCAGGGTGTAGAGACAATTAACAAAGAAGTCTGCAGTTATATTTTAAATAAACAAAAGCTTACTTCTGATGATGAGTACTTTACAGGCCAGCTTTTAATTCTCACAAAAAACCAGAACCTGTTCTGTCTTTATAATGGTGACTCAGGCATTGTTGTTGAACATAACGATTTAAAATATCTTATGGTCAAAAAAGAAATTAAGACTAAATCTGATTCGTCACCAAACATGACTAACGAACGTTCGTTATCACAACAAGGAATCTTCCAGAAAGAAAGCTATATATTCTACCCTCTTCACTTGTTACCCAAAGAGTCAATTGAAACTGCCTATGCAATTACAATTCATAAATCACAGGGCTCAGGTTATAAAGCAATTCTGGTTCTTCTACCAGAACAGGCAGGCCATCCGCTTTTGAACAGACAGATTGCATACACAGCTATCACCAGAACAGAAGGCTCTACCTACATCTACGCAGATTACGACACCCTCGAAAATGCACGAAAGACGGTGATTACAAGAGACACACGAATAAATCTTTAGCATGACACACTCATGTAAACTCGGTATAATCTTCTCACTATGTTTAAACCAGAGTTACTTAATTCGCTCAAGACTTATAATTCAAAGACTTTTGTGAGCGACCTCATCGCCGGTGTAATCGTCGGCATTGTTGCACTTCCACTTGCAATCGCATTTGCCATTGCTTCGGGAGTAAATCCTGCGGCGGGACTTTTTACCGCAATCATCGCAGGTTTTTGTATTTCTGCATTTGGCGGAAGCCGCGTTCAGATTGGCGGCCCTACAGGTGCATTTGCAGTAATCGTTTATGGAGTAGTTGCTCAGTACGGACTTTCAGGCCTCGCCACCGCAACCGTTATGGCCGGAATCATTTTGATTCTTCTCGGCGCTTTTAAAATGGGCGGTCTGGTAAAGTTTATTCCTTACACAATCGTTACAGGCTTTACAGCAGGTATTGCAGTTACAATCGCTGCCGGACAGCTCGGAGACTTCTTCGGACTCCGTCCGGACTTCTCAACTCCAATGATGATTCTTGGTGAAGAGTATTCAAAGATGCCTGGTGATTTCCTTCCAAAAATCATCGTTTACATCCGCTCGGCTGCAAGCTTCAACCTCTATTCAACAATCATGGCTGCAGTTTGTCTCGCCTTCATTTTTATCTGGTCTAAGTTTATTAAAAAGATTCCTGGAAGCTTTGTTGTAATCATTCTTGCTACAGTTGTAAGCATTATCCTTGAAAAAACAGCAGGCCTTCACACAGACACAATCGGAAAGTTCGCAGACGGCTCACAGCACTTTGTAATTCCAAACACACTTCCAAAGCCACAGTTGCCAGCTCTCAGCCTTAAGACAATCACAACACTCTTCCCTACAGCAATTTCAATCGCAGTTCTCGCCGCAATTGAATCCCTTCTTTCTGCTGTAGTTGCAGACGGTATGATTGGTTCAAAGCACGATTCAAACACTGAGCTTATCGCCCAGGGTATTGCAAACATCGCAAGCCCACTCTTCGGCGGAATCCCAGCTACTGGTGCTATTGCCCGCACAGCCACAAACATTAAGAATGGCGGACGCACACCAATCGCCGGAATCATCCACGCAATCACACTTTTGATTATTCTTCTGTTCGCAGGAAAATATGCCGCTTATATCCCAATGGCAGCCCTTGCAGCAGTTCTTATCAACGTTGCCTGGAACATGGCAGGCTTCCCTGCTATCCGCTCACTGCTCAAAGGACAGAAATCAGATATCTGTGTATTCACAGTTACCTTCCTTATCACAGTATTCGTAGACCTTACAGTTGCTATTGAAGTTGGACTTGGCTTTGCTGCCTTCTTCTTCATCAAGAAGATGATTGATCTTTCAGAAGTTCAGAATCAGAGAGAAACACTTACCGGCGGTATCAAGGTTGATCAGCCTGCAGAAAACCTCGACATTCCGCCACAGACTTTCGTTTACGAAATTGAAGGACCTCTCTTCTTCGGTACAGTACGTAAGTTCGAGCTTGCAACAGAGCGCGCACAGTCTGACTGTAAATATCTTGTTCTCCGCATGAGAAACACAATTTATCTTGATGCCGGTGGAATTAAGGCTCTTGAACAGTGTAAAGCCGCATGTGACCGCAAGGGAATTACAATTGTAATCAGCGGTATTCACACACAGCCTTATCTCTTGCTTGAGAAAACAGGCATGGCAGATACTCTTGGACGTGAGAATATTTTTGACAATATTACTGATGCGCTTAACAGGTGCCGTAAATAAGGTAATTGTAAAAATACCGGCTCATAAAAAAATCTGACGGGCTCCCGCTGGCGCTGGGTACGAACATGCTCGCTTTCCGTTTTTGGGTAAGAATTCTGCGGTTTTCGCAAGCGAAAATCCTCGAATTCTTTTCATGCAAGTCTGCAAAGACGTCAAGAGGCAGTCCGCACCCATCGCCCGCTCCGCCCGTCAGATTTTTTATTCCAAATATACAATTACCTTCCTTCCGAACTTGCACGCGCCCTGCATTTCGTCTAAAATATTCTCATGTCAACAAACGAATTTAATGAGAAAACTGTATACATTTTGGACAGCTACGGCCTTATTTTCCGCAGCTATTTTGCATTTATAAACCGTCCGCTCACAAACCCGCGCGGCGAAAACGTTTCGGCCCTCTTCGGCTTTTTCAGAAACTTTCATTTTATCCTTGAACATTACAAGCCAGGCTACATAGTTGCAGCCATGGACAGCAAAACAAAAACCTTCCGTCACGAAATGTACGACCAGTACAAGGCAACTCGTCCAAAAACTCCGGAAGATCTTCACGCTCAGATTCCGTGGATCTGCGACACCCTCAAAGCCCTCGGAATCCCGGTTCTTCAGTGCGACGGCTACGAAGCAGACGACATTATTGCAACAGTAGCCCGCAAGTGCCGCGAAACAGGCCGCACCTGCCGCATCCTCAGCGGTGACAAGGACCTCATGCAGCTCGTAGACGAAACCACTCAGATTATGAAGCCAGAATCAGGCGCAAATACCTGGAAGGTTACCGGCATAGAAGGCGTTGAAGCCGAATGGGGTGTTAAGCCTCCTCAGCTCCTCGACCTGCTTTCCCTTTACGGAGATACCGCCGACAATATTCCTGGCGTTCACGGAGTCGGCGTAAAAACCGCTTCCAAGCTCCTGGGCGATTACGGTGACCTCGACGGCATCTACGCCCACATCGACGAAATCAAAGGCGCAATGCAGAAAAAGCTCGCCGACGGTAAAAAGGACGCCTACTTCAGCCGCGACCTCGTCCGCCTCTGCGACACCGTTCCGTGCCCTGACATCGACGCCGCCATTAATTCCGACAAGTACACCTTCAACTACCACGCCGCCGCCGACCTCCTCATGAGTTTCGGTGTTCCAGCCGTAGCCAAAAGTTACGCTGCGCTTGGAGTTGAAAATGGTCAAAAGATGGAAGGGGAAGTCTTCCCCCGCTCTAATGGGGAAGCCGTTAAAAAACAAGCTGCGGCAGCGGGTTGTTTTAGGCTTGACCACCAAAATGCGCACAATCAGGCTATGCCTGATTGTCCTTCATCAGAGAGCTCGATTATTCATTCAATCACCCAAAATGACACCTCATCTTACAAGGCCATCACCACACTCGCGGACCTCACGAAATTCATAGACTCCGCTCTAAAATCAAAGTCAGTAGCCTACGACAGCGAAACCGACGGCCTGGACACAATAACCGCAAACATCCTCGGCTTCTCCCTCTGCTACGAAGAAGGAAAAGCCGTATACATACCAATCGCCCGTGACGATGGCGACCTCTTCTCAGAAACTGTAGGAGTTTCACTCAAAGACGCCCTCACACAGCTTCTCCGCCTCTTTGACGCAGACCTCACCATCGCAATGCACAACGCAAAGTTCGACCTCAAGGTGCTTGCCACAAACATCAGAAAAGCAGGCTTCAAGGATGCAGACACTATCATCAATAAAATCTTAAAGGCAAAACTTCACGACACAATGATATACGCCTGGCTTCAGAATCCTGAACGCCTTGGCAAAAACGGCTACTCCCTCGAGTTCCTCGGAGAAACAGTACTCGGTCTCAAAGGAATCGAGTTCTCCGAGATCGTCTCAAAAGGCCAGACCTTTGCCGACGTCCCACTCGAAAAAGCCGCACCATACGCCGCCGAAGACGCCGACTTCACGTTGAAGTTGTATAAGAAGCAGGAAAATACGGTCATTGAGCCTGTCGAAATGACCGCGGCTAACGGTAGTTTCGACAAGCTCAACCACCGTAATCACCTTACAAACCTCTTCTCTCTCGAAATGTCTATCCTCCCCGTTCTCACCCGCATGGAGCTCACCGGAATCCATCTGGACACCGCTACCCTCCATGCCTACAACAAAGAACTCACAGAAGGAATCGCAGCCGCAGAGCAGGCAATCTATAAGGAAGTTGGACACGAGTTTAATATTGCTTCTCCAAAACAGCTTCAGACAGTTCTCTTTGAAGAACGAGGTCTTAAAGCCGGAAAGAAAACAAAAACCGGCTACTCAACCGACACATCAGTTCTCGAAGAACTCGCCTTTGAAGATCCTGTTCCTCGCATGATTCTCGACTACCGCGAGATGGCAAAGCTCAAATCAACCTATGTTGAAACTCTGCCAAAGCTTACAGATAATCAGGGCCGCATACACACAGATTTCGTACAGACAGGAACCGCCACCGGCCGCCTCTCTTGCCGCGAACCAAACCTTCAGAATATTCCGGTACGCAATGAAGCCGGCCGCCGCATCCGTTCAGCCTTCACCGCTCCGGACGGCAAAGTTCTCATCTCTGCCGACTACGCTCAGATTGAACTTGTAGTTCTTGCTCATCTTTCAAACGATGCAAATATGTGTAAATCCTTCATCGAAGGAACAGACGTCCACAAATCCACCGCAGCCCTTATCTACGGAGTTACTCCAGACGAAGTCACCCCGGATATGCGCCGCACCGCAAAAACAATCAACTTTGGTGTAATCTACGGAATGTCCGCCTTCCGCCTTGCCCGCGACCTTGGAATCAGCCGTACACAGGCAAGCCAGTTTATTGAAAACTACTTTGCCCAGTACAGCAGCGTAGATTCCTTTATCAAAGAAACAATCCAGAAAGCAGAACAGACAGGCTACGTAGAAACTATCTTCGGCCGCCGCCGCCCTATTCTCGCAATCAACAGCCGAAATAAGGTAGAAAAATCAGCAGCAGAACGCATCGCCGTTAATACTCCGGTTCAGGGCTCAGCCGCAGACATTGTAAAAAAGGCAATGCTCAACGTCTCTGCCGCCCTCGAAGAATCCGGCTCACCGGCAAAGCTCCTTCTTCAGGTTCACGATGAACTGATTTTTGAATGCCCGGACGACCAGACAACAATCGACGCAACAATCGCACTCATAAAAGATAAGATGGAAAACGCAGTAAAACTCAACGTTCCGCTGCGCGTTAGTATTGAATATGGCAAAAACTGGGGAGAATTCCACTAATGTTTGATAGAGGCAGCAAAGCCGCTCCGGCAGACAATAAAGCAGAAACTCAGGTGATCGCCGTCGTAGGCCCAATGGCCGCCGGCAAGAACTATATCTGTGCAAAACTCCAGAGCGAAGGCTGGGCTGCCGTAGACGCAGACATTCTCGTACACAGTGCCATCGAAATTGCAAAAGACCGCATTCTCGATACCTTTATTCCTTATGCCGAACAGCAGAATCTCAAGCTTACTCGTACCGACGGCACAATCGACCGCCGTGCGCTCGGTAAGCTTCTGTTTGCAATCCCTGAGCTTTTGAAGATTCAGGAATCAATTGTGTACCCAATTATCACAAAGCAGATTGAAGACTTTATCAGTGAACATAAAAAAACAATCATAAATGCAACCGTGCTTTATAAAACACCGGAGCTTCTTGCCCGCTGTGAAAAAATCCTCTTTGTAACAGCTCCATTTTTTACAAGACTTCGCCGTGCCCGAAACCGCGACCATCTTTCGTATAAACAAATATTGCGCCGCTTTCACGCGCAGCGCAATTTGTTAAGAGAATATAAAAAGACCGGGCTTCAAATAGAAATTATAAAAAACTAAATTCTCGAATGTCTTGAAACAAAGAATACTGACGAACAAATCAATACTATAACGTAGAGAACCAGTCCCGTTATCATACCGCCCGAAATGCCTAAGCCTCCAAGCAGAACGTAATTTATGAGACGGAAGAGGAACATTATCATATTGTAAGAAAGCAGCGAAACAAAGATAAACGGAATAAAGGCAAAGGCCCATGAGAACTTAAAATACTGATTTGCATCAATTCTGTTATTCCAGCCAAAGCCTGCAAGCAGAATAAAGAGAATAAGAATCCACAGAGGATAGAATATTCTGTTCATCATAGCCTGACCGTACACTTCAGGACAGAAGCCGTATTTTTCTGCCATATGAACAAGACGTATCAAAGACGGCAGAGACATAGATTCTGGAGTTGCTGTTGATTTTTCCAGAAGAAGGAAATTATCATAAGGAATTGAAAGCAGCAGATATTCAGGTGTAGTTGCAATCTCACCATTCTGATAAGTATAAAGCGGTTCATTATGAATCTCTGGAGAATCGCGGCCAACAGACTTAAGCATAATATAAGGAACGCAGTCAATACTGTCATCAATTCCCATAAGAGCCTTAGTTGTAGGTGTAAGAGTTTTTACAGAAACCGGCAGAACCTTTGCATAAGGAACAGTCATTGTTCTGAAAATCTCACCTGTACGTGTAACAGAAACAATTGTGAGCGCACGCAGATACTGAATTGAGTTTCCTGTAGAAGCCACAGTTGTCATACCCTTAAAGTAAATAACGTCCTGTGAGCCATCCGCATATTCATAGGCAAAATATACGTCATTTGCACTCTCAAAGCTTTTAAGCTCAAAAGTCTCATCAACAAAGAAGCTTCGTTCATTAATTCTGTTTTCTGCAATCTGAAGATAGAACACAACATCCGGGTCAGACTGCATTTCACGTGAAGACTGATAAAGCTCGCGGAAAATATAATAAGCCTTAAGGTCATCCTTCTGTACCAGTGCAAGATAGCCCTGATATTTCTTTTCAAACAAAAGCTGACCTTCAGTTTTTGCAAGATTATGATATTCAGTAAGATTGTTCCAGGCAGCAGTTGAAAGCTTCTTTAATTCTTCAAGATTTGGATCTTTAGAAGTAGCAAGCTTAATTCCAAGTTCAGAATAATAATGCGCATTAAACCATTCTTTTTTATCATATGCTGTCTGAGCTTTTTCATACAATTTGTAAACTTCATTAATCTGCTCTGCATCAATTACTACGCGGTCAACCTTCTCCGCCTCTTCTACAGACTCATAAAGCTTAAAACGAATATTCGAAGTTCTGGCACGGTTAATTTCAACATCTGCACGGTCACGTAAATTAAGAGCATTCTTTTCGTTCGGACTCAGCTTAAGAGCAGCGTCTGCATAATTCATGGCACGCTCATAGTAGCCGTTATCAAAAAGCTTATTTCCTACATTGATATAATCATTTACGATTTTTGGTCTGTTAATAATAGAAGCCTTTTTATTTGCAGTAACAAGAACCAGCACTTCTGTACAGATTGTAAGTAAGAAGGCAACTGATATAGAAACAATCATTACTACCTTAAAGCGGTCCATCATTGCTTTTGAGAATCGCTCTGTACTTCCTTCTGAATTGCGGCCAAAATGAACAGAACAGCTTACAACAAAACCGGTAATAGCAACTCCAGGAATATATCTTCCAAAATTCTGGAGACTTGTCATAATCTTATAAACAACAATTGAAGACTGTGGAACTGTAGAAGGAACATCGCTCAAAAAGCCCATCACAAAGCTTACAATAAGGCCAATTCCTATGAAGATTGAAAGTATTCCAAATATTTTTTTCATAGCCACCCTTCCCTATCTAGCCTTTTTAGCATGCTGACGAACTGCGAATTTAACAATTCCAGTAATTATAAAAACAAGTGCAAAGAAGCAATTGATTAAGAACAGAATCGGTTCACTTACAATTCCACCAAAGCCTCTGAAAAATCCGTTAGACATAATACGAGACTTTAGGATGTCAAACTGAGGAGCGTAATATAAAGAATTAACGCACAAAATTAATGCAACGGTAATAAACAGAATAACTGCATTTAAAAGGCGCCAGTCAAAGAAACCGGTAATTCCATATATCGAACACATAACAAGAACAAAAGAAAATAGAAGCAAAAGCTGTCTTAAATCTGGTGTATATTCACTGTTGATTTTTGTAATCAAAAGCTTAAAGTCAATTGGAATCTGATTTTCATCTGCACCAAAGATATTTTTAAGCTGAACCTCTCTATATGGAAGAGCTTTTTTGTTCAATGCAAATCCAGGGTAATCACCAATCACTCTGTAATCAACTTCACCATATTCAGAAGTATCAATTATAATAGCCGGAGCTTCTGCAACTGAGCCCGCTCCCGAACTTTCAAACTCTCTTGTAAAATAATAAACCTTATCATCCACTTTACGGAAATAATTTGGAGAAAGAGCTTCCCTTTCGATCTGGAAGTTAAACTTTTTATTACAGAAATCTCTAAGCTTTAAGGTAGCAGGCATTAAAACTACCCAGGTAATAAGACAAAGAATAATAAATACAATAAACTGAAGCACTCCACCCGGATGTCTTATGCGGTAATAAGAGATCACAGGAATAATGAAAATCAGCATACATGGCATTACATAGAATAAAGACTGAAAGAGTTCTGTATCGGTAAAAAAGGTAATATCACGGCCGGAAATAAATCCAAGCAGATTCAAATAAAGAGAATACAAAAGGGTTCCCAGAACAGTTCCCAGGATCAGTATAACCAGATAAATCAAGGCTAATTTTAATGCTTTCTTCATATTTGTCCTACATTCAGTTTAGGCTACTATTATACACTATAATTATCGGCATAAAATTGAGAAAATTTACTATATAAAAGTAATGAAGAAAAATTGCGTTTATACCGATAATAAGTTTGACATATAATGCATTTCTTAGATATAATAAGAAGATAGGATGTAATATGGACAATAACAATGGAATTATTCCTGGTTTTGACAACGACAAAGATGACAGCCTTACTATCTCTTTGAGAAAAGCTGAAGGTGTCCCACATGGTATGTTTATCTATCTTAGTGGATATATCGACACCTATAATTCCAGCTTCTTTCAAAAACAGATTCAAAAAGTAATGGATGCGGGGTTTATTAACTTAATTTTTAACTGTTCTTCATTGAACTACGTTTCTTCTACAGGAATCGGTTCTTTTACTGTGTTCCTCAAGGTTGTAAAACCTAAGGGAGGAGATGTAATTCTTCTTGAGATTCAGCCAAAAGTTTATGAAGTTTTTCAGTTGCTTGGATTCTCACAGTTCTTCAATATTAAGAGTACTGCTGATGAAGCTATTGCGTTCTTTAATAATGGAGGCGCAACAACTAGTTCTTCTGTATTCCCTCTTGTAATCTCCTGCCTTGTTTGCAATAAAAAGCTCCGTGCAACTAAGTCTGGACGCTTCCGCTGTTCAGGCTGCCGCTCAATTCTTGCTATCAATGAAATGGGTGAAGTTTCGCTCGGTTAAGCCAGTTGAATAAAATGCTCACAAAAGACCTTCAGTGCGCTGAGGGTCTTTTTTTTATTTCAGGCAGTTTGTGAAAGTTTCACAAAATTTCGTGAAACATTGACTGTGGATAAAGTGTGGATAACTTACGAATTTAGTCCTATCATCAAACTAAAATTTTGCATAATTTAATTAAATAATAAATTAAAAAATAAAGTATGATATTAGCACGTATTCTAATTCTTTGTATTATATAGAATTACATAACTTTTCAAGAATTTTCGTAAATTTTCGTATTTTTTTTTCAAAACCCTATTGACAAGTCATTTTGACACAGTACGGTTGTTAAAATGTGGATAAATTGTGGATTCTAGGTTGATAATCTGTTATCAACCTAGAAAATGCCTTTGTCAAGGCCTTGAGCGCAGCGTGCCTTGATGAAGGCATATAAATTGTGCACAAATAGTGTGTTTAATGTGAATTTCTTTTATTTGTCTTTTTTCCAAATCTTCTATATACTTTAAAATATGAATAATGAATTTAAGCAGATACTTTATAATATCGAAACCTCTCTCAAAGCCGCCCTGCCGCAAACCTCTGCCACAGGCGACTGGACCTTCTCTTCTTTCGGGAATCTTCCGGAAGGGGCTTCTACAGAATACATAGATAAACTCATAGAACCTAACCACGCGCTCATCAGCCTTGGTGGAAAGCGTTGGCGCCCTCTTTTGATGATGCTTTGCTACAAAATGGCAGCTCAGAAAAGCGGAGCCCCTGCCCTTTCAGAAGAGCAGACTTATTCCATCACTCCGCTTGTAGAGTTCGTACACACAGCAAGTCTTATTCATGATGACATAGAAGACAATGCAGACCTCCGCAGAGGTAAACCTGCAGCTCATATTACTTACGGCCTTGATACAGCCCTTAATGCGGGTTCCTGGCTTTATTTTGAAGCCCCGGTATGCATTAACAGACTTACTGCACCAGATGGCCTTAAACTTGAATTATACAAGACCTACACAAATGAGCTTCGCCGCCTTCACATTGGCCAGGCCATGGATATTTACTGGCACCGAAATCCAGATGTTTTCCCGATAGAAAAGGAATATCTTGCCATGGTAAAAAGTAAAACCGGAACTCTGGCAAGCCTTTCTGCTAAGCTTGGCTGTATAGCAGGCGGACTTTCTGCAGAAGAAGCTGAACAGTTTGGCGGCATTGCAGCAGATATTGGAATAGGATTTCAGATTATAGATGATGTAATCAACTTAACTACAGGCAACCCGGGTAAAAAGCGCGGCGATGACATTGTAGAAGGAAAAAAGAGCCTTCCGGTTCTCATTCATGCGGCGGAACGCCCGAGCGACAGGTCTAAGCTCGCTGACTTTATGAAAGCGGCGGCCGCGGCTGGAATTGAGTCGCCTGCAGTTGAAGAATGTATTGCTCTCTTGCAGGAAAGCGGTTGTATTGAAAAGGCTGCGGAACGCGGCCGCACACTGATTATTGAAAGCTGCCGTAAGTTCAACTCAGAACAGATTACAGAGCTCTTTACATCAATGATTCCGGAGAATTTCAGATGATAGAAAGATCAGATACCTTAAACAATCAGGCTATTATCCTCGCTTCAGACGGCTCTTATACAGAAGCTATTGCATGCTTTAAGAGAGCTATCGTAATCGACAAGGATAACTATCTTCTGTGGTTCAATCTTGGAGTCACTTACCGCGACGCAGGCAAGCTTGCAGAAGCAGAAAATGCCCTCGAAATGGCCTTCCACATCGCTCCAGAGAAGGAAGATGTAGGAGAAACCTTTGCAACTATCTGCCTTATGCAGAAAAAATACTCTAAGGTTCAGCAGATCTGCATGGATACCCTGGACTTTAATCCAATTAATCCTCATTTATGGAATCTTCTTGGCGTAACTGAATTCCAGCAGGAAAACTATCTCGAAGCCTCAAACTTTTTTGAGCAGGCTGTTTCAATAAATCCATACTATCTCGATGCTCTTTATAATCTTCGCGACACCTACTCTGTTCTTCACAACCATAAAGGCGAAGCAGCCTGTGATGCAAGAATTAAGGAAATTGAAAAATAATGGAAGATAAAGAAAAAAACAATATTGTAATTGTCGAAAAGAATATCCACCGCACAAACCTCAGACGCCTTATAGATACTTTATATCTTTTTGTTCCAATTGCCATGGCCTTTGCAGGCGATTTTCTTGCCGCTCCCCTATGGCATGTCCTCAAAAAGAATGATGATGTACCAGAGGTTTTCCACTTTATCTGTGCAGTAGTTCTTTTTGCGATTGCAGTAATATTTGTATTTATTAAGACAAGAAAAATAAACCCGATCATGAAGATCGGGATTTTCAGTCATGATACAGATGCTGAGTCTGAGAAAGCTGACTAAGCCAGAAGGTGTTCTTTTGCCAGTGCACTGATTTCTCCAGCCATATCAGCCAGAGCAACCTGCTTCTGAACACCGCCCATCTCAAATGCTACCTTTGGCATACCATAAACAATACTTGAGTCTTTATCCTGACCAAGTGTCCAGGCACCCTTCTTTCGCATTTCTGTAATCTGAGCAGCACCATCACGGCCCATACCAGTCATAATTACACCAAGAGCCTTATTCTTAAAGATTTCTGCAACAGATTCAAAAAGAACATCACATGAAGGTCTATGACCGTTTCTAGGATCATCCTGTGAAAGCTTAATAAAGTTTCCAAGAGGCTTATGCTCTACAAACATATGATAACTTCCAGGAGCAATATAAATATGACCGCCAAGGATAGGTTCTCCGTCCTCTGCTTCAGTTACCTTAAGCGGACATATATTATCAAGGCTGTTTGCAAATTCCTTAGTAAAGCCTGCAGGCATATGCTGAACAACCAGAATTGGCTGTTTAAGATTTGGATCAATATCCTTAAATACTTCGCGAAGAGCATTTGGACCACCAGTAGAAATACCAATGGCAATAAGCTCAATCTTTCCGCCTTCACGCTCTGGAGTAATTACAACAGGCTCTTTTACCTTTGGCTGGAACCAGCTTGAAGGAACAACGTCCTGTTTTGTAATAGAAACAGATTTAGCGGTCTCTTCACCCTTCTTCTTAATTACAAAGCGCTCAGCTTCTTTAAGCTTAATCTGGTGATGGAAGAATTCCGGATCAGGAATTTTCTTGCCATGCATAGCAGCATAAGCACCACCATAAGAAGCAATATATTCAATGATTTCGTTTGTTACATCACCAATCTTGAGAGTAACAGATGCACCTGGTTTTGTAATAAAATCAGAAGCACCAAGTTCAAGACATTCAATAGTAACTGCGGCACCTTCTGTTGCCACACTTGAAAGAATGATTACAGGTACATCAAGTTTCAATTCCTTTCGTTTCTTAAGGAACTGAAGACCTGTCATTACCGGCATTTCAATATCAAGAAGAATTACATCCGGTTTTGCAGTCTGAAGTTTGTCTATAAGGTCCTGACCGTTTTCTGCTTTTCCGCATACAGTCAAACCAGTTGTTTCATCAACAATTCTACCGATGAGGTTCCGCATCAATGCAGAATCATCGCATATCATTACCGAAATATCATCCATTTTATAAACTCCGCAAAAAAATAACCTATTTGTTTACGCCTTTACCGTAGAAGCAAGCCCACTCAGTCTTAATAAACTCAAAATTGGTTTTCATTCCAAACAATGATTCTGAATGACCAATATAAAGATAAGACTTAGGTCCCATAGAATCATAGAAATGATTAATTACGGCTAACTGTGCCGGCTCATCAAAATAGATAAGTACGTTACGGCAGAAAACAACATCAAGATTTCTGGCTCCTGAATCATGCTTAAGGTTATGATAATCGAAGCGGATTGTCTTCTTAACATCATCCTTAATCTGATAGCCGCCATCAACCTTTGTAAAATACTTAGAAAGGTAATTCTCTGGTACTCCGTCTACACGAGCTTCAGGGTAGTAGCCCTGCTGTGCTGTCATGATAGACTTGAGCGAAATATCAGAAGCTGTAATCTGGAATGTAAAGTCTGGAGGACAGATTTCCTTCATAATCATAGCGATTGTGTAAGGTTCCTCTCCAGTTGAACAACCAGCACTCCATATTTTGATTGTACGGTCGCCGGAAGCCTTTTTATTCTCAATTACATGAGGAATTACATAATTAATAAACGAATCAAAATGAGGCTGATTTCTGAAGAAACGGGTCAGGTTGGTTGTAACTGCATCCAGCATGATCTTCATTTCTTCCGGGTCTTTGGAAATCAGTTCATAGTACTCCTGTGGAGTAGTGAGATTCTTCTTACGAAGCATCTCTTTGATTCGACTGTCGAGAATGGATCTGTTTGTAGCCGAAAAAGTGATTCCGCTTTCATCATAAATTACTTTGCGGAACAATTCGTAGTCGGCATCGGTAAGTACGTCTAACATAAATTATATTATACACGAGAATTTTATAATTGTAAAAAAATTTATTATTTATTTGTTTTCCTCGTGTATAGCCCGGTTTAGACGACTTATCGCTGAATACGTCCAGATCCGTTACCTGCAGCGAGCTTTTCAACCTCGTCAACACTTACCATGTTGTAGTCGCCTTCAATTGTGTGCTTGAGACAACTTGCTGCTACTGCAAATTCTACAGCGTCCTGTGTACTCTTGCCGTTGAGCAGAGAGTAGATAAGTCCGCCGCCAAAGCTGTCGCCGCCACCAACACGGTCTACGATATACATTTCATATTCCTTGCTGAAGCAGTAATCCTTTCCATCATAAAGAAGGGCTGCCCAGTTGTTGCGGTTTGCATTGATAGAAGTTCTGAGTGTGATTGCAACCTTCTGGAAACCGAACTTATCTGCAAGCTGCTTTGCAACAGATTTGTATCCGTCTTTGTTGAGTTTTCCACCAGTGATGTCTGTGTTTTCTGCTTCAATTCCGAAAACATCTTTTGCATCTTCTTCGTTAGAAATACAAACATCTACATACTTACAGATTTCTGTCATTGCTTCGCGAGCCTGTTCACGAGTCCAGAGCTTTCCGCGATAGTTGAGGTCGCAGCTTACTGTTGCACCAGCAGCCTTTGCAGCCTTACATGCTTCAATACAAATCTGAACCATGTTTCCGCCAAGAGCTGGAGTAATACCTGTAAGATGGAACCACTTACAGTCCTTAAAGATTTCTGTCCAGTTAAAGTCTTCTGGTTTTGCTTCTGCAATAGAAGAGTGTGCACGGTCGTAAATACACTTTGAACCGCGCTGGCTTGCACCACGTTCGTTGTAATAAATACCTACACGCTCCCCGCCACGTACAATATATTCTGTGTTTACACCAAAACGGCGAAGACTGTTAATTGCAGCCTGACCAATTTCGTGCTTTGGAAGCTTTGTTACGTAATAAGCGTCTAAGCCATAGTTTGCAAGAGAAACTGCAACGTTAGCTTCACCGCCACCAAATGTTGAAGTCATTTTATCAACCTGAACAAAACGGAAATATCCTTCCGGTTCAAGTCTCAGCATAATTTCACCGAATGTTACAACTTTCATATTATCCCCCTAACCTCTAATTTCTTTAACAATAGCTGCTGCTTCACGAGTCAGCGTTTCAATTTCTGCAAAGTTTCCGGCATTGATCAAATCACCCTTCACCATCCAGCTGCCACCACAGGCAAGTATCTTGTCGCAGGCAAGATAGTCGCGCACATTTGTTGCGTTGATTCCACCAGTTGGCATGAACTTCATCATTGTGTATGGAGCGCTCATTGCCTTAATCATTTTAAGTCCGCCGGCATTTTCTGCAGGGAAGAACTTTACAACATCAAGACCAAAACCAAGAGCCATTTCAAGTTCTGTTGGTGTCATAATTCCAGGAGTGATTGGATATCCCTTTTTGATACAATATTCAACAACCTTTGGATTAAGACCAGGGCTTACAATAAACTTTGCACCTGCTCCGATTGCACGGTCTACCTGCTCTGTAGTAAGAACTGTTCCGGCTCCCACAAACATATCAGGAAACTTTTTTGCAATTGCACGAATGCTCTCTTCTGCGGCGTCGGTACGGAAAGTAACTTCTGCACAAGGAAGTCCGCCGGCAATCAATGCCTGAGCAAGCGGTTCAGCATCGCTAACCTTATTAAGAACAACTACAGGAACAATTCCAGTTGCTCCAATCTGTTTTAATGTATCATTCATAAATGCCTCTTATTAAAGTGGTGTATAAGTAATATACTAGTATTCAAGTTATGATATTTTATCATTTTGTTCGGATATTGTCATCATAATTTATTATATTGATTTGATATATAGGGAAAAACACTGCGCCACTGCTCGCATTTTTTCCGACCGCTCACTCCGTTTCAAAACCTGCAGCAGCCAGTTATGAGAAATCCTTAAATTTTTTAGGAAATAAAAAAAGCTTTCCGAAATCTCGGAAAGCTTTCATTTAAGCGGCTGCTGCAGGTTTTGAACCTGCGACACATGGATTAACAGTCCATTGCTCTACCAGCTGAGCTAAGCAACCATCAGTTCATTGCTGAACGTGAATATTAATATAATGAAATCGCACATGAGTGTCAACAGGGCTATATAGAATTTTATGCATTTTTTTAATTTTTTATGCTATACTTTTTATATGACCAAAGACCAGATCCGTAAAGAAATTAAAGAAAAAATTGCAGCACTTTCTGAAAGTGAATTAAAAGCACAGTCAGAAGCCCTTTGCAGCAAAATCATTGAATCAAAGCTATACACCAGCTGCACTGCCCTGCTCGCTTACATGCCATTAAAAGATGAAGCAGACGTAACTCCCGTTATTCAGGACGCACTTTCAAAAGGAAAAAAAGTATTTTTACCACGCGTTTTTCCAGAAACAAATCAGATGGAATTTTACCGCTACGACAATACTTCAAATACAGAAAAAGGCAGTTTTGGAATCCTTGAACCACAGGCAGATAAAGCACAAAGCTTTACAAAGTTCCTTGAAAAAATTTCCATTCAGCAGTATTCTCCGGCAGCACATTCTTCAGAGTATGTTGATATAGAACCTCACGACCTTCCCATAGAACACATCTTAATTCTTGTGCCTGGCCGCGCCTTTACAATTAACGGAAAGCGCCTTGGCCGCGGAAAAGGTTTTTATGACATTTACCTTTCGCAGATTCCTTTAATTTTTGACATAAAAAAATCCGGTGTTTGTCTGGATTGCCAGCTTCTGCCAGCACTTCCAGTAACACCGGATGATATAATTATGGATACTGTTTATTGCAGTAAATCTTAATTATTTCTGGAGAATAAACTCTACACGTCTGTTCTTCCAGTTGTTGTCCTTATCCTTAGGATTTACAACAGGCTTTGTACCACCCATACCGTCAGTAGAAAGTGCACTTGCACTTACACCACGCTTAATGAGGTAAGCTCTGATAGCATCAGCACGTTCCTTAGAAAGTGGCATAGAAGCACGTCCCCATTCACGTGGATTATCAACAAGCTCTTCATCAGGATTATCTGTAATCTTATTTGCGTGACCTACGATAGTAACCTTGTAATCCTTGAACTTCTTAAGGATATCAGCAATACGGTTCAAAACCTTAATATTGTTGTTTACCTTATCTGCATCAAGCTTAGCATTTGCATTCTGGAAGTTAGCAGCATCTGATTCGAAGATGATAGAAGGAACTGCCATCTTCAAGAGGTTGCCGTCACGGATAACAAGAACATCCACAGGAATTACACCAGAAACCTTAGAAGTCATTCCAAGATTGTCTGTTACAGTAAACTCATATGGATAATCCATAGCAGACTGAACGCGTTCAGCATTTCCGCTTGCATCCTTCTGAACATTACTCAAACCATCCCAAATAATGCGTTCTGTAATCTGAGACTTTCCAGAAGTCTTCCAGAAATCCTTACCCTTTGGATCTTTGATTACAAAAGACCAGTTCTTAATCTTAGCCTTTGTTGAACCAGAAAGCTTAATGTAAAGATCATCATCTACACCATCGTTATCTGGGCTGAAGTATTCAGGAGCAGTTTTTACACTGAGTTTTGGAGATGTAGCAGTACAGATAAATGGAGAAGAAACTGCACTTACCTTGTTTCCTGTTACATAAACAATTTCAAGAGTTCCTGTGAAAGTTCCTTCGCAGGCAATTCCGTCTTTTCCAGCACCATTCCAGTTGATTGTTGCAGGAAGATTTGCGCTGTCCTTTTCAGAAAGAGCGTAAACGCTTGTTCCGTCTTCCTTACGAACATCAAAGTTCCATGCCTTAATATTGTCTGCTACAGAAGTGCGGATCTCAAACTTCTGAACATCAAGGTATCCGTCGTTATTTGGAGAGATTCCTTCGTATTCAGCAGTGATGTAAGCCTTAGTTTCGCGGTTATCAAGAGTAATTCCCTTGAGTTCTGTGCTGAAGCTGTTTCCTGCATCATCAGTAGAGAAGATTACGATATTATATTTACCGTCTGCAGCCATATTTCCGGCTTCGTCGGTACCATCCCATGTAAAGTTGTCTTTGCTTCCGTTCCATGTAAACTTACGAACAGCCTTATCTTTTGAATTACGAACCTCTGCATTCCAGAGTTTTTCAGCTGTGCTTTCCTTAATTTTTACAGGAATGTTCTTCTGAGCACCGTTTCCGTTTGGAGAGAATGAATTCCAAGGGATTTCTGCAACAAGATTAGGATTTGCAGTATCAAGTTCAAAGTTCTGAGTAGAAGCAGAAGCTGTAGAACCGTTTACAGCAAGTACAGAAAGCTGTGCAGAATACTGTCCGTCCGGGCAGAGAATCTTAGAAGCATCTTTACCATCCCAAACAAAGTTTACAGGAAGTTTCTTACTTTCTTTTACAGAATAAACTGTATTACCCTTCTTATCGCGGATAATAAACTCATAAGAAGCAACATCCTTAGTAGCTGTTACCGGTGTGAAAGTAATTGTATCTTTTACCTTATTTCCATTTGGAGAGAAGGCTGAATCAGACATAGCAAGAAGAAGCTGTGCTTCTGTAGTATCAAAGGTTACAAGTTCAGTTGTCTGGCTTTCACCAGAGTTTCCTGCAAGGTCAGTTCCAACAAGAACAAAGCGGTACTGTCCCTTGTCTGCAATAGTTCCATCTGAAGAAATACCGTTCCATACAACTTCTGAAGGAGGATACTCACCAAAGTCATAAGAATTAACAACTTTTCCGTCTGAAGAACGGATTTCACCCTTCCATGAAGGAACTGCAGCTCCATCAGAAGGAACTGGAGAAATCTTAAAGGTAACTGAGTCTTTAGAACCAGCACCGAATACCTTTTCAGAAGCAACAATCTGAGCAGAAGGCTTTTCTGTATCAAGTACGAGTACTGGAGATGAAATTGGATCTGGCTCATAACCGTTAAGATATTTTGCAGTTACAACAGCCTGATAGTTTCCATCTTTAAGCTGTTTTCCGCTGTCATCATTACCATCAAAAACAATAGAAGAAGGAGGAATAGCACCACTGTTAGCCTGATTATAAACACGAACTGTTTTACCAGCATTGTCTTTTACAGTTACTGCCCATTCAACAAGCTTGTTACCAGTTTTTTCTTCCGGAACAGGAATTGTAACATCAAGAGTAACAGTGCCAGTCTTGCTGTCAGTCTTAGGAGAAAAATAGCGAGAGCCCTGTACATAAAGGTTTGTAGCAGGTTTTTCTGCAGAATAAATGATATTTGTAATTGAAGCAGGCTGTGAAGTATTTCCGGCACGGTCTGTAGCAGAAATCTCGTAAGAATAAACACCGTCAAATACCTGAGCATCTGTATCATCAGTTCCCTTCCACTGGAACTCAGCAGGCTCAGCACTTACCCATCTTACAGTTTTTACAACCTTACCGTCGGCAGCACGGAACAAACCAACCCATTCGTCTTCAACAGAACCAGTCTGCTTAATCTTGAGGGCAGCCTTAGCACCTTCACCGAAAATCTTGTCAGAAGGCTGAGAAAGCTCAACATCTGGAGCAACTGTATCAACTACAACTTCGTATTCTTTTGTTTTACCAGTATTACCGTTATCATCTGTAGCAGTAATATAATAAAAATAAGTACCATCTGGAGCAGTTTCACCATTATTCATCGCACCATTCCAGATAACAGACTCTGGAACAGTAACACCCTGCTTTGGAGTGAAAAGCTGCTTAAAGAAAGCCTTAAAAGTCATTTTTGTAGGACGAGCAATCTTATTTTCGATTGTGCGGACAACGTTATGATTTGCATCCATGATAACAAGGCTCCAGCCCTGTACATAACGCTTGTCAGAAATCTTCATAGGAATTACAAGCTCATCCTGAATACCGTCGCTGTTCGGCGAGATATATTTTGGTTCCGCAACGGCGAAAACCACTGTCATAATCATCAAAAGACCGGAAATAAAAATCTTCTTATTCATCATCTTCTCCTTTTACCCGGTTATTCGTTATCCCATACGGTAATCTTTGGAGCTTCTTCATCGGCCATACCAAGGTCAATGTCTACTCCACCAGATATTGCATGTACTGTCTTATAAAGATTCTTATAGCCGGCAGAAACTGTCATTTCGCTCTGGCTCCAGCCATTATCTTCAAGATACTGATTATTCTTTACGTCGAATGAGAACTTAAAGAGGAAGGCAACAGAAGGAATAAAGTTGTATTTCTTCTGAATAACCTCTGCAAGATTGAACTTTTCACCAATGCTGATGTAGAAAGCATCCTTGAAAGCAACCTGAGCATTCAAATCTGCAATAAAGTTCTGGAAGCAAGGAACTGTAAAATCAAGTCCAAGTCCGATTTTTGCAATGTCTGTATTAAGGAAGGTACCTGCAGCACCCAACTTTAATGTTGCAAGTGTTGGATATGGTGTATTTACAGCTGTGTAGTCAATTCCTACACGTTCAACATCATTATACATTTTACCAAGGTTCAAAACTGAAGCCGCAATACGGAAATCATCAATAAAACCAAGGCTACCGTACTTATAAAGAGCACCAAGATCTGCATACAAAGACCAGTCTTTACCGTAAGTCCATGCAAAACCACCGCCGGCACCAAGACCAACGCTCAGTTTGTCAGAAATCTCCTTAGAAAGACCTGCCTTAAAGTTCATCTGATTTCCAAGATGCATTTCGCCAAATGGAGCAAAAGTACCATTGATATATCCACTGAAAATGTAAAGCTTGAATGGAATAAGGATACCTGTCTGAAAAGAACTTCCAACCTGCTTTTCATTATCTTTATCTGCTGAATAAAGGAATGTATACCCTGCTGTAAGATTTACGCGCTGTTCGCTTGCAGTAAGAGCCGGATTCACTACGATTGAATCTGCGCCTGCATTAAACAACGCACCGCCAGTTACTGAATTTGCACCTGAAAGATTTGCAGGACTGGCAAGAAGATTCAAATCTTCACCACCAGCTGGCGGATTGTAAGAATATGCAGAAGTCATAAAAACGGCTGCTGCAAAAATCGTTAATAAGATTTTTTTCATAAAAAACTCCTTCACAACGAAAACAACGAAGCTCAATAAAGGCAACGTTTTAAATTAAAATAATTATAAGCGGAAATCAAAACGACTTCAAGTTATACCGCCCTGTCATAATCACCTTGAATTATTGCAGTTTTTACCATATTATAATAAGTATGGACAGTAAAAAAACATCATCGGAAAGCAGTTCAGCTAATAAACCTGCGGAGAAAGAAAGCTTTTTTCAGTCATTGCTTTCGTCATTATTTAAATCCTCAAATCCAGAAGCAGAGAAAAAAAGACGTCTCAAAAATCTCGCTAAGACAATTTCTAAAACTAAATATCATAGTTTCTACAGACCTTCTTCGGGAGAAATGCTTGCTCCATTCGGTAAATTAATTTTTGATTTATACAAGGCTGTTTCTTCAGCTCAGACATTCTTCAGAAATACTCAGAATCCGGCAATTTTTAAGCGCCAGATTATTAATTATGTTCTTTCAGACAACCAGCTTGCCCTTCTTGAAGAGCTTGATGAACAGAAAATTCTTGAACTTGCAAAAACAGTTCCTTTTGGAAAGCTTTCTCAGGACGTAGAACATAAGCTGCAGGTTTTCACAAATGATTTTAATGAAACCCGCGCCACAAAAGCAGACAGTCTTGAAAAGGCTTTCTCGCTTTTCCAGGATTTCTGTGAGTTCGACTTCTATATGATTCTCAAAAAGTTCGACTCTTCATATCAGGAATTCTCTTTCAATTCACTTCCTCGTCTTGAAAAGGTAAACGCAGAATATATCATTGATGATCTTAAAGACTTCCTTACTGTTGCCTACAGCATTACAGATGATACAATTGACTGGAATGCCTTGTTCGACATGTTTAAGGAAACTCAGAGCCGTGAACTTATTTCTGCCGGAAACTGGAAAAAGATTATCGCAAAAATCAAGAGCATTCAGTCATCAAAATCTCTTGATCTGATTGTTCAGCACATTTCAGAAGACTTTACTTACGAAACAAAGACTTCTTATCATCACGCTTCAATCATTGAGCCATATATCGAAAAATTCGAAAATGATACAAGAAATCTTATTGCAAAAATTGAAGCAGAACAGAAGGAATCTAAAGCTTCTTCTATCTGTATGCAGATTTTTGGAACTGCAAGCCCACAGAGCCTTAAGTATTACACATCAGAGTTCAATGCACCGCTCGAAAAGAAAGGACTTTCTGTTCTTGAATATACAGAACCTCTCAACTACCTCAAAACCTTCCTTGTTGAGTTCGTAAAGAAGTCAATTCGTGAATATTATGATGTTGTTGTAATTCGTGGTCAGTGGGATGCTACCCTCTCTGCTCCAATGTCAAATGCTTATCAGGAACTCTTAAAGCTTTCTGATGAAATTACAGGATTTGATGAAATGATGGCCGAAGAAGGTTCTATGGGAGTAAAGGTTAAGACTCTGCTTCCAAAGACTGCTCATGATGCCGGTGCAGAAAACATCATTAACCGCGTTGTTTCAGATGCAAACGAGTCTGCCCGCGGATACATTATTCAGGGAACTCAGAATCTTATTGTTATTGGAAAGACAATCAAGCAGCTTATAGAAGATTATGTACTTCCAAAGCCTGTACTTGTTGCAAACTGGAAGGAACTTGAAAAGTTCTTTGAAACTCCATTAAAAGAGTTCAGCGTAGATATTTACAAGAAGATTTATCTGTTCGTACAATTAATGCAGAATTACATCAGTTAAGGATAAACACGCTGGTTTCGATACACCGCTTACGCGGCACTCAACCAGCGTCACGTCCGGTGGTTGAGTAGACACGAAGTGTCGTATCGAAACCACCACTATCGCATTGCCTGCATTTTGTTCGAAATGCGGGTACCAATCAACTGAATAATTTCAACCAGTACAAGAATAATAACTACCGCGCCAACCATATACTCAACACGATAGCGCTGATAACCATAACGAATAGCAACGTCTCCAAGTCCGCCGCCACCTACAGTTCCTGCCATAGCTGAATAACCAATCAGATTGATAATTGTAAGTGTAATACCATTTACAATAGAAGGAAGTGCTTCCGGAAGAAGTATCTTAAAGATAATCTGCTTGTCTGTAGAACCCATTGAACGGCCGGCAGCAATTACACCAGGGTCAACCTCTTTAAGGCTCGACTCAATTACACGGGCAACAAAAGGTGCTGCGGCAATTGTGAGTGGTACAATAGAAGCCTTTGTTCCAATTGCAGTATGTACGATTACACGTGTAAAAGGGAACAACAGAATTACAAGAATTACAAACGGAATTGCACGAAGAATATTGATGATTACCGAAAGCACCTGATTCAAAATCTTGTGAGGACGAAGGCCTGCAGCCGGGTCACTTGTACAAAGAAGAATTCCAAGTGGGATTCCAATAATCATACTAAACATAGTAGAAAACAGAACCATTACAAGAGTCTGCCAGGTGGCAGTTCCAATTACAGAAAGATATTTTACAACAGCTGGACTCATACTACTCACCTGCCTTTTCTACAATAATATCCTGATTGCGAAGATATTCGAGAGCTTCTTTTACCTGGAAGCCAGTAAAATCTACAATCATCTTACCAATATCGCCGTCTGTAAGGTGCTGAACACCTGCCGCACGAATATTGAACTCAACATCAAACTTTTTAGCCACATTGCTCAATACAGGAGCGCCCTGCTGGTGGCTTGGGAAGCTCAGTTCATACTCACCACCCTCCTGGCTCCAGCGAACAATGTCAGAACCATCACCAGCCTTGCGGTCTGAACCAATATGAGAAATAAAGTCTTTTGTTACAGGGCTCTTAGGATTTAAGAAGATATCATTTACCGAACCGAGTTCTACAAGTTTACCTTCATTAATAACCGCAACCTGGCTGCACGCATCACGTACAACCTCCATCTGATGAGTAATCATTACAACAGTAAGATTCATCTGACTCTGAATTCTTCTGATGAGATTTAAGATTGAAGCAGTTGTCTGTGGATCCAAAGCCGAAGTAGCCTCATCACAAAAAAGAATGTCCGGTTTATTGGCAAGAGCACGGGCAATAGCCACACGCTGCTTCTGACCACCACTCAAAGTGCTGATACGGGCATCTTTACGGTCTGAAAGTTCTACAAGTTCCAGAAGCTCATCTACACGGCGGTTAATTTCGTCCTTAGGAAGGCCACAAATTTCCATTGGATAAGCAATATTCTGACCAGCCGAACGAGAAGAAAAAAGATTGAAATTCTGGAAAATCATACCGATTCTTCGGCGGCGCATTACAAGTTCTTTTTCACTGAGGTTGTCTACACGCTCGCCATCATACAAAACTTCACCAGAATCTGGCTTTTCCATCATACTGATAAGGCGCACAAGGGAAGATTTTCCCGCACCACTCTTTCCAATAATTCCAAAAATCTGATTTGAAGGAATAGTAAGGGAAATGTCGTTTACAGCCGCAACCTTTGAAAGCCCGTCAGCTGAATTATAAACCCTTACAAGATTATTTAATTCTATCTGCATTCTTCTATTATATTAAAAACCGTACCTAATGTCATTACAGAATAGATTGCCACGTCGCCCTGCGGGCTCCTCGCAATGACGAAAACACCCCGTCATTGCGAGTGAAGCGAAGCAATCCACTGTCACAAAAATTAAAGAATTTTCTAAACTATTTTTATCAGATTCCGATATTTTGAATAAGGTGGCCGGTTTCAAACAGCCGGTGCAAAGAGGAAAAATTATGGAACAGAAAAAGACATTATGGATTATCGCCGCTGTCGGCGTATTTTTACTGGTAGTTCTTGGAGTACCAGCAATTTTACACTATCCTTCAAGAAATACAGTTCCCGCTTATGCAAGCATCTCCCCTGTTGAAAAGAAAACCCCTCAAAGCGGATGGACAAAACCATCTGCTGATATTACAGCACCTGTAGAACTTCCTCAGGATGTAGCTGCAACAAAGGTAAACGAGCTTGTTGTACTTGCAGATAACGCTACAGTTTATTCTCAGAACACAGAAGTTCCTGCAAATAACGCTACAACAATTGATTTGAACGCTCTCAAAAATGAACTTGTTACAGATTCTCAGCTTCAGGCTCAACCACAGCCTCAGAATATTAACATTACAGTAAATATTCCAGAAACAAAGGCTAACGAAGTTAAAGTTGAACCTAAGGCAGAGACAAAATACGTTGCAAAGGCAGAACCTGTTGAAAACAATGTAAAAGTTGTTCAGAAGGCAGAAACAAAGGCTGCTAAAACAACAAAGACAGTTGCACAGGCAAATGCCAACACACAGAAAACTGCAACACCTGCTCCAAAAGCAGAACCTAAGAAAACTCAGTACTGGGTACAGGTTGCAGCTTACAGCAACAAAAAAGGTGCAGAAGGTGCCCGCTCAATTCTTGATGAAAACAAAATTCCTTCAGACATCTTCACTTACAGAGATAACAAAGACAAGCTTTACTACCGCGTACGCGTAGGTCCATATACAACAAAGAGTGAAGCAGAGTACTGGCGTACAAGAATTATCAAGATCAATGATATTGATAACGCAGGCGACAGTTATATAACAAGCACAACAATTTAATTATATAATAATTAAAAAAGTCCTGTTTTATACTCCTTTACAAAAGGAACTGTTTGAGATGGTCAGACAGTTCCTTTTTTTTGCAGAAAAATCAAAAATCGTCTGAAAAAACTTCCGCTTTTTAAATGGTTTGTTCTATTTATATAGTGTGAGAAAATACTTTTTATTTACAATATTGATGATTTTGAACTGGCCGTTTTTTGCAACTACCCCCGCACGGCTTGAAATGTATGCCGATACACAAAAAACTGCCGGCATAAAAATCCTTACTCCTCTTATGGAATTCAGAACAGCAAACCGCCCGGACAAGTTCAACATAGGCTTATTACTTACAACAGGAAACTACATAAAACAACTCCCATTTGAACTGAAGGTGGGAAACCTTTCTGCCTCAGGCTCCCTTTCCCGCTTAAACTCCCCCGAGCTGAGTAACGGGACTTCCCCATTTTCAAACGGGCTTATTTCCACCACGCCGCTCAGTATAAGCCTTCCCGGAACCTCAAGCTTTTCAAAACCGGAAAGCAGCTTCTGCCAGATTAAATTCAAAGACCTCATAAAAAAGCCGCTCTCCGTAACAATGAACCTCTGGGTATCTCCCGAAAATGCCAGCCCAGTTTTTTCCACTATGATTTCAAACAAGTTCTTTTCAAATCAGCTTAGTCTCAACACCCAGTTTACGGCGGGCAATTTCTTTTATGATGATAACAGTACTTCTTCCTGGTTTCTTGAGTCACCGTTTTATGAGGCAGGTTCACATTTTTGTTCTATGTTTCAATTTTCTTCTGATTATAAAAGTAAAAAATCTAAAGCAGGGCTTTATTCAGGTCTTATGGCTGTGTTATACGAAACTCCCTTTGGACCATATACAGCCGCGTATAGGGCAGATGTCAAAGTTACAATAAAACGTACCGAGTTCTCTACATCCGCCTTCCTGAACCAGTATGAAGATGTTCTCACAAGTTCCGGTAAAAAGCACGAACCGTGCTGCCAGTTCAAAGCCGGAGTAATCACATCAAAACCTCTGCTGCTTAAAAGCACAGAACTTGCCTTCCTCAAGTTCGGGCTCAACGGCTATACACGTTTTAATCTGATGAAGGCAGAACATCCCGTTCGCATAAATACCGGCCTCCAACTGAACACAAGCCTCACCTCAATTTCGTTTTCCGTTTCAGAAACAATGCTGCTAACAGCCCAGTCTGCAGAACTCGCTCCAGACAAACTAAAAAATCAATCAGCCTTAATCCAAATTAATAATTCCTGGTACCTTAAAAAGCTCACCCCTTCCCTCCTTTTATCTATAGAAAAACAATTTTCAGATTCCATGGAACAAGCCAACACGCTGGACCTGGACACCACACAGGGAAGAACAAAATACAAGCTTCAACTGAACATTGCCAGTAACACAAAACACAAGGTAAGCGGAAGCAGCGCAGTTACCCTCTCCTCAAAAGACGGGCAAATCACAGAAAAGAAATTTTCTGCCGCAATTACCGGCACATTAAACTTCAAACATCTAAAAGTCCAGGCCAAGGCCTCAGCCTCCTTTGATTTTTGATTTACTATTTATGGGGTTAATATCTTGAATAGAAGTATTTTTTTCATTAAAATAACGTGATACTATAATTTTAGGAATAATTTTTTTTAAAGAGGTATGAATATGGCTTGGGATATTTCAAAAGTAAGAAATATCGGTATCAGTGCCCACATTGACTCTGGAAAGACAACAACTTCAGAACGTATCTTGTTCTACTGTAACAAGATTCACGCAATTCACGAAGTTCGTGGTAAGGACGGTGTTGGTGCTGTAATGGATAACATGGAACTGGAACGTGAGCGTGGTATCACAATCCAGTCTGCTGCTACTCAGGTTCAGTGGAAAGACTACACAATCAACCTTATCGACACACCGGGTCACGTTGACTTCACTGTAGAAGTAGAACGTTCTCTCCGCGTTTTGGACGGCGCTATCATGATTCTTTGTGCCGTTGCCGGTGTTCAGTCACAGTCAATCACTGTAGACCGCCAGCTTAAGCGCTACCATGTACCTCGTGTTGCATTTGTAAACAAGTGTGACCGTCAGGGTGCAAACCCAGTTCGCGTTCGCATGCAGCTTCGCGAAAAGCTCGGCTTGAACGCTTATATGATGGAGCTTCCAATTGGTCTTGAAGACAAACTCGAAGGTGTTGTAGATCTCGTTGCTATGAAGGCTATCTACTTCGACGGACCAAACGGTGAAGACCTCCGCATTGCAGAAATTCCTGCAAACATGAAAGATGACGCAGAAAAGTACCGCGAAGAACTTCTCGACGCAGCTTCTATGTTCGACGATTCTTTGATGGAAGAAATCATGGAAAAGGGTTATGATGGAGTTGCAGAAGATAAGATTATCGCTGCTATCCGTAAGGGAACTCTTGCTGAACAGTTCGTAGGTGTATTCTGTGGTTCAGCTCACGTAAACAAAGGTATCCAGCCATTGCTCGACGCAGTTGTTCGCTACCTCCCAGCTCCAAACGAAGTACGCAACGTTGCTCTCGACCTCGACAACAACGAAGCTGAAGTAGAACTTGAATCAGTTGATAACAAGCCATGTGTTGCACTTGGTTTCAAACTTGATGATGGTCAGTATGGTCAGCTTACATATACTCGTGTTTACCAGGGTAAAATTAAGAAGGGTGAAGAACTCTACAATACTCGTACAAAGAAGAAGTTCAAGGTTGGACGTCTTGTACGTATGAACTCTGCTCAGATGGAAGATATCAACGAAGGTTGTGCAGGTGATATCGTTGCACTCTTTGGTGTTGACTGTGCATCTGGTGATACATTCGTAAGCGGTGGAGTAAACTACTCTATGGCTTCTATGTACGTTCCAGAGCCTGTAATTTCTTTGTCTATTACTCCAAAAGACAAGCAGGCTTCTATGCAGATGTCTAAGGCTCTTAACCGCTTTACTAAGGAAGACCCTACATTCCGCGTATACACAGACCCAGAATCTAACGAAACAATCATTAAGGGTATGGGTGAGCTTCACCTCGAAGTATACGTTGAGCGTATGAAGCGTGAATACAACTGTGAAGTAACAACAGGTGCTCCACAGGTTGCTTACCGCGAATCTATCACTCAGCGGGGTGACTTTAACTACACTCACAAGAAGCAGACTGGTGGTTCTGGTCAGTACGGTCGTGTTGCCGGCTTCATGGAGCCAGATTCTGAGAAAGACTACGAGTTCGTAGACGCAATTAAGGGTGGTGCTATTCCTAACGAATACATTCCTTCTTGTGATAAAGGTTTCCAGAAGGCTATGAAGGAAGGTTCTTTGATTGGAGCTCCTATCGTAGGTGTTAAGATCACAATTAATGATGGTCAGTACCACCCTGTAGACTCTAACGATAACGCATTCCAGATTGCTGCTATTGGTGCTTTCCGCGAAGGTTACCTCAAGGCTAAGCCAGTAATCCTCGAACCAATCATGAAGGTACAGATGACTGCACCTACTGAGTTCCAGGGTAACTTGTTTGGTCTTATCAACCAGCGCCGTGGTGTAATTGTTGATTCAACTGATGAAAACAACACATCTACTGTAAACGCAGAAGTTCCACTTTCAGAAATGTTCGGATTCTCTACTATCCTCCGTTCTTCAACTCAGGGTAAGGGTGAATTCACAATGGAATTCCTCAAGTACGGTAAAGTTCCTAACGCTGTTGCTGATGAACTCATCGCTAAGCACAAGGCAGCAAAGGAAGCTGGTAAGAAATAACAGCTGACGTCATGCCGAACCCTTCGCAGCATAGCTGCTCGGAGACTCGCTCAAAATGCTCCACTGGAGCATTTTGCCAGCTAAAGCTGTCGCTCCCTAAGTTTCGGCATCTCAAAAGGCCGTCCACTCGGACGGTCTTTTTTTTATCGGCAAGCACAGCTTGCCTCTGAGCCGTTCTTTCGATGAACCTAAAGCAACCCTATCGGCTTGCTTTTTAACGGTTCTTCGATTTTAGGCTTGCTTTATATCAATTCACAGTTTAGAATATATTAAACAACTGAGTATCAGTTGTACTCGAAAATTTGAAAAGGATAAGCTAAAAAATTGCTTTCGCAATTTTTTTTAACGCTTTTCTATCTATCACCGGCCGCCTACCGGGCGGCCTTACTCAGGAGGTAACTATGGATAAAAAAGATTTAATTGCTCACAGCCCTGTGAGATATTTTGACGCAACAAATGCAGGTTTGAAAGACGGCGAAATGGGACTCATAACAGCAAAAAAAGGTCTTGGAAAAACATCTATTCTGGTTCAGTTCGGAATCGACAGTCTTCTCAATGACAAAGCCCTCGTACACGTTTCTTTTGATCAGCAGTCGTCAAACGTTATTGCATGGTACTCAAGTGTGCTTTCAGAAATTGCAAAGAAAAAGAGTTTAAATCTTGATGAGGTAAATGAAGAAATTGTACGCAACCGTACAATCTTGAACTTCAATCAGGAAACATTCACTCTTCCAAAGGTTGTAAATACAATAAAGGCTCTCAAAGACGGAGGAACTTCTATTTCTGCCGTTGTAGTAGATGGTCTTGATATGAATAAAACTTCTGCTGATGACATCAAATGCTTTGGAGATTTCATCAAAAAAGAAAAGATGACAGCATGGTTCAGCTTCACAAACGAAGCAGCAGACCTCAAGGGAACTCTTGATGCAGCAAAACTCGACAACTTTGCAACAGTTGCACATCTTGCAGCAGAAGGAAAAGCACTTTCCCTCTCTATTCTTAAGAATGGCGAAGGAAAAGTAAGCCTTGATGCAAAAACACTGCTTATGACTAAAGCATAAGAGAATATACTGTGGTTGAGTCTGTCGAAACCACATAAATTCAAAAAAAGTGCACTAAAAAGTGCACTTTTTTTATTTCCCGCGTGTCTAAATATATGTAAACAAACTCAAACACGGGAGATTTTTTATGAAAAAGATATTTTTAATTCTTTCTATTAGCATCACAGCACTTATGTTATCAAGTTGTATCATTGTAGGAACAACAGAAGACCCTGAAATTGTTATCGAAAAGAAACCAACAACAACTGCAACTTCTACATCTACAACAACTATCACAACCACTGTTGAAAAATACAGCATTACCTGTAAAAATCAGACTTCTTATATGGTAACCGATTGGTGTGTTAAAAAAGATAACATCGTAACTTATGCAAACTCAGGTTATAACCGTTCAATCCGTTCCGGCGGAGAAGATATGATTCTTGATTTACCAGAAGGGTATTATAAGGTTTATTTTACTTTTGAAGACTGCTATCAGCTTCAGCCAGAAGATTATTATAGCAGCGAAAGTGTTTATCTGAATAAAGACATTACTTACTGCCTGTACGAACGACAGGTTGCCGTTGCATGCCGCTCAGCAAATAACAGCGAATCGGTAATTCCTCAGTTCTATCTTGAAGGCTCAGATGGAAGTGAAATCATTCTGAATGTAGTTTCTGAATAAAAATCTAAAGTACTACCTTGATTTTCAAGGATAGTACTTTATAATAGTAGGTATCAAACTTAGGAGTATAATTATGAAGAAATTTCTAACTATAATTGTTGTTGCCATAACTGCGGTTATGCTTTCTAGTTGTGTTATCGTAACTTCAGATACACCAAAAACAAACTATTATGATCTTACCTGTCATAACGAAACTAAATATAGAATTACAGATTGGTGTGTTGTAAAAGATGGTAGAACTACTTACGCAAAATCAGTCGATGAATGCTGTCCAATTACTGGAAATGGTGGAACCTCTACCATGACTCTTCCTGAAGGCAGATATGTTATTTATGTCTCTTTTGTGGAAAACCCTGATTATGACGACGGTGATTATATTCGAACCCGAGAATTTGACTTAGATACCGATGCACATATTTATATTGATAAATCTTATGAACCAAAGAATTAACAATATATGAGTTATATAACAAAAAGGAATTGCATAAGCAATTCCTTTTTTTATTTTACAGATTCTGCTGTTTATCATCCTTCCATGGGAAGAGGAAGCTTCGGATTGGGCGAGGACCGAGAATATCACGGTCTTCGGCAAGAAGGTCATTCCATGGAATCTGGCGGCGCTGACTTCTTGTTTTAAGTTCAGGATGCTCTTCAAGATAATCATATTTATAAAGAAGAACACGCAGAGCGTTTGTATCAGCAATCAAAATACCTGCCATTGAAGGGAAGAATCCGATACATACAACTGAAAGCACCAGGAAAATCAAATTATAAAGGCCCATCAAAAGAGAAAAGCCGGTATTATCAAAAAGAATCAAAAAACTCTTCTTAAAGCATTTTCTAAAATTATTGTGCATCAAGCCGCGGATTGGTAAAAACCACTGCATTGCAAGGAGATAGAAGAAATCAATCCAGAAGATGGCACAGCCAAGTGCAAAGCCAAGCAGATTTCCCGAATCAATAATGTAATAACTGATTGAAAAGCTTGAAATAATGAATACAGCGGCATTCATAAGACCAAAAAGTGCACCATCTTTTAATGCACCAGGAATAGCCTTAATAAAGTCCAGCAGGCGGACTCCATCAAAATTAGCAATGTGAGCTGCAGTATCGCTGTAGGCAACAAGCAGAACTGAAAGTACAACTGCACTAAACAACACTACAAGCAGAATTAAAATCTGAGATTCACTTCTTGCTGCTAAACCATTCAAAAGAACAAGACCAATTCCTGTAAAAAGGAAAACAAGATTAGAAAAAATTACCGAAAGCAGGTTATCCCAGCCGTCGCAGAAATTCTTTTTTAGAATAAAACCAAACATATTTAAAATTTAACAATAAATACTGTTAAATACAAGAAGATTTCGTGGTAAAATACTGTTATGGACGTAAATTCTTCTATTTCGTTGCTTTCAAACATACACAGCATAACCGCAGATTTTCTCACAGAAAAGCTCAAGGCAAAAGGATTTCCTGAATTTGCCTCATCTCACGGAAATATTCTTTTTCAGCTAAGCGTAAATGAAAAAATGACAATGGGAGACCTTTCAGAAAAAATCAACCGCGATAAATCTACAACTACTGTGCTTGTTAGAAAACTTGAGAAAGAAGGCTTTATCACAGGAGAAAGCGACCCGTCCGACAAAAGAAGCCGCATCATCTTCCTTACAGAAAAAGGAAAACAGTTTAACGCTACGGCAAGAGAACTCAGCCAGGAATTACTTTCTACTTTTTACAAAGATTTTTCAGAATCTGAAAAACAGCAATTCTTTGAATCATTACAGAAAATCAAAAAGAATTTCGCTTGACATTAGTTTTATATAAAACTATATTATCACACATGAAAAAGATACTTTTATTTACAACTATTTTCGCAGCATTCCTTTCAATGGGATTTGCTAAGGCAAAAAAGGCGGACAAAACTTCTATCGCTGTTTTTGTTCCTGGTATTATTGATGACAGTCCGGTTTACAATATGCTCGTTCAGGGGGTAAAGGCCGCTGTAGAAGAAAAGAATCAGAATCTTTCTAAAAAAGAAAAAATTGATCTTTTCATTATGGAAGCTGGTACAAACCAGGCAGAATGGGGCCCTAAAATTACAGCCCTCTGTGCAGAAATGAAATATGATGTAATCATTTCTTCTAACCCTTCCCTTCCGGAACTTGTTGAACCAATTCTTAAGACTTTCCCAAAACAGAAGTTCATTCTTATGGATGCAACTAAAGAAGGAAATCAGAATATTCATACAGTATGCTACAATCAGTATGAGCAGTCTTACCTTACAGGTTATATTGGTGGACTTATGTCAAAGTCTCACAAGCTTGCTTTAATTGCAGCTCAGGAATATCCTGTTATGAACAACATCATTCTTCCTTATTTCGAAAAGGGTGCAAAGGCTGCAAATGCCGTTTCTACAGTTGATTTCAGAATTGTAGGAAACTGGTATGATGCAACAAAGGGTGCAGAACTTGCTGATGCAGTTGCAAAGAAAGGCGTAGATGTAATTCTTCCAATCTGCGGTGGTGCTTCTCAGGGTGTTATTAATTCTGCAGTAAACAACGGAATCTATGTTACCTGGTTCGACGACAATGGTTTTGCAAAGGCTCCGGGAACAATTATTTCTTCAAGTGTTATGAAACAGAAGGAAATGGCATATAATGTAACTAAGGAGTTCATTGAAGGAACTACTCCTTGGGGAACAGCAGATATGGTTGGTATCAAAGAAGGCTATGTAGACTTCGTTCAGGACGATCCAAACTATATCAAAGCCGTTCCAGCAGACATCAGAGAGAAAATGAGTAAACTTGTTTCAGACCTTCGTTCAGGAAAGGTAGAAATAAAATAAATAATAGATTGCCACGCTACGCTCGCAATGACGTCATTGCGAGGAGCCTGTAAGGCGACGTGGCAATCCATAAGAAAGATGCTAAGTTTAAGAGATATCTGCGTAAAATATTCTTATAAAACTGTACTCAATGGTGTAACACTGGATTTTGAAGAGGGGAAGATTTATTCCCTGCTCGGAGAAAACGGCGCCGGAAAGTCTACGCTTGCGCATGTACTTTGTGGTGACATTCTGCCAACCGGCGGAAGCATTTATCTTAATGAAAAAAAACTAAATATAAGAAATCCGAAGGATGCAATTAAAAGCGGAATTGTTTGTGTTCATCAGAGACCTCTGCTTGCTCCTTCAATTTCAATCCGAGATAACCTTAGAATCGGCATTAGCCATAAGATGACAAAGCTTATTCCGGAACTCACAAAAAAATGGCTCCCTGGGCGGGAACTTTCAGAAACAGTCAAAAATATCAGTGAACAGGAAGTGTTCAATACATCTCTCTCCGGTGCGCTGCTCAAAAGTCCATTCGTACTGATTCTGGATGAACCGCCCTTCTTGGACACACAGAAAATCAGAGATCTGGCAAAAAGCGGAATCATCATCATTATAATCACACACAGCTTTAAGGAAGCAATTGAAAAATCTGATGAAGTTGTGCTCTTAAAAGACGGCAGGGTTCTGGAAAAAACTTCCGCAAAAACTATAACAGAAGAATATATCAAAGAAAAACTTTTCGGCCTCACAAAAACTATAACTATGCCAGATTTTATAGAAGAAAAAGATATTACAGAAGATGAGGTTATGGAACTTAGAAAAAAGACCTTAGGGGCAAACTCAGATTTTATAGGCTATATTCCATCAGACAGAACCTTCCGTGCTTCTAACCCTAACCTCACAGTTTTCCAGCTTTGCACGGCATACCGTACAAACGGAAAACAAAAAGAACTGGAAGACTACTCAAAAACTCTGCTTGAAAAAGCAGATGTAAATATCAGACTTTATGAAAAAGCACTCTGTCTTTCGGGCGGAATGCTTCAGAGAATAATTCTTGAACGCGAACTGGCTGAAAGTCCAAAGGAGATTTATCTTTTTGATCCGACACATGGCCTTGATGCAGAAGCAACAGAACGGCTTTATTCAAGACTTCAGGGGCTTGCCAAAAACGGTGTGAAGATAATAATAGGAAAGGTAGAATGAACATTTATTACGTAGGCTCTGCGCTGAACATTTCTGCCTTATATATGATTGCAGGAAGCGGCGCATTAATATCAATAAAATCAGGAGACTTCAATCTTGGCGGCGAAGGCCAGATTTATCTTGGTGGTTTTGTAAGCGCTGTGCTGCTGGCAAAATTAAACTTAGGCGCTGCGCTTACGGTAACTATAGCTTTGCTGGCTGCCTTTGCCTGCTCTGCTTTGATGGCTACTCTTTCTGCAGTCTTTAAGATTTTACGAAATGCTGATTTTCTTTTTACTTCGTTTATAGCCTCTGCCGCAATAATTCCGTTTATAGACGGTCTTGTAAGCGGCCCGTTCCGAAGTACCACAGACAATCTGCTGGCTACGCCATTTATTGCCGAACAGGTGCGTTTACCTTCAATTTTACCGCCATCGCCCTTAAACGCCTCGTTCCTGGCTGCGCTGGCTTTGTGCGTGGCCGCATGGTTCCTGCTTAACCGCACCGCCTGGGGCCGTCAGCTATGCATACACGGCACCAGTCCAGAGTTCTCGCGTTACGCGGGCTTTGCGTGCCGAAAACTCTCACTTAGTTCCGCATTTATCTCCGGCGGCCTTCACGGCCTGTGCGGGGCGGCCGCCATTCTCGGCACCTACTTTACCTGCCATCAGGGTTTCTACTCGGGAATGGGCTGGAACGCCCTCTCTTCAGCCCTGATAGCAGGAGCAAATCCACTGCTGCTTATACCGTCGTCTCTGTTTATGGGCTTCATTACAACTTATTCAAATAAGTTTGCGCTTTATCACAATTTCGGCTTTGATATGAGCAGCATGCTGCAGGCCGTAATTTTGTTTGTAATTTCGTTTCCGATTTTGAACGGGCCGAGGTCTGCCGGTTTGCTAAAAAAACTTCGGAGGTCCCGATGACCCTCCTCGCGCTTTTATCTTACGCCTGCCCTCTTATTCTCTGCTCGCTCGGAGCCCTGTTCTCCGAATTCGCCGGCTGCCTCGCACTCTTTTTAGACGGCCTTGTTTCGTTCTCTGCCTTTTTGTTCTATACATTCACCGTGACCACCGGCTCGGCTGTACTTGGAGCCGTTCTGGCCTGCCTCAGCGCAGTTTTAATTACACTGGGCTTCTCGGCAGTTGTCGAACGGGGCGGTGCGAACAGGTTTATTGCCGCCATTGCGATGAACCTGTTATTTGGGGCACTGACATCTTGTTTGTCTTCGATAATTTTTGGAACTCGCGGTGTGCTGGCGGCTACGGCGGGGGCGGCAAACGCGGCGGCGTCTACGGCCTCAGCGAGTTCGGCCAATACCACAGCACTCTTTAAATTCTCTGCCACCACGGCGCGCGCGACGGCGGTTGCAATAACTGCGGTGCTTGTAGCGATCTCAGTTCTCTTCCTGAAGTACAGCCGCCACGGTCTGTACATTCGAATCGCGGGAAGTGATGCGGATGTACTCAAAGCAAAAGGCGTAAATCCCGGCCATATCAGAACCCTCTCATGGTCACTTGCCTCACTCTACGGCTCAACTGCAGGAATCCTTCTTGCAATGCGGCTTTCTTCTTTTGTTCCGAACATCTCAAGCGGTCGTGGATGGATGGCACTGGCAGCTGTTTTCTTAGGCAAAAAAAAGCCGCTGCGCATTGTGGCAGCGGTCTTAATCTTCTGTCTGGCAGATATTTTCTCTGCTAACATCCAGAACTATTTTGCAGGCATTCCATCATCCTTTTTGATTTCATTGCCTTATCTTGTTTCTCTTCTGCTTATCCTTATAAAGTAGGAAAATCAGATTTGAACATATCATCACTGATACCAAATCCTCCTGCCATAGCAAGCTGATTAAGTTTAGCATCAATTTCTTCAAGACTTGGACTTACAAATCTTCCCTTCATAGCATCCGGATCTTCCTGACCTACAATTCCAACTTCTCCAATTTCCTGAATACCATCATTTATAGTAGATTCACCTGTTGTATCAAAAATGTCATCCTTAGAAACCTGTTTGTTAAACATTCCCCAAGAAGTATTATTGTTCTTGTTTGAGCTTGCAGGAGTTTCTTCTTTCTTAGGTTCTGCAGGTTTCTTTTCAACAACCGGTTCGGCTTTTATTTCTACTACAGGTTCTGTTTTTATTTCTGCCACAGGTTCGGCTTTCTTTTCTTCAACAGGCTCTGGCTTTTTCTCAACTACAGGCTCAGCCTTTTTCTCAACTACAGGCTTTACAGCAATCAAAGTTGACTTTCCAACTTCGCTTGTCTTGAACTCATCAAGTACGTTTTCAAGTTCAGTAAGATTCTTATAGCTTTCATCACTTGATGTACTCACATCCTTCATCTTATTTACAATGTCTGCAGTTTCTTCCTTAATATTCTTCAAAGAAAGAATTGCCGATAAGAATACTTCATTCATATTATCAACCTGAGATGAAACCTGTCTCTGCTTATCTGCAAGGTCGGTACAGTACTTGTTCATATAATCTGCGGCAGAAGCTGTCTCTTCACTACGATTTTTAATCTGAAGCATCTGAGAATCAATCTTTCCAATACCGCCTGTAATCTCCTGCAAAGAACTTACAATCTGGTCTGCATGAGCACTTACCTTTTCAAAAGCTTCAAAAGCAGACTGGCTTGACTTGTTTGCATTTTCAACAGCCTGAACAATTGCATTTACTACTCGTGAAATCTTATCAGCATTTTCAGAAGTCTCTTCTGCAAGAGAACGGATTTCCTCAGCTACGACACCAAAGCCCTTACCTGCATCGCCCGCATGTGCAGACTCAATTGCCGCATTCATAGAAAGAAGGTTTGTCTGTTCTGCAACGTTATTGATGATTGTTACAACTTCGTAAACCTCATCAAGCTGTTCAGCAACGTGTCCAAGAATCTCATTTGTAGAAGTAATCTTTTCATCACCATCTGCAACATAAGTATGCATTTCCTGAGCATTTTCCATTCGCTCAACAGCCATCTTGTTCATGTATTCAAGAGTCTTTACAACTTCGTTTACAGCAGTGTTACTGTTTTCAATTGCCTCGGTCTGAGCATTGTTGCTCTTTACAAGAGTATCAACATGAAGGTTCATTTCTGCAATTACACCAATTGCGCCATTAATAACCTCAACCATCTCTGTAAACTGTTTGTTCATTTTATCAATATTTGTATCAATCTGAGAAGTTGCCGTAGCAGTTGTATTTGCAGATTCATTAATCAAAGCCTCAGAATCAAGGGCTTTTTTAGCGGTAGATTTTACAAGCAGGAAGAAATTATTTATCTGAGTAACCATATTATTAATATTGGTCATCAGAAGAAGCATTTCATCATTACCTTCTGGTTTTACATTTGCAGTAAAGTCTTTTTCTGCAAGAGTAGAAGTTACATTTTTTACTTTTACAATTCTCTTAGAAATTCTTGAAGTGACAAGGAAGATTAAGATAGCAAGAATGATACTTGTAACTACTGCAAAAAGAATTGTGATTACAACGAATTTATTTTCACGTTCAGAAACAATATTTTCTATTCTATCAAGAGTTTTTGTATTGAGCTCCATCAAAGAAACATACAAAAGTCTGATTTTTTTTATCTGGGTATGAGCATCATCTGTAAGGCTAAGAAGATTTATTATATCTGCATCCTGTGAGTAAAGATTTGCAGTTTCACGAATACCAAAGCTATTAATACTTGTAAGAACAGAAGAACTTGGCTTTGTTGCTTCCATAGTTTTTAAGATGTTTTCAACAGGAACAAAGCTGTCGTTCAAAAGCTGCCAGGTAAGTTTTGTCTGTTTAAGGCTGGTTTTGAAATCTTCCGGGAAAGTTTCTGTTACAGGATCTTCAAGAAGATAATTAAAGGATTCTGTTATTGCAACTTTTTTTGTATTAAATGAAGAATATGCATTCTCGAGGTCAAAATCCCAGTAATCCATTTTTTCAAGATAATCTACAATCGAAGCTAACTGCGATTCTGTCTTGATTTCCATGATCTGGTAATTTTTTAAATTCTGAATCTGAGTAATATTTACAATAGAAAATACTGTAAGAATTACGGCCTGAAAAACAGTAAAAAGAATGATAAACGAGAATTTGCCATTAAGTTTCATAAACAAAAAATCCTATGGTAAATATTTTACCATAGGATTCCTATTTTGCAAATTTTTGTCTACCCGGTCCCTGAGCGAAGCCGAAGTTACTAGTAAACGCTCAGAATTTTCTCGAGCTTTTCTTTACCAATAATTCTGAAGAAGCTTCCAAGTCTTGGTCCCTGCTCTTTTCCAATAAGTGCCTGGTAAAGTGCAGTGAACAATGCCTTTGATTCAAGTCCCATTTCTGTAGCGATGTCGTACATAGCCTGCTGACATTCCTTATCAAGCTGGAATGTATCGAGCTTTGGAAGAACCTCGTCGCGAACACGCTTTACAGCAGTAAGAAGGTCGTCTGAAAGTTCTGCCTTGCTTCCGTCGTTGCGGAGTTCAAAGCAGAAATCTGGAGCACAGTCTGGAGCAGAGTGCTTTACCCAGAACCATGCACATTCAATACGGCGGCGGAGGCGTTCTTCCTGTTCAGGTTTTACATCTCCTAGAGCCTTGATTACAGCATCGATATCACCAGAGTAAATCTGGAGCAATGTTGTAAGCTGGCGGATTGTTACCTGATATGGCATTGTTTCAGGAATCTTTCCGTCAATCTGGCTCAGCATATAAATACGCTTTTCCTTGTTGAAATGATCATCTGACTTAGCCTTGTCGATTCCGTAAACAATACGCTCTGTCTTGTCGTAATCTTCATAAACTTTAAGAACGTCCATATCAAAGCTGATTGCAAATTCTGTATTTGGACGTGTACCAGCAAAGAGGTAGCGGAGAACTTCTGCCTGATAAACATCAAGAGCATCAGGAAGAGCAATTACCTTACCCTTTGATGAAGACATCTTTCCAGGAACACCTTTAAGGTTTACGAAGTCATAACGCATTGTAACTGGAGCATCCCAGCCATAAATCTTCTTTGAAACAAGCTTTGCTGTATCGTAGCTTCCACCAGGGCTTATATGGTCTTTTCCACCCGGCTCAAATACTACCTTTTCTTCGTTCCATCTCATTGGCCAGTCTACACGCCAGCCGAGTTTTGCGCCCTTGAAGGTACGGATATCTGCAGTTTCGCAGTTACCGCATTCACACTTATAAGTGATTCCGTATTCTCCGTCGTAGTCTGTAATTTCAGTTGTATCTTTCTGGCACTTTCCGCAGAAAATTGCTACTGGCCAGTAAACATCTTCCGGCTTCATTTTGTGAGCGTCATCGCGGTATTCGTTAAGACATTCCTTAATAACCTCGCGGTTCTGCATAGCCTTGCGCATACCTTCTGCATAGCGGTTTGCACGATAGCGGCTAGCCTGATAAAGGAACTCAGGAGAAATACCAACGCGTGGAAGCTGAGTTTCAATATCTACTTCGTGATGACGTGCATAGTTTTCGTTGCGGCCAGTTGTATCAGGTACCTCAGTAATTGGATAGCGGAGGTATTTTTCAAGGATTTCAGGGTCAGGCATGTTAGCAGGAACTTTGCGGAATACGTCGTAGTCGTCCCATGAATAAATAAAACGTACATTCTTACCGCGGTCGCGAAGTGCGCGAACTACAAGGTCTACAGTAATGATTTCGCGGAAGTTTCCAAGGTGTACTGTTCCCGATGGAGTGATTCCTGATGCACAGGTATAAGAATCAAGATCTCCCTTCTCACGGATAATCTGATTAGCCATCTGATCTGCCCAGTGACAGAGCAGTGGATCTCTCTTTTCGTTGTTGTTCTGATTTTCGTTACTCATAGGCGTATATTATAGTAAAAAAATGAATATGTAGGAAGTAGTTTTAAAATTTTCAGTGTTCGTTGTTTATTGGAATGCTCCCGTGGAAAACATCCCTCAAAACCGAGGTGCCTCGGCGCTTCGCTCTGTATTAACGGCGAGGACAGACGGTCAGTATCGGCACCAAATGTTTTGAGGGAGTGTTTTCCACTCCGCTTCCAATAAACAAAAAAACGGAGTTCATTTAGAACTCCGTTCAATTATTCATTTATTTACTATAATTATTTGATATTCCAAGAAATCAGCTCACAGCCTTCTGGAAGAATGATGTAGAGGTCATGAACACCACTTACGCCGCTGAACTTAGTGCCAATCTCGGTGCCGGCGCTGCCGATTCCATCTATATTAAGCCGGATTGATTTGCCTTCTACTGGGATGCATTCTGCGGTAAACTCTGTTTCGGTTCCTTTGAACTCTACTCCCTTGAGGCAGAGGTATGCGCCATCTTTTACTGCAACTACAGTCTGTTTTGAAGTAACTGCAGCGTTTCTTGAAGAAGCGAAGGTTGCAGCTGGAACAACATTACCAAGAGCAAAGTTTCCGAGCTGGTCTACACCCTTCTTTGTTGACTTCTGGATTGGAAGACTTCCATCAGCATTTACTGCAAAATTATCTATAAATACATTGCGGTATCCGCCCTTTTCGCAGCCTACTGTTTTTTCAAGAGTCTGTGTGTGGTATGCAATGTACCAGTTACCACGGAAGTTGAAAATCCAGTGGTGGTTGTTACCCCATGCACCAAATACTGTTCCAGGATTTTCGAGAGTGTAGCCCTTGTACTCGAAAGGTCCAAGAGGATTCTTTGAAGTCATATAACCGATAACTGCAATTGGCATCTTGTCTGGATCTTTTGAATCCTTTCTGTCCTGCCAGTTTGTACAGTATGTATAATAGTAAGTATCACCAATCTTGTTGATTCCAGAATCTTCAAAAAGGAATGGAGCATCAATTACCTTTGGCTCGCCTTCAATGTGAACCATATCCTCACTCAAAGCGGCACAACGTGCATTCATTGGATGCTCATATTTATCTGGATCGTGTCCACCACCAAAGTAGATGTAAGCACGGCCGTCATCATCTACCATTACTGCAGGGTCAAAAAGCCAGTTGATTTTTGCACAGGTTGGAGTGCTGCGGGAAATAAGAGGTCCCTTAATTGGATCAACAAAAGGTCCAACAGGTGAATCACCTTCAAGAACACCAATTCCGTTTCCACTGTCTGCAAAGTAAATAAAGAACTTATCTTTACCATTAATATTCTTCCAGCAAACAGCAGGTGCCCATGAATTGCTTGCCCACAAAGCTGCTCCTGCAAAATCAGTTTTACCTGCAACTTTGATTTCACCGCAGTCTGTCCAGTTTACAAGATCCTTTGTTGAGAAAACATTGAGCGATGTAATCTTGTTATATCCGTTATCAAGCTTACCCTTTGTAAACTCAAGCTGCTGCATATCGTTTGTTGAATAAACATAAAGTGTATCATTATAAACAAGAATTGCAGGGTCAGCGCCATACTTATGAGCCATAATAGGGTTGTTTTCTCCAAGCATCTTAAATGCCTTTTCAGCCATAAGCTTCTGCATTTCTGTTACAGGTGTTGCCGTAAGCTTTACTTCAGGTGTTTCAACTTTTTTTTCTTCATTCTTTGAACAAGACATAAATAATAGTCCTCCGGTTATTATGAGTAATAAAACTCTTGCACATTTCATGATTTCATTATAGAGTTTATTTAAAATAATGTAAAACGTTTAACTAACTTTTAAGGAAATTCCATGAAAAAAATATTGATTTTGTGCTTACTTTTTGTATCTGCACTATTAATCTCCTGCAAAGAGAAAAAAAATACTAAACCTTCTTTCGACTCAAGCCCTATTGCACAGGCTATCAAACAGGAAACAAAACCTATCACAAAAGAACAGCTGGACCGCATTCCAGAAACTTACAGAGTTTCTGTTGAAAACGGCGGAACAATTGAACACATCACCTATAAAACAAAAAACTATTTTGGCGACGGCGAGGCTTATGAAAAGAAAGCAAACGTGTATCTCCCTGCCGGCTACAACAAAGACGATTCATCAAAAAAATACAAGGTACTTTACCTCATGCACGGTATTGGCGGCGATGAAAACGAATGGGGAATGACAGACGATAAATCTACTGTAAAAAAGATTATGGACAATCTTACAGTAAAAGGTGACATTGAGCCGTTTATCATTGTTACTCCTAACGGTCGCGCTGGCTTTGATAAAGATTCAAACAATGCCTATCTTGCTTTTTATAAATTTGGCGAAGAACTTCGTAACGACCTCATTCCTTATATGGACAGCCACTACAACACAAGTGCAGACCGCGACCACCGGGCAATGGCTGGTCTTTCAATGGGCGGTATGCAGACTATCAATATTGGAATCTGTGAATGTCTTGATCTTATAAGTTGGTTCGGTGCCTTTTCTGCTGCCCCAACCTCTTACGAAGCTAACAAGGTTGCCAATACTCTCAATCAAAACGAATCACTTCCTATTCACTATTTCTACAACATCTGTGGAAAGGATGATTCAATTGCCTATGCGTCTCACGCCGCTGCAGCAAAACTTCTTCCGCGCCTTACAGACAAACTGGAAGAAGGCCGCAATTACCGCTGGCAGGAACAGGGTGGCGGCCACGACTTTGGTATCTGGAACTTAGGATTCTATAATTTCGCAAAGATTCTTGGAGGAGCAAATGAAAAAACAAGCCTTTAATCCTTATATGCCGTCCTGGGAATATGTTCCGGACGGAGAACCTCACGTTTTTGGAGACCGTGTTTATGTTTACGGCTCACACGACAGCTTTAACGGCTGGGTATTCTGCCAGGGAGACTATGTATGCTACTCTGCCCCTGTAACAGACCTTTCAGACTGGCGCTACGAAGGCGTTATCTATCCAAAAACTTCAGAAGAAATGAATGCAGACGGCCACATGTGTCTTTATGCTCCTGATGTTACTCAGGGACCAGACGGCCGCTATTACCTCTACTACGTTTACGACAAAGTTGGCTTTGTTTCAGTTGCCGTATGCGACACACCTGCCGGTAAATATAAATTCTACGGACACGTTCACTACCAGGACGGAACAAGACTCGGTGAACGCAAGGGCGATATGCCGCAGTTTGACCCTGGAGTTCTTACAGAAGGCGACAAAACTTACCTTTACACTGGCTTTTGCGGAAATCACATGAAAGACAGAATTGGTGCCATGGCTACAGTGCTTGGACCAGATATGCTCACAATCATAGAAGAGCCGGCAGTAATTGTTCCGGGCGACTGCTACACTCTTCCTGAAAAAGAAGCCTGCGCTGCCGCAACTGCTCAGCAGATGGAAGCCGGAGCTTCATTCCCTTATGCACTCAGTTCAACAGAAAACTGGGAAGGCTTTAAGGACCATGCATTCTTTGAAGCTCCTTCCATCAGAAAGATTGGAGACACCTATTACTTTGTTTATTCTTCACAGGTTATGCACGAGCTTTGCTATGCCACAAGTAAAAATCCTACAGATATGTTTGTATATGGCGGTGTTATTGTAAGTAATGTTGATATGCATATTGATTCCTACAAACCTGCAAACATGCCTGCAGCCTTTGGAGCTAATAATCATGGCGGTTTTGAAAAGATTAACGGTGAATACTACATCTTCTATCATCGCCACACAAACGGAAGCTGGTTCAACCGCCAGGGCTGTGCAGAAAAGCTTAAGGTTATGCCAGACGGTTCAATTCCTCAGGTTCAGATTACTTCCTGCGGTTTGAACGGCGGTCCGCTTGAAGGAAAAGGTGAATACCCGGCTTACATTGCCTGCAACCTGTTTAATCCGGATGAAAAAAATCCTTATGTTGATATTAAACATCCACGCATCAGCCAGGACGGCCGCGATGGTGATGAAGAAATCGGTTACATTGCAAATATGCAGAACGGCTACACTATTGGCTTTAAGTTCTTTGATTTTAAGGATGTAAAAAAGATTTCCATTACAACCAGAGGCTATGTATACGGTAAGTACGAAGTACGAACTAAGTGGGATGGCCCTGTTCTTGCAGAGATTTCTGCCGGCTGCTCAAACATCTGGGAAACAAACAGTTCAGACATAAAGATTCCAGACGGAATTGGCGAGCTGTACTTTAAGTTTGTAGGTAGCGGCACTCACCAGTTCAAAGGCTTTACTCTTGAGTAAGATTTACTCTGGAGTAAGCAGCTTTTTCTTCTTTTTCTGATATTGCTTCGGCGTGCACTTCATATATTCCTTAAATTTTCTAGAAAAATACTGAATATTATTGAAGCCGCTCGCCGTTGCAATTTCTGTAATGTTATTATTTGTATAAATCAAATCAAGACACGCCTTTTCAATCCTGTATTTATTTATATATTCCGAAACATTCATGCCAGTACACTCTTTGAACAATCTGATAAAGTGACTTTTACTGTAGTTTGTAAGCTGCAGGATAATTCCAAGGCTTAAGTTTTCACTGTAGTTTTCGCGGATATAGTGAAGCGCATTATCAATTGCAGAAATATTTCTTTTTTCGTTATCGATAATCTGTGAAAATCTTTCATACTGCTCAGTTTCAATTGCATAGGCAATTATATCCAGCAGAACCGAGCGCAGAATAACTTCCATTCCTTCAGAATCTTTTTTCATTGAAGCTATTTTTTCCAATCTCACCATAAGACTTTCGGGCATCTGCAGAAAACGGCACAATCTGATACCTTCAAAAAAATTACGGCAGGAATCTTTTGCAGGCCCAAGAGCAGAAACATCAAACAAAATGCGATAACAGTGAAAACTTTCGACCGCCCCAACCTGCTTAAAGGTATGTTCTTCAAAGGAATTGATGAAAATAAAGTCTCCCTCATGCACTTCTTCTGCAGCATTCCCCATAAAAAGCTGGCCGCTACCCCGGTCTACATACAGAATTTCGTACTCAATCTGCCTTAAAGGCTCTTCAGGATAGTTATTTTGCGATAAAAAGCTTACGGCAACCGGTTGCCGTTCTATACGGTTTTCTTGCTGCATAATACCATTTTATAACCAAAATTCGCAAAATTCAACATAAAATGAGACTTTTTTATAAATATTATGCTACTATAAGTGTTTTTTTCGAAAAATATCGGTTTTATGATGTTATTAAAACGTTTTACCATGTTTTTACTAAAAGTTTATAAAAATGGAGGACTTTTATGAAAAAAATTATGTTAGTTGCTGCAGCAGCAGTACTGGCATTGAGCCTGGTGGGATGTAAGGGCGGAGCTAAAAAAAGCGACAAACTTAACATCTCAGTTTTCACTATCCAGCAGCGTGAGCAGCCACCTGCTGACAACAAAACTTACAAGTGGATCGAAGAGAAATTTGGTGTAACTTTCTCTTGGGATATCCTTGTAGGTGATAAAGACCAGAAGATTGGTGTACTTATCGCTTCTGGTGACCTTCCTGACCTCGTAGAAGTAGACTCAGAGAAGTTCCAGGGTGCTGGTTGTCTTCGCGACCTTAAGCCACTCGTAGAAAAATATGCTCCAAACCTGATGAAGCATTATTCAGTAGCTTGGAAGAAGATGCTCGATGCAGACTCAGAAAAAGATGCAAACGGCAAAATCACTAAGGAACACATCTACTCACTTCCTAACTATGGTGTAAATGATGGTATTCCATCTGATACATACTACAACCAGAACGGTTGGTGGATTCAGAAAGCAGTTCTCAAAGAGTTCGGCTATCCTGTAATCAAGACAATCGACCAGTACTTCGATCTTCTCGAAGCTTACTACAAGAAATATCCAACAATTGATGGAGCTCCAACAATTCCATTCAATATCATCACAGCTGACTGGGAAGCATTTGACCTCTGGAACCCACCTAACTTCTTGGCTGGATTCCCTAACGATGGTAACGGACACGTTACACTCGAGAACGGTAAATATGTTTACACAGACAACTTCGTAGATGCAAATGCTAAGAGATGGTTCAAACTTGCTAACGGATACTTCCAGCGTGGTTTGATCGACCCAGCTTCATTCACAGATAACCGTGACCAGTACTATGCAAAGATCTCTCAGGGTCGTGTACTTGGTATGTTCATCCAGGGATGGCAGTTCATGGGCGATAACGCTGAAAACGCACTCTGGTCAGCAGGAAAAGACGAGAGAACATATGCTCCACTCGCTATCACATTCGATGAATCTATCCGCCCACACTACCGTGATCAGTCACTTCCTAACCTCCAGAGAGGTTTTGGTATCACTGTTAAGTGTCCAGAAGACAAGGCTATCAAGATTCTTCAGTTCATGGACAAGATGATCGAAGAAGAAAACCAGAAAGTTCTCTACTGGGGATTTGAAGGTGAAGACTACCTCATCGATACAGACGGTTCTAAGACTGGAACAAAGGGTGCTGCATACAGAACACAGGCTATGCGCGATATGCAGAAAGATCCTAACTACAACCAGAAGCACTACGCTCTCCTCTGGAGAGAAGAAGCTCCAAAACTTGATGGTACACTCCCAAGCGGATATACACGCTCTATGGATGACCTTCCATGGGAATATGAGCTTTCACAGAAGCAGGTTGATATCGACCTCTGGAAGGCTTACGGTGTAGGTTCTTATGCTGAATTCGTTGATCCAAACCCTCCAAAGAACGCTGGATGGTACCCAATGTGGCAGTGTAACCCATCTGCTGAAAAGGGTGGATTCGAAGAAGAAGCAGCTGTAGCTATGACAGGTTTCGAGACAGTACAGAGAAAGTACCTCCCAGCTATGATCATGGGCAAGCCAGAAGACTTCGAAAAGACTTGGGCTGAATATGAAAAGCTTCTCAAACCACTTACAGATACATACAACAAGTTCATGCAGCAGCAGCTTGACAACCGTGTAGAAACATTCGGTGGTTTCCAGGACTAATTAAGTAAAGACACTTAGTGTCAAAGCTTAATCAGTGACGAAGGAATGTAAATACATTCCTTCGTCTAAAAAAAAGTCCACAACTTTTTCTGTGGACTTTTTTTTATATCATTTTTATGGGTGATTTTTTATGAAAAATAAAAAAGAGTCTGGTTCTGTTAGCAATTCAGAAACTACAGAACTTGTTAAATTAAATAAAAAAAGTAAATGGAAGCTTTTAGGAAAGCAGAAAATGCTTATTCTCATGTCACTTCCTTTTGTACTTTATATCATTTTGTTCAGATACATCCCACTTTGGGGATGGACAATGGCTTTCCAGGACTACAAACCTTACAAAACCTTTGCTCAGCAGGACTGGGTAGGACTAAAATGGTTTTTCCAGCTTTTCACAGAAAAAGAATTCCTTCTGTCATTACGCAATACTGTAGGCATGAGCCTTATCAGTACCGCTTTAGGATATATTACTGCTATCTTGCTCGCTGTATTTATGAACGAAGTTCGTTACATTGGTATAAAACGCTTTGTTCAGACAGTTTCTTATCTTCCGCACTTTCTTTCCTGGGTTATCGTAACAGGTCTCGTTGCAAACGTACTTGTTGGTGATAAAACTGGAATTTTAAATAGCATATTGTTAGGTCTTCATTTAATCGACGAGCCTATTCAGTGGCTTGCTAAACAGAGCTATTTCTGGCACATCATAGGTTGGACTTATGTATGGAAGGAAGTAGGTTGGAACACAATCGTATATCTTGGTGCTATGACTGCTATTGATCCTTGTCTTTATGAAGCAGCACAGATTGATGGTTGTGGTCGTCTCCGCAAAATCTGGCACATTACACTTCCAGGAATTAAAGCAACTATCATCATCATGATGATTATGTCTGCTGGTCATATTCTTGATGCTAACTTCGAAATGCCATACTTGTTACAGAATGGTATGATCCAGGATGTAGCAGAAACTATCGATATTTATGTATTGAAATACGGTTTCAAACTTTCAAGATACGGTCTTGCTACTGCCGCTGGTATCTTTAAAAATGTTGTAAATATCCTTCTTCTTGTTATTGCAAATACTATTGCTAAGAAGAGTGGTGAGGAGCGTCTGATATGATGGACAAGAAAAACCAGTACTATTCAGCTAGAAGAAATACAATGATCAGTAACATCATTTTTGATGTTATCATTTATATTGTTCTTGCATTCGTTGTTGTTGTAACTGTATATCCTTTCTGGAATACAATTGCCATTTCTTTGAATGATGGTCTTGATTCGCTTACAGGCGGTATTAAACTTCTCCCAAGAAAGTTTACCTGGAAAAACTACGCTAACCTGTTTACTACAGATCGTATTTTCCATGCCGGTATTATTTCTGTAACAAGAACAATTCTTCAGACTGTTTTCAGTGTATTCTGTACTACAATGCTTGCTTACGCTTTGAGCCGCAAAGAATTCGTAATGAGAAAACCTCTCACAACTATTCTTGTAATCTCTATGTATGTAAACGCAGGTTTGATTCCAGGATACATGCTTATTAAGAATCTTCACCTTCTTGGTAAATATGCAGTTTACATTGTTCCTGCGCTCGTAGATGTATTCAACTTCATTCTTGTAAGAACTTACATCAATGGTCTTCCAGACAGCTTTGTTGAATCTGCTCGTATTGATGGTGCTAATGAGTTCAGAATCTTCATTCAGATTATCTGGCCTCTTATTGTTCCTTCAATTGCTATGGTTTCTCTGTTTACTGCTGTAGGTGCATGGAACAGCTGGTTCGATACATATCTCTACTGTTCTAACAAACCTAAGCTTCACTCATTGCAGTATGTATTGATGTCTATTCTTCAGGCCAGTCAGAACCAGAGTGCAAATGCCAACGATGCAAACGCTATGGCCGTTGCAGCAGGTGCTGGTGCTTCTACAACTTCTGTAACACCAATCAGTACACGTTCTGCAATTACTGTAGTTGCAACATTGCCAATCCTCGTAGTATATCCGTTCGTTCAGAAATACTTCGTAGTTGGTATGACAATCGGTGGTGTTAAGGAATAAGGCTAAAATCGAAGAACCGTTAAAAAACGGGCTGCGTCAGCGGGCCGTTTTAGGTTCATCGAAAGAATGCCTCAGAGGCAAGCTGTGCTTGCCGACTTATTCAATTAAAACGGTGGTTTCGATAAACTCGCTTTGCGAGCACTCAACCACCGCTTTTTTTTTGGGAGAAAAACTATGCTTAGAATCGTAAAAACTAAACTCGGTACCGTTGAAGGTATCCCAGCTGCAGATCCTCGTATTACTGCATTTAAATCTGTTCCATTTGCAAAGCCTCCTGTAGGAGATTTACGTTTTGCTCCTCCACAGCCAGCTGAACCATGGGAAGGTGTTCGCGAATGCTATAAGTTCCCACCAATCCCTGTACAGCCCTCCCCTAACCGCAATCCGCCTCCAGAGGATGTATACTCTCGCGAATGGTCTGTAGATCCTGATATTCCAGTAAGCGAAGACTGTCTTTATTTGAATATCTGGACACCTGCAAAAACAGGCAAGGAAAAACTTCCTGTATACTTCTGGATTTTCGGTGGTGGCTGGCAGGTTGGCCACACTGCAGAAATGGAGTTTGACGGTGAACGTATCGCACGCCGAGGAATTGTTGTTGTTACTGTAAATTATCGTGTAAATCTTTTTGGATTTACCTGTCATCCAGAGCTTACTGCAGAATATCCAGAAACCCCTGCAAATATGGGCTTACAGGATCAGCTGGCCGGCTTAAAGTGGGTATATGAAAATATTGAAGCATTTGGTGGTGATAAGGAAAATATCACAATCGGAGGTCAGTCTGCAGGTGCCGGAAGTGTTCTTTGCCACATTGCAAACGAAGAAAGCCGTAAATACTTTAAGCGTGCAGTTGTAGACAGCGGACTAATTTACGCTCCAAACATGCCTAATATGTTCCCTAAACGCTCTGTAAAAGAAGCAGAACAGCTTGGGGTTGAGTTCTTTAAGTTCTGCGGCTGTAACTCACTTGCAGAAGCACGTAAGCTTACAACAGAACAGCTTCGCCAGAAGTGGAGTGAATGGGGCGGATATGAAAAGTCTATTGCCTGCTGGACACCAATTTTTGATGAACAGTTCAATAAGGGAAGTTTGATTGATATTGTAGCAGAAGGGAAATGTACACCATGCCCAATTTTCACAGGCTTTACTACAGATGAATTTATCTTTGGTGGAATGCACGCAGTTGAAATGGGTGTTAGAAAACTTATGAAGGAAGAAGAAGCAAAGGGTCTGAATATTCAGAACTACTGCTACAAGTTCGATGTACCAATTCCAGGCTGGGATCACCCGGGCAAATTCCATTCAGTGGATTTATGGTTCTTCTTTGAAACCTTGGCAAAATGCTGGAGACCATTTAAGGGAGTTCACTACGACGTTGCACGCCAGATGTGTGATTACCTGTGTAACTTTATTAAGAATGGTAACCCGAACGGCAAGGACCTCTGCGGAGAACCATTACCACAGTGGAATTCATACACCTCAGAAAAATCAAACTTCATGGAGTTCACTACATATAGTGCAGAGAATCCCATTAAGCCAACTGATGAAATGTTGAAGTATTTATAATGGATTGAAAGATTGTCGGGGCAAGTCCGACAATGACACCTGCATTTAATCTGAAAATGCGCAGGCAGAAAAAAACACCTTGCTGAGACTCATAATTCCCCGTCGAAGCAAGGTGTTTTTTTTCTGATGGAGTGTTTTCAGATTAAGATGTCGGTATTTATTTAAAGATTCTCACCGTTTGTTTCAATCACTTCTTTATACCAGTAAGCAGAATCTTTAGGAATGCGTTTCAATGTATTATAATCACAGAACACCATTCCAAAGCGAGGATTGTATCCCTTTGCCCATTCAAAGTTATCCATAAACGACCACTGGAAATATCCGCGAACATCACAGCCATCTTCAGCTGCAGCCTTTAAGCCGCGAAGGTATCTGTGTAAGAAATCAATTCTGTTAGGATCGTGTACTTTTCCGTCCAGGCTTTCCCAGTCGTGGCAGGAAATGCCGTTTTCTGTAATATAAATTGGAAGACCAAAGCGTTTTGTAAAATGCTTTACACCCCACTCCAGAGCACGGTCATAGGTATCCCAGCCGATTTCTGTATGTGGAGTTCCGCGAGGTCTGTTATAACCATCTTCATATCTTCCCTGATAGATATTTTCACCAATAAAATCAATCTTCTGGCTGATAAGCTTCATATCTTCATCAGTTACCTTAGGAAAGATATCTTTACATTCATTTACAAGGTCTTCAGGATACTTACCAAACACAATTGGATCTGCCCAGTAAGAATCAGACCAGATAAAATAGGGCTTATGGCAGCTGAAGTAAATATCATAAGCGGTTGCAGCATCCATATCACCATTTGGAATACGTGGCATTGTTGCAAGAGTAATTCCAACCTTTGCATCTGGAGCAAGCTCACGAATGGCACGAACAGCCTTACCGTGAGCTACATGAACATTGTGACCGGCAAGAAGAAGCTCGCGTGTACCATACTTAAAGCCAGGAGCATGTGAAGCAGAAATATGACCACAGCCAAGGAAAACGGAAGGTTCATTAAAGGTAATATAGTTCTTTACTCTGTCACCAAATTTTGCAACTACTGCACGTGTGTATTCTTCGAACCAGTCCGAGATTTCTGGATTCAACCAGCCGCCTTTAGACTGAAGAACATAAGGAAGATCCCAGTGGTAAAGAGTTACAAATGGAGTAATGTTATATTTCAAAAGTTCATCAACAAGATTGCTGTAAAACTCAAGGCCCTTTTCATTTACCGCCCCACATCCATCTGGAATAACACGAGGCCATGCAATTGAAAAACGGTAAGCTTTAAGACCAAGCTCGGCCATCAGCTTTACATCTTCCTTGTAGTGGTGATAGTGGTCGCAGGCAATCTTTCCATCAGAACCATCTTCAATTCTTCCCGGTTCTTCGCAAAATACATCCCAGATAGACGGAGATTTTCCGTCTTCATTCCATGCGCCTTCTATCTGAAAAGAAGCGGTAGCTGCTCCCCACAAAAAATCTTTTCTAAAACTCATTTATTTAAGCTCCTCATTAATTGCCTGAATAATATCCGGGAAATACCAGGTCTGCTGTTCACGGTTATAAAAGCCGTAATGTTCATCATATTGATTATTCTCAACCTTCCAGACACCGTTATCCCAAAGGAAACAAGGCATTCCGTATGCATAAGATTCTTTAATAAAATCATGGAACCATTCAACACGGTCTTTCAGATTTTCTTTATTTGTTGCACCATATTCACCAATGTAAACTGCATAACCATCTGAAATAAAATGATCATTGAGCTTTTTAAACATTGAAGTAAACTCTTTTTTTACAGAATCTGAGTACTCTATAATTCCTGGTGACTCCATTGCAAAACTATATGGAGTGTACATATGAACTGAAACAATCAGACGGTCTTTGCTGTTATCATAATCTTTTGGCATTATGAATGTAGTTGCAAGAGCTGATTCCGGAGAAGCCTGCAATGAAGGAATTGCAACAAGGCGCTTTTTATTATTTCCATCACTTGCACGAATAACGTCCAGAATAGCCTGTTCAAGTTTTTTCAGATTATTCATAGCTTTGATTGAATCAATAGAAGCAGAATTATACCACCACTCTTCTGAAGTTCCACAAAGGCGTGGTTCATTCAAAACTTCAAAAACAAGATGTTCGTCATAGCCGTTATTAAAAGCAAGAGCAATCTGAGCCCAGATGTTGCAGACAAAGTCTGCCGAGTTCTCAAAATTCTCATCACTAGGATAGAATCCCGCCAGAGCCGGCATCTTTGCATTTTTATCGAAATTATCATGATGAATATTAATTACAACATACATTCCGTCATCAATTGCCCAGTCAACAATTGTCTTTACACGCTGCATCCAGGCAGGATCAATTGTATAATCTGAATCTACAATATGACGGCTCCAAGAAATTGGAATTCGCAGGGTTTTAATTCCAGAAGCAGCAAGGCCGTCTATCATAGCCTTTGTTGTAACAGGCTGTCCCCAGCTCACTTCTGAAGCAAGACCTTTTCCAGCAGTTGCATCAAGAGTGTTTCCAAGATTCCAGCCGGTTTTCATATCGCGCACAACATCAATTGCCTTGCGCTCGTTGAAAATTTTACTGCCGGTATCTTTTATTGCAATGCCGGTATTAAAGCGGATGCGTTCTGTAGCAGTGCTCGTAGTTTTAGATGAGCTTGAATCAGTTGAATTCACAGCCTTCAAAAGAGCCTGTGTCATAGGAGCAGCTTCTGCGTTCTGTTTTTTTTCAGATTTGCCGCTGCATGAAATAACTGCCGCAGCAAAACACAATAAACCGAGAATCTTAGTTGTTGTTTTAAAAGAAATCTTCATACCGCTAAATATAATAGAAGTATGAAGATTTTGTAAGTCAGAAATATCTCTTATCTGCTGAGCTTACGGTAAACAGTGCGCTTTGGAACTCCGGCGTCTTCACCAAATTCCTTGAGCTTCCATTCTGCGTACTCAGACCAGTTACCTTCAAAGAAGCGGACTTCAGAGTTGTTTTCGAAGGCAAGAATATGTGTACAGATACGATCGAGGAACCAGCGGTCATGGCTTACTACAAGTGCACAACCTGCAAAGTCTTCGAGAGCTTCTTCAAGGGCGCGGACTGTTTCTACGTCAAGGTCGTTTGTAGGTTCGTCGAACAGGAGTACGTTTCCACTTTCCTTGAGCATCATACCAAGGTTGAGGCGGTTTCTTTCACCACCAGAAAGTACACTTACCTTTTTATTCTGATCAGGGCCTGCAAAGTTGAACCAGCCGCAGTATGCGTGTGCATTTACTTCGCGAACACCACCTTCGAGTGCTCTACCCTTTTCGTCTACAGCACCAAGTTTTACGAGGTCTCCGCCACCGCCGAGAGTTTCGTAAACAGTCTTGTTCATATCAAGGCCGCTTCTCATCTGGTCTACGTAAACTAGTTTTACAGTCTGACCAACTTTGATAGTTCCTGAATCAGGCTTTTCACCGCCTTCAAGACCAGCTGCATCAACAATCATCTTAAAGAGAGTTGTTTTACCGGCACCGTTCGGTCCAACAATACCAACGATGGCACCAGCTGGAATATGAACGTTTAAGTTTTCGAACAACAACTTGTCGCCAAAAGACTTTGTAAGATTTTCAATATCAATTACCTGAGCTCCAAGACGAGGACCGGCTGGAATAGAAATCTGTGTATCCTTAAGCTGTTTTTTGCTTTCCTGAGCCATGAGCTCGTTATAGCGTGTGATGTGTTCCTTATGCTTTGCCTGGCGTCCCTTAGCACCCATGTGAATCCATTCAAGCTCACGCTGGATTTCCTTCTGGCGGGCAGATTCATTTTTATTTTCCTGGGCAAGGCGGGCATTTTTCTGTTCAAGCCAGCTTGAGTAGTTACCCTTAAATGGATAACCTTCACCACGGTCAAGTTCGAGGATCCAGCCTGCAACCTGATCAAGGAAGTAACGGTCGTGAGTTACGGCAATTACTGTTCCAGGATAGTCGTGAAGGTGCTTTTCCAGCCATGCTACTGTTTCTGCATCGAGGTGGTTAGTAGGTTCGTCGAGGAGGAGAATATCAGGCTTCTGAAGAAGGAGGCGACACAAAGCAACACGGCGGCGCTCACCTCCGGAAAGAACGTCTACAACCTGATCAGCTGGAGGACAGCGGAGAGCGTCCATAGCAAGTTCAAGGTTATTATCGAGGTTCCATGCATCGAGAGCATCGAGCTTTTCCTGAACCTCACCCTGGCGTGCACAGAGTTTATCGAAGTCTGCATCCGGGTCGCCAAAGGCTTCGTTTATTTTATCGAATTCTGCAAGAAGGTCTGTGATTGGTTTTACGCCTTCCTTTACAATTTCCATTACAGTTTTGCCGGCTTCGAGCTCTGGTTCCTGCTCGAGGTAACCGATTGTGTAGCCTGGAGCAAGTGAAGTTTCACCAGCGAAGTCTGTATCTTTTCCAGCAAGAATCTTAAAAAGAGAAGATTTACCAGAACCGTTAGGTCCTACAACTCCGATTTTCGCACCATAGTAATAGGAAATACTGATATCTTTAAGAACCACCTTAGTTCCATAAGAACGGGTAACGCGGTCCATTGTGTAGATGATTTTTTTGTCGTCGAAGGTTTTAGCCATAGTGCGGTCTCCTGTAAAATTATAGTCAGTTTAAGTTTACAGAAAAAAAGTGTTTTCAACAACCGCCATTCAGAAACTATGGATTGCTTCGCTACGCTCGCAATGACGGCAGTGGGATTATTCTACACCGTAACAATCGTAACCGGAGCTGCGAAGTCTATCGGCTACGTTACCGTTTTTATCTTCGCGCACAAGTACGATGTAATAGGTTGTACCGCTGGCACGAGTTTCTGTTGTTATGTATGAATCAAAACCTTTTGCTTTTACTTCATCAGCAAGAAGTTTTGCGTTGCTTTCAGTACGGAAAAGACCAAGCTGCCATTTTGTAAACTTGGCAGGTGCAGTAGTAACACTCTGAGTTGCTGTCTGCTTTGGTTCTTCCGGCATTGCAATGCTTCCTGTTCCCTGCTCTGCCTCTCCGCTCTTAGGAACAAAGAACCAGAAAGGAGTTGGTAAAAGCTGTGCATCGCCTTTTACAATAGAAGCTTCTATAGATTTTGGATAAAGCTTTGTGATTTCTTTTGAGTATGAAGTGTCGCCGGTTACATACCACAGAGTAAGAAGAACTGCAGGCTTTACGGCAGCCATTGAATCTACCTTAAGATAAGCCTGAAGCATTACTACAGGCTCCTGAATGCCCGATACATCATCTGCCTTACAAAGGGCACTCCACTGGGTATAAAGTTTTATATAAGCCTGAACATTTGCATTCTTTGAATTGCGAACTGCTGAATTAAGATAACTGTCTGCAGTTGCATAATCTCCAGAGCTCAGGGCACAACGAACTGCATCCAGAACAATCTGCTCGTTTGATTTTTTAGGCATTCCTTCTACATCGCCTGCGGCAATTGCGGCAGCCTGTGCATAGGATTTCTGGGCATCATCAAAATAAGCCATCTGCTCCTGAAGAGAAGCAAGAAAAATCCAGGTGGCACGTTTTTCTGCCTGAGAGGTCATTTTAGAAATCTGAGATTTAAGATAAGTAACTGATTCGTCTACGGAATTTTTTTTAGCAGCCTCTGCAGTTACAAAGGCAGCGGTAAGTTCTGCGGCAAAAATTGAAGTACAAAGGAAAAGTGAAAGTACAACAGTAATTATTTTCTTCATATTTATTGTATCGGAGGATTCTTCTTCGCTTCTTTAGCAGCCTTTTTGGCTTCTTCTTTTTCTCTTGCAAGGCGGAGCTTTTCTTCGGCACGGGCTTTCTTCTCAAGCTTTTTAGCAGCACGGGCTTCTGCATCACTTGGAGGAGCCTTCATTTTTGCAACAAGGATAAAGAGAAGGGCAAAAATAATACCAGCTCCAAAAGCAATCAGAGTAAGAACAGCAACTGGCAAATCTGTATAGGTTTTGAAAAACCAGAAGGTACAGAGATTTGAAAGGTTCATACCAATGAAAAATGCCATGAAAATTACTATTAACAATATCAAAATTAAAGTAACTACCATAAATCACTCCTATTGCAACTCGCCGCGGAAGGTATTTCCGCTGAGTTCTGTTATTTTTACATTAACAAAGCTGCCGATGCATGAACGGTCTGCCTTAAACGCAATCTTTTCATGCTGCTCAGTCTGGCCAAGAAGCTCTGTCTTATCATCACGGCTCACACCTTCTACAAGAACCATAACAGTGCTTCCAACACGCTTAGACATCTGCTCGTGAGTATGTTCCAGCTGAAGGTCAATTACTCTCTGAAGACGTTCCTTGCGAACTTCAACAGGAATCTGCTCCCATTTAGCGGCCGGAGTTCCTTCACGAGGATTATAATAGTACATCATTGCAGATTCATATTTTACCTGGCGCATAAGGTCGAGGGTAAGCTCAACATCTTCTTCTGTTTCTCCAGGGAAGCCCATCATAAGGTCTGTTGTAAGAGAAACTTCTGGAATACGATCTTTGATTTTCTGAACGAGTTCAAGATAGTGCTCGCGTGTGTAGCGGCGGTTCATCTTTTTAAGCACTTCCGAAGAACCGTGCTGAACCGGAAGGTGAATATGACGGCAGATTACGCTCTCTTTTGCAATAACATCAATAACATCATCAGAAAAATCCTTTGGATGAGAAGACATAAAGCGAACCCATTTAATAGGAGAATCTGTTTCTCTAAGATGATCTGCAATTTTCTGAAGCAGCTGCGCAAAGTTCACTCCATCATCACTATGATAACTGTTTACATTCTGGCCAATCAAAGTGATTTCGCGAACCTTCATCTTACCAAGCAAATCAATTTCATTAAGGATTTCATTTACAGGGCGGCTAAGCTCACGACCGCGAACATACGGAACAATACAGTAAGTACAGAAATTGTTACAGCCGTGCATAATAGGAACAAAGGTAGAGAATGCACCAGGCTCGGCAGATAAAGCCGCAAAACGGTACTGTTCTGAATCATCAATCTTATAAGGCTTTCTGCCCTCTTCTATAGCACTAATGATTTCCGAAAAATGATGTTTTGCGTAAGTTCCAACAACGTAATCAATAAAAGGATAATCTTTCTGGAACGACTGCAGCAATCTTTCTGCCATACAGCCCATAACAATGAGGGTAAGAGGCTTTGCACCATCACGAACATATTCAACAGCCTCTTCAAGCAGCTTAGTTTTTGCGCCAACTTTACATTCACGAACAGCTTTAAGACCGCTGAACCAGCCCAAACGGCCAAGAATTCTGTTTTCGGCTGTTTCGCGTATAGAACAGGTATTAATGATTGCAACATCTGCAGTCTGAGCAGATTCAGAAGCTTTCCAGCCTCTGGCAATAAAGAGCTGTTCTACTGCGGCAGATTCCGCTATATTCATTTCACAGCCATAGGTTTCAAAAAAATACGTACGCATATCACTGTATTGTACAAAAAAAATAAGAATTTATAAATATATCTTCAATACCTTTGCGTTAACTTTAGTTTTAATATATAATGAATTTAATGAGAAACCTAGTAACAATGAAAGATATAGCTGATGAGCTTGATATCACAGTTATGTCTGTATCAAAAGCGTTATCAGGTAAAGATGGAGTGAGCGAAGACTTAAGGGCCAAGATTCTTGCAAAAGCAGAAGAATTAGGCTACAAGAAATCTCAATCCTCAAATAATGATGACGGGTCTTCGCACAACATAGGCATTTTGATTGCAGAACGCAGTATGAATGCCAATGCTACCTATATGTCCCTTCAACAACCACTCATCACAAATCTTACACAGCTTAATTACTACGGAATCACAGAAATTATCTCAGATGAAACAGAACACCTGCTTATTCTTCCAAGAATCTTAAAAGAAAATAAGGTAAGTGCCTTTATAATTCTTGGTCAGATGAGTAAGGAATATGTAAATATACTTAAAGAAACCGGAAAACCATTCCTCTTCCTTGCACATATCTATGATGATGTAAATGAAGGCGGAATTATTACAGATAACCTTTATGCAGGCTTTACTCTTGCAAATTATCTTATTGATCAGGGCTGTAAAACCATAGGCTTTGTTGGAAACATTCAGTTTGCAGAAATCGTAATGGACCGCTACCTTGGAATTGCAAAAGCCCTGCTTCATCACGGACTGGATCTTCAGAAAGATCTTTTGATTCCGGACGTAACTGATTTTGGTGAAGAAATAAGCCTTATTCTTCCAGATAAAATGCCAGATGCCTTTATCTGTAACGACTGCCGAACAGCCTACAAGCTGATTCATAACCTGGAAGGCCTTGAATACAGCATCCCAAAAGATATTTCGGTAGCAGCTTTTGATGATGGTATTTTTGCTGACATTGGTATTCCAAAATTAACCACTTACAGTATCAACTACAACACAATGGCCCAGCTTGCTGCTGAAAGTATTGCCTTAAAGCTTGAAAATCCTAACTTCCATATTGGAAAAAAGGTTGTTCATGGTAACGTAGTTGTCCGTGATTCTGTTAAAAAACAAAATATTATAAACTAAAAAACCGGCTAACCAGAATGCCGGTTTTTTTATGCCTTCATCCGTTAAATCCCCTAAAAATTCACTTTAAGAATAGTAAAAACGTTTAATATGACTGTAGTCACACGGTTTTTGATTCTATGCACAAGAATTTCTTAAAAAAAGCGATAAAAATTCGTTAAAATTTGCATATTTTTAAACTTTTTTTAAATTTTTTCTTGACATATTACCAAGGTCATATTACTATAATCTTAGGTTAAGTAAAGTTAGCCTAAAGTTAAAAACAAATAGTTAAAAATAAGTAAAAAAAAGAAAAAGTATTAAAAAATTTATTTAAAAATGAATTAAAAACAAAATAAGTATTTAAAAAATTGTTTTTGGGTCTTTTGGTATTTTACGTATTAAATATGAGCCGTCAGGTGGTCTGACGGCTCTATTTTTTTATTCAGAATATTCTGCGAAGGCGTATGCGTTGTGATTGTGGATGCTTTCGTCGTTTTCTGCTTCTACAGAGAACTGTGTAAATCCCAGTTTTTTGAGTCCAAGATATACTTCGCGAACAACATCCTCTACAAAGCGAGGATTTTCATAAGCATGTTCAGTAACATACTTTTCATCTTTGCGTTTAAGAAGGGAATAAAGTGGAGTTGAGGCACAACTTTCGATTGTTGCAATAACATCTTCGATCCAGAAGAACTCTTTATACAAAAGACGTACGCTTACAATGCCTCTCTGGTTGTGTGCACCATATTCACTGATAGCTTTACTGCACGGGCAAAGGGTTGCAACCGGAACCTGGATAGAAATATAGAACTTACGGGTTCCATCTTCGCTAACCTCACCCTCATAAGAGCATTTATACTGCATAATTCCGGCAGCTTCAGTAACAGGAGCTTTCTTTTCTATAAAATATGGGAACTCTATGCGGCCAAAAGCCTTCTGAGCAGAAAGCTTTGTACGCATTTCTTCCAGCATGTCCAGAAAGTGATGCATAGAAATATCAGAATGATACTTATGGAACACTTCAATAAAGCGGGACATATGGGTTCCCTTGTAGTTATGCGGAAGATTTACAAATAAATCTACAGAAGCAGTGGTGTGCTGTTTTGTTGCTGTCTTATCAAGAACGACTACGGGATATTTTACACCTTTTACGCCGACCTTCTGAAGAGGTACGGCACGGGTGTCTTCTTCACTTTGAATATCAATCATTAATTTGCCTTTCTTTCTGCACTTTCGAGGGTATTCTGCATGAGCATTGCAATAGTCATAGGACCTACTCCTCCCGGAACAGGTGTGATAAATGAAGTCTTTTCCTTCAAATCATCAAAATCACAGTCTCCGATAAGACGGAAACCTGATTTTTTAGTTGAATCTGGAATGCGGTTTACACCAACATCAATTACAACCGCGCCATCTTTTACCATATCACCAGTAAGAGTGTGTGGATGACCACTGGCAACAACAATAATGTCTGCCTGGCGGGTAATTTCTGCCATATTTTTAGTACCTGTGTGGCACATTGTTACTGTACAGTTTACGTCTTTACATGCAAGAAGGATAGAAACCGGCTTTCCTACAATATTTGAACGGCCAATTACAACTGCATGCTTACCGCTTGTCTCAATTCCGGCCTTTTTAAGAAGAACAATGATTCCATGAGGTGTACAAGGAAGGAAACCAGGTCGGCCAATCATAAGATTACCAACGCTTACAGGGTGGAAGCCGTCTACATCCTTTTCAGGAGAGATTGCCATAATCACTTTTTCTTCATTAATATGCTTTGGAAGAGGCAGCTGAACAAGAATTCCGTGTACGCTGTCATCTGCATTAAGCTGGTCAATCAGTTTAAGAAGTTCTTCTTCGCTTGTGCTTTCTGGAAGATGTACTGAGCGGTCTACCATACCAACTTCTGCAAGTGCCTTCTGCTTTCCTGTAACATAGCTAACGCTGGCTGGATTCTCTCCTACAAGAATTACTGCAAGACAAGGGGCAATTCCCTTCTGTTTAAGTTCACTAACCTTCTGTGCAACTTCTGCACGAACATCTGCCGCAACCTGCTTACCGTCAATAATAACTGCGCTCATGTAACCTTCAAAGCTCCTTTCTGTTTTATTGATAAACTGCTATAAAATCAGTATATTCTTATAGTAACAAAATATACTGAAATAAAAAAAAGGTCGCAATATGAAACGCTTTATTTCCATATTATCTGTCATTCTTTTATTATCCGCTGCTGTTTTTGCAGATGAATATTATGACGATGATGAAGAATACGATGACGGATATGTTTACGAACAGAACGGAGCTGGAGACCAGTTCATTAAAATTGATTTAGGTGCTAACTTTCCATTAAATTTTGGATCTCAGTTATATGTTGGTGGACAAGTTTCTGTAGGTTATTACAGATTCTTGAATCAGTACTTTGCTGTGGGCGGAGATTTAGTTCTCGGCTACAACCTTTCTATCGGTAAAAAGCCATTGTTCTCTGTACCAGTTACTTTTGGTGTAATGTACCAGCCTTATGTAGGAAAGTTTGAGTTCCCTCTCATGCTGGATGTAGGTTTTGCAACACTTACCTGCCAGTCTATGACCTATTTCCCAGCCTTTACTGCAAAATTTACCGGTGGAGCCTTCTACAGATTCTCTGAATCATGGTCTTTCGGACTTTCTTCTACAACTTACTGGATTCCACAGTGGTTCTTATTTGAAAACCCAAAGGTTCACAAGGCAGATAATGGATTCTTCACAAGTGCCGGTCTTTCGGTACGCTACCACTTCTAAAACAGGATATAAAAATGAAAAAAATAGCTATATTAACATTAATGACTTCACTTCTTCTTTTTACAGGCTGCTGGAGTCCAATATATGAAGCAATCCGCGAAGATGTAAAACCAGAAGATCCTACAGTTTCAGGAAACATTGGTACAATCACAAGATATACAGCCGGCGGAACAGAATATCTTTTCCTTGCCGCAGATGACGGTCTTCGCTACAAACAGAAGGATAAAAACTCTCACGGAGAATGGGGCACATACAGCATTCCTTTTGGATTGCACAGCTATGATTTTGATTCTTCAAGTCATTCTGGAGAGCAGATTCTTTCTGTACTCGCAAACAGCACTACCCTTTACCTTGTAACTGCTGTTTATGAGCACACAAGCACAGAAGGTTTGTCTTATCCTTCAAATATTAAGCTTTGGGGAAAAACAGACGGAAATGACAGTTGGACTCTTATTACAGAGAATAATTCAGATCTCTTCCCTGTTACTTATAACTCATCTTCAACTTATTATGATTCAAACTTCCGTGTATTCCAGACAAATGCACCTCAGAAAGCACACCGCGAAGCATTTATCAGAGCTTATGATTCAGAAAACAGTGCTTATAAGTACTATAAGCTCAACGGTTTATCAGTTCCTGCTGAAATCACAATTGCTACATCTTCTATTATTGATCCAGAGCCTTCTTCTGATGAGGGATATACTCCTGTAGCAAGTTCTGCAGCATATTTTAATGGTGAAGTAAAGTTCTTTACATCTCCAGTTTCAACAACAAATGAAACCTATACAACTGATGCTACTTACTGCTATTATACTAATGGAGACAGCAGTATTTATTACACAAATGGTTCTACTACTAAAAAGTCAGATACTTCTGGTGATACTGTAATCTCTGCTTTGGCAACCTGCGCAGACTCTATTCTTGTTGGCTATGGTAAATCAAGCACAGGAACTTCCGGTGGAATAGACAGAATACTTTTGACAGATGGAGTTCCTGGAGCAATTGCAGCTTTTGAAACAAACGCTCAGTTCCAGATTACAAGTTCTTATATGGTTCTTGCTCTGGTAAATGCCAGCCCAGAAAAGAAAGAAATAGAAAGCAGTCTTTATGCTTCTATCACCTTTGCCGGCGCCTCATACAACTTTGATAACGTTGGCCTCTGGTCATACTACCCTGAAAGAGGTAACTGGAACCGAGAGTAAGCGGCGAGACTATGAGAGTCGCTTAAAAATCGAAGGAGAGATATGTCTGAAGACTCTTTATTCGAACAAATCAAACTAACTCAGGAACCTCTTGCGGCCCGTATGAGGCCGCGAAATCTTGATGAATATATCGGCCAGGACCACATTGTTGGAAAGGGCCGTCTTTTACGCCGCGCCATTGCGGCAGATCAGCTTACATCGGTTATTTTTTATGGACCTCCGGGAAGCGGTAAAACTACCCTCGCCCGCGTTATTGCAAATCATACAAAATCAAACTTTATTACATTGAATGCCGTACTTACCGGCGTTCAGAATATCCGCGATTCAATTAAACAGGCAGAAGATTACTATAATCTTTACAGCCGCCGTACAATTCTGTTTGTAGACGAAGTTCACCGCTGGAATAAAAGCCAGCAGGACGCACTTTTGCCATGGGTAGAAAACGGCACAATCATTTTGATTGGCGCTACTACTGAAAATCCTTTTTTTGAAGTAAACAAGGCTCTGGTTTCTCGTTCACGTGTATTCCAGCTTAAGCCGCTTACCTATAATGACCTTGAAAAAGCCGCTCATCAGGCTTTGAGCGATGTTGAGCGCGGTTACGGGCACTGGAAGGTTGAGTTTGAAGAGGGTGCTCTTGAACATCTGATTGAAACTGCAAATGGTGATGCCCGTTCCCTTTTGAACGCTCTGGAGCTTGCAATTGAAACAACTCCGGAAAAGTGGTCGCCGTATACAGATCCTCCGGTTCCAGCCTATGGAACTAAGATTTATATTTCTAAAGAAGCCGCCGAGGAAAGTATTCAGAAAAAGGTTGTGTTGTACGACCGCGATGGCGACTATCACTATGATATTATCTCTGCCTTTATAAAATCTCTGAGGGGACGCGACCCGGACGCAGCCTGTTACTGGCTTGCCCGAATGGTTGCTGCAGGCGAAGACCCTCATTTTATTTTCCGCCGCATGCTTATTTCTGCTTGTGAAGATACAGGACTTGCAGATCCGAATGCTATAAGCGTTGTAGAAAGCTGTGCACAGGCCTTTGACCGCGTTGGTATGCCTGAAGGACGTTACTTCCTTGCACATGCGGCGCTGTATCTTGCTACTGCACCTAAATCTAACAGCAGCATGGCCTTTTTTGATGCGCTTGCCTCAGTTGAAAAAGAAGATGCCGAGGTTCCAAATCATCTTAAAGATAACAGCCGTGATGCAGAAGGCTTTGGACACGGAGCGGGCTATCTCTATCCTCACGCATACCGCGACCATTGGGTTGCTCAGCAGTATCTGCCAGATACCTTGAGCGGACGAGTTTTCTATAATCCAAGTACACAGGGCTACGAAGCAACTATCAGAGACGGTGTCCTTTCTCGCCGCGAGCTTCAGATTGCGGCAATTCTTGAAAAGGCACAGACTCACGAACAGTATACTTCAGATGAACTTGCATCTTCTCCGGAGACCACCGGTTCTATAAATATTTTTACAGCCAAGAAAACTTCTGGCGACGACATGGAAAAATCAGAATATGGAGAAAATCCTATTTCTGAATGGTGGATAAACGAGCACTTTAAGGCCGGAAACACAAAGAAGGAAGAAAATCTTACCTTCAGTCCTAAAGACCCGGCAAAAGAGGTTGTTCTGGACCGCGCAGACCGCTTCTGGCGGCAGCGTCTTGATTCTAACCGCGCCGAGGTTCTGCTTGGAATCCGTGACACAATGACTTCTATGGCAGATTTGCTTCGCCATCACCGTTCGCTCATCTGGAATGCAGACAGCGGCCTTCTTTTGTGGGAGATTGCAAGAAAGACTCCGGAAGGCGTTACCTGTGGCGTTTGCCGTACAGAAAAAGGCATGCAGATTCTCGAGCAGTACGGCCGTACACTCGGAAGCCTGGACCGCCCTATTCTTCAACACCGCGGCGATTCAATTTCAACAGATTTCCTTACTCAAAAAGATTTCTATAATATTCTGGTAAAGTTCCAGTACAACGGAGCAGTATTTGACCGCATGTTCTTTACAGATCCGTTTGCGAGCGAGCCTTCTATTATTGCTCTCTCAGATGCACTGGCTGGAATTATGACTCCTCAGAAGGATGCTGAGGGAGATAACGAGAATATTACTCATATGCCTTATACAGACTTGGACAAAAATGATGATAAGGCTGGTGAAGAGTTTTCTTATGAATGCCCTCTTGCTGCGGGCTGGAAGGTTGTAATTTCGCAGAGGATTCCTTGCCACGGACAGCGCATCAGCGAGCTTGTACGTAAGCAGGTGTTATCACCGGAAAGCCTTGGTCCATTCCGCGAAACAATAGATAAAATGGAAGCTGCAGAACAGGAGTTCTTTGGCGACAGAGATAATCCTCTTTTCTCATGGGACGGAATCTACATCGCGAACATTTTCCGTAAGCGCGGCTTCACCGTGCGCGTTGCCTCTCAGGTATTAACCGAAAAGCGCCGTATCACCCCAGCCGAGATTGAAAAGTGGTTCACCCCAGAAAGCTCTGCCTACGGCGCCAAAATGAGCGAAGCCTGCGGCAACGCCGAGCTACAGAAAATCGTAAACCTGCTGCTGGCAGCCTGCGACCGCACAATCTTCGAATGGAAGAGCGAGATCGCCTTCTTTACGATAGAAAAGTAGAGTTTTGTTTCATGGGAATAATAACTGTATCAAAATTTAACACAGATAAGTTTTAATTATCTGCTCGAGTTGTCGAGTATTGAGTGGGCTGTGCTGTGACTCCGATGAAATATCTGGCCACCTTTTAGTTCCAAAGGGTATTCATAACGATACGGTATATACAGACGGTTGAGAGTATCGGCAATTATAATCTCGGACTTGGAACGTACTCTTTCACCACGGACAGTTGTAAAGCCGGGAGCTTCGTCGGGAAAGGAGCGTCCTTGCCAGCTTACGTTCTGCCATTCTTCTGTGTATTGGGCGTCGGTGAGCGTAACTGGCACAATAAGCTTCTGCCGTGTACTAATCATCCTGGAATAAAGCTGTTCTATTTTCAACTCTGAATCAGGTTTAGAAAGTGAAATATCTATAAGCTTATCGAGCGCGCGCACCTGAGCTTGAAGTATTTTTATGAGTTTGAGGTCATAATCCTTTTGCGCCAGTTTTTTAATGAAAGAAATCTGTGCGCGCGGAATGTAGGTACCATTAAAATCCTTGGGATTGGTTATGTGATAGAACTGTGGAGGCCGTCCATCAACAGGGTGCATAATTTTCAGATGCCCCTGCGGGGCTGTTTTTTGAGATTTTTGTTTTAAATCCAGAACTTTCTGCAGTTATTGTCGACGCGATTGTAACTGTTTTGTAAAAGTGTCTGGAGATAATAGTTCTTTTTGCATTATTCCTCCTGTATGAGATGCTGAAACAAGTTCAGCATGACAATGATTGGTTATTTAACTACCTTTTTTGTGTTTTTAGCTAATAGATTTCGAAAAACATACAAATCTATTGGCTAGATATTTCCGTTTATTTTGTGCCTATTTCGTACGCAGCCAATATATTTACTATTTCTTGTAATTCTGTTGGCTAATACTGCCACGATTTACATACATTTTGCTATATTGAAGTGACGAATCACCAAACAACAACTGAACAGAGCCAATAGAATTGTTATTTTTTGAGTTTCTATTAGCTCCAATCACATCTACATCATTTTCACGATTAATATACAGCCAACAGAGATTGTATTATCTCAACTTCTATTGGCTCTCTCACACATTTCTTACAATTTCCTATATATATAATTGCTTTAATATGACGTTTTTGACAAAAATTCCCAAAAAAAAGTTTACAAAAATCAATTTTTTTTTCATACCCCTTGTACCTCTTGACAGAATCAGCAAAATTTGGAAAATAAAAGTTATGAAATTCAATGCTTTAGTCAAAGTCGTAGCAGTCCTCGTCGTTGTGGTTAATAAATAACCAGAGAGTGAATGTTATATACTTTGTGATAAGCAAAAATATAAGAAAAGCTCTCCGGTTCGGGGAGCTTTTTTTGTTTTCCGCCGGGGAGCTTTTAAAGGATAAGCTAAAAAATTGCTTTCGCAATTTTTTTTAACGCTTTTCGATTCATCACCGGCCGCCTACCGGGCGGCCTTACTCAGGAGTTACAAATGAAACACACAGGCGCACAAATCATTGTTAAGTTACTGGAAATGTATGGTATTGAAACTGTAGCAGGAATTCCGGGAGGTTCAATTCTCCCTCTCTACGACGAGCTCAACCGCTCATCAATCCGACACGTCCTTGTGCGCCACGAGCAGGCAGCCGGATTTATTGCACAGGGTATGGCCCGTTCAACAGGTAAACCAGCCGTTTGTCTTGCAACTTCCGGCCCGGGCGCAATGAACCTTCTTACAGCAATTGCAGATGCCCGCGCAGACTCAATCCCAATCATCGCAATTACAGGCCAGGTAAATACAAGCCTTATCGGTACAGATGCTTTCCAGGAAGCCGATACTTTCGGACTTTCCTTCCCAATCACAAAGCATTCAATTCTTATCAAAACTCCTTATGAACTGCTCGAAGCAATTCCTAAGGCATTTGAGATTGCTACAAGCGGACGTCCGGGACCAGTTCTCATTGACGTTCCACGCGACGTTCAGCTCAAGGAATGTGATTTTGACACCTGGCCGGACATTAAAAAAATCCGCCTGCACGACATCCGCTTCCACACTCCTATTGATGAATATTCAGAGAAGATGGGAAAGATTACAGAAGCTCTCGCAAAGGCTAAACGCCCGGTTCTTTACTGCGGTGGCGGCTGTGACTCAGAAGAAGCTGCTAGCGGAATCAAAGCTTTCCTTCAGAACTACAGACTTCCTGTTGTAACAAGTCTTATGGGACTTGGCTGCGTTCCAGAAAGCTCAGAGCTTTTTATCGGAATGGTTGGTATGCACGGAAGCCACGCCGCTAACGTTGCAATGCACGATAGTGACCTTGTAATTGCTGCCGGCGTACGTTTTGACGACCGCGCAACAGGTCTTGTAAATCAGTTCTGTCCAGACGCTAAAATTATTCATATTGATATCGATGCTGCCGAAGTTGATAAGATTATCGAATCTAATATCTCTGTAGTTGCAGATGTTGAATCTGTATTCCCTGTAATTGCTCAGCTTGTTAGTGAAAAGAAAATCAGCTCAGATGAAGGCTGGCTTAAAAAGATTAATAAGATTAAGAAGGAATGCCACTCGGTAGAATGCGGCCGCCCAAAAGGCGAGAAGCTTGCTAACCCTCGCGACATCATTTCTAAAATCCCTCAGCTGGCGGCCACTGCCGGCCTTGCTCCAGACGGACTTATCGCAACAACAGACGTTGGACAGCACCAGATGTGGGCTGCACAGTACTACCCTGTAGAACGTCCGCGCAGCTTCCTCACTTCCGGAAGTCTTGGAACTATGGGCTTCGGTCTCCCAACAGCTATCGGAGCTGCAATTGCAAACCCGGACAAGCGTATTGTTTGCTTCAGTGGTGACGGCTCAATCATGATGAACGTTCAGGAAATGGCAACTCTTGCAGAACTTAATCTGCCTGTAACAATCATTGTTTTTGAAAACGGAACTCTTGGTATGGTTTACCAGCAGCAGAAGTTCCTTTTTGATAAGAACTACAGCGCTTCTGTTTTCGGACGTTCTCCAGATCTTCTTGCAATTGCCCGTGGCTTTGGAATTGAAGCAGTTGATGCAGACAGCGACGCTGAATGGTACATGAAAGCCTTTGACGCAAACCGCCAGAACAAGCCTTGCTTTGTACGCGTAACAGTAGACAGCGAAGAAAACGTATTGCCGTTCGTACCGGGCGGCAAGGCTAATATTGATTCGATAAGAGATTAGTACGCGGCGACAACGGGAAAAATATGTCACTCAATTGTAATGAAATAAATCTTATTCTCAACGAGCTCAACCTTGAAGGCGCCTTCATTCAGGATATAATTCAGCCGGGGTATGATACACTGGCGCTTTATACTTATAAGGAAGGGAACGCTAAGACTGTGCTGATTTGTACAGCGCAGAACTCGGTGCGTCTCAACGAGACCAGACGAAAGATTACAAAGAATGACAAGCCGCTGCGCTTTATGGAATTTCTGCGGGCACGAATTAAAGGCTGCCGCATAAACTCGGTAACTCAGCTTGGTTATGAACGAGTGATCAAAATGGAACTCAGCCGCCTTGTAGAAGAAAATCCTAAATCTGCAGCTAAAGGCACTGTTCACATTTCGCTTGTAAAAAAGCCTATGCTCAGCAAGGATGAAATTGAAGCACAGAATGGCCCGGAAGAAATCGAGGAAAATTATATTCTTTATATAAAACTCTGGAACAATGCTGCAAACGTTCTGCTCTGCGACACTGACGGCACAATTCTGGAGCCTATGTTCAGAAGACCGGAACGCGGTGAAGTTAAAGATCAGAAGTTTGTAGTAGAAATCCGCGAGCAATCTGAAGATGAAGTTGCCATAAGGTTCCCGGTTAGGGAATGGAAAGACCATCAGGCCGGGGGCGTTGCGGGGGTGTCCCCCGCAGAAGGGGTAGCGGAAGACGGCGAAGCCGGCTGCAGCGAGGGGAAGACTTTCCCCTCCTTCAACGCCTACATCGACTGGTGGTACTCGGAACATTCCGACACCCTCTCGCGCGAGTCGCTGCTGGAAAAAGCGGAAAAGTGGTATAACCAGACTCGCTCGAAAAAAGAGGCGGCGCTTCATAACCTTGAAGCAAAGCTGGAATCTTTTAAGAACGCAGACCAGCTCAAACATCAGGGAGACCTCATTCTTTCGTTCGGCTATCTGATTGACGGCAACAGCAATTTTCTTGAGTGCGAAGATTACGAGACCGGTAAGACTGTGCGCCTTATGATTGACCAGAAAAAATCGGCACAGGACAACGCTGCTGAATATTATAAAAAATACAAGAAGGCAGTTTCTGGCTCTGAGGATCTTGTTCACGATATTGAGATTGCAAAAAAACAGATTGAAAAACTTGATGCACAATATGAAGAAATCAAGAACGAGAAAAATCCTGTAAAGATTGAACAGCTGCTCCGCCGTGATACAACACCAAAACAGCAGCAGAAGAAAACTCACCCTGGTTTGGATTACACCGTAAACGGCTGGTACATTCTTGTGGGGCGCGATGCAAACGAAAACGACGAGCTGCTTCGCCATCATGTTCGCGGCGACGACCTTTGGCTCCACGTGCGCGATTTCCCAGGCGGCTACGTTTTCATTAAAGCACGCAAAGGAAAAACTGTTCCTCTGGATATTCTTCTGGATGCGGCAAACCTCGCCGTGTACTACTCAAAGGCCCGCAACGCCGGCAAGACAGATCTCTACTACACTCACGTAAAATATCTGCGCCGCGCAAAGAACGGTCCGAAAGGTCTTGTACTTCCGACACAGGAAAAAAATCTCTGTATCACTCCGGACAAGGCACGGCTTTCCCGTCTTGATTCATTACACGCAGAAGGTCAGTTATGAAAAACCGCCCCCACTCCACACGTACAATTCACAAACCACTGAGCCACTACTCTGCGGTTGCGCCGTTCTTTTATATGCCGCTTAATCCATATACAGCGCGCAACGCATGGAAATATATTTTTACAATCTTAAGAGATTTTTTCATTCTTCAGCATCTTCAGAAATTTCATTTTACAAAACGCCGCATCATAAATGTTGATACTGATATTGATGATAAGATTCCGTTTGTTCCTCAGCGTGTTTTTGCGTACCTTGGCTTTGTAGGATTTTTTGTCCGCCCAATGGATATGCTCAAGCGCCGTCTTGGAATTAAAAAAGCTGCACCGTATCTTTGTCTTTATCTGAAGTTTCTTACCAACGTTTACAAAAACGCATCATCAATTTATCGCTTTACAATGACAACTACTACCCGTCCACGATATCTTAAAACTCACAACTTCAGAACAATTCATTTTTTTGATCCGCACCTTTTGTGTGTACCAAGTATTCACGTTGCAATTTCTGCCGGAGTGCTTGCCTGGTTCCGCCAATTTTTTAAGCTCGGACTTTTTGATGAAGAAGAAGTTCAGGCATTTACAGAAGAGCTTCAAAAGCAAGCTGTTGCAATTGTAGAGAGTGTTCTCTTTGTAAAACAACACAGCGTAAACTGTATTCCGCTTGCCCTGTACATGCTCTCTTCTACAATGAATAAATCTTTCTTTTCGCCAAAAGATGCAATTGATTTTATTGATAAACTTTTTGTGACAGCCACAGAAATTGATGAGGCAACCCGCGCAGAAATAATCGACTACTTTTATTATATGTACGACAGGGCTCTGCTCGAAAGTAAATATTCTTCAAACTGGCAGCTTTGCATTCAGCACTGGCTGGACGAGTTTGCAGAGTCTAAAAAAATTTAACACGGCCGCCAATAGTCATTGAAATACCCGGCATTGCATAGCCTTCCACAGACTGGTACTGCCAGTTCAAAAGATTGTCCACTTTCACATACGGCGTAAAGCGTTCTTTTATAGGCGCAGTCTCTGCCGCAAGATTTACAAGCACATAAGGATTAAGATAATAAAGATTCATATTGTCTGTGTAGCGACGTCCGGTATAGGTGGCGCTCAAAGAAATCTTTGCAAGCTCAAAGTTCCATGTTGTTGTAAGATTGCAGATTAAATCCGGAGTCCACATAATCCGCTTGCCATAAGTGTATTTATTTTCTTTGTCCAGAAGGCAGTTATAAAGATATTCACCATTTACAGCCACAGTCCAGAACTTATTAAAGAACGAGGCATCTGCATTAAAATCTACACCAAGATAAAAAGCGCTCGAAAGATTTTCTGTTGTTCCACTGCCCCACTTAATTTTGTCTTTATAATAATCAGAGAAAACTGTAATGCCACCGCCAAGCACAGACTGTCCGGCACGCACACTGCTTACCGCAATACCAAGATCTGCACCCCAGCCGCTTTCAGGCTTTAAGTTCGGGTTACCGTGAAAGCCACCACCTTCCCAGAAAAGGTCATCCATGTTCGGAAACTGCACCATGCGGTAAACGTCTGCACTCACACGGAACACACTGGCTTCCCTTCCCTGGCTTTCCCACGCCGCACCTATTTTAGGAACAAAGGCAAAGTTTACCTTATCATCATTCATACAAACTTTAACAGCAAGCGGCGTGCTCAGACTCCAGCCACCGCCCGCAGCAAATTTTGTAGTTTCTTTAAGGACTCCGGAAAACTGAATGTGCTCTCCATCATTCGTAGAATCAAGTTTAGTAACATCTGCGGAAAATCCTGCGGTCTGCTGAATACGCCCACCCGCAAGAGATGTAAAATCCAGAGTTCCAGTATATTTTGCAGTATTAATAAAGTGGCTGCTGTCTTCACTGCCGCTGTCATTTTTATAAAAGCGATTATTGCAAAGCCATGCCACGCTGTTTTTCAAATTAAAAAGTCCGCCGGCAATAGCGGGATTCCAGACCGTAACAGAAAGATTATTATTGTAATCACGCTGAAGCCCCTGATCTTTAGAGTTCACCGGCCCCGGTGTATTTTTGTGTCCACCGTAAAACAACTCTCCTATCGAAAGGTAGTTTCCATCACCAAAATAATGAGTCACATAAGTAGCAGCATGCCCGTCAATCACCTGAGCATTTTCTTCAGACTTCCAGGTGCCGTTCTTTCCCCAGTAAAGGCTGCCATCTTTACCTGTCGTTACAAGACCGCCAAACGCACCGTCCAGCAAAGAACTTGTTTCCGACAGCTTGTACATGTATCGGTTCGTTGCATAGTTGAGAGTTCCACTGGCATTCATAAAAGTATTTTCGCCAAGCCGCCCCTCAAAGGCAAGTTTTTGAAAGGCAGAATCCAGCGGCCGTTCAGAATTAAAAAAAGTTTTAAAAGCGCTGTCTGCACTAAGAGTGTTTTTCAGCTCCAGCTTTTTCATAGTGATGTAAATCACCCCACCAACCGAACCTTCATCTTCCACGCCCTCAGTAAAACCGCCGCGCACAATTTCAATTTTTTCCACCGCATTCAGATTCACAGACGCAAGATCAAAAGTTCCGTACTGCGCATTATTCACACAGATTCCGTCAATCACAACGCGTACCGTCTCGTCCGTAAAACCGCGTACACTCGCCTTGCTCTCCAATCCGTACGGCCCATAAGAAAGCATCTGAATACCGCAGCGTTCCACCAGCTCCGCAACACTCTCAAAATGCGCCGCCTCAATTTCCTCCGCCGTAATCACAATCTTCTGCTCCACCGCCGCCGGAATATAAGTCGTCACCTCCGGCAGCCGAATCTCGGCCCCCTCGCCAAAACAGAGAAAACTAAAACTGAGAATTGAAAGAATAAAAAAACGGTGTTTCATGAATTTCAAAATACAGGAGGGGGAAGTCTCCCCCTCGCCCGCACGTTGTTGCGGGCTACCCCCTCTGCGGGGGGGCAAAACAAACAGAGATCGTTGCCCCCGCAACGCCCCCATAACTTCATTAATATTATTATTGAACCTTTAATGCCTTTGTTAATTTTCCTGTATTACAATCTTCTGATTGATAATCATATTGTTCAGGACATTTTGACAATGAAGATTCAAGTGGAATATTAAATTTTACGTAATCTTTAGAATTATTAATATAATACCATACACTACATAAATAGTTTACTGAATTATTCTCAACTAAATATGCAACTCTAAGAGGAAGTCCATTTCCACCATTAGACCAAATAGCTGCATCTACAATATTATATATAGTATCATTCCATTGAATTTTATTCTCAGTTATAATCAAACATCCTATATTTTCTTCTGAATAGGTTCCTCTTATTGTATATATGCTGTCTGCAGGTTTATCAGTCAACGCAAGATAAAACTCATATTCAGTAAGACTTGGCTTATAATTATCAGAAAGTTTATAAACATATGAATCTTCAATTCCAGTAATAGCTTTTGTACTATACCACCAGTAATCTGCAAGTTTATCTTCTGGAAGATTAATTTTTGAATTAATCTGAAAAGTATCTAATATTTCTTTCCAGCTTTTATCTGTTGGTAAATCTGACTCATATTCGACAGAATAAATCAAATCTCCTTTATCTACACAACACCAGCCTGAAGAATCTTTTGAAGGATTTCCAAAATAGAATTTATACGAGTATTTGATCTTGGAAGTTTCTGGGCCAATAAATGTATCTTGCATATCCATCTCAGAATGAAGTGCTTCATATGGAGTATTTTTCCATTCAGAAGACCATTTTATTGTCCATACGGATCCAGGATTTGCTGTAAGAGTCATATGAGACCAAAACAATCCTTGTTTCGAAATAAAAGGTTCATTACCAGTAATACCTGGATCAATAGATCCTGATGCATTCTTTTGTGATGAATGAGCAAGAAGGAAATCATAAGTTTTCTCTGCTTCATTATAGGTTGTACCAAGAACATTTGCATTCCAATAATGAGAGTCATCCTTATTGATATTTATTTTTGCTCCAATATTTAAGGTGTATTGTTTTGAATCAAGTGTATAACTTCCACTGAAATTACTTAAATAATCTGTGGAAAGGGGTGATATCTTAGAAATATCAAAAAGACTTGCAGTTACACCTTCATAAGACACAAGATTTGTAATACAAAGAATATCACTTTGTATTGAAAGTCTCTTCCTTTCATCAACACCAATTATAGCTGCAGATTTTTTTCCTATTTCACGAATATTCTCTGACCAAACAATTTCTGCTTCATAAGTTGTATTACCTTTTGATTTAAGTTGGATCCAAAGTTTTGTATTTAATCCATTTTCAAAATAATTCATATAAAGGTTTTCGCCCTCTGTAGGAAAATCTACCCGAGAATCTCCCGAAAACCATGCACTTCCATTTAAATTAACTGGCTTAAGAATTGTTCCTGTTTTTTTAATATTATCATCTGTATTACTATTTAATTCTTCATCAGACATTGCACAGGAATTTAGAAAAAATATAGTAACAAATAAAACTGTTAATATATGAAGAAAATTTTTTATATGTTTTCTCATTTGTTTTCCATAAAAATGATTTGATTTAATGATAGTTTTTTTAGAATTTAAAACTGTATCGAAACCTATTTCAAAATATTTAGTTTAGTTTCGATACAGTTTTTGAAACTCACTTTCATTATTTGTAATAATTTATTGTAGATATCAGAATGTATTATTGCAAAATGAGATTATTCAGACACTCTTGTAAAAGGTGTAGAAATACCTGCAAAATATCCAGAAGTCTTAAAATATTTTGCTACACACTCTTCCAATGTCGAAGCAAACTGTTGATCCGTGTAATCAGCATCACACATCTGTACAGAATTTTGTGTTAATTTCTGATATGCAATTGCTCCCCATTTTCCGGTAACATCAACATCACCAATTTGCCATAGATTTATTGGCTGTGAAAACTGAAAATATATATACCCTTCGTCTTCAGCTGTTTCTTTAATATATACAGTACTTTCATGTAAATTATAATATGATGCCAACTCAACAAAATCAGTTTTTATCTGACAATCGTAAGTCGTAAATGCATTCCAAGAAGGATAATCATCTTCCCACTTACCAACAATACCATCATCTTCTGATAAAAGTCTTACATTCTCTGGAAGCTTTTCTTCTTCCGGTTGCTGTTTACATCCAGCGAATGACAACACTGCAACAAACATCATTGCTGCAAAAAGACGAGAAAATTTAATGTTTTTCATTAATTCCTACCCGGGAACCGAGACTGCGCAGTTCCCAAAAAAGAGAGATATCCTTTCATACGAAAGGCGTGTACCAAAGTTTCCGGGCTGGCAGTATCACAAATGAAGCCTTCCCAGGAGGAAGTCCCAGTGGCTGTAATTATTCGTGTGGTATATAACTATGGTTTCGATACGCCCCTGAGGGGCTACTCAACCACCGTGTATATTGTTACCGGCTGCATACCGTTGCGCATTCAGCTCAGGCTTTGCACCTGATTCCATTGAAATACACGGGGAGAATATATCATAAAGAGGAAAAAATGTCAGTATAAACCTATTTGATTTATAGGCTTGAAGTTAGCGTGTAAGATGTTCTGCAAGTTCTGCAGCCTTCATCATGATTACTTTGGCTCCGTGTTCTTCGAGGAACTTTTTACCGCGGAAGCCCCAGTCTACGCCGATTACGTCGAGGCCGGCATTCATGCCTGTCTGCATATCAACGTCTGAGTCGCCAATGAACACTGCACGCTGGCCATCAGTTTTTCCGTCCATGCCGGCACGGTTCAAAATCTCATAGATTCCGTCTGGGGCAGGTTTTGGAGGCATACCAGGACGGCTGCCCGAGATAATATCGAAGAGGCCCGGGAAGTAGTCATCACAAAGAGCAATAGCAGCAGGCTCAACCTTGTTTGTATTTACGGCAATTTTAATTCCGGCAGCACGGAGAGTCTTTATGCAGTCCACCACTCCGTCATAAGGAGCTGTTTTAATTGCACAGTGTTCTTCATAATAAGCAATAAAATCTGCAAGAATCTTTTCATACTGAGAATTACTGCGTCCATCTGGAATTGCGCGTTCAATCAGTTTTGGAATTCCGTTTCCTACCATAAAACGTACTTCGTCTACAGTGTGAAGCGGAAGATTGTATTTTGTAAGAATCTCGTTCAGAGAATCTGTCATGTCATCAAGAGTGTTGAGGATGGTTCCATCCATATCAAAAATCGCAAGTGAGTATTTCATACGCATCAATATATAACAATGAAATAAAAAAGACAATTTAATAGAAAACATTTCTCTTTTGATAGTATTGACTAACCTGTTAGTTAATACTAATATTAGGCTAATCTAACACTATGTTAGAGGGAGTTAACTACAATGCCTTTAACTATGGCTTGTCCAAATGACAAGTTTCTGATCAAGAAAATCAATGGTAAAGAAGAAGTAAGACGCTTTCTGGAAAATCTGGGCTTTGTTGCCGGAGCCGAAGTGTCTGTTATTTCAAAGATTTGCGGTAACGTAATCGTTCAGATTAAGGAAAGCCGCGTAGCCATCAGTAAAGAGATGGCTCAAAAAATCATTATTTAATTCAGTACATTTTATAGGAGAAATAATATGACTTTAAGGGAAGTAAAAACAGGTCAGACAGTTACTGTAGAAAAACTGCTTGGCGAAGGTGCGGTAAAACGCCGCATTATGGACATGGGAATTACAAAGGGAACAGAAATCTACGTGCGCAAGGTTGCGCCGCTTGGTGACCCGGTAGAAGTTACAGTTCGCGGCTACGAACTCTCAATTCGCAAAGCCGACGCAGAGTTGATACAACTTAAATAAACGGTGGTTGAGCTTGTCGAAACCACAACTTGCAGAAGTCGATGCGGTAATTTCGACAGGCTCAATCACCGCATAACAGGAGAAATACAAATGATAAAAATAGCTTTAGCAGGAAACCCGAATGCGGGAAAAACCACATTATTTAATGCACTCACAGGTTCAAATCAGTTTGTTGGAAACTGGCCTGGAGTAACTGTTGAAAAGAAAGAAGGAAAGCTTAAGGGCCACAAGGATGAAGTTGTAATTACAGACCTTCCTGGTATCTACTCGCTTTCTCCATATACACTCGAAGAAGTTGTATCGCGCGATTATCTTGTAAAAGAACGCCCTGATGCAATTTTGAATATTGTTGATGGAACAAACCTTGAACGTAACCTTTATCTTACAACTCAGCTTGCAGAACTCGGTATTCCAATGGTTGTTGCTGTAAACATGATGGACGTTGTAAAAAAGAACGGCGACAAAATTCATATTGATGAAATGTCAAAAGAACTTGGCTGTCCTGTAGTTGAGATTTCAGCTCTTAAGGGAACAGGCTGTACAGAGGCTGCTGAACTTGCTTTGAACAAGGCAATGGAAAAGAAGCCGATGCTTTACAAACATCGTTTTGAAGGCTGTGTTGAACATGCCCTCGCTCACATTGAAGAAGCAATCGTTCACGACCTTCCAGAAGAGCAGCACCGCTGGTACTCGGTAAAACTTTTTGAACGTGATGAAAAGGTAATCAAAGCCCTTAGAATTTCGTCTGAAAAGCTTAATCATATTGAGTCAGATATTAAAGCTTGCGAAGCAGAACTCGATGATGACTCAGAATCTATCATCACAGCTGAACGCTATAAATATATTGAATCAATCATCAAAAACTGTGTTACAAAAAAGAACCGTACAAAGCTTTCTGCATCAGATAAAATTGACCGCGTTGTAACAAACCGCTGGCTTGCCCTTCCTATTTTTGCAGTAGTTATGTGGCTTGTTTACTATGTTTCTATGGTAACAGTTGGTGCCGCTGCTACAGACTGGGCAAATGACGGTCTCTTTGGTGACGGCTATCACCTCTTTGGAATTGGTACCGGCGCTTACGAAGAAGCAGCCGAAGAGTTTGGTGATACAGCTGCAATTCTCGAAGCAGCAGAAGCAGGCGAAGTTACTTATGTTACAGTTGATGATGAAACTATGGAGGTTTCTGATCCAATCGAAATTACAGATGAAGCTATTGCTGAAGCAAATGCAATGGTAGAAAAGTACGGCGAAGAAGGTCCTGATCCTGCTGATTATGGAATCTGGGTACCTGGTATTCCAGCTCTTATTGGAAGCGGACTTGAAGCAATTGGTTGTGCAGACTGGCTTTCTGGTTTGATTCTCGACGGTATTGTTGCCGGTGTTGGTGCTGTACTTGGCTTTGTTCCACAGATGCTGGTTCTCTTTATCTTCCTTGCCTTCCTTGAAGCCTGCGGTTACATGGCACGTATTGCCTTTATCCTTGACCGTATTTTCCGCCGCTTCGGACTTTCCGGAAAATCTTTTATCCCAGTATTAATTGGAACTGGTTGTGGTATTCCTGGTATTATGGCCTGCCGTACTATTGAAAATGAACGCGACCGCCGTATGACAATTATGACAACAACCTTTATTCCTTGTGGCGCTAAAGTACCTTTTATTGGTCTTGTTGTTGGTGCCATTTTTGGTGGTAACCCATGGCTTGCAGCAAGCTGTTACTTTATCGGTATGGCAGCAATCATCATTTCTGGTATTATCCTTAAAAAGACAAAGCCATTCCTTGGTGAAGTTGCTCCTTTTGTAATGGAGCTTCCGGCTTACCACTGGCCTACAGTTGGAAACGTTCTTCGCTCAATGTGGGAACGCGGCTGGTCATTTATCAAAAAGGCTGGAACAATCATCCTCCTTTCTACAATTGTAATCTGGTTCCTTTCTAACTTCGGCTGGGCAGAAGAAGGCTTTGGAATGCTCGAAGAAGATCAGATGGATGTTAGTATTCTTGCAAAGTTCGGAAGCCTTATCGCCTGGATCTTTGCTCCGCTTGGCTGGGGTAACTGGCAGGCAGCTGTTGCATCGATTACTGGTCTTGTTGCAAAGGAAAACATTGTTGGAACTATGGGTGTACTTTATGGCGGTGCTGAAACCTGGTCTGCTCTTGCAGAGGCCTTTACAGCACCTGCAGGTCTTTCCTTCCTGATTTTCAACTTGCTCTGTGCTCCTTGTTTCGCCGCAATCGGTGCTATCAAGCGCGAAATGAACAACCGCAAATGGACCTGGGCTGCAATCGGTTGGGAATGTGGATTTGCTTATGTAATTTCGTTCATCGTTTATCAGTTCGGAAGCATGTTCACTGGTAACGGAAATATTGCAGGCTTTATCTGTGCAATTGCAGTACTTGGCTGTTTGTGCTACGCTTTATTCCGCAAGGCAAAAGTTGTAAAATAATACTATAGATTGCTTCGCTGCGTATTTTCGAAGCCGTTAAAAGGACGTAAAGACGAGGTGTGAAGCAATCAATAAAAGAGGAGTGCTAAATATGGGAACAATAATTGTGAGTATAACTCTCATTTCTATTATCACACTTATAATTTGTAATCTGGTAAAAGCAAAACGCGCCGGCCGGCACCCCTCATGTGGCGGTCACTGCGCTTCCTGCGGTGGCGCCTGCCACTGCCAGAAATAATTTTCAGATAAAGAATATTTTATGAGACAAGCCTGCTAAATTGCATTTTTTGTTTTTTAGCAGGCTTATTTTTTTTGTGATAAAGCAGGAGGAGCCTGTTATTTTTGTAATTCACGGATTTAGCAGGCTCGGAATTCTGGTGAGAATTAGGTGGAGGCCCGCTTTTTGAGATTTTTTAAGATTTAGCGGGCTGAAGGAAAATTGGGAGATGTCTGAGAGCCTGCAAGAATACAATTTTCGGCCTTTTAGCGGGCTCAAGGGAAAGTTTTCTGCTAGGGGGGAGCCTGCTAAACAAGAAAAAATGTATTCTTGCAGGCTCGTCCCCGCGGAAATACTTAAAAACAGGTTGTAATTCTGGGGAAGCCGGAAAACTGGAGGACAGTTCAGTGTTTGAAGGTAGGGGAAGGCGGTTCCCCCCCTCCTTCTTAAAAAACTCCACCTATTTTCACAATTTCTTTTCTATGATAATATATTCAAATTATGGATTTACTGAAAAAGCTTGATGAATGCGAAAAACGCTTTAAGGAAGTAAGCGACCTTGTTATGGATCCAAATCTTGTAAAGGATCCGAAAAAGTACAAGGATACTATGCGCGAACACGGATACCTGACAGAAGTTTGTGCACTTTATGACGAATACAAAAAGGTTCTGCAGGGAATTCAAGACGCAAAAGAAATGATTACGGCTGAAGATGATGCCGAGATGAAAGAAATGGCTCGCGAAGAGCTTAAGGAACTTGAAGAAAAACAGCCTAAGCTGGAAGAAGAAATTAAACTGAAACTTGTTCCGCCTGATCCTCTTGATGAAAAGAATATTATTCTGGAAATTCGTTCGGCTGCCGGTGGTGACGAAGCTTCGCTTTTTGTACGCGACCTCTGGGAAATGTACACTCACCTGGCAGAACGCAAGGGCTGGAAAACTGAAACTATGGAAGCTCAGGAAACTGAGGTTGGTGGTTTCAACAAGATCGTAACTTCTATCAGCGGTAAGTTTGTTTATGGAACTTTGCGTTGGGAATCTGGTGTTCACCGTGTTCAGCGTGTGCCTGCTACTGAATCTCAGGGACGTTTGCAGACTTCTACTGCAACTGTTGCCGTTTTACCTGAAGCAGAAGAAACTGAAATTGAAATTAAACCAGGCGATGTTCGCGTTGACGTAATGCGTGCCGGTGGACCTGGTGGACAGTGTGTAAACACAACTGACTCTGCCGTTCGTCTTACTCATATTCCAACTGGTCTTGTTGTTATTCAGCAAGATGAAAAGTCTCAGATTAAGAATAAGGAAAAGGCATTCCGTGTACTCCGTGCCCGCCTCTTTGACCTCGAAGAAAGCAAGAAGCAGGAAGAGCGTGCTGCTGCACGAAGCAGTATGGTCGGAAGTGGAGCCCGCTCAGAGAAGATTCGTACTTACAACTTCCCTCAGGACCGCGTAACAGATCACCGTATCAACTACACTGCTCATAACCTTCCTAGCTTTATGATGGGAAATATGGACGATATGCTCGACGCTCTTAACGTTTACGCTAAGGAAGAGCAGTTGAAGTCGGATATCACTGAGCTTTAATAAGGAGGGGGAAGTCTCCCCCCGCTCTTATTGGAAATCCGTTAAAAAACGGGCTGCGGCAGCGGGCCGTTTTAGGATTCTCCAACAAAATGCGCACATGCAGGCTATGCCTGCATGCCCTCTCTGCGGGGGACACCCCCGCAACGCCCCCATGACAGTCCAGGAACTAAAAACAAAAATCATTACAAAACTTTCCAATTCTTCTCCAAGCCCGAAACTCGATGCAGAAGTTCTTCTTATGCACTGTCTGAACTTTTCAAAAACTGAGCTGTTATTAAAACGCGACTACGAAGTTCCACATGAACAACAAGTCTGGCTTAACGATGCTGCAAATCGCCGCTCAACAGGGCTTCCTATTGCGTATATAACCGGCCACAAAGAGTTTTATGGTTATGATTTTATTGTAACTCCGGATGTATTAATTCCAAAGCCGGATACAGAGATTTTAGTTGAACGTGCTGTAGATGTGATTCTTTCTATGATGGATGCACGTAGTGAAAACCTTTTGACTGTTTGTGATATGTGTACGGGAAGCGGCTGTATTGCAGTAGCTGTGGCTAAGACTTTGCTTGAAGATGAGAGAGTTCCGGCGGAGCAGCTGCCTAAGTTTACACTTGGGGATATTTCCGAGGCTGCGCTCGATGTAGCTCGCCGTAATGTGGCAGCGCTGCTGGGTGATGGGCCAGACAGTTCTTTGATTCTTTCCCGCTTCAACTTTGTGCGAACAAACTTATTCGATGCAATTTCTGAAGCAATTAAATATGATGTAATCCTTTCTAACCCGCCGTATATTCCGCATACTATGGTGGATGAATTATTGCGCGATGGCCGGAGCGAACCGCGCCTGGCACTCGACGGCGACATAACACTTGAAGGCGACCGCGCCACAACTGACCGCGGCGAGCCCGCCAACGACGGTCTTGCCATAATCAGAAACCTTATTCCGCAGACGCAGGCGCATCTGGCACCGCGCGGTTCAGTACTGATTGAGACTGGCGAGTACAATGCCGAAGCAACAGCGGAGTTCGCGGAAGGGTTCGGTTTTAACTCGGAGATTCACCGGGATCTCGAAGGCCAGCTGAGGGTCGTGGAACTCTACTAATCCTGCCCCACGGTGGTTTCGACCCTTCGACCAGGCTCAGGGACCGCAGGCTCAACCACCGCGCGTCGCCGCGTTACAGCTCCACCGCCTTCGTAAAGAACAAACTGATTCCCTCGTTCGGAAATCTCTGTTTTACTGCTTCTATTACTTCCTTAATCTTTCGCGCAGCTTCTTCTTCAACATACGCAAAAAGAACAAAGTTCATTTCGGGCCAGATGGTGTCACCAAGTTTTTTGGTGCGTACACCGCGGCCATGGATTTCCGGAATCACAGTGTACTGGATAGAAGGAAGTTCTTTTTCCAGACGTTCAACGATATCTTCCTGAACAGACTGATTTGAAATTATTTCGGCACGATAAAGTTCTGACATTTAATTCTCCTACTACACGGGTGGTTGAGTGGCGCGAAGCGCCGTATCGAAAACACAACAGAAGTCTCTCGAATTGTGATTTCGATACGCCCTGCGGGCTACTCAATCACCGGTACCTCCTTCTTCTTACGCATAACTAAGCTGTATAACACCGGAATAATCAGCAGTGTAACAAAGGTACTCGAAATCAAACCGCCGACAACGGCAATTGCAATCGGGCGAACCATGCTGGCCTGACCTTCTGTGGCAAAACACATTGGGAGCATACCAAGAATTGTTGTGAGGGTTGTCATTAATACCGGTCGGAAGCGGCTCTTACCGGCTTCAAAGCAGGCCTTCTTAAGCTCGAGGCCGCGGCCAACAAGAATGTTCGTATAGTCTACAAGGATAATACCGTTGTTTACTACAATACCAATCAGCATAATAACACCGACAGCAGTCATGAACGACAGGGCTTCTCCGATAATCTTATGAATCAAAATTACACCAATGATGATGAACGGCATTGTCGCAAGGTTGATAAGCGGCGCTTTAAACGACTCGTAAGTTGCGGCCATTACACCGAATACCAGAAGAATTGCCATAATCGCAATCTTTGCATAGAAGCCATACTGACTCATTGTGTCCTGCCATGCGCCCTTGTAATTTACGATTACTGAATCAGGAACGATAATATTTTCCTGAATCATTGTTCTGATTTCTTCTTCAATTACGTTGTCGTTTTCTTCGGTGAGGTTACTTGCGCGAACGTGAATAATTCTCTTCTGGCTTTCGCGGTTGATAGAAACAGGACCGAGCCCCTTCTTAATCGAAGCGAAGTTTGCAACACTTACCATGCCACCGTTTCCGCGTACATAAATTGACTCAAGGTCATTAATTGATTTGCGGTCTTCCGGACGGTAAACGACAACTACGTTCAGGTTCTTTCCGTTGGTCTTATAAGTACAGGCTGTTGAACCGTTGATTGCGTAGTTAATTTCGCGTGCGACTGTGGCAATGTCTACGCCCATACTGTAGGCGCGCTCACGATCAATCACAATTTCAACCTGAGGTAAACCTTTATCCATACTTACAGAAGGTTCACTGATTTTTTTGTTGGCAGAAATTACTTCGCGAATCTCTTCAGCGGTATTGAGCGCCGCATCCAAATCATCTGATGAAAGAACAATATCAATACTGCTTCCCATCCACTGACCGCGGAAGCCCTGACTGAACGAAAGACGAGCGCTTGGGAATTCTGCAAAATGCTTACGAAGCTTATTCTGCATAACTTCTGCCGAATCAACCTGCTTTGCTGTTTCCGGAAGCGCAATTGTGATGGAACCGCGGTTTGTATTTCGTCCACCGATAGACGTTGTGATTGTCTTATAGCCCTGACACTCTTCTTTGGCATACGCTTCGAGAGCCATTACAACTTCCTTAGTTTCTTCAAAAGGAGTAGCAGTTGCCATGTTGATGTTCAGCTGAACCTGGTCATCACGGCCGGCCGGAATCTGATTAATCTGCATACCAGGAATAAAGGCAAACGAAATAATCAGAATACAGATTGCCGCAACAATTGTAACAAGGCGGTTATCCAGAGCAAGGCCAAGCAGCTTTGCATAAATGCGTGTAAAGAACTGAATGATTCCTTCAAAGAATCCGTAAGTCTTTTTAAGCACAGGATTACGCACCGGCTTTTCACGGCGATTTGAAAGCGGAAGAAATTTTCCGGCCAGTACCGGTACAAGGAAAATCGCAACCAGCAGAGATGAAAGAAGCGCAATTACAATCGTAAAGATTGCGGCCTTAAACATCTGTCCCATAAATCCAAGATCTTTAATAAAGAAGATGAACGGAAGGAATACACAGATTGTTGTGAGGTTTCCGGCAATTACAGACATCAGCATTTCCTGAGAACCAAGAACTGCAGAAGTACGAGGCTTTGCTCCTCGCTGCCGGTACGCAAAAATATTATCAATCATAACGATTGACGCATCTACAATCATGCCTACACCAAGAATCAAACCGGTGAGGGTCATCATGTTCAGCGTTAATCCGAACATGCTCATTGCAAAAAGTGTAATGATAATCGACAAAGGAATTGAAATTGAAATAATGATTGTAGACTTAAAGTTCTGAAGGAAGATAAAGAGGATGATTATGGCAAGAATGAGTCCCTGCCATGCAGAAGTAATCAGAGTGTTGATTGTTTCGCGGATTGAGTCTGTACTATCCTGAATTATTTCCAGAGTTACATCAGGTGGAAGATTCTGTTCTGCCTGTTTAATTTTTTTATAGAGATTATTTGCAACAGTTACAGAGTTCGCATCAGACTGTTTTGTCACGCTGATGTAAACACCCTTACCACCGTTGATAAATGATTCCTGAGTTGTGTCGCCATATCCGATAGTTGCTTCACCAACATCGCGGAGGCGGATTGCATAACCGTTGATTGTAGAAATTACTGTATCATTAATTTCATCAAGGCTGGTATATTCACCTGTGGTACGTACGATGTAGTTTTTGTGTCCTTCCTGAACCTTACCACCGCCAAGCTCAAGGTTCTGACGAGAAAGCGCGCCGGTAACAGTTGGAACTGTAAAGCCATAGGCAGTCATGCGGTTCTGGTCAAGGCGAACATTTACCTGAGCATTGCGACCACCGTTTACTGTAGCCTCTCCTACTCCATCTGCCTGTTCAAGAATTCCTACAATATTGCTTTCGGCAATTGATTTAAGGTCATCTACAGAGCGGTTACCGCGGATAAGGATACGCATGATTTCGCCCGAGTCTCCGGAGAAGCGGAAAATGGTTGGAGCACCGGCATTGTCCGGAAGGCCGCGTTTTACACGGTCAAGCTTATCGCGAACATCGTTCATGGCTTCGGTCAAATCTGTACCATACTCAAACTCAAGCGAAACATTTGAAGAGCCTTCGTTTGAAGTTGAGGTAAGTTTTTTAAGACCGTTTACGCTCATAACGGCACTTTCTATAGATCTTGTAATTGTTTTTTCAACAGTTTCCGGGTCTGCATTCGGATACGAAGTACTGATAGACAGAGACGGATTTTCCATTTCCGGCATAAGGGCAATTGAAACATTGCTCAATGTAAAGATTCCGACCATACCAAGCAGGGCAAAAACAATCAGAATCAATACCGGATGTTCAAGTGTTCTTCGGCTTAAACTCATTATTTTTTACCCTCTGGCTTTGGCCCCTTACCACCAGCCGGAGGGGCTGGTGGCGCAGCTTCTACAAACTCAACGTTACCGCTGATATCACGAACCTTTGCACCTTCATACAAAGAAAGCATACCTTCAAGAACAACAACTTCGCCGTTTGAAACGCCATCGATTACCTGATAGTAGCCGTCTACGTTTTTACCACGGGTTACCTTGCGCTTTGTAACAGTGCTGTCATCCTTTACGATGTACAGATAATATTCGTCGCTGTTTTCAACAAAGGCATCCTGCTGAATTACAGGGTAGCCGCCAAAATCAACAGTAAAAAGCTTAACGCGGGCAAACATACCGGCATTAACCTTATCGTAGTGTTTATCAAAATTCAAAATAATTTCTTTTGTACGGGTAGCAGGATCAACTACAGGAGAAATGCGCACAACCGAAGCAATAAACTTTTCTTCGCCATAAGCCTGGAGTGTGATTTCTGCCTTCTGACCGATTGCGATATCTGCAACATAGCGTTCCGGAACCTTTGCTGTAATCTGAAGGTTGTTGATATCACCAATCTTTGTGATTACCGAATTGGCATTTACCTTCTGTCCTATTTTTACCGGAGAGGTAATGATACTTCCGTCGATAGGAGCAATTACAGGGCTCTTTGCATAATAGCTTCCTGGTTCTGAAGGGTCGATGTAAGCAATTACTTCCCCCTGCTTTACAGAAGAACCAAGCGAAACCATCATCTCAACAACCTTACCACCGATTGAAGGGAAAACTTCTATAGATTTCTGAGTTTCAATTTCACCGTTTGTATAAACAAAATCTGTAATTGTCTGATTTTTAGCAACTACTGTACGAACTGCAGTTGCTGACTGCTGGAAGCCTCTGCCGCCACCGAAACCACCAAAGCCGCCCATTGCAGCTCTTTTCTTCTTTGCAGATCCCATAATCAAAAATACTGCAAGTGCTGTTACTGCAAGAATTCCAACCACAACAATGGCTGTTGTACCTTTTTTTCTGCTCATTTATATCTCCTATTCTTTTCCAAGGGAACCAAACGGAAGTCCCAGTGTATTTTCAAGATCAAGAACTGCACAAATCAGATTGTAGATATGCGACTCTCTGTCTGTTTTTGCTTTCAAAAGTGAGTCTGAAGCATTCTGCAGGGTAAGGAGGTCGCGCGAACCGTGATTATAGGCAGTAAGTGTCATATCATAAGCTTTCTGTGCAATCTCAACATTGCGGTTAAGCATATCCATCTGATTCTGCTTCTGAAGGATATTTTTCATGCTGTTCTGAAGATTGAGGGAAGCTGTTGTTTTTTCATTTTCAAGCTGAAGTTCAAGGTCTTTCAAAGTTGCTTTTTGATTTGCAACATTCTGCGAGCCTGTAGACCATGGAAGATAGCCGTCTAAAGGAATTGAAACAGAAAGAGAAAGTGAATGACTTTCCTGCATCTTCTTAAATTCTTCAACTTTATCATTTCCGTTCATGCCCCACGAATAAGATGCAGTAACTGAAGGACCGTAAGCAGAAAAGCGGGTTGCCAAAAGTGAGTTTTTCTGCTGTGCAATGCTTGCTTCAATCTTTTTTACAGAAGGAAGGTCATCTACAGACTGTGTAAAAGAAAAACTTTCCGGTGGAATTGCTTCTGCAAGGGAGCCGGAAAGTTCAATTTTTTCGTTCTGAGGAATACCGAGAGTCTGTTTGAAAGATGCAATACTGTTCTGATATGCAATTTCTGCAGACTCAAGTGACGGGCGCTGGCTTTCATAGCTGTACTGTGACTGAAGTAAATCAAGCTCAGAAAGCTGGCCACGGTTATATTTATCAAGATTATTTTCATAACGGAGCTTTGCAGTTTCCATATTTCGGCGCTGCAGATTCATGCTCTCCTGTGTGTAAAGCAGATTATAAAAAAGCTTTCGTACATTCAGCTCAACCTGACGAACTGCATCTTCATAGGAAGTTTTTCCGCTTTCGTATTTAAGGCTTGCATCTTTAATTGAAGTATAAAGTGAAGGGGTAAGGGAAAGTCTTGCAGAAGCACCAATGTTATAAGTGTACTTTATCTGTGCTTCCATATCAGTTACAATACCATCAAGAGGTTTTGTAAAGCCACCACTTAAAGATGCAGAAGGACTCACACCATTCCAGGCAGTTTTATTTCTTCTTTCAAGACCATCTAGAGTGATTCTCTGTCGCTTCAAAGAAATATTGTTATCTGCTGCCAGAATAACCGCATCATCAACTGTAATTTTTCTAACTTTTTCTAATGTTTCCTGCGCATACAACGAAAATGACGCAGTAACAAACAATGCTAAAATCAAACGTTTCATACTAGTTTTCCATTTAAATTATAATAAAATAACAATAAATTTTATAGAAAATTACTGTAATTTTTTAGAATAATCTGTTATTTTTAATTTATACGGTGGAAGTATGAGCAGCGATAAAGTTTTTGTTTCCGACATGAAAAATCCAGCTGCCCTTCTGGAAGAGTTTTTTTCTAAACACGAATATCTTTCTCCGGAAGAAAAACAGGCAGTTTCACAGGCATGGTCTCTTCTTGTACAAAAAGCAGGCGACAAAGTTCGTGAATGCGGAAAGCCTTACTACGTTCATCCACTCAGAGTTGCAAACATTCTTGCAGAAAGCAAGCTCGACAGCCCTACCCTTGTAGCAGCAATCCTTCACTCAATTACAGAATTTGATGTTTCAGAAGAGGAACTGAAGGCTCAGTTTGGTGAAAATGTCTGCAATATTATTCTCACAGTAAATAAGATTCTCAATCTCCCTATAAACACAAAAACAATGCATCAGTCAGACGCCATCCGCAATATGCTTTTTGCAATGTGTGATGATGCGCGCATTATCCTTATTACCCTTGCCGACCGTCTGGACCGCATCCGCAATATCAAAAACTTTACCGCCGCAGACCAGCATATGATTGCATCTGCCGTTATAGAGATCTGGGCTCCTCTTGCAGACCGTCTTGGAATGCAGGCAGAAAAAAATGAGTTTGAAGATTTGAGCCTTAAGTATACAAACCCGGCAGTTTTCCAGCAGATTAAGGCAATTGTTTCTCAGAAAAAAGACGAGCGCTCAAGCTACCTCGAAAAGGCTGTAAACAGCATTTATAAATCTGCAGATAAAATGGGCATGAAGATTGAGATTCAAAGCCGTGCAAAACACTTTTACTCAATTTATCAGAAGATGAGAAAGCGCAACAAGGAAGCAGGAGAACTTTTTGATTTACTTGCACTGCGTATTCTCTGTAATACTCCGGCTGAATGCTATACTCTTGTTGGTATTGTTCACGGACTTTGGAAACCACTCGACGGCCGATTCAAAGACTACATTGCCATGCCTAAGGCAAACGGTTATCAGTCGCTGCACACAACTGTAATGTGTGAAGGAAAGCCTCTTGAGATTCAGATTCGTACCCACGACATGCACAACATGGCCGAGCACGGAATTGCGTCACACTGGCTTTACAAAAAAGGAAGCTCGCGCGAACTTATAGAAGAAGACCGCCTCGCCATTTACAACAAACTGCAGCAGTTTAAAGACAGCCTCACAGAAGGCAACAATTTTGAAACTCTCAAGAACGAACTCCTTGGTGATGAGATTTACGTTTTCACTCCAAAGGGTGATGTAAAAAAGCTTCCGATGGGAGCAACTGCAATTGACTTTGCATACTCAATTCACTCAGCTATCGGTGAAAAAATCATTGCGGCTAAGGCAGACGGAAAAATCATTCCTTTGTCTAAGGCGCTTCAAAATACTCAGATTATTGAAGTAATCACAAATCCTCAGGCTCATCCTACAGAGGCTCAGCTCAAGCTGGTAAAGACAAGTAAGGCTCACCAGAAGATTCACTCGTGGCTCATGGCTAATGACCCTACTTTCAGTGAACGGCTTGCGCTTAAGGCTGAAGAGGCCGCCGCGGCTCAGGGCATTGAGGGCACGGTTGGTACTGCGGGTGCTGGTGGTACTCATTTCAGCAGAGTAAAGAAATCACGCCCTAAAAAAGGCAAGCAGGAAAATGTTGAACAGAAGCCTAAAAGAAAATGCGGAGTTCTGGTACAGGGCGAACGCCGTGTACTTTACAACATTGCGCAGTGCTGCCATCCGGAATATCCAGACCTTATTGCGGGCTATGTAACAAGAACTAAGGGTGTTTCAATTCACCGCGCCGACTGTCTCATTTATCAACGCATTCCTCATAAAGAAGAACGCAGCGTAGAAGTTCAGTGGGATGACTAATTATCACCACAAAAAATAAGTTCGGCAGTGCCGGCTGCTTCATCAACATACAGCAGTCCCCACTTTTCAACATAACCATAAGATGGAATGCCATAATCATTAAAGCCAAGATTGTCGTAGGTTGCAGTGTGATTATGTCCGCCAAGAAGGCACTTTACCTTGTTCTTATAAAAATCTGAAATCATGAGATTGCGCTCTGTTGTCTCTGCCATATTCGAACAGTTGATATTAAAGCGCACATAAGGATAGTGTGTAAAAACAATTTTCGGTCGAGGATCAAGTTCAAACACTGCCATCAGCTTTTTGTACTGCTCATAACCTACAGCTCCCGAGGCAGTATCAAGGCAGTACCATGAAAAATTCGTTGTCTGAAATCTGTAAAACGAAGTATACGGATAACATTCACGTTCCCAGTTTTCCCAGTTATTCTGATAGATGTCATGATTTCCGCAGGCATTAAAAATCAGGGACAGATTATATTTTGTCTGAAGAGTTTTACAAAAATCATGATAAAGATCAAAATCATCACGGCGGCCTAATTCAGTTGCATCTCCAAGGCAGATTGCAAAGGACGGATAATCAGGTGATTCCTTTTTAGTGTCGAGCCAGTTATAAAGCTTTTGTGGATTTACAGGCTTCTTCTTGCTTCCAAAATGAGTATCAGATAAAACAAGAACTGTGTATGTTCCGCCAAGTTTTGAAACACCGCTCTGTTCAAATTGTAAATCATTCGAATCTGAAATCCATTTCATTTCCTGAGTTCGTTCATCTACATTGTTTCCTTCATAAAAGAAATTCCAGCTGCCGTAACAGGAAGTCAAGAAAAAGAGAAAGATTGAAATCACAAAAACTCTGGCAACTCTGAAAATCATATTAACACCTTAAACGAAAAACGCAGGACAGTTTCATTCAGATAAATCGCGCTGAAAAACATATCAACAAACTTCAAAGAATAGTCCAGTCCTAAAACAATATCTGGAGCGGCATAGAAATTAAAACCGAGTTTGAAAAAAGGACTTATAGCAAGCGGGTAATCAAAATAATCCTGAAGATTAAGCGCGCACCATAAATCAGTTTTATTAAAAAGATGCCAGTTACACAAAAGAGAAAAATGATATGAAAAATTGTAGATCAAAGGCTTATATTCTCTAATTACATCAATTGTCGTAAACTTAAAAAGAAAACCTGCCGCATTTTCAAAAGAGAAAACAGGACCGCGCATCCAGCGGAAACGGGCAGTAACTATAAGGTCGTTCTCTGTGAACTCTTTTAAGTAACGGTAAAAATGCCAGGTACCACCAAAGCCCGCCTGAAAGCTGTGATTAAAAGTTGGCATATAAGAAATATGATTTGTAAAATCAAACTGATTACACTGATATTTGATTCCAGAACCTGCTCTGAGCTCCCCATAATCCACCGCCAAGATAAGCTCCTCCGCGGGGGCCGGGTTCCTCAAGTCTCGGATTATAGGAAAATCTACAGCCCACTGAATGGAACTGGCCGGGGCTCCGCCCGTAAACAAGTTAATGTCCGCACTCAGAGAAAAACTGAAAAGTGAAAAAATCAGAATTGCGAGAAAAAGCCTTACTGCACGATGCTGCATGATTTTGTCCCAAAAGTATTAGCGGCCCGTGTCTCGGATTTTGCCTTCAACATAATCCGGGTCCAGAGTTCTAAGCAAAGTTGCAGCAGGAAGTTTATGCGAAACATAGATGTAGGTTGGATGGCCGTCGCAGGTCCAGTTCATTTTAAGACCTGTTTCTGAATCAATGATTTCCCATTCACCAGCAGGAATTGTAAGAGAACAGAATTCAGGTGAAACAAATTCAATATCATCTTCAATACGAATCATGTTCATGGCATTGCATTCGTACATATACCAGCCGTCTTTCTTCTCAAACGGAATTATGCGGCGGTCCGGATGCTGTTCGTAATCTTTAAGACGGGCTTCGCGGGCAGCAGGATGCATTTCGTCGAGAACCTTTTGATTTTCAGCGCCGCGCTTCTGACCTTCTGAATAAACTGAATCAAAGGCAGCACCTGTAATTTCGTTTCCAATCTCCGCTGCAAGCTGATATTTACTGTCGCTCGCACCGGTTGTAGTTTTGTCGGCATCTGCCTTGTTATAGTAAAAGCCCGTAGTGCTTTCGCGGTGGGCTACGTTTTCAAGTTCTGCGATATATGGAGCCGCTTCTTCGTCTGTGATTTTTCCTTCCAGAGCATCGAGAGCTTTACGATGAGCACGGGTTACCATTGCAACATAGTAAACACTCTTCATGCGGCCTTCGATTTTCAGCGAGTCGATTCCGGCATCGCGAAGGTCTGCAAGGTGCTCAATCATGCGAATATCTTTTGAAGAAAGAACTGCAGTAAAATCTTCACCTTCAAAAATAGGAAACTTTTCGCCAGGTCTCTGCTCTTCTTCGATTGTGAGAAGACCACTCTGTGCCATCTGGCGTGCTTCTTCTGCAGTTATGATATGAGGAGCCGAACTGTCGTTTCCAGAATCACGGTCTTCTGCAAGCTTAAAGTTCCAGCGGCAGGTGTGAGAACAGAAACCGCTCTGTGCACTACGACCTGTAAGGTATGCGCTCATAAGGCAGCGGCCTGCGTAGGCTATACACATCGCACCATGAACAAAAGTCTCGAGCTCCATATCAGGCACCGAGTCCTTAATACGGCGAATCTGTTCAATGGAAATCTCGCGTCCAAGAACAATGCGCGAAAATCCCATAGACTTGTACATCTTAACCGCCTCGCTATTAACACAGCTCGCCTGAGTGCTTAAATGCAGCTGCGCCCCAGGAAATTCTTTTTGAAGAAGCGGAACAATACCAATATCCTGTACAATAAAAGCATCTATCGGATACTGCTTAAAATAATCAAAATTTGCTTTGAGTGCATCAATTTCTTCATCATGAAAAGAAATGTTTAGCGCACAGTGAAGACGGCGTCCAGGAAACTGCTCTTTAAGAGCCACAACCTTTTTGTATTCGTCCTCATAAAAATTGTCTGCCTTTACGCGAAGTGAAAATTTCTTAAGACCAATATAGGCAGCATCTGCGCCATAAGCATACGCATAATATAATTTTTCAACATTGCCAGCTGGCGATAAAAGTTCCATAAATGTCTCCTACGCTTCCGAACGAAGACTCTGTTCCAGTTTAGGCTTGTTTTCAATCTGAACTGCTGACTTACCCATTGTGCCTTCTGTAACAACCTTACCAACCTTATCCAGTGCAAGGTGTGACTCATGAAGATATTCATCTGCCATCTGGAACATAAACATCATATTTGGCCAGAAATCCAGTACACATTCATTACCGGCAGCACGAAGATTCTCAGCAAATTCTTTTGCATCATCAAGAAGGATTTCTTTTTCTCCCATCTGAATAAATACCGGTGGGAAATTCTGTAATGCATCATCTCCGGCAAGCAGAGGTGAGACCATAGGACTGGAAGTATTAGATTCAAAAGTATAAACAGAGCTGCTCTTTCTAAGAACGTCTCCGCTCATAACTTCATCACTTATCTTTTTGGTTGTAATCAGTTTTGAACAGTTTGAAACATCAAGCCATGGAGAAAAAAGAATAATCTGCTTGATGCAGGTACGGTATCTCTCACGAAGATTAAAAATCAAAGAGCAGGCAATTGGAGCAGCCGAACTGTCTGCCGCAATGATGATTTCCGGAAGCTGTGGCTTTGCGCCCTTTTCTGCATTAAGAGAGCAGGCAATCTGTTCTTCTGTAAAAAGTGATTTAAAGACATTCTGAATATCTTCATTTGCAGCAGGGAAAGGAAAAGCCGGTGCTAGGCGGTACTCTGGTACAACTACACGGCAAAAACATTTTGTTGCAAGGGAAGCACAGAAACTTGCATAAGCGGCACGTGAACCGCCCACAAAAGAGCCTCCGTGAATGTAAAGCATTACGCGGTTAGAAGCATAAATCTCTGGCGCAAGCACATCACATTCTGTATTTCCATATTTATATTCGGTGCGCTCAACTCCGTTAGGCAGAAAAACAGTTTTAAAGCCTTCATCAAGTTTTGCGCGGAAAGTATCTACATTTGATTTTGATCCAAAGGTAAGAAGCTTAAGTTTTTTGATTGCACCTTTGCGGTCGTTTTTGTTTTCCATAGTGCAATATTATAGCAAAGATATATGATTTCTGCTAGAATATGCAACAATATAACCAAAGGAGGTTTACGATGCCTATTAAGATTCAGTCAGATTTGCCTGCATGCGCAACACTTGAAAAAGAGAACATCTTCGTCATGACGGAGAAACGGGCGATGGAACAGGATATCCGTCCGCTTAAAATTGCGATTGTAAATCTCATGCCAAACAAGGAAGTAACAGAAACTCAGTTGCTCCGCCTGCTTGGAAACACACCGCTTCAGATTGAGATTTCCCTCGTTAATATGGAAAATCACGCAAGCAAAAACACAGATCAGAGCTACCTTGACCGTTTTTACATTCCTTCGAGCGAGCTCTACAATCAGAAATTCGACGGCATGCTGATTACCGGTGCCCCTGTTGAGCAGATTGATTTTGAAGATGTTGATTACTGGGATGAACTTTGTAAGATTATGGATTATGCTCGCCAGAATGTTTACTCAACACTTTATTTGTGCTGGGGATGCTTTGCAGGTCTTTATCATCATTATGGAGTTCCAAAACACGCGCTTGAAAGAAAGATGTCGGGCATTTTTATGAATGAACGTGCCGTTGAAGGCGACCCTCTCTTAAGAGGTTTTGATGACACCTTCCCTATTCCACAGAGCCGCCACACAACTTTAATAAAAGAAGATTTGATTAAACATCCTGAACTTGTGATTCTTGCAGAAAGTGCAGAAGCAGGTGTTACAATTTTGAAATCAAAAGATAACCGCGAAATCTTTATGACCGGTCATCTTGAATATGACACAATGACCCTGGCTCAGGAATATTACCGCGATACAGACAAGGGAATGAAAGTTCCACTTCCAAAGAACTACTTCCCTACAAATAATGTAAACCGAATGCCAACCAGTTACTGGCGCGCTACGGCTCATCTGTTTTATTCAAACTGGCTGAACTACTACGTATACCAGGCTACACCGTTTAATCTTTCGTCTATTAAATAAATATACCCCAACCAGAAGAAAAAAACATGCAATCTACCGATAAGATTATTCTGACAATTGGTCAAGCCAATTGCAGAATAACTTATAATGTATCTTGCATGTTTTTTTCTTCTGGTTGGGGCCTAGTTCTTTATAACTCTTTTCTTAGAAACTACAAAACAAGTCTGGGAAATAAAAAACCTATGCGAGATACATTATAAGTTATTTTGCAGGCAGCTTGACTGCCTGTCAAAATAATCTTATCGGTAGATCGCATAGGTTTTTTATTTCCCAGACGGGCTTATAGATTTCTATTCTTCTGTAAGTGCTTCAGTAGTATGAACAGTAACTGTTGTGTTGTAGCAGTCGAACATCTTTTCTACTTCAACAGGTCTTGTCTTTGCAGTACAGAAGCTTACTACCGGCACGATAATCAGTGATGCGAGCATGCTGAATACGCCAGAGTAAAGTGAGTTCTTGAAAATCAATCCGAGAACTGGTCCTGATACGTGGCAGAGACCAAGAGAAATACTGAGCTGAATAATCATCATTACAACACCAAAGCAGAATGAAGTTGCAACTGCAGCCTTGCTTGTTTTCTTCCAGTAAAGACCGTAGAGGAATGGTGCAAGGAAGGCACCAGAAAGAGCACCCCATGAAACACCCATGAGCTGAGCAATAAAGGTTACTTTTGATTTAGCCTGAACAATTGCAATTACTGCAGAAATCACAATGAATACTGCAACGAAAATGCGGAGTATAAAGAGGTTCTGCTTATCAGATAATTCCTTCTTTTTGAATGAGTTGATGAAGTCGAGAGTAAGTGTTGAGCTTGATGTCAAAACAAGTGAAGAAAGAGTAGACATAGAAGCAGAGAGTACAAGAATCAAAACTACAGCAATAAGAACATCTCCGAGCCCCGAAAGCATTGTAGGAACAACAGCATCAAAACCTTCTGTCTTAACCTGCTCCGGTGTAAGGAAGAGACGGCCAAAACCACCGAGGAAGTAACATCCGCCTGCGATGATGATGGCAAAGAAAGTAGAAATCATTGTACCGATTTTTACAGAACGTTCATTTTTGATTGCGTAGAACTTACCAACCATCTGAGGAAGTCCCCAGGTACCAAGAGATGTAAGAAGAACTACAATCAGAAGGTAGAAAGGCTGAGGTCCCAGGAAGGAAGAGTAAGCACCCTTCATAACTGGAGATTCAATTTCAGACATCAAAGCCATAGACTGCATAAAACCGCCGTTCTTAGAAAGAACTGCGAGAATTACAGCAACAATACCAATGAGCATGATGATTCCCTGAATGAAGTCGTTTACAGCAGTTGCCATGTAACCACCTACAATTACGTAGATAGCAGTAAGAACAGCCATAACAATTACACAAACTGAATAGTCAACATTAAAGGCCATGCGGAAAAGGCGTGAAAGACCATTGAAAAGCGATGCTGTGTAAGGAATCAGGAACAAGAAGGTAATTGCAGAAGCAGCAACCTTGAGGCCCTTTGATTCATAGCGCTGACCAAAGAAATCAGGCATTGTCTTTGAGTTCAAATGCTGGGTCATAACGCGGGTGCGGCGACCGAGAATTGCCCAAGGCATAAGAGAACCGATGAACGCATTACCGAGACCAATCCAGGTTGAAGCAAGGCCAAAGTTCCAGCCGAACTGTCCGGCATAACCAACGAAAATTACGGCAGAAAAGTAAGATGTACCGTAAGCAAAAGCTGTGAGCCAGGGACCTACGGTTCTGCCTCCCAAAACATAACCGTTTACATTGTTTGAAACTGCGCGGCACTTAATGCCGACAAAGACGAAAACGGCGAAGAAAACGATAAGTAAAGATAGTTTTATAATCATGATACTATGTATAATAACAAAATTATTTTCTATTGTATATCCCCACACAAGTGATATAATGATTTTTACTATGAAAAGAAGATTGTTTATTATTATTCCAGCCGCAATAATCGGAATTCCGGTTTTATGTGTTGTACTTTTTTTCCTGTTCCTCACTATTGTTGAATACAGACCAAAGCCTATTGAAGACGTTCCGTATACAACCGGTAACGAAATGCTGGTTCGTGGTAAACCTGTTTCCATTATGAGCTGGAACATTGGTTATGCCGGACTTGGAAAAGATGAAGACTTCTTTATGGATGGCGGAAAGAAAGGTCATCCAGATTCAAAAGCTGTTGTTGAAGGTTATTTTTCAGGAATCAAACAGACAATCGGAACTCATACTCCAGACATTCTTTTTGTTCAGGAAATTGATATTAAATCTGCCCGCTCTTACAAAATCAATCAGGTTGAAGCAATGAAAAACTTCACCGGAAAAGGCGGCTCTTTTGCTTACAACTACAATTGTGTATTTGTTCCAATTCCTTTCCCTCCAATGGGACGCATTCAAAGTGGTGTTTCAATTTTTACCAATTTTGAGACAACCTCTGCACAGCGCCGTGCACTCCCAGTTCCTTTCACATGGCCAACCAGAGTTGCAAACCTTAAGCGCTGTATTCTTGTAACCCGCATTCCGGTTTATGAAAACGGTGGAGCATCTGGAAAAGAACTCGTACTTGCAAACTTCCATCTTGAAGCTTATGACAGCGGAGAAGGAAAGATTGCTCAGACTAAGGCTCTTAAAGAATTCCTTGATTCAGAATATGCGAAGGGAAATTATGTAATTGCCGGAGGAGACTTTAATCAGAAGTTCCCTGGTTCAGAAGCCTACCCTGTTATCAGTCCGGACGGATGGATTCCTGGTCAGCTTGATCCAAGTATTGCAGAAGGCGGCTGGCAGTTTGTTTATGATGATTCAAAGCCAACCTGTCGCTCTCTTGAAGCACCTTACAACGATGCAAAGGCTGCCGCTCACGACTGGCAGTATTATGTAATAGATGGATTTATTATTTCTCCAAATATCGACAAACTTTCTGTAAATATAATTGATGCAGATTTCCAGCATTCTGATCACAACCCTGTTTACATGACCTTCGAGCTTCAGTAAGATTCTGCAGATAATTATGGAAGAAAAAAAACGGGCAGGACGAAACCGTACAATTACATTAACTGACACAGAAAAACAAACTCTCAAAAACCGCCTTATTACAATTACCGAGGCAAATACGGTGGTTGAGCCTGCGGTCCCTGAGCCTGGTCGAAGGAGCGAAACCACCACAGTCCTCGACAAAACCATCAACGCCGACCTCCTCACTGCCCTTCCCTATCTCCCGAATGAGTTTGCAGATTTAATCATCATTGACCCTCCATATAATCTCAGAAAAAATTTCAACGGCAAAGTTTTTACCGCCCGCGATGAAGAATCATATGAAGAATATCTGATGTCGTGGTTCCCGCAAGTTTGCCGCAAACTTAAGCCAACCGGCTCGCTTTATATGTGCGGTGACTGGAAATGCACTGCCGCCCTTCAGCGTGCGATGGAAAGTGAACTTACAGTTTTGAACCGCATCACCTGGCAAAGAGAAAAAGGCCGCGGCGCAAAAGCAAACTGGAAAAACGGAATGGAAGATATCTGGTTTGGAGTAAAAGACCCGGACAATTATTATTTTGATGTTGAAGCCGTAAAGCAGAAGCGCCGGGTAATTGCCCCTTACCGCGAAGACGGAAAACCAAAAGACTGGGAAGAAAGCGAAGAAGGAAACTTCCGCCTCACCTGTCCTTCAAACTTTTGGGATGATATAAGCGTACCATTCTGGTCCATGCCGGAAAACACAGACCACCCGACACAAAAACCCGAAAAGCTTTATGCCAAGCTGATTCTGGCAAGCTCGCGTCCGGGCGACGTTATTTTTGACCCCTTCCTTGGAAGTGGTACTGCAAGCGTAGTTGCAAAAAAACTCGGCCGCCACTGGTGCGGGATTGAACTGAACGAAGAATACTGCATGCTCGCCGAAAAGCGCCTTGAACTTGCCGAAACCGACAAAGACATTCAGGGCTACAGCGATGGTGTTTTCTGGGAAAGAAACTCTGCAGCCCTGTACAAGAAATAAAATGAAGACTTCTTCCAGCGCAGAAAAAATCTATCTCATCATGAATAAGCCGTGCGGCTACGTCTGCTCAGCCGTTTCCGATTCTCACAAAACCGTTTACGATTTACTGACTCCAGAACTCCGCAGCCAGGTACAGGGCGCAAAACGCGGAAGCCGTCTCCACACAATTGGAAGGCTGGACTGCGACACTAGTGGCCTCCTGCTTCTCACAACCGACGGATTTTTTTCTCATAGGATTACAGCAAATACGGTGGTTGAGCCTGTCGAAACCACCGCGGCACACAACCAATCCGAAGTCTGCGGTAGTTTCGACAAGCTCAACCACCGTATGCATCGTATATCAAAAACATACCGTGCAACTTTAATAAATCCGGTATCTTACGGTACCCAGTCTGAATACATCACCCGCGCTGCAGCCGGCCTCACACTTCCACCGGAAAAAAAATATGGAGAACAACAGGCCGAACCTGCCGCTCTCCATTTTCTGACATCTGATATCTGTGAAATAACTGTTTACGAAGGAAAGTTCCACGAAGTCCGCCGAATCTTCCGCGCACTGGGCAACGAAGTAAAAGAACTCGAACGAATCTCCATTGGAGGCCTTACCCTTCCAGCAGACCTCACTTCTGGCCAGTGGCGCAATATGACTGAAACTGAAAAGAATTCGGTGGTTGAGTAGGCCAAAGGCCGTATCGAAACCATAATTTAAAAGAACAAGTTTTTAATATTCTCATCCACTAGTTCGCTCAACGCTTCCGGCGTACACCCGCGAACCTCAGCAATAAAATTATAAACATGCTCAACATTAACCGGAGTATTCACAGTTCCACGCAGCGGAACCGGCGCCAGATACGGAGCATCAGTTTCACAAAGAAAACGGTCTGCAGGAACAAACTTCAAAAGTTCTTTTACAGCTTCCAGCTTTGCTTTTTTATTGTAAGTAACTGCACCGCCAAATGCGATGTACCAGCCGCGGTCCAAAAACGCACGTGCTTCATCAATTCCATAACTGTAGCAGTGGATAATTCCGTTATCGTAACCAACGTTTTTAAGGCAATCCAGAGTATCTTCAAAACCATCACGACTATGAACAATAACCGGCAGTTTTAGTTCTCGGGCAAGTTCCAGATGAGCTTCAAAAAGCTCGCGTTCCCCGCGGTAAGTCTGCTCATCAAAATCAGATTCACAGCGGCCATCTTCCCCAGAAGGATTCCAGTGATGATCAATTCCACATTCCCCAACCGCAACAATTTTACGGTGCAGAGTATCATGGTCTCCACCGCTTGCAGCCGCTTCAATAGACTGACGCAAAACCTTCATCTGATTATCTCGGTCATGAATAGCCCCAACATCCGGCCAGATTCCCGCAGAAAAATACATAAAATCACGAGCCTTTGCCGCAAGACCGTTATCAGCCATTCCGGCAATTGTCTGCTCAACACAAGCCTGACGTTCAGCTAAGTCGTCGCAATGAGTTCCAATATCAAGCCCAAAATAACAGTTTCTTGCGGCCATGGTAGACAGAACTTCAATGCCATCTACTCCGCGTTCGGTAGTCATCATATGAAAATGGAAATGTGTATCTGAGAACATGTGTGAGAGTATAATGATTTTAGAAACCATATTCTAGTTATTATAAATTTACAGAAAAATTGGTACTCAAATGCTCTCGCGGAACAAAACACACTGAAAAAAGGTGAGCCTCGCGCTTCGCTTGTACCAACTGCGAGGACAAACGGTCCGTATCGGCTCAAATTTTTTTCAGTGTGTTTTTTCCGCTACGCATTTGCGCACCAAGTTTTAGGTTTTTAAATAACACCTAGAACCTATAATCTAAAATCATTATACTTTCACCCATGACAGATATAAACAAATTTCTTACAGACTTGCAAAAATCTCTCAAGCATGACCGCCAGAACAATGGTGGAAAATCTGATTATAACCGCGTGAAGAACGATATCCGCAGACTTTTTGAGCGTAACGCGGCTGATGTTGGAGAACTTGCAGACTCTATTTTTGAATATTGGGAAAATGAATATATTTACCGCTCTGCAGATTTGACCTGGGAGCCTGGCGAAGAAAATCAAAACCGTCTTGCAGCTTACCTTGCATTTCTCGAAAATAGCGACGAATATCAGGAGCTGATTTCGGATGCTGACTGGGAAGAATTTGGCCGCCTTGTAAATTTTGAAGCAGAAGACTTAGATGTTGATGTACTTCAGGATTTGATGAAGATTCTTGTAAGCAAGGGCGCATATTAATGGAACTTTCACAGATAGACGAGCTTTATAAAAACTGCCGCCAGTGCCCAAGAGCGTGCGGGGTGGATAGAACAAATGCGACAGGGTTCTGCCGCGAACCTGCTGACCTTCGCATTGCCTTTGCCGGCCTTCACTTTGGAGAAGAGCCGCTGGTAACTGTTTTTGGCGGAAGCGGTACTATCTTTTTTACAGGCTGTACTCTGCGCTGTGCGTTCTGCCAGAACTATCAGATTAGTCAGGATGGATTGGGACGCGCTGTTGATGCCGAAGAATTTGCCGACATCTGCCTACGCCTTCAGAACGCCGGGGCCGAAAACATAAATCTTGTTACCGGCAGCCATCACATTCCGAAAATTGCACAATTCCTCCGTACAGCCCGCGACCGCGGTGTAACAATTCCGTTCTGCTGGAACTCTTCTGCTTACGAAACCGTAGAAATGCTCGAGCTTCTTAAGGGCCTGGTAACCATATGGCTGCCCGACCTCAAAACACTGGACGGAGCTCTCTCACAAAAACTGTTCGCCGCCCCGAACTACCCCGAGGCAGCAACCGCTGCGATTAAGTGGATGATTGAAAATAATCCGCTGGACATTCAGTCTATTCCAGAACCTCCCGATGCGAAGCCCGCCGAATGGGCAGAGCCCGGCCAGCCACGCGACAAAATGCTTTCCGGTGTAATTATCCGACATCTCTTCATGCCCGGCCACTTTGCCGAAACTGCCGACGTCCTCGCGTGGCTCAAAGAACACGCCGACGGGCGCGCCATCATTTCACTGATGAACCAGTACACCCCGGTAAAATTCAACGAATCCGCCGACCAGCTGATGGCGCGCCGCGCCGCCCTTTCCAACCTGGAAAACCGCCTGGTAACCCCGGAAGAAGATGCCGATATTCAGGACCTCATCGAGGCCTACGATTTTGAGTATCTGTTCTATCAGGAGCTCACAGACGATACCAGCTGGCTGCCGGATTTTACAAGACCGCAGCCATTTTCTAACAAACTCGCAACCCCTCTGTGGCACTGTTAGGTAAAATTCTTTCTATAATTTCTGAATTTTTTTCTAATTCATTTTTTAAAAACCGTGTTATAATTACACGCATATGAAGAAAGAAAAATTAACTGGAACTGCAGTTCCGCTTGGTGCATTATATACAAAGGAAAATCCCGTAATTGGTGAATTTCCGGACCTCAAACCGTTCGCCGACTTCTGTAAATCGGCCGGAATTTCGATTATTCAGCTGCTGCCGGTAAACGACACTGGCACTCAGAGCTCTCCTTACAGCGGGCTTTCTGCTTTTGCGCTTCACCCTATTTATATTCGCCTTAAAAATATAGAAGGTTTTGACTCACTTTATTCATCTGATGCAAAATTCAAGAAAGCTTACGACTCTCTGGTAAAAAATCACAAATACTGCCTGCGCTACAACTACGACGGCATTTTGAATGAAAAAACTGCCCTTTTGAAAATGCTTTACGACAACACTGACGAAGGAAAAACCGGAGAAACCGGCGCTGCTCTTTCTAAGTGGATAAAGGCAAATCCTTGGGTAAAAGATTATGCGGTTTATAAAAATCTGAAGTGGAATTATATGCAGGCTTCCTGGAAAAGCTGGCTTGATTCTGACCGCTCAAAATCAAAGGAAGAAATTACTGCACTCTGGAACAAAAAGGCGTTCAAAAAAGAACACTTGTTCTATGCATGGACTCAGATGATTGCAGACGCTCAGTTTAAGGACGCTGTTGAATATGTTCACGGCCTTGGTCTTAAACTTAAGGGTGATATGCCTATTTTGATGAATGAAGATTCTGCTGATGCATGGGCTTACCCTGAAGTATTTAATCAGGATTTGCGTGCCGGTGCTCCTGCAGACGGCGATAATCCAAACGGTCAGAACTGGGGCTTCCCAACTTACAACTGGAAAAATCTTAAAGATGATGATTACCGCTGGTGGAAAGACCGCCTTACCAACGCTTCAAAATATTATGATGCCTACCGCCTCGACCATATTCTGGGCTTCTTCCGCATCTGGGCTATTCCTGAAGCTGATTTGAATGCGCTTAACGGACACACAGAGCCTTACGCTTTCATCAAAAAAACTGATTTGTATGAGCTTGGTTTTGATGATGACCGAATCCGCTGGCTCAGTCAGCCTCATATTCCAACTCATGTAATAGAAGATATTACCTGGAATCACGACAAGGCTCATCAGATTCTTGCGATTTTCTGTAACAAGATAGACGGCGAAGAGCTCTGGCGTTTTGATTCTTCTGTAAAAGGCAACAAGGTTATTGAAGAAGCGGATCTTTCTGAACTTTGCGCACCGGAAGCAATTCCTCGTGTAAAGAAAGTTCTGGAAGATTTCTGGAGTGACCGCACTCTGCTCGAAATTGCAAAAAACAAATATGTTCCTCTGTGGACTTATGGCAAATCTACTTCCTGGGGCACTTTGAACGATCAGGAAAAATCATCTTTGCTTGCATGCTTTAATGACCTGAACTCTAAAAATGAAAAGCTCTGGAAAAAGCAGGCTGATGAAATTTTTGCTGCTATTACCAGCGCTGTAAAAATGATTCCATGCGGCGAAGACCTTGGCGTAAACATTGAATGCGTTCCAAAGACTATGGCCGCTCATAATATTCTGGGGCTCCGAGTTGTACGCTGGTGCCGTAAATGGAACGAACCGGGTCAGCCTTATGTTCCGTTTGCAGACTACACTCCGCTTTCGGTTACTACAACTTCCGTTCACGATTCTTCAACTATCCGCGAATGGTGGGAGACTGAAAAAGACAGCGTAAGAGCTTTTATCAGCGCAAATCCAGAAGTATTTGCTCCTGGCACTACAGAAGCAGCTGAGTTCTCTCCAGAAATTGCCGAAGCGGTTATCAAGGCCTCTGCAACTTCTGCAAGTCAGTGGTTTATTCCACCGCTTCAGGACTTCTTGTACATGGATAAATCGCTCTGGCTTGAAAAAGCTTCCGACGAACGCATCAACATTCCAGGTACTGTAACTGAATTTAACTGGACTTACCGCCTGCCATGCAGTCTGGAAGAGTTGTGCAATAACAAGACCTTAATAGAAAAAATAATGTAATATCATATTTTTCATGGTATAATATTTGTATTATTTAACATCTCAAATTGTATAAAAGGAAAGTTTTAATGCAGATTTCACACAACGAGTTTCACATCTCAAAAAAAATCAGAGACTTATGTAATTTCAACAAAGGTCTTTTTGCTTCGAGCGGAAACGTAGTTTTTGCAAATATGAAAAATGTGCGCGAATTTCAGCTTCTTATCAATAACGTTTTTGAATCGCGCGGTGAAGAAAACAAAAAGCTTTCTGCGGGCCAGCTCAATGCTATGGGCCTCATTGATGAGATTCTGCATTATGTGTGTATGCTGTACCGCCGCGACAAGGTGCCTGGATTTGGACGGGATCTTATTGCGGAACTCGATAAAGAATATGGAAAAGATAAGATAGATTCCCTTCTTCTTGATTTTATGAAGGAGTTTCCACCGGTTGCAGTTTACAACGAAAAAATCAGACCGGAAGAATATCTTGCACAGACTGAGCTTGATGCGGGTACTGGGCTTGAACGTACTAACCGAGAACAGACTCTCGAGGAACTGATTCTTCTTCATCTTGCAAATGAAAACAAGGCCTTTAAGCCATTTATGATTATGTTTTCTGATAAGGAGCTTGCAAAAAATCCTTTATATGCAAAAACCTGGAAAACAATTCAGAAATATGCTGCCGGTCAGCCTACCTTTGGTCCTTTCAATCATGATTTGATTACACTTTTACGCGAGCCTCAGGTCTTTGCACCGGAAAGTCTTCGCGGTCAGCTTGAATATCTTCAGAAATACTGGGCTGAGTTCCTTGGTGAATGGCTCAAGCGCATTCTTGCCGGAATGGACACAATTTCCGAAGAAGATAAGGCAGCCTGGCACGGCTTTGGCGGCGGTGACCTTCCGGACATGGTTCCTTATTCCTTCGAAAATCTGATGAATGAATATGAGCGCTTTTCTGCCGACAGCGAATGGATGCCTAAAGTTATTCTTATGGCAAAAACTGTTCTTGTATGGCTCGATCAGCTCACAAAGCAGTACGGCTACCCTATTACCCGTCTGGATCAGATTCCAGATGCCGAACTTGATAAACTCCGCGACGAAGGTTTTACCGGTCTCTGGCTCATTGGTCTTTGGGAACGTTCAAAGGCCAGCCGACGAATCAAGCAGATTTGTGGAAACCCTGAGGCAGCCGCATCTGCTTACTCTCTTTTTGATTATAATATTGCTTCGAATATTGGCGGCTGGGACGCCCTGGCAAATCTTCGACAACGCTGCTGGCAGAGAGGAATCCGCCTTGCTTCCGACATGGTTCCAAACCACACTGGTATGGACGGCGACTGGGTTATTAATCACCCGGACTATTTTATTCAGCGCCGCGACAATCCTTTCCCTCAGTATACTTACAACGGCGAAAACCTTTCTCAGGATGGCCGCATTTCCCTCTTCCTCGAAGACCACTACTACAGCAAAGATGACTGTTCTGTAGTTTTCAAACGTGTCGACAATTACACAGGAGACACACGCTATATCTACCACGGAAACGATGGTACCGGTCTTCCATGGAACGACACTGCTCAGATTGACTTTTTAAATCCTGCTGCACGCGAAGCTGTTATGCAGGAAATCTTACATGTTGCAAGAAACTTCCCTATCATCCGCTTTGATGCTGCTATGGTTCTTGCAAAGAAATCTATCCGCCGCCTCTGGTATCCGGAGCCGGGCCACGGAGGAGACATTGCAACAAGAAGTGAAACTGGCTTGAGCACTCAGCAGTTCAACGACGCAATTCCAAACGAATTCTGGCGCGAGGTTGTAGACCGTGTTGCTCAGGAATGCCCGGACACACTTCTGCTCGCCGAAGCGTTCTGGATGATGGAAGGTTACTTTGTGCGCACTTTGGGTATGCACCGCGTTTATAACTCGGCCTTTATGAACATGCTCAAAAAAGAGGAAAATCAGAAATACCGCGACACTATCAAAAATACAATCACCTTTGATCCTCAGGTTCTTAAGCGCTATGTAAACTTTATGAACAACCCTGATGAGGAAACAGCTATTGCTCAGTTTGGTGATGGCGACAAATACTTTGGTGTTTGTACTTTGATGATTACTATGCCGGGTCTTCCAATGTTTGGTCACGGCCAGATTGAAGGCTTTACTGAAAAATACGGAATGGAATATACAAAGGCTTACAAGGACGAAAAACCAAGTCAGTACCTTGTAGACCGCCACTGGCACGATATCTTCCCTCTTATGAAAAAGCGCTACCTCTTCTCGGGCGTAGACAACTTCCTTCTTTATGATTTGTGGGAAGACGGCCACGTAAATGAAAACGTATTTGCTTACTCTAACGGCTGTGGCAACGAGCGTGCTATCGTGTTCTATAACAATAAATACGACCAGGCTCACGGATGGATTAAACAGTCTGATCCTTATGCTGTAAAAACCGGCAATGGTGATGAAGTTGTAATGATGAGCCGCTCTGTTTCAGAAGGTCTTAATTTGACTGCCGAAGACGATAAATACTGTATTTTCCAGGAGCACAGAAGCCGCCTCTGGTTTATCCGCAAATCAAGTGAGGTTTGTGAGAAGGGGCTCTTTGTAATGCTCAATGGTTTTGAGTATCAGGTTTATCTGAATGTTCATCAGGTAAGCGACCAGGCAGACCACCGCTATAAGATTTTGTGCGACTTCTTAAACGGCCGAGGCTGCGAAGACATTGAAACTGCATGGCAGGAATTGATTTACAAGGATTTGTATACCGCTTTGCACGCGTACGCCGGCAAGGTTATTTCGCCTCTCTTTGAAGCCTTTGGTTATGAGAAGATAAAGGATAAGGCGGAAGCAGAAGCTACCGAGACCTCGGTTGATACAAAGAAAGCTGCAAAATCAAAGACCGTTGCTAAAAAGCCAGCATCCCTCACCGCAAAGAAAGTGACAGACATAATGACTGCCGCAAAGAAGGAGCTTACGACCTTTATAAAGATTGCTTCTAAGTTCACAGGAAAAGACATAAAACTCTACGCAGAAAAAGAAGCAAGTGAAATTACAGCCCGCCTCAAAAAGCTGGTTACAATCCATAATCTCAAAAAAACAAAGCAGCCTGCAAATTTACAGAAGGCTCTTCTTAAGGCGGCAGACGCGACAAGTTTTGCAAGTCTTATTGAAGGCGCAGATGCCGACCTCGAAAAACTTCTATTGTGCTGGGCTCTCTGCGGAAGTCTTACAGAAAAAGGCTGCGCACTTGAGTTCGCTTTTGGCCGCAAGTTCAATGAATATCTTTGTGAAGAAAAGTTTACAGACAAGGACGAAAGATGGAATCTTACAAAACTCTTTGTTCTGGCCACCGCAACAAACTCTGCCGCAATCAAAAAGGATTCAAAGGCAGCCGCTTACGAGGTTACAAAGCTTTTGATGCAGAGCCGCTGGTGCGGACTTTTGTCTGGAACTAACAACTTTGACAATATTCGCTGGTTCAACAAGGAGCTCAGCGACGATTCTTTAAACAAGGCAATTCTCTTGATAGCCCTGACCGGTAAAACAGCCGACTTCGCCAACCTCCAGAAGTTCAACAAACTCCTGGCTGCCGCAAAAACCAAGGCTGCCTACAAGTGCGAGCTTATGCTCAAGGAGTTTGAACCGAAGATTGTGGAAAAGAAGACAGTTAAGAAGTCAACAAAGAAAACGGTAACTTCAAAGACGACTTCCAAGTCTGCTAAATCCTCGAAAAAAACGGCAAGCTCTAAGACCTCCGCAAAGTCTGCAAAAAAAACAGCCTTAAAAAAGTCTTCGAAATAAAATAGTAACACCGCTCTCACTGGCAGGTGTTACAGTATTAATAATCAAATCATCGTAAGAATCCCCTTGCCCTAAAGTAAGGGGATTTTTACTCACATAATACCACAGGAGATTTTACAAATGACCTTCGGCTTTTCCTACATCGGCTTAATCTGGCTGCTTATGCTGCTGATCCCAAATTTTATCTGGACAAAAAATCAACCAAAGGATTACGAAAAATACGCCCCAAATGAAAATAAAGTTTTACTGGCACTGGAAAGATGCGGCGAGTTTATTGTAACGCCCCTTGCCCTCATCTTTTCTGATTTCAATTTCAAGGGCTGGAACTTCTGGCTGACAGTTCTGATTATTTCCTTTTTGTGCATGGTCCTTTATGAGATTTACTGGATCCGTTATTTCAAAAGTGAAAAGACCATGAAGGATTTTTATCGGGGCATTCTTGGCATTCCGGTTGCCGGTGCTACCCTGCCCGTCATCGCTTTTTTCCTGCTTGGAATCTATGGCGGAAATATTATGATGTTAGTCGGCTCTTGCATTCTGGGCGTTGGCCACATTGGCATTCACCTGCAGCACAAAAAAGAAGTTTACCAAGCTCCCGCAAAAAGAAAACCTGCCGCAAGAATCACGCTTGGCATTTTGAAGGGATTTTGTCTTGTCCTTGCAGTTTTAGTTTGCGGTGCTTTCACCTTCTTCATTGCAGGAAGAAATATCAATCAGATTAAGAGGGCTGTCAGCTATAAAGATGGTGCAAACGAACAGCTCTACCTTCAGCTGACCAACCAGAAAGAATACATCACCATCGCAGGCAAATCAAAGGAAAATCCGATTATCATTTCGCTGCATGGTGGCCCCGGCGCTCCTACAACTTACATTGATTACTACTGGCAGGATTTACTTACAAATGACTTCACCATTGTCTGCTGGGATGAAAGGGGTAGCGGCCGATCTTACTATCCGAATGCCGCAAAAGACCCGGACAACAAAAGTCTGACCTTTGACAAACAACTTGCCGACCTCGATGCCCTTGTAGATTATCTATGTGACCGCTTCAATCAAAAACAGGTAATCATTCTCGGCCACTCTTACGGCACCATGCTTGGAAGCAGATATTCCCTTAAGCACCCCGAAAAAGTTTCGGCATATATCGGTATTGGCCAGTGTGTAAACGAGAAAAACTATGCAGGCGAAGTTTATTCTTATGAAGACGCTCTGAGCATTGCCCGCAGCAGAGGTGACGACACCACAGCACTCAAAACCGCATACAAAAACTTTATGACAGACATGAGCCTGCAAAATCTCTTTACCCTGCGAAAGCTTGTAAGCCCTTATCATCCGCAGACAGTCACAAAAGACCTTTCAGTTTTCGCAGCCCTTACAAGCCCGATTGCCGGCATTGACGATATGCGCTGGTACTTCATGCAGATCTTCAACCTGAACCGCTTTATTGAACTGATTTCTCCCCTCGAAGAATATATGAATAACTTCAATGCACTGGAGGCTGCCGACAATTACCAGATGCCGGTTCTCCTGATCTCCGGTTCCTGCGACTGGATTTGCCCGGTAGGACTCGTAAAAAATTATGTCGAAAACCTGACCGCCCCGGAAGTAAATCTGGAGTTAATTGAAGGTTGCGGACACACCCCACAGATTCAACTGCCGGAAGAGATCAGTCAGATTATTAAAGATTTTCTTAAAGGCTAAAATTTTCGATAATTTTTCTAAGCTCGTTGGCACCTGAAACAAGAGGACGATTCAGCTGGAAAGGAACCAGGCTTGCCTTTATATTTTCAGGCATCTCCGGAGCCTCTCCTATTACGTGGCGGCAGTAGTCAGATGAAAGAGACGGATGATTATATGCTGTAAGAATAAATGCTCCGTCCTCGTCATAAACTTCGCCACTGTTCTCTTTTGCAGCAGCATAGGCAGAAGCTGTGTCCTTATCAGCAAAAATGCCATACTTAATATAAAGTTCTTTTGCGGCTGCATCGCGCTGAGCTTCTGAAATATCAACCGGGTAAATAAAGTTCCTCATCATCAGCTCGTTCTTTCCAAAGAAGGATTCAAGTCTCTCCAGATTTGCAGGCACCGCAGGATTAGCTTCTCCGCGAGCTTTCAAATCAACAAGTGAATCAAGAACAACAGGAGCGCCCGTTGCACTTCTTGCCAGAGCCGGAGTACTAGGAACATAAAAGCCGTTTACCGGTAAAGCAAAACGCCAGCTATAAAGACCCGCCATAAGTGAACCGTAATTACCGGCACCCATAGCATAATACAATTCGCCGTTAAACTTATTCTTAATCTGTGCAAATGAATAAGGGAAAAAGAAAATCTGACCAAGAAGACGGCACACATTAGTTGTATTGGCAACAGTAAGTCCGTGTTCTTTTACAAAATTGCGGTCTGCAAAAACTTTGGAAATGGCAGCTTTAATTTCAGCTTCTGTTCCTTCCATTTCTACCGGGTAAATATTTCCACCGTTCCATGCAAGGCTTTCTTCATCAAGTCCGCGAACTGTTCCTTTTTTATAAACCAGAACCGACTTAATATTCTTCTTGCCCTTAAGAATGCGGGACATCAGAGCTCCAAGACCGCCATGGGTAAAATCAACAAAAACTGCCTTACCGCCCTTAAGCTCAAGCGTATACTCAAGATAGTTACAAAGGTAAGAAACTCCATAATCTCTGTGACATCCCAGAAAGCCATGATACATTTCTGTCATAAAAAGGCTGCCGTCCAGCTGCTTTACAACCGGCTCAACAGGGAATGCTGCAGTAGCAATAGTTTCACAAATGATTGGAGAAAATTCTTCATGCATTAAAGCAGAAGTCAAAGACCCCGCAATTGAAGAAAAAGGGGTTGTTTCATCAATGTAATAAATCCAGCGGCGCATATCTTCAATTGAAGAAGGCACAAAAACGCCGCCATCATCAGGAATACAGTCTCTTACTGCCTGAGAAAAAGTAACTGATAACTCATTATTTCGTGTACTTGTAAATAACATGAGATAATTTTAACTTAAAAAGTGAAAACTAACAATATGGTAGGTCAAGGCTTGCGCCTTGTCAATCTTCCAGGCCCGGAATGTGTTTCTTGAGTTTTTCCATAAACTCGTCGCCGGTTACGCCTTCACGGAGACACGCAAACATACAGTTATCTCCCGCAACAGTACCGAGAACTTCGTCCAGGTTAAGATTATCAATGGCATTACAAACAGTATTTGCGTGGCCAGGGAAGGTTTTGATTACTACGATATTTCCTGAAAAATCAATGCTTACATAACCGCGAAGGAAATCCTGTACATAAATAGCTTCGCTTTCCGCATTTTCATCTGCACCAGGAAGTGCATAAATATAGCCGTTCTGGCCATCTGGAACCTTGCCCACCTTCAAAAGCTTAAGATCGCGGCTAAGAGTTGCCTGTGTTACGTCATAGCCTTCCTTCAAAAGAAGCGCAAGCAAATCATCCTGACTTTCGATTGTGTTATTCTTAATAAGTGTTTTAATTGCCTTAAGGCGTGACTGTCGTTCCTTCATAATGTATAAATATACACTTTTTATGCATTTTTTACAAGAATTATTCTATATTATATGTTATAAGCTGTAACTATATTGTGCACAATTTATTTATATTATATACTAACCCCGATTTTAGGGAGTAAACAAGGAGCATATTTTGAAAAAAATACTTACCGTTTTTATGCTGATTGCAGCTGCAACTTTATTATTTGCTAAGGATGGAAATAAAACTTCTACTCAAAAATTCGCCTTTGAGTCAGTTGATTTAGATGGAAACAAAATCACCAGTGATATCTATTCCAATAATAAAATCACAATGATAAATATCTGGGGAACCTTCTGCGGGCCTTGTATCCGCGAAATGCCGGATCTTGCTAAACTCAGCGAAGAAAACAAAAGCAAGGGCGTTGAAATAATCGGTATTCCAATTGATATTATTGATGACTGGGGCCGTGTGAATCCTTCTCTAAAAACAGAAGCCCTTATGATTATTGATACAACCGGCGTACAATATAAAAACGTCGTTCCTACAATCCCAATGTTCCAGACTATGCTGCGCGGTATTCAGGCTGTTCCTGCAACCTTCTTCATAGATAAGAACGGAAAACAGATTGGCTCAGTTTATTTTGGTTCACGAAGTCAAAAGGACTGGCAGAAAATTATTGATAAACTTTTGGAAAGCCAGAAATAGGTTTATAATAGCCATATGGTCGAAAGAAAAAGACGGATAATTGCAGTCTCTGTTCTCTGTTTAGGTCTCCTTCTGATTGTTTTAGGAATCTTCCGTGGCGAGGCTGCTGTCGTTTTTCAAAAAGCAACAAAGATTTGCCTTGAGTGCATAGGAATTGGCTGATGAAAAGTAAAACCTCGTCTGGCAAAATCCGCCTGTTCATTCAACTTGCATTCACCGCTCTCTCCAACGGCTATCTCAAAGGCTTTACAAAAGGTCAGATTTTTACGGGGGCTTCAAAATACCTTTGCGTTCCCGGAATGAACTGCTATTCGTGCCCCGGGGCCCTTGGCTCCTGCCCTATTGGCGCACTCCAGGCAACTCTAAACGCAAGACAGTTTAAAATGTCACTCTACGTTCTGGGACTGCTGACAGTTTTTGGAACCGTGTTAGGCCGCTTTGTCTGTGGCTTTCTCTGCCCTTTTGGCTTGATTCAGGACCTGCTGTTTAAGATTCCATTTATAAAGAAGATTCGCCGCCTGCCCGGAGAAAAATGCCTTCGCTGGCTGCGTTTTGTTTTCCTGGGTATTTTTGTGATTTTACTCCCACTCTTTGTGATTGATTTTACAGGATTAGGAGAACCGTGGTTCTGCAAATGGATCTGCCCCGTGGGCACTCTTGAAGGCGGAATCCCACTCGTCCTTTTGAATAACGCAATGCGAGGAGCCGCAGGTTTTCTATTCAGATGGAAGCTTGTGATTCTTGCAATAACCTTGCTGGGCTCTGTTATTATCTACCGCCCATTCTGCCGCTACGTCTGCCCGCTGGGAGCTGTGTACGGCCTGTTCAATAAGATTTCCCTTTACCGTATAAAAATAGATTCAGAAAAATGCATTGGCTGCTCTGCCTGCCAGAAAGCCTGCCACCTGGACATCCCCGTCTGGAAAACTCCCGACAGCATGGACTGCATCCGCTGCGGCACCTGCAAAACCGCCTGCCCGCACAACGCGATTTCGTAATCAAAATTATAGATTTATAAAAAAAAAAAATACGGTGGTTGAGCCTGTCGAAACCACCGTACCTTCCGTACAATTACTGTACCTTCAGTATATCAAAAAAAAGAGGTAATGTCCTGTGGGCATTACCTCTTTTTTAACCTTAATTCAAGTGGTTGTTATTTAATCAAAAGACCAGCGTAAGCCTTAAGAGCTCCTTCCATATTTCCAGAAAGAACAGTCTTAGCAAGTTTCTTACCGAGCTGTACGCCTTCCTGGTCGAAAGAGTTTACGTTCCATACAAAGCCCTGGAACATTACTTTGTTCTCATAGTGAGCAAGCAATGCACCAAGTGATTTTGGATTAAGCTGTGCACCGTAAATCAAGCTTGAAGGACGGCCACCGGCAAAGCTCTTGTTTGGATCTGCATCAGACTTACCACATGCAAATGCAACAATCTGAGCAGTTACGTTAGCACAGAGTTTAACCTGGCTTGTTGAATCTTCAATTACAACATCTTCACCAGTCTGGTTCTCGCGGAATGCAATGAACTGGAGAGGAATGATGTCTGTTCCCTGATGGAGCAACTGATAGAATGAGTGCTGACCGTTTGTTCCAGGTTCACCGAAAATTACAGGACCAGTTACGTATCCAAGTGGCTTACCATCACGGTTTACACTCTTTCCGTTTGATTCCATATCAAGCTGCTGAAGGTGAGCTGGGAAGCGGCTGAGAGCCTGTGAATATGGAAGAATTGCAGTTGCAGGATAGCCCTGAACATTACGCTCGTAAACACCAATGAGAGCGTCCATAAGAGCGGCATTCTTTGTGATGTCTTTGTTGAGACAAAGTTTATCTTCTTCTGCAGCTCCGTCGAGGAAGTCCTGGAATACCTTTGGTCCAAAAGCGAGGCTCAAAACAGCTCCACCTACACCAGAAGTTGAAGAGTAACGACCACCAATATAATCATCCATATAGAAAGCAGCCATATAGTCTGGGTTGTGAGCGAGAGGAGATGTCTCAGATGTAACAGCAATCATGTGCTTGCTTGCATCACAGCCAGCCTTTTTAATGAAGTCTTTTACGAAAGATTCATTTGTAAGAGTTTCAAGAGTTGTTCCTGATTTAGAAACAAGAATGAAGATTGTCTTAGAAATGTCGAGAGATTTTACAACGCTTGCTGCATCATCTGGGTCAACGTTAGAAATGAAGTGAGCTTCCATTTTGAAAGCCTTGTTCTTCTTTGCCCAGTTCTCAAGAGCGAGGTACATAGCGCGTGGACCGAGGTCAGAACCACCAATACCAATCTGACAAACTGTTGTATATTTTTCACCCTTTTCGTTTACAAGTTTTCCTGAGTGAACGTCGTTAGCAAAATCTGCAATGCGCTTTACTTCGTTGATGTAGAATTCGCGTTTGTTTACACCATCAGCCATAACATCTTTTCCAAGCTGACCGCGTGTAAGCTGATGAAGAACCATGCGCTTCTCTCCAGTGTTGATTACAGCACCGTCCAAAAGCTCCTGATATTTTTCTACAAGCTGCTGCTCTTCTGCAAGCTCAGCAAGAGTCTTAAGAATCTGCTCATTTACCTGTTTAGCTGCAAAGTTGTAAGTAAGAGCTCCACCCATTGGGATAGAATATTTTGCGATTCTGTCTGCAGCACCGCTGCCGGAAAGTTCGTCTGCAACAGAAACCATACCTTTAAGAGACTGTAACTTCTTCCATGAAGAAAGTGAGTCTGCATTTGACCAAGAAATCATATTTTACCTCTCAGTAATCCTGTATTTTGGTTGTATTATAGTAGATTATGAGAGGTGATACAATAATAATATGAATTTTGATTTCTCTGTGATTCAGGAAGTTGTATATAACTCTATTTTTTTCAAATAAATTTATTACATAGGGGGTTTTCTACTTGACAATTTTCGCAAGTGGAAATAACATTTATGTTATGGACTTAAGAACAGTATTAACAACAGACACCGTGAACCTTCATCTGAAAGGCACAACAAAAGAAGAAATCGTAGATGAGATGATTGACGTTTTGTTTAAGGCCGGAAAAGTTACAGACAAAGATGCTGCACGCGAATGTGTTTTGGACCGCGAGCGCAAGATGTCTACTGGTATGAAGCACGGAATCGCTATTCCTCATGGAAAAACTGACACAGTAAAGGATTTGGTAGCATGTATCGGTATTTCTGATAATCCTGTAGATTTCGATTCTCTGGATCAGGAACCATGCCGTATTTTCATAATGACTTTGTCTCCAGTAAACAAGACAGGTCCACATCTTCAGTTCCTGGCTGAAGTAAGCCTCTTGTTCAAGAGTCCTGAAAAGCGTCAGGAAATCTTGGATACTCAGGATAAGGCTGAAGTTATCCGTATTTTGACTGAATAGAAGAATTCCGGGTTTATCACCCGTTGATTTTGATACTCATCAGAGAAAACCGGGTCTTCGCACCCGGTTTATTTTTTTAACGAGGAAACAGAATGAAACTTGATCCAATTTTTACAGTAAAGAATAAAAAGCTCTATAAGATTGCTGATGGCAGCGAGGTTGATACTTCAACCCTCAAACGCATTAATATTCCATGGAGCACCGTAGAAATGGATGAAGATATCTATAATGAAGAGTTCCTTGCCCTTCTTCGCGATCAACTTAAGAAAATGGAAGATGCCGGTCTCTTCGCCGTTCTTGTTCCCGTTGCAGACAAGCCTCTGGAAACTCCGGAACAGGAAGAAGCTTTTATCTGCGCTTTTAATCACACTGCCCGCCGCGTAAAAGACTGTGTAAGTGTTGCAGGCATGGAACTTGCTCCACAGCTCAAAGACAAGCAGACCTTTATGGAAACTCTTGCCATGAAACATGCACAGTACGTATATTTCACAACAGCAGAAAATCCTCTGTCAGATGACATTGTGGTATACTAACTGCATCATACCGCAATAAACCGCACTATTTGCGAAGAAAATGTAAAATATTCACTGAAATTCACAAATTTTCTTCAAAATTCTCTTGAATATATTTGTCATTTGTGGCATTATACTCCGCATCAACGAGAGAGCAAGAGGGAAAAACGTATGCAGTCTAAAGAGAATCAGAACAGACTCGCAGGTACATGGTTCCTCACAGCATTTTTGTGCATTATCTTAGCTTCTGCAGCCGTTTTAGTTTATTTTTTGCTGCCTAATGCACCGGAACCGGTTCAGCCTGTAATATCTGAACCTTTGACTATAATTGATTTATCAGAAGAAACCGAAGAAGAACTTTCAGCAGCTTTTCAGGATTATTTTACCGAAGTTTCTTTGAACCGTCTTACAGACGATTACGATAACGGACTTACATTATATCGCCAGCCGTTATCACGCACAGCAGTAGAGTGGTTCTACTTCCAGATTACTGGAAGCAGAGAGGTAACTCAGGCCATTCTTACAGAAGCTGAGAAAAATGACATTCCGCTTTCTTTAGCGTTTTCACTTGCGCACACAGAAAGCAATTATAACTCGAACGCGACTAACAGAAACGCGAACACAACGATTGACCGGGGGCTCTTCCAGTTGAACAGCAACTCCTTTCCCGAGCTTTCTGAGTTAGATTTCTTTGATCCGTTCGTAAGTTCAAAATATGGTATGGCGCACCTTAAGTTTTGCCTGAACACAGCCGGAAACGAAGTTTCTGCCCTTGCAATGTACAACGCAGGAACTGGCCGTGTTCGTTCAAACAAGACTCCACAGTCTACTTTGAACTACATTGGCAAAATCATGTCATACCAGAAGATGCTTGATCAACTGTTTGAGGAACAGGTTGCGTCTTACTTTGAGACTCAGCTCTCTCCTGGAATCGCAGTTGCTTACGCACACTAATTAATTTGCCTCCTAATTTTTTTGAGGATCCGGTTTTTATAGTTTTTCCGGATCCTCTTTTTTTTAACTAATACACCACGGTGGTTGAGCCTGTCGAAACCACCTTATTTACTGTTATATTTTTAACAATATTTGCAAAATTCAGCAAATTCTGCTAAAATTCATCTCAAATTCTTCATCTTTTGTTCTAAATTTAATTCCCACTATCAAAGAGGATATCTATAATGCAATCAATAAATGACTTGCCGAATGCAACAAGAAAAAGGCTTGTTCAGCTGGAAGAACTTTTGAAATCCTGGAGCGGAGAAAAAATTACTTCCGCTAAGATTTGTGAATTGACCGGCTGGAAAGATTCTCTTGTTCGGCATGATTTATGGCTGATTAAGAGTACGGTGGTTGAGCCTGTCGAAACCACCGCGGAACACGGTGATTTCCGGGGCTGGAAGAACGGTTACAACACCGCAGACCTTCTTGCTGCTGTTCAGTCCATAAACAAAAGCGAAACACAAAATGTGTGCATTGCAGGTCTTGGACGACTTGGTGCAGCACTTCTGGATAACAGCCTTTTTGATGGAAGTCATTTTGTGATTAAAGCGGGGTTTGATTCAAACGTGAACCGGGTTGAAATCCTTCGTTCAACGTTTCCGCTCTACCCGGCTAGCGATATGAACTGGGTGATTAAACAGGAAAAAATCACCTTAGCGATTCTGGCAGTTGCAGACAAGGATGCACAGTCAATGTGCGACAGGCTTGTAAAAGCCGGGATAAAAGGAATTGTAAATATGACCCGAATGGTACTGAGTGTACCTGAAGGCATAAAAATAGAAAATTTATCAGTGCTTAATGCCCTGAAAATGATAACTTAAAACAAAAGACAAAGGAGTCGTTGTATGGCAAGAGTGTACAATTTTAGTGCGGGACCTAGCTGCCTGCCGGAAGAAGTTTTGCAGGCATGTGCTGCAGAGATGATGGATTATAATGGAACTGGTCAGTCGGTAATGGAAATGAGTCACCGCTCTAAGGCTTATGAGCCAATCATTCAGGATGCTGAAGCTATGGTTCGCAAGTTGATGAACGTGCCAGACAACTACAAGGTTCTTTTTGTTCAGGGTGGTGGTTCTACTCAGTTTGCAATGGTTGCTGAAAACCTTGGTATCCACACTGGAAAGGCTGCTTACATCGAAACTGGTGTTTGGGCAAAGAAGGCTGCTGCAGAAGCTAAAAAGCTTGGCGTAGAAGTTGATATCATCGCTTCTTCTAAAGACAAGAACTATTCATATATTCCAAAAGTTGAAAAGATTGAGGGCGATTATGATTACGCTTACATCTGCTTCAACAACACAATCATGGGAACACACTACGAGTACATTCCTGATACAGGAAAGATTCCTCTCGTAGCTGATATTTCTTCTTGCGTTTTGAGTGAGCCACTTGATGTAAGCAAGTTTGGTCTCTTGTTCGCTGGTGCTCAAAAGAACCTGGCTCCTGCAGGTGTTACTCTCGTAATCATCCGCGAAGATTTGATTTGTGAGCCTGAAGCTTGCCGTGCCGGCACACCAACTATGCTCGCTTACAAGACACACGCAGACAACGATTCTATGTACAATACTCCTCCATGCTACACTATCTACGTGCTTGGAAAGGTTCTTCACTGGATCGAAGCTAACGGCGGAGCAGAAGGAATGCTCAAGCGCAACAAGGAAAAGGCTGATTACCTTTACAACTACCTGGACAACAACGAAGGAAACTTCTATCACGCAACTACAGAAATCGGAAGCCGCTCTTTGATGAACGTTCCATTCCTTACAAAATACTCTACAGGAGCAACAGACGATGCTTCAGTAGCAAAAGAAAAGGAAATCAACGACAAGTTTGTAAAAGAAGCAGCTGCTGCTGGTCTCGTAAACCTCAAGGGCCACAGACTTGTTGGTGGTATGCGCGCATCAATCTACAATGCTATGACTCTCGACGGAGTTAAGGCTCTCGTAGAGTTCATGAAGAAGTTCGCTAAGGAGAATGCATAATGAGTTTCAAGATTCAGACATTAAATAAAATCGCAAGCATTGGTCTCAACCAGCTTGACCGTGATAATTACGAAATCGCATCTGAAATCAATAATCCGGATGCTATTCTTGTACGTTCTGCAGAAATGCACGACATGCAGCTTTCTGACAATGTAAAGGCTGTTGCACGTGCCGGTGCCGGAACTAACAATATTCCAATCCCAGAGCTCACAGAAAAGGGCGTTGTTGTATTCAACACTCCTGGTGCTAATGCAAACGCTGTAAAGGAGCTTGTTCTCCTCGCACTTTTGCTTTCCAGCCGTCCTGTAATCGAAGCAAACAAATGGGCAAACGGCCTTGCAGGAAAGGGAGACGAAATCCCTGCCCTCGCAGAAAAAGGAAAGAGCCAGTTTGTTGGTCCAGAATTGATGGGAAAAACTCTTGGTGTAATCGGTCTTGGTGCAATCGGTGCTATGGTTGCTAACCTCGCCCTCCACTTTGGTATGGACGTTTGGGGCTACGACCCATTCCTTTCTGTAAACGCTGCTCTTAAGCTTGATAAGAAAGTAAAGATTGCTGAGACTTTGGATTCACTTTATGCAAAGTGTGATTACATCACAATCCACGTTCCACAGACAAACGACACAAAGGGAATGATTAACGCTGCTTCTATCAAGAACATGAAGGACGGAGTTCGCATTATCAACATTGCCCGCGGTGGTCTTGTAAACAATGCAGACATTCTTGCTGCCTTGGACAGCGGAAAGGTTTCATGCCTCATCACAGACTTTGCTGCAGAAGAGCTTTTGAATCATCCAAAGGTAGTTTGTATGCCTCACCTTGGAGCATCAACTCCGGAAGCAGAAGACAACTGTGCAATTATGGCATCAGCTCAGCTCAAGGACTTCCTCGAGCACGGAAATATCGTAAACTCTGTAAACTTCCCAAAAACTGTTACAGACAACCCTATCCCAGCCGGTGGAACTCGTCTTTGCATCAGCCACAAAAACATTCCTGATACAATCTCTAAGTTCACAACAATTCTTGGTGAAGCAAAGCTCAACATCAGTTCCTTCATCAACCAGGCTCGCGGCGATGTAGCCTACAACATCATCGACGTAGACGGCGTTGTAACCGACGACATCATCGCAAAGCTCGCAGCTTGTGATACTGTAAACAGAGTTCGCCCTATTTTCGGCTAATTCAGTGAATTAAAAATATTAAGTCATATAAACCCTAACAGCAGAGTCGAAAGGCTCTGCTGTTTTTTATTTCTTCATAATTATCAACATCAAAATCTATACCAGGTCAAAAAGATTTTATGCTTTATGCTGAACTTTTCCGGGTATTTTTCATCAAGCATAGCACGATGTTCTTTATCAAACTGAAGCAGCTCTTCTTCATTCATACTGGCCATCACTCCGCGGCTTGCAAGCATTCGTCCATGCCAGCTTTCGCGGGTAAATGGGATTTCTGTAATGAAAGTTTCTAGCTGAGGATTTTCAAAATAGTGGCGGCGTAAATCTTCAAGTGCACTCGCTGCCCCATGCCAGGATGGATTGATTTTTTTGATTAGTGCGTTGCTGTCCTGAGTTACAGGCTCTTCTTTCAAGTATGAAATATAAAGCTTTAAGAAGATGCCCCCCTTTTTAATGAGTGATTTTATTTTTGGAACTATAAGCTCGGGATTAAAATACCAGAAGCACTGGCAGGCTGTAATTGCATCAAAAGAATGCTCAGGATAATTAAGTTCTTCTGCAGCCACTTTTTCATAATGAATATTATCTATTCCTAACGAAAGATTTCTTGCAATTTCAAGCTGCTCTTCCGAAATATCTGTTGCAGTTATATCAGCTCCATATTGATAGAGATTTCTTGGAAAGACGCCTGTGCCTGTTCCAAGGTCCAGCCATTTTGTTCCGGCTTTTCCAATTCCAAGAGAATACAATTTATCAAAAAGTGATTGCGGATAAATATCTCTGAAGCGGCCGTAGTATTCAGCAGTTTTTCCAAAATCAAAGACCTTGCCGTTATCAACCTGAATCTTATCCAGTCTGCCGCTTTCTGCTTTGTATAAATCCTTGCTGCGGTACTTAATGTCATAAGGAACATAGCTCAGTATTGAAATATCTGATTTTTCATATTCCGCAGGATTACATCCAAACTCTGAAAAGAATGCCCTCTGAAATCCATCTGTACTGTCATAGCCCGCTTCAAGAGCCACATCAAGAACTTTCTTTTTTTCTTCCCTAAGTTTTCTTGCCGCTTCTGAAAGTCTTGCCCGACGGATATAATCTGCAATGCTTATTCCGGCTGCTTCCTTAAAACTTCTGTAACACTGCCATTCAGACAAGCCCACCTGGGCTGCAAGATTTTCCAGAGTTAATTTTTCATAAAGATGAGACAGAATAAACTTCTGAAGCTCATAAACTTTTTCTTCTTTTTCACTGAACATATTTTTATTATATGCCTGATTGAAATGCTTTTCTCGACTTTTTTTGCAAAGCAGAAACTTTTGTCTATCACTTGCACCATCGCCAGCATCTACGTAGCATTCCTACTTTCCCGGATAAGAGATTTCATCACCCCAGCCGACAATTGTCCGGTAAAAATCCTGAACCTGAATGAGCCCATAGGAAAAAAGGAAGGCCCGGTCTTTTTCGTTAATTTCGTCCAGGCTCTTCCAGACAACTTCTCTGAGAGGAGGATTGTCAGAGCCGGCCTCTTCGGGATCGTAGCCTGTAATTGCCTGCTGGTCATCTGGAACTGCAACTTCAAATGAATATTCTTTTCTTCCGTGAGAATAGATTACGGCGAGAGGTTTTACAATTGTACCGTCGAGCCCGCATTCTTCTTTAAGTTCACGAAGAACTGTCTGTTCGGGAGGCTCACCTTCTTCTATGCCACCGCCTGGCACCGAAAAGAACTCCTTGCCATTATTGGCGTCTTTGTAGCAGAGCCTTTCCATTAAGATTTTTCCGTCGCGGATTACAATTGCGACGCTTCGATTTTTGTAATTTGGGTTTTCTTCCATAATTTTAGGATAAAGAATTTGAAATTGTTTGTATATAGAAGGGGTGACCTACAAAATATTTAAAACTGGCTATTTTGTAGGTACCCTGTAATTATGTTTTTGCCAAAAATACCTACAAAAAGTACTAAAATGCACATTTTGTAGGTTGGTATTTTATTCTGGAAACTAGTGACTACCTACAAAATCGAGGAAACATTATGTTTTGTAGGTACTTCTATTGTTACATAGCTTAGGTTGCAACCTACAAAATGTGGATTATTGTTATTTTTGTAGGTACACCTAGTTTTGTGATTTTGAAAAAGTACCTACAAAAATGTAGAAACTGTTAATTTTGTAGGTAGATTTGTAATTTTTTTAAACTGCGTTAGCGATGGGAGCAGCCGCGAAGCGGGCCACCGCAAAAAAGGGTGGTTGAGCTTGTCGAAACTACCCTTTTTGAGGAGGCTGAAGCGAAAGCGGAACTGCGGACGTAGCGACCGGACACGGAACGAAGTGGAGTGCCCGGGAACGCCCAAATACACCTCGCAAACTCACTTTTTATGTAGTATAATAAAATCATGAAAAACGTTTACGAAAAATGTCCGACCTTTGAAAATGAAAAATGGCTTTTGCGCTTTGTGGAAAAATCTGATGCTGATGATTTGCTGCAGGTTTATAGCGACAAAAATGCACTCCCTTTTTTCAACAGTGACAATTGCGACGGCGATAATTTTTATTATCACACAAAAGAACTTATGAATAAGGCTATTGATTTCTGGCTTTATTCTTATAAAGAAAAATGGTTTGTCCGCTGGGCGATTATTGAAAAGTCTACAGGCAAAGCCATTGGTACAATAGAGCTTTTCAAACGACTTTCTGATGACCCTTTTAATGAATCTGGTATTCTGCGACTTGATGTCGGCAGTTCTTATGAAAAAGCAGAGGAAATGAAAGAAATCATGTCACTGATAACTCCACACGCCTTTGAAATGTTTGATTGTAATCAGGTCGCTACTAAGATTCCTATTTATGCAGTTGAAAGAGCCGTTGCCGCACAAGCCTTTGGTTTTGAAAAAACAGATAAACTGCTTGTGGCAAAAGATGGTGTCGCCTTTAACGGCTACTGGATTTATAAATAAAAACGGAGAATTAAAAAATGGAATTCAGAAAAATCTTTGACACAATCCCTGAGCAGTTTGACAAGTTTCGCCCACGCTACAGTCAGGAGCTTTTTGACAACCTGATTGCTTATGCAAAAATCGGGCCGGGTAAAAAAGTGCTGGAAATAGGACCAGGAACCGGCCAGGCCACCGAGCCGATTTTGAACACCGGCTGCTACTACAATGCAATCGAGCTTGGCGAACATCTTTATGCAAAGATGAAAGAAAAATATGGCGACCGCCCAAACTTTCATATTGTAAATGATGATTTTATCACGCATGATTTCAGCGACATGTTAGGCAGTAATAACAACGCTGACAGCATCGGCGACATCCGCAAGTTCGACCTCATCTATTCCGCCGCTACAATCCAGTGGATTCCGGAAGAAATCGCCTTTTCAAAAACCTACGACCTTCTTGCACCCGGCGGCACCCTTGCAATGCTGCTCACAAAATCTGAATACAAAAGCACAAATCCGGCCCTTCACGATGACATTCAGAAAGTCTATGATGCATACTTTAAGCCGGAGACTCCCTATCCTCACCGCTCCTTCCATTATCAGAACGCCACAAATTACGGCTATGTAGATTTTGAAGAACGCGATTTTTACGGCAAACGCAAAATGACTGCCGACGAATACGTTGCCTTTAGCGGCACCCACTGCGACCATATGGTAATTGCCGAGCCATACAAAACAAAGTTTTTTGAAGGCCTTCACAAGGCTGTATTAGACCACGGTAACAAGATAATCTTTAATGACACTTATGTTATGTATCTGGCAAAAAAGCCGGAAGCCTAAAAAGGAGGCCCTTATGACCATAGACACTTTTGCAGACGAACGCGATTTTAAGCTTTTAGAACAAGACAGATTTACCTTCTTTGTTTTAAAAAGGATTCTTGCTCTTCCCTGCGAACTCATTCTAAGCGACCACCAGAGGCTTATCATCTGCCTTAGTTCAAATCCTTTTCCTGTGTGGATCTGGACAGCCGACGATGCAACTCCCCAAGAAATGAAAAAGGCCTACCAGCTTATGAAAGAAAAAGGCTACCTTGATGGCAGCCACACTTTTAACATGAAATACGAACTTGCAGAATTTTTTATCAAGAAAACAGCAGAGGAAAGTTCTGCCTCCCCGCACCTCCCAAAGCTTTCAATCAAAAAAAATATGTTTGCTTATGATAATCCAAAGCCGCTGCAACCGGCTTCTGCCACAAGCATTGACGGCAAACTCTGGCAGTGCCAGGCAGCCGACCTTGATGAGCTTTTTGAAATGACCTGTGACTTTCACAAAGAAACCAATGTTCCCATGTCAGACAAAGACGAAGCGCTCAAAAAAATTGAGCAGGGAATAAAAGACGGCCTTTATTATTTCTGGAAAAACTCAGAAGAGAAAAATGTTGGCTGCTGCATTTATCGTCCAAACGACCAGCTTGCTTCTCTTGGAGCTGTCTACACCCGCCCTGAATATCGCCGCCGTCATTATGCAGAAAATCTTGTTTATCATGTAACAAAAATCGCACAGGACAAAGGCTATCTCCCTATGCTCTACACCGATGCAGATTACGCTGCTTCAAATGCCTGCTACGAAAAAATCGGCTACATCCTGCGTGGAAAGCTTTGCACAATTGGGGCATAAATAAAGGCAGCCGTGCTTAATTATCTTTCATCATTTACAATGTGAAGCACGCCCTTATTTTCTAAAATCTCTTTTATGCGGGTGCGCAAAAACTCAGGTCTTACATCAGTCTCCGGCAGCTGGTCCAGCGGAATCCAGTGAATGGACTCTTTGGCATTATCCCAGCCGACACTTGTACACATGGCATCCTTTTTGCCCCGGCTTTTCATAAGGTAATAAAATTCAATTACATGACAGCGGAGGGGATCATAACCCAGATTTTTTTCCTTAAAAAAGTTTTCGCAGATTACAACAAGACGGTCAACTTCGTAATCAACTCCGGTTTCTTCTTTTACTTCGCGCACAATACATTCTTCCGATTTTTCATTCATGTGCACACCGCCGCCAACCGTGTAAAAATATTTTGAAGTTTCACTTTTTACAACAAGAAAACTGCCGTCTTCAATTATAAGGGCGCCTGTCCTGTAGCGGAACCAGTTATCATCTGCCATAAAACAGCAGTCCGGGTAACCAATGCGGATATCATTGATTTCTTTTTTATTTTCCATATAAAAATCCTTTTTTGATTCTAGCATAAAAAGCAGGTGAGATATATACTAAAATCATAGATTTTGGAGACCCACTTATGAACAAAAGACGACTTGGAAAAACAAATCTCATGGTGAGCGAAATTGGTTTTGGCGGCGAATGGCTGGAAAGACACGACTTTGACGAATCGGTTGCGCTTATAAAGTACGCCCAAAGCCTTGGAATAAACATCATCGACTGCTGGATGCCTGATCCAAAATCGCGCGATATAATTGGAGAAGCTATAAAAGACTCCCGCGACAAATGGTATGTTCAGGGACACCTTGGCTCTACCTGGCAGAATGGGCAGTATGTACGCAGCCGAGACATGAAGTTTGTAAAGCCTGCTTTTGAAGATTTGCTTGCCCGCCTTAAAACCGACTACATTGACCTTGGGATGATTCACTACGTAGACTCTGAAGAAGATTGGAATAACAGCATGACAGGACCCTTTATTGATTATGTAAAAGACCTTCACACCCGGGGAATAATCCGCCACATAGGCTTGAGCACTCATAACCCTGTAATGGCTAAACGAGCAGTCCTTTCTGGTTTTGTAGAAATGATTTTGTTCAGCATAAATCCGGCCTTTGACATGCAGCCACCAAGCGATGATCTTATGCAGATGTTCGGCTGGTACGAGGATAACATGAAAGGCATTGCCCCCCAGCGTGCAGAACTCTACCGGCTTGCAGAAGAAAATGATGTGGGCATAACCGTAATGAAAGGCTTTTTGGGCGGCAAGCTTTTTGATGCAAAAAACTCTCCTTTTGGAGTTGCCTTTACACCAACCCAATGCATTCATTATGCTTTGACTAGACCTGCAGTTTCTTCCATTTTGTGCGGCTACGATACAACAGCTCAGATTGACCAGGCCGTAGCCTACGAAAATGCCAGTGCTGACGAAAAAGACTATGCCTCTGTTCTTGCAAATGCTCCTTATCATTCCTACAAGGGTCAGTGCACTTACTGCGGTCACTGTAAGCCCTGTCCGTCAAATATTGATATTGCCATGGTAAATAAATTTTACGACCTTGCAAAACAGCAGCCGGCGGTACCACAAAGCATTCAGTCACACTACGAGCTCATTCCTCACAAAGCCGCCGAATGTATAGCCTGCCAGTCTTGTGAAAGCCGTTGTCCTTTTGAAGTAAAGATTGCAGAACGCATGAAAAAGGCCGCAGAACTTTTTGGATGTTAATCCTTACGAACAAAGCTGTTCGCGTTCTTAGCGAGTGGTATCTTTAATAAGTATGCTTTTCATATTCTAAAACCTCAAAGTTCCCACAACAGTGGTTTCATCATCATCATCCAGAGAATCACGCTTCTTTTTATTTCTTGGGCTCTGGCTGTCAAGTTCTTCGGCGTAAGCAATTTTTTCAGCACGATTAAGAAGGCCACCTGAACGGCCACCAGCTCCATCAGATTTTTTCTTTGCAGACTTTACCTTAGGTGATGTAAGAAAAGCAAAAAGACTTCCGCATAAGCCACCGGCAATACAGATAATCAGACGAACAGCACCAATGCCGCTGGTTATAGAAAAATATACAAAGAAGATGATTGTCGCCAAAAAGGTGATTGGAACAGTCTTATTAGAAAAAGACATAAAAGCCGTCAGAAAAATCATCATACACACAACAGGAACAGGACCAGTCAGACTTTCTACACAGAAGCAGGCATTCAAAACCCCGGAAAAAAGCGCTGCTACAAAAATCATAATTCCAATAATTACAGAACCATAACGTTCTTCCATTGCAGGTCCCAGCAGCAGAACTATAAGGATATAAGTGATAAAGTTGTTAACCTCACCAGAACCAAAAATATAAAGCAGGAGTCTAAGATATGAGACCGGCTGTTTTACAATGAAAGGCAGAGCCCCGGCCTGAGTTGTCGGAGAGGCAAGAATCTTTCCCAGAGCACCATTTTTGATTACAAGGGTATTTAATAGGAAGAGAAGTGCACAAATAATCACAAAAGACAATGTGACCGGTGCATCATACGAAAATTTCAGATTAAATTTAAACTTTTTCTTAGCCATAGGATTATTATAACACAGATAAGCATAATCCGGTAGTTTCGACAGGCTCAACCACCGGATTTTTTTATGGATTATCAGCCATTTTTATGTTATATTATACGTATGAGCGATTACAGCAATCAGATATCACAGGCTGGCAGTGGAGTTGCAGAAGATGCTTCTATCATGCTGCCACCGGAACGCAAAGTAGTCTTCTATAATGATGACTTTACGACAATGGAATTTGTCGTAGACGTTCTTGTATCTATTTTTAACAAGTCTCATAGCGAAGCAGAAGAATTGATGCAGACAGTGCATCAGGAAGGTTCTTCTGTTGTTGGCGTTTATACTTACGATATTGCTGTCTCACGCACTAACCTTACTTTACAGGCAGCACGAAAAAACGGATTTCCGTTAAGGGTAGAAGTTGAGTAATCAGGAAAAACCTCAGGGCAACATAAAGCAGATGAAGGTGAGTACCATGCTCAGCCGCATTCTGTCAGAATCACTTTTAGTTGCAAAAGATTTTCATCACGAATTTTTCACCCCGGAGCATGTGCTTGCCACTGCCATAAGAGATGAATTTGTTGAACAGCTGCTTACAAACAGTGGCAGTGACATAAAGGAACTCAAGGCCGAAGTAAGCAATTATCTTACAACTAAACTTCCAGTTATTTCAGAAGACGCTAATCCAGAAATCATAAAAGCACCTGTTGAGTCTGCAGGTTTTCAGTCAATGATGAACCGCGCCGTTTTCCACTGTATTTCGTGCGATTCAGATATGATTGATATTACAGACATTCTTTTGAGCATGTATGATGAAAGTAAGAACTACAGTTCATACTTCCTGAAAATCAGTGGTGTTGAACGTCTTAAGCTGCTCGAAAACATAACAAAGGTGCGCCCTCCAAAACGCGGCGGAATACAACAGCCACAGGGACAGCCGGGGCCGGAAGGTATCGGTTCAAACAATACCGGCGGACTCAAGCGTTTTGCCATTAACATGACAGAGCTTGCCTCTAAAGGCGCTTATGATGTTCTTGTTGGCCGTGAAAAAGAAATTGAGCGGACAATTCAGGTTCTGTGCCGTAGAACTAAAAATAACCCGCTGCATGTCGGAGATGCCGGTGTTGGTAAAACTGCAATCACACAGGGACTCGCTCAGCGTATTGTGAACGGTCAGGTTCCAGATCTTCTTAAAGGCTACACAATTTACTCGCTCGATATTGGACTTCTGCTTGCAGGTTCAAAGTTCCGTGGAGATTTTGAAGAGAGACTTCACTCTGTAATTGACGAGCTTAAAGAAAAGAAAAAATCTATCTTATTTATAGATGAAATTCATATGATTATGGGAGCCGGTTCAAACGGTTCTACCCAGGTTGATGCGGCAAATCTTTTAAAGCCGGTTCTTTCTTCAGGAGAAGTAAAGTTCATTGGTTCAACAACCTTTGAAGAATACTCAAAGAATTTTGAAAAAGACCGCGCCCTTGCACGCCGCTTCCAGAAAATTGATATTATTGAACCTACTCCTCAGGAAACCGTTCAGATTATCAAAGGGCTTATTCCAAAATATGAAAAGCATCACAATGCCGTTTATTCAGACGGAGCGGTTGAAGAGGCTGTAAAGCTTTCGGTTCAGTTTTTACCAGAACGCCGCCTGCCGGATAAGGCAATTGATATTATTGATGAAGCCGGCTCATACCAGCACATCCTGAAGTCCGGCGGATTTACCGGCTGGCCTTCCGCGCGCGCTTCTGGCGCCTCCGGCGCCACCACCGCCGTCTCACACCCCGGCCTCATCGCCACCGCGACCTCGCCGGCCCGTATCACAACAGACGTCATCCGCCGCGTTACCTCACGCATCGCCAAGGTCCCGCTGGAAGCTCTCCGCGGCGAAGAAAAAGATGCGCTGCGCTCAATAGAAGCCTCGCTCTCGCAAAGTATCTTCGGACAGGACACTGCCGTTACCACTTTGGGCAAGGCCGTTAAGCGCGCCCGTGCCGGTTTCCGCGCCCCAGAAAAGCCGGAAGCCTGTTACCTTTTCGTGGGCCCTACCGGCTGCGGAAAAACAGAACTCGCACGAACTCTTGCTAATATTCTCAAAGAGCCGCTGCTCCGCTACGACATGAGTGAATATCAGGAAAAGCATACAGTCAGCCGCCTCGTTGGTTCTCCACCGGGATACGTTGGCTTTGAAGAAGGTGGTCAGCTTGTAAAAGACGTTCGCAAGAATCCACGTGCCGTAATTCTTTTTGACGAAATTGAAAAAGCAAACGAAGACATATATAACGTTCTCCTTCAGGTAATGGACTACGGTCAACTTACAGACAATCAGGGACGCAAGGCAGACTTCCGTTCCTGCATTATCATCATGACAAGTAATGCCGGTGCCCGCGACATTGAAAAAGGCAGCATTGGTTTTGGCGATGACACACCGTCTAATATCGAAGCCTCTCTCAAAGATGCCGTAAGCCGCGAGTTCCCTCCTGAATTCCGTAACCGTCTGGACGCCGTTATTCCGTTTAATTATCTTGATATTGAAGTTGCAAAGCAGGTTTGCCGCAAGGAGATTGACCGTCTTTCTCAGCGCATGAAAGAAAAGAAAGTTCATCTTACTGTTACAGACCATGCAGTTGAATACATTACAGAACTCGGCTATTCAAGAGAATTTGGTGCACGTAATATTGCCCGCACTGTTGAAGAAGAAATTGCAAATAATCTTGTTGATGAAGTTCTTTTCGGAAAACTCGAAAAGGGCGGAGCCGTTACAGTAGATTACAAGAATTCAACAAAATTAAAAAACGGACTAACCTTCACTTATGGACAAAAAAACAGCTAGGCTCATAAAATGGGTTCTCTTGATTTCTTCATTCACGGCAATCCTCATTTTTACAATAATCTTTTATGCTGTTTTTCTTTCTTCTCGTGCACGAATCCAGAATCAAAATGAATACAACATTGCAGACAACTGTCTTTATCATGTAATCATTACCGGCACTTACGAAAATCAGAGCTTTCTTTCAGAAGTTTATCAGGGTGCTTCAAAGCTTGCCCCTTCCTATAAAACCATTGTAGATCTTCACGTTCCAAAGTCGCAGGCAGATACAGAGTCACTGCAAAATCTTATGGACTACTGCTCCTTTATGAACGCAGATGGCATAATCGTCTTTATTGATTCTCCGGACGACACACCGCAGATTCTTACCCGCTCAGATGCTCCGGCAATTCCGCTCATTACAACCGGCCAGTTCTCACCTAACCTTCAGCAGATTTCCTACATCGGAATCAACAACTGGCAGCTCGGTAAAAAGATTGCAGACGAAGCCCAGTCACTTTTACCGGACGGTGGAAACATTTTTATTCTGGATGATCCTGAGAGCATGAGTTCAAGCAACCTCATCAACAGTATTCAGGCAGCGCTTCAGGACAATCAGACAATCACAACAATAGCAATCGAAACCATTGACCGCACTTTTACACTGGAAGGTCAGAATAATATTTTCATCGCTCTTACAGAAGATGAAACTATCAGTTCCGCACAGATTCTTTCAGAAGGCTTTGACATGGACAGCTACAAGCTCATCGGCTTTGGTGGAAACGAAGTGTGTCAGCTTTATCTTCAAAAAGGCTGGATAAAAAAGCTTGTTTCTCTCGACACAGAAAAAATCGGAGAAACTGCAATTCGGGAATTGTTTGAATACCGCACAAAGGGTTACGCAAACTCTTATATTACAGCAGATGTGATTATCACTAATTCACCACGGTGAGGCAAAGATGAAGTTCAATCCTATCAACTACATCAGAAATAAAAGTCTCCGCTGGCGAATCATGATGTGTATTGGAATTGCAATTCTTATGCTCGTTGCAAGCCTTCTTACAACAATGCGACTTTCCCTTTATTCAATGAGCAACCTTGGCGATTCCTACAAATCAAACTCTGAGCTTACACATTTTTCTCAGGCCGTAACAACAACAGAAAAGGCAATGGAAGATTATGTAAATTACCGCACCTTTGAAAGTATTGATGCCTATTATAATGCACGCACCAAAATAGAAGATTATTTTGAAAAGTTTCAGGAGCTTCCTTCTAAAAATGACGTTGCCCATAAAGAGTATATCGTTCATCAGCTTACAGAAGCCTTTCTCTACTATAGTAATCTTGCAATTTCTGCCCGCCGTGCAAATAACGAAGATGAAATTCAGAAAAATTACACCTATGCAATGGACAGCTACAACTATCTGATTTCGCAGGTTCTTGAATTAAACAATCTTCGCCTTCAGCAGAACGCCGAACGCTATGATGCAAACCAGTCTAAAATCGTAATCTCAAATACTCTTGGTATTGTATTCTTCCTTGTTTTTTCTGTGATGATTTTCTTTGTACTCTACATCACAATCACTTCCATCATGGAACCTCTGGTTGAGATTTCTGAAGTTGCTCATAAGGTTGCCCGCCGTAACTTTGATGTTCCTCTTTTCAACCGCGAATCAAATGATGAAATCGGAAATATCTGCAAAGCCTTTGACCGAATGATTATCAGTATCCGTGAATACATTGATACAATCTGGGAAAAAGCCCGTACCGAAGCTGAACTTAAGGAAAAGGAAATTGAAATGCAGGCTCTGTATACAGATGCCCAGCTCCGCGCTCTTCAGAACCAGATTAACCCTCACTTCCTTTTCAACACTCTGAATACAGGCGCCCAGCTTGCTATGATGGAAAACGCCGACAAGACCTGTTACTTTATTGAGCAGGTTGCAGACTTTTTCCGCTACAACATTCAGCAGCAAAGCCGCACTGTATCAATTGACGAAGAACTTGCTTTAGTAGATAATTTTGTTTACATAATGAAGGTGCGTTTTGGAAACCGTCTGGAATTCATCAAAAATATTCCTGAGGGTACATTTCCACAGCAGATTCCTTCCATGACGCTTCAGCCGCTGGTAGAAAACTGCATTAAGCACGGATTAAAAAACGCAAAGGGAATTATCTCCCTTGAAGTTTCTGTAGAAGAAAAAAATATTGTCATTAGTATTTCTGATAATGGTGAAGGAATGCCACAAAAAACCAGAGATGCTGTTTTCAAGGCAGTTATGGCAGGCACAACCCGTCTGCCGGATGATGTTCTGGACGACAATTCCACACATAACGGAACAGGTCTTATAAGCGTTTTCCTGAGACTGCAGCTTCAGTTTCATCGCTATGACCTTTTTGACATTACAGATGCCGAAGGTGGCGGCACAAAGTTTATAATCAGGATTCCAAAGCATGTTTAATATTTTAGTAACAGACGATGAACAGATTGTAATTGATTCTCTTTCCTTTATCATCAACAAAAACTTTGCTGATGAAATGAAGGTATTCACTGCCCTTTCCGGCACAGAAGCAATCGAAATCGTTATGAAAGAAAATATCGATATCATCTTTATGGATATCAACATGCCGGGCCTGAGCGGACTTGAAACTGTTAGCGTAATCACAAAACTTAAGCCGAATATTGTTTTTGTAATTCTTAGTGCTTTTGACCGTTTTCAATATGCCCAGGAAGCAATTAACCTTGGCGCATATAAATACATCACAAAGCCTGTAAATCGTAACGTTGTAATAGAAACTATCCGCGGTGCAATGCAGCTGGTTCAGGAAAAACAGGGAAAGCTTTCTGCAGATATGGAGCTTCATAAAAAGCTGGACCTTGTTTCTCCGATGATTGAAAACGACTTCATCTACGCCTGCATTTACAACAACGAAAAATCCATCGACCTTTCTTCATATCTTGATTATTTTAATCTTACAGATAATCCGTGGGTTTTCTGCTGTTTTGAATTCCCGAATATTAATTCTGATAACCAGTACAGCACTTACCTAAAAATCCACGAGCTTTTGAACACTGAACACCGCTGTCTTGTAAGTAGTTTTATTATGAACCGCATCGTTGTATACTTTCCGATTTTTTCCGAAAACCCGGAATACAGTGAGATTCAGGAACAGATTAAAAAGTTCTACACTTCACTCAGTTATAATATTACAGCAGGTATTCGGGCCGGAGTAAGTTCTGTTTTTTCTGATAAAAGCAAGCTTCAGGCTTCGTATAGCGAGGCGCTTTCGGCTCTTAATAAGGTTTCTAACGACGGCGGCCTTATCTTTACCGACGGCATTACCTATTCATCAGCACAGAACACCCTCTCCAGAAAAGCAAGTACCAACGAATTCAAAAATCAGATTATCAACAAGCTTTCTTCTGGCGACTCTAACGGTGTAAAATCCTTTCTTGAACTTTTTACCTCTGAACTCATTGCGCAGAAGCTTGCCATCGACAAAATCAAAAACGCTTTCTTTGAACTGATTGTAACAGCAAATAACGCTACTCACGAGCAGAATAAAACCTTTACAAGCGAAACCTTTGATAATGCTTTTGCAACTATGAGTACTATCAATGACACAAAGCTAATTAAAGAGTTTGCACAGAAGTTTTTGATGGAATGTACTCAGGCGGTTTCAAGCGTAAAGAAGGCAGAAGAAAATCCTATCATCAAAAAGGTTTGCGCTTATGTTGATGAAAATCTTTCTTCGGACATTTCTCTGGAAACTGCGGCAGACTTTGTTGGCGTTAGTTCTTTCTATCTAAGTAAACTTTTTAAAGAAGAAAAAGGCGAAACCTTTATCAACTTTATTTCAGATAAGAGGCTTGAAAAATCACGTCAGCTGCTTTCTGAAACAAGTCTTTCAATTAAAGAAATTACTGCTGAGGTTGGTTATAACGATCAGAACTACTTCAGCCGAATATTTAAAACAAAATATGGTCTTTCCCCAAAAGAATACAGGAAGGTAAAATAAAAAATGTTAAAAAAGTATTTACGAGTGGTTCTCCTATTTGCTGTGTGCCTCGCACTCACCGTTTCCTGCAAAAAACAGGAAGCTGCTTCTACGGTCCGCCAGCCTTCGCCGGCCCCGGCTCGGCCTATAACTATCGGCTTTTCAATCGACACGCTGGCTATTGAGCGCTGGCAGCGCGACCTCGATGTGTTTATTAACAAGGTGAAGGAGATGGGCGCGGACGTAATTGTTCAGAACGCCGGCAACAATATCGAAGAACAGAACCGCCAGCTTATGTACCTTCTTGAACGCAATGTAGATTGTGTAGTTGTTCTTCCAAAAGAAGCAACCTCTATTTCTGAAAGTGTTGCAAAACTCCGAGCAAAAAATATTCCTGTTATCTCTTACGACCGTCTTGCCCTCAATGCAGATGTAAACCTCTATCTTACAATTGACAGTGAAAAGGTTGGAGAACAGATGGCGCAGGAAATGCTCCGCCGCGCAAATGGTAAAAACTGGTACTGTATTCTTGGTCCTTCAGAAGATTATAATATGATTCTCATAATGGACGGAATAAACCGCATTATCCGTAACACTTCTGCTCACATAAATCATACTTTTTATACTGATGGCTGGAATTACGATCTTTCCTACCAGGAAATGGTACGTATTCTCAAAAGCGACACCTTCCCCGATGCAATCATCTGCGGAAACGATGCTGTAGCCGCAAGTGTTATTCAGGCAATTAACCGCTACTATCCGGACACAAACATTCCTGTCTGCGGTCAGGATGCAGATATTTCTGCCTGTCAGTACATTGTGCAGGGTAAACAGGCCTTTACTATCTACAAACCGATTATTCAGCTTGCAGAAGTAGCCGCAGAGTGTGCCGTACACCTTGCAAAACACGAAGAAATCAATGAGAGCCGTTTCCGCTGCAGTGTTATAGATAATGGTTTTGCAAAAATTCCTACTGTCTGGCTGGAACCAGTTCATGTTGATAAATACAATCTGGATAAAATCATCATTGAATCGGGCTTCCATTCAGCTGCTTCAGTCTACAAAGAATAACCCCGGTGGTTGAGTAAGCGGAGCCGTATCGAAACCACCGTAGCATTAGCACAATTTAAACCACAAAATTTTATAGATTTCACATATTTTCCTAGGGGGATTTCCCTAAACAAAATAAGAAAATAGCAAAATTCTCAAGAATTTGCGTGAATTTATGGCCTTTTGCTACGTTATACTCCTAATTGTAAAAAAGAGCCGTTGGCTCTACATAAAAAAAATTTAGGAGTGTTTTTTCTTATGAAAAAAATTATTGCTATTCTTTTGGCAACTGCAACTCTTATGGGTGCAGTATTCGCTAAGTCTGCTAAGGGAACAAAAGTTGGTGTTTCTATGCCTACAAAAGACCTTCAGCGCTGGAACCAGGATGGAGCTAATATGAAGGCTGAGCTTGAAAAAGCTGGCTTCGTAGTAGACCTTCAGTATGCTGCAAATGATATCCCAACACAGATATCACAGATTGAAAACATGATTACAGGAAAATGTAAGATTCTCGTAATCGTTGCTGTTGATGGTTCTTCACTTTCAAACGTTCTTGAACAGGCTAGAAAAAAGAAGATTCAGGTTATCGCTTATGACCGCCTTATCATGAATACAAAAGCTGTTTCTTACTATGCTACATTCGATAACGAATTGGTTGGAAAGATGCAGGGACAGTACCTCGAAAGAGCTCTTAACCTTAAGAACCGTACAAAAGATGATCCAGCTTATATGGAATTCTTCACTGGTGATCCAGGTGACAACAATGCTAACTTCTTCTTCAACGGTGCTATGAAGGTTATTAAACCTTACCTCGACAGCGGAGTAGTTGTTTGCCGCTCAGGCCAGACAACAAAAGCTCAGGTTGCTACACTCAACTGGTCTACAGAAGAGGCTCAGAAGAGAATGGAAAACCTTATCACATCAAACAAGTATGGTCCAAAGGGAACAAAGCTTGATGCAGTTCTCTGTTCAAACGACTCTACAGCTCTTGGTGCTACAAACGCTCTCGTATCTGCTGGTTATACAGCTGCTAACATCCCTCTTATCACAGGTCAGGACTGCGATATCGCAAACACAAAGAACATGATTAAGGGACTTCAGGCTATGAACGTATTCAAGGATACTCGTGTACTTGCAGCAAAGGTTCTTGAAATGATTCAGGCTATCGGTGAAGGAAAGAAAGTATCTGTAAACAACACTACAGACTACAACAACAATGAAAAGAACCTCCAGGATCCAACATCATTCATTCCTTCATTCCTCTGTACTCCAGAAGAAGTATTGAGCGATACATGCTATGACTTCCTTGTAAACAACAAGAAGTACTACACAGCTGCTGAACTTAAATAGTTAAACTAGCTTAAGTTAGAAAAGAACCTTTAGCTCTACACTAAAGGTTCTTTTTTAATAACAATTCATTTATAAGTATTTAAAGAGGGGTTCCAATGGCTAAAACATTATTGGAAATGAAAAATATTACAAAGTTGTTCCCGGGAGTAAAAGCACTTGATAACGTAAATCTTACTGTTGAAGAAGGTGAGATTCACGCTATTTGTGGTGAAAACGGTGCCGGAAAATCAACTTTGATGAATGTTCTGAGTGGTATTTATCCATATGGAACATATACAGGCGACATTGTCTACAACGGCGAAGTTTGTAAGTTCCAGACAATCAGGGACAGTGAGGCAAAAGGAATTGTAATTATTCATCAGGAGCTTGCCCTTGTTCCACTTCTCACAATCGGTGAGAACATGTTCCTCGGAAATGAGAGAGGATCTAAAGCTAAAATCAACTGGGCTGAGACCTTTGATAAGTCAGATGAACTTTTAAGAATGGTTGGTTTAAAAGATTCATCTAAAACATTAATTAAGGATATTGGTGTAGGTAAACAGCAGCTTGTAGAAATTGCTAAAGCGCTTGGAAAGAACGTAAAACTTCTTATTCTTGATGAACCTACAGCATCTTTGAACGATACAGAAGCTAAGCACCTGCTTGACCTTCTTCTTGAGTTCAAAAAACAGGGAATGACTTCAATCATTATTTCACATAAATTGAATGAAGTTTCATACGTTGCAGATAAGATTACTGTTATCCGCGATGGTACTTCAATTACTTCCCTTGATAAAGCAAAAGATAATTTTACAGAAGATACAATTATTTCTGCCATGGTAGGACGTAGTCTTACAGACCGCTTCCCGAAACGAGAACCACATGTTGGAGAAGTTTGTTTCGAAGTAAAGAACTGGTGTGTAGACCATCCTGTATTTGACGGAATCAAAGTTTGCGATAACATCAACTTCAACCTCCGTAAAGGTGAAGTTCTTGGTATCTCAGGACTTATGGGTGCAGGACGCACTGAGCTTGCAATGAGTATTTTCGGACGCTCTTATGGTACTAACATCCACGGTCAGATTTTCATGAATGGCAAAGAAGTTTCTTTCCCAAATGTAAAATCTGCAATTAAAGCTGGTCTTGCATATGTAACAGAAGACCGCAAAGGTAACGGACTTATTCTTTCTGAATCAATCTGTAAGAATACAACAGCTGCAAAACCTGAAAAGATTTCAAACCACTTTGTTCTCGATTTTGATAAAGAAAGAATGTATTCAGAGCAGATGGCAAAAGATATGCACACTAAGTGCGCTACTGTAATGGAAGACGTTGGAAATCTTTCTGGTGGAAACATGCAGAAGGTACTTCTTGGTAAATGGCTTTTCGCTGAACCAGATATCCTGATTCTTGACGAACCTACAAGAGGTATTGATGTTGGTGCTAAGTACGAAATCTACTGTATCATCAATAAGATGGTAGCAGAAGGAAAATCTGTAATTATGATTTCTTCGGAAATGCCTGAAATTCTTGGTATGTGCGACCGCATTTACGTAATGAACGAAGGTAAGATGATTGCAGAAATGAACGGAAAAGACGCTACTCAGGAAAAGATTATGACTGAGATTATCAATTCTGGTAAAACAGCTAATTTAGGAGAATAAAAATGGAAAAGAAAAATAAGATTGGTGATAACCTTAAATCAGTTTTCAAGGGTAATACAATGCTTTTTATCCTTGTTGGTGTAATGATACTGTTTGAGATTCTTATCAGAATCGGAGATCACGGCTCTCTCTTTGCTCCGGCAAACATTACAAACATTATCCGCCAGAACTCTTACGTAGCAATTCTTGCAACTGGTATGCTTCTTTGTATTCTTACTGGTGGTAACATCGATTTGTCTGTTGGTTCTGTAGTAGCTCTCGTTGGTGCTCTTGCAGGTGTATTTATTGTAACTCTTGAAATGCCTATCTGGCTTTCTATCTGTCTCTGTCTCCTTATGGGTACATTGATTGGTGCTTTCCACGGTTTCTTCATTGCATACGTACACATTCCACCATTCATTACTACCCTTGCTGGTATGCTCTTGTGGCGCGGTGTTGCAACTATCGTTCTTGATGGTAAACCTATTTCTCCATTCCCAGATAAGTATCGTAACCTCTTCGAAAGCTTCCTTCCAAATCCAAGTGATGCTACTATCGAAAAGTTCGGTGAACTTGATATTTTTGATGAGTTTGTTGATAAGTATACTTTCATGGTAACTCTTATCATCACAGCAATCTGTATTCTTGCTTACGTTGTTCTTGAAATCGTAAGCCGCCGCAAGAAGATTAAGAATAACTATACTGTTTCTTCTAAGGGTTCTTTCATTGCAAAGCTTTGTGTACTTTCAATTGTAATCCTTATTCTTGGTCAGTTCCTTGCACGCGACCGTGGTCTTCCTGTTGTACTCATTCTTCTTGCTATAATCGTAGCTGCTTATGCTTACTTTACACAGAACACAGTTCCTGGCCGCTACCTCTACGCAATTGGTGGTAACGCAAAGGCTGCAAAACTTTCTGGTATCAACACAGATAATGTAATGTTCTTTGCATATACAAACATGGGATTCATTTCTGCAGTTGCTGCTCTCGTAACAATTTCCCGCATGAACTCTGCTCAGCCAACTGCTGGTCAGAACTACGAAATGGATGCTATCGCTTCCTGCTTCATCGGTGGTGCTTCGGCATACGGTGGAACAGGTACTGTAGGTGGTGCAGTTATCGGTGCTATCTTTATGGGTGTATTGAACAATGGTATGTCAATCCTCGGTATCGATATGAACTGGCAGCGTGCAGTTAAAGGTTTGGTCCTCCTTGGTGCAGTAATCTTTGACGTTGTTTCAAAGAAAAAACGAACCAGCAAATAAAATGCCTTCTTTAAAGTTACATTGATGTCCTTCTTGTAAACTTTACTGCCGCAGTGTTAGACATAAGACACTGCGGCAGTTTTTTGTTATAATATACTTATGAATAAGTCTGAATTATTTGTTGAACTTCATAAACGCTATGGCGCTGTTAGACGCGCTCGGGGATGTTTTTTATACACTGCAAAAGGGATTCGCGTAACTGATTTGTATCAGGAAGCAGGACGCGCAATTCTTGGCTGGGAAGGTGGCAGTGCTTTTACTATGATGAAAAATACTATTGCCCGCGGCCAGAACGGAAGTTTTATTTGTGAAGAAAAGCCTTCTTACAACCTTCAGAAAGCAGTAAGTGAATTATTTGCCTCAGACCGTACAGTGTTGTGTTTTCCATCTCAGAAAGCAGCCTTAGAAGCTGGTCTTTCCGTTTTTCAGGATGGAACAAGCATTTACCGTCCTTGGAATGCACAGAACGAAAAAATCAACATTTCAGAAATTCCAGCTCTTATTCTCACTCCCCCACTCCCATGGGCAGAATCTATTTTCCTGCTTGCCCTGGATACAAAGAAAATAGAAGAAAATCCAGATTCGCTGCTTATGATTCGTGGAACTGTAAAGCTTCCATACTCAATGGAAGTTGCTTATACTCGTTCTATCTACAATCTGATTAAAGCTCTTCAGGAACGCCAGGAAAAAGACTGGTTTATTTATGATACTGTTCTCACAAAATACTGGGAACGCCAGGGCCCATACCTTTTCCCAAAAGTACCTCAGGATAAATATCAGGACTTTGCACTTCACTGTCTGGATTGCGGCATTTTTATAAGCCCTGAATACAATACTCCTTCTATTGTTCCTTTTGGAGCAGACAAAGGAGTTTTCACAAAATTAAAAAACTCACCTTTTGAGTATTAAGATTATCGGGTCAAGCCCGATAATGACAATGAGGGGTAATATGGAACCAAGAATTTTATTATTTATAATTAAACTCATAACCGGCGGAATTGTTGCTTTTCTCGCAATTCTTTTAATGTCTAAAAAAAGAACAGCTGCCTGGTCTTTTATGGTTTCCGGCTTTCTTCTTACCTATGCCGCTTTAGTTTACGAACTTTTAATTGAACTTGGTGTTCTTACCGCAACAAAATACGGACTCTGGGGCATTCCGGTATCTACATTGATTTGTGTTGTATTACCTGCCCTGTGTTATATTATTGCCTTTATAATTATGCTTGCTAAACGGAACTAGAAAATGACAAATATTGACGAATACTGGGAAAAATTCATAAAAGAAACTGGTCGCAGCGAAGAAGACCGCTGTGCCGGAGACCTTAATTTTGAAGCCACAGGCTTTGTTGGTGATGAACTGATTACACTTGTTCTCACAGACCGTAAAACTGCCTTCTTTACCAGCTGGGCAACCTACTCAATTGATCAGGAGCCTCTTCCTGTATCTGGAGAACTCTATGTAGTTCTAGACCGTGCGAATAATCCCCGCTGCGTAATTGAAACTCAGTCTGTAGAAATTGTTCCTTTCAATGAAGTTACCTGGGAAATGGCAAAACTCGAAGGCGAAGATGAAAATCTTGGTCAGTGGAAAGAAAGAAAACAGGAATATCTGGAAGATGAAGGCGCAATTCTTGGCTTTGAGTTTACTCCGGATATAAAGCTTGTATATCAGACTTTTAAGGTTATTTACAAATAGCAAATGTCATTCCGAACTTGTTTCGGAATCTACATAATTAAAGAGTCTGAAACAAGTTCAGGAAAACTATTATGGAGAATATCATGAAAAAATATATATCATTTATCTTTATCACTCTTTTTACTTTCACTACCCTTTCTGCCAAAGAAAACCTCTTCAGTTTTTCTGCAGGGCTTACTTCCGGAGTTCCTATTTACGGTTCTAATTCTGTTGTTTCTACTGGCAGTGAAATTGACAAAGGAAACAGAGTTATTATTGGCAGTTTAGTTTCTGTAAATCTTAATGTTCTTAAACAGATCAGCTTTTATCTTGGAAATGACACTCTCTGGGACATAACCTGGAATGCTACAGATAAATCGAGCAAACTGCATGTAAGCTTTCCGCTTGGAATAAAGGTATACCCGGGGCTTGGCGGCTTGAATCTTGGACTTGCCTACACTCTTGGCTTTAGAGCTGATAATATCAAAGTTGAAAGCATTGGTGAATATAATGACACCACTCCATGGGGTAACGGATTTAAGGTTCAGGTTGAATACAACTTTGCCCATGAAGGAAAATCTCAGTACCTGCCTTCTCTTGGCGGCTACTGGAACCTCATGCCCCGCGGCAATAATTCTTATGATAATCTGATTGTTTTATATTTAGCAGCAAACTTTTAGACAAAAAAAATGACCGCCGAGGCGGTCATTTTTTTTATGTACCCGATTAGCGGGCGTATTCCACGATTCGTGTCTCGCGGATCATTGTAAGTCTGATTCTTCCTGGATATCGCAAATCATTTTCAATCTGCTTTGCAATATTACGTGCAAGTTCCTTTACATCACCATCGGCAACCTTCTCGTTATTAACAAGAACGCGGAGTTCACGACCTGCCTGAATAGCATAGGCCTTTTCAACTCCGTTGAAGCTTTCTGCAATTGCCTCAAGGTTTTCAAGACGCTTAACATAGTTATCAATTGTTTCGCGGCGTGCACCAGGACGAGCAGCTGAAATTGCATCTGCAATCTGTACAACAACAGCTTCAAGCGACTCTGTTGGAACGTCGTTGTGGTGAGCAGCAATTGCATTAATAACAACCTGGCTTTCACCCATCTTACGTGCCATTTCAGCACCAACTTCTGCGTGGTTCTGATCGCTATCTGTTTCAGCTCCCTTACCTATATCATGAAGAATAGCTGCACGCTTTGCAATTTCACGGTCTGCACCGATTTCTGCTGCAATCATGCTGGCAGCCATAGCAACTTCTTTAGAATGATAAAGAACGTTCTGACCGTAACTTGTACGGAAGTAAAGGCGTCCAAGAGCGCGGATTCCATCTGTATTCATGTTGTGAATACCAAGGTCGAAAAGTGCTCGCTCCCCTTCTTCATAAATCTTGTTCTGAATTTCGTGAGTAACCTTCTGAACAATTTCCTCAATTCTTGCCGGATGAATACGTCCGTCAGAAATAAGGCGTTCAAGAGATTCCTTTGCAATTTCCTTGCGAACCGGATCAAAACATGAAATTACAACAGCTTCAGGAGTATCATCAATAATGATATCTACACCTGTGAGAGTTTCAAGAGTACGGATGTTACGTCCTTCACGGCCTATAATACGTCCCTTCATCTCATCACTTGGCAATGATACTGTGGCTACTGTAATGTCACTGGTAGTTTCCGGTGCAATTCTCTGAATAGTGGTAACAAGAATGTCTTTTGCTTTCTTTTCGGCAGTAAGCTGGGCTTCCTGCTCAATTTTGTTGATAAGAGCCTGTGCATCATGACGTGCGTCATTCTCAAGGTTCTTGATAATCAACTCTTTTGCTTCCTGCTGAGAAAGACCAGAGATCTTTTCAAGTTCCTGACGATAAAGCTCTTCCTGTTTAGAAAGTTCTTCTTCTTTTTTTACCATTGCAGCTTTCTTTTCTGCAAGTTCTTTTTCGTTTTTTTCAAATTCCGCTGCACGCTGATCAAGGAGTTCTTCTTTTTTGTTTACCCTTGCTTCGAAGCGCTGCACTTCGGCTCTGCGTTCACGGTTTTCCCGCTCCTGCTGATTTCGTTCACGAATGAGCTCATCTTTTGCATTTAACAAAATTTCTTTTTTCTGTGCTTCGGCCTCACGAATTGCATCCTGCTTTACACGTTCTGCCTTCTGCTCAGAAGCTGTTAATTGAAATCTGGCATAAATCCAGCGAATAATCCATCCAAGAACAATTCCAGCAACAGGGAGAACTATGTACAACACGATGTTCATACTTCACTCCTATTGTAAAATTTTTAGAATAGTTCAGATTCAATAATACTATAAGTAGAGTCTGATGTCAAACTGATTTTACATGCTGAAATCTTTACCCAGATAGATTTCACGGGCTATTTCGCTTTCGAGAATTTCCTGTTTGGAACCTTGAATCATAATAGTTCCCTGATTTACGATGATGGCACGGTCGGTAATTTCAAGGGTATCGCGAACGTTATGGTCTGTAATGAGGATTCCAATGCCTCTTTTTGCAAGAAGACGAATCATACTCTTAATATCTGCAACGGCAATAGGGTCAATTCCGGCGAAAGGCTCATCCAGAAGAAGGAATTTCGGTTCCATAGCAAGTGAACGGGCAATTTCTGTACGGCGTCGCTCACCTCCAGACAGTGTAAATGCTTTCTGTTTACGAATTCTTCCAATTGAAAACTCATCTATAAGTGATTCAAGACGATATTTCTTTTCTTCTTTTGTAAGATCTTTACGGGTTTCCAAAATAGACCAGATATTTTCTTCTACAGTAAACTTTCTGAATACAGACGGTTCCTGTGGAAGGTATGCAATTCCAAGTCTTGCACGCTTATACATTGGAAGGCCGGTAATACACTTATCATCAAGGAAAACATCACCTGCAGTTGGCTTATAAAAACCTACAACCATATAGAAGGTAGTTGTTTTTCCCGCACCATTTGGGCCAAGAAGTCCTAAAACTTCACCCATCTGCATTGAAAACTCAACACCACGAACAACTTTTTTATGGCCAAACTGCTTATAAAGACTTGTTACCCGAAGAGTATGATTTGCATCATTCTGCATTTTCTGCCCCCTCAGTTTCTGCGGCTTCTGTTGTTTCTTCTGCTGCAGCGTCAGTTTTTTCTTCTTCCGGCTCTTTTGTATCTGTTACCTTACCCTTTACGTTTCCGCCAAGAGTAATATCCTGAGTATTCATATCAAGGGTGATGTTCTGTGCACGGAATACATCATCCTTTTGTTTTACCTGAGCATTTCCAGAAAGCTCTAGCAGCTGAGTTGTTTTATAATAAACTGCATACGAACCTGAGCAGACATTATCTTTTTGTGTAAGCTTTATCTGAACCTGAAGAATTGCAACTTCTGTATCCTGATTATATTCAATAATCTGGGCTTCAGCTTTTACATCATTATCTTTATCATCAAGTCTAACATTACCTTTAAGAAGAGCTATCTTGGTTGTTCTGTCGTACTCAAGGGAATCGCAGGTAAAATCCATTTTTGATTTAAGGTTTTTACCATTGATATTACCAGTTGCCTTTATGTAGCGGTAATTATCGCCGGAAAGCTCTACATCATCTGCCTGAATTTCCATTGATTCAGTTTTGATATACGCATTACCGGAAAGAGTTGTTGTTGTATTGGAATTACCAGCCTGGCCAGTCATTTTATTAGCAGAAAAGATGATTTTTTCAGCGCACAGCGGCACTATGAAAGCAAAAATCAGAGATATAAAAATGATAATCCGCTTTTTTGAATTCATCTATTCTGTTTCAGAAACAGGCTCTGCTGCTGCTGCTTCAGTTTCCTCATCTTTAGTTTCTATTGTACCGGTTATATTTCCACGGAATGAAAAAGTCTTACTGATTCCGCTGGCAGAAAAACCGCTTCCACGCATTATTGTATCATCTTTTTCGATTTTTACCATATCACTTCGGCCACTTGTAAGCTGTTCTGTCTGGCCGTTCCATCTTAAAACCGAAGCATAAAAGCGCATTTTTTCGGGAGCATTATAAACATTAATATCATCAAATAGTTCATAAAGCTTTTTACCGCTGTCTGCATAAATGATTCCGCAACTGCCTTCGGTTTCTACATTTCCTTCATCATTATAAGAAGTAAAGGAAATGTCTTTACCATATGTTTCATTGCTGTTTTTGTACTGTTCAAGAGTTCCGGCAGTTACTTCAAGAGACGGTTTGTTATCTTCATAACGAACCATCTTTGTATCTTCAAATACAAATTCTGGAACTTTATCTTCTGAGTTAATGGTCTCTGCGTATTTTAAGGAACAAGAGGTAAAGAGGAAGCACAGTACTATAAAAGCCGATGGTTTCGATACGGGCTTCGCCCTACTCAACCACCGACGATTAGAAATCCTGCTTAATTTTTTCAAGATCCTTTCCCTTGTCTTTTTCACGGATTTCAACACGACGAATCTTTCCGCTTATTGTCTTAGGAAGTTCATCAACAAATTCATAGATTCGAGGAATCTTGTACATTGCTGTGTTTTCCTTTGCAAAGGTAGAGATTTCTACTTCCATCTCTTTTTTATCTTTATCCTTATAAGCTGGAACAAGAACGATGGTTGCCTTTACAATCTGACCGCGTTTTGCATCTTCAACACCAGTAACGGCACATTCCATTACAGCAGGGTGTTTCTGAAGGATTGACTCAACCTCAAATGGACTGATACGGTAGCCGGAAGATTTAATGATATCGTCTTTGCGGCCAACGAACCAGATGTAACCGTCATCATCGCGGTAAACGTTATCACCTGTATGATAGTAACCACCGTCAAAAGCTTCGGCAGTAAGGGAAATATCTTTGTGATAGCCAGTAAGAAGTCCAAATGGATGACCTTTATCAACATGGATACAAAGTTCACCTACTTCTCCATTAGGAACAGGCTTATCATTAGGATTTAAGATTTCTACATCATAAGCTGGACTTGGACGTCCCATAGAACCAGGGCGTACAGGAGAATCTGCAAAGTCCATAAAGTTTCCACAGATAACTGCAGATTCAGACTGACCGTAACCTTCATAAATACGCTTACCTGTCTGCTCGAGCCACTTGTCATAAACTTCATCATTCAAAGCTTCGCCGGCAGTAGAGAAACGCTGACACTTGCTGAGATCATATTTAGAAAGATCCTGACGAACAAGGAAGCGGTATACTGTTGGAGGAGCACAGAAAGTTGTAAGGCCGTACTTAGAAATCAAAGTAAGCATCTTATCCGGCTTGAGCATGTTCATATCATAAACAAACTGTGCTGTACCGCAGATCCACTGACCATAGATTTTACCCCAGCTGGCCTTAGCCCAGCCGGTTTCTGCAATTGTAAGGTGAAGTCCATCATCTACAACACAGTGCCAGTATTTAGCAGTAATGATATGTCCGATTGGATATGTAAAATCGTGAAGTACCAGCTTTGGATAACCAGAAGTTCCAGAAGTAAAGTACATCAGCATAGGATCAGAATTGTGAGTAGCAGCCTCTCCTACAGGACGAGGGAATTCAGGATCTACCTTTTCATATTCTTCGTGGAAATTAATCCAGCCAGTACGGTCAGGACCTACAGTAACAAGATACTTTACAGTAGGCGACTTAACCATTGCCTTTTCAATTTCTTCCTGAACGTGCGGATTGTCGTAAGAAATAATCATCTTTACGTCTGCAGCGTTTGTACGGTATTCAATATCAGTTTTCAAAAGCTGGTCTGAAGCTGCAATTGCAACAGCACCAATTCTGTGAAGGGCTGGAAGAAGGAACCACCATTCATAACGACGGCGAAGCATAAGCATTACCATATCGCCCTTTTTAATTCCCTTCTGAGCAAGCCAGTAAGCAGCACGCTTTGATTCGCGTGAGATGTCTGCAAAAGTAAAAATCTTTGCCTCATCCGAATTATCATCGATCCATACCAGAGCTCTTTTTTCCGGAGTCTCACGTGCATAACGATCAACAATATCATAAGCAAAATTAAAATTCTCCGGTGCAACAAGACGGCAGTTAGCCTTCAAATCCTCATAGGAAGTATAGTCGCGATAATCTTTAATATATTCATGGGCAAGATTCATTGTGCCACCTCTAAAAAAAACTAATGCTATTATGACAGTTATGATAATTTTGTCAATGACTGTTACTTATTTAATAATTTCAAGAAATCTGATATTATTCTATATTAATATGAAAAATAAGCGTTTGATGGCAGCAACGGTGCTAGCCTTTTTTTTATTAACAGCACTAACCTTCTCCTGCAAAAGCTATCCACCATCATTTAATGTTGAAAAATTTTATACAGAATCTGACGATACAATAGATTTTATTGAAGACAAATCATACATCGCATTACTGCCAAAAAACGGAGCAGGCGAATATTACACAGAAAAAGGAATTATTTTTTATCCGGGCGGACTTGTAGATTATCATGCATACATTCCTCTTTTGACCCGCTGTGCCGAAAACAAAACTGCCTGCTTTATTGTAAAGATGCCATTGAATTTTGCTTTTATGGATAAGCAGGCCGCAGGAAAGTTCTTAACTCTTTATCCTGAAATTAACAACTGGTATATGGCAGGACATTCTTTAGGCGGTGCAATAGCAGCATCTTATATTTCCCGCCATGCAAAGGATTTTAAGGGACTGATTCTTCTTGCTGCTTATTCAACTCATGACATCTCTAAAAAAAATCTGAAAGTTCTTTCACTTTATGGAAGCAATGATAAAGTTCTTAATCTTGAACACTATCACAAATATCAGAAAAAACTTCCGGCAATCGGCAGCGGCCTTACTGAAATCATAATTAATGGCGGAAACCACGCTCAGTTTGCAAGCTACGGAAATCAGGATGGAGATGGAATTGCTGATATTTCTGCAGAAGAACAACAGAGTATAACTGCTGCCGAAATTGCTTCATGGATGGAACTTAAATGAGCGAACTTTGTTACAATTGTTTTAAACCAAAATCAGCCTGTCTTTGTTCTTACACAAAAGAAATTGATCCGGGAATAAAATTTGTTTTACTGATGCATCAAAAAGAAGCAAAAAGACAGAGAACCGGAACAGGACACATTGCAAAGATTTCTCTTAAAGATTCTGAGATTCTTGTTGGTTTTGAGTTTGAACACAACAAAAGACTTCAGGAGCTTCTTGCAGATCCACAGTATTTCCCAGTTATGATGTATCCGGGAGAAGATGCCTGGACTGCAAAGAAAGAAGGTTTTGGAGAGGTATTAAAAGGTAAGAAGTTACTTGTTTTGATTCTGGACTCTACCTGGTTCTGTGCACGTAAGCTGATTGAACATAATCACTTTCTTTTGAAATTGCCACGCCTTTCTTTTTATGGTGATTATCGTTCTATCTTTACTTTTAAACACGAACCACGCCCTGAATATATTTCTACTATTGAAAGCTGTTACTATCTGATTAAAGAAATGCAGGAAAACGGACTTTGCGACAAGAGCATTGATCCTGAGCCGATGATGAATGCATTCAAACAGATGATTAAATTCCAATTGCAGGCAGAGAATGAAAGAATTCTCGGAATCCGCCCGAACAGCCATAATTACGATGCGAAATATAATAAACTGAGAGAGATTCCAACGTTTGATTAATTATAGGGCTTAGTGCCCTGTGGTGTGTACTCGCCATTAACTGCAGCAAGCATTGCCTTCAGAGAATAATCACAGCGCCAGCTGTAACCGAGCAGAATTGAATCTGCCCACTGAAGTTTTTCGGTAAGGGTTGGAGTCATATTACAAAGAATCACAACTCTCTTTCCAGAACCCTTAAAGTATTCAGCAATCTTTACATGATTTTCACACGATACCGAAATAATGATTGTATCATAGCCCGGAGCAACAGACGGCAGATTGTCTAATACCCACTGAGTTTCGTTCGGACCAGTTTCGTAAGTGTAATGGAACTCGCCGGCATCTGGCCAGCGCTGCTTTCCAGCTTTAAAGAAACTTGTAAGAGAACCCATTAACAAAACGCGGCCGGCCTTATCTGCAGTCAAAGGAAGTGAGCCCTGCTTTTCTACAGTAACAGAACGGCATGCCTGCTCAAGGAAGAACTTTTCTCCTTCACGGTCCGGAATATGAGAATCTATTGCATCTGGATCAGGATAAAGAGGAGCTGCATTACCAGACTTAAAATAATCAAGTTTTGCCTTTATTACACGACGAGCCGCATCCTTTACACGTTCACGGAAAGTCGTATCGGTGGTCATTAATTCAAGATTTCTATACCAGAGAGCTTCATTAAGTTTTGCAGTTGTTGAAGAAAGAATAATGTCGTTACCGGCTTCAAGAGCCATCTTAAAGGCATTCGACATTGTGCCGGCGTATACTGTGGCACCCACCATCATCATATCATCAGTTATAATAAGGCCTTCATAACCAAGCTGATTTCTCAAGAGGTCTGTAAGAAAATAACGTGAAAGAGAAGCCGGAGCACCGGAAGTTTCAATAAGAGGGAAGCTCAAATGTCCGGACATAACAGCAGGAACCTTTTCTTTGATAAGATAAAGATATGGTGTAAGCTCGCGGTTTTTGAAAGTTTCAAAATCAATATTGATTACAGGGAGTTTTCCGTGAGAGTCGAGGCTTGTGTCGCCATGACCAGGGAAGTGCTTTGCAGTTGAAAGAACTCCGGCAGCCTCAGAACCAGAAACAAAAGCGGCTCCAAGAACTCCGGTTTTATCAGGATCATCACCAAAAGAACGTGTACCAATAATAGAAGAATCGTGATCTGTAAAAAGATCTACGGTAGGTGCAAAGTTCATGTTGATGCCGAGAGTTTTAATTTCACGGCTGATATAATAGGCAGTTTTCCACGAATCAACAGGATAGCCGCCTGCACCAATTGCCATATTTCCAGGAGTGATTGAAGTGTCACCTTTTACGTGGCGAATCCAGCCGCCTTCCTGGTCAGTTGCTACAAAAAGTGGAATCTGAAAACGTCCTTCTGCTGAGCGATGCTGTAAGCTGGAAACTGATTTTGCTACAAGGTAAATATCATCTGTGTTCCAGCCAAAAACCTTTACACTGCCAAGACCGCGTTCTACCCACTGGTATAAAAGCTCAGGAGGTTCAGCACCTGCCCAGCCAAACATAAAAGTTTGAGAGAGCAGTTCTGAATCTGTCATTTCATCTGTAATACGCTGGGCAAGCTCATCGTTAGGAAGCTGTGACCAGAAGTTTACAGTGTTTGTTTGTGTTTGAGCCCAGAGAAAAGAGCAGCCCGTAGCGGCCAGAAGTACAGCAAGAAGTAGACGTTTTTTAAGCATTTCTGATTCTTTCGCTTGCTACGTGAGCAGCGATTGCTCCATCTGAAACTGCAGTTACAACCTGGCGGAATGGTTTGCTGCGAACATCACCGGCAGCAAAAAGTCCAGGTACCTGAGTTTCCATATTTTCATCTGTAATAATATATCCAGAAGGATCTTTAGGAAGCATATCTACAAGCTCTGTCTGTGGAAGCATTCCTGTAAAGATAAATACAGCGTCTGTTGTAAGTTCTGTCTGCTCACCAGTTTTTACGTTCTCAACGATTACAGACTGAACACGTCCCTCACCCTTGATTTCTTTTACAACTGAATCATAAACTGGCTTTACACCGGCATTCAGCATCTTGTCAATTACAGCCTGCTGAGCACGGAACTTGTCGCGGCGATGAATAATTGAAACGTCGCTTGAAAGAGTTGAAAGATAAATTGCTTCGCTGCAGGCAGAATCACCACCACCAACTACAACAATCTTTTTATTTCTGAAGAATGGACCATCGCAGGTTGCGCAGTAAGAAACTCCGCGTCCAGACAATTCTTTTTCTCCTGGAACTTCAAGATTACGATGGATTGCACCAGTGGCAAGACAAAGACATTTTGCTTCATAAGCAGCCTTTTTTGTCTTAACAACAAATTCACCACCAGTCTTATCTATAGAAAGAACTTGTGCCTGAACAACCTTTGCGCCAAAAGCTTCTGCCTGCTTCTGCATAGTCATCATATAAGTTGCGCCGTCTACTGCAGGGAAAACTCCAGGATAATTTTCAAGTTCAGAAATCTGAAGAACCTGTCCGCCCGCGCCCGCAACATCAAGCACCAGTACAGAAAGTCCGCCTCGCGCTGCATACTGTGCCGAAGCAAGTCCTGCACAACCAGCACCAATAATTACATAGTCGAATTTTTCAATGTCTAATGTTTCCATAGATAACCTCAATTCTAACAGATTTTATGCTATTACTCTAGCATTTAGCGGCCAGCTGTTTGGAGTATATATTTTTAATGGGTCGAATGTCAATAGATTGTATACAATTTAATTGTGATTACAAAGTACTGCGGCGCTTAGCATCCAGTTCAATCCACTGTTCGAGTGAGAGCGGTTTATAATCGCTGAACTTGCAGAAACAGTTAATCATATTACATGGAATATTTTTTTCTCTGGTAATATTTTGAAATTGGTTTACAAGCAGTTCATCCTGGGTATTGTGAACATGGCCATACATCATATAAGTTCGCGAAGAGCCGTCTTCATTTACAAGATGCTGATGATTATAGCAGAAGGTTGGATAATGGCTTGCGATTATATTGAAATCTCCATCCTGAAACTCTGCATAAGTTTTAATCCATTCGAAGCGATCGAGATTTATGCCTGGCTTTTTGAGCCAGCGGTTATCATGATTTCCTTCAATCAGACAGATTTTTCCACTGAGACGGTTCAGAATATAATTTACTTCATCAGGCTCTTTTGTCCAGAACAAATCACCAAGCACAAAGACTATATCTCCACCCTTCACCGTCGCGTTCCACTGATTAATCATATACTGATTCATTTCACGAACATCAGCAAAATTGCGTTCATCAAGTTTTATTGATTTTTCATCATAAAAATGTAAGTCAGAAATATATAGTTTCATTTTTCAATTACCCATTTAATTATTTTTAAGAAAGTTACTTTTGATTTCTAAAAACTCCTGAAGACGTTCCAGAAGAGTAAAAAGATTTGCACGGTCTTCGAACTCATCACGATTTTCCGGTAGCGGCACAATCTTCATTTTGCTTCTGATTTCTTTGAGTCCTGCAAGCAGATCCTGAACATCATTATCCTTGTGATATTCAACAGAAACTTTTTCGAGAAAATCTGCAACCATCTGAGCTGTACCGGGAACAGTTTTAATCTGGCGTACACTCTTGAACATCTCATAAAGAACCTTTGTCTGATTTTCACGCATTGCAAGATAGCGGGTATCAAAAGTGTCGCGGCTTGTAAACTGATTGTTGAAATTTTCTTCTGCCTGTTTTTTAGCGGTGAAAAGACTCTGGTTCAGAGAATCAAAACAAGTGCCGTCGTAATCTGCAAAATCCGGATTGAGAATGCGGAGCGACATGCGGTGAAGCACGAGCTTTATTTTTTCATCCGTTTGATTTTTCAATTCTTCTATATAATCAGTTTTCTTATGAAGAAAAAGATTAACGAAAATACCAAAGCCAACACCCACTACAAAAAGCAGAGCTTCGTTTTTGATTTCCAGGAAGCCTGTTTTTCCAAGGCTCAGAAAATGAGAAATCAAAACTGAGTCCATAGCCATCGAAGAAATCCAGCCGCACCACTGACAGATCAAAATGAAAATTGCAAGATAGATAAAAAAGACATAGACAGTAAAACCAAGCAGATTAAACAAAATACCGGAAATCACAAGCGCAATTGCAAAGGCCAGAAAACGGGAGAGAGCGGTTTTAAGAGTTTCCTTTTTGGTCGGCTGCACAGAAAGAATTGCAACAATTCCGGCAGACACCGCAAACTCAAGTTTGAGCGCCTTCGCAACAAGAATTGCCATAATTGCGGCAAGTGTGACTTTTACTGTATTTATGAAAATCTGCTTTTTGTTCATGTCCTTAAATCTCTTTTACCAGCTCGCGGCACAGCATCACAAGATTGTAGCGGATGCCCTTTCGATTATCCCAGGAACGGATATCCCATTCATTCTGCGAAACATCGTCACCACCATAGATAATTGCAGCGTAATCAAACTTACGGTATTGAGCAATTGCAATACAGCCAGCCTGTTCCATCTCAACGATTTTTGCACCCTCAGCTTTTCGCTGTTCTACGAGTGCTTTTGTTTCACGGAACATTGCGTCTGTAGTCCAGGTAATGCCGGTCAAATACGAGATTTTATGAGTATCAAGATAATCTGTTACCTTTTTTGTAACTGCCTTATCGGTATAAATATAGCGGGCTGGTTCGATGTAACGGTATGAAAAACCTTCGTCACGGATTGCGCCTTCAACAACGAGAAGCTCACCTACTTTGATATTCTTATCGAGAACACCGCCGCCACCGCAGAACATAACCTTTGTGAGACCGCAGGCAGCAAAGACTTCGAGGTTTCCGGCGCAAGCAGGACAGCCGACATAGCCGAGGGTAATCAGGATATCGGGTGCGTCAGTGAAGCGGTAAATATCAACAGGGTTCTCACCGCCAAAGTGACGCTCTACTTCAATGAGTCCGTCCTTTTTCAAAGACTCCATGACTTCCGGGAAGAAAGTAATAATCAGTTTGTTTGTCTTAAACTTTTCAAGATTCCACTTAAATGGATTTACAACTGCATCCTGATCTGTATCAAACTCCAGAACAGGATATTCATTAGACTTTATCATGGGTACACCTCCGCCGTATAATTATTTATTCTGAAATAATATATTTTACAACGGAGGCAAGTCAACCTAGAACTTTACAACCTTTGGTGCACCACCGAAGCTGTAAATTGTTGCAGTGGCATTTTTGAAGTAAAGAACTTCTGTATTGTCATCATCAGCTGAGTACATATTCTTCAAATCTGGATAGTGCTCGAGCATATCAACCTTAGCCTCGCGGCGGTCGTCACGAACGAGCTCACCGGCAAGACGCAACCACTGACCAGTTGAGCCGTCAAAGCAGCAGATTTCTACTTTAGGATTTTTCTGAATCTGCTTTGAAACATCCTTACTCTTTCCAGTCTGAATGTAAAGTTTGTTGTCAAAAATATTTATAGTTCCGAACGGTCTGTTTCTAGGCTGTCCGTCCTCAACAGTTGCAAGATAATAAGTTCCGCATTTTTTGATGAATTCGTAGATTTCGTTCATAATGGGCTTTAACCTCCTTAAAAAAAGCCATTCTTGTATTTATCGGTGATTTTATTATACCATATTTTTCTCTTATTCACAGATTTTAATTTCACTATTATAATTTTACGCATGAAGAAATTATTCAATGATGGCTGGCAGTTTGCCGAGCTTGCTTTAGACGAAGCTTCTATGTATAAGGATGAAAAACCGGTTCTCTTTACTCCGGAGCAGTTTTATGATTGTGCGGTGACACAAAAATATGCACCCGTACGGATACCTCATGACTGGCAGATTCATCATGTAAATGAACTGTATAAAAACAGCGTGGGCTTCTATAAAAAGAGTTTTTCACTAAGCGCAGAAGAAGTTAACAGCCGTCATTGTGCAATTCGTTTTGAAGCTGTTTATATGAACAGTGCTGTATGGATAAACGGCAAGAAGGCCGGTGAATGGAAATACGGCTACTCTACTTTTGAACTTGATATTTCTTCATTAGTTCACGAGGGCGATAATGAAGTGCTCGTGATTGCAGTTTATCAGAACTGTAACACCCGCTGGTATTCCGGTGCTGGAATTATCCGCGATGTTTATTTTATAAATACAGACCGCGTGTACCTTCCGACAGACGGAGTTTATTTCACTGCAACTCCAGCCGATTCCGCAAATCTTGCCGGTGAATGGAATATCAAAATCTCTGTTGAAGTTTCCGGCGCAATCAGCGGACACAAAATTGAAAATATAATTACTGCCCCTGATGGAACTGTTTTTGCAAAAACTGAATTCCCTTTGTCACCGGTGCCTGTTCGTGAAGAAGAATCTGACTGGCTGCATCAGAATGTTCCTTCTCTTGCAACCACTTCAATTTCCCGAGCTCAAGAAGAACTGGCTGTTGAACAGCCTATTCTCTGGGAACTTAATGCGCCATTCTTCTATATATTAACTACAAAGCTGATGGACAAAAATGATGCTGTAATTGATGAAGTTCAGCAGCATTGTGGCTTTAAGCATGCAGTTTTCACAGCAGACAAAGGCTTTTTCTTAAATGGCCGCCATCAGAAAATATACGGGGCGTGTCAGCATCACGACCAGGGTGCACTTGGAGCTGCTTTCCATATTGATGCACTCCGACGCCAGTTCAGAAAACTCAAGGAAATGGGAGTAAACTCTGTTCGCTGTTCTCATAACCCGCCGCCATCTGCCTGGATGGATCTCTGTGATGAAATGGGACTTCTTGTTGACGACGAGATTTTTGATATGTGGGAAAAACCTAAGACCACATTTGACTACGGAAACTATTTCAACGATTGGTGTGAGCGCGATGTAACAAACTGGGTACGTCGTGATCGCAATCATCCAAGCCTCATTATGTGGTCAGTTGGAAATGAGATTTATGATACTCACATGGGAAACGGATTTGAAATCACAAAGCGTCTCTATACCTGTGTTCAGAAAAGTGACCCAAACAAAAATGCGCAGATTACCATTGCTTCAAATTATATGATGACAGAAGGTGCACAGAAATGTGCTGGTGAAATCGACACTGTCGGCTACAACTATCTTGAGCGCCTCTACAACGAACATCATCAGAAAAATCCTGACTGGAAAATTTACGGAAGTGAAACCGGCTCAACTGTTCAGAGTCGCGGAATATACCACTTCCCGGATTCGCTTAAACTCGTTACCTTCAGCGACGGCCAGTGTTCAACTCTTGGAAACTGTACAACTCCATGGGGCTGCGCAAACACACAGACTGTAATTGCAAATGACCGCGACTGTCCGTTCAGCGCAGGCCAGTATATCTGGACCGGCTGGGACTACATTGGTGAACCTACTCCGTATCACACAAAATCTTCTTTCTTCGGACAGATTGATACAGCAGGTTTCCCTAAGGACACCTTCTATCTTTTCAAATCAGAATGGGCTAGAAACAACACAGAACCTTTCGTTCACCTGCTTCCGTACTGGGACTGGAACGAAGGCCAGTTGATTGATGTAAAAGCCTATACCAATGGCGAAGGCGTTGAACTTTTCTTTAACGGAACTTCACTTGGCCGTCAGGAAATAAATCACAAAGACGGTGCAGAACCGTTTGGTCACTGGATTGTAGAATATCACAAAGGCGAAATCAAAGCTGTTGCTTATGATAAAGATGGAAACGCAATTGCAGAAGATGTAAAAAAATCTTTTGGAGATCCCGCTAAAATCATTTTGAATTCTGAAACAGAAGATGAAAGCGGAAAATCTGGTTCTCTCCATTTTATTCAGATTATGCTTGCTGATAAGGATGGAACACTCGTAGAAAACGCACGTAACTACATTACGTTCAACGTCGCAGGAGATGCAGAACTTGTTGGCATGGATAACGGCGACTCAACAGATTATGAGGAATACGTAAGTGCAACCGGCCGCAGCCATACCAGAAGACTTTTTACAAACAGACTGATTGCAATTGTACGTTCAAAAAACAACAACTCCAGCTTTGTAATCACTGCCGCTAGTGCTGGTCTTCAGAATGTTTCCCTCAAGTTTGACGGAAAAGAATGGAAGGAAGCTGCACCATATTTTGCAATCCGCCCGGAAAAGGATTTTATCCCGACCCGAAAAATTGAACTGATTGCAGACGGTTCAACAAAGCTCGATGCGACTCACCGCGAAGTTCACGTAACTGCAAGAGTTCTTCCGGAAAATGCTAGCATCAAAGAAATCAGCTGGAACCCGGTTTTGAAGGAATGCGTCTCTGCAGACAACATTACCGTAACGCCGGTGGTTGAGTGTTCGCGAAGCGAATGTATCGAAACCACCGCAGAGTCGACAATCTCCGCCAACTCCGACGGCGAATGTATTCTCCGCTGCACTGCCCGCAACAACACTAAGTATGACGAAGTAATCAGCGACCTGCCGTTCACCGTAAGCGGCATCGGAACTCAAAAGCGAAATCCGTACACACTCATAGAAGCCTGCCGCTTCGACAGCTACGATGCCACAAACGACAAACAAAAACCAGAGATGTCGCTTGAAAGCGGAATCTCAAACCGCAAGTGCGGCGCAACCTGGGTAAGCTTTGATAAGGTTGATTTTGGAGCCGACGGAGCAGACACAATCCATCTTCCAATCTTCAGTTTCTCAACCGAGTTCCCTATCGAAATCTGGGACGGCACCGGCACAAACCCCGGCAACTCAAAACTCCTCGGCCGCTTCACTTACAAGCACGAATCAATTTACAACACTTATTCTGAAAATGTGTTTACATTAGACCGCCGTCTCTTTGGAGTTCATACAATCACAATTGCATTTACGCATGACCTCTACCTGCACGGTTTCTATTTTGAAAAGTCGCCTAAAGCTTTTGCAAAACTCGCAGCCCTCGATGCAGACTTAATCGCCGGCGACTCTTTCACAAAGACAGACACTGCTGTAGAGAAAATCGGTAACAATGTTAACCTTGATTTTACGAATATGGATTTTGGCGACACCACTACAACAAAACTCACAATCTGCGGAAAGTCAAACACAGAGAACAATACAATCAACATTAAGTTCTTTGCCGCTGATGGAAGTTCTACAACTCAGGTAATCGAATTCCCACACACAGACAACTACGAAGAAAAGACCTTCCAGCTGACACCAGTGAAAGGCCTGCAGAAAATCAGCTTCGTATTTTTGCCGGGAAGTAACTTTGATTTTAAGTGGTTCAGGTTTAAATAAGATAAACCACAAAACCAAGAATCAGCAGAAGTACGACATTATAAGCTGTAAACACTGCAAAGTAATTATCGTGACTGGTTTCGACAGGCTCAACCAGCGAGGACTTATACAACTTAAAGGAAATCACACTTGCCATGCTGGCGATGAGAGTGCCCAGGCCGCCCACATTTACTGCCAGCAGCAGCATTGCGCCGTTTTCTGTAAAGCCACTGAGAAGCAGGGCGGCTGGAACGTTGCTTATTATCTGGCTGGCAGCAATTCCGGTCAGGTAAGTTTTAAGCGATGACGATAAAAGTGAATTTACAAAATCAGTAAAGGCTGGAACCTTTGAAAGACTTTTTGTAAAAATAAAAAAGCCCACAAAAGTAAGGAGCAGACTGTAATCAACCTTTTTGAAAAGACGCCAGTTGCAGATTGCCATTATCACAACTGTTACCGCTAACATAATCAGATAATTCACTACATGAAAAACTGTAAGCAGGCAGATTACAAAATCAGCAAAATAAAGGGCTGTACGAAAATCAGCCTTGAGGCGGACAACCTGAGTCTGTAAAACATTTCCACTTAGCTCATGTGGCTCTTTCATTCCGCCGTGTTCTGCAAGCTTTCTGCGGGTCAGGAAAATAATTATCACTGCAAGAATAAAAAGCGACGGCAGTGCAATCTTTGCAGTGAGCGCAAAGAACTCAAGCGCGCTAAAACCATAGTAAGAAAAAAGATAAAGATTCTGCGGATTTCCCATCGGCGTGATGCAGGAACCAAGATTTGCCGCCAGAGTTTCCAGCACAACAATGTGAAGAGCCGGAAGTTCAATCCGTCTGAAAATCAAGAGTGTAATCGGCACAAAAGTCAAAAGAGCAACATCATTTGTTACAAACATGGAAGAGAAAAATACAAGATAAGTAAGCAAAAAATAAAGCGCCCTTCTCGTCTTGCAAAGTCTCAGCAATCTTGCCGCAATAAAATCGAGAAAGTTCTGACTCTGAAAAGCCTTGATAACAATCATCAGAGAAAAAAGAATTGCCAGTGTTCGAAAATCAATTGCCTGAAGGCAAAGCTCTACACCAGGCCGGATCAGGCACACCGCAAGCACAGCCAGCAGCAGAGCCGCAAAAAGCACAGGCTCTCTCTTAATAAAATTTTTCATCCCTTCAAAAAGCTTTTTCATTTTTCTTCACCTTCATTTTCTTTCTGAGCAAGATTTACAAGCCACTTTTCTTTTTTAAGCCAGAAGTGAGCAATCATGATTTTTGGAACTTCAACAAACTTGATGATGGCATACATGGCAACCGGCCCAATCCCCGTAAAATTTGCAAGCAGGAAAATCCCCGGAATTACAATGCCAAAATTTCCGATTCCATCAACCACCATTCCCATCACGGTATCGCCACCGGCCCGGCTTACAGCAAACTGACAGTTTATGTAAACCCAGATCGGCATGTAAATAGCCATCACTAAAACCATCTGACGACAGATATGCTGAGAGCTGGCACTGAGATTTCTGAAAACCACAGGAACCAGGAGCAGACACAAAAAGCCGATACCGGTAAAAAAGAGGCCAAAGATTTTAGACCCATTCAAAAGCCAGACCTTTTCCTGTCGGGCCTGATCCAGTTCTCCCCTTCCCAAATCCTTTCCTATGATTACACCCGTCGCCGTTATAATTCCATTGAAGGCAACAAAGAAGAGATTGGAAATAGCAAAGCTGGAAGACATTCCCGAAACTACGTCGGCACCACCGCGGCCATTGTAAAGAGCAGTCGTAATTGTTTCTGCCATAGCCCAGACCATTTCAGAAAGCATAATCATCCAGGCCTTTTTAAGAATCTCGCAAAAGAGAGCAAAGTTTATGCGAAAAACATCAAAAAACTTAATCGCAAAATCAGGCTTCTGCTTAATCATGTAGCCGATAAAAATCAGAGCTTCAACAGTACGGGCAATTACCGTTGCAATGGCAGCACCGCGCACCTCGAGTCTTGGCACTCCAAGATTTCCGTAAATCAAAATCCAGTTACAGACAGTATTTACACAGGTTGCAATAATCGAAATTACAAGCGGAACCTTTACCTTACCAATCTCGCGCAAAGAAGAAGAAATCATTGCAGAGAGCATCCAGGGAATTCCCATAAAGCCCATGATTCTCATGTACTGAACGCCCTGGTCTAGAATCAAAACTGCCTGAGAATTGCCTCGAACCATGAAGCTTAAAATCTGACGGGGCAGCAGAAAACAGGACACAGAAAATACAGCAACAACAAAAAGCCCCATCCAGAGCTTGAAGCAGAAGGACTGCTTCATTCCCTCTTTATCTTTTGCGCCGGAAAACTGAGTCATGAAGATTCCGCCGGCCATGCAGATTGTATTCATAAAAACCATGAAGACAAAAATAATCTGCCCGCAGATATTTACACCGGACATTTTCACATCGCCAAGTCCGGCCACCATAAAATTATCAATCAGCGAAACCAGATTCTGAATAAGCATCTGGGCCATAACAGGAATGGCAATTTTGAGAGCCTGTGCGTAAAAAGAAGCCGGCCCAAAGTTCCGTCCTATAGCGTATTTTTTTTGAAGCATTGTGAGATTATACCTCAGGATTACACTTGTTTCTATATTATAAGAGATTTTTAATTTGCCGAAACCTTTTGACTTTTAGTATATTATATATATAGATACTAAATTAGCCGGCATATCCGGTAATGAGATTTTGACAAAATTATGAGCGATGAAATTTTAGAAGACAGTATTATTGAAGAAGCCTCTACGCTGCCTCCTTCCCTAATGAATAACATGGCTGTTTCTGGCGATTTTTATAAGATGGCCTTTCAGTTTCAGCAGATTATGATGATTTATGAAAGCGCAATTAAACAGATAGAAACTAAGCTTGATATTCTGAATAAAGAAAGCAGTGTAAACAGAACACGAAACCCTATAAGCACGGTAAAGAGCCGACTGAAGAGTCCGGAGAGCATTGCAAAAAAACTCGAAAAAAAAGGCTATGAAGTGAGTTTTGAGTCAATGATGAAAAACCTCAACGACATTGCTGGTGTTCGCGTTATCTGTCCTTACATTTCCGACATCTACACTGTTCGTGATATGCTTCTTAAACAGCCTGACCTTAAACTGATTGTTCAGAATGATTATATTGAAAATCCGAAAGAGTCCGGCTACAGAAGCCTTCACCTTGTGATGGAGATTCCGGTTTACCTTTCAAAGACAGAGCACCACGTACGCGTTGAAATTCAGCTGCGTACAATTGCGATGGATTTCTGGGCAAGCCTTGAGCATCAGCTTCATTACAAAAACGACGCCGAAGTTCCAGACAGCATCCGCCGCGAGCTTTTCCGTGTTGCCGAAACCATCGCCATGACCGACCGCGAGATGGAAGAAATCGCGATAGAGCTGCAGGCACTGGATTAACGCAAATCTCACAAATTACCGATAATCAAAATATGAAACGTACTTTCTTTTTGATTATCGCAATACTCCTTCTCGCCCCAGTATTTTCCGAAGTCTATAAGACCGGCGTAACCGCTTCATATTACGCTGAGGACTTCCACGGCAAACGAACCTCTAACGGCGAGCGCTTTAACATGAACGACTACACCTGTGCTCACAAATCACTTCCCTTTAATACAATTCTCAAAGTAACAAATCTTGCAAACGGAAAAACCTGCGAAGTGCGCGTAAACGACCGCGGCCCGTTTGTAGCCAGCCGCGAAATAGATCTGTCAAAGGCAGCCGCCATAAAACTTGGAATGATTGGAACCGGTACAACAAAGGTAAAACTGGAAATTGTAAAAAAGGGCCCGAACACAAAACTGAGTCAGCAGACCGCCGCCTCGGCAAGTAAGATAATGGCAAAACTTAATGGCGGTAACTCAGCGACCTCGAACAACTCAAAGACCTCAACCACCTCCAAAAAGCCCGCCAACCTCGCCCCCGGCACTTACTGGGACATCCAACTCGGCGCTTTCAGTTCCAAAGAAAATGCAAAAGCCTTTGCCCGAAAACTTTCCAAGGCAGGTTTCAAAGACATCGTGCTTCAGACTTCCGCCAGCCAGGGCATTACCCGCGTAGCTATAAAAAAAGTGCCAGCCAGCAAAGTGACCGACACTCAAAATAAACTGACCGCCGCAGGCTTCACCGAGCAAAGTCTACGACAGCGTAAAGATTAAAGGTTATAAAACGCTTTATACATTTCTGCAAGTTTAGAACCTTCGAGAGCTATGTCATAGCCTCGGCTTCTAAGCTTGGCGGCATTCGACTCACTTGCAGAAGTTCTGGAAAGTTTTTCATTAGTCAGACAATTATTAATCTGTTCTGCCCAATGTTCAGGCTTTTCCAAAGGAAGCATTTTCAAAGTTTCTGTAAGATCTGTTTCCGGTGAAACCTGATCCGAAGCAAATACAGGTACACCAGAAGCCTGAGCTTCTACTGCAACAACGGCAAGTCCTTCGTAAAGGCTCGGCAGCAGAAAAACATCAAAAGCCATATACAGTTTATCTGCATCTTTTCTCTGTCCGGCAAAAATCACCGATTCAGACAAACCAAGAGCTGAGACTTTTTCACGAACTGCTTCTTCAAGCGGCCCGGCTCCCGCCAGAAACAAAACAGAGTTTTTATTCAACTTATGATATTCATTAAAAATATCAATCAGAAACTCATGATTTTTCTGCGGCATAAATCTTCCGATATGGCCTAATACCACAGTGTCCTTTTCAATCTTAAACTCGTTACGAATCTCTTCACGATTTTTTTCATTAAATGAAAATCTGCTCAAATCAATTGCATTATGAAGCAAAGTAATTTTATTACTGCGGAAGGTTCGTTCTCCAAAAAGCCATTTTGCAGCAACTTCTGAACAGGCAAAATAATGTGTTGCATTAATTTTGGAAAGAGGCCTTAAAAGATTTTTGATAATATTTTTCTTCCACTCATGAGGACTACTTGTTGAATGTGAATGTGCAATTCTTACAGGAACTCCTGCTTTTTTTGCTGCAGCAAGAGAAAAGAATGACATTGCATTTATATGAGAATGAACAATTTTATATCCACCCTGCTTAAATTCCTGTACCAGAGTTTTATAATATTTCGGCATTTTCTGATAAGGCGGAATTACAATTACGCGTCCATTAAGTTTTTCGATTTCATCATACGGGATTCTGGTAGAATCGGCATCGCAAAAAAAATCGAACTGGATTTTAGTTCTGTCGATGTTGCGATAATAATTCATTACAACAGACTCTACTCCACCACCATGCCATTTTCCCATGATGCAGGCAACTTTAATAATATCATCTGCCATCTTAAAATCCTTATTAAAAAAATCTTTTTACTACTTCAAGTGTCTTCGAAGCAGTCTTTTCCCAGCTGTATTTTTCAAGTACCTCAGAAGCAGGACTGACTTTACCAGAAAGCAAGGTTTCAAAATCAACATCATAATTATATGGATCAATATAATAAACAGAATCTCCAAAAATCTCTGGCAGACAGCTTGCCTTCGCACAGATAACCTTAGTACCCATTGCAAGTGCCTCAAGCGGTGGAATACCAAAGCCTTCAAAAACAGAAGGGAAAATAAATGCTCGACAATTCTTCATCAAGAGTTTTGCTTCATCATCAGAAACATAACCAAGGTAATGAAGATTTTTCAGTTCACTGCCAGCAGAAAGTGTGTCGCCATATTTTTTCAAATCCATTTTACCGGCAACTGCAAAAGTATATTCAGGATAGCGTTTTGCTGTTTCGATAATCCAGTTAAAGTTTTTATTTTTTGCAAGGCTCGACATACTGTAAAAGAATTTACCTTCCACAAGTTCCGGCCATTTTGAAAGAGTTGTACCTTCTGCAATTTCAGTTGAAAAATGCTGCCATCCATTGTAAACAACATCTACACGACTTTGCGGAATTTTAAAACAATCACAAATCTCATTACGGCTGTTTTCACTTACAGTAAGAATCGCAAGAGTTTTTTTAGCACATACCTTATCCTGAACAATGTGCCAGAGTCTCATCAGCTGATGCTTTCCAGTTGTTACAAATTCCGGATGGATTGTATAAGTGATGTCATGAAGGCATACAATACCCTTCTTCTGAAGGAACGGAACTGTGTTACAAAGATGCAGTCCAAGTGCCTTATTCTTTCTGATATCATTTGCAAAATATGTCTGCTCCCAGAAAATACCGGTTCCTTTTTTTGCTTTTCTGATTTTTATATTCTTAAGGAAATCAAGTTTTGATTCATCAACATCAGATGGAACACACAAAAAAACTTTATCTTTTAATTCTGAAAATGCTGCTCCATCATCAATTAATGTATCAATATTTTTTACTGTTTCATATGCAAAACGCTGAACACCAGTGAGTTTCTGTTCAAGAAATTTTCCGTTAATAAAAATAAAATTGTACTTTCCCATAACTTTTATTATAATGTTTTATATGAAGAAAGTCTCTATTATCATTCCAGTATACAGAGCAGCAGAAACACTTGAAAATACGGTTAGTTCAATTCTTTCTCAGTCCTACAAAGATTTAGAGATTATTCTTGTAAATGATGGAAGTCCGGATAACTCTCTGGAAGTCTGCAGAATAATTGAACAGAACAATCCAGGCCGCGTAAGAGTTTTTGATAAAGAAAATGGCGGTGTAGTTTCTGCTTATAAGATGGGAATCAAAAATGCGCAGGGAGATTACATTGCTTTCTGCGATGCAGATGATACATACAAACAGGATTATCTTTCACACGGAATTGAAATCATAGAAAAATATAACTGCGACTTTATTTCTTATGGCTGCACAATCTGTTCTCAGACAAATAATGAACTGGTTTTAAACTCTGCAGAAACTGGTTTTTATGATAAGCAGAGAATCCGCGAAGAAATACTTCCACATTGTCTGTTTAATATTTTTGATCCAGCCGCATATTATAAAGTTCTTGTTTACCGCTGGAACAAAATCTACAAAAAGGAACTTATAGATCGTTTTGTAGATAAGCTCGACGAAAACTGCTATCAGATAGAAGACAATGTTTTTACAACTCTTGCAATTCTTAACGCAGAATCTTTCTATATCGAAAACATCAGTTTCTACAATTATATTCTTCAGGAAAAATCTATTACAAAAGGCTATTCAAAAGAACTTTTTGAACGCTACCTTTACTCACTTGAAATCCTGAAAAAGCTGACAAACGAAAATCTTTCTCAACATAATCCAAAACAGTTTGAACTTCTGGCATTTGAAAACCTTCGTATTGCCTTCCGCCGCTGCGCAAAATCAGCCGGCTACAAGCAGGCCAGAAATGCAATTAAAAAAATCAGAGCCTGCGGCTACATCGATAACATAAAACTCAGCGACATCAAACTGTCAAAAAATTATCTTTTCTATTTCCCGTATAAGCTGCATCTGAATTACTGTTTGTACATGGCGTTTAAGATTTTGTAAAACGAACATTTCAAGTAAAATACAAAAGGCTGTCCGAAGACAGCCTTTTATTATTCATAAGATGGTCGGCAAGCACAGCTTGCCTCTGAGCCATTCTTTCGATAATCCTAAAACGACCCTGGCGGCTCGTTTTTTAACGGATTTTCGATTTTAGGCTTATACCAATCCCTGAGCAACCATTGCATTAGCAACCTTAACGAAACCTGCAATGTTAGCGCCAGCGACGTAGTTAACCCAGTTGCCGTCTTTAGCACCAAACTTAACAGCTGTATCATAAGCGTTGTTATGGATGTTGATCATAATCTGGTGAAGCTTTTCATCAACTTCTTCTGCAGACCATGAAAGGCGTTCTGAGTTCTGAGACATTTCAAGACCAGATGTCGCAACACCACCGGCATTTGAAGCCTTTCCTGGAGCATAGAGAATCTTTGCAGCGAGGAATTTATTTACAGCGTCGATGTTAGATGGCATGTTAGCACCTTCAGCAACAAGCTTTACACCGTTCTTCAAGAGCTTTTCTGCATCTTCACCGAGCAATTCGTTCTGTGTAGCACATGGGAATGCACAGTCAACTTTAACTTCCCAAACCTTCTTTCCAGCAAAGTATTTTGCGTTAGGGAACTTCTTAACATATTCAGAAATACGACCGCGTTTTTCACCCTTGAGCTTCTTAACCCAGTCGAGCTTCTTCTGTGTAATACCTTCTTCATCGTAGATATATCCGTCAGAGTCAGAAAGTGTAACAACCTTAGCACCAAGCTGAATAAGCTTCTGAGCAGCATAAGTAGCAACGTTTCCTGAACCAGAAACTGAACATACCTTACCTTCGAAGTTGTCTCCAACTTTCTTGAGCATTTCCTGAGCGAAGTAGATAAGACCATAACCAGTAGCTTCTGTACGAATCAAAGAACCACCGAATGTAAGTCCCTTACCTGTGAGAACTCCAGTGTACTCGTCGCGGATTCTCTTGTACTGACCAAAGAGGTAACCAATTTCGCGACCACCAACGTTCTTATCACCAGCTGGAACGTCTGTATCAGCACCAATGTGGCGATAAAGCTCAGTCATGAATGACTGACAGAAACGCATAACTTCTTTATCTGATTTTCCATGTGGATCGAAGTCAGAACCACCCTTTCCACCACCCATTGGGAGAGTTGTAAGAGAGTTCTTAAGGACCTGTTCAAATCCAAGGAACTTAAGTACAGAAAGGTTTACTTCCTTAGAGAAGCGGAGACCTCCTTTGTAAGGTCCAATTGCACTGTTGTACTGTACGCGGAAACCACGGTTTACGTGATACTTACCTTTGTCGTCCATCCAAGGTACTCTGAACTGAATAACGCGCTCTGGCTCTACAAGTCTTTCGAGAATTGCGTTTGGCTCAAGCTCTGGCATTTTTGCAACTACTGGATCGAGAGTTGTCAAAACTTCCTCAACTGCCTGAAGGAATTCAGGTTCGTTAGCGTTCTTTGCTTTTACTTCTTCCCATACACGGTTTACGTAAGCATTTTTCATTTCTATTTACTCCTCGGCAAACACAAAATCTGCATTTAGACATCATTCTGCATAATTATGCATTTCCAAGGTATAAATATACCACAAACCGCGTTTCTATGAAAAGTAGTAAACGCCGAATTCCCCCGAATTCTCGTTAATTTTTATTAAAGTTTTGAAGTAAAAATGAAGATTTACAAATACATTTCAAGTCTACTAACAGACTTTTCCAGCGCCGCAACAGTTTTTGTTTCGAGGACACAGCGGGCGTTGCGGATTTCGGCAAGTTTAAGACGGTCGCGTAAATCAATTTCACCATCGCCAAGAGCGAGATGGTTTTTCGGCGGATTTTCTTTTCCATCATGAATATGAAAATGAATCAGCTGATTCTGATGTTCAAGAATAAACGGCACATCCTTTTCGCCGGTTGCCTTTGAATGGCCAATATCCCAGGTGAGTGCAAAAACAGGACTTTGCAGCAAAAGTTCTATCGCACGTTTTTCGTAATCACGGAAGCCGTCTGTATTTTCAACTACAATTTTGATATCGCTGTTGCCAATCCATTTTTCGCAAAGTGTCTTAAACTCTGCAAAGGATTTGATGTACGTATCAAAATCACGCTCATACATCTGAACTTTTCTATCCGGGAGTGTAATAAAAATTCCGTGATTCATGTGCATGTTCAGCGTAAGTGGCTGTGATGCATCTCCAAAACAGTCGCGCAGAGGCAATAGCTTTTTTGCAACCTCTATCGTACGGCAAACTGTTTCCAGATATGCATTTGTCACAAGCGGGTTAAAATCAGCAATATTAAGATTTTCGTCCAGGTGAATTGTATAATAAATTCCGGCCTGTTCTGCAGCCTTTATAAAAACTTCTCCATCAGCTTCTTCAAGTTTATCCAACTGATATTCGGGAAAGTTCATATTCAGTTCAATAAAATTCAGCCCCAGCCGCTGGCACAAAGCAATGTTTTCTTCCAGAGAATGATTTTCTATAAGAGTTGGCATTCCAAACTGAAGTTTTTTCATTCTAGCTTTCAAATACCAGGCGGCCGTCAATAAACAGGAACTTTACACGACCAGTAACTGTGCGGCCTTCAAACGGAGTTGCCTTACCTTTGCTGTAGAACTTTGAGCTGTCTACTACCCATTCTTCGTCCGGGTCAAGCATTGTAAGATCTGCATCATAACCGGCTTTCAAAAGACCTTTATGAAGTCCAAGCAGACGTGCCGGAGCAGCCGACATCAGCTGACTCAAGCGACGAGGATTAAACTGATTATCTTTTACAAGAACGGAATTACAAACTGCATAGGCTGTTTCAAGACCAGTAAAACCGGGAGCACCTGCTGCCTTATCATCCAGAGTATGAGGAGCGTGGTCTGTAGAAATTACATCAACAGTTCCATCACGGAGGGCTTCAAGAAGAGCCACACGGTCATCTTCACTGCGCAGCGGCGGATTAACCAATGCTCTGATATAAGGCTCGTCAGTTCCACAAAGAGCCAGATGATGAGGTGTTACTTCACAGGAAACAGAAAAGCCTTTTTCAGCTCTTTCGGTTGGAGCAAACTTTTCGCCGTCTTCAAAAGCCTGATAAGCAGCATCGGCTTCGTCCGCGTTATAATCCATTTCCTCATCATAAAGTTCATTCTTCGCATCGCGTACAGCATTAATCGAAACCGCAGTACTAACGTGAGCAATGTGAACATGGCAATCAGCTTCTTTCGCAAGCATGATGTTACGCACCGTAGCCACATCCTCGGCAAGAGCCAATATCTCGTTCGCCTTAGTCAAAGCAAGGTCAATGCGATCCAGTGCCTCAGCGTTCTCTTCATCATCAGCATCAAAATCATCATCACCTGTGCCCCATGCAGAAAGGCCAATGTTTTTCATAATCTCAAGGGCTTCTCCGCGGAAAGGCTTCGCCAACGGGCCGAGCGTCATATCCTCACTGTGGCAGCTTACAATCAGCCCCTTTTCGCCAGCCTTGGTCATTGCTTCAAGCATAATGCCAGAGGTAGGAACATCGCGGCCATCTTCACTGACAACCGGAACATATTTTTTTTCTACGAAATCAAGATGAGAAGTATCTGTACCTTCAAAATCTTTTGTGAGACTCACTGTCTGGAACAGATGAGTAAGCCCGATAGCTGCAGCCTCGCGCTCAATTTTCATTGCCATTTCAATAGAAGAAACAACAGGATTTGTATTAGGCATTGCAACAATTGTGCCGTAACCACCGGCTGCCGCTGCGTGAAGTCCGGAACTCAAATCTTCTTTTTGAGTTTGTCCCGGATATCGCAGATGCACATGCATATCAATAAAAGCAGGAGTCAGAGTAAGTCCGTGCGCGTTGTGCAGTTCAATCGGAGTCTTTTCTTCAAGTCCATCCTCCGCCAGAACCGAGCGAGCCATTTTTTCAAGCGTCTCAGAATTAGTATAATACCCCTGAAACACCGAGCGAATCTTTCCGTCAGCAACCAGAACTGCCCCCGGAGTATCCATACTTTCGTCCAAAAGACGCGCATTAAAAATCAAAACAACTCTGCTCATAATTCAAATCCCTATTTATTCTCGCTTCCTGCAAGGTAAAGTGTGTCGCAGTATTCGCAGCGGTAAACGCCCTTTGATTTATCTGTAAGAAGGAAGGTTGGTTTTACGTAATGTTCAGTCTGAGTAATGCAGCGAGGGTTCTTGCATTTGAAAACTCCCTGTACGCGGCTAGGAAGTTCCATGTTGATTTTGCGGACAATCTTCTCGTTTTCAATTACATTTACGCAGATTGAAGGATCAATAAAACCAAGCACCGAATAATCAATATTGATGATATTATCGATTTTGATGATATCCTTTTTTCCAGACTTTTCAGAAGAAACATTCTGAATCAGGCAGGAAGTAAAAGGTGCTTTGTCCAGACCAAGCCACTGGTAGATTTCCCAGCCAGAGCCGGCACGAATATGATCTATTACAAGTCCGTTTTTAATTGTATTTACGTTTAACATTTTCCCCTCCTAGTCAATTGCACCGGTGATTTTTGCAATCAAAGCCATACGTGCATACATACCATACTTAACCTGCTTAAAGTAAGCGGCTCTAGGGTCATTATCAACCTCAGGAGTAATTTCGTTTACACGAGGAAGCGGGTGCAGAACAATCATATTCTTGCGGGCAAGCTTCATCTTTTCTGTATCGAGAATGTAGCTGTCCTTAAGGCGGATATAATCCTGCTCGTTGAAGAAGCGTTCCTTCTGAACACGAGTCATATAAAGAATGTCGAGCTGATCAATTACAGCATCAAGACTTTCTACGATATCATATTTAATTCCGGCAGGCTCAAGCACATTTGTAATCAGATAATCTGGAACAGAAAGCTCTTTAGGACTGATAAAGATAAAGCGGTTGCCCTTAAAGTGGCGAAGTGCTTCGGCAAGTGAGTGAACTGTACGACCAAACTTAAGGTCGCCGCAGAATCCAACAGTATGATTTTCAAGACCACCCAAAAGCTGGCGGATAGTTACCAAATCGGTAAGAGTCTGGGTTGGGTGATAGTGACCACCGTCCCCAGCATTGATAATCGGGCAGGCAGAATATTTGCTTGCAAGCAGTGCGGCACCCTCTTTTGGAGTTCGCATTGCAATTACATCGGCGTAGCTTGAAACTACACGGATTGTATCGGCGAGTGTTTCGCCCTTTACAGAAGAAGTGTTATCTGCATCAGAAAATCCTTCTACAGATCCACCCAAACGGAGCATCGCAGCTTCGAAAGAAAGTCGAGTTCTAGTACTCGGCTCAAAAAAAAGTGTCGCAAGAATTTTCCCGCGACACACATCTTGAAATGATTTAGGATCAACAATAATCTGTTCAGCCAAAGAACAAATTTCCTCGATTTCAGCAACCGTAAGATCATCCGGCTGAATTAAATGACGACCAGTAAGCATTGGATACTCCCATTAATTTTTATTGATATTATCAAAAAACGAGAAATGTGACAATAACACTTATTCTAAAGATAATGCGCCATAACCGAAATTTCTGCACCATTTAGAAAATTATCAAACTTTTCTATCTATAACACCCTGTTTATACTACAGTCATGAAACTGGAGGATAAAACTTTGAAAAAATTTAAATTACTATTCACTTTAATTTTTGCATCTCTTTTGATTTCTTTCACAAACATTTCTTGTGATATCTCATGGACTACTACAGATGAAATAAATTCAGAAAACAATGATAACCCTAACAATGGCAATAATGATGATCCTAAAACAGAACCTTCTGACACAGAAGTTGTGGTAACAAGTTTATCTATTTCTGGTGCTTCTGAAATAACAGTAGGCGGTACAATTACTTTAACAGCTAATGTAACTCCTTCTACTGCAATAGTTACCTGGTCTTCTAATAACACAAAGATTGCTACAGTAAGTAATGAAGGTATTGTAACTGGTGTAAAAACCGGTAACGTAACAATTACAGCTAAAGCTGGCAAAAAGAGTAAGAGTAAGACCATTACAGTTACAGCTGCTAGTAGTTCTGAGGAAGGGGTTATAACTGATGATTCAGCATCTCCTGTAGCTTCTAGTAGTACAAATCCAACCAGTAATCCAGCTGTTCCAGCAACTCGTAAAACAGTTACTATTCCAGATAATGCATTAATAATTTTTGATTCTGAGAAAGGAATAGATAAGATTGATAATAGATCCACATGGGGAAATGCAACATTAACAAATGTAACTGTTGATGGAAAAACTGTTAAAAAATATGAATTAGGCACTGGTGACGCTAGAGCATTTGTGGGCAATTTAACACAAACATTTGATTTTCCACGTTCTTCAATTATTTATTTAAGTGTATACGCAAATAATAATTTTAAGTTTGCATATCATCCAGGAGAAGGTGGAGATATTTCTCAGACAGTTAAGTGGCCAGGTTCATGGGACTGGTATTCAGTTTTCAAAATTATGACAGGTGAAACTTCTATGAGCAGCATAGCCTTTTCTTCAGAGTCAAATCAGATTTTCTATATAGATCACATCTATATTATACCTGCAGGGGAAGAACCTGAAGCCTGGAATGACGAAACTGCCTCTGCTGGTGCTGAACCAAAAAAAGCAATTGGAACTCCACTTAATATTACAGGCTTAGAAGATTATACACTTGTTTGGGCGGATGATTTTACAGATGCTGAGCGTGATTCAGATGGTACACCATTAAGCTCTAACTGGGGCTACGATATAGGTAGAGGTCAGTCAAATAATTCTGATGGTACAAATCCTAATAACTGGGCCTGGGGTAACGGTGAAACTCAGTGGTATAGTGATAATGACAAAGATAATACCTGGGTTTCTAATGGTACATTAAAGATCAGAGCTATTAAAGAAACTGGTCCAGACAATAATGCAACACATACTAGTGGCCGTATTGTAACAAGAAATGTTCCTGGAAGACAGTGGGAACATGGTTATATAGAAATGCGTGCAAAAATTCCTGTAGAACGTGGAGTATGGCCTGCTTTCTGGATGCTTGATAATGATATTTATAACGGTCAAGGCTGGCCTTTGAGTGGTGAAATAGACATTATGGAAAGTTCTACTTCTATTTGGGGTGTTGATAAAGTTTATGGAACTTTACATTGTGAAGCCGGTAGTGGTGGAAATCCAATTTATACAGCTGGTACTGTTTTAGATGATATTGCTGGAGAATGGCATACATACGCAGTTAAATGGGATGAAAATTCTATAACCTGGTATTATGACGGCGAACCTGCGTATTGGACTTTAGGAAAGAACGCTTATGATAGTGATGCAACTTATACACCTTCTAATAATAGTAAGTCTGCCTGGCCATACGATGAATCATTCTACATTATTATAAACCTTGCAGTTGGCGGAAATCTTGGTGGTACAATTGGTAACTGGACAGAATCTACAATGACAATTGATTATGTACGAGTTTATCAAAAATAATAGTAATATAAGAAATTATTAACTGAAAAATAAAAGCCGCATTCGTTTTTTGCGAAATGCGGCTTTTTTACGTCATCCTAATAAGGCAACGTCATGCTGAACTTGTTTCAGCATCTATTAAATCTGGTCCATTCTTGCAACATCAGCTGTGTAGTCAATTCCTTCTACATCGAAACCGTTTGTTGCGTAGAAGTCGTGCTTGTAACCTGCGAGGTCGCAGATTTCCTTGATGTTGTCGTTGTTTACCTTAGCCATAAGCTTATCAACTTCAGCCTGAACATCTGCCTGCATTTCCCAGTCATCAACGCGGATGCGGTTTTCTTCATCAACAGGAACCTTGCCTGCAGCATTGTTATCACCAGTGTAAAGGCGCTCAGCGAAAAGGCGTTCCATCTGTTCGATACAGCCTTCGTGAGTTCCCTTTTCCTTCATAACCTTGAAGAGGATAGAAAGATAAAGTGAAATGATAGGGATAACAGCAGAAGAACGTGTTACAAGTCCCTTGTTTACTGAAACGTAAGCAGCACCACCGAGTTCCTTAGCGAGTTTTTCGTTAAGTGCATGTGCTGTAGCTTCAAGGTGCTTTTTAGCCTGTCCAATAGTACCGTCGCGGTAAATAGCATGGCTCAACTCTGGTCCGATGTACGAATAAGCAACTGTACGGCAACCTTCAGCAAGAACGCCTGCAGCAGAAAGCTGGTCAATCCAAAGCTGCCAGTCTTCACCACCCATTACCTTTACAGTGTTTGCAATTTCTTCTTCATTTGCAGGTTCTGCAGCAGACTCCTTGAGAGTGTCTGTAAGAATATCAATTCCAAGACCTGCGTATGTTTTACCAATAGGCTTAATAACTGATTTATAAAGTACGTGAGCACCAGTTTCGCTGTTAGGGTCAATCTTATCCGGGTCAGAGCGAACAGGAGAAGCAAGTGAGTAAACGATAAGGTCGAACTTCTTTCCAGCCTTCTTTGCTTCATCAATAATCATTTTGCGTGTTTCGTGACTGAAAGCATCTGCAGAGAAAGTTTCTGTGAACAAGCCTTCTGCCTTAGCAGCGCGGTCAAATGCGAGGTTGTTATACCAGCCTGGAGTACCACCCTTAGTTTCTGTTCCGGCCTTTTCAAAAGAAACACCGATTGTGTCTGCACCATATTCAAAAGCTGCAGAAATGCGTGAAGCAAGTCCGTAACCTGTAGAACAGCCGAGAACAAGAACAAATTTCGGCCCCTTTCCGCCCTCTTTCAAGTTCTTTGTTCCGCGCTTTGCTTTCTGTGCTTTTACATAAGCAATCTGATTTTCAACTTCCTTAGCGCATCCAAGAGGATGAGCGTTAAGACACATGTTTGAACGAACCATTGGTTTTATAATCATAAAAATATCTCCTGTGCCGGCCGCAGGCGACAATGTGTAGCAGGCGGTCGACCTTTTTCCAAGTTTATTATTACATTTTATCAAAAAATGTCATTTAAAACAAGGATGCCCTGTCACCCCTTCAGTTTCGGTCCTTCACTCTTTACAATTTCACCATTCTCAAGCCTTAATCGGAAAATCTGCCATACCTTCTGGTCTTTTAATCCTGGAATATCATAATTCCAGTACTTCTTTGAAAGCAGCGGCGGATCCAGACAGAACTGAACGTCCCCACTGTAACTGAAGCCTGCATCCATATCCATATCAAGAATGATTACCGGATCCAGAAGTAATGTATAAGCCAATCCTAAATAAGCACTAAGAGGAGCAAAGAAATCAACTTTTCCACCTAAAGTAACATCAGCCCCTGCACCAAGAACGTCATAACCGATTCCGCCTCCCAAACGGAACTCAGCTGTTGGTACAATTGTAAACTTTACGCCTCCACCAATCTTGAACTGCTTAGGGTCTCGACTTGTAATTCCCGCAAAGCCCGCATTCTCGCTGATAGTTTCTGCTGATGCATAAGTATTACAATAGAAAGTTGTCGGATCTGGAATACCTGAATACTTCTTTCTAAAGCCCCAGTTAATGCCAGCCTTACAATCAAACACAGTCATGTAGATTCCACATACTGAAAGGTTATCAAGTTCAACCACGGCAGCAGTCTTAAACAAAATATCAAAACGGGCATCAATGGTAAGCACAAGCGGCAATGCAGGAACCGGCTGTATACGCTGGTGAGTAGCCTTAGCATCTTTTGAAGGCCTGATACCATTTTTATAAGATGATTTTTGAAGTTTATCAGAAGCATCAAATACCCAGCTGTCAAGTCCAAGCTCATCCTTAAGGTCCATCTTGCTCATTGTATCAAGATAGTCTTTTACCTCTTCTGTGCTGTAATGTCCGTCTGGGAATTTCTTATTAAACTTTTCCTGAAGTTCTCTTACGCTTTTCTTTTCCGGAGCACTATCGGCAAAAAAGGATGTTGAAGAAACATTGAAAGTAATTTTATTCTCAAGCTCAAACTTAATCAAAACTCCCATCTTAATATTTACACTAGGATTGGAATTTGCAAAACTAATTCCACCACCAATTCCAATGCTTAAGTCTGTCTTTGTGCTTTTAACGATATCCTTAATCCACTGCTGTCCTGTAAGGGTTGCAAGCAATGGTGCAAAATTATAACTGTAAAGCTGAGAGAAATACTTCTCAATTGCATCTCGCTTTATCTCATAGTCTACGTAAGAATCTACTTTTGTTTCTCTTTCTTTTGCATGTTTTAGCGCAGCTTCTCTCTGATAGCTTCTGATTTCCAAATTATCTGACCAGGATGGAAGGTTCAAATCACCTATTTCATAATCTTGTTCTCTTCCATCACTAAGGCCACCATTTGTTGGCCTGCCGGAAGTTGGAACTGGTGCCGGAACAGGCGCTGGGGCTGGCGAAACGCTTCTTACTACAGATCTTGCGGCAGTTCTTTCAGCTTCTTCATCTTCTTGAGTAGCCTGCTGAATTACATCTCCAAAATCAATGTAAAGCCATGGAATTATATTACTCAAAGTCTGAGAAAAAAGATTCACATCAGGACAGCTGTCTGGGTAAACAAGAGCCAAGGCATGCCGACAAAAAAGAACTCTTTCAACCTCACCCGCAATTGGTGCTCCTAGTAATTCATTACGAATTTCATCTACAGCCTGGCCAGAATTATCAGCTACAAGCCTTTCAAGGAAAGATGATTCACGAATCAAGCGATTCAAATAATCAACATTTTCAGCAATACTGCGTCCAGAATAGTTTTCCTTTACAATACTTGAAGGCATAACAGAAAGCAGAGTATTAATATTAAACTCATCAGTAAATTCATTTGCCTTAAATTCGAATTCCTCTGGTGTAGAATTAGAAGAAATCTGTTCCACTTCTTCCAACTCACCATCTATAATACTTCGGGCTGCAGAACGAGAACTTCTATTTCCTCCAATAAATCTAGCTATAGTATTCTCCTCTGTATCAAGGACATAATCTCCATACGAAATATCTGATACTAACGAACGGTTGTTAGTACCTACGTCATACTTATTAATAATAAACTGACCATCTGGATTTATACCAAGAAGTCCATTTGGATATACACCTCTGGAATACTGAATTGGGATAACAGAGAACATTGTAGAAGAGTTTGCTCTTTCAACATCACTTAAAAAAGTAAGCCACATATTTTCCTTATATCCATTACGACCCGCATCTGGTTTTGAATATTTAATATCGGCAAAACCATCTCCATTCAAATCTGCTGTATCACCAGCTTCAAGGGTAAATACACCAGCAGAAACATAATGACCAGATCCATTAGCAGGAAACTTGTAATAGCTGAATGTAATTCCTGATATGGAGATTGAATCTATCTCTATAAAACCAAGTTCGTAGTTGAGTTTTGAATTTCTATATCCATATTCCCCATTTCCAAGATCATACTTTTCAACCTCACCAATGCGAACGGAAACTATAACACCCTTTGCAAGTTGATTTGCATTAGAATCTTTAGAGCTATACAACATTGAGCCGCCCATAAACATCATTCTCTCTACATCAGAACGGTTCATTATTGAACGGATACTTTTAACAGAGGCAAGAGCAGAGACATCATCATCACGATCAGGTAATCCAACCCATAAATCACAACTAAAAAATAAAACTGACACAAAGAAAAGAAACAAACAGTGCTTTCTCATAAGCTTCCTCCTCCCTTAATCCGCAAAGCAATAAATACTATAGACAGGGTATTCCATTTCTTTGAACCCGACGTCCACGCTTGCATCATGCAAATCAACTACAAACTCATTTTCCTGTGCGCCATAGTTTTGTGAAGAAGTCCAGATAATTGACTTCAACTCTGCCGCTCCACATTTTTTTACTGAAGGCTGAACAGTCTCAAGAGTTTCTGCAAGTTCATAAGCTTCACAAGCGGTTGGAAGATACCAGCCATTTTTGTATTTTTTAAGATTATTATTTATTCCGTAATTTACTGCATAGTCATAAGCCGGATAATCAGCAAAGGATTTTTTTGCATTATCATCATAAAGACCAATATTCTTCCAGGATTTTCGACCATCTATCAAACCAAAAAAGCCGCCGTTATTATACTGGCCTTCAGCTATACTATATTCCTGGGCAACAACAATAGTTTGATTCGCAAGAATATTTGTGATATATCCTTTTGAAGTTTTAGGAGTAAATTTAAGCGGCTCAGAAGGATTTAATCCAACTCCTAATACTCTGAAAGATTTTTCCTCATGTCCGCCGCTTGTAGAAAAAATTACGGCCATCGGTTTTGAATTACCTTTATAAGCATCAAAATCCGAAGGAGCTAAAACAGTGCCGTCATCCAGAACAATATCGCCGACACTATATCTGGAATTTGCATTACAAGAAATTAATAAGAAAGAAAAAAGAATGAAAATAAAAAGTAGATTTAACTTGGAAAATACTTTCATTTTGACCTCCATCCGAAAATATATTTGTATTAATAATTGTCTTATATTTTGGATAGAAGTCAAATAATTTTTTGTCACTCCCGAGCACGACTTTTACAGTCATGTTCGGGAGTGACCCGGGCTTTTTTTATATTTTTTTCAGAATAATACAGCCGTTATGTCCGCCAAATCCGAGAGAACAACTGGCAGCTGCATTAATCTGGCAAGACACACCTTTGTTAGGAGTGTAGTCCAGGTCGCAACCATGCTCTAAGTCTGGCTCATCCAGGTTGATTGTAGGCGGAACAAAATTATCTTCCATTGCCTTGATACACATAATTGCTTCAATAGAACCTGCAGAACCAACCATGTGACCAATTTCACTCTTAGTAGAAGAGATGTGAAGCTTCTTAGCATCTTCGCCGAACACGCTCTTAATCATAGCAGTTTCAGCAGTATCATTTGCACTTGTTGAAGTTCCGTGTGCGTTGTAGTACTGAATATCAGATGGCTTCATGCCGGCATCTTCAAAAGCACGCTTCATTGCAAGAGCACCACCGCTTCCATCCTCGCGAGGAGCGGTAATATGGTAAGCATCAGAAGAAGCACCGTAGCCAGCAACTTCAGCATAAATCTTTGCACCGCGAGCCTTAGCATGCTCATACTCTTCAAGAATTAAAACTGCTGAACCTTCAGCCATTACAAAGCCGCTGCGGTTCTTATCGAACGGACGGCTTGCCTTTTCCGGAGTGTCGTTAAACTTGTTAGTCAAAGCCGAAAGTGCCTGATAACATCCGATATTAAAACCAGTAATATTTGCATCAACACCGCCGGCAAAACAAACGTCGAGGCGGCCGCTGCGAATCATATCAAGAGAAAGACCAAGAGAATCGGTTCCTGAAGCACATGCAGTAGAAAGAGTCCATGAAGGTCCGAAAATCTGGAAGTGCATTGCAACGCCAGCAGAAGCTTCGTTATTCAAAACAAAAGGAGCTGTGAGCGGTGGAATGCGGTTTACACCACTTGCAGGATCAAGATATTTTTTATAAGCAGTTTCAAGGTCATCAGAAAGACCAATTCCAACGCCTGTTACAATTCCTGCTTTTTCATCTTTAAGATTTTCTGGAGTAAGACCTGCGTCGTTTGCTGCTTCGATACTTGCTCCAAGAAGGAACTTGCTCATACGGCTCATTTTGCGAGCCAGCTTGCGGTCTACACCGTAATTGTTTATATCAAAATCTTTAACTTCGCCTGCAATCTGAACCTGGTGTTGAGAAGCGTCGAAAAGTGTGATTTTTGTGATTCCACTTTTACCGTTTTTAACGTTTTCCCAGGCAGTTTTAACATCGTTTCCAACTGAAGAAACGCAACCCAATCCTGTTACAACAACTCTGCGTTGTGCCATTTTCAACCTCAATAATAAAAAAGATAAATGATTATACCATAATTTTCCCCTTTATGTCATTGCAGGCACAAAATGCGGACTAACAAAATGTTATACGTTCACGTTGACATTGCATTATTACATTTACGGTTTTATAATTAAATACATGACCACGACAGTTGCACTGCAGAGATGTGCGGAATATGATTTTGAAAAGGTTCTCGAATGCATTCATGTAATGTTTGATCTTGTTCCGCCACCAGATGTCCGCGACAAAAACGTTCTTCTCAAGCCGAATATTCTCTATCCAAAATCTCCCGACCTCGCAGTATGTACACACCCGGTTGTAGTGGGAGCTGCGGTTAAGGCTTTTAAGGAACTCGGTGCAGCACGCGTAATTGCCGGAGAGTCACCTGCCATTGCAAACTCAACTTTAGCCGCTAAAGCAACCGGAATGTATGACCAGGTTATAAACAACGGCGGCGAGTGGGCAGATTTTAAGGAGCCGACTACTGTTGCCTGCCCCGAAGGAAAAATCGTAAAAACAATAGATTTTGCAAAGCAGTTTCTTGAAGCTGATATTGTAGTTTCCATTGCAAAACTAAAAAGCCACCAGCTTATGACCTACACCGGTGCAATGAAAAATCTTTTTGGACTGATGATTGGTCTTGAAAAAGCCGGCTGTCATTACCGCTTCGCAAAGAAGGAAGATTTTGCAGCCTTCCTCACAGACCTTGTAGTTGCCGCAAAACCTCAGTACGCAATTATGGACGCTATTGTGGGAATGGACGGCCCCGGCGGCCCGGGCAGCGGGGACCCGATTAAGTTAGGGTTTCTGGCCGCCTCGGACAATATTCTGGCCCTCGACTGGAAGTGTTCGGAACTCGTGGGATATAATCCGCACAATATATTGAATTTACAGGACGCGTTAGAGCGCGGCATCTGGGGGAAGGATCCGGCGGAGTTTACAACGAGCGGCGCGGCGGAAGATTCGTGCCGTTGTACCACCTTTAGAATTGTGCGGGACTCTCAGTCACTGCAGAAAAAGATGCCGGGAATTATAAACTTTCTGGCTAAAAAGCTGCTCACTAAAACGCCGCAATTTGTTGCCAGAAAGTGTCAGAAGTGCCGCCGCTGCGAACAGATCTGCCCGGCACACATTGTTAAAATGAACGGGCCGGACGGAACCGCCCAGCTGAACGACAAACAAAAATGTCTGCATTGCTTCTGCTGCCACGAAATCTGCCCGGCCTCTGCAATTGTTTTACGCAGGTTCTAGAACTCTACAAGTTTACCAGCTCATCCTGTGCAACCATACGAATGCCGTTTTTCTCACAAACCTTTTCAGTTTCAGCAACATCAGTACAGCGGATAATCATATAAGCCGAGCCCGACTTACGACCAGTAAAGCCATACATATACTCAACATTGCGTCCGTTATCAGCAAGAATCTTAAGAATCTTATTCAAGCTTCCAGCCTCATCCGGAATCTCAATCGCAATTACAGGTGTTACCTTTACGATGTAGTGAGAGCGTTCAAGAGCCCCCTGCACCGAAGCTGCATCATCAACGATAATTCTTGCAATACCAAAGTCGCTTGTATCAGCAAGGCTCATCGCACGCATATTAATATTATGAGTTGCCAGAACGTTAGTAAATTCTGCCAAAGCATTTTTTCTGTTCTCGATAAAAATTGAAATCTGATTAATTGTCATAATTTTTTTTCTCCTTAAATACGGTGGTTGAGCTTGTCGAAACTACCGCTTAGTCGTGCAACTTTCTTGTATCAATTACACGCTTAGCTTTTCCTTCTGAACGTGCAATGCTCTTAGGTGCCACCAAAGTAACCTTAGCCTTAATCTGAAGAACACTCAACAGTGCACTCTCAAGCTGCTTCTCCTGCTTGCTTACTTCAGAAACCACATCACTGAACTTCTCAGGTACCATCTCAACCAGAATCTCGAATGTATCTGTGTTGTTCTCGCGGCCAACGTGAATCTCGTAGTTTGCAGGGTAACCGTTCTGCATAAGAACACCCTCAATCTGGCTTGGGAATACGTTAACACCACGGATAATAAGCATATCATCTGTACGTCCCATTGGCTTACTCATGCGCACAAAAGTACGACCGCATGCACAAGGAGTGCGGTTGAGAACACCGATATCCTTTGTGCGGAAGCGCATCAGTGGGAATGCCTGCTTTGTGATTGCAGTGAATACAAGTTCACCCTTCTCTCCATCCGGGAGACGCTTTCCAGTTTTTGGATCAATTGTTTCAATGATGAAGTGGTCTTCGTTTACGTGCATACCAGCCTGCTCAGCACATTCATAAGCAACGCCAGGTCCCATAACTTCTGTAAGACCATAAATATCATAAGCCTTAATGCCAAGTGATTTTTCAATGTCGCGGCGCATTTCTTCAGTCCAAGGCTCTGCACCAAAAATTCCAGCTTTAAGATGAATATCAGCCGGAGTAAGCCCCATATCCTTAAGAGTTTCACCAAGGTAAGCAGCGTAAGAAGGTGTACAGAACAAAATTGTAGACTTCAAATCCTGCATGAAGGTAATCTGGCGCTGTGTGTTACCAGATGAAATTGGAATAACCTGAATACCAAGTTTTGTTGCTCCACCGTGAACACCAAATCCACCAGTGAAAAGTCCATAGCCGTAAGCATTCTGTGCAATGTCATTCTCATCACAGCCGATAGCCACAAGCTGACGAGCTGTACAGTCATCCCAGATATCCAAATCTTCTTTTGTATAACCTACAACAATCTGCTTACCTGTAGTTCCAGAAGATGCATGGATACGAACAACCTTGCTCATAGGAACAGCAAAAAGTCCGTATGGGTATGTCTGGCGAAGGTCATCCTTACAGGTGAAAGGAATCTTATCAAGGTCATCAAGTCCCTTAATATCATCTGGAGTAACACCAGCTTCTTCGCAGCGTTTTCTGTAATATTCAACATTCTCATAAACATGGCGGAAATTCTTAGCCAGTCTCTCGCCCTGAAGCTTACGAAGCTCCTCAAGCGGCATACATTCTGATTCTTTCTGATAATATTTTAAATTCATATTGTTCCTCGTCTACATTATTTATATGGATTGCTTCGTCGCTACACTCCTCGCAATGACGGTCATTGCAAGAGCAAAGCCTCACTCTCGTCATTGCGAGGGCGAAGCCCGAAGCAATCGATATTTATATTCATTCTGCAATTGATTAATTACCGTGCACGGCACATGGTGCGCATTGCACAAAAAAGTAGAGAAGTTCGCCCTTAGGCGAAAAAGAAATTAAAGGAAAAGAAGCGGCTCTTAAGCAGGCCTGTAATTCTTAACATATACTGAATATTACCACTCTTAGAGCCGCTTGTAAAGATTATAATGAAAATTTATTAGAATCTAATGTTCATAACCGTAATATCATCTGGAAGGAGCGCATGCTGGATCCAGTCGGTTACTGTCTTTTCGATTGTTTTTTCTGCGGAGTAAACGTCGGTCTTAAAGAGCTCGCCAAAGAAAGCCTTAGTTCGAGCTTCATCAAAACGTTCGCCGTCATCACTCTGCATATCTGTAAAACCATCAGAATACAAATCAATCTGAAGCCCGTTCTTCAAAGGCATTTTGTAAGCGCCCTTCTTTTCACCGGTAATTGTTTCTGCAACCGCGCCCATTCCAAAAGGAGGAAGAGTTGGTGCAAGAGTAGCAACACGACCTTTGCCGGCTTCATCTTTTAAATAAGCAAAAACATTTGTATGACCACAGTTGAATACACTTACAGTCTTAGCTTTATAATCAACACAGCAGACAGCACCCGTAATAAAGTTTCCAACAGGAACAATTTCCTTAAGGAAGTTATCAAGCATAATTACAAGCTGACTCGCATTGAGTTTTGAACAGTCCTGCATTGCAAGCATAGAAAAGATAGAACCAAGAGTAACAGTAAGCAAGGCCGCAGAAACATTCTTACCCGAAACATCAAAGCTTCCAATCAGATAGCGGCCCTCACAAAGCTCCTGAGCAACATAATAGTCACCACCAACAGCATTCGCCATTTTATTCCATATACATACATCAAATGGAAATTTCTTTGTATTTGAATTCTTTTTAAGCATGTTCTGCTGAATTGCAGCAGCCTTCTCCATATCCTTAGCACGGAGTTCTTCCAGCTTTGCGTTCATCTTAGCAATTGAAACAATTCCGTAAAAACTTCTGTTATTGAGAAGAACAATAAGATGTTTGATTTCTACCTTAATCGCAGTATCATTTACTTTAGCAGCAACCGTTTCAATAAAGTCGCTGCAGTTAAGAGTGAATGGACATTCCTTTACATAATCGCCGCAGGTTTTCGAGGCAAAAAGCTTAAATCCAGCTGCCTTGTTTTTTTCAATTACATCACGCTCTACAACGCCAATAACCCAATCATTTCTTTCAATTGGCACCGCAGTGAGATCCGGCTGCTCCTCGAACATCTCAAGCACCGTATCAAGACTCGCTCTGCTGCTTACAGGCTCAATCGCCATTGTAATTGAACCAACCTGTCTTTCATTGAAACTGTTTTCAAAACCTGTTTTTTTTACGTCTACTGAACTTTTTTCTTCTAAATCCTCAGAAAAAAAAGAACTGTCTATAATTTCTTCTTCCATCAGAGATTTCCCCTATGATAAAATTATAGCACAGTTCTTTTTTTTCGCAATGATTTTATTTTATGCGGCGGTCCCTGAGCGGAGTCGAAGGGCCGGAATCTTCTTACTCGCCGCGTCCCAGCTTAAACGCCTTTTTGTTCATCTCAAGGAACTGAGGCTTAACAAGCTTTTCAATAGCCGCAAGCCATGCATCCTCAGGGAAGTCCATATATTTAGAAAGCAGTCCCATCAGAACAATGTTTACAGACTTAGCAGTACCAGCCTGCTCAGCAAGAGTAAGACAGTCCAGAGCATCAACATTAAGTCCCGCAGCCTTCATAGTACCAACCAGATCCTCAGGATATTCAGCCGCTCCGGTAATAACTGGCATCGGGTCAATCTTCTGAGTATTTACAACAATCTGTCCGCCCTTGCGAAGATATTCAGTGTAGCGCGCAGCCTCAAGCAGTTCAAAAGAAACAATAAAATCAGCCTCACCCTTATCAACGATAGGCGAATAAACCTTGTCGCCGTAACGAACATAAGTAACAACCGAACCGCCGCGCTGGCTCATTCCGTGAACCTCGCTAACCTTTACATCATATCCCGCATCAAGCAGAACCTGTCCCAAAGTCTTAGATGCAAGCAAAGCGCCCTGTCCGCCTACACCAACAATCATTATATTTTTTACCATACTATTCCGCCTTCAATGCATCGAACTTACACATCTGTGAACAAACGCCACAGCCAACACACAATGTTGTATCAATCTTTGCCTTGCCGTTCTTCATTGCGATGGCAGGACATCCAATCTTCATACACATTTTGCAGCTCTTACATTTTGTTTCATCAACCTTGAGCGGTGGATTATGTTTAACTTCTTTGAGCAATGCACATGGACGGCGGCTGATGATAAGGCTTGGCTCATTAGCTTCAAGTTCTTCTTTTACAGCTGCTTCACATTCTGAAATGTTATATGGATCTACTACGCGAACTCTATTAATTCCCATAGCCTTAGCCAATGCTTCGAGGTCTACACGACCGGCAGGGTCACCATAAAGGTTCTTTCCTGTTGTAGGATTCTGCTGATGTCCTGTCATACCTGTGATTGAGTTATCAAGAACAATTACAGTTGAATTAGACTGATTGTAAGCAATTGTTGCAAGACCTGTCATACCTGAATGCATGAATGTTGAGTCACCAATTACAGCAACAGACTTCTTTTCATTCTCTGCTCCACCGGCCTTGTTCCAGCCATGAAGTCCGCTGAAAGATGCGCCCATACAAAGAGTTACGTCCATAGCAGAAAGAGGAGCAACGCTACCAAGTGTATAACATCCGATATCACCAAATACAGTTACCTTAAGTTTGTTCAAAGCGTAGAACATACCGCGGTGTGGACAACCTGCACACATAATAGGAGGGCGAACAGGAATTGCTGTATCAAGTTTTGTGCCCTGTGGAACTTCTTTTCCAAATGCAGCAGCCACAAGATTCTGACTGAACTCGCCGCAAATCGGGAACATATCTTTTCCGTGAATCTCAACTGAAAGTCCAAGACCACGTACAAAAGTTTCGATAATAGGATCAAGTTCTTCAACAACAATCAGCTTTTCAAGACCATCAGCAAACTTGCGGATCATGTCTCCAGGAAGAGGATTTACCATTCCAAGCTTCAAAATATTCACGCTGTCGCCAAGAACTTCTTTCACATACTGATAGCTTGTAGAAGAAGTGATGATTCCGGTGGTTGAGCCTGTCGACCCCACCTCCATACGGTTAATTCCAGAAGTCTCACTCCACTTAGCAAGATCAGCCATTCTCTGTTCAACAAAAGGATGGCGGCGAATAGCATTTGCAGGAGCCATTACGTACTTGCTGACTGTCTTTTCATAAGCCTTGTGAGCCGGCACCTGGCGTTCAGCAGTTTCAGTTATGCTCTGGCTGTGAGCAACGCGGGTACACATCTTGTACAAAACAGGAGTATCAAATTTTTCACTGATTTCATAAGCAATCTTCGCAAACTCGCGGGCCTCATCAGCATCACTAGGCTCAAGCATAGGAACCTTAGCAGCAATTGCATGGTGGCGGCTGTCCTGCTCGTTCTGACTTGAATGCATTCCAGGATCATCAGCTACACCAATTACCATACCGGCATTTACACCTGTATAACTCATTGTATAAAGTGGGTCGGCAGCAACGTTCAAACCAACGTGCTTCATACCACAGAAAGAACGGCGTCCTGCAAGGCAGGCACCAAAAGCCGACTCCATGGCAACCTTTTCATTAGGCGCCCATTCACAATAAATTTCCTTAAACTTTGCAGCTTCCTCAGTAATCTCCGTACTAGGAGTTCCCGGATAACTCGAAATAAACTCACAGCCCGCTTCAAACAAACCACGCGCAGCTGCGGCATTTCCTAACATCAGTTGTTTCATTTTTATTCCTACAAAATAAATATTTTAGTGAGACTATAATTTTACAGCGATTTTAAAGAATGGTAAATAGTCATCCATCCACTTACCTATCCCGTCATCCCGAACTTGATTCGGGATCTATCAAAATATAGCTATATAAACTTGATTTAATAGCTATCTGATAATATAATTGCTTTAACAAAGGAGGCTCCTATGAACACAGTTCCTATGTACGAAGCAAAAAATAAACTGCCGCTTTTTATGCACCAGGCAGAAGAATCTGGCCCGGTTTTTATCTCTCGCAGAAACAAAACCGTTGGCGTTATTCTTTCTTTTGATGATTACAACAAACTGCTTGCCAGTAAACCAAAACGCACGATTCTTGAAGCTGCAGAGGAATTCCGCAGAAAAACCGCCGGCATGTTTACCAACGAGGATATCGATAAGATTTTTGATGTGAGGGATCATACGCCCGACTCCTATGAGAGTCATGTTTTTGACGGAGTGTTTGACGACGAATGAATTATGAAGAAGAAGCTCATTATCTTTTAGACTCAAATATAGTTTCGGAAATTATAAAACCGGAGCCAGATTTTAATGTGATTTCTAAAATTGCAGAGCATAATTCTGATTGCGCAATCTGCGCCCCTGTCTGGCAGGAAATTCTTTACGGTTTATACAGGCTGCCAGAAGGAATGAATAAAAAATATCTTGATAAATTCATTAATGATGATGTTCATGAAAATTTCAAGATTAAGAATTTTACGGAAAAGGCCGCTGCAATTCAGGCTGACTTGAGGGCAAAACTCGAAAAAACAGGCGCCCCAACTCAAAAAGAAGACAGCATGATTGCCGCCATCGCACTTGCAAACCACATGGTTCTGGTAACCCGCAACACTAAGCACTTCTCAGCAATTCAGCAGGTCAGCGACCTGCTGATTGAAAACTGGTTTGAAGCTTAGAATTCATTTCCAGGGAAACGAGGAATCATATCTGTGGCTTTTTTGATTTCTGCATCACTTGGAATGTAGTCTCCCATTTCGCCGTCGTTGAAGGCCTTGTAAGCATACATATCAAAGTAGCCGGTGCCTGTAAGACCAAAGACAATGTTCTTTGCCTCACCGGTCTCCTTACACTTCATTGCTTCGTCAATTGCAACGCGGATTGCATGGCTGCTTTCCGGAGCCGGCAAAATACCTTCAATGCGGGCAAAATCTTCTGCGGCCTGGAAAACCGAAGTTTGTTCTACAGAGCGGGCTTCCATAAGACCCTGGTCATAAAGTTCACTTACAATACTGCTCATTCCGTGGTAGCGAAGACCGCCGGCGTGACTTGCAGAAGGCATAAAGCCGCTTCCTAAAGTATACATTTTCTGAAGAGGGCAAACCTTTCCGGTATCACAATAGTCATAAGCGTAAACACCGCGGGTCAGACTAGGACACGAAGCAGGCTCAACGGCGATAATTTTGTAGTCAGCCTCACCACGGAGCATCTCTCCTGCGAATGGAGAAATCAAACCGCCAAGGTTACTTCCACCGCCCGCACAACCAATAATGATATCAGCCTTTACTCCGTATTTATCGAGGGCTGTTTTTGTTTCAAGACCAATCACACTCTGGTGCAGGAGAACCTGGTTCAAAACAGAACCAAGCACATAGCGGTAACCTTCGTGGGTCATTGCATGTTCAACAGCCTCGGAAATTGCACAACCGAGTGAACCGTTAGTTCCCGGGAACTCGGCATTTATGCGGCGACCAACCTCAGTATTCATAGAAGGAGATGGAGTTACGTTTGCCCCATAAGTGCGGATTACTTCGCGGCGGAAAGGCTTCTGCTCATACGAGCACTTTACCATATAAACAACGCAGTCCAGGCCAAAGTAAGAGCTTGCCATAGAAAGGGCTGTTCCCCACTGGCCGGCACCGGTCTCGGTTGTCACACCCTTGAGGCCCTGTTTTTTTGCGTAATAAGCCTGGGCAATGGCAGAGTTCAGTTTATGGCTGCCCGAAGTATTATTGCCTTCAAACTTGTAGTAAATGTGAGCCGGAGTTCCAAGCTTCTTTTCCAGACAGTAAGCACGAACAAGCGGTGCAGGACGGTACATTTTATAGAAGTTTCTGATTTCTTCCGGGATTTCGATATAAGCGTCAGTTTCGTTGAGTTCCTGGGCCACCAGCTCCTTACAGAAAACCTGTTCAAGTTCTTCTGCAGTACAAGGCTTGTGAGTCTGCGGATTCAAAAGCGGAGCCGGCTTCTTTTTCATATCAGCACGGACGTTATACCAGGCTTTAGGCATCTCCGATTCTTCAAGATAAATTTTGTAAGGAATTTCCTTTGCCATAATATAACCTCCATTGGCACAAATTGTTGAGAAAAATGAAAATGTTTCTTTTTAGAGAAACAAATAACAATTTGTAATATATAACAGGAAGTTTTTTCTGTCAATATTTTTTGAATATCACCAGTTTAAAATACAAAAGGCGGCACAAAGCCGCCCTGTTTTTATAAGTTTTCTTACTAAGAATCAGCCTGCATAACCTTGAATGGGTCTTCTGTGCGGTACATTTCGCGCAGCTTTGGCTTTTCGATTTTTCCTGTTGGGTTACGTGGAACCGGTGCAAAAATAATCTTGCGAGGTCTCTTGTACTTTGGAAGCTCCATACAGAAGTTGTTTACGTCTTCTTCAGTACAAGTGTAGCCCTGCTTAATCTCAATGATTGCAGCAGCAATTTCACCAAGGCGCTTATCAGCAAGACCAATAACCGCAACATCTTTGACTGCTTCCATCTTGTGGAGGAAGTCTTCAATCTGAACAGGATAAAGGTTTTCACCACCAGTAATGATAACGTCCTTTTTGCGATCTACGAGGTAGATAAATCCGTCAGGATCCATCATTGCCATGTCCCCAGTGTAAAGCCAGCCTTCGTCATCCATAACTTCAGCAGTAGCCTCAGGATTCTTGTAGTAGCAAACCATAACGCCAGGTCCGTACACGGCAAGTTCACCTACATCACCCTGCTTAACTTCCTTGCGGTTTTCATCAACAATCTTAACCTTCCAGCCATAACCAGGAATTCCGATTGCACCAATTTTGTTGTCGTTACCAACACCGAGGTGAACACAACCAGGTCCGATACTTTCTGAAAGTCCGTAGTTTGTATCATAATCATGATGTGGGAAATATTTTTTCCAGTCTTCAATAAGCTTCTTTGGAACAGGCTGAGCACCAATGTGCATAAGGCGCCACTGATCAAGATGGAAGTCAGAAATCTTAAGGTCACCTCGGTCAAGGCTGTCGAGAATATCCTGAGCCCAAGGAACAAGAAGCCATACAATAGTACAAAGTTCATCAGAAACAGCCTTGAGAATTACATCCGGCTTTGTTCCACGAAGAAGTACTGCCTTGCTTCCAGAAATCAAAGAACCAAACCAGTGCATCTTTGCACCTGTGTGGTAAAGAGGTGGAATACAAAGGAATACATCATCCTTTTTCTGACCGTGATGCTGCTGCTCAACTGCGGCAGAGTGCATAAGAGCACGATGCTTATGAAGAATAGCCTTAGGGAAACCTGTTGTTCCCGAACTGAAATAGATTGCAGCTTCATCATCATCTGTAAGTTCAATGTCCAGATTTTCAGAAGAATAGTTCATTACAGAAGAAATATAGTTTTCAGAGAAAGTTGGAGTAAGACCTTCGCCAACGTAAATTAGAAGACGGCGGTTCATAATTTTTTCTGAAATTGTTTCGAGACGACCGATAAACTCAGGGCCAAAGAAAAGAACCGAAATATCAGCCAGGTTCAAACAATAATCAATTTCATCAGATGCGTAGCGGAAGTTGAGTGGAACAGCAAGGGCGCCGGTCTTCAAAATACCAAAGTAGATAGGAAGCCATTCAAGGCAGTTCATAAGAAGAATACCTACTTTGTCCCCTTTGCGAACACCACGCTCCAAAAGATAGTGAGCACAACGGTTAGCCTTTTCGTTAAAAATGCGCCAACTGATTTCGCGGCGGTAAGGAAGATTAGGCTCCGGCTGGGTAAGGTCAAATTCCTTCCAGGTCATGCGGCGGGTGTCTTTTACTTCCGGGTTTAATTCAACAAGCGCGCAGTCATTTGCATATTTTTCTGCGTTGCTTTCAAGATATTTAGTGATTGGCATAGCTTTTTTACCTCTTAATAAATAGTAAAGAAAATTATAAAGGATAAAGTTGAAAAATTAAAGTACAAAATATTATTGCCTGAGAGTTATTTTTTAAAGAAGAAAGATTTATTACATTCTTTCGCAATTTTTTCCCTTTACTTTTAGAAATTCAGTGTTATAATTTAAGAATACAAAACTTGTTAAATGAGGTGACGTTTATGGAAAGAATGCAATGCGATAACTGCGGACACGTTTACGATAAAGACGAAGGAGATCCAAAAAACAATGTAGCACCAGGAACAGCATGGGCAGATGTACCAGCTGATTACAAGTGTCCTGAATGCGGAGCAGGAAAAGACAAGTTCATTATTGAATAGAAATAAATCTTACGGATTTATATAAAATTAGGGGGAAGAGCGTTTCGAAAGAAACGCTCTTTTTTTGTCTCCGCGCGGTAAATACTAGCGGAAGAAGCTGATTACAAAAATCCAGATAAAGGAGAGAACGGTAATCATCTTAAGGCCCGTTCCTAAGAGAAAGCCCATAAAAGCTCCAAAGGCTGCCTTAAACACACCTTCACCCTTACCTTCCTTATTAATCCATTCACCAACAAGAGCACCAAAGAAAGGTCCAAGAATGATTCCCCAAGGGCCTGTGAAAAATCCTATAATCAAACCGATTGTTGCACCTGTTGTAGCATACTTACTACCGCCAAATTTCTTGGTCATTGTAACAGGAAAGAAATTATCTACAATAGAAACTACAACTGCCACAACACCGGTAATCACCAGGCATAAAATTGAAATTGAATTATATTCAGAAAAATAAGCTGCAAGCAGACCGGCCCAGGCAAGCGGAGCGCCCGGCAATACCGGTACAAAAGTTCCTATAAAACCAACCACCAGCAGAACAGCTGCCACAACACATAAAATCAAACTAATTCCTGTACTCATTTTCCAGCCTTTCCAAAGTTCTTCAGCTCTGGATAATATTTTTTCCAGCGTGCAAGTTCATCATCAAATTTTGCACCTTCATGAGTCTTAAAGTCACGGTCAATTTTGATAATCTCATCTTTAAGTTCTACAACAGCTTCTGCAATACAAGGCTCAAAAGATTTTCCTTTTTCTTCTTCAAAAACCTTAACTGCTTCTTCAACAGATAAAGGTTCTTTATAAAGACGAGGGCTTGTCAAAGCATCAAGAACATCGGCTGCCCCAAGAATGCGGGCACACAGAGGAATTCCTTCTCCGGAAACTCCATAAGGGTAACCGCTTCCATCCCATCTTTCATGATGATAAAGAGCCATTTCCTTTGCAGTAACATTAAAGGTGCCATCATCAATAAGAGGCATTCCTTCAAGAAGTTTTCTGCCTTCCATAGGATGGGTTTTCATAATTTCAAATTCTTCTTTTGTATATTTTCCAACCTTGTTTACAATGCGTTGAGGAATACGGATTTTTCCTACGTCGTGCAGAAGGGCTGCAAGCATAAAAGCTTCAATTTTCTTGTCTGAAAGTTCTTCAACATAATATCCATCTTCACGAAGCTGCTTACAGATTACCTGCATGTATTTTCCGGTATGATAGTTATGAGTAACTCCGAATATATCAAAAGCACTAAAACTACCAACAACGAATTCAATAATCTTATGCTGATTTTCGCTGAGACTTTCATTACGGGTATTAAGTTCCTTGTTCAGTCTTTCAATGTATTCGTTCTTTTCCTGAAGCTCTTTATTTGTATTAAACTGTTCAAGAGTTTTTTCATTTAAGCGTTTATACGCACCATCCTTATCTGAATTGAGAGACACAAGACGGCGGAAGGTTTCATAAGTTCTCTTTGAAAGAAAGTCTGTAACAAGAAATACAAAGATGAATTCAACAATTACACCTGGAACATTTTCTATAAACCAGCGCATCTGACTTTTTACACCACTGAGAACAAGAGTCACTGCAAAAGAACGAAGCCAGTATGCAATAATAGTAAGAATAAAATTGATAATAGTAGTAATTCTTGTGAGACGGCGGTTGTAATACAGACAGCTGATAAAAGGTGCAAAAGCCCAGGAAATAGTAAGAACAATTACGCCCTTCATTCCGAGCAGGAACACAAAGCCCGAAATAGCAATAAGCCCCAGATACATAGAAACATACTGGAGTGTTCGGTTCCAACTTCTATTTAGAATAAAGCAAAGGAAGGCCATTGCTATAGTGTAAATCAAAATCATCAGCGCATAAGGGGTTGGTACATACCATACTCCTGCACGTGTAAGAGCAATAAATGAAATTGGAACTATAACGGCGCAAAAAAGAATTGTGTAGATTTTTTTATTGATATTAACAATGTTTTCTGTAAAAAAAGAGTCTTCGCTAGTATTTGGCATACAAAAAGTATAGCATGAGGGTATTGATTTAGCAAATTTGCGCCCCCTTTCGGATTCTTGAATTAACACAAATACTTCTATATACTTAAACAATACTAAAAAAAAGTGGTGATGCTAAAATTATTAACGTATCATACACAGGAGAATGGAAAATGGACAAACTAAAAATCTTATTGGCTAAAGGCCGCATCTACGAGTCAGTTTATGAACTTTTAAGCGACGTAGGTATTTCAATCCATCTTCCTGACCGCACATACTTCCCGACAACAAATCAGGAAGACCTCGCATTCCAGGTAGTAAAACCACAGATTACAAGCCTTCTTCTTGCAAAAAACAAGGCAGATGTTGGATTTTCTGGAAAAGACTGGGTTTATGAAAATCAGGTAGAAAACGACGTTGTAGAAATTATGGATCTGGGCTTTGACCCTGTACGCATTGTTGCCGCAATTCCAGAAGCACGCGATTTCGACAAGCTTCTTTCTGGTCAAGTTACAATCGCAACAGAATATCAGGTTTTGAGCCGCAAATGGGTTGAGAACAAAAAAATCAACGGAACAATCTTCCGCACATGGGGAACTTCAGAAGGTTTCGTTCAGGACACAGATGATTCAATCGCACAGATTCTTATCGACAACACTTCAACAGGTTCTTCACTCAAAGCAAACCGCCTCAAGATTGTAGACACTCTTATGGAATCTTCTACAAGAATGTATGCAAGCAAGGCTGCTATGGAAGATCCTGCAAAGAAGCAGAAAATCATGGAGCTCAAAATGCTCTTCGAAACAGTTTTGAACGCACGTAACCGCGTAATGCTCGAAATGAACTGCGCAGAAGACAAGTTCGACACTCTCATCAAGGGAATCCCAAGCATGAAGAGCCCAACCGTTTCCCCACTTTTCGGCGGCAACGGTTACGCAATCAAAATTGCAGTTAAAAAGTCTGAAGTACCAACTCTTCTGCCAAAGCTCCAGAGTCTCGGCGCAACAGATATCGTAGAATATGAACTTAGAAAGGTAATGCTGTAACCGGCGGTTGAGCCTGTCGAAACCACCTTTCAGGAGATGTAAATGAGAACCGCAACAGTAAAACGTGTAACTGGTGAAACACAAATTGAACTCACCCTCAACCTCGACGGTACAGGTAAGTATGATGTTGAAAACCCAATCGGATTTTTCGATCATATGCTCCGCAGCTTCTGTAAGCACGGACTTTTTGACCTGAGCGGAACAATCAAGGGCGACCTCAACGTAGACCAGCACCACACAATCGAAGATACTGGAATCGTACTCGGCGAATGCTTCAAAAAGGCACTCGGCGACTGTGCCGGTATTTTCCGCAGCGGTTTCTTTATTTACCCAATGGACGAAACTCTCGCTCAGGCCGCAGTAGACTTTGGCGGACGTCCTTATCTCGTATGTAACTCACAGCTCACAGGAATGCCACTTGTAAGCGTACAGGCCGGCAAAGAAGGCTCTTTCCAGACAGACTGCTTTGAAGACTTCTGGCAGGGCTTTGCAAATGCCGCACTCTGCAACTTACACATAGATGTTATCCGCGGACGCAGCGATCACCACAAAATCGAAGCCTGCTTTAAGGCCGTAAGCCGCGCCATTCGCAGCGCCACAGAAATTGACGCTCGCCGTGGCGGCACCGTCCCAAGCACAAAAGGCGTTATTGTTTAACACTTCACGGTGGTTGAGTACGCCGCAAAGCGGCGTGTATCGAAACCACCTTCAGGAGGTCCACATGAAATTAGTCGTCTTCGGCGATTCAATTCTCAAAGGCGTAATCACCATTCCCGGTTCCAACAAGCTTTTTGATGTAACCGAGAACGATTCCCTCACACTTGCCCAGAAAAAGCTTGGCTTTGAACTGGACAACCGTGCAATCTACGGAAACATCACCAGCAAAGGCCTGATCAAACTTCAGAAGTTTTTTGAAAAGGACGGGGCGGCCGACTTCTGTGTAATTGAATTCGGATCGAACGACTGCGATTACGACTGGAATATTTTTAAGCCAGACGCACAGTTGCCGCCTGCTGCAGAGATTCAGCCCAAGGTTCCGCTTGATCAGTATCTTGCAAACCTCACCCAGATGGTAGAACTCTGCCGCGCCAATAAAACAACACCTCTTATGATGGGCCTCATTCCATACGTTTGCGATGACTGGTACAAAACCATCATCAAAGGTCAGGATGAAGCTGCTATTTCTAACTTCCTTGGCGGAACCTCAGAAACTCTCGGCAAAAATCAGTTGGTTTATAAAAACGCACAAGCAGACTTTGTAAAAAAGAACAATGTTCAGTTCCTTGATCCATGGACAATTTTCGAAGACCATAAAGAGCTTATGTGCTACGACGGAATCCATCCGAACGAAAAAGGCTACGAACAGCTTTCCAAGGCCTGGGTTGAGTTCTTATCAAATATCAAAAGAGAATTTTAATGAAAGAAATAACTATTTATACAGATGGCGGCTGCCACGGAAACCCTGGTCCAGGCGGCTGGGGAATTGTTGTAATTGCAGACGGAGTTGCAAAACAGCTCTCCGGCGGCGAAAAACTTACAACCAATAACCGCATGGAACTTATGGCCGCTATTACAGCCCTCACAGTTGTTCACAACACTCCTTCCTTTGGAGAATGCCACGTTACTGTAAACATCGACAGTCAGTACGTAAAAAACGGCATTACCACCTGGATTAAAAGCTGGAAATCAAAGGGCTGGAAAACTGCAGATAAAAAGCCTGTAAAAAATCAGGATCTCTGGGTACAGTTAGACAGCCTCAACGCAGGTCTCAACGTTACCTGGAACTGGGTAAAAGGCCATGCAGGAATTGAATACAACGAAATCTGCGACCAGCTTTGCCAGGCAGAAATCGCAAAATTCGAATAATCATAAAAAAAATCAAAAAAAAATTCTGTAAAAACTTCCTGAAATATTAAATCTCATACTATTTATATAGTATGAGATTTTTATTTTTATCATCATTTATATTGATTTCAAGCCTTATCGTTCTTCCCTTCACAGCCTGCAGTTCCAATACTACCTGCCCGCCAGAAGAAAACTTAGCCCTTGAACTCCCCACTTGGCCGCCAGAGGACTCACGCTCCGCTGCCTATCCGCCCCTTTCCCGATGGCTTGTAAAAGTTACCAGTGCCGAAGCCCTGTATTATTTTTATACCACCGCGACAACTGTCGCCGTCCCCATAAAAACGAATCGCCCCCTCTGCGTTTCCGCCTATCCCATCACCCTCCTGGAAGACCAGAATGAATGCAGCTATTTCTTGCCTGCCGGCTACCTTTACCCAACCGCAGAAAATCAAAAAATAACCTGGGAACAGGGCTTTCTTGCAGACACAATGCAAAAACTGTTCAACGAAGGTAAAGAACAATGCCTTCCGCCTGTAGACATAGAATATCTGATCAGCACCTTCAACTGGAAAAAAGCCCAGAAATCAATAGAAGAAAAACTCATATCCGACACAAAACTGTTTTATAATCCCTGGCTTCTCTCCCAATCCTCAATTCTGGATGAAATCTCTTCTCACAATTTCAAATCTTCCCTGCTGAATCTGACAGGGGCTGCCGCGCTTGAAGCTGAATATATTCAAACCACAACCGGCCTTTCACAGGAGAATTCTGTATTTTTTTCTTCTTTTGTTCCAGAAAACAAGCGTTTCCTACAAAAAAAACAGTTTACAGTTCTAAAAAACAGTCCTATTCTTATATCAGATGCTAAAAAAGTGGGACTTTTTGTAACTTACAAAAGTTCAAAAAATATATCACTTGAGTATATTTATCTACCGATATACATTGGAGACATATGAAATATTTTAAACTGGCATTTACATCATTACTCTTTTTCGCACCTCTTGTATTATTCAGTTGTAAGAAAGAACAGGCTCAGCTTCCAGTTCCAAATGCAATTTCTGTAGAAATCACTAAATCAAACCATAACTGGTATTATTTTTCGAACACAAATTATCATCAGATAGATAAACCGCAGAATTCTCCTCTCCAGGTTCCAAAGCCTTGGACAGAAACTGTTAGAATTTCTTCTGCTAACAATGAACCTTGTACACAGTTCTCAGATTCAAAGGCTTACGCTGTTGTAAACAGACTAGGAATCCTTTCTTTTAATGATGATATGATTTATCTTTCACTAGACACATCTCTTTTTACTGACCGCACTGCCGGTAACCTTGTTTTCCTTAATAACATTCCGGTTTACTCTGTTTATAAAAGCGCCTTCTTCAACGATACAATTCTTGCATCTGATTATAAAAATGACGGCGCTGCACATCTTTTCCTGCTTCAGTTCGATCCAACTGCAAAAATCTCTTACCCTATTTTAAACTGCAATAATATTACAGACAAAACTAATTCCGAAGTAACTGATTTTTACTGGAACGGCCTTGAATGGTGCTGCAGCATAAAGACTATCTCTGAAACCAAAAATGAGTTTTCATACATTACCTTTAAGCCGCTCATTCCTTTACTCGCCCTTTCGCCTTCTACAGCAGAAGGAAAAATTGATATTCAGGAATGCGATGCAGAATATTTCCGCAGTTGTCGTTTGCATTACAATTATACAAATGCTCCGGATCGCATTAAAAAACTGCTCGCAGGTTTTGATGATAAACTTCCTTTCAGTATTGAAGTAAAAAATGCCGGCGGAAGCTCTCCACGCGTATTTGAAAACAGTGTTCCTAACAGCACCGAAAAAGAACTGAATGCAAAAGCTATTCTTTCTGCAAGCTGGAGTGCCGCTTTATTTGAAGATGGAACTCTTTTCCTTGAGGGTGCACTTCCTGGAAAACACATTCTTAGAAGCGGTAAAACTGTTGCAATAAGACTTCCAAAGCTTCCTGTAGGTTTTGTTTATTCTGATTTTGTTATTTCCGGCACAACTCTCTATGCCGCATGGGAAGAATCTTCATTCTACAAAACAGGCCGTGCAGGCTTCCTTCAGGTAAACCTTGAAAGAACTCTCTACAGCAGACTGATTTAGGAGAAGCAGTGAAAAAACTTCTTTTGATTTTCACATCACTTTTCTGTCTCACTACACTTTTTGCCCAGGAACTTGATTCCACTGAACAAGTAACCGAAGAAGCTGTTCAAAGTCCCAAAAAACAGACTGCCGACTTTGTAATGCAGTTTGAGCCGGGACTTTATCTCAACACTGAAAGTTACCTCGTCAGTGCTCCTTCTCCAATTGTATACCCTATTTCACTTGGTTTTCTCTGGCCAGATGATTCTAAAATTGCAATTCAACCGGTTGTAAGCTTTTTTATGATGAATCATCTTTATTATGAAGATAAAGCTCTTCCTGCAGAAATTGAAAACCGAACAACAACAACCTTAAACTTCATGCTTAATATTCCAGCCGTGTTCTCAATCTATCGTGAAAAAAGCCGTTTCCAGCTTTCTGCCGGTCTTGGTGTTTATATGCGTTTTGGACTTCTTTCACCTGGTGTAAAAGAAAATGATTCAGGATGGACTGGCTCTGCCGGGGAAGATGTTTCTAAAATCAATGAATATTTCTGGGGAAAAATGCGATGGCTTTATGCAACCGCAGGTGGAAGCTGGTTATATAATTTGACCCCGCAGCTTAGAGCGGGGCCAACAATTAATGTTTATGCACCTGTGGGCGGCCTCATCAGCGACAAGAACGCCCAGGGCATGATTATTTCGGCAGGTATTAAAATCTGCAGATAGAGTCGGCAAGCACAGCCTGCCTCTGAGCTACTAGTACATTCCGCCCATGTCTGGAGCTGGGGCAGCTGGTGCCTTTGGCTCTGGGATGTCTGTAATTGCACATTCTGTTGTGAGGAGAGTTCCTGCTACAGATGCTGCGTTCTTCAAAGCTGAACAAGTAACCTTAGCTGGGTCGATAATTCCGGCCTCAAGCATATTTACCCATTCACCAGTACGAGCGTTATATCCAACACCCTTCTTTTCTGATTTAGCGCGTTCAGCAATTACGCTTCCGTCAAGACCTGCATTTTCTGCAATCTGGCGCATTGGCTCTTCGAGAGCGCGGCGTACAATCTTAAATCCAACCTTTTCATCTTCTGTAAGGTCAGCTGGGATTTCGTTCAAAGCCTTAGAAGCTTCGATGAGTGCAAGTCCACCACCAGATACAATACCTTCTTCAAGAGCGGCACGTGTAGCAGCGATTGTATCTTCAACACGGAACTTCATTTCTTTCATTTCAGTTTCTGTGTTAGCACCAACGTTGATTACAGCAACACCACCAGCGAGCTTAGCAAGTCTCTTCTGGAGCTGTTCCTTGTCATAAGATGATGTAGACTTTTCAATGGCAGTCTTGATTTCTGCAACGCGGTCTTTGATAGCCTTAGAAGCTCCGGCACCACCAACGATTGTTGTGTTGTCCTTGTCAATCTTAATAGACTTAGCCTTACCAAGAACTTCTGTTCCACAAGTCTCAAGCTTAAGTCCAACTTCTTCAGAAACTACAGTACCGCCTGTCAAAATAGCGATATCCTGGAGCATATCCTTTCTGCGGTCACCAAAGCCAGGAGCCTTAACAGCACAAACTTTGATTGTTCCACGGATTGTGTTCAAAACGAGAGTTGTAAGAGCTTCACCTTCAACATCTTCACAGATGATTACGAGAGCCTTACCAGCATTTGCTACCTTTTCAAGAATTGGAAGAAGATCCTTCATTGCAGAAATCTTCTTGTCGTAAATCAAAACGTAAGCGTCATCAAAATCAGCTTCCATGCGCTCGCGGTCTGTTACAAAGTAAGAAGAAATGTATCCGCGGTCAAACTGCATACCTTCTACAGTATCAACAGTCATTTCCATGTTCTTTGATTCTTCTACAGTGATAACACCGTCTTTTCCTACCTTTTCGATAGCGTCAGCAAGCATCTTACCAATTTCTGGATCGTTGTTAGCAGAAATTGTTGCGATGTTTGTAATATCATCAGCGCCCTTTACAGGCTTTGCATTCTTTTTGATTTCTTCAACTGCAAGTTTAACAGCCTTATCCATACCGCGCTTAATTTCGATTGGTCTCATACCAGCGGCTACAGATTTAATTCCTTCGCGTACAAGTGCGTAAGAAAGTACAGTTGCAGTAGTTGTACCATCACCGGCATCATCGTTAGTTTTGCTTGCTACTTCGCGTACGAACTGAGCTCCCATGTTCTCATATGGATCCTGGAGTTCAATTTCCTTTGCTACAGAAACACCGTCCTTTGTGATTACTGGTGAACCATATTTCTTGTCCATCATAACCATACGTCCACAAGGTCCGAGAGTTGTCTTTACAGCCTTCGAAATCTGCTCAACGCCACTCAAAAGCTTTTTTCTAGCATCTTCACTAAACAATAACTGTTTTGCCATTTTCTATATACCTCTTTTTATAGTTTAAAATTTAATCTTATATAATAAAATATAGAAATTTCAGCCAATCGGCAAGAAAATTCGTATTTTTTAAGTTGAATGGCGGAGCAGAAAAAGACCATAGGCTGCATCGAGGAGTTTTGGCGTTTAGCCATAGCAAACAATCCGAGGATTTTTTCGAAGAAAAAACCGCAGGATTGTTTACACAAAAAACTAGCTCGCCAGCAGCCTATGGGATTTTTCAGCGGGAGCCCTTCAACTTAACGAACTCGATTTTTTATCTTTTCGATTGTAAATTTATATGATATTATATAAGAATGAAAAAGGTATTGATTGCAGACAGTCATCCGTTGTTTAGAGATTTTCTGAAGCAGAAGCTTTCAGAAGACCAGATTGAAGTAATAACAACACAGGAAAACCGCGATATCTACACTAAGGTAATTACTTCACTTCCAAATCTTATCATTCTTGATATGGAATATGATAACACCATGGAAATGGAATTCCTTGAGAAAAAGATGCGCGACACAAACTGCGCCGATATTCCTGTAATCATTACTGGTCCAAAGCAGGACCGCTCAACTATTGCAGCCTACGCAAAATATGGCGTAATAAAATACTTTGAAAAGCCAGTTCAGTTCGATATGTTCTTTAAGTCTATCGGACTCGTTGTTCGTGTTCCTCTTTCAATGGATACAACACCGTGTATTCTTGACCTTCACCGCAACAACAACATCATCTTTATTGAACTTGCACTCGGCCTTAATCGCGAAAAAATTGCACTTCTTCAGTTTAAGCTTTCAGAAATGATTGCACGCGAAAAGATTGAAAATCCAAAGGTAGTAATCATGCTCACAAACCTTGAGCTTACCTTTGTAGACGGCTACAATCTTGAATTCCTTATTGATAACGTACTTGCCTGCCAGAAGATTCATGCAAAGAACGTAAAGATTCTTTCTCTCAGTAACTTTGTACGTGAAATGCTTAACGGTCACTCAAATTACTCAGGAATTGAAATGACTTCAAATCTTTCCCGCGTTCTTAATGATCTTGTAGATACTTCTATTACATCTGATATTTCAGATCTTATTACAAACCGCTTTCTTACACCTTCTTACGAAGAAGAGGATTCGGCTTCTATTGCAACCCGCTTTTCATCAGATACTCTTGAAGACTCTCCTGTTCCAAAGAACACCGGTACAGTTCTTACAATTGCAATTATAGACAGTGATGAAGCGAGCCTTGAACTTACAAAGAATTATTTTGAACAGAGCGGTGCCTCTTGTTCTACTTATACAAAAGGCCAGCAGTTTTTGCAGGATTACGAAGATGGTAAATTTGATTTAATCATCCTCGATGTATTATTGAGTGATCAGACAGGTCTCTCACTCCTTCAGAGACTCCACAGCATGCCTCATACACCACCAATCGTAATCTATTCACCAAGTCTTCAGAAAGATATTGTTGTAAAGGTATTGAGTGCAGGCGCTGCAAGTTATCTTGTAAAACCTCAGAAACCAAACTTCCTTGTACAGAAATGTCTTTCTGTTCTTAAAACAAGGGAATAAAATGTCAACAAAAGCAAACTTTCATACTCACTCAAAATTCTGTGACGGAAAAAATACTGCAGAAGAAATGGTTCTTGCAGCAATCGACAAAGGCTTTACCGTTCTCGGCTTTTCGGGTCACTGTATTCACCCTATGAATCCAGAGTTCTACAAGCCCTTCGATAACGTATGGCACATTCCTTCTTCTGATATAAAAAGCTACACAGAAGAAATCCGCCGCCTTAAAGAAAAATATGCCGGCCAGCTGCAGATATATCTTGGCTTTGAAGCTGATTATTTTGATTCTCCGGAGTATGGAACTGCCATCCCAGACAAAACTTCTTATGCAGAGTTTTCTCCAGATTATCTGATTGGTGCCGTTCACTTTGTAACAACAGATAAAGGCTTTTACACAGTAGATCACCATGCCGAAGTCATTAAAGAAAATCTGATTAAACTGTATTCAAAACCAAACGGTGAAATAGATGGCAAAAAGGCAGTCTGTGATTATTTTGAAGCGGAGCGCACAATGCTTCTTAAAGGCAATTTTGATATTCTTGCTCACCCGGATTTATTGCGTAAACGAAACGGCGAACTAAAGATTTTTGATGAAAATGAAAGCTGGTATAAAGATGAATTGAGGGCTACTGCAAAGGTAATTGCTAATGCCGGAGTTATTACAGAAATAAACACAGGTGCTATTGCCCGTGGTGCAATGGACGATACCTACCCTTCTCAGCAGTTTCTGGAGCTCCTTCACAATTATGGAGTTCCTGTATGTATTAATTCTGATGCTCACACTACAGACGGCCTGGATTGCGCCTTTGACCGCGCCGCAGAAATAGCAAAAAAAACAGGATATACCGAGCTGGTATATCCTGAAAATATCATAGTAAAACTGTAGTCGGCAAGCACAGCTTGCCTCTGAGCCGTTCTTTCGATAATCCTAAAACGGCCCGCTGTCGCAGCCCGTTTTTTAACGGATTTTCGATTTTAGGCTTATCTGTTCTTTCTCTCCTGAGCACTTGCACAGCTGATGCACATAAGCGCATAAGGAAGAACTTCAAGTCTTTCCTGAGGAATTTCTTTACCACACTTTACACAGCGTCCGTATGTTCCCTGATTAATTCTGTCGAGTGCACTATCAATCTGCTGAAGTCTATTTGCATCCTGTGTTCCAAGAGCAGTCAAAAGAGTTCTATCAATTACATCAGCAGCAACATCTGCTTCGTCTCCAGACTCAACGGTTTTAATAAGGCCACGCATATCTTCACTCTGATCTGCCAATGAAGCAAGAAGAGTTTTTCTCTGTTCAAGTAAATATTCCTTCATTTTTTTAAGAAAAGCTTTGTCCATATTTATAAATCCTCCCAAAACCATTTTTTACTTGTGTTGTCAAGTTATGCTGTTTTGTATATAATAACTAATATAAATGCAAATCGGTAAAAAGACAAACACTTTTTGCAAAATAAATGATTTTTTATAAGGAAAAATATGGCAAAAGAAGAAGCTATTGAAGTGCAGGGTGTAGTAAAAGAAGCACTTCCAAACACAACATTCCGCGTAGAACTTGAAGGCGGACACGTAATTCTCGCACATCTTTCTGGAAAAATGAGAAAGCATTACATCAGAATCGTACCAGGCGACAGCGTAAAAGTTGAACTTTCTCCGTATGATTTGAACAAGGGACGCATCGTATTCCGCGAGCGCTAATGTGCAGGCCCTACCGGCCTTTATTGACAGATAAAATAATATCTGATAAGGTTTACACACTATGAAACACATTGTCCGTTGGGCACAGAAAATCAATTCCTCTACGTTGGCTTACCTTTATTATAGCTATGATTTTCTCTCTGCTTGTACGGAAACCGCACGCTAGTGTGATTGTGTTTTACTGATTAAGGTAATTACAAGGCTTTCCGTAAAAGGAAAGCCTTTTTTGTTTTTAGAAAAAATTATAGGAGAAATGAAAATGACACTTTTCGAAGACTTGAAATGGCGAGGTCTTATCAAAGACGTTGCAGGCGAAGAAGCTGATTTGCAGAAAGTTTTGGACGGAGCTCCATTCGCTTTTTACTGGGGAACTGACCCAACTGCCGATTCCCTTCACCTCGGCCACTACTCATCTCTTTGTATGGCAAAGCGCCTCGCTAATGCAGGACATCACCCGGTTCTTTTGTGCGGTGGTGCAACAGGCCGCATTGGTGACCCACGCCCAACAGCAGAACGCGAAATTATTTCAGAAGAAGCTGTAAACGCAAATATCGGTGGAATCCGTGAGCAGATTAAACGCCTGGTTCCAACAGCAGAACTCGTAGACAACTACGACTGGTGGAAAGACCGCTCATTCCTCGACACACTCCGCGACATTGGTAAATACATCAGCTTGAATTACATGCTCGACAAGGATATCATCCGCCGTCGTCTTGAAACAGGTATTACCTTTGCAGAGTTCTCATACATGCTCCTCCAGGGTTTTGACTTTGTTCACCTCTTCCAGGACAAAAAATGTATCATGCAGGTTGCAGGTTCAGACCAGTGGGGAAACATCACAACTGGTGTAGACCTCATCCGCAAAATGCTCGACGGACAGGCTTACGCTTTCACAATGCCACTTATCCTCGACGCAACTGGAAAGAAGTTCGGTAAGTCTGAAGGAAACGCTCTCTGGCTTAACAAGGATAAAACTTCTCCATACGCAATCTACCAGTACCTCATCAATGCAGATGATAACCTGGTTCTCGACTACCTCAAGGTATTCACATTCCTTTCAAAGGAACAGATTGAAGAAGTTTACGCTCAGCAGCAGGCTGCTCCAGAAACACGTATTGCTCAGAAAACTCTTGCATGGGAAGTTGTTAAAGACCTCCACGGAAAAGAAGAAGCAGACAATGCCGTTATGGTTTCTGAAAAACTCTTCAAAGGCGAGTTCAAAGGCCTTTCTGTAAATGATATTCTGATGGGACTTAAGGGAGTTCCAAACTTTGAGTTCAAGGAAGAACTTCCACTCGTAGACGTGCTCGTAAACAACGGCATGGCAAGCTCAAAGCGAGAAGCCCGCGAGTTCATTAAGAACAATGCTATTTCTATCAACGGTGAAACTGTAAATGATGAAACAAAGGTTATCACTAAAGATATGGCACTTGAAGGAAAGATTCTGATTTTCCGCCGCGGAAAGAAGAAGTACTTTATCGGAATGATTTAGTTCTTTTTAGAAAATAGATTGCTTCGGCTTTCAGCCTCGCAATGACACGTGCAACGTCATTGCGAGCGCAGCGAAGCAATCCATTTTATCTAGATGGCTTAAACAATCCCTTCAAAGATTTTACTATTCCGCTTACGCCACTCGCAATCACACCAATACAAATAATCGGTCCGAACGGAATAATAAACCATGAGAATCTGAAGAACATCAGGCCCACAAGAGTCTGAAGAACCTTGAGTACGAAGGTAGAGAAATATGAACCTCGTGTCTGTGGCTCTTCATCCTGTGTATAATGATACTGTGAATAATTATTGTTTGAATTCTGTGCCTGCTGATTTCTACTGCGCCACTGTGCACCATTAAACCATTCCCAGAAATTATCCTCACCAAAAGGATTCTGATAAGTATACTGGTACTGTCTCTGATACTGCTGCTGTGAATTAGCAGACTGTGAACTGTATGAGTAATTATCAGAATAGCCGCCTAAATCATAATTACGGCGTTTTGATTCATCACTAAGTACATCATAAGCGGCACTAATCTGCTTGAATTTTTCTTCAGCAGCGGCGTCTCCAGGATTTCTGTCCGGATGATATTTAAAGGCCAGAGTTCTGTAAGCCTTTTTAATTTCATCTGCAGTAGCAGTCTTAGAAACGCCCAATATTTCGTAATAGTTACTCATACTAATAAAATAATAAAAATCTTAAAGGGTTACAAGCAAAAAGTTTCCGGTGCACCAAGATAACTGTAAGGCATTTCCTTATTTGCTTCATGAATAACAATCTTTTCAAGAACAATATTTGGAGTTACCGGGCTCACCTTAAGCGAGTTCAAACCTGCATGGCAATCTGCATAAACAGTTGCAATACGGATATGATTTGTTACATCTGTGCTCCAAGGCTCCTGATTGTCACCAACCGCAAACTTTTCAGAATCAACAAGGTCCTTCAAAAGCTTTTTACCATTTACCTCTGCAACAAACTGAAGTTTATTATCTTTATAAGCCGGGTTAGATGGATTCAGATAAAAATCGAAAGCCATAACTCCGCCAGTCTTTTCTACAAAATCCTTATCCAAAGCAAAAGCATATTCAACAAACGGTGCATCAGAAGCCCCTGGTGCAAAGCTTGTAGTAACATCTTTTGCCTTTACAGCACCCAGAGTTTTTCCATAACCATCAAGAACATCAAAACCAGCAGAACGAACAAAATGAGGTGCTTCAATGCTGATGTAATCATCTGTCTGGACAAAAGTTCCGGCTGGGAAATTAGTGTCTGGTGTTTCTGCATCCACATGTATATTTACAAGAATGCGTGCTCCATGACCATCATTTCCTTCTATTTTAACTACTGCTTTTTTATCAACAGAAGCGGCAAGTTTTTCGCGGTCAATTTTAATTTTGATTGTGTTAAGTCCACTCTTACCGTCTGCTGTCAGTTTTTCAACATCATGTTCAACTGTAAACGACAGCCAGTTACATTCTGTAGAAGTATTAAGTTCAACGCCTTCAGCATTACAGCAGGCAATCTTTACACAAGCTTCATTCACATCAGGGTTTCTGAAAGATGTAAGACGAAGGTCTCGTATAGTCCAATCCTGACCTGTTGTATAGAATGAACTGCCTTCCACCCATACTACAGCACGCTTTTTTCGTGTAGGTTCAACATACATATAAACCGGATACTGGTTATTAGCTTCACACCAGTTACGGAAACCGAAATGCTCAGACCAGCCCATTCCAAAGAAGCGGCCGCCTCCTACCTTATCACAGGCATCAACAATAGCCTTATCATAGGCATAGCATTCCTTCATTTTATCTGCATAATTATTTGCAACAAGGGCATTACGTTCTGCAAAGAAACGATTCTTGCCGCTGTAAAGCTGCATACGAAGTACATTCATATCACCACAAACAGGAAGATAAACCTGACTATAAAAACCAGCTTCCTGTTCTGCTGGAACAGCCTTAAGCAAAGCTTCTGTACGTGCAATCAAATCGTTGGCAGCAGCAAGCATTTTGTCGCCTTCACCAAAGTTTTCGGCTGCATAAGTATCCGGCTGAATGCATTCGGTACGACGCATATTTGCAATCTTAGTAGCCTTAATAAGAATATCTGCAACCTCTGCTTTCTGGTCATCATTAAAATAATTGAACTGTGCAGCAGCCCAGCGCTTTGTATATTCAGCTGTAGTAAAATTAGGATTACTGTAAGTATCGTAGTCGTAAGCAAGATTTAAGAAATATGAAAGAGGGAACTCATTTGTAAGAACATCACCCATATTTACAATCCAAAGCTCACGGATTCCAAACTCGTAGGCAGCAGACATCTGCTCTTTTACCTTTGGAAGATAGTTTGTATTGAACCATTCATAGCTGTAAGGAGATCCATGGTAATCAAAATGATAATACATACCATAGCCACCCTTATGAGCTCTCATGTGCTCTGTAGGAACAGTGCGGAGGTTTCCGTGGTTATCATCACAAAGCATAAGAGTTACGCCCTCAAGCTCAGGATCATCCATAAGGCCCTTAGTGTGCTTATCACCATAGAAATATGGCTCAACCTCTTTATAAAGAGCAAGCATACGAGGCACCTTCATAACATCTTCATTCACATTTTCGCGAATAAGGCGGTTTTGTGTTTTAATAACATCACGAAGAAGATTAATATTGTCTGCAAGAGTCGCATTCTGCATAATGGCTGTATCAGCCTCTCCACGCATACCAACAGTAATTACGTTTTCAAACTTACCGTTGCGCTTTAAGCCGTCTTCCCAGAACTTTGTAATTCCTTCGCGGTTTTTCCAGAAGTTCCAGGCATCACCGTAAATAGAACCAGGGCCGCGAACATAGCGGTATTCCTCACCGTTACGACAGCATGGCTCGTGATGGCTGGCCCCCATAATAACGCCCATCTCATCAGCAAGCTCAGCGTTAGCAAGACCTGGGCCGTCTAAACTGAACTGAGCAGACCACATTGCAGGCCAGAGATAATTTCCTTTAAGACGGAGAAGCAGCTCAAAAATATGCTCATACATTTTGGCATTAAAGCCGCCAAAGTTATGATTTGTAAAATTGCCGTAAGCAGGCCATTCGTCATTGATAAAGAAACCACGGAACTTTACAGAAGGCTCTTTGGAAACTGTTACGCCTTCTTCAAGCTCAACTACATCGCGGTGAGCAGGAAGAACTCCGGCCCAGTCTACAAGAGGAGAAACTCCCATTAATTCAGAAAGATGGAAGAGTCCGTAAATTGTACCGCGTTTGTCGCTTCCGATTATGATGACTTTGTCTGAACGGACAGCGAACACGTAACATTCGCGTTTGCCGGTGATTTTAGAAACTTCAGCTGTCAGTCCATTCTCTGAAGCAAGCTTTTCTGCGAGAGGCGCCCGGCCGAGAGTCACAAAATATACGGTGGTTGAGCCTGTCGAAACCACCGTACTAACAGCAGGCTTCTTCCCCGTCACCCTCTCTACATCAAGGCTAACCTTATCAGCAATTTTTTTTACGCCGGAAAATTCACTCTCATCAAAAACAAAAACATTCTTTCCATCAATTTTGAACATAGAAAACCTCGATAAAAAAAGGTGGTTTCGACAAGCTCAACCACCGTAGTTACTAGAAACTGACACTATTATATCACAGCGTTGCACACTAGTATACTACATAGTGTCCACTTAGCGCTAAAATCGCAAAGAAATACAAACAATTATCGTAGTAGCGGCGGCGGCCGGTTCTCATTGGAGTATCCCAGAATCGGCGCACAGCGCGCTCTGCAGCAGCACGAGCCTCTTTATCATCACTCTTAACCGCCGCCGCAGCCTCGGCCACAGTAGCAATCAAACCGATAGGGTGTCTTGCATTTTTCTTTAATTCAGTACCATCAATCAGATAATCCTTAAGATCATCAGCTTCCTTACCATCAAAGAAATTAATTATATTTGCCGCAATCTTAGAGAGCCCTGCATTTCCACCAAACCAAAGCGCATCAAGACCAATATTGGCAGCAACACGGTAAGAATCACTGAAGAATGTTCCATGAAATTTCGGAGGAAGAGGCTCTCCCTCATCATTAGCATACTCAGCAGCAAGTCCTGTCTCCGGATGACACGCTTTTACAAGATATTTACGGCTGGCCTTAGCAGCGGCCTTCCAGTATTCCTTATCAGCAGGATCTGCATATTCAGCAAAGAGTTCATAAAAGTGTGGAAGATGATAAGAAGGGTCAGTAAAAGGACAGTTAGGAACAAAGCGGATATGATGATTTTCTTCAAACCACATCTTGTTCTCACTGTGAATTGCAATACGAAGAATCTCACGGCCCTGTTCTGTGTAATTGAAAATACCTTCTCCATTACCCCAGCGACGTGCAGCAAAGAAAAGAGCCATAGCAAAATACTCTTCTCCATCAGGGGCCGGACCATCAGCATTTTTAGTTCCGTCAGGCTTATTAGACCAGCAGAAATATCCGGCATTCGGACCGTCTTCCATAAACATATATCTTTTAGACCACTTCCAGATACGGTCAAAAATATCCTTACGGTTCATCTGAACAGCCATCATCATGCCATAAGACATACCCTCTGTACGGGCATCATCATTACCGGTATCTTCCATATAACCGGTTTCGTCTTCTGCTTCGAAATAAAAATGATTCGGATTTTTCTGGTCAAAAATATTATTCCAGCATTCGATTACACGATTTTCTACTTCAAATTTAGAATAGCCGAACTCTTCCAATATACTTTTCATATAATAAGAATATCACCGTATTGGAATTTTAACGATAAAGGAAAGTTCTTATTATCGGCCAGGCAGAACAAGCCCAGTAAACAGAAGAAAGGTAAAAAAACGGTGATTTGAAAAATCTGAGATGCGTGAGCGGAGACAGAAGAAAAGTGCCTCTTGACGTATTTGGCGCTTAGCCACAAAAAAAAGACCCCGAATATATCGAGGTCTTTATAAAGTCGGCTCGCATAGTCTCGCCTCTGAGCCATTTTCTGGTAGAACCTAAAGCAGCCCGCTGTCGCAGCCTGCTTTTTAACGGTTCTGCTATTTTAGGCTTTATTTACCTTTCTTCTGCTCACTAGGTTTGCTCTTAGCTCCAGCAACAGCAGCAGCCATCTTTTCGAGGGCCTTATCCTTATCATTAACCATAAGAATTGGCTGACCAGTAGCATCCAGAGTATCGCGCCAGAGAGATCCTTCTGGATCAACAGCGTTACGATGAGCAGTTACAGCCTTAATTGGAAGGTGTACGAACTTATCATGAACAAGACCAATTACACACTTTGTTTTTCCAGCCATAGCAGCGTGAACAGCATTGTTACCAAGACGCTCACAGTAAATAGAATCACTTGCAGTAGTAACAGAAGCACGAACCTGATATGAAGGATCGATATACTTAAGGTTGATTTCGATATTCTTAGCTTTGAAGTATTTTTCAATTTCGCTCTTCAAAAATACACCAATGTCAGAAAGCTTCTTGTTTCCAGAAGCATCTGTAGCACCAGTAGCCTGGAGAAGATCCTGACCGGCACCTTCAGAAACTACGATTACTGCGTGACCACGCTTAGCAAGACGGCGCTCAAGACAAGCGAGGAAGCCATGCTCACCTTCCATTTCAAAAGGAACTTCAGGAATAAGACAGAAGTTAGTCTCGTGGCTAGAGAGAGCTGCAGCAGCGGCAATAAAACCAGCCTCGCGTCCCATAAGCTTTACAAGACCAATACCGTTAATCTGAGAAGCTGCTTCCATATGAACAGCAGCAACAGTTTCCTTAGCGCGCTGAACAGCAGTTTCAAAACCGAATGAACGGTCAATAAACATAAGGTCATTATCAACAGTCTTAGGAACACCAACAACAGCGCACTTAAGACCACGTTTTTCAACTTCGCATGCAATATCATAAGAACCGCGCTGAGTACCATCACCACCAAGGATGAAAAGCATATTGATACCGTCGCGTTCAATACAATCTACGATTTCGCTTACACGCTGACCGCCACCGCGGCTAGTTCCGAGGTATGTACCACCAATCTTGTGGATTTCATCAATCAGATATCTATCAAGCTCAAGTGGTTCATATCCGCTCTCAGGGAAGAATCCGCGGAAACCGTACTGATATCCCTTAATAGTCTTAACGCCATAGCGTGTGTTCAAACAGCGAACAATAGCACGGATAACGTCATTCAAACCAGGGCAGAGACCACCACAAGTACAGATACCAGCCTTAGCGTGAGTAGGATCAAAATAAATCTTCTCACGAGGACCAGCCTTCTCCATAAGATTAGATGAATCAAGCACAACCGGCTTAGTTTTATCGAAAACGTTTACGTTAGAAATAACATAAGAATCGTCGCTTACATAGTTAGCAGTGTAGTCACCGTGAACAGTAGAAAGCTTAATCGGAGACGGAATAGTACAAGGTCCCAGATTATCAATTGTGAAATCGAATTTTTCTTCAGACATAACACACCTCAAAAGAATAGATATTATAGAATATAATGAATATCATAAATTTACAATAGGCCCTTGATTAAAGTTCCGTTAAAAACGACAGTCCATCGGGACTGTCGTTTAGTTTCGTCCTGCATAACTGCTCGCTCGATTTATAGAGCGGCTTGGCGCGCTGCACATGATCAGTTTTTATAGCCTGCAGATTTGCAATTTGAATGATTTTGCAGGCTTAATATATAGGATTTTGTTTTATAACTAATAGATTTTCTGTAGTTCAGCCTGTAATTTTTTTATATTTTTAATTTTACAGGCTCAGAAAATAAAATTATGACTTATAATTTATATTCTTCTTGTAAATCAGCCTGCAGTTTTTATTTATTTTCAATTTTG
>NZ_FORI01000004.1 GCF_900113965.1 Treponema bryantii | reverse complement strand
TGCCTTGACCTGCCCATATAACTATCGGCATCGTATGATGACCATCTTATTTTTGCTTCAGGCTTGGCACGGGTACCGGTGAAATTCTTCGTGCCGGAAATCTGTTTTTTCAGGTTTGCCGTGACCGACTATATGTGTTTGATTCAGGACGCTTTTCCTGGAATCTTTTTCTGAATTGCGATTCAGGCTTTGCTTTTTTATTTTGAACGGAAGCTCTATTTTTCTCAAAAAAGAAGACTGCCTGAAAAAGACAGCCTTAAGTGATTATTTTTTGAGGATTCTTATTGACAAGCTGGGGCCTTATATGTGTTATGCCTTGTTACTACAAAAATATATCTTTTAGCGGCAGCACCGACTGCCGCGTACAATAGATTTACTTCAAAAATTCATACTCAAACAAAATAGGAACAATTTCTGAATTGTAATAATTTTTACACAATTCTTTCATTGCCTGTAAATCTGAATGTACCTGAATGTTATTATACACCGTTTTTCCGGTTATTTCATCGGTATATGATGTATCTATTTCTGCAAAGATTTGATAAATACCGTCTGTTAATTCTTTCCTGCATCTCTTTAACCCTGTACTTGCACTGATTGTTTTTCTTGGTTTTGAAAAATCTGAACGGCTTTCGTTTAAGACAAGCTTTACAGGCCTTATTCCCCTCGTCTTATATTCAATCTACTATGTCTGCGCAGTAATAATACACACGAAAGGCGGACTAATAGAACAGGGATACGACTGGTACGGATTTTTTGTACTCGGACTAAAAAGTATATTTATCGTACTCCCGGTATTTTTTGTCTTTGTATACCTCACATGTCTTGTACTCTGGAAACTCAACAGAAAAAAGATTTAAGCTCAGAACAAAGCATTTTTATTTCTCCGGCAAAGGCACTGTCCTTCTGCCAGAGAAAAGTAAAATCATGCTTCATAGAAAAATCCTTCAGCCTGATTTGCATGAGACTTCCTTCCTTAAGTTCCTTTTCTACAGCAGCTCTGTACAAAAAAGAAATACCACAGTCTTCAAGCAGAAGCTGAATTACAGAATGCATGTTTTCTATCTGAATATAGTGGGAAAAATTTTCTACAGAATAATTCTGAAGGGCAAGATTCCTCTCCAGAATATTACGCGTACCTGAACCGGGTTCCCTTATGATAAGGCGCTCTTCAAAAAGATCTCTTAAAAAACGCGGCTTATTTTTAAATACATGATTACTTGAACAGACTGCAACAAAATCTACAGTCTTATAAACGAGGGTTTCGAAAGTCTTTTCCGGAAAATAACCTTCAACAAGGGCAAAATCAATTTCACCGTTTTCAAGAGACTTAAGAAGATCCTGTGTATTTGAAAAATGAATTTTAAAATTTACTTCCGGATGCTTTTTTAAATACTGACTTACGGGAGAAGAAACAACATATTCTCCGATTGTCATTGTAACTCCGAATGAAACGTTTTTTTCAAGCTGGGATTTTTTAAAAGAGTGTCCCTTAGCTTTTTTTCGTCATTTCTTATAAGCATCATTTTTTCACACAAAATTCGTCCTTCATCCGTAAGCAAAAGCTTTTTACCGTCCTGTTCAAACAGCTTTACGCAATAAAAATCTTCAAGATACTTAATATGCTGCGAAACTGCAGGCTGTGTAATATTAAGCTCACGTGCAGCATGAGTAAAATTCATAAAACGACAGACACAAAGAAAAGTATCGACACGAAAATCAAGCACAAAAAGCCTCTCTAAACCATAAGAATATATTATGATAACATTATAATATATAATTTTACCTTTTGAAAATATAATGCTATACTCTCGCCGTAAAGCAAACGGAGGTTTATGACAATGGACTTTATAAAGAAAAACATACCGGGAATTCTTATCTGCCTTGCAATCGCAGTACCTTCCTGGTTTTTAGGAAAACTCTTCCCCGTAATAGGAGGAGCCGTAATCGCAATAATCGCAGGAATGATAATAGCACTGTTCTGGAACGACAAAGGAAAAGCTCAGGACGGAATAAAATTTACTTCTAAAATGATCCTTCAGGCAGCAGTCGTACTTCTTGGATTTGGAATGAATCTTGGGGTCGTAGTAAAAACCGGCCAGCAGTCACTACCTATAATTATCTGCACGATTACGACTTCACTTCTTATCGCCTGGATACTTCACAAAGCCCTTAAAGTAAAAGGAAACACAGCAATACTCGTTGGAGTAGGATCTTCAATCTGCGGAGGCTCTGCAATCGCAGCAACAGCACCAGTCGTAGACGCAGACGACGATGAAGTCGCCCAGTCAATTTCCGTAATATTTTTCTTTAACGTACTTGCAGCCCTCATCTTCCCTACACTCGGAAAACTCATAGGCTTTGACACAACATCAGGCGAAGCATTCGGCATCTTTGCAGGAACAGCGGTAAATGACACCTCTTCCGTAACAGCCGCAGCCTCAACATGGGACAGCATGTGGAACCTCGGAAGCCAGACCCTGGACAAAGCCGTAACCGTAAAGCTCACAAGAACACTCGCAATAATACCCATAACACTCGTACTCTCACTCATACAAACAAAAAAAGCAAAACAAAAAGGAGGAGAAACACAGGGATTCAGCCTTAAAAGAGCCTTCCCCATGTTCATACTCTACTTTATAATTGCATCCCTCATCACTACGATAGCACTACACTTTGGAGCAAATCAGAAAATCTTTACACCTCTCAAAGAACTAAGTAAATTCTTTATCGTAATGGCAATGGGAGCAATCGGCCTCAACAGCAACGTTATCAAACTCGTAAAAACAGGAGGCAAACCTCTACTTATCGGCGCCTGCTGCTGGATCGGCATCACGGCGGTAAGCCTTATCATGCAGCACTTTATGGGAATCATGTAGCGAAATTATAAACATGCTCACACAAAGCACAATCTGAAGCAGCGTTGAGCATGGTGTTGCAAGACCAATCCTAAAAAGACTTGGATCTGATGAACGGCTCATGGCATAGGAAACAGGAATTCGCACGCAGAAAGCGCCGATAATCCCCTGTGCCATGACAAAGCCGGTTTTAACAAAACCATTAAAGTAACCGGTAAAGCAGAACAAAAACGAAACAAAAAGAGTATCAATAGAATAAGCCTTAAGATAACTGTGTGCCACCTCAACGACAGCCTTATCCTTAGAAAATATCGAAGCAAGAAAATCTCCGTAACCTTGAAGTTCTTTTATACCGATTTCCTCAACAGTTGGAACTTTGCTTCCATTTTTCTCACCACAATATTCAAGAGATATTGCTTTTTCGCTGTTGTTCTGACTGAATAAATCTCTTTCCTGATTCTTGTAGCAGGTTGTAATAAGTTTTTTCAAACCTAGCGTTTCAAAATTGTAAGAAAAATAATGAAAGAAATTGCTTACCCGCGGGTCATCGCAGTTGCACAGTACAGTTTTACCTTTGAAGTGTTCTTTATAATATTTAAGCTCGTTGGAAATATCATTTAACTGAGTGTAGAACTCATCTTCTTTTGCATCCCTGGCTTTTCCGAGACTTCCATTTTTGGACATACAATTCTTCCTTTTGTTTTTTTGGAGAAAATTTGTATGTCCAACAATTTTAAATACTAAAAATTCTTCCGGCTCAGTGAGCCGTGGGCATAACAATAGTTATAAGTATCCGTATAACCAATACAAATATATCAAAATATTACAATTATTTATAGAGAAACTGAGATTAATCAATACTCTCAAACTTCATCGCTTCATAGGCACAGAAGAAATCTATTCCTTTCAGAAGCATTATCACTTCATCAATCTTTATTTCTTTTGCCTCTTCTGCTGTGTCCGGCCACGGCCACTGCCCTTTTTCCAAAATCTTTTGAGCAATCCAAAATCCGTTTGTATCCCACCAGACTAATTTCAGATGTTTTCTCTGCCCATTGCAAAACATGAATACTGCTCCACTAAACGGATCCTGTTTCATAATATCACTAATCACATGAATAATACGTTCTTTACTGATTCTCATATTTGTTGTGCCTGGTCTTAGAAAAATACGAGTGTTAGTAAAATCAAACTTCATATACTTGCTGCCGTCTGGAAGATTTTGAATAGTATTGTTTCTTCTGTAGTTATAGGAATGTCAATTTCTATTCCCCCTGCCCTGACTGTGATAAGTTCTTTTCGGTCTATTCCGACAGAAATACGGTGTTTGGATGAAGCTGGAATATCAAGTTCGACAAACTCTGATGCCTGAAAAACTTCTGTATTTTCTGGAAGTCCGAGCTTAGCTCTTTCAATCTTTTCATGGATCCATGAACGCAGAGCTTCAGGCTGGATGTTGTGCATCTGGCTGAAACTATCAATATCCATATTTGAAACTGCAAACTCATTAATTAATTCTTCTTTGACTCGTTTTACTGGGAATATCATAAAAAAATCTCCTCGCTGTGAGGAGATTGTAGTTCATATTTATTTGCTTTCGTAGGGGGTGTTAATTAGACGCTTACGTATATCCCCCTTTCACATTCGTTACACTGCAATATTCTTCATCCACCTTTTGCTTTTCAAAAGCCATACACTTATGATTAAGCGTACATATTCTTCCAGAGATAAAATCAGATATACCCACCAGATTGAAAGCTTAAAATAATATGCCGCAAGGAAGCCCATAGGAACTCCGAATGCCCATGGCCCAATAATATTAATAAGCGTCATAAACTTTGTCTGACCGCCACTTTGAAGAACTCCGCCGCCTATAACCATATTAAACACTTTTGCCGTAAATACAACTGCAAAGGCAATAAGGATTCTTATTGTGATTAATCTTGTTTCCGGTGCTACATTGAAAAGCTTTACGTATAGCGGACTGATTGCACAGACAATAATTCCAATCAGAATACCAGAGCCAACTGTCAGTTTTACAAAATCAATTGACTGGGAATAAGCCTTATCATTATCATCTGCGCCAAGACTATTTCCAACAATGATTCCTGCAGCACTTGAAACACCACACAAAGCACCAATTGCAATTCCCTGGATCGGATACATAAGAGTCATTGCAGCACAGGCTTCAGTTCCAAGATGTCCGTAAATTACAGCGTAAACATTTTCTCCAAGAGACCACAAGAATTCACCAATAAGAATCGGCATTAAAATTGCAAATGCGTTTTTATAAAACTCTTTTGAAAAAAGTACGGTTGGTTTAAGAAACAGATTCTGCTTTTTCTTTTCGCGTATAAACAGTGTTAATACAATCAGCATTTCCACACATTGTGAAATTACCGTAGCAAGTGCCGCTCCAGCTTCTTCCAGACGAGGGAAAAACAAAATACCATAAATTAAAAACCAGTTCATTACTGTATTTGTGATGATTGCAATTATTCCAGCTACAGCCGGAAGCTTTGCTCTGTTCATATTTCGCAATAAAGTTGAAATGTACATTGTAATTACACAGGCTAAATATCCAGGAGTTCGGTAAATCAGATAAGAAGCTGCCTTTGCCACTGTATTTTTATCATTAGCATAAAGCGACATTACCTGATTCGGAACAAACACAGATAGCAAAGAAAAGAACACAACAAGGATAAGAGAAAGATACATCGGCAGATAAAAACTGTCTCTTACACCCCTTTCGTTCTTTGCTCCAAAGTATTGGGAAATAAGAATACCTGCTGCCGTTACAATAGCCGCAACAGTTACGCTGAACAGAGAAGTAAATTTACCGGCAAGTCCGATTCCCGCTATACATTCACTTCCAAGAGAGCCGATCATAATCTGATCAATAAGCGAAAGTGAAGACTGCATAAGGCACTGAACCGTTACTGGAAGTGCAATTTCAATTAGTTTTATCTTAAAATCTTTATCCATGATATTGACAGAATACAACTGTTTTGGTGTAAAATCTTGTTAAATAAACCTTAGTTTTTAACACAATACTACTGTTTTAAGGATTATAATGGCTTCTACACGCGAGAGAATACATCAGACAATCAATCACGGCAAAAAGACTTTCCCGTACAGCGTATATCATGTTTGCATTCCAGACTGGATGAAAAAATATCCGCTCCACTGGCATGACGAATTTGAAATGATTTATATTTACAAAGGCCAGGGCATGTTTTCTGTAAACGGCTTTAAGAATGTCTGCAAGGAAGGTGATTTAATTATTGTTCCACCGGGATCTATTCATTCCATCGATCAGAAACAAAATGATTTTGTAGAATATTTTAATATTATTTTTTCACTTTCTCTTCTTGAAGAAAATCCGGAATCTCACTGCTTTAGAAATTACCTTAGTCAGCTTTCAGAAAACGACTGTATGAAAGATTTGTTTTTATTCTCCGCCTCCCCTATTTGTAAAAGGCTCACTCCCCTAATTTGTGATTTAATTGCACACAGACATGCTGAATACTCGGGCTATGAAATGATGATTAAAGCAAGGCTTTATGAAATCCTTTTCATTTTATTTAACGAAAATCTGAATGATAAAAAGTCCAGTCCGCAAAATCAGCGTGAAAAAGAAAATGCACTGCGACTCAAAAAAATCCTTTCTTACATGAAAGAACACTTTGCAGAAAAAATCACAATTGAAGAAGTAAGCGAAATCACGTCTCTTTCTGAAAGCCGCTTTATGACTTTTTTCAAAAATCAGACGGGCACAAGCTTTATAAAATATCTGAATGATTACCGTCTGGAAGCCGCCGCAGAACAGCTGCTCCAAACGCGAAAAGCAATTACTCAGATTGCCCTTGAAAACGGCTTTGAAAATATCTCATACTTTGTCCGTGCATTTAAATCAAAATACAACTGCACACCGCACGAGTATAGAAAAGCTGGCAATGAATAATCTGATTATCGAAGTTTATTTAAGTTCTGCCTTACGGTAATTTACATTCATTACAAGACCAATACAAGTCATTGCTGTAAGAAGCGATGAACCACCATAAGAAAGGAACTGCAAAGGAATACCTGTAATAGGCATGATACCCATAACCATTCCAACGTTAATAAAGAAGTGGAACGAGAACATTCCAAAAATTCCTGCACAGATGTATGAACCATAACGATTTACGCATTTACGGATAATATAAAGAATCTTAAGAAGAATTATAAAATAAAGTGAGAATACGAGCATACCGCCAAGGAAGCCGAACTCTTCAGAAAGAATACTGAAGATAAAGTCTGTACTCTGCTGCGGCAGGAAGCGGTAATGGCTCTGAGTTCCCATCAGATATCCCTGACCAATAACACCACCGGCACCAATGGCAACCTTAGACTGAATAATATTCCATCCTGCACCAAGCGGATCCTTATTCGGATTCATAAAGATGATTAAACGCTTAATCTGATAATCCTTTAATACCTTACCAAGAACCATTGAGGAAATAAGAGCAAGTGCAATAATCGAAGTAAAGTAAATGATCCAGTGAATATAGCGCGGACCATGAAGGTAACGTCGGATTACGTAACCCAAAAGTGTAATTACGACAAAGGCAAAAATCAAAATTGCTCTTAATTTAAAGTTTGTGAGAATCGAAATTACTGCAAGCTGTTTTACTGCAATTTCTGCATTCCATACCGGAAGGATTGCAAAGAAGATTGTGAATACACCGAACAGGAAAACATAACCAATGTATCTGATTGGAACGCCTGCAATAAAGCACATGATAAAGTAAATTGGAAGATATACAGAAGCAGTTCCTAAGTCTGGCTGAAGAAGGATTAAGCCCATTGGAAGAAGCAGAACTCCGGTAGCCAGGAAGAAGCGCTTCAGCTGATCTCCGTTTGCTGTATCATCAAGAACTCGGGCAAGATAAAGGATGTAGAAAACTTTTCCGAACTCAGAAGGCTGAATACCAAACTCACCAATTCCAATCCAGCTCTTTGCACCGTTTACATAGCGGCCAAAAATTCTTGTATAAACTAAAAGCAGTAAAAGTCCAATAAAGCCATATACAGAAAGTGACTCTGTTCTTCGGTAATCGTAAACTGTCATTCCAATCATGATTACAAATCCGATTGAAGCCCAGATAATCTGCTTGATATATTCGTTTGTTACACGCACACCTTCAGAGTTAATGCTCGAAGAATAAATGAACATAACTCCAAGTGAAACGAGAGTGAGAACAACAAGAATCAGAAGATAATCGAACATTGAAAAGAATTTATTCTTCATACTTCCCTCTCCTATTCCTGTCTTCCACGGTTATTTGTAAGATACTCAAAGCCAAGTGTCTTTGTAGCTTCTTCACAGGTCTGATTTCCAAAGATTCCCTGAATAATGATGTTTGTACAATAAGGTGCCCACCATTCCCATTTGTTGCAGGCTTCTACAATTGTTGCAACACAGATACGGTCTTCCGGTGGCGCATCGTATGGAGCGTATGCAACAAGCCATGAGTGCCAGCTCTGATCGTCCTTTCGGCTGCTGTATGGTTCAACCTCGGCAGTACCGGTTTTACAGGCAATCTGAACAATCTTGTTATGCATTGGATACTGAGGTGTACCGTCTGTAACGGTGTAACGCATTGCTTCCTGAATCTGTTTCCATACATCACGGTCGATTGTAGATTCTGTGAGCACCTGTGGCTGAACCTCGTCAATTACATCACCGGTTACAGGATCGCGAACTTCTTTAAGAAGATGAGGTTTATAGATAACACCTTCATTAGAAACCATGGCAACCATATTAGCCAGCTGCAATGGAGTTGCTTCCATATAGCCCTGTCCAATTGAGCAGGACATTGTATCTCCACCAAGCCATTTTTCGTGGTACTTCTTTTCCTTCCATTCAGCAGTTGGAACGAGTCCGGCTACCTGGCTCGGCAAATCTATCTGAGCACTCTTACCAAATCCAAACTCACGGGCGTAAGAGGCAATTTTTTCAATACCAAGATTATCACGTCCAACAGTCCAGTAATAAACGTCGCACGATTGAGCCATAGCATTTTTCATATCAAGCCAGCCATGACCAGGCTCGTGAACGTGACAGTGGAAACGGCGGCCACCGTAAACCATAACACCTTTACATTCAATTTTCTTAGAAGCCGGGAATGCATTTTCCTGAAGCATTGCTGCAGACATAATAATTTTGAAAGTAGAAGCCGGAGGATAAGAAACCTGAACGGCACGGTTCAAAAGAGGCTTTGTAGTATCATTTACAAGCTTTGCATATTCTGTACCAGCGTCATCTGAGCTGAAGATGTTTGAATCATAATATGGGTAAGAAACCATTGCCAGAACTTCACCGGTTGCAGGCTTTAATACAACAGAAGCACCAACGCGGTTCCCAAGTGCTTCTTCTACAAGCTTCTGAATATCAGAGTCAATTGTAAGTACAAGACTCTTTCCCATTTCAGGAGGCTCAACAATTGGAGTGTCAGAAATAATACGGCCGTGTACATCGACAGTGGACATTTCACGACCTTCCTTACCCTGAAGCAGTGAATCATACTGCTTTTCAATTCCGGTTTTACCAACGATACTTGTTTTCTTGTATCCCTGATTATAAAGAACAGTCATTTCATCCTGGTTAATATCACCAACGTATCCTACAATGTGAGACATAGAGCCTGTATGCTGATAGTTTCGAGTTGGCTTTGAAACCCATGAAACGCCCGGAAGGTCTATTTTATTTTCTGCAATATTTGAAATTACAGTAAATGGAACATTCGATTTTACCTGAAAGTTAGAATAAGACCTGCGCATGTTCTTTGGAATCTTTTTATCAATATCTGTTTTACTGATTCCAAGATACTGTGCGAGCTTAAGAATTACTGTATCGTATCTGTCTTTTGGAATTTCACCGGGAGTAACTTCAACCGCAAAAGAGTCTGTATTGATTACGATTGGCAGCAGGGCTTTTCGGTCAAAAATTTCACCGCGCTGTGCCGAAATAACTGTAATCTGACTTGAGATTCTTTGTGACTGTGAACGGTAATGTTCTCCCTGAACAATCTGCATTGAGAAAAGTCTGTAAATATAAAAGATGAAGAAAATCACAAGAACAATGAGAAGAATGAAGATTTTCGCACCTTTTGTAAGTCTATCCTCAGAATTAATCATTATCTATGGCATCCTTTACAGATCTTATTGCAAGAGATTTTCTGAAGAAACTTAAGAACTTAAATACAAACGGAGCAAGAAGCACGTTCTCAATAAACTCAAAAAGGAAGTCATAAGAAATAATTCCGGCTATATAAACATGTACATTTGGGAACAGAAGCTCAAGCAGATGTACCATAAGAGTTTTTGCAATAGTTCCAATTCCTACACAAAGCATTGGAAGAATAAAGCCGGAAATGATAACGTTCTTTGCAAAAATACCAGTTACGTATCCAATTATGGTTCTGAAAATACAGTTGAAACCAAAAGGAATACCTGTAATAAAATCCAGAAGAAGTCCCGAAATAAAACCTGTTGTTTCTCCTACAACTTTTCCATTGAGCAGTGAAAAATAAAGAGAGCAGATTAAAACCAGATCCGGAACAATGTAAATAAAACTGATATTTGAAAGAATTGAAGATTCAAGAATAACAGCACACAAAAGGATGAAAGTACTTACAAGAATTGATTTTGCCATACGCCCTACTCCTTATCTGCCTTGCGGTCATTCAGTTCTTTCTGATTTACAACAACAACATTTTCAAGTCGAGCAAAATCAATAATCGGAATAAGCTCAATATTCAGCGAAGAGTTGTAATCAAGTGTTGTAATTTTTGAGATTGTTCCGATTGCAATATCTCTCATGTAATTATCGTTTTCACCAGAGGTTACTACGATATCACCAAAGCTAAGTTCGTCTACAACAGACTTTCGGATATACTGCATAAGCAGCGGCTGATCCTGACTTCCAAGTCCGTTTACCAGACCAAGGTCGCGCGAATTTTGTATACGAGCTGAAACAATATTGTTGATGTTGTAAATCGGCATAATCTGGCTTGTAAAAGTTCCAACCTGAACTACTTTACCAACAAGCCCCTGGTTTCCGTTCTGGAAAGCAATTACAGGCATGTTCTTTTTAATGCCATTTACACTTCCTTTATTAATTGTAAGATAAGTAAAGGCGTTGTCTAAATCGCGGGCAATAATTTGTGCCGGGATATTTTTTTCATCAAGAGAAACTGCAAAATCCAGCTGTTCCTTAAGACGTGCATTTTCCTTTCGGATATCTGCATTCGAACGCTGCATTTCCTCATAGTTTTCAAGCTTGATGACAAGATCATTATAATCTTTTCTGAGCTTACGGAGTTCTCCTACAGCATTGAAAGTGTTTGCAATTCCATCTGCTACAAAATGAACTCCCTTATCGAGAGAAGAAAAAAGTGAAAAACCAATCTGCTTAAAGTTTACAATGAATCCACCGGTATGAAATGCAAGAGACAAACTGCCTGCAAGCAGATAAATTACGAGAAGGAATTCAGCAAATTTAATTTTAAAAGAAATATTAGGCTTTCTTCGCATAACCACCCACCCGGAGAAAGCTTAAATTAGTCGTTCAGACTGTCGTAAATTGTTCTCTCAGAATACATATCCTTGAACAGGCCGAATGCTTTTCCAGCACCAAGAGCAACACATTCAAGAGGCTTTTCAACGAGAATAACAGGTACACCAGTTTCCTTTGAAACGAGCTTTGGAAGCTCGCGGAGCATAGAACCACCACCAGTCATTACAATACCACGTTCAATGATATCTGAAGCAAGCTCTGGAGGAGTTTCTGAAAGTACAGATTTAATTTCTTCAACGATTTTTGTTACAGGCTCTTTAAGAGCTTCGCGTACTTCAACACTGTCAATTTCGAGACGGCGTGGAAGACCTGTAATAGCGTCAGTTCCCTTAAGTTCCATCTTTTCGATAGTTTTTTCAGGAGCAGCATTACCAATCTGAATCTTAAGACGTTCAGCTGCTGGCTGACCAATAATAAGGTTATGAACAGACTTTACGTGCTTTACGATTGCTTCATCGAACTTGTCTCCACCAACGCGGATTGAGTGAGTAACAACCATACCACCGAGGGAAATTACAGAGATTTCTGCAGTACCACCACCGATATCACAAATCATGTGTCCTGCAGGTTCAAAAATAGGAATATCTGCACCAATAGCTGCAGCACGGCTTTCTTCGATTACTTCAACTTCTTTAGCACCAGCCTTCATAGCAGCTTCAATTACTGCACGGCGTTCTACATCAGTTACACAAGATGGAATACCAATCTTCATTCTTACAGATTTGAAAAGCTGATGGCGTGGGATAATTTTTGAGATGAAGTATTTGATCATCTTTTCAGTGCTGTCGATATCTGCAATTACACCGTCTGCAAGAGGACGGATAGCCATAATATTTCCAGGAGTTTTGTCAAGCATTCGCTTAGCTTCAGCACCTACAGCTACAATTCTTTTTGTTCCCTTTTCAACAGCGATTACTGATGGTTCGTCAATAACAATTCCCTTGTCACGAACATAAATCAAGGTATTACAAGTACCTAAATCAATACCTATATCTGTTGAAAAACTATCGAAAAAACCCATCTATTTCCTCCCGGTTCCTTTTTTTACAAATTAATTTTCTGACATTTTCTGCAGGGCTCCAGGATGATTTACCTGAATCTTAAGCGCCTTTCGCCATTCAGCGCGGGCCTTAACAATATTTCCCTGCTTCTCATATATTACACCAATTCCATAATGTGCGTCAGCAGAATTTTCGTTTTTTTTCAAAACATTCTCAAATTCTTCAAGCGCAGCGTCGTAATCTTCTTTATCTATATAGATATTTCCAAGAAGATTTTCGCTTTTTAACACTATATCTTCATTATCGCTGTTTTTTATGATTCTGAATAGATATTGTTCTGAAGCATTTAACTCTTTTGCCTTGTAATACTGTTCTGCAATAGAAAGAAGCAAGGAATCAGATTCGCGCACCAGAAGAGCTTCTGTAAATGCGGAAATACTTTCCATTGTCATTCCAAGAGAGGCATAACTAAGACCAAGATATTCTGCAATATCATCAGCTTCATAGCCGTTTTCTTTTGCGAGCAAAAGATATTTTACGGCAAGGTCAGCATAATAATGAGTTGTAATTGTGTTCTTTGAAAAATAAGCAAGCCCAAGCATATACTGCAGCTGAGGAATCAGAGAATTATCTGCTTCGTAAAGAGCCACACGAATGTTGTTGATACATTCATCAAGATAGCTTTGTGCCTGCTGAGTATCTGTCTGTGCCTGGGCTAAATAAAAACAGGCATAACTGTAATAAGTTAATGCCGTATTGTTGTAGGTGTCGTTTTGTAAGAAAGCTTTGCTGAGTTCGTAAACCTTCTGATAATCATAAACAGACCAGGCTTCTTTTATAGTTTTGATTGTGATTCTGCCCTGCTGATATTTATTGATTCCGAACCATGTAGATAAAGCGATTACAGATAACAGTACAATCACAGCTGCAACACGAATAAGGTTGCGCAGCAGGTGACTTTTTTTCTTTGCGTAACTGCTGTTTTCAATATTGTAATTCGCTTTCAATTCCCCACCACTTTATGAAAAAAAACAGACGGAACAATAAGCCGGGTTCTGTCTCCCGCATCCCCCAAAAGTGAGAAGCGGTACTAACCATCTATCCGCACTGAATGTTACCATTCAGCTCCAGCGATTTACCCGCAGTTTAAGCTCGGAAAAACAAAACTGCTGCTTAATCTTGCTCCGAATGAGGTTTACAAGCGTCAGCCGTTACCGACATGACCGGTAGTCTCTTACACTGCCTTTTCACCCTTACTCGCCTTGCGGCGGGCGGTTCAATTTCTGTTGCACTGTCTGTCACGCACTGGGCTATGCAGTACTGCAAGCAGTTCTACAGCTGCCAGATTGTGCCCGGTTGTTACCCGGCATTCTTTCCGAAGGAGCCCGGACTTTCTCTCACCGCCGACCGCTATCATCAGCAGGCGGCAGCGCGGTTATATTCCATCTGTAATTAAAAACAAATTAAACTGGAACGAGTTACGTTACTCTTCGTCCTCGTCCTCATCTGAATCATCAGAATCATCTTCGTCATCAGAATCTTCTGAATCTTCATCAAGATCTTCGTCTTCGTCGTCGAACTCTGATCTGATATCTTCCTCTTCGTCGTCTCCGTACTCTGATTCGTCTTCATCGTCATCATCAAGACCTGCAAGGCTACCAGCAGCACCGATATCGAAGTAGTTCTCCTGCTGATCTTCATTTACCTCTTCGTAGTAAAGAATACGGCTGCAGTAAGGACAGAAATTAATATCCTCACCTTCGCGTACTTCGTTGGCAAAGTTTGCAGGAAGAATCATGTGACATCCAGAACAAACACCATTTCTTACAGAAACGATACCTTCTGAATTGCGCTGAATGATTCTCTGGAACTTGAAGAGGATTTCCTGAGCCTTAAGCTCTGCATTCTCTTCTGATGAATAGATATCATTGATATTCTTTGTTACCTTATCTTCTTCAACCTTAAGTTTAGCAAGCTTGTTATCATAAGAAGAAAGCTCTTTGTTAAGAGATTCGCGGCTTGAATTAAGTTCACTTTCGTTGAACTTAATTGATTCTTCTGTATTCTTAAGGCGTTCGTTGAGCTCTGCAAGATCCTTTTCTTCTTTCTGAAGATCTTTTCTTACCTGCTCTTCAAGGAGTTTTGCTTCTGTAATCTGCTTTTCAAGAGCTTCGTACTCGCGGTGTGTTGTTGAGTTTGCAACACCTTTTTCGCCTTCTTCGCGAGACTGTACTGCTTCTTCAAGCTGAGTCTTGAGCTGACTAACTCTTTCTTCTGTTGCATCGTAGTTAGACTTAAGCTCAATGAATTCCTTCTGTGTTTTTGCAAGCAGGTCTTCCTGATTGCTAAGCTGTTTAGGAGCGTCGTTCTTCTTTCCTTCAAGCTCGTATTTCTGTACGAGAATCTCCTGCAAAGATTTCAGATTCTCAAAAACTTCTGTTGTTACCATTATGGTTCCTCAATAAAAAATATCTAGTTATTTTATAATAATTTGATGTTTTAGTCTATATAATGGATTGCCACGTCGCTACGCTCGCAATGACGTCATTGCGAGCGTAGCGAAGCAATCCATTTGTTTAGGTCTCAATATAGTCTCTCAAACCGTTGGCACGACGTGGGTGACGAAGTCTTCTCAAAGCCTTAGCCTCAATCTGACGAATACGTTCACGAGTTACATCGAAGTAAAGACCAACTTCCTCAAGAGTAAGTGAGTAACCGTCTTCCAGACCGAAACGCATCTTAAGAACTTCCTGCTCACGTGGTGGCAGTGTATTAAGAACAGTTCTGAGCTGTTCCTGAAGCAATGTAAATGCAGTCTGAGTTGCTGGATTCTCAACTTCCTTATCTTCGATGAAGTCTCCGAGAATTGAGTCTTCTTCCTCACCGATTGGAGTTTCAAGAGAAATTGGTTCGCGTGCAACATTTTTAACCTGCTTTACGCGTGCCAATGGCCAGCCAAGCTGCTGTGCAATCTCGTCATCTGTTGGTTCACGGCCAAGCTTCTGCATAAGCTGACGGCTTTCGCGAACAACCTTATTAATCTGTTCAATCATATGAACAGGTACACGGATTGTACGTGCCTGATCAGAGATAGAACGTGTAATTGCCTGACGAATCCACCAGGTAGCATATGTAGAGAACTTAAATCCCTTGCGGTATTCAAATTTTTCTACAGCTTTAATAAGACCGATGTTTCCTTCCTGAACAAGGTCAAAGAAGTGAAGACCACGGTTTGTATATTTTTTAGCAATAGAAACTACAAGACGAAGGTTTGCATTGATAAGTCGGTTCTTAGCCTTTTCCATCATCAGGCGGCCGTACTCAATGTCTTTAGCCATTTTTAGGATCTGATCAACGTCGTTTTCGAATTCGTACTCAAGGCGATGAAGTTTACGTTCGATTTTCTGAATCTGAGTATAAATCTCACGAATTTCATCTGCGCTCATATTCAATTCCTGCTCAAGCTTTGCTGCCTGTGAGCGGATTGAAATCTTACGACCAAGGCTTCGAAGTTCTGAAGGGTTCGAAATACGAAGTTCCTTCATCTTCTTTTCCTGCTTCTGATGATATTCTTCAATCTTTATAGTTGCTTCACGGTATTTCTGAGTAAACTTTTCAAGTTCCTCTGTCTGAATATCTACCTTCTGGAGCTCTGGAATGATTTTTTTGCGGAGTTCAACAAGCTGTGGGTTTTCAAAAATGGCGCTAGACTGATCAGCTTCGAAAAGCTGCTTCTTGAGAGCCATGTACTGTTTCATTTCTGGGAGAACCGGTTTAATATGTTCACCGTAGAAGCTCTTGAGGCGGCGCTTATCTGCCATTTCCTCATTGATTTCTTTACGTGTTTTGCCAGGCTCATGGATGTCGATTCTTGTAAAGGCTTTCTGAGCAATTGCGAAGAACTCTGGAATCATAATTCCTGAATTCTTAATAACATCTTTAATTATATTGTTTCCCTGCTCCATTGTTTTAGAAAGTTCAACTTCCTGCTCTGCAGTAAGAAGATTTTCTTTACCAATTTCACGGAGATAAAGGCGGATCGGGTCATCTACACTGGAATCTTTATCGCTGTTTACAAGACGATTTTTTGACGCAGCAAGCTTCTTTTCTGCCTGCTCGATTTCGGCAGTTTCATCATCACCGCCAACGTCATCATCCTCATCTTCGAGCATGATTCCGTCATCTTCTTCATCATCTACCAGTTCGTCTTCAGAAACATCATCTGTACCGATAATGTCAGTTTCAACAGGTTCTCTGTTAATATCCTTAAGCTGTTTGAGAACAGGCTCCATCAATTCGTCAGAATTAACAAATTCCTGTCCAAGATATTCAATTACATCGTCCCATGTAATGAACCGTTTTGTTTTTGCAAACTCAACAAGTTTAGCAATTGCAGCGTTGCCCAAAAGAGCTTCACTGCTTTTTTCGTCCATAGAAGTATTCACTACTTTTTCCCTAAGCTCTGTACTTGCTTATCAAGCTCAAATTTTTCAGCAAGAAGTGCATTCAACTGATTTTGATCTTCTTGAGTAACTACAGTGTATTCCTTAATTCTTTGCAATAATTTGTTTCGCTGGGCATCAAGTTTATTTCTTTTTATATAATTTACTGTGTCATTCACTATGACACTTACCTGTTCACTCTGATAAACCCCGGACGAAATTGTTCCAGTAATTAACTGTACCAGATTTCCATCATCGCATCGGTTAAGGATATCCCTTATAGTAAAAATCTTCTCAGTAAAGCATTCTTCCAATACCCTGTATAACCTTTTGGCAGCTGGATTCGAAAAATCTTGTTCAGTCAGTTTTGTGCGCAGAACCTCGAATTGGTTCAGATCGGCGGTAACAGCAATTAACCCTCTCAATTCAGCATCGAGCTTAATTTGTGTTCCTTGTTCTGTATTATTATTATTTTGCCGGATATTCGCGCGCTCGCGGGCTTGACTTCGATTGTTAAAATCCCTTTTTACAGCCTCCGGTTTCAGATTGAATGCCTGGCACAACTGTTCCAGACATGATTCTTTTTGAATATCTGACTGAAGTGCATCAACATACTGAAAATATTCCAGTGCTGCCTTTGTTTTACCCTCAGGTGTGTCCGTAGGGTATTTTTCACCTAGTCTAAATATTAAATAATCACTATCTAATATAGCATTATTCACCTGAGCCGTCAAGTTCTCTTTACCAAATTTAAGCATGATTTCTGCAGGGTCTTTTCCACCCTTCAATCTGATGATTTTTACAGTAAGGTCGTGCTCGCGGCAAAGCTTTATCGCCTTCCACGTAGCCTCCTGGCCCGCGCCATCCGAATCAAACGAAAGGTAAACAACACCGTTTGCAACAAAGCCGGAAATCATTTTTATATGATCTTCTGTAAGGGCTGTTCCAAGGGTTGCAACTGCATAATCAAGCCCGCACTGGTGATATGCAATTACGTCCATATTTCCTTCGCAGAAGATTATAGATTTTTTTTCACGAATTGAATTCTTTGCAAAGCTGAAGCCGAAAAGAGTCTCGCGCTTTTTGAATTGAGGAAGATCTCCCGAGTTCAGATACTTTCTCTGCGACTCATCAGCCGGCGGAATTACACGGCCGCCAAAAGCAACCACCTGCCCCTTTCTGTTAAAAATCGGGAACATAAGGCGGTCTGAGAAAAAAGAATATTCAGGGTACTTCTGGCTGAACAGCCCAGATTTACCAAGGAACTCCGCACTGAAATTCTTTCCACGCAAAAATTTAAAGAGCCACTTACGGTCCGCGGGCGCATACCCCAGTTTAAACTTTTCGATTGTTTCTTTTGTAAGACCGCGCTTTGTTATATACTCCAAAGCCTTCTGCCCCTGTGGAGTTTCCATCAGAAAATAATGGAACATGGAAGCAGTTCTTTCATAAAGCTCTATATACTGTTCCGAATCATTAGTTTTTACAAAGTTCGGGTCGGGCTTATAACCGTTCTGATATTTAATTTCAATTCCGGCTTTTTTAGCAAGAGACTGAATGGCATCTACATAAGAAAGCTTTTCCATTTCCATGATAAAGGAAATAACGTTTCCGCCCTTATGACAGCCAAAACAATGATAAAACTTTTTATCTCCGTCTACATGAAACGAAGCAGTTTTTTCTCCGTGAAATGGACAGCAGCCCCAGTAATCATTACCGCCGCGGCGCTCAAGCTTTGTATACTCTCCTACAGTAGTAATAATGTCTGTTGTATTGAGAACTGCGTCTATTGTTTCATTGGAAATAAAACCGCCGGCCAATTGTTTCCCCTACCTGCCAGACTTTTTTGTATAAAGGCTGTGGCTCTGAACATGCTCGTCAAAATTGGTTGTAAACACGTGGCGGCCGGCTGCAGGATCTACTACCTGGAAAAAGTAATAGTCTGTTTTTGGAGTATCGGCACAGGCTTTTAAGGCAACAAGACCCGGGTTTGAAATTGGTCCTGGAGGAAGCCCTGCCCATTTATAAGTGTTATATGGATTGTCGATTTTTGTATCTTCAATGAGGATGCGGTCCGGATGTGGACGGCCTTCAATTTCTGTAAGGATATATTCAATAGTTGCACATGAATAAAGTCCGATATTTCGGCGAAGACGGTTTTTGAAAACACTTGCAATTAGAGGAGCTTCATCTTCTACACGGTATTCGCGTTCAACAATTGAAGCAAGTGTTACTGTCTGATAAAGATCTGCATTATTCATTTCTGCAAGAGATGGAATCTGACTCACTTTATCAAAAAAGTTCATGATCATGATATCTGCAACTGCAGAGGCAGACATTTCGCCGGTAAGATAATAGGTATCCGGGAACAAAAAGCCTTCAAGGCTTTCTCCAGGAATTTCATACGCAGCTACAGTATTCGGGTTATGACACCATTCAATAAAGTCTTTTGCAGGACAGATTCTTTTTTCTTCAAGCTCTGCCGCAATCTTAGAAATTGTAAGACCTTCTGGAATTGCAACTTTAATATATTCCTGCTGACCAGAAGAAAGCTCTTCCTGAATCTGGGCAATGTTCATTGAAGGACTGATATAATAAATTCCGCTTCTGAGAATAAATGCCTTATCTTCTCCTTTACCATAAAGGAAAGACTTAATCTTTGGATAGCGTGCTGTATAATAAAAAAGCTTTTCATTACGGATAAGCTGATTTTCTGCAAGAAGCTTTGCAGCTCCGCTTACAGACATTCCGCTTGGAATTTCAATTCTAACCTTTTCTCCGTCATCAGAAGCAGAAACTGGAGAGCCAAGCTTTTTAATAACTCCCGCAGCTGTTGCAACAGCACCTGCAAACAGAATTAGAATAATAAGAATTACAGTAAGAAATTTTTTCATGAGTAAAATCTTTTAACCTCTTCAAGTGAAAGACAATTGTAGATGGAATCCTCGAGGGTTTTATAAAAAACTTCAAGTCCCTCGGGAAGTTCTTCCTGCTTTGTTCTAAGATATTTTGCAAGAAGAAATAATTCCTTTTTCGAAAATGAATATTCGAGAATAGTTATATCTTCATTATCAACTATCATAAGATAATCTCTTGCGATTCCTTTGCCAGATAAATCTCAATATCTGAATGATTAATATACTGGGCATACCATCTTGCAGCCTCAAGTATTGAATTGAGCTTCTTGTCATCATAAACAGGCTCATGATGAAAAAGATACACTTTCTTTATGTTCCAGTAAACAGCAAAATCAATTGCGTAACAGAAAGAAGAATGTCCCCAGTTTTCCTTGCGGTAAACTTCTTCTACAGTATACTGAGAATCAATAACAATTACATCAGCATTTCTGAAAACACCTTCACCGGCATAGTCACCAACATAATCTATTGATTTAAGTTCAACATCTGTTGCATAAACAAATTTCTTTCCGTCATATTCAAAAGAAAATGCGTAGGAATCTCCCGGATGGCGCATTTTGTGAGAATTAATTCTGATGCCATCAATATCAAAAGGTTCATCCTCGTAAACACGGTTAAAGTGCATATCTGTGGCAATTGTTTTTCCTACAGACGGCGGGCTGTAAGGTTCTGCAACCTGATCCCAGAAATATGACTCTGCATCATCGTAATGAGAATAAACTTCAAAATGACAATGTGGATTATAGGCGTGATCAAAAAATGGAAAGCCCTGAATATGATCCCAATGGAAATGTGAAAAGAAAAGATGATACTTGTCCGGACATGATCTTGCCTTCCCCAAGGCTCGAAGACCTGTTCCCGCATCAAGAATAATATGTGTATTGTTATTTACAATTTCAACACAGGCTGTATTACCACCTGCTGTACCAAAAATCCATGAAGGAAGTGATGAAACAAATTTGGCTCTGGTTTCCGCATCTTTCAAATCTTCTGGCTTTGCTCTCTGAATGGCTGCCATTATTTTTGATTGTACCTGCTGCGGAGATAAAGGCGTTGGAACCGATCCTCTGACCCCCCAGAAATAGATATTCACTTTTTCTCCCCCCTGAAAACTTTTACATTTTTGAATAATTAATAATTATTTAAATCTACTCTATACGAAGATTTTTGTCAAAGATATAAGGGGATTTTTAATAAAAAAAGTTAAATAAAAAAAGTCCTCCGCTTGGAGAACTCTTACAAGACTGGGGAGTAGAGGACTCGAACCTCTGGAGGCGTGAGCCGAGGGATTTACAGTCCCTTGCAATTGCCGCTATGCGAACTCCCCATTTAAGCTGCCTGTAGGATTTGGACCCACGACCCCGAGATTACAAATCACGTGCTCTACCAGCTGAGCTAAGGCAGCAGATTTAGGTGTTCAACTTATTGCATCGAACGTGAGTCTTATATTATAGACTTATTACAATTTAGTCAATATCATTCCTTACTATTTTTTAAAATTTCTTTAAAAAATGGTAAATATTTTTTCTGAATTACTGTTTTCCACAGATATTCATGATGAACACTGTATGCTCCACTCTTAACCATACGTGCAATCTGGCTTGGGCGGAGGGTTTTGAGCATGATTATTTCAGAAAGTTTTGCAATCAGAACACCTGGAGTATTGCTTTCATAAAGGAAACCTGTACGGCCATTATCAATTTTATTAAGACCGCCGGTTTTATGAGCAACTGGAACTGTTCCGTAAACCTGTGCAATAAAATCTTCGAGTCCGCATGGTTCAAAATAACTTGGAAGAACAACAAAATCACTTACGGCTGTGGCAAGGCGCACAACTGTCTGATTATAGCCGTTCATAAAGGTTACCTTTCCAGGATACTTTTCGCAGAGGCGAACAATATCTATTTCAAGGCGAGGTTCCCCCTGCCCTGCAAATATAAATCTTGCATCTGGATAGTTTTCCAGAATAGCAGGAACTGCAGCTGTAAGAACTGCAATACCTTTCTGTGTTGTAATACGTCCGTGATATGCAAAGAAGATTTCCTTTGTATATTCAGTTGAGCATTCAAGTTTTCCGTATTTCTTAATACCTTCTGCCTTAAAATTATCTGTATTTACAATGTTCTGAATAAAGAACTTGCGGCATTTGAGTTTTCCGTCCAGGTCATTTTTCTCCGGATCAAACTCAAACGGAAGTTTAGAAGCGTCTTTAGATGTAGGATTATAACGGTCAAAATCAAAACCATTGGTAATTCCCTTAATTTCAATATGGCGTGCAGCAAAAATTGGTGAAAGCCCTTCTGTTGCTTCTGCATTTGCAGGATCAATAAGCTCTTTTGCATAATCTTCTGATACAGTTGTAAGATATGCACCTGCAGTTGCGGCAATAAGGAAAGGCTCAATTGCTCTTCCGTTCATTGCTTTTTCAAGAAGAGGTGTTGAAAGTCCTGTATACCATGCAGCTTCACCAATACTTGTAAAGCTGTGATGATAGAATGGACCAGCATTATGGATTGTAACTACACAATTTGTCTTTTTGAAAGCCTTTGAATTAGCAACAAAAGCCGGAAGCATTGCAGTTGATGCATCCTGACAGTGAAGGATTTCCGGAATCTCTGAGCGAGGAATCATTGAACCGTAAGCGCACACTGCCTTCTGGAAAAGAACATCAAGGAAAAGACCGTCGAGGTGGCCGTTACCCTTTTTATGTGCAGGGTTCTGTTTTTCTTCGTTTTCGGTATAGGTATAAACTGCTTCTTTTTCTGCAAAAAGAGGATGATTAATCAGAACAACATCAAAATTAGAAGTGCTCTTTGCTGTTGTATACGTAATCTTTTCTTTTCTTCCGCAAAGTTCAACTTCAGCAGCAGTTTCTACAGTATTAAACTCAAAAAGAGAATCAAGACAGGTACATTTATAAACCGGAATAAACAGAGTAACCTTATGCTTTAAATCTGAAAATTCCTTACATAATGAAAAAGAAACGTTTTTTACACCGCCGGCCTCTGCAATTCCGGCACATTCCATACTAACTACCCAAATCTTCATACTCACATCTCCTATTTTCTGCTAAAGTCAGGTCGGAGTTTTTCAGCTCCATTCAGGTAAACATTTCGTCTTTCTATATTTTTATCATTATAAGCCGTAAGAAGCGCTCTTACCACAAATTTCATTCCGCCGTCAATTTTTGCTTCCTGACTGCAGAACAATGGAACCTGGGTAATATCAAGTCCGCAGTCTCCGCGGCGGAGAGCTGTAGCAGGGTTCAAAACTGTAATATCATCTGTAATTGTAAACTGAAGGGAAACAATATCTTCTGCCTGAATTTTATTAAGGCTAAAGAGTTCCCGGCACATAAGGCATACATTTTCTGTAATGCTTTCTGCTGTATTTTCAACGCAAACCGCTCCACGGTATGCAATAAGTCGCTTTTCCATTAGATTTCCTCCGGCATTGCTGCCTCTTGTACAGATGCTTCTACAGACAGCTGATCTGGCTGCAAGTCTGTAATTTTTTTATACATATTATAATCCGGAAGCTTTGAGTTTTGTATTGAAAAAATTGAAACATCAATTTCCGGAAAATCTTTATAAATCTGTATGCCACGTAAAATTTCTTCGCGGCGAAGAGATTCTGTTCTGAAGGCTGAGTTTGATTCTGCGCGGTTTAAAATATAACTTGCCGCGTGCTGAGCAAGAGTTCCTGCGGCGCCTTCAAGATAGGCGGTAAGGTCAGAATCATCAGTTATTTTGTTGAGCTGTATAAGTTCTACAACAGCTTCCGGCGAAACTGTAAGCTGAATGTCAAAGGTAAAGCTGTAATCAAAAAGTCCTTTGGCGTTGTAGATTGAAGCATAGGCTTCACCCGAAGGTAATGTTCCTGAAACTGTTTTTTGAACCTGAACCGGCTTTATCTGAAAAGTTTTGAGTGTGGCATTTGTTGGTAAAAGGAACTGCCAGTGCCAGGCAAATTCCCCGTTTAAGACAGGTTTATCATCTACTCCGCTGGTTTTGGAAACAACAACTCCCATTGTGTCTGGTTTTACACGGAATTGAGTCCATCCGACATAAAAAACGATGCCTGTGAAAACCGCAAGAATAAAAACACATGCAAGAAATTTCTTCATAGACCTGTACCCGAATAATCAGTAATATGTTATTATATCAGTAGATGACGTCTGTCTGCAATGAGAAATAAACTAAAATTTAAATATTCAAAGAAATTATTTTCGAATACTCTCACATACAAAGTCTCTATGACGCTGAATCTTGCAATTACTGCCTTCTGTATAATTCTTATAACCCTTTATATAATCGGGAATTACCAGAATTTTCAGGACGATAACCAGCAGTGGCTGCTTTCGGTACTTTCTTACGTTTCGATTTTCAACAGTCTGTTTTCGATTGTACTTACCGTTGAAACTTTTATTAAGATTTTTACCGAAAAACAGAAGGTTAAAAATATAATAAATATGATTGCCCTGGTTGGATCTGCTGTTTTCTGCATCTTCTGTACGGGCACTGCAAATATCATAAGCTATATTTCCGGAGGTATAAATTGACATCAATCATCACATCTTTGACATCAAAAAAAATAAAGCTTCCGGATCTCCTTAAAGATTTTGGAAAAGTTTTTACAGATGCAGGCTTTAAAGCTTACCTTGTAGGCGGCGCGGTTCGTGATATGTTTATGAAAGTGCCGGCTCACGACTGGGACATTGCAACAAATGCTACTCCACAGGATGTAATAAAGCTTTTTAAGTTTGTTGTGCCTACAGGAATTGAACACGGTACGGTTACCGTTCATTTTAAGGGAAACGAAATTGAAGTTACAACTTTCCGTACCGAAGCAGGATATTCAGATGGCCGACATCCGGACAGCATAAACTACGCCGCAACCATTGAAGAAGACCTCGCCCGCCGTGACTTTACAATGAATGCCATTGCAGCATCTCTTGAAGATGGCCTTGTTGTTGACCCATACAAAGGTCAGGAAGATATTAAAAACAAGATAATCCGCACTGTTGGAGTTCCACACGAACGCTTTATGGAAGACGGACTTCGCCCTGTTCGTGCGCTTCGTTTTGCTTCAAAGCTTGGTTTTAGTATAGAAAATAATACATATTCAGAGATTTTCAAACCTGAAATTCAAAAAAAAGTTGCTTCAATTTCGATTGAACGCTTCCGCGATGAGTTTGAAAAAATCATGGCATCTCCAAAACCTTCGGTTGGAATGAAGCTTCTTGAAGAAACAGGACTTCTTAAAATCTTTATTCCGGAGTTTACAGTTTGCCGCGGCTGCATCCAGTCTGACTACAGAGCCTTCCACAAGTTTGATGTAATGAATCATCTTTTATATGCCTGCGACGGAGCACCTACAGAAAAACTGAATGTGCGCCTTGCTGCCCTTTTCCACGATATTGGTAAACCTGCCGCTAAAAAAATCATAAAAGAAACTGTACTCGACGGCGAAAAGAACGACGGCAGCAAAAAAGAAATTGAGACAATCACCTTTTATAATCACGAAAGCTTCAGTGAGAAAATTACAGAAAAGCTTATGACCCGGCTCCGCTTTTCAAATGATATGATTCACAATGTATGCCATCTTGTAAAAGAGCATATGTTCCATTACGAATCCAACTGGAGCGATGCAGCCGTGCGCCGCTTTATTATGCGCGTACAGCCGGAATACATGGAAGACCTCTACGACCTTCGCTTAGCAGACATGTACGGAATGTATAATGAAAAAGTTGATGTCCGCTACAGTTCAAGCGTTGCGCTTCTTCTGGAATTAAAGGAACGCGTAAAATCAGAACTTGAAAAAAAGAATGTGCTTTCTCTTAAGTCTCTAGCGGTAAACGGCCGCGACCTTATGGCAATTGGAGTTCCGGCCGGCAAGGAGCTTGGCCGCATATTAAATGAACTTTTGGATTGTGTAGTAGAAGATCCGGAAATGAATACAAAAGAGACTTTATTAAAAACCGCAAAAGAAATCAGCCGAATTTCTTAATCAGTTCTTCGTGACCGCGGCAACCTGTCTTACTGTAAATTCTTGAAAGATAATTTTCCACACTGCGGATTGTAAGGTTCAGTTCCGAAGCAATCTGTTCATTCTGCTTACGTTCAATAATTTTCTTAAGAATATTCTGTTCCTGTTTTGTAAGGCTATCAAGAAGGCTTCTGTAAGTAAAAAGTGAAGTTACAAGACTCTGCTGTACATAGCTTCCACCCTCAGCAACAGTCTTAACAGCCTTCAAAAGTTCGCCTTCCATACTGTCTTTTGAAACAAAACCGAGTGCACCATAATCCAGAGCAAGGCTTAAAATACCCGGGTTTGTGTACATTGAGTAAACAACAACTTTTATATTTTCATATTTTTCTTTTACGAGTTTAAGAATCTCAAGTCCGCTTGCATTTCCAAGCATCAGATCAAGAACTAAGATTGAAGGGAGTTTATTTTCTTCATCAAGCTTCTGGAGTTTTTCTTCAGCTTCATCTTTATCATAAGCAAAACCACGGCACACAAGTTCCTCTTTGGCAGAGAAAAACTGTCGTATTCCAAGATTTGTAAGAGAATGGTCTTCAACAACAAAATAACTGATAGTACTCATTTTTGTAACCTTTTTTATAATACCGAAAGTTTAATTTCTTGTAGTGAGTAAGAACGCACAAAAATCATGTGAGTTTTTCACAATTCTTAAGTTTTACAATTGAAATCTGAGTTCCTTCTCCCGGATGCGAATCTATATCAAGTTTTGCCCTGATAAAATCAGAACGCTCCTTCATGCCGACAATTCCAAAATGGCTTCCGTCGGCACCACGGCTTTCTGAATACTTATCAACATCAAAACCTTTTCCATCATCACTAATAAAGATATAAAGCCCTTCCGGCTCATCTCCATTTGCATTTCGCAAAAGAACAGTAACTTCGGAAGCCTCTGCATGCTTTCTGATATTCATCAGAGATTCTTGAATGATTCTGTAAAGGTTTAGATTTTCCTCTTCGGAAAGGAAATCTGTGTCCAGCTTCTCCGGCATAGTAAAACGGATTTCAACATCTGAAAGTTCCTTAAAATTCTGTGCAAGGTTCATTACATTTGCTGCAATATCATTTCTTATAACATCTGGAGGGGCTAGATTGTAACTCATACTTCGAACATAAGACAAAGATTTTTCAAGCATGTTCGAAAGTTTCTTACCAAGCATTGGATCATTCTTATCATCAATTTTTTCCGAAAGGTTACGGCAATAGCGAAGGTCCTGAGCAACTGTATCATGAAGTTCTCTCGCAATTCTTGCGCGCTCTTCTTCCTGACCTTTAATTGTAAAACGCAGATAACGATTTGAACTTCTGAGTTTTCTTCTGGACTTGAGCACCTGAATGGCAAAAATAATTATCAGGATAATCGTAATAAAAAATACAATATCAAAAATAATGAAGAAAGTTGTATATTGTTGAATTATATTCTGAAGTTTTTCAATTTCCTGTTCGGCATTTTCTACATTCATGATTTACAGCTCCTCGGCAGGTCCAAAAAACTTAACATACAATTTATATACTCCAAAACCGGCGAAGGTGGATATGAGACGGTCTGTCATTGAAATTGGAATCTGCCCAAGAATACAGGAAGCAAAAAGATTAAACTTCCGCGAAAGAAAACCGTCTGTAAACTGCTTGATTGGTGCCATTGAATCTGGAATATCAAAATATGAAAAGCGGATAAAATCAATTGTACCGCCAATCAAAATAGAGGCACTAGAAGAAAGCAGAGAAATCAGCAGAAGATAAAGCAGTGTGATTGGAATGCTAATCTGAAACTCTTCCTTTCTTCTTGCAAAGGCCCAGGTTATTAAAACAATTGCAGCACCGCAAAGTGAAAAGAAAACATTTGTAGGAGAGAAAATTCCCCTGAATAAAAAATTAAAAAGAGTATCTACAAAATTAAACAAAAATCCAACAACAAGACCTGGAATAAGGCCAAGATAAAAAACAATTGCTACTGTAAAAATCGTATCGAGAAACAGAGGGATATGAAGAACATCATAAAATAAAAGTGTAGTTCCCAAATTCAATAAAATTGAAACAGTACAAAATAACGTAATTTTCCAGCGGCGATTCATATTTCCATTATAGTCTATTTTGCATAAATCTCCTATAATTATTTTTATGGGTTCGGAAGATTTTAACTTAGATAACTTGAATGAAGAACAAAGAGCCGCAGTAACCACAACCGAAGGCTATGTCCGCGTAATTGCCGGAGCCGGTTCCGGTAAAACCCGCGCACTCACCTACCGTTTTGCCTACCTGGTAAACGAAATCGGTATTCTTCCTTCTCACATTCTCTGTGTTACATTTACGAACAAAGCCGCAGCCGAAATGCGAAACCGAATCCGTAAGCTCACCGGCGACAATGACACAGGTTACATTTCCACTTTCCACGGTTTTTGTGTAAGCGTTCTTCAGGAAGATTCTCATGCTGTCTCTTACCCGAAAAGTTTTCTCGTTCTGGATAATTCTGATATTGATGCAATGCTTCAGATAATTTACGAGGAGCGAGGTCTTACTCTGCGGCAGATGACTTTTTCTGCCGCCCGCGACATGATTGAAATCCGTAAGCTTTTTAAGGAGCCGCATTATTACGAAGATCTTATCCGCATGAGTCTGGATGAGATTCACCAGAAATACCTGGCTGCGACAAAGGCTGACGACATAATTTTTTACGGTTACCTGTATCAGGAAAAAAAGTGCTTCGGGCTTGACTATAACGACCTGCTGAAATTTGTTCTTTACATTTTCCAGACTAATGACGAGATCCGCCAGAAATGGCAGGAGCGCCTCGAGTATATTATGATTGACGAGTTTCAGGATATCGACTGGATTCAGTATGAGCTGATGAAAGCCCTCTGCCCGTATCATAATAACCTGTTTGTTGTGGGCGATCCCGACCAGACCATTTACACCTGGCGCGGCGCCGACATCCGCTACCTCCTGGAGTTCGACAAAAACTTCCCTGGCGTTCAGACCATCATGATGAACCGCAACTACCGAAGCACCAAGCCGATTCTTGATGTTGCGAACAGTTTGATTAGTAAAAATAAAGGGCGTATTAAAAAGGATTTAATTTGTGGTAATGAAGGGGAAAGCCTTCCCCTCGCTCGCACTTCGTCGCTCGCTACCCCTTCTGCGGGGGATACCCCCGCAACGCCCCCTTCAACTTCCCCGCTACCATCATACTTTCACGCGAAGTCCGCAGAAGAAGAAGCCGAGAATCTTGTAAAGAAAATCCGCGAGCTTACAGGCAATACGGTGGTTGAGCCTGTCGAAACCACCGCAGACCTCACAACCACCGCACAGTTCGCTCCAAGTGACATCGCAATACTCTACCGCGCCCATTACATCAGCCGCACAATAGAAGAAGTTTTTCAGCGCGAAAAAATTGCTTACACCTTAAACTCCGGAGTTCCGTTTTTTGACCGTACAGAAATCAAAGACTCACTCTCCTACCTGCGCATGATAGCCTACAAAGACGACCTTTCTTTTCTGCGAGTAGTAAACTCTCCAAAGCGTAATGTTGGAGAACGCCGCATAAAGTTTCTTAAAGAATATGTAGCAAAACACGGCGGCACTCTTTATGATGCGCTTAAACTTTCCGTTGGAGATGAGCTTTTTGCAAATACAAAAGCTCAGTCTTTTATAGACCTCATAGAAAACTTTTCCGCGACATACCACAACATGCAGATTTCTGAACTCTTTAGCCACGTAATGAACCAGAGCGGTTATGAGCTTGCCTTACGAACGGAAGGTAGTCAGGAAAGGCTTGATAATCTTGCAGAGCTCAAGCAGTCAATTTATGAATATGAAACAAGCTGTGGCGAAGAATGTACTCTGGAAAACTATCTGGCTCACGCTGCTCTTTATACAAACGCAGATATTACCGCCCACAAGAACGCAGTCCGTCTTATGACAATTCACACTGCAAAAGGGCTTGAGTTCCCGGTTGTTTTTATTGTGGGCATGAACGAAAACATGTTCCCAAGCCAGAAGGTAGACAGCCTTAAAGCCATGGAAGAAGAGCGCCGCCTGGCCTTTGTTGCAGTAACCCGAGCTCAGAAAAGACTTTATCTTTCCGAAGCAGAAGGCTTTACAAACCACGCCGGCGGCCGCTATCCTTCTCGTTTTATTTTTGATATTGATAAAACGCTTCTCCATTACGAGGTAGAACTACCGCCTCAGCTGCTTACAAAAACAAAACTCTATATTGAGGAATCAGATTCCATACTTGCAAAGAAATCTGAACTGGCAGACCTTAAGGAAGGTGACACAGTTGAACATAAAATATTGGGCCGCGGCACAATCCTAAAAATAGACCGCACCGCCGCCACCTACACAGTAAAGTTCGAAAAAGTAGCAACTCCAAGAAAGATGTCTTTCAAGGCGCCGTTAACTAAGGTCGGTGGTTGAGTAGACACGAAGTGTCGTATCGAAACCACCGCGAAACTCTGAATGTGGTTTCGATACAGCCTACGGCCTACTCAACCACCGGAGCTTATGCATAGTACTGAGCCTGTGCATTCCACAACTCGCTGTACAGTCCCCCCTCCTTCATAAGCTCTTCGTGGCTTCCGCTTTCAATAATTTGGCCTTCGTCAAAGACCAGAATGTTATCACAGAAACGGCAGCTCGACATTCTATGGCTGATATAGATTGAAGTCTTATCCTCAACCATCTGATCAAAGTGCTGGTAGATTTCGTATTCAGCAACAGGGTCTAAAGCCGAAGTCGGTTCATCAAGAATTACAAATGGAGCATTTTTGTAAAGAGCGCGGGCAATTGCAAGCTTCTGAGCTTCACCACCTGAAATCTCAACACCGTTTTCTTCGTACTGATAAATATTTGTCCGTATGCCATCCGGCATTTTTGCAAGGCGTTCTCCAAAACCCGCTTTATCCAGACATTCAATTACCAGTTTTTCATCATATTCATCGCTGGAAGCAACATTCTCACCAATTGTTGCAGAAAAGAGATTAAAGTCCTGGAAGACAACGCCAAAAAGCTTTGCATAATCTTTGTAATCATAATAACGGATATCAACACCATTCAAAAGAATCTGACCTTCAGTAGGCTCGTAAAGACGGCACAAAAGCTTTATGAATGTAGTTTTACCGGCACCGTTTTTTCCTACCACCGCAGTTTTACTTCCCAGCGTAATTTTCTGATTAACATGGCGCAGTGCGTAAGTTTCTGTATTCAGATATTTGAAGGAAACATCGCGGAATTCAATTTCAAAAACATTATCATCGCGTTTTTCTGTTGGAATGGTTCCTTCGTAGCGCTTGTTTTCAATTGCCATGTAATCATAAAAATATGCAAGATACTTACTTTCAATATCAAGCTCTGTAAAAATGCCGGCGATATTTTGAACGCTCTGAGCAAGATTCGTATATGCACCTACATACTTCATTGAATCACCAACACTAATCAACTTAAACACAGCTTTTAGACCTACATAAGCATAAGTTACAAACTGAAGAATCACATTTACAACTATTGGAATCCAGGAAATTTTCAGCAGTTTGTCACGCAGAGTATAAAACTCATTTTCCATATTATCACTTGCCTGGCCCACTTTAGCTGAAAGCATTTTCTGCATATCATAAAGGCGGATATATTTTCCAAGAGAATAATTAAAAACCATTGTAAACCAGTAAGAATAACGTCTGTTCCATACAACATTACGTTCAAAGAAAGACTGCTGAACTTTTGCTTCCAGCTTTCGGTCTAACATATTCATAACAGTATTCATACCAATTGCAAGAATCAGTATAAAAACGCTGTACCACTTATTTACAAAATTACCGATTCCAGTAAGCCCTGCAGAAGGAGCTGGAATGAATACAGGAACCAGGAGGATGATTGAATAAATGATTGTTACAATATTCTGAATTCCAGCAGCAAGATTAGTACAGAAGGATTGTATGCCTCCCCGGCTATTCATTCCTTCCTGTGCCTTTTTTATCATATCCAGAGTTTCGTGTTTTTCCAGAATATCATAATCAATTCTGCAGGTTTTCTCGCTTATCATCTGATTTATTTTTTCATTTAATACCTGCTCTCCAACAGTTATAAATGCCTTCATACCCCATTCAAGAGCATTTAAGATTGCAGTAGATGTAACAAGAATTAATGCATATTTCATAATCAGACTGGCTGGAGCACGCTGAATCAGAAGATCAATAATCTTACTAGAAAAAATGATTCCGACAAAAGGCTGAGCTGCAGCAATCACTCTTGAAATAAACACAAGGCTTATATAGCCGCGTCTGAGGCGGTGAATTAAAGAAAGTACTTTTCGGATTGTATTTGAATTTTTCATGCCAGTTCCTCCTGATTAGCTTTTTTATCTTTTGTTGATTCTGCGTAATAATGGCTCTGGATATCAAAAATTTCGCGGTATTTTCCGCCTTTTTCCATAAGCTCCTTGTGACTTCCCTCTTCTATGATTTTTCCATTTTCCAGAAAAAGAATTCTGTCGCAAAACTTTGTACTTGCAAGTCTATGTGAAATAAAGACTGCAGTTTTGTTATTTGCAAAACGGTTATATTCTTCATAGATTTTACTTTCTGCAATCGGGTCTAAGGCAGAAGTTGGTTCATCAAGAACAAGTAATGAACCGTCTTTGTAAATTGCCTTTGCAAGTAAGAGCTTTTGAATCTCACCACCCGAAAGCTGAACTCCATCATCATCAAGTTCCTGAGTAATGTAGGTATCTTCCTTGTGAATAAGAGTATCAACTTTTTCTAAAAGGCCTGCCTTTTTAAGACTTTCTTTTATCCTTTCGCGATTCATATCTTTTTCATCACAACTTGCAACATTCATTGCAATTGAAAGAGCAAAAGGATTTGTATCCTGGAAAAGCACACTGATAGTTTTCATATATTGCTTTACGCTCATTGAAGAATTCCAGAGAAGCTTTCCATCCACAAAAATCTGACCACTTACCGGCGGATACAAACCGCACAAAAGCTTAACAATAGTTGTTTTTCCAGCCCCATTGTTTCCAACCAGAGCAATTTTTTCTCCGGCCTTAATTTTGAAAGACAAATCTTCAAAAATCTTTTTATCGCTTCCTTCGTAATTAAAGGAAACATTTCGGAATTCAATTTCAGGAGGATTGCTGCTACTCTGCTCAGCAAGCGGAGTTCCAGCATCGGCTCCATCATCCTTTAAATCTTCCAGAGCCATAAAATCATTATAATCATTAAAGGCATGACTTGCGGCCCGGAGATTATGAAAAGTATTTGATAAACCATAAATCCAGTTTGCAAAACCACTTACAAGTCCCAGATAAAGAGTAAAAGTTGCAATATCAATCTGGCCGGAAAGAACTTTTCCTATAAGCAGCGAATATGCCAGTAAGTCACGTGGAAACATAAAAAGGCAGTCTGCAATTGTCGGAAAATACCAGTGAAGAGAAACTCCCCTCTGATTTTTCTCAACAGCTTTTAAAAGCTTTTCAAATCTCGAATGAAACCAGCCTTCAAGTCCAAAGATTCGTATATCCTTTCCGGCACTAACATTTCTAATGCTGTTTTTTATGTAATTAATTTTACGGAATATTACAGAACGTTCTTCGCGGTGCTTATCAGAGTATCGTATGGCCCATTCACGGCAGGCAGTATCTACAACAAACATACCAATTGTAATTGCCATAATTTTCCAGTCCAGCATAAAAACCGCAGTTCCATAAGTGAATAAACCAAAAATAAGAATTATCAGCTCCATGCTCTGAAGCATAATATTTTCAACACCGCCCCAGTTACCGCTGATAGCATCAGACGCTTTATCCATTATCTTATGCTTTGGTTCCGGCTCAATATTCATATAACCGGTAGTGAGACTTTTGTTAAAGAACTTGAGCATAAAGTCACCAAGACGTGTAAAAATTCTATAGCCTTGTAAGAAAGAATTGCAGAAGCCATTAATCATGTTAAGGGCACAAACAGCAAGCAAAACTATACCTAACGATGAAAAAAAGTATTTTAGGCTTCCACTTGTAATTCCCCGAATTGCAACAGCCGGAATTACAGTATAACTGATAGGAATTAATACCCGGGTAACAATATGCAAAAGCAGTAAGAAAGGAGAAGCCGGATATCTTTTAAAGACCGCTTTGTATGCGATGCAGGTGTTTTTAAGACTTGTGTTTTTCATTTTTATCTCCGTTTACCTCATATTTTAAGATGGCTACAAGGTAACATAGTTATATAGTCTGAATAAAAAAAGAACACGAAATGCAATAATTGGTGCATGAAATGTTAAAGCGGTAACATAACCTCAGTCGCAAAAACGCCCGGTTCATTTTTACGGTTTACGTAGCCGTCGTATTTTTCTGTGATTTTATCAATTCGGCGGAGGCCGAAACCGTGTTCGCCCAACTTGCTGGTCACTAATTCTGACACGCGGCGGCGTTTTCTCTCTTTTGTTGAATTTATAACTGAAATATAAAGCTGGCTCTTAAAAAGTCCAATGTAGACGCGGATAAAACGTGGAAGATTCGGTGCATCTTTTTTCATCTTTTCGCAGGCTTCAATTGCGTTGTCCATAAGATTTCCGACAATGGCACAAAGATGCACGTCGCTCACAGTAAGCTCCTGCGGCACCTTGGCCGTGCAGTTTACATCAATTAAATTTTTGCGGGCAATGCTGACTTTGGAACTCAAAATTGCGTCCAGGCCAACGTTGCCGGTGCGGATTGCAATATCGATACAGTCTAAGTCTTTTTCGAGATTGTCTAAATAATCAGACAATTCTTCTTTCTTCCCCATGGAAAGCAGAGCTTTTATTGCCTGCATGTGATTGTGATAGTCGTGACGCCAGGCCCTCATGGTCTGGTAGATATTCTGAACTTCATCGCGCTGCTTTTTAAGAACTGAATCCTGAAAATCAGACAGGCGTTTGTCATATTTTCTTTTGAGAATAAGAATTGTTATAAATACGGAAATACAGATGCTTGCCAGGGCCACAAGTACAAACGTTATTAAATTGTTCACATAAATAATTATACACTAAGAATTATAAGATTTCATTGAAAATCTTTATAATTTTTGTACTTACAGCCCTTGTAGAACTTTAGATTCTATTTTGTGACAGGAAGGAAAGGTACGATAAAACACTGAGCCAGCACACTCTTTTCTGTAAGAGGCTCTTCTTTTGTAGTTTCCTTTGCAGCCGAAAGTCCACCCTGTGTTGTATAGTTTTTTGCATTTCCGTTTTTCATGCATTCCCATACAAGTTCAAGAGCGGTAGCTGCCTGAGCACTTGCATCCTGAAGTACTGTTCCATACAGCTGATTGTTTTGCAGTGATGCCATACCAGCTTCTGTAGCATCAATACCTAGAACAGGTACTACAAGTGCCGTACCATCACCGTTAGCATCAACTGTAGGCTTAGACGGATCATCAACTAAATTGTGGCTTAAAAGTGAATCTACTGCGCCAAGTGCCATCTCATCATTTTGTGCAATTACAACATCAAAAGCAGGATTATCTCCTTCCAGCCATAAATCAAGATACTGACGGGCACTGGATCTGTCCCAGTTAGCACCAAATTCTCCCAGAACGCTAACCTTGTAGCCAAGTCTTGACAGTTCTTCCATAACACCAACTTTTCTGTAAATTTGTGCAGGATGTCCGTATTCTCCATTAAAATATAAAACCCGAAGATTTTTGCCCTGTAATTTGCCGGGATTTTTTTTGAAGTAGCCGTCTATAATCTCTGCCTGAAATTTACCGGCATCTGTTTCCGGAGATGAGGCATAGAAGAAGTTTCCGCCGGCTTTTAAGGCTTCTACTGTAGGAATAATATTTGAAAAAGCGGCAGAGCCTCCCTGAGAACTTATAATTTTTGTAATCTGTTCGGTTAGATCTGAGTTATAGGCAACAAATACAAAGTTTTTTACACCATTCAACAAAAGGGTTTTCAACTGATCAATTTGAATTGCAGCATCATTGTTAGCAGAATATATTTGAACCTTGATATCATTCTTTTTAGCAAAATCTTCAATTCCCTTTTTGTAGGCACTTAAAAAAACATCGCTGTCGTTTCGCAAAAGAACTCCAATTACTTCCTGGTCTGAAGCTGATTTTTGACATGCAGTAAAAGAAATCAAAGAAAAAGCAAGCAGTATGGTTGCTGTAAGATTAAATAATTTTTTCATTCCAAGCCCCCTGAATCTTAAACCTTAAACTGATCTACCTGATTACCGATTTCAAGAATTGAGTCATACATAATCTTTGTAATCTTATCCAAAGACTGGCCTGTTTCAGTAATCTGTTCTGTTGTGCTGGAAATAATATCCATGCTTTCTTTGATTGCAAAGGTTGCTGTCTGCAACTGTCGGATTTCTGTAAGTATTGCCTGATTTCCTTCTGACATTTCTCTGGAAGCGGTTCTTACTTCAAGAGTAGAATCATTCATAACGCTGAGGGCATTACCAATCTGACGGGAACCTTCGGCCTGTTCTTCCATTGCACTTTTAATATGATTTACAAGTTCATCAGTACTCTGGATTTTATCTGTAACAGAAGTAAAGGCCTCGCTTGAAGCCTGAGAAGCAGAAACTACGCTTTTGATTGAATCAAGAATTATTTTAAGCTGATTACCGATTGTCTTTGACTGGTCGGTAGAAGTTTCTGAAAGCTTTCTGATTTCATCTGCAACTACGGCAAAGCCTTTTCCTGCATCACCAGCGTGGGCAGCTTCTATTGCAGCATTCATGGCAAGGAGATTTGTCTGTTCTGCAATGCTTGCGATTGCTTCATTGGCTTCCTGAAGCATAACAGACTGCTGTTCAATCTGGCTGATTTTTTCATTTACATCATGCTGTCTTTCTGTTCCAACAGCCGAGGTTTCTTCCAGTTCCACAAACTGATCTGCCATTTTTCGCACAGAGCCATTTACTGAATCAATATTGCCAATCATTTCTTCTACAGCAGCAGAAGCCTGGGAAACACTGGTAACCATCTGTTCAATCATGTGTTCAAGAGACTGAATGTTAGAAGCAATTTCGTTAACGGCTCCGGCAGTCTGGTCTACAGAAGCCGACTGATTAGAAATACGCTCGGAAACTGTTTCAATATTAGAGAGAATCTGATTATTAGAATTTGCAGTTTCCTCTGAGCAGACATGCATTTCTTCACCAGCAGCAGCAAGCTGGTCTTTTGACTTTTTCAGCTCACGGACAATATTCTGAAGTTTTTCTGAAAATTTATTAAAGCCGTCAACTACAGAGCCGATTTCTGTTTTTGAATCAATCTGAATTCGCTGACTTAAATCTGCATGCCCCGAAGCAATTTCATTGATTGATTTTTCTACAACGCCAAGAGGTTTGAGCATCACTCCTGAAACAAGAAGAGTAAAAATTGCAAGAATTATAATTGTAAGGAGGGATATTACAGCATTTGAATTTCTTAATGAATTTCCAGTTTTGTATACCTGAGCTTCAGAAACTGAGAAAACAAGAATCCATGGAGTATAAGCAATTGGTGTATAGGCTACAAAAGTATTTCCTTTTATCTTTCCCCAGTCTTTTGCCCAGCCGGTACCAATTCCTCCGTTTGCAGCTTTTTTCATAATCTCAATTACAGAAGAATCATTTGAAGCATCAAGAAAATTATGATTCATTACGATAGAATGATTTGCATTTGCAACCAGCATACCATTATCTGCAATAATCCAGGTTTGACCGCTTTCTCCAAGCCGGATATATTCAACCATATTTTCAAGATTTTCCAGTGGAACGACTGCAGCAAAAAGTCCAAATATTTCTCCATGAAGTTTTGCAGCACAGGCAATGTGGAAAACAATTTTTCCGTTTTTATCTTTTACAGGATTATCAATATAGCTTGTTTTTCCATTTCTCATAATCTCTTTATAGAAATCCAGATCGGCTATATTTTCACTTTCGCCAATATCGTTATAAGCTATACCATTTTTTCCCGCATACAAAACTGAAGAAAAATAAGTTTTTCTGTTTCCGTTATGCTCTCTCAGCCAGTTTATAATCTGCTGATCATCTGCTGTAGTAACAACATCTGCGTTTGAATAAAATGTCATTTGATTCATGTATTCACTGATTTTGTTTGCAATCGCCAGAGAATATGCGTTGGTAATCTGAGTACAGTCCATAGCATAACTTTCTGCTGTTGATTTTTTTGTAAAAGAAGAAATCAGTATACCTTGAATTACATTCATAACAAAAATAAGCCCGACAAGTACCCAACACAAAATTACTGAAATCTTAAAGCGTTTTTTTGCCATTAGATATAACTACTCCTTAATATTTATATTACATGCCTTTTTGTAATAATGCAAATATTCCGAAAATTATTGAGAAAAAGAATAAAATAAGGATTAGATCTGTGAAATTTTATTTCTTAAAGAAGTCGATAAAGGCCTGGTTTAATTCTTTATATACCCCGCGGGCAACCGGCAGAGACTCGCCTTCATCAAGTATACAGTCTGTGCGGGTAATTTTTGCTACATGAGAAAGATTTACTAAAAGCCCCCGTCTAAGACAGAAAAATCCCCGTCCCTCAAAGGCTGCCGCAGTTTCACTAAAGCCTGCCTTCCATTCGCGTTCAAAATTAGTTCCCTTCAAAAAGACATAGTGACCGCGAGCTTCAATGTAAATGATTTTCTCAAAGTTGATTTTTTCAAGATCTGCCCCCTGGCCAAGCATAAAGAAGTCTTCGCATTTTTTTTGACACTCAGTAAAAATATCATCAAGCAGCTTAAAAAGCAGATCCTCTTTGACCGGCTTTAAAATATAGCGCACTGCCCCAACCTCATAGCCTTCAATTGCATAGTCTGGAACACCTGTTATAAAAATGATGACTGAATCACAGCCTCGGGCGCGGAGTTTTTTTGCCAGCTCCATACCGTTCATATTCTTCATCTGAATATCAAAAATCAAAAGGTCATAGGGAGCTTTATCTTCACTTTCAAAAATAAACTGTTCGGCTGATATATAAGTATCTAATTCAAGTGGGCAACCACGAGCGGCTGCCCACTTATTTATGAGAGAAGTTTCAAAATCTAATACAACTTTTTCATCTTCACAAATCGCAATGTGCATGGCATTAAATCATCCGCTCGATAAATCTCGCGAGCATTTCTTTGGATAATCCTAAACGACAGTCCCGATGGACTGTCGTTTTTAACGGATTCTCTATATGAGCATGTTCATGCAAGAACGTACTTCTTCCAGGGTCTTAATACCAATCTCGCGGGCTTTAGCAGCACCATCAAGCAGTACCTTTCTGATATACTCCGGATCTTTTTCAAGACGGGCACGTTCTTCGCGCAATGGGCGGAGCTTTTCGTTGAGTGCTTCTGTAAGAGTTGCCTTGAGCATTCCGCCACCGCCATCACCGATACGTGCAGCAATTGCAGCTGGCTCTTCACCAGTACAAAGGCTGATAAGCATAAGAAGGTTTGCAACTTCCGGGCGGTTTACAGGATCATAAGTGATGTTGCGGTCCTGGTCTGTCTTTGCCTTTTTGATAAGCTTTGCAGTTTCATCCTCTGTTGCGCTCAGCATTACAGCATTTCCGCGGCTCTTAGACATCTTCTGACTTCCGTCAAGGCCGAGAATCATAGGAGTCTTAGAAAGCAGGGCCTGTGGCTCAGGGAATACAGGTTCCTTACCCATATCTGTACAGAACTTTTTGTTGAAGCGGCTTGCAATTGTACGGGTCATTTCAAGGTGTGGAAGCTGGTCTTTTCCTACAGGAACAACATTTCCCTTACAGAAAAGAATATCACAAGCCTGATGAACAGGATAGGTATACATTCCGGCATTTACGTTTTTAAGACCGGCAGATTCAATTTCTTCTTTTACAGTTGGGTTGCGTGACAACTCAGCATTGCTTACAAGTGTAAGAAAAGGAATCATCAGCTGATTACACTCTGGCACATAGCTGTGAGGGTAAATAATTACATCCTGCTTTTCAGGATTGATTCCCGCAGCAAGATAGTCAATTACAAGCTGCTTTGTATTCTGGCTGATTTTATCAAAAGCATCGTGGTCTGTAAGAACCTGATAGTCCGCAATAAGAATCATTGTAGGAACACCCATATTTGCAAGGCGAACACGATTCTGCAGAGAACCAAAATAGTGGCCGATATGCAAAAGTCCAGTTGGACGGTCACCAGTCAAAACACGATATTTTTTAGGATTCTTTGTTAAATCTTCTTCGATTTTGCGGCTGCGTTCCAAAGCTGCCTCAAAGCTCTTGTTTATGTCTGTGTACTGAATTTCTTCACTCATTTTTTATTCCTCATTTCTAACGTCATGCTGAACTTGTTTCAGCATCTATTGAATAGTTATTATAAAGAGAAACACTCTTTATATCAATAAAGACCTTCTATAACAAAGTGTTCTTTTTTTTATAATGACATAATTCCATAAAATAACTATAATACACTCCGTGAATGCAATAGACGTATTTCAGGAATGGTTAAACGATTACCTGAATTTTGAACATACTCCAAAAAAAGAAATCTTCTGGCTCGACACCATCGATTACCTCTGCAAACGCTTTGATAACCCACAGGATTATGCCCCTTGTATTCACGTTGCCGGCTCAAAGGGAAAAGGTTCAGTTTCACGCCTCATTTCCTGCATTCTCGACGAAGCCGGCTACAAGGTTGGACTTTACACTTCTCCACACATTACAGACTTCCGCGAACGCATCTGCACTCCTACAGGATTTTTTTCAGAAGAGATTTATGAAAAAACTGTAAAAGAGCTCATGCCGAATATTGATTCAATCATCCCGGAAAATCTTCCTGCAGAGCGTCCTCTTACCTGGTTTGAACTTGTTACTCTCTATGCATTCCTTACTTTCCGTAATGCAGATGTAGACTGGTCTGTTTTTGAAGTAGGACTTGGCGGTCGCTTAGACGCTACAAATGTAATCCGTCCAAAACTCTGTTGTATCACTCCAATCGAACTTGAACATACCGAGTTCCTTGGCGACACCCTTGAAAAAATTGCTGCGGAAAAAGCTGGAATCATCAAGAACTGTACACCAGTTGTTATTGCACCACAGCAAACCGAATCAATCAAGATTGTACTCCGTGAAAAAGCAATTACCCGCCATGCGCCATATTATTTTGTAGATGACTTGATTACATCTTCCTTCTATCATTTCAATGGCGGCAACAAAAAAATGACAGTCCACTTTGAAAGCGAACTATTTAATCGTCCAATAGAAACACAGATGCAGCTGCTGGGTAAAATGCAGGCCCAGAATGCCGCAATGGCCGCAATTGCAATCAAAAAACTTCTTCCAAATCTTGATGAAGGAATTATTGAACGCGGACTTGCAAAGGCAAAGCTGCCGGGGCGTTTTGAGATTCTTGAAAATGTAAAAGGCTATACAGAAATTCCTGCTGTAATTCTCGACGGTGCACATACTTTAAACAGCATCCGCCTCACAATTGATACTTTGAACAAGCTTTTTGGCGAAAGAAAAGTTTCATTGCTTTTTGCCTGCGCCGCAGACAAAGATGTAAAAGATATTTCCATGCTCTTCCGATACCGTTTTGAGCACGTTTACGTTACCCGCCCAGGCGAGAAAAAAGAATCAAATCTTGCAGGTGAAATTGAAGCCTTCACCCACGCAGAAATCAAGTTTACCGCAGACGCAGACTATAATATGATGATAAAAAAAGCCTTCGAAGAGTCTGCCGCCAACGGCAACATCCTCCTCGTTACAGGCTCTTTCTATCTTGTTTCAGAAGTAAAACAATATCTTAGTTCTTGTAATTGTTGATTTTGTATCTTATATCTTCCGGTAAAGACTGATAGTATTCAAAGAACTTTTCACTCTGACCACTGTATCCCAGTGCCATAAGATAAACAATCTGAACCTCAAAATAAAAGTTACTTTCATGATCAACTGCATCAATTAAATCAAACGACTCTTCAATGTAAGAAATCAGCTCATCATAATTTTGAATTCTATATTTACAGAGCATTCTAATATGCCAGATGAACACAAAACTTTTTGCTTCCGGGTGGTTATTTTCATATTCAATAAGCTTTTCAAAAGTTTCTTCTGTTTCATCTTGATTATAAATATTCTGAAGTTTTTCCCATTCCTTTGCTTCTTTTGTAGGATAATAAGCGCAGTCTCCATAACTCATTATTTCTTTATTTGACTTTTTTCCATAAAATTTTAAATCATCAACACAAATAAAAGCCTTTGAACACTTCATGAAATATCTTGCTAAATCGACTCTGGAACTATATGAAGAATCAGACAAACCAAAAAATCCCCGGCCAGCTATGTAATGGTAAATATAATCATCCCAGCTAACATACGATTCCTGGATTCTCTTAACAACAGGAGTCATCAATACTTTCGCTTCTTCTTCGGAAATAAATCCGGCACCAATGCCCCATCTTAAAAGTGCAATTTCACGGCCATCATCCCAAGCACGAATACCATTCTTTCCTAGAACATCTTTTTTGGCATCTACAAAAAAAAGTCGAGTTACACTAAGAACACTAAGCTCTTCCAGTTTGCCAATTTCTATTGGAGTTTTATCCGGATACTTTTCAAGTAGTTCCAGTAATTCCATATAGCTGCCATTATGACCACCTTCTTCAAGTTCATTAAAGGCTTTTATAAGACTTTCATAATCAATAACATCCCAGTCATTTTTTAAAATTGCTTTTCCACTGCTCCAGTTTTCAAATCTTATTCTATTACAAAAATCTAAATGAAACATATGATTGGTCTGAAATATATTGCTAGAGAAAGCAATTGCATGTTTTTCAAAATCATCAAGTTTGTCCCAATACTTTTTATAATTATCTTCAAAATATTTTTTCATATTTACAGAAGCATAAGGCTCCTGCTGAGTATTTATTATATTATCAATAATAGTATAATCCGGCTGAACAGGCCTGATCTTTTGATATAACCCTTCTACTAAAGTTCTGTCATTAAAAGTATTGATATATGAATTGATTATTTCCAGCCCTTCTTCTACATCAACTTTTCTGTCTTCAATCTTAAAAGTTTTTAACCAGATTATATCCATTGAATCTTCAGCAGGATTATAAAACGAGTATTCGATCTGCAAAGCATCTTGTGTTTTTCCGATGAATTTAATTTCATCAACAGGAATACGGTAATCTGTAATTCCATAAATAACCAGATCTGCACCAGCTATTAACACATGGATATTATAACAGATATTGTCATACATTCGGCCTGCAATATAGTGTGAATAAAAATCTTCATAAGAAGCATAAGAACCAAGAACTCTATCTGCAATCGGAACCGCTATATTCATTGATTCTTCATAAGTTAAATATCCAGCTCCAATTCCAAGTCTTAGCAGAATAAGCTTATAAATTTCTTCCAGCACTGAAATTCCATTTTCGCCTAATCGTTCTGACATATCTTTTACAAGAAATAATTTTGAAATTTCTGGTCTTGATAAATTATGTTTAAGTCCTATTTCAACAGGATTTTTTTCAAGATCAGAATTTAAAAGCTCTAAAAAGTTTTTATATTCATATACAAGCTTTTTTTGATGAGAATTGTCCAGACAAGTAAGCAGTTCATCCTTCGAGTTAATATTGTAATCTTTACTTAAAACTTCTTCCGCATTTGCGCCCTCTCCAATTGGCCTTGTACAACTAAAATTATAATCTCCAAATCCTGTTAATTCATTACAGGTAATTGCAACAATCTTTTTCTCATCTTCTGATAAAGCATTCCACTCGCTGCGATGTTCGTTTTCAAAAAATTCTTTAGGAACAAATCCTTTTCCATCTTTATTGTAATTGATTTGAAAACTGACAGGCTTCGAAGAATCTCTCTGATCATCATTTACATAATCTGGAAAAACTATTTCTAACTGATACTTACCTGCGACAGCCATTATTTCATAATGTACTTTAATTGGAGAAAAATAATCACTTGAGATTTCTCCTAAATATTCAAATGTTTTAAAATCATTACATTTTTCAAAGGCAGAAAGAATCTGAGAATAAGTCATATCCCAGTTAAAAAGCTTATTCTCAGATAAATATGGTGGAATATCTACATTAGAAATTTCTGTGGGTCCAACCTTTAACTCATTTAGACCATTTTCTTCTGTAATAATTTGAGTAAAGTTTTTTCCTTGAATTTCCGGAATCTGATTCTGTTCTCCCCATTCTATAGTTTCAGGGATAATCCAGTGTTTCAGAAAAAAAGGCTGTTCAGCAGTTACAAAAAAACAAATAAAACAAAACGATAATAAAAAAAACAATTTTTTCATATTTTAAGTATAGTATGAAAAAATTGTTTTGAAAAGAAAATGATTATGATAACATCTAAAGCTATTTAATCTCACGGCGTACGCGTTTGCTCAGCGCTGTCAAAACTTCGTAAGAAATTGTGTGTCCAAGGCGGGCAAGATCCTCTGCTGTGTTCAGCGCACCGCTTTCTTTTGGTCCAAAAATCACTGCTGTATCCCAAACCTTTACATCAGGATTATCTTTTCCAATTTCTACCATGCATTGATCCATACAGATTCTGCCGCGCACCGGGTAATTTTTGCCATTAATTGTAACTTCAAGGCCTGGAGAAAAACGGCGGAGCAGTCCATCAGCATAACCAATCGGAAGAACTGCAATGTCCGTCTCTTCCGGAGCTACCCAGGTACGTCCATAAGAAACAGACTTACCTGCCGGGAAACGTCTTATAGCCACAACCTTTGTTTCCAGAGACAAAACGGGCTTAATATCAAAATGGCGGCCGGTCTTTTCAAGATATTCCTTAGTAATTTCATCAGGATAATAGCCGTAGGTAATAATTCCCGGGCGCACCATATCAAACTGCATTTCTTCATCATTCAAAAGAGCAGCACTAGCACCGCATGAACAAATACCAGGTTCAATTCCGCGAGCCTTTACTCCGGCAACAGCAGCCTTAAATGCCGCAAACTGCTCTTTGGTAAAGTCAATATTTTCCGGGCTCAGGCTGTCAGAAACTGCAAAATGAGTAATCATTCCGCCAAGTTTAAGGCCAGACGACTCAATCAACTGAGCCTGATCTCCAGCTTCTTCCGGATAACAGCCTATGCGGCCCATTCCGGTATCAACCGCAAGGTGTACTTTATAATCAGAATAACCTTCACGCTTTGCAGTATCGCCAATCAATTTAATGTAATCCTCTCCAAAAACAAGAGGAGTGATTTTATATTCAAAAAGAGCCGGCATTTCTGGCGGAGTACACAGGCTCAAAAGCAGAATTCCACAATTAATTCCGTTATCGCGAAGTTCAATACCTTCTTCTACAGTGGCAACAGCAACAAAAGAAGCTCCCACTTTTTCTGCAATCTGTGCTGTAAGAACAGCATTATGACCATAGCCGTCTGCCTTTACTGCAACACAAAGTTTTACATCTGGTTTTACGTATTTTCTGATTTGATTAAGATTATATTCAAGATTGTCTTTGTAGATAGTTGCTTTAGTACAGCGTTCCATTTTTTCCCACCATTATCCTATAACGTATAATTATACAATTTATAGTAAATTTTCGGCAATACGTTATTGTAAAAAAAGTCTTTTAATAATACAATAAACTATTAAAATAAAATCAAAGAGAGTGTACAAAAAAAACAAAATGAAAAAAACAAACATTATTCTAATAAGTGCAATTTTACCTTTAGTTCTTACATCTTGTGCAACAACATCACAGACAACTTCCGAAGAACATCATTCTTCTAACGATAAATCATCCCCAAAAGCAATAATCACAGTTCAAAAAACACCAGAAGAGCTCTTTCTTGAATCAATTGAAGGCTACTCTGTAAAAAAGGTTTCTTCTCCAAAAGAAATCACTTTAGGAAGAACTTTTGCAGCCCCTTATGTTTTTGAAGTAACAAAAGCAGACGGAACACCTGCAGAAAACTTCAGCCTTACCCTTTCTTATCCTGCTGCAAAAGCAGAAGGCGTAATCAGTTTTGAAAAGCTTGAATTGATTTCTGATGCAGAAGGAAAAATTAGTTTTACTGCTGAAAAACCAGCCTTCTCTGCAAAAACTCTTGTAAGCGTTTATCCAACTCCAGTTAGCGAAGATGAAGCTCTTTCAGAACAGCTCAAAAACTACACAGCAACTGCAGACTGGAAGGTAAAATCTGATATTGCGACTAAGGGTGCAGCCCTTTTTGTATGGGATTTTAATGAAAAAGACCGTCCTGTAAACAATTCTTATAACATTCAGGCAGAATTCAGAGGCCGCGGCATTACAAACGTAGGTAACGGTCCTGTAAATGAATCATCTTACATTGGAAAAATCAAATCACTTTATAAAGATACTTACGACATTATTGGCACCAGCGTATACGGCTATTTACTTTTCGGAACAATTAAGTTTGAACAGCCGGTAACTGCACTGGAAGATGGCACTGGTTATTACTGTATTCTTAAGGCAGAAATTGGTGCCCTTAATATGAAGAACGGTAATCAGATTTATTCTTCTATAATTACTTATGAAGCAAAAGGTAAAAACTGGAATGAATGTGTTTCAGTTGGAAAAGATAAACTTTCACAGCTTGTTGTAGATGATATTATGTATGGTCTGTAACAGGTAAAGGATGGAAAAATGATTTATACAGATACAAGAGACAGCAGCGTAAAAGCAGATTTTAGAACTGCCGTTATGGGGGGAATGAACCAGGCTACAGGAGGACTTTACATTCCTGTAGAGTTTCCAAAGCTCGATAAGGCTCTTTTGAATAAAGATCCTGCCCCTTCTTTCCGTGATGTTGCCTTTAATATGGCAAAACCTTATGTTGAAGGTGAGATTCCAGATAACGATCTGGCTTCAATTATTGCAGATGCTTATCCTTTCCAGCCAAAGGTTGTTCCAGCAGATTCAATCTCTTATATCATGGAGCTTTTCCACGGTCCAACTTGTGCCTTCAAAGATTTCGGTGCACGTTTTATGGCCCGCACAATGTCTTACTTCAACAGAAATGAAGACACACCACTCCACATTCTTGTTGCAACTTCTGGTGATACAGGTTCTGCTGTAGGAAGCGCTTTCCACGGTGTTCCTGGTCTCGACGTTACAATTCTTTATCCTGATGGAAAAATTTCCCCACTTCAGGAAAAACAGCTTTCTACCTTCACAGGAAACGTTCGCGCCCTCAAGGTAAAAGGTACTTTTGATGACTGTCAGAAACTTGTAAAAACAGCTTTCACAGATAACGAACTTCGCGGAAAGCTTCGTCTTTCTTCTGCAAACTCAATCAATATTGCACGTCTTTTGCCACAGAGTTTCTACTACATGTACAGTGCTCTTACAGTACGCAACAGAAGCCCAATGGATAACAAGATTCAGGATCCAGCAATCATTATGGTTGTTCCTTCTGGAAACTTTGGTAACCTTACTTCTGGTCTGATTGCCCGCGAAATGGGTGCTCCAATTGCAGGTTTTGTTGCTGCAACTAACACAAATAAGACTATTCCAGACTGGATTGCCACTGGTGATTACAATGCCCGTGCTTCAGTTGAAACATATGCTAATGCTATGGACGTTGGTGCTCCAAGTAACTACGAACGCATTAAGGCTATGTACACTCTTGATCAGGTTCGTGAACTCTTTGCTTCTTACTGGCTTGATAACGACGGAATTAAGGCTGCTATCCGCAGTTGTAACGATAAGACCGGCTACATCATTGATCCACACGGAGCAATCGGATGGCAGGCATGGGATGATATCCGCAGCGGTGCTATGGAAAAACTCATTGCCGGCGAAAAGAATGACTGGAATAAGCCTGGTCTTACACCAAATGTTCCTTCATGGGGCAACCAGATTGTAAATAAGAATGCTGTCGGTGTAATTCTTGAAACAGCTTCTCCTGCTAAGTTTGGTTCAATTGTAACTGATGCAATTGGAAAGGAACCACCTATGCCGGATCGTCTTGAAGCTGTTATGAGACTTCCAGACAACGCTATTCCAATGGAAAATGATTATAATCAGTTTAAGGACTGGTTATTAGCAAATCTCTAGAAATCTTATAAAAACCGCTCCCGTCGGAAAAAACACCCAAAAACGGCTTCCGCGCTTCGCTTGTGCAGAATGTTTTTGGGTGTTTTTTTCGACTCCGCGGTTTTTATGCTTCAATGAAGTTACTAATAATCACTTCATTGATTATTATCTTTTCCATTCCTATCTAACGAAGAATTCTAATTCTTCCTTCCAGATGGATGTCTGATGTAAAGCCATCATCTTCATACAACTCGTATGACTTACCTTTTCCAACTAAATCATATTTATTGTTTTTCATCTGAGATGTGTTCATTACTGGTTCAAAAAGTGGAACAATCTTGCCTTTTCTAACAAAGAATACAACGCTGTCTAGCGGCATTTCGATGTATGAATCTCCGGCCTTAATGTTCTTGCACTTTGTTTTGCCGTCTTTCCAGGTTACCTGAATCATTGGTTCTGGGAAGTATACCATACGGCCGTTTTCATTCTGTCTGCAAACCGGCGCAATCATAATTCCTTCACCAACAAAAAGCTGATCCTGAATCTCAAGGGCACGGCGATCGTTTTCAAAATCAAAACAAAGCGGGCGGATAAACATTTCACTGTTTACGGCAGCCTTAACATATTCGCTGTAAATATATGGCAAAAGTGCATAACGAAGCTTCAAAATACTTCTAAAGCTGTCGGTAGCTTCTTTACTGAAGCGGTAAAGCTCTTTTTCACGGGCATCCCATGCAGCATGGTTTCTCATAAGAGGTGTAAAGATTCCAAGAGACATCCAGCGAAGCATAAGGTCTTCTGTAGTCTGCTCTGCAAAACCACCGATATCTGCACCACTGTAAAGGTAACCGCACATATTAAGACCAGGAAGCATTTTGATTTCCTGTTCCATGTGATTCCAGCGGGCATTGTTATCGCCAGTCCAGATACCGCCGTAACGGTGAGAACCAATACATGAAGCACGACTGTACAAGAGACAGCGTTTTTCCGGCATAAGGGATTTAAGGCCTTCGCTTGCAGCCTGAGTCATCTTACCGCCAAAAAGGTTATGAACTGTGTCGTGGCGGTGAGGTTTCTGCTCGCCTTCAAGAGTTTCGGCGCGGTTATAGAATCTCTGATAGTCATCAAGACGATTGAAAGTTGAACCAGAAACCGCAGAAAAATCAAAGAAAGTATTGATATCAAGATTTTTTCCCTTAAAGGTTTCGAGTTTCTCAAAAGCTGCTGCAAGACTTTCATCAGAATAGAACATTGCAGGTTCATTCATATCATTCCAGAAGCCTTCAATCCCCAAATCTGTAAGATTTTTATACTTAGAACCAAACCAAGCTCTTACATCTGAACGAAGGAAATCCGGAAAGCAGGAACGTCCAGGCCAAACGCCGGCAACATAATCAGCTTTTCCATCTTCTTTTTTACAGAAATAGTTATTTTCCTTTCCTTCATCATAAACTTCGTAGCCGTCAAGAAGCTTAACGCCCGCATCAATAATTGGAACCAGGCGCACACCGTCGTTTTTAAGCTCCTGAGAAAAAGCCTTGAGATCTGGGAATTTCTTTTTATCAACAGAAAAATCCTTATAATCTTCCATGTAATCAATATCAAGACAAACTGCTTCAAGAGGAAGTCCGTACTGTTTATGTTTGTTTACAATTTCGCGTACATCATCTTCTGTCTTATAGCCCCAGCGGCTCTGCTGATATCCAAAGCCCCACATAGGTGGCACATAACTCATACCAATGATTTTACGGAACTGACGGGTAATGTTATTAAGAGTTGATTCCTTTCCACGATTTGCGTCGGCAGTAATTACATAAAGAACTACGCCTGTATCCTGGCAGGAAACTGAAATTTCAGAATAATCTGAATAGCCGAAATCAAAAGAAACACGAGAGCCGGTATCAAAGAACACACCGAAAGTCTCGTGAAGGGAACTTTCCTTTACAATAAAGAAGTTATGGGCACCGTACATAGACTTAGTGCCTTCATCCTGGCGCGGAACATCGCTGCACCAGCTTTCATAAAGATAGCCCCGCTTATTCATTCCGCGAACAGACTCACCGAGCCCGAAAATGCGTGTGTCGTGCTGCATGGTGTATTTCCAGCAGAACGGAGTCATAGTTACAATATTTCCAAAATCCGGATGTTCCTTAGAAACAGGAATATTCTCAATTACGGCTCCCGTTTGAACCGGCGAACCAAAAATATATTTCCTAATCATACTTTTGATTATAATACCGCCGGCATCAAAACAATATTGCCGATTTTCACTAAAAACATAAAAAAAGTGTGATAATTATCTTTCAATCAGCCCTTTTTCTACGAGTTTGTTCAGAATTACTTCAACAATTTCATCTGGAGTTTTTTCATTTACATCAATGATAAGGTCGCAGAATGCGTAGTCATTATTGTCAATGCCGTAGAATTCCTTGTAACGGCGGGTGTCTTCGCTGTCGCGCATGGCAGTAAAGTCTTTAATCTGCTGAAGATCGCCGCCTTCACGGTTGAAAACACGGCGTGCACGGGTATCATCACTTGCAAAAAGATAAACCTTAAGATCTGCTTCTTTGAGCATCCAGATTGCAAGACGGCTTCCAAGAACACAAGGCTCAGCAAGCGCAAGTTCTACCTGATGCTTATCTACATATTTGTCGTAAGAGTCATCTGTCTTAGCAGCTTCAATAACCTCAGGCAAAGTCATACCTTTTTCAGCCGCAAGCTGACGGAAAGTATAGTTAATTAGTGTAACACCCAGAGTTTTTGAGAGCAGACCGCTCACAGTTGTATTTCCACATCCAGATTTTCCGCTGATTGCTACTCTTACATCTTTGTTTAGTTTCATAATTTCCTCCAGTTTATGTATACGTCATTGCGAGGAGCAAAGCGACGTGGCAATCCATACATATAGATTGCTTCGCTACGCTCGCAATGACGTTGGCTTATTCAACATTTTTTGATTGCTCACGGATATTTTCCAGACTATCCTTTGCAGTAATAACCATGGCACCAACCTCAGCAAACTGATTCTTGCTGCCGATTGTGTTGATTTCGCGGTTCATTTCCTGGCAGATAAAATCCAGACGTTTTCCAGGAGCTGGATTTTTTGCAAGTTCGTCGCGCATTGCTGCAATGTGGCTGTTCAAACGTACGATTTCTTCGTTGATTGTATATTTCACCAGCATTGCCGCAGTCTCAGTCATAATGCGGTTTTCATCTGCCTTATCTTCCAGAAGCTCGCGGAACTTAGTTGTAATCTGTTCCTTAAAGTATTGCTCCATTTTTGGCTGCCATTCTGTAAAGAATTTTGCACACTCTGAGAGTTTTTCTAACTTTTTCTCCAGATCAGCCTTCATGTTTTCGCCTTCACGCTTACGGTCTTCCATAAAACGTGTAAGAACAGCTTCAAAAACAGGCTCAATCATAGCCTTATATTTTTCTACATCATATTTTCGGTTTACATTCAAAACACCTGGCTGGCTGATAATCAGTCCCAAAGAAACATCATCAGCAAAACCAGTAGCCTCAGCAATCTTTTTGATGGCGTTCATATATGCAACTGCCGCATTTGTGTCAGGAATTACTTCAGAATCACTTTCATTTTCACGCACTCTGATATAAACATCTACCTTTCCGCGAAGAACCTTTTCTGTAATCTTGGCACGGAAATAGCTTTCAAGCGGATTCAGATATGGAGGAAGATTTATTGCAAGATCTAAAAAACGTGAGTTTACAGATTTTATTTCAACTGAAACTGTTGCTTCCTCAGTTGATTTTTCTTCGTAGGCATAGCCTGTCATTGATGTCATATTATTTACACTCCAAAATTGCTTTTCCAAGTTTCCAGTTATCGCCGGCGCCCATTGTAACAAACAGATATCCGTCAGGGTATTCGGCCCCAAGCGGCTTTTCAAGTTCAGCCTTTGCGAAATCTGCCGCATCCAGAATCTCTTCATAATAATGAACGTTCTTCTGTCCGGTTACAAGAACTGCCTCATACAAGGTGCGTCCTGTAATATCAAAATCTGCAGGATTTTCACGTGCAGAACTGTAAATCTTATGTAAAATTACTTCGTCGGCTGCTGTAAAACAACGTGCAAACTCATTCAAAAGCGCCTGAGTTCTTGAATAAGTGTGGCTCATAAAATCAATTATGATTTTGCGGCCTTTGTAGAACTCGCGGTAACCTTCAAGAGTTGTCTTTACGGCAGTTGGATGGTGACCGTAATCATCAAGTACAATTACATCCGCACCATTTTTATTTGTAAAGCGCCCTACTATTTCGCTGCGGCGTTTTCCACCACTGAATTTCAACAGCCCGGCTTTAATATTTTCATAGTAATCTAATGGATTTTTTCCGTAAGCAACAAGCAGGCGGCATACTAAAGCAACAGCCGCAGCCGCATCCAGCACCTCGTGGCGGCCGGGCATACTCAAAGCAAACTCGCCTTTTTCTGCGAACAGGCCGAGTGTAAAGCAATTGCGTTCGTTTGCAACTGCACCGAACTTAACGGTAAACTCGCCGCCCCCCACGCTCTGGGCCTTTTCTCCATACGGCAGCGCAACAATATCCGGACGTTTCTCGCGGGCAAGCGCAACAGTCTCGCACGCGCCCTTATCGTCTGCACAGTAAATTACTTCACCGCCTTCAGGCAATTTGCATACAAAATCAACAAAGGCATTACGAATATCTTCATAAGTCGGGTAATAATCTTCATGGTCACTTTCAACAGAAGTAAGAATAATCTTCTGCGGACAGAAACTCATAAAATGTCGCTGGTACTCGCAGGTTTCTGCAACGAAGATACTGCGGTGGTTGAGTAGCCCTTCGGGCGTATCGAAACCATCTTTTTCGAGATCTTCGGTGGTTTCGATACGTTCGCTTCGCGAACACTCAACCACCGTAGGCGAAGTATACGTACAAGTTCCGCCAAAAGAATTAATCACACTGCCCGCAAGCACCTGGCTCGGTAAATCAATCTCTTTAAGAATAGTACCTACAAGACCTGTTGTAGAAGTTTTTCCGTGAACACCGCTTACACCACATGAAAAAGCCCGTTCACTGTAAGCACCCAAAGCCTGAGTGTACAAAAGACAAGGTACTCCACGGCGAACCGCTTCAATCAAATCTGGATTTTTATCAAGCTTGTAGGCAGAAGAATAAATTACATACTGAACATCATCAGTAATATTAGACGCAGCGAATTCCACCGCATGAAGTCCAAGGTTTTCCAATACTTCATCAGTATAAAAACGCTCAGAAACATCAGAACCGGTAATAACAGCTCCCTTGTGAAACAAAATCTCAACAAGAGCCGCCATTCCGGTTCCCTTAATTCCAACAAAATGTATATGAACGCCGTGAAAATCTTCCGGCAAAGAAACAACATTATTCTGCATAAAAGCATTTTACCACAATCATCTTTTTAAGACAATGAATGGCAAAATACAGTTTGATTTAAAGTTTTTTCTTTTTATTGAAAAATCCAAAATTCACTATTACAATGTGTTATATGGATTTTCAAAATCTGGTTGACATGTATGAAATGGCAGCCGCAGTCCTTTCTGTTGAAAAAACTCCGGATGGACACTGGGGCGAAATTCGTATTGTCTGTGCAAATACTCAATATAAACAAATCATGGGACCAAACTACCATGATGATATGATTTATTCAGAGCTCATTCCTGCAGAACACAATTTCGAAGATTTCTGTTTCCGCTGTGCAGTTCAAAAACAGCACCTTCATTCTTATGTTGATACAAAAGCAATGGACTTGTGGACAGATGCCACCTACATTCCGCTTTCAACTGAATTTGATACAGAAAAATTAAGCTATTTTCTTTTCCATTTTGAATTTACAAAGGCACCTGATGCAGAAAGACTTTCAAACATTTCTCTTGAAACTGCTCCTTTTGTAATTCAGACCTGTCTTAATCTTCGTGGTGCAACTAATTTCTACGAAGCTATGAATACAGTAATCTCAGACATTCAGGCTAAAACCGAATCGTTCTGCAGCTGTATCATTATGATTGATAAAGAACGAAATAAATATGCACCTTTATGCTCAAAGCTTTCAGATCCAAATCTTACAATGAATGATTTCATGCCTTACCTTACTCCAGAAGTTGTATTCTCCTGGGAAGAAACTTTAAAGACTACAGATTGTGTTATTGTAAAAGATGATTTTGATATGGATAATCTTGAAAAGATAAATCCGGTTTGGGTAAAGAGTCTTAAAAGCGCAAATGTAAAAAGTCTCATTCTCGCCCCTCTTATGCAGGGAAAGAAAATGACAGGTGTTCTTTTCATCACCAATTTTAATATTGAACAGATTATTCAGCTTAAGGATTTTATTGAGCTTACAGCCTTCTTTCTTTCTGCAGAAATCAATAATAATAATCTTATGGAACGCCTTGAATACATGAGTAATATTGATACTCTTACAGGCGTAAAAAACCGAAACTCAATGAATGCCCGTGTAGACTGGCATGTAAACAACAGCTATTCGGTAAAAACTCCGTTCGGTATTATTTTTGCAGATTTAAACGGATTAAAACAATGCAACGATAACGGCGGTCACGAAGCCGGCGATAAACTTTTAATTAACGCAGCTAAACTTTTGACCAAGCATTTTGGCAAATATGAAATTTACCGTTCCGGTGGCGATGAATTTGTTGTCATAGTTCAGCAGTGTCCTAAAGAAGAGTTCGAAAAGAAAACTGAAGAACTCCGTGCAGAAAGTGGTTACGGCTCAGACGTTTGTCTTGCAATTGGTACCAGCTGGACAACTGATGGTAAGGAACTCCGTTACTGTATGCACATTGCAGACGAAGCAATGTATGCAGATAAAAAAGAATACTACAGAAAGCATCCCGACATCGCTAGATAAACTTTCTCTCTAAAATAAAAATCCCCTGTACGCCAACGACGCCAGGGGGTAGATGTAAACAAAATCAGAGAGGGTCTCTGAAAGCTAAGCAATGTTTAGTAAATCAGCCGACCAGTGAAAGATAAATCTGATCAGCCAGACCAAAGCCCGCATTTTTAGTCATTGAATCTGCATACTCATCATAGAGCATGTCTTCGTAAGTCTGGCGGGCAAAGTCAGACTCACCGCTTTTATGTACTGTCTTTCTCATTTCAGAAAGCATCTGTTTTACAAAATAACTTTCCAGCTGCATTGATTTTTCATACAGCTCAGAAGTTCTATCAATATTTTTCTGCTGAACGTGGATATTAGCCTGATTAGCAGCGGCACCGGTCGGACGTGCATTCTTATCTGCTTCAGAAGTATAAGTTCCTGCAAAACCAGTTGTATATTCACCATTAAGACGGCCATTTTCAGCAATCTGACTTGAAGAAACAGTTCCACGTCCTTCATTCTGATTTTTGAAGCGTTCTACGAGTTCTGAAAATTTTGCAGTATCTGCAGACTGACGTGCACTCTGCAATGCGCCCTGTCCACCTGTGATTCCGCTATATGTATTAGAAACTAATCCTACGTTCATAATCTCCATCTCTTTTGTACAATACGGTGATTGAGCTTGTCGAAATCACCGCAGAGTTCGATTAAACGGTAGTTTCGACAGGCTCAACCACCGTTTAATCACATTTACTATCTCTTAAGATTTACCGCTGTAGACAACATAGTATCCGAAGTCTGGATAGCCTTACTGTTAAACTCATAAGCACGCTGTGCAACAATCATCTGAACCATTTCGTTTACAACCGAAACGTTCGACATTTCAAGGAACTTGTGGCGAACATCACCAAATCCATCATAACCAGGGCGGCCGGCAATTGCTTCACCACTTGCTGCAGTTACTTTGAAAAGGTTATCACCTTCAGCCTGAAGACCTACAGCGTTAGGGAATCTGTAAAGCTCAAGCTGTCCAACTTCTACAGGATCATTTTCTCCGTTGATTTTTACAGAAACAAGACCTGTCTGAGTTACGTTCAAAGTTGAAACGTCGTATCCTTCAGGAAGAATGATTTCCGGGATTACTCTAAGACCGTTGTTTGTTACAAGCTGACCAGCTGAATCTACCTTGAAAGAACCGTCGCGGGTGTAAGCATAGCTTCCGTCATATTTCTGAACGCGGAAGAAACCTTCACCAACGATAGCCACATCAGTATCAACACCAGTGTTCTGGAGAGAGCCCTGACTCATAATTCTCTGAGTAGCTCCAACCTTAACACCAGTACCCTGCTGAATTCCAACCGGAGTAACAGTATCTTCAGTTGCAGGAGTTCCTGCGAGCTTAAGGTTCTGATAAACCAGGTCTTCAAACTCAACGCGCTGCTGCTTATATCCAGTAGTATTTACATTTGAAAGATTGTTCGAAATTGCATCAATATTTGACTGCTGACCGTTCATTCCGGTAGCTGCTGTCCAAAGTGATCTTACCATTTACTTACTTCTCCTAAAACACCGCGTTAGCGGTCGCACAGGATGTGCGAAATCGCAGTTTTTTCAAAAACTGCTGTTCAAAAAATTACATGGATGTAATTTTTTGAACACTCCTACTGCAGAACGGCAACCTTCTGCCAGAGTGTGCTCATCATAGAATCTTCAGACTGAATTGTTTTCTGATTAGCTTCGTAAGCACGGTTTACTTCAATCATCTGAACCATTTCATTTACAACATTTACATTGCTTGTTTCTGTATAGCCCTGAAGGAAGCGTGGACGCTCATTACCTTCTGCAATGTGAGCTGGGCCAGCAATGTCGTTTGTAGCATAAAAACTTTCGCCCATCTTTTTGAGATAGCGCTCGTTATCAAAGCGAACAACCTTAAAGCGGTCAATTTCTTCACCGTTTTCTTCGTGAGCGATAATTCCGTCTTCATTTACATTGAACTTGTCATCTTCAACATAGATATATCCTTTTTCACCAAGAACTGGATATCCGTCCTTAGTCTCAAGAATACCTTCTTTACCTATGAAGAAGTTTCCGTTGCGTGTATAGCGCTCTCCAAGCGGAGTATCGATTACATAAAAACCTTCTCCACTGAGAGCTGTATCTGTCTTTGTATTTGTGATTTTGAAAGAGCCCTGTGCGAAATCAATGTAGTTCTCATTTGTTTCTACACCAAGACCAAGCTTACCGATTACAGGTGCTGCATCTGCAGAACCTTCGGTTGTGTGATAAACACCGTCAAGATTTGTACGGCGGATCAGCAGTTCAGGAAAGCTCTTACTTGCAACAACATCACGTTTGTAGCCAGTTGTGTCTACATTCGCAAGATTGTTGGCAATTGCATCAAGCCTGTTCTGCTGTGCATTCATACCAGAAGCTCCGGTATACCAGCCTCGAATCATTATTTATTCCCCCTGTGTAAGCCCGCTGGCGGGCGGTGCTTAATAGCAAAGCGTTAAGAAAAATGCGAAAGCATTTTTTAGCTTTACCATTCTGAATTTATTTACATCTACCTTTATCATCGGTTTTGTAAAAAAATTGTTTAGGGGGAAATTTGATTTACATCAACTTTCTTCTTATTAGTTTTGTGGATTATACTGCAGGACAATCACAGTAAGGTCGTCTTTTATTTCACTGCCTTCTGTAAACTTGTAGAAGCGGTTGAGTACATAATCAAGCTTACTCTTTGCACTTCCAATTCCAGCATCTTCCAAAGCTGCAGCTATGCGTTCTTCTGTAAACTGTTCGCCGTTTTTATTTACAGACTCATTAAGACAGTCCGTGTACAGAATAATGCTGTCGCCCTTCTGCATCTTAAACTTAACTGCGCGAAATTCCTGCTTAATATCTCCAAAACCAATAATTCCGTTTTTCTCACTGGTTTCTTTTGGTTCAACCGGATAACATCTTCCATTTTTAGCTGTACGGATAAATACCTTAGGATGTCCCGCATTAATCAATTCAACCTGATTTCCTTCAATGCGTAAAAGAACTCCGGTAAGATAGTTTTCAATGTCACCTTTATCTTCTGTAATCTGTCTGTCAATTTCAGAAACAACTCTTGAGAATGGAAGATTTGCACATTCGCGGAATTTTCTGTCAATTACAGTCTTTGCAAGCATAGTTACAAGACCAGAAGCAATTCCATGTCCTGAAACATCAAAAAGACCAACCCCCTGCAAATCAGTTCCGTTATGGAAGAAGTCATAAAAATCACCAGAAACACCGGCTGCAGGCTTAAACTTGTAAACAACATCCCAGTTCTTAAAGTTTGGAAGAGATGGATTAAAGAAGCTGTTCTGAACATTTGCCGCAAGTTTAAGATCACGGTCTGCCTTTTTCTTTGCTTCGGTAAGCTGATTATTTGTAAGCTCAAGCTGGCTGTTAGCTTCTGAAAGCTTTGAGTTAGACAGAGAAAGTTCTCTTGTACGTGCTTCAACCTTATTCTCAAGAGTTCTGTTTAATTCTTCTACCTGGCGTCTTGATTTTACAAAGCGGTTTGCAAGAATAAAAAGCAAACTTACAATTACAAGCTGCCAGCCGATAGAAGTGATATACGGGAAGCTGTAATTCTTCAAAATATTATGAACTATGATATCGATAAGGAAGGTTCCCAGAAGTGGTGAGAAACCAAAAAGCAGAGTAACAGCATCCTTTTCCTTTTTTACAAGAGCCCTGATGATTATACAAATCAGATAAATCATAGGCGGAATGAGCATCATAAATGTCCAGCGCATAGCACGCAAAACTCTGTAATCTTGCGCGAAAAGAACAATTACAACCGGAATAATCAAAAATCCAAGTCTGATATATTTAACGCCCTTCTTTTCTGATGAATGAACAAAGCTAATGATAAAGGAAATAACCATATAGCAGATAAAGAAAGGCATTGAATTAGAGAAAATCTTCTGGAAAACAAGGAAAGAAACATGTGTTCCAAAAGCAAACGAAAGCTCACCGTAGAAAAATACAGAAAGATAGAGAGCTGAAAGAAGATTGATAAGAGCAAACATCAGATTTTCTTTTTCATTACGGTTCTTAAAATAAAGCATAAGATGATAGCAGGCAATTACAACCATGATGAAGGCAAAAATCAGATTGATTTTGCTGTTCCAGAATGCCTCACGGGAAGCAGCTTTACGTGCAACTGGAATTGTGCTGATAAAAGGATTAGAAACAATTGAACCTTCTGCATCAACCCAGATTTTAACGAGAATCTCGTTGCTGCCACTGTTCAAAATAGCTTCTGGAATTGTATAAAAACGTGCTGTATTCCATGCACTGAATTCATTTGGAGGACAAGTTCCCTCACCACCAATGAACGCTCCATTTACATAAGTTTCATCTGCAATTGAAATACGGCCAAAGTAAACACCAAGATTCTGATTTTTAAGGCTTTCTGGAATTGTAAAAGTCTTTTTGAGCCAGATAAAACCATACTGTTCTGGGACAAGAGTCTCAAGGTTACCAAGAATTGAATTGTCGAAAGCTACATAATCTTCCGGCTTTGCGTTTTCATCCAGTGTATAAGTCCAGCCGGTTGTAAGATCGATTTTTGCATCTGGGTTTGAAGTCTTACATGAAGAAAAGAAAAGTGTTGAAACAAGAACAAGCATAAAACTCACTGTAAGACATTTGATTTTTAATAATTCTGATTTCATTAAAACCTCTGTTTTGTTAAGTGATAGCAATGCAATATCTATGATAGTTATACTATCATTAGTATAACATACAGTTATATCATAAGTAAATAGTTCATTTATAAAAAGTTTATTATGAAGGAATTCAATAGAAATAATTTGCAAATACAGATTTTCAGACTTATAATTTATTTTATAGCATAAATACTATTGCAAAATTGCATCATCACAAGGAGTTTTTCTATGGCAAACACAGAACCAAGAGTTCTTTCTATCATTCTGGGCGGTGGTAAGGGAACAAGACTTTACCCACTTACAAAGGAACGCTCAAAACCAGCTGTTTCATTCGGCGGAAAATACAGAATTGTTGATATTCCTATTTCAAACTGTATCAACTCAGGTTATAAAAAGATTTATCTTTTGACTCAGTTCAACTCTGCTTCACTTCACCTTCACATCTCAAACTCTTATAATTTTGACCGTTTCTCTGGCGGATTCGTAGAAATTCTTGCTGCAGAACAGACTCTTGAGCATTCAGGATGGTATGAAGGAACCGCAGATGCCGTTCGTAAGAACTTCATTCACTTTAAGACACAGAAACCAACACACTATATCATTCTTTCAGGCGACCAGCTTTACAAGATGGATTTGAGAGCATTTATGGATGCCCACATCAAATCTGGTGCTGAAATCACAATCGCTACAACTGCCGTAAACCGCCACGACGCTTCAGGTTTTGGTATCATGCAGATTGATGACCAGAATCATGTAAAAGCTTTTATGGAAAAGCCAAAGCCAGATCTGAACATTGACGACTGGAAAATTCCTGCAGAAGCACGCGGAAGCCTTCCTCCAGAGAAAGAATACCTTGCTTCAATGGGTATTTATATCTTCAATGCCGACACAATGGAAGAAATGCTCGGCGGTGAAAACGAAAAATACACAGACTTTGGTAAAGAAATTCTGCCGCTTGCCATCGGTAAGAAAAAGATTAATTCTTATGTATTTGACGGATACTGGGAAGACATCGGAACTATCCGCAGCTTCTATGATGCAAACATTGCACTTTGTGAACCATATCCAACTTTCGACTTCTTTGGACAGACACAGCCAATTTATACACACATGCGTAACCTGCCACCTTCAAAAATCAACAAGGCTGATATTAACGCATCACTTATTTCTGAAGGATGTATCATTACAGATGCAAAATTCAACAAATCTGTTGTCGGTGTACGCTCAATCATCAATGAAGGAACCGAATTTGACGGCGTAATTATGATGGGTGCAGACTATTACGACACAGAAGAAGAAAAGGCTGCAAACAAAAAAGAAGGAAAACCAAGCACTGGAATCGGTAAAAACTGTAAAATTGCCAATACAATCATTGATAAGAACGCAAAAATTGGTGATAACTGTAAAATCGGCGTAAGCGGAAAGAAATACGAAGACGGTGATCACGGCAGCTTCTACAGTGCAGACGGAATTATCGTTATCCGAAAGGGTGCAGTTATTTCTTCTGGAACAGAGATTTAATTAATTACGGTGGTTGAGTAGGCCGAAGGCCGTATCGAAACCACCTGTATTGGAGTGATTATGCCTGATATGTACGACAAGCTGGGCGAAATGCTCAATGAAGCTTTAGAATCAGGCAAAATTCCACAAGATAAAAAACACGAAACAGAAGAGGAATCGGTGGTTGAGCCTGTCGAAACTACCGGTTCCTCTTCTGATTTTATTAAAAATACTCAAAAATCTACCGAAAATAACAAGAAATCAGCTAAAAATGACTCAAAAACCGCTTTTGCAACCGGCCAAGTAATAAAATTGCATAAATATACATACAATATGCAATTTCCGCCACAAATTCAAAATGCACTAACCACACTAGATATAGTGTACCCATTTACACAAAAAGATATCTTGACTGCATATCATAAAAAACTAAAAGAAACCCACCCGGATACTAAAAATACTATACACAATTCCAATAGTGTCAACAATTTTAGACAATTAAGTATAGATGAGATAAAGAATTCATACCAGATTCTGTGTGATTTCTTTGGAATTAAGTAGAAATAGTAGTATAATTTATTAGACAGTAATAATTGTATAAAATTATATACACCTATTTTCTGTATATAATTTTATACACAATTTCTTCGGCTTGCTTTTTAGCGGTTCTTCGATTTTCGGCTACTCAATATTCAGCTCTTCCAGTTTTCTATGCAACGTCTTTCTTCCAATTCCTAAAACGTCTGCTGTTCTGGATTTGTTTCCGTTGTTCGCTGCAAGATTTTCCTGAATAATAATCTTCTCTGCTTCATCCATTGTAATACCGATTGGAATTGTAATTACCTTTTCTTCACCCTGCGCTCTCAGAGCTCTCGGTAAATCTTCCATTTTAATTTCATCACCAGTACACATTACAACAGCACTTTCAACAGCATTCTTAAGCTCTCGAATATTTCCAGGCCAGCTATATTTTATCATTGCAGATTTTGAAGCTTTGTCAAAACCTTTAATATTTTTCTTATTCTCAATATTGAACTCTCTTAAAAACGAATGCATCAAAAGAGGTATATCATCCATACGCTCTCTGAGAGACGGCATCTCAATCCGCACAACATTCAATCGGTAAAACAAATCTTCACGGAAGCGGTCTGCCTTTACCTCATCTTCAAGATTTCTGTTTGTAGCAGCTACAACTCTTACATCAACCTCAATCGACTTTTCACCGCCAACTCTTTCAAACTTATGCTCCTGCAAAACTCGGAGCAGCTTTACCTGAGTCGCAAGATTGACTTCACCAATTTCATCAAGGAAAACAGTGCCACCATCCGCAAGTTCAAAGCGTCCCTTATGGACCGTTTCAGCACCGGTAAACGCGCCCTTCTCATATCCAAAGAGTTCACTCTCAATCAACGTTTCTGAAAGTGCTGCACAGTGCACGACAATAAAAGGCTTGTCCGCTCTGTCTGACTGCGCATGAATTGCCTTGGCGACAAGCTCTTTACCAACACCGCTTTCGCCGGTAATAAGTACACTTGCCTTTGCAGGAGCAGCCTTTGAAATCATCTGACGAACTCGGTTCAGCGAATCACTCTTACCAATCATCTCATCAGAACTTTCAGACTTCAAAAGTTTGGCTTTGAGTTCTCTGTTCTGTTCGGCAAGTATTTTTCCCTGAAGAGCATTTTTTACAATTTTATTTAAGTGATCAAGATCAAGCGGCTTGGTAAGAAAATCAAAGGCGCCGGCTTTAAGTGCAGCAGTTGCATCATCAATACTACCATGACCGGTAAGTACAATAATTGGAATTCCAGGGTGCTCAGAAGTTACTCTCTTTACAACTTCACTTCCGCTGATTCCATCCATTCGAAGGTCTGTAATAACAAGATCAATTCCGCCCTGAGCAATCAGCTCCAGACCGTCTGCACCATTTGCTGCCTGTTTTACATCATAGCCTTCAAGCTCAAAATTATCAGCAAGTCCGTTACGAATATTCTCTTCATCATCAATTGTTAAAATAGTCATGACAGTTTTTTCTCCTGATACCCGGTCTTTTATCTGCTTTCAGAACTCAACAACTTTGTGTCTTTCTGTGGAATCGGGAAGGTAATTGTAAATGCAGTACCCTCGCCTTCCTTTGAATCAACAATTATTTCACCTGAAAATTCTTTTATGATTTTATAAACCATTGTCATTCCAAGTCCGGTTCCGTTTGCCTTTGTTGTATAATAAGGCTCAAAAATTTTAGACAATGATTCTTCAGACATTCCGCATCCGTTGTCCGCAATTGTAATAATAAATTTATTATCACGTACGGTATTGGAAATACAGAATTTTGCACCATTTCTTTTGTCATTATATTTTGATTTGATGGCAGCAAGAGAGTTCTGCGAAATGTTCATTATTACATCGCGGAAAAGTTTTTCATCAAGAAGAATTCTCTTGTTGCTTTCAGATGCCTTATATAGAACTTCAATTCCTTCCCGGTTAAATTCCGGCTTAAAAAAGTTTATAAGATTTTCAATAAGTTTATCCGGATCTTTAAGTTCAAGCTGAGCCTTAACAGGACGAACAGCAAGAAGAAAATCCATTACCAGTTTATTAAGGTGATCAATTTCTTCATTAACAACATCAATATGATCTTCAACAAACTTTGGTGCTGGAAGTTTATCTTCATTCTCACGAGCCTTAGCAAGTGCTTTTTGAATCAGCTGAATATGTATGCTTATTGCACCCAGCGGATTTTTAATTTCATGAGCCATACCTGCTGCAAGGTTTGTAAGATTTGCAAGATTTTCCATTCGATGAAGCAGAATATCCTGATTTTTCTTTTCTGTAATATCGCGGACAAGAATAACCTTACCGTTTAATTCACCTTCATTTACCAATGGAGAAATTGTGATTGTAAGGAAACGTACAGAACCGCCCGAGGTAACGGTTGAAAAATCTTCTGAACAGTTTGTAACATTTGTTTCCATACAATTACGAAGGAACTTTGAAACATCTTCGTCTTCTACATATTCCCAGATAGCATTTTCACTTCCAAGAATATCTTCAAGTCTCTCAGAAAATGGAAGCCAGCTTTCTGCAATTGTGTTATAACGGAGCAGTCTGAAATCATCATCAATAATCAAGAGTCCAGTTGAGAGAGATTCCAGAACTGAATAAAGATTTTCGTTTTCATCAACAACATCTTCAAGAAGTGAGAGAACCTGTTCTTTAGAAAGTTTTTCAGCCTTCTGCTTTACTCTCTTTACATAGCTTCGCAAAATACACCTCCAAACTTAATGTTCAAAGCAGACATATCACGCAAAAGAATTTCCAAAGCAGAAACAGGAGACTGGTTGTAAAGAATAATATTGTCACTGCAGTTTCTAAGAAGTCCGATTGCCTGTGCAACAGCTTCACTTCCAGACTGTGTTTTCATCATTGGCTTCATAAACATGGCAATATTTGAGAGGAAAAGTCTAAGCTCAATTCGTGGATTAAACTTATCACACTTTTTAACAATCTCATCAACATTACAAATCTGTCTGTGAACAATTGAATTATAAAAGCTTCTTGCCTGTGCTTTTATTTCAGATGGAGTTACCGGCAAATAAGTTAAAAGATAATCATTAAGACTTCCGTTAAAATCCATATTATGGAAAACGCGCTGAATAACATCTTTCTGCTGATCTACAGTGCGGTCTGTAAAGTTATAAGTTCTTACACGAGAAAGAATTGTCTGCATTATTGCATTTCTTTTTGAAGAAAGAAGAATAAATACAACATCTGCAGGAGGCTCTTCAAGAATTTTCAGTAAAGCATTGCGTACACTGGTCTGCATTCTGTCTGCATTTTCAATAATAACAGTTTTACGCCCTTCTTCAGATTTAATGTGAGCCCACGCTTCCATATTTCTAATTTGATTTACAGGAATAGAATCATAAAGATATTCATCTTCAAGCTTCATACACTGTTTTGCAATATCATCACAAAGCTTTTTTACAGTCGAATTATCAGGAAGCTCTCTTGGAAAATCCAGCTGCTCAAGATTTTCATTTATCTCTTCAATAATGCTTCCAATTTTGTTTAAGTTAGAATCCCCTTCCCAAAGGATTCCATTAAAACGTAAAGTTAATTTTCTAACGCTTCGCAAAAATAAATAACGCACAGCATCAATATATTTTGCCTGAATAAAATGTGCTTCTGTAAAAGTTTTTGACGCTGCAGCAATTTCCAAAGAACAGTCTCTTGGACCTAAAAGCATAAGGTTCGAACAAATCAAAGCTTTATGCTGTAAACAAGATGGACATTCACAAAGCCATTCACCCTGTTTCTGTTCATGGCATGAAAGTATACGAGCAGTCTCTAGAGCCGCAGTGAGTTTTCCGCTTGCCTCTGGACCTGCAAATAAAACAGCTCCAGGAAGTTTATTATGTTTAATATCTGAAATAAGAAGTTTTCCAGCAGACTGATTTACAAGATTTTCAAACATGAGTTCCTAACTCCTCTTTAGTAGAATTAAAAAGACTTGTTACAAGGTTTACAAAAAAGCTTCCTTCAAAAATTGTCTGTACACTAAAAAAAGGCTGTGCAATAAGAAGGAAAATAATAAGGCTCACAACAGCACCACCTTCAACAATTCCAAAGATAAAGCCTAAGGTACGATCCAGACTTTTTAATATACTCCATTCAAAAACTTTTGCTACAATCATCTGAACAATTTTTATAACAAGAAAAGTAACAACAAAGATTAAAAGAAAGGCAATAATATTAGCGGCATATGCAACCTTTACGTCTTTCAAAAGTTTTTCAGCGATATCTTTATAAAAAAGATATGCCAGAAGAATTCCTGCAACAAAGGCAATCTTTCCAAACACATTGTCAATAAAACCTTTGATTACTCCTGAAATTGCAAATACAAGAATTATTGCACTAAAAATCCAGTCTACCACTGTAAAAGTCATTTCCCTCTCCTACTGGTTCTGTCCTATTTTATCAAAAAGAATCTGGGCAATTTTCTTTGCAGGAACTTCTCCATGTGTAAGTTTTTCAACTGCCTTTGAATATTCTGCTCTCTTTTCTGCATCAAGCATTTTGGTAAGAGACTCTTTAAGATGTTCTGAATCAGCTTCTGCTCCTAAAAGCATTTCTGCAGCTCCTCTGTTTTTGAAGAATTCTGCATTATCAACCTGGTCACCTCTGGTACCACTTCCGCACAACGGAACAAGAACCATCGGCTTATTAAGTACTGCAGCCTCCCAAATTGAGTTTGCACCTGCACGGCTCAAAATTACATCTGCTGCAGAAACAACATCCGGCATTTCCTGATAAATAAAATTATATGGTTTATATGACTCTGGATATTTTTGTGCCAGCTGATTTGAACGATTGTCATCTGAATTCAAAAGTCCTGTCTGATGAACAACAATATAGTTTTCACATAAAAAATCTATGTTTTCATATACCAGCTCATTAATTTGTCTGGCACCTGAACTTCCGCCAAGTACAAGAAGCACAGGCTTTTTTTCTGCATCTTTTATTCCAAGAAAAGCTTTACCTTTAAGAGCATCGGTGTTATAGAAAACAGGACGTACCGGGTTTCCGGTTACAACTACCCTTTTCTTGTCAGCTTCAGAAAGTTTTGCTTTTGTGTCTTCATATGAAACAAACATACAGTCTGCAGATTTAAAATTAATTCTGTTTGCAAGACCTAAAGTAAAATCACATTCATGAGTAAAAACTGGAATATGCAGAAACCTTGCAGCCAGACAAGGTGGTACACTTACAAATCCACCCTTAGAAAACAAAACTGCAGGCTTTTCTTTTCTTAAAATATGATAAGCTGAAAAAAATCCACCGGCAATTCTAAACAGATCTGAAAAGTTTTTCATAGAAAAATATCTTCTAAGCTTTCCAGAAGGGATTCCGTAAAACTTATCAACAGTTGGATTTCCATCAGGTCCTGTAGCTTTTTCAACTATGTTTTTGTCCATTCCTTTAGAACAGCCAATCCAGCATATTTCAATTTGATGATTGTTTGATTTTGATATAGCTTTTAATTCGTCTGCAACAGCAAGGCCCGGGTAAATATGACCGCCAGTACCGCCGCCTGTAAAAACAATTTTATTTTGATTTAATTTCATAGTGTGTCATTTTAACACACTACCGGTATTTTTTAAATACTAAGAACTGAATTTAAAATAATAAAATTTCTTAAAATTTGCCTCATCTTCTATTGACATAAAATCATGTTTCATATATATTAACATACATCAACGCCGCAATAGCTCAGTTGGTAGAGCGCCGGACTGAAAATCCGTATGTCGTTAGTTCGATTCTAACTTGTGGCACTAAAGCTTCTAACTTCGGTTAGAAGCTTTTTTTATACACATTTCTTTTTTATTTAGCTTCACAAAGCATTCTGTAAAACCAGTTCTGAAGTTCATTTACTCTTGCAGTTACAGCATTCTCTACATAAGACTTCAAAAACTTATGCTCAATTGGCGAATAAGAGCACTGAATAAGTGCATATACATTTATATCAGATTCATCTTCCTGCATAAGAACAAATATTTCTGCTTCTCTTTTTTTGATTCCGCGTACAAAAATGTTATCAGGCTTTTTATTTATAATTGCATTTACTGCGTACACGTTACCATTATTTTTATAGGTATCTATATTTACATCAAAATTAAGACCGCCGGCAGCCTTATCTTTTACATATAAAGTACCATTCTCTTTATCATAAATTGATTTCTTGAAGATAGGCTTACGTTCTTTTGTATTTGCATCTATATAACTTACACCGTAACACTCTTTATCAAGACCACCAAGCTGATCCAGTTTTTTTAATATCATTGAACAGTCATAACCTTTAGCTTCCTGTCTCGGAATTTTTAGATTAGACTGAACACAGTATTTTACTTCATATTTTTCAGAAAGTTTTTTTATATAATTGTTTTTATATTGTATTTCTGGGAAAAGACGATAATCTGATTTGTAAGAATGAACAATTTTCTTCTCCAAAGAAAATGCATTTACATAAATAGATAGCGACAATAACAACAATAGATATAACTTTTTCATAAGATTTTTGATTATTTTTATTGATGATTATATTTACATCATATTTATACGCAATTCAGTGATAGTATCCTGATCATCAGCATAAATTGAAAAACTATTTTCAAGATTAGAAATCTGTTCCATAATCTTTTTGATCATTATAATACCAAGTCCGCAGCCTTCAGTCATATCTACTGAGTTCATAAAGATTTCTTCTGAAGTTTTATTCTTTGAAAGTTCAATTTTATTACTGATTCTTTTAAGTTCTTCTTTTGAAATAATAGAATTGTTTCTGGTTGTGATTATAAAAGTTTTATTTTCAACTGCATAACGGATTTTAACATAAAATCCAAGATCCTGTGCACACTGTATAAGTTCCAGATGTTTTACCTGGCTCACACCCATTTCCCTAAAGTTCTTCATTCCAAGCTCGTATTGCTCATGTACATTGATATCAAGCTCATTATGAATAAAATATGCACGTTTGATGTTTGCTTTTACACAATTTGAAATTATTTCTTCCATACACAAGCAAAGAAGATTATGAACATTTTCACGATTAATTGATTTTAAGTACATTTCAAGGGATTTATTGATAAATTCTCTGCTCGCGTCGGTAGGGCCTTGCAGCAAAGTTTCGTAGGGCTTGTTTTCAGTTATTGAAGCTTCAATTTTAGAGAAATCATAAAAATCAGAAATATTGATAATACTCACCACTTAATATTATATACCTGTTTTATAGAAAAATAAACCTAAAAACATCCTTTATTCCTACTTATTTTAATAGCGTTCTCATTTTTCTTGTAAAATGTGACTTCGTCCTTTATAATAGAGTAACTATGAAATGGCTTATTATAACCGACAACAAAGACATCGAAACTAAATGTACTGATTTTATTAACTCAGCCAATAAAAAAAATAAATTACTCGTTTCTCCTCTTACCTTAAAAGGTATTAAAGAACACAAAAAAAGCTTTAAGGAGCTTGGTGCCTGCATTATCTATGCTACAGATGAAAAGTCTATTGATGCTCCTTTAGGTGCAAGTCTTTCTTCAATCTTTGGATTTTTCGCAAGTGATGGAATCAAAGTATATACTAACGTAAAATTACTTTTTGATGATCCTGTTTTTGGAAAGGATAATGGTGTTGGTTGTGAGAATGTAGACGAGCTCTATGAAAAGTTTACGCAGGACTACAATACAATTTCTGATGAAGCCAGTATGCGTCTTGCAAAGCAGAAACTTCTTGACCGTGGTATTCCATACACAGCAGACTGCTTTGGTACTTATATTGCAAAGAATAAACCTGAAATTGTTCATGAATTCCTTGAAGCTGGAATGAGCATTAATGCACGTGATGACACAGGAACTCCAATGCTCAACATTGCCTGCCGCAACGACAACTTTGAATTTGTTGAAATGATTTTTGATCTTGGTGCTGAACTTAATGCAGTTTCTGAAGATCGTGGATACACAGCTGTCATGGATGCTGTATGGCGTGGTAATGAGAAGATTACTAAGTATCTTATTTCAAAGGGTGCAGATCTTAATACAATCAATAAGGAAGGTCAGAATAATCTGATTCTTGCAGTTGGTGCAAACAGAGAGTCTCTTGTAAAACTCCTTGCAGAAAACGGTGCAGACCCAGATGTAAAAGATATGATGGGAATGAGTGCATATAACTACGCAGTTCTGTTCAAAAAGCAGCGCCTTGTAGAAATCCTGGAACCTTATCACAAAGCACAATAAAACAGTTAGACGAAATTCTAAACAACGTCATCCTGAACTTGTTTCAGGATCTATAAAAAAAAGGCCCGGAAGATTGATGGATTATCTTCCGGGCCTTAGTTTTTTTTCAATTAAAAATTTATTATCTGTCTGGTCCTAAACACCCTCCCGTTTGCTTAGAACCTAAAACCTATAACCTGATTTATCGCTTCAAGCTCAATACTGTTTCAAGCAGTGTATCAGCAGTCTGAATTGTCTTAGCATTAGACTGGAATCCACGCTGTGTTACGATCATATCAGTCATCTGTTCAGAAAGGTCTACGTTTGACATTTCCAATGCACCAGCCATCAAAGTACCTTTACCGGCAACTCCTGATTCACCAATGCGTGCCATACCAGAGTTGTTAGACTCTACGTAAGTGTTGTCTCCGGCTTTTTCAAGACCGCGGTCGTTAGCAAAGCTTGCAAGAGCAATCTGACCGATTGTACGGTTTGTACCATTTGAGTACACACCAGTGATAATTCCGCTTGAGTCAATCTTGAAGTTATCAAGATAACCCATTGTATATCCGTCCTGATAGAAAGCCTTTGTTGTAGACTTTGAAGCAGACTGTGTAATTGTATCCTTGAAAGAACCGATTGTTCCAAGGTTGATGTTCATTGTCTGGCGATAAGGATTTCCTTCTGCATCTGGATTTGATTCAGCAACTGCGAAAGAAGTCTGAATTACAATCTGACCTTCAGGATTTGTGATATTTCCAGCTGTGTCTGTTACAGACTCAAGAGCGCCGTAGTTATCAAAGTTTACAAGGAAAGTATTTCCCATACCGTCTGTTGTTCCAAGACCAACGCGTGTCTGTGTGTAGTCTGCATTATCAGCATCAACAAGAACAGTAGCTTCCCACTGATTTGGATTACCAACTACACGGCGGAAAGAAACTGAAAGCATGTGTTCGTTACCAAAGCTATCGTAAATCTTCTGCTCAGTTCCCCATGTTCCTTTATAGATATCGTCTGCACTTGCACCTTCAGCAATTTCTGGAGTGTTCTTGTTCAAGTTGCAGGCAAAGTTTACGTTTGTAGTTTCCTTAGCAGGATCTTTTGATCCTACAGGAATAATAAGGTCTTCTGGAGTTGCAGCAGTAGAAACGAGCATCTGTCCGTTTACTTCTTCTGCCATCCATCCTTGTACACGCATACCATTAGCCGGGTTTACAAGTGTACCGTCGCGATCGAGTCCGAAAGAACCATTACGTGTGTAGAAAGATTCTTCACCACTCTTGAGCAGGAAGAACCCATTTCCCTGAATAGCAAGGTCAGTTGAAACACCTGTTGACTGAAGGTTACCCTGTGTAAAGATGTTATCAATTGAGGCAACAGTCATACCAAGTCCAACTTCCTTAGGGTTTACACCACCAAGCTCGTCAGTAGGTTTTGCGGCACCACTCATCTGCTGGCTGATCATATCCTGGAAGTTTACTCGGCCACGTTTAAAGCCGTTTGTATTAACGTTGGAAATGTTGTTACCAATTACGTCCATTCGTGTCTGGTGATTCTGAAGTCCTGAAACTCCAGAATAAAGTGATCTCATCATATGCTAATTCCTTCCTTCCTACCCGATTAGTCAGCGTATACCGCTTTAATTTTATCCATGCTGTAATACATGCCGTTCACAATGATCTGTGGATTTTCCCCGCGGGTTGCCCCTTCCACAACACCCTGAACTGATGTATCACCTATTTCCAGTTCAACTGTCTTACCTAATGTGGCTGCAGCTTCTGAGCTGTTAATATATGAAGCCATTCTCGAAAAGGATGTACTCATATTTGTCATCTGTTCCAGGGAACTGAACTGAGCCATCTGGGAAATAAACTCTGTATTTTCCATAGGGCTTGTTGGATCCTGGTTCTGCAGCTGGGTAATAAGCAGCTTCAGAAAATCATCCTTTCCCAATTCGTTGGAAGTTTTTCTTCCTTCCACAACAAGCGTTTTGTTATAGTTGTTTACCGCATTTTCAACGGCAAACATATCGCTTGCACTCATTTTAGTGTTAATGCTGTTTTGTGTATTAAGTAGTTCCATCATTCTCCTCAATTTACACTTTTTTTTATGCGGTGGTTGAGCCTGTCGAAACTACCGCATTATCGCTAAAGGTGGTTTCGACGTGCTCAACCACCAACCATTTTTATATCGTCACCTTAAGCAACGATGTTTACAGAATAATTCGAAATATCTTCTGCATTATCAAAAATGTCATCTAATTCAGCGCTAAGCCCCTCTGCTGAACTTCCGTACACTCTCTGTGCAAAGAGATTTCTTCCATCATCCTGACCATTAAATCCCATATTCTGATTGAACGAACCACCGTTGTTCATTGCAACGTCAAAGTTCGCAGCATCAAATCCGTTCTTAATAAATGCTTCACGTAATGTTTCTGCATTATCTTTGAAAACCTGAAGAGCTTCCTTAGTTGCTACAGTAATATGTCCGCTCAAAGTTTTTCCATCCAGAGAAAGATGAATCTTTACATTTCCAAGATCATCCGGATGCAGTACAAGATTAATTGTTCCCTGGTTGTTATCTTTAAGAACGAGGTTACCAGCCTTTACAAACTCAGATGCAACATTATGAAGCTGGTTAGAAAGCATTGCCTGGAAATTAGATCCGTTTGAAGCGGCAGTCTGAGTATTCAAAGAAAGTACATCTGCTTCTGCATTTGGATTTAATTCAACAGACATTACTGCTGTGTTATCATTTGTAAGTTTTATATCAGAAGTTTTGATTGAAGATTTTTTGCCGTCCTCAGCTTCTGCAACAACTTTTGTACGTTCATCTTCAACTGTGATTTTTCCTTCTTTATCAAGAGTAAACTGTTTTTTAGTTTTATCCTGATTTTCAGAAAAATTAAATTCTGTATCTGAACTGCTTTCTTTAGTCTGAAGGTTATTTACAGCCATCTCTGCACTTGACTCAACATTTACAGTAAGTTCAGAAGCATCATTTTCATCAGCAGAGACCTTTATTTTGGCATTTTCTTCAGATTTAATTGAGTTCTGTGCAGCTGCAGCGAGTTTTGCAGAGTTGTCGTCTGTTTCAACATTTTTAGTAATTTCATCCAGACGTGAAAAATCTTTATCAGAAAGCTTTTTATTCTTAGAATCTTTAGCTTCTTTTGATTCAGCCTTGGCAGTTTTCTTTTCATCTGATGAATTTTTAACTTCAAAATCAGATTTTTTTACTGCTTTTCCTTTTGAATCAGATTTTTCAGAGACCTTTTTGTCAGATTTTTCCTGGGAATCAGTTTTTTCTACAGTTTTTTCTGAAATTTTCTCTGGCTCTTTTTCATCTAAAGCCTTTTTTTCAGAATTTTTCTCTGCTACATCAGTTTTTTCAGTCTTTGCTGCATCAGAAACTTCAGAAACTGGATGTTCTGTCTGTGCAGAATTAGACTCAGGCTTTGAGATTTCTGCATTATTAAATGATGCAAGATAATCAGAAAAGCTTACTGATGGCTGAATAGGAGAATCTTTTACTGTATTAGATAACTGTAATTCCTGAAGTTGAGTCGGATTTACGATGATATCTGTGATTGCCTGATATGACACTTGGCAAATCTCCTTAATCCGTTGAAGATTTGCCAGTTCTGAATGCTAGTCCAGGGACTCAGGCTTACTAAGCATCTTCCGCTGTATTTCTGCAGCCCGGTCAGATGGCATTAAAGAAAGCCAATACGAACCCATAGATGAAGAACCTTCGGCGGCTGCAATCTCTTCGACTTTGCGAAGGACGTCAATTACTGTCTGATCATCCATCGCAACAAGAATGTCAACCGCAGCTTGAGGTCTCATACCATTCAGATTTCTTGCAATCTGTTCAACGTTTATATTCTTATCATCGTATTTTTTTACTTTGAGGTTAAATGTTTTTTCTCGTTCTTCCTGATTTTTTTCACGCTCAGCAAGCTCTGCACTCACCTGTTCATTCTGTTTTTCTACAGCTTCAATGTCAGATTCACGCTTATCAAGCTCTTCTTTGAAAATATCAAGAGCTTCACGCTGTTTTCTGAGTCGATCTTCATCAAGATTTGCTACAAGAGGACGAGACTGGGTGGTAGTTGTTGAAGTTTGTGGTGATTTTTTCATTATCTTATAAACCGGTGAGAAGATTGATTTAACATGTACAACACCAAGATAATCAAACCATAAAAGCCCACCGGCTAAAAGAATGAGAATTATAATCAACAGAACAAAAGACTTACCTAAAGACTTTTTGAAAGACATAGTTTTTTTCCACCCCACCCAAGTGTCATTCTGAATTTATTTCAGAATCATTAAAAAATTATATCACATAAAGTTCAATCAATCAAACTTTAATCGATTAGTCCCGAAATTGCAGCACCGAGAGTAATATCATTCTCGCAAGATACAATGTTCCAGTAAATTCCAAGCTGACGTGTAAGTACTTCATCAAGATATCCGTAAACACGTTCACGAACCTTGTAAGTCTTAAAGAATGTTGTACCGTCACACAAAATACAGATTGGTTTTGCTGAATTCTTTCCTTCTCCTGTTTTTACAGCACAGGCAGTAAGGATAGCAGCAGAATAACGAGCTGAACGCTCTGCAATTGCATCCAGAATCTGGAACATCTTATCTACATCTTCATCAGTTGCAACTTCACTTGCAATCTTTCCAAGTACACAGTTTGCATCATATGGATGATGAAGGAACTTATCCATTTCAATAAGGGTAAGAGTTTCAAGCGCATTGATTGCAGCAGCTGTTTTTTCTGTAAAGAGACCTTCTTTAGCTGCTGCCTTAAGAGCGAACCAAGAAACAGGTCCAAGATAAGCACCAGAACAAAGCTTTTCAAGATAGAAAGTACCAGGCTTTACAGTTGTTTTATCAAAATCAACATCAAAGTCTGAGCGGTTTACTTTAAGGAACTTACCGCTTTCACAAACTACAATCTGCTGTTTGATGTTGCAGCAGTCGCAGTCTGGCTGAATGTAAGCAGCGTTCATACCAGTTCCAAGAATGAAACCGATGTTTGAAGAATAGCGGTCACCGTCTTCTGCACATGCAGCACCTGCAAGAAGAGCTGCTACTGTATCGTTACAAAGTGTAATGCGTTTAATGCTGTTCCAGCCGTGTGCAGCTAATGCTTCCTTAAGGCATGCTCCAACTTTTGAGCCTACAACCTCAGGAGCTTTAACTTCCTTAGAGAAACCAAGAAGAACACCGTCTCCATCTTCCTGAATTTCCATTGGATATGAGAAACAGAAACCAATTCTGTCTGATTTATTCTTAAGATGTTCAAGATTATTTGCAATCTGTTCAAAGAAGTCTTTGCGTGAAAGTTCTTTTTCAACGCCAGGCATACGTGTTTTTTCCATATCAGAAATTGATGGAACGCCAGCGTCATCAAAAGTAACAAGGCAGGAACGGAAGTTTGTTCCACCTGCGTCAATTACGATAACAGACTTACCTTTTGCAGAAGTTGCAGGAGGATTACAGAAAGTACGAATCATATCCTGATCTGCACCTTCTTTTTTGAGTCCCTTTTTCATATCGTCCAGAATAGCCTGAGCGACAGTTAATACATCGACATGATTTACAAAATTATGTGCTGAAAGAAAAGCACTTACCTGATTATTCATAATAGTTTTTTCCTGTATTTTTTAGAGTTATTCTATTATACAGTGTTTTACCTATTATGGCAAATATCGGGTAAGTGCTTATATCAAAGTGTCTGAACTAATCAGTTAGACCTTAAACTCATCAATCTGCTTACCAATCTTAACGATTGAATCCTTCATACGGTCTGAAACCTCTGTAAGAACAGCACCAGTTTCATTGATTTTCTGGGCACCTACAGACATTTCGTCCATACTGCCCTTCATTTCAACTGTTACGTCCTGCAGCTGCTGTACTTCAGAAAGAATAAGTTTATTTCCTTCCTGCATTTCATCAGAAGCACTGCGAACTTCCTGTGTACTGTCATTCATCAGTTTTAGGGCTTCAAGAATCTGTTTAGAACCTTCAGTCTGTTCTTCCATTGCAGTACGAATCTGCATAACAAGCTGATCTGTATCTGCAAGCTCATGAGATACCAGAGAGAAAGTTTTACTTGCATCAGAAGAAGCACCAACTACTTCGGCAATAGCTTCCATAATCTGATTCAACTGGTTAGAAATCTGAGTTGACTGCTGAGAAGAAGTTTCTGAAAGCTTACGAATTTCATCTGCAACGACAGCAAATCCCTTACCTGCGTCACCCGCATGAGCCGCCTCAATTGCCGCATTCATGGCAAGAAGGTTTGTCTGTTCTGCAATATTTGCAATGGCAAGGTTTGCATCTTTCAAGGATTCAGACTGATTTTCAATTGCCTGAACCTTCATACTTACAGCCTCAAGTTTTTCAAATCCTTCGGTTGAGTGTGTCTGAAGTACACCAAAAGATTCATTCATCTTTTCCATAGACGAACTTACAGCATTAATATTTCCAATCATCTCTTCAACAGCAGAAGAAGCTTCTGTTACTCCAGATGACTGTGTTTCAATCATCTGATTAAGAGAATTAATATTTGCAGAAATTTCATCTACTGCACCCGCAGTCTGATCAACACAGGTTTTCTGATTATCAAGCTGCTGACGGAAGCTCTCAATATTTGCAAGAATCTGATGAATAGAAGTTGCGGTATCCTGAGCACTTGAAGACATGTCCTCTCCGGCAACCCCAAGTTCATTTTTTGACTCTTTTACATCAGAAATAATATTCTGCAGCTTTGCCGTAAAATCGTTAAATCCTTGTACTACCAAACCAATTTCATTATTTGATTTTATTTGGATACGCTGAGTAAGATCTGCATTACCCTGAGATATTCCAATAATTGCCTTTGTAACAATAGTAAGAGGTTTAAACGATACTCCAAGAATAATAACCCCAACAAGAATAATTACAATTATTGAAATGAGTGCAAAAACGACTGAAGTATTTGCAATTTTAGCGCCAAGTGAATCTACAATTTTACCTGGTACAGAAAAACCAAAGCCCCATGGAGTTCCACTAATTCCGCTGTAAACAAAAAGATCTTCCTTACTTCCTGCAAAAGAATTAATCCATCCATAACCTTCTTCACCATTTACCATTTTCTGACAGAGTTCACCATAATCTTCATGTCCTTCACCAGGATTTTTTATCAAATTGGCATCTTCTGTTGCAAAAGGGTGATAAATAATTCCACCATTATGATCAAGTACAAACATCCATACTTCTTCTGGAAGTTCAATACTCTTTATAGGTCTAATAAGAACATCAATATTAATAACACCGGCAAGCATTGCAAAAAGCCTACCCTTTTTATCATAAACAGCTCTTGTAATATGTATTACTTTATTACCGGTCGTTTTAGAAATAACAGGATTATCTATATAACGTAGTTTACCGCCAAACATAATTGCCTGGAAATAATCTCTTTCTGAAATATTTGTACGGGTTCCATTATCGTTATAAGACAATCCGTTTTGATCACATAGCATAATATAATCAAAATCATTACTTCGGATCTCCGGATGCTCCTGAAGCCATTTTCCGGCAAGGTCAAAATCACCCTGATCCATAATGTCCGCATTTACATATGCATCAAGTTCCTTAAAATAACTGTCAATTGTTCGTTCAAGGGATAAATTGATTGATTTTGTGAACATTATATAACTTTCAACATGATCTGCACGTGATCTTGTTTTTGCAAGTCTTGATATAGCAAAAATCTGTAAAGCAGTCAATGATAAAAAAACTATACCAACTGCTACTAACACAGTTACAACAAGGCTAGATCTTTTTTTCCCTTCACTCATGAAATACCTCTCTAAAGTTAAGCAAAATTATTTTGTACACAGTATTTTTTAAATGATTTTCATAAATGATATTCTTAAATAATCTTAAATAGAGCTTTCTAATAGTCTAATACTAAATTCTAATAAATCAACAAATTTTATGAAAAAATCAATTTTTTTTTCTATAATATTTTATTATTATTCGTATTGACCCATTATTCTTATCTGCGTATTATAAAACCCTATGCTTGACCTGGAATCCCTTAAAAAAGAACTTAATCCTCAGCAGTACCGCGCTGTAACTACAACAGAAGGCGCAATTCTTATTATTGCAGGTGCCGGCAGCGGTAAAACCCGTGTAATCACTTTCAGAATTGCACACATGCTTGATAAGGGTATTCCTCAGAGTTCAATTCTTGCCCTAACCTTTACTAATAAAGCAGCAAAGGAAATGGCAGACCGAATTAAAACTCTTACAGAAAAGAAACTTCAAAACCTTACAGTTTCTACCTTCCATGCCTTTGGCGTAAAGATTCTTCGTCAGGACATAGACAAGCTTGGCTGGCGTGAAAACTTTTCAATTTATGATGAAACAGACCGTGTTGCTCTTATTAAAGAATGCGGCCGTGAACTTAAATTTTCACCAGAAGCAATGGATATTTACACAATCGGAAACCTTATTTCCAATATCAAAACAGGCCGTAAGAACTGGGAAACTGCAAATGACATGTACCGCCCTCTTTATGAGCTTTATCAGGAAGGACTTAAGCTTTATAACGCAGTAGATTTTGATGATCTTATTGTTCTGCCAATTAAGCTTTTCCGCGAGTATCCGGAGGTTCTTGCCCGTTACCGCGAACGCTATAAGTATTTAATGGTAGATGAGTTCCAGGATACAAGTCATCAGCAGTATGAAATGATGCACCTTCTGGCAGATAAAAACGTTGCTGTCGTTGGTGACGATGACCAGTCAATCTACAGCTGGCGTGGTGCCGACTATCAGAATATTGTAAATTTTGAAAAAGATTTTGATGTTACAGAAATCCGACTTGAACAGAATTACCGTTCTACCGGTACAATTCTCGAAGCCGCAAACGGTGTAATTTCTCATAATACAAACCGTAAAGATAAAAAGCTTTGGAGCGGTAAAGGAGCTGGAAAGCCCATCGAAATCTTTATGCCGGAAAACGAAACCGACGAAGCAGACTTTATTGCAGAATCAATACTTGGAATTGCTGTAGAAGAAAAACGTAAATATGATGATTTTGGCGTTCTGATGCGTGCCAACACACAGAGCCGTTTTATAGAAGAAGCCTTTTTGCAGAATAATATTCCATATACTATGAGCGGCGGTACTTCTTTCTTTGAACGTAAGGAAATCAAGGATATTATCAGTTACCTTCGTTTGATTTCTAATCATGATGATGATATTAACCTTTTGCGAATTATTAATACTCCTCGCCGAGGTATTGGCCGTGCCGCAATTCAGCTGATGAATGATGCGGCAGAACTTAACGGCTGTACCCTCTGGAACGCTATTGATTATCTTATTCACGCAGAAGCCTCTCAGGCCAGTGACGTCCTTAAAGAAGATTTGCAGACTTTCGTTGATTTGATAGAAGGCCAAAGACAGAAACTTTTAAGCGGCCGTGGTCTTGCAAACAAGGTTCGTCAGATGGTTGAAGAGATTAACTACAAAGATCATCTGCTTACTGAATTTTCAAAATCAGAAAAAGCTGTTCGCTTTAAGCTTAAGAATATAGAAGATTTAATTCGATTTATGGAAATCTGGGAAAATGATCCGGATAATCCTAATCCAAATCTTTATAACTACCTCAACAGAATTACACTTATGAGCCGGGATAATGGAGATGATGAAGGAGATAAGGGAAAAGTAAACCTTATGACAATTCATGCTTCAAAGGGTCTGGAGTTCCCGGTTGTATTTATTGCAGGAGCAGAAGAAGGTTTGATTCCTCATGCCCGTTCTGTAGAAGAAAATGGCGGCGATGTAGAAGAAGAGCGCCGACTCTTTTATGTAGCAATTACCCGTGCCCGCGACAAGCTTTTTATCTCTGCCTGCCGCAAGCGCCGTCATATGCAGATGACTGTGGAAACTGAACCAAGCCGCTTCCTCGATGAAATCCCTGCAAACCTCGTAGAATACCACGAGCCAAAGCAGCTCACCGAGGAAGAAACCGGAGCGATGTTCAGCGACTTTTTAAGTACGCTGAAATCAAAGATGTAACAATGTGGTTTCGATACGGCTTCGCCTACTCAACCACCGGTGGTTGAGTGCCCGCAGGGCGTATCGAAACCACCTGTAATTTAAACTCGATACTTAATCTTCTTACCAGTTCCCTCGTACATTTTTGCACGGAGTTCGCTAACCTGTGGGTCTGAGATATAATCATCAAAACTCATCATGCGGTCAATAATTCCGTTTGGAGTAATTTCCACAATGCGGTTTGCGATAGACTGAATGAATTCGTGGTCGTGTGAACTGAAAAGAAGTACACCAGGGAATGCAATCAAACCTTCGTTCAAAGACTGAATTGCTTCAAGGTCAAGGTGGTTTGTAGGATCATCCATAGTGATACAGTTAGCACCGCTAAGCATAAGCTTTGAAAGCATACAGCGAACCTTTTCACCTCCGGAAAGAACCTTTACCTTTTTCAAAGATTCATCACCAGTAAAGAGCATACGTCCAAGGAAGCCGCGAACGTAAGCATCGTCCTGTTCCTTAGAATACTGCTTAAGCCATTCTGTAATGTTCAAGTCATTATTGAAGTTTTCTGAGTTATCACGTGGAAGATAGGCTTGCGAAGTTGTCTGTCCCCAGAAAAACTCACCGCTGTCTGGCTGCTTAACACCGTTTACAATATCAAAAAGTGCTGTTACTGAGTTATGCTCAATACCAACAAAGGCAATTTTGTCTGTGCGGTTTACAGTCAAAGAGAAATCTTTAAGAAGCTGAGTTCCATCAGCATCCTTATAGTTCAAGTTTTTAATCTCAAGAACATTGTTACCAATTTCACGATCTGCCTTAAAGTTTACATAAGGGAACTTACGTGTAGAAATTGGGATTTCTTCAAGAGAGTCTGCAAGTTTGTCGTAAATCTTTTTACGGCTGGTAGCCTGCTTAGCCTTAGAAGCGTTTGAAGAGAAGCGGAGAATGAACTCGCGCAAATCCTTCATCTTTTCTTCTGTCTTCTTCTGCTGGTCGTGAGCCTGGCGCTGCATAACCTGAGTCATCTGATACCAGAAGTCATAGTTACCGCTGAACTGTGTAATCTTACCATAGTCAATATCACAGATGAATGTACAAACTGTATTCAAGAAGTGACGGTCATGTGATACTACGATTACTGTGTTTTCAAAATCAAGAAGGAAGTTTTCAAGCCATGTGATTGATTCAATGTCCAAACCGTTTGTAGGCTCATCGAGAATCAATGCGTCTGGGTTACCGTAAATTGCCTGTGCAAGAAGTACGCGAACCTTCTGAGATTCGTCGAGTTCACTCATCATCTTATCATGGTGTTCTTCTTCAAGACCAAGACCAGAAAGCATCTGTTCAATCTGATTTTCAGCTTCGTATCCACCGAGTTCTCCAAACTCAGCTTCAAGTTCTGCAGACTTAATTCCGTCTTCTTCAGTAAAATCAGCCTTTGCATAAATCTCATCACGAGCCTTTGAAACCTCATACAGGCGAGGAAAGCCCATCATAACGGTATCTTTTACTGAGTATTCATCAAAAGCAAAGTGGTCCTGCTTCAAAACAGCCATACGCTCGCCCGGAGTCATAAAGATTTCTCCGGAATCCTTTTCGAGCTCTCCACTAAGAAGCTTTAAGAATGTAGATTTACCGGCACCATTTGCACCGGTAATTCCATAACAGTTTCCTTTATTAAACTTAAGGTTTACGTCCTTGAAAAGAGGTTTTTCACTGAACGAAACACTAACATCACTAACTGTAATCATTTATTATCCCCTAAAAAATTAACGGCCAAAGAAGCTCTTAACTTTCTGCCAGAATGTCTTCTTCTGCTCAGGTGCAGCCTTCTGCTGTGGACGGTTATTATTGTAAGACTTCTTACCGTTCTTCTTGTAATCGCCTTTCTTGTAATCACTCTTCTTATAACCGCCCTTCTTGTAGATGTCTTTTGCTCCCTTAGAAACAGAACCAGAAGCATAAGCATCCTTATACATCTTCATGCGCTCTTCGTATGAAAGACCGGCAAGTTTAGCTGGGTCAATGTAAGGTCGCTTTCCACCATCGCGTCCCTTTCCACCTTTCTTGTAGCCGTCTTTCTTATATCCGTCATGGCGACGGTCATCACGCTTATCATCACGTCCGTGACCGTTACGTTTTCCGTGTCCACGTCCATCGCGGTCATCACGACGGCGGTTATGAATATCGCCATCCTTACCCTTACGGTATCCGCCGCGGTTATCATAATCATCATCACCACGCCAGTTTTCTGTCTTAATATACATACCGGCAGACTTGTCTTCTTCCATCTGATCTGGATAAGCAACAGTTGCAGGAATAGACATTTCGATATAGCGCTCAATTGCAGGAAGGTTATAAACATCCTGTTCAGAACAGAAAGTATATGCCTTTCCAGATTTACCTGCACGTGCTGTACGGCCAATACGGTGAACGTAGTTTTCAGCTTCAACAGGAAGGTCGTAGTTAATTACCATTGCAAGATCATCAACATCAATACCGCGTGCAGCAACATCTGTTGCAACGAGAATCTTAATTTCTCCGGCCTTGAACTTCTTCAAAATTGCAAGACGCTTAGACTGAGGCAAGTCACCAATCATAAATTCAGCCTGAATTTCGTTAATAACAAGACGCTTTGCAATAACTTCGCAGGAACGTTTTGTATTACAGAAGATAATTGCTGATTCTGGGTTTTCATGCTTGAGGATTCCAACAAGAAGCTTCATCTTCTCATCAGATGAAACATGAAGAAGTTCCTGCTGAATTTCGCTTACTGTAATGTTTTCTGCTTCGATTGTAATTTCTACAGGATCACGTGTATATTCCCATGCAAGATTCTTTACGTAAGTATTGAGAGTTGCAGAGAAAAGCATTGTCTGGCGAGATTCTGCTTCTGGAAGACACTTTAAGATTTTACGAAGATCATCGTAGAATCCCATATCAAACATGCGGTCAGCTTCATCAATTACGCAGAAGTAAGAATTGCTGAGGTCAAGGTTTCCCCCCTCATTCAAATCAATTACACGACCAGGTGTACCAATTACAATATCAACACCTTTTTTCAAAGTTGCAATCTGCTTTTCGTAACCAACACCACCATAAACAGAAAAAGCTTTAAGACCACTTGTTCCAACAAGAACCTTTGCTTCTTCTTCAATCTGAACTGCAAGCTCACGTGTAGGAGCAAGAATCAAACACTTTTTACCTGCATTCTGCTCTTTAAGCATTTCACCAATTACTGCAACAAGATATGCGCAGGTCTTACCAGTTCCAGTCTGAGACTGAACATACAAATCCGGGCCCTTAGCCCCTTCTGCTGATTTAGAAGCCTTAATCACCTGTTCCTGAACCGGTGTACATGTAACATAACCGGCGGCTTCAATTCCCTTCAAAAGTCTTTCATCAAGACCAAATTCTGTAAAATCCATAAGATTCCTTCACTGCCCACACAGGGGCACACAAATATATTTTTACCGCACATACACACAGGTTGTGGGATAAATGCAAATTATGAGACTACAATTATAATGTTTTTTGGAGATTATGTATATAAGAAGAGATTTTAGTTTTTTTTCTCTTTAGTGGCTAGTTTCTTGTAATATGAATTAAGCAGCTGATCAAGTTTTTCCTGGGAAATAAGTTTAACAGGAGGATGTTCTTTCCTCTCTTTCATGAGACCTTCCAATACTTCCCTAATCTGCTGATTATCCATTCTATCTTAAATTATCGTCATAAAAATCTACATTCTTTAATTATGACAAGGAAGTACGGTAGTTATAACGATTATTTACTTTTTTTTTCGCGGCTCTTTACCTTGTTCAATTCTTTGTAGTAATCAAGATACTGACATAAAACGCCGAGAGCCATCTGTACACTCTGCTGAACATTTTCGTCTTCATCTGCTTCTACAACATTACTTTCGTAAATTGCATCACGGAGTTTACAGAATTCATTATTCATTGCAAGATATTTTTCAGTCGCTGTCATGGTTTTAATTATAACAGATATGTGGTAAACTTGCCACATGAACATTGAAGACACTCAGAAAAAGACTGAATACCAGGCGGAGCTTTTTTCTAACCGCCTTAAAAAAAAATATAAAGAATTACGTAAATGGGCACGCAAAAGCCGTGTTTCCTGCTACAGACTTTACGACCGGGATATTCCGGAAATTCCTGTAAGCCTGGACCTTTACGAATTCCTTCCAGATGGAGTTGATTCTGTAATTGAAGCCGCACGTTTAATGAGCGACCAGAATGCCCGTCTTAGTGCAAATGATCCTGCTGTTGAACACGAAATTAAAGAAAGAACTTACGCTGTACTTTATCTTTACGAACGTCCTTACGAAAAATCTGATGAAGATGAGGCTGCATGGCTCGACGCAATGTCTGCAGCTGCAAGTGAAGTACTTGGCATTGAACTTTCTCATATTGTAAAAAAATCACGTGGACACAAAAGCCACAAAGATGATGAACAGTATCAGAAAAATGACAGTGTACAGACAGTAAGTGGAATTGTTCAGGAACAGGGCCAGCTTTTCCGTCTGGATCTTACAAGTTATCTTGATACAGGATTGTTTTTTGACCACAGACCGTTACGTTCAGTTGTCCGCGATACCTGCAGTAAAGAACGTGTACTCAATCTCTTCTGCTACACAGGAAGTTTTTCTGTATACTCAGCACAGGGAAATGCCAGCTTTGTAGAATCTGTAGACCTTTCAAACACATATCTTTCATGGGCAAAAGATAATATGAAACTTAACGGCTTTACAGATAAAAAACGTTATGAGTTTACTCGTGCAGACTGTATGAGATTTTTACAGGAAAAAGCTGTTAATGCAAAAGGTGGAAAACTTTCACCAGAAGAACTTTATGATCTGATTATTCTTGACCCGCCAACTTTCTCAAACAGCAAGGCTACAACAGATGTTCTGGATATTAACCGCGACTGGCCACAGCTGGTAAAGGACTGTCTGAACATTCTAGCCCCTGGCGGCAGCCTTTATTTTTCAACAAACTCTGAAAGAATAAAGTTCGACATCAGTAAGATTCCGCCAAAAACCGCTGCCGGTTCAGAGTTCACCTGGAAGGAAATAACAGAGCAGACAATCCCGGTAGACTTTGCAGGAAAAAAGCCACATAAGGTGTGGGAGTTCATCTTGAAATAAAAAAAAGGCTTCCGATTTTCGGAAGCCTTTTCTGTATTCTTATAAGAACTATTTGTTGTCCTTGATACCGTATCTCTTATTGAAGCGGTCGATACGACCTGCAGTATCAACGAGTTTCTGCTTACCAGTATAGAATGGGTGGCAAGCTGAACAAATTTCAACGTGAATGTCTTTTACAGTTGAACGTGTTTCGATTACATTACCGCAAACGCAGGTAATTTTTGTAAGCTGGTAGTCTGGGTGAATTCCCTTTTTCATTGTATAACTCCTATATTCTTGCCCGATATTACGCCCAGCAGCCTCTAGCTTGTACCTTAAGCACTTCTATCATTTCGCCACTGTCAGCCAAAAATATAAATAATATCACAAGATAAAAAATTGATTTTACTATTATATTAAAATCAGATTATCGGGTCAACCCCGATAATGAAATCACTTACTCAAGACCTGCAGTTCCAGCGTTCATGCTGGCAAGGAAAGCTTCGTTAGTCTTACTCTTCTTCATGCGATCAAGAATGAGCTCTGTAACATCAACATCTTCCATTGGGTTGAGTACCTTACGGAGAATCCAGATCTTCTGAAGTTCATTTTCAGTAAGAAGAAGTTCCTCTTTACGAGTACCAGATTTCTTGATGTTGATTGCCGGGAAGAGACGACGTTCTGCAAGCTTGCGGTCAAGGTCAATTTCAGAGTTTCCAGTTCCCTTGAACTCTTCAAATATAACCTCATCCATACGGCTACCAGTTTCAATCAAAGCTGTAGAAATGATTGTAAGAGATCCACCCTCTTCTACGTTACGTGCTGCACCAAAGAATCTCTTTGGCTTAAAGAGTGCGTTTGAATCTACACCACCAGAAAGAACCTTTCCGGAAGTCTGAACTGTCTGGTTATAAGCACGTGCAAGACGTGTAATAGAGTCAAGAAGAATTACAACATCACGCTTATGTTCAACAAGGCGTTTTGCCTTTTCAAGAACCATTTCTGCAACCTGAACGTGACGTGTTGCCTGCTCATCAAAAGTAGAAGAAATAACTTCACCTTTGATAGCGCGTTCCATTTCTGTAACTTCCTCAGGACGCTCATCAATCAAAAGAACGATGAGATATACCTCAGGGTTATTTGTTGTGATTGCGTTTGCAATTTTCTGCATAAGGATTGTCTTACCGGCTTTTGGTGGCGCAACAATCAAAAGACGCTGACCTTTACCGATTGGTGCAAACAGGTCAACGATACGTGTAGAAACCTCAGTTGAAACTGTTTCAAGACGAAGCTTTTCATCTGGATAAAGCGGTGTAAGGTTTTCAAAAGGAACACGAGTCTGTGCAATGCGTGGTTCGTCAAAGTTTACTGTTTCAATGCGAAGTAAAGCAAAGAAGCGTTCACCCTCTTTTGGAGAACGAGTCTGTCCGTAAACAGTATCACCAGTCTTAAGGTTGAAAAGTCTGATCTGACTTGGGCTGATGTAAATATCATCTGGACCTGGAAGATAGCTGTTCTGTGGTGAGCGGAGGAATCCGTAGCCGTCTGGAAGAATCTCAAGAGATCCAGAAGCAAAAATAATTCCACCGTGTTCTGTATGAGCTTTAAGAATTACAAAAATCAAATCCTGCTTTTTCATTGGAGCAAGGTCATCTGCTGTAAAGCCATAATTCATAGCAAGTTCACGAAGTTCTGGCATTGATTTGATTGTAAGATCATTAATTAAAAGACGTGGTTTATTTGCATTTTCTTCAGCGGCAGCGGCAGATTCAGCTGCAAGCATTTCTGCCATTTCAGGACTAGGAGGTGTATAAGAATTGCGGCCATAAGGCTTACGCATTCCCTGTCCTCTTCTGTTATTGTTGTTATTATATTTGTTCTGATTATTCTGATATCGGTGATTATTAGGACGTTCTTCTGAAGATTGATTAGCACTTTCTGATTCTTCAGTTTTCTTTACAACTCTTCGTCGTTTTACAACTACTCGGCTTGAATCAGAGCCTTCTCCTTCTGCTGGTGTTTCTGAGGCAGAATCTTCTGTCTGTTCTGTAGTTTCTGATGCAGGGGCTTCTGATTCTTCTGCACTGTTTTCAACTGGGGTTGTCTGCTCTGAAGTTTCTGCAGGTTCATCTGTTGAACCAAAATCGAGTGTTGCCTGTGCTTCATCTACAGGCTCTGAAACATTTGCATCATCTGCACGATGCCTTCTTAATGCTGCCATTAAAAATCCTCATAAATAATTAAATTTTCTTTGATTTTATATATAGTAAAAAAATTAAATAAACCCAATTTGATTTGATTTTTTGCGGGACAAGAAATGAAAAATATTCCCTACATCTATATTATTATATTTTTTTAACGATTCTGTCAATTAAATTATTTTATCACATCAGAGTGAATAATCATTGCCTGTTTATATTCAGATGAAGCTACTGAGAATAAGTCTACCTCTGGTTCTTTGTCGAGCATGTTTACATCACCACTGAACTCTACGTTGTTTGCAATTCTGATTCTTGCAGTTGTGATATTTCCAATAACCTTACTTCCAGAACAGATTTCTACCCGCTCAGCAGCATTCATATCACCATTTACATCGCCACCGGCAACGATAATAGAATTTGCATCAATCTTATCAACCTTACAAACTGCATTCTTTGCAATTTCAAGATCTCCTGCAGGAGCATTGATTTTTCCGCTGAATTTTCCAGTAATAACAAGACGGTCACTGAATTCCAAAACTCCGTCGAATTCTGTTTCTTCACCAAAAACTGTTATATTTCTTTTTTCAATTTCGTTTTTATCAGCCATCAATTCACCTGTAATTATCTGTTTGTAAGTTTATTAATTATAACAACAATTGTTTGTATTATCAATATTAGCATAGCAAGCCCGGCTTCTGCCTTTCCCGCTATGTCACCGGTTTTTGTAAAGAAGGTCTGCTCATTTTCACTCATAACAGGAATCTCTCCAATAATATACGCTTCACAGAATTCCGGAGCTGCTTTCACAATTTTTCCGTTTTGACTGATTATACAGGTAACTCCGCTTGCGGTACTTCTTACCGAAGGAACATGATTTTCTACAGATCTGAAAACTGCCATTGCAAGATGCTGCCTCTGGCACGGAATACTGTTTGACCATGAATCATTACTCAGATTAAAAAAGCATCTTGAACCATTCAAAACCATCTGACGGCAGATCGTACTGAAGGTATCTTCAAAACAGATTGGAGTGGAAAACTTTAAGCCCCTGTAATTAAACACTGTATACTCCTCACCTTTTTCCCACATATGAGGACTTCCGTTTAACAGCTTTACATACAGTGAAGAAAAAGTATGCTTCCACGGAAAACTTTCTGTAAACGGAACAAGCTTTATCTTCGAATAAATTCCAGGTTCTGGCGGATGAACATTTTTTCCAGACTCAAACACAAGCGCGCTGTTGTAATGCTCTTTTTCCGCCCCTTTCATTTCTACTTCATGAGAGTTTCCAATTACAAATACGGCATTGTTTTCATCAAGGAAATTCAAAAGCTGGGAAATGAGCATAAAGCGGCGAACATCAGTTCCGTAGTCGTAGTTATATATGATTGATGGTGCAACAGCTGTTTCCGGCCAGATAATAAAATCAATATCTGTAGAAAGATACTGGGCTTCTTCTGTAAGCTGAATAAGATTCTTTACGTTCTTTGAATATTCTTCTATTCCATTTTTCCACGGACTTTCATTATTCTGAATTGCCGCTACAGTTACATGTTTTTCCGGTTCAGGTTTTCGCATAACGGAATAGCCGTAGCATAGGGACGCTGAGAAAAGTATGATCCAGAGAATTCCGCAGACGTAAGTAAGCTGTAGCGAATTAATTGCAAGTGCCTGTTCTTTTTTTACATAAGCTGATATATGAGATTTTCTTGCATGATCAACATGCTCTAAAAGTCTTTTTCGTTGAATTGTTTTTGTGATAAAACTGAATAAAAAGGCAGAAGGAAATATTACAATCAGATTCAAACCAAAAACACCTATGATAGCGCAAATCTGAATCAGATATAAAAAGTTCCATTGGGTATAAGCTGTAACTCCATAGCTGATTCCAAAAAAACCAAGTGTTTTAATATATTCATAACCACATACACAAATAAACTGAAGCAGCCAGCCGTTTTTCTTACACACAAGATCTGCAATTTTTAATACTGTAAATAATAATGAACAGATTACAAGATAACCAATACAGACAATTATAAGTCCAAGCGGATGAAAAGCTTTAAGCCAGTAACCGTAAAGTCCATATGCAAGGACTCCAAAGATTGCCCCAAATATTGTAGACTCACTCAGACGTGATTTTTTAATCAGATAGAAAATTGGAAAATAATTAAACCAGCCAAGCCAGCCAAGTCCGTTTTCAAAAAAAACATTTGGATTAGAAAGCCAGAATAATAATGCAGAAATAATTACAAGAAATATTTTCTGAAAAAGACCTTTTAGATTTTTAGAGTCATTCTTTTTATTTTTCATCTTCTTTTTTGAGATTCCAGAGTTTTTCTTTTAACAGCTGACCAGCGCGGAAGGCTGCTACATAATGAGGTTCAACACTCAGCTTTTCACCGGTTTTAGGATTTCTTGCTTCTGAACGGCCTTTTCTGAGTCTTGCTTCAAAAGTTCCAAAACCTCTTAATTCTATTGTAGCACCAGTTTCCAATGACTCTCTTGTGTGAAGTAAAAAACTGTCAATAATCTTTTGAATAATCTGCTTTTCTACATCGGTAGATTTATAAACAGCATCGACTAAATCGCCTTTTGTTATTTTTGATTCTGACATTTCTTAACTCCTGCTTTTTTTTAATTTCAGTTATTATATCACAAAAATTCAAAATATTAAAAAAAAACCAGTTGAAAATTCTTCCAACTGGTTTTCCCTAATGCATTAATCAAAAATGTTATTTTGCTGCGAATGTAGCATTATAAAGATTCATCATTCTTGACTTCTTGCGAGACACAGCATTTCTCTTCAAAACACCCTTGCTGCGAGCAGTATCAAGTTCCTTCTGGAGCTGCTTGTATTTTTCTTCAGCGAGTTTCTGGTCTTTAGCCTGAACTGCTTCTACAAACTGCTTTGCATAAGTTCTGCAAGTACTCTTGATTGCTTTATTATGAAGTCTGCGAACTTCGCTCTGTGCGTGTCTTTTTTCTGCAGATGATTTTTTGCCTGCCAATTGGAGACCCCCAAAAAATATAGTTAACTGTTGTTCATACTATCAAATTACATATATTGTGTCAATGAAAGTTTCGAATTTTATTACTTGAATTATTGACACTAGAGCCGTATCTCATTATTATATTTGATACGAATATTCGATTGGAGGCACATAATGGCTGGAGCTAGTAAAAACTCTCGTACAACTGTTGCAACACAAAAATTCATTTGCCCTGACTGTGGTGGCGAAATCATAATGAAAACCATGATCGAAAATGGTAGACTTAAGAATCAGGCAGAATGCCAGAAATGCAAACGTGTTGAAAGAAGACCAAAGGATTTCAAGTAATCCTTACTGGTAATTTTACTATCAATGAAAAGACCGTACGTAATCATGAAACGTACGGTCTTTTTTTTGCTTATCTATTTCTTATTAGTTGGCAGCTGACGCCAGTATTCAATCTGCTGCTGCATTAAAGTTCTTGATTCTTCAAGAATCTGATTACAATCTTCCTTTGTTTTTGGTGAATCGTATATTCGAAGAATCTTTACACGGTAACAGCCGTTTTTAAGATTTGTAACAAGCTTACGTAAATCACGGAGCTGCCAGCCGCCATCGAGTGCGCACACTACAACAGGAAGCCCTGTAGATTCTGAAAGCTGACGGAAGCCTGCAGAAAAGAACTTTCCTACATCACCGTTTCTTGTACGTGAGCCTTCCGGAAAAAGAATTGGAATCTGCTTTCTTTCTACAACACGTTTTCCAAAATCAGAAATGTATCGCATTGCTTCCATTGGCTTTGCCTTACGAGGAACAAGACAATGTTCCTGAGCACGAAGCATTTCTGAAACAAGCGGGATATGTCTTCCAAGAGTATCTTTAGCAATAAAACGCATTTCGCGGTCTCTTAAGAAATTCATAAAAACCGGAATATCAAGAAGACTCTGGTGGTTTGAAATCAAAATGAAGTTTTCAGGAAGAGTGTCTTTTTTATCATCATATCCCCAGAAATGAAAATGTCTGTAGGTATAACAGATTGCAAAAAGACGGCGGGCTAAAACATTTACAATATAATCTGAAATTCTCACACTAAGTTTTCTGCTTATAGGGTATGCAAAAATATTTGCAATACTGGCAGGTATTACCATAGAAAATAAGCAAAGAATAGTCAGAAAGTGAGACATATAAGCTCCAGATGAATATTTTGAATTTAGAAATAATTATAATTCATTTTCAATTAAAAATAAAGGAATTTATTCTATCTGTAATAACAGATAAAGGTTCATACATTTTTTTACATTCAGGCATACTTGCAACAAACCAGCTTCCATAACGTTTTTCATAAATACGGCGGTCAAGAACAACAACAACGCCCTTATCATCTGAACGGCGGATAAGGCGTCCTATTCCCTGTCTGAATTTTATTACAGCCTCCGGAACACTTAATTCCATAAATGAACTGCCACCACGTTTTTCAATTGCTTCAGAACGGGCAACAAAAACAGGATCATTTGGTACAGTAAACGGAAGTTTTACAATTATTACCTGAGAAAGAGATTCACCTGGAATATCAACTCCCTGCCAGAAAGAATCTGTCGCAAAAAGAACACTTTCATTTTCCTTCTTAAAGGCTTCCAGTAATTTAGAATTATCATCATCCCCCTGTTTCATTATTCTTCCAGGGAATCCACGCATACTTGCAACAACTGTACGATGTGCACTCTTCAAAGATTCATAAGAAGTAAACAAAACAAGGGTACGACCGGCAGCTGCTTCTATGAGCCTTGGCAAAGCCATTTCTATATACTGCTGGTACTGCATATTATCTGGAAGAGGCGCATCACTAGGAACGGCAAAAAGCATATTTTTATGATAAGGGAAAGGAGAAGGAAACTCCCCTTTTATGATTCTGTCTTCCCCTGTAAGAGTAACTCCGGTACGGCGCATCCAGTAAGTAAAATCTCGGCCGGTCTTTAAGGTAGCAGATGTACAGACAACGCTATCCATAGGCTCAAATACACCTTCATTCATAAGATGTGATATATCAAGCGGAGTTTGAGTTAATATTACGTATTCTGCATCACCATTATCACGGATCATATCCGGAGGAAGTCTTTTCTTTTGAATCCAGAATACATCATCTTTTTTTTCATCCCAGACAGAAAAGTTTTTAAGAAGAACTACATAGCTGTCCAGATGGCGCAGAATGATTTTTGACTCCCAGAAGCACGGTGCATCCTTATCTTCATCTGCAACTCCATCCATTACAATACGGATTAAATCTGCAAAGGTTCCGAGCGCACGGGTCAGTTCGCCAACAGCAACAAGGAATGGTCCAAAATCGCGTGCAGTGTTTTCATAAAGACGTTTTGTATAATCATCCATAAGAAGATCTTTTGCCGCAATTTCTACGTTTGTAAGAGCCATTTTGATTTTATTTGTAAGCTCAGAAGCGTCTCCCGCTTTTTCTTCATTTGATGAAAGAATTGCAAGACTACATAAATGACCTGATTCAGAATTCTTTCTGTGGCGGTACATCTGATTAATCAGCTTGTTCAATTTAAAACGGTTTACACTTTCACTGAAAAAACTTGTAGCGGCATTTTCAATTCCATGAGCCTCATCAAAAATTATATGCTTGTACGGAGGCAATACTGCAGCATCATCATAACCAGCCCCTGTAAGACGTGACTGAATATCTGCAAACAAAAGATGATGATTAACAATAATAAGATTTGCCCCTGCCGCTTCTTTACGTACCTTCATTACAAAACAATCGTTATGAAACGGACAGCGCATTCCCATGCAGGCATCACTTTCGGAATTAACCTTTGTCCAGGTATTTTCAGAAGGCATAAATGAAAGATCACTTTTACTTCCAGTAGGAGATGTCTGAGCCCATTCTGCTATTTTCTTAAGCTCTTCACTCTCCCCTTCAAATAAATCCAGAATTGAAGCTGCATCATTCAAACGTCTAAGGCAGACATAATTCTGTCGGCCTTTCATCAAAACATATTTGATTTTCTTTCCAATGATTTTTTCTACGGCAGGAACATCTTTTTCACAAAGCTGCTGCTGAAGGTTTATAGTTCCGGTTGAAACAATTACTCTCTCATTATTTTCTAAAGCCCACAACGCAGAAGGAATCAAATATGAATAAGATTTACCAACACCTGTTCCCGCTTCAAAAACTGCAATTTTATTATCATTAAAAGCGGTAACAATACTTTTTAAGAGCTCTACCTGAACAGGTCTTTCTTCAAATGATTCTGAGATTTTTGAAAGAGGTCCGCCTTCTGAAATATATTTTCCGGAATCTTCTACATCCAGCTGTTTGATAGTTTTAGGAAGAACAGGTTCAACAACAACATAAATCTCTGTAGCTGAATTATTTATGATATAAAAACCACATCCATTTTCTGAAGCACCGGCTGCAACATTTAAATCTGCATCTGAAGGAAGAAGATTTCCACTTGGGTGATTATGAATTAAAACTGAAGTATTACGGGCATCTGAAAAGTTTACAGGTACAGTATGTAAATTACCTCTGGAGCCGACTTTTACATTTTCTACAAGACCGGTCTTTTCAATATTTCCGGTAAAGAAAACTTCGTTTCCGCCAGCTTCTTTAATGGCAGCTTTGATTTTTTGTCTAACTGAATCAGATAAATATTTTGATATTTCCATTCCCCGCCACCCAAGGTAAAAAAAAAAGCCTTGCAACTAATGTTACAAGGCCTGTACATCTCCTAGCAGAATTGAACTGCTGTTGTCGGGATGAAAACCCGATGTCCTAACCACTAGACGAAGGAGACATATGTCATTCGCTGACTTTGAATAATATATCAGACTCGCTAATTTTAGTCAAGAACTAAAACCCTATTTTTTAAAATTTTTATAATTTTTTTTACATATTCATACCGAATTTTTTAACAAGCTTTTCCTGTAAAGGCTTGCATTCATCCGGATTCATTCCAAGTTTAAGTGCAACGTCCAGGTCATTCATAGATTTCTCATATTCACCAAGTTCATAGTATGCCATTGCACGACGGAAATTTGTATGAGCCTGGAACTCATTAATTTCAAGTGACTTAGTGTAACATTCAATTGCTTCTTTATACTTTTTAAGAATTGAATAAACAATTCCCTTGTAGTAATAAGAACGGAAAGCTGTATTATCAGCATCAATACTTTTCTGAAAATCATCAAGAGCATCATCAAGTTTGTTCATTGCAAAGAATGCCATACCTCTGTGCTTATGAATTACAGCAAGTACGTTTTTGTCTGTATCAGGAACTGCTTCAAGGATTCTTGTGTAAATATCAACAGCCTCAGAAAGATGTCCGTCATTGTGAGCTTCAATTGCCTTAAGTAGAAGATCATCAATTGTTCCCTGAACAAATGGACTTACACGGTTAATATCTTCCTCTTTCTTATCAGTTTTTTCGTTTAAGAAGCCATCAGCAAGACTGTAAAATGAACGACGACGTTCATCAAGCTCCCGCTGAAGTTTATTCTGATAATCACGGATTTCCTGGAAAGTAATATCTGCAAGTGTAAGGGATGCATTAATAGATGCAAGCTTACGGCGCAATGGAATATCAAAAGGATTAAACTCAATCTTATAAATAAGCTCGTGTTCAACTTCTGCCCATGCGTCCTGAAGAATTGTACGGATCTGAATTTCACAAACAAGTTCATCAGAAATTGGAGCTAAGCCTTCGTATTTTCCAGTTAATGGTGGCAGGAACTCTTTAGGAATCTTTACAAGTACATGAATAGATTCATAACCAAACTCAGAAAACTTTTTCTCTGCACCTTTTACTTCAACTTCCTTTATTTCAAAGAGTTTTTTAATCTGTTCAAGACCAATATTAATATCTTCAAGGAAGGCACAGATCATTCTTATTCCCATCATGTCTGTGAGGTAAATAAGTGATTTTGTTTCTTCCATCTGTTCGGGTTTTAATCTGAGAACCTTTTTAAAATAGCTGTCAAAGCTTTTTACACGGCTCTTGTAGGTTGGCTGAGCAGAAAGCTTTACATTCTGCTGAAGACGTGTAATTACCTGTGCCATTATTTCATTGAAATAATCTGTATAAGATTCATAGATTTGTCGAATCTGTTTCTTAGATATTAAATTAGCAGTTTCCATAGATAAAAAAATCCGTTGAAGTTAAAAAAATACGCCCTGGAAAATTACCATTTACAAATAACTTCCAGGGCGTTTATTAGCTCAATAGGCTAATTATTTTGCATCTGCAGACTGTCCACCGTTGCTCTGAGCGTTAGATCCTGATCCTTCGTTCAAGCTAGAAGTGAATTCGTCTTCTGAAGCGAGCTTAGCCTTTTCGAGGTAGCGGTTAACCTGCTTGTTACCGAACTTCTGCATCTCTGCATTCTGGCGAGCCTTTTCTTTCTTACCAATGATTCCCCAGAGGTCTTCATCAGCAATGTCGCGGTCGCTAGTAAGGAGAGCCTTGTCGTAAATAATCTTTACGTCTTTGAAGTATCCGATGAAGTCGCCACCAATGTGAGCAGCGTCACGAGTAATCTGGAAACCTTCAAACTTTACGAAAGGAAGTCCACGTGGATAGATTGGGTAAACGCGGATTTCGCGGTTACGAATCTCAGAAATGTACTGTGGGTTGTTCCAGCGAAGTTCTTTCCATCCGTCGAAACCAAGGTAACCCATGAAGTAACGTCTTTCAACACCGTCGTTATCTGACATAAGAACATAAAGTCCGTGTGGATAGTTCATACCCATTGTTGTTACGGAAATAGCCTTTACTGTTCCAACGTTCTTTACAATACCAAATCCATCTTCGAAAAGTGTTTTTCCGCTTGCTTTTTCTTCATCAGTTGGTTCCTGGCGAGTACCATTTTCATCTGCCTGAGCAAGTGGTTCATAAGCAGGAATATCGAATGGTGGTTCGATACGAGCATTTGCATTTGAATTCCATGTAGGGAATACGATGCGTACACCCATTACGTTCTTTCCAGCGAAAGGAACATCTGCTTCACCCTTTACAGGAGCAGCAACAACTGTTGAATCAGCCAAACTTGAAACTGTCTTTGCAGATGAGTTCAGTTTAACTTCCCATTCTGGCAGTGCCAATGAAGTTTTCATGAGACCCTTCTGGTCTTCTGTGAAAGTTGCACCAGCGCTTACAGAGTAGTCCATAACTGTGCGACTGTTCTGTGTTGCATTTCCATTGTCATCAGCACAGCAGTCAGCATCCAGCTGAGTAAAATCGATGAGCATAGCTTCATCAGCGAAAGCAACGCCACCAACAAGCAGCATAGCAGCTGCAATTAAACCAAAAGTCTTCTTCATTTGAAGCTCCTTTTTTATACTAATTCGATGTAGCCTTGTATTTAAATTAATTATCTAACAAGTACATCATTTTGTCAATGTTTTTTATTTTTCAAAAGCAGATTTTCCTTCGATAAAAATTTCTATCGAGTCAATTTTTGAAAAATTATTCATTATATTTTTTTTGAGGAGCTCTGTCCCCTCTCTGATTTCAATTACACCGTCTCCCATCTGCAAAAGATCCTGAGAAAGGTTTACATAAAGAACATGATCTCTTTCAAAGCAGGAAAGCAGTTTTGTTCCGGGAGTAAAAAGCATTTTTGTACGTTCTACAGTTGAACCAAGAAGGATTTCATCTATATAAAGATTAATATCTCCCTGATGTGGTTTTTCTGTAAGATTTCTGTATTCAATGATATATTTACCGGTTTCTGCAGACGGGAAAATAAAAGAACGTCTGCTGGTATTCTTTGAAACTATGTAACAGAATAATGAAAAAACGAATAAGCCTGCGATTACAAGAGAAGTTATAAATATTGCAAGATTCTTTTGTTTTAACATATTGATTGTAGCTTTAGCTGTCATTTTATCGTAGTAAATCCTTGAGAACGTTCAAAGTGAGTAATAAACGCTGCAATTCCATTATATATTCCCAGGGTAGCTTTTTTCAAGTATCTTTCATCATTTAAAAGCAGAGCTTCTTTTTCGTTTGAAACAAAACCAAGTTCTATAAGAACACTAGGCATATTTGAATTCTTTACAACAAACCATTCTTCAGCTTTGATTCCACGAGCGGTAGATTCTTTTCCAATCTGAGCTTGAAGTCCATCCATAATAAACTTGGCAATCATTATACTTTCTGTGGTGTACTCTTCTTCGAGCATTGAGTTTAAAATCGGGAAGAGATTTTCATCACCATCCACAGCAGACTTATCAAGTACGTTACGTCTGTAGCCTGGTGAAAGGTACCACACTTCGTAACCAGATGAAGTTTTATTCAATGATGAATTGACATGTACTGAGATAAAAAGCACAGCTTCGTTTTCGCCGGCTTTTACGCTGTTGGCGATGTCGGTTCTTTCTCCAAGTGAAAGGAATACATCTTTATCACGGGTAAGAATAATCTGTTTTCCAGGGTATGCAGCTTTAAGGCGTTCTGCGAGCATTTTTGCAACCTTAAGCGTAATATCTTTTTCCTGGATTGTTACGTTTTTACCGTTGATTTTATAAGTTTTGAGGGCACCAGGGTCTTTTCCACCGTGTCCTGCATCAATCAGAATTGCACCAACCTTAAATGGGAGTTCTGATTTCTGATTGAAAAACTCTTCTGAATCATCAAGAAACTTTTTTGAAACATAAAGCTGATTATTACGAAGTTCAGGAGCATCAGTAATTTTCATAAGCATGCTGTCTAGAAGAACAACCTTTTCTCCATTTCTGAAAGAAAGCTGATGTCCGTTTTTTTCTATCATTCCGCTTTCAGAAAGTGAATCCCAGTAAATTGTCATTCCTGATTTTTTACCGGTTTCAAGAAGGTCTATATCATTTGCAGCAAAAACTGTGGCACAGAGAAAAATCAAACTGATTACTGATGCAATTTTTTTAAGCTTCATATTCTTTCCTATTTTCCGTTATTCTTTTCAGTTGTATCAGATACATAAACTGCAGCCTGTATTCCGCCACGCATCACAGCCTTCCAGAATCTTTCCTGATTAAGGGCCGGATGCTTTGGTCTCAGAATATCAAACTTTTCTGCAGTTTTCTGGATTGTGTTATAGTTCCAGTCTGTCTTATTAATATATTCGGCAGTTTTAAGGACATCTGGAATATAATTGATAACTGTAGAATCTGCAGGAATTGGACTTGCTTCATTAAGAGATTTGAGTTGTTTTTCTGTTAGTTTTCCAAAGGCGTCTGGAGGGAACGCATTTTCATCATCCAACTCTTCCCCATTAAGATATTTTTCTGTTTTTTGGTTATCCGGTTCAAGAGTGATAAAAACATCTGATACGGCGTCTTCAGCAACTGCAATTGCTGCTTCACGGCTATGACTCACTGCAATTACGTTTCCGCATTTTTCTACATTGTTGCGTGGAAAATCTACTTCGCTGCCAAGCTGAACAGTGGCACGTGGAAGAACATCAAATACTGCACGATCTGAATAATCTTTTATGTTTTCTATATATTTTACAGTTCCAGGAATACTCATCCAGGCACGCTCTGCTGAAGTACGAAGACATTCAACTTCAAAAAGTTCATAAGGCTTTACGGCATTTTTGCAAAGCTCTGATGGAGTGTAATCTACGGGCTTACGTCTGTTGATAAGGTCTTTTGGTTCACGGCCGGCTGCAATGAGGATTCCCTGCTTTGTGAGATTTAAATCTGATGCATAAGGATAAGTCCAGCCAGACATATAACCGCCCGAAAGACGTCCTGCAATTTCACCAATCATAGGACCTTTCTTTGTATATTTGATATCTGCTTTTGCAGCTCCGGTTGTAAGTCCTAAAGCCTTTGCACCAAGTGCAAAAACTGAGATAAGTTCATCGTGGATTTTTTTATCGAGTACGGCTGGCATTGTATGACCGACTTCTATAAAGTACGGCTCATACTTTATATGCCGCACGGCAAAGCCTGTTACAGTAAATGTGCCGTTTTGCACAAGAGCATCAATTGAATACTCAGGGCCTTCCATATATTCTTCTACGATTGCGTAGCCTGTGCGAGAGCATTCCACAGCAACCTTAAGGGCTGGCAAAAACTCGGTTTCATTACGAACCATTCGGCAGCCGCGGGCGCCCATATTATCTACAGGTTTTATAACTAAAGGAAAGTCCATTTTTGAAAGAACTGTGTTTAAGAGGCTGTCTGTAACATCAGCTTTACCTACTCTCAAAAACTCAGGAGATGGAACTCCAGATTTCTTAAAGCATTCACGCATAACGGTTTTTACGCTTGCGTTGACTGCCGACTGGTAGTTATGAGCCGGTAATCCAAGTGCTTCACAAACATAACTTACGCTTGCAGAAAAATCTGTTCCTGCTGTAAAAACTGCAGCAAGACCATCTTTAGAAGCCTTAAGTTCTTTTGCGTATTCAAGGATTCCTTCTTTATCTTTTAAATCAATTTTTCGGAAAGTATCTGCGTAAGGAATTGCAACAGCTTTATCATCAGCATCAATAACATTTACTGTAAAGCCCTCTTCCTTTGCGCTTAGGATGGCAGGCTTTTGCATGAGGCCTGCACCGAGAATTAAAATGTTTTTCAAGACCCACCTCTAAATGATGGTTTCGATACGACCTTCGGCCTACTCAACCACCGTTGCAATATATTTTTATATTTTTCTGCAGTAAATTTCTACTGTATCGCCAAGCCCACGGGCATGACTTATAGCATCAACAAGATTCCACTTTAAGCTTCCTTTTTGTGCTCCGCTCTTTTTGATAGACGGGAAGCGCTCAGGATGATGTCCAGTTGAAACAATTCTCTCTACACGGAAACCAAAAATCCGCAATATAGAATCTGCCCGGCTTGGTTCCCAGATTGTATAATGATCTGTAGGACTGATTTCATAAAAATGATCTTTATCACTCACTGCAGAAATACCTTCTCCAGAAGGAGTTGAGAATGCAAAAAGTCCGCCCTTACGAACAAGTGTAGAAACCTTTCGCAAAACCTTTCCAAGATCCTTAAAGTGTTCAATAACATACCACATTGTTACAACATCAAACTGAGTAATTCCAAACTCTTCTGCTGTATCAATATCCGGGAAAGCTGAACATACTGCTGGATATTTTAATTTTTGCTGAACATAGCTCACAGCGTCTTCTGCAATATCAGTTCCAAAAGGATTAAAACTGCTTTCACTGGCTGCGGCAAGGAACGGACCATAAGCACAACCTATATCCAAAAGATTTTTCTCTGTTGCAGCACCACCTACTCCACTAAGGCTTTTTATGATGGCAGCACGTCTCATTCCCTGAGCTTTTATTGAATCAAAATCTTCTTCGTAGGTTTTACCATACTGCTTTTTATATTCTTCAAAAAAGTATTCTTTCTTATATTTTTTATCTTCAATTGTGGTAAAGGCCATATAAACCATTCCACAGGTTGAACAGCGGCGGTAAGTTCTTGTCTCATTACGAGAAATAACTTCATCAGGCTGAGAAGGAACTTTTCCACAGACTGGACAGCACATGCGTTTTCCTGCAGAAAGATGGCGCAGAAATTCTCCAAGAGATTTCTTTTCACCGCAAAGGATTTTTTTTGCATAAAGATTTTCAGAAGAAAGTGCTGTCTGAAGTGCAGAATCAGAAATTGACTTATCGCCTACATAAGCAAAATTATATTTTTCTGCAAGTTTTTTATGAAGATTTGTTGTTGGCAAAAGAATTACTCCACAGCCCGCATACACTGCTTCAAAAGCTGTAAGTCCATAATGAGTTACAACAATATCATATTCAAAAAGTTTTTCACGAAGGCCAGCAACTGGTTTTATAAACTCAATATTTGTGCCACCCGCATAATCAACATATGGATTATCTTCATTCGAAATGATTGCTGTAATTTTTGCATCCGGGAATTTTCTGCGGAAAGCCTGTGCGGCTGGCATTGTAAGATTTGAAGGATCTTCTCCACCAAGGCAAATCAAAACCTTTTCTATATTTCTTTCTTCAGCATCTGAATCTGAACGAACATTTTCCGGCAATGTAATAAAACCAGAGTTTGTTATATTTGCACGACGCTCACATTTATATGAAGGAATAATATCTAAAAGATAATCACAATAATCTGTATACTTTGAACCTTCATCAATAGAAATAAGGCTTCTGTTTTTTGCAAGTTCCTTAAGCTGATTTTGAGTAAGTTCAAAAGTATCTGTAATGATTGCAGGAAGGTATGATTCATCCGGAATTGAAGTGATAATCTGATTTTTTGAAAGTCCTTGTGCAATATATTCTTCAATAAGTGAATCTGCTTCTTTTAGAGTTTTATCTTCAGGAACATAAACAAAAAAGCCGCCCTGCGAAGCTGCAGTCAAACAGCGTCGCAAGTGACCAGTTCCATGACCTTTTACAACTGAAGGAACAAGAACAACAGGATATTTTACACTGTTAGACTGACAGGCTTCTAAGATCTGCTCTGTAGTAAAAGGGCCTTCATAATTATGAGATTTAAGATAATTAAGCATAGAAACTGCACGCAGAAAATCTGTATAAGTATCAATTGTAGTTCTAAGCTCAGGATAATTAAACCGTCTTGGTGCTGGAACAAAGTCACAAACGTATTTATCTTTATGATTATAAAAAGCAGGTCCAACATGTTCATGATCATAAGGATCTGTAGTTTCTGAGGCTGCTTTTTTAAGAGATTCCGCACTGAAAACTTCTACTCCGCTTCCATGAGGAAGACCTGAGTATGTAAGGTAGTCGCAGTGAGTTTTTCCGCTGTTTTTTTCTTCAAAAAGCTGTGCGGATTCTTCGGCTGCTTCATAAAACAGGAAAGGATTATCTGCTGTAGCTCGAATTACAGTTTTTGTTTTGATTGTATCGAGTAAGGAAATAAAACGGCCAAGTACATCATCAAGACTGCCTGCAAAACATTCAAAACCATATTCTTTACAAACCGGAAGAAGCTGTTCATAAGATGCTTCATCTGTAGCTACAAAATAATGGTCTGCTTTTACCTTGTGCATTGATTCAAGAACATATGCAAGAACGGGCTTACCGCAAAGATCTTTTAAAGCCTTTCCGGGAAGTCTTGTAGAGGACAATCTGCACTGTACTATAACTGTTCTATTTGTCTTCATCATTCAAACTCCAGTTCTGGACAAGGGTCTGCAAATCCATTTTGAATCGGAACTTGTTTTTTTCTACCCACACTCTGGCTGCATTAAACTGTCTGCGGGCTTCCATAATTCCACAAGAAGAATGACCAAGGAAGGCCATAAATGATGTTTTTTTAAGATACCCCTGCTCCATTTTTATTTTTGGTAACTCGTTTTTAAGATAATATCTGAGATAATCAAGATTATAAGTTGTATCGTTTACCGGCGGCTCTTCTATATAAGAAAACTGTAAATGGGATGTAAGGATTGTCTGTTCGCCCCAAAGCCATGAACGCAAAGCTAAATCAAGGTTCTGCCAGTAAGGAGAAGCGATTGTCCAGTCAAAACCGCCAAGTTCTATGAACTTTTTTCTATTATATAGGGCTACGTAATCAAAAGGAAAAAGAGTTTTCTTTCCGTTTGCTATTTCTGATGAAGAATCTATTACAAAATGTGTTTTTTCTGCGCTTGGAGAAAAGGCGCACGGCAAGGCAAAATGATCTTTATCAAGTAAGCGCGGTACAATACAGTATGGAGAGTCGGCTGTAAGACGTTCTGCAAGATGTGGTGGGATAAAATTTGCCGGAATGTTCAGACTGTCTCTGATTACAAGCACATAATCTGACTGTACTTCGCTCATTGCAAGGTTTATGAGGTCTCCGTCCGAAGTTTTTTCAAGCGGAACAAGAAACTTAATCATTGGAAAGCGCTTTGAAACATCGTCGGTAAAGTTACTTGAATCATGTTCTACCGAAACTATTGTCTGAAAACCGCACTTTAAAAGATTTTCAAAAACATGGAGCTTAAAATGGCTTCCACTGCTGTTTAAGAGAATTACGGAAATATTTAATGCCGAAGGATCTGTTACCTTCGGTCCGCCGAGAATAGTTCTGTTTATCTGATGCTCACTAAAAGTTAAAGGTATACCATTCATCGCATTTCTCACATTTTTGACAGTAGTTTTTATTTATATGATTAAGAAGCAGGGAGTTTGTCTTGTGCCATACTTCTTCTAAGCTTTCATTAAACACGTTTCCGCTCTTAATTGTTCCGCAAGGGCTTCCGCCATTTACGCAGGCGCGGCACGCTGGGGTGTCTCCGTTGGAAAGGATGGTGAGGTCGCGGCGGAGGTGCCAGCAAGGGTCTCTTTCAAGAGGAGAAAGATCAGCAGGTTTACATTCTGGTAAAAGACCTGCAAAATCATCATATTTCTGAATAATCAGATTACCACCAGAAGGATTTGATTTTTCATTCCAGTATCTGAAAAAGGCTTCAAGTTCTGCTTCATTATCATTCATACGGACAAACTGAGGATAAATCTGACCTGGAAGCGCATTTTGAAGCAATGAAACAGCATTTACGGCTTTCTGGAAAGCTCCCTGAGGGCTGTTTTTATGAAGTTTCTGATATGTCTGTTCTGTTGCGGCATCTAAATTTACTGCAACCATAATTTTCTGCCACTGATGAGTACGAGGTGCTGCAGCATTTGAGATTTTTGCAAGGGAATTACACAAATCTTCTGTTACTAAAAGGCCGTCTGTTTCAAAGAAAACAGAAAGTCCCGGGTATGAAAGGATTTTTTCTACAATTTTTAAGAAATCTGGATGGTATAAAGGTTCTCCCCAGGCAGAAAGGCTGATTACTGCGTTTTCACTGAATTCTGCAATCTTTTCTATAAGAGAAGAACATTTATCAAAAGGCATATCTTCATTAACCGGCACTGTACACGGAAGATATACAGATTCATAAGAAGATTTTCCTGAAATCTGAATATTATAGAAGCCAGGAATTGTTTTAAGGCAGCCCAGAGTTTTAGAAGCGATTTCGGAAAGCTCCTCTACTCCGTTTTTATTTCCGGCAGCCTTACTTAATGCCTTACACTGCATAAAGTTATCTTTTGTACCACAGTGGAAAGAAAGACGCAAAAGGCGCCAGTCTGAATCTGCAATTACAGTTTCTACATCAAAGGCATTTATATCTGTTTTTATAAGATTATAAATTCCATCGCGGCTTACTCTCTGATCACCAAGAGATTTCTGGGTATTTTTAGAAAGTTCTGCAAGAATACCAATTGTTCCGGCATTTAAAGCTTCTGGAGCAAAACCATAAGGATATCCATCTGCAAAAGTATATTCAGATTTATATGTAATATGAGAATCTATGATCTTTTCAGAAAGCGATTTATCAATAAATGGAAGATCTATATATGAAAATACTGCTGTATCGGCGTTTTCTTTAGTACAAATCTCTTTCATATCGCAAAGAAGCTGACTGAGAGTGTCTGATTTAACAGTAAAAGCTGAAAGATTGAGACTTTTTGCCCATTCTGAAGAAAGTTCAACCGCAGATTTACCGTTAAAAACTTTTTCGTTTGCATATGAAGAGTCATTATCATAAAAAATTACTATGGTTTTCATCAAATTCTTTATCGGCATTTCATTGAATAAGTTAATAAAATACGATAAGTTACAATCAGAGATGTACATAAGAGGGGAAAAATGAACGCACCGGGATTACCCGAAAACTTTGTTTTCAGCGTTTCGCAGATTACAGATCTTATCAAAGAGATTTTAGAAACTTCTTTCAGAAGCATTATAATTGAAGGAGAAATCTCTAACTGGAGACCGAGCGCTGCAGGACACATTTATTTCACATTAAAAGACAATAATGCTCAGATTAAGGCAGTAATTTTCCGCGGTGCTGCAATGAAACTGAATTTCCGCCCGAAAGACGGAGATAAGGTTCGCTGTACAGGAAATCTTTCTGTTTATGCACCTCAGGGAAATTATCAGATAATAGTAAATACAATGGAAATTGCAGGAGCTGGAAACATTCTTCAAATGCTTGAAGAGCGAAAACGAAAGCTTGCTGCTGAAGGCCTTTTTGACGATAGCTGCAAAAAAACACTTCCTGTTCTTCCCTCAACAATTGGAGTTGTTACAAGTCCAACTGGCGCTGCTATCCGAGATATTCTTAATGTAACAAAACGTCGTAACCCGGGAGTAAATATTATTGTGCTTCCAGCGATTGTTCAGGGCGAAGGTGCGGCTCAGACAATCTGTAAGATGATTGAAATTGCAAACTTTTATGAGCTTTGTGATGTTCTGATTGTAGGACGTGGTGGTGGTTCTCTTGAAGACCTTTTACCTTTCAGCGAAGAAAGTGTTGTAAGAGCTGTTGCTGCATCTAAAATTCCAACAATAAGTGCCGTTGGTCATGAAATTGACTGGGCTTTGTGTGATTATGCCGCAGACCGCCGCGCTCCAACCCCATCCGCCGCAGCAGAAATGGCCGTGCCGCTGCTGGCCGACCTCAAACAAAATATCGCTAACTATAAAAACAGCCTCTATGACAGCGTAAAGCGAAATACAGAGAAAACCCGTCTTCTTGTAAGACAGTTTAATCCAGAAAGCCTTGAGGTTCGTTTCAGAAACATCCAGCAGCCGCTGTTAAACCGCTTCGCCACCGCACGCGAAAATCTGCCGAAAAACCTTCAGGACAAAATCCGCGACCTTCGCGTGCGGCTCCAGTCCAACGTCACCATTCTGGAAAACGCAAGTCCGCAGACAATTTTTGACCGCGGCTACTCAATGGTAACCGGGCCAGACGGCAAAGTTGTACGCGATACTGCTGCACTCAATATCGGTGACAAACTTGTTATCACCCCTGCAAAAGGAAAAATCGAAGCAAACGTCGTCAATAAATCATAATAATTCCGGAGGATATAACCGCTATGACACAGACATTTGAAGAAAATCTTGCAAAACTTGAAAAACTTACCTCAGATATAAAACGCAGTGACATTTCCCTTGAAGAAGCACTTAAAGACTTTGAAGAAGGAATTAAGCTTGCTTCGGGCATGGAAAAACAGCTGGATGAAATTGAAGGAAAAATCCAGATTCTTATGAACGAACCGTCCCCAATGTCAAAGGACAATCCACCGCAGCTGGACATGTTTTCTGATGAAGGCGAAGTAAACGGAACTAGAAAATGAGCTTAGAAAGACCTGTCCGTACCCTCAACCCCGAAGTTGCCCGAAAAATTGCCGCCGGTGAAGTAATTGACCGGCCTAATGCCATTGTGCGCGAACTCATGGACAACGCAATTGATGCGGGAGCTACCAGCATTACTGTTGAAATTTCTGGTGGTGGAATAGACAGGATCAGAATCATTGATAATGGTAACGGCATGACCCGCGACGACCTTGAAAACTGTGCGCGTCCTCATGCAACCAGTAAAATCACAACCGAAGTAGACCTTATGAATCTTTCTACTTTAGGTTTCCGCGGAGAAGCCCTTGCTTCCATTGCAGCTGTTTCAAGACTTTCAATTCAAAGCGGCGGCTACAAAATGCGCGCCAGCCTTACAGAAGATCATCTTATTGAACCTGCGGCAGAACTTGTGGGCACTATCGTACAGTCTGAAGGACTTTTTGAAAATTTTCCGGCACGCCGCCAGTTCCTTAAACGCCCTGCAACAGAAGGCATTATGTGCCGCAACACTTTCATAGAAAAAGCACTCGCCCGACCGGACATTGCGTTCCGCTTTGTTTCAGACGGCGAAACTAAAATTGACCTGCCGGCCGGGCAGTCTTTGAAAGACCGTTTTGTTGGAGCAAACAGCTATAGCGAAGCGCCGGAATTGTTTTATGAATTCGCTCAGTCTTCCGGCGGGGAGAATCCCGAATGGTCTTTTACTGTGGTAATTGGTGAACCGGCTGTTTCTCGCTCAAATAAAAAAGAAATCTTTATTTATGCTAATGGACGCCGTATCCAGGAATATTCACTGGTACAGGCGGTTGAGTACGGCGGACAGGGATTTTTCCCAAACGGCACTTACCCGGTTGCCGCTGTTTTTGCACAGGTTCGTCCGGACTTAATAGATTTTAATATTCACCCGGCAAAACGCGAAGCACGTTTTTCTGATATTTCAGCTTTGCATCATGGGCTTAGCAGTACTATCCGCTCGTTCTTCCATCAGTATACCTACTCTAACTTTGCAGAAGATAAACCTGCGGACCAAGCACGAAATCAGGAATTTAATTTTGAACCTGAAGTTCCTTCAGCACCACTTTCCAGCTCAACGGCTCCGACAACCTCATCTTTCTCAGATTCTGTTTATGAAAAACATATTTCATATAAACCTTCTGAAACAAAATCTGAATCTCTTTCTGATTTCCGCTCGAAGTTCCTTGGAATAAAAAGTAATGGTGGTTGGCCCCGCTCAGAACATGCAGCTTCTTTTAGCACAAAGTCCCTCGCAGAACAGGCTCTCTCCGTAGCACAAAACTCAGACTCACCTTCTGTTTCAGAACCACAGCCAAAAGTCCGCTACATCGGACCTTGTCTTGGAACCTTCCTTCTTGCAGAGAAAAACAATAGCCTCTATATAATTGACCAGCATGCTGTTCACGAACGTATTCTTTTTGACAGACTTATGAATTCTCAGGGAGATGCAGGACGACAGCCGCTTCTTATTCCTTATAAGATTAAAACTGAATCCAAATCTCAGGATAATCAGCTGGAAAAATTAAAGGCTGAACTTAACAGAATTGGTTTTGAAACTGAACATGTTTCTGACGGATACTGGGAAATCAAAACAATCCCAGAACGCTGGACTGGAACAGAATACGACCTTAGAACTCTTTTATTTGTAAAACAGGTTGAACCGGCACAGATTATCCGCTCAATTGCCGCAATGACTGCCTGTAAAGCAGCTGTCAAAGATGGTTATGTTCTTGATGATATTACGGCAAGCCGTCTTGTAGAGCAGGCCTTTACTCTGGAAGACCCTCACTGCCCTCACGGCCGCCCTATTTATACAGTAATCAGCCGTGAAAAATTATTTGAACTTGTGAAAAGAACCTAGTCGCTGAGAACCGCAATAAGACTTGCAACTTCTGCTTTTCTAAAATCAGGATTTTTATTTTTTACATAAATCAGATTTTTGTAAGCACCTGTTGCATCCCCAGTCTGAATCTGAACCTTTGCAAGACCAACATAAGCTTCAAGATTTTCAGAATCCATTGCAGTTACTTTCTTAAAATTTTCTATAGCTTCGTTGAGTTTTCCAGATTTAGCCTGCGCATTAGCTAGGTTTAAGAGAGCATCTTCATCATCTTTTTTGATACTGAGTGCTGCTTCATAATATTTTTCAGCAGACGAATAATCTTCTTTAAGCATATATGCAGTTCCAAGATTGTTGTTTACGCTGAAATCATTTTTATCTGTTTTATAGGCATCAAGCAGAAGTTCAAGCGCTTTGTCTGCATTTGTATTTTCTCCTGCCATATATAATGCACTAAGATTGATTTTTGATTTAACATGTGAAGGATTTAATTTTAAGGCCTCATTATATAAACGCTTTGCTTCTTCATCCTTATTATTCTTTTCCTGAATCAAGGCAAAGTTATAAACGATATTTGCCTGCTGAACATCATTCATAAGAAAATCTTTTTCATCGTATGCAATGCGGCCATAGTAAGAAGCTTCAGAATATTTTACATCATCATATAAAACTTTTGAAAGATTATAGGCAGTAAGAGTTTTTTCTTCGCTCTTTGGAAGCACTCCTAATACCTTTTTATACTGAGCTTCTGATTCTTCATATTTTCCATACTGATAATAAACTGAACCAAGTTCCATTATAGCAGCATTATTGTCCGGGAATAATTTTATCAGAGTGTCATAGGCTTTTACACATTCAGCTAGTTTTCCAAGACGGTTATAAACGCGGGCCTGTTCAATATAGCCTTTTTCATATTCAGGATTTATTGCTACAGATTTTTTGAATGAGGTAAGTGCGCTGTTTTCATCATTCAGTTTTACATAAGTAAGTCCAAGGTTATAAACACTAGGAGAAAACTTATCATTTAATTCGCAGGAACGAATAAAAGAACTTTTTGCATCTGAATATCTTCTCAAAAGGTACTGAAGTTTACCAATATCATAATGATAAAGATAATTTGATTCGTTGAGTGCTATTGCTTTTTCAAGCTCGCTTAAGGCCGTATAGTAATCTTTTCTTTTTTGTGCATCCTGAGCAAGAATATAGTGAGAAGCGTCACTGTCTTTTCCGCTTTCGGCAAGCTGGGCTGCAAGAGCAACACCTTCATCCAGAAGTTTCTGCTTTTCCGAATCTGAAGTTGCCTGACTCAGTTTTTTTGCGATTTCATCAAGCTTGGCAATTAATTTTTGATCATTAGAATTTTGAGCAGTCTTCTTTGACTCTGCGGCAGCTTTTTCTTCTTCGGCTTTACGAGCGGCTTCTGCTTTGCGGGCTGCTTCCTCTGCTTCTTTCTTTTTCTGAGCTTCTACTTCAGCTTTCTTTTTATCTTCTTCTGCTTTTTTACGTGCAGCTTCTTCTGCCTTTCGCGCAGCCGCTTCTTTTTCCTTACGGGCTGCTTCCTCTGCTTTTTTAGCTGCTTCTTCAGCTTTACGTTTTTTCTCTTCTTCGGCTTTACGCTTCTTTTCTTCTTCTGCGGCTTTTTTTGCTTCTGCCTTCTTGGCTTTTTCAGATGCTTCTTTTGCAGCCTCGGCTTTTTTAGCTTCATCCGCTTTTTTTGCGTTTTCTGTTTTCTTTAATTCCTCTGCTTTTCTTGCCTGTTCCGCAGCTTCCTTTTCTGCTGCAAGTTTTTCTTGTTCGGCAAGTCTGGCTCTTTCTTCTTCCGCGAGCTTTGCTTCTTCTTCTGCCTTACGAGCTTTTTCTGCAGCTTCGGCTTCTGAATCTAAACGTTCTAAATCTTCCTCGCCTTCACCATATTCATTATCAAAAAGCTCCGCGCCATTAAGTTTTTCTCCATATGAATGACCGCGCCCATCTGAAAAATCACGGATCTTACGTCTGCTTGCAGAACTGCAGCCTTCACACTTCATCAATAAAAGAAGAAGAATTACAACAAAAATAACAGCCGCGCCTGCGCATACTCTTTTTAAGATCTTTTCTTTCTGTTCTTTAGATAAGTCCTTCCAGAATTTGAGTTTCATATTAATCAAGCTCTCCTTCCAGATCGTAGTCGATTAAATCTTCCGCGCCAGAGGTCAAATTAGTAGAGTCACTTCCCTGAAGCGAATTTGCAACATCTTCAAGAAGCTTTTTTCTTCTGTCATCTTCTGATTTTCTCATTTCTTCAAGCAGCTGTTCTCTAAGTCTTCTTTCTTCTTCAAGAGCCTGCTCCTGCTGTTTCTGTCTTGTCAAAGCTTCATTTCTTGCAAGTTCTTCAGCACGCCTGCGTTCGTTTTCAAGCCACTTTTCATGCTCTTCGCGAGACTGCTTTTCCAGTTCCTTCATTTCATCAAGTTCTTCATCGCTGAAAGTAAGCCAGTCCTGTTCATCTGTTATCTGTTCTTCTGCAAATGCAAAAGAAGTATTATTTTCGTGTTCAAACTCTTCCCAATATGCAGAGCCCTCTGTTTTATCATTTGTTTCATCAACCTTCTGCATAACTGAAGCATCTGCTACAGGCTCTGGAGATTCCCCGTTAATTCTCTCCCATTCAGGATTTTCATTTACAGCCTTTCCGTCTGCAAGATCTCTTTCAATCTGTTCCCAGTCTGGAGTAAAGGAATCTTTTTTCTTTTCATTAAGATTTCCATCATACTCTTCCCACTGAGCTTTATTCTGTTCTGCAAGAAGTCTTGCTTCTTCTTCTCTTCTTGCAATTTCTTCTTCAAGCGCTTTAATCAAAAGTTCAATGCGTTCTCTCTGAGGATTATCTGGCGCCTTTGTAATAAAATCAGAATATTCATCTTTTGCACTTACAAGCTGTCCGCTCATCAAAAGTGCATTTGCCCTGTTCAAAATTGCATCATAAAAAAGAGGATCTGCCTTAAGTGCATTTGAATAACTGGTTACCGCAGAAGAATAATCCTTTAGGGCATAATAAGTATTACCCATATTATATGAAAGAAGTTTTGCATTATCTGGCTGAGCCTTTAAGCCTCTTTTAAAGGCATCCAGAGATTTATCATATTCGCCAAGCTGATAATACCCCAAACCAAGAAAGTTATAGGTATTTTCTGAAATCTGACCGTTTATTATTTCGTATTCAAGAACCTGAACAGCGTCTTTTGCGTTATTTTCCTTAAAAAGAGTTTCTCCTCTGGAAAGCCCCGAATTAGTAACAGAGGAAATCTGGGAATAAAGAGATGAACCTGCAAAAATCAATAAAATGATTAAAAATCCCTTCAATTTAATTTTCATATATTATACCTTCGTGTTTGACATATCGACATAAATTTAATACTCTTATTATCGAGAGATTCTGGAAAGACTTAATCTGCTTTCAAAATTCGGAGTATCAAATGCTTATTATCATTATAGCTATTTTTGCAGTCGTAATCATATCACTTCTTATCATTATAATAAAAAATTTTGTATCTCCAAAGAAGATGGATGCTATTCCCCGTTTATTAAAACAGGGCAAAACACAGAATGCAATTAAGATTGCAAAACAGATTCTCGCAAAAGATCCAAAGAATTACCTTGCTCACTATTATCTTGGAAAATCATATATAAAGGAAAACCGTACAGAACTTGCTGTAATTGAATATAAGAACGTAAATGACAATGCTCTTTTTGGAGAGGATATTAATGAATTAACCTTCCGTTCTGAATATTCACAGCTTCTTTTGAAATATAACCAGCAGAATGAAGCCCTTAAAAACTTCCTTTTGCTTACAAAGCTTGATCCACAGAATGCAGAAAACTTCTATCAGGTTGGTAGAATCTACGAGCAGCAGAACCGCTATGATTTAGCCCTTGGTTTTATGCAGAAATGTGCAATGCTCGATAAAAAACATGCAAAAGCCCATGCAGAAATTGGACTTATGCTCTACCGTACAAAGCAGTTTAATGAAGCTAAAAAAGAAATTGATATGGCCATTAAACTCAGTCCTGAAACCTATTCCTCATATTATTACCTTGGAAAGATTCTGAAAGATGCAAAAGACCTTCAGGGAGCCATTAAAGCCTTTGAAAAAGCACAGCGTGATCCAGAAGTAAAACAGAAAGCTATTATTGAACACGGTTCATGCTATATGATCGCCGGAAGAAATGATAATGCCATTGTAGATTTCCAGAGAGCAATTGAACTTGATAAAGAAAACTCTCTTCAGGAAACACTTTATGCAAGATACTTCCTTGCTGCCTGCTATGAAAAAAGCCGCAAAATTGACAAGGCTATTGAGCAGTGGGAAATGATTTACAAGAGAAACAAAGGTTTCCGCGATGTTTCTGCAAAACTTTCTGAATATAAAGACCTTCAGGCAAACGATTATCTTAAAGATTACCTTACCTGCAGTAACGAAGAGTTCCCTATTATCTGCCGCAATGCAACAATAAAAGGGATGAGTCTTCAGGTTCTTACCTGCGACCAGAAAAAATGGGGATGTCAGATTACAGCTGTTAATAAGAGTGATGAATCATGGATGTCTGTTCGTAAACAGGTTATCTTTATCAGATTCTATCGTGAACCAGAACCAGTTGAAGAAGCACAGATTCACGAATCACTTGATACAATGAAATCTATGAACAGCGTAAAAGCCTTCCTTTTCTCAAGCTCTGGTTTCAATACTGCAGCAAAACGCTATGCAGAAAACAGACCTATTGAGCTTATTGACAAGCAGAAACTGGAAGCTTTGCTTTCAAAAGCTGGTGCTTAATGAAAATTTTATGTGTTTCCGATTATGTAGACCCTCTTATTTACAATCAGAATGTAAAGGAAGTTTTTTCGGACATTGATTTAATTCTTTGTGCCGGAGACCTCCCAATGGACTACATAGACTTTATAGTATCCGTATTTAATAAGCCTACTTATTTTGTCTTCGGAAACCACGATCTTAAAGAATATCATCTTTACCATAAAGAAAGCCGAATGGAAAATTCCCATTTTAACAGAAATTTTGACCAGGGATTTCACGGACACGGAGCAACCTATCTCGGTTTTAAGTCTTTTATTAACGAAAACCTTACTTTTGAAGACCCGGAAACAGGTATGAAGACACCGCTTCTAATTGCAGGTGCTTCAGGCACTGTACGCTATAACAATGGTCTATGTCAGTTTACAGACTCACAGATGAAGTTCAAACTTCTGAAAATGGTTCCTAGATTGATTTACAATAAAATAAAGTATGGTCGATATCTTGATATTTTTATGACCCATGCTTCGCCACGCCACATTCATGATCATGAAGACCCATGCCATCTTGGATTCGAATGTTATAATTGGTTTCTGGAACGTTTCAAACCAACTTATATGGTACATGGACACATTCATCTTTATGATTTACGTGAAGAACGCATAGGTCAATATTACGATTCAACCGTAGTTAATGCATATGCACATTATGTAATTGAACTGCCAATGAAAACTACAGAAAAGAAGGACTACTAACATGAATTTTTCAAGAGCAAAATCAGAAGAAGATTTTAACAAAGCACATACTAAAGCCTTTATAAATGAAATTCAGCATCTGCTTTCTCCAGAAGAAGCAAATCTTATCTCATTAAATGATGTAAAGCAGATGATTAAATCAAGTGCAGAAACTTATGTTGGAATGAAGGTTATCCCTATAGATAAAATCATTGGAAGCGAAGGCCGTTATAATGATTTTGATAACCACTTCTTCCCTAAAAGCACACACCTCAAAAACCGCTGGCAGCATGTAGATGAAGCAGCCTTAAACGATATTACACTTCCTCCTATCAAAGTATATGAAATTGCAGGACTTTACTTTGTAAGAGACGGAAACCACCGTGTTTCAGTTGCAAAAGCCAGAGGAACAGAGTTTATCGATGCAGAGGTAGTATCACTTCAAAGCGAAATTAAGCTTAAGAAGGCAGAATCTCTAAAAGAAATCCAGAAACAGATTATCAACTACGAAAAAAGAGTTTTCTATAGCGAAACAAACTTTGGTGATATTACAGATTACTGGTGTCTCGATTTCTCAAGCGCCGGCCGTTACGATGTAATTTATAACCATATTCTTACTCATAAATATTATATGAATCAGGATAAGGCAACTGAAGTTACTATGGAAGAAGCTGTAAAATCATGGTTCTTTAATGTTTATTTCCCTCTCGCATCAATTATCCGCGAAAAATACATATTAAGAGACTTTCCGGGCCGTACCCTTGGAGACCTTTATGTATGGACAGTGCGATATTGGGATGATTTGAAGAAAAAATTCGGCGACGATATTCCAATGGACGCCGCCGTAATAGATTTCAAGAAAAAATATAAAATTCCTATAGCAAAACGCTTCCTCAACAGAATTAAATGCATAATCTTACGCCGTGCTATGACAGATTCTGTAAATGAGCCACTTTAGGCTAAGGGAAGTTTCTTAATGTTGTCGTCAGGGGAGGTTTAGAGCAAACTTATTCCTTGACGACTAAAAATTTCAATGCTAAAATCTAAGATAATGCCGATAATATAGTAATACTATATTTGTTAGGAGAAAATTTTGTTTACCATTGATTCATTTATAAATGTACCGCTCTACATTGCTGCTGGAATTAGTGCCCTGCTTTTCATCTTTCTTCTGGTTATTAAGCTAAGAAACAAGGCGAAGATCAGTCTCATATTCCTTATTTCAACAGGAATCATGTTACTGGGCTTAATTTACAGTACATTCAAAGGCTTTTACTCATATATTGTATTCACAATCATATTATCAGAACTTATTCTTCTTCCTTATCTGATTATTAAAGCATTTATTAACCCTCAGAAAATTGAAGAGAAAAAAGCTGCAAAGAAGGCTGCTGAAATCAATGCATCTCGCGACAATGATATGGTAAACAGAGCTGTTATTCAGCAGATTGAAGAGAAAAATCAGAAGTATATTGAAATTAACCGCAATCTTATTGCTAAACTTTCAACATTCTTTACAAATAACAACAGTATGGAAAACTTCCTTGAATACTGTAACGACCTTATGACAGAAAAGGTAAAAGCAGATGGTTGTATTTTCCTTATTGCAGATGATTATGATAATACTCTTGCCGTAAAATCATTTAAGGGAGCTTTCCCTCCTCCATATAAACTTCCGGAAGATCTTCCTCACAAGCCAATTCGTGTTGAAACAAACCTTCGTTTCGCTCAGTTCCCACTTCAGGACAACATCTTCGGACAGATTTTCACAGAAGGTCAGCCAGTTCTTATTACAGACTCTGTAAAAGACCCACGTGTTTATCAGAATGGACCAGAAGAGTTCCTCCGTTGTGGAAGCTACATCTTCGCACCAATTAAACAGGTTGATTCAGTTGTCGGACTTGTTGGTCTTGCGCGTAAACCAGAAAGCGAAAAGTTCACAAAAGATGATTTTGATATTGCTGTTATGCTTGCAGAATCTGTATCAACAGCTATTAAACCGCTTTACAGCTTCCTTGATTATGCAGAACACACAGAATTGAATAAGGGTGGTAGTATCGCTTCTAAGTATCAGAAGGATATGCTTCCTGCAAAACTTCCTGTTATTCCAGGACTTTCAATCGGCTGTTATTCATTGCCTGCAGAAAATGTCTGCGGTGACTATTATGATATTCTTGTTTCAAGAAAAGACCGCATTTCATTTGTTATGGCTGATATTGCCGGAAAAGGCATGAACTCACTTATCGTAATGATTATGATTCGTGCAATTCTCCGCCTTGCAGTTCATACAGCACAGTCTGCATCAACAATTATGTCTTGGGCAAACAGAGGCATTTGTCTTGAAAGCTCAAAAATTGACCACTTTGCTAGTATTGCACTTATTAATTATGATGCTACAACTAAAGAAGCAGAAATAAGTACTTGTGGTAATAACCCAGTATTCCACTATTCAGCTTCAGAAGGAACAATTAAGCAGATTTCTGTACCAAGCGAACCAATGGGTGTTGCTAAAGATACAGTTTTCACAAATCTTCCACTTAAACTTAACTCAGGTGATATTATAGCTACATGTACCGACGGCTTACTTGAATCTCTCAATGAAAATGGTGTACAATATTCTATTGAGAATCTTAAGAAGGTTATTGTAAAGAATGCCGGTGCTGCAGCAAAAGATATTTCAAACCGCGTAAAAGACGATTTGAAAAAATATTGTGGTACTGCACAGCAGTATGATGATCAGAGCCTTTTGGTTATTAAAATACAATAATTTAATAGGAATTTAAAAGGAGATTCGTTATGGAACTTAAAATACGAAAAAATGGTGATGTCTACATCATTGACGTAACCGGTGAGATGGATCTTTACAATTCATACAAGCTTAAAGAGCTGGTTATGAAAATGCTCGAAAAGAATGTAAAGAACTTCGTCATCAACCTTGAACAGGTAGACTACATCGACTCATCTGGAATTGGTGCGCTCATTTATATCTGTTCTACTATCAAAAAGATGAATCTGAATCTTGCAATTGCAAATATTCACGGTTCTGTTAAAAAGGTAATTGAACTTACTAAGCTTATGGGTTACTTCCCTATTGCAAACAGTATTGAAGAAGCCCTTTTGATGGTAAAAGAATAATTCATTTATTAAAAAATATTCAATTATTTAATTAAGTGAATAACTGCAGGAGGAACTGAGATGGTTCAAGAATTAAAAGAACTCAGATCGGATGAGAATGACCCATTGTTTGATAAAACCAATATGCTGAAGAAGGAATTCCCTTCTGACTTCAGACAGATTCGTTATTTTACATTGCTGATTGTTCAGTCAGCACCTACTGAAATTAAAGAGCTGAATCTTCTTGAACAGCAGATTAGTGAGGTAATCAAGAACGCTGTTAAGCATGGTAATCACTGTGATATCAACAAGAAGGTAACTGTTTGGTATTCATTCAGCCCAACACACGCACACATTATCGTACAGGACGAAGGAGAAGGATTCCAGGATCTCGAAAAGTGGAATGAGTTCAATAAAAAGCGTCTTGAGTGTCTCCACAACAATGATTTTATGGAGCTGTCAAACTACGTTTCATTCAGAACTAAAGAATCAGACAGCCAGGACGGTGGTAACGCTTTGTTTGCTGCATTGGAATATTGGAACGGCGGTTTTGTTTACAACGGAAAGAGAAACGCTGTTGCTATGCTTAAAAAGTATCAGCAGAAATTCCACAATGCAAATCATGATGGTGAATAATACTTTCTGATTTTTATATTTATTTTTTAATAAAGTCTGCAATATGAATTCTTGTTTTAAGTTTTCACTATTGCAGGCTTTTTTTTTGGAGAAATTAGATTGATAAAGAAAAGCCAGTTTCTGACATTACTGCTTCTCATTTTTTCTTTTTTGTTTTTATCCTGTAAAACAAAATCTAATTCCACTTCCCGTATTTATCTGGAAAACTGGGAATATTCTACTGCCGGAGATCCTTACCCATTCTACGACCTTAAAGAAAAAAATCTTTCTAATCTTTCAGATTATCTGGATAACCAGTACGGCTACATTTATCTTAAATCAAATTTTATAATTCCTTTAAATTTTAAACAAAAAGATTCTGCTTTATATATTGGCCGAATTAAAATTGCTTCCAGAATCTATGTTAATGGTCACTTAATTGGAACAACCGGACAAATGCCCCCTCATGAATTTACAGAAGGAAATAAATCTTTTGCATTACAGCTTCCAAAAAGATATTTAAACTACGGCGAAAAAAATACAATAACTATTGCTTTATGGTGTCATGGTTACGGCTCAATTGATTCCATGCCGTTTATTTCTGATAATTATGATGTAGTTACTAAAGCAGATTACGATTCACTCATTTATTCCAAAATGTACCTGATTTTCACAGTAATTCTGTTTATCATCTTCTTAATTTATATATTCTTGTATTTATTAAGACGCTCTGAATCTGAAAATCTTACATTTGGTTTATTATGTTTATTTACCGGACTTTATCTGAGTGTATTCTATTACGGCGAATATTCATTCATCGGTGGAGCTCATATTACATATCTTCAGTTTGAAAAGATATTTAAAGGAGTTACGGCTTTAATTACAGGATATCTTATTGTCTGTTTTACAAGAGATTTTCTTCATTATAAAGAATCTGGACATGGAAAATTAATCAGATTTTTATTAACTTTGATTGCAGCAATTATTCCTTTAACAGCAGACAATATTCCAGATTTCCGTTTCAGACTTCGTATTAGTTTTTTGTTTATCATAGTTCAATTTATTTTCCTGACAAAGATAATTATTATTTCAATCCGTAAAAAAGACAGAAAGTTTAATCACTATGTACTCTGTTTAATTCCATTTATACTTGCTTTCTCTTCTCAGCTGATTGCAAAACTTTTCTTTAATCAAAAGATTGATACATTGCTCCTTGCCATCAGCTGGATTGCGGTAATCTTCTTATTTCTTGGCATTCTCATTATTCATTTTGTACGTCTTGCAAATGAAGTTGAATATATGAACCGTAACCTTGAACGGCTTGTTACAGAACGTACAGATGCACTTGAAAAAGAAAAGAACAGAGCCTTAAAAGAAATTGATCTTGCAGGTTTTGTGCAGAGAAGCTTTTATAGATTAGACACCACGGAAATTAAAGACTGGGATATTAAACTTACTTCCAAGCCAATGGCAGGAGTTTCCGGTGACCTTTACATGGCTTTCCTCAATGACAATCATCTTGAAGGCTTTGGTATCTTTGATATTTCCGGACATGGAATTGCCTCAGGTCTTGTTACAATGCTTGTAAAAAACATCATTGAACAGGAGTTTAAAAAAGGACTCAAAAAGCCTCTGTATGAAGTTATGAGCAGAATTAATAACCGCATTATTATTGAAAAAGGAAATATTGAAAACTATCTGACTGGAATGTTAATACGCTTTAATAAAGACGGCTATGAACTTGTAAATGCAGGACATCCAAAAGCAATTCTTTACAGCGCAGATACTAAAGATTTACATTTGATAGAAAATGATGGAATCAATCAGTTTGGAGCAATTGGTATTCCAGACCTTCCTGTTAATTTCCAGACTGTTCATTTTGATATGAAAGAAAATGATGAATTGATTTTATATACGGATGGAATCACTGAATGTATTAATGAGGAAAAAAGATATTTCGGAATTGATGGAATTATGTCTGTAATTAAAGACAATATTTCAAAAGATCTTGAAAAACAGGTAAATGCATTACCGGAAGCATTATTTAAGTTTTCAGGAACAAAAAATCTTGGAGACGACATTACCTATATTATTCTGAAGAAACTTGTTAAATAAAAAATGCTTCGTGTTCTCACGAAGCATTTTTTATGGAGGTGGGGAGAATTGAACTCCCGTCCGAAAAAGTAAACCAGGTACATCTACAAGTTTAGTTATGCGAGGTGATTGTCGGGAGCCGGTAGCAGCATAACAAGCGTCGCCTCCGTATTCTGATTAAATGTCCTGCGTAAAGACCAGACACAATACGCAGCAAGTCCCGATAAGGTAAAAGAACGTCAGGCAACGCGGAACAGGGCCGCCTGGGTTCCTGCACGGCTACTTACGCAGCGAGTGCTTCTGCTTCGAAAGAAGCCTCATCAGCTTCTTCTTCTTTTCTTGCGAAAATTGCAGTTATTTTGTCGTCAGTTTAAGGGACCTTCACCCCTACCTGCAATACAAGATTTCCCAATTCCGTCGAAACCGGGACACCCCCAAATGCATTATCAAATATATATATAAAATGACCTGTCGTCAAGTAAATTAAATTTCACTTACCGGGATGTGGTATACGCTGCCACACTTTCTGCAGGTAATTTCCAATGGGTCCGGGCCGTTTTTGCGAATATCTTCCAGGTCTTTTTGTGGGAGGCCGCGGATGTGATTTAAGAAATAATCTTTACTGCATGGACAGTCGTAGATAATGTCTCGCTTCATTGTAATAGTTGGCTGGAACTCGCGGAAAAGACCTAAGATAATATCTTCTGAGTCAACTTCACTTTCACTGTAAAGGAGGCCGATGCTTGGACATGCTTTGAAAGCATTTTCTACCTTTCGCAACAGTTCCTCTTCATCTGCATCTTCTTCGGCATGGCTGTCTACCTGTGAACCGAGTTCAGCTGTACCACCGGTCTTTGGCATTACCTGAATGTACATTGCACCGGCTCCAACTACTCTTCCCTCTCTATCAAACTGAATGCTTGAATTAAAAGCAGTATTAATCTGCTCAGACTGAGCAAAGTAGCTTGCAAAATCATGGGCTATATTTTCGCCGTCTACATCTACTGTTGAGCTCTGAGGATATTTATCATCTTTATGAATGCGGGAAAAAGTAAGGTTTCCAGCTCCAAGGAAAGGTTTGAGATTCCAGTTTTCAAGAGGCTTGTCTAATGGGATATGTTCCTGTTCAAGATAGCTTCTTACACTGCCGGTTGAGTCAGCTTCTACGGTGTAGCCGTCTGCAGAGCCTGTTCCTTCAAAACGAATCAGTGTGTGCTCCATATCCTTCATCATAGGAATTGTGAGAGCACCGCAAAGGCTTGCCTGTCCAAGAATATAAGTTTCAAGAATACCAAGATTATGCTGGGCACGCATCTGATTTATAAAACGTGTGCCATGAAAAAGTGCACCGCGGATACGGCCATCTGCCATTGTAAAAATGCGTAATTTATCTTCTTCTATTTTTGAAAGGTGCTCTGAAAGAGTTTTATCTGTAATTTCTGCTTTAATCATACACATAATATAGTAGATTTATTGAATACTTACAATCAAAGCGATATAATAGATAAACATTTTTACATAAAAGAGGTACAAAAATGGCTATTGATGAAAACTTGCAGATTGTTAGACACAGCTGCGCACATGTGATGGCAGAAGCTATTTTGAAGCTTTACCCGGGCACAAAGATTGCTATTGGCCCTGCTATCGAAAACGGATTTTACTACGACTTTGAATTCCCAACCGACACCAAGTTCACCGAGACCGATTTTGCTACCGTAGAAAAGGAAATGAGACGTATCCTTGCAAGCAATGCAGAATTCGTACGCAAGGAAGTTTCTAAGGAAGAGGCTCTCAAGCTTTTTGCAGACCAGCCTTATAAGATTGAACTTATTAACGATTTGCCGGAAGGTGAAACTATCTCTACATACGAACAGGACGGATTCCTTGATCTTTGTCGTGGACCTCACGTAGCATCAACAAAAGAAATCAATGGACAGGCTTTCAAGCTTGACCGTGTTGCAGGTGCTTACTGGAGAGGCGATGCAAACCGCACAATGCTTACTCGTGTTTATGCACTCTGTTTTGCAAAGCCAAATGATCTGAAAGATTATCTTGCTATGCTCGCAGAAGCAGAAAAACGCGATCACCGTAAGCTTGGTCAGGAAATGGATCTCTTCCACCTTGATCCTGAAGATCCAGGTCAGATTTTCTGGCATCCAAACGGATGGACAATTTACACTGTAATGCAGGATTACATGAGAAAGATGGTTCGCCGCGACGGATATCAGGAAGTTAATACTCCTGCTATCATGCCACGTACTCTCTGGGAGCGTTCTGGTCACTGGGGACACTATCAGCAGAATATGTTTATCACTGAATCTGAAAAACGTATGTTTGCTATTAAACCTATGAACTGTCCTGGAGCACTTGAGATTTTCAAGAACCGCCAGCGTTCTTACAAAGATCTTCCACTCCGCCTTGCAGAGTTTGGTCATGACGTAAGAAACGAAGCAAGTGGAACACTTCACGGTGTAATGCGTGTTCGCGGCTTTGTTCAGGATGATGCTCATATTCTTTGTACAGAAGAACAGATTGGTCCAGAAGTTGCAAAGTTCTGTAAGCTTCTTAAAAGAGTTTACCATGACTTTGGTTTTAATGACCTTGTAGTTAAATTCTCTACAATGCCAGAAGATCACGTTGGTGACCTTGCTACATGGGAACGTGCAGAAAAGGCTCTTGCTGATGCATGTACAGCAGCAGGTCTTACATATGAGATTCAGCCTGGTGAAGGTGCTTTCTACGGTCCAAAACTTGAGTTTAAGCTCTATGACTGCATTGGCCGTGAATGGCAGTGTGGTACAATTCAGGTAGACTATCAGCTTCCTTCTGCAGAACGCCTTGACGCTACATACATTGGAGCAGATAACCAGAAGCATCACCCTGTTATGCTTCACCGCGCTATTCTTGGTTCTTTCGAACGCTTCCTTGGTATTCTCATTGAAAACTTTGCAGGTGCATTCCCAACATGGCTCGCATTTGAGCAGGCTGCAATCGTTCCTGTAACAAATGATTTTGATGATTATGCTAAGCAGGTTTATGAAGCACTTATCGGTGCAGATATCCGCGCTAACGCATATCTTTCTTCAGAGAACATGAGAAATAAGATTAAGACAATCACTAAGGAACACAAAACTCCTTACATCCTGATTGTCGGCGAAAACGAAAAGAAAGACGGAACTGTAACAGTACGCTTCCGCCAGTCTAGCGGTCTTGAACAGAAGACAATGAAGATTGAAGAGTTCATTGCTTACGTTCAGAAAAAGAACGAAGAAAAAGGAACAACAATCTAATTCTCTTCTTGAATATATAAATAATTTGTAAAAACCCCATTTCAGTAGTAAAATCATATTAATACTTCTGATTTGGGGATTTTTTATGTTTTCTTTACGAGCTCGTTTTATTTTTTTCTTTGGATTTTTCATTCTTCTTTCAAGCGTTACTATGGCTGTTTTTTCAGGTCTCAGTATAATAAAAACGGGAGAAGCCCTCTGTGCCGAACAGGCAACCCCAATTGCAAAAAAAGCATTAAATGTTATTGACGGTGATAAGTTCGAGGCTTTAAGTCACAGCCTAAATGATAATGATCCTTATTATGAAGAAGTTCGCATTGCCCTTTTTAATATTAAAGAAACAGCAAACTGTCAGTATCTATATACTATGGCACCAGTCAAAGGAAATATTTACCGTTTTGTTATTGACGGTTCCTGTGATCCAAGCGATGAAATAAATTTTTCTCCGATTGGCACGGAAGAAGATATTTCAGATTATGGTGACGGGCCTTTTCTTGCAATGAAAGATGGAGGAGCACATTCTTCTGGAATTGAAAAACAGGAACAATGGGGATATACAATTTCAACATATCAGGGTATAAAAAATTCCAGAGGACAAGTTGTCGGTTTTATTGGTGTTGATTTTAATGTAGAAACAATTCTTCAGATGCTATATAGAAGAGTACTTTATATTTCAATTGTAAGTATTTTTTTCCTTATAATTGGAATTATCCTTGTATGCTTATTTACCTCTAGAATTTTTGGAACAATGAAAACAATTTCTGCAGCAATGGAACAAATTTCTTCAGGAAAAGCAGATCTTACATTTACTATTCCAGCACAAGGTAAAAATGAACTTTCATATCTTGCCTATAATTGTAATGCAGTTATTGCAAGTCTTAATCAGCTTATAATACGATTACAGGGAGAAACTGGTATTCTTAATGAAACTGGAAACGAACTTTCCTCTAAAATGTCTGACCATATAAACGTTCTTTCAGCAGCAACCAACGATATTTCAGAAATCTCTGCAAGTATTACCGAACAGTCTGATAAAGTTGAATCCATTACTATTGGCATGCAGTCTGTAGAAACAGAAATCAAGAGTCTTGATCAGAAACTAACGCAGCAGTCTGAGGCAATTCAGCAATCATCTTCTGTTATTGAAGAAATTACTGCAAATATTAAATCTGTTGATAATAATGTCAATGAGATTCTTGAAGAATATAAACATCTTGTAACAGAAGCTACTGAAGGTCAGAACCAGCAGAAAAGTGTTACAGTACAGATTGGAAATATCGCACAGCAAAGAGAGCATCTTCTTGCAGCAAATGAATCAATTGCGTCTATCGCAAGTAAAACAAATCTTCTTGCTATGAATGCTGCTATTGAAGCTTCACATGCAGGAGAAGCCGGAAAAGGTTTTGCTGTAGTAGCCGGAGAAATCCGTACACTTGCCGAAACATCTGCTAAACAGTCTGATTCTATTTCACAGCTGCTTCAAAGTATTTCAGAAGCAATTAATGGTATTGTTGAATCCTCTACAAAATCTGCTAATAATTTTGCAAGTGTTACTCAAAAAATTACACACTTGCAGCAGCTGATTGATGAGGTTCAAGGTGGTATGAACGAAGAACGTATTGGTGCAGAAAATATCCTTAATGCAATGCTCACTCTTGAAGGAACTACAAAAGATATTACCTCTGCCTCAGCTCATATGAAAGGCGAAAGCGAACACGTATTTGAAGGTATCCGGGCACTCAGTACCATTTCAGAAAGCACTATGAATAAATCAAATAATGTAACTATGCGTATGGACGAAATGAAAGCAACTGCTGAAGCAGCTGTTACTGCCTCTGACAGGAACCTTTCTGCTACCAGCAAGGTTTCAGATATGATTAATGGTTTTGCGACAAGCAAATAAAAAAAAATAATAAATTTTCAAAAAAAAGCCGTTTTTGGTATTGATTAACTTTGATAAAAAGTATATATTAATACTCACGTAACGGGCAATAGCGCAGCTGGTAGCGCGTCTGGTTTGGGACCAGGATGTCGGGGGTTCAAATCCCTCTTGCCCGACTTTGTAAGTCCTTGTATTATAAGGACTTATTTTTTTTTAACCCAGATGACCTTTGTGTCTTTTGTTAATGTCTTGTTAATAAAATTCACGGAGGCCATTAATGTTTTATCACCCTTTCAAAAAGACCGTAAAGTCAAAAGCAGGTAAAACAACTAAGCGTTGGTATTATTGGTGGAAAGATCCAATAACTGGAATTCAGCATCAGAAGCTTATTCCGAATGTTTCGAACCAGTCTGAAGCATACGTTTACGTTTCTAAATTGCCTGACCCTACAAACACACAAAGAAGAATTACTGTTAATGAGATTGCAGCGAAAATGTTTCTGCCTGACAGTGAGCATGTACAAAGGCTTAATCAGTTAGGAAAAAAATTAAGCTCTCGTACTTTGGATAATTACAGAGGCTTCATAAAGGAAATCACAAAACAGTTTGGTGATTGCTTTATTGAAGATTTGACTATTCCTATGGTGAATGGTTATCTCATGAATCTCACTGATAAATCCGGCAGTTGGAAAAATTCTTTCCTTGAAGCATTGAATCATATTTATAAAGAGGCTCCATGGCATTGTAAATATCCTGTAATAAAACCCGATTATCCTCGTTTCGCCAGAAACTCAAAAAAAGCTGATATTTTCACTTCTGATGAATTGGTCCGCTTCTTTGATGGAACTAATTGGGTAGATGGATTGCGTGAATACCTCTTGTTTCTTGTAATGGCAAGTTGCGGCCTGCGATTAGGTGAAGCAAGAGGATTAAGAGTTAAGCAGTTCATTGTAGAAAGTCATGCTCTTGTAATTGATGGATTCTGTGAGCGTAATGGAAACAGAACAAATTATAATAAAAAAGGTAGCGATGAAGATCAGAAATTAAGAGTTACTTTAGTTCCTGATGATACTATGAATCTTGTTCAGAAATACATTGATTCTCATTACCTTACTGAAAATGAATTCATTTTTCAAAGAGATGATGGGAGACCATTGCGTCAGGAATATCTTGAATCTGTATTTCATAGAGTAATTGAAAGAGCCGGAATTGAGATTGCTAATAGAAAACTGTGCCCTCATTCATTCAGATTTACATATGTAACTAGAATGAGAAGAAATTTGGATGCAGAAACTGTTCAGAAGATGGTTGGTCATAGTTCTGTCGAAATGACTGAATATTACACAAGAGCAGCAATTCCAGAAATGGTTGAAGGTTTGAATCCTGCACGTCAGGCTGTAAATATGTTGTTTAAGGAAGCGTAAAATATTGATTCATTATATTTGACAATACCCTATAATATAGGGTATATTATAAGAGGTTGTAAATGAAAAGAATATTCATAGAAACTCCATCTTTTACAAAAAGATGGTATGCACTTGGTTTTAATGAGGATGATTTAGCTGAATTGCAGCAATACCTTATTAAAAATCCCGATGCAGGCGATACAATGGTTGGAACCGGAGGCCTCAGAAAGATTCGTTATGCTTTTGAAGGCAGAGGAAAAAGCGGTAGTGCCAGAGTTTGCTATGTAGATTTTGCAGCATTTGAAAAGAATTATCTGATTCAGGTATTTTCAAAAGACGAGAAATCGAATCTGACTGATGCTGAAAAAAAGGCCGTAAAGACCCTTGTGCAAACCTTGAAGAAAGAAGCAGCTGAAAACTGGAGGAAAGAACATGAGTGAATTTTTTGATGAATTAATGACAGGTCTGAATGAAGCTGTTGCTATTGAACGTGGTGAATTAAAAGGCCGTAAGACAGTTTATGAAATTCAGCCTGTAAAGACTTATGATAATAATCAGATTCGTGCAATACGTAATTCAGTTGGAATGACACAGGTTCTTTTTGCTGACTATATGGGCGTTTCAAGTAAGACTGTAGAAGCATGGGAAAAAGGTACAAATCATCCAACTGGTACTGCCTGCAGATTAATCAGTATGCTTGAAAATAAGACTTTTGAATCTCTTCCTTTTGTAAAGAAAGTTGCGATTAGATAAGCAGATAATAAGGATGAATTACTTATGTGCGATATTGTTCAGGGATTTGTAGATGAAGGAAGAGAAAAAGAAAGAGAAGAACTTATCAAGAAAATGCTTGATGCCAATCTGGTAACTCCAGAGCAGATAGCAAGCCTTCTTAAAATTTCTGTAGCTGAAGTTAAAAAGATTGCTAAAAAGGTACCTGTAGAGGCATAAAGTTCTCAGGTTTTCTAACATAATTAATTCTGTAAGAAGACGGATTACAAATAATGTATTCCGTCTTTTTTATATACCAAAACAAGTAAAGAATACGTAATGACGATGGAATGACACAAGTATTATAACTTCATAAATTCCTCATAAGTCTTAGTTCCTTTTTTATTATTACATCCAAAACAACAGGCTACCATATTATCTCTAGTGTTTGATCCACCCCTACTTAGTGGAATGAAATGGTCTAGCGTTCTGTTAGAATCATTTAATTCACATCCACAATAAAAACACTTTGTCTCTTTACGAAGTTCAAGTACATCTTTAGGTGTTAATAGTTGTTCATTCTTTGCTCGGTTATTATGAGCCCAGGCTTTTCTAAGTGCTGTGTTATAATTCTTTCGACATTCGGCACTACAAAATTTTCTTATATTATTATTTGTAAAAAAATGGCGTCCGCAAAATTCACAAGCAATTCTTTTTGTTTGATTTTCAATTGTTATGTTTAATAACTCACAAATATAATCAGTTAATAGTGCTTTTGGGGTTGTATGATTTACAAGTGCAAATTTCCAAAACTCATTTTTAATGTCTTCTGAGATTCTAAAAGTAATTGTAGTAGATTGATTCTTCATGATTTTTTCTCCTTTTGTATTCTATTTGGACATAAAATTATAATAATAATATCCAATTAGATATGTTAATTATAAAATACTATCCATATAGATATGTTGTCAAGTAAAAAAATGTCGAAATAAATATATTTATGTGTTAAAATAGATTTATATGGATTTCATGAATAATGTTTTAAATGAGTTGCAAAAAAACAATATGACTCAGATTGAGCTTTGTGATGCAATAGGTATTTCTATCAATACTTTTAGAGGTTGGGTATCTAAGAAAGTGCAGCCACCTGTTGATATTGCTTATAAGATTTCAAAGGAATTGAATACAACTGTGGATCAGTTGGTTTCAGGAAAGCCCGAGCATCCTGCAGAAAAGAAATTGAACGAAGTAAAACAGCAGCTTAATAGCATTATAGGTTCAATCTAATAAACAACAAAATTATATAATTTCAAATAATTGTTTTGAGGCAATAAATGGATAACAAAAAAGAAACGGAAAGAGCAGAACTCCACCGTACAATCTGGGGAATTGCAAACGACCTTCGTGGCAGCGTAGATGGCTGGGATTTTAAGCAGTATGTTCTTGGAATGCTCTTTTACAGATATATTTCAGAAAACCTTGACCGCTATATTTCTAAAGGCGAAATTGAAGCAGGCAACAAAGTTTTTAGTTATGCAAAGCTTTCAGATAAAGAAGCTCTTACAGCAAAAGATGATATTGTAAAAGAAAAAGGATTCTTTATTCTTCCTTCAAAGCTTTTTGGAAACGTTCTTGAAAGAGCAAATAAAGATAAAAAAGACCTTAACGAAAAGCTCGAAAAAATCTTTAAGGAAATAGAAGCCTCTGCAACAGGTACAGAAAGTGAAGATGATTTCAAAGGCCTTTTTGATGATATCGATGTAAACTCAAACAAGCTTGGTGCAACAGTAGATAAGCGAAACGAAATGCTTGTAAAACTTATGAACGGTATTGCAAGCATGAATCTTGGAAACTCAGATTATTCAGATAATTCTATTGATGCCTTTGGTGATGCTTACGAATACCTTATGGGTATGTATGCTTCCAATGCAGGAAAGTCTGGTGGTGAATATTACACACCTCAGGAAGTTTCTGAGCTTCTTACAAAAATCACAATTGTTGGTAAAAAGACTGTAAACAAAGTTTACGACCCAGCCTGTGGTTCAGGCTCTCTTCTTTTGAAGTTTGCAAAAATCTTGGGTGCAGACAATGTTCGTCTTGGCTTTTATGGCCAGGAAATAAATATAACAACTTACAACCTCTGCCGAATCAATATGTTCCTGCACGATGTAAGTTATGATAAGTTCAACATCAAACTTGGAGACACATTAACAGATCCAAAACACTGGGATGATGAACCTTTCGAGGCTATCGTTTCGAATCCGCCTTACTCAATTAAGTGGGAAGGTGATGATAATCCTATTCTTATAAACGACCAGCGCTTTAGTCCTGCAGGAGTTCTTGCTCCAAAAGGAAAAGCAGACCTTGCATTTATCATGCATTCTTTAAGCTGGCTTGCAACAAACGGAACTGCGGCTATTGTTTGTTTCCCTGGCATTATGTACCGTGGCGGTGCAGAACAGAAAATCAGAAAGTATCTTATTGATAACAACTACATAGACTGTATCATACAGCTGCCGGAAAATCTTTTCTTTGGGACAACTATTGCAACCTGTATTATGGTTCTTAAAAAAGGAAAAGCCGAAAACAAAACTCTCTTTATTGATGCATCAAAAGAATGTGTAAAGGCTCCGAATTCAAATAAGCTTACTGCGCAGAATATTGATAATATCCTGAAAGTTTTTACAGAACGAAAAGATAAAATTGATTACGTGAGCCGACTTGTAGATAATTCCGAAATTGCTCAGAATGAATATAATCTGACTGTTTCAAGTTATGTAGAAGCAGAAGATACAAGAGAAGTAATCGATATTCAAATTTTGAATAAAAAGATTGATGAAATTGTTGCAAAGGAAAATATACTCCGAACAGAGATAGATAAAATCATCAGGGAGATTGAAGGTTAATGAGTAAACTTGATGATTTAATAAAAGAGCTTTGCCCAAATGGTGTGGAATACAAAACACTTGGTGATATCGGTACATTTGAAAGAGGCAGAAGATTTGTTCATGCTGATGATAGAGAAGATGGTATACCGTGTATACACTATGGTGAGTTATATACGCATTATGGAGTTTATGCAAAAGAAGTAAAAACTCATATAAACTCTGAAATAACAACAAAACTTCGCTATGCGGAAAAAAATGATGTTATCATTGTTGCAGCTGGTGAAAACAAAATAGATATCGGAATTGCTGTTGCATGGTTAGGTGATGAAAAAGTAGCAATCCATGACGCTTGTTATATTTATCGACATAAACAAAATCCTGTATATCTTTCTTATATTTTTAGGACACATGAATACCATCAATTTCTTAAAAAATATGTAGCAGAAGGAAAAATTTGTTCCGTTTCATCTGATTCAATTTCAAAATATGAAATCCCTGTTCCCCCTCTTGAAGTGCAGAATGAAATTGTCCGTATCCTTGATAAATTCATTACGCTAAAAACAGAGTTAGAAACAGAATTAGAAGTTCGTCGCAAACAGTACGAATGGGCAAAACAACAATTACTTAATATAAAGAAAGAAAAATTATTTGAACTGCAAGAACTTTGCAATATTGAAAAAGGAAAAACTCCAATTCAGAAAGCAATTCCTGGAGAATACCCATTGGTTGTAACTACCGATAAAAGAAGTTCTTGTATAGATTATCAATTTGATTGTAAGGCCGTTTGTCTTTCTTTAGTATCTGCAAGAGGTCATGGAGTGGCACAAATTAGTAGAATATTTTATCAAGAAGGAAAATTTGCATTAGGAAATATTTTATGTGCCATGATTCCAAAAGATGAAAAAATTTTGAATGCAAAATATTTACAGTATTACTTATTTTATATGAAAGATATTCTTTTAACACCATTGATGAAAGGTGGTGCAAATGTAGCTTTACATATTAGTGATTTACAAAAAGTAAAAATACCTGTACCTACTCTAGAAGAACAACAACGCATTGTCTCGATCCTCAACCGCTTCGATTCTATCTGTAACGACATCACCACCGGTCTTCCTGCAGAAATCGAAGCACGTCATAAGCAGTACGAATATTATCGAGATAAGCTTTTAACTTTTAATCGTAAAGAGGGATAAGTATGGCTGTCTTCCAAGCATTGATAGATATAACAAATAAAGTTAGCAATTATGAAGATTCAAAAGAACTGCTTTTGAAGAAATTAGATAAATTTCTTGTAACATTCAAAAGTAATGAATTAAGGCTAACTAAGAAACAGAAGCAATATCATGATTACGATGAAATCATTCTGTTAATTGATTTTGCAAAAGATTTATGGGATGAAATAATTTTACCTAAAATCAAGAAAGACGATAAATGTGGAATTATATTAGGTAAAATGCTTGGAAGATTTCTTATGCAAACAAAAGAAACTCTATTTTTGTTATCTAATAATGTTGGCCTTTCTGCAATTTCTAATGTACGTTTGTTTATGGAATCTTTTGCAATAACTAAATATATACTTGATAAAGGTGATAACGAAGCAAAAAGATTTATGGATTTTGGATACTATCAGCAATTACTTGATAGGAAACTTCCCCTTACTCCAGAATTAATAAATGAATATGGGGAAAAAATTCCTGATAATAGTTTTTATTATATTCCTTATGGCTGGTGTTCAGAAGAAAAAATGAATGGAACAAAACTTATTGAAAGATTGAAATCTCCAATATTATTAGATTACTACCGACTAACTTGCAATTATATTCATGCATCACCATATTCTTTGATTGAAATATCAAATGCTGAAGATCACTTTTTCCCAATTCCATATGCTTTTTTAATTCGTATTACCCGAAGATGTTTATTTAATTTTATTAAATTAGTTTTATCTTACACTATGTCTGAAGAAGAACAACAACCATATTTAATTTTAATTTCAATGCTTTCACCTGAATTATTCAATAATGAGGAGAGCGAAAATGTATAACATAGTCTTAGAAACCAACGAAGCTACTGTTGTTACAGAATATACTCCAATAAGAAAACGTCGTGCAGATTACCAGAGCGAAGCAGAACTTGAAAAAACATTTATTCAGGATCTTGTTGAACAGGGCTATGAGTATCTTGAAATAAAAACAGAAGATGAGCTTGTAGAAAATTTAAAGGTAAAACTTGAAAAACTTAATCACATAACTTTTAGTGAAACTGAATGGCTTCGCTTTTACGGACAGTATCTTGCAAATCAAAATGAAGGAATTGAAGAAAAGACTTTTACAATTCAAAGTGATTATATAAAGGTTCTTGGACGTGATGATGGCTCTACAAAAAACATTTACCTTTTAGACAAAGAAAATATTCATAACAATTCTCTGCAGGTTATAAATCAATTTACTCCGGAAGGTGGCCGCTATGCCAACCGTTATGATGTTACAATTCTTGTAAACGGTCTTCCACTTGTTCACTGTGAATTAAAGCGGCGTGGTGTTAATATACGTGAAGCTTTTAATCAGATAAAACGATATCAGCGTGACAGCTTCTGGGCTGGTGCTGGACTGTTTCAGTTTATACAAATTTTTGTAATTTCTAATGGAACTAATACAAAATATTTTTCTAATACTACACGCGAAAATCATATTAAAGAAGTCTCTACAAAAAAAGGTAGTGGCAAAAAGACAAGTAACTCTTATGAGTTTACTTCTTACTGGGCAGATGCAAACAATAAGATTATTAATGACCTTGAAGATTTCGCCCGCACTTTCCTGGCAAAGCATACTATCTTAAATATTCTTACAAAGTATTGTGTGTTTGATACTTCTCATAATCTTTTGGTAATGCGACCATATCAGATTGCGGCTACTGAAAGAATATTGAACAAGATTATTATTTCAACAAATTATCATAAAGAAGGAACTATAGAAGCAGGCGGATTTGTCTGGCATACAACAGGTTCTGGTAAAACTCTTACATCTTTTAAAACCGCAATTCTTGCAAGTATGCTTGATTGCATAGATAAAGTTTTGTTTGTTGTTGACCGTAAAGACCTGGACTATCAGACAATGAAGGAATATGACCGCTTCCAAAAAGATGCTGCCAATTCAAATAAGTCTGTAGCTGTTCTTAAAAAACAACTGGAAGATGATAACTGTAAAATCATTATTACAACAATTCAAAAACTTGGAATTTTTATTAAGAGTAATAAAGGACATTCGATTTTCCAGAAACATCTTGTAATGATCTTTGATGAATGTCACCGCTCACAGTTCGGGGAACTTCACAAGGAAATTGTTAAGAACTTTAAGAAATTCCATCTGTTCGGTTTTACAGGAACTCCAATATTCCAGAAAAATGCAGGTGCAAATGGAGCTGGCGGTATTAGAACTACAGACCAGGCATTCGGTGAAAAGCTTCATACATACACAATTGTTGATGCAATTAACGACCATAACGTTCTTCCATTCCGTATTGATTATATTAAGACAATCAAAATGAAGGATGGAATCAAAGATAAAGATGTTGCGGCCATTGATAAGGAAAATGCTCTTTCTGCAAAGGAACGTATAGAACAGGTTGTTTCATACATCATTGAACACTTTGATCAGAAAACAAAACGAAATACCAACAGCGGGAAATATGACTTCAGAGCACTTACAAATATTAAAGAAGTTGCAAAAGCCCGCGACAGAAACAGCGTCCAGGAAGAAAAATCTCTGAAACATCTATCTGGCTTTAACTCAATGTTCTGCGTTCAGTCCATTGAAACTGCAATCAAATATTACAATGAATTCAAACGACAGTTTGCAGAACATCCAGAAGTAGACCTCAAAGTTGGAATGATTTACAGCTTTGGAGCAAACGAAGCTGAAGATGAAAACGGTTTTGTTGATGACGAAAACTCAGATGATACAAGCGGACTTGATGTTGTAAGTCGTGACTATCTTGAAAGTGCAATTAAAGATTACAATGCTTATTTCAAAACTGATTATGATACATCTGCAGACAAGTTCCAGAACTACTACAAAGATGTTTCTCTCCGAATGAAGAATAAAGAACTTGATATTCTGATTGTTGTAAATATGTTCCTTACAGGTTTTGATGCAACAACCTTGAATACTCTTTGGGTAGATAAGAACCTCAAAATGCACGGACTTATTCAGGCATACAGCCGTACTAACCGTATTTTGAATTCAATCAAAACCTTTGGAAACATTGTCTGCTTTAGAGATTTGTCAGAACAGACAGACGAAGCCATTGCCCTCTTTGGCGATAAAGATGCAAAGGGAACAATTCTCTTACGCAGCTTTGATGATTACTACAACGGCTTTACTGATGAAAAGAATAAATACCACAAAGGATATACAGAACTTGTTGATGAACTTCTTACTAAGTTCCCTCTGGATTCATTCAGAGAAAGTGTAATTACACAGGAAGCAAAGAAAGAGTTCGTAATGCTTTATGGTGCGATTCTTCGCATGCGAAATATCCTTACAACATTCGATCAGTTTGAGGGCGATAACCTACTACCGATAAATGACCTGCAGGATTACCAGAGCCATTATCTTGATATTCACTCAGAAATCAGACCAGGTGAAGAAGCCGAAAAAGAAAACATCAACGATGATATCGTCTTTGAAATGGAGCTCATTAAACAGGTCGACATCAACATTGATTACATTCTTATGCTCGTAGCAAAATACCATGAATCAAATTGCCAGGATGCAACTATTCTTGTGGACATCCGAAAAGCAATCGGCGGAAGTATTGAGCTTAGAAGTAAGAAGGACCTTATTGAAGACTTCATTTCAAAAATCAATACATCCACAGATATTCAGAAAGACTGGCTGGAATACATCAAGAAAAAGAAGGTTGAAGAACTTGCTGCCATCACAGAAGAATTAAAACTTAAACCTGAAGAAACAAAAGTCTTTATTGAAAATGCTTTCCGTGATGGAACATTGCGAACAACAGGAATTGATATCGATAAGATTCTTCCGCCTACATCACGTTTTGGTGGTGGAAATCGAAGTGAAGTTAAGAAAACTGTAATTCAAAGATTAACGGAATTCTTTGAGAGATATTTTGGAGTATAAAAAAAGGTATAAAAAAATGAAACGTATATTAAAGATTTTATTTTGCATATTAATTGGTATTATTTTATTACCAGCTGTTTTGTATTTTATTCCATTTCATGGAAATACTCTTTCAAGTGACAAGGAAACATGGAATACCTTTTCTTATGTATGGGGTGCTTCCTTAGGTACTGGAATAAGTGCTATTACCTTATTTATTCTTTTATTAGATAGAAAAAGTGATTCTTATGAAAAGAAAACAAATCAATTTATTGAATTCTTATTTAGGCAAAATGACATGATTACAAAGCATTTTGTCAGTGGCGGTTATACAGAATCACCGGTTGATGAAGTATTTATGAATTATAATAAAAATATTGTTGATTGTTATTTAAATTACACAGTGTTTAATTATTTAACAAATCAAAAATTAGCTAATTGTGAAAAAGATATTCAAGAATATATTTGTTTTGGTTATCAAATTTCGAGAAAAACAGATAAATCAATAGACGCTAATACCTTTGATAATGAATTATCAGATAATTGGAAAATGCAAAGTATAAAAAATGCTGTATTAAAAACATTTGATATAATAAACGATGAAGGAGATAAAGAAAAAACATTAATAGACACATCTTCAATTAGTAATAACTTTGATATTATTCAGAGATGTAATCTTCCATATAATCCTAAATTAATTAATGAACTACTAACAATAAAGAAAGATTCAAAAATAACATTTCCTTATTCGTTTTATAGTTTCTTGAATACAAGTAGATATACAATAAAACATTTAATTAATTATCCAGAAGGTTTAACAGTTTATTTTTCACAATTAACATTAGAACAAAAAATATTTATCGCATATGATATTAGTTCTTACCCTGACAATACTATTTTTAAGAAAATTATTAATACAAAAATTTTAAGAGAAGAATTATTAACAGACGAAGTTAGAGATAATGGATTATTAATTAATTATATATATAAATTAAAATAATTATGGAGATGAGATGAATAAAGATAATGAAACAGCAATAAAAGAATTTCTCCTTGATATAGATTGTTTAGAAGCTCTTTCGAAATGGTCCGAAAAGTTTAATCTTTTTGATGTTTTGAAAATTTCAAGAACTGAAATACGTCATAGTAATATGTTAGCTTGGTTTCTTAATCCTGATGAAAATCATGGATTCGGAGATAAAATATTAAAAGGTTTTGTACAGTTTGTAATAAAGAATAATTCTGATGATGAAGATATTTTCTCGACCCTTTTAATGGATTATCATGATTTTATTATTCAAAGAGAATGGCATAATATAGATATGCTTGCTATTTCAGATGAATCAAAATTTATTTTATGTATTGAAAATAAAATTGATTCAGGAGAACACGATGATCAATTAAATAGATATAGAAAAATAATTGAAGAGCATTATCCAAGTTATAAACAGTACTATATTTTTCTTTCTCCAAATGGAATTGAATCTAGTGAACCAGAATATTGGATACCAATGTCATACCAGGATGTACTTGATATTATTGAAAAAAATAAAAATCAGTTGGAAGTATCTTCTGATATTAAGATACTTGTTGAAAATTACATTGAAATCATAAAGAGGGATATTTTGAAAGACGAAGAATTAGCAAAAATATGTAGAGATATTTATTTTAAGCATCAGAAAGCTTTAGACTTAATATATGAAAATAGACCTGACAAAGCCTCTGGTTTATTTGAAATAATAACAAAATGGGCTGCAGAAAAAGAAGCTGAAAATAAAATAATTTTCTGTAGAGATTTTACAACTAAATCTATATCTCGTTTTAGAACAGAGAAAATGGATAAATTGATTCCAGAATCTGAAAAACCTAATAGTGGCTGGAAGTCAAAAAATCATTATTTTTATGAAATACAAAATAGTGAAGGAAAAGAAATTTCTATGAAGTTTGTTTTAAATTCAGATAATGCAACTCCTGAACAAAAAGAATTATTTGAAAAAATAAATAAAATTAGTCCTTCAAAAATGCAAAAAGAAAACTGGCAATGGCGAACACATTTCTCAACAGGTCGTATAAAAGATATTGAAGAGATTGACGAAGACGCTATAAAAACTCAGTTAGATAAATTATTGAATGAAATTTTAAAATTTGAAAATGATTTAATAATAAAAATAAATAATATGAATTAAATAAAGAGGTAAATATGAAAAAAGAAGAAAAAAAACTTAATGTAACAAATGAACAAGATAACAACTATTTATCAATTGAGGAAAATATAAATTATAAACAATTAGATGAACATCTTACTAATCTTGAAAAAAAAATTGATAAATTATTAGATGATAAAGTTAGCACAAAAGATATAATAAATATAACAAAAGAAACAATAAAAAAAGACGATAGAAAAAGAATTACTGTTTCTAAAGTTATAATTTGTATATTTTTTTTATTTATTATTGCTATATTTGCTGATGTATTATTTTACATTTTTAATAAATCAATGCAAATTCAAATTATAAATAAAAAGATAGAAGAAAACATTTTAACTGAATCTGAAATTAAAGAACTAAATACAAAAATTGAAGAAATGTATTCTGTGTTTAAGGAAAAAAAAGAAACTACAGGCAAAGAAAGTTCAGATCTTTCTGAATAATTATAATATGGAAAGTAAAAAATGGCAGAACAATTAATTCAAAATACACCAAGAAACTATATCGAAGATGATCTATTTAATTTTTCAAATTTTGTAGAATCCCTTTATGATTTATTAAATAATATTCATCCAGACAGAGGTTTTGTAGTTTCTTTAAACGGAGACTGGGGATCTGGAAAGTCTACAATAATAAATTTTCTAAAAGAAAAATGTGTAAAAAAGGGTAATGAATCAGATTTTTCTATAATAGATTTTTCCCCTTGGAATATTATTGATAAACAGACTTTACTAAAATCATATTTTATAACTTTACAAAATTGTTTATACAAAGAAGATAAAAATCTTAAGATAAGAAGAATGATAGAAGAATATTATTCTTTAATAATAGAAGGTATAAAATATATTTCAAAAAAAAATTTTATAATTGATTTTTTTCAAAAACTATGTTCAAATTTTTTTAATAAAAAATCAATTTTTGATATAAAAAATGAAATAATTAATTATTTAGAAAATAATTATAAAGGTAAAAAAATTGTAATCTGTATTGATGATTTAGATAGATTAACAGACGAAGAAATATGTATAGTATTAAAATTAATTAAAGAAATAGCAGATTTTCCAAAAATAATCTATTTAATCTCAATGGATAAAAATCACGTTATAAGTGCAATAAATTCTCACTATAAATATCAAGACACAAATAAAGCTTATAATTATTTAGAAAAATTTATTCAACTGGAACGACCTATTCCAATAATAAATAATTATGATTTTGAAAAAATAATTTATAATGAAATTAGAGATTTCATTGGAAATGAAAAATTTGAATATGAAAAATACTATTTTGATTTAGTATACAAAAAATGTTTTAGGAATAAAATTAATACACCAAGAAAACTTATTTTATTAATTAATCAATATAAAACAAGTTATAAACGAAATGAGTATTATGTAAATTTTGTTGACTACTTAGTTATTCTTTTTTTTCAATTATTTTATCCTGATTTTTATATTTTTATAAAAGAAAACAAAAAAATATTAACTAGCTTTGATTCTGGAATATCAGATGATAATAAGCAGAAAAATAAAGAATATTTTGATAGTAAATTAAAAAATATCACTTGTGGAACTAATTATGCAAAAGATGTATTAAGCTGTTTATTCCCGGATTTTGATTTAAATTGTGGTGTTGATAACACTTATGTTGATTTAGATGCCTTTATGAGAAATTTAATAAGGACTGAAGATTGGTTTGATTTTTACTTTGGAAAAATAGATTATCAGCTGGAAAATACACAAAAAATAATAGAATTTGTTACAGCTGACAATGAAAATAAAATATTAAATTACTTAAATAAATATTATAAAAAAGACAATAATATAATATCTAGAAAAATTGAATACTTATTATTCTGTTGGAAATATTTAGATTATAACTTAGACCCATTGAAAAATATTTTGCTTGGAATTTTAATATTTTTTAATGATAAACCAGAATACAAAGATTGGTATAAATTTCTTATAAAACCAATTCTAGATAGTTTAGATAGAGAAACCTTTGAAACACTAATACTACATATATTAATTGGATCAAATATTGTAAAAATTCATGAAACTTTTATATATTTGCTTACAACAGGTAATAATGAAATTATAAAAAAATGTATATCTGATAATATGTGTATTCAAATGTCACAATTATTTATTTCAAATATTATTGAAAGTAAAAAAAGCTTATCATATTCTTCTGCAAATGTTTTTGTTGCTTTACTATTAAAACATAATTTATATAAAGAATTAGAACAATATTTAAATGTTTATAAAGATCATTGTGTTTTTCTAATTTTTGAAATTTTCCAAAAATATGACACAAATATACAAATTAATTTAAATAATATACCAATTTTAAAATCAGAAGATTTTTGGAAGAGAATTTGTAACGGAAACTTACTGTTTATGAAATATTATGATAAAACTGTACTTTCATTTCTGAAATATGAAAAATACAATAATTTGGAATCTCTTTTTGGAGATTCATTAAAACTAACATTACAACAATATGTAAAAATTACAAATTTAAAAAGAATTACATATTATACAAAAAAAATAAAAAGTGGAGCTGATCGGACTTGAAACGACTACCTATACAATGCCATTGTAGCGCTCTACCAGGTGAGCTACAGCCCCTAAGATTTTTATAATGTATCATAAAGTTAGAAAAAATCCTATCGGTTATTAATCATATCTTCACACATTCAAACACATGGTTAATAGTGTTCAGTCTTACACTGTAAGCATGAGATTACAGGGTAAAGACTGCACCCTGACTGTGGCAAGAGACGGTGAATTTATTCCAATACCATACAGCTGTTTTTTTGCAATAGTTTTTTTGGATGATTTATTGTAAATTAACATACAGCGAGGAAACTGTAAGACAAACGTCAAAAGGCTACGTTCTGCCAAGCACCATTGGCATAAGAAACAGAAAAGAGTGTTATAGCCAAAAGTGCAAGGTTGCACTCATATAAATAACCAAGCATATTTGCAAGAAATGTTTGTCGAACAAACATTTTATTTGTTTAACTCATTTTGTAAGCTCATATTATTTGCCATAAATAATGCATTTAATATAATTGCTTCAGTATCTTCATCACTTAAATTATACTTAGCTGCAATTTGAAGAATCTTTACAAAAACTAAATCCTGAAGAGCAGGTTCATTTAAGTATTCATCCTTATGCTTTACACAGTATTTTACATCTTCTCTTGTTTGTAAAACTTTTTTCAAAGGATTTTCATTTGTCATTTTATAGCTCCTATAAAGAATCTTTTTCTATCTACAATAGTAGACTGTGAAAAATACATTGTCAATGTTTTAAGATGCAAGGTTGCACAAGAAAAATAAAAGAAAAAACTTCTTGAAATATTTTGTGCAACCTTGCACTTTTTATTTTGTGTTAGGATTTGAATTATCTGTTGAGTTTGGTTGTCTTTTGCTAATTATTCCGGTTTTTTTGCTCCAATTAAAAATAACTTTCTTCTTATTCTTAATTTGATATTCTTTACCGCCTATAATACATTTATCTTTTTTTATATCTTTAATGATGAATTTTCCAAACCCACGTATTTCAATTTCAATACCTCTCTCAAGACAATAATTAATGCTATAAATAAAAGCATTAACAACTGGAATTAAAATTTCATTTTTACTCAATTTGACATTATTTTTTTTTAAGTAATAATCCATAAAGGAAATTAAATTCTTTTTTATTATTTTTTTCTTTTTAGTCATGATCATAATAAACACCTCTATTAGTTATAAAATCTGTATACGCCATAAGTATTGGATAAATGCTGAACTTATGACCTGTACTGTAAACATACCCTCCGTTTGTCTACGGCATAAGTCTCGCATATACGCTAGACTTATAAAGTCTATGTATACGACCTTTATCTTGCTGTTAGTACATAAAAACTCAATTTTCATATACTTTTAGATATAAACTTGCCAAGTTCCTAAATTTATTGATTTTTCTCATAGTGCAAGGTTGCACTTTTATCAGATTCGTACTTTTTTACTAACCTGAACTCCTATAAACTTGATATATTCTGAAACTATACGGAGAGAGTTTGGAAGCTGATTACAAGTTTTTCAATTCAACATATAAACGGCGAAGTAATATTTCACCGTTTATATGTTAATGAATTACATAGCTTCTAATATATCAATTACTGTGTCGTCGAAAGTAATATCAGTTGCTTTTACTGAATCTGGAAAAGCATTAGTATCAAGAATCTCTGCAACTGATTTTCCTTTTGCTTTTTCTATAAGAGCATACTTTGCACCAATGAGTAGAATCTGTTTATCGGAAAGATGTTTAGAAAAACTTGTATCTTTTCGCTTAGCCACATCTGCATTTGCAGGCAATTTCTGTTGATTAGTTTGAATATCTTCTTTTATTGTAATTTGATTTGTTATTTCAGATTGACATTCGGGAAGATTTACTTCATTTGTTTCGGGCTGAACAGTTTGTTCTAACTCTGTTTCTGTAGGATCCTCAATAAGGTTTGCGGCACCAATTTCAGTTTGTTTTTTTTCAGCTTTCAAAAGTTCTTCATCATGTTTTTCTGTTTCTTTAATTTCTTGTTTTTTTATTTCGTTGTAGACTTGGTTTATCGAAGCTTCTCCATTGCGAATTTTATTGAGTTGTTCTTTAGTAGACTTAGAAAAAACTTCTTGAAGTTTGAAGATATGGCGTTTTGACTTTTGAAGTCTTTCGCTCATTTCTGCAGCAGTTAGCTTATGCCCATCAATTTCTTGTTGTCGAAGAAGTTCATAGGTTTTTAAAAGTTGAGAGTCCACACAGTTCCTCCTATTAAATTGTTCCTTCATGGAGTAGAGTACAGCTTCGTCTATACTCTTGAAGTTATGTATCTGCGCATATATAAAATCCAGCTCCAATTCCTTGGCGGCTGTGAAACGAGTGTATCCGTCGCAAAGCACAAAAACTTCTTTTTCATCAATGATCCATTTAAATATATGGACAGGGTGGGCTTTGGAAAATCCATTGATACGCATGTCATCTTTTATTCGATTTTTAACATCCATATCAATTCTAAATACATTTTGTAATTCTGGAATCTTCTTGATTTCAGCCGGATTGATTTTGATTATGTCTCCTTCTTTATATTTTTTGAAAAGACTTAAAAATATTACATGTTTCATAGATTTGCTCCTTGTGTTTTTGATTTTTGTAAAAATTGAGAAAAGTTTAATCCTACAAATTCCCAATGTTTATCAATTGTTTTCTGTGCATTTTCTAATTCAATCTCAGAAAAATCTCCTTTTGACATATCTAGAGGACAGACATCATCACAACCTGTAAGATCATGATATTCATTACATATTGGACAACGTTTCGGCCAATGTGATAAGGAGTTTTCTTCTGTACTTTTTGTATTATTCCGACTGTTAAAAAATCGAAGTAAAACATCTGGTCGAAAACATAAGTAAAAGAAAAGTTTTGCATCTACAATACTGTGGGTTATGTTTATATATTTATAGACATATTCACAATAATTTAGTTGGTCCGATATATCTTTGTTTTTTTCATAAAAGAAGTGTGTCAATTTCCGTTCAAAACGATCATCTATAGAACTTAAATTATGAGTATCTAAGAAGTAACGTAATGTCATTTTCGCTTGACTTAACTTACCTTTACTTTCCTTATCTATACTATCCTTATCTATACTATTCTGTGGCGCATTTTGAGCGCATTTTGCACTCATTTCGAGCTCATTTTGAGCACATTTTGCACTCATTTCGAGCTCATTTTGAGCACATTTTGCACTCATTTCGAGCTCATTTTGAGCGCATTTTGCACTCATTTTGAGCTCATTTTGAGCACATTTTGCACTCATTTTGAGCTCATTTTGAATACTATTCGAGTTCAGTTTTTTTTTAAATTATCTTCGATAGTTGTTATATCCGAAGAGGGTAATCCAGCAATGAAACCACGCTTAAACTGATAATCAAAAAGATTAATTCCTTTTCCACTAAGTGTATAAGCCTTTGTATCATCGATAAAAATTTTCTTCAGGTAGTCAATATAAGTAGTTGGAACATAATGGTTCTTATCGATTCTATTATGCTGACGCCAATGAGTAATTACGTATAGATAATCATCCAATATTAATACATAACCTTTCTCAATTAATGTTTTAAGATCTTCACTTCCAACTGGTAATTGTCGGATAAGAGTAATTACATTATCTACAAAACCATCGTCATCTGCATTAAGACACAAATGGAAATAAAGCAGTTGAGTAGCGCATGATAATTGTAGAAAGCAATCCCTACTTATAAGTGCTTTATTAATCATTCTACATCTAGCCATTCTGCACTCCTTGTTATTCGATTAGAAATGCAATGCTTTAGACCATGACTAGAAATAAGACAATTTTTGGTGTATAAAGAAATTGCATTTATGTTTTTGACGGCAATCATAAACATTTTGCTTGTGTCCTCTGAACTACAATTCAGAGGCACTTTTTTGTTTCTACTCATACAGATTCCTCCTTTTTTCCGTATTTCTTTAAGTATTTTTCACCTATACGACCTGTAAGTGGTACATGATATTTTTCTAAATATGGAATAATATCTTTGTCTGTTACATTAAGCCATTCCAGAATTAATTCAGACTTCCATCTACGGACACCACCCACAATTTCATAATTTGTATTCCCACACGGAATAAGTGCATAATTGGTGGAAATCGTCGTATAACTTTGCGAGTTTCCATACTTTAACTCGACCGCCTCTTTGAGACTAAAGAAACGTTGTTTAGATAAAGAATCGTTGCTCTTGGGCGTTGATTCTTTTAAATCTCGACTTAATTTCAGAATGAGAGACTCTAGTTCGTTAATTCGAGAAATAATTAGTTCATCATTCATTGATGACCTCCTTTAATAATTTATATGATGACTTGCAGTCGACGTAGCTGGTAATGAGACTGCCCCTTATCATCCGGCGATAACCTTGTATATCTTTTGTTATTAATACTATAACGTCATTATTGTTTTAAAGCAACAAAATTCTACAACAAAATAGAAAATAGTTTCTTATTTTTTTGTTAATATTTTTTGTTATATGATGTATACTAAATGTATGGAAATTAATGGAACCGATATTTATAAACGAATTATACAAATGATAGAACTTCACGGAATAAAGACCAATGATTTTTACGATAAGATAGGCATAACTAGACAAAACTTATCTAAATGGAAAGCTGGTAGTTTACCTTCTGCTGATGTTTTATTTTTGATAAAAGAAGAATTAAATGTTTCATTAGATTGGTTATTAACGGGAATAAATGAACAAGATACTTTGAGTCCAACAGAACCATATCGTATAGTTGATAGGATTGAAGCCTTATTAAAAAAAGATAACCCAAAACTGGAAGGATCTTGGATGCCTGGATTCTATGAACGTATTAAGGATATTGTAAAACCATATGAGTTAAATGACTGGAGAGATCACCGCCAGAATATTGATATTACAAAAATTACAAAAATTGCAGATAGATTAGGAGAGAGTGTACAATATTTAATTACAGGGGCTCATATCTCAAAAGCAGAATATACAGAAAAATATTTTGGTAATAAAGAAAGTGAAGATGCTAATTTCTATAGAACATTCTCATGTTTAGGAAAAGATAAAAAAGATATTTTAGAGCATATTGCAATTTTGTATTTTAATGAACAAATAAATCAGAATGAAAAGAAATAAATCATTGTTAATAAATTGTTAATGTTTTCAACAATCCCCACCAAAACATTGACATAAAAAGCCTTAAAAGGTATGTTTTAGGCAGTAAATAGTGACAAAACATAACAAATAGAACATATATGCCGTTTGGGACCAGGATGTCGGGGGTTCAAATCCCTCTTGCCCGATAAAAGACTCTCAATATCGAGAGTCTTTTTTATTTAACCACAGATTTCTTATCACCGAATTCCTTCGGTTGTCGCCTCGCTCTGTAATTTTTTGGAATTAAATAAACATTGCAGCGGCTTCTATGTCACCGCCTTTTTTGATTCTTTCGGAGAGGACGCCTGTGATTTTTATTTTTACCATTTGATTTGCAGGCATCTGATTTTCTGAGATTATTTCGCAGTGGATAAAATTATCTGTTACGGCGTGATAGATTATTCTTCCAGACTTTCCGCCGGCTGCAAGAGCTAACGGTCTTTTTACAGTTTCAAGAACAGCTTCATGTTCTGTATCTATAAAGCTTTCTACATATTTAATTTTCTGTGCAACAGCCCATTCAGTAATTCTTTTTGCTCGTTCTCCTGAAACTGACTGCGGAACCTTATTTTTCATAACTGCAGCGGCTGTACCAGGTCTTTCTGAATATGGAAAAGCATGTACCCAGGCAAAATCACACTCATTACAAAGCTTCATTGTCTGTTCAAAGTCTTCGTCTGTTTCGCCTGGAAAACCTGTAATAATATCACATGCAAGGAATGGATTTTTCTTTGCTTTCTTTAATCTGTTGCAGGCATCCAATACAGACTTAGCACTGTATGGTCGGTTCATTGCTTCAAGAATTTTTGAACTTCCGCTCTGAACTGAAATATGAAAATGAGGCTGTACCCTTTCATCTGAAATTACTCTGCAGAATTTTTCATCTACAACATCTGGATACAAACTTGAAATTCTAAAATGTATCTTTTTGGTATTCGCAAGTAGCAAAGCCAGAAGCTCTGTAAAGTTGTAATATTCACCTTTGTACTGAGCTTTGTATTGTCCTATGTTTACCGAAGTAAGAACTACTTCATCATGCCCTTTTTCTTCAAGCTCACGAACACGATCAATAGCAGACTGTACATCAAGAGAAACGCTGTGACCTCGTGCAATATGAATGGCACAAAAAGCACAGTTATTATTACAGCCGTCCTGAATCTTAAGGCTTGCTCTGCTGTGAGAAAGAAATGAAGAGGCAGATAATTTAAATGAATCTTCCGGGAAGCCTGGTTTTACCTGAGGCTGCGAAGTAACGTTATTCTTAATAACTTCTGCAAAATCAACAGCATTCCATTTGTTTTTGTTTTTGAAATCATTAAGTAATGAAGGAATTGCAGAAAGTCTGCTTTTCATCTGTCCGCCGATTGCACAAATTCTTGGATCTATAGCTTCAATTTCCTTTGCAGAAATCTGAGCGTAACAGCCAGTTACAATTATTAAAGCCTGTGGATATTTTTTGAGCATAAGGCGGATTAAGCGTCTTGCCTTTTGCTCTGCTTTTTGAGTAACTGTACATGTATTGATTATACCAATCAGAATCTGATTATTTGTTTCAGAAGAAGAAGTTAGGCCTTCCATGCCTACTGAAAAATCATCATCTGTAAAAAAACGGGCTGTAGCTTCACTTTCAATTTGATTCAGCCTGCAGCCCAGTGTTTCTATATGAATTTCACTCACGATATTCTATTGTAATTTTGCGTTTACGCGTTCTCTTCCGCGAGACGCATCTACAGAAGAAGAATTCAATCTTAATGCTTCATCATATGCAGCAACAGCTTCGTAATAATTTCCAGCCATTTCGCGTGCATAACCAAGTCTTACCCACCAGGTATCAAGAAGAGGTTCTTTTTTTACAGCAGAAGAAAGAGCAATATCTGCATGCTGATAACGTGCCTGACGGATAAAAATTTCACCCATGTAATAATAGGCTACACCTACTCTGGAACCGCTTTCCGGAGCACTGGCAACATATTTCTGGAACTGTGCCATTGCACCTGTATTTTTACCAAGATAATATTTTGCTTCACCAAGAACTTCAATAAGTCGTAAATCATAAGGACTTACTTCAAGACCTTCTGATGCACGCTCTTCTGCTTCTGCGTACTGCTTGTTTTTTACAAGAGCCCAGCACATTACAACATATGACTCAATACGGTTTGGATTATTAGCAAGCTCTTCTTCACAAACCTGAACAGCTTCACGATATTTTCCGTTATGATATAAAACAAGGGCATCCTGTTTTGCAGCTGTAGTCTGTGCAAACAGGCCTGTAAAAGACATCAAAAAAACAACACAAAAAACTATTTTATTTTTCATTTTCGCTTCTCACCATTGAACATTTTCCAGTAAAAATACAGCCAGGTTCGAGCACAACTTTACCAGTTGTAATATCACCATCAAGTGCACCTGAAGCAGTAATGAAAATCAGTTTATTACCAATTACATTTCCTTTTACTTTACCGCGAATAAGAACACGTTCTGCTGTAATATCAGCATTTACAACAGCATCAGAATCTATTACAAGATCACTTGTTGAATCTATTTTACCATTTACTTTTCCACGAATCATAAATGCTTTTTTCATTTTAATTGAACCGGTAAATGAAATGTCTTTTTCTACAATTGTATCAAAAGCTTCATCTTCCATGTCAAAAAAATCAGTATCTTTTACATCAAACATATTCTTAGTTTACCTTTTTACCTTGTTTTTATCAATAAATCCAAAACTGCAGTTTCAGTGTTAGCGGTTGGCGTAGTTCTTTTCAACCCACTGTTTATAAGAACCATTAAGGATATTATTAATCCATTCGCTGTTCTTAAGATACCACTTAACTGTTTCCAAAAGACCTTCTTCAAAAGTCATCTTTCTTTCCCAGCCAAGCTGAGTCTTAATTTTTGTACAGTCAATTGCATAACGCTTGTCGTGGCCAGGGCGGTCTTTAACGTAAGTAATTGTCTTTTCAACATCTTCAACCTTTTTACCAGTCTGAGCTGCAGTGAGTTCAATTACCTTATGAAGCAGTTTGATGTTCTGCCATTCATTTTCACCGCCAATATTGTATTTTTCACCAGTTACGCCCTTGTTTACAATGAGCCATACTGCGCGGTTGTGATCTTCTACATAAATCCAGTCGCGAATATTGTCGCCTTTTCCGTAAACAGGAAGATTCTTTCCATCACGGATATTGCTGATCATCAAAGGAAGAAGTTTTTCCGGGAACTGATATGGACCATAGTTATTTGTACAGTTTGAAAGTGTGATTGGAAGACCGTAAGTATGGAAATATGCCATTACAACGTGGTCAGACGAAGCCTTTGAAGATGAATAAGGACTTCTTGGATCATAAGGTGTATCCTCACGGAAATATCCTGTTTCTCCAAGAGAACCATAAACTTCATCAGTTGAGATATGATGGAAAAGAACATCGTCACGAAGGCTACCGTCTTCCTTCTTCCAGTAATTGCGGGCAACATCAAGCAGAGTGAATGTACCCATTACGTTTGTTTTCATAAAAGCTTCTGGACCAAGAATAGAACGGTCTACATGGCTTTCTGCAGCAAAGTGAATTACTGTATCAATATCATACTGCTTGAAAATACGCTCAATCTGAGGGCGGTCGCAGATATCAACTTTTTCAAAGAAATATCGGCGGTCTGCTTCTGCTACTCCGCTTCCAAACTTTGCTTCTATATCTGCAAGGCTTTCAAGGTTACCTGCATATGTAAGGCAGTCAACGTTTACTATTTTACCCGTGAAATTAGCATCATTAAAAAGATTTCCTTCTGCGGAAGATTGTCCAAAAAGATAATGAATGAAATTTGAACCGATGAATCCGGCTCCACCAGTGATAAGTATGTTTTGAAGTTTTCTCATATCTTCTATTATAGCATTATTTTATTAATTTTGGAAGGCAGAGAAATTCAAGGGATTTGGAATCTCGAAGATTCGTTCTTTTCCATCAAGTGGAACAGTAAGCCGTACGGCCGCAAGCTGAAGACGTTTTATACCGCAGGCTTTTTTGAGGATCTTGTTTACCTTAAAGTTTCCGTGCTGGTCATCTCCGGCAATCGGGCAGTTGTTTTTTGCAAGGTGAATACGAATCTGATGCATACGACCAGTTTCGAGAACCAGGCGTACTAAAGATAAATGAACAGATTTTATTTCAGAAGCCTCATTATCAATGGCAACATCAGTTTCCTGTTCTACCTGATAATGTGTAACAGCAGACTTCTGATCTCCATGCTGCACAATATCTTCATGAATTATACCTTTATTTGCAGGCATTTTTCCGGCACATAAAGCTAAATATTCTTTTTTTACGATTTTTGAACCGATAAGTTTTGTCCATTTTCCGGCAGCAACAGGATTTTTTGTAACTACCATAAGGCCTGCGGTGTCTTTATCAAGACGATGTACAAGATAAATTTTATATCCAACCTGCTCGGCAAAGTCCCGGTCTACAGAGTGAACAACCCCCTGCCCGCCTTGAACAGCAAGCCCTGCCGGTTTATTTATAATTATTATTTCGTCATTCTCATATATAATAGGAATCATATTCATCCGATAATCATAACGGAGGCTTTCCAAAATGACAAGATTTTACAATAAAATGACTCACAATACCTTGCACCGCATATTTTTTCTCTTAATCACATTTGTATTATTTTCAGGCTTTTCTTTTGCAGAAAAAATAACAGACAGGGATTTTGGCTTTTCACTTGATATTCCGGAAGGCTTTGAAATTGCAGATTATACACAGGATGGAATGTCTTACGTTTTTTCCCATCCTAACCTCCCCGTTACCCTTGTTATGAAAATAACTGAAGAACCGGATGCAAAAACATCTGCAGAGGTTCTCAAGAAAAATCTTACAAAGCTTAGTGCCACAGGTGATACAGATTCATTTTTGTGGAATAAAGCAGAATGCGGAATCAGCACCTTTACTATGACTCTTGATGATAATTATTTTGGCTGGGCAGTAACCGCTCCATTAAGAGAAAAGAATTATTATGTTCTTTTGCTCTGTTATGCACCAGAAGCGCAGAGAGCCTGCGAGCAGTTTATTATATCTACTGTGAACTCGCTTTGTATAAATGATGAGTTTTATAACACACCGGGAATAATCACAAGTTATGCATTTCCTCCAGAAGGCCGTAAAGCCATTTCCTTAAACATTGGAGGAAAGCAGATTAAAACTTCTGTCGATAAAAGTGATGAAGATGCAGCTAAATTTGTTGTAGACCTTGAATATGCAGTTTTGACTTTATACGGAAAACACAAACTCTGGAAGGAAGCATGGCAGCGTTATTATAGAATGATTTACCGCGATAATGCCGGAAGAATTCAGCAGTCTGCCGCAGACATCTACAAAGCACTTTACCCGGAACTTAAAAAATCATATCCACATGATGCAGATATAAAATATGCTCAAGCCCTTCTTAGCTGGGTACAGACCTTTAGTTATGAACGTGCTAAAAGTAAAAATGAATCAGATTTTACAAGCCTTCCTGGTGTACTTTGTGGAAAAGGAAATGATTGTGACAGCCGCAGTATGCTGATAAGTGCACTAATAAATTATACAGGAATAGATACAGCGATTTTAATTTCCCAGGAATATTCTCACGCCGTGGTTGTAACTGATATCCCTGCCCCAGGCCAGACATACACAATGGAAAATGGCCGTGAATACCTGATTGGTGAAACCACGGCCAAAGTTACCTGGGGCATGATCTCACAAGACCACGCCGACAGAACAAAATGGATTCCGGTGACTTTTAATGAATAGAAGCCGGTTTATGCCTTCATCAAAAGGTCGTAAACTTCTTTTTCATTCAAAGAAGAAAGCATTGCATCACGCAAATCCTTATCCTTGAACTTAGCACTGAAGTGAGAAATAGTCTTAAGGTAATATGAGTGCTGGTTATAAGCTGCAGCAATCATAAAAAGAAGATTTACAGGCTGATCATCAATAGTCTGGAAATCTGCAATAGGCTTACGGCAAACACCAACTGCCATAACAAGATCAGTTACAGAAGAAAGTCGTACGTGAGGAATAGCAATTCCACGGCCAATAGCAGTAGACATAAGTTCTTCACGCTTAAGGATTTCCTGAGTAAGCTCAGCACCATCTTTTACCTGTGGTGCAGTAGCGAGAACATCAGCAAGCTCTACAAGAGAATCATGTTTTGAAGTTTGATTAATGAAGACAATTCTATCTGGAGAAAGAATATTTCTAACCTGAACAGTCTGTTCAGCCTGCTTTGCAGAATCTGAAGAAAGGCGTGCATTTACCCAGTTTTCTACTTCTGATTTCTTAAAACGCCATACAGTTCCAATTTTTCCAGCTGGAATCTCACCTTTCTGAGCCCAATCATATACAGTTCTGTCTGATACACGCAGATATTTTGCTACTTCCTCAATTGTAAGGATATCGTCTTCCATTTGATTTACCTCGCTTGACTATTTTTTAATCATTTCCCTTGAAATCTTTAGAATATTTTGCATACTTTACGGTATTTTGTCAAGATTAGCGGTTATCAATTAATTGAAATTATAACGTTTATACTATATTATTTAATTATGAAAGCAAAAAAACACATTGGCCTTGCATTATTTTTAATTCTGTTAATTTCAATCATTTATATACTTTTGACAGCAAAACCCTTAAATAAAGAATATAGTTTAACTCCTGTATGGAAAATCAGTACAGCAAATCCTGTTATAAAAGAATCTTCTAAGGCACAGTCTTATTTCCACCTTGGACAGACTCTCGGTTATTTTGATGAAGATGGAAACATCTCCCTTTATAAGACCTTCCCTTCTAAAGTTTCAATTTCAGATTCTTATTTTGCAACTTACAATTCTGAAGCAAAAAATACAGATTTTTTTAAAGCAGATGGTACAAAAGCCGGTACAATTGAAGCAAATGGTTTTCCTTATTTCTGCGATTCTTTAGTGTATGTATTTTTACCAGGCGGCTGTTCATTCTCAAAGTGTGATGATACAGGTAAGGTTTTGTGGACTTTTGAAGGTACTTTCCCTATTACAGCATTTGTTGCAAAAGAAAAATATACTGCTGTAGGACTTTCAAACGGAAGCATCAAAGTGCTGAATAATGAAAATGGTTCTACAGAAATTGATTTTGCTCCTGGCGGAAGTGACTATCCTATAATTCTTGGAATTGATATTTCAGAAGATGGACAGTACATTGCTTCTATTTCAGGACATAAACAGCAGCGTTTTGTTTTATCTCATCGCGAAGAAAATCAGCAGAAAATAATTTACCACAGATTCTTTGAGCATGATTCTCCATACCGCACAATTGTTCACTTCAGCAAAGATGGAAAACGGGTTTTCTATAACTTCTATAAAGGCCTTGGAATCTACAATCTTGATACAAAAGAAGAAAAAACACTTGATTTAAAAGATAAGCTTTTAAATATTGAAGAAACCGACGATCTTACAGTTTTGATTGGGAAAGAAAAGAATACTTATACAGTTTCAATAATTGATAATACAGATACACTTGAAGGTTCTTTCTCTTTCACCGCTGATTCAGCATTTATACATGCCGCAGACAACAATATTTATCTTGGAAAAGATAATTCAATTTCTAAGCTTTCAATCTCAAGGGAATAATATATGAAAAAAACAATTTTAACTACAGCAGTTATTTTTTCAGTTTTTAGCGGCTTTGCTTTTGACTGGCCTCAAACAGAAATATCTAAGAATTCTTTTAATTCTTATTTTGGCCAGAACAGAGGTGGTATATTAAGCACTTCTGTAATCTTTTCTGAGCCGGAAGAAGTAAAAGCTGCAGATGAAGGTTTTATTACAGCCATTCTAACAGAGAACTCAGATGATTCTGCCTTCTTCCCTTCTACTCTTGGTACAGCAGTAATTCTTGCTCATAATGATGATTTGGTTTCTGTATATGGCAATCTTGATGCAGACACTCTTACAATCAAAAATGAAAATGAACATACAATTGATGCAGGAGCCATTATCGCTTCCAGCGGTAACTCAGGCTATCAGGAAAACAACGGTAACCTTGAATTTAAAATCATTGATGCTAAAAACAAATCTGCAATTAATCCTACAGTTCTTATGCCACGTGCAGAAGAAGAAATCCCACTTTCTCTTTCAGGCATTATGATTGTTAATAAAAATAATGATTATTATGATATTAACGTTTACAAAACTTATTCATCAGGTTTGTATAAAGTTTATTCAAAAAGAAATCCTATTGCTGCACCTTATAAAACTTCAGTTTCAATTAACGGTGTAATTGTAGACCAGCTTTCTTATGACATGATTATTCAGGAAAATAATAAGCTTTGTATCATCGGTAAAAAGAAATACACAGATGCAGATATTTATCCAAATGACGAGCTTCAGCTGCTTGGAGAAGTAATGTTTACTCCGGGCCGCGCAACTCTTGGACTCTCTATTTCAGATGTTCTTGGTAATGTGAAGCAGCTTAATTACAACATTGTAATTAAATAAAGTGTAAGTCCGCAAAGAAGCATTTTTCTGGTTCTCCATATTTAATTTGTAAAATACAGAATTCCGTGTTAAAATTATAAAATCAAAGTTTAATGGGAGTATAAACTTGGAACATAATATGATTTTGTCAGCATCCGGCTGGCGTAAGGTATTTGCAGCATCCGGAGACGAGCAGGATAAAAGTCCTGAAATTACAGAAACTGACAGAAGCATTGCCGTAATTGCGGCAGATGTTTTTTTTGATTATATCAGCAAACAAGCCGGTCAGGAGAGTCCTGTAATTGCCCTTGGAATTGACGCACGTCCAACAGGTCCAGCAATTGCAGATGCAATGATTCACGCCCTTATCAAAAAGGGTGCAATAATCCAGTATTCAGCAGTTACCTCAGCACCAGAAATTATGGCTTATGCAAAGAAGCTTGACGGCTTTATTTACATTTCTGCAAGTCATAATCCTGTTGGTCATAATGGTATTAAATTCGGTACCAATGACGGCGGAGTTCTCTGTGCTCAGGAAAATGCAAAACTCGTTGAAGATTTTCTGAAACGACTTTCTGATGATGCAGGTGTTGCAGAAGCTGTAAAAAAAGCCTACTCATGTACAACTTCAGAACTTAAGTCTGTATATGATGTAAAGGACAGTTCAAAACACAATGCCCTTGCCGCATATAAAAACTTTATCAACGAGACTATTACTGGTACAGATAACAAAGAATATCAGACAGATTTCTTTGGAATGCTGGATAGTTATATTACTGCTCATCCTCTTGGAGTTGTCTGCGACTTTAATGGCAGCTCAAGATATCAGAGTATTGACCGTGATTATTTTAAAGAGCGCCATATCAATTTCTATTCTATAAATGATTTTGAAATTGCCCATGAAATCATTCCGGAAGCAGAGAACCTTGTACACGTAGCAGCTGAAATGGAGCGTCTCCATAAGGAAGGCTACAACGAAGTTGTTCTCGGCTACATGCCGGACTGCGACGGCGATCGCGGTAATATTGTTTACTGGGATGAAAAAGCCAGTAAGGCAGTAATTCTTAAGGCACAGGAAGTTTTCAGTCTTTCTGTTCTTGCTGAACTTACCTATTCAATCTGGCAGCACAGTGATGAAAAAGACTTTAAGGCTGCAGTTGCTGTAAACTGCCCTACTTCAATGCGTATTGAAGAAATTGCACAGGCACTCGGAGCACAGGTTTTCCGCGCAGAAGTTGGTGAAGCAAATGTAGTAAATCTTGCACGTGAAAAACGCGAGGAAGGCTATACAGTTCGTATTCTTGGTGAAGGTTCAAACGGCGGTACAATTACTTACCCTGCTGCAGTTCGCGATCCTCTTAATACAATCTTTGCACTTCTAAAGCTTCTTATGATGAGAGAAGGCGGTCTTTATGAAATGTGGTGCAATAAATCTGGTCATAAATATAAAGAAGATTTTACTCTTACAGATATTATTGCATCTCTGCCGGTTTATACTACAACCGGAGTTTCAGAACCACGTGCCGTACTTAAAGTAAAGACAACCGACCATACAAAACTTAAGGCCGCTTTCCAGAAAGCCTTTGAAGCAGACTGGAAGAAAAAGTCTTCTGACCTTAAAAAGAAATACGGTATTGAAAGCTGGGAAGCAGTAATCACAAAGGGTACAAAAGAAACCCGCGATGTAAAGGATTTCTCAGAATCAGGAAAAGGCGGACTTAAAGTTATCTTTAAGGATAAAGATAAAAAGCCACTTGCCTTTATCTGGATGAGAGGCAGCGGTACAGAACCTGTTTTCCGCATCATGTGTGATGTAAAAGGCGACAATGCTGAAATGGAAAAGGCACTGCTTGAGTGGGAAACAGATTTGATTAAAAAGTCTGATAAATGACAAAAAACAGATAAAAGTATATAATACCTTTTAATACAGGAGTTTAATATATGGAAAAAGAAGAAATCTTGAAGCGTGCAAAAGATTATATCGCCGCTGAAAAAGATGAAAGATTCCGCAAGGAAGTTGAAGAGCTTATCGCAAAAGAAGATTATAAGGAACTTGAAGACCGCTTCTATCAGACACTTGAGTTTGGTACTGGTGGACTCCGCGGAATTATGGGTGGTGGTACAAACCGTATGAACACCCTCGAAATCAACATGGCTACACAGGGACTTGCTAACTATGTTCTTAAGGCATTCCCAGAAAAGGCAAAAGACGGCACATTGAGCGCAGTTGTTGCTTACGACAGCCGATTGAACTCAGATGTATTTGCTGAAGCTACAGCCCTCATTTTTGCTGCTAACGGAATTAAGGCATACCTTTTCAGTGGTCTCCGCCCAACTCCAGAACTTTCATTTGCAATCCGCAAGCTTGGTGCACAGACTGGTGTTGTTGTTACAGCATCTCACAACCCAAGAATGTATAACGGTTACAAAGCATACTGGGACGACGGTGCGCAGGTAATTGAGCCACATGATGTTGGAATTATTGAAGAAGTAAACAAGGTTACAGAAGTAAAGTCTATGTCTAAGGACGAGGCTATCAAATCTGGTAAGCTTGTAATGATTGATAAAGAAATCGACGAACAGTTCTGGGCTATGTGTAAGGCACAGCTCTTCCGCCCTGACCTCATCAAGGAAAAGGCTAAGGACGTTCGCATTGTATACACACCACTCCACGGAACTGGTGCTATGCATGTTGAAAAGGTTCTCGGTGACCTCGGCTTGAACATTATTACTGTTCCAGAACAGAGAAAGCCGGACGGAAACTTCCCTACTGTTGAAAAGCCAAACCCAGAAGAAAAGCCTGCTCTTACTCTTGCAGTTGAACTTGCAAAGAAAGAAAAGGCAGACGGTGTAATGGCAACTGACCCAGATGCAGACCGCTTTGGTACAGCATTCCCAGACAAGGACGGAAACTTCGTTCTTCTCAGCGGAAACCAGATGGGTGCCCTCCTTATGGACTATGTTCTCCGCTCACGCACAGAACTTGGAAAAATGCCAAAGAATCCTGGATGTGTACGCTCAATCGTAACATCTCCATTTGGTGACTACATCTGTAAGAAATACGGCGTAACAATGTTCGACTGTCTTACAGGCTTTAAGTGGATTGCTGCTAAAGAAGCAGAGTTCGAAAAGGCTGGAACACACGAATATGTATTCGGTCTTGAAGAGAGCTACGGTTACAAGATTGAACGCGAAGTAATGGATAAGGACGGTGTTTCTGCTGCTGCTATGTGTGCAGAAATGATTCTTTACTGGAGAAGCCAGGGAAAGAGCCTCCTCGAGCACCTCGATGATATGTACAAAGAGTACGGTTACTTTGAAGACCGCGCTATTTCACAGAACTTCCCAGGAGCACAGGGTGGCCAGACAATGAAGGCTATGATGGCTAACATGAGAAGCACCCCACCAGCAACTCTCGGCGGACAGAAGGTAGTTAAGGTTCGCGACCTTATGTGCGATCCAGATCTTCCAAAGAGCAACGTTCTCCAGTTCTATCTTGAAAGCGGTACAATCGTAAGTGCACGTCCATCTGGAACAGAGCCTAAGATTAAGTTCTACATCAACTCTATGGTTCCAGCCGGAGACGGTTCTGATGCATGGTTCGCTGATGCAAAGAAGAAGGCAGGAGCTCTCTGCGACGGAATTACTGCTGATATTCAGAAGATTATCGATGCAGCATCCAAATAAGAAAATTACTGATTTAAGAAGACTGCGCAAGCTTTACGAAGACGGCGCAGTCTTCACTGCCTTTGATACGGAGACAACAGGTGTGTCTCCGACAAACAGCAGGATAATGGAAATAGGTGCCGTCCGCTTTACAAAGGACGGCATTCTTTCTAAATGGACTCATTTATTTGATCCGGATCAGATACTCTCACCTTTTATAATCGGACTTACTCATATAACACAGGAAATGGTTGATGCAGAAGATCCTATTTCAATGCATCTTCCTTCTTTCATTGATTTTATTAAAGATACAATTCTCGTTGCCCACAACGCACAATTTGATCTTAATTTTCTGAATGCAGAATGCGAACTCTGTCACATGCCTGTAACAAAAAATCATGCAGTAGATACACTTCAGCTTTCAAGAATTATTTTTCCCGAAACTGAATCACATAAATTAGATTTTCTTGCAGATTATTTTGGAATAGATAAAGGCTCTTCTCACAGAGCCTTTGACGATGCGGTAACCTGTATGGAACTTTTTAAGAAGTGTATGGAACGCTAGTTTCTAGGAGCCTTTGCAGGATCAATAGGCTGGCCGTTCTGGAATACCATAAAGGTAATCTGATATTTCTGACTTAATGAATCAAGTCCGGCAGTTCCAAGCTCGCTTCCTGAAATTGCATATTCACCCTTACGAACTTTTACAGAACCAAGACCTGTATAAGCATAAATTAAACCTGTTTTAGATTGTACAAAAACAACCTGACCAAATCCGCGGTAAACACCAACATACATTACAGTTCCTTCATGAATACAAAGAACCGGCTCGTTTGTTTTTGCGGAAAGCTGTACACCAGAAATCTTACCCTTTACCTGAGTAATTTTTGGAGAAGCAACAGGCCATTTTGTATTGGCATCAGCATTTACTGTAGTACCATAAGTGCGTGTATCCGGAGCAGGCTCATTAACCTTAATTACTGTCTCACCAGACTTTGCAGGTTCAGTTTTCTTTGTATTATCTGAACTTGCAGGAGTACCAACAGTAACTTTAAGTTTCTGTCCAACCTTAATAACTGCAGAAGAATCAAGATTATTCAAGGACATAAGGTCTGCCACAGACATTCCGTTTTTACGTGCAATTCCGTAAAGAGTATCACCTTTAGCAACTACATATTCAACAGTTTTTCCGGCAGGTGCTGAAGAAGCTGAGTTCTTAGTTGAAGAAAGAGCCGCTGCTGTTCCGATATCAGCATCTGGAATGATGAGCTTCTGTCCAACTTTGATAACGTCATTTTCAGAAAGGTTATTAGCCGTACGAAGTTCTGCTACTGTAATCTGATATTTACGGCTGATTGAATATAGAGTATCGCCCTTTTCAACCTTGTATGTAATGTCTGCATAAAGAGTTGTAAGCATGATAAAAAAGATTGAAATAAGCGAGAATAATTTACTAAAAGATGTTTTCATATTTTTATTATCGGCAAATTTATTTACATAGTTAATCACTAACTATTTCTGTAAATAATTTATTTACATTAATACCGCTGATAATTTCATTTTCTTTATAATGCGCAAGCGTACCGTCACGTCCCTTAGTAAGATGCTCCGAAGTAATACCATGCTTAATAGAAATATCAGCTTCCATAAGCGCAGAAAAATGATCACAGATTCTAACCAGACGTCCGTCAATTGGCTCAAACTCTGCTGCATTATACTTCTTGTTCAAATCTTCCCAGGAAACGTGAACTATTTTACCCTTCTTATCGAGAATGCGGTCTGTAAACTCATCACTTGTGTAATAAATCAATTCATCTGCAAAGAACGGCTCCATCAACGGAACAAGTTCTTTGCTTACAATTTCATCTTCAATCTTCTTTACGATATTTGGTAAATCATCTGTAGCAGTCTTTACAGGCGAAATAATATCACGGGTAACAGATTCTGGAAGATCGTGGAATAATGCACTGAAATAATTATTGATTACACGGCGGTCGCACATATCTGGATTTGATTCACGGCCAAGTAAAAGAGTCATGATTGCAACGTAGAAACAGTGTCCTAATACAGAAGTCGCAGGAATACGCGGAGTCTGATTCCATCTTGTCTGGAAACGAAGCTGTTCAATTTTAAGGATAAAATCAAAAGCTTTCTGATGTGTTACTAACTTCTGCAATCCTTCAAGATAAAGATAAGGCTGAATCTCAGCTTCAAGATCATTACGGATATTCTTAAGACGCTCTTTTTCGTTTACAACAGCAAGCATTTCAAGCTCTCGCATTGTTGAATATTTGTGAGCAGCACGGTAAACATCCATTGAAGTTTTTAATTCTTCTGGAACAGGGAAAGATCCTGCCTGTCGTCCTACGTAAATTGTAAATTCAGAGAACAACTGTTCATCAGGCATAATCTGTTTGTACTGATTCAAAACCCATTCATTCAGATGCATGTATTCATTCGGGAACTGACGGCGCAGCATCTGCTGAACAGGAGCCTTAATGTCACACAGAGAAATCTTACGCAGAAGGTCAAACAAAGAAGCATAAATCATCCATTTCCAGTCGATGTAGTTTCCTTTGTTTTCTTCGTATTTTCCAATGATGTATGCAAGAACCATTTTTTCCGCTGCTTTGTCCATTTCTACAAGGTCAAAAGGACGGATTAAATCATTCCATCGTTGAATTGAGAATCCTTCGAAGATTTTCAGTGCGAGTTTCTTATTCATGTTAAATTCCGTTAGTTACTCAAGCCGGCCTTATGGTCTGCGTCCATCTTATCTTTCCAGACAACAGCCTTTTTCTTTACTTCTTCTGCCTGATTTGAGTCGCCTATAGCGATATAAAGCTTGCGGAGTGCAAGCAGATATTTAATAGCATTTCGCATGTCATCAATACGACGTGTCGAAAGCTCGTATTTATCACGGTATGCAGTTGCAGAATCATTCAGCTGTTTTTGAATCATTCTGATATAGAGGACTGTTGTTTCATACTCACCACATGAAGGATCAAAATAATCCTTGTATGCAGCCTTCATATCAATAAAGTTCTTTGAAACTGTTGCGAAACGTCCTTCAAGTTCTACAAATGACCATTTCCATTTACTGTTATCACCGAAAGCATCTTTAAGCATGGTAATTGCAAGTCCGAGCTTACGGATAATTGTATAACGGCGGATAATAGGTACATTATGAATTGGTTCCAGAAGAGGTGTAAGATCAGCATAAGGAACATCAATAGTATCAGAAACAATCTCTTCAAGATAAATAATTGCCTTATATAAAAGCTTACGCGCATCATTAAGGGCATCATTGTTCTTTACTTCCATAAGACGAAGTGAAAGACTGTTCTGTGCCATATAAAGAGATGCTGCATAAATCATATCTTCACATAAGAGGAGTTTTTTATTTTCGTAATCAATATCACCCTTATGCATACCATTGAGCATGGTCTTTTCTTTTTCGAGAGTTGCAGTAATTTTTCCCTTGTAAGGCTGAATTGCCTCGCTGAAATGAAGTCTTGTTTCTTCTGAGATCTTTGACATCAGTTACCTCCGCTATATTTAGCAAGAAGAGAACGTGCATGCTCCAGAGACTGCGATGTATCAGAATCACCGGAAAGCATACGTGCAATTTCAGCCACACGAGCTTCGCCTTCCACTGGATAAACATTTGAAGAGGTAATTTCTCCAGAGACACTCTTCTCTATCTTAATCTGATTATCGGCATAAACTGCGATGCTCGCTAGATGTGTAATGCAGAAAATTTGTCTGTTTTTAGACAAATTCTTCATATGAGCACCTACTGCAACGGCAACTTCTCCACCAATACCTGTATCTATCTCATCAAATACAAGAGTTTCTACGCTGTCTGTACGGGCAAAAATTGTTTTGAGCGCAAGCATAACTCGGGAAAGTTCACCACCAGAAGCAATTTTTGCAAGAGGAAGCGGAGGATTTCCTGGATTTGCGCTAATCATAAACTCTATATCATCTTTACCATACGGACCACAAAGCTGTTCAACATCGCTGCCAGCCTTCTGATTAATCTGTACGGCAAAGGTTGTTCCCTTCATTCCAAGCTTTGCAAGAATCTGATCAACTTCTTCATTCATTGTAGAAGCTGCTGCCTTGCGGGCTTTTGAAAGCTTTTCTGCATCTTCAAGCACTTCTTTTTCAAGCACTTTGATTTCTGCCATGAGGGCTTCGCGACGACTGTTTCCATCAGCATTTTCTTCAATAAACTTCTGGGCCTGTTCAAGATATGCAAACACCTGACTAAGAGAAGAGTTTACAGACTCTGCATATTTTTTCTTAAGGTTGTAGATAAGTGAAAGTCTTTCTTCTACAACAGCAAGTCTTGAAGGATCATAAACCAGGGCATTCTGATATGAAGAAAACTCCTGGGCGATATCTGAAAGCTCATAAAAGGCAGATTCAACACGGTCATCAAGAGTTGCAAGAGATTTATCAAGATCTGTAACGTGATTTGAGTCTCTGCGAATCTTTTTCAAAAGACCAATTACACCATTTTCATCATCTGAAAGAAGCTGGTTGATTGAATCTACATCTGAATAAATCTTTTCATATGAAGCAAGACGAGCCTGTTCGTCTTCAAGATCGGCATCTTCATGTGGCTTTAGTTTAGCCTCTGTAATTTCCTGAACAGCAAAGGTCATCATATCAAGCTTACGAAGACGCTCACTGTCAGACATATTGTACTGAGCAAGCTGTTTTCTCTTCTGTACAAGTTCTGCATATTTTTGAGTAAAGGCTTCAACTTCTGCTGTAATTCCGGCTCGGGCATCAAGATATTTTCTGTGCTCAGCAACTTTCATGAGCGACTGATGCTCATGCTGGCCGTGAATATCTACAAGAAAAGCTGAAAACTGTGCAAGGTCTCCGCGGGTTACCGGTGTATCATTAATCCAGGCACCATTTTTTCCTGTATCGCGGATTATACGGCGTAAGAGAACACGGTCATTTTCAATTTCAATACCGTGGAAAGAAAGCCATTCAAGTGCATTGCGTGGCTCATCTTCATCTGTATATTCAGTGCGGACTGGAAGTCCTGAAGGAATCAAAAAGGTTCCGCTTACACTAGCCTCTTTTTTTCCGGCTCGAATCTGCTGAACATCTGCCTTACCGCCAAGCAAAAATGAAAGCGCTCCAATCAAAATGGATTTACCAGCACCTGTTTCACCAGATAAAACTGTAAAACCTTTTGTAAATTCCAGATAGTCTGAATCTATAAGTGCAAAATCTTTAATGGTTAAATCTTCAAGCATGAGGTACCCCCGACCAGTTTAATTTTGATCTGAGCGCGTTATAGAATTTTTCTGCGGAGCCTGCTACAAGCATTGCTTTCTTTTTATTCAAAACTACCGAAATAATATCTCCGCATTTAATTGGGAAAGGTTCCTGTCCGTCTACTGTGAAAAACATATCTTTTGCACGGCTTTTTTCTACAGTTACTTCAAGAACGCTGTCCGGGCTTAATACAACCGGGCGGCTTGAAAGTGAAAATGAATTAAGCGGAGTAAGAACAAATGCTTCCAGATCAGGAGAAACAATTGGTCCCCCCGCAGCTGCAGAATAAGCTGTAGAACCTGTTGGTGTTGCTAAAATAAGGCCGTCTGCCTTTAAGCGGCAAAGAGGAAGTGAATTACGTTTTACAGAAAGCATAACAGTAGATACTCCTCTTTGAGTTGAAATAACAGCGTCATTAAGACTTAGAGAAGAATAGATTTTCTTTCCTTCTCTAAGAACTTCAACCTTAAGCATTGATCTCTTTTCAAAAGAGGATTTACCGTCCAGGAAAACTTTGAGTTCTTTCTTCCATTCATCTGGCTGTACAGAAGCAATAAAGCCGAATTCACCAAGATTTACAGGAAAAACAGGAAGCCCGTATTTAGAGGCATTTCTGGCAGCGTAAAGAACAGTTCCATCGCCGCCAAGAGAAATTACAAAATCATAGCCCTTAAAATCTGTATTATCAACAAAGCCGTCAAAGCTCAGAAAATCATGTTCAATACCTTTTTTAGAAAGGTATTCTGCAATTTCCTGTGCCAGAGTCATCGATTCATCTTTGCTTACATTTATAATTAAAAGAGCCTTTTTCATTCGTTCCTTTTTTTATGGCAGGGAGCTCAAAACCTTAACAATTTTTGCACTCTCTGCGTGAGTCAAACGCGGATAAAGCGGAATATGAACACAGCGCAGATAAAGCGATTTTGCATGAATGCAGGATTCAGACAATTCATCCTTTAAGGCAATTACAGAGTTATCATATGCAAGCTGAACTTCAATTTCTTTTCTTGAAGCATACTGCTTAACGTCCTTAAATGAACTTGCAAGAATTAATGGGAAACAGCTCATAGTAGAGCCCTCTTCCATTTCGCGTGCATACATTTTATGACGGCCAATAAGACAAGCCTGATGGAACATAGAAAACAGTTCCTTTCTTGTCTTTTCGTTACGAGGATATTCACGAACCTGAACCCATGCAAGTGCACAGTTAATATCAGGTAAAAGGTCTGTCAGAGGTGCTGCATCAGAGAACTTCTTAAGAACAATCCATTCACGGCGGCCAGGTGCCATAAGCACAGCTCCACCACCGGCTGTAAGAACATCGCGTTCTTCAAGTCCCATAATTGTGTAAATACCAAAAGAACCAGCAAGCTTACGTTCTTCTGTTGGTACACCTTCAGCATTCTTTACTGGAACTGATGCACCTGCGCTCTGTGAAATATCTTCGATTACAGGAATACCAAGAGCCATAATGCCTTCGAAATCTGGGAGAATACCTTCTGTTTCATGAAGAATAAGAAGACGTCCACCAGCCTGGATTCCTTTGGAAACAATTTCTGCAGTTACAAGGCCAGAAACCTCGTCTACATCAAGTACGAGAGGCTCATATCCAAGGCTTTCAACAGTCTGATACTGCCAGGCTGGAGCCAGAGCCGAAATCATAATCTTTCCGCCCTTTTCAAAATCAAGGGCCTGTAAAGCATATTTTAAAGCGATTGCAGGGCTTCTGAGAGCTACTGCGCCGTCACATTTAGTAAATTCCTTTACCGTCTGGATCAATCTTGCGTTTAACTCGCCGGGACCAATTTTTTCGTCTACCATGCAGGTTAAAACCGCATCCATTTCTTTTCTACGAATAGTTGTACTGTAAGTCTGTATCATTTAATTTACTGGATATCGATAATTTTCTGTAATTCTTTAGCGTTGAAGAGCTTGCGGGTGTTCAGCATAATAAGATAGCCTGTTTCCTCGCGTACAACGCCTTCGATATACTCTGTTCCGATTCCGCTTAACATCTGTGGAGGGTCCTTTACATCCTCACCTTTTACGGTAACAACGCGCTCAACTTTATCGATAATAATACCGATTTTGCTACCATCTATATTAAGGATAATAAAACCACCTTCCATTTCTATGTCTTCAGACTTTGTAGAAGCCTGAATCTTGAAGCGTTTATGCAAATCTATAATAGGAATAATCTCACCACGAAGATTGATAATACCCTCAACATAATATGGGGCATTAGGAATAACGCGGACATTCTGGAGTCTTACAATCTCTTTAACATCCATGATGTTAACACCATATAATTCTTCTCCAAGATGAAACGTTACCATTTGATACTGTACATCATTAGCCATGCGATCCTCCAAGATAATAAAACCTATCCTTATAATAATACTCCTAAAATCAAGGTTTTGCAATGCAATTCTTCAATCCACAGTAAAAAGCGTCACCGCATTTACAACTGTTATACCCTCCTTTTTTAAGATCTCGGCACAGCTTTCCAAAGTAGAACCTGTAGTACAAACATCATCGATAATGCATACAGAACTCGGCAGGCGGCCGGAAAAAGGCTTTAGGGCACGGTCAATTACCTTAGAAGAACATAGGGAATAAGCAGACTTTATCGATTCCAATCTTTGAATGCGGGATAATTTTTTCTGCTGCTTCGAAGAATTTCTTTCAAGGATTTTCAGTACCTTAAAGCCATAGCGTTTTTCGAGAAAAGAACAAAGTTCATCTATCTGATCCCAGCCATTTTTCCGGATTTTTCCCTTTCTTGGCGGAACAGGTACAATTACTCTGTTGTCTGTTTTTCTAAGTACTTCACATAAAAGCTTTGCAAAGATTGGTGAAAACTCTCTTTCTTCAGACATTTTCCATCTGAACATAAGTTCTCTGTTCCATAGTCTGTAAGAAAAAAGCGGAATAACCCTGTCGGTATTTTTAAGTACCGGGTTTTCACGACAAATCATGCATTTGTCTTTCATGCTGATTAACTCCCTGCCGCAGCATTCACACCGCTCTTTTTCAAGAAGTCGACTTACAGAAAAATGCTTTTTCATGCAGGAACTGCAGACTGGTCTTAAGAACACAAGAGAACCGCATACCGCACATTTTCGCCCGCCGCTTATGAAAACATAAAGGAGTCGTAATGCTGAAACAAAGAATTGTTTTACTTCGAAAAATATTTTTCTCACATATATACTATGGTGCAAACATTAAGAAAAACGGAAGTTTTTTGAGAAAAAAATGAAAAATATTAAAGGCCGGAGAGTGCTTTTTTCCAGCGGGCAATAGCCTGAAGGGCGTTCAGCGGAGTAAGGTTATCTGTATCAGTTGAAAGAATCTCTGAAATAATAATTTCTTCATCGCTGAAAAGTCCTGGTGTTACAGGTGCCGGCTGCGCAGCCTGTGCTCCACCTGTCTTTGTATTTTTTGGAAGATCATCAAGAAGGATAGGATTATCCGCTGCCATTTCCTGGATATGAGCAAGGATTACATTGGCACGGTCTATAACATTCTGCGGAATACCAGCAAGCTTTGCTACATGAATACCATATGAGTTTTCTGTAACACCCTCTTTTACCTTACGAAGGAATACAACCGAACCATTCTTTTCAAGAACGTCCATACAAAGCATTTTGAGCTGAGGATGTTCCATTCTTGAAAGTTCGTGGTAATGTGTCGCAAAGAAAGTTTTACAGCCGATTGTATCAAGCAGATATTCAGAAACCGCACGGGCAATTGCAAGACCATCTTCTGTAGAAGTACCACGCCCTACTTCATCCATAATTACAAGAGAACGTGAGGTTGCAGCATGAAGAATATTTGCAGTTTCGGTCATTTCTACAAGGAAGGTAGATTCACCCTTTGCAAGGTTATCTGAAGCACCTACACGGCAGAAAATACGGTCAACAATTCCAAGTCTTGCAGATTTTGCAGGAACATAAGAACCTGTCTGTGCAAGAAGCGCTATAAGAGCATTCTGTCTTAGGTAAGTACTCTTACCGGCCATATTTGGACCAGTAATCAAAGCGAAGGAAGGAACCGCCTCATCTTTAGCAGAAAGCAGCGCATCATTAGGAACAAACTCTCCGGTAGGAAGATGATTTTCAACAACCGGATGGCGGCCATCTTTAATATCAAAATATGGAGTATCTTCAATTTCTGGTCTTACCCAGTTATGTTCAATTGCAGCCTGTGCAAAAGAACAGGCTGCATCAGTATTTGCAATTTCATCTGCAATCTGAAGAAGATAAGGAATGTATTTTGCAAGAGAAGTTCTGATTTCAACAAAAAGGTCTCGCTCCAGTTCAAGAATTTTTGTTGAGGATTCGTTGAGTTCCTGTTCAAGCTGCTGAAGACGTTCAGTAGTATAGCGGTCACCGTTTACAAGAGCGCGTCTCATAATAAAATGCGAAGGCACACTTGAAAGCTTTCCCTTGCTGACTTCTATAAAATAGCCTGCAGCGTTTGTATATTTTACACGAAGTGTTGAGATACCAGTTTTCTGTTTTTCTTCTGCTTCGTATTCTGCAAGAATCTGATTAAAGTTATCGTGTACACCACGCCAGTGATCAAGTTCTTCTGACCAGCCTGCCTTAATAATTCCGCCGTCAGTTAAAGAAGTTGCAGGATCATCGAGAATTGCTTTTTCAATCAGAGAACAGATTGCATGACTGTTTTCATCAGACACAAAAGAAAAATCATACTGACCAAGATATTCTTTTACGCGACTCCAGCTTTCAAGACTGAAACGAAGTGCCTGCAGATCTTTTGCATGAGCACGTTCCATTGCAATGCGGCCGGCAAGACGTTCAACATCAAGGATACCGCTTAAATCAGCTTTTACTTTGTCCAGCAGCTGACGGTTTTCTACAAAGCTTGCAACCTTGCTCTGACGGTCTTCTATCTGACGAAGATTTGTAAGCGGGAACAAAAGCCAGTTACGGAGAAGTCTTCCTCCCATAGCAGTCTTTGTAAAGTCCACGCATTCTAAAAGTGTATACTGGGAAGTTCCATCACGCATATTTGAAATAACTTCAAGATTGCGGCGTGAAGAATCATCCATAATTAAAAATTCGCTGTCACTGTAAACACGTATTGAACTTACGTGAGGAAGAGCGGCATTTGTTGTCTTTTCAAGATAATCAAGAAGGAAGCCAGCAGGAACAACTTCAGGGCTGTCTTCTTCAAGACCATAGGCTTTAAGATTAGCAGTCTTAAACTGAGCTATAAGTTTTTTGTATGAAACCTCTGCAGAAAAATCCCAGTCTGGATAATAAGAAACAGAAATTGAACCGTAAGCAGAAAGAACAGTTTTTATTGCTTCATTATTTTTTAGTGAAGCTGGAAGAAGAAGTTCTCTTGGAGCTGCTCTGTTTAATTCCTTTCCAAAGTTTTCTGCCATCTTAGAAGCTGGCCATGAGGTTGCACGGAAGCTTGAGGTAGTTACATCAATAAATGCGAAACCTGCTTTTGCTTTTGAGATTGAAAGAGCTGCAAGATAATTTGCACGGTTACCGTCAAGATATTCAGCTTCTACTGCAGTTCCAGGAGTAATTATTTCTACTACCTTGCGTTCAGTAATGCCTTTTCCGCCCTTTGGAATTTCACCTACCTGTTCACAGATAACAATCTTTTTCCCAAGACGGAGTAAGCGTGCAATATAGATTTTTGCTGCATGATAAGGAATACCGCACATAGGTCTGGAAGCGCGGTGTGTTAATGTTAAATTCAAAAGACGCGATACTTCTACCGCATCTTCATCGAACATTTCATAAAAATCACCGAGGCGAAAAAACACAATCTCGGTTTTATATTTTTCTTTAATTCCCCGATACTGAATCATCATCGGGGTGAGATTTTCTTCGTCAGCCATTTCCTTTATCCTGGCCTGATTTTAGTATCCTAACTCTTGAATAACCTGATTGGTAATATCTACAGAAGAAGAATACCATAGAATTGCATTTGATTCCTGCAGACTCAAAATCATACTGTAGCTTCCACTCTCTGCAATTTTAGCGAGTGTGTTATAAAGCTTTTTGTAAAATTCATCTGAGTTCTGCAGAGTTTTCTGCATAGATTCAAGCTCAAAGTTTTTTGCGTTTGTATATTCAGTGAGATAGTCTGTTTTCTTGGTGATTTCTGCTTCAATCTTTAAAGCCTGTGCTTCATTACCGGAATTTGTTAATTCAACCTTTTTCTGCTGAAGCTTTTTAATCTGCTCAACCTGATTGTTAATTTCTTCCTGGAATTCAGCTTTCTTTTTTTCATAGCTTCTGATAGGAGCTGAACTTGTAAAATAAGCCTGGTAAACCTTTGCTGTATCTACTACTCCAAACTTTGTAATCTGCTGAGAGAATGCAGGAAGACTGCAAAGAGCAAAAATACAAAGAGAAATAATTATCTTAAAATTTTTTTTCATTTCGTAATCCTTTTCTGGTGGTTTCGACAAGCTCAACCACCGTCGTTACTGTTATATTATAACAAAATTTAATAGTTCACAATATTAAATGAAAGTACAAAGTTGAATGGCTGATCAGCAAACTTTGGCTTTCCGTCTTCAACTCTGTATCTCCATGCAAACAGGAGATGCAATGGAAGCTGTGGAATAAGGAAGCGGATTCCAGGTCCAAAGCTGTAATAGAAGTCATCAATACCAAGGTTCTTCATATCCTGAAGTTTTGGAGTTACTGCAGCTGCATCCCAGAAACCGTCAATTCCTACAATTCCAGGAACAATTGGAATTCTAAGCTCAAGTCTGTTTGAAAGCATAGCAAGACCAGTTGCATCTGAATAGGCCTCACTCCATCCACGACCATTAATAAGACCATCGATATAAAGTGCATTCTTAGTATTAATACCATTCTGAACAGGAATGATTGTAGACAAACCAGTATAACCTGCAAGAACAAGCTTAAAGCTCCAGTTTTCAGTTACAGGAAGATCAATGAGCTTAAGATATCCTTCAAGCTTTGTATCTGATCTCATAAAGAATTCTTTTTCAAGGTTTGGAATAAGACCGTACCAGGTAACTCTTTCATTTAAGAACCATCCCTTAGTTGGGTCATAGTTCAAATCACGGTTATCGATAGACAAACTTCCATAAACTGAGTTAGAAACACCCCAGCGGTTAGCATAAGAAGAAACTGTAGTTTCAACAGGAACATAAACAGATTCATCAAATACATTGCGCTGCAAAGAAGTTGAAAGACCACCGGCAAGAGTAATTACAGCATAGTCAGGAGTCCATCTTCTTGAAAGACCTGTACTGAATGTTGTACTCCAATCGTGGTAAGACATATAGTATCTGTTTTGAACCAGTTCCAGATTAGGAGACCAGAAGTTTACAAGGCTTGCTGTTTTTGCATGGCTGAATGAAATTGCAGAATGGAAAGCAATAGGATATTTACCAATCCAGTTCTGTGAATAAGAGAAGTCAATTGACTGTTCACCAGTTGCAATTGTTGTAGCAGCTGCAATTGTACGACCTTCACCAAAGAGGTTTGAGTTTTCAAGTTTTGCAAACAAAGAGATTGGAAGTGCGCTTCCCGCCTGCTCTGTAGCACCAGAGAAAGTCAAACCAAACTGAACCGAAGAAGTAGACTGCTCTTCTACAGAGAAGATCAAATCTACAAGGTTTTCTTCTGTACCCTGCTTTGCTTCTGGAACAATACTTGAGAAGTAGCGCAGGTTCATAAGGTTTCTCATACCGTTGATGATTTTATCATTAGAGAATGTATCACCCGGCTCAATAGGAATTTCACGTTTAATTACAAAGTCTTTTGTTTTTGTATTTCCCTTAACAATGATGTTTTCAATGTGGCTGCGGGAATGTTCTTTGATTGTAATGTCATAAGAAATTTCATGACGGTCAGAATCTTTTACAGGAACTGTATAGAACTCATTCATCATGTAACCATTTTCATGATAAACGCTCTGGATATTCTGCAAATCTTCCTGGAACTTTGTTCCGTTGTAAATCTGTCCTTCCTTGAGCTTTTTATTTTTGAGGAGTTCTTTTTCTGAGAAAACTTCATTTCCAGAAATTCTGAGTCCTGAATAGGTATACTGAGCACCTTCCTGAATTACAAAGAGAACTGTAAGTTCATCTCTCTGCTTTTCTTCATTGAAGGTTGTATCGATTTTTACATCAAGAATATTGGCATCTGCATAACCATGTTCCTGATAGTATTTAATAATAGTCTGCTTATCCTGCTCCATTGTAGAAGGCTGATATGCACCGTCCTTAAAAAGACCAACTTCCTTTAAGGCAAGCTTTCTTTTAAGAGCACGGCTTGAAACAATTGTATTTCCTGAGAACTGAATTTCGCGGATTACAGAACTGCTTCCTTCTGAAATCTCAAAGTTGATGATAATTCCTTCAGGAGTTTCTTCAATACTATGAGTTACGTATGAAGCGTTATATCCCTTCTTAAGATAGAAGTTACGGATAAGTCGTTCATCAATAAGAACTTTTGATTCAATATAAATATCACTTGTTTTATTTTTGATTGTTTCGCGGAGTTCACCATTTCTGATTTTATGGTTTCCGAGGAAGTTAATGTCTTTAATTGTTGGTCTTTCAACTACTTCAAAAACGAGAAGTACATCTGACTTATCACTAGAAGCATGCTTTGCGTAAGGAGTAATATCCTCAAAGAATTCAAGACTGTAAAGACGGTCAAGAATATCGTTATAAACTTCATCTGTAAAAGGTGAATCAATATATGAACTTACAACACCATTCAAATCTGATTTTTTTACATTCTTAAGTCCATTGAAATCAATCTTTGAAATTGGCTGATTCCAATACCATTCATCACTCTGTGCCGAAAGTGCAAATACAGATACAAACATTAAGAAAAGAGCTGCTAAAACTTTTCGATACATTAAAAACTCCTACTTCCCACATCAAAAAGCGTATTTCCATGAAAGCGTTACTGACGTAGAAGGAACAAATTGATTTTTTAATAAAGCATTAATATCAGGAGCCATATTTACACGTATATTTGCAAATGGAGACTCCAGTTCCATACCAAATTCTGGCTGGAACAACATTTTACCAGCAGCTGCAATATTATTTGCATCACCATCTTCAAAAGATACATGAAGCATGGCGTCAACATATAATGAACTGCCGAGGTATTTACCTATATAAACAGTTGTATTATCAAGAAAGTTACCAATAGAAATCTTTTCTTTTGTAGAATTTCTTTCAATACTATAGTTATATGTATTTTGCAATACATTTGTTCGTAAAGAGAATATATCAAAATTAAGCAAATCCCGCAACTTGTTTTCTGCCTGGCGAACTACGGTAGACTGGATTGCATAGTCTGATGCGGCAAACAGGAAGTCACCGGCTGTATCTGAATCTGCCATAACAATCTGACCTAAAAGTGAACGAATTTCGTTTTCAGATTTTGCAGGAATTGATGAGAATCGAGGCTGCATATCCAGAAGTTCCTGCTCTTCTACAGCCATAACGATTTTTACTGTCTGTCCGCGGTCATCTTTTTCGCGAGTTTCTGCGTTTACAGTAATTGTCGGGTTTGCAATATCATCTTTATTGAATTTAATATTTCCAGATTTTATATAGAAGCTTCTGTTCAGATATGCAATGTCTCCGGACTTGAATTTAAGCTCTCCGTCTATCATATACAAATCTTCCGGCTGATTTACAACCACCTTCATAGTTGTATTCGGAACAAAAACACATCTCAAAACTGGATCCAGACGTACCGAAGCATGGGTTCCAAGAGTAATATCGAGGTCTGTAACTACCTGTACCGGCATTGCCATATCTTCCGCGCCCGAAGAAAGATTAGCAAGCGCGAACAACTGGACGGCAAGGTCTACATTTTCACCGGCAATATTACCCGTCAGTTCAACAACATCATTTTCCATATACATATCAACATTCAAAGAAACATTTCCGTTGAGAGAAACTACGTCTGTCTTAAAGTTGACAGGAATGAGGTCTGTTTTATATGAACTGAAGGTGCCTTCCAGATGGTCAAGATTCCACTTATTAAGATATATAGTAAGAGCCGCAAGGAGCCGCTGATTATTCTTTAATGAAAGTATGGTCTCTGGAATCTGAATTTCATTACTTATGATATTCATTGAAATTTGAGGAGCAGATATTTTCTGTTTATTGAATACCATAGGGCATTTAATTACCGGAGAAACAATATTTGCACTTCCGTTAAGCTCCGGATCATTGATTGTTCCGGTAATTACAAAGTCTCCGGCAAACAGACCGCTTTCGGCAACCAAAAGATCATCAATATTAAGATTTGCACAGGCTTTCGGAATATCTACTAAAATATCGTACATCTCAAGATTCATTACCCTGAGGTCTACAAGTCCATCCATTTTTGCAGAGATAAAGTTCTTATTATCAAGGTTCAGCTCAAGAAGTCCGTCTTTTGTATAAGTTCCATAAAGGCCGCAGTTATCTGAAGAATAAATAGAGAAAATATCATTAGCATAAAGGAATGAGAATGAAAGCGGGAACGGCTTTTTGATCAGAGAACCGCCGAACGCCGGCGTTGTAAGAGTTACTGTAAACGAATCTGGAAGCAGTTTTCCCTCTGGAACAATTGCATTATCCATTGTCAAAGTAAGCGGTGCATACAGAGTTTTATCCATTACTCCATAATTAAACTCACCGGTTGCGTTTACAGTCATATCTGTAAGTGATGCAGTTGCCTGAATATTAGAGAAATCCATTCCATCATAATTAATGCTCAAATCTGAAATTGTGATATCGCGGTCTTCTACTACTATGTTTCCTTTTCCTGTAAGCATTTCAGCGGCGACAAGAACTGAGAGGGAATCTACATTTAATGCGATGTAAGGATGTTCAAGCGTTCCCGATGTAAAAAGCATTCCAGAAATTATATTATTATCGTTACTCTGCTCTACAAAGCGGCTGAGGCTGAAGTTTTTAAGCTGCATCTGAAGATTCAGATAGATATATTTAAGGATATTATCCTTTGTCATTGGAAGATGTTCAGGGTTCGAAATACTTCCATCAATAATAATCATTTCATCAGTAATAGGATTATGAAGATTCATTGCAAGACCAATAGAATCAAAAACATCTTCATTTATATTCAAAATGGCGTCTGCTGTACCTTCAAGCACTGAATAAAAGTCTGAATAGGCAATTGTGTCCATTCGAGCGCCATATTTAGTTGCACTACCCGACACTACAAGCTTTGGATTTACAGAAACATTGCCATCTGCAAGTTCAACTTCCAGCTGAGATATCTGAAGAGAGGGGCCGTTTTCCTTATCATAAGCAAAGTTTGCAGCTGTAGAAAAGATTATTGATTTATCCAGAAACTTTACCGGAATGCTCTTAAATAAAAGATGTCCGTCAAAGGCATTATTTTCCTTAATTCGCATTTCTATATCAGTTCCGTAATCGCCTGTAACTGTTATGATTTCTGGCATGATTGTTCCGGAGAAATGATATGGAATGGAATCTATATTAATATCTGCAGTAAAGAACTTATCTGAAGAATCCGGTGCGCTGTCCAGGGAAGCTGAGGCTTCAAGGGCAAAGTTTCCAACGATAAGGGAAAGCTGATTAAGCTGAATGCTTGAATCTGTACCGTTGAGCGCAAACATAAGCGCCTGGTTATCGGCCTGTGTGTTAGCAAGCAGAACGTACGGAATATTATACGAGAAGGTCTTTAAGTCTGTTGATGCATAAATATCACCAGATAAAAGATACGGCTCAAGATTTTTCTGAATTGAAGTAACGGTTTGAGCATCATCTTCCGGCAGGAACTGAGCCGCAAGTGCTGCCATACTGTCCAGATAAAGACTGCTCAAAGTGATATTTGTCTGGAAATAACTTGAAGCATTAAGATAACTTCCGTCAACCTTAATCATTCCAGGCTCAAGTTCTTCCAGATGTGAGTAATCATAAATCTCAAAGGTAAAATCATAGGAGTCTGACTGAGGCAGAACCTTAAGCTGAAGCGCAGACAAAGAGCGGTTACCCACAAAAAGCTGAGGAGAAAAAGCCATAAAGCCCTTATCAAGAGGGTCAAAATAAACTTCTGTAGAAATGATATTTCCGTTTGGAAGCTGATATTCCGGAACTTCAATGTATCCCGAAATCTGCGCAGTATCATATACCAGCGAAAGCTTGGCCGCGGCAGAACAGCGTTCTCCATTTACAGACAGTTTAGTTAATTCAGCCTTTTTTTCGTCTCCATAAAGTGAAAGACTAAGCTCTGCTCCGCCAGGGAAAACTTCGTCAGGCACTAAAGCATTTGTGTCTGTAATAAAGTTCAGAGTTTTATTATTTATATTACACTTTACGATAGTGTTTGTTGTGACAGTAAGGTCGCGAAACTTTCTGAGTTCCATCTGTTTAGAGTTAATTGTAAGCAGCGAAAGAGGCTTAAGCTTTTCAAGGCGAAGCTGAGCATTTACGTCGCCCTTATTAAAATCATAAAAAACACCAAGCGAAATAGGATTTACCGCTTGAATAGTGTGCATTTCCACAGTGCCGCCGGTGTAAGAAGCGTGTAGATTCAGTTTATTAAGCCTGAAATCACCGTCTGTAAAGTCGCGGAGCTTAAGATTAAGCTGAGAACCGTCAAAAACATCAGTTACAGAGCCCGAAAGCGCAAGTTTACCGGAAATATTGCGCTTAATTGCCGCAATCTTGGTATTCAAAACCGCATCAGCCTGAATATCAATTGTATTTTTTTTCAGAGAATTGCTTACGCCAATATTTTTGAGGTTCAAAAGCGCGCTGACATTCTCATCGTTATATTCAAGATAGATATTTTTAAGCTTGATATTACCCGGAATAATCTTTTTGATTTCCGCAAGCCCCTGTGAAGACTCCCCTGAAGTACTGAACTTTTCTGCCAGTTTTACAAGTTCATCAACATCAAGATTAATACCATCAATAACTACGCTGGAAATCCCCTTCTGTAAATCCTTTTTAAGCAGATTAAAAATACTGTAGGTTATCCTTGTTTTATTTACAGACAGCAGCTGATTTCCATCATCATCAAAAACCTTGATATTGTGAATATAAAAGTTGGAAAGAAGAGATGGAGAAAGCTTTTCATAAGAGATGCTGAGCCCAGTTTTTTCGTGAAGCAGAGTTGTAAAGCCGTTAATTCTTTCATTTACGCCACTGGTAATGATTTTCTTTACCGGGGCAGAAATCAGCAGTGCTGCAAGGACGAGGAGAATCATAATGTAACTGCGGACACGGCCGTTTTTGTATAATGAGCCCATTTTAGCCTATCTATTATATCGGAATTTTTGTTTATAATATAGTATAAAAACAAACAACCCTTTATAATGAATGTTATGATTTTGAAAAACTTTATTGTATTTGAGGGAATAGACGGGGCTGGAACCTCGACACAGATAAAAAAACTTGTAGAACGCGGGAACAGCTGTTGCGAAGGCCGTTTTGTAGCTACTGCAGAACCAACAGGCAGTGAAACCGGCCGTTTTTTGCGTCGTATGCTTGGTGGCGAGTTCAGTGTTGATGAAAAAACCAACGCATATCTCTTTGCCGCAGACCGCTGTGAACACATTTTTGGCAAAAAGGGCGTAAAAGAACTATGCGAAAGCGGAAAAATCGTTGTAAGCGACAGATATTTCTTTTCCAGCATGGCTTATCAGTCAGTTTCATGTGGTGATGAGTTACCAAGACTGCTGAACTCACCTTTCCCATTGCCGGAAATTCTGTTTTATTTTGAGATTAATCCTGAGATTTCGCTGGGACGTGTTAATGCACGTGGTGAAAATAAGGAAATCTACGAAACAATTGAAAAGCAGAAAGCTATTGCGGCACAGTATGAGAAAGTGATTTCTGAATATGAAAAAACTGCAGGCGAAACTGGTATGAAAATTGTTAGAATTAATGCCGCAGATACGATTGAGAATATTGCAAAAATAATCTGGGAATATATTAAAAACTGAAATCTTACAGAAAAAACGGGCTCCCGTGGGAAAACACATTGTGCTGCTCGCGAGCTAGTTTTTTGTGTTAACAATCCTGCGGTTTTTGCACGCAAAAATCCTCGGATTGTTTTCGATGGCTAAACGCCAAAACTCCTCGAGGCAGCGCAATATGTTTTCCCACTACGCCCTTTTTTTCTGTATTTTCCGTAGAATCTGTTTATTAAACTATTTTTCATATTTTCCGATAATTTAATCGTGAAAAAGCGTTTATTTGCAATTCTTCTGACATCTATCATTATCTTCATCCACACCACTCCGACATTCGCCTATATGGTGAAATTCAAGGAAGACTGGTATAAGCTTTATCACGTTCATTACCAGCAGTATCCTGACGACTGTATTGAAAACATCTACTGGCTTGAAAAAGCTGCTCAGGCAGATTTTTGCAATCCTCAGTTTACCGACGCAAAAATCACAACTGAAAAAGAATGGGAAAAATACAGATATCTTTTCCAGATGCATATAAATCTCAAACTCATAGAACAGCACCTTCGTCTTGGCCGTACCTACGACAAAAAGTGTATTTATTTTTACGATGCACCATGGAAAGACGAATATCTTCGCAATATGGAAAAAGCTTTATCCTGCTATAAGGCTGGGCTTTACTACTGGCAGGAAGCTAAAGTCTGGCAGGAAAAGGCTAACTCGGCTTCTTTCAACTTTTTATTTATAACAGCAAAGCAGAACTGGGAAGATGAGCGCGAGCGCATTGCAGAAGGTAAGCTTGATTATGAGAAAATGCTCAACCGTGAAATAGAACGTCTGGAAAAAAACATAAAAGAACTTAACGAAATGGATAAAAAATACTAAAATAGGCTCATTATGAGTCAAAACAGTTTCACTATTTCTTATCCAGCCCTTCATTCGGGCACCGACAAATCTCTTATCAATTTCATTTCAGGAAGGCCGGATCTGGCTGCTCTCTTTTTTGAAGGAGAAGAAGCTAAAGAAACACGACGCCGCTTTTTCGTAACCGATGCTACAGTTGCAAGCCTTGAATGCATGCAGTCTTTTATTTCTAAGTTTGATGATGGAGTATGCGGAAAGGACTGTCTTTTGATTCTTGGTTCAGGAGAACCATATAAAACAATTGAAAGCGTATTGAATATTGTACGCGCTGCTTTTGACGCTAACTTTACCCGCAAGGATATTTTCATTGGTATTGGCGGTGGTGTAATTTGTGATACCACAGCATTCGCAGCTTCTATTTACAAGCGTGGAACTTCCGTTCAGTTTGTACCTACAACCCTTCTTGCTATGGTAGATGCATCTATTGGTGGAAAGGCTGGCTGTGATTTTGAAAATTACAAGAATATCATTGGAACCTTCTTCCCTGCAACAAAGCTTTTCTACTTCCCGGAATTTGTTCAGTATCTTCCAGAAAATCAGTATAACTCAGGTCTTGCAGAAGCATTTAAAACTGCCCTTCTCTTTGATAAAGAACTTTATGATTTATTTAAGAATGAAGCAGATAAGATTAATGCCCGTGACAGTAAAACTCTTGAAACAATCATTCACAAATGCGTAAAAGCAAAAGGAAGCATTGTTGAACAGGATTTTACAGAACAGGGAATTCGCGCTTATCTGAATCTTGGTCATACTTTTGGTCACGCTCTGGAAACAGTAGCAGGACTTGGTTCAATTACTCACGGTGCTGCTGTTGCCTGGGGAATTGGCCGTGCTGTTGAACTTGCATATAAAAAAGAATACTGCATGCAGGCATTCCGCGATGAAGTTTTTGATATTCTTAAAGCCTACAATTGGGACACAGATCCTGTACCATCATTTGTAAAAGGCGGTGGCTTTAGCGAGCGTCTCATTACAATCATGCGTACAGACAAGAAAAACATTTCAGAAAAAATCAGATTAATAATCTGCAAGGCAATCACTGATATTCAAATTGAAGAAGTTGATGAAAAACTGATTTCTTCTGTCTTGAAGGCTTAAATCGACGTATGGATAAAGAACATTATTTTGACTGGGCTGCAACCAGCCCCGCAGACGAAGATATTTTAAGAGAATCTCTTGAAGAAACTTTACAGTTCTGGGGAAACCCTTCAAGCACTCACGATGTTGGAAAAAAAGCCCGCGAAGTTTTTGAAGCTGCCCGCTCTCGTGCCGCTGCTGCTCTTGGTGTAAAACCAGAAACCGTTTATTTTACTTCCGGCGGAACAGAAAGCGATCAAATTCCTCTTCTTTCAGTTTTAACAAAACCTATGAAAGGCACTGTGCTTGTAAGTTCAATCGAGCACCCGGCAATTCGTGAACAGTCAGAAGCTTTGAAAAATTGCGGATGGAAGGTTGTTCAGATTCCAGCTGATTCTGATGGAATCATTAAGCCAGAAACTGTTGCAGGCCTCATCACAAGCGATACAGTTCTTATCTGCATTATGGCAGTAAATAACGAGACTGGTGTTATTCAGCCAATCTACGAAATTGCTGATGCAATCACAAAAGCCAGTGAAGGAAAACGACGTCCTAAGTTCCATGTAGACTGTGTTCAGGCAGCAGGTAAAATCAATCTTAATCTTTCATACAAGGGAATAGACAGCGCAGCCCTTAGTTCTCATAAAATCTGCGGTCCACGCGGAATCGGTATTCTTTATATGAAGGATGCCTGTGAGCCTTTCTTGCGCGGTGGCGGACAGGAAAAAGGACTTCGCAGCGGAACAGAAAATGTTTATGGCGCAGTAGCTTTTTCAAAATGTCTTGAGCGCTATTACAACAAGGCAAAAACTTCTGACGCAGATCGCACAAATACTTTTGTTGAAAAACTTGCAGCCCTTCCCGGTTGTACTGTAGTTCCACCAAGCCGTCTTGAAAAGAAGGATTTGTTTTCACCATACGTTGTTCAGGCAGCCTTCAAGAATATTCCAGGCAATGTAATGCTTCGTGCACTCGACTCTAAAGGTTTTTCAATCAGTACTGGCAGCGCATGTTCAGCAAAGAAAAACAAACGTCCTGTTCTTGAAGCAATGCATGTGGATGCAAAGCTTCGTGAAAATGCAGTACGTTTTAGTTTTGGACCACATACAACAGATAAAGGCGTGGAAGACTTGCTGGCGGCTGTTTCGGAAGTAAACGGGCAGTTTAATAAATAGATTGCTTCGCACTTCGTGCTCGCAATGACGAGACGATATTTATAGACATTTTCTTTAGATTGTGATAAATTACAAGAAATCGCACTAAATGCGACACAATTCATAAAATTACAAGGGAAGGTTCTTTACGTTTGTTTTTAAGGGCTCTCCCCTTTTAGATTTTTTTTATAAGGAGTTTTATTATGGGAGCACGTGGAGAACTTTTCACAACACAAATCTATCTTGAAAATCGTTCATATTTTTTCAATGTAAAAGAAAACCGTACAGGTGATGTATTTCTGCAGATTGTAGAAAGCAAGAACCGAGACGGAGTTGAGGCAGATCGTCATCAGATTGCAATTTTTGCTGATGATATGCAGAAGTTCCTTCAGGGGCTCGAAAAATCTCTTGATTACGTTGAAAAAGACAGAAAACAGCGTCAGAAAGCAGCTAAAGAAAAGAGAGCTGAAAAAGATGCTAAATATGGTGCCGGTAAAAAAGTTTACCGTGTAAAATCAGACAAAGGCGAAAAAGTTGAAAAACGCGCTGACGATGGAATTAAAAGAACAGGAAAAGTAATTCACATCGTAAGTAAGAAAACGGCTGACTCTGAATAGAGCACCGTCATGCTGAACTTGTTTCAGCATCTATAAACAAGATCCCGAAACAAGTTCGGGATGACGATTAAACATGAATAACGAAGCAAAAACATTTTATAAAGATTTACGAAACGTCGTTCAACCGATGGCGATTCAGAATCTTATTTCCGCAGCCGTAAACTCTGCCGATGTAATCATGCTTGGTTACATTGGACAGACGGCAATCGCAGCGTCTTCCTTAGCCGGAAACGTTGCTTTTATTCTTTTTATGGTTTCTACAGGACTTTCCTCTGGTCTTGTTATGCTAGGAGCCCAATACTGGGGAAAGAAAGATACCGAATCAATCAAAACCCTGCTTGGAATTGGCCTTAGAATCTGCTGTACAGTCGAAATTATTGTAGCTCTTATAGCAGCCTTTTACCCGCGAATCTTAATGCTCATCTTTACTCAGGAAGAAACTCTTATTATCGAAGGCTGTAAATACCTGAGAGCCGCAAGTTTTTCTTATGTCTGTCTTTCATTTTCACAGATGTTCCAGGCAGGCTTTAAGAGTATTGAACGTGTAAAAATCGTAACTATCACTTCTACAACAAGTCTTTTTTTGAACATCGGTTTAAATGCAGTTTTCATCTTTGGACTTTTCGGAGTTCCTAAAATGGGAATTACCGGAGTTGGTATAGCGACTTCCATTGCACGCTTTATCGAAATGGTAATCTGCTTTATTTATGCAGGCCGGCAGAAGGATGTACGTTTTTCTGTTACCTGTATGTTCCGCCGTAATGCAGTTCTTACCAGAGACTTTTTCCGTTATTCGCTGCCGGCCGTTGGCAACGAGCTTGTATGGGGGTCGGCATTTGCAATGTACTCTGTAATTATGGGACATCTTGGAGAAGACATTGTTGCGGCAAACTCTGTTGTAAACACTGTACGTCAGCTCGGTTCAGTTCTTTGTTTTGGTATGGCCTATGGTGGAGCAATTGTACTCGGAAAATATATGGGAGCTGGTGATATGGAAGTTGCAGAACGCAATGCCAGCCGCCTTGCCAGAGTTACAATTCTTTCTGGTCTGCTTGGTGCCCTACTTCTGATTTGTCTCTACCCTGTTCTTCCCTTTATTGCAGACCTTAACGAAACTGCAGCCCATTACAGAAACGTCCTTCTGTTTATCAATTCAGTATCTTTGATTGGCGCTTCAATCAATACTGTTTTGATTTGTGGAATTTTCCGTGCCGGTGGAGATTCAAAGTTCGGCTTTGTTGCAGACTGCATCAACATGTGGGCAGTTTCAGTTCCGCTCGGACTACTTGCAGCCTTTGTTTTTAAGCTTCCACCTCTCTGGGTATATTTTATTTTGTATCTTGATGAGTTTGAAAAGCTGCCTTTTGTAATCAGACATTACTTTAAGAAAGGCTGGTTAAGAAATATTACCCGCGATCTTAATACTTAAACGTAAGTCTCTGGATTGGTGATGGTCCAAGCTTATGACAGATTTCCCGATGTGCTTTTGTAGGATACCCTTTGTGTTTTGCATAACCGTATTCGGGATATTTTTTGTCCATTTCAAGCATTAAACGGTCACGGCAGGTTTTCGCAAGAATGCTTGCCGCCATAACACAGGGATATTTTCCGTCGGCCTTAGGCTCACAGCGGCATTCAATCAGGACGTCCGGACAACGGGTACCGTCGGTGATTCCAGAGATTTCGTCCAGTTTCAGCTCCGGCGCTTTTTTCAGCATATTTTCAAAGGCAAGTTTCATTGCAAGCATGCTTGCTTCGAGAATATTTATTTCGTCGATTTTTTTATGATCAACAAGGGCAATTCCCCAATACGCTTTTTCTTTGATTACGACTTCGGCCGCCGCTCGTTTTTTTTCGGAAAGTTTTTTAGAGTCGTTTAAGATTTCAATAGGAAAGTCGGCCGGGAGAATTACGGCGGCGGCACAGACCGGTCCTGCTAAAGGGCCTCTGCCCGCTTCATCAAAACCAACAAGCAGCATAAATTAAAAGCCTTGAACGGAATTTTTTTCTTCCGTAAGTTTACTTGTCTTGTTTGTGTAAATCGGCTGATTCTTACTTGTAGTATTTGTTAGCTGAGCCTTAAAAATATTTTCTTTTAAGTTTGCAGTTACTCCAAAAAGTTCTGCTATTCGTCCGCTTCCGCCAATTACAGTAAAATCATTTTTCTGAGCTGTAAGATTTCCACCATTAGCAGAAATGACAACACAAGTTTCTGCGTTTGTACTGATTGAAGAATTACGGATAGACATCCTTGATTTTACAGCAGAAATAAATGAAATATAAGAAACAGCATTTGCAGAAGCAATTGTATCTGAAATATTTATTATTGCATTGTTTGCATCTATTACAGTTCCGTTACGAGAAAACTCTGCTCCAATCACACAATTACTCATTGTCAAAACAGAATTCTCAAGTTTTATAATTGGAACAATAGATTTTTTGTTTATATCTGCAAGATTGTGAATTCGACAGTCTGAAATCTCAAAGGTAGAAGCCTTAATAGAAAGAGAGCCATTCGGTCCAAAGCTCAGACGTGCATCACCACTATTTATGATTTCGAAATTTGCAGAAACATTATAAGGCTGATTAATCTGCATTTCACCCTTAACGCATAATTTAACAACTCGCTGTCTTGTAAGTGCATCTGTAAGCTGCTTAAAATCTGTAAAAGGATGAGAAGAAGTTCCGTCTGCAAGTTCTGAATCAGCTTCTGCATCAAAATAATAATTTGACTGGTCAATGACAACTGCAAACTCTACGGGGCTGCTTGCATTTTCTTCTGTCTTAGAATATGCGGCAACCTTATAATAAACAGGCTTTAGTCCATTCTGAGACCATTTTATTGTAAAGCTTTCTCCCTTTACTTTTTTGTACTGACCAAGCGGAATATCCTTAAAGATTTCATTATCAGGTGTGTAGGAATATTCAGATTCATCTAAGTTTACAGGTTCACTGAGTGCAATGTATAAATCTGCACCCTTTGTACCGGTAATTCTTACATCAACTGTACCTCTTGAAACAAAGCCTTCTGCATTTGTTTTGATTACAGGAATCTGAGGTGGACGTCTATTGATATTATAGGAAACAGAAAGTTTTCCCTGATAAACAGAGTTTGCAAAAACTCCAAGAGTCAGATTTCCAGAAACGCCATCACCATAAAAAGCATCAATACCAATCTGGTTGAAAAGTTCTGAATAAGTTCCGTCTGTTTCATTTAAAACGCTAAGTGCATAAGCATCATCACCGCGAAGTGAATAAACAATACTACCGTCTTCAAACTCATCTTTTATAATTTCTGGTCTTGGTGGCAGAACAAAGAATTCAATAGGATTTCCAGCATCATATTCAAGTGGCTGCCATGAAATCATATGACTTGTTGTACGGTCAATCTTGCGTGGCTCTTTTGGGAGCTCCCAGTATTCTGAATCAACTTTATAAATCAGATTATCATCAAGAAAACTGATAGTTTCCCAATCTGTAATTTCGAAAGGAACATCACGGCGGCTGTAAACGCCTGCAGACTGGGGATATGTTTTAATAATAAAACGGTACTTTACATCTCGTTTGCTGTCAAAAATTGTACAAGGGATGTATCGTGAAAGTACACTCGCAGCAGAAAGTTTGAGTGTACGGGCCGGCATATAATTTTCAGGAGGAAGGCCAAGATAGAAAGAAAAATCAGAAGGAATTTCTAATTCGCTTCCGGCGCTGTAATTTAAAATTCCTCCTTCATAGAAGGTCTGAATAAAATCTTTATATGAAGTACCAGCAGCATCATCTTCTTTTACTGTATAAGAAACAGAAGCTTTTTCTTTTTTTCCACCGTCAGCAATTCGTGTTACAAAGAGCTGAACGTCACCTTCAACATCCAGAAGAACAGGACCATCATAAGCAAAACCGAAAGTCTCCGGATCTGCTCCATCAATTGAATAAAAAAAGTCTCCCCCAGAAGAATTATCAATTACAAGCATCTGTCTGTTGGCCCACACACCTTCGGCAGGACTTAGCAGATTAATTTCGGCAATAAGCGGAATCAGCGCAAATAAAAAGATAAAACTTGTAAGAAACTTTTTTTTCATATCCCGTCCTAATTTGTATTTTTCAGTAAACTATGCTTCAAGGAAAGGTCCAAGAATATCACGAAGCTCTGGATCCTGTGAATAATAATTCTTCTCCAGTTCTTCTTTTGAAAGACCTACGAGCTCATGGCTCATATAGTGAATCCAACGGTTTTCATCCGGAGTATTGATTACAAATTTACGGCAGTAATAATCCGGCTGAATTGGAAGCTGCTCTTCCTGATAAGTAAAATATTTGTAGTCGTGTACAACTACCTTAATATCTTCGCGTGGCATACCACGGCTGTTGATAAGAGTTTCAACAAGGGAATTGATTGTACGTCCTGAGTCGAAAATATCATCGACAAGAAGAATCTTATCTCCCGGTCTGAGATTCTCCGGCGGATAAGTCCAGCCGTCAATAAAAACCTTAGTGTGCTGAGCAACATCAGAATATGAACGTGCAACAACTCCCGCATACAAAACAGGATGAAATTTCTCTCTCTTACTGATAATTTTAAAGTACTCACTGATAACGTTTGCCATGTATGCGCCGCCACGAAGTGAACAGTAAATTACATCTGGAATAAAACCATCTTTATAGATTTTATGTGCCAGTTTGAGCGCATCATTTCTAACAACGTCGTATGGAAGAAATTCTTTAATCATTTAAAACCTCGATTATAACACCTTATATATCAAGAAATTATAATGCTTTTTCGCCTTTTTTACTACTGAATTTATTAATCAGGATTTTCAAAAACCACTGACAAAGGCTGCTTACAATTACCAGAACAGCTGTAACAGCAAGTACATCTGCTGTATCAAGATGGACTTGAGCTTTCTGCATAAGAGTTCCGGCTGCAAATCTTGGAACACTCAAAACTTCACCGGCAGCGACAACTTTCCAACACAAGCCGAAAGAAGATTCCGCTCCACTTAAAATGGCAGGCAGAGCTGAGGGAAATCTGATATATCTGAATGCATAGAAACCTGTAAAACCATAACTGTTTGCCTTAAATAATTTTTCTATATTTTCTGCATTTCTTTCAAAACCTTTTTCGCAGGCAGTAACCATTACAGGGAGTGACATCACTGTGGCAATAACTACAGGCACAGTTCCAGATTTAAACCAGAATAAAGCAATCAGAATGAACGCAATAATTGGAGTAACTCTTATAACGTTTAATGGAAACTGTAAAAACGAATTAAAAAGCTTATAATCTGCAGATAAAAGTCCAAGACAAAAACCTGCAAGAACTGAAATTATAAAGGCAAGGATTACACGAAGTAAAGTTATGCAAAAACTTTTCCAGAAAAGAGCTGTTCCTGCAAGCTCGCAAAGTCTTACAAGAACAGTATGTGGATATGGCAGAATAAGCGGAGCCTTCATGATTAAGGCAACCGCATACCATATTAATAAAAGAAGAAAAGGTGATAATACTCTACTGAAAATATTATTTCTTTTTTGATCCATAATAAAAGTTTTTGTCCGGGAGCTTTCCACCGATTGAAGTTTTGTCACACTTCAGGAAAATTGAAAGCATTGCTTCAATCTGTTTTTTTGCTTTGTCAGCTGGGATGTATACATAATTTGAAACAGGAATTGCTTTTGTAACTACACCGGCTGCAAGACCAAGCTCTGCCTTTTCTGTGAGTTTTCCAGCTTCTGCAGGATTAGCAACTGTCCATGCAGCAGACTTTTCATATTCTGAAAGGAATGCTTCGAAAAGCTCTTTATTTTCTTTTGTAAAGTCTGCACGAACAACCATTACTGAAAGCGGATATATTTCTTTTGCACCACTTAAAGCAAGATATTCATTCTGAAGATTTAAGGTTCTTTTTACAGATTCAGATTTTGTTTGCGCAATTGTTGCAAATGGCTCTGGAACTACAGCATACTGGATTTTTCCAGAAATCATCTGAGCGGCAATCTGTGCTGTTGGAATTGAAAAATCAATCTGAACGTCGGCAGAACTTCCGTCAGTTGAATAGGAGATTTTATTTTCATCAAGAATATAGCGGAACATATATTCAGGAGTTGCTCCCTGTCCTGCTACATAAACTGTTTTTCCTTTAAGGTCTGAAAAACTTTTTACTGATTCATCAGTTGTAATAAGACTGAGATTTCCAAGACCTGTAACTGCACAAAGCAAAAGTGACTTGTTACCAGAGTTGTAAACCTTTGCGGCAACATTTACAGGCATAAAACCGATGTCTACTTCCTTCTTAATCAGTTTTGGAAGAAGTGCCTGCGGGTCTGCAAACTTTTCGTATGTAACGTCTGCAGTAGTGTCACCAGCAGATATGGTCTTGTTGTTTTCGATCATATAAGCTGCTGGAATACATGTTGGGCCGTTCAATACGCCTACGTGAATTGATTCAGCAAAGGCAGCGGTGGCGATTAAAAGTGCAATTACAAAAGTTGTAATACGTTTCATTATATCTCTCCTGATTGTTTTTTATTAATTTTTTCCGGTGGTTGAGTAGCCTGAAGGGCGTATCGAAACCATCGTTTTTTCTTCTTCAATCTTTTCCAGATGAACCTTTATCTTTCCGGAATTGCATTCGATTGATACTGTATTGAAATCTTTTCCGGCATTTGAAAGAAGCTCCATAGAAAGAGGATCTTCAATTTCCTTACGAAGGAGGCGCTTCATTGGGCGGGCTCCCATTGCAGGGTTATATCCGTTTTCAATAAGGTATTCTTTTGCCTTTGGCTTAAGGCTGATTGTAAGGCCTTTTTCCTTAAGACGTTCTTCGAGCTCTGCAAGCTGAATATCCAGAATCTTTGCAACCTCTTTTTTAGAAAGGGCATCGAATACAATTACGTCGTCAATGCGGTTTATAAGCTCAGGGCTGAGGAGTTTTTTAAGCTCATTCATAGCACCAGCCTTGATTTCTTCGTAAGGCATAACGCCGTCGGCATTTGCAAGTATTCCAAAGCCTACGCGACCTTCGTTTGTAATCTGGCGGGCACCGGCATTACTTGTCATTATGATGACAGTGTTGCGGAAGTTTACAGTGTGGCCAAGATTATCAGAAAGCTCTCCTTCTTCAAGCAACTGAAGCAGGAGGTTGAAAATATCCGGATGTGCCTTTTCAATTTCGTCTAACAAAACAACCGAGTATGGATGGCGGCGGACCTTTTCTGTAAGTACACCACCCTCTTCGTAACCGACGTATCCCGGTGGCGCTCCAACTAAGCGGCTGGCAGTATGCTTTTCCATATAGTCCGACATATCAATTCGGATCAATGAATCTTCACTGCCGAAAAGATATTTTGCCAGAGCCTTAGCAAGCTGAGTTTTACCCACGCCTGTAGGGCCCAGGAATATAAAACTACCGACCGGATGTTTTGGAGAAGAAATGCCTGCGCGGGCCCGGCGGATTGCGCCGGAAATCACACTTACTGCGGCATTCTGGCCGATTACAGTATTGTGAAGCTCGTCTTCCATATGAACAATACGTTCTGCTTCTGAAGAAGAAAGGCGCTCTACAGGAACTCCGGTCATCTCAGAAATAATATGTTCAACATCAGAAACTGTAACGCGTTTTGTTCCGCTGTTTCCGTTCTGCTTCCAAAGATCGCTGTAAACGTTGAGGCGGCGCTTGAGGTCAATTACCTTGTCGCGAACCAGGGCCGCACTTTCATAATCCTGATTTTTTACCAGGGCAGTTTTTTCTTCAATCAGCTGGCTGATATTCTGCTCAAGCTCTGCAAGCTCTGTTGGTCTTGCTTCTTCCTGAATCTTTTTTGCAGCTCCTGCTTCATCAAGAATATCAATTGCTTTATCCGGCAAAACCTTCTCCGGGATATAGCGGCGGCTGAGTTTTACAATGGCAGGAATTACTGCATCATCATAAATTACTCTGTGATAGTTTTCGTATTTAGTTTTGATTCCGTTGAGAATCTCTTCTGTTTCTTCGTCACCAGGCTCTTCAACCTTAACAACCTGGAAGCGGCGCTCAAGTGCCAGATCCTTTTCAATATGGCGGGTATATTCTTTAGTTGTTGTTGCACCGATAATCTGGATTTCTCCGCGTGAAAGAGCAGGCTTCATTATGTTAGAAGCGTCCATTGTTCCTTCAGGACCACCGGCACCAATGATTGTATGAAGTTCGTCGATAAAGAGGATGATGTCCTTATTATCCTGGAGTTCCTTCATCATTTTTTTCATGCGCTCTTCAAACTCACCGCGGTACTTTGTACCAGCAACAATGGCAGCCAAATCCAAAGACAATATGCGCTTGTTCAAAAGACCTTCAGGAACCTTACCTGCGGCAATGTGCTGAGCAAGACCTTCTACAATTGCAGTTTTACCAACGCCAGGTTCACCTGTGAGTACAGGATTATTTTTTGTGCGGCGGGAGAGAATCTGAATTACGCGGTGAATTTCTTTATCGCGGCCAACAACAGGGTCATCCTTATTTTCGCGGGCCAGCTTTGTAAGGTCACGGCTGTATTCTGCAAGGAAAGACTGCTTTTGACCTGAATTTGATTTATCTATAGGCTGGCGTTTTTCTGATTTCTTTTCTTCAAAGACTCCGAAAAGTCCGCCGCCCGCATCGTCATTCAAAAGCGAACGGAATACAGAATCTACTAGACTTTCTGCGTTCTGCTGACGGATAGAAGAACCACCATCTGCCTGAAGTTCCATAACAGTAAAGCGGGCATCCATAATTGTGTATCCTTCATTTGCAAAGAACTTTGCTGTTACACTTCCTTCATCGCGGATAGCCGCAAGCAGAAGATGTTCTGTACCAATATAATTATTATGCAATGCAGACGATTCAATATCTGCAATATCAATCATAAACTGATAACGACGGCTCTTTGGAATAGCGTCCAGAGTCGGTGAATGAATGTCATCACGGAAAAAGGTTTCAATTGCAGATTCAAGTTTAGAGGTATCTAATCCGAGTTCTGAAATTGCTGCGTATCCGAGTCCTTCCTTTGATTTCAGGATTGCAAGAAGCACATGTTCAGGTAATAACTGACTGCTTCCAATTTTTCTGGCTTCATCCTGTGCCAGTACCATTAAGATTTTTTTTGCTCTAGGAGACAGGTTTTTCATTAACAATTCCCTCAAAGGCCTGCTGAATTACAATAGTTCTGAGTCTTTTAATCTGAAGCTGCAGGCTGGACTTTACATCATCTTCGAAGGTAAACGCATAGTTATCGCAAAGATATTTCAGATGACCGTCTTTTACCCGGTAATATAATCCGTTCAATTCGCACTCTGAAATGCCCTTGATGAGCTTGAGCTGCAAGCCCCATTTTACCGCTGATATAATGCTCACTGCCTCTTCATAAGAAAGCAGCAGTGAATACATTGCCCGCGCGTAGCTCTGCTTAAAAAAATTCAAGACTACTGTAGGATTATTATCGGCAAAATTTGACCGAATCTTGCGTTCCTTTTTTAAAATAACACTTACAATTGAGTGAATTCCAGCCATCTGATCGAGTTCGGTGCCTTCGGCACAACTGACCGTACTCACATCAAACAGGCAGTTTGAGAAATCCGCAATCTGATCGCTCTTAAATACCGGTTTTATAGACATTTTTTTTGAATGTACAAGAGAAACAACCGATTCAAACTGCCCCGAGAGCACAATAGACGGAAGGAACATTCTTACGCTGAACTTTAAGCCGGTTCCGCAGTCTTTTACCATGGAAGTAAGGTAGCCAAAGTCTATACTTGCCGCAAACTGCAGCTTTTCCTGAAGCATTTCGTCTGTATGGTAGACCTTTTTCATTGCTTTTTCGCAGTCCAGGCCCGCTACAAAAGAAGAAAGCTTAATATGGTCGGTACCGTTTACAAGGCAGGAAGAGCTTTCATCACCATAATTAATTACAACAGCCCCGCATTCCTCATCTAAAACATTTTTATCGCGGAGAATTTCCTTTCCCGGCTCTGAAATACCACTCATTTCAATAAAACGCCAGTTTTCAACGCCCGAAAAAGCGTCATAAACCAGCGACTGAACGCGGCGTCTGTCATCATCAGACATTTTTGAGGGAAAAGGAAAATCTGCAAGATTTCTTACTATGCGGGCTCTGGTTGAAATAACAACATCGTCGTTGTTACCAGGTAAGGAAAACCAGACATTTTCACCGGCTGTGGCCGACGGTGTCGATATCCCTGACTTTCCCGATGTCCCCGCATCGTCTATTTTATTGTTGTCCGTCTTTGGTTTCCGTGCCATGATTCAATACCTTAAGATAGTCTCTATACAATGCTGCTTTTTCGTAGTCTTCGGCCGCCACGGCTTCCTCTAGTTTGATCTGCATTGTCATGCGGTCTACGAGAGTTGAGCGGTAACCTTTGAGGCGTTTTGGAAGAGAGCCCTTATATTCACCAGATATTCCGTATGTTTCAAGAGTTGCGCGGAATTCTTCTGCAAAAGTATAATAACATTCCGCACAACCAATTCTCTGAGACTTTACAATCTGATCAAAGGTGCATCCGCACACACTACAGCATTTCATTAATTTTTCCTCAAAATCTCCAGCGGCTTCTCACGTCCTGCTTTTCTGGAAGGAATATAAGAAACCAGCACTGATAAAATCAAAACTGACACTGCTATAAGGATAATCTGAATTACAGGAATTTCAACTGGAATTTCAGCTAAATAATAAGCCGGATCCATAAGATGTACTTCTGCGTGCCCACCCATAACAGCAAACATATTTATCAGTTTTTCAAGCCCATGTACAATCTGATTTGAAAAAACTGTAAGAATTATACCGATTGGCAGTCCTAATACAAGCCCCCCAGCCCCACATGCAAAAGCGGCAGTCAAAAAAGCAAAGGTGATTCCACGAGGCTTTGCACCTATACTCTTCAAAATTGCAATTTCTTTCTGGCGTTCCATTACAAGCATTACGATTGCAGAAGAAATATTTACTGTAGCAACCAGAACAATCAGCATCATAACAAAAACAAGCATTACCTTTGTTGAAGAAAAGTTTTCAAACTCTGCGGTATGAATCTGATCCCAGCGGTAAACATTTGCGTAACGGCCGAATCGTTCTCCAACCCGTCTTTGAATTGCAACCAGTTCCGGTGCAAAAGCATCTTCAGTTTCGAGCATGACATTATAAGTTGCACTTTCCATTGAAAGCGAAGAATAGGCTGCTTCAATAGGAACAAATACCCAGAACTGATCAAGCTCCTGATAGCCCGAAGAAACTACGGCGGCAATGCGGAAGGTTGTAAGCTTTGGAACCATTTTTTCACCGGAAGTTTTTGTCGTAATTATTCTAAAATTATCCCCTGCATGAAGTTCAAGATCTTCTGCAAGTTTTTTTCCGATTACTGCACCGGCTCTGCTGTCCTCACCAGGATTTACAAATGAATCAATTTCACCTTCTGAAACTTCAAAAAGCTTTGCAAAGGATTGATTGCGTACAAAAATATCTTTTTCTACAGCTCTGATTTCAATTCCGCTTCGGCCTTTTTTACCGGCGGCAATTGCAGAAATATCCACCTCAGGATAAATACCAGTAATGCCTTTAACTGACGCTGTATCATTTGCATATTCAATAAACTCTTCTACAGTTTTTACCTTGCTGATATTCGGAGAAACATAGGCCTGTATGTGTGAAGAAGAAAGCCCTATGATTCTTTCTGTCATTCCATCTATCATTCCGTTTGTAACTGAGGTAACAACAATCAGAGGAACAATACTAAGACCAATGCAGAGCACAGCTCCGAAAAGACTTTTTCGCGCGATAGACTTCTTTTCAGATTTTGGGAAGATGAGGCTTTTTGCAAATTTCAGAGAATATGAAAAAGTCATTTAAGCCGCCCCTCAACAATACTAAACTGTCTGTCTCCGTTTGCCGCAAGCTTCATATCATGAGTTACAAGAATCAGAGTCTTTTTATATTTGTCTGCCATTGAAAAAAGCAATGAACCAATTTTTTCTGCATTTGCAGGATCAAGGTTTCCAGTCGGTTCATCGGCCAGAATAAGGCTCGGGTCATTTACAAGGGCGCGTGCAACAGCAACTCTCTGTCGCTCACCACCAGAAAGCTGAGAAGGAAGATGATTGATTCTGTCTGCAACTCCTACATCTTCCAGCAGACCGGTTGCTCTTTCAATTGCTTCTTTCTTTGAAGCACCAGCAATTAAAGCCGGCATATAAACATTTTCCAGAGCAGTAAAATCTTTGAGCAGATAATGAAACTGGAAAATGAGGCCAAGAAAATGAGAACGATATTCAGACATTTTTGCTTCATTCAAAGAAGTAACTTCCCATTCACCAGCCTTTACAGTTCCACTGGTTGCAGAATCAATTCCACCAATAATATTAAGGAGTGTACTTTTTCCACTACCGCTCTCACCTACTACTGCAATTTTTGAACCTTCCTCAACACTGAGGTTCAGGTCTTTTAAAACGGTAAGTTTTTCGCTGTCTGTTACATAAACTTTTTCAAGATTTTTTATTGTAAGGATATTACTCATTATGAAGTACCTCCGAAACTGTCATCTTTAAAACATTTCTGCTGGCCGCAAGTGATGCAATAAGCGGAGAGAAAATTCCAAAGAGTGTGATTGCTGCAACTTCACCCGGAAATACTCGGGCTGGAATTGTAGCGTAAAGTGTATAAGAAGAATTGACCTGAACATACTGAAGATTCTGCCGATCTGTAATTGCTGTAACAAGATATTGAATTCCATACATCAGTTTTGCCGCAACAAGGAAAACTGCATCTGTATTTAAGCTGATTAAAATACCAAGCACAACGCCTGTAAGGGCTCCGACTGTTCCCATTATAAGTCCGCGCATTATAAAGATTGATTTGATTCCAGACTTTCGGGCTCCAAGCGCAGAGAGTACTGCAATTTCTGTACGGCGTTCAAACACAAGGCGGCGCATACCGTTATAAATATTTATTGCAACAACAACAAAGATTAAGGCAACAAGAAAGAGAAGCATGTTCTTTTCAATTCTGAGTGCACCAAAGAAGGTTCGGTTGAAATTACGCCAGGAGATTAATTGTGATTTCGCTCCTTCAGACCACTGTAATTGTTTATTAAGAGAAGACACTGCCCTTAAGTCATCATCATACTTTTTAAGTTTGATTCCCCAGATTTTTTTTGCAGAGTTTCCAAAATATTTTTCTGCTGCCTGAGTTCCAACAAACGCATAACCGCTGTTTATTTCTGCATAGCCGGTAGAAAAAATTCCTCTGACTGTAAAGATTCTGTCTGACGAAAATAAATCAACATCACTTCCGCCGCTCATAACAAGAAGATTTACAGTACTTCCTACTCGCACTCCAAGATTTCTTGCAAGGGTACTTCCCAGCACAATTGAATCCGCATCAGAAAAATCAAAACTTCCAGAAACCATTTTAAGCTGTTTCTGAAAACCAGGATCTTCGTAATAAATTGATTCGTCTGCAGCACGAACATTTACGGCAACTGCCCCGCCCTTATCGCCAGTCATCAAAGCCTGCGCTTCATAAAAGGGCACGCATGCAGAAACATATTTGTTTTCTTTACAGGCAGCTATTAACGAAGGCTCTTCATTTGATGGAACATCAACTGCACGAATATGATATGAAGACACTTCAAGAATTGCATCTATAAAACTCATCTGAAAGCCGTTCATAACACTCATTACAACTGTAAGGGTCATAACGCCAAAACAGATTCCAAGAGTAGCGAGAGTTGAAGTTACGGCAGAGCGCCCCTTTCTGTCTACACGGGCAAACCTTCTTGAGACTGCAGAAATCCATCTTAGATTTTTTATAAATCCGTCTTTCATCTTTGCTCCCCCTGCACTACAGTCTGTCCGTCAGTCTGTTCTTCCTGAGTCTGAAGTTTTTCATAAGTCTTAATTCTGAACAGTTTTCCGTTATTATAGAACTCATCCCGAACTCTTATATCATCTTCATAATAAGTTTTTACCGCAAGGTTTTCATCAAAATATACCCAGGTATAATAGGCTCCCTTTTGTGCGGTATAAATCTTTTTCATCTTAAGGACATTATTCTCATAATATTTTGAATCAGGTGGAATCTCATTTTCTTCTGTTTCACCTTCTTCATTTTGATTTACTGTATCATTAAATGTATATTCATAACGTCTGCTAAAAAGCTCAGGCTTATCTGAATAATCATTAGTCTTATAAAGATATTCATTTTGAACATCTTTAATTACTTTATTCTGTTCGTTATAAGTCCACACTCTCTCCATCAGAATATAATTCTTATCATCTGCAACAGCATATTTTTTCGAAGCTGATGGTAAACCTTCGGCGTTATACAAAACTGACTCTCGAGTTTTTTCTGTAACAATATCTTTTTTTATAACCTTTCCGTTTTCTTCTGAATATTCAAACTCTTCTGATTTTAGTTTCTTTGCATCGCTTGCAGATTTGATAGTCCATTCTTCTTTTTTTACCAGCTGATATTTTAAATCATAAAAGTTTCTTGTTACGCTGCTGTCATTTGAATGAACTACAACAAGCCCGTCAGCTGTAAATTGTGGTGCAAGAATCTCTTTATCAAACTCATAAAAACGAAGCTCGTTATTTTTTCCGGTTATTACTTTTCCTTCTTTTGCTTCTTCAAAAAACTTTTCAACAGGATTTAATTCTTCCTGCGGCTCTGTATTATCTGAGACAGCAGCTTCACTTCCACTTTGATTATCTTCTACCTGATAATCTTCAAGGGTGCTTTCCATTTTAGAAAGTTCTTCTGCAATTCGCTCTTCTTCTATCTGCATCAAAAGGCTTTCTACCCACGAAGCATCATCTTCTGCGGGACTGTAAAAATTATAAAGCTCTTCATCAGATGGTTCTGTAGTTTTCGCTGTATCTGAATTTATTTCGTCCACAAGAGGATTTTTTTTCTTACAGGAAATCAAAGACAAAGACAATATTACTGCCACAAAGAAAAAAAGAGAAAATCTGATTCTGGAAATAAAGTGTCCTGTCATCTTTAATAAAACAGCCTTGCTACCTTACCCGTTACATTGTAAGAAAATCGTCTATATATGACTCTGCATTAAACGGCTGAATGTTTTCATAAGCTTCGCCGGTACATACAAAAGCAACAGGAAGTCCAAGTTCACGGCCAATTGAAACTGCAACTCCGCCCTTTGCTGTTGAGTCATATTTTGTCATTATGATTGCGTCAATCTTTACTGCTTCATTAAACACTTCTGCCTGGCGCAAAGCATTCTGTCCTGTGGTTGCATCGATTACAAGAATCTTTTTATAACAGCCTTCATCAGCCTTGAGCGAACAGGTACGGTCAATTTTCTGAAGTTCACGAACAAGATTTTCTTTGTTGTGAAGACGGCCTGCAGTATCTGCAATTACCATTCCAGGACCACTGGCTCTCAAAGCATCTGCTGCATCATAAACAACAGCAGAAGGATCTGATCCATGCTGATGGCTTACAACACGAACACCAAGACGCTCTCCGTGTAAAGCAAGCTGTTCAATTGCAGCTGCGCGGAAAGTATCTGCACTTGCAAGTACAATATTTTCAGTGCCGTTATTCTTAAAATATTTTGCAAGCTTAGCAGCAGTTGTAGTTTTACCAACTCCGTTAACTCCAAGCATCATCCATACATTCTGCTTTCCAGCTTCAGGTGCAAGAGAAACTGCGCGTACATCTCTTAACAAAAGCTCTTTCAGTTTTGCAACAATTCCAGCCTGATCATTTATTTTTTCTTTATCGCAGATTGATTCAAGTTCATCTACAACCTCAAAGGCTGTTTTTGCACCGATATCTCCTTCAACAAGCATATCTGTAAGGTCTTCAAAAAAGTCTTCATTAATTGAGCTGCTTTTCGAAAACAAAGCTTTTAATTTTTCACCAAACGACTGTTTCATTTTTCTGTTTCTCCATTTTTATTTTCTGTATTATCGTTAGAGTCATCTCCAGGTTCTGGAGGCACGTATAATTCAAATTGTGATAAATCTCCAGGTCGAGCATTCTGCGGAAGAACTGAGTTAGCTGCAATCAGATATCTTACAAGCTCATAGCCCCAGAAAACTCCAAGCCCTATTGAAATTGCTCTGGTGATATTTGTTGCGTTCTGCCACTGTTTTGCAGTTTCATAATCCACCTGATAATTTTTATACAAATCTACATAGTTCAAATAATTTCCGTAAGTATAAAAAGTTGGAATTAAAGAAACCATAAATGCACTGTAAGACGCATACATTATTTTGCGGCGTTTATCTATGTAAGACATTCTGTCCATTGGTTTTGGTTTGATTGTCACATAACTGCCGTCAAAGGTAAGTTTTTTTGGAATATAAAAAAATGCAGTCTCACCATTTTCAGAAACAAACTCTCCAAGAATCTCTTTTCCGTTAATTGCAATCTGAGATTTTTTTCCGTCTATCTCTAAAGCACGTTCACCGTTCATCAGAATGTCTCCTTCAAGAGGTTTTCTTAACCCCACCTGAATAAAGCCTGATTTTGGTTTTTCAAAATTTACTTCGATCTTATAAGATCTGTTTCCTTCAAAGGAATAAGTTGTTCCGGCGTTTTTATAACCTTCACTAATAAACTGAATTGTATGAATGCCCGAATCAATAATTATATTTCCGCCTTCAACCTTCTGAAGCGCATCATCAATATAAATGTCTGTTTTAGCAACGGCTTCTTCCGGTGTAATTGTAAGCTGTAATTTTACAGGGAAAGAATTTGAAATCAGTGGAACGAGCTGCATTGCAATGCTTGTAGTTAAGATTTCTAGATCCTGAACAATTCCAACTTCTGCAACTGAACCGATTTTCCTTCCACCTGGAAATGAATACATATCTACATAAACAGAAATGTAATCTCCGTATTTAGAAAAGTGTCCTGTAAGCAGTGTATTAATGCCAGCATCAGAAATCTTTTTAGAAAATACAGGATCAGTTACTTCCAGATCTTTTATATCTTCTGAAGGACGGTAAAGTTCTGTAAAATTATCCTTGTAAAAAGCAATCTGTTCTTTCTGGATTAAACTTTCATCCTTCTTAAAAATATTCTTAAAAAGATTCTTGAAGCGTAAAAGTTCAGAATCCTGATTATTCTCAGAAAAGTTTCCGGCTTCTACTTCTGCCATCTTTTTCTGATTTTCTTCTTCAGCCTTTTTTAAGGATTCCAGATTAGCATCAATTTTTTTCTGAATATCTTTAATCTTTTTGTTTGAATCAGAAAGCGCTGATTTAAGCTTAAAATCTGAATAATTACTCAGAACAAGGGAATCTCTTTTTTTATATTCTGCGGCCAGCTGCAAAAACAAAGACTGGCGTTCAGTACGCAGTTTATATTTTGTACGTTCAAACTGTTCTTCTGGAAATACGTTACGCACAACCGAAGTACCAATCTTCTCAAGAATATCAGAAGGTAAGAGTTCTCCGGTTGTGTCGTTTACAGCGTCTTTCTGGGTTCCTGCGTCTGCTGTAAATTTCTGTGCGGCAATAACCCACTTACCGCTCTCGCAAAAGAGTGGTAAGCAGAGGCAGGAACTGCAGAGAAGCATATAAAGGATTAACGCACTAAACCTCTTCGTCATCATCCCCCGAGCCGTCCATAGGAAGGCCCTTCCATTTTGCAACAAGGTATGCGTTCATAAAATCATCGAGGTCGCCGTCCATTACTGCCTGAATGTTTCCAACAGAGAAACGGGTGCGGTGATCTTTTACCATTGTATAAGGACAGAAAACATAAGAGCGGATCTGGCTTCCAAAAGAAATATCCTTTTTTTCTGCCATGAACTTTGAGTTCTCTTTTTCCTTCTGTTCGCGGTAGTATTCGTAAAGCCTTGCCTTAAGCATGTTCATACAGGTCTGACGATTCATCAGCTGGCTGCGTTCTGTCTGGCAGGCAACAACAATACCGGTTGGAATATGAGTAAAGCGAACGGCAGAGTCTGTTTTGTTTACGTGCTGTCCGCCCTTTCCACCGGCACGGTAAGTATCTACACGGAGGTCTTCAGGTTTAATGTCAACTTCAATTGTATCATCCAGAACAGGATAAACGTAAACCGATGCAAAACTTGTGTGACGGCGCGCATTAGCGTCGAACGGCGAAATACGTACCAGGCGGTGAATACCACCTTCGCCCTTCAGATAACCGTAAACAAAGTCTCCGCAAATCTGAATTGTGATTGATTTGATTCCACCTTCTGCTTCAAGTTCATCAACAACTTCTGTTTTATATCCGTGGCGTTCTGCCCATCTTAAATACATACGGCTGAGCATAAATGCCCAGTCACAGGCTTCTGTACCACCAGCTCCTGCATGTACTGTAAGGAAGGCATCGTTCTGGTCAACTTCGCCAGAAAGAAGATTTAATACATTCAGTTTGTCAAACTGCTGTTTTGCGGCCTCATACATTGTGCGAACTTCATCTTCGTCACTGGCTTCTCCAGATTCTGAAGCAAGTTCATACATGGCTTCGAGGTCATCCATATCTGCAATGATTTTTTTCCAGGGTTCTATTCGGTTCTTGAGCTTTCTGATCTGGCTCATCACCTTTTCTGCGGCTTCATGATCATCCCAAAAGCCGTCTGCTTCGGTAAGCTTTTCTTTTTCTGCTATTGCTTTTTCAATTGCGGCAGAGTCAAAGACGCCCCCAAACGTTCATGATTTCTTCTCTCAACTGTTCAATCGGTAACTTAATTTCTTCTAACATACGCTTAGAATAGCATGAATTTCAAAACTTGTCATTGCCGTGTTTTACGTGCTATTATTATATATATGAAGAAAACTATTTGCTCGATTTTTTTGACTCTCATTGCAGCTCTTGCCTTTGCAGAACGCCCACTTGTTCGCGATATTCAGGCCCGCTCAGGAAACGGCAAGAAAATCCGTATAACATGGCAGCTTCCACAGTCTCCAGAGCCTTCTTTATACAATCTTCTTCTTTACAGAACAACAGAGCAGATTACTTCATACAGCCAGCTTAAAGATCTTGAACCGGTTGCAACCCTTACTCCAGACCGCTCGGGCTACACCGACCAGGTAGAAGACCTCCGCGACTATTTTTACACCGTAATTTCAGAAACAGATAAAGGCCCTTATGATGTAGTTTTACTTTCTTTCAATTCTACAGTAACCGGCGTTCATCTAAATGCAAAAAAATCCGCTTCTGAACCGCCTGCAAAAAAGGATTACGAAACTGTTTACCCTGACGGAACTTTGCGTAAAACTCCTCTTCCTTATCTTGATATTATTGAAGGTGTTGGCGCAGAACCTCTTGTTTCGGACAATACAGCATCAAAGGTTTCAAGTCTTACCGGCGGAAACAGAAAGCCTTCTAAAGCAGCCGTTCTTACTCCATATATTTTTGAAGAAGATTTAGTTTCTCCAGATGGAGGAGATGCATACCTTCTTTTTGAGATTCTTAAAACTTCCTTTGTTACAAAAAAATACAAGGAAACAGTTGATAAGCTCAATAATCTGATTGGAACAAATATCAGTGATGAAACAAGAAACCGTGCTTATTTCTACCTTGGCGAGTCACAGTATTTTAATCATGATTATGAAGAAGCTGTTAAGAGTTTTGTAAAAGTTCAGCAGGCTTTCCCAACCCTTTCTCAGAAATGGCTGGAAGCGTCGCTGGATAGAATCTAATTTTCTATCTTATCTTTCTCAATAAATCAATAATTGCCGGTCTCTCTACTGCCTTTTTGATTTCTGCGACAAGTTCCTCACCCTTTACGCTGTTATTAACAACAGGGTTACCTTCTTCATCTGCATTTGGAACAGTATCCATTCCAGCTTCTGTATTTTGAGCAGGCATGCTTACAAGTACAAGCTCATCATTTTCATTTATTCTGTCATAAAAACCATGGCTTGTAATAACTGCTTCAGAAACCTCTTCTCCGGCTTCTGTAACAACGAGCATACCAACAACATCATCATCTCTAAAGAAAAGACCGCTTCCCGCATCAGCAGTTTTTACACCGCCCTTGCGAACAATCTTAAACTCTGCGTCTTTAATAATATTTTCAGAGCGGCCAAGATCTATAAGTACAGTCTTACCGTTTCGCTGAAGAATTTTTCCGCGTACTGTAAGCTTTTCCAGAACTGAATTACGGAAACGTCTGAGTACTGTTGAAAAACGGTTGTTTCCTGTAGCGTAATATTTTTCATTGAAGGTTTCTGTTCCGGTTCTTCCAGAATACATGGTAGCGCTGAGGCTTACATCATCTTCTCCTTCACTAAGCGAAACCATAATAAAGTAATCAAAATTATTTGCACGGGCATTCTTAAAGGCTTCGCCATAACCAGAAACAGGAGTTACCTGAGTTTTTACAGAAGTAATAGCAACACCACTGAACACATCACCGCAAGCAAGAGCTGTAAGTCTGTCTGAATCTGCATGATTAAAGGTAGAAGTATTTTCTGTGTAGAATACGGCAATGTTCCATCTTATTTTATCCAGATAGAACGCATCCACCTTCCATCTTTTTGCAAGAGTATTATTTAGAAGAGAATCATAAGCTTCAATTGTATCACTAAGAGATGTTGAAATGCCTGATTCAGAATTTTCCTTTACAAACTTTAACTGATCAAGATAAAGCTCATGCATTCCGTTCAATTCAAGAATATCTGCATAAGCAAGACGAGCCGCTGTATTTGAAGGATCGAGCATAAGGGCACGCTGATATTCATAAGTACTTCCTGCCTTGTCATAACGGCTGTCGTACTGGCGTGCATTATTAAGATGATAAGAAGCCCACTGCTTTCTGCGGGCATCATCGAAATCAAGTTCGTTCTTTGCAGTAAGCTCAAGCATCATGCGCATAAGCTCATCCTGCGGATTTATATTCAAACCGGTATCCCAGGTAGAAATTGCATCTTCTGCATTTCCAAGTTTTGCCTGAGCTGTACCTTTAAGATACCAGGCAGAAGAAGCATTGCGGTTGCGGCTGATAATAAAATCACAAAGGTCAATTACTTCGCTATAACGGTGCTGCAGGTAAACAATCTGAGCAAGAAGCTCGTAAGCCTGTTCATAACCACCACGAATCTCAACAGCAATGCGGGCATGCTTTTCAGCACTCTTATAGTCGCCTTTCATTGTGTATATTATTGCAGCAAGATAATGAACTTCCGGTTCTCCAGAATAATACTGCATTGCCTGACGCAAATATTTTTCTGACTGTGTATAGCGTTTTGTTTCTGCACATACGAGAGCAAGCGAAAGCAAAGCTTTTCTGTTAGTATTCTGGCGCTTTAAAGCCTCTGCATACTGATTTTCTGCTCCGGAAAACTTTCCGTCGTAAAGTTCAATTTCTGCAAGACCAAAATGTGCATCAATGTCGTTAGGGTATTTTTTTAGAACCTCGTTGAAAATCTGTCGGGCTTCATCTGTACGGCCAAGTGCCAGAAGAATCATTCCCTTAAGGTTCTTAATTTCACTTCTGTCTTTTTCGTATTTTTCTGCGCTCTCAAGATACTGAAAGGCAAGGTCAAATTCTCCAAGATGATAAGAACAGTCTGCAAGGCGGAACCATGCATCACTGAAAGCGGGGTTTGAGTTTACAACCTCAATAAAATACTGAGAAGCAGTATACCAGTTTTCTTCGTTCTGAAGTTCTACTGCCTCATTATAAAGCTTGAGAACATTTTTTGATTCTGCAGCAGCCAGAGGCGAAAGACCTCCTGCCACAAATCCAAAAATCAACGATAATAAAACCCCTGCTAATTTTTTACTCATCATCCTTTCCGTCATCTGTATTTTTTATAATTTTAACCATGTTGATTCGGTGACCTTCCATGTCCTGAACAATAAAGTCGTAGTCATTCCAGCTCACCTTTTCATATTTTACAGGAACTTTACCAAATAAATCAAATACAAAACCGCCGAGCGAATCAAAATCTTCGTTAGGGAATTCTGCTTCAAGGCTTTCATTTAAATCATCAAGGTCAACGCGGGCATCACAAAGCCATACGTTGTCGCTTACCTTTAAGATGTCTTCCTGCTCTTTATCGAACTCGTCCTGAATATCGCCGACAATTTCCTCAATAATATCTTCCATTGTTACAATACCAGAAACTCCACCGTATTCATCAATTGCAATTGCAATATGAAGATGATGACGGCGGAACTCACGAAGAAGCGAGTCAATGCGTTTGCTTTCTGGAACAAAGTAAGCCTTGCGGGCCATCTGTGTAAGATTGATTTCTTTTTTCTCGGCAAGACATTTAATGATGTCCTTTACATAAAGAACACCAATTACATTATCAATGGAATCTGTATAAAGCGGAAAGCGTGAATGTCCGCTGGCAACTATTTTAGTAAAGAGTTCTTCCTGTGGTGTATCGCTTGAAATAAAATCTACGTCGATGCGGGGAATCATAACTTCTTTTACAGAAGTTTTTGACAAATCCTCTACACCCTGAATCATGTCTTTTTTTTCTTCGTTTAATATTTCCTGTTGTATACTTTCAGCTTCTTCTGCAGCATTCTTTTTCTTTTTCTTAAAAAAACTCATTTTATTATTTTTTCATCCTTTAATTTATTTAAAACTTTTTCCTGAAGAACGAGCATTTCACAAACCGGCTCAGCACCTTTTTCAATATGCTCTTCGCCGTGGTCCATTCCGTTCAGGTGCAGAAGTCCGTGAACAATAAGACGTTTAAGTTCATCGTTTCTGCTCTCTTCAAAATAATCGGCATTTACAGGCAAAGTATCAAGGCTGATTACAATATCACCTACACATTTCCACTTGCCTTCTTCATCCTCATATTCTTCATCATTTTCAAAAGAAAGCACGTCTGTTGTGCTGTCAATGTTGCGGTAAGTTTTATTGAGCTCCTGCATATATGTGTCGTTGCACAAAAGCATAGAGATTTCTTCACCATCAAACTTAAATTCAGAAAGTGCCTTCTGAACAAAAGGTTCTACATTGTTTAACCAGTCGGGCTCTTCTACACCGTCCTGCATTGCTACATATACTCTGTTCATTTCTTTTCCTTTACTGTTTTTGCTGCGGCCGATGCCTTTTTCTCAGCAGTGGCTTTTGGAGCAGCGGCTTCTTTTGCAGGAGCCTTTGGAGCTTCTTTTACAGCAGGTTTTGCAGGCTCTTTAGCGGCAGCCTTTGGTGCTTCTGCTGCAGGAGCTTCTTCTGTTTTTGCCGGAGCTTCATCAGGATCCTGTTGATTCTGATATTTAATTCTATTGTGATAGTAACCTGTAAGAAGGTTTACAAACGCAGCCTTAATTCTTGAAATATCATGGAAGGTAAGGTCACAGTTATCAAGCTGTTTCAATTCCATTTTCTGATTAATAAGAATTGTGATGAATTTCTCAAGGCGTGGAGATGTCGGATTTTCAAGAGTATGGCAGGCAGCTTCAACAGTATCTGCAAGCATTACAACTGCAGACTCTTTTGTAACAGGTGGAATGCCCGGGTATCTGAAATCATCTTCATCAAGAGAAGGATCTTTTTCTTTCGCATTATTATAGAAATAAGTGATGATACTGTTTCCGTGGTGTTCAGCGATAATATCAATTACAGCCTGTGGAAGATGAAGCTGGCGTGCTTTTTCAACTCCCTTACGAACATGGCTTTTAATAACAGATGCAGAAAGAGTCGGGTTCAGGTCGTTATGTTTATTTTCCATTCCGTTTACCTGATTTTCTACAAAGTACTCGCTCTGATCCATCTTTCCAATATCATGATAGTAAGCACCAACACGGGCAAGAAGTGAGTTAGCGCCAATTTCACGACAACCGACTTCTGCAAGCTGTGCAACCATCATAGAGTGATTGTAAGTTCCATTTGCCTGAATCTGCATCTGCTTAAAGATAGGAGTATTTGTATCACTCAAATCCATAAGACGGAAAACAGAAGCTGTATTAAGCATGATTTCGAGCGGTGTCAGGAAACCTAAAGTTAAAATACCAGAAAGGAAGCCATTGATGGCAAGGCCAATCATCAGCTTTGGAAGCTCTTCAAAAGTTTCATTAAAGATTACAGAGAACAAAAGAACGTAAACAATATTGAAAACAGCAATCATAAGACCTGCAAAAACAAGGTCCAGACGGCGTTCAATTTTACGAACAATTGCGGCAGCTGTAAGTGAAGATGCAAGTGTCAAAAGGAAGGTTGGAATCTGCCAGTTAGTTGCACACAAAACTCCGATAGACAATACGATTGAAAGAAGCAATGCAGAAAGATTTCCGTAAAGGATTGTTACAATCATAATGAACAAGGCAGAAGGAATTGCAATACAGATGCTGTAAGGACTTGAGAAAAGAGAAAGCTTTCCACAGAACGCTGTTACCGCATAAACTGCGAGAAAGAAAATTACCTGCAGCAGCGGCTCTTTAAACAAGAGTTTTCTGTTTACAGAAATAAACGTAAACAGAAGATACCACATAATAGAAAGAAGCAGAAGATAAAGCTCACTGTTTGCAAATGCACGGTAATCAATATAAAGCGGAGAAGCAGACATTTTCTTGAGCTTTGCAAAACCTTCTTCTGTGATGGCAAATCCCTTCTTAATAATTTTTTCACCTTTTGTTACAGAAACAGGATCAATATTATCTGGAGGAAGGCTTCTGTCTGCAATAATTGTACGGTCTGCAATCTGACCAATTTCAAAATCCTCGAGAGAAAAGTTTGCGATTGTTTCTGCGGTACTGATTTTTACAAAGTTCAATGCAGAAACAGCAAGTAATCCTGCGAAAAAGAGAATGAGAAACGGATAGTTGTGTCTCATGTACTCGCCTATGCCCTTCATTACAAATTTGGCGGTTCCAGGCTTATTGTTTTCTTTTTCAGAATTATTCTTCTTCATTTTCATACGCCTTTACAATTTTCTTAACCAATGGATTTCTTACAACATCTTCTGCAGTAAGCTCCATAAATCCAATATCTTCTATTTTTCTTAAAATGCTGATTGAATGCATAAGACCCGAAGTTATCTTTTTAGGAAGATCTATCTGAGACGGATCTCCTGTAACAAAGACCTTAGTGTTTTCTCCCATACGGGTAAGGAACATTTTCATCTGCGCACAGGTTGTATTCTGAGCTTCATCAAGAATAACAACTGCGTTATTAAGTGTACGGCCGCGCATATAAGCAAGAGGCGCAACCTCAACAATTCCTGCCTCAAAAAGTCTTTTTACAGATTCTGTAGGCAGAATTGTTTCCATAGCATCACGAAGTGGGCGCAGATACGGGTCTATTTTATCTTCCAAGTCACCCGGAAGAAAACCAAGACTTTCGCCGGCTTCTACAACAGGGCGTGTTATTATTAACTTTGTTTTTTTATGTGTGAGGATGAGACGGAGTGCTTCTGCAACTGCAAGGTAGGTTTTTCCACTACCAGCTGAACCTGTACAGAATACCATGTCTCGGTTTTGAAGAAGATCTACGTATTCTGCCTGTCCCTGAGTACGCGGATAAACACGACGAACCGCGCCGGGCACCATTATAACCATTTCATCTGCATTAATTTTTCGTTTTGTATTTAAAACAGTAAGAATAATATCATCACTGTTTTTTCCGCCAGACTGAACTTCATCTACAATGCGGTCTACAATAAACTGGAATTTCTGACAGATTTCGGGTGCTGCATTTTCCACAGAAAGCTCGTTGCCCTTAGTAAATACAGGAACCCCCAGATGTTCTTCAATGAGCTGTAAATTTTTATCATTAGTTCCGCAAACACAAGAAAGCACGTCATTGTCTGGAACTACTATTGTATATTCGTTCAAAAATACCTCTGTTTATATTATTGATTATCAATGGGCAAATGTCAATTAGAACAAATTATAGTATATACACCTTAAAAAAGCGGAGTAGAAAACACGCCCTTGTAACATTTGGTGCCGATACTGAAAATCTGTCCTCGCATACAATACAGAGCGAAGCGTCGAGGCACCTCGGTTACAAGGGATGTTTTCTACGGGAGCCTTTTTAAGGTGTTACGCTTAAGTTTATTCGAGTTTCCACTCTCCATAATCATCAATAATCGTAGTCTTCATACTCTCCATTGGGTTCCATACAACTCCAATAGTGATATATGGCTTAAAGTCGTACATTTTTTTGCCGTTTTCTGTGATGATTCTTGGCTCAATCTTCATTGTCATGTTTGCTTTCCAGTCGTGGAGGTCGTGGGAAACTGTCATATTAAAGGATTTCAGCTTAAAGCCTGAATTCTGGCGCTTTTCTTCATCATCAAATCTGAAAGAATCAATTAAGTCTTTAAGAATATTGCCCGGGAAGCCGCCCCAGTCGCTGTACATATCACCCGCTTCATTATGGAAGTACCAGTAAAGAATTGAGTTTCTTGATGAAGCCGAGAAGGTAATTTCACAGAATTCAAAAACCTTAAATTTAATTGACGGAGTAAACAGGAAATAACTGTTTGTAGGACGCAAAAGGTCTGCAACAATACTTGTATTCAGGCCAAACGAATATGAAACTCTGTTAAACCATTTGTAATAAGTAGTTCCCGGAAGCGAATAAGAAAGCGAGAATGAATATGGTAGGAATTCCTTTTCCTCATTTTCCTTTTTATCTTCCGGAATATACCAGCCTTTTACAGGATCAAACTCATAGCCTAAAACATAAGACTGAACATAAGAAATCTGAACATCGAACAAAGAAGCTGTAAGCTTAAGATTGTCCGGATTATCATCTTCCATGTTATAAGTAAATGATTCAGAAAGCTTAAGTTTTGAATCAAAAAGATTTAAGGTAAAGTTTTGTGTAAGCGGAGTTTTTTTCCACTTTACATTTTCATACTTTTCCTTATCCTTTTCACTCATTTTCTCATAATCTTTATCACGGATTTCTTCAAAACCAGTACTAACTGAAGCACTGGCATACGGAACGCCAAGAGTAAAGGTTGTTGTGTACTTTTTCTTCTGCGGAGGCATTATCATTTCAAGGCGCATAGACTGAGTAAGCTTATTATTAAATTCCTTTGCCTTGATATCCGCAGCAAGCGAGTTTACTGTAACGCTGTCTTCATCTGTCCAGTCTGCATAATGCTCTTCCCAGTCCGGAGTATCCGCATCTCCAATATAAGAGCGACGGTACAATCTGATAGAAGAATTCCATGCAAGACTTGTATCACTGAAAACTGGATAGAACAAAAGCGGTTTAAAAGTTACCGTATTTGTATTTGTAACATCCCGTGATTCTGTTTTTAAGTCAGCAAGTTTGATTTTTTTGATTTCCAGTTCACTTGTATAACCATAATCTTCATTTTCAGAAATATACGGGTGATCCTGGAAAACCGGAGAATATGCAAACTTATTTTCAACAGAGAAGAAGTTTCCGCCATAATTGAACAGGCTCGAAATAGAAAGCGGAATCTTCATGTTATACATAGAAGAACGGATATTATTCCAGTCAAAATCATCAGAGTTTCTAAGATTTGTGTCTGAATATGACATCTGGGTAGTAAGATTTAAGCCTACATTATAGGTAAGCTTATAAGATATTCCGTCATCAATAGTTTCTTTTGTAGCGGTGTAATCAAGTTCTGGAAGATAATAATCAAAAAGCCCTTCCTTCTGAGCTTCATCTTCTTTTTTATCCGGTGCTTCTGCAACAGCTTTTTCTTCTGGAGCTTTACCCTCTTCTCCAGCTTCTTTCTTTTCTTCTTCCTCTTTCTTTTTACGGTCTTCTTCCAGCTGCTTGTCTGTCTTTAATTCATCTGGTTTATTAAGTGAAATTACAAACTGCTTTGACCCCGAAGAAGATTCCTTTTTAAAAGGCCATGAAAAGATTGTACCGCTTGCAGAAATATTTGTCTGAATTGGAGTTACAAGGGATGGATAGTAGAAGCGGCGCATTGGAGTATATTTTGTCCATTCTTCCTCGTAGAGATTCCGATCATAAGTGTACTGTTCTTCCTGATTATCATCTTTATAACTAAAAACTGTATCTTTAGAAGAAATACTAACCGAGTTTGTCATAGAAAAAGATACTGATGAAAGATATGGCTTTAACACAGATGGAAGTGACGGAGAATAAGAAGCCGAAGATCTCCACTGGTATGATGAAACTGTGTTAGCTGTAGTTGTAGAATCTGTTGTGGTATCTTCATCATCTCTGTTTGCACTATCAAGAAGATAAGAAATCCAGTCCATTGTTTCATGGCGGTCAGACAGAAAATCATTTGAGAAAAAAGGATCTGAATAAACCGGAAACGAAAGACTGAACTGAAAAGGCTTTGAAACCTGAATATCAAAATTAGCCGCATATCTGAATGGAAGCTTAAGTCCTAAAAATGATGATTCATCTTTATAAGTAATACCATTTGAAGAATATGGATGATAATTAAGCTCGCTTCCGGTTGCCTTGAACACGGTATTACTAAAACCAAGGTAAGTATTAAAATTGAGTTTAGAAATATAAGCTGGAAGCGGATTAATAATTCCGTCCACACCAATCATATAACCAAGATTTGAATACCAGTCTGCAATAAACTTTACGTAATGAGAAGAGTCACCGGTAAAATCCTCATCAAGATTATGAAGCACAATACCTTCGCGAACCTGTTCCTTTAATGTACTAGGCTTAATAAAATTATAAACAGCTCTTAAAGATTCTGCAGAGGTACTGTCTTTCTGACTAGAATCACTTGAGCTTGAAGAACTTGTATCTGTATTATCCAGAGGCTTACGGCCCCACAGATAAGTTGTTGTCTGAATGGAATAACCGCCGCGTTTTGTATAATTAAAAACAGGATTAAATATCAGCTCGTCTTTTGGATAATAAAAGGCCGGAAAATACAGAACCGGAATAACACCTACATAAAGCAAGGCATTAAAAAAGGCAAACTCACCGCCAGGAAGAAGCCAGGTTCTGGTTGCATCAATATGCCAGTGTGGAGGATCTTCATCACAGAAAGTAAGGCTTGAGTTTTTAAAGGTAATTACGTTTTCATTACCTTTTCCGAAAATCTCTGAAAATACAATCAGGGTTGAGCCGGAAGGAAGATTTAAGGCATCAGACTGTTTTTGTACAATACGGCCATTATCAAAAATGCCTTCAAGTGTAGAAGTGTTCATGATAAGTGAAGTTGCCGTAGCAGCATCATTACCAGAAGAACCGCCTTTCATAAGGATCTCTACGTTACCGTCTGCATAAAGCATTTCTGTATTGCGGTCGTAGACGATTTTATCTGCTTTAATTTCGTTTGTAGTTTTACCTTTTTCAACAGTCAGCGAAACTGAACCTTCCAGAATAATACAGTCGTTGCCGGTATCTTCGTTCTTTTTATACGCCGACTGGCGTGCGTTATTAATTGTGATTATTGTAACTTCAGGCTCTTTTTTCTCAGTTTCTCCATTATTCTGTGCAAAAACTGTCGTTGTAAAGAGACTGAATAAAAATGTTGCAATTAATAAACGTTTTGTCATCTAAAAACCTGACACCTGTTGCCTAAATACCCAGCTGCTGCTTAATAAACTGTCCGGTATAACTTCCCGGCACTTTTGCAACCTCTTCCGGAGTTCCCGTAGCAATTATGTTACCGCCACGGAAGCCGCCTTCAGGTCCAAGGTCAATTATATAATCCGCCTGGCAGATTACATCAAGGTTATGTTCGATCATAACAACGGTATTTCCCTGGTCTACAAGGCGCTGAATTACAGTCATCAGTTGTTTAACATCTGCAAAGTGAAGACCTGTTGTAGGCTCATCCATTATATAGAGAGTTTTACCTGTAGAAACACGGGCAAGCTCGTTTGCAAGTTTTACGCGCTGTGCTTCACCACCACTGAGAGTAAGCGCATTCTGACCAAGCTGGATATAACCAAGTCCTACAGACTTCATTGTTTCCAGCTTACGTGAAAGATGAGGAATACTTGCAAAGAAATCGCAGGCTTCATCAATACTCATATTAAGAACGTCGTTAATAGACTTTCCTTTATAAGTTACTTCAAGAGTTTCTTTATTAAAACGCTTACCGCCGCAGACTTCACACTGAACATAAACGTCCGGCAGGAAGTTCATTTCGATTACATTTTCACCAGCACCCTGACAGGCTTCACAGCGGCCGCCTTTTACGTTGAAAGAGAAACGGCCTTTTAGGTAGCCACGGGCTTTACTTTCTGGAAGGCTCGCAAAAAGATCACGGATTGCATCAAATACGCCAATATAAGTTGCAGGGTTAGAACGAGGAGTACGTCCAATCGGGCTCTGGTCAATATTGATTACCTTATCAATAAACTTTTCGCCTTCAATGCTTTCGCATTCACCTACATCATAATTTGTTCTCATAATGCGGTTGCTGAGAGCCGGGTAAAGAACATCGCTCATAAGGGTAGATTTACCGCTTCCACTTACACCGGTTATACAGGTAAAAGTTCCAAGAGGAATCTGAATGCTTACATTTTTGAGGTTATGTTCAGTAACACCATTTACCTTGATAAAATTTCCGTTACCAGGGCGGCGGGTCTTAGGCACATCCATGCGGAGAGTACCGGCAAGATACTGACCTGTAAGACTTTCTTTTACCTTGGCAACCTCTTCCGGAGTTCCGGCAGCTACAACCTGCCCACCATTGACACCCGCGCCCGGACCGATATCTATAAGATAGTCCGCAGTACGCAGAGTCTGTTCGTCGTGTTCTACTACAATTACAGTGTTTCCGTTATCACGAAGACTGAGCAGTGTATCAATAAGGCGCTGATTATCACGCTGATGAAGTCCGATACTAGGCTCATCAAGAATATACATAACGCCGCAGAGAGCTGAACCAATCTGAGTTGCAAGACGGATACGCTGTGCTTCACCACCACTGAGGGTTTCAGCAGCGCGTTCCATTGTAAGATAGTCGAGTCCTACATCACGGAGGAAGCGAAGGCGGGCACGGATTTCCTTAAGAATCTGAACTGCAATCTGCTGCTCGTTTTCGGTAAGTTCTAGTTCATCAAAGAAAGTGATGGAATCTGCAACAGAAAGACAACAGAGTTCCCAGATGTTTTTACCGCCCACAGTAACACCAAGGGCTTCTTTACGAAGGCGCTGACCGTTACAGCAGGAACAGTGACCAACCTTCATAAACTTTTCTTCTATATTAGCACGCATTGAATCGCCCCAGGCTTCTGCGTGGCGGCGCTTCATTTCGTTTAATACTCCAGGCCATGGGCGGTTATATTCGCTGTAGCCTTCCCCGCTCTGCTTTTTGTATACCCAGTGGATTTTGCGCTCCGGGTCTCCGTTCCATAAGTAATCAAACTGCTCGGCAGTCAGACGGCTGATTGGTGTATCCAGAGTAAAGCCTTCTGCTTCGGCAACAGCCTGGAACATTGTATGATTCCATTCACTGTCCGGATTAAAAAATGGGAATGCACGCTCGTTGAAAGACAAAGAGCGGTCCGGGAGAATCTTATTGAAGTCCCATTCCATCTTTTCGCCAAGACCTGTACATTCCGGGCAGGCACCAAATGGGTTATTGAATGAGAAAAGACGCGGCTGAAGATCCGGGATAGAAATACCGCAGTCCGGGCAGGCATTCTTCTGGCTGAAGAAAACCTCTTCGTCCTTATCTTCAACACGGCGGGTAACAATTACAATACCGTTTGCGTTTTTCAGTGCGATTTCGATAGAATCTGCAAGACGGCTTCTAACCTCGTCACTTTTGATGATTCGGTCTACAACAATTTCGATTGTATGTTTTTTCTGCTTATCAAGTTTGATTGCGTCATCAAGTTCTGCCATAACGCCGTCAATTCTGGCGCGGACAAAGCCGGATGCCTTTGCATCATCTAAAATCTTCTGATGTTCACCTTTCTTACCGCGGATAACAGGAGCGAGAATCTGCATCTTAGTGCCGTCTTCCCACGACATTACAGTATCAATAATCTGGTCAACAGACTGCTCACGGATTTCGCGACCGCATTCCGGACAATGCGCATGTCCGCAGCGCGCGTAAAGCAGGCGGTAAAAGTCATATATTTCAGTAATTGTACCAACGGTTGAGCGGGGATTCTTATTTGTAGATTTCTGTTCGATAGAAATTGCAGGAGAAAGACCTTCTATGATATCAACATCAGGCTTATCCATTCGGCCAAGAAATTGACGTGCATAGCTTGAAAGACTTTCCATATAGCGACGCTGGCCTTCAGCAAAAAGCGTATCAAAAGCCAGCGAAGACTTGCCCGAACCAGACAAACCAGAAATTACAACCAGCTTATCCCTCGGCATAGTAACATTAATATTTTTAAGATTATGTTCCCTCGCCCCGCGGATTACAATCATGTTGTCGTTCATATTTTAATGATTATATCAGAATAAGATGTTTATTGAAAGCAATTGAGGCTAAGGATATCGGTGAAATAAAAAACACGGATTAAAATTGTGGGACGCAGGCAAAACGAAAAAGGTGTGTAAGGCCGCTGGCGGCCGGTGTTTGATAGCAAAGCGTTAAAAAAAATGCGAAAGCATTTTTTAGCTTTACCTAATTGGATTACTTTTTCGGTTTTGCCGTCGCTGGGACCCGCAATTTTAATCCGTGTTTTTATATGAACGGTAAATTAATTAGCTTTAACTGTATTTTTTACAATAACGTCGTGAGCGCCGCCTTCGCGGAGTGAAGCTGCACTTACGAGGGTAATCTTTGCGTTTTTCTGGAGGTCTGGAATGTTTGTAACACCACAGTTACACATTGCGTGTATTACCTTGCTTGTTGTAAGAGTTACGTTGTCGTGGAGACTTCCAGCGTATGGAACGTAAGAGTCTACACCCTCTTCAAATGCCATACCTTTCTTTCCACCGAGGTCGTAGCGCTGCCAGTTGCGGGCGCGGTTTGAACCTTCACCCCAGTATTCCTTAACGTAGTTGCCGTTTACAATGAGTTTGTTTGTAGGAGACTCATCAAAGCGTGCAAAGTAGCGGCCGAGCATTACGAAATCTGCACCCATTGCAAGAGCAAGAGTAACGTGATGATCGTAAACAATACCACCGTCTGAACAGATTGGAATATAGATACCTGTTTTTTCATAGTAAGCGTCGCGTGCCTTAGCAACTTCGATTGTAGCTGTAGCCTGACCGCGGCCAATACCCTTCTGTTCACGTGTAATACAGATTGAACCACCGCCAATACCAATCTTAACAAAGTCTGCACCGGCATCTGCAAGGAAGTTGAAGCCGTCTGCATCTACTACGTTACCGGCACCGATCTTTGCATTTGGCCATTTTTCGTGAATATCGTGCAAAGCACGGCGCTGCCATTCTGTAAAGCCTTCTGATGAGTCGAGTGTCATTACATCTACTCCGGCAGCAAGCAATGCTGGAACGCGGTCCATGTAGTCGCGTGTGTTGATTCCGGCACCTACAATATAGCGCTTCTGGCTGTCGAGGAGCTCAAGAGGATGCTCTTCGTGGCTTGCAGCATCCTTACGGAATACGAGGTAAAGGAGTTTTCCGTCTTTATCAACAACTGGAAGCTGATTAACCTTCTTTTCCCAGATTAAATCATTTGCTTCATCAAGTGTGATTCCTTCTTTTCCCATAACGAGTGAGCTGAGAGGTGTCATATAAGTGCTAACCTTTTCGCTCATTTCGCAGTGACCAATACGGAAGTCGCGTTCTGTGATGATTCCAACAAGTTTACCGTTTGCTGTACCATCTTCTGTTACTGCAACTGTTGAGTGACCTGTTTTTTCGATTGCTTCAACCAGTTCACCGAGTGTCTGCTCAGGACGGATATTTGTATCAGAAGAAACAAAACCTGCCTTGTAAGCTTTTACACGGGCAACCATTGCTGCCTGATTTTCTATAGTCTGAGAACCAAAGATAAAAGAAATGCCACCTTCCTTTGCAAGAGCAACAGCAAGCTTGTCATCAGAAACCGCCTGCATAACAGCCGATGTCATTGGAATGTTCATCGTAAGCGGACATTTTTCGCCAGCTTTCTTGTTATAGCGGACAACAGGTGTCTGCAGAGTAACATTAGCAGGAATGCAGTCAGGACCGGTGTAGCCCGGAACTAAAAGGTACTCATCAAAAGTGTGTGATGGTTCTTCAAAAATGTAAGCCATTTGGTTCTCCTTAATAAAATCTGAATAAAAATATTAATCGAGAATTATACTATAGAATTGAAAATTATGGAAGTACGTGTGGTTTCGATACGCGCTTCGCGCACTCAACCACCGCTACACACAAAATCTCTTTTGTGATATATTGCTATAGTAAAAACTGCTGAGATGATTCGTCGGCATTTTTGCATTCAGATCCCGAATCGAGTTCGGGATGACACATTATCTGATTTCCGCGATGACTCTGCGGAAAGGAGAAAACCATGAACGTTGTTGTTATGGGTGCCCAGTGGGGCGATGAAGGCAAGGGAAAAATCGTTGACTACCTTGCACAGGATGCTAAATACGTTGTTCGTTTTGCGGGCGGCGCTAATGCAGGTCACACAATTGTAGTAGATGGAAAGAAGTATGCTCTCCATCAGGTTCCGTCTGGAATCCTCTACCCTGAAAAATCAGTTTTCCTCGGTAGTGGTATGGTAATTGACCCTGAAGCTCTTTTCAAGGAACTCCAGATGCTCAAGGACAACGGAATTAACTGGGAAGGTCGTGTATTCATTTCTGACCGTGCTCACCTTACACTTCCTGGATACCGCGAAATGGATAAGGCTCGCGACGCAGCTCGTAAGCGCCCTATCGGTACAACAGGCCGCGGAATCGGAACAACTTATTCTATGAAATCTGAACGTGATGGTATCCGTCTTGCAGACCTTGACTGGGATGAAAAGTGGAATGACCTCGACGATGCAGACAAGAAATTCCTTGAACAGTTCAAAGACAAGCTCCTTTCTATGCGCGTAAATATCGCTGCAAAGATGTATGAGTTCCGCAACGACAACATTCTTTTCGAAGGTGCTCAGGGTGCTATGCTCGACCTCGATTCAGGTACATATCCATATGTATCTTCTGGAGCTTCATGTTCAGCTGGTGCTGCTACAGGTTCTGGAATTGGTCCTAAGGCCCTCGACAAGATTTACGGTGTATTCAAGGCTTATGAAACTCGTGTAGGAAACGGTCCTATGCCATCTGAGTTTGATGCAGATACAGAAGGAGAACTTTGTGATTACGTTCGTAACACAGGTAACGAATTCGGTGTAACAACAGGACGTCCACGCCGCTGTGGTTACCTCGACCTCGTAGCTCTCCGCTATGCATGTCACGTAAACTCAATCGACAACCTTGTTCTTACTCACCTTGATATTTATGATGATATGAATGAAATTGAAGCTTGTGTTGCTTACAACATCGACGGAAAAATCGTAACAGACTTCCCTGCTTCAATTCCAGAACTCAACCGCGCAAAACCAGTTCTTCAGAAGTTTGAAGGATGGAAGGCAGACATTACAAAGTGTACTTCTTACAAGAAGCTTCCAAAGGCTGCCCGCGAATACGTTGAATTTATTGAAGACTTCACAGGTACAAAAGTTGGAATCGTTTCTGTAGGTGCAGACCGCAATCAGACTTTTGTTCGCGAGAAGATCTGGCGCTAACACGAGGCCGCAGTGAAAAGAATAAAATACATCACAGTTTTCTTCACCATTCTTTTCACTGTGCTCCTTACTGCCTGCGGGACTACATCTAAAATCATAGCTGAACCCGCAGAAAACCAGCCCACCGCACAGGCTCCAGAAACTGAGCCGCAGCACAAAAATCACGATAAAAATACAATCAATCTTCTTTTTGCCGGTGACATTATGGCGCACTCGGTAAATTACTATATCACTACTTATTCAAAAATCTGGCGCGATGTAAAATATCTGATTGAAGAACCAGATCTTGCCTTTGCAAATATTGAAGCGCCGATAGACACAACTCGGGAAGCCTCATCTTACCCGAACTTTAATATGACTCAAAAATACGTTCAGGCCGCAGTAGACGCAGGCTTTGATGTATTTTCACTTTGCAACAATCACTCGAATGACCAGTATAAAAACGGAATTCTTGAAACCATAAAAACAACTAAGGCAATTACTCAGGACACTCTGGACCAAACTGGAAATCAGGTTTATTTTTCTGGTCTGAAAGATTCTCCACAAGCGTCCCTTACCTATAATTATTTTGAAGCCAATTCCTGGAAAATTCTATTTCTGCCAATTACAGAATTATTGAACAGACCAGATGCTTCAGACTATATCAATTTTATAAAACCTGATGATGACTCGCGCAAAGCCTTTCAGAAATATGTAGCAGACCTTCGCGCGGCTAATCCCTGTGACCTTTTTATAATTTCAGTTCACACAAGCGAGCCTGAATATACCCGCGTTATCACAGATAAACAGAACGAGTTTTATATGAACCTTCTGGATTCTGGTGCAGACGTTGTCTGGGCAAATCATGCTCACATCATCAAAGACAGAAAAATCGTTGTTAATACACAGACCGGCCACGACAAGCTGATTATGTACGCCAACGGAAACACAATCAGCGGACAGCGCACAAAGCCTGAGCTTACTTCAAAGAATCCGAACGGAGAGCGCGACAACACAGGAGACGGACTTTTTTACAACGTAACTTTCCACAAAGAAAAAGACGGTTCAATCAAAATCAAAAAATGTGAACCGCAGTTTATAACAACCTACATTAATACTGCAAATGAGTATGTAGTAAAACCGCTCAATCAGGAATTTGTAGATTATCTTTACGACGTTCCCCGAACAAACTGGGCAAAGTATATTGAACGCCGCATCAAAATCAATAAGGAAGCAACAAAGGATTTAATAGAATGGCAATAAATCAGATTGATTACAAATCACTTCCAGTTTACGCACAGAAACAGAAAATATTGGACTGCCTCGAAAACAATCAGGTAGTAATTGTAGAAAGCCCTACAGGCTCTGGTAAGACAACTCAGATTCCGGTTATTTTGTATGAAGCCGGTTATGCCACAAACGGAATGATTGGCGTTACTCAGCCACGCCGTATTGCAGCCCTCAGCGTAAGCGAGTTTATTTCAAAACAGCTTGGAACTTCGTACCCTGGTCTTGTCGGCTACAAAATGCGTTTTGAAGATTACACAAATCAGGACACAAGAATCAAAATCATGACTGACGGAATTCTTCTTCAGGAAATGAAGCTTGATCCGTGGCTTTCAAAATACAGTGTTCTTATGATTGATGAAGCACATGAGCGAAGCCTGAACATTGACTTTGTACTCGGACTTGTAAAACGAGTTCTTAAAGAGCGCAGCGACTTCCGTGTTATCGTAAGTTCTGCAACAATGAACACTCAGGTTTTCAGCGAGTATTTTGATAATGCGCCTATCGTTTCAATTGATACAGTTACTTACCCGGTAGCGCTGGTATATGATCCTGTTCCGGGCGGTTCAACTACAACTACAGATAGCGGCTGCGACCAGATTCTCAACAAGATTTACAATACTGTAGACCGCGTTCTGGACAACGACGAAGACGAAAAAGACGGCGGTGGTGCTATCCTCATCTTCCTTCCAGGTGAAAAAATCATCAAAGATTGTATGGATAAACTTTACTACTCGCCTATTGGCAGAAAGCTCCATATTCTTCCGCTGTACGGCCGCCTTCCAAAAGAAGAACAGGAACGCGTTTTTGAAAAAGCGCCGGAAGGAAAACGCAAGGTTGTAATTTCTACGAATATTGCAGAGACTTCGGTTACCATCAGCGACGTTACAACTGTAATTGACTCAGGACTTTGTAAGCTGAACTTTTACAATCCAAAAAACTTTACTTCAAGTCTTATTGAGTCTGCAGTTTCGCGTGCTTCGTGCAATCAGAGAAAAGGACGTGCCGGACGTACTCAGCCGGGTACCTGCTACCGTCTCTACTCTCGCAAAGATTTCGACACCCGTCCGGAATATACAACAGAAGAAATTTACCGCACAGACCTCAGTGAAGTTGTACTGCGCATGAGCGAGCTTGGCATTACAGATTTCTACGACTTTGATTTTATTGCGAACCCGGGCCGTGAAGGAATTATCGGTGCGGTTGATACACTGCACATTCTCGGCGCACTTGAAGAAGACAATACACTTTCTGCAATTGGTCAGATGATGGTTAAGTTTCCGCTGGAGCCGCGCATCAGCCGTATTATTGTCGAGGCAATTATGCGATTTCCGGACGTTCTTGATAAGGCGCTCATTGCCGCTGCGTTCCTTAGTGCAAACTCACCTTTTGTTCTTCCGCCTAATGAAGAGATGGAAGCCCGCAAGGCACACCACCGCTTTCAGGATATTCAGGGCGACTTCTGTACCTATCTCAATATTCTCAAGGCATTTAAAGACACAGATAACCGTGAAAAGTTCTGCAAGAAAAATTATCTTGATGAACGCGTAATGGCTGAAATAGAAAACATTAACGAACAGCTTATAGAAATTGTAAGTGAAAAAATGGGTATTCCTGTTGTTGAAGGAAAAGGCAGCATGCAGGATTATCTTTGCTGTATTGCCGCTGGTATGATGCAGTTTGTATGTATCCGCACCGGCCGCGAAAGCTACCGCTCACTCACAGCAGACCATATCTCAATTCACCCTGGCAGCGTAATGTTCAAGAAAGATCCTGTCTTTATTGTTGCCGGAGAAATTATCCGCACAAGCCGTATTTTTGCTTCAAGCGTTTCTCCTCTTACCCGCCCTATGCTCGACACAATTAATCCAGATTTGTTTGAGCGCCTTATGGCATGTAAGAAAGAACGCGACAGTTCCCGAGAAGCCCGCATGCTTGAGCAGGAGCGAAACCGCAACGCAAAAGCGCTGCGCCGTCAGGAAGCAGAACAGCAGAAAAAGAAAGGCAAAAAAGGAAAAGCCGGCGACAGTGAAGAAAGCCCAGTTCCAGAGGATTCACTTTCACTCGGCGGCTTCCTCTTCCCTACAAAGAAAATCAAAGGAAAGAAAACTGCCCTGCTCCCACTCGAACAACTGCTTGAAGCTCTCAAAGTTGAAAAGAATAAAAACAAGCTGAACAACGCCGGTCAGATGAAAGGCTCTGTCATCACAAGTGACAACGGTTCAATGCTCAACGGCGAAAAGCTTTCTTTGATTTTTGATATTGCAAACTCTGTAGAACTCCGCCCTGTTCCAGAAAAGAAATGGAACCGCCACATGAACGTAAATGTGAATGATCCTATTCAGAAAGAACAGCTTATTGATTCCTTAAGCTTTATTCTGCGCACTGCAATTGCAAAACAGAAAGGCCGCGAATATGGATTCATCACTCTTTACAACAACGGAAACGGAAGCTACTGGTTTAAAGTATCAAGAGGTTTCTCAACTGCGCTTATGGAAAGTCATTCAAGTCTTGAAACTCTGATTGAAGAAAACGTTGAGTTCAGTAAAGAAGAAGAAGCCGCAATCAACAAAGCACTGGCACTGGTTAATAACCTGTACAAATAAAGCAGGCAGTTTGCCACGCTCTAAGCTAACCGTGATATCTCAGCAGCATAATTGTCATATCATCCTTTGAAGGCTCCATACCTTTAAAGGATGCAATATCAGAAATTACATCATTCAACTGGTCATCTACAGGCTTATCAATATTTGCAGCAAGTATGTTGATTAAGCCCTGCTGACCAAGCCGTCTTCCGCCAGGCGCACAGCAGTTAATAACGCCGTCGGTATAAAGAATCAGTTCATCACCTTTTTCCATTGTAACATTGATTGCATCATAATAAGGCTCAATTACCGTAAGCCCGATTGCTCCAACAGAAAGTGTTGAATTATTAATCACTGTAAAAGATTCATCTCGTTTTCTATAGATTACAGGAGTCTGATGGCCGGCATTTACAAATTCAATCTGCCCGTTTCCATATTCATCAGTTCCTTTCATACGAAGGAAAATTCCAGTAAGGAAGGTATCAACCTCGCCTTTTTCAACATTAAAACGTGTGTTGATTTTTTCAATCAGTTCTGGAAGCTCTTTATTATCTCCCTCATAAAACTCCTGCTTGAAAATATTTTTTGCAAGCATAGTGATAATACCGGTTGTAATTCCATGCCCCGAAGAATCAAAAATTCCAAGTCCTTTTATTTCAGAAATTTCATCTGTAGATTTTCCCTTTCCATTCGCATCTTCTTTTACTACTGGATACAAATCATACAAATCTCCAGAAATGCCTTCGAGAGGAATAATTGTACTTGCGATATCCCATCTTTTGAACTTACTTACCTCATGTCTGAAAAATGATTTTTGAATCAGCGCTGCCATTTTGTTTTCAGACGAAAGAAGATCTTTCTGCTCAATAAGTTCATTTTCTGTTTTCATAATTCTATGCTTAAGGAAAACAGAAAAAATTAATTCAAAAAGATACACAAGCGGAAAGCGTGTTCTGAACACCTGAGTAAAATCATAAATAAATTCAGTCTGCCACAGAGGTGTCCACAAGCCCAGCATAAGAAGCAAAAGCACGCAGAAATTAAGAATTATAAACTCTGTATACGGAATCAGATAAACTGTAAAAAGAGGAACCACGGCAATCCAGATAATTCCAAAGCCCTCTGTTCCACCGGAATATAAAAACCACAAAGTAAGGCAGGTTACCATAATAGAAGCAGAAACGTAAAAGAAATTCAGCTTCTTTGTGATTTTTGTATAAATGAAGGTTGCAAGCATTAACAGTGTATATGCTAATGTTGAAAATACAACTGCGTAATTTGAATCGATTAAAGAAATTAAGGCGAGTATCGTGCCCTGCGCGACAATCACAAGGCAGATAAAACATGTCATTGAATAATTATTTTTTGAAATATATTCTGCAGATCCTTGTTTATTTGGCGTCAGCATCTCCATTAGATTTTTCATTCTTAAACTCTTCTTCGTCCTCAATTGAAAGCATTGTCTTAATGCGGTTTTTCACACTAGTGTTGGCTTTCTTATCTGCATAAATTGTTCTCATTACAGATACTGCTGATGAAAACTTGTTTGTTTTATACATATCAAGTCCAAGGCTCTGTGTTGTAGAATCCTTTGAACTCAAATACTTTATACATATTTCATCATAAGCCGAATTTTCATACTTCGCAAGTTCTTTTCCAATCGCATAACGGAGGTCTTTTCTCTTGTCATCTTTAAGACACTCATCTGCAAGTTCAAGAATCTCTTTTTCTCCGGCATGTCCTTCCTTCAAAAGAACTTCAACAATTTTCTTCTTTGTTGCATCTCCAAGTTTTTTCTCCTGAAGCTGAGCAATAAGAAAATCATTTGCTTCATCTGTATTGAGAGCAGCAAGAGTTGTATAAGCTTCATCTTTAATTACTTTTTCGCTGTCATTTTTTGCGCGGTAAATAAGATAAGGAACTCCATCTTTAAGCTTCATTTCTTTTGCAGTTTTGATTGATTCCTGTCTTACACGCCAGTGCTCATCACGGATTCCCTGCATAATTGTTTCTTCTGCTTCAACAACACCAGGGAAATGAGACAGACCTTTTATTACATACTGTCTGAGGTTAGGATCATTTTCTGAAAACAGCTCTACGAGAATCGGAACAGATTCTTTCTTTTCCATAAGGCCAAGAGATTCGGCTGCGTACATTCTTACGTAAAGGTTTTCATCTTCATCTTCTGCAACTTCTACAACCTTATCCCAGGTCTGAACAGCATGCATCTTTCCGCAGGTGCGCATAAGAGTCTGACGCTGAGCATCGCTTAAGTCTTCGCGTTCAAGATATTCAACAAGGAACATTGCCTCTTCCGGTCCACCAATTTCACCAATGGTTGCAATAGCATCATTGAAATAAGACTCATTTTCTGATTCGATGAGTGCAAGCACGGCCGGAATTGCTTCTTTAGTTTTGACTGCAGAAATATACTGAAAGCAGGCTTTTACTAAATCATTTTTTTCTTCATAAGGATCATTGAGAGTTTCTACTGCATAATCTTCAAGACACGGATCCTCAAGCTGCTTAAAATAATTGAGAACCTTCTGTTTAATTACGGTATTTTTTGTTACCTGAAAAACATCGTAGATCTCTTCTGTAAAACGAGGATCATCATTTTTAATGAGCTCATCTATGAGAGTTGAGATTTCTGAAGGAACCCCATACTTGATGGTATTAGATTTATTTTCGTAATCCTTTTCGCTTTCATCTTTTTCTGCTGCTTTCTCGGCCTTTTCCTTATCTATTGCTTTTGGACGTTTTGAAGCAGGTACTTCAGAAATGCCGCCCTTTGATGCGGAAATACTCTGAGTTTCTTTTTCAGAATCTTCTTCCTGAGCAAAACAGAAATTCACTGATGCAAGAATTAATAAAAATAAAACTACCTTTCTCATAAATCAGACTCCTGTATGAAACTTTTCAAGGAACTCTTTTCTATATTCTTCAAATCTGTCTTCATCAATTGCAACTCTTATTTCCTTGAGCATATTGTTCAGGAAATAAAGATTATGATAGCTTGCAAGAATACTGCTTAAGATTTCCTGTTCTTTAAAAAGATGTCTTAAATAACTTCGGGAATAAGTGCGGCAAACTTTACAGTTACATTCAGGATCAATCGGACCAAAGTCATGGATCCATCTTTCCTGTTTAATACTGAGCATTCCACGGCGAGTAAAGTATGAGCCGTTGCGCGCATTTCTTGTTGGCAGTACACAGTCGAACATATCAATTCCAGCCTGTACTGCATCAAGAATATATTCTGGAGTACCAATTCCCATTACATACTTTGGTTTATCTTCCGGCAGATACTGCACTGTATAGTTCAAATATTTTGTAAACTCTGCAGGAGGCTCACCTACGCTAAGACCACCAATTGCAATTCCCGGCATATCAAGAGAGCTTACAAATTCTGCACTCTTCTGTCGGAGGTCTTCAAAAAAGTTTCCCTGAACAATCGGGAAGAGCATTCCTTCATAACCGGCCTCGCGCTGTTTTTCCCACTCGCCTTTTGCACGTAGCAGCCAGTCGCTTGTAATTTTAAGTGCACGTTCAGCTTCTTTGCGTTCTACACCCCAGCCCGAACATACATCAAGCTGCATCTGAATATCTGAATTAAATTTTGTCTGAGTCTGAACAACATTTTCCGGAGTAAACATATGATAACTTCCGTCAATGTGGCTCTGAAAGCGTACGCCCTCATCTGTAATCTTGCGGAGCTTGCTCAAAGAGAAAACCTGGAACCCGCCGGAATCTGTAAGGAAGTTTTTCTTCCACTGAGAAAATCCGTGAAGTCCGCCGGCTTCTTTAATCAGATCCGGACCTGGTCTTAAGAAAAGATGATAGGTATTTGCAAGGATGATATCAAAATCAATTTCTTCAAGAAAATCTTTTGGCATTGCCTTTACTGTAGCGTTTGTTCCTACAGGCATAAAAACAGGAGTTCTTACATCTCCATGTGGAAGATGTACTGTTCCTGTTCTTGCACGGCTGTCTTTATTCTTGTGTTTAATATCAAAAATCTTTAAAACTTCACTCATTCTAACCTCTTATGTGCGTGCAAATCTTAGAAGCACAACACTGATAACTGTAAAGAAAATAACCGGCGACCAGGCTCCAGCAAAAGCAGAAATATAACCATGCTTTGCAAGAACCATAGTTACCATCATTGTAACATAAAACAGAACTGATGCACCAATACAAGATGCAAGACTTATAAGAAGCACATTCTTTCGTGTTTTACCTGTGAGCCCGATTGAAAGGAACACAACGATAAACACAATAAATGGGAACGCAAACTTCTTATAGTATTCTGAAAGCTCTTCATTATACGGAAGTCCAGCTTTTTTAAGATGCTGTATATAAAGCTTTGCCTCTTCTGCCGAAACTGACTGAACATCTACGTTTGTTTTACGGAAGATTTCATACGACTCGGTAAGCGAATTAACATAATCATAATTTACGTTTGTAACCTTGAGTGTATCTTCTACCGGCTCATACTGCACCGGCTCCTCCAGCTCCCAAACCTGCCGCTCAGTGTTCCACACAGCCTGCTTACTGTAAATTATTGCAAGCAGTTCGCGCTCCTCTCCACGAAAAACAAAATAACAGGTACGAAGCTTTTTCTGGCTTTCCAGATAACGTGCCGCAGAATAAATAATTCTTCCGTTATCCGAAAGTACAATTACATTTGTGTTATTTTCATTTTTCTTTTTCTGAAGAAGAGTTTCCTGCATGGTTGTTTTCTTTTCGTAAGTCTGAACAACAAATTTATTTTCAAACACGAAAAGTCCGTAAGCCATTGCAAGACTAATTACGAGAAGCGGAAGTGTAAAACGGAAAAGCGAAACACCAGACGCAAGCAGCGCCTGAATCTCGTTTGCCGCATACATTTCGCTGAGCGCATAAGATGTTGAAAACAGAATAGCTACCGGAACCGCATACCATATAGTTTTTGGAACATAATATGCCATAACCATAAGAATATCTTTTGCCGCGCAGTTATTCTGAAGATAATTTGCAATATTCATAAAAAGGTCAACGAGATTGAGTACAAGCGCAAAAAAGAACATTGCGCCAAAAAAAAGAGGAAGTACTTTTTTCAACAGATAAATTATAAGTTTCATAATTTCCTACTTCTTTACCACTACTTCTTTATAAGTCTCGTTAAGAAAATTAAACCAAAACCACCAATCAAAAAGTTTGGCGTCCATATACACCAAAACGCATTCAGACCAACTTTTGTTACAAGCAGCTGGCCTACAATCTGAACGGCCCAGTATAAAACGCAGATGACAAGACCAAGGAAAAGTCCAATCATCTGTCCGTTGTTTTTACCAAACAGAAAGGCCATTGAAAAAGCAAGCAGCGCAAAAAAGATTGAACCAAACGGAATTGCAAATTTCTTGTGCCATTCCATTCCCCATAAATTGATTTTGCGGATTGTACTTGGATTTTCTGAATGCTCAGACTTCATCTCATTAAGTCTTTTTGTAAGGTCATAAGTTGTCATCTCGCGCGGGTTCTGAGAATTAGAACCAAGGAACGTAGAATCAAAAACGTTCATAACAGTTCTTGCCGAGCGCAGAATATCATAATTGTTTCTATTATTAGATTTAATTGTGAGGACGGTTGCATCATTCATATCAAACTGCATAAGAACGCCCTCTTCCTTGGCACCAATTAAAACAGACTCGCCAGCAACAATAAGACGGTCTTCTCCTTCTTTTGGATCTATAATTACAATATCAGAAACTGTGTTTCCTTCTACATTTCCAAAAACAATATTTGCTGAATCAAGATGCTTAACACTGTTCGACTCAAGCTCAATAGACGGAGTTGAGTTTACAATTTTTCGCATCAGCTGATTATATTTGATTGTTCCAAGTGGAAGCAGATAGTCGTTCACAAAAAACGAACCAATGGAAATAATAATTCCAAGCAGAGCAACAGGAACAAAAATCTTAAAGAAAGAAAGTCCGGCTGCTCTGAAAATCAAAATCTCATTACTGCTCATCATTCCGCCAAGGCTCATAAGGAAACCTACAAGCGTTGCAAAAGGCGCCGACTGCGCAATGATGAACGGAAGACTGTAAATCATAATGTGCATTACATCTACAAAAGGTGCAGACTTAGCAAGCAGTTTTTCTACATCCAGCAGAATCTGATTTACAAAGAAAATCATAAAGAAGAAAAAGAAGGATACAAGAAAATAAAGAAACAAATCCTTAAACAGATATTTAATGAGGATATGATTTCGAAGAACACTTTTTCTACGATCGTTGTATTCTTTAATTTTCCTGATAAAAGGCCAGATTGTTTTTACAAGGCGGCTTTGTCTGATTTTTGCAATCACGGGTTTTACATTCATTTACTTGCCTGCCGAAACTCCAGTAGAGCCGAACCCGCCGGTTCCACGTTCTGTCTCACTAAGACTTTCTGTAATTGTAAACTTTGCCTGTGTTACAGGTGCAATGATCATCTGAGCAATGCGGTCTCCCGAATTAATCGTAAAATCTGCATCACCAAGATTTATAAGGATTACTTTGATTTCGCCACGGTAATCGCTGTCTATAGTTCCCGGTGTATTTAAAACAGTTACACCGTTCTTTGCCGCAAGGCCTGAGCGAGGACGCACCTGCACTTCATACCCTTCGGGAATCTCAAAGAAAAGTCCTGTCGGCACCATTGCAAACTTACCGGCAGGAATTGTGAGAGGTTCATTAAGCAGGGCGCAGAGGTCTGCACCTGCCGCGCCCTTAGTTTTATATTCTGGAATCGTAGACCCCTTAGAAGCTACGCATTTAATATTCACAGTATTCATTCTTCTATTATAGCAGAAGTATACAAATAAAAAAAGCGGTGCCCAGAACATTGCCAGACACCGCTTTTAAAACATTAACTGTCTTTCTTTTATCGAATAGAAAGAAGCCCACCAATAATCAAGAGATCTTTTGCAACATTCAAAATCCAGAACATCGCATCACCGTCGAGTTTGTTTACACCGAAAGAACGACTGAAAACATCTGCAACAACAGCAATAATAATCCAGATGATAGTAAGAATGAGCATTACTGTATTGTCCCAGCTTCCAAGGTCGCGGAAAATTGTGATTGCAATGCAAACACCGCCAATAAGCAGAACAATTGCAACAATAATTGCAACGATTTTTGCAAGGTCACCACTAAAGATTTCATAAATTGCAGCGCCTGCTTCGCTAGACTTGATTGAACCACCAACTCCTAGCATACAAAGTCCGGTGATAATGAAATAACAAGCCAGTGCTATTCGCAGGAATAATGCACCGAGTCCTCTGTTAGTTTTTGTTGCCATAAATCTTTCCTCCTATAAAAAAATGGTGGTAGTTTCGACAGGCTCAACCACCACCATCTTATTTACTGTATAAATAAATAATTATTTCTGCTCATCAAGAGCGTCAATGTAAGAAAGGTTCAATCTTCCCTGCTTGTCTACTTCGAGCAGCTTAACAGGAATTACCTGACCTTCTGTAAGAACGTCAGTTACCTTGTTTACGCGCTGTTTTGAAAGCTTTGAAATGTGGCAGAGTCCTTCTTTTCCTGGAAGGATTTCTACGAATGCACCAAAGTCCATAATGCGCTTTACAGTACCCTGATAGATTGTTCCAACCTCTGGATCCTCTGTAATGCCCTTAACAGCCTTCTTTGCTGCTTCTGCATTCAAGCCATTCTTTGAGTAGATTGTTACAGTTCCGTCGTCTTCAGTGTTGATTGTTACATCATACTGAGCGCAGAGAGCTTTAACATTCTTTCCACCTGGTCCAATGAGAGCGCCAATCTTGTCTACAGGAATCTTCATAGTGAGGATCTGTGGAGCGTTCTTAGCAAGAGGTGCCGGCTTGTCGATGCACTTCTCCATGATTGAGAGGATGTGGAGACGACCCTGGCGAGCCTGTTCCATAGCCTTCTTCATGATTTCAGTTGTTACACCGGCAATCTTAATATCCATCTGGAATCCGGTAATACCGTCTTTTGTTCCGGCTACCTTAAAGTCCATATCACCAAGGTGGTCTTCTTCACCAAGAATATCGCTCAAAATCTTATAGCGGCCATAAGGATTGTCTCCCTCTGGTTCTGTGATAAGACCCATAGCAATACCTGCTACCATCTTCTTCATTGGAACACCGGCAGCGAGCATACAAAGAGTACCACCACAAGTAGAAGCCTGTGATGATGAACCGTTAGATTCCATGATTTCTGAAACTACGCGGATTGTGTAAGGGAACTCTTCGCGACTTGGAACCATAGCAGCGAGTGAGCGGCGAGCCAGGTTTCCGTGACCAATTTCACGACGACCTGTTGTAAGTTTACCAGTTTCACCAACTGAGTATGGTGGGAAGTTATAGTGAAGGATGAAGTGCTCTGAGCGGTCTCCATCGATATCATCATAAGACTGTTCGTCCATTGCAGTACCAAGAGTACATACAGCAAGAGACTGAGTTTCACCACGAGTGAAAAGTGCGCTTCCGTGTGGAGTTGGCAATACGTTTACTTCACAAGTGATTGGGCGGATTTCGTCAACCTTACGTCCGTCAACACGAACTCCATCGTCAAGAATAGACTTGCGGAGAAGCTTGTACTGGATGTCGTCCATCAAAGTACAGAAAAGCTTTGCCTGAATAGGGTCAGAAAGCTGTTCAGCATATTTTGCAGCGAGGTCTCTCTGAACCTGAGAAATTGCCTTACCGCGTTCAATCTTGCTACCCTTGAAGCATGCTTCCTTAAGAAGTGGAGTTGCTTCAGCTTCGATAGCTTCAGCGTTATCAAGAGTTACATCAAGAGGGTTCAAAGGAAGCTTTTCCTTACCAGCCTTCTTAACAAGTTCTTCCTGAAGAAGACACATATCAGTGATGAACTTCTGAGCGCGTTCCAAAGCTCCGAGCATAAGCTCTTCAGAAACTTCGTTAGCACCACCTTCTACCATTGTAAAGCCGTCTTTAGTTCCGGCAACAACGATTTCAAGTTCACCCTTTTCAATCTGTTCGAAAGTTGGGTTGATAATGTATTCACCGTTCAAGTATCCAACACGACAAGCAGCAACTGGTCCGTGGAATGGAATATCAGAAATACAAGTAGCAGCTGAAGCGGCAATAACAGCAAGAATATCCTGAGTATGAACACCGTCGCAAGAAACACAAGTTGGAACAATCTGAAGTTCATGACCAAAAGACGGCTCAAAAAGTGGACGCATAGGGCGGTCGATAAGACGAGATACCAAAATCTCTTTATCCTTAGGGCGTCCTTCGCGCTTAACAAAGCCACCAGGGATTTTTCCGGCAGCATAGAATTTTTCGTTGTACTCTACAGTAACAGGAACGAAATCCTGACCTTCTGTAACAGAAGATGAAGCACAAATTGTTGCAATAATAGCTGCTCCGCCCCACTGAGCGTAAACACAACCATTAGCCTGCTTACCGATTTTTCCTGTTTCCAAGATGAGATCGGCATCTCCAAGTTTGTAGGTTACTCTTTCTACAGACATAATTTTCTCCTACACACGTCACTACATCCGACGCATGTTTTTATCTATTTATTAGTAAAACTAATATACTTAATTAAGGAGGGCGGAGCCCCGCCCTACGCCTCAACCACCTTCGGTGTTTTCGGCTACCCCACCCAGCGGGGTAAATCATCGCCAGTCACAAAAATTAAAAGACATCGCATTATTCCCAGGGCAAACCCCCGCAAGGCCCCAATTCCCCGGCGCGCTGGCTAATAAAAAATAATAATGATTAATTTTAATCCATAACAGGAGAATAATCAATGTTAATATATAGAAGATTCAAATAAAAAAATCCCGCTCAGAGACTGGCTGCGCGGGATTATTCTATTTATATCAAAAGGAATTACTTGAATTTGAACATCCGACAAATACAGCTAAAACAGCTAGAGTTCCCAAGATCATAAATAGTTTTTTCATAAACTACTTCACAAAGAATGTATATTTGGTAATGGATTTGCGCCGGAATTATCTATAAATTTTCTGGGATTTTTGTCAAAAATGTGCAGTTCGCACCTATATTATATGTGGAGAATTATAAATTGTGGGGCTACAACCTTTCAGTCTCCGACTTAACAACAAAACTGCCGCGTAAAGTCGGACGCCTCAAAAGGGAAATTGGTAAAAACAGGTCCGCCAAGCGCCGAAAGCAGTGATTTTGTCCGACTTAACAACGACTTTTCCAGGTTAAGTCGGACTCCATTCCAATAAAAAGCGGCCCCATAGCTAAAAAATCTCCAAAACGTCCGACTTAACAAAACATACTCTCAGTTAAGTTGGATAAAAACACATAAAAGAAGCTCACAAAAGCCACGAGGAGTTATTATGGAAGAACTGTCTCCAAATCTAATTACGCACCTTATAGAAAAGAGACTCACAGAGCTGCAAAAGTTACTGGACTCCAAAAAGAAGTCTTATGAAAAATCCCCTCAGGGGCGCATCCGCATCTCTCAAAATGGCGGACACCCGGAATTTTATCTGATAACTGAGCGCGGAAGCTTAAGAGGAAAATATCTGCCTCACTCTAAAGAAACTCTTGCCCGCCAGCTGGCACAAAAGGACTACGACGCCCGCCTTATTAAGCAACTGCAAAAAGAAATTTCCGCCCTTCAAAATTATCTGAAGCAGACAGACAATGGCCGCGCCATTCCTGAACTCTACGAAAACCTCTGCCCGGCCCGCCGAGACCTCATTACTCCGGCGACACTCACAAATGAAGAGTACGCAGCCCACTGGCAGGAAATCTCCTGGACGGGCCGGCCCTTCGCGCCGGATGCACCTTACATCTGTACTGCCCATGGCGAACGGGTGCGCTCAAAATCCGAAGTAATAATCGCAGATACACTTTTCCGCTACAACATACCTTATCGTTACGAGTTCCCGATTACACTGAAACGCATCAACCCTGACGACATTCGAGGCAACTTCGGCAGCTCCATCACCCTCTACCCCGACTTCCTCTGCCTCAACACGCGCACCCGTACCGAGTTCTTCTGGGAACACTTTGGCCTCATGGACTCCAACGAATACTCAAACAATGCGGCCGGCAAGCTCCGCCTCTACACCGAAAACGGAATTCTCGCCGGCCGCAATCTCATCATCACCATGGAAACACAGACCGAGCCGCCTTCCATTAAGTCTCTTGAAAAACTTATCGAAGAATTCTTATTGTAATTTATAAAAAAAACTCCCGCACGGCACCTGGCTATGCGGGAGTTGCTTCATTATCTGATAAGATTAAAACTTCTTAATCTTTGCCATTTTTTGGGTTGAACCGTTATCTTTATATGTAAGCCAGCCATCTTTATCAATTACAATTTCTTTCTGCTGAGACCACCATTCAGCACCGCCATTTCCAACGCCGCCATTCTCATTTACCCAGCCAAAGCCCCACCAGTCACCTGCAACATTATCAATCTTGGTAGAAAAATCGATTACATCTTTTGATTTTGCAGAAACTACATATTCATATACTTCTGTTTTTGTATTACCAACAAATTTAATCAAAAAGAAAGATACATCATTTGCTGACTTATTATTAATATTAAAAGTATAAGTCACATCAGTATCAGGATAAAGAGTTTTCAAATCAGCAATCTTCTTTCCTTCTGCAGCAAACACACTTGTCATTCCCAAAACAGCAAGCCCAAACAAGATACCTAATAGTTTTTTCATAAAAAATCTCCTTTATAATAAACATAGAGCTTATAACTCAGTGTTTATTTTATTATATAACATTTTGTTATTATACTATGGACGCGAATAAAATGCAAATAGCGTTATAACCAACCAAATTCATGGTAGTGAATTTACGCCGGGCAAAAAAAATCCCGCGCAGTGCGAAACTGGCGGGATTTGTAATGATGGTTTCGATACACCTGCTTTGCAGGCACTCAACCATCGTGGCTCTACTTACGAAGTCCGAGCTCTTTGATGAATGCACGGTAGCCTTCGAGGTCTGTGCGTTCAAAATAGCGGAGCATCTTGCGGCGCTGTCCTACAACCTTGAGGAGAGCACGCTTAGCGTTAGCGTCCTTTGGGAACTGCTTGTTGTGCTCTGTGAGCTGCTGAACACGCTGTGTCATGATAGCAATCTGTACCTTTACATTACCTGTATCAGTATCTTTTGCTCCGTACTTCTTTACTGTTGCAGAAGTAGTTTCTTTAGAAAGTGCCATATTGGAACCCCTTAAAAAATTATGATTTCCGGCCAGGCCGAAAACTCTGTCTGAGCGAAAACTCTGCAGGTCAAATCCTGGGTTTCTAGGAAGTAATCACAGAAAGTTCGTAAAACAGATTTAAATATATTATATAAAAAGTTTAAGTTAATCAACTATTTATTTTTCATACCAACCATAAGCTACCTCGTAAGATGCAGTACCACCACTGCAACCGGTTATACAAGCACTAGTGAATTCTCAAGCACTCTCAATTTTTGAGATATTTAGCACTGCCTATTTTTTGATTTACAACGGGCAGTTCATGACTTATACTTTTAACATATTGAACTTTCATTCGGGAGTGGTAGATGCGGCACATAACTAGAAAAAACATACGATTGATTATCCTGACCTTGCTGGGCTTTGTCTGCTTCTGGGCGCTCCGCTCATCTGGAATGAAGGCTGAACCATTTTTTCAGATTGGCGCACTTAGAATCCCGTCTTCTACAAAAAGTGGAATTCTTTCGGGTATACTTTCTTTAATCTATATTCTTCTTATTTTTACAGATTATAAAATAGGTTTCAGAATTGGACTGGGAATGAATATTATTGCTACAGTCTACCTTTTGTTTACAATGATTATGTCCCACTCCATTGTTTCTATGCCTGGAATGGTAACAAACATCGTTTCAATCGTAACTCTTCTGACAATTTATTCGTTTTATAGCCGCCTTTCTGTCAGCAACATGACCGACTATATTACAAAACAGGGTAACCGCCGTAGTTATGTAAAAGAAATCAATGAACATATAGAAGCAAAAAAGTCTTTTACCCTCGCCTATATTGAGCTTGAAGATTTTAAGCACACAAATGATGTTTACGGCATTCAGACTGGTGATTACCTCATCAAAAAAACTGCCGAAAAGATTTCCTCAATTCTTGATAAAAAGGACAAGATGTTCCGAATTACCGGTTCAAAGCTTGCAATTCTTTTTGAACCCGGCGAATCTCCAGAAGAGCGCCTTAAAAGTGTAATTATGTCCGATACAATCATTGTTCCATCTGATGATGGAAAAACTGAAATTACCTGCACTGTAAATCTTGGTGCGGGGCTTGTTTATTCACATCCTCCTTATAATTACACAAAAACCGCTTCTTCAATTTTGCGAAATGCCGAAACAGCTCTTGCCGCAACGCGTAACCTTGCCGACCACAAAATCTGTATTTTCAATGAAAATATGCAGAATACAGATGAAAAACAGCGTGAAGCAGAATTCCTTGTAAAAGAAGCGCTTATACACAAGTATTTTTATCTTGTTTATCAGCCACAGTTTACAACTGATGATAAAAAGCTCCGTGGATTTGAAACTTTAATCCGCTGCAGAAAGCCTGACTGTTCAATTGTAAGCCCAGTGGAGTTTATTCCTGCCGCTGAACGCTCTAACCTCATTATGAAGATTGATGATTTTGTTCTTCAGACTGCAATGACAGAGTTTAAGCCAGTTCTTGAAAATGATGAAAATGATATAATTATTTCTATAAATATATCTGCCAAAACAATGAGCAGCCGCGACTTTATTTCCAGACTCACAAAGATTCTTGAAGAAACTCAGTTCCCGCCAGAAAAACTTGAACTAGAAATTACTGAATACTCCTTCTCTGAATCTATGGAAACCACCATTTCAAATATTAAGCAACTGAGAGATCTTGGTGTTAAGATTGCGCTTGATGATTTTGGAACGGGCTATACTTCTATCAAAACTCTAATGACTCTTCCTATCAACCTTCTTAAGATTGATAAGAGTCTTATTGATGATATTGAAACCAGCCAGAGCATGCGCGATGTTGTTGATTCAGTAATTTACATGGGCCATGTTATGAACTGCGAAGTTATTTCCGAAGGCGTTGAAAAAGAAGCTCAGCTTGATATTCTGCGCGAACATAAATGCGACTTTATTCAGGGCTTTGTCTGGGGCAAGCCGATTGATTTTGAAGACGCAAAGAATATGTGCTCGCAGGAAGAGTTTGGGATATGATTTCGATACAGCCTTCGGCTTACTCAATCACCACGGTGGTTGAGTGCTCGCGAAGCGAGTGTATCGAAACCACATTTTATATAAACCTTACTCTTTCACAAACGGGAAGTTCTTTGATGCGGCCGTTTTCTATTTTCAGCCTTACCAGTTCCCCCTTCTCGTTTTCGGTGCGGTAAAGGCCGTCAGGTGGGAGAAGCTGCGCACTTTGAGGGTCGCGGCGAAGGGCTGCAATATCAATTTCGTATGGACGTTCCAGAAGTTCACATGCAGTGGTAAAAAAGCCGCGGCTCAGCATTGTTCTGATGTATGAAGAGCTGATTCTTTCTTCTTCATCAGTTCCTTCCTTAAAATATACCGGGTCAACAAAAATAGTTTCTACATTATTCTTTTCTGCCCAATAACGGATAGCCTGAGCATCTGTAGCGCCCTTAAAACCGCAGCGGAAATCAATTCCTTCGGCTAAAAGCTCCATATTACACACATTCAAAAGGATATTCAGATAATCAGCCCCCATCATGCTGGCAAAAGAATCATCAAAATCTACAATAATGGCAAAATCAATTCCAAGCTGCTCAAAAAGGTTAAGGCGCTGATTCAAAGTTGTGAGATCGCCCTTATAATCATTACTATGTTTTATACCTGGCAGCGGGCGCGCAAAAGTTACAACCCCGGCCGAAAGCCCCTTAGCACGGCAGGCATCAATAAGCGCAGACAGCAGCTTACGATGTCCCTTATGCAGGCCGTCAAAACAGCCCGTAGAGATTCCGGTTTTCGGAAAATTTTCGTTTGAGTCACCGTTTAATATTGCAAGAATATCGTTCCATGTGTAAATTTTCATAATTTATATTATAACACTTTACTAATAAATAAAATAGTTATATAATAATTTAGTAATAATAAAGAACTTTAATATAATTAAAGGAGCAATAATATGGCAACTAAAAAATTGGACTGGGGCAACTTGCCTTTCGGCTACATGGAAACATCAAAAAGTTATGTAGCAAACTGGAAAAACGGTGAATGGGATGAAGGAAAATTGACTTCTGACCATACAGTCAAAATCAACGAATGTGCAGGCGTATTGCAGTACGCACAGACCTGTTTTGAAGGCCTTAAAGCATATACAACTGAACACGGTGATATCGTAACTTTCCGCCCAGACTTAAACGCTGAGCGTATGGAAAACTCTTGTAAGCGTCTTGAAATGCCGGTTTTCCCAAAAGAGCGCTTTATTGAAGCTGTTCTTCAGACTATTGAAGCAAACAAGGACTGGGTTCCACCATATGGAAGCGGTGCTACTCTTTACATCCGTCCATATATGTTCGGTTCTAGCGCAGTTATTGGTGTAAAGCCAGCTGAGGAATATCAGTTCCGCATTCTCGTAACTCCTGTAGGACCATATTTCAAGGGCGGAGTAAAACCTATTAAGGTTCGCCTTTCAGACCTCGACCGCGCAGCTCCTCACGGAACTGGTGATATTAAGGCTGGTTTGAACTATGCTATGTCTTTGCACAACATCGTAGACGCTCATAACAACGGCTACGCAGAAAATATGTATCTTGATCCTGCTACTCACACTTACCTTGAGGAAACAGGTGGAGCAAACATCCTCTTCATCACAAAGGATGGAAAGCTTGTTACTCCAAAATCTGACTCTATCTTGCCTTCAATTACACGCCGCTCGCTTGTAATTGTTGCAAAAGAATACCTCCACATGGAAGTTGAAGAGAGAAAGATTAATAAATCTGAACTTGGTGACTTCGTAGAATGCGGTCTTTGTGGTACTGCAGCTGTAATTTCACCTGTTGGCGAAATTGACGATCACGGAAAGCAGATTATCTATAACGAAGGAAAACAGGAAATGGGTCCTAAGTTGAAGGAGATTTACGACACTTTGACTGGTATTCAGATGGGAAGACTTCCAGCTCCAGAGGGTTGGGTTTACACCATTTAATACACCATAACAAAAAAAACTGGCGGAGTCGGAACTCCGCCAGTTTTTTTATATTATAGTTTTGTTTGTATATCCCCAGCCTATTTTACCTTACGCAAGAATGAATCTTTAAATCCATACGACTTAAATCTTTCAAGAACAACCTTATATTCATCCATTGTAACAGGTCCTACGAGAACCTGCTTTTTATTTCCACCTGCCATTGGCACGATAGTAATTGGATAGTTGCTTCCATACTTGTTGATAACTTCAAGAATATTATCATCAGAAGCATAAACTGCAATCTGAATGTAATACTTTCCAGCTTCAAGGTCTTTAAGGCTTGGAACAATGTACTTATCGTAAGATGTAGCACTTGTACCAGGTTTCTTTGTTTCTACCGGAGTAACCGGTGTTACGGTAACAGGTGTAGTAGCTGATTTACTTGAAGAAGCAATTGGTGTAAGAATTATTGGCTCATCAATTGATTCAAGTTCGTCTGCTTCAACAACATCTTCTACTTCATCTTCATTGTTCTCTGGAGGATTAGAATCTACAGGAACAAGTACGATTGCTTCATATTCTTCTGTTTCAGACTCTTCTGAAGTCTCTTCTGCAAACTCTTCAGTTTCAGGAGCTGTTTCTTCTGGAAGAGCATCAAGTTCATCTTCTTCAAAGGCTTCTTCTGCTGGAGCTTCATCTTCAGGTTCTTCTGTTTCTTCAGCCTCTTCGGCAGGAAGTTCATCTGGAGTTTCTGCATCGAAAGCTTCTTCATCAAAACTCTCTTCTGCAGGAGTTTCCTCTTCCTCTTCAGCTTCAGTTTCTAATTCTTCATCGAAATCTTCTGCTTCCTCATCAAACTCTTCTGTTTCTTCTTCCTCAGCTGGAAGTGCGTCAAGTTCTTCTTCATCAAAAGCTTCTTCTTCTGCATCTTCTTCAAGAGCATCTGGAGCTTCGTCTGTGAACTCTTCTTCAGAATCATCTTCTGCAGGAGTTTCTTCTATGTATTCTTCATCATCGAATTCTTCGTCTTCAAAGGCTTCTGATTCATCTGATTCTTCATCTTCAAAATCAGCATCTTCTTCAAACTCTTCATCGAAGGCTTCTTCATCATCAAACTCTTCATCAGCCTCTTCGAAATCTGCAGCTTCCTCAGACTCTTCAAAGTCTTCTGCCTCTTCAGAATCTTTGAACTCCTCAGCTTCCTCAAAGTCTTCAGCTTCTTCGAAATCTTCAGAATCCTCTTCGTCAAAGGCTTCTTCGTCTAAAGCTTCATCCTCAGCCTCTGTATCAAAAGAATCTTCAGGCAATTCTGCTTTCTCTTCTTCATCAAAAGCTTCTGTATTTTCTTCAGCACTGATATTTTCAAAGCTGCTGTCGTCCCAGTCATTAATTTCTGCAGCAGATTTTGAAATCACTGCATTGCCGTAAACGCGTTCGTCCTGGCCGGAACGTTTTGTGATTTTTACGATATTATTTGCACCCTTATCAATTCCCATTGCCTGGGCTGCTTCAGGTGAAAGCATAATTGCAACGCCTTCAGAAGGATCAAGAGCACCAATTACAAGCAGGTCGATTGTTGTATCGCCGGCAATATTTGTCACACTGATAATATCACCAGGAAGATAACCTACAGTTTTAGCGAAAAGTCCCTGAGGAAAAACTCCTTCATCAACAACTACAGCCCTTCCGTCTAAAGAAGGACTGAAAGATGCAAACATAAGACATCCTGCAGTAACAACCAGAATCTTAACAATGTTCTTTAATTTATTTTTCATACCCCTACCCATCCTTAGGCTTTATATGCTCTTAATGCTTTACTTATTTCATCAACAAGATCTGATGAGATTTTCACCAGATTGTTTTTCTTTGTGCGGTCAATCTTGATATTCTTCATAGTTTTGTCCGCTATCTTTTTGCCGGTCTTTACGGAAGTAATTGAAAAACCAATTTCGCAAAGATCTGCATTTGCACTTGTAGTCTCATCTGTACGTTCGTAATAGAGCCTTATCTGAATAAAATAATCAGAAAATCCATTGAAGGCATCGCCCTGTCCGATTTTATAAAGCTTTTCATCCTGCGCTGCAGATTCTGAAATTGCGGCATCAGAGTTTGTTACAATAAAACCATACTCAAAAAAGTTGTTGAGTACAGAATCTTCGATTGTAAGAGAGTCTTCTGAAACGCTGTCCAGGCAGTCATCATGCTGTACAATCTGAAACGAAATCTGATTTGCAAAACAAAGTGAACTGCCAATCAACAGAACGGCAAGAATACTAAGTCTTTTAAGGTTCCCCATTATTACACCCCGTATATCGACTATCATTTCATTCATCGGAAAAAAAAAGATTTGGGTTTAGCGTTTTTTTCGAACGTTGCGAAATTGCCCTGCATGTGATAAAATAATCAAAAGGGTTGGGATAATGGATAAACGTATATACATCATCGGAGCAGGCTTTGCCGGACAAACTATTGCCGATGATATCAAGCGAAAAAAGATATTTGGAAAAGTAAACGCATTTATTGATGATAATAAAGACATCATAGGAACTGTAATTGATGGAGTTCCTGTTCTTGGTCCTATCAGCGGTGTTACTTCCATTCTTTCCAATTCAGATTTAGACGAAGCAATTATTGCTATTCCTTCCGCCCCAACCGAAAGAATCCGTGAAATTTACGAAACCCTTACTCAAAACGGTTTTAATCATATCAAAATCCTTCCGGGAATAAGCCAGGTAATAGAAGGAACTGCACATCTTGTTCAAACACGTGAAATTGATCCTCTTGATATTCTTGGCCGTACTCCGGTTACCATTTCCCTTAAGGAAAGTCTTGGCTACCTTCGCGGAAAGCGTGTATTTATTACAGGTGCCGGTGGTTCTATCGGTTCGGAACTTGCACGCCAGCTCTTAAGCGGTGGTGCCGAGCGTCTTTACCTTTTTGGTCATGGCGAAAACTCAATCTGCAGTATTTACCGCGAGCTTCGTCTTTTGCAGGCAGAAGGCGTTGGTGAAAAGGCTACCATTGTCCCGATTATTGGTGATATGCGCGACCGTGAATATGTTGATTACATTATCCGCCAGACTCACTGTAACGTAATTTTCCATTGTGCTGCATATAAGCACGTTCCAATGATGGAAGAAAATCAGGTTGCTGCTGTTGAAAACAATGTATTCGGGACAAAGAATCTTCTGGACGCAGCTCTTAAACATAAGGTAGACCGTTTTGTTTTAATTTCAACTGATAAGGCTGTTGCTCCTGTCAGTGTTTACGGTGTTTCGAAAATGCTTTGTGAAAAGCTTGTACTTGATGCCGCTAAGAAAACCGGAAAGACTGCAGACGGCACGGCACAGTCCTTTATGTTCGTTCGCTTTGGTAACGTACTTGGAAGCCGCGGTTCTATTCTCCCTCTCTTCCAGGATCAGATTAAAACCGGTGGTCCTATTACAGTTACCGATGACAAAATGGAACGCTTCTTTATGACTATTCCGGAAGCCTGTTCTCTTGTTTTGCAGACCGGCGGTGTTGGCGAAAACGGAAAATCATATCTTCTTGATATGGGAGAGCCTGTAAAAATCATAGACCTTGCAAAACAGATTATTAAGTTCTCTGGCCTTGAACCATATAAAGATATTGATATTAAGATTGTCGGAGCACGCAAGGGAGAACGCCTTATTGAACCGCTCTGGCTCGAAGAAGAAAATCCAACTCCAACAAAGTACAAAAAACTTTTACAGCTTGATAATAAAGAATATGAAAGCGAGCGGCTTGAAAAACTTCTGGAAGCCCTGCACCCAATCTGTTTCTGGACTGAAGGTGAAGAAGACAAGTTCCGCGACAAGGCTCTGCTTGTAAAACTTTTATGCGATGACTGTGAAAGCCTTCGCGACTTTTATGAAGAAATAAAAAATGACAATCAGTTACGCACTGATTTACTATAGATTTCTACAAGAGGCAACAAATGGCAGAAATAAAGGTTCCGTTCCACAGAGCGGCAATTACAAAAGATGAAGAAGATGCAGTTCTTGATGTACTTCGCAGCGGCTGGCTAACTACCGGTCGTTATGCACTGGAGTTTGAAAAAAAATTCAGCGCTGCTGTAAGTGCCGGAGATGAAGCCGCTGGCCGAGCTCCGGTTATCAGCCTTGCCGTAAACTCAAACACAAGCGGAATGATTCTTGCCATGGAAGCCTGCGGAGTTCACGAAGGAACTGCCGTAATTACAACTCCATATACCTTTGTCTCAACTGCTGCCTGTGCACGCCATCTTAATGCAGACGTTTTCTTTGCAGATGTTGAAAAAGACACCTACAGTATTGATCCAGATAAGATAGAAGAAATCCTGAAGAAAGACAGCCAGCCGGGAGGTTATGACGGCAAGGGGGCACACCGTGTCCGCGCAATTGTTCCGGTGCATATTGCAGGAAATATCTGTAACATGAAGCGCATTCTTGAACTGGCAGAAAAATATTCAACTCCCGATAACCGCATTCGTGTAATTGAAGATGCAGCACATTCCTTCCCTTCTCCAACCTCACTCGGATACGCCGGAGTAATTGGAGATGCCGGTGTATTTTCTTTCTATGTAACTAAGACAATTACAACAGCAGAAGGCGGTATGGTCTGCACAAGAGATCCAGAGCTTGCCCGCCGCATGACAGTTATGCGAATGCATGGAATGGACCGCACCACCTGGGACCGCTACACAAGTCCACGTGCAAGCTGGGAATACGACATTGTAGCCCCAGGCTATAAGTTTAATCTTCCAGATGTACTTGCCGCAATCGGCTGCTGCCAGGTAGACCGCGCACAGCTTTTCTACGAACAGAGAAAACGCATTGTAGATATGTATAACAAGGCATTCTCAAAGCTCGACTTTATAAAACTTCCGCCAGACGGCGAAGGAAACTCATGGCACTTGTACCTTATGCGCATTGTGCCAGAAAAACTGAAAATCAGTCGCGACGAGTTTGCTAAAAAAATGCAGGCAGCGGGACTTGGAATCTCAGTTCATTTTATTCCAATCTTCCATTTTACTTACTGGAAAGAACTCTATCCTGATTTTACTGCAGAAAATTATCCTAATGCAGAACATCAGTACTGCACAACAATTTCTATTCCTCTCTTCCCTGATATGACAGACGAACAGGCACAGCTTGTAATTGATACAGTTACTTCAATAGGAAACGAGAACCGGAGCGATAAATAAAATATGGCAGTAAAGAAAACAAGTTCAAAAAATAGTTTACGTTCTCTTGAAGCCTCAGGTTTTTACAGTGATTTTGAAAAAGATGGCTGTCTCTATGCAGTTTTAATCAGAAGCCCTGCCCCAGCCGGAAAAATCAAAAATGTCACTGTGCCGGATTTACCCGAAGGATATTTTGCATATACCAGTAAGGATTTACCAGGCATAAAGGCAATTACTGCAAATAAGACCACAATAAAGATTTTCGGCTACGGGAATGTTTCTTATGCCGGTGAACCTCTTGGAATTCTTTTTGGACCAGATGAAGAAAAAGTTTATAAACTTCTGGATACAGCAAGCATTAACTTTGACGTTGAAAACCTTGAATCTGCCCTTCACAATGTAATCAATAATCAGACAGACGAAGCTTCAAACTTTAAGGAGTTCGTTGAACAGATTAATGAAATGCCTTCTCTTGATACTGTAATTGATAAGTCTCATGTAGAAGAAAATCCGAATGTAATTATAGCAACCCGCGAAATCAAATATGGCTTGTACAATAAGCTTTCACTTGCACAGGCCGATTCAAAAATTTTTGAAAGTGCAGACTTCACCTCTACAGATACCTGGAAAGAAAAACTGCTCACTCCAAAATGGCAGGAAACAGAAGGTGCCTTTGCTTATACCGAAGGCGAAAAGATTCATGTATTTGTTCCAACCCGCTGGACGAGCTTTACACAAAAGTCTGTAGCCGCTGCATTAAATATAGAAGAATCTCTTGTATTTATTCATAAAACAAAATCTGCAGGAATCTACCCTTCAGGACTTGCGCGCACAACTCAGCTTGCAATTCAGATTGCCGCCGCTTCATGGCTCTCTAAAAAACCGGTAAAACTTGTTCTTTCTCAGTTCGAGCAGGAAAACTTTATGGTTCCTGGCGTTCTTACAGAAATTACTTACCGTACAGCCCTGAACAAAGACGGCCGCTTAAAAGCTCTTAAGATTTCAATTGATATTGATATTGGCTGTTCGAACCCTTTTGCTCAGGAAATTACAGACCGTATTGCAATTGCAGCGGCAAGTTATTATAAACCGGAAAATCTCTATATTTACGCAAAAGCACATACATCAAAAAATCCGCCGACTTCAATTTCAATGCAGATAATTGAATCACAGGCTTTCTTTGCAATTGAAAATGAGATTCAGAAAATCAGTAATCTTTCTACTATCTTCCCGGATGAATTAAGACTTCTTAATGCAGAAGAAGCAGTTCCAGAAGAAACTGCAAAGCCAAAGCGCACAAAGAAAACTGCCGCAAAAGAAGAAGCTCAAATCACAAAGTTTCCTTTTGAGATTCCAACCGGCGATGTTCAGAACGTAATAAAAACAGCACTTGCCGCAAGCGACTTTAACAGAAAGTATGCGTCGTTCCACATGGATGCGATTGACCGTGCTGAAAAAGACAGTAAGCCGTTCTTCGCGCTTCCACTCCGTGGAATTGGAGTTGCCACTGCTTACATTCCTTCCGGTTATTACGGACAGACAAGTTTTTCAAATGACGCAAAACTTGAAGTAACTCTTAGTGCAGAAGAAAAACTGGTTATTCATGCAATAAAACCTTCAGACGTAATTCAGGACATCTGGAAAACTTCGGCTGCAGAAATCTTACAGATCCCAAAGCAGAACATTCAGATTAATTCAGATTTTTCTTATGATGAGATTCCAGAAGCACCGGAAGACTCTTACAGTTCTATCAGTATTATGAATGAGCTTGTAAGAAAATGCTGTACCGACATTCAGAAAAAGCGCTTCCATCAGCCGCTTCCAATTACAGCAAAACGCGGCGGCCCTGCAAATACAAAAACAAAATGGGATAAGGAAAACTTCTCCGGAAGTCCTTTCTATACAACTTCCTTTATCACAACTGTTGTAGAAGTTGAACTTGATACTTATACCTACAACGAAAAAATTAAAGGAATCTGGGTAACGGTTGATTGTGGAGAACTTTTTGATGAAGCTGCCGCACGCAGAACTATCCGTCTGGAAATTCAGCAGGAACTGACAATGCTTGTAAAAGGAAAGACAGTTCCTTGTGATGCAATTAACATCAGCTTTATTCAGTCGAATAACCGCTCAGGTCAGGTTGGCGGACTCATTCACAACTCTCTGCCAGCGGCTTTCTCTTCTGCTCTTTCACTTGCACTTACAACTCAGCTTACAGAAATTCCATGTACAGAAGACCTTCTCTTCCAGCTTATCCGCGACCGTACAAAACAGAAGAACGAAGCAAAAACAGAATCTAAAGGAGCAGCAGAATGAAAATACCAGTAACACTGAATGGAACAAAAACAATTCTGGATGCTCATGCAGACGAATCACTTATGAAGGTGCTTCACAAAAACGGCTGCCCATCTGTAAAAAGCGGTTGCAGCGGAGGCTTCTGTGGTGCATGCACAATTCTGCTTGACGACAAGCCGGCTGCATCCTGCAAAATTCCTGCAGGCATTGTCCGCAACAGTGATATTGTAACTTTAGACTACTTTGTAAAAACAGAAGAATACAACACTATAATGGGTGGCTTCCAGAAGGCCGGAATAAAACTCTGCGGCTACTGCACAGCCGGAAAAGTTTTTTCTGCTTATCAGATTTTAAAGATGACAAAAATGCCAACCCGCCAGGAAATTACAGATTACGTAAAAGCCTTGTCACCATGCTGCACAGACATTGAGACTCTTGTAAACGGAATTATTTACGCAATTCAGATTTCGAACAGGAGACAAAAGCGCAGTTAGTTGCCATACATGAGGAAGTAAATGGGAAAGACTATATTATATGCAAAAAATGCGGCTGAACTCATAAAGATTTTGAACAACAATCCGGGTACAAAAGTTGTTGGCGGCTGTACACGTATTGAAACTCTGCCGGACAAATTTATCTCAACACATGGAATCAAAGATCTTTCTCACATTTCCCGCCACGAACGCTATATTGATGTTGGACCGGGCGCTACCCTTTCAGAGATTCTTGCAATTGGTCAGACTCACCTTCCGCCGATTCTTTTCGAAGCGCTCAACTGTATCGCAAATCCTTTAATCAGAAACACTGCAACTATTGGCGGAAACATCTGTTCTGAAAATCATAAACTTACTTTGTTTGCTCCGCTTATGGCACTGGATGCTAAACTTGAGTTCAAAAATCAGACAGAAACAAGAACAGAAAATATCAGAACTTTTAAGACTGTACCAGAAGGCTTTATTCTTTCAAATATCCGCATTCCGCTTGTAGATGCAGAGCTTTCAATTTTCCGCCGAGTTGGACTAGAACATTCCATTACCCAACAGTCGGCATCTTTTGCATTTATTGCTGATACAGAAAAGAATACGCTTCTTAATGCACACCTTGCCTTTGCAGGACCATTCACTTTCCACAGCAAGGAATTTGAAAACTTTATTAGTGGACACCGCCTGCCTCTTTCACAGAAAGATATTTCTCAGCTAGAAGAAGCAGTTTCCGAGCAGTTCCAGAAGGCCGCCACCGACCAGATGATTACTGATGTTATGCGACAGCAGTTCTTCAATCTGGCACGATATAGCTTTGAGCAGCTTACCTAATAAACATACAGTCACCATAGCTGAAGAAGCGATATCTGTTTTCAACTGCAGTTTTATAGGCATTCAAAATGTGCTCACGGCCGGCAAAGGCAGAAACGAGCATAATCAGTGTACTCTCTGGAGTATGGAAGTTTGTGAACATCTTATCTACAACCTTAAACTTAAAGCCCGGATACATAAAGATACTTGTTGAGTTTGTGCCTGCACGAACCCACTCGTTATTAGCTCCAACAACACCGCCATCCTGCTCTATCTTCTGAGCAACACTTTCAAGAGTACGTACACTAGTAGTACCTACCGCAAGAATTGGTCTTCCCTCTGCCTTAGCCTTATTAATTGCATCAGCAGTTTCTTTTGGAACAGTGTACCATTCTTCGTGCATTTTATGATTTTCAATATTCTCTTCGCGAACAGGAAGGAAGGTTCCAAGACCAACATGAAGAGTTACAAAGCGGCGCTCAATTCCTTTGGCATCCAGGCGGGCAAGCATGTCTTCTGTAAAGTGAAGGCCTGCAGTAGGACAGGCAGCGCTTCCTGTGTTTGTCGCATAAACATTCTGATATCGTTCTGAATCTTCTTCTGTGTCTCCACGCTTAATGTATGGAGGAAGAGGAATATGACCATTTCTTTCAAACCAGTCTTCATCAATTGCAAAATCAAATTTGAGTGCACGGAATTCTGTTCCGGCATTTCCTTCGTGTTCTACAATTTCTGCAACAGTTCCGTCCGGGAATTTATAGTGCATTCCAGGCTTCTGCTTTTTTGCAGACTTTACCATTGTATTCCAGATGCAGCAGTCTTTATCGATTGTGTTGAGGAACATGAATTCAGTTTCACGGCCGGTAGTCTCTTTGATTCCGTAAACACGGGCACGGCGTACACGGCTGTTATTAAAAATCATGAGGGTGCCCGGCTCAATTAAATCTGGAAGGTCGTCCATCATATGATGTTCTACTTCGCCGGTAGCACGGTTCAAAAGCATAAGCTTATCCTGCCCGCGCACTCCACTTGGATGCTGCGCAATCAAATCTTCCGGCAGGTCAAAATTAAAATCTGATGTTAACATGAGCGTTATATTATCACAAAAAATATCTTTTTTCAAAATCCTGTGTTACAATAATATTAAGATATAAAAAAGGAGATGCTAAAAAGTGAAGTATAAATTTCCAAAAGATTTGTATACAGAAGTGCGAATCGAAGATACAAAAAATGCCTGCTACAGCATGCAGAACGATGATGTTCTTGCAAACAGTGAAACAATGATCAAAGGCGCAATGATTCGCGTCTTCGATGGAAATCTCTGGTATACAGCCCAGACCAATGATACAGACACAAAATCAATTCAGAAAAAGATTGATGAACTAGCAGCAATCGCAACACCTGACAAAGCTATTCTTGATAATCCTATTGTAAAGAACTTTTCTGTAAATAAAGCAGAAATCCTAAAATTTCAGGGTAAGAACAACCTTCGCAATCTCACTAAAAAAGACAGAGAAGACATTGTAAATTATTACAGAAAAAAATGTATTGATAAATCAATTCCAGAAATCAAAGTTACTTATCCAAACTTTTATTACTTTTCAAAAATCAAAGAGCTTTATACCAGCAAAGGTACCGAGCTTAAACAGGATTATCAGCGCTGTTGTTTTAATCTCTGGTATGAAATTACCGGCCGCGAAGGAGTTGCCTATGGCGGAGGTAAACAACTCTGGGGCTTTAATTTCAATGAACTAAAAAAACATGAAGCTGAAATTATAGAAGCAAGAGACCGCGCAGTAGACTTTGCAAAAAATAATACTCCTGTAGTTCCTGGAGAATATGTCTGTGTACTCGCCCCTACTGTTACTTCAGTTTTCACTCACGAAAGTTTTGGACATAAGAGCGAAGCAGATTTTATGCTCAATGATAAAACTCTTCAGAAAGAATGGACAATGGGAAAGCAGGTTGCAAATCCTAAAGTTTCAATTGTTGATGAAGGCGATAGTCTGCACCACGGTTACTGTCCATATGATGATGAAGGCAACAAGAAAAAAGAAGTTTATCTGATTAAAGATGGAATTTTAAGCGGACGACTTCACGATGCAAAATCTGCAGCCACTCTTGGAGAAGAGCCAACCGGTAATGCCCGTGCTCAGGACTTCAATTATGGTCCAATGGTTCGAATGACTAACACTTATATGCTTGCCGGTAATGACAAACCGGAAGACATAATAAAAGGTGTAAAAGACGGTATTTATGTTTACGACTGGAACTATGGAACTGGTCAGTCAACCTTTACAATTCAGCCTCAGAAGTGCTATAGAATCCGAGATGGTAAACTTGCAGAACCACTCTTAGTAAATGTTGTTACAGGAAATGTTTTCCAGACTCTCTTTGATATTGATGCAGTTGGAACTGATCTGGAATTCTTTAGCGGTACCTGCGGCAAGAATGGACAGAGCATGCCAACAGCAACAGGCGGCCCGACTATTCGCGTAAAGAAACTGACAATAAACTAAGGAGATTTAAAAATGCAGAAAGAAAAATATTTTTGTCAAACTACATATTCAACAGTAAAGATAGAAGAAAGCAAAATTGTTTCTTTTAATAAGGTGGATCATACTTCAACCAGCTTCCGTGTTTACAAGGATGGCTTTGTTGGTGTTCATTATCAGCAGGGAAAAATAAGTGACAAGGAAGGCTATGCACTTGCAGAGAAAAACCTTGAACTTCAGCGCCCATATCCATTTAAGCTCGAAGGTGGTAAAAGAAGCCGCGATAAAAAACGTAAGATTCTTTCAGATGCAGAGCTTATGAGCAAGACTAAAAGTATTCTTGCATATCTTACAAAGACTTATCCAGATTTTATTTATTCAGGAACTGTTTACGCACAGAACGAAACAGATGCTCAGAAAAACAGTGCTGGTATGGATTATTCAACAACAGACGGACACAATGGAATTGAAATAAGTTTTAAGCACAAAAAAAGCAAGGATATTAACAACGGTTATTTTTCTGTAAATCTAAGAAACTGGAGTACAAAGACCATTAAAGAAATTGCAGATAATTATCTTGCAAATTACTCTACAAAAGTAAAATTTCCAAAGGACTGCATTATTATGATGCCAACCTGGGAATTAACGGGCATGCTTAAACAAAGTCTGAATGCAGAAAATCTTGCTCTTGGAACATCACTGCTCTCCGGCAAAGTCGGCGAAAAAGTTTTTTCAGATAAGCTTACAGTTTCACACAACGTTTCTGATTCAAAAATGTGGATGAATACTTTCTGGGATGCAGACGGAATTGTTCACAAAGGAGACAAACTAACGTTCATTAGCAAAGGAAAGATTCTTCGCGGATACGCAGATAAGAGAATTGCAGATAAATACAATGTTGAGTGCACAGGAAGTGCCTGGCAGGATTTTCAGGATATCCCCAAAAATGGCTGGATGAGCTGTACTTTAAAAGAGACAGGAAAAACTCCAAAAGAAATACTTGAAGAAGCCGGCAAGCAGTATGCAATTCTTCCTTTACTTTACAGTGGCGGTGGTTTTAAGGAAGACGGAACTTATGCGATGCCAGTCCAGGCCTCTTACCTTACAGACGGAGAAAAGATTCTGGGACTCCTTCCACCATTCACTATGCGAAGTAATATGTTTGATATGTTCGGAAAAGATTTAATTGGTGTTTCTAAATACACAAAAATCTGGAACAAAAATATGATACTCGTAAAAATGGAAAGAGGAAAACTCTAGAACAAGGTTCCTTGTGCGACGCCGTCTTTTGAGTCGGCGGCGTGTGTGAGACCAAGATGTGTATAAGCCTTCTCTGTTACCATGCGGCCTCGCGGAGTTCTCTGTAACAGGCCGCACTGAATTAAATAAGGCTCATAATAATCTTCGAGGGTATCCATACTTTCGCCAATAGAAATTGCCAGAGTCTCAGCACCAACCGGGCCACCTCCAAAGTTCTCAATAATTGAACGGAGAATTTCACGGTCATACTTTTCAAGACCAATGCCGTCAATCTCAAGGCGCTTTAAGCCGTCATCTACAATATCAAGAGTAATAACATTACTTCCTGCTACCTGAGCAAAGTCTCGCATACGGCGGAGAACACGGTTAGCAACACGAGGAGTTCCACGGCAGCACTGAGCGAGCAGCATAGAAGCATCCTCTTCAATTCCAATTTCAAGAATCTTTGCAGAACGCTTAATAATTGAAGAAAGCTCTTTTTGTGTATAAAACTCAAAACGAGGAATAAAGCCAAAGCGACTTCTCAGAGGACTTGAAACTGAACCGGCCTTTGTAGTTGCCCCAACCAGAGTAAACGGTGGAATCGGAATACGAACCGTACGGGCAGCTGCTCCCTGACCGATAATCCAGTCCAGCTCAAAATCTTCCATTGCAATATAAAGCATTTCTTCAATGGCAGGCTTAAGGCGGTGAATCTCATCAATAAAGAAAACAGTTCGCGGAGTAATAGTTGAAAGGATGCCGGCAAGGTCTTTAGGCTTATCCAAAGCCGGAGCGCTGGTAACCTTAAAATCAACGCCAAGTTCATGTGCGGTAATCTGTGCAAGAGTGGTTTTTCCAAGACCCGGAGGTCCAATCAAAAGAAGGTGATCCAGTGGCTCTTCGCGGAGCTTTGCTGCCTCAATAAAAGTAGAAAGATTTTTCTTTACACTCTCCTGACCAAGAAAATCCGAGAGCATAGTCGGGCGCAGCTTGTTGTCCTGTTCATCATATCTGTCTTTTAAATCTGCGCGTACAATAGCAGAAAAATCTTCGTTTTCACTCATGCTTTAATTATAGCATATTTTATGGTAGATTTACAGTAAGTTAGAATAAGAACAATGAAAAAGACAAAGCTTCCAGAAATTACAACAACTCAAAAGGCACTCGAACGATCAAAAGAACTCGGCAAGAAGGCAGCAGACACAGATTCTCTGCCCCAGGCCCAGGCAGAACTTGAAGAAAAACTTCCCTCAATGAAGCGTGGGCCAATCAAAAAAGTCTGGGACAAGGTTCTTTTTCTCTGGGATAAATTCAAGTCTCCCGAAGTTCCGCTTCGTCTTAAAGTCACAATCGTAGGAGCCCTGCTCTATCTTATTCTTCCTGCCGATGTGCTACCGGATGTAATTCCAGGCATTGGCCTTGTAGATGATCTTTCAGTAATCCTCATCGTTTTCCGAGAAGTCTCAAAATACGTGCTTCCAAAAATCGAAAAGAAAATAGAACAGAAAATCTACGACACCTGCTACGAAAAAATAGACGAAAAACTCTCTCTGATTTTCAAGACAACTTTACTGAATACCCTCTGGACATTCCTTGCAAACGCACTCGGCTGTGCAATTCTGGTAATAAAACCTTTCGGCACTCTTTACTCGCGTTATGTAGCATATGTAGTCTTTGGCCTCACCGCCGCCTGGGCAATTTTCCGCATAATCCGCTACCTGGTTCAGTATGGCGCAACCACAAAAAAAATTGCCGCAGCAATATGGCATCGCCGCAGCATTTCAAAAGGTCTTTCAGATTTTGTAAAAGAAGAATATATCTATATCAATTATATCTATGCGGGAATTGAAATTGCAAAAAATTTTGTTCCTGAAATGCCGGAAATCCCAGACCTTCCGCAAATCATCAAAACTTTTGAAAAGCATTACAAAAAGCGCGTACTCTTATTTGTAATACTTTTTGCTTTATATACCGCGCTTATCTGGCTCACAAAATTCCTTCTGCTCAGATAGACGAAAAACCACCATGCACTAGGCCAGTTCAACAATAACACGGCGGAAGAGAATATCCTCACGCTCCTTCTGAGACTTGCCTGCAAAGTCAGCCTCGTTGGTAAGCACTTCAACAAGCTGAGCAACCTTCTGTTCAACAAGGCGTTTATCATAGCCCATTCCAACAAGAGAAGTAACAACATCAGAATAAGGAGAAGCAGCTGCAACACGAGCAAGGCTTCCTTCTTCTTCACGAAGCTTAAGCTTGCCTTTGAGAGTAAGCAGCAGTTTGCCGGCAGTTTTCTTTCCAACACCCGGAATCTTTTCGAGCATTTCAAGGTCACCTTTTTCAAGCACATCCATAAGTCGCGCAGATGAAACCGCACTCATAATTTTTACAGCGCCCTTAGGACCAACACCGTCAACCTTCAGAAGGTCAAGAAAAACACTGCGTTCATCGGCGCTCGCAAAACCATACAGAGCCATAAGCTGGTCTGTGTGCTGCAGCCAGGTGTAAATCTTCGCCTCATTACCAACCGGCGGCAGCATATCGAGGTTAGAATCCGGCACGCAGAGATCCCATTCCACACCGTTCGTATCTATAAAAACCTGTTTCGGAAATTTTCCAGTAATAATTCCAGTGAGTGAGTTAAACATAAATTTATTATAGTTGAAAATCTTCTTTTCGTGAATAAGTTTTTGGGCGTTCCCATGCTTCGCATGGTCGGCTGTTCCGCACTTCGCTACGCTCACCGTCCTCGAAAACGGTAGTTTCGACAGGCTCAACCACCGTTTCCTGCGGTCGGCTGCTTCGCAGGTGCTCCATAGCCTAACGCAGAGAATTCTACCTACACACAGTAGAATTCTACTATATCCTACGAAAAGTCGGGTGACAATTTCAAATTCTCCGCTTATACTTAAATCATAAGGAGAAGCTTATGGACGCACAGAGAACTGGAAAAATCATCAATTACCTCAGATCAAAAAAAGGGCTCACACAAAAAGAACTTGCCGCGCAGATAAACGTAAGCGACAAAACCGTAAGTAAATGGGAACGCGGAGACGGCTGCCCGGATATTGGCACCCTCCCCGCCCTTGCAGAAGCTCTCGGCACAGATGTTGATTCCCTGCTTAAAGGTGAATTAAAAGAAATAGATAATTCTAACAAATCGTTAACAGCTTCTGAAATAGAACAGTTACTTCACGCAATAAGTACAGGAGAAGACTCCGATACATCAAGAAGTCTTTTAAAAAATCCTAACTGCAGAATTAAGCTATATGATTTTAAACGTCCTGATTTATTTGGAAAATACGAGCTTCGTAAAATCTGGAATATGTTTGAATTACTCTGTGAAAAAATCAAAAATGAATTATTCAATAACAGACCAGATTTGCTTAGAATCCAGATTCTATCAGTTGATCAGCTTAAAAATGATGAGTTTATGAGATGCGTGCCACAGAGAGCTTTTTTCTATACTTATGATTATAATAATGCTGGCTTTGCAGTTGAAGTAGACCCGCACTTCGGAAAAATCTTATTAAAACAAGATACCGAAAAATTTCCAGAAGTTACACAAAATGACAGTGACTGTATGAAACTTATTTTCATTGATCATTTCATCAAAATGATGCAGGAGTTAATTTATCAGAACACAGATAAATCTATTCCATGGGAAGAATTCGAGAAAAGCTTTAGCAGCGAAATAAACACACTGTTTCCATGTTCCACAGGTCAGATTCCAGAAGAAATGTGTGTTCTTGTAACTCTTGAACTCACAAGTGACAACGATGGTGGCATGATGAACATTCAGTTTAACTATGCGTACTTTTCACACCTGTGTCGTAAAGCAGGTCTTTTTGGCAAGGATAATACAAATCTTCAGGAACTGACAGATATAAAATCACGTCCCCACGAAAACAATGTATATGCTGAATTTGGACGCTTTATTTCTGATTCAGTAAACCTTGAACCAGGAACAATTCTGATGACTTCAATTAAATATAACACACCATTAAATGTAGTTGTTGATAATAAAGTGATGTTCACAGGTGAAGTATGTGTAGCAGATGAAAATTATGCCATCAGAATCTATGACGAAAAAAAAGAAGAAGCAATATCTTATGATGAAGAACACTATATTGCGCTAAGACTGGGAGGAACATACCTGCCATCAGAAAAGATACAGAGGCTTCATGAAGGTCACATAATTCCTTTAGACACAACTCCCGGTAAACCAGTCTCAATTATCAAAGATGGAGTAAGTGTTGCGCGAGGCGAGGTTTTAGTTATCGATGAAATGTATGCTATAAAGATTATTGATTAATTTCAAATTTGATAATAATTCTCAAATTCAGTTGACATTTTTTACGCAATTCGTATAATTTGAGAATCGTTATCAAATTGGAGCTTTTCATAAAATGCAGAAGGCAGCTTACAAAACAAAACAGCAGGAACTTCTTTTTTCATATCTTCGCGAAATGCAGGGAAAACATTTTACTGCAGAAGATGTCCGCGCTCACTTTGAAGCAAAAAATATCTCAATCGGAATTGCAACAATTTACCGCCAGCTCGAAAAGCTTGTAAACGAAGGAGAAATCCAGAAGTATTTTATAGATGACCATTCTGCAGCCTGTTTTGAGTACTCGGGCGAAGAATGCAGTAAAAATGACCATCACTTTCATTTGAAGTGCGAACTCTGCGGCCGTCTTATTCACCTTGAATGCGATGAGCTTGAAGAACTCGGAGGTCACTTAAAGGCAGAACACGGTTTTGTAATTAATCCGTTGCGCACTGTTTTCTATGGACTTTGCACAGATTGTGCAGACAAAAAGGTAAAGGAAGATGAATAATCAAAAATTTTTCCGACTTCTGCGAACTGTCGCACTGATTTCAGCAATCTCACTTTTTGCCGCCCTCACCTTCGAAGCTTTTTATACAGGACACGAAGCAGTCTGCCATGAGGAAGACTGTCCAATCTGCCTTGTACTTCAGATAATTCATAGCACAGAAAAAATCGGCCAGAATGCAGTTCTGACATCGGTAGAGTTTACCAATATCTTCTTTATTAATGTAATTATTCTTTCTGCACTTCTCCTCGCCCCAGCAACTCTCGTTAAGCAGAAAGTAAAACTTGTGATTTAGCTTTTCGGGCGGTCCCTGAGCAGAGTCGAAGGGCAAGCCCATTTAAAAAACGTTTATCACAAGGAATCAAAAAGGAGATAAAAAAATGAAAGCAAAGAAAACATTTTTAGGATTAATAATTCTTACATTACTCACAACATCAGTTTTTGCAAAGGCAAAAAAGACAGAAAAGAATACAAACAAATTAAAAGTTGTAACAACAATCTTCCCGGAATACGACTGGACCCGCGAAATCCTCGGTGACAAGGCAAGCAATGTTGAACTCACCCTTCTTCTCGGAAACGGTGTAGACCTTCACTCTTACCAGCCATCAATCCAGGACATCGCCAAAATTTCCACCGCCGACATTTTCATCTACGTAGGCGGCGAAAGCGACGGATGGGTAGCCGACGCACTCAAAAATGCAAAGAACAAAAACATGAAAGTAATCAACCTTCTCGAAACTCTCGGCGACAAAGTAAAAGCCGAAGAAGTAAAAGAAGGTATGCAGGCCGAAGATGAAGAGCATCATCACCACGATGGCGACCACGATGAGCATGACCACGACGAAGCAGAAGAACATCACCACCATCATCACGATGACGACGAAGATGAAGAAGAAGTTGAATACGACGAGCACGTATGGCTCTCGCTCCGAAACGCAAAAATCCTGAGTGCAGAAATCGCCTCAGCTCTCTGTGAAAAAGATTCAGCCAACGCCGCAGCTTACAAAGCAAACCTCGCTGCCTACACTGCCCGTCTCGACTCCCTCGATTCAAAATTCGCAGCCGCAGTAAAGTCAGCTTCAAAGAATACAATTCTCTTTGGCGACCGTTTCCCATTCCGCTACCTCGTAGACGACTACAACCTCGATTACTACGCAGCCTTCGTAGGATGTTCTGCAGAAACAGAAGCAAGTTTTGAAACAATCATCTTCCTTGCAAAAAAGGTAGACGAGCTTGGACTCAACAGCGTTCTTAAAATTGAAAGCGGTGACGGAAAAATTGCCCGCACAATAATCCAGAACAGCAAGAACAAAAACGCAAAGGTTCTCACAATGGACTCAATTCAGTCTACAACTGCAAAGCAGGCTGCAGCCGGGGCAACATATCTTACGATTATGGAAGCCAACCTCTCAGTACTCGAAGAAGCATTAAAGTGATAAATTTGTGAATACGGTGGTTGAGCCTGCGGTCCCTGAGCCTGGTCGAAGGGTCGAAACCACCGCAGACTCAACTGCCTGCCGTATTCCCCGAGTCTTTCATTTTATGCTATATTATATCCGTGGAAAAAAAATCATCACCAGACGGCATAGTTCTTCTCGCAAAAAGACCGGGACCAACATCCTTTGCATCTCTTAACAGCGTAAAAAAATCATTAAATACAACAAAGGTCGGACACACCGGCACCCTCGACAGTTTTGCACAAGGACTTCTTGTAGTGTGCACCGGCCGCCTCACAAAACTCGCAGGAAACATCACAGCCTTCGACAAATCATACCAGGCAGTAATCCACTTTGGAAAAGAGACAGATACACTCGAATACACAGGAAACGTTATTAAGGAAGCGGCACTCCCAACAGAAGACGCCCTCCGCCAAGCTGTAGAAAAGATCAGCCAGCAGACAATGCAGGTTCCACCAACCTTCAGTGCAATTCATATCAACGGTGAACGTGCAAGCGACCTCGCGCGAAAAGGCGCTCAGGCAGAAATCCCTGCACGCCCAGTAAAAATCTACAAAGCAGAAATTAAAGAACTCAAAACCAACAAGGAAGGCCTCATAGAATACGCTCTCATAGATTTTTCAGTTTCAAAAGGAACTTATATAAGAAGTCTTGCCCGCGACATTGCTTACGAATGCAAAAGCGCAGCACACCTTACAGGCCTCTACAGAACAAAGGTTGGAAACTTTAAGATAGAAGATGCCGCAGGACTCAATGCATTAAAGCCATTTACAATTAACTCAGCAGTTGAAGAAGCGTCAAACTACAAAGCAGAGCCATCAGAAAAAAAGCCTTTTGTAATGACACCAGAAGAACAGGCTCTTCAGGAAGAAATCCGCACAAAGCTCCTTTCCTTCGACCACTCCACCGCGGCGGAGTGCGGCTTCAAGTCCATCACCATCTCGTCCGCCCAGGCACAGGCCGACTTCTTCAACGGCAAAAAAATTACTACTTCAATGTTCACCCAGAACATCAGAGAGTTCGCACCCGACACACAGATCGCCGTGTTCAACGAAAATAATCAGTTCTTAGGATTAATATACAAAGACGAAAAAGGCCGCCCGGGCTACCGTTTTGTTCTGAATTAAAACCGGCCCACGGCTAATTCGAGTAATGTAAGTGAGTAATTGCACCTGCCAGTGCATCGGCCGCATGATCCGGCTTGGGCTCAGTTTTTAATCCCAGCAGAATCTTAACATACCGCTCCACCAGTTCCTTGTCCGCAGCGGCCGTTCCGGTCACCGCCTGCTTAATCTGGTTCGGCTGATACTCGCCGAGTTTTATATTATGCTGCGCAAGACAAAGCGTTACCACGCCCCTCGCCTCTGCCACGCTCAATGCAGAAGTTACGTTTCGTGCAAAATACAGAGTTTCCATTCCAGCTTCATCCGGTTGAAACTCATCAATCACCGCACATAAACGGCTATATATAGTTAGAAGTCTCTCCCCATGCGGCTGGTCAGCTTTTGTTGTGATACAGCCATAGCTCACCATGCGGTAGCGTCCATCGCAAAAATCAACAAGGCCAAAACCTGTATTCGCAAGTCCAGGGTCAATTCCAAGCACTCGGCGCACACGGTTCATTCCATGAGACCTCACCCCCACGGCTGCATTCTGAGAACTAATATTATCTGCTTTTTCACTCCCCGGCAGAGAAGTAAACTTTTCACTCATATAGATAGTATCGGACAAAAAAAATCCGCTCCTTAAGAGGAACGGATTTCTTACAGCTGGTGGTTTCGACAGGCTCAACCACCGCGATTACTTAAGCCTCAGGCTCGAAGTCATCAGGATATTCAGCTGTGTGGTATACGTTCTGAACATCATCGTTGTCTTCAAGACGATCGATGAGGCGCTGAACCTTAGCAGCAGTATCCTTATCAACTGGAGTATAAGCATCTGGAACCATTCCTACGTCAGCAGAAAGTGTTTCAAATCCTTTTTCCTGAAGAGCTTCAGCAACACCAGAGAATGCATCTGGAGTTGTTGTTACAGTGATGATTCCATCTTCGTTTACGATATCATCAGCACCTGCTTCAAGAGCAACTTCCATTACTTCGTCTTCGTTTACCTTTTCAGCATCAAGTTCGATTGTACCTTTGCGCTGGAACATACGAGAAACAGAACCAGAAGTTCCAAGGTTTCCACCGTTCTTTGCAAAAATGTTTTTTACGTCAGCAGCTGCACGGTTCTTGTTATCAGAAAGAACTTCAACCATTACAGCAACTCCGCCTGGAGCATAACCTTCGTAGAGGTACTCTTCGTATGCTGCTCCACCGTCTTCACCAGTACCTTTCTTGATAGCACGTTCAATGTTATCTTTAGGCATGTTTGCAGCACGAGCTTTAATAATTACAGTTCTCAAGCGAGGGTTAGAGTTAGGATCCCCTCCGCCCATACGTGCAGCAATAGAAATTTCCTTAATAAATTTTGTGAAAATCTTACCACGCTTTGCATCGGCCAAACCCTTTGCATGTTTAATGGTGGCCCATTTACTATGTCCTGACATTAGGAACTCCTTAAATTTGATTTACAAGTTTATCAACATAAAATACCACAAAAGCAAAATTTATTCAATATTATAGGCCCAAATCCCCCGTCCAACACGCCTTCCGCCACTCCCTTTCGGTCGGCCTCCTCGCACCGGTAGTTTCGACAAGCTCAACCACCGGTACTGCGGTGGCTGCCTTCGGCATGGCTCCACGCTTGGGGCGCCTCACCGTTCACGATTTTATTTCACAAATCAGATTTTACCCCTTATAATAGTAGAAACGGAGAGAAAATTAACAACTGAGAGGTAACAATCATGAATGACATCAGCATTACATTTATAAAAGACGGAAATGAAATTAGTAAAAAACTGGTACCTTATGGCACACCAGTTTCTGTACTTACAGGAAACTTTGGTATTCCAGATAAAGAAATTTATGCAGTAAGAATCAGCAATGAAATCTGCCCACTTGATATGCCGCTTACGTATGACGCAGTACTTGAACCGATTCCTGCAAAATCAAAGGATGGAGCAGCCGTTTATCGCCGCTCACTTTGTCTTTTGCTGGCTGCTGCTGCGCATAATCTTTTTCCAAAGGCACGTCTGCTTGTAGGACACAGCCTTGGTTACGGTTATTACTACACTCTGGAAGGCGCTAAAAAGGTAACAGAAAAAGAAATCAAACAGCTTACAGATGAAATGAAGGCTCTTGTTGAAAAGGATATTCCAATTACAACAGAGACAATTCCATACGTAAAGGCTGCAGAACTCTTTGAAAAGCTTAATCTTGTAGAAACACGTAAACAGATAAAATACAACTGTCCGCCAACAATCAAAATTAACACAATTGGTGATTTTTCTGATTTGTATTTTGGACCTCTTGTCCTTTCAACTGGAGTTTTAAAGACCTTTGAACTTATGAAATATGGTGAAGGCTTCCTTCTTCGCTTCCCTAAATCTTCAGATCCAGACAAGCTTACAAAATTTGTAGATGAGCCAAAGCTCTTTGAGATTTACAGTAAGTATAAGGAATGGGGAAAGCGTATGAACGTTACTTCTGCGGCTTCTCTCAACGAACTTATTGGAAGCCGTAAGATTAATGACTTCATCGAAATTACAGAAATCTATCAGCAGAAGAACATCTCAAAAATTGCGTCTCAGATTGTTGATAAAAAAACAGTCCGCGTAGTTTTGATTGCAGGTCCTTCTTCTTCTGGAAAAACAACTTCTGCTAAAAAGCTAGCACTCGAACTTCAGGCTATGGGTTACCAGCCTAAGGTAATCAGTCTTGACTGCTACTATGTTGGCCACGACAAAACTCCGCTTGATGCAGACGGTAAGCCAGACTATGAATGTCTTGAAGCGCTCAATATTGAACTTTTGAATAATCAGCTTGTAGATTTGTTCAACGGTAAGGAAGTTATAATTCCAAGCTACGATTTCCATACAGGAACTTCATATTTTGAAGACAAAAATAAATTGTCTTTGAAAGAAAATGAGATTTTGATTCTTGAAGGAATTCACGGTTTGAACGATAAGCTCACACCAAAGGTTGCTCCAGAATTGAAGTTTAAGATTTATCTTTCTGCCCTGACTCAGTTAAATCTTGATGACCACAACCGCATTTCTACTTCTGACAACCGCCTGATTCGCCGTATCGTACGCGACAATAATTTCCGCGGTAAACCAGCTGCTGGAACTATCGAAATGTGGCCGAGTGTTCGCCGCGGTGAAGAGCTTCATATCTTCCCGTTCCAGAATAATGCGGATGCAGTTTTGAATACAGCTTTGGATTATGAACTTGCGGTTCTGCGTGTTTATGCAGCTCCACTGCTTCGCCAGGTAACACCAATGCAGAAGGAATATGCTGAGGCAAGACGTCTGCTTCAGTTCCTCGAGAACTTTTCAACAATCTCGCCAAGCGCCGTTCCACCTCGCTCAATCATCCGCGAGTTCATCGGCGGTAGTGCTTTCAAGTATTAGAAAATACGGTGGTTGAGCCTGTCGAAACCACCGCTATAACTTATTCTTAACTTCATCGAGGAGCTCGGCCTCCTCGTAATCAGCAGCTTGCTTCCATTCGGCAAGCTGCTTTTCTTTTAACTTTTCGAGAGCGGTTGTTTTTTTCATGCATTCGCGGAGTACTGCGCGTTTTTGTTCGGTTACGAGTTTGGCCTGGGCAAGCTGTTTGAGAAGTTCTTCTTTCTGATATTCCAAAAGATTATTGTACTGACTCTGCGCCATCATATCCTGAAAGTTCAGGCTGCCTTTCATCTGAGCTTTTACGGCGGCATAGTTCTGTGCGATTTTTTTTAGATTGTCATTGATTTCAGTTTCTACAGAAATGGCTTTAGCAAGTTCACCTTCGGCCTGCTGTTTTTCGAAGTTGCGATATTCGAGGACTTTTTCGAGTTCAAAGGTAAATTTCTTCATAAACTTATAATACGGTGGTTGAGTGCCGCGTAGCGGCGTATCGAAACCACCACAAAATTCGGCTCATAAGGTGGTTTCGATACGCCCTTCGGGCTACTCAACCACCGGAGTATTCGCATCAACAATTTGCGCGGTAGTTGGAATTCCAATTGCCGGTACTTCAACGTACTCTTCTTCTGGAATCTCAATTTCTGTGAGAGCCGAAAGTTTTTTCAAAGTTTCTGGCATTGGACATGGCTCGTATTCTTCCTGCTTGAGGAACTCTTCAATTGCCATATGCTTGTCGATTGCTTCATCAATTTCCGGAGAGTTACCCTTCGCATAAATACCGGCTGTAATCATTGTTTCATTTTCTGAGTAAGTTGCCATCCAGGTGCGGAGACGTCCTACAGCCTTGCGGGTCTGCGCACCACTTACACGTTTTGACAAACGCGAAATAGACTGCAGCACATCAATTGCAGGGTAATGATAAGACTGAGCAAGCTTACGGTTCAAAACGATATGTCCATCAAGAGTACCGCGAACCTTATCTGTAATAGGCTCGTTCATATCATCACCATCAACAAGAACTGTATAGAAAGCTGTAATAGAACCTTTCTGATTTGTACCCGAACGTTCGAGCAGCTTTGGAATCATATCAAATACACTTGGCGGATATCCCTTCTGTGCAGGAGGCTCACCATTTGCAAGTCCGATTTCGCGCTGAGCATGAGCAAAACGGGTAACTGAATCCATCATCAGCATAACGTCTTTTCCCTGATCGCGGAAATATTCTGCAATGGCTGTACAAACCTGGGCGGCACGGAGACGGCAGATCGAAGGCTCATCACTGGTTGCAACAACGAGGACAGAACGCTTCATTCCTTCTTCACCAAGGTCGCGGTTTACGAAGTCCAGAACCTCGCGACCACGCTCACCAATCAAACCGATAACATTTATATCAGCATCTGTGTTACGCGCAATAATACTCAGAAGAGTTGACTTACCAACACCTGAACCTGCAAAGATTCCAAGACGCTGTCCCTTACCAACTGTAAGCAGAGAGTCTATAGCACGAACACCGGTTGTGATTCGGCGGTTAATATCTGTACGCTCATTTGGAGACGGAGGATTTGCAACTGCAGGATAGTAAGTTTCTGGAACAATCTCGCCCTTATCATCACAAGGACGACCAATTGCGTTAATCATTCTTCCTAAAAGCTTTGGTCCAACAGGAACCATAAGACTGCGGCCAGAAGCAACAACTTCACAGCCAACTTCAATTCCCTTTGTTTCACCAAACGGAGCAAGCTTTACGATTTTTTCATTAAGACCAACAACCTCTGCCTGAAGAAGTTTTCCATCACGCAGTTTAATTGTACACATTTCACCGATTACAGAACGAGGGCCTTCGCTTTCAACCTCAAGACCTTTTACTGCAGTTACACGGCCTGTATAAAGAATGGTTTCTGCATCAACAACTTTTTCGAGATATTTATTGAAATCAAATTCACCGGTATATGTAGAACGCACGGCACACCCCCACCCTTTACAGAATTATTCAGCCGAAGTAAGAGGATCCTGACGCTTGATATTTTTAACAGGAGAAACTTCAAGAATCTTATTTTCGAGTTCTGTAAGCTGACTTGAGATACGTGCATCAATAGCACCAAAGTCTGTTTCAACAATACAGCCGCCCTTCTCAACTGCAGAGTCTTCCTGTACAGTAATGCCCTGTACATTTTCAACATGCTGAATAAACTCATCTGCGTGCTGAGTTGTAAGCTTTACATCTTCAATATTAACACGGAGAGTTACATTACCGCGTGTCTTTACTTTGCGCAAAGCAGCAACTGTATTTGCCATAATAACGTTCTTCTGATTTTCAGAAAGAATCTTTATAACCTTTCGAGCCATCAGAATTACAAGTTCAACAATCTGACTTTCTGTATCCTGAAGGATTTCTTCGCGGCGCTGCATAACTGCTTCGAGCACCTTGTGCATTCTTTCAATAAGACGTTCTACTTCGGCCTTACCCTTTTCGTAACCTTCTGCACTTCCCTGCTCAAAACCTTCTGAACGGGCATCTGAAACAAGCTTATCATGCTGAGCCTGAGCTTCTGCAACAATCTGCGCAGCCTCGGCTTTTGCTTTTTCTATGATTGCGGCTGCGTCATTTTCTGCATCAGCTTTAATAACGGCTGCCTGGTCTGTCTGGCGTTTAACTTCTGCAAAGGCTGTATCTTCTGCAGCTTTAATAATGCGCTCTGCTTCTTTCTGAGCATCAGCTTTCATCTGCTGTTTTTCAACTTCAAACTGAGCCTTGTATTCCTCAGCTTCGCGACGTAAATCTTCTGCAGTTGGACCTGTATATTCTTCCTCCTCCTGAACTTCTACATCTTCAATTGGAGAGTAGTCCTTGTAGAGAGGAAGCATAACTTTTTCTTCTATATTCTTTGCTTCACCAGGTCTGAATACTGCCTTTGCCATACTTTATTCCTTTTGATAAATTATGATACAAGTTCGTCTTCACCAGAACGAGCAATAACGATATCACCATTGTCTTCAAGACGACGGATGATAGATACAATCTTCTGCTGAGACTCTTCAACGTCCTTCAAGCGAACAGGTCCCATGAATTCCATATCTTCCTTAAGCATAGATGCGGCACGCTTAGACATGTTACGGAAGATTTTATCCTGTACTTCGGTATCAACCGATTTAAGCGCTTTTGCGAGTTCCTGCTGGTCGACATCGCGGAGTACCTTCTGAATAGCACGGTCGTCGAGCATAACGATATCTTCGAATACGAACATTCGCTTTTTGATTTCCTCTGCCAAATCCGGATCGTCCTCTTCGAGAGATTCGATAATAGACTTTTCAGAAGAACGGTCAACAAGGTTGAGGATTTCAACGATTGCTTCAACACCACCGGCAGCAGTGTAGTCTTCTGAAGACAGTGTAGAAAGTTTCTTTTCCAATACGCGTTCAACGTCGCGCAATACATCTGGAGATGTACGGTCCATTGTTGCAAGTCGCTTTGAAACTTCGGCCTGCATATCTTCTGGCAAGTTCTGCATGATTACGGCAGCCTTTCCAGGTTCCAGGTAAGCAAGAATCAAGGCAATAGTCTGCGGATATTCCTGCTGAATAAAGTTCAAAAGATGTGCCGGGTCTGTACGGCGGATAAAGTCAAACGGACGAACCTGAAGACTTGAAGTAAGGCGGTTGATGATATCGATGGCTTTCTGAGAACCAAGAGATTTTTCGAGGAGCTCGCGGGCATAGTCGATACCACCGGTCGTGATGAAGTTCTGAGCATTCATAAGCTCCTGGAACTCTTCAAGTACGGCGTCTTTAAATTCAGGATTTACTTTTTCCTGACGTGCAATTTCAAAGGTAAGTGTTTCAACTTCGTCTTCGCGAAGGTGCTTCATGATTTCGGCAGAAACCTCAGGTCCAAGCGAAATGAGGAAGATGGCAGCCTTCTGGCGACCTGTTAAACTTTTATAATCCTTATTGCCTTTTTTTGATGATGAACCAGAACCTGCTGGCTTAAGCTGCCCAGGCTTTGGTACCGGCTTTGGATTTGATTTCGGTGCTTCTGTAGCTTCGTCTGACATAAACTATTCCTCCATCAACCATGTTCTTATGAGCATAGCAACATCTTCCGGATGTTCCTTTGCCATGGAAATTGCATTTTCCTGAAGTTCCATACGGCGGGTTTCTTCGACGGACATTGTAACTTCCATACCGTCGTCCTTCGCCTCCCAAAGTGCGCGTTCGCGGGCTGCCTGCTGCTCTGCAAGAAGACGAGCTTCTCTTTCGCGGCGGCGGCGTTCCATTTCGCGGCTGATAATACGGAAGAGAATAAAGCCAACAAGAACAACAACAATTGCAATAAGAATAAGAAGTATTGTACGTCTGCGCTGAATAGCTGCAAAGTACTCTGCATCTTCTGCTTCAAACTCATCATCACGGTCGTAAGCAATGTTTGTTACTTCTACTCTGTCGCCTCGGGTTCTGTCATAACCAATTGCACCCTGAATAAGACGAACAGCCTCTGCCATTTCTTCTGCAGAAACCGGAGTATATTCACGTTTAATTGCACCGTCTTCAATAATGAGATTTCCGTTATTATCTTTTACCTTCTTCCATTTTCCGTCGAGGTTGACAGAAACCGAAATCTTATCGATTTTTGGAGAAGATATTTCTGATGTCTGTTTTGTATTAATTACGTTATTCTGAGTAACGCCAGTCTCTGTAGATTTTCCGATTACGTTAGACATATCAGAATAAACCGGAGGAGTCTGTCCTTCTACACCGGCTGGTCCTTCCGGATTATAACCTGTACCCTGCCACTCTTTTGTTACAGTCTGCTGACTGATTGGCAGTGTATCACGATATTCTGAGTCATCATAAGGAGTATCAGGGTTATCAGCTTTAATTTCGATTGGAGAATAAACTGTTGCCTCACTTGTCTTCTGAGACATATCCATTTCAATGGCAACGTTCATGTCGCGGCAGCGGTCTTCGCGGAAAGTTTTCTGAAGAGCCTTAAGGATTTTTGCACGAAGCTCAACTTCCTGTTTGCGGATAAGCTTCTGCTGCTTTTCGATAATGCTTACACGGTCACTTTCTGCCATGCCTTCAAAATCATTTACCTGATTACCATCCACATCTGTGATGATAAGATTTTCTTCTTTAAGACCTTCAACAGCAGAAAGAATAAGGCGCTGAATACCAAGTACACGTTTTCTATCCTGAAGCAGGTTACTCTGAGGGGTTGTTTTAATGATTACACTTGCTGTTACAGGATTCTGATCTGCTGTAAAAAGCTGATTATCTGGCAAAACAATATTTACATCTGCAAGCTGAATTTCTGCGATTGATTCAATATGCTGCTTGAGCTGTTTCTGAATTGTATTCTTGAGTTTTACGTTCTGATCTGCATCTGTTGTAGACCAGCTTCTATCATAAAAACCAGCCCAAGGATCAACTGATGAAGGAACAAGATTTTCACTGATGAGGATTTCACGCATTCGGCGTGCTGTCTTATCATCATCAACTGAAATATAACCTGCATCATTTGTATATGCATTTACATTTTCCTGAGAAAGACGGTCAAGAATCTGTGTAAGAGCAGTCTGATCTGTAACTGGAGCATTAAAGAGTCGGACAGTAGAAGGCTTTGAAGATACCTTCACGGACGCAACAATGACTATGATTACTACTACGATTATGCCAATTAATATGACTTTTTGAATCGGCTTCCATTTGGACCACATATTTTTTAGTCCATCGGTTACCTTTTTAAGCCATTCGTTCATCTGTCCCCTCCCGTGAACGAATTTTAAAGAAATTTGTACTAAATTTAATTAAGTATAACATAGGAAGAGAAATTTGACAATAAAAATGTTAACGAAAGTTAGTTAGTTGAAGTGTCACCCCGAACTTGTGATATGTACCCCTTTTACTGGACAAAAGTAAAAGGGGTATTTTTATGCGCTACACATTAGAGTTCAAGCTTAGATGCATTGAACTTTACAAACAAGGAATCTGGGTTGAAACACCAGAAGGAATAAAAGATCCACAAGATTTCCATAAGATGATACGTCGATGGAAAAGGATAGAAGAACATAAAGGAATAACAGCATTACATCATAAGTCTCATAAAAAACAATGGACGCCAGAAGAACGATTTAATCTTGTCTCAAAAGTCTTAGCAGGAAACTCTATTCAAGAAACGGCATGTAATGCAGGTATAGCTTCAGGCCTGCTTCATAAATGGGTTAAAAAATATAAAGATAACGGTTATGATGGATTAAAGAGCATTTCAATAGGACGTCCAAGGAAAAATCCAGTTATGAAAAAAAAATCAAAAAACACGAAACCTCTTACAGAAGAAGAACGAGATGAACTATTACGGTTACGAAATGAAAATGAATATCTGAAAGCAGAGAACGAAGTAATAAAAAAATCTATAGCCTTGAGACACGCAGAATGGGACGAACATCTCAAGGCGAAAAAGCAAAAGTCCTCAAAGAACTCCAAGAAAAAGGATACCGATTAAGGTATCTTTTAAAAGCTGCAAAAATGTCAAAATCGACATATTACTTTGAAATAAGCAAAAAGGATGTTATTGCTGAAAAAAATGTCGCTATGGCACAAGAAATACTGGAGATTTTTACAGAAAACAAAGAAAGATATGGCGTACGTCGTGTTTACAGAGAACTTCTAAACCGTGGCAAAACTGTAAACCACAAACGAGTTCAAAGAATAATGCATTCTCTGGGACTATTTGGAAAACGACCAAAAGAAAAGTATCATTCATACAAAGGGGAAGTTGGAAAAATTGCTGCTAATCTAATTAACAGGGATTTCAGTACAACTGCGCCCTTTCAGAAATGGACAACTGATGTTTCACAGTTTAATTTTTCCTGGGGCAAATGCTACATCTCTCCAATTCTTGATATGCATACAAACGAGATAATTTCTTATGATTTATCATTAAGTCCAAACATGGAACAAGTAAAACGAATGTTGGATAAAGCTTTTAAAAAATTCCAAAGAGTTAATGGCCTTATTTTTCATTCTGATCAGGGATGGCAGTATCAGCATATTTATTACAGAACGAGATTGATTAATCATGGCGTTATTCAATCTATGTCTCGTAAAGGAAATTGCTATGACAATTGCATTATGGAAACTTTCTTTGGACGTTTGAAAAATGAATTGTATTATGGACATGAAAAGGATTTTAAATCTTTTGAAGAATTTTCTGTAGCAGTTGCAGAATATATAGACTATTATAACAATAAGCGAATACAGGCTAAAACAAAATGGATGCCTCCCGCAAAATACAGGGAAGCATCCATTCATTCGGCCTAATTCATAATATGTGTCCAGAATTATGGGTACATATCACTT
>NZ_FORI01000006.1 GCF_900113965.1 Treponema bryantii | reverse complement strand
CTATCGTTGCCTTGGTGGGCCGTTACCTCACCAACTAGCTAATAGTACGCGGGCCGCTCTCCGTGCGAATCAAAAGATCCTTTCCTGTATGTCCTCTGACAACATACAGCGTATCCGGTATTATCTCCTATTTCTAGGAGCTGTCCCCGTCACGAAGGTACGTCACCCACGCGTTACTCACCAGTCCGCCGCTCTAGGATTAGTGCAAGCACCAATCTTACCGCTCGACTTGCATGCTTAAGACGCGCCGCCAGCGTTCGTTCTGAGCCAGGATCAAACTCTCCATGATTATTTCAATAGCCCGAAGGCTAATGATTTCACATAAACAGTTCAATTCTAACTATTATATTAGTTGAAATTGATTTTGGTTCAGTTTAGTAAAAAACTGACAAAATGTAGTCAATTGAGTATCAGAACAAAACCTAGCGATTTCTCGCTTATTTTGTTTAGAACCTTATTCGTTCTATTCTTTCCTTCCCTGTTATGTCAAAAAACTGTTTTGTTTTCGCAACTCAGTGTTGCGAAGGTGAGATTTAATATATAGATTTGATAAAAAGTTGTCAACAGGAATTTATAAAAAAATTAAAAATTTTTCACTTTTTTTTAAATATTTTTTTTGTTACTATAATGCTTATGAAAAAGACGAACGCAATGAGAATTCTTGATGGGCTTGGTATTGAATACGAGGCTGCTGAATATGAAGATGACGGCGAGCACGAACTTGCGCGCGGGGCTGCAGGCCGCATGGCTGAAAAACTTGGCGTGGCACCTGAGACTGTTTTTAAGACGATTGTAATGCGCACTGAGACTAAGGAAATCTGCGTGTTCTGTCAGAGTGCGGTTAGTGAGATAAATCTTAAGAAGGCACGACAGGCTGCCGGCTGCAAGGAGATTGGGCCGGTAAAACCTGAAGAACTTCTTGGGCTCACAGGCTACATTCGCGGAGGCTGTACTCCGCTTGGAATGAAAAAGAAGTTCCGCACTTTTATTGATGAGACTATAATTTTGCATGACCGCGTTTGTATTAGCGGCGGGCAGCGCGGCGTTCAGATTAAAATTAAACCTGATGATTTGATCCGCGCTACGGAGGCTACTGTAGTGGACTTAGAGCTTTAGACCTTCCCGGCCAAGGCTTAAATGAACAAACCTGAACGTTCTGCCTCGCCCAGGCTTTTTACGTAGAAGTCTGCGCCGGGCAGATTTTTTTTGTCCCCTTCGCCAACAACCCCCACGGCAATCATTCCGCCTTTTTTTGCGGCCTGGATTCCGGCAAGAGAGTCTTCAAAAACTGCACACTCAGAAGGCTTAAGTCCTAAGGCTTTTGCGCCCTGTAAAAAAACTTCCGGATCTGGCTTTGCTTTTGAAATGCTGTTTCCGTCTATCACTGCATCAAAATAATTATTTATATTCAGCTGCGACAAAATGAGCGGCGCGTTTTTACTTGCAGAGCCGAGCGAGATTTTTACACCTTCTGCATGAAGGGTGTTCAGATAATCTGTTGTTCCTTCAAGCAGGGCTGTTGAATCAAGCTTCTTGAGATATTCAACATAGCATTCATTTTTTTCTTCTGCCCATTTTGATTTTTGATTTTCGTCTGCCTGGACTTTTCCGATATCTAAAAGAATTTCCAGCGAACGAGTTCTGCTAACGCCTTTGAGTTTTTCGTTATCTTTTTCTGAAAAATCAAAGCCGAGTTTATTTGCTAGTTTTTTCCATGCAAGATAATGATACTTTGCCGTATCAACAAGCACACCGTCTAAATCAAAAATTGCACCTTTTATTTTCTGCATAATTCGTATCCTTCCCTGGTGACGTTTACCTGATATTTTTCTTTGCCGACCATTGCGGTAAAGCTCACCTTTTTCCAGGCGGCTGGCAGATTCTGTTTAATCTGGATTTTGTTTTCTCTGATTGAAAAGCCGCAGAAGCCGTAGACTACCATCATCCAGCTACCACCCTGAGCTGCGGGATGGGTTCCGCCAATATAGATGAGACCAGCCCACTGTTTGGAATTTCCGCTTATGTCTACGCAGCTTGTTTTTTTGTAAAACTCTTCTGCGTCTTTGAGGCGGCCAGTTTTGCAGGCAACCATTCCGTACATACAGGCGCTGAGCGAAGAGCCATGTTCTGTACGTGGATTGTAATAATCATAATTGGCATTTAAGACTGCGCTGTCATAATCTTTATCAAACAGATTTAGCATTACGATTGTGTCTGCCTGCTTGATTATCTGAGTATGAGAAGCAACTCCGTTGGCGCCGCCCCAGTATTCTTTTGGATCGAGAAGTCGGGAGCGCACGGTTTCCAGAGAGCAGTCTTCCATATCAAAATAAGAATCAAACTGTGGGATAAGTCCCTGGGCATTCGGAGAAGGAATGTAAAGTTTTTTACAGATGTCTTTTGCGAGGGGGATATATTTTGTAAAACTGTGCGACGCGGGGCTCGGCGAAGTTTCTGTTTGCTGCTCCGCAAACTCCACGGCCTTCTGCAACGTAAACAAAATCATCTTGTTTGTGTAAGCATTGTTGTTTACACGTTCATGATATTCGTCCGGACCAATTACATCATGAACCTCGTAGCGGTCTTTGAGAGGCATATAGATGCAGCGCGAAATATAAAACTTTGCACACTCAAAAATTACTTCAAGGCCACCTTCTTGCAGGATTAAAGTATCGCCGGTAACTTCCACATACTGGCAGATGCAGTAAACAATTGCGGCGTTTATGTGTATCTGCTTGTCACGGAAATAAGTGCGCACGGGGCGTTTTGTAAAGACGTCTGTTACGTTGTAATCTGAACAGGCATCATCTCCATCTTCCTGACTTTCCCACGCATAAAAGGCACCTTCGTAACCGTAGGCTGCAGCTTTGCGTTTTGCACCTTCAAGAGTTTTGATTCTGTATTCAATAAACTCACAGGCAAGCTCGGGCTGGGTGTACAGAAAATACGGAAAAATAAAAAGCTCTGTGTCCCAGAAAACGGCCCCCTTGTAGGTCTGCGCGGAAAGTCCGCGGGCAGGAATCGAGAGGGCTTTTCTTCCACGGGGAGCAATACTCTGAAGATGATAAAGACTGTAGCGCAGATTTTTCTGTGCAAGCCGGGCCTCTTCATCGCCTTCTATAACCACATCTCCATCTTCCCAGATTTTATCCCAGGCTTTTTTGTGATTTTGAAGAAGAGTTTCCCAGCCGGCTTTTTCTGCCTGTAGAACAGAAATGGAGGCAAACTGTTCTACAGGCACCGGAGCCATGGGGCTGTTGTTTTCATCAAGATTTGTAAAAACTGCAGCATACACAGTTATAATCTGAGGCACTGCAGCTTTTAAGGTTATTGTGTCTGAGCAAAAATCTGAAATACGAGCAACAGCGAAAGGAAGCTGTTTTTCCAGAGTGCGGCACATAAGGATTTCACCACACTTCCCTTCTCCAACATCTGATTTTTTTTCAATCTTAAAATGAGGACCATTTGCGTCATAAACTTCTTCATCAATCTTCTGAATAATTCCAAGAGTGATGTCTTTGTTCGAAGTGATTTTATAACGCAGACACAAAATATTTTTTTCACTCATACTGAGGAAGCGTTCACTTTCTACAGTGAGTTCTGCACCGTTACAATTCCAGAGAGTTTTTCGCGAAAAGATTCCGTAACGAAAATTAAGCTTCTGGACATGAGAGTTCAGCGAATCTGATTTAAGTGTGAGCGGCTGCCCTTCAAAGCTGAGCTGAATAAAAAGAGGGTTTGGAAAATTAACCGGCTCCCTCCACTTGTCTCCCTGGCGGTCGTATATGCCGTTTACAATAAGGCCGGTCATGGAAGACTTATCTGCTTCATCCACAGTTCCGCGGTAGCCCATAAAGCCGTTGCCGCAGAACATGCGGTTTCCATTCTGAATTACGCTTTCCTCTGAAATACCGGAATCTTCAATTTCCCAAGGGTTCATACAGAAGCCTCCGTTTCCATTGGAATTGAAAGCGGCACTTCTGAAATCTTATAATTCTTATTATAGACGTTCAGATTTACAGGCTCGCCTTCTGCAACGTTTACAACAACTTCATTGCCGCATACTTTTACGCAGACAAGAGAGCCTTCGTAAACAAATCTGAAGGTGTATGATTTCCAGGTTGAAGGAAGAACGGGCGCAATTGAAAGATTTTCCTGAAGGTCTGGATCGGAACGAAGTCCGCCAAACCCAAAGACAATATTAATCCACGCGGCGGCGATACTCGTAGTATGCAAACCTTCCCTCGTATTACGGTTATAGTTATCCAGATCCAGTCGTGTTGCAAAACCGAAGAACTTCTGCGCTTCATCAATCTTTTTCAAATCGCAGGCAAGAACTGAATGCACCGAAGGCGAGAGCGATGACTCATGAATTGTCTTTGGCTCGTAATATTCGTAATTTGCCTTGAGCACTTCGCGGCTGAATTCTGAGCGATACAAAAAGCAGAACATGAGAACATCCGGCTGCTTAATCATGTCGGTACGATAGATGCGGTCATAAGACCAGTGGCCGTAAAGAGGAAAATCTTCTACAGGAATTTTATTTACGTCGATATGTGGAAGAGTAAAATATCCTTCGTGCTGTTCATAAAGTTTTTTCTTTTCATCAAAAAGAATAATCATTTTTTCTGAACAGAGTTTTAAGTTTTCTTCTTCCTCTTTTGTAAAGCCTGTTTTCTCCACTACCCTTTTGTACAATTCCGGGCTTTCTTCCTGCATTTTACGTAGAACGTTCAACGTAAAATCAAAAGATTTTTTGCTCATATAGTTTGTGTACGCGTTGTTGTTGACCATCATATGAAATTCATCTGGCCCCATAACTGCGTAAAAACCAAAGCCTGTGTGATCCTGATTCCAGGCTCCTCGGCCCGCAAGGAAACGGCTGATTTCTATAAGCATTTCGATTCCGTGACCATAGAGAAAATCCTTGTCACCGGTGAGTGCATAGTAATGCGCAATTCCGTAAGCTACTCCACTACTCGGCTGGAACTGAAGGCTTGCGTGCTGCCAAAGGTTACAGGCTTCATCACCATTTAAAGTTGCAACCGGATAACAGGCACCGCTACAGTCCAGCATTTTAGCGCGGGCCTTTGCCTGCTCCAGAGTGCTGTAACGGAACTCCAGAAGTTTACGGGCCGCTTTAATATTTGAATAAAGATAGAAGGGCAGACAGTAGGTTTCTGTATCCCAGAAGGCATGACCGTTGTAAGCTTCGCCGGTGAGCCCCTTGGCGCCGATATTGTCTGAATCTGCGATTCCGTGATAGGTCTGATTCATCTGGAAAATACAGAAGTGAATTCCCTGCTGATTTAAATCATCACCTTCAATCTGAATGTCGCTGTAGTCCCACACTCTTTTCCAGTAAGAGGCCTGATTATATTCTGCCTGTGCATAGGTAAGTTTTTTTTGCGCAATGGCAGCTTCGGAAGTTTTTTGAATCAGTTCCTCTGCAAGATATTTATTTGATTTATCAATTACAAAGCAGACACGTTTTACAAGTGAAGTGATTTTCTTTTCAGTAAGCTCAAGCGTAAAGGCTTTTCCAAAAATCTTTCCTTCAGAATAATAATCTTCTTTTATGTCTGCATCGTGTTCCCAGGAAGTGCTGATGCAGAGTTTCTGCTCGGTTGTTTTTGTTTTTACCAGAAGCGTTTCTGAATTATTGAATCTGATTTCTTTTACAAAATCCCAGTAGCATTTCTGGCGGCTCTGATGAACCGGTGCAAGGTCGCACGCAGAAATTACTTTTATGCTGCCCGAAAAATTAAGCGGCTGAAATTCAATTTTCTGCCAGGCATAATTCGGAACATCCATATAAAGAATTCTTGTAAAAACAAGGCGCAGTTTTTTTCCGGTTTTGGAAGTCCACACAAAGCTTCGCACAAGTTTTCCGTGACGCATATCCAGAATGCGAAGGAACTCACTTGTGTTTTCTTTTGTGATCTGAACTTCTTCATCATCTAAAATTATTTTTGTCCAGAGCCAGTCTGGCGAGTTAATCATAAAGTGTGTGTGCTGAACAATTCCCCTATATGCGGTTCCTTCTGTTTTTTCAACTTCGTACATTCCGTTGAAATAAACTCCGCGAAGGCTTGCAACTTTTTCATCAGAATAATTTTCTGAAACGCCTTCATCAAAAAATCCGCGCACTCCTGTAAATTCATTTGCAAGCGAAAAAATTGATTCGGAAACTTCGCTGTGTTCTGCACTGAAGCCCTCTTCTATGATATTCCAGGCATCACCCTTAAGATATATGTCTGCATACTTTCCCATTTTTTACCCCTTAATTCCAGACTGAATTGTTACCTGTGTAATCTGCTTCTGGAAAATGATGAACAGAATTACCGGCGGTATGATTGCAAATACAATTGCCCGCAGCATTTCTACATCATTTATTTTTGCACCACGCATGAGTGAGAACAGCTTTACCATTACTGTTTCAAACTGTGTGTTCTGCAAAAGCAGGAACGGAAGCAAAAAGTCTGACCAGGCTGCAGTGATTGCATAAAGCCCTACAACCATGATGATTGATTTTGAAAGCGGAACTACAATCTTAAAAAAGATCTGGATGTTTCCCGCTCCGTCGATTGTTGCAGCCTCAATATATGAAGCCGGAATTGAATCGAAAAAGTTTTTGAACAAAACTACGTAGAAGGCATTGGCTCCCATTGCAAGCCAGAGCGGAATAAAGGTTCCGGTGAGCCCGATCTTTGAAAGGTTCATGAACAGCGGAACAATGCTTGTTGTTGATGGAATCAAAAGTCCCCACATTACGAGCATTTCAAAAAACTTTGAACCGTATGGTTTTACCTTTGCCATTACATAGCCGAACAGGCCATTAAAAAGGATGGCGCAGACTATGCTTCCCAAAACTGAGATGGCAGAGTTCATGTAATATTTTACGAACTTGAGCGATGTCCAGGTTTTTACAAAGCCTGAAATCTGAAACTGATGAGGTATGATATTCGGTTCGCTTGCAAACTCCTTGATTGTCTTGAAGCTTGAAAGTATGGTCCAGACAAACGGAAAAATACAAACAATCAGAATTGCTGCACAAACTGCGAAAACCATGTAATAGATGATTTTCACACTCATGTGCCTCATATCAAAATCTCTAATAACACCTGTATATGATTCTTTCTTATTTTCCATAGTTAGAAATCCTTCTTTTTATTCAGTTTGTTATAGGCAACTGTGAGGGCTGCAAGAATGATACAGATTATTACAGCCACGGCACTTGCCTTTGGATAGTCGTATTTTTCAAATGCGAAACGGTACATAAGCTGCATGATTGAAATTGATGCATTGTTTGGTCCACCGTTTGTCATTACGAGCGGTTCATACAGAATCTGGAAAACCGAGATAATCTGAAGAATGAGCAGTGTACGTGCAAGATTGTAAATGCAAGGCAAAGTGATGTAGCGGATTCTTTTCCAGATGCCCGCTCCATCAATAATTGCTGCTTCATAAAGCTCCGGGTCTATTCCCTGAAGACCTGCGATATATAGAAGGGCTGTTGCGCCCGCACCTTTCCAGGTAAGTGAAATGATAATCAGAGGCTTTGTAAGTTTTGGATTTGTAAGCCAGCCCAAAGCCGGAAGCCCCATTTTATTCAGGAATACATTTAAGATTCCGTTTGCACCAGGCTTAAAGATAAAGCTGAACATCAAAACCATTGCCATGCCCGGTACGATATTTGGCAGATAAACGCCAACCTTAAAAAGACTTTTTCCCCGTCTGATTTCGCTGATAAACAGGGCCAGAATAATTGGCACGAGGAAGCCGATTAATAATGACCAGAGAGTATATGAAAAAGTATTCTTGAGTGCCGGAAGAAAGTCCGGATGCTTGAAAACCCTTATGTAGTTTTTAAAGCCTACGAACTGATTTAAGTTTACACCCTGGGCAGAATAAAGAGATATTCGGATACAGGAAACCAGAGGTCCCCAGACAAAAAAGCCGAACAAAATGACACTTGGCAGCATCAAAAGCCAGCCGGATATATTCTTTTGCCAGAATTTATTTTTCATATTTTCCTCACTTAATGGAGCTGTCCGGGCCGTATCCGGACAACTCCATTTTTTATTTTTGAATTAGCAGATTAGTTTACTTCTGAATCAAGGATGCTCTGGAAGTTCTTCTGAGCTTTCTTCAAAAGTGATGGGATATCTGCATTCTTGTCTGTAATTACAGCCTGCAAAACTTTTGTAAGTTCTGCATACAGATCCTGCGCACACATTGGCTCTTCGCTCTTAACGTTTCCGCTCTTCTGAACCATGTCGTAGTAGTTCTGATAGAGTCTCATATCTACGTTGCGGTATGGCTTTTCTGCCTTATCGCGAGCTGCTTCAAGTGCTGCATCACTCCATGCTGGGAATGGTGGAATTACAGGAATACCTTCGTTCATGCGGTTAGCTGCATCTGCAGACATACCTGCAATTGCTTCATTTGAAACTGAAGGAGACTTACCCATAATCTCAAGATACTTGAGACATGCCTTTACCTGTTCGCTTGTTGCTGTTGGTGAGAACATGTATGGTGTACCACCCATGAGTGAGTACTGTCCCTTTGGTCCTGCAGGAAGTGGCTCGAGAGCAAGGCTTGTTACAGGAAGACCGTTTACCTGTGTTGGCTGATTAACTGCATCCTGTGCAGCAATGTACATAGCAGCAACACCTGTTCCTAACGATCGGAAGCCTGTTCCCCAGTCTTCGTTTGTTGGATCAGCTGTGAGTACGTCGTACTTCCACTTAAGATCTTTTACATACTGGAATGCAGCTGCAACTTCAGGAGTATCAATCTGAGCAACCCACTTACCCTTCTTCTGTACCTCGAATACTGCACCGAAGTCCCAGGCAATGTTTGTGAAGTGCCAGCCACCTGCGTTATCTTTTGCAAGAAGACAGAGTCCTGCAGCTCCTGTTTTTTCTTTGATAATTTTTGCTTTTTCTGCAAGGTCAGTCCATGTCTTTGGATAGTCTGGAAGACCGTCTTTGTCTACAAGGCCAGCCTGCTTGAAAAGATCAACATTGATCATAAGACCAAGAGCGTAAGCGTCACGTGGTACACCGTAAATCTTTCCGTTCTTTGAAAGAAGGTCGCGTACGCCAGGGTTCATCTTTTTGTCCCAGCCGAGCTCCTTTACTTCTTTTGTGATATCTTTTGCAAAGCCCTGATTGATAATCTTCTGTGGCTCTGTAAACCATGTGTCATAAATTGTTGGAAGCTGTCCGCTTGAAGCAAGTGGAACAAAGTTATCTGTAGCATACTTGTAATATGCAGGAACAACTGTAATATCCGGGAAGAAGGTATTGAAGGTTTTTACATACTCTTCGTGCATAGCAATGTCTGCAGTAAGAGTATCTTCAGGCCAGATACCAAGTTTAATTGATTTAGCATCTTTTGATTTTTTCTTGCTTGCTGCAAAAACTGAGCTAACAAGAGCCAGTGCCATACAGGCAACCACAATAGATTTTTTCATAATATTCCTCCTGAAAAATCTTTTTTACTAAAACTTTATTTCAACATAGGTCTTGATAAATCCTTTGGAAATATCTGCCTTGTCGGAAATCAAATTACCAGAATTCCAAACCAGTCCGATTACTGTATTTGAAATCATTCCATCAAACTTAAGACCAACGTCTGCCTTTAAGGCATTCTGTCTTTCTACAGTTTCTGCTGCTGCACCCTCTGGGGCTGCGTAAGGAACGTTGTCGTAGCAGACAGTAAACCATGGCACAAGTTTACCCTTTGTTTTTAAGAAGCCCGGAATCTCGTAATCAAGATAGAAGGTTGCGAGCAAGTTCCAGGAATCTTTTCCGAGCTGTGTAAGGTCTACAACCATCTCGGAACCGATTCTGTAAAACACTCCGTCATCGCCTCTTGGTTCAAACAGTGTGAACTTTACAGAATGGTTTAACTCATCAGGTTCATCTGCATTTCCATAAGCGGAATATGCCAGTGACATTCCAGGAAATACACGTCCATCCTTATCAAGGATGTAATCTGTGAACCAGCCAGCCTGTCCCGGCCAGCGCATTGTAAGTCCACCGGAAGCTTCAAACTCGAACGGATTTTTTTCTCCATCTTCTGAAAACTTCAGGCCACCATCAAAGCCAACAAAAGGCTCAACTGAAATGTCCTCATTGAGCGGAATGTTGTATCCAACTCTTGTTCCAAAGCACAACGGATCAGGATTGCTGTCTAAGCCGTAATTAACAGAACCACCTGCCGATGCAAAAATCTTAAGTCCTTCAGCAGCAGGTGGAGTGAGCACCAGGTCAAAACCTGCTGCAAGTCCGTTGCTGTTATCTTCTGAAATTGCTTCACTGTCATAGCCGTATTCAGTTGCAAATTTCAGATTCAGACCAAAGACATCTTCTTTGTTATAAAGGGCCGCAATTGTTGAGCCTGTAAGATTCATACCAAACTGATCTGTTGGTCCGCAGACATCATGCTGGAACTGAGTTACAACAGGATCCTGTGGAGCAAGCTCTGCAATCAGCTTTGTACGCTTTACGTCAACAACGGAATCCAGATATGCCCAGGAAAATTTTACATCATCATTTGTAAACTCAATTCCCTTATTCCATGGATCCCAGAAAGGTTCATTGCCTCCCGCATTAAACTGAATAACCCAATTGGAAAATGCTATTCCCGCAAGGAATTCTCCAGTCTGAAAACGGTTACGCATAAGGTAGGCCTTCTGATCTGGAACTCCGGCGTTATAGCCCAGACTTTCATCACTCATTAAATCAAGATTGAAGAAAGTAAGATTTATAAATCCGACTGGGTCACTACTATTCACTTTGTTGCTTAGTTTTTGATATGGCGTAAGATGTAAGATAAAATTGAAATCAGTAAGTTCCTGCTTCAAGCCATAACGATAGGGATTATCCAGATCTACACCAAAGGATGTTCTGGAAGTAATTTTAAATTCTGCAGAAAAATCTGTACTAACCTCTCCTGCATGCATATAAATAATACATCCCAAAAACAGCACAAGAAAGTGGATTTTTTTCGAAATTGTATTGTTCATTTCGGTCTACCCCATTACCGGCAACAAGGCCTATTTTGTTATGAAAGCACGGAAAGTGATTGCTTTGTCTGTCTTTACATCACCATTGATGATAGGAATAAGAGAAATATCATCTCCCTTTACATCAGCTGAAAGATTCTTTGCTTTTACTCCTACATAAACACTGTCTACAAAAGCTGCTGTTGCAAAACCTGTAATGTACTCTTCAGGAGCTTCTGCAGGAGCTGTTGCAGCAGCAATTTCTCCTGATGACCACTCGCCGTTTGCAATTGTTCCGGCAGAAAAGCCCCAGTACTTACTTCCTGTTTCCGGAACATCAAAATTGAATACTGCAACTGCACCTTCTTCTGATGTTGTTTCAGAAGCAAAAATCTTATCAATTACAATTCCAACTGATTTATCTGTGTTCAGATTTTTGAGATGGAAACCTTCAAGACCGCCTAAATCGGCATTTGCAATATTCAGATAGTAAGTCTGATATTCAGTTGTCATTTCTGCGTATGAGTCTCCAGCTTCAGGCTCCTGAGAGTTGTTGCTGCAAGACACAAATCCGAATACTGCAGCAAGAAAAATTGCTGCGCCAGCTGCTTTTGCAAATCTGTTTTTTTTCATAATTTTGTTCCTCCTGATTATGAAACTTTTTATTTATTCGCAGGATAGACTTCCAGTTCTGCAAGCTGTCCTGCGTTTGCACCTGTATTTTTTGTGAATACAAATCTTAAGTAACGGGCTTTAGTATCAAGTTTGATGACTACAGTATTTTTGTTTGTGAGCGGATTAAACTCGTAATTTGACTCTGGAATAAGAGTTGTAAAATCTGTTCCGTTGTCGCTGGTTTCTACTGTGAATGTCTGAACACGCTTTCCCCAGATTTTCTGTGGATTCAATTTAAGAACTGCGATATCAAGCTTTTGAGAATTAACAAGGTCTACCTGAAGGGTGTTCGGATATTTGTTTGCGGCACCTTCCCAGTAAGTGCTGATATCTCCGTCTGCAGCTTTGCTTCCAACAAAATCATAAATCTTATTGTTTGCAACTATTGGTGAGCCAAGCGCAAGATTCTTGCGGCCGGCTGCATCATAAAGACTTGTTGTATCTGCGGCGTCTGCAGTTGCTTCGCTGAGTACTGCGCGAACGGCATAATCAACAGAGATTTTCTCCTGTGAAATTATTGAACGGTAGAGGTCTACGTCCCCTGCAAGAATTGCATCGAGGGCTTTACGGGCAGCGGCTTTTTTTGCTGCTGAAGCGTCGTTCTGACCGGCTGTTATAAGTTTATAAAGTGCAAGAGGAGCACGAAGATCGAGTTCTGAATAAGGGAACGAACCATCATATTTTTTCTGAAGTTTCTGAAGCACTTCCAGTTCGTTGTAGCCGCCCTGAACGGTTGGTTCAATCACTGTACCTTCACCATAGTCGTTCCAGGTTGCAACCTGAATAACATCCGGGTAAGCCATGAGTGCTGCCTTCAAAGTCAGGTTGAACGTTCCACCTTCATAGCGGTCAAGATAGCCGTAACTCTTTTGTCCGGCCTCCGCATAGATGTCGTGGAAACCAGAATAGATTGTAGCTGTAAGGAAAGGCTTGTCATTCTGCTGCTGATAAAAGTTATTGAGCTGAGATACAACCTGTGGAAGAGTTTTTCTTCCGTTCATATTGAACCAGTTGTAAGAGCCGTCTGCAAAGCCTTCGCTGTGACCTTCGAGAGTGATAAAGTAAGGACGTGCACTGCACTGTGCAAAAAGGCTGTCCCACTGCTCGCGGTAAAAGTAATACTGTGGACCGAAGGTATAAACTACAGGACGGCCTTCGTATTTAAGATATGCATCATCATGGAACCAGTTGCTTTCCATGTAGGCAAATACTTTTTTACCGTAATCGAGAGCCTGTTCTTTTACAAAGTTTCCAGCTTCAATCATTTTCCCAATGCTCTGATCTTCATAGCAGATTGCATATTTTAAGCCGGCCTTTTTCAAAACCTTAATTACTTCAAGAGTTGATTCCTGAATCTCTTTATAGTCAAGGGCATTTTCAATTCCGTACCAATCAAAAATTACACCGTCGATTCCGGCAACCTTCATGAGTGCTGCCTGATACTCAAGGATATTTTTATCGCGTGTGTCGTATGGACCTGTGAGTGGATAATAGTGAGAAGCAATATTAAGCTGGCCGTTTGGAAGCACCTGATATGGATCAAACTTTGCCCCACCCTGATGCCAGTGAAAACCGTAGCCTTCGGATACAGGAGGCGCCTGGAACCAAGGCATGTAGTGAACGAGAACCTGAGGATCTTTTTCGGTTCTGTTTGTTGGAGTTGGAATGCGAAGATTCTTTTCCGCAGACTCTACTGCCGAGGTGTTATCAGCAGTTGTAGAATTTTTATTACCGGAAGAAATGGTAGTTGTGCAACCGGAAATAAAAACACAGAATCCTAAACAGCCTGCTGTAAGGGCAGAAAGGATTTTTGACGTTTTTTTCATAAAGCCTCCTGTGACTTGTTGTTTTTATAAAATATGCCGTTTGTTTACGTTGAACGCTCAACCTGTATGCAAAATAAAAAAAAGGAAAAGAAGGAGTAAGACTTAGTTTGCAAACACGTTGAACGCTCAACGCCTTTAGGATAATATGAGAATTACCTGCTGTCAAGAAAAAAGTTTAAAAATTTTTATTTTTTTCGTGGTTCAGAAACAGAATTGCGTTCTATGAGGCTTACCGGCATTATAATTTCGCGTTTTGTTTCTTTTTTCTCAAGGGTATCAATCAGCATGGAAGCGGCGATTCGGCCCTTCTCTACGATATCCTGATGAATTGTTGTAAGACGCGGTGAAGTGATACTGCTGAGGTAAAGGTCATCAAATCCGATGATTGAAACGTCATCTGGAACGGGGCGTCCCTTTTCAAACAGACCGCTCATAATACCAACGGCAAGAAGATCGGCGGTTGCAAAGACTGCGGTGATTTCCGGGCGCTTAGCTATTTCATAGCCAAGACGAATTCCAGCCTCGACTTCAATTTTACAGGTGTAAACGTTTTTCTTTTTCGCTTTAATTCCCATTTCGCGCAGGGCGGCTTCGTAGCCAAGGTAGCGTTCGTAGACTACACCGTTCTCGTGGATCTCTGGAGAGGCGAAGGCGATTTCCGTGTGTCCGTTACGAAGCAGATATTTTGTTGCTTCATAGGCACCCTGAAAATCCATCAAACCTACATTCATCAGAGAACTGTTTTTGATGTAGCTGTCCAGAAGAACACAAGGGATGCGGCTCTGTACAATTCTCTCATAAAAATGATCTTCAAAGACACCGGTAATAATAATTCCGTCGAGATTCCAGTTGCGGAAAAGAGAAACCAGTTCATCTTCAGACTCAACGGTACGAAGCATCATGTAATAATCGCGGAGGCGAAGTTCCTTTTCAATTCCGGCAATGACCTCTGTATGGAAGGGGTCTGTCATGAAGTTTCCGGCACTGTCTGGAATAAGGTGATTGATAACTCCAATGATTCGTGAACTTTTATTTACAAGCGCACGTGCTGACATATTAGGCGTGTAATTTTTTTCCTTGATGATTTTATTGATACGCGCAATTGTTTCCGGAGAAACATGTCCGGTAGCACCGTGGATTACATTTGAAACTGTCTGGCGGCTTACACCTGCTTCGCGCGCTATATCGTTTATTGTCAGCATAGATTCAATATAACAGATATTTCGTTTGGGTGCTACTATATAAAGGAACGCAAATCCGTTATAATTTCGCTCATGACAAAACTTCACGATTTATTAGGCAAAGAACTTTTATTTTTTGATGGTGGTACAGGTACTGTTTTACAGGGCATGGGCTTAAAACCCGGAGAACTCCCTGAAACCTGGAACACAAAACATCCGGACCGCATTGTTCAGCTGCACTACAATTATTTTGCAGCCGGTTCTAATATCGTGAATACAAATACCTTTGGTGCTTTTATCACAAAGTTTCCGCTTGAGCTGGAACGCTTTGTAAAGGCTGCAATTGAAAATGCAAATACTGCACGCGACAAGGCCCGCGCAGAAAAGCCGGACGGAAAATATTTTATTGCGTTCGATATCGGCTCATGCGGAAAACTTCTCAAACCGATGGGCGACCTAGATTTTGAAGACTGTGTAAAACTTTTTAAGAAAACCTTTGCAGCTGCCTTCCCTTTTGCAAAAGAAATAGCAGACTGCGGACTTGCAAAAATCAACTGCGTAATGATAGAAACCATGAACGACGGCTACGAATCTAAGGCCGCTGTTCTTGCAGCAAAAGAAACAATGGAAGACCTGGGCATTGCGGCCGAAGACCTTCCGATAATTGTGAGCAATGTTTATGACAAGGAATGCAGAACTTTGAGCGGTTCTACGCCAGAGACAATGGTTGCAATGCTCGAAGGACTTGGCGTTTCTGTAGTTGGTGTGAACTGCAGCCTCGGCCCGCTGGAAATGAAGCCGACCGTTGAGCGACTCTGTAAGGCAGCAAGCGTGCCGGTTCTCGTAAAGCCGAATGCCGGTTTGCCAAAGGTTGTTGATGGTCAGACTGTTTTTGACGTTGAAGCTCCAGAGTTCGTTAGTGCAATGAAAGAACTTGCGGCACTGGGACCTATGGTACTTGGCGGCTGTTGTGGAACTACACCGGAGTATATTAAGGGACTTTCAAATGCTATGGTTTCGATACGGCCTTCGGCCTACTCAACCACCGTGGGCGGCACTCCAGCTATCGGCTGTGTTTCTTCTAATACAAAAGTCGTTTACTTTGGCGGACCTCACCGGCCGGTTCTTATTGGTGAGCGCATTAACCCAACGGGTAAGAAAAAGTTTAAAGAGGCTCTGCGTGCCGGAGACATTCCTTACATCATTCATCAGGGAATGGAACAGGAAGAAGCGGGCGCTCAGGTACTGGACGTAAATGTTGGACTTCCGGAAATTGATGAAAAAGAAATGATGCTCCGCGTTCTCGACGAGCTTCAGAACGTCACCACTCTACCGCTTCAAATTGATACAACAAAGCCAGATGTTATGGAAGCAGCACTGCGCCGTTACAACGGAAAGCCGATGATTAACTCGGTAAACGGCAAGCAGGAAATTATGGACACTGTATTCCCGCTCGTAAAAAAATACGGCGGACTTGTAGTTGCCCTTACTTTGGATGAAGACGGAATTCCTGAAAACAGCGCACGCCGCGTTGAGATTGCTAAAAAGATTTACGCAGAAGCTGCAAAATACGGAATCAGAAAATCAGATATTATTATAGACCCTCTTGCTATGGCTGTAAGTTCGGACTCAAAAGCCGGCATTGCAACTATGGAAACTGTCCGCGCTATTCACGAAATGGGCGGACTTACGAGCCTTGGAATTTCGAACGTAAGTTTTGGACTTCCTCTGCGCGAGTTTGTTACTGCAAGCTTCTTTACTCTTTGTATGGGAGCGGGTCTATCTGCTGCGATTATGAATCCGCTTCAGGGCGAGATGATTAAGGCATGGAGATGTTACAACCTGCTTTCGGGCCGCGATGAAAACTGTACTGACTATATTGAGTGGAGCGGTAAAGAAAGCGAGAGGCTTGCGAGACTGGTGGTTTCGACCCCTTCGACAGGCTCAGGGACCGCAACCACCGTATCTGCCGGGGGTGTTGCGGGGGTGTCCCCCGCTGGAGGGGGTAGCGAGCAACAAAGTGCGAGCGAGGGGGAGACTTCCCCCCTTTCAAATGCCATAATCCATGGACTCAAAACTGATGCTGCGACGGCTACCCGCGAACTTTTGAAAACTACCGAGTCGCTCACGATTATTAACGAGCACCTGATTCCGGGACTGGACTACGTGGGAAAGCGCTTTGAGAAAAAGACGATGTACCTGCCTCAGTTGTTGATGGCGGCTGAGGCGGCTAAGGCGGCGTTTGGTGAGATCCGCGAGTATATGGAGAAGTCGGGAAAGAAGGGTGCGCCAAAAGGAAAAATTATTATCGCTACTGTAAAGGGCGACATTCATGATATCGGTAAAAACATTGTAAAAGTTCTTCTGGAAAATTATGACTTTGAAGTAATTGACCTTGGAAAGGATGTTCCGCCTGAGGTAGTTGTTGAAGCTTGTAAAAAAGACCACGTTATGCTCGTTGGTCTTTCGGCTCTTATGACTACGACGGTTGCGGCTATGGAAGAAACAATTAAGCAGCTTCGCAAAGAATGTCCGTGGGCAAAGACCTGTGTTGGCGGCGCTGTTATGACTCAGGAATACGCTGATCAGATTGGCGCTGACTTTTACGGCAAAGACGCGATGGATACTGTTCGTTACGCACTTGAACTTTTTAAATAAAAGCGGTAATTTCATTTTTCTTCAATGGAGTTTAATTAAATGAAAAAGCCGGAGGGCATTGGTGCCCTTAGTTTATGTGCGCTGGGCTGGAGTCTTGGCGGAATATTTTTAAAATACGTTTCTGTAAATTCTTTTGCAGCGGCAGGAATACGAAGTCTTTTTTCTTTTATTGTAATGGCGGTGCTTTCACGTCAGCTACCACATTTTTTTGTAAGAAATGACGTTACTGGAAAAGTTGATTCTGCTCAGACTGTATCTCTCTGGCTTTCTGCTTTTTGTTATGCTGCCACTATGATTCTATACTGCGTTTCCAACAAACTTACTTATGCAGCAAATGTAATTTTTCTTGAATACACTAGTCCTTTATGGGTTATTTTATTCAGTTCAATTATTCTTGGTGAAAAAAACAGTAAGATTGATTACATAACTTTTGCTGGTATTGCAGCTGGTATGCTTTTATTTTTTGCAGATGATCTTCTTGCAAAGAAGAACGGTAATGTATCTGAAACTATGGTTTTAGGAAACACGCTTGCTGCCTTTTCTGGCATTACCTGGGCCGGCACTACCCTTTTTCAGAGAAAGCAGCAGATTCTAATTGCCCAGCGGATTAGAGAATACGGCGCTACTGTAGTTCCCAAACATAACACATCCAGAGATGCCTTTATGCTTGCGCAAATTCTTACGGCTGTTTTTGGGCTTCCATTTATCTTTTTGATGAAAGGTGGAATTCCAGATTTACAGTCTGTAGTTTTCCTGTTTTTGATGGGTCTCTTTCAGATGGGACTACCAAATATCCTTTACTCAATCGGAATCAAAAAAGTTACAGCCCTCTCTGCCTCTCTCATCACTATGATTGAACCCTTGATGAATCCAGTGTGGGTGTTCCTGTTTGTTCATGAGATTCCAACGGTGAAGTGTATTATCGGTGGTGTGATAATATTGGGGTTCATTTTACTTAGAGAGTTCGTGAGTAAAAGAAGATAATCTACGAAGTTTATGATATTTGAGTACGGAGCGGAAAAAGATATCAGGCTGCCTCGAGGAGTTTTGGCGCTTAGCCATCGAAAACAATCCGAGGATTTTTCGAAGAAAAACCGCAGGATTGTTAACACCAAAAACTAGCTCGCGAGCAGCCTGATGTGTTTTCCCACGGGAGCACTCAAATATCATAAGATATCTGTTAATCAAACACCTTCTTACGCCACTCTTTTTCATAATCGTGCAGCGTTGGACTTACCTCACCTTCCGGTGTTGTTACCGCTGCTTTGATATACGGCTCAACAACTAACGTTCGGTAGCTTTCCCAGCGAGCCGGGAGCTTCTGTGGAACAGTGAGCATCTGCGACGGCGGAAGATTTGTCAAAAGCTGATTGTAATAAATCGGCAGAATGTGTTCAGTTACATCGCGCAGAGAAGAGAATCCTCCAGCAATTCCGAACATATCTGTTTCAAGATGCATATTCTCTTTTGTCTCGAGAATGTGTCTCTGATTTTCTGACTGGAAGAACCAGGAAATAAAATCTGTTGCACCAACCTGATTTTTTGCCTTCTTGTAGATTCCCATCATTGTGCACGAATCTTCAATGAAGATTGAATTCTTTTCAACTATCCATCGGTAGTCTACATCCAGATCCTGTTCTTTAAGAATCTTAAAGAGGCTGTCACTGGTGGTGTAAGCATACAAGGTTCTTCCCGAAGAAACCTGACGGTAATAAGGCATGAACAGATATTTGAAAGTAAAATCTTCTTCAATCTGTGGAGATGTATTTTCTGTATATACCCAGTCTCTGAGCATGGAAACAGTATTTATGAGGGCAGCACCATCCCAGCTGATTTCATCTTTTTCTTCGCGGAAATCTGTTCCCTTCATTTTGGCAGTGAGATAAAGGAACTCATCATTTCCAAGCGGTGTAAAACCTATTTTTGTATAAGCGTCATTTTTATTTTTTGCATTAAAGGCAGACGCTGTACTTCTGATCTGATCTAGAGAAAGAACATAACTGTCTGGAATTTGATCTTTATTATCTGTTGAGAAAATTACTGCCGGAAGATTAAAGCTTACTGGAAGCAGATAGTGAACATCTTTTCTTTTTCCTGAATCGAGCAGCTGTGGATAGAACTCATCTGATGCAAGTCTTTTTGTATCAAAGAGATAATCAAGTGACTTAAAATTCTTTTGTGGAGTATCAGTTCTGAGCCACGAGCCTACAATAATGTCTGGAGGATTTTCATCCTTTGCGGGTGGCAATGAAAGTGCGGGATTTTCTTTGTAAACAAGAATAGCACAATTGTCTTTGTGCTGACGATTAAAAAGTTCTATATACTGCGCAAACTCGCGGCAGCTGGTCCAGATTACAATTCTATCCTGCTGATAAACTGTGCGGGCTTTCTGCGAACTGTTGTTTGAACAGCCGCAGACAAACATTCCGGCACAGAGTACCAGAGCAGAAGCAAGCTTATTTATATTCATTAGCTACATTATAAATGCTTGTGTAAACTGAATCAATCTTATCTTCATCAATACTTGAGAAAGCAACGCGAAGAGTATATGGGTCAATCTGAATGATTCCGATTCCTTCTGACTTAAGAAGTGCCTTGCGGATTTCTTCAGCCTTACCAGAGTTTACATGGAAGCTCATAAAGTAACCTGAGTTGAAAGGAAGTGCTTCAAGAACATCAGATTTATGATTGTTTACAAAAGCGCGAACGAGGTCGTAGCGGCGCTTAAGCATATTGCGGCATTCAAGCTTCTGTTTTTCGTGTGCTTCATCCTTGAGAGCGTGCATTACAAGGCTCTGTGATGGTGTTGAAGAACAAGAAACTGAAGAGCGGATTGCAGCCATAAACTTTGTTACGAGTGCTGTGTACTGAGCGTCTGAAAGTCCCTTTGATGCGAATGTTACAAAACCTGCACGGAAGCCCCATGCGAAGTCTTCTTTTGTAGGACCATCAGCTTTGATTGCGAGTACGTTCTCGTGAAGGTCTGCCATGTAAGCAAAGAGTGACTGTGGTTCGATATCATCTTCGTAGTTGAGTCCGAAGTAAGCATCATCAGAAAGTACGAGAACCTTCTTTCCTGCTTCTGCAAGCTCGCGAACGATGCGAACGATTTCCTTTGCTTCTGAAACTGTTGGGCTGTATCCAGAAGGGTTCTGAGGGAAGTTGAGAATTACACGAACTGAGCCGTATTTTTCTGCATCTGCCTTCATTTTTGCTTCGAGGTCTTTGATATTGAATTTTCCGTTTTCAAAACATTTGAACTGATGGAACTCTGCACCACGGCGGGCAGCGGCAATCAGTTCGTAGTTATCCCAGCAAGGATCTGCAGCAAGAAGCGGCTTGTCTACATCAACAAAAAGGTCGCTTACATAAGAAAGAACTGCTGTGAGTCCTGGAACGAGAATTGGCAGTGAGAACTGCTTGTTCTTGAGGCTAGGATTTTTTTCTATGATTTTTTCTTTCCATAAAGCTCTGAGGTCTGGATTACCTGCTGTTTTAGCATAGGCAACTGTTTCGCGCGGTGTGAGTGAAGGCATGTTCTTTTTGTAAGACTCGAGCTCGATTGGTGTTCCCCCGGCAACGGCCATACCGATGGTTCCGTTTGCAAAGTGAGCATCTTTTGCGGCTTCTCCACCCTGTGAGATAATTCCGTTTGGAAAATAAAGTCTCTTTCCCATGTCAGACATTAATGCGTCTACTACGGAACCTGAAAGTGTATCATTTAATTCTTTAGCTAATGGATTAATCATAATGCCTCAATTATGCGAATTTGCGCTTGCTTAGTCAATGATTATGCAGAATTTTCGAGATTAACTGTATAAATATGCAAAAACATTAACAAAACTGCGGGTCCCAGCGACGGCAAAACTGAAAAAGCAATCTCCCAGGGTCCCATCGCGCTTCATTCTGGCTTCGCCAGAATAATTGCGCAACCCTGGGGCCCTCTTTTTCATTTTGCCTGCGTCCCACAGTTTTGTTAATGTTTTTGCATACTTTCAGACATCTATAACCTTTCTCTGTAAATTGACTAAGCAAGCGCAAATTCGCGTGATTCGGGATTCTACTGAATCCTTGTTGAGAGGAGAACTCGGAGGATATGATGATTGTCTGCGGAGTGGGAAAACATATCGGGCTGCCTCGAGAAGTTTTGGCGCTTAGCCATCGAAAACAATCCGAGGATTTTTCGAAGAAAAACCGCAGGATTGTTAACACCAAAAACTGGCTCGCGAGCAGCCCAATATGTTTTCCCACGGGAGCAGACAATCATCATAGTTCACGGTTGATACGGGGGCGTTACGGGGGTGTCCCCCGTTAGAAGGGGTGGCGGAAGACCGCGGAGCGGGCTGGAGACAGGGGAAGGCTTTCCCCTTATAGACTATTTTGATATAATCTGACGTTATGGAAAAACGATTTGCACATATTATAGAAGACTGCCGTGCGGAAGCTGGGAAAAGGCTTGTGGGGCAGGATGCTTTGATTGACGATATTTTGACTGCTTTTATTGCAGGCGGGCATGTGCTTTTGGAAGGTGTGCCTGGGCTTGCGAAAACTCTTGCCATTAAGACTACAGCTGAGATTCTTGGACTGGATTTTAAGCGTATTCAGTTTACTCCGGACCTGCTGCCTGCAGATGTTACCGGTACTTTGATTTATGAACAGAACAAGGGAACTTTCAGTGTTCGCAAGGGGCCTGTTTTTGCGAATGTAATTCTTGCTGATGAAATTAACCGTGCGCCTGCTAAGGTTCAGTCGGCTATGCTTGAGGCTATGGAAGAGCGTCAGATTACTATTGGCGAAGAAACTTACAAACTACCTGAGCCGTTCTTTGTTCTTGCAACTCAGAACCCGGTTGAGCAGGAAGGTACTTATAATCTGCCTGAAGCTGAGTTGGACCGTTTTCTTATGAAGCTGGTTATCAGTTACCCTGCTGCTGACGATGAAATGAAGATTGTTCAGACTGGCGGTAAGGCTGCTGAGATTCCGGTGCGTCAGATTATTAAGGGTGATGACATTAAGGCTTTGCGCGAGGCGGCTGCGGCTGTTACCTGCGATGAAAAGCTTGTTGAATATATTGTTTCTATTCTTACTGTAACACGTCCGGAGAACTCGAAGAAACAGCAGAGTGGCCGAACTCTTGTAAATACCGCTAACACTAACGATATTACCCGCTATATTCACTTTGGAGCTTCTCCTCGTGCGGGCATTGCTATGCTTCAGTGTGCTAAGGTTCGCGCTTTGTTTGCTGGTCGTGATTTTGTTCTGCCAGAAGATATTAAGGCTGTGGCTCTTAATGTTTTGCGCCATCGTCTTGTGCTTTCTTACGAAGCTGCTGCAGACAATGTTACTGCAGATGATATTATTTCAAGGATTCTTGATTTTATTCCGGTTCCGTAAGAGATGCTGAAACAAGTTCAGCATGACGAATAATATTATGCCAAAACGTTACCTTGCAAATAATGAATCTCTCATAAAAAAGGCTCTCTATCTTAGGCTTATGGCAGAAGATATTGCAGAGGGCATGAAGAGCGGTAACTTTCGTTCGCTGTACAGAGGTCAGGGAATTGAGTTTGCCGGGGTACGCGACTATATGCGCGGAGACGACATCCGCACAATCGACTGGAACGTAACAGCCCGCATGGGGCGGCCGTACATCAAAATATTTGAAGAGGAACGCGAACTTCAAATCTTTCTTATTACCGACTCGTCGCTTTCGATGCAGCTGGAAACGAACTCCGGCCGCCGCACAAAATACGCCTCGGCCGCAGAAACTGCCGCCCTCGTGACAATTGCCGCTGAGCTCAACGCCTGCCCGGTAGGCGCCGTATTCTTTGACGGCGCAATTCATTTTTCGTGCGAACCTTCACTCGGTAAAGAGCAGACAATGCAAATCCTGAATCATCTGGACAGGCTACCGTCAAATCCAAGGCCCGGCTCAGTGCTTCCCAACGCAATTTCCGCGGCGGCTAAGGTACTCCGCAAACGCTCTCTGGTCTTTGTCCTTTCGGACTTCCGCAGCGGCGGCTGGGAAAAACCGCTTATCTCACTCGCACAGAAAAACGACGTTATTGCGGTAAGCATTCACGACGCTTCTGACGAGGAACTTCCTTCTCTTGGAACTGTTGTTTTTAAAGATGTTGAAAGCGGACTTAAAATGAGTCTGCCGTCTTCGTCTCCGGCCTTCAAAAAAGAATGGCTCAGTTATAATGAAATGAACCAGAACCGCTGGCAGGATTTCTGTATTAAGCACGGAATTATGCCTGTGGTACTCGATACTAAAACAGAACCTGTTCAGGTGCTGAATCAGATTTTTGCGCGCAAGGCAAGAATGAGATAACGGGGAGTAGCTTATGCAGATTATTTTACCACAGCAAATTCTCGTTCCAAAAAAAGTTTACATTGGAGACACGGCTGAGCTCCGCTGTACTTTCAACAGCCCGGAGCCAGTTCTTAAAACTCTCACTGCAAATGGGGCGGCTGAGCTTGCACACAACTTTTACAACACTGAAGATTTTGAAATAAAAGAGATAAAGCTCCTGCCTGCGGGCGTGGACTTTTATCAGCTTTCTGTAACTTTTGTTCCGTGGAAAACCGGAAGCATTCAGTTTGACCCGCTCGTTCTGGAAGATTCTTTGACTATTGAATTTCAGCCGGTTCAGATTGTTTCTCTTATTTCAACTGATGCGGCAAACACAACTACCCTTCACGATACTGCCGCCCCTCTCCTGCTTCCGGGCACTGCCTATAAGCTTTACGGAACTCTGGCTGCATCTGTACTTCTGCTTATCATCATAATCAGACTTATCGTAAAACGAAAAAATATTTTGTTCTATATAAATCAAAGACGTCTGCTTCGTAAGTATAAGAAAAACCGTAAGCTGGCTGTTAAGCTTTTGCGCCAGAGCGAAACTGCTGAGCAGATTCAGAAAATCATGCGTCACTATCTTGAGGTGCGTTTTGATTATCCTTTTACCCGCTCTGTAACTTCAGAGATGATGAAGGGCTGGCAGGAGGCAACCGGCGGTCTTCTTTCGGATGAAAAGACTGAAGCCTTTGGCGAAATTGTTTCAAGCTTTATCCGCACTGACTTTATCCGCTACAGCAAGGGCGGTAAGTTTAAGGACGGCGAGCTTGAAGAACTTGTAAAATCTCTTTTAGCTCAGATTGATATTCTTGAAAAAGAAGGAGAAGCTAATGCCTAACTTTGAAAACCCAGCAGCCTTTTTTCTTCTCATCTTAATTCCTGCTCTCTATATTTTAAGATATACAAAAATCTTTAACCGCATTTCGTTCCCCGCTGTTCTTGCAGACTGGGAAGGACGCAAGTTTGAATGGAAGGGTCGCACTCAAAAATTTCTTTCTGCAACTGCTTCTGTTTTCTTTACTGCGGGCTTTTTAATTTCGGTTGCAGCGCTTGCGGCTCCTGTACTTTCGAATCAGGAAAAAGTTTACACTTCTGTTGGAACTGATATTGTTTTTGTTTTAGATACCAGCCCTTCTATGTCTGCAAAGGATGTGGATGGGGCTCAGCGTATTGAAGCTGCAAAAAATGCTATATACCTGCTTTCGAGCAAAAATGACGGAAGCCGTTATGGTCTTGTTGGTCTTGGAAGCAATGCTGCTGTTCTTGTTCCGCCAACCAGCGACCTTACTTTTTTTACTGAACGACTTTCACAAATTGCTGCCGGAAACTTTGGAAACGGTTCTGCAATTGGAGACGGACTGAGCACTGCTGTGTGCCATCTTGTTTCTTCTTCTGCTCAGAAAAAATGTATTGTTCTTCTTACTGACGGTGAAAATAATGCCGGAGAAATTCATCCGGAAACTGCGGCTCAGCTTGCGGCAGATAATAACATTACAATTTACGTTGTCGGTATCGGTTCAAAAGGAAAGGTTCCGATTGAATACACTGATCCTGTAACAAAACGTCTTTATTCAGGATATCTTGATTCAAACTTTAATCCTGCCTCTCTCAAAAAGATTGCTGACATTGCGGGCGGAAGATATTTTGAAGCAGTTACAATAAATGAACTTTCAGAAATTCTCAGCACTGTTGCAAAGCAGGAAGCTGTTACTCAGACTTTTACCTACCGTACAGTAAACAGACTTTTTTATCAGAAGTTCCTTTCTGTAGCGATTTCACTTTTTCTGCTGGCGTGGTTTATCAGAAGAGTGATTTTGAAAGAGATGGTCTGCTTCCATTACAAAAAGATTTTGTTTGTTCGTTCGGGCTGTCTTGCTGTCTCTCTGATTTTCCTTCTTCTTGCACATGCAGGGCTCACCTGGGGAACTTACCTTGTTCCGGTTCAGAAGTCCGGTCATTCGGTTGCAATGGTTTTTGATATTTCCAACAGTATGCTTGCAAAGGATTGCCCGGGAAACACAAGGCGACTTGAAGCGGCTTCTCTTTACGCAAAAAAGCTTCTTGCAAAAATGAACGGAACTCCTGTCTCTGTGATTATTGCAAAGGGAGACGGAATTGCTGCTATTCCTATTACTGATGATGCTGCAATGATTGAATCTCTTCTTGATGTAATGTCTCCGTCTTTAATGACTGTGCCGGGTTCAAGCATTGGAAAAGGAATCTTAAAAGCAAAGGATTCGTTCCCGGCTAATTTTTCTGCGGCCGGAAGAATCTGGGTTTTCACAGATGGTGAAGAGACAGACGGCCAGCTTACCTCTGCCCTGCTCGACTGCCAGAAGGCAGGTATTCCTGTAACACTAATTGGCTTTGGATCTGAAAGTGAATCTCCTGTATTAACCGGAGACGGAAAAACTCAGGTTATGTCGGCTCTTCGCCGCGACCGCCTTGAAACTGCAATTGCAGAAGCTTCAAACAAGTTCCGTTTCTTTAATAGTCACGAAAATCTTTTATACATTGACTCGCTTGAAAAAGGCTCTGCCGTTCAGCTGCTGTCTCAGCTTCGTTTTGGTTCAACAGAAAATCTTATTACTTCTTATGAAGTAAAACCTGTACCACGCTATAAACTCTTCCTTTCTCTTGCAGCCTTGTTCCTTGTCTTAAGCTACATTGCAACTGAATTTAACTTTGCACGCTTTTTTGGAGCTAAAGCTTCGCGTGCTCAGGCAGCCGCATTTATTTCTCTGATTACACTTTTCTTCTCGGGCTGTTCTTCGCAGACTGCTGATATTCTTAAGGGAACAGTTTCCTATCATCAGAAAAAATACAGACATTCAGTTTCGCGCTTTATGGCCGCATCTGAAAATGCCGCTGCAGACGCTAACCGCATAAACCAGAGCTATGCACTTTATGATCTTGGCACTGCTTACATTATGATTGGTGAAGACACAGCAGCTCTTGAACAGTTTAATTCAATTGGAGAAGACGCACCTGATGCTGTTCGCTATGCCGCATACTATAATGCCGGCGTTCTTTCATGGCGCAACTCTGATTTTGAAGAAGCCAGAGATTATTTCAGGAAGGCTCTTGAAATAGACAGCTCCAAAATCGATGCAAAAATTAATTTTGAACTTTCAATGCAACAGAGCGATGCAAAGGGCAAGCAGAATCAGAGTAATCAGATTCAGGCTTCTCCGGAAGAGTCTTCACCTCAGAATCTTGAAAAAGCCGTATTTGAACATATAAAGGAGAATGATCAGAAACAATGGAAAAACAACGAATCAAAACAGCCTTCAGATCTTGCAGAAGATTATTAATATCATTTCTCCTGATTTTTATTTCGTCTCTGAGCTTTGCACAGAGAGTTTCGCTTAATCAGATAAGACAGCTTAAAATCACTCCGGCTGAAGGACAGAATCTCTACACAAAAACAGACCTCAGATTTACTGTTGTTATTCCAAATGTAAGTCCATCACAGGTTCAGGTGCTTTCCATAAATCAGAAAAACGACATTACATTCCGCACTATGCGTAAAACTGAAAACTATGATGTACAGGGAACTACCATTGAACTCTGGTTTAATTTTGGAACAAAGGGAACTTATACGCTGGCACCTCTTCCTCTGATTGTTCAGAACCGCCGCTGTTCAATTAATTTTGAAACCATAACTGTAACTGATGACCCGGCAACTATGACTCCGCGAATTGTTGTAGTTTTTGAAGACGGCACAAAAGTTTATTCTGATGAAACTAATTACCCGACTCCGCTGCTCACTGTAAAAACCGGAAAGAAACTGAACTTTACCGTGAATATTCAGTATGCAACTCAACTGGTTCAGTTTAACTGGGACATTCCAAAAGATTCTATTTTTACCTGTACAAAGCAATATGAGTTTACTGAGGCTCGGCACCGCGAACGAATCTACAGTCATACTCTGAATCCGGTTGCGTCTTTTGAATGGACAGGGCTTGTACCTGGTCCTCAGACTCTTCCAAAAATAAGATTGAATGCCGCAGGTTATGACGGCTACAGGAGTGAACTCCGTCTTCCGGAAGTTATAATTGAGTTTACCGACAGCGAAGAAGTTTCAGATACAAATGATGATTCAGATATTTTTGCAGCAGCGTTTTTCCAGGAAGCATCTGAAACAGAAGAAATAGTTCACGCTGCGCTTACAAAAGAAGAATGCCAGGAACTTAGCAGCCTTTATACAAAAGAACACAACTTATTCTTTACCTATCCAAAGGCACGAAAAGAAAGAATCAACTTTGAAAATGAACACGGTCTTGTTTCTTCATCAAATCAGCTTTTCCCGGCTGTGCTTATGTATGTTTCGATAATTGTAATTCTTGCTTCTTTAATTTGTATGATTATCGCAATCCGAAGAAAGCATAAAATCAGAACGCTTTTGTTTGTTGTTCTTATGATTGTTGGACTTGCGATTTTGATTTACTGTGCGGTTCGCAGAAGCGAGCGTTACGGTATTTCCTGTGGCGGTAAGATTTATTCGATTCCTCAGGAAAACGCAGAATCAGTTTCTGAAGTGATAAGCGGAACCAGAGTACGCATTCTTGAACGCACTGGAAAATGGTATTACATTGAACTTGGTGAAACCGGCGGCTGGTGTACAGCGGACAATATTTTTATAATCAAATAAACTTTTCCGGACTCGAGCCGGAATGACAGCGAGGCGATTATGGACATGGGCGATATTCTTAACCAGTGGGATTCGATGCAGAAGAATCAGATTAAGAAGCAGAAGGAAAGCGGAAAAAATCAGGTATCTCATAAAAAAGCAAATGCGCCTACTGCAGAAGAAAAGGCTCGCGCCGCAGAAAAAGATTTTGAAGCAAAGCTCAGAGCCGATAACCAGAAGCAGATTAATCCTATGGAGCTCTGGCTTCGCCGCTACGGTACAATCGACAAAGACAAGATTGCAGAAGAACAGGAATCGCGTTCAAAGCTTTATGACAGAAACTATCTTTTGAATATGAATCCAGAGGCAAGACTCGATCTGCACGGACTTCACCAGGATGAAGCACAGGAAAGCCTAGACCGCTTTATCACAGACTGCAAGGCTCGCGGACTTCGCAAGGTTCTTATTATTCACGGAAAAGGCATTCACTCTTCCGGCTCAGACCCGGTTCTTGGAGAACTGGTGCGCCGCTTTATTGAACACGACAAACGCTGCGGTGCTTCCGGCCATCCAAAGACTAAGGCCGAAGGCGGAAGCGGAGCAACCTGGGTTCTTCTAAAGTAAATCTGAAACAGATATCACACACTTCAAAGGAAGATGATCTGAACAGCCCTCTCCCGTATAAATTTTATAGGAGACGGGAATACCATCTTCATCTGCAAGAGGAGAATCTTTTATTGCGGAAAAGGAAGTGATACTGGCATTTCCCAAAACAAAAATATTATCTATTCTTTCCCACTCACCACTGTAAAAATAACTTCCCGTTTCGTCCGCAAGTTTTCCATCTGAACGAAACCACGGAGAATAAACATTTAATAAAGAATCTGTTCCTCGTAGTACGGTATTAAAGTTTTCTGTTGCATCTGGAGCTGTTATAAAATCTTCTGCACTGCGGTTGAAGTCGCCACACATAACAACTGAATCATAAACCTTGGCCGTTTCACAAAGTACAAGCTCCTGCCAGTCCCGCCAGATTTCTGTTTCCTCTTCTCCACCCGATTTTGATTTCCAGTGATTTACAAAAAGCTCCACTTCCCTGTCTCCAATGCAAACAGTTACCTGCATCAGAGGGCGGGATGAAGGCTGGGCTTCTCCCTGAGTTTGAATATCAAGAGAATGAGTTTTAAGGCTTACTATTTCATATCTTGAAAAAACTGCACAACCGATTGCGCTTCCGCTTTCTTTTGCAAAACAGGCATACTGCCAGTTCTTTTTATTATCCCAGGAACCGCCGGCAAGAGTGTTTGCAATATCCTGAACAACTTCATCATTTTCAATTTCTTCCATCACAAAAATATCGGGATTCAGGGAAGTCATTACCTCGCAAAGTTTGTTCAGCCTCTTTACATATTTTTCTTTATTCCACCGCTCAGAATTCTTAAAATCTTTATATTCAGTTCCCCTTGTAACCGCATCAAAAAAAGTCTGAACATTCCAGCAGACAAGAGTAAAACTGCGCTTTGTTCCAGAACTGTCTGCTGAAGTTCCCGTAAGACGAAAAGACGATTCTTTTACAAATTGACTCCGGCAGCCGGTGAACAAAAGTGTCGCTGCCATCACAAAAATCAAAAATACAATAGTTTTTCGCATAAAACCTCCATTGTTAATATAGGTTTGATATGCGATTTTTGACAAAATTTCGGGAAATTTCTGCGATTTTTTTATTTTTTTTCTACGAGGAAAAGGAATTCCTTTACGTGGATTTCGCGGCCGCTGAGATTTCTGGATCCACGGAAGGCATTGTAATCAGATTCAAGGACATCAACTTTGCCGCAAGAAGAAAGAAGTTCAATCATTTCATCTTTTGGAATAAAACCTTCGGAGTTAAAGGAAACGAGAACAAAGCGTGCTTTTACATTGCGAACAAGGTCTACAAAGACTTCGGCAACGCGGCGTTTTTTGTTGTAGTCGGAACGGTTCCAGTCTCGTGGGATTCCTGAAACACGGCTGATTTTTTCTGCATCCGGGCGCTGATATTTTGCAATCAGATTCAGCATAAAATAATTTGAGCCATAAGGATGCTGATTATACGGAGGGTCAAAATAAGCAAGATCAAAAACGCCAGAGGTTGTAAAAGCTTTTTCATAAAGATCCGGATCCTGCACAAGAGCATTTGCATCGCAGCTGAAAACACGGGACTTACAGTTGAATTGAGAAAACACAGGGAAAGGCAGGCTGATTTTTCCGCGAATTCTGGTAAGCGCATTACGGCCGTTTCCACCAAACTGACCAGTTCCGGTTTTTGAGTTTTTGTAAAAGCCTTTAAAGATTCCCGCAGTATTTGCGTGAATTGAAGCTTCGGAAAGAAGAGGCGCAATAAAAAAATCTCTGAGTTCTTCGGGCACTTCTTTTTCAATAAGCTGGCGGGCTACATCAAGATAGGCAGCATTGTACGGTGTGTAAAAACAACGCTCCCCTTCTTCAATCTGATTTTCATCTGCAGGAGCATAAAGCTCAGAAATAAAGCCTGCGCCTTTAAATCCGGTTTCTGATTTTTCGAGTGTTGCCATGCGGCGATCTATTTTTTTACAAAGCGAAGTATGTAAAGCCTCAAGCTCTTCCAGATTTATTTTTGATTTATCGCTCAGATAGCAGCGGTTGATTATGCACGAATACTGCTCAAGATCATTAACTGTAATTGCTGAAGCATACTGTTTGAGGTAGCGGCTTACAATTCCACTGCCCGCAAAAACATCAAGGCAGGAAAGCTTTTCACGGCAAAGACGCTTCTGCACTTCGTGAACGCCAGTACCGATAAAATCTAAAAGAGCACGTTTATTTCCGATGTAGGTTATAAGCTGATTCTGGAGAAACTCCGGGTTTTCAGATTGTTTCAAAACCGGCTCCAATCTTATTCATCACTTCGAAAAAGTGCGGGAAGGTTACGCTGCACCATTCAGCATCGTTTACTGTTACTTTTTCTCCATCCGCCAAACCAAGCCCCAGACACGCAAGCGACATTACGATGCGGTGGTCTTTATAAGACTCAACCTCGCCACCGTGCAATCCTTCGCCCCCGTTTCCATATACAACGAGACGGTCGCCCTCGTCTACAATCTTAGCTCCGAGCTTACTCAGCTCACTGGTCATAGCCTTAATGCGGTCGGTCTCCTTCTTACGGCAGATATCGATATCCGTAAACACAGTCTTTCCTTCGATAAAGCAGGCCGCAACGGCGAGCGCGCAAATAGCATCCGGGAAGGCAGACATTTCAACAACAAGTTCACCGTTCGGAAGGCCAGCAGAACTCAGCTTCTTTCCACCACGAACAATAAGCTGCTCCGCGTCGCGCCTCCACTCAATGTCCGCGCCAACCGACTGCAAAACCTCAACGATTTTATCATCACCCTGGCTGCCAGAGCCATCAACATTATCAATTGTAATTTCGCTGCCAGAAATCAAAGCGGCAACGAGAGGGAACGCAACCCCTTCCCAGTCCGAAGGAACCGCACGGTCAAAGGCCTTAAAAGGCACCGGGCCGGTCACGGCAATTTTCTTAAAGTCCGGAGAAATTGAAACCGGAACTCCAACACTCTCAAGCCAGAGCTTTGTCATAGTAAGGTACGGAGTTTCCTTTGGATTTGTAAGCTCCATGTGAAGTGTGCCGTTAAGGCGGGAAGCTGCCATCATAAAGCCCGAAATATACTGAGAGAGAGCGCCCTCTGTAACAAGAGTTTTATTTACATCAATTGGTCCGCAAAAACTGAATGGCGGAGTTGTACCAGGCTTGCCGTCCGGGCCGGCATTAAGACTGCGGCCGTTTGCTCCAAACTGGCAGAGTGCATCAATCAGATGATTTACAGGGCGGCGGCAGATAGACTCATCGCCGGTAAAAGTACACTCGCCTGGTAAAGTAGAAAGCACTGGGCACAAAAAGTACATAAGAGAGCCGGAGTTTCCAACATCAATCTGACCTTCTGGAAGGTGAAGATTTTTGCCTGCACCACGCACAGTCCAGACAGCGCCGTCACGGCCCGTAGAAGCTCCACCGTCAACATCATCCCCAAAATCAACCTCAGCACCAACCTGACGCACAGCGGCTGCGGTAGAGAGACAATCATTACTTGGAAGTGGATTGGAAATATGCGAAGTGCCGTCTGCCATTGCGGCAAGAATCAGCGCACGAATTGTATGACTTTTTGAACCAGGAACAGTTATGTGTCCCGATAGCACAGACTTTTTTGCTACAGCTTTCATACCCCTATTTTACATTATTTTTCTGTCTATTTTCAATTACTACTTTTTCTGATAAAATATTATTATGACAAAGAGAGCTCTTATTCACGTAGAAAACACAGAGAATCTTGTTGAGTTTGCCGAGTTTCTTGTTTCAGACGGCTGGATTATTCTTTCCGCAAACAAGACCGAAGAAATTCTCAGAAAGCAGAAACTCCCTGTAACAAGGGAAAATTCTCTTTCTGAAAATAACATGATTAAGGCAGACACCTATAAGCTTATTCGCCGCATCATGATGTCAAAATATCATGAAGATGACGAACCTTATATTTCTCATCCGGATGCAGAAGACAATAACATCTTCATCATTTGTATGAATATTCTTCCTTCAATCAACACTTCAATTGTTTCAAAGCAGTTCGACAATCAGCTTTGTCCTAAAAATTATTTTGTTACTACTACCCTGCGCTGCTCTTTTGCAAATTACGAGAATATTTTAATTCTTACAGATCCAGCTGATTATAAAGAAGCAATGATTCAGATAAGGACTGGAAGCATCTCAAAAGAATTCCGAACTTATCTTGCTGCAAAGGCACTGAATCTTGTTTCTGCTTATGATGCAGGACTTTCTGCTTCAATTCTGCAGAGTGCAAAATACAACGAATTCTTTATGAATTATATGATGCTGCCCTTCAAGCGTGAGCTTCAGCTCCACTGCGGAATGAACGCACAGCAGAGTGCATATCTTTATAAATCACCTTCAGAGGAAGGCTCTGTTGGAAACTTTTTAAAATATCAGGGAAAAGATTTAACTTACACTCTGGTAAATGATATTGCCTATGCATGGCGTCAGATTAATACTCTGTTTGCCCTGCTTAAAGATCAGCTTACTGTAAAGAGTACAAACAGTGATGGTTATGAATTTACAACTCAGTTTACACCACTCACAGGAACTGTTTTTTCAATTGCCGTAAAGTTTGGAACAATACTTGGTGCTTCTCAGGCAACCAATGTTCTTGATTCCTTTAAGCAGACTTACACTTACGATACTGTTACAACCTTTGATGCAGTATTTGCCTGCAGCGCAGTAATCAATACAGAAGCTGCAGAAGAAATCGTAAAAGGTAATTTCGCCGCCATTGTTGCTCCAAGCTTTACAACAGAAGCAAAGACAATTCTTTCAAAGAATAAAAAGACTAAGCTTGTGCCTTCTGCAAAGGTAACAAATATTGATATGGAAGCCCGTTTTATTAACGGAGGTCTTCTTGTTCAGACTCAGGATAAAACTCTGTTTCATCAGTGGAAGGTGCGTACAAAGAACAGACCTTCTCAGGTTCAGACTGATGAAATGGTTTTCGGTATGCTCCTTGCAATGGGTGCGCGTTCTTACTCTGCAGTTCTCTTAAAGCAGAATTCTATCTGCGGAATTGCCCAGGGCTGTACTTCAGAAAAGCGTGCAATCGACGGCGTATGGTACGAGGCTCTTAAATATTCTGAGCGTGCCAGCGGCCTTGCCGGCGGAGAGTTTGGTCTTAGTAAAAATATTGATACAAACAATCTCGGAGAAATTCTTGTGTGTGACGGAATCATTCCATTCTGTGATACAACTAAAAAGCTGATTGACTGTGGTGTAAAGGCCATTCTTCAGACTGGCGGAACTATTTCCGATGATGAATTTGTAGATTATTGTAACGAACACGGTGTTGCCATGGTTTTTACTGGTATGACACACCTGTCATTTTAATTAGAGGTTTTTATGCTTTACTATCTTGGTTCTTATCTCCAGAATTACTGGGGTCCTGCGCGACTCCTCACATCTTATGCAGTACTTATTATTGTTGCCTTGTATCTTGGATTTTTCCTTGCCTACAAACTCATTCCAAAATTCTATAATGTTCTTCCACACGACCGCGGCCGTGAATTCACATTAAAAGATAATGCAGAAGCAGCTAAAGGAAAGCCTACCGGAGCTGGTGTTGTGTTCATCACAATCTTTGTGCTCATCAGTTTTCTTATCTGCCCTATGACCTGGACCCGTGCTTCTATTGTAGTTCTTACCTGGATTACAATGCTCACCGGTTACCTTGATGACCGCAGTACTGACAGCTGGGGCGAATACCTCAAGGGTGCACTCGACCTCATCATCAGTGTTGTTACAGCCTTCATTCTTTATTTTGCATTCAAACAGATTTCTCCAGACGGAGTTGTCCGCTTCTGGCTTCCGTTCTTTGCGAATGAGATTGCTGTAAATCCTGTTGTTTATATTGTGATTTGTACAATCATGCTCTGGACATCAATAAACACAACAAACTGTACAGACGGTGTAGATGGTCTTTCTTCTACCCTGGTTCTGATTGCCCTTTTGACTCTTGGACTTTTCTTCTACTTTGTTCTTGGCCACAAGGACATTGCAGCTTATCTTTTGATTCAGCATCTTCCTTCCGGAGCTAACTGGGCTATTCTGCTTATGGCAATGGCCGGTGTTGTAATGGGCTACCTGTGGCACAATGCATTCCCAAGCAAATGTCTTATGGGAGACGCAGGGAGCCGCGCCCTTGGATACTTCATTGGTGTTGGCGTAATGATCAGCGGAAACCCATTCATTATCCTCGCTACTTCATCAATCATTTTGATTAACGGTGGTATGGGACTTTTGAAGGTATTCCTTCTGCGCTTCTTTAAGATTAAGATTTTTGAAAATATCAGATTCCCGCTTCACGATCATATGCGTAAGAACCGCGGATGGTCACCAACACAGGTTTTGCTGAAGTTTATGATTTTACAGCTGCTGATTACTTGTGCGATTATGGGAATTTTCCTTAAAGTACGCTAGATCTCAAAATATATCGAATCGGCGTTAACAGAAAAAGGGCACCAGCCAAACGGGGAATTATGAGTTTGTCTGGTACCCTTTTTCTGTTAACGCCATTCTATTTAGTTTGCGAAGAACTCAATCAAAGTTTCCGCATCTTTTATCAGATTCTCAATGATACAATATTCATTTGGCTGATGTGCCTGGTCGTCTAGTGTTGACCAGACTACGGCGTCTATGCCTTCGCGGCGGAGTTCTGCACCAACTGTGCCGCCACCGATACCGATAAACTTTGCATCAATTCCGTGAATCTTTTTGATTGCGGCTGCAAGCTTCTGTGCTACCGGAGCACTTACCGGAGTTGCAGGGCTTTCTGATTTCTGTGGAGTTGTGTACTCAATTTTTACACCGTACTGTGCTTCAACTTCGTGAATGCGCTTGTCTACTTCGGCGAGGACCTCGGCCAGTGTATAGCATGGCAGAATGCGGCAGTCCATGCAGAAAGTATCTTCACCAGGAATGATGTTGATGCTGTCTACGTTCTTTTCGCGTTTTGTAGGCTGGAAGGTTGAGTAGTCCGGCTCGAAAAGCGGGTCATGTTTATCGAAAACTTTTTCAAGCTCGTTGAGTTTTACAGAGAGAGCGCACGCGGCAAGGCATGCGTTGGCTCCGCTGTCTGGGCGACTTCCGTGAGTCTGTTTTCCCATTACGTGAACGCGCAGCCACAACAAGTTCTTTTCTGCAATTTCAATTGTGCGGCCTTCGCTGTCTCCTCCATCTGGAATGAGAACAAGGTCGTTCTTGCGGAAAAGGTCTGTATTTTTGATGAGCCAGATTGCTCCGTACTCGCTGCCGTTTTCCTCATCAGCTACAAAAAGAAGCTTGATTGTGCGGGCAGGAGTAATTCCATTTTTCAGATAATAAAGGGCAGCAAAAGCAGCAGAACAAAGCCCCTGCTGATTATCTTCTACACCGCGCCCGTAAATCTTTCCGTCTTTTTCTACAACAGTCCATGGGTCTGTATTCCAGAGTTTTGGGTCGCCTACAGGAACTACGTCCATATGAGCCATTACCCATACACGCTGAGAATCATCTGCACCCGGAATTGTTACAACAAGGCTCGGTCTTACACCGGCACTAACACGGCTGTCTGGAGCTTCAAAGCGCTCAATTGTACAGCCGTTTTTGTCAAAGCCGTTATCGCGGAGCCAGGCCTCAAGGGCAGCTGCCTTTATCGATTCTCCATCTCCACCGCCCTCCGGGGCAATGGCTGGAATAGAAGTGAGTAATGTTTCAAGGGCGACAATTTCGTTTCGTGAGTTATTTAAAAAATCTTTAGATGTCATAACTATCCTATGTCATTGCGAGGAACAAAGTTCCGAAGCAATCTATTACATGGATTGCTTCGCTGCGCTCGCAATGACGTTTTTCTTTATCTGTACACTTCCCAGGTAGTTTTTACGAGAGTGTCTACGTCAGAATATTTTGGCTCCCAACCAAGCAATTCTTTTGCACGCTTTGATGTTGCATACAGACATGCAGGGTCACCTGGGCGGCGCTCTACATCTTCTGAAGGAATCTCTTTTCCTGTAATCTTTCTTGCAGCATCAATAATTTCTTTTACAGTTGTTCCCTTTTCTGTACCAAGGTTTACTGTAAGGCTCTTATCATTCTTTGTAATATAATCCAAAGCCATAACGTGAGCACGTGCAAGGTCAGTTACATGAACGTAGTCGCGGATACAAGTTCCGTCGCGTGTATCATAATCAGTTCCAAAAACCTTCATTCCGCTCTTCATGCCGGCAGCAACTTCCATAACACGTGGAAGAAGATTTGCAGGGTTCTGTTCAAGACCACGGATTTCTCCTTCTGGATCATAACCTGCAGCATTGAAATAACGGAGAGCAGCAAAACGCATTCCTCTAAGCTGGTCATACCAGTTCATAAAGCGCTCAATCTCAAGCTTTGTAAAGCCATAGTAGTTTTCAGGATTCTTTGGATGATCTTCATCAATTGGAAGATATTCTGGTGAACCGAATACAGCAGCAGATGAAGAGAAAATCATCTTTTTACAGTTATGCTTTACAGCTGCATTCATAATGTTCAAAGTACCTGTGATGTTGTTGATAGAATACTTTTCTGGTTCAACCATAGATTCGCCTGCTGCCTTAAATGCCGCAAGATGAACAAAGGCATCAAAGCCGCGTGCAAATGCCTGATCAAGGTCTCTCTCAATTAAAATGTTTCCGTAAATAAAATCGTTCTTTGGAAAAAGATTGCAGCGAAGTCCACTTGAAAGGTTATCAAATACTGTAACCTCGTGACCAGCCTTCATCATTTCTTTTACAACGTGGCTGCCAATGTATCCGGCACCACCAATTACTAAAACCTTCATAAAATCTCCTTATAGTAGAGTGAAAGAGAAACGTATTTCCCTTCACCTGTCATTGCCCAAAATGAATCATATAACTCATAGCCTTCAGGAAGGCCTGGCTTTTCCAGCTCCATTACCCTTTCGGCCTGATCTGCATTTATCCCCTCTCCTCTCAATATAACAATTTCGCAGGAAGAAAGTTGCTGAACACTTTTTTTAATTTTTACCAGATTATCTTCATAGGCAGACTCAAACCATTCTGGCAGAGTTTGGCCGAATCCACGATATTTCCAGTCTTCAAAAAGTAACTTTTTATGGTTTTGTTTTTTTTCATTATATACAACGCTGTCATTCTGTGCAGAAGTCATTCCAGATGTTGAAGCACAAGCGCTTGTAGAGATGATAAGCAGCAGAAGTAAAAACATTCTGATGAGTTTTTTCATTACTGCTATATTATCAGATTCGAGGCATAATGTTAAGGTAAAGTCTTATATCATTTATACTTGAATCAAAAATAGATTTTGAGGTAAACTTCTAACACTATGAAAAAATTAATTACACTCGCAGCAATTCTTGCAGCAACAATGATTTTGTTTTCTTGCAGAACTCTTAAAGAAATACCAGAAGAAAAAACTTCAGCCCAGATTATTCAGATGGGTCAGAACTATGTTGGAAACTCAGATTTCAGCTCGGCTGAATTCTGCTACAATACTGTAATTGAGCGCTATGGCTCAGATCCTGCTATTTATGTTGAAGCCAAATATGAACTTGGCCGTGTTTACCTTGCACAGCGCAAATACGACAAGGCATATTATGCTTTTAATGAAGTACTTGAGATTTATGATTCAGGATACTCAGCTATGCTGCCAGGTGCTTACAAAAAGCTCTGCAACATCAGCCTTACTCAGATTCCTGAAAAAAGACTTCAGGAATTACAGAATAAATAAACTCCGTCATCCCGAACTTGTTTCGGGATCTTGATATAGATGCTGAAACAAGTTCAGCATGACCTAGTTTTTAGTCCTTTGGCAGCAGAATAGAATGAATCTTAATCTTTCTGCTGTCTGCAATTTTCATTACATAATCTTTTGAATACTTGCCGCTTCCGCGTGGTGTTGGGTGCGGCTCTGCATCACCAATCAAAATAATCTTTTTCTGCGCAGTCGTTCTCCACGAATAGAACTCACACGAGGCATACATTGCTTCGTAAACCGCCTCGGGAATGTCTCCACCTTCTTTGCCGTAAATGCGGATTGAATTAAGATTCTTAGAAAAACTTGTAAAATTAGAAGTAAACGGATAAACCTTTACAGGTAAATCCATATACTTAAAGGTATCTCCATAATCTCTATAGAAAAGAAGGCCAATTCTTGCTCCAGGACTGCCGCCAAAAAGCTCTTCCAGAAGCGGATACATATCTGTCTTCAGCTTATCAATATCATTCTTCATACTTCCTGTGGCATCAATTGCAAAAACAAGATCAAGATTATCCTTATCTTCTATATTTTCCAGAAGTCCCTTTATATCTTCAATAATAGTTTCCGGTCCTTTTGAATAGATAATATCATCAGAAAGTTCCTTAAATTTCTCGCTTGCAATAGGGTTATAATCATCTGTAAGGATTGTTTCCGGTTCTTCAACAGGATCAGGCTCCGGTTCTGACTCAGGAGCTGGTTTTGGAGCCGGCTTTTTTACCACTCGCTTTACTACCCTGAAATCAAACATAAACGGGCTATCCATATAATCGCCGGTATAATCTGCATATGGCTTTTCAAAAGAACGGATATTGATAAAAGTGCCCTTTCCAATCTTTACTTCGCCCTTACGAGACCAGTCATAGCCATAAACTATTGTTTCTGGAATATAAATATGAAAAGCTGGTCCAAAAAAGCTTGTATCTTCCACTGTAGAATCCACAAGGCTGTATTTTGCCCCTTCTGATTCAAGCTTTTTACCGTCCAGAAGGCGGATTTCATCACCATTTATACTATTATATTCTTTTGCACGATATGCATAACTGTCATTTTTACCGGCAGGGTCCTTTGTTGTCTCTGTAAGAAGGATGGAATTAACATTTAAAGTCTTTTTTACATAAAGATGATAGCCACCGTTCTTTGTATCTGGTACAAGTCTTACATTTTCTGCCGTAATTCGGAGCTGCTGCTGTTTTTCTGTGAATAATGAGGTTTGAGAGCCATCATTCTGCGCAAAAACCATCTGCATTGCTGCCAGAAGCACTGTTACTAAAATAATCTTTTTTTGCATTCTATCCCCCATAGATGAAATCACCCATTTTGACAGTTTATTTTTTATTATCGGCTAGACAAATAAAAAATTTGATTTATAATAATATGACTACGGTTTAAGTATTGCTTAAACCTTTAACTATTTATAAAGTTTTTTGTTTGATATATCAGGATGAGTAGTACACAAGAATTTGAACAGATTGATATTTATTCCTTTCTCGATAAGTCGTCAGAAGATAATTCTGAATTCCACGACAATAATGGCGCGTTTACAGACCGTCAGAATAAGCTTATAAACGAGCTTTTGGATTATACAAAGGATCATGATAAGGAACACTACGAAACCTTCGTAAACCGTATTATGGATTTGAATTCCATAGACTCTTCTGTTTCAAAATTTCCTTCCCTTCTGGAACGTTCAGAGCTTTCTGGCGGAACAAGAACCCGTACAACTCTTATTGAATCGCTTATCAAACACCAGGATGCCGGTGACCGTACTCTTCGACTTCCTTCTAAAGCGGTTCTTGGTAAAAGCCTTCTTATTGCTAAGGCTCACACTCTTTCAAATTTTGCGAAATATACAGGCCACTTAGGAAAAGATTTCGAAAAGCTTTCTAAGGCCTTTGATACTGAAACAATTCTTTCTATGTTCTCTCTGCTTGCAGAAGACGTATATCTGAACCTTATTTCCGACACTTCTCAGCCTATGGAATTCCGTCGTGAATGGGCTCTTTCTCTTCTTCTTCTCTGGGAACACTGGAATGATGAAACCAGTGAAAATGTAGCACCTATTCTCCAGTCGGTATGGACTGCGCGCAGAAAGCTTGCTCCTGCATTTGGAACTATGATGGGTACAAGTGAACTGCTGCTTATTTCTATGCAGATGGATGATCAGTGGATCAGTTTTATTAAACACAAGATGGGAGACGATGGTGTTTCCCAGGCAATGGAAGAGTTCCTGTTTGGTATTTCTACCGAGCAGATACGTACTCTACGCCAGATTCTCAAAACTCAGGGCATTCCCGCAATTGGCCGTGATGAGGTTTCCAAATTCCTTGGAGAGCACGTAAAAGCCGATGCCGGTCTGGACTACCGCGACTTCTACTCAATGTATACTATCCGCCGCGATAATGCCCGTTCCAGAGCGCGTCTTCACCTGGAAGGACCGCACAAAACACTGGAAGACTACTTTATCCAGTTTATAACTGAAGAAAACAAGGAGAAACAGAATAATGACACCTTTGCAAAATCCTGATGAAGAAACAACCTCAAAAAAAGTTCCATATCACTTTGGAGAAAAACTCCGCGAAGTCCGTGAACACAGAGGCTACACTCTTAAAGTAGTTGCCCAGAGAGCGGGTGTCAGCGAAAGTCTTGTCTCACAGATTGAACGCAACCACGTTTCACCGGCTATCGACACTCTGCTTGCCCTTGCCGATGTTCTGGACATCAACCTCGAATATCTTTTTGAAGAATACCGCAAAAAGCGCCCTGTTCATATTATCCGCTCGCAGTCACGCGCTTCGGTTACTGAACACGACGTAATTTACGAAGAGCTTGCCCGCCCGGATGCAAATTCGGCAGACAGCACTACAGAATGCTACATCATTAAGATTCCAGCTGGTGCACATACTCACCACGGTTCTTTCGGTCACATTGGCCGCGAGATTGGTCTTATTGTTAGCGGTCGCGCAAAGTTTACCTACGCTGGTACCGAATACTTCCTCGAAGCCGGCGACAGCGTATCTTTCTCTTCTGGCTCTCCTCACCAGCTTGAAAACGACGGTGACACCACCATGGAAGCCGTATGGTTTGTAACCCCGGCAGAAAGATTCGCAAAGTAAGCCTAAAATCGAAAATCCGTTAAAAAACGAGCCGACAGGGTCGTTTTAGGATTATCGAAAGAACGGCTCAGAGGCAAGCTGTGCTTGCCGACTCTTCTATAATTCTCATTTTTTTCTAAAAATCATTGCATATTTTCTCGATAATCCGTATAATTATGTAATTTTAATATATTACTAGTGCATAATTATGCAATTTCTTAGTATAAATGGAGGCAAAGATGTCATCAAAAGAAGAAACAGCAATTCTGAAAAGGCTTGAAAAGTTAGCAGTTCACAACGACCCTATCGATCAGAAACTTTACCAGCAATACGATGTCAAACGTGGCCTCCGCAATGCAAACGGAACTGGTGTTCTCGTAGGTCTTACACGCATTGGTGATGTAGTAGGTTACGAAATGCAGGACGGACAGAAAATTGCCGTTCCAGGACGCCTTGTTTACCGCGGATACAACGTAGAAGATCTTATCAAAGATGCTGAAAAAAACCATCAGTTCGGCTACGAACAGTGTGCTTACCTTCTTCTTTTTGGTGAGCTTCCTAATAAAGATAAACTCGAAGCCTTCTCAAAATATCTTGGAGAATGCCGTGTTCTTCCTTCAAACTTTACCGAAGACATGATTATGAAGGCTCCTTCAAACGACATCATGAACAAGATGGCCCGCGGTGTTCTTGCAAGCTATTCTTATGATGATGATCCTGAAAACCGCAGCGTTGCAAATAACATCAAGCAGTGCATTCATCTGATTGCCCGCTTCTCTACTCTTGCTGCTTACGGCTATCAGGCAAAGCGCCGCTATTACGACAATAAATCTTTGTTTATTCATAATCCAAAGCCAGAGCTTTCTACTGCAGAAAACTTCCTGCGTCTTATCCGCTCAGACAAGCAGTACACACGCCTTGAGGCAGAGATTCTCGACCTTGCTTTGATTCTGCATGCTGAGCACGGTGGTGGTAACAACTCTTCTCTTACAGTTCACGTTGTTTCTTCTGCCGACACAGATACTTATTCTGCAATGGCAGCCGCTGTAGGTTCTCTTAAGGGACGCCGCCATGGTGGTGCAAACATTCGCGTTGTAGAAATGATGGACGACATTAAGGCAAACGTAAAAGACTGGACAAGCGAAAAAGAAGTTTCTGCTTATATCAAGAAGATTGCTACAAAAGAAGCTTTCGACCATTCTGGTCTTGTTTACGGTATGGGACACGCAGTTTATACAATCAGCGACCCTCGTGAAGTTCTTCTCAAGGCAAAGGCTAAACAGCTTGCTAAAGAAAAGGACTGCATGGAAGAGTTTGCTTTGTATGATTTAATTGAAAAGGTTGCACCTTCTATCATTCAGGAAGTTCACCATTCAGATAAGCGTGTTTGTGCAAACGTTGACTTCTACTCTGGCTTTGTTTACACAATGCTCAACATTCCTCGCGAGCTGTTTACACCAATCTTCGCAATTTCTCGTATTGCCGGATGGTCTGCTCACCGTATTGAGGAAATTGTCAGCGGTGGCCGTATCTACCGTCCTGCTTACAAGAATATTTCAAAAGAGCGCGACTTTATTCCGCTCATGGAAAGAAAATAGACAAAAAGTACGGTGGTTGAGCTTGTCGAAACCACCGCAGAACTCGGCTTATGTCAAAAGAACGTCTGGACAAATTATTATCTCACGAAGGCTTTGGCTCGCGCAAAGATATCAGAAAGATTATGCGCAAGTACGAAGTCCTCGTAAACGGCAGCCGCACTTATGATCCTTCAACTCAGATAGACCCGGATAATGACACAATCAGTGTAGACGGTGAAGAAGTAAATCTTCATCAGCATGTTTATCTGATGATGAATAAGCCTCAGCACGTTGTATCTTCAAATAAAGACGGAGAACATCAGACTGTTTTTGATTTACTCGATGACAGTTACCGCACTCCGTATCTTGCAGATAAACTTCATCTTGTTGGCCGCCTGGATATGGATACAGAAGGGCTCCTTCTTTTTACAACTGATGGAGAACTTACTCACCGGCTCATATCCCCAAAAAATCACATCAATAAAACATATCTGTGTTGCCTGGAGCATCCCGAGACTCCCGAGCACCAGGCAGAAATTACCGCGCAGTTCAAAGCCGGTATCGAATGCGGTCCGGATGACAACGACCCGCCGTTTACCGCAGAGCCTGCTCAAATCACCTGGCTGGATGACTCAACCGCTCATCTCACAATTTATGAGGGCAAATACCATCAGGTAAAGAGAATGTTTATTGCTGTTGGAAATAAAATAGCCTTCCTCAAGAGAATCTCCATGGGAAGGCTTGAACTTGATCCCAATCTTAAACCGGGCGAATATAAAGAGCTTTACGACGACGATCTGGATAAGCTGAGCAACTAATTAAACCTAAACAGTTTACCTTTTACAAGCCACGCAAATCCGAATAAAAGCAGAAGAGCCGCCTCAACAACCATTGTAAGCCATTTTGGATAATTGAGTCCGAAAAATCCTGCAATAATCACAACGAAGAAAAGGCCCATAATTGCAATCATTGAATAAGAACAGATTCTGTAAATCTTATTATTCAAATCATTCTGACCGCGTGTAAAAAGCCAGCCGATATTGAAAGCCAGAAGTGCAAAAAGAATCATTGCACTTGCACAGTGAATTATATCTGAAACGCCAACAGGAAGCTGAAAATATCCTACACGTCCAATACCATAAGGGTTTGCACAAGGAAAGAGCACAACACCAAAAGCAAAAATGCCCGAAAGAACATTTATAATCGTATCGATTTTTTCATAAGATCTGTAACACAAAAGAAAGATTCCACAGGATCCAAGAATTATCGGAAGGGCCGGCGTGATATAATAAGTTACGCTGATTGAATACCACCACGACTCAGGCTTGTTACGAACAAAAAGCCCGCCAATAATACTGAACACAGGAAGCAGCATTCCAAGAGCTCCAAGCACATTGCGGTGAAGCAGGGAACTCATTGCCTTTACTCTAACTTTTTCTTTTAATTGTTCATCCATTTTTTTATCCTCATTTTTTTTATTATAAGGGGAGATCCGAAGATTTTCAAATAAACGCTGCATTTACTTTACCATAATTTTAATTCAAAAAAAATTATATTTTAAATTTATAAATTCTTATTAATTTGCATTATTTATAATATCCCCTTATTATAAATAATAAAAAAATGAGAGGTAAAATTATGAAAATTCAAAAAGTGAAGAAGATTTCTTTTGTTCTTTTTTCTACTTTACTATTAACAATGGCTGGCTGTAAGCATTCGGCTCCTGCTACACCAGAGCCTGCCGAAGAACCAGTGGTGCAACCAGAAACTCCTAAGACTCCAGAGGAACCAGGTGACGTTTGGTATGACACTAAGTATAAAGCTGTATATGCATTTTACACTGCAAAAGCTGGCGAACACATGAAGGATTTAAATACCAATACCTGTGAAGATGGATATTCTTATGAAGAAGGATATGCAATTCCAGCAGAGCTTTTAATTGAGCATGTAAGGGCTGTTTTACTTAACGAAGACACCACAAAAAATCCTAAAGAAGCACTTTTTGCTATCCAAGCTTTTGATGGATATTATATTCAAGAGGACAGCTCAGTACCGCTTCCACGGGATGTAAGCTTCACAAAAATCAATTACAAAAGCGGCTACTGGCAGTGGATAACAGACGAATATAGTAACTAAAAATATGCAATGATATGAGTGGTCTTGTTTAACCCACTCATATCAGTTAAAATCTGTTTTATGACAGATATCGAAATTGCTCAGAAAAATAAGATGATTCCGGTGGCTGATGTGGCCGCAAAAATTGGAATCTCTGCAGACAAGCTTGAAAATTATGGACCTTATAAGGCTAAGATTACTTTTGATGAACTTCGCGCCTTGCAGGAAAAGGCTGAATCTAAGCCAGGTAAACTGATTCTTGTTACTGCTGTTACACCTACTCCAGCTGGAGAAGGAAAATCTACTGTAAGCATTGGACTTGCAGACGGACTTAATAAAATCGGAAAGAAAACTGTTGTTGCCCTTCGTGAGCCTAGCCTTGGACCTTGCTTTGGTGTAAAGGGCGGTGCCTGTGGCGGTGGATACGCTCAGATTGTTCCAATGGAAGACATCAACCTTCACTTTACAGGCGACATTCACGCAATCTCAATTGCAAATAACCTGATTGCAGCTCTTATTGATAACCACCTTCAGCAGGGCAATGAACTTGGAATTGACCCACGCACTATTTCATGGAAGCGCTGCGTAGACTTAAATGACCGCGCTCTCCGCAATATCACAATTGGTCTGGGTGGACGACTTCAGGGAGTTCCTCGCGAAGACCACTTCTCAATTGCTGTAGCTTCTGAGATTATGGCAATTGTTTGTTTAAGCCGCACAATCAGCGAGCTTAAAGAGCGCATTGACCGCATCGTAATTGGTCAGAACTATGCACGCGAAAATGTTACCTTTGGTCAGCTTAAGTGCACTGGCGCTATTGCTGCCCTTCTTAAAGATGTAATTAAACCTAATATCGTACAGACTCTCGAAAAGAATCCTGCCTTTGTTCATGGCGGACCTTTTGCAAATATTGCTCACGGCTGTAACAGTGTAAACGCTACTTTGTGTGCACTTGCTACAGGTGACTATGTTGTAACAGAAGCAGGCTTTGCCGCAGATCTTGGAGCTGAAAAGTTCCTTGACATCAAGTGCCGCGCTGCAGGTCTTAAGCCAAGTGCAGTTGTAATTGTTGCTACAATCCGCGCGCTCAAGATGCACGGTGGCGTTGCTAAAGCAGACCTCAGCAAGCCAGATACAGCAGCCCTTGAAAAAGGATTTGCTAACCTCAAGACTCATATTGAAAACATTGCAAAGTTCGGACTCCCGGCTGTAGTTGCTATTAACAAGTTTATTACAGACTCAGATGAAGAAATTGCTCTTATCGAAAAGCTTTGCCGCGACGCAGGTTCTCAGGCTGTTCTTACAGAAGGCTGGGGAAAAGGCGGAGAAGGTGCACAGGAGCTTGCCCGCGCAGTTGTTGAAATTGCAGACAGCGGAAAAGCAGACTACCACCCTCTTTACGAGCTCGACCTTCCGCTCGCAGACAAAATCAGAAAGATTGCTAAAGAGATTTACCGCGCCGCAGACGTTGAGTTTGACTCAGCAGCACTCAAAAAGCTCAAGGCATTTGAAGATGCTGGATACGGCAAGCTCCCGGTTTGTATCGCAAAAACACAGAACTCTATCAGCCATGATCCAAAACTGATTGGTGCTCCAAGCGGATACACCTTCCCGGTTCGCGACGTTCAGCTGTACGCAGGTGCAGGCTTTGTAGTAGCACTTGCCGGCGACATCATGACAATGCCAGGTCTTCCAAAGGCACCGGCCGCACTTGAGATTGATGTGGATGATAATGGAGTAATCAGCGGCTTGTTCTAGTGGTTTCGATACGGCCTTCGGCCTACTCAACCACCGTCGATGTAACGGTGGTTGAGTGCTTCACGAAGTGAAGTGTATCGAAACCATCTTTATTTCTGCCCTTTCAACTGTGCAATTTCTGCCGACAGTTGAAGAGTTCTTCGGTTCTGTCGGATTACACGCTGTGCAAGCAGCTTTGAAAGGAAGAGTCCGTAATGCGGATTCTTCCTTATTAAATTTAAGAACATAGTCTTTGGAATACGAATCAGCTTTCCATCTTCTGCCGCCATAATTGTTGCAGAACGGCGGTCATTCAAAAGAAAGGCCATTTCACCAATAAACATATCATTTGGAGTAAGCACCGAAATCAGCTTGCGGTTAGCGTATACACCGTAACGGCCAGAAACAATAAAGTACAAATCATTAGAAGGCTCATTCTGGCGGCAGACAATATCGTGCTTCTTGTATTCAACAGCCTTAAACGGAATCATGATTCCAGGAACTGTGTTCGAAACGTTTCTGATATTCTGAATATCAAAAGAAACTTCATTTCCCTTATCGTTATAGCGCAAATCAGAAACAAGAGATTTTGAAAGTGCAATTCCACGACCGTGAGCTTCTTCAACACCTGGAGTATCATCAGAAAGTCTTGATCTCCAGTCAAAGCCCTCGCCATCATCCTTAATTACAAAAGTAGATTTTTCTTTTCCAATTTCGTATTCAATGTGGATTTTGCGGTCTGCATATTCAGGCATACGAAGCTTCTTGTCAATCAAATCAAGAATGATTCCACCTTTGTTCAGCCATTCAGATTTTTCTTCATAAGAGATTCCACAGTTACCGTGCTCAAGTGCATTTGTAAGAAGCTCCATCAAAGTAGACTGAAGGGCAAAACGGCCGTCATCATCAATACGGTTTGTACAGTACAGATAATTTACAAGGAAGCCGGTATAAAGGCGGATATCCATAGGATTATTATCGCAGACAAAAAAGCCCTTTTCTTCAGAACCAATGCGGTCCTGCATACCACGATTAAAAAGGAACTGCTGATTGCGGATAAGACTTCGCAAGAGTCCGTCAAAATTTTGCTTAAAAGTATAGAGAGTCTGAACAATCAGAATGTTTGGATCCTTAAGATCTTCAATTTTCTGAGCTTCAGAAGGACTTGATGCAATTGCAATAATTCCACCGTTATGAAGCCAAGGGTCAGAACTGATTGCTTTTAGAATTGCATGACAGTTTATTTCAGCAGATGTAAAGTCAAGGATTTTGATTTCCGGGAGTTCATAATCAACAAAGCTCAGTGCCTCATCAGTTTCCGGACAAAAGATTGGTTCAAAATAATCCGTATAATTCAAACAAGCACTTTTAACAACTCCAAGCACTTCCTGATTAGCTGAAGCCACCAACAACTTTTTCATAACAAACTCCGTTTTAAAAATATATATGACTCCGATGCGATTCGAACGCACGACCTTCCGCTTAGGAGGCGGATGCTCTATCCAACTGAGCTACGGGGTCAGAATAAATAGTCCAATATTCGAATCGCATAATCACGGTCAAGTCGCGATTCGAACGCACTACCTTTTGACAGGACCTAAAAATCGTAATACACCCAATGTTTCGCTAGTCCCGCGAAACCGTCTACAAGAGCGTCTATAGTGCTTACCGCCTCAGAATAGTGGCAAAGATATGTTTTTGCGCGAATCTCAGGAGGCAGGGTGCTCAGCTCATCGTAGGCAGCGTGTACGCCTCGTGAAAAACCTTTAATATCACAGTCGTGGAATATAACTTCAATATTTCGATATTTTTCAAGCAGGAATTTTAACTGCGGTTGATTAAATTGAGTGTCGGCTGTAAATAATATCCTATCATCAATAATCAGTCCATAGGATATTTGAGAATTCTTCAATGAATCCTTTCTGGTAGTAACGTGCTTTGTTCTAAAAAGCTTAAGATTCATATTAAAAGCATTAATCTCATACATCTCAAAAGGCTTTTTCTGAATCAAAGCTGGCTTCATCTGAACAAAGTAATCATCAAAAGTCATCTTACCTTCTTCGCTATACTGAATACCACCGCGCAAAGACTGATTCCAAAGCAACTTTTTAAATTCATCATTAATAATCAGATTGATTTTCTGCTTTGTAATATATTTACCAGCAAGCGCCATTTCCTCAACACCACCAATGTGGTCTGCATGAGGATGAGTAAGAAGGAGATTCTTGATATCTGTTATCTTTCCATTGTAAAGATTTTCAAACGCATAAGAACAAAGTGTTCCGCAATCAATCAAAAGATGTTCTTTTCCTTTAATCAGCAGAAGGTTTGTCTGAAACGCGGTTTTAGTAAAGGCATTTCCAGTTCCAATGAAAAAGAGAGAAAGCTGTCCATCATTTGTCAATTCAATGTTTGAAAGAAACGGTCGCGTTTTCATTCTATTATATATTATAACACACTTTTAGAAATTTGGTATACTTCTTCTACACCACTCACTAAAATTCCGCCCATGCCCATTTCAAGCGGTAAGGCAATATCCATGTCGTAGCGGTCACCCACAGCAAGGCAGTTTTCGGCCTTTATGCCCTCTCCAAGCCGTTCTACTGCTGTCTGGAAAGGTTCTAAAGCAGGTTTAGACTTTAAGCAGGTATCAAGCCCTACAATGTCTGGGAAGAATTCAGAAACACCAATGGCTTCCAGAGTTTTACGGGCAGGAAGAACCGGATTATTTGTAACACAAATCAATTTATATTTTGACTGCAGGATTTTCAGAGTTTCAATAAGCTGCTCGTCGCGACCAAGGAAATCTGCAGGTTCAAGAAGTTCGCGTCTCCACTGAACGCTCTGCTCAATAGGCACGCCAAAAGCAAGCAGAGTGTTACCAAGACTCACCTTACTTCCGTTGTGCTCGGCCGCAAACTTTTTACGGTAGTCGGCAACCATACGGCGTGCTTCGTCTGCAGTAATTCCACGCTCTTTGGCAAACTGGCGAACCTGACAGTCCACCTGCTCAAAGGCATAAGCCTGGTTTGTATACAGAGTTGAGTCAATATCAAAAATGAAGGCTTTGAGTTCTGTCGGGATTTTATAGATTTTCATAAGGCTCCAGTTTTACAATATGCTCAGACACTTCCTGAAGTGATCTATACTTTCCGGTGTTTAAATAGCCGGCACAGGCATCGCCCAAAAGTTCACTGTGAACAAAGTGATTATCGCGGGGACGAAGAATTTTCATATTAAGGCGCTGAGCTTTTTCTTTAAGCAGAAGTTCATCATTCGTCTGCCCGCCGGTAACTGCCATTTCTGAAGGAAAACTGATTCCCGCAGCACTGGCTGCCGCTTTAAGTGTATTTATTCCTTTCTCTACTGCATTCAAGCGTTCTTCCTCAGAAAGCTCACCGCTGTCTGGAATCAAATAAGAAACATTCCATAACCCCGGAATTACAGAAGGAAGAGTCCTAAGGTCTTCTCCGGTAACAGGCCGGTCTGTACAAAAATTAAGTCCTTCTGAACTGCCGCAGCGGTCGCAAAGGCGTCCAGCCCGCAGAGTTCCGGTTCCAATAAGAGCCACAATAAAGTCAGGACCACCGGCGATTACCTGACAATTCAGTGAAAAACGGAGATTCGTTCCGCAGCAACTTAGTTTTGCTGCAATCTGTTTATGCATTGTGCCGCAAACATTCCCTATTCCAACAAAAGGCGGCAACTTTTTATAATCAATTCCACAAGTTTTGCAAACCTGTTCATTCCAGTATGCAGGCTTAAATCGTTCTTCGGGCAATATGGTAACAGCCGCGCCTGTAAGAACATAAATCAGATATTCAGGACCAGAAAAAATCTTTCGGGATTTTTTATAGATTTTTGGAGCGCGTTTTTTCAGAGCAAGAAGCTTTGGCACAAAAAGTGATTTTTGAACTTCGGCATCATCAGGAATTTCTATATCAGAAAAATCTTCATTCCAGAAAACCGTATAACCGCTATCACTAACAACAGTAGGCCCATTACCGGAAATCACAATTTTTTCAATTGTGGTCACAGGAAGCTGATTTTTCAGTTCCTTCACAGCCTGATAAAATGCACCATACCAGAGGCTTGCGGCAAACTCGTTTTTTGAGCCCGCAGGATTTGGAGAATCTTCAATTGGAACGGAACAAAAAGAAGCGACCTCGCCATCAGCAGTTACAAGAGCCGCCTTAAGCGAGGTCGTCCCAATGTCCACACAAAGTATGGCGTCAGACATTATTCGTGCTTTACGACCTTCTCGATAATGTTACGGTTATCAAGCAGTTCGCTCAGCGACTGATTGTAGTGGATGCGGGTAATTACGTTTGCAAACAGACCGCTTACATCAGTGCTGATATACCATTCACGTTTAAGAAGCTCTTCGTGATAAACGGCGTTAGTACCGATAATGCGGTAGAACAATCCCTTTTCATAAGCTTCATCAAAGTTCTTAATAGCATCGCCTGTAAAGAATGGGAGCGAAATTGCACAAATAACTTTTGTAGCACCTTCGTTCTTAAGGAACTCCATAGCCTTAAGCAAAGTTCCACCAGTACCCAGCATATCATCAGCAAGGAATGCAACCTTACCTTTAACATCACCAAGCAACTTAACAGACTTAATGTTAGTAGAATGAGCGTCCTGAGTTACAATAGAGTAATCGCGCTCTTTATAGATCATAGCGAGCGGCAACTTCAAACCGCTGGCATAAAATTTATTTCTATCGATCGCACCAGTATCAGGAGATACGATTACCATATCTTCAGTTTTACCAGTCAAATCAACAATCTTACTCAATTCACGAATAATCTGATAGCTTGCATGCAGGTTATCAAGATTACAAGATGAGAATGCATTTACAATTTCACGGGAATGCAGGTCAAGAGTGATGATTCTGTCCACACCCTGCATTTCATAAATGTGGGCAAGCAGACTCGCAGTAAGACCTTCACGGCCCTTTCTCTTATGCTGACGTGCATATGGATATGCAGGAACAACCAGAGTGATTTTTTCAGCACCGGCAATTCGCACAGCATCAATTGTTACGAGTAGTGAAACAAGATGATCATTTACAGTCATCTTAACTTTGTTTGCACCACCGTTAAGTGAAAGCACCTCATGGTTTTCAACATCCTGGAAAATGAAAACATCTTTTCCGCGGACTGTTTCCAACAATTCAGTTTTCACCTCACCATTGGCAAAATAAGTAAAGCGCGCGTTTACTTTGAATACGGGCGGTCTATACTTATCCGTAGCACCTCTTATGCACAGATCAGACGTCTGCAAATCATTCTGCAGATTGATTCTGTTCACAAGCTCTTCTTTACTCAGCTCATAACGCTTTGACAATACATCGTTCTTCAAAGTGAAGCGGTGTTTGTACATGTGTTTAAGGTGCGTTATGACTTCATTGGCGAAAGCTTCGCCACCAGGACACGCAACAATCGCAAGACTTGTTGGTTCTGTATAAGGCATATCTAACCTCTTTATATAGTGGGATAATTAGAATATATCAGATTATTGGCTTTTTAGGAAGTGGGGCAAGTCGACTACTGGGCTTCTGTAAATGTTGCAGCATCGTGCCACTCATCACTAGCAGTGCCAGTATTATATCTAAATACTAAATCACCTTCTTCTTCATTATCAAAATTTATCAGGGTATTAGTTTTTAATGAATAGGTCTCAAAAGTATCATGTTCTATATCATACTCCCTGATTCTATTTATATTCTTATATTTATACTCATCACCATCTTTATAAAAGAAAATTCCATCTTCCGCCATCACAAGTTTCTTTGGTTTTACAGCTACAAATTTTTGTAAACCAAATAAACCGTTCTCGTTCTCAGGCTGCATAAATTTACCATAATGACCAGTAGTCCCTAAAGTCAGCAAATTGATTATATCTTCATCTGAACTTGTTTGCATTTGTCCAATAACAGCACATCCAGCTCCAAAGTCATCAAGATCAATCGTAATAATAGCGCTCTTTATACTGACTGTTAAATCACTGTTAAATGAAGCAGATGTTTGAATTGATCTATAATTCAAAAGTGCATACAAAACTCCATCCTGAATAGTCATATCTGTCATATCATAAGACGTAAATTCTGGAAAATAATCATCTAAATCAAAATATTCCGGACCTTCGCCATCGAATGATATTGAAACAGCTTTTGTATTTTCACTTGTATCAACAATTTTTTCATACGTCATTGGAACTTTCATAAATGTTTTTTTATTATTGAAGGTTCCACAATAAAGATATAGAAAACCTTTATATGTCTTTACAACTGTTCCTTCAGATTGTGTTTCCCCTTCATAAACAAGCGATACAGTATATCTGATAACATAACAAGTATATTCTGTTATATCATAATGATCATAATCTACAGCATTTGAATTTACTCCATATTCTAAGTCATAAGCACCAAAAGTAAGGCTATATTCAGTTTGTCCATCCATATAAAATAAAGCCTTGGCATTATCTGATATACAAATATTTGATGGATATGCAGGATCATAATGACTATCTAAAGCTATTTCCGCAATTCTTTCATTATCGCAATAAAGGTCGCTTCCATTTGTATAATAAATCTTATTATCTAAACCTACCACAAAGTCTGTAAATTTTGAGCTCTGGGAATAAGCATTCTTTGGAGTTTGATTTGTTTGTCCAGAATAAACAGCATTATTGAATCTGTAAAGAGCATAATTTGCTTCAGTTACATTCGGGTCTTCACCAGGATCAACCTTATTGTAAAGAATAATATCTGTGGAAACTTCCTCGTCGTTATTGCCGTTTCCACTTCCTTTAAGCTTAACTGTAACTTTGTTTTCACCACGCATTACAGTAAACTCATCAGAAAGACCTTCTAAAATTTTCTGCTTTTCAGCTGGCCCATAAAAAAGAATTACCTTTACTCTGATTTGTGAACCAACAGGAATATTATCTAATGTAACTGTAGGATTTTCATCTTTTCGCGTAAAGGTCTTTTTAACACTTGTTACATAATCTCCAATTGTAGCAAGCTCCAGAGTTATTAATGAATCTTTTTCATCTTCAGTCACATTGCGCGTCAGAGTCCTGCTTATCTGTCCTGCATCAAAAGAAATTGAACCTTCTCCTGTTTCTGTAATACCGCCACATGAAGAAAGAAAAAGTGAAAATAAAAAAATTACAATAGAAACGTGCTTTTTCATTAAACTCATCACCTTTAGAACAACTTTCTTCTATTATACCCCCCCCGCATATTTCCGTCAAACTGACAATTATTTATTTCTATCTAAGAATTCTTCAGTATTTTTAACAGCTTCTTCACCCCAGTAATCACAGAGCATTTTATGAGCATCGTCGTAAAGATCTGGTACAACATTATTTCGCAACTGTTTTACATTATCTATGCAATACGCTTTTGCAATTTTTTGTAAGGCAGTCATCTCTTCTTCATCAAGAGGATTATTTCCCGTTACTAGTTTCTTTTCTTCAACCCAAGCATAAAGCGCTGTAATTACAGATGCAGTTGAACAAATTTTACGCCACTCTTCAATATCAAAAATATTTCTTGTCGTAATGCCGACACCAATTCTGTAATTATATACCGGCTCTTTTATTCCAACATACTTCTTAGAAAGCAATGCAATAAAAAAATATTGAATCACTTCTTCTGCCATATGCACTCGTATATAAGGAATTTCTGTAAAAGCTTTTTGGTACACATCCAATCGAATTAACTTTGCTGTAATAACTGGGCGATATTTATGTACTAGAAAACAACCTTCAAATATATCTTTTCCTTCTAATTTACCTTCATAAGGATGAAACTCATTACTACTCTCAACATGTTTTTTTCCTTCTGCATCCAGAGTAAAACAGTCCCCTTGAACAATATCTGTATCATTTACAACTGCTGTCTTATAAAGAACTGCAAGAGCACCCTGAGGCAAAAAATCATCAGAATCAAGCATATAAATATATTGTCCACTCGCTTCATTCACCAACCTACGTCTGGTTTCAATAAGTGCAAGGGTCTGAGAATTCTGTAAATAGCGAACTGAAATAGTTGACACAAAAGCCCTCTTTGTTACTCCAAACGAAGATCCTGTCAGTCTAAACTTATTTCGTACCTTCTTCTTAAATTCCTTTACAATTTTTTCTGCACTACGCCCTTGATCATCCTTTCCTGGACTCGCATCACTTAAAACAAGCACTTCAACCATGCCTTCAAAATTTTGTGCTATAATACTATCCAGACACTGCGAAAGATACCTTTCAGTGTTATAAACCGGAATGCAAACAGATATATCAATTCTTTTCTTTTTCTTGTTCATCTATATTAATTTTACTTCGCACTTGAAAAATTACAAGAAAAAAAAAGGCGGGATACTAAAAGCACCCGCCCATTTGATGGATTTTAATTATGGTCTGTATTGGCAAGGTGCTCCAGAAGCATAACCTGTTCCTTGAATAGAAAAAGTTATATCAGATGTATCATTCTTTTCAAACTGAATAACTTCACTTGTATTTAAGGTATATGCCTTTAACTCAGATGTTCTTTTAGAAAAAACAACCATTCTATCGATATTTCTATAGCAAAAATCATTATTATCCTTATAGTAAATAATTCCATCATCAGCAATTACAAGATCCTTTGGTTTTACTGCAATAATTTTTCTTGGATTAAATAAGGTATTTGCAAACTCTGAAACTGGCTGTCTTATCTGAAAATTGATTATATTTCCAGTTTCAGTTCCATCATATTGATCTATTTGAGGCATTTGAATTTCCGTTATTCCGGGACAACCATACTGCGTAACTCCAGAATTTGAAAAATTCGAAAGATTGACTTTTACAATAGATCCAAATGAATAAACAGGAAAATCATAAGGATACGACTCAACAGGTCCCTCTTCCGTAGGCATCATTGTATTGCTTGAAACTAACACATATAATTCATTCCCAGTAACATACATATCAGTCACTGTATAATAATTTGAACTATATCCATCATATGGTAATGTTACTCCGGCATTAGATAGATAAATGAAAGATAAATTTTCATTATCCATAATCATTGTTGTATCGATTTCACTTGTCGAAATTTGATTTATTGTATATGTCATAGGAAGTTTGATTATACCAATATTGCATGTATATCCACTCCATTCATCTCCTGTACGTAACAAAGCCGCCATATAAATAGCTGAATCATTATAGACAACTGTTTTTAGGCCATTGTTTTCCGTTTCTGTTTTTTCTCCAAGCTTAACTGCAAAATCAAAGATATTACTAAATTCTTGAACTCCGTTTTCAGGATCAATATCTTCGTCGCCATCCCAACAAAACTCATAATTGTCTCCATTGGTATCTTTTACCACTCGATTAATAGTCAACGCAGGGATAGATAATGGCCAGTCTTCTATGTAATAATAATTTTCATCAAGTGCACCAAAGAACACAACATCTTTCGATTCTTCAACATATATACCTGGTGAATTTGATGTTATATTATTGGTTACATAATACGGTGTAGGCTCTGTTTGTGGATTAACTCTATATAGATAATTACGAGAGCTTTCTTTTACTATATAATATACATAACCATCATTTGTTGTACCAAAATCTACAAAGTCACCATTTATATATTGATTACCATTAGAAAGTTGGTCATCAATCATAGTATATACAAAAAGCCCATTTCCACTATTTGCTCCACTTATTTTTGTATATAAAACAATGTTTATATTTCCGTCATCATCTTCATTATCAAATCCAAAACCTGCGTCTCCATTCACTTTTATGGTTATACGATTAACCCCAGATTTTACAACAAATAGTTCGGAAGAACCGTCTATGGAGATTTGACTCTCTTCTACTTGTTTGCGCATAGATTCTAAGGCAGTTTCTATGTATGATTCAGGAAGACCATTTTCACGCATTATTTTACGGAAAGTTTCTTCATCTAAAATCTCACCAAAGGTTAGTTTTACATTTACACGGATTCTTGAACCAATAGGAATGCCTTCTATGGTAACAGGAGAGCCCGACGCATTACCGTAAAACTCTTCCATTGCAGCAGAAATCTCTTCTTCTGTCTCACACTCGTCCAATTTCTTAGTATATTGCTTTTCAACACTTTCAGAATAATCACCAGAAGTCGAAACCTTGATTATCATTCCATAAGAAACAAGAGACTTGTAATCTGTTTCGGAAATACTAAAGTTGATAGATGAATTAACAACTTGTGAAGCTGTAATACTACGACCAAGATATCTTGCAACCTTACCGGCATCTAAAGTAATAGAGCCCTCGCCGCTTTGAGTAGCACTACCGCAAGAAACAAACAATAAAGCAGCAACCAAAAGCAATCCTGAAATCTTTAATTTCATTGACTTCTCCTTATTACGGAATATTGGCTGTGTTTTTATTCTATTATTATAACCTTGTAGAAAAATATTCGTCAAATAAAAAAACGTCACCACGTTTACCGCAGTGACGTCTTTATAAATCTCTATGACCGAATTGTTAATTAGAGAGTTGGATACTTATCAAAGTAAGCCTTAGTTTCCTTAGCAACAAGACCGCTCAAAACAATCAGAGAGATACAGTTAGGAATAGCCATCAAACCATTAGTGATATCAGCAATAGTCCATACTGCAGAAATTGTCATGTAAGGTCCGATAGCAACAGCGATGATGTAAAGCCAGCGGTAAACCTTAACTACAGTCATGTTTCCGCCAGTCAAATATTCAAGACATTTTTCTGAGTAGTAGTCCCAGCCAAGAATTGTTGTGAAAGCGAAGAATACGAGACAGAGCATGAGAAGGAACTGAACAGAAATGTTGTCACCGCCGAGGATTGCAGAGAAAGCGCGTGAAGTAAGAGCAGCTCCAGTTGCACCAGAGTTCCATACATCACCACCAGCAAGAACGATTGAAAGACCAGTCATTGTACAGATGATAAGAGTATCAATTACTGTACCAGTCATGTTTACCATACCCTGCTCAACAGGCTCTTCTGTCTGAACGGCAGCAGCGGCGATTGGAGCAGATCCAAGGCCAGCCTCATTAGAGAAGATACCGCGGGCAATACCCTTCTGCATAGCCATGCGGATGATTGTTCCGGCAGCAGCACCTGCAATTGCCTTAACACCAGTATCAACACCGAATGCACCCTTGAAGATAAGAGCGAAAGCAGCTGGTACTCTTGTAGCGTTCATGATGATTACAGAAACACCAAGGAATACATAGATGATAGCCATTACAGGAACTACCTTTTCTGCAACCTTAGAGATACGTTTCAGACCACCAATTACAACGAGAGCTGTAGCAATTGTGATTACTGCACCACCGATTACTGTAGCCCATGTATAATCATTTCCAAAAAGTGTGAAAGCAATATGTTCTTTATTTGCATCGAATGCGTTCTGAACTGCACCACAAATACCGTTTACCTGAGTAAATGTACCGATACCAAAAAGACCTACGAGAGTTCCGAAAATAGCAAACAGAATAGCAAGCCACTTCCAGTTTTTACCCATACCCTTTTCGATTACATAGAATGGTCCACCAAGAACGTGACCATCTTCCTTAACCTCGCGGTATTTAATAGAAAGCATACACTCAGCATACTTTGTAGCAGTTCCAAGGAGAGCTGCAACCCACATCCAGAAGAGAGCACCAGGACCACCGGCAAGAATAGCAGTAGCAACACCTACAATGTTACCAGTACCGATAGTTGCAGAAAGTGCAGTACAAAGAGCAGAGAAGCCAGAAAGCTCTCCCTTACCTTCGTTTTCTTTGAAGATGCTTTTGAAAGCACGGCCAAGCTTTGTAAACTGAATACCGCGTGTGGCAATTGTCATTACGATACCAGTTACCAGAATAAGAGCAATTGTAGGGATTCCCCATACAATGTCATCAATTGTGTTAAGGATTTGTTCAAACATTTTTTTGTTTATCCTTTAAAAAAAATAAGAGCCGGAACTAAAAGTTCGCAGCTCTCCAAAGAGTAAACAGAACGTCTTTAAATGACTCCGTCCTTTATGCCTGAGATATCAGAAGCCAGTCTGCAGGAATATACACACTTTTTTCCTAACCCTTCGGCGTCCTGCGGGAATGCAGGAACTCTCCAGAGAATTATTTCATACAAATCACGTTGCAGAAATAACATATTAATAATATCTTATGGCGGATTTAGGGTCAAGACGGGGGATTTCCCTATGGAGATTGCTGCGGGCAAAAAAAAAGAACTTCCGAAGAAGTTCTTTCAGAGGTGTGGATAGGAGTCGAACCTACCAATGATGGTTTTGCAGACCAGTCCCTTACCGCTTGGGTACCACACCGAAAAAATGTATGTTTAATATATAGAAGATAATATGGATTGTCAATAGGTTCAGTACACATCTAAAAAAATATATATCAGCATAAGTGGAATAAATTATCCGCGTCAATTGGCTTCCGGGCGCGTATTTGCAGGTCAAAAACGCGCAATAATGCGCTTGACGTTGTGTGTGGTAAAGAAACTATTATACTGCCGCTCTCGCGGCAGCCACACACAAAGTCATTTTGCCCCACAAATCCGCTTCCTTGCGCCAAATTCTCTTTAAGTTTTTATAACTCCACGCAAGAATATATTTTTTTAGACTGATCTGAGATTCTTTTCACTCCCTAATAATTCTATATATTAAACATTCATTTTTTCTTCCAAAAGCTTTTTGACTTCGGAGGCTTCGTTGGCGTTGTCGAAGATTAGCTGGCGGGGTTTGTCTTTGTTTTTGGGTTTTATCATTAGGACATAATCTGGGTGGGTGGTTTCTTCAGCAGATAGGATTTTTTCTATGTCTTTGTATCTTAGGATTTCGGAGCCAACTATAATAAGATTTTCGTAGACTCCGTTTATTGGATAAAGGGTACTTTCTCTAATTGATACATAAAGGGCGAGAACGGCGCCATAGGGAATTACGAAATTGAATTTTCCAAAATCCTGTTTCATTGCGAGAAGCAGTAACAGTAATGCTATACCGGAAGTAAAATAAGAAAGGAAAGCTCTTTTTTTGGCGAGCGCCAGTCGTTTTGTGCCGGCCTCGTTCATGAGTTTTACTCTGTAGAAAGGCATACTCACTGTAATTATGAGCATGAGGGCTGCGGGGATGATTGTGAACAGAATGGTTTTAGTCATATATTTTCCTTACGATTTTTATTATGGTTTCGATACGACGCTACGCGTCTACTCAACCACCGGGTGTTTTTGTAACCAGCGTTTTAAAGTGTGACGGGCACTCTCAAAAGCTAATGGCAGATTTTCTATATCTTCTTCTGACGAAATCTTTCTTGCTTCAAAAGCAACCACCTCACTCTCCTCAGCTTTGAGGCTTTTTATAAAATCGTTTATTGAATCATACTGAGGTGGTAGGGCTGCTGTAAAGAAGATGTCGCAGGTTTTATATTCAATGCCTTTGTACTCATATGTATTCGGAGCGGTGCAGAGAAAGTGAGCGCCTTCAACAGGAACACCAATTTCTTCGCGGCATTCGCGGACTACGGCCTCTTCGGCACTTTCTTCAAAATCTACAAAACCGCCCGGCACGGCAATAAAGCCTTTGCGAGGTTCTTTAGCACGCACTTCAAAAAGCACATTATCGTATTTATCATAAATCACAACACCAACTGCAGAAGCAACATTGTTGTAAAGATCAAAGCCGCAGTCCGGGCAGATCCATTTTCTGTTTCCGTGATTTTCGATTTTTTTACTGCCGCACATCGGGCATAACTTAAAATCATTTTTGAAACCGTTTATCTGTTTTGTCATTTAAAACACCTCATTGTGATTGCATCTGCCAGAGCTTCTGAACGTTTGATTGCCTGAATTACAAGAGGAACAATCAGCGGAACTACTGCGCGGATTTTTGCCATTTTGCCTTTTACGTTTCCAAGCCCGCCTCTTATTGTCTGGGTCTTCAAAATAGAAACCGCTTCATCAACAAGCAGTGGAATAAATCTGAAGATGATTTCGATTATCAGAATTAAATAACGAACCGGAACACGGCAGAGACGAAGCGGTGTGAGTAAAACGTTGAGACCGTCCATAAGATCGTACTCTGGAGTAGAAACAAAAAAGCCCGAAATACATGCAAGCGATGCGTCTGTTCGCAAAATTGCAGCAAGGCAGAAAAGCAGTTTTGATGGAGTTACCATAAACCAGCGCCATTCGGTAAAGTGAGTTTCTCCTGGAAGAGCCGGATGGAAAATCATCTGGAAGATGCTGAAGAAAAGCAGGAACGGCAGAATCTTAAGACTGGCCGAAAGAAGGCGGCGCAGAGAAAAGCCGCAGAGAAGTCCATAAACCGCGCCCACCACTAAGGCAACTGCACAAAGCCAGAGCGGACGTACTGCCAGAGAAAAAACAAAAAGCGCAAAGAACAAAACAATTCTTAAAGCCGGAGAAAGTTTTTCTACAGGAGATGTTTTTCTTCGTTGTGAACGCGAGAGCCCCATAGAAAGTTTTTTCAAACCTGAGATGAGAGTGGCGGAGTCGGATGGGGTAAGTTCCGATAACGCATTTGATTGCGGTTTCGATACGCGCTGCTCCGCAGCGCACTCAACCACCGGTGATTCGCGACACTCAACCACCGTGCCCTCTTTGATTACAATTTCGCGATCGGCAAAGTCTGCTTCGTCGCGTTTGTGAGTGCTGAAGATTACTGTTTTTCCTTCGTCTGTAAGGCGGCGGAACATTGCCATTACTTCGTTACGGGTTCGGCTGTCCAGGCCTGCTGTTGGTTCATCAAATAAAATTACATCTGAATCCATTGCAAGAATTCCTGCAATGGAAAGTCTTCTCTGTTCACCGCCGGAAAGCTCAAAAGTACGACGCTCACCAAACTGTTCAAAAGGAATTGCTGCTGCATTCATAGACTGCTTTACGCGTTCTACAAGAGGCTTACCACTCATGCCGCTGTTACGAGGTCCAAAGGCAACATCGTCTGCAGCAAAAGGTTCAAAAAGCGCCGCCTGAGCATTTTGCTGGGCAAGAACCGGGCGTTGCGAACTTGAACAGTAAACACTACCTTCCTGAGGAATTGCCAGCCCCGAACAGATTTCAAGCAGTGTAGATTTACCCGCGCCGGAAGGACCGGTAAGGGCTGTGAGAGTGCCGCGGGGGAAGGAGAGATTTATATTGAATACGCCGTGGACAGCGTCATGAGTGTACGATACGTTTTCCAGCTTAAGTGCGACATCTTCTAACGATGGTTTCGATACGCCCTCTGGGCTACTCAACCACCGGGGAGGCAAAGGTTCACCGCAGATTCTTTTTACATTTTCTTCATTGCTTAAAAAGGCCTTCTGAGTTCCGTAATAAAATACCTGGCCCTCTTCTATTCCAATTACACAGTCTGCATCGGAAAGAACTTCCATGTCATGAGTAATCTGAATAATGGTATTACCGCACTTATGCCAGTAGCGCAAAAACTCCAGAATCTCTTTACGAGACTCCGGGTCTAACATAGAAACTGCTTCATCTAAAATCAGAATCTCCGGACGCAAAGCAAGCACGCCGCTCAAGGCTACCTTCTGAGTCTGACCAAGAGACAAGGCAGAAGTTGAAGAGCCCGCCCTGTCCAGCATATCTACAATGTTCAAGGATTCAATTACGCGAAGCTCAACCTCGCCTTCACTAAGGCCAAGGTTCTGAGCACCAAAGGCTGTGTCGCGCGAAACAATTCCGCTTACCAGCTGATCTTTTGGAGACTGAAAAACAATTCCAATTCTGTTGTTTTCTTCGATTTCGATTGTACCAGAATCTGGTACTTCAAGGCCGCAGATAAGACGTGCGAGTGTACTTTTGCCGCAGCCGTTATAACCGACTATAGCAACATAAGAGCCCTTTTCAATGCCAAACGAGACATTGGAAAGGGCCGCTTTATCATTCTGCGGATATTTAAAATTCAGATTTTTAACTGTAATTACGCTCAATTATTCTGTCACATTATTCTGTAGGAAGCTCTAAGGTTACAATTACTATAGCAGTTTCGGTTCCGTTTCTTGTTGTTACTGGGGTACCACCTGCTACTGGAGTAAACGCAGCTCCTCCTGCACCACCTTCGCCTTCCTGCGCACCTGCTGTTGTTACTGCAGTTGCGATTTCTGTAATAGTAGTCTGAACAGTAGTTACCGGGTTAGAAACCAGACTTGTATCTGAAACTGTAACTGTCTGATTTTCGTTTACAAGAACTACACCATCATCAGAAAGAGACTCATCAGTTTCTTCCTCTGTTTCGTCAGTAGTATCGGTTACTACTTTTTCATCAGACTCTGCCAATTCTGTACCATCTTCAGCAGCTGGATCATAACTTCCAACTGCAACTGTATTTTCTGTTACCTCAACGGTATTTGAATCGTCCAAAATAAAGCCAGTACCACGGCAAGACGCAACGGCTACGGCTGTATGAACCTGATAATTTACACGTTTGTTATCAACATGCTTTACCTGAGAACGGGTCGTTCCAGTTTTCAGATAAACATTTACATTATCTTTCTGTTCTGTAGCAGACAGCTCTTCAAGAGTTACTCTGGTTACAGGACCAAGATACAATACAGATTCCATAAGTTTAATTTTTGCTTCAGACTGGAAGCCTGTACTGATTGTTTCTGATTTAGAAACTGTATCACCTTTCTGAAGTGCAACCCACTGACCGTTACGCTGAACTTCAACCTTTCCACTTACAAAAGTTACTGTAGCATCTGCCGCAAACGCACTTGTTCCAAAAGCTAATAAAACAGCGGTAATCAATAAACTCTTTATCTTTCTCATTTTCTTCCTCCGTATGCTTTAGAATGCCAAAGAAGCTTTTACTGTTGCATAATAATTGCTCTTCTCTTCTACTTCTGTACAGATATATGCACCAATGTCACAACCTATTACAACATCACTGAACAATTTATATGTAACATTTACAGATGTATCAAATCCATCTAAGTTTGCTTCATCAGCTGGCATTGCAATTACAACTCTTTCTGTAAGGCTTGCCAGCAGTTTATTGCTTGCAAATGTAATTCCTGCCTTAGGAATGATGCCGCCGTTATAGAAAGGAGCAGATCCAAAAGAACGTGCAGTAATTGTAACAAAAGGATCGAAAGGTCCCTGATCGCCAGATACATACTCACCGCCAACTGTAGCCATTGCAACTTTACCAATAAAGAAGTTCAGGTCGAGTTTAGCATCAAGCATGAGGTTTTCAAATTTTTCGGTACCGGCTGTTACACGTGCATCATAAAGGCCAACCTTTCCAAGGTAACCATTCAAAATCAAAGTACCATAACCTTTCAAGGTATTATCATCTGTTACTGGAATAAAGCCTGCTGCCTGAAGTCCAATTGTATTTGAACCAAGCAGAGCCTTGTAAGCAAAATCAGCTGTTACAGGAACATATTTAGGACAAAGTGCATAAAAATTTTCATCTTCGTCGTATTCATTTTCAACCATTGAAACATTCAAACGATTCAAAAGTCCTGTATAACCGCCATACAAAGAAGCCTTAATTTTCTGAGTATTATAGTTCAGATACAAACCATCACTTACCTGTGAAAAAACTGCACCAGAAAAATCTGAATACTGGAAACGGCCGGCGCTTAAACCAAGCACTCCATTTCCTACAGAAAATTCTCCTGTAAGCTTAAGAAGGTCGAGATCTACAATATTCTTAAAAGTTGATTCGCCTTCCTTTAAGTCGCAGTCCAGATAATATTTGTATAAACCTTCTGCATTAAATCTAAGAGTTCCGCTTTCATTCAATTTTGATGCAGCAGAAAGATATATTCCATTTGACTGATTAAGACCAAGGGCAGAAAAATCATTATTAGCAGAAAACTTTGTATTATTGTCTATGAGTCCGCTCCATGTGAAAGCTGCTAATGAAGATAAAGCGCATGTTGCGGCTAAGATTGAAACGATTATCTTTTTCATGTTACTCACTCTCCATTGAAACTGATTTAATATCAAAACCGCTGTATTTATTTACACAGGAAGTATAAATACTCAAGGCCTTTGCTCCAGAAATAATATCTGATGGTTCCTGTTTTGAAGACAAAACACCATCTGCCTGGAACTGCTTAAATGCATAACGTGGAGAGCCTTTTGTTATACGGTACATAAGACCTCCATTAATAGGCCAGAGACGGGAATAAATATACACAATGTCGATTAATGGAATTGGAGCTTCCGGATCTTCCAAATCTGGAATCATTCCGTTTTCAAACAAAGCCTGAACTGCTGTTTCGAACGAATCATTTTCGTTGATAAGGTTTTCCTGAACCGCAGCCAGATAACATACCTGACCAAAAGTAGCTTCTTTTGATTCAAGCAAACTTGTGATTACATCTGCAGATTGTGCATAAACAGACACACCAACAAACAAACAAAATAAGACTGATAATATCCTTTTCATAGCCAATATTTTACAGTACATTTTGACAGTTGTCTACTTTTAACGCTATAATAGAAACAAATGGTTACCTTAAAAGAAATAGCTGAAAAATGTTCCGTATCTATCACTACAGTTTCAAATATTCTTAACGGAAAATCAAATGTTTCAGAGCATACAAAAGAACGGGTTTTAAAAGTAATCAAAGAAACAGGATACCGTCCTAATTACATGGCGAGAGGGTTACGCGCCTCAAAAACAAATTCTGTCGGAATTATCATCGACGATCTTACTGAATTCAGTTCAACGGGCATTATAGACGGCATCATGTCTTATTTTGATGAACACAAGTATAAGGCAATACTTGAAAACCTCCGTTTTTACTCAAAATGGGGTACAAAATGGTACCACAACACAGGTTATGAAGAGTCTGTACAGCAGGCAATTGATGAATTTGAGTCAATTAAAGTTGATGGAATCATCTATGTTGCAGGTCATGCAAGATGTATTTCGTGTATTCCAAAAAATCTGAATATACCTCTTGTTATTTCTTATGCTTTTACAGAACAGCCTGGTATTTCCTCTGTAGAATTTGATGATGCGAATGCTGCATGTGATATTACGACACATCTCATTGAAAACGGCCATAAGAAAATAGCCGTTATTGCAGGAACTAAAAACAATATTCATACAGAACGTCGTCTTGAAGGCTTTAAAAGAGCAATGAAGGCTCACAACCTTACCGTAAAAGATTCTGATATCAAAAACGGTAACTGGGACAGTGACAGCGGTTATGAAAACGCAAAGGCTCTTCTTGAAGGTTCAGACTACACCGCAGTCTTCTGTTTTAATGACCTGATGGCTGCCGGAGTTTATGACTATCTTTATGAAAAAAATCTTGTTCCTGGAAAAGATATTTCTGTAGCGGGTTATGACAACCGTACAATTTCAAAGTATCTTAAGCCGGCACTTACAACAGTTGAAATTCCACTCAACGACATTGGAAGAAAATCTGCAGAACTCATTTTAAATCAGATTAATAATCCTGATGATTTTGAACCGCAGCGCAGCTTTGTACAGTGCGGAATTATCGAGAGAGATTCGGTTGGTAAAATTTAAGGAGATTTTTATATGAACGAACAATTAATCGTAGATTACAAAAACTTTTTGAATAATGGAAAAACTGAACGCGAGTGCGTTGAGCAGATTATTAAGATGGCCGAAAAGAAAGGCTACAAGAACATTTCCAAATTCAAGAAGCTCAAGCCAGGAGACAAAGTTTACATCACAAAAATGAATAAGGCAGTTGCCCTTTATGAAATCGGTCTTGAACCAATTGAAAAAGGAATGAACATTCTTTGCGCCCACATTGACTCACCTCGCCTCGACGCAAAGCAGAATCCCTTCTATGAAAAAGACTGCATTACTTACATGAACACTCACTACTACGGCGGAATCAAAAAGTACCAGTGGACTACAATTCCTCTGGCAATTCACGGTGTAGTTGTAAAAAAAGACGGAACTGTTGTAAAAGTTGTGATTGGTGAAAATCAGGATGAACCAGTATTCTGTATTTCTGATATTCTTCCACACCTTGCACAGGAACAGATGAAGGACAAGGCTAGTGATTTTATTAAGGGTGAAGACCTTGATGTAATTATGGGCTCTGTTTCTCCAACTCCAAAAGATGAAAATCTTACAAAAGAAGAAAAGAAAGACCTTAAAGAAAAGAGCAAGAAAACTGTTCTTGCCCTCTTAAAGGAAATGTACAATATCGAAGAAAAAGATTTTGAGTCTGCTGAACTTGAAATTGTACCGGCCGGAAAAGCCCGCGACATGGGTCTTGACCGCTCAATGATTCTTGGCTACGGACAGGACGACCGCTCATGTGCTTACAGCTCTGTTGCCGCTATGCTCGAAATCCATGCCGGAAAGAGAACTACCTGCTGTCTTTGTGTAGACAAAGAAGAGATTGGCAGTGTTGGTGCAACAGGTATGGCTTCTAATCTTTTTGAAAACATGACTGCAGAAATCATTTCACTTACTGACACAAACTACAGTGACCTTACATTGCGCCGCTGTCTTGCAGGAAGCTACATGCTTTCAAGCGACGTAAATGCAGCCTTCGATCCTATGAATGCAAATCTTTATGATAAGGATAATACAAGCATGCTCGGTGGCGGTGTTACTTTCCAGAAATATACAGGAAGCCGCGGTAAGTCTGGAGCAAGCGATGCTAACCCAGAGTTTATTGCAAAGGTTCGCGCTGCTATGTATGACTCAAATGTTACCTATCAGATGGCAGAACTCGGAAAGGTTGATCAGGGTGGCGGCGGAACAATTGCCTACCACGCTGCAAAATATGGAATGGATGTTTTGGACGGCGGTGTTGCTGTTTTGAGCATGCACGCTCCATGGGAAATTACAAGCAAGGAAGACATCAGTCAGATGTTTGAGTGCTGTAAGGCGTTCCTGGGATTGAATTAGAAATGTGATTTCGATACGGCCTTTGGTCTACTCAATCACCGGAGATGATTTGACACGGTGGTTGAGTAGCGAAGCGTATCGAAACCACATCGGCAATTAAAAAATTCGGTGGTTGAGTAGGCACGAAGTGCCGTATCGAAACCACTGCTGATTTACTTATTCTTTTTAAACTCTTTTTTACTCAAGCCTTTTAAAGATTCAAATTTCATGTTTATTAAAGCCTGTCGCTTTTTATGACTCCAGCCTTGAACCTGTTTTTCACGAAGAAATGCATCCTTTATACTTTGACATTCTTCATAATATACAAGTTTGACTGGTAACCGATGCTTTGTATATTTGGCCCCCATTCCTTGTTTATGTTCCTCAATTCTTTTTTGAAGGTTAGTGGTACTGCCAACATAGTAAGAATTGTCCTTACATTGAAGTATGTACATACATGGTTTCATAAAGTCCTCCTGCATATAATATAGACAGGACTTTGTTTTTTTTAGGAAAAGAATTGTAAGAAAAGTATATAATTTAAGGAAAAAGGTGGTTTCGATACGATGCTTCGCATCACTCAACCACCATATATGCCGTGTTACTGGTGGTTTCGATACGATGCTTCGCATCACTCAACCACCGTACATGCCGTGTTACTGGTGGTTTCGATACGGCCTTCGGCCTACTCAACCACCGGAGGAGATTTATTTTTTACTCATCAAGACTTCGTAGATTCTATCGAAGTCTTTTTTATTGTCAAAGCCGATTATGATGGAACCTTTGTTGATGTCGCCCTTGAGGGAAACGTCGCGGGTTCCAAAAATATTTCTGAGTTCCTGTTCAAAGGCAAGAACATCAGGGTCTTTCTTAACAGCTTTTTTGTCGTCTTTTTTGGCTGCAGCGCGGCCGCCGCCATTGTAGGTTTCGGCGAGAGCTTCTGCTTCGCGTACGGAAAGTCCGCTTCCTACAATCTTACCAAACATAACACGCATATCTGCATCATTCTTTACCATGAGCAGGGCACGTGCATGACCAGAAGTAATCTGACCTGTTACAAGTGCATGCTGAATGTCTGAAGGGAGCTTAAGAAGGCGGATAGAGTTTGCAACAGTTGCGCGGGCCTTACCCACTCTCTTTGCAACTTCTTCCTGATTAAGGTCTCCCATCTGAATAAGATTATAATATGCTGTAGCTTCTTCTATTGGATTGAGGTCGGCACGCTGAATATTTTCAATAAGTGCCATTTCGAGTTTCTGCTGCTCATCAAACTTGCGGAGCTGAACAGGAACCTTTGTAAGCCCTGCCATTCTTGCGGCACGGGTACGACGTTCACCGGCGATAATATAAAACTGTCCATCGCCGGCATCTTCAATAATGATTGGCTGAAGAATTCCGTTTGATTTGATTGATTCACAAAGTTCATCAAGCTGTTTCTGATTGAACTCAATACGAGGCTGCTTTGGATTCGGCTTAAGAAGAGCCGGATCAATCCACATACTGCCGTCTTCTTCCATTGTGATTGCAGAAGGCAGCTTTGTTCTTTTTAGGGATGTATTGTGAAGTCCACCGCTAGGGGCAGCAGTACCTGTTGAAACAGCTACTTCTTCCTGTGCTGCAGGATTTTCACCCAGCAGAGCACCAAGTCCTTTTCCTAATGCATTTTTAGCCACGACGAATCACCTCTTCTGCAAGTTTTGCATAACTGCGTGCACCTACACACTCAGGATCATATTTGCAGATTGGAAGTCCGTGTGATGGAGCTTCTGAAAGACGTACGTTACGAGGAATAATTGTGTTGAAAACAACATCCTTAAAATATGACTTAACCTGCATTACAACGTCCTGAGCAAGACGTGTGCGTGAATCATACATTGTAAAGAAAATACCACCAATTTTAAGGTCTGGATTAATTCCTTTCTGAACCTTCTGAACTGTCTGAAGAAGAAGTGTGATTCCTTCAAGAGCGAAATATTCACACTGCATTGGAACGAGTACTGAATCTGCGGCTGCAAGGCCGTTAAGAGTAAGGATTCCGAGGGAAGGTGGACAGTCAATCAAAATATAATCATAAACAGCCTTAAGTGGCTCAAGTGCATTTTTGAGATAGAATTCGCGGTCTTCCTGGTCTGCAAGCTCAATTGCAACACCCGAAAGGTCAATAGAAGCGCTGATTGCGTCAAGATTTTCTACAGGAGTCTTTTTAACAGCTTTTTCGCCGTCTATCTGGCCTGCAAGAAGTTCGTAAACGGTTGGCTTATCTTTTGAAACACCTACACCGCTGGACATGTTGCCCTGAGAGTCAAAATCTACAAGCAGAACCTTTTTACCTGCAAGAGCTATGTATGCACCGATATTGATTGCAGAGGTGGTTTTTCCTACACCTCCCTTCTGATTAACAAAAACTATACACTTTCCCATATAACACAATGTATCATTTTTTGAATAATTAGTATACTGTTTAATTATTTGTGAACTTGAAAAATAGTGGCTTCCGTTGCATCACAGCAGAAATACAGATTCGCATTTTTATGAAGAAAGAATGCTTTTTCTTTGAAAAATCATTCTTTCTTTATGCAAGTCTGCAAAGATGCTCATAATGTATTTCTACTGTGATTCCACTCGCGCCCCTATTTTTCAGACCCCATAGTTCTTAAATATTATTCGAGGAAAAAATGATACTTAGTGTTACATTGTCAAAACCTGGCGCAAATATTGCGGAAAAACTTGGACGGGAATATCAGAAAATTAAGATTAAGCTTGTGAACACAGCAGATGGGGCTTCTTATCAGGCTGAAATGTTTACTAAGACGCAGGTTTTTCATCAGAAATTTTCGGAAAGCCAGCTGGAAGATTTTTTGAAAGAGAACTCCGGCATTACTTTTAAGAATGTTGTTACACGAACTGACACTGAAGAAATAACTCTGCTTACAAATAAAAAGGGAAAGACTACTGAGCTTAGAAAAAAGATCTCGTTAAAGGGCGGTAGTTTCGAGAGCCTCAACCACCGCCAATCCGCAGATTCTCTTAAAATCCTTCCTGCAGGTGGTTTCGACAAGCTCAACCACCGGAAAAATTATCTTTTACCAGAAGGTAAACCTGTGCCGTTCCTTGTTCTGCTTGGAATTATGAATGATGAAGGAAAGGTGATTTCTTCACGCTATGACAAGTTCCGCCAGATAAACCGCTTTCTGGAATTCATTGATGATATTCTTTCTGAGTTTGAAGATAAAACAAAAGCAGGTGAGCCAATCCGCATTGCAGACTTTGGCTGCGGAAAATCTTACCTTACTTTTGCTGTACATTATTTTCTTACACAAGTCCGCCATATCACCTGTGAGATTGAAGGACTGGACCTCAAAGAAGAAGTAATCAAATATTGTAATGATATGGCTCAAAAGCTTAATCTAAAAGGGCTTATTTTCCACACTGGAAACATTGCAGATTATTCAGGCGCACACAGTCCGGACATTGTGATTACCCTTCACGCCTGCGACACTGCTACAGACTACGCTTTGCAATATGCCGTTGAACGGGGCGCACGTGCAATCTTGAGTGTACCGTGCTGCCAGCATCAGATAAACACTCAGCTGCAGACACGCGGAAAAGCTGGCGGTGCTACAGGAGAAGTTCCTGCAGAGTTTGAACCACTTCTAAAATGGGGAATCATCAGAGAAAAATTCAGCTCCCTTGTTACAGATGCACTCCGCGGCGAATGGCTCGAGCAGCAGGGCTATAAAGTTCAGATGCTTGAGTTTATTGATATGGAGCATACTCCGAAGAATATTTTGATAAGGGCCATCAAAAAAAATAAAACCGGTGGTTTCGATACGGCTTCTTCGAAGCCTACTCAACCACCGGCGCTTATGACTTCTCTAGGAATTATCCCGGAGATTTTTACAACACGTATTTTTTGATAAAGTCGCCGACTCCGTCATGATTGTTGTCTAAGTCTGTGACAAAGCGGGCGGCTTTTTTCATTTCTTCCAGACCATTGCACATGGCAACACCGTAGCCTGCCATGCGGATAAGGCTTTCGTCATTCATACTGTCGCCAAAGCCCATTACTTTTTCCATGCCAAAGCCAAGCTCATTTGCAAGCCAGCTAACAGCTTCGCCCTTTCCACAGTTTGGAGGGAGGATTTCAAGGAAGTACGGCTTACTTGTGAAGATTACGGCACGATCGCCAAACTCAGCACGAAGTTCCTTCTGTAATTCAAGAAGTTCTGCAGGCTCTCCAGGTACGAGCATTTTTGTAAAACCGGTTTTCAAAAACTCATCATAATCTTCTACTGCAGCACCTTTAAGACCGCACAAGTCTACATCGAGTTTTGTCCACTTTGTTTCTTCACGGTAATAAATTGTATCTGGAGTATAAACTTCACTGCGAAGGCCACGAGCTTCTGCAACTTCATTTGTGCGGATCAAAATATCAGCTTCAACCTTGCGGCAGAAAATCTGCTGGCGTTTATGTAAATCAAAAATTGAACAGCCGTTTATAGCAATCAAAAAGCGGCCGGCTTCTTTTCCGGCAATTTCCAGACGGCGCACAAAAGGAAGAATTGCATCTTCAGCACGACCAGAACAGAGTACAATATAAATACCGCGTTCTGCACATTCACGAAGGGCTTGTACAGTAGCCTCTGTAATTTCTCTGTTATCATTTAAAAGAGTGTCATCAAGATCCAGCGCAATAAGGCGCACATCTAATTTTTCACAAGAATTCATAGAACGGAGTATATCAGAAAAAAGACGGCTTTAACAAGTTTTTGTTGGTCAAATAAGAATTTGTATGTTAAAATTATATACTTAGAACTAAGTGAGGGGAAGGAGAGTTTTTTTTATATATGGAAGCCATGAATGTTGATGGACTTCATTTGAGCCCAGTAATTAACGTTGATAGCGAAAAGTGCTGTAACTGCCATAGATGCATTTCAGTATGTCCTGTAAAACTTTGTAATGATGGTTCGGGAGACTTTGTAACTCTGAACCATGATTTGTGTATTGGCTGTGGTGCCTGTATTGAAGCCTGTACACACGGTGCAAGAACAGGAATTGATGACGCACCTGCATTCTTTGAAGAGCTTGAAAAAGGAACTCCTTTTGTTGCAATTGTTGCTCCTGCTGTAGCAGTAAACTTTAAGGGGCATGATCTTGAATTAAACGGTTGGCTTAAATCAATTGGTGTAAAAGCTGTTTTTGATGTTTCCTTTGGAGCAGAGCTTACAACTAAAACTTATGTTGAGCAGATGAAAAAGGAAAACCCTCCACTCATGATTGCTCAGCCTTGCCCTGCCCTTGTTGCCTTCATTGAAACCTATAGACCAAATCTTATTCAATATCTTGCCAAGGGCGACAGTCCAATGGCTCACACTGTTGAGTTTATCCGCCATTTCCATCCGGAATATAAAAATCATAAGATTGCAGTAATTTCACCTTGTTATGCAAAACGCCGTGAATTTGATGAAAACGGACGCGGCGATTATAACGTAACAATGAAATCTCTTTCAGCTTACTTTGAATATAACAAAATTGACCTGGAGAAGTTCCCTAAGGTTGATTATGATAACCCGCTTGCAGAACGTGGTACCCGCTACTCTACTCCAGGTGGACTCATGCTCACTGCAGAACGTCTTGTTCCTGGAATTGCGCGACAGACCCGTAAGATTGAAGGACACCCTGCTGTTATTGAATATCTTGAACATCTTGATGAATGCATGGGTAACGGTTCAAAACCATTTTTCAAGCTTGTTGACTGCTTGAACTGCGACAAAGGTTGTAACCGTGGTGCCGGTACAGTAAATCATAATATGTCCCTTGATGAAATTGAAGCCTTTGTTGAAAAACGCTGTATCGACCGCCGCCAGAAATTACATACTTTAAGTGGCCGCCAGAAAGAGAAGGCAATTAAATCTCTTCAGAAAAAACTCGACGAATACTGGAAGCCTGGTATTTATGAGCGTGCCTATACAGACCGCAGTTCTGTTTTCCACTCTCTGCTAAAGCTTCCAACACGCGAAGAGGTTCGAAGAATTCTTATTCAGATGGGTAAGAAATCTCAGGATGATATTTATAACTGCGGTGCCTGTGGTTACAATTCCTGCGAACAAATGGCTCTGGCAATTTTCAATGGAAAGAATAAACCACAGAACTGTCACCACTACGTTCTTAAGAAAGCAAATGAAGACCATACACTCGAGTTGAATGCAGCAATCAGAAAGGTTACTAGTGAAAGTATTTCTATGCTTGAAGTTGCAAAGAACAACATCATTTCTCTTTCTGATGTAACAGAAAACATGAGTTCTACAGTTTCTGATTCTTCTTCTGCTGTAGAACAAATGATTAAGGCAATTCAGTCAATTTACACCATCATTGATAAAAACTTTGTAATTGTAAATGATCTTGAAAACGCAACTGGAATTGGACGTACTAACCTTCAGGAAGTAACAAACCTTGTCGGTGAAATCGAAAAGGAATCTAAACAGCTGGTTGAAATGAGTAAGGTTATTGGTCAGATTTCGAGTCAGACAAACCTTCTTGCTATGAACGCCGCAATTGAGGCTGCCCATGCCGGAGAGTTCGGTGCCGGTTTCAGTGTCGTTGCCGATGAAATCCGAAAGCTTGCCGAAGACTCTGGTCGCCAGGCTAAGCAGATTGGTGAAGTTCTTAAATCTATAAAACAGATGGTTGATAATGCTTACGCTAAGGCCGGAACAGTTCAACAGGAATTTGATTCGGTTGTAAGTCTTGCCGGTGAGGTAAAAGACCAGCAGCTTGAAGTTAAGAATTCTATGGACGAACAGAATGCAGGTAATGAACTGCTCTTGAAGAGTATTGCCGAAATGAAGGATGGTACACATTCGGTTCAGGATGCCGCAAAGCACCTGAAAGACGATGCAACCTTCATCATGGAACGCATTATCCACATTCACGTTTAGGATGACTGCCAGGCGTTCAGGAATTCAATCATGAATTGCTGAACGTCACCAAACCATTTTTTCTGAAACTGGCACGCCGTTACTCCAATGTAGCGGAAGTGCCAGCACTCCCAGCGATAACCCGTTACATCTTCATAGCCCTGTGGAAAACTCAAAGACCAGCCATAGTCTGCGGCATGCTGATAAACCCATTTTCCACCCGGTGTCTGATCAAAAGCGTCATCTACAGGAGCAAAGTCCAGAGCAAGACCAAGCTGATGCTGGCTTGTTCCAGGTCTTGCACTTTCCCGTTCTGCTTCTTCAAGGCCGTCTACACTAACCCAGTAATCAAAAAGATTTTTCTGATACTCATAAGAGCGGTAAGTTGAACTGATTGTAAGAGTTACTCCATCTGCCTTTGCAGCGGTTCCGAGTTCTGCAAGTGCCCTGTACGCTTCCGGACGAAGGCTTAGATTATTTTTATTTACCTTGTAAGCAGAATTATTTTCAAGATGAATTAAACCTTTTGGTTCATAAGTACTGCTTACAGTATGAGTTTTGTTTATAAGATAAAATGGACTTAAGTCATCTGCGCTGAACTCAGAAGCTGAATCTAAAACCTTGTGAAGGTCTGAAAGAAACTCTTCCGGGTCGCCGTTCGGAATTACTGCCTTACAGCGGTCGCTCATTGAAAAGAGGACACGGTTGAGTTTTTCGATTTCGGGATTTACCTTGGGCTGTGCGGCTGCAGCTGTAGTTGAGACAGCTGAGGTCTCTTTATTTGCCGGGGCTGCCGCCTTTGATTTTGCGCAGGCGGTAAAAGTCAAAATTAATAAAGATGTGGTTATAATTAATGTTTTTTTTATCATATAAAATTCCTTTTTTATTTTTCTTTAGGGTAAGCTCGTTCTTCGAACTCGGTTACAGGCAGAGGCTTTGAAAAGTAGAAGCCCTGAATTAGGTCACAATCCTGCTTGGCAAGAAAATCAACCTGATCTCTGGTTTCAATTCCTTCTGCAACAATCTCCATGCCAAGTTTTTTAGCAAGAGAAATTGTCTGCCCTACTATAAGATTTGAACGCTCAATATCATCAACACTGCGGAAGAATTCTGCATCTAGTTTAATAATATCCAGCGGAAGTTCCTTAAGAGAATTCAGCGAAGAATAACCTGCACCAAAGTCGTCCATTGAAACTTTAAATCCAAATTCCTTTAACTTACGAACGGTAGTTAGTAACACTGCCTTGTCATCAAAGAAGGCACTTTCTGTAAGTTCAAGCTCTATGTATTCATGCGGAACTTTAAACTTATCCACGATAGAACAGATATGTTCTGCAAGATTTTCTTCTGCAAAATGTGCGCGGGAAACGTTTACAGAAATCGGAACCAGCTGCTTTCCCTGTTCAAGCCATGCCGCCTGAAGTTTTGCGACTTCGGTGAGCATGTAATCATCAAGATGAAGAATAAATCCGTTTCTTTCAAAAATCGGAATAAACTTTCCAGGAGAAATAAAACCAAGCACCGGATGTGTCCAGCGAACAAGAGCCTCTGCTGCAGAAAGCACTTCTGCTTTTGTTGAATACTTTGGCTGAAGGTAAACCTGGAACTCATGATTCTCCAAAGCTTTTTCCATATCATCTTCTATACGACGTTCCCACACCTGCTCTTCTTTCATTGAATCATTGAACCAGACAATTTCATCCTGAATCTTTACCGACTTAGGAACAGCAAGACCTGCGCAGGAAATGATTAAAGAAACATCAGCATTTTTAGAGGTCACAGGGCAAACACCTGCCGCAAAAGTAAGATGCTGTCCAGCACGACGCTCACGAAGAATATTCATCATATTGCGGATTCTGATTTCGAGAGTTTCGTTATTCTGATAATTCAGCAAAAGAAGAAAATCAGATTTTTCAACATGAGCGACATACTCTTTTTTAACAAGCATTTCTGTAAGAGAAGTATTAATTTCTTCCAGGAGATTTTCGCCCTGCTTAACTCCATAGGCTGTACAGTAATTGCGGTATTTTTCAAGACGCAGCTGAACTATTGCATAATTTTTTTTACCGCGTTTAATTTCTTTTTCTGCCTTCTGTAGAAAATAATCTTTGTTATATCCGCCGGTAACTGTATCTGTTGTAACAAGAATATTAATTCGTTTTCTTTCCCCAGCTAAAGCAACCAGTTTTGTTACTTCATAAATCGTAACAAGAATCAAGATTAATGTGAGAACAACAACAAGCATTGCAACAAGGCTCAGCTGGAAAGATGTAAATGAATATATATGTTTAATGCAAATATTCAGATTCGGGATATCAGTTTTATAAAATGTAATTACGTTTACACCAAGCAGGACTACTCCAGCCCAGGTTGCAAGATCATAATTATTAATTGAATCAAATTTTAAAGAACGGAAAATATTTCTGAAATCGACAATATATGGCTGAGTTTCACCATCTTCATCGGTGATGCCAAAAGTGTATACCATACTATCAGAAGTATTTTTTCTCTCTGGTCTTCTTATTCCAAAATAAAGATGTTGTTCCATTTCAGGATCAACAAAACGAGCCACACCGTTTTTCTCAAACAGCTCATCAGTGTTGGCTTTATACTGATCTTCAAGATCTGGGAAAAGACCGAGGATTCCCTGTCCGTTATCAAAAATAACTTCATCAAGAGTACTGCTGGTTTCGAGTAAAGAATTGATTTTTGTCTGTAATTGTTCTGGAGTATCTGTCCCGTAATTTTCGTTTACAACTTTTAAAACAGAACGGCATTCCTGCTCAGACTGTGTCATAACGGTAACTGCAATGCCGGAAATTGTACACCAGCACAAAAATCCGGCAAGAGCAAAAACAATAGTTTCAACAATTATCAGCGAAAGCACAGACGGCCATATTGGCAGACTGCGCAGTCTTTTAATCTTTTTATCCTTCTTCTTACTCATAAGCAGCTGTTAGTCTATCTGGAGGCCTCCGTCCTGAAGAATTGTACGTGAAGTTCCATCAGCATAAGTAAGTGTGATTGTAGGTTCACGTACAACACCATCAAGGTGAATTAAACTTGGAGCATCATTGTCATAATTTTCACCGATTGCAAAATGACAGGTATGGAAAGCTTTTTCATCTTCAAGCATATTTCCTGTAATTGTTGCAGCAGGGTTCAAACCAATTCCAAGCTCACCGATATTACGGGCATTCTTTTTATAAATTACAGCCTGACCTTGTGGAAGTTTTTCTTCTTTTTCAAGAACGAACGGACGAAGTTCTGCTTCAAGAATTGTTTTGAGAAGACGACGTGCTTCGGCACCGCCTGTAATATCAGTTACATAACCTTTTTCAACCTTGCAGGTAATTGGAGTTTCAATGATTGAATCTCCATCACTGAAGGTCATTGAACCGTCATAAACGATTGTACCTTCACAACCATCACTCTGCTGTTCCAGTACAGTGCCGTCTGCAGCCTTGAGCTGACTTCCACCAACAACCGGGCTGATAAATACTTCGCCGGCAGGAATGTTTCCGCCAGTTCCCGGCTTTGAAAAATCACCATCATCAAACATGAGGCCACGACCATTAATTGGAATAATGAGGTCTGTACCAGCCGGTGCTGTTACATGAACACTTACGGCATTCTTAAAAAGTTCTGCAAGGCGGGAACAGCGGCTCTGAAGTTCCTTGTAGTCAATTGCGGCTGTGCGGTTCATCATATCTACGGTAATGCCTGGAGTCCATGCACCGCGCATTACTTTTAATCCGTCCATCAGATAATCAGCAATATGTGTAAACTCCTGACCATCTTCTGTTTTATAAGGATTTGCAGTTGCTTCCGGGTCTTTACCAAGTTTGATATTTGAGATTGAAAAATATACATCTGGTCTTGTTTTGAAAGCTGCAATTACTTCCGGGTTCGCATTGTCAAAACTTGTTTTATCCGGCTGGAACATAAGAGTTGTCTGAGCACCGGTATCACAGCTGGCAGAATAAAGATCCTGGGCAATCTGAGCAGTTGCGGGGTTTGCAACAATCAGAACACGCTCGCCTTTTTTGATTTTTACTACATCCTGCACAACAACTTCAGCAGGTGTACGGTTTTTATCTTTTTTCATGAAATTCACGATTAACTCCTTATTTCTTAATTATAACAAGATTTCTTTCTGAATCTTCAAGGCCTGGAACAGCAAGCGGAACAACTTCGTATTCCGGAACGAGTGCTGTAATTCCATCCATTTCTTCTTTAATACTTGCGGCCTTTGCTTTGTAGGCACAAAGGTACCCATTATCTTTAACAATTCTGAGCAGAGTTTTTGTCATCTTTTTATCGAGAGGACGGAAAGCGCGGAAGGTTATGAGGTCATAAGCACCTTCGTCTACGCGTTCTGCTTCGCTGTTTACAACTGTAACATTTTTTAAGCCAAGAATTGCGGCGCAGTTTTCAAGAAAGGCACAGCGCTTTTCCATGCGCTCTACAAGTTCAAAGCGAACATCTGTAATTCCGGTAGTTGCAAAGGCAGCTGCAAGAGGAATACCAGGGAGGCCGCCGCCGCTTCCGATGTCGGCAATGGTAATGCCGGTGGTTGAACCCGCCATCTCCGAAATCTTCTTCCACGCCGCGAGCGAGTCAAAAATATGACGCACTACCAGCTCGTCTCTGTCACTTGTATTTGTAAGATTATATGCAGAATTAAAAAGCACTATCTCTTTGATATATGCTTCCATTTTCTGAGCAAGAGGTTCAGCGGCGTTCTCGGGAATGCCGCATTTTTTTAAGCCGTCTACTAAATCTACCATAGCACTGCCTGTGTATTATTTACTGTCGATGTCGAGGAGAAGGTCTGCAGAAACCTGGTCTCCCGAAAGATGCATTACAACAAGATTTCCAGTTTTTTCTGCTGTAAGATTTTTAACATTTGCAAGTCTGTAGATATAAGAATTTTCATTCTTAAAATCCTGAACAATACTTGGCTGCACTTTATAAGTGAGTGAAGAACCGTTTGAGCTCACTGTCTTAAAAAGCATATAGAAGGTTTCTGTTCTTGCCTGCTGATTTACAAAGTAGCGTCGGTCGGCTGTGAGAAGAAAACTTCCGTCTGCTTCTGTATCGCTGAAGAAAACTTTTGTAAGTGAGTCTGCAATATTGTAGCCGTTGATTTTGAATCTGAGGATTGAAGGCTCGCGCTTTTTAAAATTTTCCGAGTCTGTTTTTACTGCATCAAGTTCGTTCTTCTCTTTTGCGCTTGCACCCTGCTGCTGCTTTTTCAACTCATTAAGGCTGTTCAAAACCTGCTGTAGCAAAACATTTGTAGAAGTTGAAGTTGCATAATTTGTGAGGCTGCCGCTTGAGTCCAGTGAAGATATATTGCTGAAAAGGCCGGAATCGTAGAGAGCAGAAATGTCATAAGCGGTAAGAGTATTACCCTTGGTCAGAGCGGCGCTCAGCGCTGTTTCTGGTGTGAGCGCTTCTGTGAGAACTGCTTCCGGTTTTTCTTTTGCGGTGTCGTCGGTGCTTGTTGATTTCGTGCTGCTCGGGCGGGCTGGAAAGCTTGGTGTATAGAAGCCGCCCCCCACGGTTGGCATTGAAGGCATCTCGGGCATTTCGGGGAAGTCGATTCCCGATACCGTATTCTGTGCAAATGCTGCACCGCTCAGCCACAAGCCCATCAGACAAATTGAGAAAACTGATATTGCCTTTTTAGATTTACATACTCGCAAGGCTTTCCTCCACATATTCAAGACGCTGTGTAAGCTGAGCAATTGTTTTTTCAAGACGTGATTTTTCGCGTTCAAGTTTAGTTTTAGGATCTGTTCCACTAGCCTGAGCAGATTTCTGCTTCATCATTTCGCGGACAGTCGAAGGACTCTTTCCTCCGGAAAGGAATTCCTGTTCAACTTCTGCACGGGCATCCTTTTTACGTACGCTTGCAACCACCTTCATATTTTCAAAACCGATTGCAGGGTTCACCTCTACCGCACCTACCTTACGGATATCTTTTGCGGCGTTACGTGGCAGGCAAAGAACGCGGTCAATATAATCTTCATAGCGGATATCAGCTTCCTGACAAAGATCAAAAGCACGTGCGAGTTTTTTACCAAACTCCTGCATGAGCTGTCCGTTCTTTGCAAGATAGTTTTCCTTAATATCCTGAGTAAGAGTTTTAAGTTCTTCGTTGTTTTCCCAGCCAATTGAGTAGTAGCCTTTCTGCTCAGCAATTGCAATGAGCTCGCCGAACTTTGCCCAGAATTCACCTGTGTGAACCTTGCAGGCCTTTCCGTAACTCGGATCATTTTCCTGCTTTTCAATTGTACACAGATGATGTGTATATTCATGAACTGCTGTATAAATCAGCATGTTATCAGATTTAAAATTCAGATTATGAAGGAAAATTTCATGTGTATCTGGTTTGTAAAAGCCGTTAACTCTCTTGCTTTCTTTACCTGTCTGGGTAACTGTAAAATCAATCTCACAAGGAGCGATATCCAGCAGGATTTCTTTAATTCTTTCGTTATTCAATTCAAAAACCTCTCTCCCATTTTAACTGTCTTTTAAAGATTGGGAAAGAGGTTTATTTACTTAGAACTGATATTTAGCTGAAATACAAGCAAAACTGTTCTTTTCCCAAGCCTTGAACTCGCTGTGGTCATCGCCGCAGTTGATAATCATACCGCTTGCAGCAAGGGTAAGATTCTGATCTGCCTTGTAAGAAAGTTTTGGCATTACAACCAAATCCTTATTTTCAATTCCGTACATTACTGTTACTTCTGGAGCAATCTTATCGTTCATGAAAGAAGTTGTAAGATTTGCGGCAATCTTGTTGTTGCTGTAGCCGTTTTCGCCGTAATCAACATCAAGCGCATTCTTGTCACACTCTTCTCCCTTCAAAACATAAGTTCCGATTTCCTGAACGTTCAAGTTTGCATTGGCAAATGGAAGGTCGATATCAAAGCCACCAAGCCAGCCAATTGAGTTGTTGTGTACCCATGGATCTGTTCCATCAATATCATCTGTAAGATTATAGGCAAATTCACCGCGCAGGTTGAAGTGCCAGAGAATTGTAGAAGCCTCAAGGCCGAAGGTCTGTTTCTTGTCATAAGCGAGGAACTTGTCTTCTTCTGTGATTGTCTCACCTGCAAGATATTTATTGATAAACGGAATCATCTTTTCTGCATTTACAGAAGGCTGCTTGTACCATCCGTTGTAGTAGCTGATTCCCATATCAAGCTGACCAAGTGTCCAGGTAGCACGTCCACCAAACTGACCGTACTTAAGTGTCCACATTTCAGGATAGATAACTGTAGGATCTGCAGAAAGTGCATTGGCATTTTCGAGCATGTACATATAGATTGTTCCGGCAGCTTTTACTTCGTCGGCAATGTTGTCAGCAGTAAATCCTGTTTCTGTACAGGCTGCGGAATATTTTCCTGCGGCTACCTGGAGGTTATCAATAAAGTATCCGTATCCGTCAGTTCTCAAACCATCTTCGAGAGTTGTCTTGTGTGCGACAATAAAGTCTTCTTTCTGCTCATCTGTCATACTTCCCCAGGCAGCTCCTGCTGCGCTCTGTGCTGCATTCATCATTGCCTTGTTATAAGCAGTCTGAGCAGCCTGATAATCTGCATTAAGAGCATTCAATGTTCCGGCTGTTGCAGTTGCTGTTGTGTATCTTGTAAAGGCTTGTGCAACATCTTCTTTTGCAACGCCTATGAGTTTTGTTGTCAAACCGGTAACCTGAGCTGGTGTCCAGCGGCCTGTTGTTGCAAAGCGGTCTGTTGGAAGAAGCGGAGTATACACACCTTCAACATTAAAGTTTGCAACCGGCAGACTGATTACTGCGCGGAGCATTGGTGTGCTCACACGACGGTCTATATAATCAGGGATTATAAAGTTTGAATAATCATCTGCATTAAAATTGTCGAGCACGTGAAGCTTATCACCTTTGCCCCAGACAATCTTCATTTTACCAGCTTCTACTGTAAAGTAGTCTCCAAGACGTCCGCGAAGTACAAGCTCATCAATAATATCTTCAGGATTATTTTTGATTTTGTCTTCATCCATACAAAGCGAAAGTGTAAGGTCAGAATTATTTCCATTGTAGCTCAAAGAAAGATTTCCAGCAGGCTTAGCCTCAACCTCAATCTTATCACTGTCATCAACATCTACATAAGCACGGATGTCTGTAGAAACAGTTCCGCTAACTTCTATTGCACTGCCAGAGTTTCCGGAAGCCTCGTCATCGAATCCACCGAAATCTCCAAAATCCTCAGCAAAAGCTGCAGTTCCCATTAAGAGAGCTGATGTCATAAGAATATATTTACTAAGTTTCATAATTACCTCTCAATGACGATTTTTTATTTTCCAGTTGTAAGGAAGTTCTGTGTGAAGTAACGTGCAGGAATCTCCTGATCGAGCGCTACAACCTTAGCAATCTTCAAAGTTGTGCTGTGACCGGTCTGGACATTTGTCAGTTTATTTTCCATTGGCATGTCGTAGCCCTGTACCTTCTGGATGTCGAGAACTTCAAGTACCTTAATCAGCTTGTCATTCTTGTCATACATTTCTGTGTGGATCGGATACATAGTTTCCTTATCAACCCAAACCATGCGGTAGTTGTACTGAGTTCCCTTCTTATCGATAGGAATCTCTTTGATTTTGTAGCAGTCATATTCTTTGCCGCTTTCAACCTTCATTTTTTCTTCACCAATATACTGGTGCTCATCTTCAGAAACATCACGTGTTGTCAAATCATCATAAGTTGCATCAGAACCCATGAAAGCCTTAGAACCTTCACTTGAGTTTACACGACGAACAGACTTGAGGGCTGGAAGGTAAATATGTTTTTCATCAGGACCATTGTCGTCTGTAATCTGAAGGAAGCGGGTTCCCTTGTTAGTACCTGTCTTAAAATCCATTACGATATAAGTCTTGCTGCCGTCTTCCTTTCCGTACTCGCGGAAACCATTCGAATCCTGAGTTCCCTTCTTGTCAGTAAGAATCATGTAAACATCAGTAACCGAGTAAGCAGGCTTTTTGAAGTCTGCAACTTTATTCATAATTTCGTTTCCTTTTTCATCAGCGAAAGCGAAGCCGTTTAATACTGCAAGCACTGCAGCGACCATTGTAATTTTAGTTGTTCTTTTCATAACCTATATCTCCTTATATGGTGGTTTCGATACGGCCTTCGGCCTACTCAACCACCGTTGTAACTTCTCCGGTGGTTGAGCTTGTCGAAACCACATTTTTATTTGTTTTCTTTATTTTTCTTGCTGATAAATTTCGGTGCATACATATTCAAGAAGCCCGGAATAACTGTCATGGCAAGGAAGCTTGAAGTAAACATTACGATAGCAACCAGGATTCCGATGTATCTCAAAACTACGAACTTTGAGAAACACAATACCAGGAAGCCGAAGCCTACTGCGATTGCGTTTGTTACAATTCCGTGACCACTCTTGCGGAAGGTCATACGTGTAACAGTTTCAAGATCGTCAGTTTTTGCACGCTCTTCTTTGTAAGTTGTAAGGAAGTGGATTGTGTAGTCGATTCCTACTCCTACTGCAACCGATGCAATAATACTTGTTACGAGGTCCAGGTTGATTCCTGCAAAGCCCATAACCATGTAGTTCAAAATGATAGCCAGAGCAAGAGGAACAGCACCAAGCAGTCCGGCCCAGCCGCTCTTGAAAGCAAGAGCAATGATGATGAATACACACAAGAGTGAAATCACAAGGCTTGTAAGCTGACTTGATACAATCATCTTTGTCATTGTGTATTCCATTTCTGCAGTACCGGTTGCTTCAAGTGTGTAGCCTTCAGGGAAGTGTGTTTCTGCATACTTCTGGGCTGCAGCAATAATGTCGCCTGTTGTCTGTGTTGAATGGTTTCTAAGCTGAACTGTAATTCTCATAATCTGAGGATTCATGTCATCATCAACGAAGCGGTCCAGCGAACCGGAAAGCAATGTGAGGTATCCCTGAACAACACCAGCCAGTTCCTCGCGGCTTGCAACCGGATACTTTGCTGCATCATAAGGAATCTCATAATAAGCAGTACCGTTGTAGTTCACAGATTTCTGAAGCTCGGTTACGATATCTTCAAGGCTTGCAGTTTTTCCGCCGGCAGCAACATAAGCCTTATTAATCATTCCAATCACATCTTCAACTGTTACCTGCTGTTCAAGGGCAGCAGCATAAGCTGTGTTAGGATCATCCCAGTTTGAAGCATCGAAAGTAGTTGTTTCTGTTTCTGCAAACTCGCTGTCGCCGAAATCTCCAAAGGTGTCACTTCCAAAACTGTCGTCTCCAAATGAATCATCACCAAACTCGTCAAATCCACCGAAGTCTCCAAAATCATCAAAGCCATCAGTATTAGCTGTATTTGCTTCAATCATCGCAGCAGCATCACTGCCACCCTCACCGGCCATAGCACCATCAGTTGCAGGCACATGCCATACCTGATTAATTCTCTTAATGAACTCAGTGAAAGAAACAACCTTACCGATATCAGGATATTCTTCTTCAAGATATTCCTGCATATCATCAACAGCCTTTAAGATTTCTGGATTTGTAAGAGAGCCCTTCTCCGGTCCCTTTACATTCAGATACAAACTGTTGGTTCCAGCAAACTGTTTATCGATGTAGTTGATATCCTGGCGCATATCACAGCTCTCAGGGAAGTAATTTACCAGTGCGGTATCGATATGGAGTAAACGTAAACCAACAACTGACAAACCAACCATCACGATAATTGAAAGATAAAGGCGAGGCTTTGAACCACAGAAGAAGTGATAAATCTGATAGAGTGTATCTCCCTGCGCTTCATCTGCTGACTTACCACCGCGGAGTCTTCTTGCATGCTCAAGCTTTGCGGCAAGCTTTTCGCTGAGGTTATGTTTCTTGTTACGGCTTGCCATAACTTTCTGCGGATTCTTAAGAAGAAGAATTGCAGGAATAAAGGTGATTGCAAGCAGGAGCGAAATTGTTACACCAACAGCTGTGAAAACCGCAAAGCTGTGAAGTGGTGCAATCGGGCTTGAAATCAAAGAAATGAATCCGATTACTGTTGTAATACCTGCGAGCAGTACAGCGCCCATAACTTCATGAAGTCCGTTGAAAACTGCCTCTGTATATTTCTCTTTAGTAAGCTCACCTTCTGTCATATCAAGGGCAACATAATAATGTGTCAGAACGTGAATACCGTAAGCAGAACCAACCGCAATCAGCGCAACCGGAATTACACTTGAAACCAGAGTAAAGGTTACCTTGCACAAAGCCATAAGTCCCATTGTCCAGGTGGTTGCCATAACTACAGTAATCAGAGGAAGCAAGGTTCCGTCCATTGTCTTAAAGCTGAAGTAAAGTGAAAGAAGAACTACGACAATTACCAGAGGAATAAGGCGGGTAAGATCTGCAAGCATGAACACACGAGAGTTCTGCATTACAACAGGGTTACCATAAATCTTTACGTCTACATTGTGGCCGGCAGTTTCTTCGTTTACGATTGCAGTAATTGCATTGAGGACATCCTCCTCCTCTTCTGCTTCTGAACGAATCTTTTTTGTTCCGAGTGCTGCGGCACGCTCAACTTCCGCTTCTCTGCTGTACGGTGCCAAAGTAACCTGAAGCTGAGTTCCAGTCATATCGTCATTTACGATTACGCGGTTATACATTGACTCCCATTCAATAAGGCGTCCTTCAAGCTGATCGATATCTTCTGCAGAGCCTGTGTAAGAATCAGGAATCAACTGGCTTGCAGAAATTGCTCCATCTGATTCGCAGACATAATCAATATGAGTAAGAGAATCAACATCTGATACTCCCTCTGCTTCAAGTGCGCGGTCTGTAATATGGCGCACAACATCAATATATTCTGGAGTAAGAATTGTGCCATTGCGGGCTTCCATACTTACACCAATAACCATCATGCTTCCAAACTGCTCTTCTGTTTCTGAAAGGCGTGTGTAAGAAGCATCTTTTTGAGGAAGGAACTGGCGGATTGAGTTATCAATCTGTAAGTCCTTAATAAAAAATCCAAGAACACCAGTGATGATTACACAAAGCGCAATTATCAGCTGAGGTCTCTTGAAAATAGCTCTTGTAGCTTTCATTACTATTCTCCTTCATTGCTATTTGTTCGTCCGTTTAATTTCTTAAACACTTAAACGCTATAACCAAGAAGATAATAACAAAAAGTTTTAAAGTCAATAAATTTTTGATTAAATGTTTAATTTTTTAATCATTTAATCATATTGACAACGTAAAATTTTAGATTTATGATTTAAATATGATAGACAAGGCCGAAATCAGAAAGACTCTTAAAACCTTCAACTTATGTGTTCCGTTTTTCATTGCGATGAGTGATGAATACCGCCAGCAGTTGATTATGGATATTGCCGAAGCAGGATCAGAAGGAATTAACGTTTCCAACCTCTCAGCAAAATCAAAGCTTTCACGCCCTGCAATCTCACATCATCTTAAAGTACTGAAGGAAGCGGGTCTTATTGTACCGCTTAAGATAGGCACTCAGATTTTCTATCAGTTAAACCTCAAGGAAAACTTCAAGACAATTTCTGAGCTTATTAAATCAATGGAAAAAATTCTTGAGACTATTGATGATAAGAAAAAGGAATCTAAATAATCCCAAGGCCAGATAGTATAATCGCTCCGGCTACAGTAGCTGCTGTCTCTGTACGCATAATACGCTCACCCATACCACAGCGGATATAACCAGTTTCTTCAAGAAGACGGCGCTCTCTTTCTGTCCAGCCACGTTCACTACCAATTGCAGCAATAGCTTTCTTACACTCTTTTTCACTAAGAGCATCAGAAAGTCTCATGGCAGGGTTCACATTATCCAGAGCAAAACGGCAGATACCACCTTTACCCGAAAGTTCTTCTTCAATTGACTTAAGGCATTCATCCAGAGTTTTATAAAGAAAGAGTTCCGGTACATGGGTACTTCCCGCCTGAACAGTTCCGTCTAAAAGCATTTTATATGCCGAGCCCTTTTCTACAAGAGTACTCTGCATATAGGATTTTTCACCAAGATCAGTTCCGGTAAGATAAACCCGCCCTACTCCAAGAGCCGCAATATCGCGCAAAAGACGCTTAAGCTGAATAGGACGAGGAAAACCGATAATCATATCAAGAGGAGCAAGGGGTTTACCGCTGCCGCCCGCGGTGAATTCAAAGGAAATGCCGGAATCGTCAATGGCGGTTATCCGCGCCACTCCACTTTCCCCGCCAATAATGCCGGCAGTAAAAGTGTCGCCGGCTTTTTTGTGAAGAACTTTGATTATGTGCTCTGCCCTTTCATCTTTACGTGGCAGAGGCTTTGAAATTTCGTCGTTTGAAAATAAACAGATATTCATTATTATACTCCGGTGGTTGAGCCTGTCGAAACCACCTTATTAAAGTCATTTCGACAGGCTCAATGACCGGTAGGTATTACGAGAACATATTGATTCTCTTCAGAATCTTAACAAGTTCGTCTTTTTCGATTAAATCTACAGGTCGGCCGTCAATGTATTTGTGTGCACTGTCTGAGAATCCACCAATAGAAACACAAACACCGTTATCACACTTAGTGTCGCGGAGTTTGCTATGAAAGTCGCGCACATTGATATCACCAATTACATTCTGAGTTCTGTAGAAACGGAACATCTGCTTTGCTTCCCATTTTGAAGTTTCAATTTCGCAGATAATTTCTACACTTTCAGAAGCAACCTGAACATCTTCAACCTTAACAAAAGAATCCTTGTAGTAAGTTGAAATAAATTTACGGCACAAAGCAACAAAGTCGCTGGTTCCAGACATAAGATAAGTCTGAAGGTTTTTATTCTGATTCAATTCTGAATAGCGGGCAACAAGTGCATCAACATCTTTATACCCCTGCTTTGCAGCCTGAATCTGACGCAGATAAGTAAGCGCCTTTGAAATATCATTCATTGCAATACAGGTATTTGCAAGACGATATTTTATCTGAAGCATAATCTGATCTGGAACAGAAGGAAGTCTCATTGAGATTTCGTAGTCTTTAATGGCAGCGGCATAATCTTTTACACGTTCATGCATTTTTCCCGCTTCAAGACAAGCCTGTGGTCCAAACTCAGGATCCGGTCTAAGATGCATAAACACCTTAAGAGCCTTATCACCCATACCACATTCAGTCATTGCAACTGCCATATCAAAAAGAACTTCTTTGTTACCAGGATTTTCATCAAGAACCCTTTTAAGGAATGGAAGACAGTCTCTATACTTCTGAGACTTAAACAATGCAGTTCCCAGAAGCATATTAACTTCATTATTTTCCGGCTGAAGAACCTTGGCTTTCTTAAAACAGTAAACAGCCTTATCAAAGGTGTTTGCTTTCATAAGAGCCTTACCAAGGAACAGGTTACAGTCGAAGTTATTAGGATCCTTTTTTATACAAAGCATAAGGGCACTAACTGCATCATCATTCTTATCAAGACTAAATGCGGCCATACCCATTCTAAGAGCACATTTAACAATATCAATCTCTGGATGCGCTGTTGAAATATCATAGAGAGTTTTATAAACGCTCCATACTCTTTCCCAGTTTTTCTCGCTGAAATAAATATCACCAATTGTCTCCAGTGAAGGAACATTGTGCGGATCATGCGCAAGCTTCTTTTCTGCTTCCTTCAGGATTGCAGATTTTCCCTTCTTCTGAATCTTCTGTGATACATCCTTCTTCTCTTCTTTTCGCTTAATGCTTTTAATACCAACAATAATCGACACAAGAAGAAGTGCTACTATTACAGCTATTAAGATTGAAATAATCATTAACTCTTTCCTTTATTCCTTATTATTTGCCGGTGTGTTCCTTTACCAGGCTGGCAAGGCGCTCCATGGCAATTTTTATTTTGTTAATATCTGTAGCATAACAACAGCGGATAAATCCTTCACCGCCATCTCCAAAACAGGTTCCTGGTACAACAGCAACACTGTGCTTTTCAATAGCTTCAGTTGCAAACTCCTCAGAAGTCAAACCTGTAGGACGGATATCCGGGAACATGTAGAAGGCACCTTCCGGTTCTACACAAGGAAGTCCCATATCAATAAATGCCTTATGCATGATATTGCGGCGCTGCTGATAGCTTACGCGCATCTTTTCAACTTCATCCCATCCATGACGCAAACCTTCTGCTGCAGCATACTGGCTGAAGATTGGTGGACAGATTGAAGAGTAAGCATGAAGCTTGCAGCACTGAACCAAAAGATCATGCGGAGCGGCAATATAACCGATACGCCATCCTGTCATAGCGAAAGACTTTGAAAAGCCATTAAAAATTATAGCATAGTCTTTCATTCCAGGAAACTCGCCGATTGAAATATGTTTGCGGCCATCGTAAAGCAGCTCGCAGTAAATCTCATCGCTCAAACACCAGATCTGATGCTTCTTTACAACCTCGGCAATCTTCTTTAACTCGTCTGCCGGAATAATGCGGCCGGTCGGGTTACTTGGTGAACAGAACATAACAGCCTTTGTTTTTTCTGTACATGCAGCTTCAATCTGTTCTGCTGTTGGATAAAAGCCGTTCACACTTGTATCAAGGTGAATTACCTTTGCATCACAAAGGGTTGCCAGCGGCTGGTAAGAAACATAACAAGGCTCGCAGACAATAATCTCATCACCAGGATTCAAAATTGAACGAAGTACGAGATCCAGACCTTCACTCGCACCAATAGTTGGCAAAATCTCAGTTTTTGGATCGTAGTAAAGCTTATAGCGTTCGAGGTATTTTGCAATTTCCTCGCGAAGCTCAATCAAACCCCAGTTAGAAGTATAAGAAGTGTGGCCCTTTTCCAGATGGTAAAAAGCCTCTTCCCTCATAATCCATGGAGTCGGAAAATCTGGTTCGCCGACACCAAGTGAAATTATATCATCATGCCCAATACAAAGTTCAAAAAATTTACGGATTCCAGAAGGTGGGATTTCCATCATCTTGCTGGAAAATTTATCTGTTCGTGTATTCATTAATATTGTCCTCGTTTACGACTGTACGCTCTCTCTTCTATCGCGTTCGTCCTCAACGTAAACAATGTCGTTTTCTTTATATGTCTTCAAAACAAAGTTGGTCTTAGTTGAGCGAACACCTTCGAGTGTCGAAAGCTTTTCACTTACAAACAGAGCAACATCTTTGAGATTGTCGCCCTCAATCAAAACCTTAAGGTCATATCCGCCGCTCATCAAATAAAGCGACTTAACCTGTGGGAAGCGGTAGATTCTGTCTGCAATTGCATCAAAACCATGCTCGCGCTGTGGCTGTACCTGAATCTGAATCTCCGCGACAACTTTGTCCTTCGCGACTTTATCTTTTTCCGGATTCACAATGGCGGCGTACTTGAGAATAACTCCGTCGTCTTCAAGCTTTTTAATAATCTGCTTTACCTCGTCCGTAGTTTTCTTTGTCATAGCGGCAATGTCTTCAACAGAAAGACGTGCGTTCTGACGCAGCAAATCAAGTATCTCATCCATAGTAAGAACCCCCAATGTGTAAAAATGAATATAATATTTTACTACAGAAACCCCTTTAATTCAACAATGAGATTTTTCGTCAAAACGCTGTTTTTTTTCTTGCATTATCCCAATCCTGTGGTAATATAAAGATGTAGTCAGGAACGAGATGAGGACGTACCACCGGCTGCTTGAATGGGAGGCAATATGCAATTTCCGACAAAGAGAGATCACCTGGTCGAGGTTGTATAATACGTAGACATTCTTAAAGCGCCAACGGCTTACTGTTGGGACATTTATAGTGCCAGTCCTTAGGTTGACTGAGAGCACATTACAGGCCGGCTGATACGCCGGCTTTTTTTTTGCCTTTTTTTCTGATAAGATTTTCAATATGAAACGCAATATATTAATTTTTCTAGTTCTTCTATTTACATCAGCATTGTTTTCACAAAACTTCTACAAGGCGCTTGAGCCAGGGAAGGAACAGATGGCCGTATATGTCGGTTCTTATGACTGGGGGCCATGTGTTAATAAAATCGTAATCAATACAAATCAGCTTCAAAAGCCGGAAACTCTCAAGGTTAGTGATTTTGAAATTGAGCGCTCCCTTTATCAGAATGGAGTTATGTCTAAGGGCGAACTCACAATCACAGATGTTTTCTGTTCTGATTCAAAAGGAAATAAAACTGATAAAGAAAGCATCTATATAACTATTCTTACAGACGTATATCCGGAGGCCGAGAACGCTTCTCCATTCCCGGACTTTATTTCCAGCGGAGTTTTTAATAATTACTTCCATTATAAAGTTACAAATGATGAACTTGATATGGAATTCTCAAAGTGCCAGGGCTTTGTAAATGAGGGAGTCTCTAAGTTCACAAAGAGCTCCTACAACTACAAAATCGAAACTGAAATTGCCACTGCTTCGGGAACTCTGTCTTATATGTTCTATCTGCCACCGGAAAAATCTGATAACACAAAGATTCCTCTTATTCTCTGGTTCCACACAATCGGAGAAAGCGGAAATAATCCGTACCTTGTTCTGCTTGGAACAAAGGCAACAAATCTTGCAGATGATACAATCCAGCATTATTTTAAGGACGGAGTTGCGATCCTTGCTCCTCAGTGCCCTACCGGCTGGCTCGAAACTACAGAACAGAGCACTCTCGGCGTTCACTACTGGGCTCCGGTAGATTTTGACGGCCCGGTAAATAAAATCACAAAGCCTTTGAGCAGATTTTTCAACAGCATTACAGGCAGACCAGAAAAAGAGGAAGTAGAAACTACTCCTTTTGCGGCCGTTTCTTATTACACCGCGCCGGTTACTGCCCTTCTTAAAGATTTTCTTGATAAGCACCCGGAAATTGACCGCAACAGAGTTTATGTTGGCGGTGCTTCTGCCGGCGGCTATATGACAATGAATATGATGATTCAGCATCCAGATCTTTTTGCAGCAGCATTCCCAACCTGCGAATATTATCTGGACAGCAAAATCTCTAAATCTCAGATTAAAATGCTTGCAGAAAAGCCAATGTGGTTTACCTATGCAGAAAATGATGAAACTGTAAAACCTTCTAATAACTGTGTTCCTACAATCAAACGTCTTAAGGAAGAAGGTGCAAGAAATCTTAAGGTTTCAAAGTTTTCGGGAGTTTTTGATTTGAGCGGAACGGTTCTAAAAGACCGCAACGCAAAAGAAGGCGACAGACATTACGGCGAGCCTTATGAGTATGAAGGCCACGCAAGCTGGATTTACGTTTTGAACGATCAGTGTAAAGACGAAAACGGGCTTTCACTTTTTGACTGGCTCAGCCGGCAGAGGTTGAAATAAACGCCACTGAGTTGTATTCTTACAGTGCATAATTTTATAGATAAAGAGGATAAATATGAATTTCGTTGAAGACTTGCTTAACAAAGCTAAGGCTGCAAACAAAACAATCGTACTTTGCGAAGGCGAAGATAAACGTGTTGTAGAAGCAGCTTCTAAAATCGTAAAAGATGGAATCGCAAAAATCATTTTGATTGGTAGCGACGAGGATATTAAGGCAAGCGGAAGCAATGCTGACCTTTCAGGAGTTACAATTGTTGACCCTGCTAAAGACGCAAATGCAGACAAGTACGCTGAACTTCTTTTCAAGGCACGCGAAGGAAAAATCAATAAGAAGACTGGAGCTCCAGAATATGCTGATGTAGCTGCTGCAAAAGCTGCAATTCTTAAGGACCACACAATGTACGGTGCCCTTATTCTTAAGGCCGGAGATGCAGACGGTTTCGTTTCTGGTGCATGCCACTCAACAGCTAACACTCTCCGCCCAGGTCTTCAGGTTATCAAGACTGCTCCTGGTTTCAAGACAGTTTCATCATGTTTTATCATGGTTGCTCCAGAGGGTGGAAATCCTTACGTTCCAGAAGGAGTTGCAGTATTCGGTGACTGCGCTATCAACATTGAACCAACAGCAGAAGAACTTGCAGACATTGCAGTTGCTTCAGCAGATACAGCAAAGAAGATTGCAGGAATTGACCCACGCGTAGCAATGCTTTCATTCTCTACAAAGGGTTCTGGAAACGATGCTAAGTTCTATGACACTGTAACAAAGGTACAGAAGGCTACAGAGCTTGCTAAGGCAGCTGCTCCTGATCTCGCTCTTGATGGTGAGTTCCAGTTCGACGCTGCAGTTGCTCCAGAAGTTGGAGAACTCAAGGCTCCAGGAAGCAAGGTTGCAGGACACGCAAACACATTCATCTTCCCTAACATCAACGCTGGTAACATCGGTTACAAGATCTGCCAGAGAATGGGTGGCTGGATGGCAATTGGTCCTATCTGCCAGGGCTTCGCAAAGCCTCTCAACGACTTGAGCCGCGGCTGTAACGTTGATGATATCGTTGCGACTGTTGCTGTAACAGCTCTTCAGGCATAAGTGCGTACTGCGGTGGTTTCGACAAGCTCAACCACCGTATTTCATGCCCGTGTTTTAAGCACGGGCATAATTTTTTAACATATCTTCAATATTACTAAAGTTATTTATTGACACTGTATTATACTTTACATATACTGAAAATAATTAGGTATATTAAAGATGGCGCCTTCAGATGCTATAAAACAGATACTGCCGGCTTTTGAGCAGTATTACACCGTAAAGAAAGAAAACATTACCCCACCCTTCTGCGCTGAAGCAGAATTCCGTTCACATAATGAACAGTATTTTCTTGTTCGTTCTGCACATATTGCAGATATAGACTCTAATGAATTCGTTTACTTTGCTTGCCCTGATGAGTTGAACAGCGAAAAGCTTGAAAAACTCGTAAAAGCAGCATGGGATGCAGGACTTGCAAAAGTCCGCCCATATAACGGGCACCGCAATTCTGATGTTTCTCTTTTGATTTTTACTAAATCGATTAACCCCGAAACAATTAACGCAATCAAAAAAACTAAGCTTTATAAATCCTATAAATTCAGCTTTCATGGCTGGAGTCACTTTAAGCTCGCAGTTTGTAACACATCAGATATGCAAGTGTACACCAACCGTCAGGGAAAGGATTACGCAAAGCTGATTAAAAAGAATATAAAAAGTTCGTCGTAACTCTCTCGACGGAGATTTTATAAAAAAACTTCATACGAATTTACGAGGAGGTAGATTCAAATGACAGCATTACTCATAATTATTGCTGCAATCGTTTTGCTCCTGGCCGGCTATATCTTCTATGGCTCTTGGCTTGCAAAACAGTGGGGAATTGACCCTACAAGAAAGACACCGGCTCACGAAAAGGCTGACGGTGTAGATTACGTTCCGGCAAAGCCTGCCGTTTTGATGGGACATCACTTCTCATCTATCGCAGGTGCAGGTCCAATTAACGGCCCTATTCAGGCTGCTGTATTTGGATGGGTGCCAGTATTCCTTTGGTGTGTTGTCGGAGGTATCTTCTTCGGCGGACTTCAGGATTTTGGATCACTCTTTGCATCCCTCCGCAACGACGGAAAATCAGTTGGTGAAATCATTAAGACTTCTATGGGCTCTAAAGCTAAGAAGCTCTTCATCATCTTTGCACTTCTTGTACTTATCCTTGTAATTGCTTCTTTCGTAAACGTTGTTGCAGGAACTTTCCTTACTGCCGCTGATGCAGCAGGAAAAGTTGCTTTCGGATTTGTAAAGAATCCTACAGGAAACCAGACAACAGCTATGATTTCGCTTCTCTTTATTGTACTTGCTATTGTTTACGGTATCCTTACAAATAAATGTGGTCTTAAGACTCTTCCAGCAACCCTCATTGGTCTTGCAGGTATTGTTCTTATTACAATTCTTGGTTTGAATGTTGGTTTTGCTATGAGCCGCACTGCATGGATTGTTTTCATTGGTATTTATATCGCAGTTGCTTCACTTGTACCAGTTTGGATTTTGCTTCAGCCACGTGACTATCTTTCATCATTCCTTCTTTATGCTATGATTGCTCTAGCTCTTGTTGGAATCGTAAGTTCTCCAATTACAGAAAGCGCTACATTCACAATTCCTGCTTTCACAGGCTGGAAAACTGGTATTGGAACTATGTTCCCTGCCTTGTTCATCACAGTTGCTTGTGGTGCATGTTCAGGTTTCCACTCATTGATTTCTACAGGTACTTCTTCTAAACAGCTGGACAGCGAAAAGAATGCAAAGGCTATTGGTTACGGTTCAATGCTTATTGAATCTGCTCTTGGTATTATTTCCCTTGTTGCTGTTGGTATGGTATTCGACAAGTATAAGAACGGCGGATTTGGATCTCCATCTGCTGCATTTGGTGCTGGTCTTGCAACTTTGTTCGGAAAAGAAGGTTCAAGTGCTTACAATACTATCTACGCTTTGCTTACTCTTGCAGTTTCTGTATTCGCACTTACATCTCTTGATACTGGTACTCGTCTCAGCCGCTTTATGTTCTCTGAACTCTTCCTTAAGGAAGGAGAGGCTACATGGAAAGACGCAAAGGGAATCCGCAAGCTGCTTGCTAACCCATTCTTCGGTACAAGCCTTATGGTATTGATTGGTTGTATTCTTGGTGGTCTCAAGCTTTCTGCAATCTGGGGACTCTTTGGTGCTGCCAACCAGCTTCTTGCAGGTATTGCTTTAATGGCAGTTGCTGCTTGGCTTGGTCAGGCTGGAAAGAACAACAAGATGTTCTTTATCCCAATGATCTTCATGCTTGCCGCTACTTTGACACAGCTTGTTCTTACAATCATTGGAAAACTCAAGCCAATGTTTGCAGGTACTAAGGGAGCCTTCTTCTGGGGCAACTGGTTCCAGTTATGTTTTGCTACTGCTATGGCAGTGCTTGCTGTTATCCTCGTTGTTGAAGGTGTACAGACATTCGCTAAGCAGAAGAAAAACGCTTAAGCGCGCTTAAGAATAATAACTGATATATCATCCTTATGAGGAGAGCCGGCACAGAATGTGTCTACTCTCTTCATAAGAAGTTCCATAATTTCTTTCGAAGATTTATTTCCATTATTACGTAAAGTTTCAATTACTGCCTGCAAACCAAACTGCTGCTGTGCTTCGTTTGCAATTTCTGTAAGGCCGTCTGTATAAAGCAGCACAATATCACCTGAATGCAGTTCTGTTTCAACCTGAGAATAAGTAATATCAAAACCGCGTAAACCAACAGGACCAGAGAAAGGACTTCCTACATCAGGAAGAATTTCTTCTACAGTCTGATTTGCGGCACTATATAACAGTGGATACGGATGTCCCGCATTTGAAAGAGTCATCAGACAGCTTCCATCTTCATTTTCTTTTGTGCTCAAAAGAATACCGGTAAGGTAATTATCAATACCCTCTTTTGCAGTAATGAATCGGCTGTTGATAACACTCAGTGTATCTGCAAGATTTGCTCCAGACTCAAGAGACTCTCTATAAGTCTGCTGAATAATATTTTCCGCAAGCATTGTTACTAGGCTGGCTGCAACACCATGACCCGAAGCATCAAAGAGAGAAATACCGTTGAGTACAGGTCCTTCATGATAGAAATTGAAAAGGTCTCCAGAAACGATTGAACGAGGCTTATAGATAACAGAGAAATCCCAGTTATTAAGCTCATGATCAGGCGCATGAAAGAACTTCTTTTGAACGATAGCCGCCATCTCCATATCCTGCTGGGCAGCCTTCTGATCATTTTCAAGTTTTTTATTTACATCAACAAGTTTTTCAGTCTGAGCCTTAATTTCAAACTCGAGCTTTTTATTAAGATATTCAAGACGTCCTGCAATGCCGTTGTATTTTACACTGAAGTAGATGAACAGAATGATAATAAAGAGCATCCATCCGATTGCAGAGTAATACATGTGCTTAATATCCATTGCAAAAGTCTTAAGCGCAAAATCAATGAAGATTGTTATAAGGAGTGGAAGCAAAGACAAACCAAGGAAGCGTGCTTCTTTCCAAACCGGAGACTTTTTTCTGCAGTGAATTGCAGTAATCACAATTGGAGAAATAAAGTTATAAGCGGCAATTACAAGTACCGGGTAAGTAAGTCTCATAAGTGTATGATAGTCCGGAGCAAGAATTACTACCGCAGAGTTTACAATAAAGGTTGCCGCACGGATAATTGTATCAATAAGATTTGCCTTAACATGCAGATAGTCCAGAACAAACAGCGCAAACTCTGCCTCGAGTGCAAAGAAACAGATACATTTTGCAAACTTAAAGAACAATACGAATGGGAAACCTCCGTGGAAACCAACCCACGGAACATCATTTACAAAGAAGTTTGAGAAGAAGATGATGGAAAGAATATTAAGGATAGCAAAACGCAGATAGCTTCTTTCGCGCTTAAATGCAAAGTAAAGCATGAGGAAGAAGATTCCACAGATGAGCATACCACCTTCAAAGAAGACGTAAACACGGGTACGATAGAAGGTCTGATTATCAGAAGTCTTCCAGCAGTCCTGGCGTTTTCCAACGAACACGCCGTCTGTAATAGAAGCCGCACCGAGTGCAAAAATCTTAATGTGAATTACGTTTACCCCATCCTGATTCAAGAAGGATTCCGGGAAATCAAAAAGATGAGCACCATAACCAGCTTCCTGAATTCCAGGACTGTCCGGACCTTCGCCCATTACACCATAATCATCTATATAATATCCATTAAGATAAAGCTCTTCTGCAAAGTGAAGATATGGAACAACCATTGAAAGGTCATCATTTTTAAGTTCTTCCGGTAAAGTAAACTCAGCCTTTACCCAGACGTAGTCTCCATGAGTACCGGCTACCTGCGAAATATTTTTATAGCCCATACGCTCAAGCTTTTTATAAGGAAGATTCTGCGCGTCTTCTATAGTATCTTCATAATTTCCGGGAGCCCAGCTGAAATAATCATCAATATAAAGTCGGGGTTCATTATCCGGATTATCGTTACAGGATGTCAGAGAAAAACAAATTAAAATAGTTATGGCTGCAGAAACTGCAGCGATGATGCGTCTGAGACTTCTTTTCATGATACTATTTATTGTATCAGATTATAGAGAATAAGCAAGAAAAGACTATTTAAAACCGAAATCTGTCACTCAGGCAAAAGTTGAAGCAACATCCTTCAAAAGATCAATAATCTTGAGCTGCTGTGGACAATGTCCCTGACAGTTTCCGCATTCTACACATTCTGCAGGATTTCCTGTCTTTTTAAGCTCTTCATTGTAGTTCCACTTGTAAGAAGCAACACCGTAGCGCTTACTTTCGTTGTAAAGCTCGAACATACGCGGAATATTAATCTTCATAGGACAACCACCGTTTGTTTCATCAACACAATAGCGGCAGCCTGTACAAGGAATTGCAATTGTAGATTTAATGAGCTCAGTAGCTTTCTTTACGCATTCCTGTTCTTCTGCATTAAATGGAACAAAGTCTTTCATATAAGACATATTGTCTTTAAGCTGTTCCATATTGCTCATACCACTGAGAACAACAAGAATATTATCCATGCTTGCACAATAGCGTACGGCCCAGCTTGCCATACTTGCTTTTGGATCATAGTCCGTAAAGATTTTCTTTGCATCGTCCATGATGTTTGCAAGGCTTCCACCCTTAATTGGTTCCATAATAGAAACCGGGATTCCGTAGCGCTTACAGATTTCATAGCACTTGCGACTCTGAACATTGTCGCTTTCCCAGTCGATATAGTTAATCTGGAGCTGAACAAGTTCTACTTCCGGGTGTTTAGAGAGCATCATTTCAAGAGCTTCTGCACTGTCGTGGAAAGAGAAACCTGGATGCTTAATCTTTCCTTCTGCCTTCATTTTCTGCATCCATTCAAAAGCACCAAGCTTTTCTGCAGTTTCAAAAACGTCACGGTTCAAGGCATGAAGGAAGTAATAATCAAAATATTCAACACCACATTTTTTAAGCTGTTCATCAAAGGTTTTCTGAAGGTCTGCAGGATCTGTTTTACCCCACAAAGGCATTTTAGAAGTAACCTGGAATTTTTCACGAGGATAGCGTTTTGCAACGAGCTCGCCGAAAACTCTTTCTGAGAATCCGCCATGATATACCCAGGCTGTATCAAAATATGAAAAACCTTCTGCCATGTAGGCATCAATCATTTCGCGTGTTTTTTCAAGGTCAATATTTCCCCAGGTTTTATCTTCCGAGTAAGGAAGTCTCATTAATCCAAAGCCGAGTTTTTTCATAGCGGTTTTCTCCTTTCGTAATTTTAATCATTATAACCTAAAAATCTCAATCTATGTTGTAAAAATCGAGGCTTAAATTGTAAAAAAAATCTTCGGTTAAAATAACCATGGTTATTTTTTTTACCCAATTTAGGAATTTGCCCCTATGGTGAATAAAAAAATCCGGGTCTATCATAAAACTCTAATTCATGAATTTTTCACAAATTGTTGTGAGTTATACACAGTGTTTTTTTGTTGTGTTTTTGTAAATTAGAGTTATAATAGAGTTAAAAGTATTTAAGGTTAAAGTTATGAAAGTACAAGATAAGGTTATTAGCGAGAAAGACATCTCAACCATAAAGGAAGCCGTGCAAAAACGGAAGCCTGTAGATTTCTTTTGCTATACACTGACCCCAGAACAGAAAGACAGATTCCTCTCAGTACTCCGTATATTTCTGGATGAATGTAACCAGTCTTATCTTTTTAATTATCTTTCATACTGTCTGTTCGAACTTCTTGATAACGCAAGTAAAGCCAACGCAAAACGCATTTATTTTAGAGAACATCATCTGAATATTAATGATGAAAATGACTATAAAAATGGTATGAAGGATTTTAAGGAAACCCTTAACGAAAACACCCTTCACTATCAGGAAGAGCTTGAAGAAGGACACCTTCAGGTTCACATGCAGCTTTCAACTGATGATGTTATTTCCATCACTGTATCAAACAATACAAAAATTACAGACCACGAATACCTTCGCATTAAAGATAAAATCGAAAAGACAAAGGTTTACAACACCATGGCCGATGCCATTAACGATATTGACCAGACAGAAGGTTCAGGACTTGGAATTATTACTGTATTGATTATGCTTAAGAAACTTGGTCTTGCTTCTGATCATCTGAAATTCAAAACTACAGATACAGAAACCATTGCGTCTATTGAAATTCCTAAAGACACAATGGAAGAAATTTAAGGTCCCTTCGACTCCGCTCAGGGACCGTGTTACGCGCTCAGGAACCGCGTGACGCACTCAGGGAGTGCGATTTTATTTCATCAATTGGGCGAGCGTTACGCTGTCTAAATATCCCTCTACAAGTTCATCGAGTTTTGTCCACATTGGAAGTGTTCTGCATTCTGCTTTGCGAGGACACTCTTCTGCACCCTTTTCAAGACATGCAACTGGAGAAAGGCTTCCTTCTGTAAGACGGAGAATGTCACCAACTCTATATTCTTCCGGCTTTTTATTCAGACGATATCCACCGCCCTTTCCGTGAACGGCATCAACAAATCCATTCTTTGAAAGAAGTGTCATTATTGCTTCGATATATTTCTGGGAAATCTGCTGGCGTTCAGCAATCTCCTTAAGAGGAACTCTGTCGTGTGTATTTTGTTCAGCTAAATCTATCATTACGCGGAGCGCATAGCGTCCCTTTGTAGAAACTATCATTTTATCCTACCATCCTTGTATATAAGTAGATTATAGCACAAAACGATAGAGCATGCTAGGGCGTCCGCCGGTCTCGTAATTGATTTCGCCATTAACTTCGCCCTTTTCCACAAGATAGCTCATGTAATGACGAACTGTAACAGAGGAAAGTCCTACATCTTCGGAAATCTGATCACCAGAAACCCAGCCTTTTTTTTCTTTAAGATAATCTGTAAGCAGGTCCAGAGTTTTTTTCTGAATTCCTTTAGGAAGCTCGTTGTTCTGTAAATGAAGCTGTCCACCATTCGAAATAAGACTGTCTACATAATTCTGATCTATAGTCTGCTGGGCACCCCGGAAAGCCTGGTCATTGGCAATAAATTTTTCCAGCGCAACCTGAAAGCGTTCATAAGCAAAAGGTTTAATCAGAAAATCAATTACTCCAAGGTGCATAGTTTCTTCTAGGGTGGCCGGATCGTTTGCGGCAGTTACCATAATAACTTCGCAGTCCAGTTTTTTTTCGCGGATTTTCTTGAGGGTTTCAACACCGTTCATCAGCGGCATAAAAACGTCCATAATTACAAGATCAATTGAAGAGTCTTTCGAACCTGTGCCGTTTGTCTCTTCAAGATATTCAAGAGCTTCCTGGCCGTTACGGCAGGTTTTCTGTACACAGAAGTCTTTGTTTTTGCATACATACTGCTCGTTGATCATTGCAACCATCGGGTCGTCTTCTACAATCAGAACCTTATACATAACTACCCTTTAATTCTACCATAAAAGATGTTCCAATGTCTTTCTCAGACTCGAAACTGATTGTTCCGCCAAGACTTTCTACCAGCTGCTTTGTGTGGTACATACCTACGCCGCGGCCAGTTCCCTTTGTGGAAAAGCCTTTTTCAAAAATGCGGTCGCGGATTTCTTCTGGAATACCGCAGCCTGTATCGCGTACGGTAATAAGAAGCTCGCCGGGCTTTGTAAAAACTCCGAACTCAAGTTCACGCTGACGACTCATATCAGAAAGTTGCATGTTCATTGCATCCAGAGCGTTGTCTATAAGGTTTCCGGCAATTGTTACAAGAGCTTCGGAAGGTACTGCAACCTCTGAACTCTTAAAGCGGATTCCTTCCTTCAAAACAAAACGTACGTTGCATTCAGAAGCACGGGCAATTTTTCCAATAAGAAGAGCCGCAAAAGAAGAGTTATCAACTGCATTCATTACAGTACTCAAAGTCTGACGCTGGATGATGGAAATATTTTCGATATAAGAAACCGCTTTATCATATTCGCCAATCTGAATCAGACCAAGAATTACATGAAGCTTATTTGTAAAGTCATGGTTGTTTGCACGCATTGAATCAACAAGATACTTTGTTCCCGAAAGTTCTTCCATAAGTTTTGTGTATTCGGTGCGGTCATGAAGAAGCGCTACGGCTCCGCTGATTATTCCGTCTTCTTTTACAGGAACACAGTCAATTAAAAGTGCGGTTCCGTTTTCTGTTTCCTGCTGAATACCAAATTCTGCGTTGCCGGTTTTTAAGACCTCGGAAAGGAACTTTTCTGCAAAAACGTTCTGTTTGATTAAGTTGAGTTTTTCGGGATCAGCTGTTTCCCCGCCTTCCGCTTCACAGGAAGCCTCACCGCAGCCAAGCATTTTATTTGCAGCCTTATTTGCAAACTGAACATTATTCTCACTGTCTACGGCAATAATTCCATCATAAGTTGATTCAAGAATATTTTCACGAATGCGGAACATTGAAGTAAAGGTGTCTGGCTCATAACCAAGAAGGCGGCGCTTAAGCTTACGGGAAAAAGCGCGGCATATTGCGATTTCAATAATGATTGCGGCTACTGTTACGCTCAAAAACAAAAGAACAATTTTATAGGTAATGGAACGCATACTGGCTTTGAGCATAATTGCCATGATAAAGCCAATGTAATTTCCATCATCATCATAAATTGCAGAATAGGTACGGCGCTGCGGACCAGAAGGACCAATATCGCTTTCTGTATAAAAGCCTTTTATGTGAGTTGTAAAATCCGGATGGGTTCCGTCGTACTGGGTTCCAATAAGATTATGATTTGTATGATAGATTCGCTCGTTGTCTGTGTTTACGATAGAAATAACGTCTACGTCTGTAAGATCTGCGGCAATTGCATCCATACAGGTGCATAATTCCTCACGTGAAGACTCTTTCATAAAGCCGTAGATTTTTGTAATAAGCTCCGCCGTATCCTGCAGATTCTGGTCTACAGCATTTTCATTTGCATTTACGTTTATTACCGCTCCACCCACACTCATCAAAATGGTTGTAACAATAATCAAAATCAACTGGATGCGCTGTATCTCATGGCGGATGTCGGTGAGATTATTCTTTCCCATATATAAATAATAGCATAAAAAGTCCCTTTTTAAAACGTTTTGAAAGTAAAAAAAATCTGGAGCTGAAAAAGTATTTTTCTTTCTTTCGAAAAATTGTTTTTTTTCTGAGGAGGATTATGATGAAGTCATAAAAAGTTGAAGGAGAACTTTTATGGAAATTGGACATCTTTTTGAAGCATTGATGCTTGTTTGTTTTGGTTTTTCATGGCCATTGAACGTAATTAAAGCCTATAAGGCAAGAAGTGCAAAAGGTACAAGCCTTGCATTTATCATCCTGATTATTACAGGATATGTAGCTGGAATTATGGCAAAGTTCATTAATCATCAGTTGAACTATGTTCTGGTTGTTTACTTTTTGAACCTTGCAATTGTAATGTCAAACCTTGTTGTTTATTTCAGAAATGTGGCTCTCGATAAGAAACGTGAGAACAACATTAAGAATGTAGAAGTTATTAGAACACCAGTTGGTGCATAAAAACATAAAATAATAAAAGAGGAGATGCAATATGTTTTATTATGATGGTTATAATCTTGCTAAATCAGAAAAGAATGCGGTAATCGTATTCGGTGGAAGTCTGGATAACTCTATCCCTGTAAAAACTCTTGCAGATGCATTTGATTTTAATTTCCAGATTTTGAACAAGAGTATTGCAGATCTTTCTGTAAAAAATGCAAAGGATGTTTTCTGCACTTATGTTCAGCCACTTCATCCGGAAGGAATTATCATTCACCTTGGTGAAAATGATTTGAATATGTTCAAAGCTAACAGTACAGAATTTGATTCTGCTTACCTTAAGCTTATTGAAGCTGTAAAAGCTGCTAACTCAAAGTGCAGAATTGCCCTGATTTCACATTACAACGAAAATGCAGATCAGACTGTTGCAGAAATGAACCGTCATATTAAAGCTATTGCAGATTCTGAAAAATGCGACTTTGTAAACGTTGACAACGCCCGCTTGTGGAACCCAGCCGCTTCTAAAGCAGCTATCCGCTTTGCTCAGAACATGGGCTTGAACGTTCGTAAGCCATTACGCGACGTTGCAGAAATCCTTTACAGCTACGCTTACAAAGTACTCCTTAAGAATAATACAGTAACAGGCCTTGCAGGCTAATTGCTGATTAGTTTTGTTATACCTTGCTGCCGGTCTATGTCATAGGCCGGCAGTTTTTTTTATGTCTTTCTGGGGTTAAAAAAAACAAGGTTCCCAGACAGTAACACTAAAAGGGAACCTTGCCGTCCAGCGTTGCTGGACATCGGAGAGAGTTTATCAGCTTATTTACAAGCTGTTTATAATATAGCAAAAAGTAATTTTCTTGTCAAATTTTTCAAACAAAATTTTGCACAATTTTGTTAAAAATTCATCATTTTTGATGATTTTTTTCACTCTTTTCACTTTGTTTTTCCAGCATCAATTCCACGAAATCTTTTCCCCAATATTCGCAGAGGAGTTCTTTTGCGGCTGGCTGGAGGTCTGGAAGAACAGCTTCCTGTAATTGTTTGATATTATTAGCCAGATATGAACAGCTTTGTTGCTGAAGAGCCTGCTTTTCTTGCTCGGAATAACGATAAGAAGGCAATTCTTTTACTACCTGAAAAAGAATTGTAAACACATTTGCTGTTGAACAAATTTTCTTCCATCGCTCAAGACCTGTGATTCTCTGAAAAGAGGAAATCCCATCATCAACATAATAGCGGTAAAGACTCTGATTTATACCCAGATACTTTTGTGCTTCATAAGAAATAAAGAAATACTGAAGAAAATCTTCTGCAAATACACAATTTGAAAAAGGAATATGAAAAAGAGCCGCCTGATAGGTATCTTTTTTGATTAATTTTGCCCACAGAAAGCCAGTATGATTATTTTGAACTAAAAATCCATCAAATATATCCTGCCCGGTAAGTTGGCCTGCATAGATATTGTTTGCTTTTTTATGCATTTCAGCTACACGCTTTTGAATTATTGAGTCAGACGCATTTTCTCTTGCAAGGACCTCTGCACCTCCCTGCACAATATCAGCACCAGTTTGCACTGCGGCTTCATAAAGTGTTTGCAGTGCCTGTGGCAAAAGCTCATCATCACTGTCTAACATGAAAATATAGTCGGTATTTGACGCTTCTACGGCTGTACGGCGGGCTTCCAGCAGTCCAAGATTTGTTCTGTGTTCTCTGTAAATTACACGCTTTTTTGTTATTTTATGAGATTTTCGAAACTGAGTAAGAATTTTGTGACAGTCCCTGCCTCTTTCATCTTTTCCAGGGCTGCCATCATTCACAACAATTATTTCCCAGGCAGTGAAAGACTGGCAAACAACAGATTCCAGTGCACGCTGCAAGGTTTTCTCTGCGTTGTACACTGGAATGCAGATGGATATTTTTGGTATTTTTTTAGTCACCAATACCAAATTTTGTACCTCTTACTGCAGTTGCATTAAAACATACATTAACATCTACTGCAGAAATTGATTCATCAAGAAGATTAACTGTAACTACGCGATTTTTGTTTTCAACAACTTTTTTAGATTCTGCTGTAATAGGATTTTCTATATCCATATATACACCATCATCTGCAACTACAAGGATATTATCATCTGGTCTTCTTGCAATAAATTTTCTTGCACCATAGAAGTATTTTTTATCCTGTGTTTTTGGTGGTGTCATTGGTGTTTTTTCTGAATTTAATTCATAAACAGGCTCTTCCCAGGTACCCACATTGTAGTAGTAGTTTCCTAAATACAGTCCAAGATATTTTTCCCCATTACTCCAGTCTGATAATTCAAAATCTCCAGTTAAATCAACTTTTGCAATACCACCAGTACTTATAACATTATATCTTACTCCGTTTGCATCCAGATAAGTACTTGGATTGTCTGTAGAATCCTGATAAACGTAACAAGCAATATATAAGGTATTTCCCATCAACTGTATATCAGATGCTTTATAAGTGAAATCCATATTGCACATAACCTTATTATCTTCATCTAATGAAAGTGCTGTATCACTCTCAGTTAATTTTATTTTACAAACATCTCCACTTTGTAACTTAATAAGATATGTTTCATCATTTATTAAAGTTATAAATTGAGTTTTCCAATTATAAAACTCATTAATTTCACAATATATAAGATTATCTGTATTAAGGTTCCATTTTACAAAATAGTGACCATAATCAAATCCTGTACTCTTTGTTATTTGTAGTGGGAAATATAAAGAGTCATTATAATATGTAATTGAAGTTATTAAAATCATTGAATCATCATACTGTGCAAGTTTATTCGAAAATTCCGTTATTGTCTTCAATTTTTCCTTTATACCCAATTCTGTCTTTGTAGATGTTAGATAATTAATTTCATATATTTCTTCACCTGCAACCCAATAAAGATTATTGTCTGCAAAACAAAATACTGGATCAGAATAATCCGAACTTGGTATTGGTAAACTAGCTTCATTAATTGACAAACCTTCTTCTATATGAGAATAAAGCTGTCCACCAAGACTATATGGAATACTATTTGCTGTATCGACAGTAAGAGAATCACTGCCATCATACTTTAAAATATTCTCTGCTTCTCTACCGTTCCACAATAATATAGGATGATTATAATCATCTGTAAAAATTGGATTTACCCAAGTTCCTCCCTCTTCCTCATCCCCCCCAAGATTCATTCTGATAGTTACGGAATTAGAGCCGCTGTGAACTTTGAAGAGGTCGGAGCTGCCTTCGATGGAATAGGTCATGGTATCCATGGCTTCTGCGGCAAGTTCGAGAAGTTCTTTGATTTCTGCTTCGGTATAACCTGACGGGAGTTTTTTGCGGAATTCTTCTTCGTCGATTAATTCGCTGATGGTGAGAACAGCTTTTACTCTGATACGGCTGCCTACAGGAATTTCTTCAAGGGTAATGGTTTTTCCAAAGCACTCAATATAGAACTGCTCCATAGCCTCTTCAAACTCTGCAGCTGAATCAATGTCGGTAACCTTCTGGCTGTAAACAATTTCGGTGCTTGTGGTATAAGAACCAATAGTTGAAAGGCCAACTTTCATTTCCTGTTTAATTGGCGGAATGAAGTCCAAGCCTTCTACAACATTACCATTTTTTTTGTTGTAAACGATTGCGCTGTGATTTGCGTGCTGGCCAAGATATTTTGCAACTCTGCCGGCATCCATTGATATTGAACCAGTGCCCTCTTGTGACAGACCGCCACCACAGGAAATGAAAAGGGCACAAAGAGCCGTTAGTACAATAGAAAGTCTTTTTCTCATAAACAATTCTCCAATAACTTAAAAAGTTCCTTCTATTATACCCCCCCCCGACCCATCACGTCAAATGGGTAAGGACAGGCTGAATTGTTCGAAAAATTGATTTATTTGAGAAAACTATTTATCTGCGTTTTTTGCCCAGGTGATGAACTGAAGTTTTGTTACTGTCTGATCCGGTTCAAAGTGGCGGCCGTCTGGCAGTTCCATAAACTCGTTTTCTACAACGCCTAATACGGCATCAAAATCATCATCATCTACAGAAATATCATCTACAGGACTCTTTGTGCGGCCTGCCTTGCGGTACTTTTCTGAATATCGGGAAAGCTGCTTTAAGTTTCCGCTGCGGCGAACATAGGCATTCCAGATAAAGCGGGCACACATTTTTCTTGTAATTTCAGTGGCACCCAGCATATAGGAAGAGGTTCCGTTAGCATTCTGCGGGTCATAGGAGCTTGAAAAGTATCCACCGCGTTCAAGAGTCTGAATAAAGGCTGCAAGCTTCTGCTTCTGATTTGCAGAGCGGTAGTTTTCAAGAAGATTTGTATTTTCCAGAGTAAGGTTTACAAGGCTTTCCAGAGTGAGAGTTTCCTGTAAATCTGTCATAGCGTGGTCTGAAGCGGAAGAGTCGCTGCCATATACTGTGTTCAGATCCCAGATATAACTTCTGAGCGGGTTATAAACATTGCGGTAATTTGGAAGTCCTTCATTATCAAAAAGAACAAAGGCGTTATCTATTACAGAAATAGCTTGATCATATTTTCCAAGCTGATATAAAAGCTTTCCTTTTTCGAGCATAAGAACAGAGTTCTTTGTATCATATTTAAGGATGCCTTCTATCTGAGTAAGACTTTCCTCTGTATTCTTTGCGAGTCTGCATCCCAAAAGCTGCACGTAACGGTCGCCCTTCTGAAGCCCACGCGCCTCGGTATAAGCTGCCTCGGCATTTCGCTTGCGTCCCGACATCTGCAAAAGCAATCCTTCGAACGCCTTAAGTCTGGCATTAAGGTACGGCTCTGTAACATTCACCGAGTTCTTATAACCTTCAATGTCCGCCAGAAGTCCGCTAATTTCTCCGAGGGGGGCCGTACGCTCCAGCTGAGCCTTAGCGTCAATTTTTATAAACCGTTCCTCGTATATTTCGATGGAACTGAAAATCTGCGAGTTCTCTTCTGTATAAGTGTAAACATCCTGCTGGAGAGTTGCACAGGAAGTAAGCGAAAGAGTTACGGCGAGCAGAGCCGCCAGCACAATAGATGTTTTTTTCATTTTTACCTCGTTTGACCAATTTTAATCTTTTATCTTAAAACATTTGCCGCAGAAATCTTATTATCAAAAGTAATTGCAAGACAGTCGTTTTTGCCGTCGCCGTTGAGATCCTGGAACAAAGGCTTTCCATAACCAGAAACAGGGAACTGAGGAAGCATTTCCATTGCGCTGTTGAAGCCGTAAATGGAGTTGCCATCTCCCGAAACAAAAATCTCCTGACCTGTCTGACCATCATAATCACAAACTGTAATATGACCGGTCTTTGCAGTGAAATAAGGAATCTTTACTCTAAGAGACTTTCCGTCCAGACCAACGCGGAACAGAGCTCCCTCAGAAGAAAGCGCAAACAGATATCCGTCTGCCATTTCAACATTCATAAAGAATACACCTGGCAGAGTTACAGGGAATGGCTGCATCAGGTTACCGGCAAAATCATAAACATAAAGAACGCCGGCCTGAGTAATCATTGCTGTGTACTGCTTACCGCCTGCGGTAAATACGCAAGGTGAACCGTAAGCAATTCCTTCCATCTCAAAAGGACCTTCTGTTGTTACCGGCTCAAGATTTTTATAAATATGAATGCCGCCAAAGAAGCCCTTTTCATAGAAGGCAAGAATGTCTCCATTAACTGTGGGAGTTGATTTAATTTCACTTTCAACATCAGTTTCAAGATTTTTTATCTCTCCATTAGGAGAAACAAAGCACATTACCCCATCGTTACCAATAAGCACTAAAGAATCTTTATAAATAAATGGAGCGCAGGTCATTGAAAGGCCGGAAAGAACAGGATAGCCGTTCAGCACTTCAAGCTTTGAGTTCAAAAGATAAACTACACCGGTTTTTGTTACTGCCCAGATTTCACCACCGTTTGCTTTTATTGTAGCTTCGTCTGCAGCAACAATGTACTGAACTTCCGGAAGCTCAAAGGTCTGCTTTTCAAATTTTCCGCAGTCGAGTGAGTTCACAGAGATTCCGTTTTCTACCCAGTAAATTGTCTTGCTCTTTTTGGCGTTTGATTTTATGAGTTCGCTGTTTGATTTATTTTCAAGCTCAATCGGGAAGCCCGGAATATGCTGTGAAGATTCCAGTTCCAGAGCTGATGCCTGAAGCTGAACGGTGAGCATACTATCTTTTATTCTAAGATCAAAACGTCCTGCATTGTAAAGGGCAAGAATCTTAGACATTGTTGAGTTTCCTTTGATAAAGAAAGGCACACTGCGCTCAAGGTTGTAATAAAGCGAAAGAGTTGAATATGGAGAATGCTTTGAAGAAACCTTCATCCAGTTTTCGCTGCCCGAAAGTTTTTTTGTACTCTTTGCATCTGAATTAATTGCTACAAGATTTTCCGGAGATTCAGAAAGGAAAATAAAATCATCCTTAATCAGATAGTATGGATGCGGAACATTGATATTTAATTCCTGAAGTACAGATAAAACAAAAGACGGCATATTAATACTTGGAAGACGAACACCGTCTACGAGAAGACTGTCATTAGACTGAACTATGTAAGACGCAAACACTCTGTCAAAAATCTGGCGGCGCTTTGCTTCATCAGAAATTGAAAGAGCAAAGACAGGTTCAGATTTTCCTTCAATTCCGAAAATTGCAAACTCGCTTCCAGTCCATGAGAACAAAAGTTCATCCAGACTGGTATTGAAAACAATTTTTGAAACAGTATCAGATTTATTCCAGGTTGCTAAAAACTTTTTAGAATCTGGAAGAATCTTTACAGTTGCATCTCTAAGCTCGCTCAGGGAGCCTGCAGAAATTAATGTGTAATACTGAACATCATCTGCAAACTTTGGAAGAAGTGACGGTACCTGAGATTCTTTTTCTAAAAGATTAAGCACCGGAGACTCATTGTCTACACTCACATAATCTACTGTAATACCCATAGGAACAGAAATTGTAAGATTAAGGTCGCTTTCTGAAATTCCAAAATTAACGCTTGTATATTCTTCTTCTGAAAGATAAGGAACTATCATCTCAAGATAATTCTTGAGCATTGATGGCGTATTATTTTTTTTGTCTTCTTCAGAAACCGGCATCTGCGCTACAAGCTTTAAAACGTTTCGGCCATCTGCAAGAATGCGCAATGGGTCACGCAATTTTTTCTTAAAGACTTCGAGCTCTTCTTTCTGATATAAATCACCATTAGAATAGGTCATTGCCTGTTCAAGAAGATTTCGGCTTGTAGAAAAAATTACAAGATTCTTTTTGATTACAAAACAGCCTGCTTCTCCAAGCTGATAAAAAGTTCCATGGTTATTTACAGAAATCTCAATCTGTTCTGCAGCGGCTTTTACATGTGGAATAATATAAGGCACAAGTCTCACTGCCCCGGAAATTATTCCCGCATCAAGTACACAAAGAGCAGAAAGTTTTCCGTCATCTTCGTAGCCATAAACTGCGGCATCTACACGACGTTTAAGTGCAGTCTTCACAAAAAAATTATTTCTGAGTTTTGATTGTTTTATTTCAAGGAAGGTATCGCGGTAGTCCTTAAACTCAGGACTAGTCATTGCAATCAGAGTTGCATCAAGGTCGAGCAGAGGCTCTACAGTATCCCAGACTGAATCAGTTCGTAAATAAACTGCATAGTCTGGTGGCAGAGCCTCTACCGGCTTTACTCTATCAAAAAAGCAGAAAGCAAACCAAAGAAGTACAACTAATAAAAGAACCAGTACAATATCAAATGGAAGCAGAAGAAGCTTTACCCCAAGAGGCAGCTTCTTCTTAGTTTTTACATTTACAGTTTTATTATCATCCATTCTTCAATTTTACACTAATCATCTATTTTTCTGCAATAATGTTTACATGCAGGTTTTCAAGAAGATTAGCGGCGTCTTTAAGCTTCTGTGCTGTATTATTAACAGTACTTGTAGAAGTTGAGAAGTTTTCAATTCCCGAAGAAATCTGACGAACTGTAGCAACAATCTGGTCGAACGAAGTAGACTGCTGATTAATGATTTCCTTAATCTGGTTTGCAGACTCAACGGTAATTTCTGAAGAAGACTGAATATCGCTGAATTTTTCCTTAAGCTTTTCTGAGAGCTCAAGACCTTCGCGAATCTTTTCTGTTCCAGACTCAGATGTGATGATAAGGTTATCTGATGAGTGCTGGATTTCTGTAATGCGCTCTTTAATCTGGTCTACAGAGTTTGTAATTCCTGCAGCAAGACGGCGAACTTCGTTAGCAACAATATGGAAGTTCTTTCCACTGTCACCGGCACTTGAAGCTTCAAGCTCGGCATTGAAAGCGATGATACGAGTCTGGTCTGCAATATCATTAATGATTTTTACAATTTCCCAGATGCTTCCAATCTTTTCACCAAGCTCACGAATACCTGTGATGGTTGCAACGTTGGCATCTGTAATTTCTGTCATCTTGTCCAGGTTAGACTGAAGAGTTTCGAAACCGGCATCAACATTGTTTTCAGTTCCTTCAGCAACGGTTGTTACATCGGCAATCTTTTCTACAATGTTTCTTGTCTGACGGTCTGTGTCTTCCATTGTGGCAAGAATCTCTTTTACACCGGTAGACTGCTCAAGAGAAGTTGAAGCGGTAGATTGAGAGATTTCTGTAAGTCCTCCAATCGGCTCAACCATTGTGTTTCCAATCTCATTGATATCATTCAAAATAGAACGGAACAAAAGAACGATCTGATTGATAAGATAGAGGTTGTAAGATACTTCATTTTCAAAATCTGTTGGAACAAGGTCTACTGTAAAAATATCATTCTTAATAATATGAAGCATTGAGTTCTGAAGTTTATCAGAAGAAATAAGAATACTTCTTAAGAACGAATAAACCGAAACAATACCAACTACAACGTTGATTGCAAGAACAACTGCAATTCGTGAAAGCTGAACCTTGCGGAGTCCCTGTCCATAAACATCGGCAGGAAGGAAGCCTGCAGCCTCTGAAGGAACATTGTTGTAGTAGTAAACATAGAAGAGCATCATTGCAATTGCAATTCCCCATACAACGGGAACTGTACAGTAAAGTGAAAAGGTTCTCTGATAAGAAACACCAAAGAAACTTTTCTTATTTAAAATCTTTTCATCAATTCCCTCTTCTACAAGGCGGCATTCATACTCGTTACAAATTGAACGTGTATTTGCAAGAGCAAGAAGTCCTGCAACATAAGCACCAAGGAAGCAGCTTACAAGACTTACTAAGTTTATCGCAAGATTAACATGATAAAAATAATCATAAGCAGCTGCGAGAGCAATTGCACAAACAAAGAAGTAAGTAAAGCATTCAATTGATTTTCTCATTGGAAGCTTATGAAGCTCGCGGAAAACCTTTGTGCGCTGTTCTTTTGTAGACTCTTCATTTTCCCACTGCTCAACAAGCTTTGAAGTTTTTCCCATAAAGATATGGTTTGTAAAACTTGAAACTACAAACTGAGCAAACAGGATTCCCAGGAATACTGTAATAATCAAAGGGTAATGTGTTGAGAATTTGAGATTCATAATGAAAACCGTGTACATCAACAGCACAATACCACAGCCAATGTCTGGAATATGGCTGGCGCGTAAGATTCTTCTTTCAAGTGTTAGACTTTTATTCTGTTTCATTATTTCACCTCACTTTCTGAAATAGCAGCGGCTTCAACTACAGGGGCAGCAGGTTCTTCGTCTTGAGGCTGCAGCTGTTTGAGGCTGTCTGAAATTACGCAGAGATCCTGAGCAGAATCGCTGATTTTCTGAGTAGATGTTGAGAAGGTTTCTGCGGCCTGAGAAATCTGTCGCAAAGTAATAACAATCTGAGCAAAAGAAGCTGTCTGCTGCTCAATGATTTTCTTAATATCTTCTGAAGCATAATCCATTGTTTCTGAAGAATGCTTAAGCTCTTCAAAGCGTGCGTTCAATTCATTGATAATCTGAGTACCATCAAGAATCTTGTTACAGCCGTTCTGAGAAGAAACAAGCAGTGCATCAGAAGAATGCTGAATCTCAATGATTCGTTTACGGATTTCATTTGTAGACTGAATTGTGCTGTTTGTAAGGCGGCGGATTTCGTTTGCTACAAGGGCAAAGTTTTCTCCAACATCACCGGCACTTGAAGCTTCAATTTCTGCATTAAAGGCAATGATGTTTGTCTGATCTGCAATACCATTGATGATTCTTGCAATATCAGAAATACCTGTAATTTTTTCTGTAAGGTTTTTAATTCCATCTACAGTGATATCATTTGCAGCCTTAATTTCATCAAGTTTCTGCATATTCTGCTTAAGGATATTAAAGCCATCTACAATATTTTCTGTTGTCTTTTTTGCTACCAGTGAAACTTCACCAATCTTTTCTGCAATGTTCTTCGAAAGGGCATCTGTCTCTTCCATAGCAGAAAGCAGTTCTTTTACACCTGAGTTCTGTTCAAGAGAAGTAACTGCAGTCTCGCGGGAAATTACCGAAAGCTCGTTGCTGGACTCAATAACATCCATACTGATTTCCTGACTCTTTTTCAAAATCTTCTGGAGAATTGAAACAATGGTATTAATAAGATATACATTGTACATAAACTCATTCGAAAGGTCGGTGCGTTCAAATTTTACCTTTCTCAGATTTTCCTTATTAATGCCAGCCATCAGGTCATGCATATTGTTGATAGAGCGCATCATTCGGCGGAAGAGCGAACCAGAATAATAAAGGTATCCTATAAGACTGATTGCTCCTACAAGCAGCAGACGGAAGAATACAATATTTGTTGCTGTATATGACTGGTAAGTTCTCCAGGCAAGAATGAAGAACATAATTCCAATAATCAGAATTGGTGCAAAAATATGCATTGTTGTAATTGAGGCAGAATCAAGACCAAAGTAATGACGTTTTTCTACTTCCTCTTTTGAAACACCTTTTCTTACAATTTCTGCCGCATGCTTAGAACAGATTTTCTGAGTAATACCTGTAATGGCATAAACTGCAGCAAAATAACCACCAAGATAAAGCATACTTGAAACAAGAATTATTGTATTTGAATTAAGATGAGCAACTTTTGCAAACAGTGCAATCCAGATAGCACCATGTGCCATAAACAGAGTGAAGATTGCAGCACCTACTCGAGCAGGCATTCCCATCAGCTGCTTCATCAGTTTGGTACGTTCTTTCTCGTTTGTCTCATAATAATAGAAAGAAGAAAGGTCTTCTGTGATGGACTGTGTTACAAGCATGTTCACCATAATCAAAGTGATTGCGTGGAGAATGATATTCAATCCAACACCAAGACCAATGATTGATGGAAGCTGATGTACACGAATACTTCCCCATGACATTGCAATGCAAGCAGCCATAGTCAGGACTTCAAAGAACATAACGGAACCCATTAACTTTGAAAGCACTTCCTTTCCAAAATTAACGTCGCTTGCTGAGGCCTGTTTCTTTTCTGCTAACTTTTCTTTTAAACTCATATGCACCTCTTTTTTATTTAGACGTAAGCGCAATTGCGCCATCCCAATTATCTGGTTTATTTACTGAGAACTCTTCACAGCGTTCAAGCATAAGCCGCGCCGCCTTATCTTCCGGCAGAATATTAATTGCCTGCTCAAAATAAGGAATTGCAAGGCTGAATGCACCTTCGTTATAAGACTTAAAGCCCTTGTCATAAACCTGCACAAAATCCTTTGGCAGAGGCTTCTCGTCTACGCGATAAATGAATACCGCTTCTTTTTTACCCTTAACTTTTACAGAGTCCAGAAGAAGAAGATTCATTGAATCTCCAAGCTCGTCGCGCACGGCCTGAGAAATAATTACCTTTGCACCGTAGAGTTTTGTAAGACCTTCCAGACGTGAAGCAAGGTTTACTGCATCTCCAATTACGGTGTAGTTTGTTTTATCTGCACTACCAATCTGGCCAACAATTACGTCTCCATAGTGAATACCGATTCCAATATCAAGTTTAATTCCTTCAGGAAATTTAAGCTGACCGTATGGAATTGAATCAAGCTGGGCATACATTTCAATTGCAGCCTGAACAGCACGCTTTGCATTATCGTTGTAAGAAATTGGCGCACCGAACAAAACCATGATTGCATCACCAACAAACTTATCTACAGTACCGCCGTATTTTTTGACAATGTTTACCATAAAGGTAAAGTATGTATTCAAAAAGTTTACGACGTCTTCCGGTTTGTTGATTTCACTGATGGAAGTAAAGTTTCGAATATCACACATGAGAATTACAACGTTGCGTTTCTCATTATTGTTTGTAAGTTCTTTGTCATCTTCACCGGTATTAATAAAGTCGTTGATAACCTGCTCAGGAACAAACTTTGAGAAAGCGTTACGAAGCTTTACTTCGTTTTCTGCAATCTCGGCACGCTGAACAGATTCCTGCAAAATACTTGCAAGAGCCGGAGTTACAAATTCAATTGATGACTGAACCTTGTAAGTAAAAGTTTTTTTCTTTATTGAAGCCAGATGAAGCGTTCCTATAAAATCTTTTCTGGTGCTGATTGTGTAAGCACGGTAAGATTCAAGCTTTGCATGCTCCGGTCGTTCAAGAATAATATTTTCGTAGCGGTTTTCTTCGTAGGTGATTGTATGATTTTTCTTTGCCTGCTGTTCGTAATCAACCTTACAGATATTCCAGAATTCTTCTGCCTCTTTTACTTCAAAAAATTCTGCACCTGTTACAAAGACTTTTGTCGGCTGACTGTCCAGCACAAGGGCTGCAACATCATAAGCACAAACACCGTAGAGCATTCTAAAAATCTGTTCTACGAGGAAGTTTATATCACTTACATTTGAATAAAGTTCAATTACACTCTTTGACATATTGTAAAAGAACTCACTCTTGCTCATTGCATTTACAATCCACGAAGCAAGCACTTCTTCATCTGATTTTTTACTAAGCGCGGCAAGTGAAGTTTCTTCTTCCTCAGAAGATTTTTCTTTTTCATCTTTGCTGTAAAAATCATTTGCTTCTATAAAATTAAAATCCAGAAGCTCTTTTACATTATCAATCAGATAATCAATATTATCATTTTTGATTAACACAACACGGTTTGCTTCAATTGCACTGTTCCAGAAATCATAAACTGTGTCGTCTACTGAAAGCAGAATGAAGGGAATGGAATCTTTTGTTGAACCGCTTTTCATAATACGGCACAACTCAGTTCCGCTGATCAAAGGAAGGTCTTTATCTGCAATTATAAGATCCGGAGACTCTGTAACAATCTTTTTGAGAACTGAATAACCATCTTTAAAAGTCTCTGTAGTCCAGCCCTGCTTTTCAAGTTCCGCACAAATCATTTTGGCGAGTATCTTTGAAGATTCTGCAACAAAAATTTTTTTAGTCATGCAGCAGCTCCTTTACCTTGGCGGTAAGGTTTTCGCGTTCAAAGTCTGACTTAACAATATAGCCCTGTGCCCCAAGATTTTTTGCCTTATCAAGGGTATCACTTTCAAACACAGAAGAAACCATAATAACAGGAATATTTTTAAGTTCCTCTTTGTGGCGCATATTATGAAGCAGAACAAAGCCGTCCATTCGAGGCATCTTAACATCAGTAACTACAAGGTCAAATCTGTGCTGCTTCATTTTTTCAAGAGCATCAATTCCATCCACAGCGGTTGAAACATTATAATTTTCTGCTTCAAGAATAATCTGCTCAATGTGTCGTGTTGTATGAGAATCGTCTACTACGAGAACGGAATGGATTTTTGGCATTTTGTGAACTTCAAGATTCTTAACGTCGTAAACATTTACAACCCTAAAGCGGCGCATTGTATCGGGAATATTGAGTACAGGAATGATTCTGTAGTTTTCATCGAATACAACGCCCTGAAGTGCATTGAAATCTTTCAACAGTGGAGGAACCGGCTTAATTACAACGGTTCCGTAATGCAGAATCTTATCTACCATTACACCAATCTTGCGGTTCAGGTATTCAAGAATTACAACTGAAACTTCTGTTTTTGTATTTGTTCTCTTTGCTGAATTTGCATTAATGATGTCAAAGTCAAAAATCGGAACAAGCTCATTATGAACATTGATTACAGGTCCGTGCTGAAGCTCGAGGAAGTCTGATTTATTTACTGTAAGAATTTCTCTGATGTAATGGGAGAGAATTAAATATGAGCTGTCGGAAACAGAAACGAAAAGTCCGTCCTGAGTTGCAAGAGAAGCCGGAAGTGAGAGTTCGAAATTTGTTCCCTTGTTCAGTTCGCTGTAAACTGTGATTTTTCCCTTGAGCTTATCCATCTCGGTGCGTACAACGTCCAGACCGATGCCGCGGCCGGAGAGCTCGGTCTGCTCGTCTTTTGTGGAAAATCCTGAGGCGAAGATGAACTGAAGGAGGTCGGTTGAGTCGGCCGCAAGAATTTCAGACTCGCGTTCAGGGAAGAGGCGGAGTGCCTTTGTACGGATTTTTTCATAATCGATTCCGTGTCCGTCATCTTTTACATTTACGAAGATTCTGTTTGAAACCTGGCTTACCGAAATAGAAATTGTTCCGGTCTCCGGCTTGCCAAGTGCCTTTCTTTCTTCCGGACTTTCAATTCCGTGGTCGATTGAGTTTCGAACAAGGTGAATTAAAACTGCAGGAAGTTTTTCAAGAATGAATTTATCAATTGTAATTTCTGACTGTGGAATATCAAACTCAATGTTCTTTCCAGCCTTCAAAGATTCTGCAACAATAGAGCGTTTGATTGGACGCAAAATCATATCGAACGGAAGCATTCGAAGCGAAATAATATTTTTCTGAATATCTACACTCTGATTTTCGAGAACAGAAATATTTTCTGAAAGCTCCTGGAAGGCCTGGAACTCTGAAGCATCGCTCTTGCCTTTTAAAACTTCAATTTCATTTTTGAGTTTTATCTGGCGCATAATGAGTTTATCAAGCGACTGCAAAATAGAATCTATCTGAGTAATCTGAACTTTAATTGTCTGAGAGTCGTGGAAGAACTCTGCGTTCTCTTCACTTATCTGGCTACCCGCAGAATCCTCCGAGTTCTCCTCCGCTGCACCGTTCTCACTATTAACCGCGCCCTGTTTTACAGAGAAGTCTGTATTATAATCATCGCTTTCCATAGAAAGGTCAATGTTCTGCAGAACTTCTTCGTACTGATCAAAAGAACCGTCGGCGCCGTCTTCAATATCATCAATTACCTTATGAAGCACGTTGTTCACGCCCATCAAAAGCTGAATGATTTTATTTGAGATTTCAGTTTTATTGCTCTGAATATTTTTGAAAACTGTTTCCAGATGATTTACAACTTTTTCAATCTGCACATATTCCATCATGCGGGAAGAACCCTTTAAGGTATGCAGAAGGCGGAGAATCTCTTTTAAGTAATCGGCGTTACGTTTTTCCTTACTTGCAACAATTGCAATGTCATCAAGAGAGTCCAGAATTTCGCGGGCTTCGGAAATATAGTCTGTCTTAAACAGGTTTTTATCAAGATTCATTTACTGCCCTCCTCCCATAGAAAAAGTTTCGCAAAGCGAAGAAATATATGACGGACTAAAAGAGTCCAGTGCAAAATCATAAGGAAGCTCATTCCCAAAATCAGAAATAAGTGCCTTACATTTTGAAAAGCAGCCAAGAGCGTTTTGAGTTCGCCCAAGGTCGCGTAATACAATTCCGTGATAAAAGAAAGCTGGCCAGAAATCCGGCGAAATGCTTTCTGCAGAGGCAAACAAAGTTTCTGCCTGTGCTCTGTTATCTGCATGGTATTCAACATAGCCCTGCATAAAATAAGAATACTTTTTAGTGTCGGTACCGTTGATTGCTTTTACAATTTCCCGCGCCCGTTCAAAATCGCCGCGGTTTATTTCCATACAGATATCTTCATAAATCTTTTTAGCGTCAAAAGAATTTGCTTTTACTGTTGCATCAAGAGTGGCCTTTGCTTCTCGCAGGCTGTCGTTGTAATCTGCAAATTTCTGAATCTTTACTTTCTGCACTTCCTTGCGCAGCTTTTCTTTTTTGCGCTCGTGCTCTTTTTCCTTTAAGCGACGGTTTGCTTCGGCCGCAATCTGAATGCAGGCCTGTGCAGAATTTGTTTTCACAAAGAAATAAACGGTTTCCCAGTTTGTCTTAAACAAATCCTTTGGAATTACTGAATCGTCCATTGAACCAATTTCGTTCATTGAGAAGAACAAAAGTCCGTCGCTTCTAAGGCGCTCGGTTACCTTTTTAGTTACAGCGTTTCTTGTCGGTTTATCAAAATAGATGAAAACGTTGCGCATAAAAAGAATATCTACATTCTCAAAGAACGGAAGCTTATCGAGTCCGTCTTCTACCAGATTGTACTTAAAGGTATGAATGCGGTTTATAAAATCGCGGCGGAAAGTAATTTCATTTTCCGTTTTGATTGAATATGGCTGTAAAAGGTGATGATACTTTTTACCATCTGCACGCAGCGAGAATGAAGAATAATGACCTTTCTTTAAAATTGCAATGGCTGAATCATCAATATCTGAAGCATAAATTGTAAGGTTTACATTCATCGATAGAGCCAGTGCCAAAAGTGAAATCGGCTCTTCTCCGGTTGAACAGCAGCAGGTCCAGATTGTAAGATTCTTTCCCATGTATTTCGGGAATACTTCTTTTTTCAGATAATCAAACTGCTTTTCCTCACGGAAGAAGTATGTCTCATTTACGGTAACAAGATTTATAACTTCATCAAAATCCGGAGTATGAGGCATAAGGCTTCTGCAGTATTCCATTGGACTTTCACCGCACAAAGCTGCCTTCTTTTCCAGATGTGCAACAAGACTCTGCACCTGTGATTTAGCAACGTAGATGCCAGAATATGCGAGGATTTTGGAATTTATAAGTTCTACTAACTCGTTCATTTACTCTCTCTTCTCTCCCGCTAAGCCCTTTCTCTGCCGGCCAGGCTCCATAGCCTTTCCGGAATCTGTTTCAGCGGTAATACCTCGCAGGAACCGCCCATTTCATAAGCGGCTTTCGGCATTCCATAAATTACGGACGAAGCCTTATCCTGTGTAATTGTGTACGCTCCTAACTGCTTAAGATGCACACACTCCTTTGCACCGTCTGCTCCCATTCCTGTAAGAACTACTGCAATGCAGTTTTCTCCAAAAACACGGGCAGCACTTTCAAACATCTTATCAACTGAAGGCCGCAGGAAATTAATTGGCGCATCATGATTTAGCACAATGCGGTAATCATCATCTGTAACCGGCACGAATGTAACATGCACATCTGAAGGAGCAAAATAAATATGACCTGGAAGAGGTCTCATATTATTTTCTGCCAGGTGAATTGGCAGCGCTGCTTCTGAAGCAAGCCAGGTGATAAGGTTTTTATCAAAAAATGAATCAATATGCTGGGTGATAATAATTGGAATTGGAAAGTCTTTTCCTATACCCTTAAGGAATTCCAGAAGGGCTCCCGGCCCGCCGGTTGAAACACCAACAAGCACGGCCTTAAATCTTCTTTCCTTAAAAACTTTTGGAAGAGCCTGCATAACTACAGGTGCAGAGGCTCCATTATCAGACAAAGATGAAACTACTGAAGCAGGATGATTTTCGAAAAGTACGTTGCACTTTAAGTCCATAATGTACTGTTCAAGCTCAACCGAATACTCTTCTACCTTGTTTGAAGAAAAGCTGATAAAACCCGGCATTTCCAGAAACTTAATATTCTTTGCAGAATAATAAGGCTTGTCTCCAGGCTGATGATATATGATTGTAGGGATTACAGTTGTATAACAGAAGTCTGACAGAGTACTGCTGCGTACTGCGTCAAAAAGGCTTTTGTCTGAAATAACTGCATCCGGGTTCAGGTGAATTATTTCTGCCTTCAATTCTGCATAAGAGGCAGCTTCACCTGCCCACTGAAGTTTTTTTGTTTTGAGAATTATATCTTTTAACACTGAGCGTATGACAGCTGAAGAAGCAGCAACAAGAACGTGTATCATAATTCCTCCAGAACACTGTCATTCAAACAGCTTAGTATTTTATTCACATCTATTAATAATTTGATTCTGTTTTCTTCAAAGCAGCAGGCAAAAATTCCTAAGTGCTTAAACTGCTCTTCATAAAAATCTGAAAAGAGGGAAAGATTTGAAAGCGGTATTGTGCATACCTTGCATTCCTGAGTTGTAACAATTGAAATGCGGTTATCAGAGCCATCACTAGCTTTTAAAACTATCATTGTTTTAATTTCTGATTCGCGTGGAAACTGCATAAAGGCTGAGGCAATTTCATCAAAATCATAGATACCAGTTGCTCCGCCCTGAAGCTGAGCCATATCAAGGTCTTTTACCCCAACTGAGGAAATTACTGAGTCGTTAGGAATTAAAAAATCTATCTGCTGGTAGGCTATGCTAATGAACTTCTCAGGCTGCCGCAATTTCTTTTCCTACTTTTTCTATGATTGCCTGAACATTTAGAACAAAAACTTCCTGTCCATTTATGTTGAGTGTTCCATCATAATAATCTGAAAGTTCTGCTTCTGAAAAATGTACTACATCCTTTTCGGTTGCTGTAAAAAAGTCTTTTACATCTGTAATACGCAGGCAGGTATGACTTTCATCATTCATTACAATAAAAAGAAACGACTTCTGTGCTTCTTTTCCTTCAAGCACGGCAGAATCTATTACTACATAAGGATCGCCGTAACGGTTTAACACACCATTAACATAAGGGGGAACAAAAGGAAGCGGAAAGACTGTTGCGTCACGTAGGATTTCCTTAACTTTTTCAGCTGGTATTGCATACTGATTGTTGCCATCTGCTGCATTACCGATTGTAAAAATGAGCCATGTGGCTTTTTTTTCAACTTTTTGTGCTGTAGTTTTTTCCTGTGCACCACTTTTTATTAATGATAAAATCTCTTCTGACATATTACTATATTATATACCTATTTAATGGTTTTTTCAAAAAAATTTGCATTTATAATGTTTTGGGCAGATAATATTCTTATGAAAAAGTTTATCTTTTCCATATTAGGATTAACACTATCCTTCCTGTGTTTTCCTCAAAACAGTTTCTTTGATAATTATGTTTATCAGTCCTGGAGTGAGTTTGGAGGTCTTTCCGGAACAACTGCAAACGACATTTATCAAACTAAAGACGGTTATATACAAATTGGAACATATGAAGGTCTTGTTAAATTCGATGGAGTTGAGTTCAAAACAATAAACCGCATTTCCGACAAAGAATACGGATTTGCTTCCGCAAGAACAATCATTCAGGATTCGCGTGGAAACATCTGGGTTGGTTCAAACGATGAAGGGCTTCACAAGATTTCTGAAGACGGTAATAAAATTTACACGATGGAAAACGGATTGCCGAACAATTCTGTGCGTGCACTCTGTGAAGACACTAAAGGCAACATCTGGGTTGGAACTGCTGCCGGTGTAATCTATCTTACTCCCGACGAAAAACTTATTAACCCTCAGTTTGGAGCAGGAACCACTGCTAACGGTGTAATTGCTTCAAACCTTTACTGCGATGCCAGCGGACGTATCTGGCTTACAACCTCTAACGAAAACGGACTTTTTCTCTGCGTAGACGGAGTTTTTAAACCTTTGGATTCCTTTGAAAAATTCTCAACCTACTTTGCCACTGCAATTTTCCAGGATCACAAAGGTCAGTTCTGGATTGGTCTTGGAGACCGCGGAATTGCCACTATGCGCAACAACAAGGTTACTCTCCTTCAAACCGGAACTCTTCTTGATAAAACACCAACCTGCACAATTCTTGAAGATGATGATGACGTTATCTGGTTTGGAACTGAGCATGGTCTTGTAGTTTACGCAAATAATACTTTTGAAGAATACAAGGGCGCTCCTGAACTTGTTGGTTCAAACATAAACCGAATTATTCAGGACCGCGAAAATCATATCTGGTTTGCTACTGACCGAAACGGCATTGGTAAGATGACTCACGGCAAGTTTACAATGCACCGCCTTGGTCTTACTGTAAACAGCCTTGCTGAAGCTAAAGACGGAAAAATCTGGGCCGCTACCGATAAAGGAGTTCTCTGTTACGAAAACGACACACGCGTAGAAAACGCGCTTACCCGCTACACAAAAGATTTACGAATCCGTCATGTAGAAGCAACTTCAGACGGAAGACTTCTTGTAAGTTGTTACTCAAAACCAGGTGAGCTTATTTATGATGGAAAAACTATTAAGAGCTGGGATTCAGACCACGGACTTGCAGGAAATAAGGTTCGAGTTGCAATTGAATCTGCTCCAGACGAATATTATGTTGGTACAACAACCGGTTTAAGCATTATCCATAAAGACGGAACTATTACTTCGTTCAAACAGAACACCGGCGACCTTGACACAGAATACATTATGGCTATTTACAAAGACAGTCATGGAGTTATCTGGCTTGGTACTGATGGTGGCGGCATATTCCTTATGAAGGATGAAAAGATTTTCTCGCACATCACTTCTGCAGATGGAATTGCCGGCAACGTAATTTTCAAAATCAATCAGGATGCAAACGGAAACTTCTGGATCTGTACCGGAAGTGGAATTACCCGCATTAAAGATTACGATTCAACCAGGACACAAAGACTTCACTGTAACACTATAAACTCTGAAAACGGAATCGGAACAAATTCTGTTTTCCAGATTATGTTTGATGAAGCAAACAACGCATGGATTACAAATAACCACGGCCTTGCTTCCCTTTCAATGGCAGAAATTGAAGAGCTCTTCAGCGGTGAACGTCAGACTCTTACAACAAAATACTACAACAGAAACGACGGCCTTGATTCCGACGGTGTAACTTCAACTGCCCGTGCAATCATTGATTCACAAGGCCGTCTGTGGATTCCTCTTGTAGACGGAATTGCCGTTTACGATCCTCAGAAAGTTCACAAGAGCGACATTCTTCCACTTGTCCAGATTGAAACAATTACAATTGACTCTGTTGTTCATAAGAACTCTGGAGAAATGATTGTGCTTAAGCCTGGCACAAAGCGAATTGATATTAAATATACCGGCATCAGTTTTGATGCTCCTGAACGGCTGAGCTTCTCTCACATGCTCACTGGCTTTGACTCAGACTACACAATTCCTGTTTCAGACCGCGTAGTTTCTTACACTAACCTTTCTCCGGGAAAACATTCGTTCATTGTTTATGCAATAAACGGAAACGGTCTTCAGTCTAATAATGATGAGATGATGTTCTTCTATCAGAAGCCATATCTGTGGCAGCGCCCGGATTTCTGGATTGTAACAGTTTCACTTCTTGTAGGTGCTTCAATCGCCTTCTTCCTGATTCGCGAACACCGCATCAAGCTTGAAAACATCCGTCTTGAAGCTCTGGTTCAGGCACGTACTGCCGACCTTGAAATTGAGAAAGACAAGTCAGACAGACTTTTGCGTTCAATTCTTCCAGACAAGATTGCAGATAAGCTTAAGGAAATATCGGGCGACAAGGCATTCGGAGAAGACTTTGAAAATGTTACCCTTCTCTTCTCTGACATCGTTGGCTTTACAAAGGTTTCGAGCGGTCACAACGCTAAAGAAATTGTAAAAGCACTCAACGCTCTTTTCAGCCGTTTTGATGAACGCGCAAAGGAAATGGGCGTAGAAAAAATCAAAACTATTGGAGATGCCTACATGGCTGCCTGTGGTGTTCCGGAAGCAAACGAAAACCACGCACGCATCATGGTAGATTTTGCAAAGGGCATGCTCAAGGATCTTGCAGACTACAACAAAACTGCAGACATTAAATTTGAGATTCGTATTGGTCTTAACTGCGGTCCTGTAACTGCTGGTGTAATTGGAACTCATAAATTTATTTATGATGTCTGGGGCAATACAGTAAACGTAGCAAGCCGAATGGAAACTGCAGCTGACCCGGGTGGAATAAGAATTACAGAAGATCTTAAAGAGAATCTTGCTGGACAGAAAGGTCTTAAGTTCAGCGACCCGATTGAATGTCAGGTTAAGGGAAAAGGCAAGATGAAAACTTACAACGTTTTATAGGATTTACAGGAGAGATATGAAGAAATATGTAGTTCAGGCAGCACTTGTTACTGCTGCAATTTTCAGCGTACTCACTCTCACTTCCTGCAAAAAGCAGAGCAAGAAGGTTGTAAAAGTTGGCCTTCTCCACTCGCTTACAGGAACAATGTCTATAAGTGAAATTGGCGTTCGCGACGCAGAGCTGCTTGCCATTCAGGAATTAAATGATGCAGGCGGAGTTTTAGGTTGCCAGATAAAAGTAATAGAAGAAGACGGAAAAAGTAATCCGCGTATGTTTGCCGAAAAAGCACGTAAGCTTCTGGAAGAAGATAAGGTTGCAACAATTTTCGGCTGCTGGACTTCTGACTCACGCAAGGCTGTAAAACCTGTTGTCGAAGAAGATTTCGGTCTTTTGTGGTACCCGGTACAGTACGAAGGTTTTGAAGCAAGCCCTAACATTATGTACATGGGAGCCGCTCCAAATCAGCAGGTTGTTCCTGCCATTGATTACTGTTTTAAAAATTTCGGGAAGCGTTTCTATCTTCTTGGAAGTGACTATATTTTCCCTCGCACTGCAAACTCAATTATCAAGGCTCAGCTCAAATACCTTGGCGGTCAGTGCGTTGCAGAAACTTATGTTCCAATGCATGAATCAGATTTCAGCCAGGTTGTAAAAGAGATTCAAAAATTAAAGCCGGATGTTATTATCAACACGCTGAACGGAAGCTCTAACCAGTCATTCTTCTCTCAACTCAAATATTCTGATATTGAGCCGGAAGAAATTCCTGTTATGAGTTTTTCCGTTTCCGACAGTGAAATCAAAACTATTGGTATTGATAAGCTCAAGGGACACTACGTTTGCTGGAACTATTTTGAATCTACTGCCTCTGCAAAAAACACAAGATTTGTTTCTGCATACAAAAAGGCTTTCGGCACAAATAAAGCTGTAGGAGACCCTGAAGAAGCCGCATACATTGCCGTAAACCTCTGGGCCGCAGCCTGTTCACGAGCCGGAACCTTTGATGTTGAGCCTGTTAGAATTGCCGCAAAAGGTTTAAGCTGCATTGCGCCGGAAGGCATTGTCTCAATTGAAGGTTCTAATCAGCATCTGAATAAAGTAATTCGAATTGGTAAGATTAATGAGAAGGGCCAGATTGATGAGTTGTATGCTTCTGAAGGTACTGTTCGCCCAGACCCGTATTTAAGCACTTATGTCTGGGCTCGCGGGCTTTAATCAATAATACTAAAATCTATAATTATACATTTCCAGAAAGGGAGGTTGCTTTTTCAACATCTTCTTTTCTGGCATAACGATGTGGCTGCGAAGTAATTACTGTAGTACCAACACCAAGTTCACTCTTAATATCAATTGTTCCGCCCATCACATAAAGCAGATTCTTTGCAATACTAAGTCCTAAACCTGCACTCGGAATTTCAGAATTAACTTCATTATCTTCGCGCGCAAAACTCTTACAGATATAAGGTACAAACTCTGGAGAAATTCCGATACCAGTATCTTCACAGATAAAGCTAATGATACATTCATCCGGATTATCGCTTGGAGTCTGTTTAAGCCCAAACTTAATTTTTCCACCATTAGGAGTGTACTTTACAGCATTCGACAATACCTGCATTACAGAGTTTGTTGTATGCATAATATCCTGATAGATATACGGATTAGAAATTTCTGACCAGTACTCTACCGTAATATTCTTTGCCTTTGTTTCCTGCTCAATAAGCTCATAGGTCTTTTCCATGGCGTGTGTTATATCGATAGGAGCCTCATTAACCTGAACATCACCAATTTCCATCTGAGAGAGTTCATAAACACTATTGATAAAGTTAAGCATGTGTTCCTGAGACTTTTCAAGTTTTTGCAGAGAAGAATGAATTATCAAATTATCGTGAGACTTACTCTTAATATCATTGGTAAGGCCGATAATTGTTTTCATATCTCCACGAATATTCTGTGCCACATTGTACATAAAAATATTCTTTGCCCGGTTAGCATTAGAAGCAATATCTGCAGTTCTCTGCAATTCAATTTTACGCACCAGTTCTGCTTCAGCTTCTGCCTTTGCTCTTTCTTCAAGCGTAATATCGTTTAAGAATACATAGAAGATATCACCGTAATTTTTAGTTTTAACAAAACGGCCGTAGTCTTTTACATATTTTACAGTTCCATCTTTTGCCTTGATGCGGTATTCAACGTAATCAATATTGTTGTCCTCATTAATCTGCTTATCAATACTTCGCTGCACACGCATAAAATCGTCAGGGTGAACAATACCGCAGAAAGAGTTACCAACATACTCACGGAATTCTTCTGCCGTCGTACAAGCGTACATATGGATAAGCTCACTGTTGAAGGAAATAAGTTCAAGTCCTCCGTCTGCGTGATAAGAGAAAAATCCTCCAGGAATTCCTTCTGCAACTTCATTTGCCGCAATCAGCATGTCTTCTGTTACAGGATCAGAACCATCATAAGCTTTTCTAAGATGAATTGAACCACAAGTGAAGATTGAAGCTTTTTTAAGATAAGATTCAAAGTCTCTGATTGGAAGCGGCTTAGAAAAATAGAAGCCCTGAATATAATCACAACCAAGAGTTTTCAAAATCTTATACTGCTCTACAGTTTCTGCTCCTTCTGCAATTGCGAGAAGACCCATTCTGTGAGCCATCTTAATAATATTTTCGATTACAATTTCGTTTGCACGAATATTTCTTACAAAACTGATATCTAGCTTTAAAACATTTAACGGGAAGGTTGAAAGCATACCCAGAGAAGAATAGCCTGAACCAAAGTCATCCATCTCAATCATAAAGCCCAGATTCTGAATTTCTTTTACCTTGGAAATAATTAAATCTGTATTATCTGAATAAAGAGATTCCGTCACTTCCATGTGAATAAGACTGTGATCAATTCCGTATTTTTCGATTGTCTGAAGCTGACGGTCAATACAGCCGCTTTCCATAAAGTCTCGGCGGGAAACATTTATTGAAATTGGAACGAGCGGAAGTCCGTCCTGCTTCCAGCGTACAAGGTCATTACAAACCTGCTCTATTACAAAACAATCAAGCTTTGTAATAAAACCATTTCTTTCAAAAAGTGGAATGAACTGCCCCGGTGCCATAAAACCATACTCAGGATGATTCCAGCGCACAAGTGCTTCGGCACCAGCAATATAACCGGTAACAGTTTCGTGTTTAGGCTGATAAAAAACCTGGAACTGCTTTTCTTCAAGCGCCCGTTCCATTGTTTCTATAATTCTCTGTTCGTTTAAAAGCTGATTCTGAAGAGTCTCTTCAAAGAAAGCAAGATTCTTTCCGTACTTTCCTTTAATTCCGCTAAGTGCAAGAAAGGCTCTGTCGCAGCAGATTACAAGAGGAAGCTCACAGTCTACTGGAGAATATACTCCCATCTTTACAATCTGATGAGGAATAGGAGCGTTATCCAGAATAAGTTTTGTAACACGGTTAAGACGATCTATATCAACCTTTTCAATATACTCATAAAAAAGAATGTACTGATCTCCACCGTAGCGGCCAGAAATTCCCTGAGGCATTGCCTTCATAAGTTCCCGTGCGGTATAGGCAAGGAACTCATTACATTTTTCTACGCCATAAAGGCTGTTAGAAGATTTGAAGTTATCAAAATCAAAAGCGATTATACAAAAGTTTTTATCGCGATTATTTGCAATAAACTGTTCTGCTTTAATTAAGAATGCCTTGCGGGTAAGAAGGCCGGTAAGCTCATCGCGCTCAAGTTCATCAATTGCTTTATTTGCTTCTGCAAGTTTTATGGCTGTCTTTAAGCGGTTAAGAACGCGACGTTTGTCATAAGGCTTTTTCAAAAAGTCTATAACTTCAAGATCCAGCAATTCATTTTCGAGGTCAGAGTTATCAATATCTGTACAGATTAAAACCGGAAACTTTGCTGTTGGAATAGAACCACGAAGCTCTTTGATAATTGGAGCGGCCAGCTTAATATACAAAATGGCTGTAGTAATTCCATTTTCTTTATCAGAAATCAGAGAAGCTGCATTTTCTGGCGTAGCTTCAACTACTTCATAATGATTAGAAATTATATTCTTTAGCTCAGCAGAGTTTTCTGCATCACTCTCTACAATGAGAACCTTTGGCTTGTCAATGTTGTTAAGTGTATTCATGTATGGTCTTTACGTATTCCTTAATTATACCATACTTTTTTAACAATACAAAAGATTTTAAATTTTTAAAGATTTTATTATTCAGTCAACTTTTCAAGGAATGCTGTGCAGCCTTCCATAATATCATCATAAGTCTGATCAAAATTGCCGGTATACCATGGATCTGCTATGTCGCGGGCTTTTCCTGCAAAGGATAACAGACGCACAATTTTATGCTCGTCGTCTGGTGCCCACCATCTGTTCATATAATATTCATTTTCGTCGTCCATAGCAACAAGATAATCGTATTTATCGTAGTCGGCATTTGTGATCTGACGGGCAGCGCGGCGGCTGAACGGAATGTTCTGCTCGCGAAGTTTTGCGCGTGTGCCGTAATGTATGTCATTACCAATTTCTTCACGGCTTGTTGCGGCAGACTCAATTAAAAACTCATTTTCACGGCCGGCTCTTCGGACAAGTTCTTTCATTACAAACTCGGCCATGGGAGAACGACAGATATTTCCGTGGCATACAAAAAGTATTTTTATCATTTTGATTTTTACCCTCAGACTTCAGACTAAAGCAGCATGCGTGTTTCTTTTTTATATTCCTCAAAACCAGGCTTACGAGACTGTCTCTTGTCTGCCATTGGAATGCTTACAAAAAGGAACATAAGGGTATTGATAAGGGCTCCGCTAAGCAGCCAGATTTTTCCGCCGAGTGCTACAACACTGGCAAGACCAATTCCCCACCACATGAGAATTTCACAAGCGTAGTTTGGATGTCTTGAATGCTTCCAGAGTCCTGTACGGATAAAACCGCCAACACCTGAGTTTCTGAAGCGGTGCATCTGAATATCTGCAATCCCCTGGAAAACTGCTGCAAGAACACTGAGCATAACAAATACAAAACACAATGGTTTGAAAGCAGCACCCTCTACAATAGCAGTTACTGCAGGAAGCACACAAAGATAAACTACGCAGGTTGGGAACATGTGAATTCCAATAAAGTTGATAAGAGGATATGCAATTCCAGATTTCTCCTTTAACATTACATAACGCCAGTCCTGATATTCAAAGCTTTCAAAGTTATAAGACCAGTTAGCAGTGAGTCTTATTGCCCAGAAGAACACTGCAGTCAAAAGCATACATGCAAGAAAACTCCAGCTTGCTACTGCTTCAACATCTGAAACTGAAATTGCAGCATTACCTGTTTTTACAGAAGCTATTGTCTTTATAAAAGTTACCAGAAGAATTACCGGCGGCTGCACACTCCAGTAAGGATCATAAACCGAAGCGTTTCCAAAAATAAGGCTGAAAATAAATACAATTACGGTTGCGGCAACATCTGCAAAAAAGATTGCAGCAGGGTAAGAAAGAGCAAGCCCCTCTGGTGAAGAAAAATAATCATAAGCATATACTCCGCCAAAACCTGCAAGAATATAAATCAGAATAATAACAAAAAGCGCTGCAGCCCGGTTCTTAATCATAATCATAGTGGTAACTCCAAAAAGATGTTGTCTATTATATTATAAAAGATGATTTTTAATCCACTCGGCAAGGCCATCTGCCTCGTTTGAAGCACAAACTTCATCTGCAATCTGCTTTACTTCAGGAATGGCATTTTCCATTGCAAGGCCTTTGCCGCAAAGCTTTAGCATTCCAATATCGCTAAAGTCATCTCCAAAGGCTGCAATTTGTGATGGTATGATTTTGAGATGCTCGCAAAGAACTTCAATTGCCTTTTCTTTTGTGGCACCTTTTTTGCTGAGCTTATACCATGGAATATCAGAAAAAGGAAGATAATCTATTTTGTCGATTCCAATGCTCGAAGCCACCTTTTCAATTTTTTCACGATCGAGAGTTTCAATGCACATTTTCATTGCGGTTTCATTGAAATCAGCAAAATCTGTATGGGTCCAGTATTTATCGCCGAGTTCTTCTTTTGTATTACAGTAAAGTCCGTGATCGTTATCAACAGAAAGAACAGCGTCCGGTCCGCACACTTCGAAGGTTGTTTTAATGAGGGTACGAATTTCTTCTACCGTGAACTCACAGGAATAGATTACTCCATTGTCGTCATACCGACCATCATCACCGTCATGCCGAACTTGTTTCGGCATCTCAACCGTCACGAGCCCGCCGCCGTTTGTAATAAGAATGTCAGGCTGAATGCCATCCAGAAACTTAACGGCATTTACCTTTGCGCGAGAAGTACACACTCCAAACAGAATGCCCCGCTTCTGCGCCTCGGCAATTATCTGCTTAGAATAAGCTGAAATTGATTTATCATCATGAAAAAGAGTTCCGTCCAGATCAGACAGAATTATAGAAATGTTTCTGTTATCCATATTTAATTATGTTAAAAAAAGATTCCCCGGTCAAGCCGGGGAATGTCACTAGAGAGTAGCGATTGCTTTTTCAATTCTTGCGAGAGACTTCTCTTCGCCAAGAACTAAGATAGAACCGATGAGCGGTGGAGAAACACGGCTGCCTGTTACTGCCATACGGATTGGCATCATAAAGTCGCCGAGTTTAATTCCAAGCCCTTCTGCCTTTGCCTTAGCAAGGTTTTCTGCTCCCTCGTGGTCGAGGCTGAAGCACTGGTGAACAAAGTCTTTTGCTGCTTCAAGAACTTCCTTAGTTTTTGCTGCATCAATCTTCTTTGGAACAAGCTGCTCTACTGGAGGAACTGCAGGCTCTGTAAACATAAAGTGAACCATTTCAGCTGCTTCTGTAAGGAACTTAAGACGTTCCTGGATAAGAGGCATAAGTCCCATAAGAGTTTTTTCAACATCTTCTGAGCTCATGTTCATGCTCTTGTCTACGCAGTAAGGCTTTCCGTCCTCACCGAGAGCAACACCGGAGAACTCAGGTCCAACATTTGGTTTTGGCTGTGGGTTCTCAGGATTGATTTCGAGAGTAGCATCACCAGTACCTGTAATAAATGGAAGAGTCCACTTATACAATTCCTCAGTGCTAAGCTGGCGGATATAGTTTGCATTAAAATATTCAAGCTTCTTGTAGTCAAATACAGCAGGAGCCTTGTTCAAATGCTCAAGCTTAAAGGCCTTTGCAAGTTCTTCGAGAGTATAGAATTCTTTTCCTTCTTCGTAAGAACAGCCAAGCATTGCAACGTAGTTTACGATTGCCTGTGGAAGGTAACCGCGGGCACGGAACTCGTTCAAAGATGTAGAACCGTGGCGCTTAGAAAGCTTCTTTCCATCTGAACCGTTTACCATTGGAAGGTGACAGAACTCAGGATGCTCCCAGCCGAAAGCACGGTACATCTGAACGTGGAGTGGAGTTGAAGGAATCCATTCCTGAGCACGCATTACGTGGCTGATCTTCATAAAGTGGTCATCAACAATGTTTGCAAGGTGATATGTTGGGAAGCCGTCTGATTTAAGCAAAACAGGGTCCGGAGAAATATCTTCATTCTTCCAAACGATATCGCCAAGCAGGTGGTCAGAGAACTTTGTTTCTCCTTCCATAGGAACCTTAAGACGGATTACGTATGGCTTACCTGCGTCGAGATTAGCCTTTACTTCTTCCGGAGTAAGGTGACGGCAGTTGCGGTCGTAACCTGGAGCCATCTTGTTTTCTGTCTGAATCTTGCGGATGCGGTCGAGGCGTTCTGCATCACAGAAGCAGTAGTAAGCCTCTCCCTTTTCTACGAGTTCATAAGCGTATTTCTTGTAAAGCTCAAAGCGTTCACTCTGAACATAAGGACCATATTCACCGCCCTTTGAACCGCCTTCATCCCAGTCGATTCCAAGCCATGCCATTGTATCATAAAGATTCTGAACATATTTTTCGTCATAACGGGTACGGTCTGTATCTTCGAGACGAAGAATGAATTTTCCGTTTTGAGAGCGTGCAAAAAGATAATTAAAAAGTGCAGTGCGAACACCGCCAATGTGCTGCATTCCTGTTGGGGAAGGAGCGTAACGAACTCTAACTTCACTCATAAAAAACCTCATTTAATATAGAAAGTAATGATTGATTATAATGATTTTGAAGTTATATCGCAATATACGGTGGTTGAGCTTGTGTACGGTAGTTAAGCTTGTGTACGGTGGTTGAGCTTGTCGAAACTACCGTACTCCCCTGTACACGTTTATCAATGTCTTCGGTCGTGTTTTTTATAGTACGCAGTTTTATCGGCATACATTGCTTCGTCTGCGCGATGGAAAACAACCTGTACAGAAGAATCTTTTCCCTGCACGTAAGTAGAAACACCTTTAGAAATTGCAAGTGGTGCTTTAGTTTTAAAGTCTTCTACATTTTCATTTGCTTCGGCAACAGAAGAATCAATTGCCGCAAAAATCTCATCTAGTTTTTCTTGTTTAGATACTTCAAGAATTGCAACAAATTCATCTCCACCAATTCTAAAAAGATTTTCAGAACCTACAAAATCTTTCAGAATATCAGAAGCAGTAATAATCAGAAGGTCTCCATACTCATGACCATAAGTATCATTGGCATTTTTAAGACCATTAATGTCGAACACCGCAATAGAAAACTCTGGCTCAGATTCCCGAATCTCATCATCATAGAGTTTTACATTTTCAATATAGGCATTTCTGTTTGCCGCCCCGGTAAGAGCATCTGTATAGGCAAGTTCATGCGCATCATCAATATACTGTTGAAGTTCACTACGCACATATTTCAGGCGCTCGCAAAGCTCTTCAAATTCATCATTAATTCCTGACTGCGAATCTTCCTCATCATAAGCACTGTAAGATTCATCATATTCAAAAGTATCTGAACGGCGACCAGAAGCAATCTTTAATGCCTGAGCAAGTTCTTCAACCTCGTCTGTAAGCTGTCCCATTTCTAAATTAATGTAAGACAAGCGCTTTTGAATTCTTTCAAAAATCAAAAATACAATAATACCACCAGCAATAAGAGAAATAATGCAGATTATAAGGGTTGTAAAAATATGCTTACGAAGTCTCTGTTCATACCAGGTTGCATCAACATCAACCGCAATAATTCCGCCGACCTTTCCTTTTGAATTAAAAACCGGAACGTACGCGCTGTAAAAACGGCCCCACTTATCTTCATAAGGAATATCATCAACAGCAGCAACTCCACGGCTTGCAGAATAAAGGGCATCTGTGTAAACAATAGGCTCACCGAATTCTCCAGGATTCTCAACAGCAGGATCAATTGTAAAAGTGAACCGCTTGTCACCCATATCACGGATACCATAAATATAAGCAAGCTTAAAATTATCCTGGAAAGCGCGCAGAATATTTAAAGAATACTGATATTCAGGGGTATCAACATCTTCTTTTTGAAGTCTTTCCAGAACATCTCCATCCAAAAGATAGGCGGCACTATTCAAAATATCGAGCATACGCCCGCGCATTTCTTTTCTTAAGTCATTTCGCGACTGAATAATCAAAACAGTGCCTAACACGCCAGTAACAACGAGCATAAAAATAGAGATGATTATAATTGTTACGCGTGAGAAAGATTTCTTAAACTTCATATTAAACAAATTGGTCCAAATTTCGGTATTTGAGATGATTTTAACACGCCCAAAATTAGTCTGCAAGGAAAAAGATTTATCCTGTCTGTTCTCTATCCGCTGAAATCCCTATCTATAAGAAAAAAACTTAACTTATTTTAAAATCTGCCGTATAATTATATGTTATAGAGAATTGTATTCTTTATCTAAAAACAAATTCGCAGGAGATTTTATGAGCTCGAACAAAACCTACGCAAACGGCATCTACGTTCCATGGTATGGATTTTTAATGATTTTCCTTCTTTATGCCACACCCTTTATTGTAATGTCACCAGTTGCGCTAATTACAGGATTATTTTCTGTAGAAGATTTTAAAAATATTTTTAGTTCTCCTTTAATAAATATATTCATTTTAGTAGTAATGATTGCAGGCATTATCTCGAGTTTCGTCTTACGACGTATAATTATGAATGCAGAACTTACCCCTGATGGTATTAAAAAGTTCAATAAGAAACTCAAGCTCATTGATCTTCTGAATATTGTTATTCCAGTTGGTTCTATGATTTGGATTGGACAGGCTATTAATATTTTCATCAGAAGCCATGGTGTAAGAATTTCTTCTTTCAATGGTACAGCTCCAGGAATGTTTATTCCAATGCTGCTGCTTGGGGCCCTTTTTGAAGTGAGCCTTTTCTTCTATATTCTTCACATCAGAATTATTGAACCAAGACTTTACTGCATTCCTTTTAAGACAAAAGACATTCCTCTCAATATCATTCAGAGAAACGTACTTACACTTACATTTGCCCTTCTTGGCTGTATCTTCCTCATCATATGTGTTCTTACTCCAAAAAATGTTGCAGGCGGTCCTTCTGAACTTTACAGACGCTTAGTTCCAATTATTTTGTACAGTACTATTTACTTTGCAATTTCAACCTTCCTTCTGGTTCAGGATATTATCAAATGTCTTAAACAGATTGCCACAATTACAACTGCCCTTTCTCAGAAAGATTACACTGTAGATGATGGTAGACCAGAACACCGTAGTGAACTTGGTATTATTATTCAGCAGATGAATGAATTTAAAAATCAGGCTAGAGACATTCTTAAAGAAATTGATGTTTCAACAACAAAAACTTCTTCACAGTCTGATGACCTTGTTCACAACATGGACGTTACAAAAGATAACGTTTCAAACATTGTTGAATCTCTTTCAACTATGAAAGATGAGATTGAAAACCAGTCTGCCGGTGTAGAAGAATCTAACTCTTCTATTGAACAGATTATGGGTAACATTCGTGCCCTCAACAATTCTATTGAAGCTCAGGCTGCCGGTGTTACACAGTCTTCTGCTGCTGTAGAAGAAATGGTAGCAAACATTGCAAGCGTTTCTCAGATTCTTGATAAGAATAATCAGGTAGTAAATGCACTTACAGATGCCGCTGATAAAGGTCAGCAGCAGGTTAAGACAGCCGTTAAGACTTCAGATGCTGTACTCCAGCAGTCAGCAGGTATCTTGCAGGCTTCAAGTATCATTCAGAGTATTGCAAGCCGTACAAACCTTCTTGCTATGAACGCCGCTATTGAGTCTGCTCACGCTGGTGAAGCAGGTAAGGGATTTGCGGTAGTAGCTGAAGAAATCCGTAAGCTTGCTGAACAGTCTGGTGAACAGAGTAAGTCTATTGATGAAAACCTCCGCTCACTTTCAGAAGCTATTGCAGGTATTACAACAGATATCAATCACGTATCTTCTGCCTTCGAAAATATTTATGAACTTTCTCAGAAGGTTCGTGAACAGGAAACAATCATTGCCAACGCAATGGATGAACAGACATCTGGTAACCAGCAGGTTCTTGAAGCTATGCACGCCATCAGTGATTCTACTGCAGAAGTAAAGAACGGTTCTCAGGAAATGCTTGTTGGTGGTGAACAGATTCTTAAGGAAATGAGAAACCTTTCTGAAGTTACAAGAGTTATTTCTGATAACATGAACCAGATTAATGACTTCTCTCAGCAGATTTCTGATGCCGTTGCTGTCACAACAGCTTCAACAAACAGCACTCAGGAACAGCTCCAGGGACTTATGAAGGAATTGAACTCTTTCAAACTTGAAAAATAAATCTTAATAAAACGTCATCCCGAATACTTCGACAAGCTCAGTACATCGCTTGTTTCGGGAGCTTCTAAACGGTGGTTTCGATACGGTCTTTGACCTACTCAACCACCGTTTTTTATGCTATATTATAAATATGGCTGACTATCACGAATTTCCTGCGGCACCGGAAGGAACGCCGGTTGCAAACTTCGTACATCTTCACGTACACTCCGATTACTCACTTCTAGACTCCTGCGCTACTTTGGATAAGCTTGTTGCAAAGGCTAAAGCACTTAATATGCCTGCCCTTGCCCTCACCGACCACGGAAACATGTTTGGTGCGCTCAACTTTGAAAAACTCTGCCATGTAAACGGAATTAACCCGATTGTAGGTGAAGAGTTCTATGTTGCCTACGGAAGTCACACAGAAAAAAACGATGTTCCTTACAGCCATAAAGGAGAAGAGGGAGACCGTCACGCACACTACTTCCACCTTATTCTTCTCTGCGAAAATCAGAAGGGTTATGAAAATATGTGCTGGCTTTCAAGCCGCGCCTTCTGTGATGAAAATGCACTTTATTATGGTAAGCCTCGTATAGATTTTGAGCTTCTTGAACAGTATCACGAAGGAATTATCTGCTGCTCGGCATGTATTCAGGGAGAACTTCCTCAGATGCTGCTTGCAGGAATGGACGCAGAAGCAGAAGAGCTTGCCCTCAAGTATAAAAATCTTTTTGGTCCTGACCATTATTATATTGAACTTCAGGACCACGGAATTCCTGAGCAGAAGATAGTTGCAGAAAAACTGATTGCACTAGCTCACAAACTGGACATTCCGCTTGTTGTAACAAACGATATTCACTATGTAGAAAAAGAAGACGCCATTGCCCAGGACGCTTTGCGCTGTATCGGCTTTAAAAATCAGCTTCATGAAAAGCATGCCAAAATGGGCGGCGACATGGATCTTGATAACTGGTACTTTAAGACTGAAGCCGAAATGCGTGCTTTGTTCCCTCAGTGTCCGGAAGCATACGACAACACAATTAAGATTGCAAACATGTGTAATCTTACTATTAAGCAGTACTCAACTCCGGAACTTAAGGAATGTCTTCCTCGATTCGAGCTCCCGGCAGAGTTCCGTACTCACGGAGATGACTATCAGAGCGACCAGAATGACTATGTAAAATATCTTGTAGAAGAAGGTTTGAAAAAGCGCTACAAGGAAATTACACCGGAAATCCGCGAACGTGCCGACTACGAAATGAACACCATCTTTACCATGGGATTCTCCGGCTACTTCCTTATCGTATGGGAATTCATCAACTGGTCTAAATCAACTTATGACAATGTAAACAAAAGGCCAAAGCCATATATCCCGATTGGTCCGGGACGAGGTTCGGGTGCGGGTTCTCTTGTAGCCTACGCCATGACAATTACAGATATCGACCCATTCAGATATGGTTTGATTTTTGAGCGATTCTTAAACCCAGAACGTGTATCCATGCCGGATTTCGACGTCGACATGGACTTCGACTATCGCCAGGATATCATCCAGCATACCCGCGACCTTTACGGTGACGCAAACGTAGGACACATTGTAACCTTCGGTACTCTTAAACCAAAGAACTGTATTGCCGACGTAGGCCGTATTCTTGGAATCCCGCTTGCAGAAGTAAACATGCTCAAAAAGTGCATTCCGGATAACCCTAAGGCAAAGCTCAAGGATGCCTTTACAGAGCCTACAGAAAAAATGCCTGATGGCGGTCAGCTTATTAAATACAAGGATGACCCGCGCTATCAGGAGCTTTTTGACCTTGCCTTCCGCCTTGAAGGTGTAAAGCGAAACACAGGTCTTCACGCTTCGGGAATGGTAATTGGTCTTACTCCGCTTCCAGACTGGGCTCCGGTATTTAAGGATCCTAAAACTGGTGAAGTTGGCGTACAGTACACAATGGATATCATCGAGCCTTGTGGACTTGTAAAGTTTGACTATCTTGGACTTAAAACTCTGTCTCTGATCCGCTATGCAGAGGCAATCATAAATAAGCACCGCCCGGCAGGAACTCCAGAGTTCATTACCGCAAACGTAAGCGAAACCGACGAAGCAACCTTTGATCTTTTTGACCGTGGTGACTCTGTTGCAGTCTTCCAGTTTGAATCTCCTGGTATGCAGAAAATTCTTCGTGAATGTAAACCTCGCTGCATCGAAGAGCTTGTAGCCTTGAACGCCCTTTTCCGACCGGGTCCACTGGCCTATATTCCTAAATATATTGAAGGAAAATGGCATCCTGAAAAAATTGAATATCCTGACCCGGCTCTAAAAGACCTTCTGAAAGAAACCTACGGTATCATGGTTTATCAGGAACAGGTTATGAAGGTAGCCCAGATTATTTCAGGCTTCTCTCTTGGTGGTGCCGATATGTTGCGACGTGCCATGGGTAAGAAAAAACTCGACGTTCTTATGAAAAAGAAGGAAGAGTTTATTGCCGGTGCTGTAAAAAACGGACACACAGAAGAACATGCCGGTGAAATCTTTGAAATCATGATTCCATTTGCGGGTTACGGATTTAACAAGTCGCACGCCGCCGCTTATTCAGTTCTTGCTTACCGTACAGGCTGGCTTAAGGCCCACTACCCTGCCGAGTTCATGGCAGCAAACCTTACAAATGAAATCACTTCTACCGACGGCCTTCCTTTCTATATTGAAGAAGCCCGAAAAATGGGTGTTCCTGTAGATGCCCCGGACGTAAACCGTTCCGACGTTATTTTCGACGTTGTAGACGGCCGCATTGTATTTGGTCTTAAAGGTATTAAGGGTATGGGTGAATCTGCCGCAGCCGCAATTGTTGCCGAGCGCGAAAAGAACGGCCCGTATAAAGACTTTATGGACTTTATTAAACGCTGCTGTGGACTTGTAGAAAAAGATGAAGACGGCCGCGAAAAGACACTCGTAAATAAAAAGGCTATAGAAGTTCTTATTAAGACCGGCGCTTTTGATCATCTCAAAGAAAAAGACGGTACAACTCTAAACCGCCCTACCCTGCTTGCAAATATGGAAGCAGCCCTTGATTATGTTTCTTCATATCTTGAAGATCAGAAAAAAGGCCAGGGAGATTTGTTCGGCGAGCTTGAAGAAGAAGAAAAGAATTTCTCTGATTTCCAGTTTAAGAAGATTCCAGACATTCCGAATATGGAACAGCTTAATATGGAAAAAGAGTGTATTGGCTGTTACGTAAGCGGCCACCCTCTCGACTCTTACCGTAAGGCAATTGATCATGCAGTAACACTTAAGGCCAGCAATATTAACCGCATTGCAGAAGAAAGCAAGGCAGAAAAAGCAGCCCTTGAAGCAAGCGGAGCAAAATCATGGCAGATGCGTGATGCCGGAAAATCTTATATTGCCCTTGGAATGGTAAACGGCATTCACGAAATTGTTACAAAAAAAGGCGCCCGTATGGCTTTTGCAAAGCTTAATGATATGGATGGCCAGATTGACCTTACCTTCTTCCCTAAGACCTGGGAAACAATGAAGCCTTTGCTGCAGGACGGCGAAGTTTATGCTTTCCGCGGTAAGGTAGACGGAAGCCGCGACACGCCATCTCTGATTGTTGATGCAATTGAAGATGTTGAAAAGATGGAATTGCATGCCGCACAGTCTGTACATATCAGACTGGACACAAACTTTACTTCTGAAGGCGCAATTTCAAGTCTAAGAGATTTTTTATTTGATAAAATGGGTAAATGTTCAGTATATTTTCATATAGACACGGGAAACAATCCTTATGTCGTAAAGGCCAACGACCAGATTTCCATTAGCGCAGATGACCAGACGCTGAAGTCGCTGAAGGAGATTAACTTTGTTAGAGAGGTATGGACGGAATGATTCAAACAATACTTTCAATACTTGCCGGAGTGCTGTCACTTTATACACTTTTGTGTTTTATCTATATTCTGATGTCATGGTTCCCGGGAGCCAGATTCACAAAGTTTGGACACATAATGAGTTCAATCTGTGAACCTTATATGGGGCTCTTCAGAAAAATGGGCTTCCTCAGAATCGGAAACATTGATTTTTCACCTATCGTTTCACTTGGAATTCTTTCGCTTGCTTCTGCAATTCTTGCAGGCATTCAGAAAACTGGAAGAATCTTCCTTGGCGGAATTCTCGGAACAATTTTGAGTTCTTTATGGGGCATTGCCTCATCAATCCTTGGAATCTTTACTCTTTTGATTTTTATCCGCTGGATTGTTTTACTCATCAACAAGGGTCGCACTTCTTACGATTCTGGCTGGAATCAGATTGATATGATTTTGAACAAAATGTCTTATAAGATTGCCGGAACATTTTCTAAAAGCACAATGAGCTATCAGAAATCTCTTTTGCTTTCATGGATTATTCTTCTGGTAACTCTTGGCCTAGGACACTTTTTAATTCTGATTCTGGTAAATCTCTGCTACAGAATGCCGTTCTAATTATCTGAAGTTTTACAAATTTTCCGTGGGAGCGCACCTTGAAGGTTTCTGATATAAAAACTCCGGTTTCTTCAATTGCGGGAATTGGGCCAGCACTTACTAAAACACTGGCTAAGGTCAATGTGTTTACGGTGGGCGATCTGCTGCAGTATTTTCCGCGCGACTACGAAGACAGGACACGGAAGGTGACGTTCCGCGAGCGCGGGCAGAACGGTAAGGTGCACACAGTTGCGCAGGTAATTGGTCAGGAATGGTTCGGTTACGGCCGCATGAAAACTCTCAAAGTAATCGTAAATGACGGAACTGGGACTGCAGAGCTTATCTGCTTTAACCGCGCCTTTTTGGAAAAATCGCTTGTACCCGGAACTATAATTACTGTGACCGGACAGTTTTTTGTAAAATACGGCGCCCTTCAGAGTACCGCGTTTGAGGTTGTAAAACACACGGATTCGGATGCTGAGCGGAGTCGGAGCACCGATACTATAGACCTCAACGCCATCCCCCCAAAAGAAAGCGGCGTCATTCCTATCTACCCTCTCACCGAGGGACTCACCCAGAAAGCAGTTTCAAAGGCCGTTTCACAGGCACTTTCACAATATGCGCTGGGCATTGAAAATGAACTTCCGGCCGAGGTTATTGAACGCCGCGGCCTTTTGAATAAACAGGACGCCATCCGCCTCATTCACCGTCCCTCCGACCTGTCTCAGGCGGCGGCCGCCCGCAAAACACTTGTCTTTGAAGAGTTGTTTCAGTTTCAGTCGGTAATTGCTAAGCGGGTTTTCAACAGAAAAGGCCGTCCGGTGGTTGAGTGTGCACAAAGTACGTATAATGAAGCCACCGCAGAACTCGACAAATCTACCGGCTCACAGGGTAGTTTCGACAAGCTCAACCACCCGTCTGTCGACGTCTCTACATTCACCGCGTCGCTCTCCCCGCTTCAGCTCGACTTTTTTAATTCTCTTCCCTACCCGCTCACAGACGACCAACGCGCCGTCATCTACGAGATGGACGCCGAAATAGACCGCGCCTACACTGAACGCGAACGAATCTTAAATCAGCTGGACCGCGGGCTTCCTCCTCCAACAACGCCGGCTTTTACAATGGCCCGCCTGCTTCAGGGAGATGTTGGTTCGGGAAAAACTCTGGTTTCGCTTTTCCTCTGTCTGCGTATTATCAGCTGGAAAGGGCAGTGTGCGTTTATGGCACCGACCGAAATCCTAGCCCGTCAGCACGCAGAAACTACCTCACGCATGCTCGCTCCGCTTGGAGTGCGCACTGCCTTCCTTACCGGTAACCTCCGCGCCAAAGGACGTACGCCACTTCTGAAGGCTCTCAAAGAGGGAGAGATTGATATTGTAGTTGGAACTCACGCACTGTTTTCATCTGGCGTTGAATATAAGGATATGGAACTGGCCATAATTGATGAGCAGCACCGCTTCGGCGTATTGCAGCGCCAGGCAATCTTAGAAAAAGGACGCAGAATGGTAGTTTCGACCCTTCGACCAGGCTCAGGGACCGCAGGCTCAACCACCCCGAAATTTACTTTTGAGCCGAATCTGCTCATGATGAGCGCAACGCCGATTCCTCAGAGTCTGGCGCTCACTGTGTTTGGCGATCTCGACATATCATCAATTCACACAATGCCTGCCGGCCGTAAGCCAATCACAACTTATCTTGTAAAAGAAGGAAACGAAATAAATGCATACGAAGCAGTTCGCAAAGAACTTGCTCAGGGACATCAGGCTTATTTTGTTTACCCCGCAATCGACAGCGATGAGAACATAAAATCTGCAGAAAAAGCTTTTGCCCACCTGCGCGACCACATCTATCCTCAATATAAATGCGCCCTTATTCACAGCAAGGTTGATGAAGAAGAACAGGTAAATATTCTGAACGCCTTCCGCGACGGAGCAATTCAGGTGCTTGCCGCCACAACTGTTATTGAAGTTGGTGTTGATGTTCCTAACGCAACCTGCATGGTAATTGAAGGTGCAGACCGCTTTGGAATGGCACAGCTCCATCAGCTTCGTGGCCGTGTTGGCCGTGGAGATGCTCAATCCTACTGCTTCCTCATTTACAGCAAAGACATCACAGAAACCGGCATTGAACGCATGAAGGCCCTTCGCCAGAGCACAGACGGCTTTTATATTGCCGAGCAGGATCTTAAAACCCGCGGCCCTGGCGAACTCAACGGCACGGTTCAGGCTGGTGAACTCGGCTTCCGCATTGCAGATCTTTCACGGGATATGGAGATTATGCAGGAAGCCCGCACCGACGCACTTGCGTATGTGTCAAAATAACCCGTAAACCGCTCTCTCAGAAATCTATGTATCAAAATGACACAGAATTCTACTCTTCAACTCCGGGTGTGTCGTATTAACACAATAAATGTCATTATCCTCTACAGATTCCCGGTTTTAACATAGAAATTTCAGTTTTTTTGCAAATTTTTATCATTTTTTACTTGTCGTTTTCACTTGGCACATTACTTGCTATTATTCTTGTGTATAAGGAGATAATGCCATGACACAAGACGAAAACATTCTTGCTATGTATCTTAAAGAAATCAACAAGATTCCTATGATTTCTCATGAAGAAGAAGTTGAACTTGCACAGAAAGCCCAGGCTGGTGATGCTGCTGCAAAGAACAAGCTTGTTAATTCTAATCTCCGCTTTGTAGTTAATGTTGCAAAGAAATATCAGAATCATGGTCTTGATCTTACAGACTTAATCAGCGAAGGAAACCTTGGTCTCCTTACTGCCGTAGATAAATTTGACGCTTCTAAGGGATATCACTTTATTTCTTATGCTGTATGGTGGATTCGCCAGAGCATTCTTAAGGCTATCTGCGAAAAGAGCCGTGCTATCCGCCTTCCACTCAACCGCGCTAATGAACTTGTTCAGATTGAACATGCACGCAAGGTTGTTGGAACTAAGAAAACAGAACAGCAGGAATACGAAGAGATTGGTGCAATGCTCAACATGGATGCTTCACACGTTCGCGATATGATTAACATCAGCCGCGAAATGATCAGCCTTGATGCAGAAGTTAATGATTCTGATTCTGGTCACTCTAAAGTTGGAGACTTCTTTGAAGACAACGCTTATGACCGCCCAGAAGAAAAGGCTATCGAAAAGTCTATGCATGATGACATTGACGGCGTAATCGATACACTCCGCCCTAACGAAGCTCGTGTTATCCGCATGCGCTACGGACTTAACGGTGCAAAGCCAATGTCTCTTAAAGAAGTTGGTGAAGAATGCTCTCTCACAAAAGAGCGCATCCGCCAGATTGAAAAACACGCAATTGTTCGCCTGCAGCACCCGACCCGTGCACGCAGACTTGAAGCATACGTAGCATAAATACCAAATCAAAAAGAGGATCCCCGGACAACCGGGGATTTCTTATTTAACCCGAAAATCACTCTAATTGTAACAAACCATAAAAAGTGGTAATATTTATTCCACATTTACATTATTGGAAACTTCCGCAAAACAGCGGAGGTTTGGAGGATTTATTTATGGTACCAGTATTAATTAAAGATTTACTGGCTTCGGCTCCAGATGGCCGTAAAGTTACAGTATGTGGTTGGGTTCGCACAGTTCGCGACTCAAAGGGTCTTGTTTTTATTCAGGTGAACGATGGAAGTTGTTTCGCTAATATCCAGCTCACCTTTGACCGCAATAATCCTTCTAATAATGCAAATGTAAATGAAATTGAAGAAGAACTCAAAAAGCTCAACACTGGAGCAAGTGTACGCGCAGAAGGTCTTTTGATTGAAAGCCCTGCAAGCGGACAGGCTGTAGAAGTAACTCTCGAAAGCCTCAAGTGTCTCGGTCAGGCTAATCCTGATGAATATCCATTGCAGAAGAACAAGATGTCTATGGAATATCTCCGCGACAACGCTCACCTTCGTGCTCGCACAAACACCTTCGGTGCTGTTTACCGTATGCGTAACCAGATGGCTTTTGCCGTTCACTCATTCTTCCAGGAGAGAGGCTTCCAGTACATCAACGCACCGGAAATTACCTGCTCTGACTGTGAAGGTGCAGGAGAAATGTTCCAGGTAACAACTCTCAGCCTTGAAAAGATTGCTGAGATGGGTGTTAAAGCCGGACAGGGCGGAATGAAGATTGAAGACGCTCACAAGATCATCGACTACAGCAAGGACTTCTTTGGAAAGAAGGCTTCCCTCACTGTATCTGGTCAGCTTGAAGCAGAAACTCTTGCTACAGCATTGAGCCGCGTTTATACATTCGGACCTACTTTCCGTGCAGAGAACTCTAACACTCCACGTCACCTCGCTGAGTTCTGGATGATTGAACCGGAAATGGCTTTCTTCGATCTCGACGACGACATGGACATTCAGGAAGACTTTGTAAAATATCTTTTGAACTGGGCTCTCACAAAGTGCCGCGAAGACCTTGCTTTCTTTGACAAGAGAATTCAGCCAGGCCTTATCGAAAGCCTCGAAAAGGTTGCTAAGGCTAAGTTCACAAGAATCAGCTATACACAGGCAATTGAAGATCTTGAAAAGGCAGCTGCAAATGGTGCTAAGTTTGAGTTCAAGCCTTACTGGGGCTGCGACATTGCAACAGAGCACGAGCGCTATCTTACAGAAAAGATTTACAACGGCCCTGTTATGGTTTTCAACTATCCAAAGGAAATCAAGTCTTTCTATATGAAACAGAATGACGACGGCAAAACTGTAAAAGCTGTAGACGTTCTTGTACCTGGAATCGGCGAACTTATCGGTGGTTCTGAACGTGAAGAAGATTACGGAAAACTTAAGGCAGAAATCGAACGCCGCGGAATGGACGAGTCTATTTACGACTGGTACCTTGATCTCCGCAAGTTCGGTACAGTTCCACACTCAGGCTTCGGTCTCGGTTTCGAACGCCTTCTGCGCTACGTAACAGGTATGGAAAACATCCGCGATGTAATCCCTTACCCACGCGCTCCAAAGCTGGCAGACTTCTAATATTTTTTGACCACACCGGTGATTGAGCAGGTTTCTTAAGAAACCGTATCGAAATCACCAGTGTGTATTATACGGTGGTTTCGATACGGCCTTCGGCCTACTCAACCACCGTAATTCCACCGGTAATATCGAATGAATCTGAAAACATATCTTAAAAAAATAATTACCAGATTCTCACAAATCTTATACCTGACAATTTCCAACTTTACGAAAAATGCCTTGTGGGAAAGTGCCGCAGCCTGTTCGTTTGGTTTTATCTTTTCCTTCATTCCAATCACACTGATTATTTTTACAGTCCTTGTTGGAATCATTCAGATTTATCCGAATATCTATAACTTCATCATAAACTTTGCAAAAGAGATTCAGAACATTGTAAACATCATGCCGCTGCTCGATAAACTGATGCAGATTCGTTCTGTAAAATCTTTTAATATTTTCCTTGCTGTCTGGGTAATCTGGATGGCACGCAAGCTCTTTAATTCCATCATCATTGCAATGAACAAGGTTTTCCGTTCGGTCAGCAAACGCAAATCATGGTTTAATCAGCTGCTTACTTTTATCATTGAATTTTCAATCACTCTGATTATCGCAGTCATTCTTATTGCAGCCTTTGCATTTACTCAGATTCTTTCAATGCCGTTTTTCCAGACAATTCTCTCTAACTTCCCTATTCTGGTAAAACAGAGCTCTCACAATATTGGTATTCTCATTCTGTATTTCGTTCTTTTTGTAAGTACAGTTATTGCTTATAGAGTTATTTCTGGAACAAAGCCTCTGCTCCGCCGCTGTATTTTTTATGCACTGCTGAGCACTGTAAGCTTTTTCGTTGTATCATTCTTCATCAATCTTTTTATGAATGTTACAAACTACAACGCTGTTTACGGAACAATCAGTTCGCTGGTACTTTTGATGATGAAGGTTTATATCTTCTTTATTCTCTTCCTTTTCTGCGCTCAGATGATTTATGTTTCTCAGTTTTTTGAAACTCTTCTGCGTTCAGAAATCTACCAGCTGCCTGGCTATGATTCAAAGGGAGTTGGAAACTACCTGCGCCGATTCCTCTTCATCAATCCGTCTGAAATCCAGACTGAAATGAACACAGTTTACCTTAAGACCGGACAGGTACTTTATACCAGCGATCAGAAAGTTTCTTTCGTTTACTTTATTAAAAAAGGTGCTGTCTCAGAAGCCTCTGATAAAGGTTTTACACTGCGCTCTCAGGGAAGCTTTCTTGGAGACGTTCAGTGCATCTTAAATCAGAATTATCAGTGCACCGCTACTGCCCTTGCAGACTGCGAGCTTATCAGTTTTACATCCGAAGAGTTTATGCAGATTATTGAAAAGAGCCATCATGCGGCCCGCAAAGCAATTTCTAAAATCTCTGAATACACTGCCACTGCCTACAACGGTGACGAAGAATAAAAAAAGGATATTAAAAATGGACATTAAAATCAGAATCGCAAAAAAAGAAGATGCAGCAGCATTACTTAATATTTATTCCTATTACGTTGAAAACACAGCCATAACTTTTGAATATAAAGTTCCTTCTGTTGAAGAGTTTGAAAGACGAATCTGCACTACCCTCGAAAGCTATCCATATCTTATTGCAGAAGTCGACGGCAAAATTGCAGGCTACGTTTATGCAGGCCGCTTCAGCCCAAGAGCCGCTTATGACTGGGTTGTAGAAACTTCAATTTATATTGATAAAGACTGCCACCGCATGGGACTTGGAAAGCTGCTTTATTCAAAACTCGAAGAATATCTTGCCCGTCAGAATGTTACAAATCTTTATGCTGGAATTGCAGACCTTACAGACGGCTTAGATGAAGATCCATATCTCACAAGAGACAGCGAACACTTTCACGCAGCAGTGGGTTATAAGAAAATTGCTAACTTCACTAAATGCGGATATAAGTTTAACCGCTGGTATAACCTCATCTATATGGAGAAAATGATTGGAGAACATATTACTCCGCAAAAATCATTAATTCCATTCTCGCAGCTCTAACAGATGTTATGATTGCTTTTTGTGCCATGAAGTATGATGTACCCGTTTGGACTCAGGATGGTCATTTCAGATTAATCCAGGGCTTGTATCCGGAATTGGCTCTGTATAATTTGTCTTAAGCTACCTGTTACCAGAAAAACTATAACAAAATGTTTTTTGACAGATTCATTTACATCCTTTAATCTTTAATAACATACCTAAACTTGATAAGGAGGATGATTCTATGCTTAGAAAATCATTCAAACTCTTATCACAAAAAGTTTTTATTCCCCTTTTAGTTTTATCTTTTCTCGTAGTTGGCTGTAAAAATTCTGCAGCGCCGGAGTCTCCGCAGGAAGAGCCATCTGCTCAGAATGAAGACGTCACCTATACTAGTATTTCTGGTCATAATACAAGTAGTGGAAATGCAGTAAGAACAACAGTTTTTAACTTTCTTAAGGATGGCACATACTCTTGTAAAATGGATGGCGATACCATGTCCTCTGGCACTTTTGAAGGAAGGCCTGCTCAAGACGGAAAACTTACATTGACAGTTAAATCTACACAAGCTGATGATCAGGATTATACAGATTATCAATTTGATATAGATATTTCTGATGGCAAATTTGTTTTAGAGGGACTTGGTGAGTTTGTTCATTCTGTTTCAACTGTTGCTGTATATTTTTATTATGAAAGCGGTGCCAGGGAAACAAGAGATAATGTTGCTTTCTATTCAGATAATACATTTAGCATTTACGAAGAAATAGATGATTTTAATAATCAAACAAATCACCATGAAACTGTATTTAGCAGTATAGTTGCCCGTGGAACTTATACAGGTAATCCTGCAGCAGATGGAACTATTAGTGTTACTGTCAATAAAATGATGAATGCAGCAGGTACAGCGCTTGAGGATTGTTCTCATAAACAGGATATAACAATTTCTGGTGGAATTCTTCCGGTTACAAAGAGTTGGGGCGCTACTGTTAATTCCGAAAGAGTATATCCACAATAATTAAGACAATTTTTTGTATATAGATTTTAGGAGGAGATGATGAAAAAATTATTTACGTTATTTACAGCAGGCCTTGCTCTTTTATGTTTGAGTTTTACAGGCTGTAGCAATAGTGCAGATGGTGGAGACGGTGGAGACGGCAAGAACATTTCTGCTAGTCAGGTTGATAATGGAATTGAGGTAACTGTTCAGGCGCCGGAAGGTTGTTCTGTTATTTACTTTATTCGTTCAACACCTGGTTCTACGCATGAAGATTATTGGTATTTAACAGAAAAAGCAACTACAGGAGCAAATACTGCCATAGACTACTTTACTGAAGCAAATAAAACTTATATTTACTATGCCCAGTTTTACGATGCAAATTGGAAAAAGATGGATAAATCTGATTCTGTAGAAATTAATTCTTCTGTAAAAGGATTGGATTCTCCTGTAGTAACAAATGTTCCAAAAGCAACATATAACTCAGGTACAAGAAAATTTACATTTACTACAAAACCTACATTTTCTTATACTCAGTCAAAAGTTGGCGGTTATCCAAATCTTGTAATTGACTTACTCTTTAAGACTGCAGACGAAACCTATGACACTATCTGCACCTATAGACTTGGAGATGATTCTACAGGTGAGGTTCAAGATTGGGTCTTCAACAAACATCCTGGAAAAACTATGGAGTTTGTAAATTTCAAGTTTAAATTGAAGAGCGCCGACTACAAGACTTCTTATGAATGGGATGTAGGCCGAGGTGCGGATATTCCGGCTATTACGTTATCGGCTTCAGACGAATATACTTATATAGAAAATACTACTCCAGATGATTTTATAAATGGGGCTATGAGTGTAGATCCTGAATTAGCTCCTGGAGATAATGTATTTGGACTTTTATTTAAGTCTGCAAAAGAATCTGATGGCTCTATAAAATCAGCATATTATTTGGTCCAAGGTGAGAGTGGCGGTATGTCGTTTCAAGAAAATAATCCCCCAGAAGCAATAGTATATCCTGTACAAGATGGAGATGATACTTGTAGAATTACCCTCGATGAAAAATGGCGTGATCAACCAATATATTTCTTTGTCTATAAATCGCTTATACATGCATATGTTGAGAATTGGGAAGCAGTCAAAACGTCAGGAGCACTAGGCCTTGCTGGAACATATTTAAATGGAGATCGAAATGGTGAATTCATTGAAGTTGTTCTTAATAGCAATGGAACATGTACGTGTTCATGGCACTTTGTTAATGATTCTAGTGTGGATGAAGGAACTTACAACGGAACATATATATACAGTAATGGTATGATTAAAGCAGAGTTAGATGGAAATGGTCCGGAAACAATGTACTTGGTTTATAAATCAGAAGGAAAGATCGCATTTGGAGAATACTTTATTTTTGGTTCGTGGGATCCGTCTAGTCTCCAAAACAATTAATTATAAATGGGGCCACACTTAAGGTTCAGCATGCCAAGACTTAGTGCAGCCCCATTTTTCATCTTCCAATTCATGCACAAAATCGATATAATCTGTCTATGTCACGTGAAAAGATTGTTGTATTAGATTTTGGTTCGCAGTATGCGCATTTGATTGCTAAGCGTTTCCGCATGCTTGGCTATTATTCTGAAATTGCCCTTCCTTCTGCTGGCCTTGAGGCCTTTGAGAATGCGAAGGGTATTGTTTTTTCTGGGGGACCTTCTTCAGTTTATGATGAAAAAATCCCGGAATTCAATTCTGAAATCTTAAATCTTGATATTCCTGTTTTGGGTCTCTGCTACGGTCACTACATCGTTCAGCTTGGTTACAACGGCAAAGTTGGAAAAGGTGAAGTCGGTGAGTTTGGTTTTGCTACATTAAGATTCGCTGATGGCGTTGGCGGTGCAAACAGCAAGTGTCCGCTTTTCAAAGGTATTGAAGGCGACCAGCAGGTTTGGATGAGCCATCAGGATACTGTTTTCCAGATGGGTGAAGGTTTTGAAATGGTCGGCAACACAAAGGACTGTCCTTTTGCTGCAACTCAGAATCTTGCTAAAAAACGCTTTTCACTTCAGTTCCATTGCGAGGTAAAAGATACTCCTTGCGGAAATCAGATTTTCCAGAACTTTGCAGATTTCTGTGGAATGGAAAAGAACTGGGATCAGGACACTGTATTAAATATCATTCTTGAAAATATCAAAAAGGATGCAGACGGACGTAACGTTCTTCTCTTCCTCAGCGGCGGAGTTGATTCAACAATCACTTTTGCACTTTTGAATAAAGCTCTCGGCCAGGACCGCGTTCTTGGTCTTCATATTGATAACGGCTTTATGCGCAAAAACGAAAGCCACAACGTTGCAGAAGCTTACCGCAAGTTCGGCTTTACAAACTTTATCGTAGAAGATGCCAGCGAGAGCTTCCTTAAGGCAATTGCCGGTCTTACAGATCCTCAGAAAAAACGAATGGCAGTTGGTGAAAACTTTATTACAGTTCGTAACGAAGTAACAGCCCGCCAGAATCTCGATGACAGCTGGCTGCTCGCTCAGGGAACTCTCTATCCGGATATCATCGAATCGGGTGGAACAAAAAACTCTCACACAATCAAAACACATCATAACCGTGTTGCAGGTATTCAGGAACTTATTGCTAAGGGCTTGATTATTGAACCTATCCGTGATCTTTATAAAGATGAGGTTCGTGCAATCGGTAAGAAGCTTGGACTTTCAGATGAACTTGTAATGCGTCATCCTTTCCCGGGTCCAGGCCTTTCTATCAACGTTCTTTGTAACGACGGAAAGCCAGATGCAAAGAATGAAGAAGAACTTCCTCTTGCACAGAAAGAACTTGATGAAATTAAACTTGATATGTTCTGCGAGAATTGTACTGCAAGTCTTAAGCGCAGTATTCTTCCGGTTCGCTCGGTTGGTGTTCAGGGAGACTTCAGAACTTACAGATTCCCGGCTTTGCTTACTTTTGCTGATGAGGGAGATGGATTCTATCACTTCCCTGGCAAGCGTGAAAAGATTGAAGAATGTTCATCAACAATTACAAATGCTGCAAAATATATTAACCGTACCTGTATTAAGCTTTATCAGAATCCAAAGATTGCAGACAGCGACCTGAAGATTCAGGAAGGCTACTGCGACCGCCGCCGTCTGGATCAGCTCCGCGAAGTAGACAACATCGTGCTTACAGAGCTCCATGCAAGCGGCTGGTACGACAAAATCTTCCAGCATCTTACAATCGACCTGCCATACGCAAGCAGCGCAGACCACGCAACCTTCGTTCTTCGCCCTGTAATTTCCGAAGACGTTATGACAGCCCGCTTTGCAATGCTTCCAAAAGATTTACTGGACACTATCGTTCACAAGATTGCAGCACTTCCGTTCGTAGATGCGTTGTATTTCGATGCTACAAATAAACCGCCTGCTACTTTTGGATGGGAATAAGCGTGTTTATTTGACCGCATCTTTTTCTGTGATATAATCAAAATATGAATGAAAAGTTTATAGAATGGTTTATCACAGAAATACCGATTCTTACTGAAAAAGGTATAATTACTGCTCAGACTGCTCACAGTCTGAATGAATACTACATAAACAAACTTGAAGAACTAAGGCGGCCTGTGGAAGAAAAACCGCAGGCTGCTGTCACAACCACACAGGAACTTGATCCGGCTTTCACAGAACTTACTGTTAGCCCGGTTCCATCACAAAGCACAACAGCGAAAACGGCCGCAATTGTAAAAGCTCCATCAAAAAAAGTTTCAAAAATTTCTGTTTCTGTAATCCTTACAATCATTGCCAGTGTTTTAATTTCTTTTGGAATCATTTCGCTCATTGCCTATAACTGGGCAGCAATTCCACGCATGGCAAAAGCAATTACCGCAATACTTCTTCTTACCGGAACACAGGCTGCAGGAGCAATCCTTATACTTAAAGGCAAATCAAAGATTACTAAGATTCGCGAAAGCTATTCTTTATTCTGGGCTCTCTTATTTGGAGCAATGGTTGCATTTGTTTCTCAGATATTTAAATTTCCCGGAGACTCTGCAACCTTCATGCTGGTCTGGACAGTTTCTTCAATCATCATAACTCTGCTATTTTCTGCACACACAACCTTCTATCTTTCTTTGTTATTCACTTTGATTTTTGCAATTACAGGCTGGGAGAAAACTTCTGCACTTTTACTCTACCCTATTTGCGCAGCTTTATACTTCCCTGCAAGAAAATCAAAAGCAAAAGTAATACCTCTTCTGATTTTAAGTTATCTTCTTTTTATCTTCCGGATTGATGAATTGCCAATTAACGTAAATGCAAAGGCACTGATTTTTGTATCCTCGCTTGCTTCAATTGGTTTAATCTTCCTTGGAAAACACGACAAATCTTTTACCTTCTTTGGAATAATAATTACAGCACTCGCTTCTATGATTTCGATTTTTGCCTCACGTTATTACAGTTCATATACAATCGAAATGAACGCAGTAAATTGTGCTGAACTTATTTTGATCTGTATTATCACCACAGGCTTTTACGCAGAAGCTGCTGTTATTCCATTTGTAAAAAGAATCAGAAATAAAGAAAAACTTTCTTTTGAAAATCTTCTTTATATGATTCCTTTAATTCTTGGATTGAATGCACTGTTCCCTGCACAAAATGAAATCTTATTAAATGCATCTCTTTCACAATGGTACAAAATTTTCCTCGCACCTTTCACTCTGATTATTCTTTACACAATGGCAATGTTTATAATCAGCTCGCTCAAAAATCATAAACTTTCCTGGGGCTTTTTTGCATTCCTATTAATAGAGGCACTTAAAATAAACGAAGTATCAGTATCTCTGTTCTATACTTTTATTGCACTTACACTTTTTATCCCGTTGGTAATTTTATGGAAAAACAAATTTGCAGTAACAGATGAAAGCTCTGTTACAATTATTACCACCCGTGTTATTTCTGCAATTCTGTTTTTCACTCCTGCCTTTATGTCGTTTTTTATTGATGAAACTTTCTATTCTACATCAAAACTTCCAGGCATAGGATTCTTGTGTTTTATTCCTGCAGCAGTTTGTGGTATAGCGCTTTCTGTTCAGTATGCTAGAAAAGATTTAAAAGAGTTCCTCAAAAACCTGGACATACTTATCAATCTGATTTTTGCAATTATTTCTATGGCTGCAGCAAGCAAGTCTAACAAAATTGCAATTGATTTAATGATTAAGATTTTTGTAGCGCTGAACTTTATGTATTATTCGATTGTTGCAATCAAAAAAGAAAAATACATTTTCCTTCTGAACACCGCGCTTTCCCTGGCTTATTTTTTGATGTCACTGCTTGCTCCAGAATACGGCACAACAATCATGTATCTTTTCTGCGCAATTATGATTTTTGCAGCCGGCAGTTTCTTGTGGAAAAATAATTTCACTTCAACTGCAGAAATTAAAAACTGTTTTCTTATTGTAAGAATTGCTGCAGTTTTAATTCTGTTCATCACAATACTTCTGGCAAGAAAAGCAGAATCAGTTCTGTACACAAACAAAGGAATTGATCTTTTTATTCTCTGCAGTTTTACACCAGTCGCTTTCTTTGGACTTTTTATGTGTGGTATTTTTGCAAAAAAGAATTTCAAAGAGTTTTTGCTCAACATAGATATCTTCATAAATATTCTGGTTTCTGCAATTATACTTTCAGTGTCATATCTTTGTGATGAAAAAATCATTCTGCTGATTCTCGAAATTATAATTGGAATCAATCTCATCTCTTCTTGTATTTACATTATCAGATCCGGCCGATATGAGTATGCCTTCTACGCACTTTTTGCAATCATCTATTTTGTGATTTCATTTATGTCGACTGAGTTCTCTACAACAATCCTCTACCTTGTAAGCACAATAATTCTCTTCACTTCCGGTGTTTTCCTCTGGAGAGAAAACTTTACCTTGAATGAAACCAGTAAACAAACTTTATTCATAACCAGAGCAGTATCTGCGGCAATTCTTCTTGGAACAACGCTTCTCGCAAGATACCCGGATTCAATTCTTTATGATAACAACGGAATTGAAAAATATATCTTAATCTGTTTTACACCGGCAGCGCTTTTTGGACTCACACTTTATTTTGTACTGGCAAAGAAAAATATTATGCTGTTTCTGGAGAATATTGATATTGTAATAAATCTTTTCTTCTCATCTTTAATTTTCGCGATTGCATATTTGTGTAAAGCAAAACCAACTCAGCTTATTTCAGAATTCATAATGATTCTAAATCTGCTTGCAGCATGTATCTACATATTAAAGGATAAGAAATATGACTACCTTTTCTACCCGGCTTTTTCTTTAATTTACTTTTTTGTAGCTTTTGCAAGTACAGATAAATCAAACATTACAGCAGGTATCTTTTTTATCATTGCAATAATTGCAGCTGTTATTCATTTTTTTGCACAGACAAAAAATATTTCAGGCGCAAAAGTTGTCTGCACAATTACAACCGGCATTGTGCTCTTCTACGAAACTTCTATCCGCCATATCACGGAATCAGATCACAATCATCTTGCATGTAATTTCTATATAATTGCCTGCATGATAATTATGGGGGCGGTTGCAGTTTATTATCTGTTACAGCTCATCAAAAATAAGATTTTCTTTAACCCGGCTGTTTTCCTTACACCGGTTCTTGTTATTGTGCTAACTTTTGTCGATGACAAATTTTCTGTATTACTAACCTTCCCAGTGATTCTGGTTTTCTGTATTTATTATTTCTATCTCGCATATAAAAATGATTCGCTGAAAACTGCAAACCTCAGCACAATTTATTTTGGACTCATGCTGATGATCAGGTTCTTCTCTTCGGGCTATGGCCTTAGCGTTCAGGGAATTACACTCATCTCCATGGGAGCCATTCTTTTGATTATGAATATTCTGATGACAAAAAGGAGAGAAAAAAATGCATAGAAAAAAGATTATCACACTTTCATTTCTGATTGTTTTTCAGATTTCAGTAATTGCGGCGATGTTTATTAAAGCCGGCGCCATCAAAAATTACGCTCGAAAAAACGACTCAATAATCCGCGTGCACTGCACAGCCTACGACCCGTTCCACCCATTGAAGGGCCGCTATGTTCAGCTTACTCTTAATTCCGATGATATCAAATCTGCTCAAGACAGACTCGGCTGCGACCTTTCCAACATCTGGAAAACTGCCAACGCCTATTATCTTCAGGAAGAATACGCACTAATTATAGATTCAATGAACTGGAAAGATTTTAATTCCCTCGACCCTGTCCTTGAATTATACGTCGGCAAATTCGGCGCCGTAATCCAAAAAGTCCTCTACGTCCACAATAACGGCCAGGAACTTCCGATTGAGGAGTATATCAGGGAATATAAGATGTAGTGGCTACTTATTATATAATTCCAGTTCCGGATACAACCCCTGGATTAATCTGAAATGACCATCCTGTGTCCAGAGCGAAACATCATATTTCATTGCACAAAAAAAATAAATCTTGACAAATATTTAAAAAACCGTAGATAATTTTATTTATGAATAGAATGTCATTATTAAAGTTTTTATCATCATTATTAATCATTGGTACAATTTGTTTTTCTACAAGTTGTAAATATTCACCTGAAACTCAGAATCCGGAAAATACAAATCCTACTGTTCCAGAGACGCCTGTTACGCCCTACACCCCAGAGACACCAACAACACCCATTATACCAAGTTCTCCAGAAACCCCGGAAGAACCTCCAGCAACTGAGATAGAATACACTATTTACATTGATGCCATTGGATGCATATCTATTCTTAGCACTACTAAAGCAGTAGCTGGAACAAAAATAACTTTTGATATCACAGCAGATACCGAAAATAATTATGTTTGGACAGAACAAAGTTATATTTATGTAAAAGATGCAAATGGAAATAATATTCCTATTACAGATAATTGGTTTATCATGCCTGCATCTAATGTAACTATTTATGCATCAGCAGTTCATATTGAACAATATACTATAGCTATTGATACAACTAATTGCGGATTTGATATTTATGATTATAGCTTAGGGGAAGCGGTTAAACCTGGAACAAAACTCTATTTCTCCATTTTTGTTTACGAAGGCTATTCCATTCCATCAATTTCTATAACAGACGCAGACGGAAAAAACATAGAACATGATAACTCTTCTTTTGTTATGCCAGCATCTGATGTAATTATTACTGCGATTTCTGAACTCATTATTCCAGATTATTCAGAAAAACAAGAAAGTTTTAATACAAGTCTTACCAGCCTAACTAATGATTATCAGAAATATCTGGATATATTCACCACTAGTGAATCTGGAGTTATAACACAATCAATAAAAACAATTGAAAAAAACACACATGAAATTTCTTCAATTGCGGAACAGACAAATCTTTTGGCAATGAATGCAGCAATAGAAGCAGCACACGCAGGTGAGGCTGGCAAGGGATTTGCTGTAGTTGCAAATGAAATTAGAAAACTTTCTGAAACAAGTAGCGAACAGACAAAAGTTATCTCCGATAACAATAAGACAATAAAAGAATTGCAATCAAATGCAAACGAACACTTAACTAATTTTAATACCACACTTGCAAGTATTAAAAGACTTCAGGATGAAATAGCAGACATTTCTTTAGATTCTAAGGAAAATATTGCAACAGTAAATAATAAGATAGCAGAAATAGAGACTCTTATAACAACTTCAAATACACAAAAACAAATTCTATATTCAGATATTTCAGAAATTCAAGAAATAATTAAATTAATGCAACAAAAAAATTCTATTATAGAATCACTTGCTTTACGAACAAATCTTTTAGCAATGAATGCATCAATTGAGGCATCACACGCTGGCGAAGCTGGTAAAGGATTTTCTGTTGTGATGGGTGAAATACGTAAACTCGCAGAGACAACAAATGAACAGACTAAAAAATTTAATACAGAGATGACGAAGTTACTAAGCGAATTGGAAAAACTCAAAACCAAGAACTAAGAAAAACCATTAACTAAAAAAGCGTGTCCTTGCGGGCACGCTTTTTTTTCGGTATTATAAAGTTTATGGACAAAACAGTTTACATAATTGGACATCGGAATCCCGATACCGACGCTGTTGTTTCGGCAGTCGGTTATGCAACTTTGAAAAATCTTTTGGGGCATGCTGAATATAAGGCTGCCCGCGCAGGTCACCTTAATCCGCAGACCGCATATATCTTTGAAAAATTTGGACTTCAGCGTCCGGAATATCTTCCTGACCTTGTGCCTAAGGTAAAATATTTTATGCAGGACAAGGTTGAAACTGTAACTGCAAATGTTTCTGTTTGGGAAGCAATTGCCCGCATGGAAAAAACTGAGACCCGCGTTCTGCCAGTTGTCGACAGCGAAGGTCACTATCAGTCGCTTCTTCACTACTCAGGTTTTGCAAAGGGTGTACTCACAATTCTTAATCCGGAAAAGAAGCATCGATTTTCAACAAGCATCAGCCTGATTCAGAAAACACTGAACGCACAGCCGATTTATATTGCCGGCGACGCAGATAAAAATTTCAACGCTTCAATTCACGTAGGCTCTTCTTCAACAGAAAGTTTTGAAAAACGACTTGAAGCTCATGCGAGTGAAGACATTGTTGTAATTTCATCTGACCGCGAAGACATTCAGCGCATCTGTATTGAACACAAGGTTAAGCTGCTCATCACAACTTCTAACTGTGTAATTGATAAGAGCCTTCGCGAGCTTGCAGAGAAGAACGGTGTTTCTGTAATTGTGAGCCCATACTCAACCTCTCCTACTTCTATGCTCATTGCTTACTCTATGCCGGTTTCTTCAATGGGTGATAAAGAAATCATTACTGTTCATGCAAACGACACAATCTCAAAAATCAAAGATATTTTGAAAAACGCTCACTGCAAATATCTTCCTGTCGTTGATGATGAAAACAAAGTTATAGGAATGATTTCTGAGCACGACCTTATGAAGGAGCCAAACATCGAAGTGATTCTTGTAGATCACAATGAAATCACTCAGGCTGTTGAAGGTATTGAGCACTATAAGATTCAGGAAGTAATTGATCACCACCGCATCGGTTCAATTCCTACAAAAAATCCTATTACCTTTATTAACCGTCCGGTTGGTTCTACTTCTACTCAGATTGCAGGACTTTTCAAAGAATATCGTATTGCAATTCCAAAAGACGTTGCTTCATTGCTTCTCTGCGGAATCCTCTCTGATACTTTGATTTTGCAGTCGGCAACTGTTACTGACACAGACCGCGATATGGCTGAATATCTTTCAAGCATTACAGACCTCGACATCAAAGAACTTGGAAATGAGATTCTTATGGCAGGAAGTAAGGTTGGCGGAAGACCGGCCGGTGAAATCATCCATCAGGATATGAAGGAATATACAGAGGGCAAACTTACTTACACTGCAAGTCAGATTGAAGTTGGAAACCCACAGGAGATTCTGGACCGCAAGGCTGAGTTTATGGAAGAACTTGCCGTTGAGCGCCGTGCAAACAAAGGACTCTTTGCGTGTCTGCTGGTTACCGACATCACAAAGCTTTCGAGCGTGCTGCTCATAGACTGCGATCCGAAGTTTGTTCAGTTCATCACCTTCCCTAAACTGGAAGACGGGGTTTACTATCTTCAGGATGTGGTTAGCCGTAAGAAACAGCTGATTCCGTTGATTACTGAGCAGGTTTTGAACTATAGCGCGTAACTTGCACCGGGCTACTCAACCACCGGAACTTGTTTCAGAATCTATAATTAGATATACTTTAAGTATCATGAAAACATTTAAATATGAAACTCACCTTCATACGAGTGAAGCAAGTGCCTGCGGATCTTCGCATGGCGCTGAATATATTTCAGTTTACAAAAAGCTTGGATATGACGGCATTTTTGTAACTGACCATTTCTTTGGAGGAAATACTGCAGTTTCTTTTGAGCTGGACTGGCACACACGAATTGAGCAGTATTGTGCGGGTTATGAAAATGCACTCGCAGAAGCTAATCGCCAGAACGCTCTTGACGGTGGAAGTTTTAAGGTGTTCTTTGGGATTGAGCAGACTTTCTCAGGTGATGATTATCTGATTTACGGTCTTGATAAAAACTGGCTTTTTGATCATCCGGAAATTGAGACAATGAATCATGCGCAGCTTTTTGATGCAGTGAACCGCGAGAACGGTCTTATGATTCAGGCACATCCATTCAGACTTCGCGGATACATCAATGCGATTCACATTCATCCGCGCGAGATTCACGGAGTTGAGGTTTACAACGGAGGCAACACACCAGACCAGAACGAGCTGGCTCTCGCCTACGCAAAGACTTACGGCTTCCCAATGACCAGCGGTTCAGACATTCACAACATTGCGTTTGCTCAGGAAGAAAAGATAGAAGGCAAAATGGCCGTAGGCGGAATGGAGTTTGAGACTCCGCTGTTCTCACTTGAAGATTATATTGAAAGAATTAAACATAAAGAAGGAAAGGTCATCTGTTAAAATGAAAGAAAAATTTGATGTAACACCAGAACTTTTGAGAGAGAATTTTATTGAAGTTTATCAGGCTGCAGAAAACGGTCGTGACACAAATGGAGAAATCCGCATGTTTGCTTCTCCGGCCCGCATCAATATTATCGGCGAGCACATTGACTACAACGGAGGCTTTGTATTCCCTGCCGCAATTGACCGCTATCTGTACTGTGCTATCCGCAAGCGTACTGACACAAAAATCATCTATAATGATTTGTTCTTCCCTGGCACTTACACTTTTGATATTAATGATGATTTTAAATTCGACAAGGCAAATGACTATGCAAACTTTTTGAACGGAATCTTAAGCTGCATGAAAAAACGCGGACTCACTTTCCCTTGTGGATTTGAAGTTCTTGTTGCAAGTAATGTTCCTAGCGCAGGCGGAATCTCATCTTCTTCTGCTTTGGAATGCGGTTTTGCATGGGCTGTAAGTGAAACATTCGGATTCAACATCAGCCGCAAAGACATTGCACTTATGGGCCAGCAGAGCGAACACGAGTTTATGAATGTAAACTGTGGTATTATGGATCAGTACATTATTGCAACCGGTAAAAAAGACACTGCAGAACTTTTGGACTGCGCTAAGATTGAACACGAATATGTTCCTCTCAACCTTGGTGATTACCGCTTTGTTGTTATGAACACTAAAAAGCAGCGCAAGCTTGCAGATTCAAAATATAACGAAAGACGCGCTCAGTGTGAGCAGGGACTCGCAGAGCTTCAGGCAGCAGGTCTTAATGTTCCAGATCTCTGCAGCATTACTCCTGAAGTTTTTGAGAAGAACGGCAACGCAATTAAAGATGAAGTGATTTATCGCCGCGTACGCCACTGCGTTACAGAAAATGACAGAGTACTCCGCGCCGTTGCTGCGCTCCGCGCCGACAAGCTGGAAGAACTCGGACAGCTCCTTTACGCTTCACACAATTCACTTCGCGATGACTACGAAGTTACCGGAATTGAGCTTGATACCCTTGTTGATGTTGCAAGCAAACAGCCTGGCTGTATCGGAGCCCGCATGACAGGTGCCGGTTTTGGTGGATGTGCAATTGCGCTTGTACACAAAGACAACACCGAAGATTTTATTAAGAACGTTCAAGCTGGATACAGCAAAGTTGTTGGCTACGAAGGCGGCTTCTTTGCCTGCTCTAGCGGCGACGGAGTAAGAGAAATTAAATAAAATGCAGAATGAGACGTTTGCAAAACAGCTTGCTACAATCCTCGGAATTTTTGGAATTACTACCAATTTTATTGGAGCAATAATTTCCTTTATAACAGGGCTTCTCCATGTAAGCGGAGCTGAAAATTACATTGTAGACAGTTCGGTCTGTTTTGTATGCGCTCTCATTCTTCTTTTTATTTTCCTTTATTACTGTTTTAAGAAGAAGGATTACAACCGCTTTAATTTTATTGCGGTTACCTTCTACGGCTTTGTTACCTTTACCGCCATGTACATTACAAATGGAAACCTTCGCTGCGGTTTTCCGTTTTACATGCTGATTATTCCGATGTACTATGGCTTTTCAATGCCGCTCAAAAAGACAAGCTTCTTCTTCCCTGTTGCGAATCTGATTTATTATAATCTTCTTTTTGTATTAACTTTTGTTGCTCCGTTCTTTCCTGGCCGCGAGGTTATTACAAATTCAAAAATGCTTCAAACCTGTACAGCATTTTCTATCAACTATATTTTTATTTTCTGCGTATGTTTTGTTGTTTCAAAGCAGTTTACAAAACAGAATCGTAATCTTGAAGATTCAGAAAAACGCTATAAGGAACTTTCTTCGCGTGATGAACTGACTGGTCTTTATAACAGACGTGCTCTTGATAACCGCGCCGAACTTGGCGTAAAGAGCGTTATTATTTATGACATTGATTATTTTAAGAATATAAACGACACCTACGGACATCAGATTGGTGACACTGCACTGAAGAATCTTTCTGAAATTGTTCTTAAATACTGTTCGAATGAATTTGAACTTTACCGCTACGGTGGAGAAGAATTCGTAATTCTTTCACGCCTGCCAGATAATAAGACGCTTGAATTATTTCAGCGGATTATGAACGATGTACGGATGCATTTTGTAGTAGAAGGAAATCCGGTTACAATCTCTGCAGGTATTGCTTCCTTCTGCAAAGATTATAACCGGACTCTTAAAATCGCCGATGAAAATCTATACCTAGCCAAAACTGATGGCCGTAATAAGATTTACATGAACGGCGATGAAATTAATTAGAGTGTCGGATACTTATCAAAGTAAGCCTTAGTTTCCTTAGCAACTACACCGCTCAAAGCAATCAAAGCGACACAGTTAGGAATTGCCATAAGACCGTTGAAAATATCTGCAATTGTAAATACAGCGTTTACTGTGAAGTATGGTCCGATTGCAACTGCAAGAATGTAGAGCCAGCGGTAAGCCTTTACAGGTCCCATATTTCCCTTTGTAAGATATTCAAGACATTTTTCTGAGTAGTAGTCCCATCCAAGAATTGTAGTGAAAGCAAAGAAAGCAAGACAAAGCATAAGAAGGAACTGAACGCTGTGTCCGTCACCACCAAGTACTTTTGCAAAAGCTGTAGCTGTAAGAACAGCACCCTGAGCACCTGCGTTCCATTCTGTAACACCACCAATGATATCACCATAGAAAGCGATTACGATTGCAAGACCTGTCATTGTACAGATGATGAGTGTATCAATGATTGTACCAGTCATGTTTACAAGTCCCTGCTCTACAGGTTCATTTGTCTGAACTGCAGAAGCAGCGATTGGCGCAGAACCAAGGCCGGCCTCGTTAGAGAAGATACCGCGTGCAATACCTTTCTGCATTGAGTCTGTAATCTGCTTGAATACGAATCCCATTGCTCCGGCTCCAACAGCCTTCCATCCGAATGCGCTCTTGAAGATGAGAACGAATGCGCCAGGAATCTTCATTGCGTTCATGATGAGGATTGATAGTCCGAGGAATACATAGATAATTGCCATTGCAGGAACAACTTTTTCTGCAACTTTTGAAATACGCTTAATACCACCGATTACTACGAGTGCTGTACAGATTGTTACAACTGCACCGGCAATTACTGTTGCCCATGTGTAGTCATTTCCAAAGAGTGTGAAAGCGATGTGTGCGCTGTTAGGGTCAAATGCGTTGTTTACTGCAGAAGTGATACCGTTGATCTGAGTCATTGTACCAATACCCATGATACCGGCAAGAGCTCCGAATACTGCAAAGAGCACTGCGAGCCACTTCCACTTAGGGCCCATACCTTTTTCGATTGTATAGAAAGGTCCACCAAGAACGTGTCCGTCTGGGCTTACTTCGCGATATTTAATAGCAAGCATACATTCTGCATATTTTGTTGCTGTTCCAAGAATGGCGGCAATCCACATCCAGAAGAGGGCTCCAGGACCACCTGCTACGAGAGCTGTTGCTACACCGACAATATTACCGGTACCGATTGTTGCTGAAAGTGCTGTACAGAGGGCTGCAAAACCAGAAAGCTCACCTTTACCTTCATTTTCTTTGAAGATTGATCTGAAGGCTCTTCCAAACTTTGTGAACTGAATGCCACGTGCACGGATTGTCAGGATAAGACCTGTGGCAAGGATAAGGACGATTGTAGGGATTCCCCACACGATTCCATCAATGGAATCAAGAACTGAACTGAAAGTCATTTTTCCACCTTTTAGAAAATAATGTTATACCTTTGAAAACATTCGGGTGCACTGGCTGAATGACATAACAGACTTTGCAGCCACCGAAAGTTTCCTACTTTATTATATCGGATTTTTTGTTTCTATTCATCAATACAACTGTGAAAAATGGTGAAAAAATCACAAAAATTTATGAAGCGAAGAGGTCTATTTTTTAAGAGAATTTGACAATTTACAATTTTTTCAACAATATACAATACAATTATGGCACAGAATAAGAATCGTGGCGCATTGCCGATGCTCAAGCTCACTTTGCCTATCGCAATGGAGCAGTTTTTCAGAATTTTAGTTTCCTCTGTTGATACTATGATGCTCAGTTCCTACAGTAACGAAGCTGTTGCTGCTGTAGGTCTTGTTTCTCAGTATGTATTCTTTCTTACTATTATATTCTCTGTAATTGGTACCGGATGTTCAATTGTACTTGCACAGTACCTTGGCGCAGAAAAATCAGAAAAAGAACTGGGGCATGTTGCTCAGGCGGGTGCAATCATGGTCTTTTTCATTTCGCTTCTGCTTACCGCTCTGGTTATTTTTGGAACCGGCTGGCTGCTTGGCCGTTATCAGCTTGAAGAAATTGTCCGCCACTACGCATGGCAGTATTTTGTAATTTACGGCGGCTGTTGCTGTTTCTTTAATGCGTTCAGTCTTCTTCAGGGAGCAATTCTCCGCAGCTACGGCTACACAACAGAAGCTATGATTGTTTCGATTGCCGCAAATCTCACAAACGTTCTTGGTAATGCCCTTTCGCTTTACGGCTGGTTTGGCTTGCCTGTACTCGGAGTTCCTGGTGTTGCAGGTGCGTCAGGCCTTGCAATGGTTGTTTCCTGCATTCTTTTCTTCTTCTTTATCCGCCGTCGCAAGGATGTTGTTTTCCATATTCATGGCATCACAAAGGTCCCAAAAGATGCCTTTAAGATGGTTCTTAAGGTTGGTGTTCCTACAGCGGGCGAAAGTCTTTCTTATAACGTAAGCCAGATTACAGTTATGGCAATGATTTCTACTCTTGGAACTTATGCCATGTCTGCCCAGGTTTACACAATGACTATTTTGCGCTTTGTATTCGTTGCTGCTATTGCGATTGGTCAGGCTACTCAGATTAAGTCTGGTTACTTTGTTGGCGCTCATCAGAATGAAGTTGTTTACAAAAAGGTATTCCGCTATCAGCTTGTGGCAACTTCCTGCTCTATGATTATGATTGTCATAGTCAATCTGATAAAGAATCCTGTAATCAGCATTTTTACAGATATTCCGGAAGTTCACGCTCTTGTAAGTACTCTGCTGCTTTATTCGGCATATATTGAATTTGGCCGCTCCCTTAATCTGATTTATATTGGTGGTCTTAAAGGTTCTGGTGATGTACGATTCCCTGTATTATACGGAATCTTTTCAAACTGGTCTGTTCAGGTTCTTTTGAGCTATATTCTTGGTATCAAATGCGGACTTGGTCTTGTAGGCTTCTGGCTTGGAATTGGAACTGATGAAACTACCCGCGGTCTTGTAATGCTGTGGAGATGGAAGAGCCGAAGATGGGAGAAACACCGGCTTGTAGAATAATGTTAAACGTTTTACAATGCCTTCATGAAACTCTTTCAAAATGAACCTAAATTCTATAAGGGCGTGTTTGCACTCGCCCTTCCTATTGCACTTCAAAGTCTTATCAGTATCGGCGTAAACATGCTCGATACAATTATGGTCGGAAGCCTTGGTGAAAATGCGCTTTCGGCCACATCTTTAGCAAACTCATTTATCAGTATCTATCATATTTTCTGTATGGGCCTTGGAATGGGAGCTTCGGTTCTCGTTTCGCGTTACTGGGGTATGAAAAAAGCAGCAGACGGTCACGAAGAAGAAGCCGGCCACGCTCTCAAGCAGACTGTCTGTCTTATGCTCAGAATTACAGTGGGACTCGCTGCTCTGTTTGCACTTGCAACCTTGCTCATGCCAAGCCTTCTTATGAAGATGTACACCAGCGACGAAGAAATTATCCGCCTTGGTGATATTTATTTCCGCTGGTCAATTATAACTTACTTCTTCCTTGGAACCTCGCTCGTTTCTACAATTGTACTGCGAAGTGTTGGTCAGGTAAGACTTCCGCTTTATGTTTCTATTGGCGCCTTTTTTGTAAACCTTGGTGCTAACTATGCTTTTATTTTCGGAAAGTTTGGAGCACCTCGTATGGAGGTTGCCGGTGCTGCCCTTGGAACTCTGATTGCCCGTCTTTTTGAAGCCATCATGATTGTAGGATATCTTTTCTTTGTTGATAAAAAGATTCAGTTCCGTGTAAAAGATCTTTTTATGAAGACAAGTTCTCTGATTGGAGAATATATCCGAATCAGTATTCCTGTCCTTATCAGTGATGCAATTCTTGCAATCGGAAACAACTCTGTTGCAATGGTAATTGGACACCTGGGAGCAGCCTTTGTTGCGGCAAATGCAATTACAAGTGTAACCCAGCAGCTCAGTACTGTTGTGATTCAGGGTGTTTCACAGGCAGGGGCAATTGTTACCGGTCAGACTCTTGGCCTTGGTGATAAAAAGAAAACTATGCAGCAGGGCTGGATGTTCCTGGGACTTGGTTTTGCGCTTGGAGCCCTCTCTGCTATTTTTATTCTGGCAGTAAGCAAACCTATCATTTCAACCTACAACGTAAGCGAAGAGACTGTAAACATTGCAGGCCAGCTTATGGCGGCAATCAGCCTTATCATAATTTTCCGCGCTACAAACAGCATTATGACAAAGGGCGTTCTGCGTGGCGGCGGCGACACAAAAATGCTTATGCTCGCCGACAATATCTTTTTATGGGTACTTTCAATTCCATTCGGAATCCTTGCAGGCTTTGTTTTCCACTGGCCGGCTTTCTGGATTTACGTTGCCCTCAAATCTGATGATATTGTAAAAACTGTGTGGTGTGTAATCCGCCTTCGCAGTGAAAAATGGATTAAGAAAATTTCCACTGGAAAATAAAAATCATGAAACAAGTTCAGGATGACAAAAATTAGGAGGATTTCAAAATGTCAAAAAAAGCTAGAATCACAATTCATCCAAAATTTACAATCGGGGAGATTTCACCCCGCTTGTTCTCTGCGTTTCTTGAGCCAATTGGTACTATGGTAAACGGAACTATGTTTAATCCAAAGCACCCTACTGCAGACGCTCAGGGCTTCCGCACAGATTTTATTAATGCACTGCGCGAGACAGGCTTGCCTGCAGTTCGTATGCCGGGCGGAAACTTTGTTTCAGCATGGCAGTGGAAAGACTCAATTGGCCCTATGGAAGGCCGCAAGGCTCATCTTGACCCGGCATGGCATCAGTATATTCCAAATGATGTTGGTCATGACGAATATCTTCAGTGGGCAGAAAAAGTAGGAACTGCTCCCATCTACACAGTAAACCTTGGAACAGGAACTCTGCAGGACGCAATGGACTGCATTGAATATACAAATCATGAAGGCGGAACTTATTGGTCTGATCTTCGCCGTAAATATGGTCACGAAAAACCTTACGGTGTAAAAACCTGGTGTCTTGGAAACGAAATGGACGGTCACTGGCAGCTCGGCTCGTGGGAAAAGAATCCTACCGGTTATGGAACTCTCTGCCACGAAGCTTCAAAGGCTATGAAGTGGATTGATGAAACTGTTGAGACTGTTGTCTGCGGCTCTTCTGCTTCATTTATGGATCACTATCCTGAATGGGAAGCAAAGGTGATGGACCAGTGTTACGACACAGTAGACTATCTTGCCCTTCACCACTATCACATTGCAAAACCGGGAGACACATTATCACTGCTTGGTGGCTCTCTTTATTATGAAGATTTTATCAACACAGAAGCAGCAATGCTCGATTACATTCAGGCTAAGCACCGCTCACCTCGCAAGGTAAATATTTCTTTTGATGAGTATGGCGCATTCCCTCGTCCATTCAGCGAACTGAATCCTGGCTACGGTCCGTACAATATGGCACGCGTTCACTACAAGTTTGATCCAGAGCGCAAATATGTTCGTCACGACCCGGACAATATGCCGGAGCGTGAATTCCCTGGTGGAGATATGCTCAAGGTTCTTAGCATGACATCAATCCAGCTCGCACTCTTACGCCATGCAGACCGCGTAAAAATTGGCTGTATGACAGGAGGACTTGCTTCTCTGGTTGCTTCAAATCACGACCATGTATGGATTCCTGCAACAAACTATGCATTCCGCCAGCTCATTGATTATGCAAAGGGTACTTCTCTCCAGACAATAGTTGATTCAGAAACTTTTGATATGCCGGGCTACGCAATTGATGACACTTCTCAGTACACAGGCAAGAACAATGTAAACTACATAGACAGTGCCTGCGCCTGGGACGAAAACAAAGGCCGCCTTGCAGTATTTGTCATCAACCGCAACGAAAAAGAAGAGTATCCTCTCGACCTTGATGTACGTGGTTTTGAAGGCTTTAAATCTGCAGCAAGCTATGAGCTTTACAGCGAAGACTTTGACGCAAAGAGCAGCTTTGGAAACGACTGGAAAGCACCAAAGGCTTGCAGCGTAACTATTGAAAATGGCATTGCTTCAACAAGGGTAAAGCCACTTTCATGGAATGTTATTGTTTTCGAAAAATAAAAAATAAAACTTTCACGACAGCATTTTATGCCTTATAATTTTTAAATATATTAAAAATTGTGAGGCATAAAATGTACTTAACCTACACTGTTTACGTGCTAATTCTGGCACTTCTTATCTGGGGCGGAAAATTCGCCGGTTTCAAAAAAGATCAGTTTCATGAAGATTCTTCTTCATTAGACTCATTTATGTCATTGCGAGGTTTTGCGGCCATTGGCGTAATTCTTCATCACATTTCGCAGGAAGATGCCTTCCAGCAGGCAAACGGATTTTCAAAGCCAGGAGAACTTTCAATCTTTGTAAATGCCGGCTTCCTCTTTGTTGCAATCTTCTTTTTCTGTTCAGGCTTTGGACTTATCAAAAGTCTTGAAACAAAGCCGGATTACTTCAACGGCTTTATCAAAAAGCGTGTAGTAAAAACTCTCGTCATTCCTTACTATGTAAGTATTGTGATTTACGGAATTCTTCGTTTTGCAAGCGGAGAGCGTTTACCTCCAATGCAGTGGATTACACACATCATCGGAATCACAATGATGAACCAGTATGCCTGGTATCCGATTATTGCTTCCATCCTCTATATTGCTTTCTATCTGTTTTTCAAAAACATCAAAAACCGAAAAATCAGTTACTGCCTTATGGCTCTTGTAATTGTTGCGCTTGGAATGATTTTCTGCGTAAACGGACATTTCCCTTGGTTTGCAGGTCCTAAGAACTGGTGGCTTTCACAGACTGGTGAACTTCAGTCAAAGTGGTGGACACAGCAGCAGATCTGGTGGCTCTCCGGTGAATGGTGGATTAATTCCTGCCCGGCCTTTTTGATTGGTATGCTCTTTGCACAGTTTGAAACTCAGATTCGTGAATGGTTCAAAAAGTTCTACTGGGGAAAACTTCTTCTAGTGATTTTTGTTACCTTTATCACCTTTGCCCTTTCTTCTTACGGACAGATGCGTTTTGGCTGGTGGACAGAATGGAGCGGACGTGGTCCTGATATCGACAGAAAAATCGCAACCTATTTCTGCGTTATTCCTTACAGCATGATGTTTGCAGTTATGTTCTTTACAATCATGCTCAAATACAAGGTTTCAAATCCTGTAAGCCGATTCTTTGGAAAATATTCTCTTGAAACTTATATGATGAATCTGATTGCTATAACAGCATTCCGATTCCTTCTTTATAAACCAAGCAGACAGTATGGAAATATTGTGCTTCAAAAACCAGGTCACTACAATATGGCAATTTACTTCGTTGCCGTTTTTGCAGTAACCATTCTTCTTGGATTGCTTTACAAATTCTTATGTAGATTGATTACCCATCGACTCCGCTCAGGGACCAAAGACTAAAGATATTTAAACAACAGATATCCGATAGCAAAGCCGGCAGGAATCGCGAGTATAAGCAGAAAGCCTTTGAGAACAGGATTCATCTTCTTGTTCTCAGCTGAGGCATCAAGCTTTACCTCATAAAGAGTCTTGTCGGTTTCGTCTTTAATTTTAATCTTTCTGTTTTCTGGCATATTATTAATATAAAACAGAAATCAGGTTGTTTCAATAACTAAAAAATTGTTATACTAAACTATGGAATTAAAAAAGATCAATTCGCTCAAAAACAATTTCTATGCACTTTCCCTTGTGTGGAAAATGTGCCCGCGAATCATAATTTTTTTGGCTCTCTCAAAACTTCTTTACTATTTCGGCTGGCTTTTTTACAGTGCCTTTTTTATGCGCTATGTAATCAACGCCCTGCAGAACGGAGAGACCTTTTCTGCAATTATGATTTTCATTGCGATTACAGTTGCAATTTTTGCAACCATGGCTTTGTACAACAGCTTTGTTCTGGGCTATATCAAGCCAACGTCAGATACAGAAGTAAATAAAAAACTGTATCAGATGCTTTTCAAAAAATCGTGCAATGTTGAACTTGAATGTTTTGAAAACTCCGATTTCTATGATAAATATACGCTGGCAATGAAAAATGCTGATACCCGCATAATCGAAACTGTAGATACTTTCTTCGGCCTCTTCTTCGGTTTTATTGCGAGCATTTTTGCTTTTATTTTTATGTTTCAGGTAGATAAGTTTTCAGTTGCCTTCATCTTCCTCCCGATAATAGGAAACTTTTATTTCCGACGTCTCAATAGTCACATTGAATATCAGCGTAACAAAGAGATGGCTCCGCATAACCGCCGCATCGACTACATAAACCGAATTATGTATCTCAAAGATTATGCAAAGGAAATCCGCCTTACAAATATTTTCAATCTTCTCAAGCGCCAGTACACCGATGCCATTACAGGCGTTGCAGATGTAACAAAAAAGTTTGTATTGAAGTCTGCATTCTTCCACTGGTTCTACGTAATGTTTACCTTCACTTTTATTTTTGAAGGTCTTTTGATTTATGGAGCCTACCGAACGTTAGTTAGTGAAACTATGACACTTGCGCAGCTTGCCGTTATCACAAGTATGATGGTTTCTACAACCTGGATTCTAATCGGCTTTACAGACTCTGTTACTGCAAGCTTTAAGAATGGACTTTTTATTGATTACCTGAGAACCTTCCTTGAATACGAAGAAAAGATTCCTGAAGATTATGATGGAGCAGATCCTGGAAACGAAATTGAATCTATTGAGTTTCGCGGAGTCGGTTTTGCTTATAAAGACATTCCGGTTCTCAAAAACCTCAATATGAAATTCGAAGGCAAAAAAACTTACGCACTTGTAGGTCACAACGGAGCGGGAAAATCAACCATCATAAAACTGCTGCTTCGTTTTTACGACCCGACAGAAGGCGAGATTCTTTTGAACGGCCGCAACATCAAAGAGTACAACCTGCAGAAATACCGAGCACTTTTTGCCACTGCATTCCAGGACAACAGAATGTTCTCAATGAGCGTTGCAGACAATGTAACTCTTGGTGAAAACATTCCTGCAGAAGAACGCGATAAAATTGTTACCGAAGCGCTCCAGCTTTCAGGAGTTTATGAAAAAGTAATGAGCCTTCCGCAGGGAATCAACACTACCCTCACCCGTGAGTTTGATGATGAAGGTGCAGTACTTTCCGGCGGCGAGTTTCAGAAAATTGTTGTGTCACGCGCTTTTGCAAGACGTTGTCCCATCAAGGTTTTTGATGAGCCTTCCAGCGCCCTCGACCCGATTGCCGAATACAAACTCTTCGACAACATCTTAAAGGCCTGCAAGGAAAACACTCTGCTCTTTATTTCGCACCGCCTTTCATCGGTTCAGAATGCAGACCATGTATTCCTTCTGGAAAACGGAGAAGTCCGCGAAGAAGGAACACACCGCGAACTTATGGCAAAACACGGAATTTACGCAGACATGTACGAAAAACAGGCAGAAAACTATCTGGCCGATAAAACAAAACAAACGGAGGGAATCTGGGCATGAAAAACAAGATGAAAACTACAACAGCCGGCACCACAGCAAACTCAAAACCGCGCAGCACCGTTCTCAAAAATCAGATTTTCCTCTGGAAGCTCTGTTTTAAGACCTGCCCGCTTTACATGATTTATCACCTCTATGACGCCTTCCGCTATCAGGGAGTAATCTTCCTGGAACACGTGCTTGGAATCCGCTACGTACTCCGCTGTGCCGAGTTCCATGAGCCGTTCAGCAAAGCACTTTTTTACATCGGAATGATTCTTCTGATGAACATTCTTCAAATTATTCCAGACGGATTTTTTATTTACGGCTGGCAGTTCAAATACAAGCCGCGCCTGTACCGCGCCCTCAAAGAGCAGATGTTCCAGAAAGCTTCCAAGATAGATCTTTACTGCTACGACGACCCGGCCTATTACAACGACTTTGTTTTAAGCGTTTCCGAGTCCGAGGCTGCGATTGACCGCTTCCTTGAACTTCTGAACATGACCGTACAGGCCATTACAGTTCTGTTTACCACAGGTATTTTCTACCTGATGACAGACCCGATCGGAATCGCTTTTGTTTTTGTTTCCTTCATCATGCGTTTCGTAGTTTCTAAAAAGTTGAACAAGGTTAACTACGCAAACCGCGTTGCAGTAAATCCACACATGAGAAAGCGCGATTATGTAAGCCGTGTTTTTTATCTCAAGGATTTTGCAAAGGAACTCAGACTGCATCCAAATACCGGTACTCAGCTGGAAGAGGAGTTTGCACAGGCCGATGACGCTATTATTGCAGAGCACAAGAAGGTTGCCGGCAAACGTATCTGGCTCCAGTTCCTCAAAGACTACGGCGTTGGTGATTTTCTGATTGACGGTTTATATATCACTTACCTGGTTTATAAGGCTGCGGTACTTCATACTGTAAATTACAGTGATGCTGTAATTCTGTTCAACCGCACCGGAAGTCTTAGAGGTAGTATGAGCCGTTTTGCGGATCTTGGTCCAAAGGCTCATGAGAACAGCATGTTCATTGATAAGATCCGCGCCTTCCTCGCATACGAACCACGTCTCAAAGATGATGAAGGTAATGCTGTTCCAGAGGGAGCCGGAGAACTTTCCCTCAGTCACGTTTCCTTTAAGTATTCCGAAACAGGCCGCACAGTTCTTGATGATATTTCACTCACCGTAAAACCTGGCGAACACATCGCTATTGTAGGCTACAACGGAGCGGGAAAAACTACCCTCATCAAACTTTTGATGCGCCTTTACGACCCGACAAGCGGAAGCATCAGCTATCATGGTCAGAACGTAAGCACACTCTGCCCTCGCGAATATCACAAACGCATTGGTGTTGTATTCCAGGACTATCAGATGTTCGGTGCAAACCTCGCAGAAAATGTTGTAATGGATGATATGACAAAAGAAGAGATTGAAGCAAAAGCGCCGGAAATCACAAAGGCCTTGAACTCAGCAGGATTTGAACACAAGCTTCAGCATCTCCCGGACCGCCTCTTTACACAGGTCACAACCGAGTTTGATAAAAAGGGTGTAGACTTCTCCGGCGGTGAAAGTCAGAAAGTTGCAATTTCACGCGCCTTCTACAAGAACGCTGACATCTTAATTATGGACGAACCATCCAGTGCCCTCGACCCTATTGCCGAATACGAACTCAATAAGGCAATGGAAACAGCAGCAAAAGGAAAAACCGTGTTCTATATTTCGCACCGTCTTTCTACAACCCGCGATGCAGACCGTATCATCATGCTTGAACGCGGCCGCATTATTGAAGAGGGCACACATTCCGAGCTCCTTGCACGCAACGGTAAGTATGCAGAAATGTGGAATGCTCAGGCAGGTAAATATAACTGAAATAAGGCGCCGTGCGGCTCAACGTTACCGGCGCTAATTTCACCGCCAAGCGCTTCTGCAAGTGTTTTTGCAATTGAAAGCCCAAGCCCAGAACCACCCACGCTTCTTGTGTGAGCTTCATCTGCGCGATAAAAACGTTCAAAAACATGAGGAAGTGCTTCTTCAGCAATTCCAGGCCCATCATCACTTTCAGAAATAACAAGTCTGCCGTCCTCATCCCTCGCAGTCCCAAGTTTTATTGTACAATGCCCTTCAGCAAATTTTACACTATTAGAAACAAAGACTGTAAGAATCTGATGAAGCATTTCAGGATCTGTCTGAACATTAAGAGCTTCTCCTTCACAAACTTCACAGGAAATCTCAAATTTGACCTCAGGGGCCACAGCCGCAAACTCCTGCTCAACACGCGAAAGCAGCTCCCCTATATCAACATCACAAATCTGAGGTTTAATACGTCCGCTTTCAATACGCGAAATCTGAAGTAAGTTCTGAATAATCGCGTGCATTGATTTTGCTTCATCTTTAATCGCATTCAAAGATTTTTCCAGCTGTACAGGATCATCTTTACCCCAGCGCAAAAGCAGCCCCGCCTGCCCCGAAATCACCGTGAGCGGCGTATTAAGTTCATGCGAAACATCACTTGAAAACTGACGCTCTCTGTCAAAATCCGCTTTAATACGCATGAACAGCTCATTGAATGCAACCGAAAGCTCATCTATTTCATCCCCACGTCCAGTCAAAGGCAACTGGCCATCAAGATTTTCTGTTGTCATAGTACGGGCCGCACGGGTAATCTTTACAACGGGTTTAATTGTATTTTTTGTAAGAAATAACAAAAATAAGAATGAAAGCAAAAGCACTGGCAGAGCCATGAATAAAAGGGCCGAAGGTAATTTTTGAAAGAGCTTTGAAAAAGAATCATTTTCAATATTTTCTGCAACTGCAACAACAATTGTACGTCCATCAATCTGATGTGTAGCAGCATAATACAAAATATCCAGATCACCATCAAAAAAGAATTCTTTTTCAAAATAATGCAGGGACTTTCCGCCAGTATCTTTTAATAGGGGCAAAAAAGGATCGTTTGTTGCAAGCACTTGCTCAGTTTCAACATCATAAGCAATGTAAGTGTGATAATAAGGCAATTCGCTTGTTATTAATACAAGTTCTTCATCTTCAGACAAAACCTGCAATTGCGGTAAACTTTCAGACAATTCTGCAACTATCTGAGTTTCGGATTCTATGAGATTTTCTGTCTGATTTGCCTGTACAAGAGAACGAACCGCATATAAAAAAGAAACCGACAGCAAAAAAACAGAGGTTGTTAGAATGAACATAAAACGGAGAGAAAGCCGTACTGCAAAAGAGCGTTTCATTCTATAACCTCTGCTAGCCCATCATGTAACCAGCACCACGCACTGTTCTAATATATTCATCTTTTGTATATTCAGAAATCTTTGAGCGCAGATATCCAACGTAAACATCAACTGTATTTTCATCAATGTAGTGGCCTACACCCCAAATCTCATCAATAATCTGCTGACGTGAGAATACTTTTCCCTGGTTTTCTATCAAAAGCTTAAGGAAGAGGAACTCTGTTTTTGAAAGCTGAACTTCAACTTTATCCTCATCTCCCTCATCTTGTTTTTTATCATTTTTGATAGAGAAGCTCATACGATCAAGATTAAGTGTAAGATTTTTAATAGAGCTTGCAGTCTCCTGTGATTTGCCAAAATTAACACGTCGGAAAAGTGCATTAATACGGGCAAGCAGTTCTTCTATTTCAAAAGGTTTTGGAATATAATCATCAGCACCAAGATTAAGTCCATTAATTTTATCGATTGTTTCGCCACGCGCAGTTTCCAGAATAACAGGAACCATAGAAGTGGCACGAATACGGCGCAAAACTTCAAGTCCATTCAATTCGGGAAGCATAATATCCAGCAATACAAGATCCGGCTTTTCGTTTTCAAATTTCTCAAGTGCTTCACGACCAGTAACTGCAAGACAAGTTGTATAACCTTCATGCTCAAGCTCTGGAATTACAAAATCTGAAATACCTGCATCATCTTCAACAATTAGAATTTTCATGTTCACCTCTCCACTTCTGTGAGTATTTCTATTGGTTCAACTAAAAAACCATTAAAGGATCTGATATCCTGGACTCTCAACTTAAAACTGTCTCCAGTAGTATAAACCTTAGTTTTAATTGTATTACCCTTCTTATTAAAAGTAAATCTTGTTCCAAATGGAAGTTGAGAATTGTTAATAATAAGAGAATTTGGTTTTACTGAACGCGGATTTATACTTTGATTAAAAAAAACCTCAACGCAAACTACAGATTCTGCAATGCGTTTGCATTTTACTTGAGTTACCTTCAAAGGAAGCGTTTCATTATAAGTTCGGCTTCCTCTATAATTGATAATATTATCATGATCCATTGGAGGTGGAGGAGGACACGTTTTTTTGTCAGAAGAATCCCCTTCTGGCAGTTCCTGACCAGGAGGTAAAGGAGGAAAACCTTCTGGCGCAGGCTCTGCGAAGGCTGCTGTACAAGGTACAACAATCAAAAAAGAGGAAATTATAAAATGTAAGAAGTATGTCTTCAAACGTTTCATACTTGAATTATAGACCATAACCACAAAAAAGAAATGAGAAATCGCCTCTTTTTGTATAAGTATTTTCTTAGTATCAGCTTAGTGTAAATTCATGCTTTCACACCATTTCTGCCATATAGTATAACACAGAACGAAATATGAGTGTCTGCATACAGGCCATATCAGCACGCATAATTTCTATTATACCACATAACATGCAAGGAGATTTGTTATGAAGATAAGAAAAAACATTTTTGCTTTGATAACAGCAGCTGTTTTCTTAATCAGCTGTTCAAATGGAATGACATCGAGTGCAAACAAGAAGTCTCTGGATTTTTCGGCTCCAGCTGGAGGTCCTGGTGGAACAGGTGGCCCCGGAGGCTTTGGTCAGGGAGTAGAAATTACTGATGATGGCAGCACAACAAACTATACAGATACTACAACAGCTTCTGCCATCGCCGTAATTGAAGATGATCTATATGAAAACTTTGTTGCAGACGGAGTTGTTTATATCAATTTTGATGGATCAGATGCAACACTTACTAATACAACAGGCAGCATAAGCTCAGATGATATTAAAATATCAAATACAGAAAATTCTGCAGAAGATGAAACTGCAAAAGGTGTAGAAATCCAGTATAAGGGAAAACTCAAACTTAAATACGTTCTTTCTGGTACATACACAGGTACAGTTTTCATCAAAAACAAGAGCGCTGATGCCGCAGTTGTACTTAACAATGTAAACATCACAAGCGACAACGGCGCCGGTCCTGTTCTTCGCTTCAGTTCTGAAAAACGTACATTCATAGTAGTTCCAGCTGGTACAGCAGACACTCTTACAGATACCCGCGAACTCACACAGAGCAGCACAATGTATGATGATAAAAAGGGGTCTGTTTATTCTAAGGGCGCCCTCATCTTTACAGGAGAATCTTCAACAGAAGAAGGTGGAACTCTCAACATCATTAATACAGGCTACAAGCATGCTGTTTATACAAAAGATTATGTCCGCATTGCAGATTTGAACCTTAACATCACAGTAGAAGGTGAAAATGGCCGCGACTGTATCCGCGCCCTTACCGCAGTTATTATTGATGATGGAAACATTAATCTTGTTGCAAACGGAACTCTTGAAGATGATGAGAGTAATGGAATTAGAGTTGATGGAGAAGATGCTGATGAAGATGATATGACTGTAGAATACACAGCAGGAGCAGGATTTGTAATCATCAATGGTGGAAAACTTAATATCACAACTGTTGCAAAGGGAATTACTGCTCACTGGAAATCAGCTAAATCTGTAATTGGAGATTCTGCTTACGAGGCTACAGCAAACACATCTCTTCTTTATACAACTTTCTTAAATGGAACTTCTGCTACTACTCCAGACCCTTATGTGGAAATCAACGGAGGTATCATCAATATCACTACAACAGGAGAACCTTATGAAGGACAAACTGATGATGACCCAAGCTGTTCACCGGAAGGAATTGAAGCCAAGGCCGACCTCACAATTAATGCCGGAACAATTACTCTTAAAACAACAGATGATTCTATCAATGCCGGCGGAAACATTGTGATAAACGGTGGAGCAATTTATGCCTGCAGTTCAAAGAATGATGCAATTGATTCAAATGGTGCTAACGGTATTACAATAAATGGTGGTGTAATAGTTGCAATCGGATTAAATACTCCTGAATGTGCTTTTGACTGTGATGAAAACCCTCTGACAATAAATGGCGGAACTCTTGTTGGACTTGGAACCAGCAACTACACAAAACCAAAGAGCGGTACACAAAGCACAATCGTACTTGGTTCAAGCAGTTATGGTTCTGCTGAATCAACAGTTGCAATTGTTGATTCAAACGGAAATCCAGTCTTTGTTTACACACTGCCTTCGTCTACAGGTGAAGTAATGATACTTTCAAGCCCATATTTACAGGCTGGAAGCAGTTACACTGTAAAAACCGGAGTTTCAATTGACAGCAGCAACGTTGTAAGATTCCACAATTTGTATACAACAATGCCTTCAATCAGTGGTGGAACAAGCACTCTTACAGATATTTCAACTTCAAGTTCAAACATGGTATATACAGATTCAAATGCCGGAAACAGCTTTGGAGCTGGTGGATTTGGTGGACGAGGCGGACCGGGTGGTCAAGGTGGACGCAGTGCCAGAGGAGCTTTTAATGGCCAGCGGAAGCCAAGACTCGATTACAGTAAATAGTAAAAAGCTGGAAATTCTTTGAGACAAAAAAAAAGCCGGTAGTTTCGATACACCCGCTTGCGCGGGCACTCAACCACCGGCCTCTCGTCACCCTGAACTTGTTTCAGGGTCTTTCTTTATTTAGGCTTATTTCTTAAGCAACTTAGCCAAGTTCTTAGCAGTAAATCCAAGGTATTCAGCTACTTTGTTTGCAGGACCTGATGTGCCGAATGTGTCGATACAGAAGCAGTTCTCTTTTGAAGTGAACTGGAGCCATTCCATAGAAATGCCGGCTTCTGTACAAACAACGCGCTTTGTTTCACCAATAATCTTGTCCTGTTTTGCCTTTGGAAGGTTTTCAAACTTCTTAAGATCTGGAACAGAAACAACACGAATCTTCTTCTCAGGAACCATTTCAGCAGCCTGGAGAGCCATGTTAACTTCAGAACCACTTGCAAGAATTGTGATATCAGGCTTGTCAGCTCCTTCCTTAACAATGTAAGCACCGTTAGCAGCCATGTTCTTCTTCCAAGACTTGTCGTCCTTTGCATAAACAGGAAGTGCCTGGCGTGTGAATGCCATACATACTGGATGATCTTTTGAAGCGTAAGCAATCTTCCATGCTTCCATAGATTCTTCTGGGTCACCTGGGCGGATAGCCTGAACACCAGGAATAGCACGGAGAGAAGTCATTGTTTCAATTGGCTGATGTGTTGGACCATCTTCACCTACGTAGATTGAGTCGTGTGTGAATACGTAGATAACTGGCTGCTTCATCAAAGAAACAACGCGGAGAGATGGACGGAGGTAATCTGCGAATACAAGGAATGTAGCACAGAATGGGCGGAGTCCACCGTGGAGAGAAATACCTGCAGCAACAGCAGACATTGCAAACTCGCGGATACCATACTCGATTGTGCGGCCAGCGCGGTTAGTAGGGCTGAATGTTCCGTTATCAGTTGCCTTGAATGCAGTCTTATTTGGTCCCATAAGGTCTGCAGAACCACCAACAAGGTTAGCATAGCGGGCAGCAATTACGTTCAATGCCTTTCCAGAAGCATCACGAGTAGCACAAGCGTCACCTACTTTGTAAGCAACATCTTTTACAGTTTCATCTGTTACAGCGTCTGAGTGGTAAGCATCCCAAAGCTTCTTGAGTTCTGGATTTTCTTTTGCCCATGCATCAAAATCAGCCTTCCAGTCTGCCTCTGCCTTAGCAAATGCAGCCTTCTTGTCTTCGAAATACTTGTAAGCTTCTGGTACAACATAGAAGTCTTTGTCTTCTGGAAGACCAAGCTTTTTCTTAGCAGCCTTAATTCCGTCTGCACCAAGTGGAGCACCATGAACATCAGCAGTTCCCTGCTTTGGAGCACCCTTACCAATTATAGACTTAAGCATAATCAATGTTGGCTGATCCTTGCACTTCTTAGCTTCTTTAACAAGCTCTACGATGCCTTCAACATCGTACATGCTTCCTTTAAGAACCTGCCAGCCGTATGCCTTGTAGCGTGCAGCAATATTATCTGTGAAAGTAATATCAGTATTACCATCAATAGAAATCTTATTCTGATCGTAGAATACGATAAGTTTACCAAGTTTAAGGTTACCAGCAAGAGAACAAGCTTCAGAAGCAACTCCTTCCTGAAGACATCCTTCTCCTACGAGAGAGTATGTGTAGTGGTCAACAATCTTGTGACCCTTTGTGTTGAATTTTGCAGCGAGCATCTGTTCTGCAACAGCCATACCAACAGCCATTGAAACGCCCTGTCCGAGTGGACCACCAGTACACTCAACACCATCTGTTTCACCAAACTCTGGGTGACCAGGACACTTAGAACCAACCTGACGGAAGTTCTTAATGTCGTCCATGCTTACTTTGTATCCGGCAAGGTGAAGGATACTGTAAAGAAGCATAGAACCATGTCCAGCAGAAAGTACAAAACGGTCTCTATCTGCCCATTTTGAATCTGCAGGGTTGTGCTTCATTACTTCGCCATACAAAACTGCGGCTGCTTCTGCAGCACCAAGTGGAAGTCCAGGATGTCCTGAATTTGCTTTCTGAATTGCGTCCATAGACAAGCTGCGGATTGAAAGTGCAACTGCCTCAACACCTTTCTTGTTCATTTTATACTCCTAAAATATATATAGTTTTAATCTAGTTCTTTGATAATAGAAGAAAGTGTAGCTTCGTCTGAACGGAGCTCAAGGGCTTTCTTGAATTTTGAGTCTCTGAAAAGAGCTGCAAGTGAAGAAAGAACCTTAAGATGAATCTGCGAATTGTGGGCAAGCAGGATGAACATTACAAATACTTCGCGCTCATCAGGCGCTTTCATATCAATAGGATTCTTAAGATAAACAACACAGATACGCTGATCTGCTTCTGTTTTCATAATCGGTGAACGTGCATGTGGAAGGGCAATTCCATTTCCAACAGCAGTGCTTAAAACTTCCTCTCTCGCGCAAAGGGCTTCGTAAACAGTTTCAGAAGTCATTCCAGCAGGAAGATCAATCATCTTACAAACCTTGGCATAGATTTCCTGAGGTGTGCTTCCTTCAACATTTTTGAAAACACCGCCTCTGTGAATCAACTGTGCCAAATCAACTGTTTCTTCAGTTTCCATATTTTATACTCCCAATATTTTATTCCGTCTTAACTATCTCAAAGCCCTTAAAACGATTACTCTCAAGCGCAGAAAACAAGGTGCCGCTTATATCATCAAAAGTCTCTTCCATACCTTCCAGAGAGAGAGAAACATCTTCTATAGGAAACTGAGGACGCATATAAACGTTTTCAATTTCTTCAAGAAGTCGAACAACATGACTGTAAAGCTGAGATAGGATTACCAGTTCCTGCTGAGGAAAATTATCCGCAGCAACACCTGACCCTCCGATTTCGCAGAATAATTCGCTCACCCGTGTAAAAAGTGAAAGAATTCTTTTTCGCATTTCTGCAATCGGATAATCAGAAAACTGATTATACATCTTTTCAAGTATATCATTACGCTTTTCTATATTCAATAATACAAGTCTTCGCTCAGCAGAAGAAATCATCGACAATTTTGGAAAGATTTTTTTCACAACTTCTTCAAAATCATCTGAATCTTCCAGCTTGCCATTTTTCTTATCATAAATGCGGTCTTCAAGAATTGCATCAATAACCTTAGGTGTAAGAGTAAGCGCCATGTCAGAAAGAAGTCTGTCACGCTCAGAGCCAAGGCCATTCCACTTGCCGGTATAAGGCACCTGCTCTCCCTTGCGCCAGATTCTTGTTTCTACACCATAAGGCTCAAAACCAATCTTTGTTGTGTGAGCAAGAAACTCTTCTGTAGAGCCGCAGCTTCTTGTACAAAGCTGTTCCTGATTTTCAAGAAATAAAAAAGAAAGCTGTTCTTCAATTGAAGAAGCCGGACCATGTCTGTCAAAACTTTCAAGCAGTCCGTTTTCAAAATATGTGTACCATTCTTCGCGCTGAACTGCTTCATCAGAAATTACAAAATCTGTAAGAGCGCTTGGCTGCATCATCATTTCAACAACGCCATCACTCCAGTTTATTGCACGGCAAAGAATTCTGTCTCCGTATTTAAATTCTTCTCCCCCACAAATTTTTTTGAGCGGCCAGCAGGTAAGCTGAATTTCCTGAGGCATTGAATACTGAACCGAACTCAATGCAAGCGACTTGTTGTTTTTATCATTAAAGATATAAGGAAGAATATAACCTTCACCGTAAAGCGCAAAAGTATCCATAGCAAGATTCATGGAAAAAACTTTTGCAGTGCTCTTAACATTTTCGCCTTCAGCTAAAACGTGAATGCTGTCAGGCGGAAGGTCTGGATTCACAAAAGGAATGCAGCGATGCCCGATAAGAATATAACCTTTTTCTACTTCTTCGCGGCTAGGTTTAAAACTGAACCAGCGGCCGGTAAACACTCCAGCCTTGGTAACATATTCATTATTTACGAGGGAAAAAACATAATCAGAAACCTGCAGGATTTCTCTGGTATCGGCCTTTGTAACTTTTGCACCCTGTGATTTCAAATACTTATAAAAATCATCAACAGTAAAAACATCCAGCTGCTGGGTTAAATATTCTTCTATAATATTGTTAGTCCGATAATCCACGAAAATTATTTTAATCTAAAATGAAGAAACTGTAAATTAGTCCTGCAATCTGCTATAATCATTTTATGAAATTAACGTTTTTAGGAACAGGCACAAGCCACGGCGTTCCTGTAATTGGCTGCGACTGTGAAGTATGTAAATCAACAGATTCAAAAGACAAACGCGGCCGCTGTTCTGCTTATATTCAGCTGCAAACAAAAGACAACAAAGATAAATTTATTCTGATTGATATTGGTCCGGATTTCCGCGCACAGGCACTCCGTGAAAATATCCGGCAGATAGATGCAGTGCTGCTCACTCACGCACACGCAGACCACATGTTTGGCCTCGATGATCTTAGAAATTTTTCATGCATAATGTCAAATAAACCGGACAATCCTTTGAATGAAAAATATGATAAACCGCCTATTCCAATTTACACAAACAAGCCTGCAGCCACTATGCTCAGAACCTGCTTTCCATATCTTTTTTCAGAAAAAGCAGAAGGCGGCGGTCACGCAAAAATTTCAGTTATTGAACAGACTCAAAGTTTTTTTATTGAGGAAACAGGAATTACAGAAATCACTCCAATTCCAATGAAGCACGGTTCTCTCGAAACTACAGGCTGGCTGCTTACAGAAAAGACTTCAGAAGGACCTCGTTCCATTGCCTATCTTACAGACTGTAATTTTATTTCTGATGAATCAATTGCACTGATAAAAGAAAAAAGCAGACTTTCTGATGGGGGCCGCCTTGTTCACCTTGTGATAGACGGTTTGCGAATTAAAGAACATTCAACACATTTTAATTTTCTGCAGGCCCTGGAAGCGTCTTCAAAGATTGGTGGCGAGAACGTATGGTTTACACACCTTACACATAACTCGTCTCACATTCAGACTGCAGCCTACATAGAAGAACACCGCGCCGAGTTCCCAGGCCTCGCCGCAGTCCGTTCAATTCTCCCCGCCTACGACGGCCTTGTTATTACCTCCGGTTCCTGAGCAAAGTCGAAGGAAAAAAATAACCCCGCTGGCATCCAACGGGGTTTTCATGCGACTTAAAACTAAACTTAGTTCTGAGCAGCTTCTGTCTTTGGTACACGAACTTTCTTCTGAACGAAACCACTGCTAAGGCAGCTTGAGCAAACCTTAATTGTTCTTACAGTTCCGTTAGGAAGAACAGCCTTAATGCTGTGGAGATTTGGTCTCCATGTTCTGCGTGTATGGTTCATAGATTTACTAACTTTATTACCAGACATAACGCCTTTTCCGCAAACATCACACATTCTAGACATTTTCTTTATCCTTCCTTATATAAAACAGTTTTCCCACACAAAATTACAATAGTTTAGAAAGAATATATTAATTCCTAAAAAAAGTCAATCGTCTAAACTTGATTTTAACACAATTCATGAGGGGGCGAGCCCGCCCCCTAGTCGGCATTTCATTGCCTCCATACCCCCACCTCCTAAGGGGCTGGCCCCTTAAAAACCCCATTAAAAAGGCCTGTGATACTACCTCAATACCACAGGCCCAAAAAATTTACAAGGAGGACTTTTTTTCCTATTACTTATCCCTTACTTACGCTTCAAATACTTAACGCTATCAAGGGCAACAGCCGCAATCAAAATCAAGCCCTTGAAAACGAACTGAAGGTTTGTATCAATTCCAAGGAAGGTAAGACAGTAAGTAAGACCTGTAAAGATGATTACACCAATTACAGCACCACGAATTCTACCAATACCTCCGTTGAAAGAAATACCTCCAACTACACAGGCTGCAATGGCATCAAGCTCAAAGCCCTGTCCGGTTCCCGCACTGGCATTTGCACGGAAAGCTTCAAGGAAGGCTCCGCAGCCATAGAAGATACCGGCCATAATAAAGATGCCCATTGTAACGCCAAATACGTTAATACCACTTACGGCTGCCGCTTCGGCATTTCCGCCAACTGCGTACATATTTTTTCCAAAAGTTGTTTTATTCCAGATAAACCAGGCAACAAAAATCGCAATGACCGCAGGTATAATCAGCTTAGGGAAGGTTATTAAATCTCCGTCGAACTCAAAAAGAATCCAGCGTCCACCAATCAAATCCTTAATTCCAGGATCAATAGAACCAACCGGAGTACCACTTGTTCCAAAGAAGAGAAGTCCGTAAATAATCAGTTGGGCAGAAAGAGTTGAAATAAATGGATGAATCTTAAACTTTGCAGAGAAGAATCCCGAGAAGCTTGAGAACAATACACAAAGAGAAATTGAAAGGAAGAGAGCCATTACAAGGCGGAGTCCCATTGGAAGACCTGTAAAATCCCATGGCTCCATTCCAAAGAAGGAAACAATGTTCTTTGAAGGGTGCAGAATCAAACCTGTTGTTACCGCGCCAAGAGCAACCATTCGACAGACACTAAGGTCGGTACCGGCAATAAGAATCAGGCCGGCAACACCAAGGGCATAGAACATACGGGTTGAAGACTGCTCAAGAATTGTAAGGATATTCGGAAGCGAAAGCAGGGCTCCGTTTCCCATAAGAGGTGCAATAATTACACAGACAATAAAGAAAACAAGAATTGCAATATAAAGACCGTTGTCGAGCATGAACTTTGACATCTTAAAATTGTTGATGTAGTTCTTCCAGTTCATTGTCATGTTTTCTTTAAAGTTTGTTCGGCCGTCGCGGAGGGCGCGGTTAAACATTACATGGTCAATATAGGCCTGATTTTTTGAACTGCGGCATTTTGCAACTTCATTCTGGAATTTATTTTTTGCATCAAAGAGAGCAGAGTTTCCTTCGTACTTTGCAACATTTATTTCTTCTTTTTTAGAAAGCTGAGCGACACGGGCAGCAGTAGCTCCCTTTATTTCAAGAACGCGAGCAGCATATTTTTCCCGGATTTCTTTTTCCTTTGCAGACTGCTCTTCATTTACCTGTTTAATGTAAGCATCAGAAAGAATATTTGCAAAAGCGACTGCTTTTTTAGCAAGGGCCGAAGCTTCTGCTTTTTTTGAAGAATCAGCTCTCAGTTCCGCAAGCTTCTCCTGATATTTTTTCAAGACCTCATTTTCTTCCAGAGGCTTTACGCTTTTTGAAGCAATATCCTGCTCCAGCTGCTTAAGGCTTTCTGCCTCTAATTTTTCTATCTCTGTATTAAAATCTGCCATATATTACCTCTTTTACAAATATTTAGCGGAAAGGCGCAAAAGCTCTTCCTGATTAGTTTCTTTTGTATTTACAATTCCAGCCAGTCTGTGATTAGACATAACGGCAATGCGGTTTGTAATACCCAAAATCTCCGGCATTTCGCTCGAAACGACAATAACGGTTTTACCCTCTTTTGCCATTTTGATAATCAGCTGGTAGATTTCGTATTTAGCACCAACGTCAATACCGCGGGTCGGCTCATCCATAAGGAAAACATCAGGCTTACGCTCCAGCCATTTTCCAATGATAACCTTCTGCTGGTTTCCTCCGGAAAGTGCCGAAATGTTTTCTTCTATTGAAGTACACTTTGTGTGCATAACGGCAACTTCACGGGTTGCAGCTTCTGCCATTTTTCTCTCAGAAAGAATACCGTGAGTTTTATACTGTTCAAGATTTGTAATTACAGTATTGTATTTGATGGTATCTTTACCAAACATTCCGTTCAGTTTTCGCTCTTCGGTAACAAGGGCAAAGTTATGAGCCATTGCATCCTTACTGCTTGTAAAGCGAAGAGGCTTTCCATCCAGAAGCATTTCGCCCGAAGCAATAGTTCGTACACCGAAGAGAGATTCCAGAAGCTCACTGCGGCCGGCACCTACCAGGCCATAAAGTCCGAAGATTTCTCCCTTGCGTACAGAGAAGGAAATATCTTCCAGAATCGGTTCAAATTTTGTTGTAAGATTTTTAACTTCAAAATATATATCGCCCGGCGTATTATCAACATCCGGGAAACGCTTATCCAGAGAACGTCCAACCATTGCCGAGATAAGCTCGTTCATATTCGTATCGTTAATGGCTTTTGTTAAAACCATGTTTCCATCACGAAGCACAGAAACTTCATCACAGATTTCAAAAATTTCATCCATCTTGTGTGAAATATAAACAAAGGAAACTCCCTTTGCCTTTAAGTCATTTACAATGGAAAATAATTTTTTGATTTCGTTTTCTGTCAGAGAAGAAGTAGGCTCGTCAAGAACAATCAGCTTTGCATCGTAAGAAACTGCCTTTGCAATTTCAACCATCTGACGCTGAGAAACAGACATTGTTCTCATAACTGTTTTACAGTTGATATTCATGTTGAGGGAAGCAAAAAGTCTGTTAGCCTCTTTTTCCATTTTTGCTTCATCAATAACTCCGAACTTTGTCGGATAGCGGCCTAGAAAGAGGTTATCTGTAACAGTTCTGTCCAGACACTGGTTCAATTCCTGATGAACCATTGCAATACCATTTTCGAGAGCCTCTTTAGGACTCTTAAAATCAATTGGTTTCCCCTGAAGGGAAAGCTGTCCTTCATCCTTTGCGTAAATACCAAAGAGACATTTCATCATTGTAGATTTACCGGCACCGTTTTCTCCCATCAGTCCCATTACAGAACCTTTTTTGATAGAGAGATTGATACCGTTAAGTACTGTATTTTTCGCAAATGATTTAGAGAGATTCTTTATTTCAAGTACTGTATCACTCATAATACTTCCATTATACTGCAGATTTTTTAATAAACCTAATAAAAAAGGGTGTCCGAAAGTATCGTCATGCTGGGCTAATGTGACGTTTACCTTCAGGCACCCCCGTAAGCCTGAACTTCAGGCGAGTTTTTTAGTACTTAAGCTTGTCTGTATAGTCTGCAGCAGAGTTTGTCTTAACCATGTTTACAGCAAAAGCATCAAAGTTCTTAAGGTTTGTAAACTTGTCGAGACAGCTTGCTTCTGACTGACCATCACCCTGTACTACGGTAAGATCAATACCCATGAGTGGAGCATAGTATCTCAAAGCAGGGAGGTAGCTTGATGAAAGGAAGTTATCTGCAGAGTTGTAGATTGTAAGAAGAACCTTCTTCTTTTCTGCCTTTGTCTGCTTAATTCCTGCATCGCGGTTACCTTCTGTATATGATTTCCAGTTAGATGGATCTACAGGTCCGTTGAGAGCGAAAAGTCCGCGCTGGTCAGCCTTGTACTGAACTTCTGGAGTAATCTTGTTTCCGTACTGATCTGGTACTGAGAAACCTTTTGTATATACATCTGCACCTGTAAGTCCGTCGAGGAGGTTGCGGATAACCTGAAGAGTACCAGCAGCCTGTGCATCTACGTTCTGTGAAACTGTTCCGAAGAGTTTTCCTGCACCAATTGCTTCTACAGCATCTGCGTTAGCATCGTATCCGAAAATTGGAACACCAGCAGGATAGTTAGAAGCCTGGAGACATCCCATAGCCATACCGTCGTTGTTAGAAACAACCATATCAATAGCTTTTCCGAACTTTGTTGCCCATCCGCCCATAGCTTCTGTAGCAGCATTTGCATTCCATGTAGAACCGTCTGTACCAGTCATAGCTTTACCTTCAAGCTCAACTACCTTGAACTTCTTTCCACCAACTGTTACAGAACCTTCCTTCTTTACTGTTGGGTCTGTAGAACCATTCCAGGTTCCAAGAGCCTTACGAATACCTTCTGTACGAGCTTTAGAGTCATTGTGTCCAACGTCTCCAATACAAAGAACATATCCGATTGTTCCATCACCATTGCGGTCGATTTTTGCAGGATCAGCACTTGCAAGGAAGTCAGTAATAAGTTTTCCCTGTACTGCTCCACCACCTGCTGCATCAAAACCTACATAGTAAGTTTTGTCATTCCATTTGATTGCAGAAGTATCAATAGCACCTGTTGTTGGATCAGATGGCTGACGGTTAAAGAATACAAGCGGTTTGTCTTTGTTAAGAACTTTCTTTGCTTTTGCCTTTGGAGCAGCAGAAAGCATACTCATTGCTGTTACTGCAAAGAGTGAAGCCAAAATCAGTTTTTTCATTTTTTTCCTCCTGTCGTTACCGTGTACGATAACGCTCTAATTCATTTATAACCCTGAAAATAGCAGTTGTCAAACGTTTTTTTTGCAAAAATTCAGTAAATTCCCGTATTTTATAACATAATATTTGCATTTTCCAGAAAGCTCTGTTATCGTATAGCGTGTACGAACACGGGATGGGGTTATAATATGACTTTAGCTGAAATTGCAGAACATGCACATGTTTCGATTGGCACAGTAGACAGAGTTCTTCACAATCGAAAGGGTGTATCAGAAAAAACAAAACAACTCATTCAGTCTATTATAGACGAGTATGGTTATCAGCCTAATCCTATTGCACGTCAGCTTAAAAGCAACAAGCCTTTTTTAATAGGTGTACTGCTGCCTACTCTTGAAAGTGGCTGTGATTATTATCGTGCGCTTTATGAAGGAATGCAGCAAGGCGTTGAACAACTCAAACCTCTTAGTGTTGAATTAAAGCTGGTTTCTTTTGACCGTATGATTAACGGAGATGCCGTACAAAAATGCCGTACATTTCTGGATTCTGCAGAAGGTCAGATTGATGCCCTGATTACTACTCCGGTTGCTCCGGATGAACATATGGAAATAATTTCTATGCTTGGTGACAAGCCTTTTGTTTTCATTGATACTCCCCTCGGAACAACACAACCATTACTTACTATTGCACAGAATCCTTACAAGGGCGGTTACTGCGCCGGAAGAATCATGAGGATGTTTCAGGGCAGCGGAAAGTTTGCCTGCATCAGAATGTATCCGTCGGGCTATAACCTCAGGGAAAGAATCCGGGGCTTTACGGATTTTATTCAGAGAGATGGAAACTCTACCGTACTCGATGAACTTTATACAGACTTTTCTGATTCCGGCTTTTACAGTTTTATGAAGGATTTATTTGAAAAACATAATGATATAAAAGGTATTTTCGTGCCTCATGCCGAAGTAAACTTTATGTCATATTTTATTGCAGACCAGGGATTGAAAAGCCGCGTTACCGTAATCGGCTATGACCTGGTTGAACAGAATAAGTCCGGTCTTCTCGACGGAACAATAGACTGCATTATTGGTCAGAGGCCGGAACAGCAGGGCTCCGAAGCAGTTCACAAACTCTATGAGTCTGTAATGCTGCATCAGGAAGTTCCTTCAAGAATTGATATGCCTATAGATATTTATTTTAAGGAAAATATAATTTAACAAATTGTCATCCCGAACTTAATTCGGGATCTATTAACAAGATGCTGAAACAAGTTCAGCATGACAGTCTTACCATACAGGAGAAATCAAATGTCAGAAAATTTAACTTCAAAAGAATATAGTCCGGAAGAGCTTAAGGAAGCCTTTCTCAAAATGTACGGCGGAGACGAAGCAAGCATTCGTCTTTACTCTTCTCCGGCCCGCATAAATATAATCGGCGAGCACATAGATTACAACGGCGGCAAGGTTTTCCCTGCCAGCATAAACCGCTATCTTTATATTGCAATCCGTAAACGAGTAGATACAAAGATTCTTTACAACGACGCCCGCTTCCCCGGCAGCTACGAGTTCGATATAAATCAGACCTTTGTATACGATAAGGCAAATGACTATGCGAACTACCTGAACGGAATTCTTTCCCAGCTGAAAGAACGCGGCTTTAAGTTCGACTGCGGTTTTGAAATTCTCATGGCTTCGAATATTCCGGCCGGTGGTGGAATCTCTTCTTCCTCTGCACTTGAGTGTGGTTTTGCTTATGCAGTTATAGACACCTTCGGCTTTAATCTGGACCGTATTGAAATTGCAAAGCTTGGTCAGATGAGCGAGCACAATTTTATGAACGTAAAATGCGGAATCATGGATCAGTTCATTATTGCAACAGGAAAAAAAAAATCACGCAGAGCTGCTGGACTGTAACACTCTTGAATATGAGTATGTTCCCCTCGACCTTGGCGACTACCGCTTTGTAGTTATGAACACAAACAAGGTTCGTAAATTAGCTGATTCAAAATACAACGAGCGCCGAGGCCAGTGCGAAGAAACTCTGAAAATCTTGCAGAATAACGGAGTAAAGCTTGACGCTCTCTGCCAGCTGACTCCAGCAGACTGGGAAAAATACAGCAGCCTTGTAACTGACCCGATTCTCAACAAGCGAGCCCGCCACTGCATTGCAGAAAACCAGCGGGTAATTGATGCGGCAAGCACACTTAAGGCAGGCAATCTCGAAGAACTGGGCCGCCTGCTCAACGCCAGCCACAAGTCCCTCAAGGAAGATTACGAAGTAACCGGAATAGAACTGGACACCCTGGCTGAAACTTCCCAGCAACAGGAAGGCTGCCTCGGCGCCCGTATGACAGGAGCCGGCTTCGGTGGCTGCGCTATCGCCCTGGTTCACAAAGACAAAATCGACAGCTTCATCTCAAAGGTCCAGACCGCCTACGAAAAAGCCATCGGCTACAAGGCAGGCTTCTTCGTTTGCGAAACTGGAGATGGAGTGGCAAGAATTTAATTATTCTGTCATTGCGAAAAGTCCGCAGGGCGACGTGGCAATCTATCACTTACCATACTGCGCTTCGATATCACGGATCTGGTCACGCAGTGCGGCTGCCTGCTCATATTCCATGCGGTCAGCACAGGCAGACATCTCTGCAGTAAGTGCCTTAATAAGCTTATGACGTTCTTTTGGATTAAAGAGATTTGCTTCTTTCTTAAGAACTTCAAGCTGCATAGAAGCGTTTGCATCAGCATCCTGTTTTTCGTGAATAAGAATATCTTCAACCGCCTTTGAAATTGTCTTTGGCGTAATTCCGTGTTCTTTATTGTAAGCTTCCTGAACCTCGCGGCGATGCTTTGTTTCCTTTACGGCCGCTTCCATTGCAGGGCTCATGTGATCAGCATACATCACAACCTTGCCCTCGGCGTTACGGGCGGCACGGCCAATAATCTGAATCAACGAAGTTTCCGAACGCAGGAAGCCGATTTTGTCTGCATCAAGAATTGCGATAAACGAAACTTCCGGAAGATCAATTCCTTCTCGCAAAAGATTAATTCCAATCAGAACATCAATCTCACCGGTTCTTAAAGACTTCAAAATCTCAACGCGTTCAAAAGTGTCAATTTCTGAGTGAATATATTTTACCTTAAGCTTGAGTTCTGTAAGATAGTCTGTAAGGTCTTCGGCCATCTTTTTAGTCAGCGTCAGAATAAGGCTTCGTTCATGGCGGTCAATTCGCTCACGAACTTCCTTATAAATATCTTCCATCTGACCTTCGCTCGGGCGGATTTCAACGATAGGATCCAGAAGTCCAGTAGGACGAATCAGCTGTTCAACAACCTGAGTACTCTGCTTAATTTCTTCAGGGCGTGGAGTTGCAGTAACGTAAATAATCTGATTCATCTTGGCATCAAACTCGGCCTTTTTAAGAGGGCGGTTATCAAAAGCTGATGGAAGGCGGAAGCCGAAATCAATAAGATTCTGCTTACGGCTGCGGTCACCTTCATACATCGCACCAATCTGAGGAACAGAAACATGGGCCTCATCTATCATGCACAAAAAGTCATCAGGAAAATAATGAAGAAGAGTTGCAGGAGGCTCGCCGCGGGCACGACCGCTTATCGGGCCGGAATAGTTTTCTATTCCCGGGCAGGTTCCCATTTCGCGGAGCATTTCAATATCATAAGTTGTACGGGTTTTAAGACGCTCAGCTTCGAGCATTTTACCGGCAGCGCGCAATTCTTCTACACGCTCATCCAGTTCAACCTGAATGCGGTTAGTTGCTTCTATTAGTTTATCCTGAGGAACAACAAAGTGCTTTGCAGGGTAGAATACAGTTTCTTCAAGCTCGCCGGTTACAGAGCGGTCAAGAACATTAAAGCGCTGAATACGCACAACCTCTTCCCAGTCCAAAAGAATTCGGTAAGCTTCGTCGGTTTCCATATAAGGCGGGAACACTTCTATTACGTCACCCTTAATACGGAAGTTACCTCGCTCAAGCACATTATCATTTCGGGTGTACTGCATTGAAATAAGCGAGTTAGCAAACTTTTTGATGTCCAGAGTCTGGCCGTTTTCAACATGAACACGCATGCCCTTATAAACATCAGGCATACCCAAACCGTAAATACAGGAAACTGTAGCAACTACAATTACGTCGCGGCGCTCCATAAGGCTATAGGTTGCCGCAAGACGCATCTGGTCAATTTCGCGGTTGATATCGCAGTCTTTTTCGATATAAAGATCACGGGCAGCTACGTATGCTTCCGGCTGATAATAATCGTAATATGAGACAAAATATTCTACAGCGTTATTTGGAAAGAAAGATTTGAACTCACGGTAAAGCTGAGCCGAAAGGGTTTTATTATGACTTATGATTAAAGTAGGACGCTGAACCTTCTCTATGATTTTTGCCATAGTGAAGGTTTTACCAGAGCCGGTTACACCCTTAAGAGTCTGAAACTTGTCGCCTCGCAGAAAGCCTTCGGCAAGCTTTTCAATAGCCTGCCCCTGGTCTCCACTAGGCTCAAAAGGCGACACAACTTCGAATTTCCGCATAAAACAGGTCTCCCGTCATTGCGAGCGCAGCGAAGCAATCCATGCTGTAGATTGCCACGTCGCCCTAAAGGGCTCCTCGCAATGACGCTTAATATATTAACTCTCCACGAGCTTAATTTTCAGTGTCACGTTCTTTTTATTACGGCGGACAACAACAGTTACTGTATCACCCGGTCTCTTGCTTTCCAGAGCCGAATAATAATCTGCAAGAGAGCTTACAGCAATATCATCAATCTGAGTAATAACGTCTCCGCCAATATAAATAATGTCACGGCGAGAACCATAGTAAGCAGCTTCTGTACCACCCTTAAGTCCGGCAGCTTCTGCATTACCGCCTTTATTTACTTCAGAAATCAAAACACCAGAAGAAATATCAAGTCCAGCATACTGAGCAATACGACGGCTAAGCTGAATCACAGTAGCATCGATTGTACCACGCTGAACCTTTCCATATTTAATCAGATCAGCAACAACACGAACCGCAGTCTCCGAAGGAACCGCAAAACCTACACCAGCAGAGTTTCCCGAACTCGACTGAATCATAGTGTTAATACCTATCATCTTTCCGCTTGTATCAAGCAGAGGACCACCAGAGTTTCCAGGGTTAATAGCAGCATCAGTCTGAACCATATCACGGATAATACGATTATTCGAATTCTGAATAGGTCGGCCGAGTCCCGAAACAATACCGGTAGTCATAGTTCTTTCAAGACCGAACGGGTTACCAATAGCAATTACACGCTGACCAACCTTAAGCGACTTAGAAGCGCCAAAAGCAATAGTTTTCAATTCCATACCAGCCGGCGGAGTAAACTTAATTACAGCAAGGTCGCTGTCCAAATCAGTTCCAACAACCTCTGCCTCATACTGAGTACCGTCAAAAAGAGAAACATAGATTTTTGTTGCATCAGCAATTACATGTACGTTTGTAAGAATATAACCGCGCTTATCGATAATAGAACCACTACCACTTCCACCTTCCTGAACATAAGGCTGAAGAAACCAGTCGTAAGCAGTTACCTGAGTATTAATGTTCACAACCGCTTCATTACAAAGCGCATAAACATTTATATTCTGAGCTTCTTCCTGAGTGTAGCCAGAACCAGCAGCACTCGCAACAGAAATTACAGAAGCCGGATTCTGTTCAAGAAAGGCAGTCGAGTTCTCAATACCATCCGCCCCCTCAACGCAAACAGAGCTCTCTGCGCCGGCAGCGCCAGCCGCGCCGTCCGTCGAAATCTCACTGACCTCCGCGCCCGTACCTGCGCCCGCGCTTCCGTGTTTCTTAGAGTAATTTACACAAATAGCAACCGTAACTAGTACAGCCGCAATAACACAAATCAAAGTTGTTTTTATAAGCTGAGCATGAGAATATAGTTTCATACCTATAATTTAATAAAATCAGGCCAATTTAACAACAACATTTTGATTTCTCAAAAGCATTTTATTATCCAGAAAACTGTAATACGATTCACGGCAGACAATTATATGGTCCAGAAGTTCAATTCCCATGATTTCGCCCACACGCTCAAGATTGTGAGTTACATCAATATCCTCTTCCGAGGGCTCACAGTTCCCCGAAGGATGATTGTGACACACAATAATGGCCGCCGCGTCCTCACGCATTGCTGTCCCGTAAATTTCGCGCGGATGAATTAAAGTTCTGTTCAACGTCCCAATCGAAACCACATGAATCTGAATGATTTCATGACTACCGTTCAACGTAAGAAGAAGAAAATGCTCTTTTTTACTCACCGCATAATTCTGCACATAGGGAACCACATCCGAAGAACTTTTTATCGGCGCACACAAATGAGAACTGCGTCGTTTTCCAAGCTCCAGAGCCGCCGCCACTGCCAGTGCTTTTCCCTGCCCCACACCCTTTAGCCTCAAAAGATTATCAACAACATCAGCAGGGTCAGAATCATCAAGAACTTCTACAATTTTTTCAGCCATCACTTCTACCGGCATACAACTGGTACCCGAACCAAGAATAAGCATAACCAGCTCTTCATTAAACAAAAACGAAAGCCCGTGCTCCATGGCAATTTCACGCACAGACGGTTTTATCTTATTGCTGTTATTCTGATTTATCATAAAAACCTCTACCTATAATATTGTTTTGATATGACAAAAAAGGAAAAGATTTTCAAAAAACTTTTAGAATTTCAGATTTTTTTTGCTTTCTCCGAAAATTTACATATGAAAAATAAGATTTTTATTGCTGTGATTGCAGCCGCAGCGCTTTTTACCCTTAATTCGTGTGCTTCTATGCCAAAGTCAAAGGCAAAGAAACCCGTTCAGCTTTCCCGCCGTATTATGGACACAGGCATACTCAATGCAGATCAGCTTGCCAATTATTTTATAAGCAGAAATTCAGAAGCAAACCGCGACCACATAAAGCAGTTTGCCCAGTATTATATAGATGAAGCTGCAGCAGAAGGTGTTAATTCAGATGTAGCCTTTGCTCAGATGTGTCTTGAAACAGGATATCTCAGATTCGGAGGTCTTGTTCAGCCGGAGTTTCATAATTACTGCGGTCTTGGCGCTATGGATGCAGAACATCCCGGAGAACAGTTCCCCGACGAACAGACTGGCGTACGTGCCCATATTCAGCATTTGCAGGCATACGGCACTACAGAAGATGTAAAGCTCGTTAAAGAACTTGTGGACCCGAGATATAACTGGGTCCACAAAACAAAGTTTATTAAAGATATTTACGGTCTGGCCGGCACATGGGCCACAGACCCTTTATACGGCCAGAAAATCGAAACCGTTTTAACCAACATGGGCTATTTTTAGCCGATAGTAGTTCCAAAATATTCCTTATCTTCCAGAATAGCCTGGATATTTGGAATATTCTTTCCGCCGGCGCAGATAACCTTCATGCTAAGCTCGCTGGCTTTTTTTGATGCGATCGGATCAAACGGACAGTTCTTTCCAGGAGTCCATTCGTCGCCAACCATCTTGCGGAAGTCTGCCCAGGAAATTGTATCCAGAGGTTTTGCATCAGGATTCTTACGTGGATCATCTGTATAAACCTTTTCAATATTAGAAAGATTTACGATTGTCTTAGCATCAAACTTTTCACCAAGATAAACAGCATCAGTATCTGTAGAGAATCCTGGTTTCCAGCCGGCAGCAACAAGCACCTGACCATCAAACTTCAAATTATCTTCAGTTGGATTATAAACAACATCATTCTTGCAGTAGTCACCAAAGCATGCTTTCAAAAGCTGAGCATTAAGGCGTGTTGCCATAATTCCAATCCAGTCTGCAGCGTTTGCATCAAAAGCATCACCTGTCTTTTCACAAACTTCTTTCAAACCATTCTGATAAACACGTGCAGGAGCTCCACCGCCGGCAACCAGAATAAGTCTGTTCTGCTTGTCTGCATCAAGCCATTTTTTACACATTGTAACAAACTCGCTTAAAAAAGCGCTGTCCGGCTTATCCGGAGCAATAATTGAACCACCAACAGATAAAATTTTTGTCATTTTCTTATAACCTCCAGTTAATAAACTCCCTTCACTACCGGCACAGACCAGTAGCTGCTGTATTTTGCTGTATCTTTATTTGCCTCTTCCCAGATAGACTGCAAAGCAAAGCTTCTTGGCTGCTGCACAATCTTGCTGTCTGCACTGAACGGCTTGAGCTGACTCCAGCCCCTAGAGAACATTATATGATGAGAATCCATATTTCCAAAGTAATATGTTTTTTCATCCGTAACATCACTGTCTGTCCAGCTCTTATAAACAAGGCCGGCTCCAAGTGCAGGGTCTGCAGGAACCCAGCCCACTCTGTCAATGTAGAACTCACACCACCAGTGAGACTGTGTCTGTAAATCTGAATTTACAAGAACACCGCCATCTGTATATGCAGGAATCTCAGCCGCTCTGAGTAATGCAGTATAAATTACCGCAAAATCATAAGCATCGCCGTTTCCCTTTTTAATCAGATCAAGAGGATCAGAATCTCCATTACGAACCTTTCCAATAATCTGATAATTATCGCACATATAATTATAAATCAGTTTTGCCTTATTCCAGGCATTTTTTTCTTTTCCGATAATCTTTTCACAGAGTTCTTTTACCGCAGCCTCATTACTTGGAACCAGGGCATCTGCCTTAAGCGCACTGCTCAAAAGATTCTTTTCTGTATTCTTATAATTTCCAATCTTTACAGGATTTACAGTTGAACGAACCTCAAAAACAGGAAGTACAAAAGTCTGCTTAAACACACTCTTAGGAGTATTATTACGGCTCTTTGTAATCTGATGAATAAGATTATTCTGATAATTCAAAAGAATAGGCTCCGGAGAAACCTCTGTAATTTCAATAGTCGGCTGTGCCGGGCAAGAAAATGGAACCGGGCATCTCAATGTAATAGTAGAAATATCATCAGTAACAACATCAGCAATATCTGCAGTATACTGAACAAGGTATATTTTCTTATTCAGATATTCCTTGCGTCCGGCATCAGTATTAATAGTAATTTCCTTAGGGTCAGATTTTTCACGGCCGGTATCTACTATAACAACACCAGTGCTTGCTCCATCAGGAACTCTCACAGAAATTTCTGTATTAGACCAGGAAACATAATCAAAATCAGCTTCATTTGCAGGAATCATATTCTCAGTAAGCATAATCATATTTTTATAATCTGCTTCACTGATTTTATTGTTACAGTCCATAGTAAAAAGAACCTGAGACTGATTTTTCGAATCACCAAAATTGTTACCGGTAATAACCAGAAGTTCACCAGGGCTCACCTTGTCTGCAGAAAGCAAAGTAATAACAGGCTTTGTCACCTGCTGAACTGCAGGAACTGGAACCGGAATATCTACCTCATTTGCAAACAGAGCCGGCTTAGAACGCATTTCCTTTGTTCCAACAACAAGAAGCCCGTCCTGTACATTTGCAGGAAGTACAATTTTAATACAGTTATCTGTCCAGGAAATATAAGAGCTTGCGGTGAGTTTTGAGCCTGCAATTTCAACATAGCTCATATCACGAACATCACCAAAATTTATTCCGTTAATTACAACAAGATCTCCCGGAGAACCTACAGGAGGTACAACAGAAACAATTTCAGGAACTGGTTTATTCTTGAAGCCGATGAGATAAATTGAACCGAGAATTATACTTATGATAAAAACAACAGAAAGTACCCGGAGTGCCGGATACTTCCTCAATGAATAACTGATCTTTCCAGAAGAATCCACTAATGTCTGCCTGATACAAGTTCCATTGGAACGTTGATTTCAGTAGTTACCGGAAAATCACCCATACCTGGAACTGTAATCTTTATAGAGATTGCTTCGTCCTGAAAGTCTGGTCTTAAAACATCGACATCGCTGACATTTTTCGTGAACGAAGAACTGTTCTTTCGCTTCTTCTCAGAAGACAAAACGACATCTTGTATATTACCAGAAACGACAACGCTTCTTCCACTGTCATAGCCAACATTATTTGCCGAAAGAGAAGCGTTTGTTGAAACCGCAGTAACCGGTACAGCAGACACTGATTTTACAGACTGAATAAGAGGTGCTGTTACGACAGTAGAAGCTTCAGAAGAAGCTTGATTTGATTTTAACCCAAGTGGGAGCACTAATGCAAGAACCGCCGCAGCAGCAACGCCCGAAGCTACATAACTGACAATTTTAAACGGAGATTTCTGAGGAACCTTACCAACATTGCGGCTGTAAGCCATCTTAATCTGAAGACGCTGAAAACTATCTTCCATGAAGTGATCGTCAAGTTTAATTGATTCAGCATCAGCAATAAACATAGAACGAACAGCCTTCAACTGATTCAGCTCTTTACGGCACTTTTCACAGTGCTCGATATGATGTTCATACTCAGCCTTATAGTTCTCAGGCAGCTCACCGTCGAGGTAAACAGAATGAATATCTTTACTCGGGCAAAAAGACATTATCTTCTCCTATAATTTTTACCAGCTGTTCCCTGGCTCTGAAAATTCTCACCTTTACATTACCTTCTGTAATGCCAAGAATACGTCCAATCTCCTTATAGTTCAAGTCTGCATATTCCCGAAGCATAAGAACATCCTGAAGATTCTCAGGCAGTTTTTTCAAAGCTTCCCTTGCCTTGCTTATAGACTCAGCCTTAAGCAGGTCAACTTCCCCTGTATCCGCTTTTCTATGATCCTCATAAAGGACCTTTTCGTAAGCCTTACGCTCACGTTCTTTTCGCTTTATATAATTAATTGATGCATTCTTAACAACCCGAATAAGCCAGTACTTGGCATCGTTAATTGAAGGAAAAGTCAGATTCTTTTCATTCGCTTTAATTAAAGAGTCGTGTGCTAAATCCTCCGCAGCCTCTTCATCGTTTACAATTCTAAACGACACCTTATAGAGCATCTGCATTGTTGCATCATAAATTTTCTTGAAATCAACCGGATTTCCTGCGCATAGCGCTTCGTTACTTTCCTGCTGACTTCCTGCTATATTACCAAACACATTATTATCCAGAAAGTTACAGATTTTTTTCCGTTATGTCTGGTGGTTGAGTGCCCGCGAAGGCGGGCCTATCGAAACCACCAGTCTATTTATCCCCGTTTCCAAGTCGGACCATTCGGTGTATCAATAATAATAACACCACGGGCAGTCAACTGGTTACGAATTTCATCAGCACGAGCAAAATCTTTTGCTTTTTTTGCAGCTGTTCGCTCAGCAACAAGAGCATCAATTTCTGCTGCCTCAGGATCCCCTGCATGAGAATCTACAGCAGTTTCTGCTCCAGCTGCACCAGAAAACTTAATCTGTTCTGCAAGGGCCTCAAAACCATTCTTAATTACATCAAGACTCAAAACACTGTCCATCTTAAGGAGTGTGGCAAGTGCTATAGAAGCCTTCATTCCACCCTTTGCAGCAGCGGCCTTCTGCATTGCAGCCATTGCAACAGGAGTGGCAAGGTCATTTTCAAGGCCTTCGCGGAACTTATTCATGCTCTCTTCATCAAGGGCAATGCCTGCAAGAACAGAAGCAAAGTTTTCACGTGTAAGGCCAAGACCTTCTTCAGAATTTGCTTTCGAAATCAATTTAGCAACACGGGCATTCAAAGCCGCACGACCATTCTTAGCAGATTCTAGAGCATCCAGAGAAAAAACCAATTGTTTTCTATAATGACCACTCAAAAGGAAGAAGCGGTAATCAAGGGGAGCAAAGCCCTTATCCTTCAAAGAAAAACCTTTGTCTTCCGGCAAAGAAGTCTGCAGGGTAATAAAGTGTCCGCTGGACTTACTCATTTTACCGCCCTCAAGAATAAGGAACTCATTGTGCATCCAGTAATCAACCCATGGACCTTTAGCTCTCTCAGCCTCATCAAAAGAACCTTCCGACTGAGCAATCTCGTTAGTATGATGTACCGGCACATGGTCTATACCGCCAGTATGAATATCAAAATGCTTACCAAGATACTTCATACTCATGGCAGAGCATTCAATGTGCCAGCCAGGATAACCACGACCCCATGGAGAATCCCAGGTCATCGCCTGATCTTCGAACTTAGACTTAGTAAACCAGAGAACAAAGTCACCAGGATTACGCTTATTTTCATCAACAACAACAACCTTACGCTTACCAGCTCCGGCCTTAAGTTCATCAAGATTCAAATTTGCAAGTTTACCATAATCAGGGAAAGTAGATATATCAAAATAAAGATTTCCACCAGCCATATAAGTGTGGCCCTGTGCCTCAATCTTCTTAATCAGTTCAATCATATCATCAATATGCTCAGTAGCCTTGCAGATTACATCCGGATGGCGGATATTCAAAGCATCAATATCCTTCATAAAAGCGTCAGTATAATACTGAGCAACTTCAAGTACACTCTGGTGACGTTCAGCCGCAGATTTTTTCATTTTATCTTCGCCTTCATCATTATCTCCAGTCAAGTGACCAACATCAGTAATATTCATAACATGCTTTACGTCATAACCTAAAAACTGCAGAGTCTTATCAAGTATGTCCCAACAGACATAAGCACGAAGATTTCCCACATGTGCGTAATTGTAAACTGTAGGACCACAACCATAAAAACCAGCATGTCCTTCAACAAGTGGCTTAAACTCTTCCATTTTGCGTCCCATAGTATTGTATAATCTCAGTGCCATATTAAATCTCCTTATAAGGGGCTGCACCCCTAAGACCCGCTTTATTTCCTTCAATTATACAATTTTCCAACCTCTTAAACAACACACACCTTTTCCCAAAACCTTTTTCACATTATAATAATCTTATGATAAATTTCCTTGCTTCAATGCTAAAAACAGCAAAAATTCCTTATAAAGAAAACGAACTGCTCGCACCAAAATCAACCTTTAAGGTAGGCGGTACAGCAAGATTATTTATCACCCCGGAAACTCCAGCGCAGCTGGAATCTGTAATAAGCGCCGCACGCTCCGCAGAACTTTCTTTTTTTGTAACAGGCGGAGCAAGTAACGTTGTTTACCCTGATGGAACCTACGAAGGCGCAATTATTTCTACACAGCAAATCAAAGAAATCTTTTATGATTCTGATGAAACAACCCCAGATGGGTCAGTTCTGGTAACCTGCCAGTGCGGAGTTCCAATGGCAGCCTTTGTTGATTTCTGCACTAAAAAGAATCTCAGTGGCGCAGAACAGTTTGCAGGTCTGCCTGGAACTGTCGGCGGTGCCGTTTATATGAACGCACGCTGTTTTGACCGTTCTGTTAGTGATATTTTATACTCTACAACGCACATTGAATATACCGGCGAAAAAGCAAAGTTTGTTGAACTTCCTTTTAATGCCTCAGACTGGGAATATAAAAAATCACCATTCCAGGCACACACTGCAGAAGATGGCTCACAAATTACACAGCGTTACCTCACCCAGGCAACCTTCCGTCTCAGGCCTGCCGGCGCCGCCGCCCACGAACAAATTGTCGCAGACTGTAAAAAATACATCGCCGAACGCGTAGATAAAGGTCATTTCAAATATCCGAGCGCCGGCAGCGTTTTCAAAAACAACCGGGCTTTCGGTGCCCCAAGCGGAAAACTCATAGACGACTGTGGACTCAAAGGGCTTGCTGTCGGCGGCGCCCAAATTGCACCTTTCCACGGCAATTTCATCATAAATACAGGCAGCGCCACTGCCGCCGACATCCGTTCCTTAGTCCAGGCCGCCCAAAAAGCCGTTAAAGAGAAATTCGGCTTTGAGCTGGAACCAGAAATCATTTTTGTCCAGAATAATTGAATAATTCACTAATTGACAAATAAAAATTCTAAATTTATACTTATATATTGAATAATCTTAGGAGAGTACACTCTTGCTGCAGTTACAAATCGTTAGTTTCAGAAAAGGTTCTTATCTCGTCGTAGAAGGCAAGGAAAATACCGATCATTTTTATATTATCCAGAAAGGTAACGTACAATGTATGAAATCTTCTGGCTCTGGCCTTGCCCCTACAATGTATGGACCCGGAGACTTCGTTGGTGTAGTACCTTGTATGTCTGACCACCTTCAGATTGAAACTGCAATTGCCACAACAGACGTAATGGCAATCTCTGTACGCAAAGATCAGTACCCTGAACTCATTTCACAGAACACTCCAGTTGCTCTTAAAATCATCAAAACCTTTGCAAACCGAATGCGTGTTATGAATGAAATGCTTACAAAGGCAACTCTCCACTCTGTAGTTCAGGACACCTACGAACAAATTTTCAAAGTAGCTTCTTTCTATGAACAGAATGCACTCCCAGATGTTGCTGTTTTCGCATATTATCAATATCTCAAAACTAAACCTCAGGGACCTAATGCAGATCTTGCAAAACAGAAGTTTGTAGCACTTAAGCCTAAAACACACGCAGTTTATTTTGAACCTACAGCAGAACCTTCAAGACAGTATCCAAAAGATACAATGATCTTCTCTGAGGCTCAGTCTGGTTCAGATATGTTTATTATTCAGAGAGGTGAAGTTTCAATTACTAAGGTTGTAAACGGAAATGAAGTAACCCTCGCAGTACTTAAAAAAGGCGACATGTTTGGTGAAATGGCACTTATCGAAAACAAGCCACGTTCTGCCAATGCCCTCGCCCATAGCGACTGTACTCTTATGGTTATCAACCGTTCCAACTTTAACCAGATGGTAGCAACACAGCCTCAGCTGGTAGCAAAACTTACAACCACTCTTGCTGACCGCCTCTGGTCTATGTACCGTCAGCTGGATAATGCTGCACTTCATGAACCACTTGCCAAAATGCTTGATATGCTTTCTCTTCAGCTTGAAAAACAGCGCGTAAAGCTTGGTCTCTCAAAAGTTTCTATGCAGACTGAATTTACTCCAAAAGACCTTGCAAACATGTGTGGAATTGAAAATCAGAATCAGCCAAAAGCTATTTACGATTTTGAAAATTACAACCAGATTCGCATTGAAAACGGAAAAATTTTCATTAAAGATGCACAGGAAGTTATGAAGGCTGCTGCTTTCTATCGTAAACAAAATAAATAAATTATAAAAATTATCTTCCGATAATCTAAATATGATTCCGTTCAAGAAGAAATTTACTATCCTCATTTCAATTTCTGCTCTATCAATATGTTTATTTGCAGAAAGTCTACCACATGGCTATAAAGAAATAAAATTAGGAATGAGTCTTGAAGAAACCAAAGAAACTCTTGTAAAAAATCCCGAGTTTGGCTACCACGGCGACAGGGACGTATCTCTTATTCCACATTCAAGCAAAACCTTAATCGAAACAGATGCTGAACGCGGCATGGGCTCAGATTTTCTAACCCGCTGCTGGTTCCAGTTCTCTTTTGATGAGCTTTATATAATCACAATCAACGTAAATCCTGAAAAAATGGATTATTACAGCATTTTCAAAAAGCTCACAGAAAAATACGGAGAACCAACAAGCTTTAATCCACAGTCTGCAACCTGGAAAGATGATGAAGTTACAATGAGCCTTGAAAAACCTCTTACTCTTAAATACATAGACAATAAGATTTTTGATCAGACTCAGAATTACTCAAACATCCAGGCATCTCCAACAGAAATAACTCAGGAAATGTTCCTCGACGAACTTTAATAAACACCCAGTGGTTTCGGTCCCTGAGTGAAGTCGAAGGGCGAAACCACAATAATGGAGCTCTTATGAAAAAGTCTATTTTTATACTTTCTTTACTTCTTCTTACCCCATTTCTTTCCTGCAAAACCAAAAAACTCCCTGTTCAGGACGTAAAAATCATCCGCCAGGACGGAACAGAGTTTATTGTTAAGGCAGAAATGGCTATAAAAGCAGAAGACCGTAATCATGGTTTTATGGAACGTAAAAATATTCCGGATGGAACAGGTATGCTTTTTGTTTTTGAACGCGACCAGATTCTTTCCTTCTGGATGCACAATACACCACACCCGCTTTCAATTGCCTACATCGATTCAAAAGGAAAAATCCGCGATATTTTTGATATGAATCCTTACAGCACAGATTCAATTTTGAGTACAGTGTCTGTGCGTTACGCCCTGGAAGTCCCACAAGGCTGGTATAAAAAAAACGACATCACCACTGGTGACACCGTCGTACTTCCTTAAATATTCACACACCACGTCATTGCGAGGAGCGCAGCGACGTGGCAATCCATTTATTCTCCAACTTCTAATTTAGCAAGTTCACTCGCCGCAATTCTATCCTTAGGATCAAACTCAAGCACAGCAGTAAAATAATTACGCGCTTCCTGCTTATTTCCCATTGCAAGCGCAAGATAACCAAGATTTGACATAATCTTTGTGCTTTCAGGCTCCATTGCAAGTGCCTTCATAAGACACTTCTGAGCTTCTGCAAAATCCTTTTCCTGAACATAACACAATGAAAGTTCATTATAAGTATCTGCATTGGTGTCTCCACCATATTTCAGAGCCTCAAGGAAAGCCTGTTTAGCGTCAGAGAAGCGTTCAAGACGTCTGAGTCCCCAGCCAAGCATAAACCAGCCGTTCCAAACCTTAGGATTGCTCTGTAGGAAGTCTCTAATTTGCTCAAGGCCTTTTTCTTCCTGACCGCTTGAAATCAAATCATATGCAGCCTTAAAAGACTCATCTTCCATATTCTGGTTATTAATATTATTGATGATTTCCTGAGCACGTTCTTTTTTATAAACACCGTTCTCACCCATATCCTCATCACTTGTTTCACAGGTAAGTGCAAGATATGTTTCAAAAGCATCCTTTGCTTCACGGTATTTATGCTGCTTCATGTAATAAAAACCAACATTAAAATATACATCTGGAAGTGGTGGCTCAGCATTCATAGCCTGTTCATAATATGAATATGCATCTGCATCATAAGCATCAGCATCATCAAAAAGACCAGAGTTTCTGTAAGAGTCTGCACGCTGGTCAAGGAACAAAGCCATATTAAGAATGATTGCAACATCTTCAGGATCAAAGCCTATAAGGGCACGGAAGATTTCTTCTGCAAGGTCAAAATCTTCATTCTTTGTTTTAAGAATTGCCGCCTCACAAAGTTCTTTCTTAAGATTAGGCTTAATCTTTTTAAGAATTGAGCGGTAATAATCAAGATTTGTATTCTTTGAATCGTAGGCAAGAATTGTAAGCATACCTGCAAGAATCTGTTCAGGTTCAATTGCCTTAGGATCAAAGTTTTTGCCTTCTTCGCCTGGCTTTTTCTGTACCGGCAACGGAATTGTCGGATCAATTTCAAAAGAATTACAAGATGTAAGTTGAATTGATGGAATGTTAATAAAATAAATCGATTCCAATGGGTTTGATGGATTCATAATAATACCACTTAAAAATTTGATTTAGACAGCCTGTTAGTTAGCTGCAGTCGGATTTGCAGCTGCCTGCTGTGCAGATACTGCCTGAGCATCAGCAGTTTTCTGTTCAGCAGCGGCCTTCTTTGCAGCTGCTGCAGCTTCTGCCTTTTCTTCAGCTGCTTTGTTGTTAATCTGGTTCTGAATCAACTGCTTTTGGTAAGAAGTAATATAGCTGTTGATATGGAACTTATAGGTCATAGGAATTTCGTCTGGAATGAATTCAATATGAACAATTGAAATATCCTTACGACCAGGTAAGAAATCTGAATTCTTGATTACACCAGGAAGCGAAATCTTTTCATTTGTATCTATAAAGAACAGACGCAAATCTACAGCCTTATTCTCAAGGAACTTTGGAATTCCTACGAGCATTGCCTTAGCACCACCAAAAGAAATATCTTTAAGGATACACTTTCTAGGAACTCCTGCAATAAAGATGTAAGACTCCTCTTTTGGAATATTCAAGAGACGAAGTGAGTTATCATTAATTGCGATTCTTTCTTCCTTACGGTTCTGGAAGTTCTCATTTACTTCAATAAACTCGCCTATACGAAGAATCAAATCATCAGGCGGACGCTGTGTAAATGATAAAGTTACCAATGCAAGTTCGTTCGAATCCTGAAATGGTTTAATATCAATTACAGTACAATTTACAGAAAACTGAATAGGTTCATTATTCTGATCAAAAAAGCAGTATCTGATACTGATTGGTGCACTTCTGTTTTTCTGAACAGTTGTAAAGATACCACTAGAAGTTCCAATAATAACCTTAGCCTGCTGAAGTGAAGACGAGTTTATGATACAAGGCCATTGACCACCATTACTTTTAAGATAGATCTGACGTGGATCAATGCGCAGAGATTTTAAATTTGCCTTTGTAAAAACAATTTCCTTATCACGATAATAATCGTAATATCTGGAAATGTGATGACTGGTTGCTACACTCATTACTCTATAATTATATTTCAACTTGCCTTTTCTTTCAAGGCAAACTAATTAAGAAAATCACCCTAAAATAAAAAAACCGCCATCCGATATTGATGACGGTTTATAATGTCTGTAAAACAGAACTTACTCAGCAGCAGCTGGAGTTTCTTCTGCAGGAGCTTCAGCAGCAGCTGGCTTTGCCTTTCTTGCTTCTACGCGAGCTTCATTCTTGAGCTTAGCGTTGCAGAACTTACAAACATTTACAGTCTGACCATTAATTTCCTTTTCCCAAAGAACTTTGATATCTGTTTTACCACAGATAGCACATGTTCCTCTTCCGTGTGCAGGTAATGATCTAATTCCAGATCCACGATGGTTCTTTGACATATTAAACTCCTATTTAGCTTAGTTAGCAGGAGCTTCTTCTTTCTTTTCAGAAGCTTTCTTTGTTGTAGTTTTCTTTGGCTTAGCCTCAGAACTTGCATCCTTTGCCTTAGCTGCAGGCTTTTTACTTTCAGCTTTCTTAGCAGGCTTTTTTTCTTCAGACTTGTCAGCATCAAGCTTATAGTCTACCAGCTCAAGAATTACAACATCTGCAGCATCGCCCTGACGATATCCAAGCTTAAGAACACGAGTATAACCACCGTTTCTTTCCTTCATGCGAGGACCAATCTCTGTGAAAAGCTTGTTCAAGATCTTTTCATCCTGAATAAACTTTGCAGCTTCACGACGATTGTGTACAGTATCTTCTTTTGCTCTTGTAATGAGTTTTTCAGCAGATTTTCTTACTTCAAGAGCCTTAGATTTTGTTGTAGTAATACGCTCATATCTGAAGAGCGAAGTTACCATATTGCGTGACATAGCACGACGATGTGCTGTTGTACGTGAAAGCGGATTAAAACCATTTCTATGATTCATCTGTTTCTTCCTTCTGCTTTATAATATTGGCAGCATTCTTCAGATGACTGTAATCTGTCATACCAAGTGTAAGGTTCCATTCCTGGAGCTTTTCCTTGATTTCCTGCAGACTCTTCTTTCCAAAGTTTCTTGTCTTTGCAATGTCATCTTCAGTCTTCTTAGTTAATTCGCCGATTGTACGAATATTTGCATTCTTTAAACAATTTGATGAACGTACTGAAAGTTCGAGTTCCTCAACAGGAGTATTAAGAATAGTCTTAATAGTCTCATCTCCTTCATCACTTTCATCACCACCAGAAATCTCACTATCGTTGAAGTTGATAAAGATAGCAAAGTGGTCTTTAGCGATCTTTGCAGCTTCTCCAAGTGCATTTACAGGTGAAATTGTTCCATCAGTCCAAATCTCAAGAACAAGCTTATCGTAGTCATTACGCTGACCTACACGACAAGGCTCAATAGAATATTTTACTTTTGGAACAGGAGTGAAAATGGCATCCATAGGAATTGTACCAACAACTTCTATGTAATGTTCATTAGTTTCAGCAGGTACGTATCCCCTACCAAGGTCTACCTGAATTTCAATATCAAGCTGAGCACCTTCCATCATTGTAAAGATCACCTGATCTTTAGTCTTGATATCAAGTTTTCCCTCTCTTGCAAAATCATCACTCTTTACTACACCAGGACCTTTGAACTCATACTGAATAGTGTCTGATTCAACGTCCTCTGGCAAGCACAACCGTATCATCTTAAGACTATTGATAATCTCAAGAGTATCTTCAGCTACATTTGGAATTGCTTCAAATTCACTGGAAATAATATGAGAGATTCCACTTTCATCATAAGATGTAATACGGATAGAGGTAATTGCATAACCTTGGATAGATGACAACAATACTCTTCTTAAAGTGTTTCCAACTGTTGTACCAAAACCTGTTTCAAACGGGTAGGCATAAAACTTCTGATAATTCGGATTGGTACTGTCAATCGGTTCAAATGAAATACCTTTAGGTTTTTTGAAACCTTTAAGCAAGTTTTTGCGAGCCATCTAAACTCCTCTTTATTATTTAGAATAATATTCAACAATAAGGTTCTCTTTAACTGCGTAGTCAATATCTGTACGAGCAGCCAAGCTTACAACCTTTCCAGTAAATTTCTCAGCATCTACTTCGAGCCAACCAGGAACAACTTTGTCGCCATTAGCGAGAACAATTGTCTTGATTCCAGCAGAAGCTCTGCTTTCTTCTTTGATGGAAATTACATCGCCTACTTTTACGAGGTAAGAAGGAATATCAACCTTCTTTCCATTTACAGTAATGTGGCCATGGCTTACCATCTGTCTTGCCTGCTGACGAGTCTTAGCAAATCCCATTCTATAAACAACATTGTCAAGACGAGATTCAAGAATCTGCAGCAAAACTTCACCAGTTACGCCAGTCTTTTTTGTAGCCATTACATAGTACTTGCGGAACTGCTTCTCGAGAACACCATAGATGAAGCGGAGCTTCTGCTTTTCTGTAAGCTGAAGACCGTATTCAGACTTCTTAGCGCGTCTAACTTCTTTCTGATTTCTCTTTGATTCCTTTGTATAACCCATTACAACTGGGTTGATACCCAAGGCTTTACATCTCTTTAAGAGAGGCTGTGTGCTTTTACCCATAACGTATTCTCCTTAAGATTTACATGCGTCGAGTCTTACGAGGACGACAGCCATTGTGAGGAATTGGAGTAACATCAGAAATAGACTTTACTCTCAAGCCCATAGCACCAATAGAACGGATAGCGTTTTCACGACCCATTCCTGGTCCCTTTACATAAACGTGAACTTCACGCAAACCATAACTAGCAGCCTTCTGCAAAGCTGTTTCAGCAACAGACTGAGCGGCAAATGGAGTAGATTTCTTTGCTCCACGGAATCCGAGTCCGCCTGAAGATGCCCAAGAAAGAGCATTTCCCTTCATATCTGTTACAGTTACGATAGTATTATTGAACGTAGCCTGGATATAAACGTTTCCTTCGTATACGCTCTTTTTTTCCTTTCGTTTCTTAACGGTAGCCATTAATTATTCCTCCGCCTTATGCTTTCTTCTTGTTAGCAACAGTCTTCTTCTTACCCTTGCGAGTACGTGCATTTGTACGAGTTCTCTGACCGCGTACTGGAAGACCTCTCTTGTGACGAAGACCACGATAGCAACCAATATCCATTAAACGCTTAAGGTTAAGACCGATTTCAGAACGGAGACGTCCTTCTGTCTTGTATTCAGCGTCAATGATTTCACGAATCTTAGCCAATTCATCCTGTGTAAGATCGTTAGCCATTTTTGTTGGTTCAATCTTTGCTTTTTCGCAGATTGCATCTGCTGATGAACGGCCGATACCATAAATATAAGTTAAAGCAACTCTTACGTGCTTGTTAGGGATATCAACTCCCGCAATTCGAGCCATCTGTTTCTCCTTAAGCCTTAGCCCTGTCTCTGCTTATGTTTTGGGTTTGAACAAATGATACGAATAATACCATTTCTCTTAATAACCTTACACTTGTCACAGATAGGTTTTACACTGGTTCGTACTTTCATATAAAAGCCCCCATGAGAATATTTTTACCGAATTTTAGGCACCTCGCAATGAGAGCAATTCGGTAAAAGATAATATATCACATATTCCCAGTTCTTTTCTACTGCTAATTCACGAATTTTCTAAAAATTCTTTTAGAGATTTCGTGATCTGATTTTGCCCTTCTTTGTAAGTCCTTCATGATGATGCATTTTAAGGAGAGCCTCAACCTGACTCATTGTATCAAGATCAACACCAATCAAGATGATAAGTGAAGTTCCTCCCATAAGCTGTGCAACTGACTGCGGGAATCCAAACCAGCTCTGAATGAGTGTTGGGATAATTGCAATCAAAGCAAGGAACAATGAACCTGGTAATATAAGTCTGTTCAATATTTTTGTAAGGTATTCTTCTGTCTTATCTGTACGCACACCCGGAATGGAGCCGCCGTTTTCACGGATGTTCTTTGCGATTTCAGTAGGGTTCAGGGTTACCTGAGTGTAGAAGTAAGCAAAGAAGATAATAAGAATTACCAACAATAAATTGTACCACTTTCCATTAGGAGTAAGAACTCTTGCGATAGAACTAATCCATCTTGCAGAATTTTCTCCCTTTGCGACTGACTGTACAAACATCAGAGGCATTGTAAGGATTGAGTTTGCAAAAATCAAAGGAATAACGTTTGATGGGTTAACCTTGAATGGAATATATGTGCTCTGTCCGCCATACATTTTTCTTCCTACTACGCGCTTAGCATAGTGAACAGGAATCTTTCTCTGGCCTGACTCTTCATAAATTACCAATCCGATAATTGCAATGAACATGATGATTACAAGGATTACAAATACAAGCTGAATCTCGCCAGCCTTAACTTTCTGAGCAAGCTCAACAATTGCGTTAGGCAAGCGGGCTACGATACCTGCAAAAATCATCATTGAAATACCATTTCCTATACCACGAGCTGTAATCTGGTCGCCTAACCAAACAGCAACCATAGATCCAGTTGTAACAGTTACGAGGAAGAGAGCCTTGAAAGCCATCTTGTTCTCGAGAACGATACAACCAGGGATACTGTTTGCATAAACTGACATACCCCAAGCCTGGATGATACAAACAATGATTGTACCAATACGTGTGTACTGAGCAATCTTTCTCTGACCACCGTCTTCCTGAGATATGCGTTTAAGGGACGGGAAAATAATCACAGCAAGCTGCATGATAATCTGCATAGAGATATAAGGCATTACACCAAGCATCAAAATAGAGAAGTTTGAGAAAGCTCCTCCTACGAAGAAGTCCATATAACTGGCGAATGCGTTTTTGTTCTGCGCAGCTAAATCGTCAAAGTATTTAATAAGAACGTTAGCATCGATTCCTGGTACTGTAATTACAGATCCCAAACGGAAAACTGCGAGAATCAGGAATGTAAAGAACAAACGGTCTCTTATTTCTTTAACTTTAAACATATTTACAATTGGATTGCTTGCCATGTTCTACTCCGCCTTATTTTGCTTCTTCTGCAGATGCTTCAGCAGTTTTTACTGATCCACCAGCTTTTTCGATTTTTGCTTTTGCAGATTCAGAAACCTTATCAACTACAACGTTCAATTTCTTTGTAACGTCGCCGTTTCCAAGGATCTTTACGAGAGGAGCACTCTTCAAAGAGATGAATCCCTTTGCTGCGAGAGCTGCCTTATCTACTGTTGCACCGTCATCGAACTTTGCATTCAGAAGCTCAACATTTATACATACATATTCTTTCTTAAAAGGATAGTTTGAGAATCCCTTGCGAGCGATACGTCTGTAAAGAGGCATCTGTCCACCTTCAAAACCTACGTAAGGACCAGCCTTACCAGATCTTGACTGCTGACCTTTGTTACCCTTACCAGCAGTTGTACCGAGTCCTGAAGAAGAACCACGTCCAACACGCTTAGGATTTTTGTTAGCACCCTGAGGAGCGCTAAGAATTGGATTGTACTCTGCCATTTTAGATCTCCTCTACCTTTACCAAGTGTGATACAGCAGCAACCATTCCGCGAACAGCGTCTGTGTCTGGGAGAGTGTTAGAAGAAGAAATCTTCTTAAGTCCAAGACTACGAACTGTTGCTTTCTTTTCTGGTTTCTGACCAATTACGCTTTTAATTAATGTAACTTTCAACTGTTTAGCCATACATTAACCCCACAACTCGTCAAGAGTTTTACCTCTGTTGGCAGCAACCTTCTTAGCGTCCATAAGCTTTGAGATAGCGTCAAATGTTGCGCGAACAACATTTACTGCTGAGTTAGAACCCAAAGACTTAGACTGAACGTCTGTTGCACCAGCTGCATCCATAATTGCACGTACAGTACCACCAGCGATAATTCCAGTACCGGAACAAGCTGGCATAAGCAATACTTCAGAACTCTTGTATTTACCAATGATTTCGTGTGGCAAAGTGCCGTTCTTCATAGGAATTACTACAAGATTTCTCTTTGCACGATCAATACTCTTCTTAATAGCTTCAGATACGTCGTTAGCTTTACCAAGTCCGTATCCTACGCGACCTTTTCCATCTCCAACAACAGTAAGAGCAGAGAAAGACATACGACGTCCACCCTTTACAGTCTTACATGTTCTGTTAAGAGTAACGAGTTTTTCTACAAACTCCTTCTCTTTTGGATCTTTATCAAAGTTTTTCTGATGTTCCATAGTAACTCCTAGAATTCGATACCAGCTTTACGGGCACCATCAGCGAAAGCTTTTACAACACCATGGTACAAGTAACCATTTCTGTCGAATACAACCTTAGTTACATTCTTGTCCTTAAGGCGTGCTCCGAAAGCTTCACCAAGCTTTGCAGCTCCATCAGTATTTGGCTTAAGAGCAGCAAATTCTTTTTCCAAAGTTGAGATTGAAGCTAAAGTCTTTCCTTCATTATCATCAATTACCTGAACAGAAATGTTCTTGTTGCTGCGAGTGATAGTCATTCTTGGTCTATCAGCAGTTCCGAAAATTGACTTACGGATATGAATCTTTCTGTGCAAGCGTTTTCTGTTTTTATCGTTCATTTTCTTAAACATATAGCTTCACCTTATTTAACACCAGTCTTACCGACTTTACGTCTGATAACTTCGTTGTCATAACGAATACCCTTTCCTTTGTAAGGTTCAGGTTTTCGTAACTTACGAATCTGAGAACTGAATTCTCCAACCAACTGCTTGTCGATACCTGTAATTGTAAGCTTTCCATCTGGAGTTGCAACAACTGTAAGTCCTTCTGGAATGATTGCAATGTAGTCACTTGAGTAACCCAGGTTCATTACAAGTTCTTTACCTTTTACTTCTGCACGGTAACCAACACCAGTGATAACGAGTGTCTTTGTGAAACCATCAGTTACACCCTTTACCATGTTGCTGATAAGGCTTCTGTAAAGTCCATGATAAGCATTTGTCTGCTTAGCATTGTTCTTAGTTGTAAGAACTACTTCTGAGCCTTCAACCTTGATATCAATTTCGTCATGGAAATTCTGTTTAAGTTCGCCTTTTGGTCCCTTTACAGAAATAAGTCCGTTTGCAACGTTTACTGTTACACCTGCTGGAATAGCAACAGGAAGTTTACCTACTTTAGACATTTCTTCCTCCCCCTATTACCAAACAGTACATACCAATTCGCCACCAACCATCTTTTCAGAAGCTTTCTTACCAGTTGTTACACCAGCAGAAGTTGAAACGATGATTGTACCATAACCGTTGTAAACACGTGGCAAATCTTTGTAACCAGAATAAACGCGGCGACCAGGTGTAGAGATTTTCTTAACACCATGGATTACCGGATTATTATCATCATCATATTTCAAGAAAATGCGAAGTGTGTTCTTACCTTCTTCCTGAATCTTCTTAAAGTTTTTGATGTATCCTTCTGTCTTGAGAATCTTAACGATTTCAAGCTTAAGTTTTGATGCAGGAACATCTACTTTCTCGTGGCGGGCCATAGCCGCATTACGAACCTTTGTGAGCATGTCTGCTACTGGATCTGATGCACTCATTCTATTCTCCTACCAACTAGATTTTGTTACGCCAGGAAGCTGGCCTTCGCTTGCCAATTTGCGGAAGCAGATACGACACATCTTAAACTTACGCAAATATCCACGTGGACGACCGCAAATCTGGCAACGATTGTATTCACGTGTTGCGTACTTCTGTTTGCGGGCTGCTTTAATTAACAATGATTTCTTTGCCATACTTCACCTACTTGCGGAAAGGCATATTGAACTTTGTAAGAAGTGCCTTTGCTTCAGCATCTGTGTTTGCACTTGTTACAAAAGTGATATTCATACCAGCAATCTTTGTAATCTTATCGAAGTCGATTTCTGGGAATATCAACTGTTCAGTAATACCAACTGAGAAATTTCCGTGTCCGTCAAAACCAGTTGCTTTGATTCCGCGGAAATCCTTAATACGTGGGAAAGCAACATTGATGAGACGATCAAGGAACTCATACATAATGTCACCACGCAATGTTACCATTGCGCCCACTTCATTGCCCTCACGCAGTTTGAAGTTAGCGATACTCTTCTTTGCCTTTGTCTTAACAGCCTTCTGACCTGTGATTGCTGTGAGGTCAGCTACTGCGGCATCAAGGAGTTTCTTATTTGTGAGAGCTTCACCAACACCCATACTTACAACAATCTTCTTAATTGCAGGAATCTGCATTGGAGTTGTGTAGTTGAACTCTTTCATAAGAGCAGGTGCGATTTCGTCTTTATAGACTTTCTTAAGCCGAGGTACGTAATTTGCCATTACAGAACATCTCCACATTTACGGCAAACGCGAACTTTCTTGTCGCCGTCGATTTTATAACCAATCTTTGTAGGACCGCATTTTTTACATACGATTGCTACATTTGAAATATTAAGAGGAGCTTCGATCTCAGCGATACCACCCTGATCCTGCTGGCTTCTCTTCTTCATTGCCTTCTTAACGATATTTACACCAGAAACAACAACACGTTCTTTCTTGAGGTCAACGCGAACAACTTCGCCGCGCTTTCCCTTATCTTTTCCGGCAATTACTTCTACTGTATCGTTCTTGCGGATTTTTGATTTAGTCAACATATTCATTTCTCCTTAAAGAACTTCCGGAGCAAGTGAAATGATCTTCATGAAGTCCATATCACGGAGCTCGCGAGCTACAGGTCCGAAAATACGTTTTCCCTTAGGGTTCTTGCTATCGTCAACGATAACACAAGCGTTATCATCGAAACGGATATAAGTTCCGTCTGGGCGACGGTATTCTTTTGCCTGACGTACAATTACAGCTTTCTCAATTGTACCCTTTTTGATAGTAGATGTAGGAATTGCATCCTTAATAGCTACTACTACGATATCGCCGATACCTGCGTATCTGCGATGTGAACCGCCGATAACCTTAATACACTGAGCAATTTTAGCTCCAGAGTTATCAGCAACTGTCATACATGACTGCATCTGAATCATAATTCTAACTCCTTCGCTTATTTAGCACGCTCAATTACTTCTGCAAGGCGCCAGCACTTGTTCTTGCTGAGCGGTCTGCATTCAACGATTCGCACTGTATCACCTACATGAGCATCATTGTTTTCATCATGAGCCATGTACTTCTTAGATCTAGTAACATACTTCTTGTAAAGACGGTCCATTTTCTTTGATGAAATTGTTACTACAATTGTTTTGTCCATCTTTTCTGATGTAACAAGTCCAACAAATGAACGTTTTGCAGTCTTTACAGTCTGAACAGCATTCTCTTCCACAGTTCAGCTCCTACTTATTTTCTCCGGCGAGTTCTTTCGCACGGATAAACGTATTCAAGCGTGCGATTTCGCGGCGCATAGTACGTTTCTGCATTGGGTTATCTACATGGGAAATTACCATCTTGAAACGGAGATCCATGTATTCCTTTTTCAGCTCGTCACGTTTTGCTACGAGTTCTTTATAAGACAGTTCTTTATCGTTCTTTTTCTTTGAATCAGCCATCTTATTCCTCCTAGTCGCGTGTTGGCTTTACAGCAATCTTTGTAATAACTGGAAGCTTATCTGCAGCGAGCTCAAGAGCTCTGTGTGCGAGATTAATATCTACGCCTCCAACTTCAAACAAAATCATTCCCGGTTTGATAACAGCTGCCCAGTGATCTGGAGCACCCTTACCCTTACCCATACGAACTTCAGCTGGCTTCTTTGTAATTGGCTTGTCTGGGAATACACGAATCCAAACATTACCTTTACGATCCAACTTACGGTTGATGGCAACACGGGCTGCCTCGATTACTCTGGCATCGAGCCAGGTTGGTTCCATTGCAACAAGTGCAATCTCACCAAAATCAATGTTGTTATCGCGTGTCGCATTTCCTTTTTCACGACCGCGCTGTACCTTACGGTGAATTACTCTTTTTGGACTAAGTGGCATAACTAACTCCTTGCCTTTTTAGCAGGTTCAGAACCCTCAGTCTTTTCAGCTGCCTGACGAGCTGGACGTCTTGGTTTCTTAACGAGCTGACCAGCATCTTCATTGTGGTCGATACCATAGTTCATACCATTGTAAACCCATACCTTAATACCAATTTTACCGTATGTAGTAAGAGCTTCGTATGTACCATAGTCGATATCAGCACGAAGAGTATGAAGAGGTACACGTCCTTCCTTGTGCTCTTCAGTACGAGACATATCTGCTCCACCGAGACGACCACTAAGACGAACCTTTACACCCTGTGCACCAGCACGCATAGCATTGCTTACAGCCTGCTTCATTGCCTTGCGGAATGAACCACGACCAACAAGCTGACGACCAATATTCTGAGCAATCAGGTTTGCATTCAAATCTGCACGCTTGATTTCCTTAATCTTGATCTGAACTTTCTTTGTAAGCTGCTTCTGAATATCTGCACTAATCTTTTCGATTGATGCACCTTTAACACCAATAATTACACCTGGACGAGCTGTATGAATTACGATTGTAACGCGCTGTGGATGGCGTACAATTTCAATCTCAGCTATATCAGCATTTTTACACTCTGGGAGCTCAGATACCAGCTTACGGATCTTAATATCTTCCAGAACTAAATCTGCATATTCACGTGGATCTGCATACCAGCGTGACTGCCATGTCTTGTTTACGCCAAGGCGCAAACCAATAGGATTAACTTTCTGTCCCACTTTATTCCCCCGCCTTCTCGTCAACGATGACGGTAATATGACACATACGCTTCAAAAGCTGATCTGCACGACCACGTGCGCGGAACCATACTCTCTTGAGTCTTGGACCTTCATCAACTCTGATTTCTTTTACGTAAAGCATATCTTCATCCAACTTACTGTTCTGGTTAAGTGCATTTGCAGCAGCAGACTTCAAAGTAGCGCTAATCAAAGTTGCACCTTTCTGTGGCATGTTTGCCAAGATAGCCATAGCTTCAGTGTAGGATTTCTGATTAATTACATGTGCAACAGGGCGAACCTTTGTTGGAGATGCAATCAGGAACTTAGAAGTGGCTACATAACCTTTTTTCTCAGCCATAATATCCACCTATTTATTAGCCTTTAGAGGCAGTTTTGTCTGAACCACCATGGCCCTTGAATGTACGAGTTGGTGCAAATTCACCAAGCTTATGTCCAACAAGGTTTTCTGTAATATATACAGGAATCCATGATTTACCATTATAAACAGAGATTGTGTTTCCAACCATCTCTGGGATTATTGTAGAGCAGCGAGAATATGTTTTAATCATTTTTCTGTCTGCTTCTTTATTCATTGCCTGAACCTTTTTGTAAAGTGATTTCTCTACGAAAGGTCCTTTCTTAACAGATCTTGACACGATTATCTCCTCGCCAACTACTTCTTACGACGACTAACAATGAACTTGCTAGAAGTCTTTCTCTTGTTACGAGTCTGGTAGCCCTTACAAGGCTGTCCCCAAGGAGTAACTGGGTTACGTCCCTTACCAGCACCTTCACCACCACCAAGTGGATGATCAACAGGGTTCATAGCCATACCACGAACTGTTGGACGGATACCCATCCAGCGCTTGTGACCAGCTTTACCGAGCTTAACGTTCATGTGCTCTTCATTACCTACAACACCGATTGTAGCGTAGCACTTTCCGTTAATCTTTCTCATTTCACTTGAAGGCAAGCGAACGATAACGTAGTCACCTTCGCGACCTGCAATCATTGCACTAGCACCAGCTGAACGAACAAGCTGTCCGCCCTGACCAAGTGTAAGCTCAATGTTATGAATAGTAAAACCAACTGGAATTGCATTCAGAGGAAGTGCGTTTCCAACTGTTGGAGCTGCGTTTTCACCAGAAATAACCTTCTGTCCAACCTGCAGTCCCTTTGGAGCGATGATATAACGTTTATCACCGTCTGCATAATAAATCAAAGCGATGTTAGCACTTCTGTTTGGATCGTATTCGATTGTCTTTACGGTTCCAGGAATTCCGTGCTTATCACGTTTGAAATCTATATCACGATAGCGTCTCTTGTGACCGCCGCCCTGATGACGTACAGAAATACGACCACCAGCTCCGCGTCCTGCATGAGACTTACGACCTGACACCAAAGTTTTCTCGGGTCTATCAGTTGTCAGTTCGTCACGACGCAAGTCTACACGTCCACGTGTACCTGCTGTCATTGGCTTAAATACTTTAAGAGCCATTTTATATCCCCTTAATTCCTACCAGATTATACACCTTCGAAAGCTGCAATTGTTTCGCCTTCAGCGATACGTACGATAGCTTTCTTGTAAGATGCTGTACGACCTGGTTTTCCACGAAGTCGTTTCATTTTTCCAAGCACATTCATTGTTGTGCAGTCAACTACTTTTACCTTAAACAAGCGTGTTACAGCTTCTTTAATCTGTGTCTTTGTAGCATCTGGGTGAACGATGAATACATATTTGTTCTGTTCACGCAACATGCTTGCCTTTTCAGAAACAACAGGCTTAATAAGAATATCTTCGTAATTCATTATTTAGCCTCCTTATCTTCAGCATAAAAGTCAGACAGATTCTTTACTGCAGACTCAAGAATAATTACCTTGCGTCCATAGAAAAGTGTGTGTGCTTCAAGACGGTTGTAAGCAAGGAATGAGAGGTTAGGAATATTGCGTCCTGCCTGCTTAATCTTTGCATCATCATCTTTAAGGATAAGAACTGTTCTTTCGTCTTTAGCAAAGTTCTTGAGAATAGTTACCAAGTCCTTTGTTTTTCCGCTTTCTACAGTAAAATCCTCTACAACAGTAAGTCTGTCGCCCTGAGCGTGTGCGCTCAAGATTGACTTCATTGCAAGTCTTTTTTCTTTCTTTGGAATTGAATAGCTGAAATCTCTTGGTTTTGGTCCAAAAATTGTACCACCACCTACAGTGATTGGAGATTTCTTATCACCACGACGTGCGTTACCAGTACCCTTCTGTTTGTAAGGTTTATTGTTAGAACCATGTACTTCAGCACGAGTCTTAGTACAAGCTGTACCAACACGTCTGTTTGCTAATTCATTTGTAATAGCGTAATAGATTACGTCGTCATTAACTGGAAGACCGAATACTTTATCATCAAGAGTGATTGTACGCAGTTCTTTACCAGAAGTTGAATATACTTTCTTTTCCATATTCTATCTCCTATTTCTTTACTGCGGACTTCACGATGAGTGTACAGTCCTTATTTCCAGGAACAGCACCGCGAACCATAATTACTTTGAGCTCTGGATCAACTTTAACAATCTTCAGATTCTGCACAGTAACTCTTTTGAATCCCATGTGTCCAGGAAGCTTAATATTCTTGAATGAGTGACCTGGAGTTGTACATTCTCCTGTACCACCCGGCTCACGATGGAACTTAGAACCGTGTGTAGCACGTCCACCATGGAAGCCCCATCTCTTCATAACACCCTGGAAACCCTTACCTTTTGATGTAGCTGTTACATCGAGGAAACGACTACCTTCAAAGAGCTCAAGACCAACAACATCTCCAATGTTTACTTCTTTTTCGAAGTTGCGGAACTCTTTCAAGTGGCGCTTTGGAGTAATGTTCTCTGGGAATTGTCCGGCATATGCCTTGCTTGCTCTTGAAGCTTTCATATCATCAAGACCAAGAACAACTGCATCATAACCGCAATTTTCCTTTGTTTTCTTGGCAACAACAACATTTGGCTCGACCTGGATTACGGTTACTGGTGTCAGATTTCCGCTTTCGTCGAATATCTGTGTCATGCCAACTTTCTTTGCAATCAGACCTTTCATTCTGATATCTCCTATTTGGGATTTTGCTACTAACTATTCACAAAACTCCCTAATTATTCTCAGGCCGTCATCCCAAATCCAGAGGGACCGTACCTATTAAACTAAAAAAAATCTGTAATTACTGTGTAATTACTACATCTACACCGGCAGGAAGCTCAAGCTTCATCAGTGAATCCATAACATCCTGTGAAGGATTCATTATGTCAATAAGGCGTTTGTGTGTACGCATTTCAAACTGCTCACGTGACTTCTTGTTTACGTGTGGTGAGCGAAGTACAGTCACCTTGTTGATTCTTGTAGGAAGAGGGATAGGGCCTGAAACCTTAGCTCCCGCTTTCTGTACTGTCTGCACGATGGCTTTAGCACTCTGGTCGATCAGCACTGCATCAAATGCACGAAGTCTGACACGAATCTTTCCATTAGCCATTTAATTTTACTCCTTTTTCACAACTAACAGACTGATAAGCAATACCAGCCTGTTAGTTTGAAAAAAATCTTAACTATTCGATAATCTTTGTTACCTGTCCAGAAGCGATTGTGTGACCGCCTTCACGGATAGCGAGTTTAAGACCTTCGTCCATAGCGATTGGGTGAATAAGTTCACCGATAACTTTTACGTTATCGCCTGGTTTTACCATGTCTGTACCAGCTTCGAGTTCGATTGTACCAGTAATATCTGTAGTTCTGAAGTAGAACTGTGGGCGATATCCTGTGAAGAATGGAGAGTGACGTCCACCTTCTTCCTTTGAAAGAACGTAAATCTGAGCTTCGAACTTTGTGTGTGGAGTGATAGACTTTGGTGCAGCAAGAACCTGTCCGCGAACAACGTCTTTCTTTTCAATACCACGGAGAAGGATACCAACGTTATCACCAGCCATACCCTGATCAAGAGTCTTCTGGAACATTTCGATACCTGTTACAGTTGTATCAGCTGTTGGGCGGATACCTACGATCTGTACAGCATCGTTCATATTTACAACACCACGCTCGATCTTTCCTGTTACTACAGTACCACGACCAGAGATAGTGAAGATGTCTTCGATTGGCATCAAGAATGGTTTCTGATCATCACGAATTGGATCATCGAACCATGTATCCATAGCTGTAAGGAGCTCTTCGATACAAGCTGTGTTTTCTGGAGTTGGGTCATTCAAAGCCTTGAATGCAGAACCCTTAATGATTGGTGTTTCTTCAGAGAAACCATATTCCTTAAGAGTATCTTTTACTTCTTCTACTACGAGTTCGAGAAGATCTGGATCATCAACCTGATCAACCTTGTTCAAGAATACGATGATCTTTGGTACACCTACCTGACGAGCAAGAAGCAAGTGCTCACGTGTCTGTGGCATAACTGAATCTGGAGCAGATACTACGAGGATAGAACCATCCATCTGAGCAGCACCAGTAATCATGTTCTTAATATAGTCAGCATGTCCTGGACAGTCGATGTGAGCATAGTGTCTCTTGTCTGACTGATATTCCAAGTGACGAGTATTGATTGTAATACCACGCTCTTTCTCTTCTGGAGCGTTATCAATTTCGTCATACTTAAGGGCCTTATCACCATATTTGTTAGCACAATATGTAGTGATAGCAGCTGAAAGTGTAGTCTTACCATGGTCTACGTGACCAATAGTACCAACGTTCATGTGAGGTTTAGTTCTAACGAACTTCTCCTTAGCCATGTTTTTCTCCTTGCCGGATTTAATTTCGTTTTGACCCGGCATATTTATTTTTTTATGTGCTGCACTTTAAGCCAGAATATGCAGATTTCCTTTACCAGGAGCTGACATATTCGCAGACACACTATTTGAACGAGTAGATAAAGATTGATAGAAACGGATAAGAAACATATTTCAAAAACATTCCATATTATTCGAAATGTTCCAACCCGGTACCACCGATCATTATCACCTGATTGACAACTGGTCTGGTATATTCGAGTTTGCCTTTACCGGCGTCAGGAATACCCATAATCTGTTGTCTATATAATAATCACCAACGGTGAAAATTAACCGCATTAAGGGCCGCAACTACCTGAAAATCATTTCTGATTAACTTTACGGTGATGCCAGACTTGAGAGCTTGTGCTTATTCAAATCTGCCTGACTTCTCAAAGAACCCAATACCCCTATAAATTCAAAAAAGGGCAAGTTCAAACAATATACAAAATTTAAAAAATAAATTCAAGAGCTATTATTGAGTTTTATTGAAAATAATGCAGTTTTTCGCATTCTGTTCAATAACCCAATTTACATAAAAAAAACGGGTGGCACTTTTCAGCACCTCCCGTTTTATGACTTAGGCAGTTATTAAACTACCATCTGTAGTGAGCAAAAGCCTTGTTAGCTTCAGCCATCTTATGTACATCTTCACGCTTCTTGTAAGCAGTACCTGTATTGTTGTAAGCATCAAGAAGTTCAGCAGCAAGTGTATCTGCCATTCCGTGTCCGCTTCTTGAACGAGCTGCATCGATGATCCATCTCATTGCAAGTGCTTCACGACGTGATTCACGGATTTCCATTGGAACCTGATAAGTAGCACCACCAACGCGGCGTGACTTAACTTCTACCATTGGCTTTACATTTTCAAGAGCCTTAAGAAGAACTTCCAAAGGATCCTTGTCTGTTTTAGCCTTAAGGTTGTCCATTGCTTCGTAGATGATCTTTGTACAGATAGATTTCTTTCCGTCAAGCATCATACGGCAAACGAACTTTGATACAACCTTTGAGTTGTATTTTACATCCGGCAACATCGGACGTTCGATTGATTTCTTATGTCTTCCCATCTTAGTCCTCCATTATGCCTTAGGTTTTTTAGCACCGTACTTAGAGCGTCCGCGTTTGCGGTCTTCAACTCCAAGGGTATCTTTTGTACCACGGATGATATGATAACGTACACCAGGAAGGTCCTTTACACGACCACCGCGTACTAAAACTACTGAGTGTTCCTGCAAGTTGTGTCCAATACCTGGAATGTATGCAGTAACTTCAATACCATTTGACAAACGAACACGCGCAATCTTTCTGAGCGCAGAGTTTGGTTTCTTAGGTGTCTGAGTCATTACACGAGTGCAAACACCACGTTTCTGTGGACAGCCTTCGAGAGCTGGAGCTTTTGTTCTGTTTGCAGCAGACTTACGACCCTGATGAATTAATTGGTTAATTGTAGGCATCGCCTAGTTCTCCTGTTTGTTCCGGTCAGCACCCCGGAAATATTTCAAAACCCTTCAAAAAGGATAGGTTTAACGATTATAGTAAATTCAAAAAATGAATTCAACTGAATTTCAATGAATTTATATGAAATTCATTGAAAAAAAAGAGGCTGGTAGCTGAATTTTGCATTCAGACTACCAACCCCTCCTTTATTTATTTGATAACGAATTAGTCATTATCATCTGTCTCAAAGCTTGGTTCTTCAAGCTGAGACTTCTGCTCTGCCTCAAGGCGGCGGCGTTCAAGAATCTCGTTCATCTGAGCGTCAAGGTCACGGTCGCTGTCATCAAACAGCTTGATGTCCTTGTAATTCTTGATACCAGTACCAGCAGGAATCATGTGACCGATTGCAACGTTTTCCTTGATTCCGTGGAGTCCGTCTGTAGCACCAGAAATTGCAGCGTTTGTAAGAACGCGTGTTGTTTCCTGGAATGAAGCTGCAGAAATAAATGAGTCTACACCAAGAGAAGCCTTTGTAATACCCTGGAACATTGGGCGACCAACAGCTGGCTGTCCACCGGCAGCGATTACGCGCTCATTCTCTTCGTGGAACTTATATTTATCAACCTGCTGACCGAAGATGAACTTTGTATCTCCAACAGATACGATTTCAATCTTGCGGAGCATCTGACGTACGATAATACCGATATGCTTATCGTTGATGTCTACACCCTGCTGGCGGTAAACGTTCTGGATTTCATCCATAAGATAATTCTGAAGAGCGTTTTCACCGAGGATTGCAAGTACATCCTGTGGATTTGGAGATCCGGCACAAAGCATTTCACCAGCTTCTACCTTATCACCATCACGTACAAGCATACGCTTTGTCATTGGAACAAGGTGCTCGAACTTCTTACCATATTCATCAGTAATAGAAATTACGCGCTTTCCTTTGCGAACATCCTTAAACTCAACTGTACCAGAAATCTGTGCGAGTACACATGGATTCTTTGGTTTGCGAGCTTCGAAAAGTTCAGATACACGAGGAAGACCTCCAGTAATATCCTGAGACTTCTGTGCTTCCTTGTTCATCTTAGCAATCATATCACCGGCTTTTACTGGAGCCTTATCTTCTACGAGGAGGATGGCACCAGCTGGGAGGAAGTAGTTACCCTGTGGGTTACCAGCTTCATCGGTGATGATGATACGTGGCTGCTTAACATCAAGGTGAAGATCTGTGATGTAGCGTTCTGTTTTACCTGTCTGAAGGTCAACCTTCTCTTCAAGAGTAGAACCTACGATAACGTCTTCGAAGTGGATGTATCCGTCGCTTTCTGCAAGAATAGGCTCGATGAACTGTTCGAATTCACCAATAACTTCGCCCTTCTTAACCATAGCGCCAGCCTTTGTGAAGATTGTAGAACCGTTAGTGATTTCAATCTTCTGTTCCTTGCTGGTAATATAGATAACACCGTCACCCTTAATAACCTTACCGTTTACGCCTGCAACAACATCCTTACCTTTGTGCTTAAGGATTACGTCACCACGCATAAGGCTCTTTCCATCTTCAATAAGAAGTTCATCTTCTGGAGCGAACTTAACCTTGTCGAGAATACGGATAACAGTCATGAAACCTTTACGAGTAAAGAGCCACTTGTCTTTCTTTTCAACGTGTGTTCCTTCGATATTCTTAATGAATGCATCGAACTTAAGAACAATCTTGTTATCGTTTGTTGACATCTCAGCCGCACCACCCGAGTGGAAGGTACGAAGTGTAAGCTGTGTACCTGGCTGACCGATTGACTGAGCAGCGATAATACCAACTGCTTCACCAATTTCAACAATCTTATTACGTGCGAGGTTCTTACCATAACACTTAACACAAATACCGTGCTTAGCTTCACAAGTAAGAACTGTACGGAGTTTAACCTTTTCAACACCAGCAGCTTCAATCTTCTTAGCCATAGCTTCGTCGATGTACTGGTTTACATCGCAGATCAATTCACCCTTAGCGTTTACAACACGCTCAATTGTGTAATGACCTTCAATACGCTTGCTGAGAGGAACCTTAATTTCATCTCCCTCTTTGATAGCTGTGTAGTCAATACCGTTGATTGTACAGCAGTCTTCTTCGTTGATTACTACATCCTGAGCAACATCAACAAGACGACGTGTCATGTAACCGGCATCGGCTGTCTTAAGAGCAGTATCCGAAAGACCCTTACGAGAAGCGTTAGTTGAAATAAAGTATTCAATAACCGAAAGTCCCTCATAGAAGTTTGACTTAATAGGGAGTTCGATAATATCTCCGTTAGGCTTAGTCATCAAACCACGCATTGCGGCAAGCTGAGAAATCTGTCCACGAGAACCGCGGGCACCAGACTTAGCCATCATGTAGATTGTGTTAAAGCCCTGCTTATCTTTCTCAAGATTATCCATCATGAGGTTTGTAAGCTTTTCGTTAGTACGAGCCCAGATGTTGGTTACACGCTGATATCTTTCTTCTGCTGTAATAACACCCTTTCCGTACTGGTTAATAATATCTTCAACATCCTTGTTAGCCTGAGCCATGATTGCTGGCTTTTCATCAGGAACGAGGATATCCTTCATACAAAGTGTTGCACCATAGAATGTAGCGTTCTTGTAACCAACATCCTTGATTGCGTCGTGCATCTGGATTGTAAGCCAAGAGCCCTTTGTATGATATACGTGCTCAATCATCTTCTTCAAAGACTTATCGAACATCTGGCGGTTTACATATTCAATTTCTTCAGGCATTGCTTCGTTGAAAGCAAGACGTCCTGCTGAAGTTTCAATAAGATCACCCTTCTTGAAGACTTGAGTTCCACCAAGGAATCCGTCATCACCCTTAACCTTAAGAGCATCTGCATCGAATGAATCCTTTGGAGCTGGAACCTTAATAAGAGCCTGCCATTCAATAGCACCAAGTTCAGCAGCCATGCGTACTTCATCTGGTGTAGAGAAGCGCTTGCCTGTTCCCTTAGCATTAGGCTTGATAGCAGTCATATAGTAGATACCAAGTACCATGTCCTGAGATGGAGCAACGATTGTGTTACCGTTAGCTGGGTCAAGGAGGTTTCTCGCAGAAAGCATCAATGTCCAGCATTCCATCTGAGCAGCCTGTGTAAGTGGTACGTGGATAGCCATCTGGTCACCATCGAAGTCGGCGTTGAAAGCTTTACATGCGAGTGGGTGAAGCTTAAGAGCTTTTCCTTCTACAAGTACAGGTTCAAATGCCTGGATACCAAGACGGTGAAGGGTTGGCGCACGGTTCAACATAACTGGGTGCTCTTTAACTACTTCATCAAGAATTGCATATACTTCTGGAGACTCAGACTCTACAAGAGCCTTAGCCTTCTTAATATTAAATACTACGTCCTTGTCTACGAGCTTCTTCATAAGGAATGGCTTGAACAATTCAAGAGCCATCTTTGTAGGAAGACCGCACTGCCAGAGCTTCAATTCTGGTCCAACAACGATTACCGAACGTCCAGAGTAGTCAACACGCTTACCAAGAAGGTTCAAGCGGAAACGACCCTGCTTACCTTTGAGGAGGTCAGAAATTGACTTAAGAGGGCGGTTTGAAGCACCCTTAACTGCACGCTTTCTCTTTGTATTGTCGAACAATGCATCAACTGCTTCCTGAAGCATACGCTTTTCGTTGCGGATGATGATGTCTGGAGCAGAAAGCTGCTGCAATCTCTTAAGACGGTTATTACGGTTAATAACACGGCGGTAGAGATCGTTGAGGTCAGAAGTTGCGAAACGTCCACCATCGAGCTGTACCATTGGACGAAGCTCAGGAGGAATAACTGGAATTACATCCAGAATCATCCATGAAACTTTGTTTCCAGAAGCGCGGAAGTTTTCAACGATTTCAATACGGCGGAGAAGTCTCTTGTCAGACTTAGCACCCTTTTCAATCATCTTTGCGCGGAGCTCTGCAGCAAGTTCGTCGAGATCAAGGCGCTCAAGCATAGTCTTGATAGCCTCGGCACCCATATCTGCTGTGAAAGCAGAACCTGCATAGTGCTCAAGTGCTTCCTGATATTCTTCTTCTGTAAGGAGCTGTCCCTTCTTAAGGTCAGTATCTCCTGCATCAATTACGATATATTTTTCGTAGTACAAAACCGAACGGAGAGCAGCAACCTGAAGGTCGAGCAAAAGACCCATACGGCTTGGAACTGAACGGTAATACCAGATGTGGCTTACTGGAGCTGCAAGTTCAATGTGTCCTGTACGTTCACGGCGAACTTTGAAGTGAGTAACTTCAACACCACAGCGGTCACAAATTACACCCTTATAACGGATAGACTTGAACTTACCGCAGTAGCATTCCCATTCCTTAGTTGTACCGAAAATTCTTTCACAGAAAAGACCGTCTTTCTCTGGGCGGAGAGTTCTGTAGTTTATAGTCTCAGGCTTTTTTACCTCACCGTAAGACCATGAACGAATGGTCTCTGGAGAAGCCAGTTTAATCTTTAAGCTGTCAAAATCCTGTACATCACGCATTTGCATCCTCCTTATCAAATCCGGAAGCGTTCTTGTCAATCAGTTCCTGATCACGTTCTGTGAGGGCAATCTGCTTACCCTTTGCATCATAGATTGTGAAGTCAAGAGCCAAACCACGGAGTTCCTGTACCAATACGTTGAATGATTCTGGAATTCCGATTGGAGATGAAGGATCGCCCTTAACGATAGATTCGTAAATCTTAGAACGTCCACTCATATCATCTGACTTAATTGTCATCATTTCCTGGAGTGTGTTAGCAGCACCGTAAGCTTCGAGTGCCCAAACCTCCATTTCTCCAAGACGCTGACCACCAAACTGTGCCTTACCACCAAGAGGCTGCTGTGTAACGAGAGAGTAAGGACCAGTAGAACGAGCATGCATCTTGTCATCAACAAGGTGATGAAGCTTCATATAATAGATAACACCAACGAAAATAGGGTTTACGAAAGGTTCACCAGTACGTCCGTCGTGTACAATCTGTTTACAATCTGTAGAAATCTTAAGACCTGTACCTGCAACTGCCTTGTTAGCCTCTTCAAGTTTAGCTTCAATCATCTTCTGAGAAGGTGATTCGAATACTGGAACTTCGAAGAACTGGTTAAGGTACTTACCAGCAATACCAAGTTCAGACTCAAGAATCTGACCGATGTTCATTCGGGAAGGTACACCAAGTGGGTTCAAACAAACGTCGAGTGGAGTACCATCTTCGAGATATGGCATGTCTTCAACTGGGAGAATACGAGAAACAACACCCTTGTTTCCGTGGCGTCCGGCCATCTTATCACCTTCACGAAGCTTACGCTTGTTAGCAATAAGAACCTTTACAACCTTGTCTACACCAGGGAGAAGATCGTCACCTTCGAGGCGGCTCATCTGCTGGATATCAATTACAACACCTTCAATTCCGTGTGGAACGCGAAGAGAAGAATCACGAACTTCCTTAGCCTTCTCACCGAAGATTGAGTTCAAAAGCTTGAACTCTGGAGTTGTTTCAGTTTCTGATTTTGGAGTAACCTTACCAACAAGGATATCTCCAGAACGAACCTTAGCACCAATACGGATGATACCTTCTGAGTCAAGGTTAGCAAGAGCTTTCTCGGCTGTATTAGGAATATCACGTGTAATGCGCTCTGGTCCGAGCTTTGTTTCGCGGATTTCAATCTGGAACTCTTTAATATGGATAGATGTATACATATCCTCGCGAACAACGCGCTGAGAAATAAGTACGGCATCCTCATAGTTATAACCATTCCAAGGTACGAATCCTACGAGAATATTGCGTCCGAGAGCGAGCTCTCCGTTGAATGTTGCTGGTCCGTCAGCAAGAACATCACCGGCCTTAACCTTTTCACCAACATTAACTGTAGGGCGCTGGTGGTTACATGTATCATTGTTAGTTCTCTGATACTTCAAGAGGCTGTATTCATCAACTGCCTTAGAACCATCAACCTTTACCTTAATAAGTTCACTTGAAACGTAGATAACTTCACCGTCGTGCTTAGCCTTGATAAGAACACCAGAGTCATAAGCACACTTTCTTTCCATACCAGTTCCAACGTATGGTGGTTCTGGGAAAAGAAGAGGTACAGCCTGACGCTGCATGTTACAACCCATGAGCGCACGGTTAGCATCGTCATGCTCAAGGAATGGAATCAAAGAAGCAGATACAGAAATTACCTGACGTGGAGAAACGTCGATGTACTGTACATCCTTTGGAGAACGCTGAGTATAGTTACCACGGTTACGGCAAGAAATTGTTTCAGTTGGGAAAGAACCATCTTTCTTCATACCTTCAACAACCTGACCAATGTAGTACTTATCCTCATCCATAGCTGAAAGGTATTCAACTTCGTTTGTAGCCTTTCCGTTTACAACCTTGCGGTATGGAGCTTCAAGGAATCCGTAGTCGTTGATGCGTGTATACATAGCGAGAGATACGATAAGACCGATGTTCGGACCTTCAGGAGTCTCGATAGGACACATGCGTCCGTAGTGTGAATAGTGTACGTCACGAACTTCGAAACCAGCGCGGTCACGTGAAAGACCACCAGGTCCGAGAGCGTTAAGACGACGTTTATGTGTAAGTTCAGCCAGAGGGTTAATCTGATCCATGAACTGTGAAAGCTGAGATGAACCAAAGAACTCTTTGATAGCAGCTACGATAGGTTTGATAGAAATCAAATCCTGTGGCTTCATTGTATCAGTTTCTTTGAGACTCATTCTTTCCTTAGCAATGCGTTCCATTCTTGCAAATGCAGACTTAAGCTGATTTGTCATCAACTCGCCTACAGAACGGATACGGCGGTTTCCAAGGTGGTCAATATCATCAATCTGTTCTTCACCAATGTAAACCTTGATAAGGAACTTCATTGTGTTGATGATATCATCCTTAATAAGAGTAAAGTCTTTTACATCATCTGAGTAGTCGAACTTCTTGTTGAGCTTGTAGCGACCAACACGACCAAGGTCATAGCGGCGCTCAGAGAAGAACAATGAGTTGAGGTCTTTTTCAGCCTGTTCAACTGTCATTGGCTCACCTGGCTGCAAGATTGCATATACAGCTGCGAGACAGTCTTCCTTAGTTGGTTCGTTATCTACAGAACCTTCTTTTACAAACTTAACTTCCTCACGTTCGAAACAGTTGATAATCATCTGTGAATCAAGAGAAGTATTCTTTTCATCACTATTAGAATTGCTGCGTGTATCAAAGCGGATTACGCAGATTTCTTCGATTTTGTTTGCAATGAGGTCGTCAATGTCATGTGGGTGAAGTCTAACACCGGCATTGAAAAGTCTCTTTTCGTTACCTTCTTCATCCTTAATGAGAACTGCAGAAGCAAGAACCTTGTCTACAAGTTCATCACCCTTTACAACCTTTACGTCTTCTACATCGTAGAAGCAGCGGATAATTTCTTCACGTGTTGAATAGCCAAGTGCGCGAAGGAAAATTGTACCAAGAATCTTCTTTTTGCGGTCAATCTTTGCAAAAATAAGCTCTTTTTTCTGGTCAATTTCGAATTCAAGCCAAGATCCGCGGTAAGGAATGATACGGCTTGAGTATACACCTTTGTCGTGGCAGAAAATAACGCCAGGCGAACGGTGAATCTGGGAAACAACTACGCGCTCTGCTCCGTTGATAACAAATGTACCACGGTCTGTCATAAGCGGAATGTCGCCCATATAAATATCTTTCTGAAGAATTGCTCCAGTCTGAAGGAAATTCAAATTGATACGGGCTTTCAAAGGAACTGAGTAAGTAAGTCCCTTCTGCTTGCACTGCAACTCGGTGAACTTTTGGTTCTCCCAGTCGAGCTCATAAAACTCATACTCCAATGACATATCGCCGTTAGGACTTTCGATAGGGAATGTTGAAGTAAATACGTCCTGAAGCCCCTGATTAAGGACTTCTCTGTGTTCTTTCAGTGCTTCTGACTGAAGGAAATCATCATACGATTTTGTCTGGATTGCGATAAGATCAGGAACATCCATAGCATGCTGGATGGCCTTTCCATAATTCTGACGGTTGATTGTTCGAGTCTTTGCGAACATCAGATCCCCCTGATGATATTGTGTTTCGGATTGTAGACTGCTACATGCTGGAAACTCCGCACAGCACAGAAAACCCCGATTAAATAAATGCCATAAATACGACTAAAGGGGATACCCGACACTTTTACATGTCAGGCATCCCCTATAGATAAATTGTCAGATTATTCTGACTTATTTCTTGCTAGCCTTTCCACCAGCTTCTTCGATCTTCTTGATCATTTCGTCAGCGTCAGCCTTGCTTACGCCTTCCTTAAGAGCCTTTGGAGCACCTTCTACGAGTGCCTTAGCTTCACCAAGTCCGAGACCTGTGATTTCGCGAACAGCCTTGATTACTGGAATCTTCTTTGCTGCGTCGAATGATTCGAGAGTTACTGTGAACTCTGTCTGCTCTTCGCCACCAGCTGCTGCTCCGCCTGCTGCTGCAGGACCTGCTGCTACGGCTACGGCTGCTGTTACGCCGAATTTTTCTTCCATTGCTTTTACGAGTTCTGAAACTTCAAGAACTGACATAGATGCGATTGCATCAAGAATCTGATCATTTGTGAGAGCTGCCATATTGTCTTCTCCACTATAAATTAGTTATATTTTCCACCCGGTAGGTGGCAGCAGATTTAGTTCAACTGAACCGTTCTGCATTTAGCACCGACAGTCGACAGCTATGAAGCCTGACAGTGCTTTTTTGTACAAAAATTAGTTTGCACCTTCTGCAGCTTTTTTGTCTGCGTAAGCCTTCAATGTAGCGGCAAGCTTCTGAGCTGGACCGTTCATTGCAGACATAAGCATAGCAATAAGCTGGTTTCTTCCAGGAACCTTTGAGTAAGCCTCAATCTTAGCCTGGTCGTAGATTTCGTTAGCAATGCTAGCACCCTTTACAGAAAGAGCTGGAGCATCTTTAGCGAAGTCAAAAAGTACTTTTGCAACTTCGTTAGAATCTTCTTTTGCCATTGCAACTACTGTAGGACCTTTGAGGTAGTCAGCAACATTTTCTACTTTCATTTCCTCAAAAGCGATACGTGCAAAGTTGTTCTTTACAACTTTAAGAACAGCATTCTTCTCACGAAGTTTATCTCTAAGAGCAGTAATCTGCTCTACTGTAAGACCGCGATAATCAGCGAAAATGAAGTCGCTGTAATCAGCAAATGTCTTTTTTGCGTTTTCAATAGCCTCAGCCTTAGCTGGCTGAATTTTCTTTGCTCTTACTGCCATTATTCGCCTTCCTTATAGTCAACCCATACGCCTGGGCCCATAGATGAACTTACAGAAACAGACTTTACAAAACCAGCAGCTGCACCAACAGGCTTCTTCTTGCTTACTTCAGAAAGAAGAGTGTTTACGTTAGCAACAAGCTTATCTGTATCCATAGAACACTTACCAACAGCAATGTGTACGATACCAGTCTTATCAGCACGGAACTCTGTACGACCCTTCTTGAGTTCTGCAACAGCCTGAGCTACGTTAGGAGTTACAGTACCAGTCTTAGGGTTAGGCATCAAACCTTTGCGTCCAAGAACCATACCAAGACGACCTACGTCTTTCATCATATCAGGTGTAGCAACGGCAACGTCGAAGTCCAACCAGCCTTCCTTTACCTTTTCGATATATTCTTCACCTGCGAAAGCAGCACCAGCATCAAGAGCTTCCTTTACCTTGTCTCCCTTACAGAAAACGAGAACTTTCTTTTCACCCTTGAACTGATTTGGGAATACCAATGTATCACGTACAGTAGCATTTTTCTCAAGACGAAGTACTACGTGAGCTTCTACAGTCTCATCGAAGTTAGCAAACTTCATGTCCTGAACCATTTTACAAGCTGAAGCTACATCATATTTCTTTGAAAGATCATACTTTGCAGCAGCTGCGTTATATTTCTTTCCATGTTTCATATTACTGCTCCACCTCTACACCCATACTGCGTGCAGTACCGGCAATGATTTTCTTTGCTGCTTCGATATCGTTAGCATTGATATCTGGCATCTTTGTCTTTGCGATTTCTTCCAGGTCTTTCTTAGAAAGAGTTGCAACCTTGTTAAGAAGAGGATTTCCTGAACCCTTGTCGAGTTTACAAGCCTTCTTAATAAGAACTGCTGCTGGAGGAGTTTTAAGAATGAATGTGTAAGATTTGTCCTGATATACTGTAATTACTACAGGGATTACAAGACCTTTTTCCATTGACTTAGTTCGATCATTGAATTCCTGAACGAACTTTGGAGCTGAAACTCCGTGAGGTCCAAGAGCTGGTCCAATTGGAGGAGCTGGTGTTGCTGCTCCTGCAGGACACTGCAATTTGATCACGGCAGTTACTTTCTTTGTAGCCATTTTATTTCTCCCAATGTTGGTGTGAAAGCTTCATATAGAAGTCTTTCTAACGAAACGCCTATGTCCAACGGACCTGCGCCTCTCCCAAAAACAGGATAAGTTGGTTTGTATTTGGGATACAAACCCCTGAATTTGCTAAATATAAATAGTAAAGAACTTAGGCTTTTTCAGCCTGAAGGAAGCTTACCTCTACTGGAGTTGGACGTCCAAAAATCTGAACCTCAACACTAAGCTTCTCTTTTTCCATATTGATTTCTTTTACAGTACCAGTGAATGATGCAAATGGACCGTCAGCAATTTTAACAACATCGCCAACATTGAATGACTGACGTACACGAACCTGCTTATCACCCTTAATAACACCAGACTTCTGGAGAAGATTCATAGCTTCGTCTTTAGTGATAGGCATAGGACGATTTGAACGACTTACATTTCCAACAAAACCAGTAACACCCTGGATCTTGTAAAGCTTAGCACATGTATCTTTCCAGCCAATTTCTGGAAGATCCATTTCAAGCATAATATAACCAGGGAGGAATTTGTTAGAGCGAGTTCTCTTCTTGCCGTCTTTAATTTCGACAACTTCTTCAACAGGAACTCTAACATCAATAATTACTTCAGGATCAATACCTGCATTTTTGTCGGTTGGAAATTTTTCAAGAAGGGATTTAATTGTACGTTCAATCTTTCCTTCATAACCAGTGTAAGTATGAAGAATGTACCAGTTCTTAGACATCTTTCTGTCCTATTTCATCAAGATACGGAACAATGCAGTAAAGCCAAGATCAAGTAATCCAAGTACTAAAGCTACAATAATTGTAGAGATGATAACAACTTTAATTGAAGAAATTACATCATCTTTAGTAGGCCATACAACCTTCTTCAATTCTGCTCTGCTTTCTTTAAAAAACTGAATTACCTTAGCCATAATACCTTTCCTTTATAAAATCAGGGCAGGCAGGATTTGAACCCACGACAGGCGGTTTTGGAGACCGCTGCTCTACCAGCTGAACTACTGCCCTATATATCTAAACCGACCGAAGCCGGATAAATATCAAAAATTATTTTGCTTTTGTTTCTTTGTGAAGAATGCTCTTCTTGCACCATGGACAATACTTATTCTTCTCAAGTTTGCCTGTGATGTTCTTGCGGTTCTTGTAAGTAGTATAATTCTTTCTCTTACACTCTGTGCACTGCAAAGCGATAATTTCAACAGCACCTTTCTTCTTGCTTCCCATATTTAACTCCTAAATATATTCGCTCAAAAAATTTTCAATTTCAAAAGCCCACGTGCAGAATCGGACTGCAGACCTCCACATTACCGATGTGGTGCTCTACCAACTGAGCTACGGGGGCATCATGCAGTATTCCACACTAACTCATAGAAAACATGCGTTCTACGAATATAAACTAAGAAATAATTTTAGTCAATAAAATTCTTCACGAATTTATAAAAATTCACCTGAATTTTCGATAAATTTTATAACTTTTATTTATATAAACCTATAATATATATAGATAGAATATTTTACTTTTCTATGATATTATTTATCATCATTTAAAACAATGGGGTTTTCTATGAATATTGATATGCTGATAGATGGAATTCTTGATTCCTATGACCGCTATGGACTCATTAACCGAAACCATACAGAAGATTTTCCAAACAGACAGAATGTAGTTTCTATTCTTTCTGATATTCAGACTGTAATTTTTCCAGGTTTTAAGACTGCAGAAGATATTGATTCAGTAAATATCCGTTACATTACAGGACAGAAAGTAAACAATATAATCGCTAATCTGACACGCGAAATTCAGAAGGCATTGATTTATACAAAGGCCCAGACCTGCACACATGACGAAATCAATAATATTGCAGAATCACATTGTTTTAAGCTGGCTGAAAAAACAGCTATTGCATTAATAGAAGAAATACCAGAAATCCGCCGCAAGATTCAGCTTGATGTAGTTGCAACTTTTAATGGAGACCCTGCAGCAAGAAGTAATGAGGAAGTAGTTCTTTCTTATCCTGGTCTGGAAGCAATCCTTGTATACCGCATTGCACACTTCCTTTATGAAAACGGAGTACCTATTATTCCTCGTATTATGAGTGAGCATGTTCACGGTAAAACTGGTATTGATATTCATCCGGGCGCAACTATCGGTGAATCTTTCTTTATAGATCACGGAACCGGTGTTGTTATTGGCGAAACCTGTATTATTGGAACAAATGTTAAGATTTATCAGGGTGTAACACTTGGTGCTTTAAGCGTTAAAAAGAACCTTCAGAATAAAAAGAGACACCCTACTATAGAAGATGATGTAACTATTTACGCAAACGCAACAATTCTCGGCGGCGAAACAATTATTGGCCGTGGTTCAACTATTGGCGGTAACACCTGGGTTACAGAGAGTGTTCCGGCCGGATCGGTTATTACACAGGGGTAAAAGATAACAATGGTTTCGATACGCCCCTGTGGGGCTACTCAACCACCGAAGTTAAAAAAAACAAGGTTCCCAGACAGTAACACTAAAAGGGAACCTTGCCGTCCAGCGTTGCTGGACATCGGAGAGAGTTTATCAGCTTATTTACAAGCTGACTTTAATATAATACCATCTTATTTAGATGTCAATAGATTTGTGAAAATTTCACAAATAATTTCTTCAAAATCCGACCGAATGAGGTACTATGACAAAAAAAAGTGGATCTGTAAGCTACAGATGTTCTAACTGCGGTTATACACAGCCAAGATGGCTTGGCCGCTGCCCTGAATGCGGAGAATGGAACTCCCTCGAAGAAATCATAATCGATAAAAACAATATTTCTCCCGCCGGAAGAGGCTCAGAAGCTGTTGAAAAACAAAAACCAGTTGGTCTAGCGTCGGTAAAAGCACAGGAAAACAGCCGTCTTTCTACCGGAATAGACGAGTTTGACCGGGTTTTAGGAGGCGGAGCCACAAAACGTTCTGCAATTTTACTTGGCGGAGAGCCAGGAATCGGTAAATCTACACTGCTTTTACAGACATCAGCCAGTGTTGCACACTCTGGAGCGGTAGTTTTGTATATAAGCGGAGAGGAATCAGCCGCACAGATCAAAGAAAGAGCTGACCGCCTGGAACTTTCCTGCAATGGCATCAGTATTTTGTGCACTTCACGTCTGGAAGACTCTTTAGATGCCTTAGATTCACTGAATCCAGCCTTTGTAATTATAGATTCTATCCAGACAATATACAGCGCAGAAGCCGGAATTATCCCTGGAACAGTAAATCAGCTTAAATATTGTGCTAATGAGTTCATTTCATGGGCAAAAGAACGGGATACAGTGCTTATTATGACCGCCCATGTGACTAAAGAAGGTACAATTGCCGGTCCAAAGTCGCTTGAACACATGGTAGACACAGTAATTTCGTTCGAACGCAACGCAGATGACATAAGATTCCTTCATGCACAGAAAAACCGCTTTGGTTCAGTGGATGAAATAGGTATTTTCAGCATGAGTGAGAAGGGATTAGCCCCAGTTTTGAACCCGGCATCCCTGTTTTTAACCCAGAGAAAGGAAAATCAACCTGCAGGAGTGGCCTGTACACCAGTTTTTGAGGGTAGCAGAGTGTTCTTAGTAGAGATTCAGGCCCTTACAGTACCCGCAAAAGCCAGTGTTTCCCGCATTTACAGCGAAAAAATTGATTCTGGAAGAGTTGCCAGGGTAGCAGCCGTCATTGAAAAGCGTTGCGGCCTATGTTTTTCCGACCAGGACATATACGTAAACGTTGCCGGCGGCATTAAATTAAGCGAAAGTGCCATAGATGCCGCCTTAGCCGCAGCTCTTTATTCTGCCAGAACTGATATAGCCGTCAAAAATGGCACTGCAGTATTCGGAGAATTAAGCCTTGCCGGTGAAATCCGCCCGGTTACAAAGGCAAAACAAAGAGCCAAAGCCGCTGAAAGCCTAGGTTTTACCCAGATTATTGCCCCAGATAGTGATTCTGCCAAGGGAATTTCGGACATTAAGACTCTGATTAAAACCATTTTCCGTTAAATGTGAGTAGATTTGTCTGTAAGTGTGTCATTTTATCTGCAAGAATCGTGTCAATTTGACACACTGAGTAGTGAATATAAAAGCTGATAGACACGGCGAAGACGGAATCCAAAGGACACTCGTAGCATTTTTGCAGACTTGCATAAGAAAAAAAGCAGTTTTCGAACAGAAAACTGCTTTTTTATTCCCCAAAAATGCGCTGCGTGTCCTTTGGGTTACGTCGTAGCCGTGGCTATCAGCTTTTATATTCAAAGATCTCTGTTTTTGTCAACTTGGCACACTTATTGCTATATATACAGTGTAAGCTGTTAGCTTACGGCATAAACTAAATCAAATATAAGAGGTATAGATATGAACGAACTTTCATTTATTGATTCACTTTTTAATGACATGATGGGTAACACACCAAGTGTTATGTATTCTGCAAACGCTCCTCGTGTTGACGTAAAAGAGGAAGACAACGCTTACACTTTGGAAATGGAATTGCCTGGCCGTACAGAGAAAGACGTAAATATCGAGCTTGACCATGACAATTTGACCATTGCCTCTAAAACAGAAGAGACAAAGGAATCCAAAGAAGATAAGAAAGACAAGAAGTCTAAGTACATCCTTAAGGAGCGCAGATGCACAAGCTTTGAGCGACGCTTTAGTTTGCCGGCTGATGTTGATGCTGAGTCAATTAAGGCTAACTTTAAGAATGGTATTTTGACAATCAATATGGCAAAGAAAGCTATTGCAGCTCCAAAGCATATTGCAATTGAAGCATGCTAAGGTTGTTGAAAAACAATTGCTCCCATAGAAAAAGCCCTTGTGAAACGTGATAATGTTTCACAAGGGCTTTTTCTATTCCGCAACTGGTTTTCAAAAATCACAGTTGAACCAATTGCAATATGTTTTGGGTATTAACAAAATCTCGTCACCCCGAACTTGTTTCGTGGTCTATTTTAAATATCTTTTAGGATTTTTCCGAAGTGTACTAAGTAATCTATGAAAGAAGCGTAGCTTAAGATTACGCAGATGGCGAAGAGGGCGAAACCGCAGCCCTGAAGGATGTTGAAGAAGGATGGAACAACATCGAGGCGAACAAGAATCTCAAGGAAGATTCCATAGAACTCAGCTACGATGTACATTACAGTCTTAAACTTACCACCTTTTCTTGCGGCAATTGCTGTTCCCTGCTTTGCTGCTACCATACGAAGGAAGTTCTGAGAGAACTCTCTAAGCATAATCAAAACAAAGAATAAAACCGGCATATAAGAAAGGCCGATTTTTACTGAATGCATAAGACAGATAAATCCGGTAAGATGCAGTACAACATCTGCAAACGGATCAAACAGCTTTCCAAAATCACTTACTTCATTATGTTTTCTTGCGTAATGACCGTCTAAATAGTCAGTGAACTCTGCAAAAACAAGCAGAGGAACCGCAATTAACAAGGATACCTTAGTACCAAAACCTGTCCAGATTGGAATGAAATACAATAAGAAGAAAATTGGTGCAAAAATAATGCGAGTAAAAGTAAACTTGTTAGATAGTTTCATAAGAAATATTATCTACATTATAGAAAAGAAAGTCAAGTTCACTGAAATGTCTTGAAGTCGTGGATAATACTTACTGCGGACTTGGCATCGTAGCCGGGCATTTCTTCGCGGATAATCTGGAGAGCCTGCTCTACAACGGCTGGCGAATCAGAAACTCCGTGGAGAACTACTGTATTTCCCTGGATTGATGCGTGCATAAACTCAATATTGAGCTTACGTTCCATAGAAAGCTTATTCACAACAGTCTGGGCCTTAAGAAGATCTTCAATTATCTTATTACCCTCTTCTTCCTGCTTAACAGTAACCTTCTTTTCTACAAGACATGCAATTATATCTACGGCCTGTTCAAGACTGAGCAAACCTGTATTGAGAACTGCATGATAGTTTACAGGATCATTAATATCGACATTATAGAAGCTTGAGTGAAAGCCTGCTCTGTTTGCATCGCTTTCCTGAATGCGCTGAAGTGCCTGTTTTTCGTCCCAGTTGAACTCCTTGCGAAGACGTTCAATACGGGTCTGCTCGTCTGCAATAAGACGTACAGAGATATTATTAGGCACATTCTGAAGAACTGCAAAGGCACCACGGCCAATGATTACAACATTCTTCTTTTCTGCAGCCTCAAGAATGGCATACTGTGCGTAATTTAAGTATTCATCACGGTCTTTTGTAAGGGAAGCAAAGAATCCAGGCTTGCGTTCATCGAATTTAGGCATTTTGTTCTCTGGAAAACCAAGCTCCACAATGCGCTTTTCAATCTCTTTTCTTGTGATGAACTTATAACCGAGTCTTTTTGCGAGCTCGCCAGCTACTTCATCGCCCAATGCTGCTACCTGTCTAGAAAATGTAATAATTGCCATAAGATCACCTCTCAAAAATAAGATTTCGAATTAAAAAGATATTTTCAATAAACCCGTTTAATTCTATAATAATGATAAATCGAGATTTTGAATCTGTCAAAAAGTTACGGAGTTTTTTTATGAAAAATTATTTTTCACCTGAAGATGAAAAACTTAAATGGAAGGAAGGAGAGCCCGAAGCTCTTTTGAAAACAGTTGTATGCACAATTACCAAACGACACAACGTTTCTTCCGACGGTACTGAAGGTGACTATATTATAATGGATGCTCCAGACTGGGTTATTGTTATTGCAGAACTTAATGAAAACTTTCTGATGGTTAAACAGTGGCGCCACGGAGAAGCCGCATTGAGCGTTGAGTTTCCTGGCGGAGTTATTGATAAGGGAGAAGAACCGGAACAGGCTGCACGCCGCGAACTGGAAGAAGAAACCGGATACAAGGCCGGAAAGCTTACTAAGATTGGAACTGTAAATCCTAACCCTGCCCTATTTAGTAACCACGTGCATTTTTATCTTGCACAGGATCTTGTGGCAACAGGAAAACAGAATCTTGATGATGATGAATTTATAAACTGTATGGAAATGTCTAAAAAAGAAGTTCTGGATGGAATGGGTACAGAGGCTTTCCCACATGCGATTATGGGAATGGCGCTGTCGCTGTATATTAAACACAACGGTGGACGGATATAAAAAAAACGGTGGTTTCGACAAGCTCAACCACCGTTTCGATTATAGCCTTATTTACCGTAAGTTTCGTATTCCTTTTTAGGATCGTAAGTGCCTTTGCGGTATTCGCCGGTAAGGCTTGGAATCTTCATCTTCATACCAGGGTGGATGAGGTTTGGATCCTCAGGCTTTGGCATGTTGTTTTTGTTTGCCTGATAAAGATTTTCCCAAAGCAATGGGTTGTTGTAAACATAAGGACGACCAGAAATATTCCAGTAACAGTCTTTTGTTTCTGCCCAAGGCTTTACGATATAGAACTCTGGAAGAGGAGTAACTTCTCTGATTCCGTCGAGAGCTGCGAGAGAAGCCTTTGCATACGCATTAGCATTTTCGAAGTCTTCATCATCAAAAGAAGTTTCTGCTTTCTCAAGGTTATCTTTTGCAGATGTATATGCCATTGGGAAAGTATTTGGAGCATCAATCTTTTCTGCCCACGCAATCTGATTCTTAGCAAGCTTGATGTTGTTCTCTGCTTCACCGCGAGCCATCATCATTCTGATATATGCTTCTGAAAGAGCAGCGTTTTCTTCTGCCTTCTTTGAATATTCAACTGCATCATCATACTGACCTGCATCAAGTGCAATTTCAGCCTTCTTTGTATACTCGTCTGCGAGCTTCTGGAAAGTGTTGTTCTTGTAACTTACTGCGAATACAGAAGCTGCAAGTAATGCTGTTAATAATACAGAAATAATCTTTTTCATAATTACTTAGCCTCCGATTCATCAATATCATCTTCAAGCTCTTCAGCAATATCAGCTTCGGCATCTTCAGGATCTTCGTAGTCATCTGCTTCAAGGAGAACAGCATCTTCATCTTCAATACCTTCAACCTGTTCTGTGATTGGAGCCTTGACATCTGCTTCTTCAGCAAACTTTTCACTTTCTGCTACACGCTTCTTTGCTTCTTCAATTGCAGCCTGAGCAGCAGCACGTTTTGCTGCAACATCCTGATAAAGGTATGTGAACTTAACGTTTGCGTCCTTGTACTTTTCTGCAGCTTTCTTTGCGTTCTGCATTGAGTAGAGAGAGTCGCCAGACTGAATAAGGTCTGCAGCTTCGTTGTATTCTGTTTTGCGTGCAACACCAGCTTTTACACTGTCGGCATTTTTCTTTGCTTCCATTGCAGCTTCGCGTTCTTCTTTAGCAATCTTCTTGTAAGCAACGTTGATTACTGTGTTGAACTCTTTAAGAGCATTTTCAGCATTTACAAAAACAGACTTATCAAAATCATCAGAACCAGAATCGAATGCTGCGTCTACTTTAGCAAGGTTATCAACACCTCTGTCGTAGTTGTTCTGTGCATAAGATGCATAGTCGTTATCATCAATTTCTTTCTTTGCTTCTAGAGCAGAACTGTAATTTGCAAGAAGATTATATCTGTCGATAATTGATTTTGCTGCGCCTTCTGGATCATCGCTATCTTTAAGACCTGCGAGCAGGTAGTCAAGCTTGTTCATCTGATCTGGACAGTTTTTATCGGCACCAGCTTCAATAGCAGCTTGTCTTGCTTCATTAATCTGTTCCATAAGCTGTGCAAGTTTAGCAGCTTCTGAAAGACCTTCATCGGCAATATTTTCTGATAAATCTTCAACAGCTTCTGTTACATCTGGAGCCTCTGGGGCTGTTGTATCTTCTGCAGCAGGTTTTGAACCGCAGGAAATAAAGAACAGAAGAGTGAAAATAGAAAGAAGGGTTATATAAACTTTCTTCATATTTACCTCACGTTTAAGATATATATATAGTATAATTTTACTATATTATTTCTAATCTTACAACGATAATTTAAATAGATAAAAACATTTGAAGTCTGCGGTGGTTTCGACCCTTCGACTAGGCTCAGGGACCGCAGGCTCAACCACCGTATATGGAGGCATAAAATGGATGACTTCTCATTTAAGATTGAAAAGAATCTGGGAACTGTGGCTGAAGGAAAAGGGGGATGGAATCTTGAGCTGAACCTGGTTTCCTGGGGCGGAAGACCTGCTAAGTATGATTTGCGCAGCTGGTCGCCAGACCATCAGAAGATGGGAAAGGGATCTACATTTACGGAAGATGAAATTAAGGCTCTAAAAGATTTGTTGAATAAGATTGAGTTCTAATACGAAGACAACTGAGCGCCATTTTTGATTACTATTTCGTAAAGCATTTTTTGAAGTAACACATCCTCCATCTGAGCTCCGCCGGAGCGAATCTCCATGTCGGTAGAGGCAAGCACCGCAAGGATAGCTGCCGTATGTTTTAACTCCCACACTTTAGCCGCACTTCTATATTGTTTCTGAAGCATAGTCTGTGGAATAGCAGCTTCACCACGTTTATGCCAGTCCTCAAGTTTTCTAAAGCAGGAAGCAAGACCTGCAATAATCATTACAGAAGAGTTTTCTTTTGAAAGTCTGATTTTCTGAAGAATCTGAAGACCTTTTTCCAAACGTACTGGAGCAGGATCTGCACTGTTAGCAAGCTCACGGAAAAGGCTGAATGCATTTTCTTCGCGGCTGTGAGTAAGAACAGAATCGACATCTGCTTCTGTAATTTCGTGGTCTTTTGGAAAGAGAACAAAAAAGCGTGAACATTCAGCCGCAAGCGACTGAGTATTATTTTCAATTAATTCAAGAATCAGTTTTGCCGCACTCTGTTCAATGCGGTAACCGTTTTTACTGAAATAACTTGTTACCCAAGGAAGCTTGTCGCTTTCAAACATTTCCCAGAACTTTTTACGGTTTGGTGTTGGAACAAGTTTTTCAAGCTTTGAATCTACAGCAACTTCATCAGAAATAAGAATAAGGATTGCAGAAGGATCTGGATTTTGCAGCCAGTCTGCAATCATCTGAATCTCATCTTTCTTTTTAATAAGCTCAGCATTACGGCAGACAACACAAACTCCATCAGAGAAAAGAGTACCACTTTGAAGAATAGTCATTACTTCGCTGAGAGGAGTTTCGAGAAGATAAAAAGAATGTTCATCAATTACACCGAACTGTTTTTTGTGCGCAGCCTTTACTGCATCTACAGCTTCATTGCGTTTACCAAATTCAGGACCGGTGTAAAGATAGATAGGACTAATTGCTGCCATGTATATTAACGACCGTTAGTAAGTTTATGTTTTAGTAAGTTCTTACGATATTAGCAAGGATTCCAACAATGCGAACATCTGTGCAATAAATTGCCTGGAACTGGGGATTCTCCGGCTGAAGACGGATTCTTTCTGCTTCCTTGTAATAGCGCTTAAGAGTAATTGCATCATCAATAACGGCAACAATAATCTGGCCGTCCTGAGCAGTTGAAGCCTGCTCTACAACAGCAAGGTCACCGTCTAAGATGCCGGCATTAATCATACTCTGGCCACGAACGCGCAAAGCAAAATAGCTTTTACCAGGACGTACAAAAGGCTCTGTAAGATTTACATAGCCATCAAGATTTTCTTCACTTAAAAGAGGTTTGCCTGCAGCAACAGTTCCAAGAAGTGGTACCTTGCTGATATAAGTTTCTGGTTCCTTATCGCGGCAATCTGAGAGGACACGAATTGAACGGGCCTTTTTCTGGCTCTGAGAAAGGAAGCCTTTTTTCTGAAGTGCCAGAATATGATCCTGAACAGCGCGCAGAGAAATTCCAAAATGTTCACTGATATCACGAACTGTTGGAGGATAAGAATTTTCTTCAGTATAAGACGAAATAAAATTTAAAACTTCTTTCTGACGATCTGTAATGCCTCTCATTTTTAACCTCCTGATTTTTTATTAGTCTTCTTCGAAGCGGCTGTTAAAAAGCTCCTCGATTACAGAAGCGGCTTCTGATTCATCTGGACCAACAACCTGCATTGTGAGCTGAGTATTGTAACCCGCACCCATTGCAATTACACCCATAATAGATTTTGCATTTACAGTTGCTCCATCACGAGTGAGAGTAATTTCGCTTTCAAACTTGTTTGAAGTCTGAGCAATAATTGCAGCTGGTCTTGCGTGAATACCTGCTCTGTTCTGAACTGTTAAAATCTTTTCAATCATATCCCTTTCCTTGGCAGCCTTCTGCCTTATGATCTATTTTTAGTAAGAATCATCATTACCGTTATAAACGGCCTGCGCTTCTCCAGTTTCAATCCATTTAAGAACATTCTGATTGAAGTCCTTAGCAGAGTTATATCCCATATTCTTAAGACGCTCGTTCATAGCGGCAGCCTCAATAATAATAGGAAGGTTTCGACCCGGACGAACCGGAATCTCAAGTACAGGAACTTTAACTCCTAAAAGCTCCTTATATTTCTGCTCTGTTCCAAGACGGTCATAAGCCTTGGCAGAGTTCCAGTCTTCAAGTTGAACAATAAGTTGAACTTCCTTCTGATCACGGATGGCACCAACACCATAAAGCTGAGAGATGTTGATGATACCAAGACCACGAATTTCCATATGGTGGCTGATAACAGAGTTTGCACCGCGTCCAAGAATGATGTTTCCGTTTACACAGCGGATTTCAATAATATCATCTGCTACAAGGCGGTGACCACGTTCTACAAGCTCAAGGGCAGTTTCACTTTTACCAACTCCGGAGTGACCCGAAAGCAAAATACCAATACCGTAAACTTCAACAAGAACGCCGTGCAGAGTCTGACGTGGAGCAAACTGATTTGCAAATACACGGATAATACGGTTAGAAAATTCTGTAGAAGTAAGACTTGTTTGAAGAAGCGGACAATAGCTTTCTTCAGCAATCTTACGGAAATCTTCTGTAGGCTCAAGATTGTAAGTGAAAATACAGCAAGGCATTTGAGAGCGGAAGAAGTTTCTGATTGAATCGGTATTTTTTTCTTTGTGAAGCTTTTGAAGATAAGCAGTTTCACCGCGACCAAAAACCTGAACACGGTTACTGGCAAAAGATTCGTAGAATCCCGAAAGCGCAAGGCCTGGTCTGTTTAATTCAGGTACTGTAATTGCACGAGGTAAACCGCGACGGCCGGCGATACACTTTAAATCAAGGGCATCGTGTCCCGAAAGTTCGAGGTCAAGCAAATCCAGAACTGTGAATTTCTTATCTGCCATATAGTTTACTATACACAGTTTAAGATATTTTAGCAATACTACGATGATTTTTTCTAAATCTAAATTTGTTTTTTCGCAAAACCCGTGTTACTATTATGGTGATGAGTTAATCATCTGTCTGCGTATGCAGGCGCTACAATACTTACAGCCGAAGTAAAGTAATTTACTTCCCCGAGGAGACTACTATGACACCATCAATTACCGCAGTAGGATTTACACTTCAACCAAAGCAGTCTGAAATGATTGAATCAAAGCTTAAGAGAATTGCTTATGCTGATGATCTGATTGTAGATTTACTTATAAAGGTTAAACAGGATAAAGCCTACATTTTTGATACAACTATAAACTTTAAATGGGGAACATCTGCTCACGTTTCTGGTGATGATTTTGATTTCGGTGCAGCATTGAACAAAATGATGGATGTACTTGATAACAAGATCAAGAAGGAAAAGGACAAGGTTCAGGGCAAATAGTTCTACCTTTTATACGAGTTTTTTAAACCTAGTTGGGCGCGATATTTTGCTACCGTACGGCGGGCAATTTTCGCGCCCTTCTTATTTAACAGCTCGGTTAGTTCGCGGTCGGAGAGATTTTGATTTTCGGGGCGGCTAAGTATAGCCTGCATTTTTTGTTTGATTCTTTCTGAGGAAATCTGGCGCTGGCCGTCGCTGCTGGAAACACCGGAAGTAAAAAAGTACCACGCCGGGAACAGTCCCCATTCAGTCTGAATAAATTTTCTGCCGGAGCGCGCGGTTGTGCGGGACACGGTGGACTCGTGGATTCCAAGCTCGTTTGCAATTGAACGGCGGGTAAGAACGGCAAGGTGACCTGGCCCCTTAAGGAAAAAGTTTTTCTGAGCGGCTACAATTGCGCAGCCCTGCTCTACTATCGTAGATTCACGGAATTGCAGGGAATTAATTAAAGCCTGTGCCTTGGCAACGTTTTCACGGTCAAGCTTAAAGTCCGGCGAAATGCGGATCTCGGGAAGCGCACCAGAGGCATATTTAATCTGAAAGTGGCAGTCATTATTGCAGGAAACGACGCCGCGGCTGAAGTCGTCGGTGGCAGGGCCAGGTTCGCGTGTCACGGTGAGTACAACGTCTGGCTGAGAAGTGTCGGGGCTGGCTTCGCTGTTGTAGCCCTGGGCCGGGTGCGGGTTCAGGGAAAGGATAAACTTTAGCGCGGACGCGGCGGTGGCTTCTGTGAGCGGGAGGGTGTCGAGCGCGGTCTGAGAAGCAAAAGCTTTTTTGTGCCAGGCGTCTCTAAAGTCTATGAGCTTGCGGCAGATTTTTGCAGGCTCCGGCGGGTTCAGAAAATCAAGATGACCATCAAGAATAAAAATAGCAAGCGGATCTGCCTCTTCTGAAAGCTGTGCCTGAATCAAAAGACTTTCTTCTGGAGTACGGCAGCAGGTTCCAACAGGATCAAGCGACTGAACAATTTTTAAGCAGCGTTCCAAAAGCTGTTTTTCTGCAGCAGGATTTTTTCTTGGCAAAAAAGATTCAGGTGAAAGCATCGAGCCATAAAATCCATTTTTATCAAGATTATAAATAAGGCGTGTACAAAGATCATTTTCTTCATCAGAAATCTTCATTGAATTTAACTGATGTAAAAGATGCGCCTGAAGCGTCTCCCCATAATCTTCCTGATTTTCCAGAATCTGCTGATAAGAATCAGAAGCCTGCGAATTAGCATAGTGAGATGAATAGCGGTTATTGTCTGCCTCTCGCACAATTTCAATTGCAGGGTTTTCTCCAGCGGCACGATAAATTTCTTCGCGCAAATCTTCATTACCCATTGCCAGATAATTCAATGCGGTAATCTGAACCTGAGAGAGACGCTGAATCTGTTTTTGAACCTGCTTTTGATTCTGAGACAGAGAATTACTCATCTTTTTGATTATAGCATAAAAGGCTTTCAAACTGTATACTTGCAAATATGAAAAAGATTGAAGAATACGGAATCCGCATACCGGAAATCCTCTTGCCCAAAAACATTGATGTATCGAGCTGGTCTGTAATTGCTTGCGATCAGTACACACAGGACCTTGATTACTGGAAACGCGCCGAGGCCGCTGCTGCCGGTAAGCCTTCCACATTGAATCTGATTTTGCCAGAAGTTTATCTGAACTCTCCTGATAAACCTGCCAGAATTGAAAAAATCAGAAAAACAATGAAAGAATATCTTGATAGCGGGGTCTTCGCTGAACCTCGAAATTGCATGATATATATAGAAAGAAAAACAGCATTTGGACGCACCCGCAAGGGTCTTGTTGCCCAGATTGACCTTGAGACCTATGAATGGAAGCCATTCAGCAAGGCAAATATCCGCGCCACAGAAGCTACAATCGTAGAGCGCATTCCTCCACGTATGGAGATTCGTCGCGGAGCTCCTCTTGAACTCCCACACATTATGCTGCTTGTAAATGATAAGGAAGATATTCTTGTTGGTGGAACCGGCAACGCTGTAAAAGCAAAAGCCCCTCTTTATGATGGCCAGCTGATGTGTAACGGCGGTTCAATCACAGGCTGGGCTGTAGAAAGCGAAGCTGAGATTGCAGGAGTAACAGAAGCAGTTTCTAAGATTGCAGATGCAAACCGTGCGGCAGATGGTTCTACCTTCCTTTTTGCAGTAGGAGACGGAAACCACTCTCTGGCAACAGCAAAGGCTGTTTGGGATGAACACAAGGCAAAACTTATTGAAGGTGGAGCTGATGAGGCTGCATTGAAGGAATGCCCTGTACGTTATGCACTTGTTGAAATTGTAAACATTTACGACACAGGCCTTACCTTTGAGCCAATTCACCGCGTAATTTTTGACAGCGATGTTAAGAGTCTGATTTTGTATCTTGCAGATAAGCTTGGCGGAAATGTAAGCGAAGTTGCCGGAGCCGCTGAACTTGAAGCTGCAGTAAAGGCTTCTTCTGCTGATTTTGGATTTGCCTATAAATTAGACGGATCACAAAAATACGTGCTTTTGGAAACTGATATTAAAGAGCTCGCAGTTGCAAGACTTCAGCCAGAGATTGATTCTTTCCTTAAGAGTTCAACAAAGATTGACGGAAAGGCTCCAGAAATTGATTACATTCACGGAAGCGAAGAAACTCTCAAACTCGGAGAGCGCGAAAATGCAGTTGGAATTCTTTTACCGCCAATTGCCAAAGACAGCTTCTTTGAAACAATCAACGGAAGAGGACCTCTCCCACGCAAGAGCTTTAGCATGGGCGAGGCCGACGAAAAACGCTTCTACCTCGAGTGCAGAAAACTGTTCTAGATTGTATTATCCTCGGGCTTTGAAGTGAAGTTGAAGTGCACCCCTAAAGTTGGACAAATAAAGTTCACTTTAGGAGGTGCTTTTTTTATGTCCAAATACTCAGAAGAGTTCAAACTAAAGATTGTCTTAGACTATATTGAAGAACATATAAGTCCAGAACAACAAGAAAAAGCATATGGAGTAAGTTCAAGTCAAATTAGACAGTGGATTGCCCAGTACAAATTAAATGGAAAATTTACAAAACCAACCCGACATTTTAGCGGAGAATTTAAGCTAAAAGTGCTAAACTATCAACAAGAGCATAATCTTTCAAATTTACAGGTTGCATTGCTTTTCGGTATTACA
>NZ_FORI01000019.1 GCF_900113965.1 Treponema bryantii | reverse complement strand
TGTAAGGAGTTATCAACGTGAAAACTACATATCTTAAACCTGTGCTGGATTTAGAGGCTACAGGTACAAAAATCAAAACACTTATGAAGCAGCGGGGAATTACACCTCGTCAGCTGCAGATTCTTCTCGATTTTCCGTATGTCCAGACGATTTACAATTGGTACCAGGGAAAAAATATGCCGACAATCGATAACCTTGTTGTACTTGCACAGGTACTTGGCGTAACAATGGATGATATTGTCGTGACCAGAATGGTTGAGATGGAAATCGATGTTGTGGAGGGCGTGGAAGTTCTTAGTGCATGAAACAAATACGCGTATAGCTCAGCTGGTAGTAGCATCGGTCTCCAAAACCGAAGGTCTTAGGTTCGAATCCTAATGCGCGTGATAGAATCTGTAGCCAAGCAGGTTAAGGCAACGGTCTGCAAAACCGTCATCGTGGGTTCGATTCCCATCAGGTTCTCTTTTTATGGAGTTACTGGTGTAAAGGTAACACTCCTGCCCGTGGAGCAGGCATTCTGAGTTCGAATCTCAGGTAATTCCCTTTCTTTGGTCTGCTGGTGCAACGGTCAGTAAGTTCGATTCTTGTATTCCCCGCTAGTATTCAACTTTCAAAGATTCTACTCCATAGGTTTCTTTGAATTCTTTTTCATCAGCAGACGAACGGATGAGCATTACTTCTGTAAAGTGTCCATCCGTTTTGTTTTTGAAGCCGGCGACTTTTTCTCCGGTGCAGATTGAAGAGCGGATTACGGCATACTGAGTTTCGGGATCGAATTGTACGGCTGGTTCGCTGGCTTTCTTGCGGCCGAAGAGTTTCATTTTGGACCTCGTTTATATTTCAGAATTATCAAAATGATTGCTATGTGATGTATTTTATCATGAAACTAGATTTATTACAGTGTTTTGAACGGAAATCTCTGCTATAATGCAGAAAAGGAAAAAATTTGGATGAATGAATTTAATGAATATGTTCGCGACTGTTTTTCTGAAGCAGGCGATATTGTCATAAAACCTATGATGGGCGGATACCTTGTATATTTTAAAGGAAAACTGATAGGTGACATTTGCGGTGATGAGCTGTTTTTGAAGAGAACTCCCACATCGGACAGACTGCTTGCAGATTCTGAACTGCGTTATCCGTATGAAGAATCAAAAACTCTGATGCATGTATTTGATAGTTTTGATGATAAGGCTCTGATTCAAGAACTTCTTGATGGCATGTATGCTGAACTTCCGGAAAAGAAAACCAAGAAAGCCAGATGAAAAAGATAAAAAAATGCGAATCATAAATCTTGTAGAAAATGAGGATATGTTCGATATGATTTTGGAGATTACAGATTCAGCTGAAAAACAATCTATCGCAAGAAAAGTACTTGATATGTCTGAAGGAGACAGGAAATGCTACGGTTGAACTTGCCGTTATGGGAGTTATGAAAGAGTTCCATCGAAACGGTGTTGGTCGCCAGCTCGTAGAAAAAGCCAAAGAAGTTGCCAAGGCCCAGGGCTATGAGTTCATGCAGGTTAAGACTGTGAAAATGGGAATGTATAAAGATTACGATCGTACCAATCTATTTTACATCAGCTGTGGTTTTAAGGAACTCGAAGTATTCCCTCTTCTCTGGGACGAAGCCAATCCCTGCCAGATTTATGTGATGGCTTTGTAAATAATTACAACCTTTGTTATACTATTGCAAACGGAGTTTTGGAGGAGAAAATGAGAAAGCACTGGCTTGATAATATCAGATGGGTTACAGTTCTGATTGTCGTTATTTATCATCTTTTTTACATGTACAACGCAGAAGGAATTGTTGGCGTTGTTGGAAAAATTACTTCCATGGATGTTCAGTGGTTTGATACTTTTATGTACATTGTTTATCCCTGGATGATGGTACTGCTTTTTATTGTATCGGGAATCAGTTCACGCCTGTATCTTGAAAATCATACAAACAAAGAATTTGTGAGAAGCCGCACTACAAAGCTTCTGGTTCCTTCCACAATTGGACTTCTGGCTTTTCAGTTTATTCAGGGTTATGTAAACATGAGTCTGGGTGGATACGGCGGAGAGTTTGACCAGGCACCTCTTTTCGTCCGTTACCTGATTATGGCTCTTTCCGGAACGGGAGTTCTCTGGTACATTCAGGTTTTGTGGTTACTTTCTTTGCTTCTGGTTCTGGTAAGAAAAATTGAAAAGGATCATCTCTGGAAGCTATGCGAAAAAACTAACGTGATTGTCCTGATTCTTTTGGGCGCTCTTGTTTGGGGTGCTGCTCAAATTTTGAATACGCCTCTTATAGTTGTTTACCGGTTCGGACTTTACGGCTGCGTCTTCTTCCTTGGATACTTTATTTTCTCCCATGACGAAGTTATTGAGAGAATGAAAAAATGGTTTCCGCTTTTTGCGACGGTTGCCTGCGGTTTATGCATCGCTTTCTGTATCGTTTATTTCGGACAGAATTACGCCGACGTTCCTATAAACAGAAGTCCGCTTTTCACAATGTTTGCCTGGTTTATGAGTCTTGCCATAATCGGAGGTTTTGCCCGCTTCTTTAATTTTGAAAATAATGTTACAAAATGGTTCAATAAGCGAAGCTGGGGACTTTACGTTTTCCATTATCTTGGTCTTTCCATTGTGGCTCTTCTATTCGGAAAGTCTGAAACCATTCCTGTATGGGCAATTTACATTTTGAGCCTTGCGGCAAGCTTCGCACTGGGCTACGCGTTGAACGAGATTATAAGCCGCATTCCATTCTTCAGATGGGCTGTATTGGGAATCAGTAAGAAAAAGCCCGAAAAGGTTAAAGAAATAGAAGGGAATGACAATGTTCAAGGATAACTTAAGCTAGCCGACCTTCCGGGAACTTTTCGGCTACTGGTGCATAAGTTTTTATGGCAGCATATTCTTCGCTGCATTGCTTGAATATGATTTCTTTTGACATAATTTTTCCTATCTGTTTATAAAATATAATCCCACAAGGCAGATTGCAACTCCCAGGACTTTATTCCAGTTGATTGCTTCATGATAGCCGATTAGGCCTACAATAATCAGAACAATGGCAAGAATTGCATTTGTCGTAACTGAAAGAGTATTTACTTTCCAGCCGGCCTTGTAAGCAAAGATAAAGCCTACTTCAAGTCCGGTAATCACGATTCCAAGAACGATTGTGGCCCAGTTAGTGTGGGAAAATTCTTTTAGGATGTTGCCGCCTTTGGATGTAACAAAGAAAGCCAGAGCCGAAAAGAGCGTTGCCACAGCATAAGTGATTGTCATGCTGGCATAGGTGTTCATCTGCTCAGGGATTCCCTTTGCGCAAATCTGATAAAGTGTGTTTGAAAAAATAATGATTAAAAGCGGCCAAATGTAATTGAACATGGACGACTCCTTAGAGAAAAATTGCCCATCTTCAACGACCTAATGATGTGGCTGAATGTTATAGGGATGAAAGTTCCTGGCACATTCCTACCCGGTGGCAGATAGGAATATTATATCGGAGAATGAGGAAGATGTCAGTTATGCTTAGTTTTGATGATTGTCAGGGCACAAGGCATTCTGCCGTGACCGATTATATGTGTTTGATTCAGGACGCTTTTCCTGGAATCTTTTTCTGAATTGCGATTCAGGCTTTGCTTTTTTATTTTGAACGGAAGCTCCATTTTTCTCTAAAAAAAGAAGACTGCCTGAAAAAGACAGCCTTAAGTGATTATTTTTTGAGGATTCTTATTGACAAACTGGGGCCTTATATGTGTTATGTGTTTTT
>NZ_FORI01000007.1 GCF_900113965.1 Treponema bryantii | reverse complement strand
AAAAAAGAAGACTGCCTGAAAAAGACAGCCTTAAGTGATTATTTTTTGAGGATTCTTATTGACAAACTGGGGCCTTATATGTGTTATGTGTTTTTACATATTGATAGATATATATCGGTGATTTTTTTTGTTACTGATTTTACAGAGTCTGGTGTAACATTTTTTACCAAATCAACAATTTCTTTGTGCAAAGAATTACTTTCGTCATATTCAGGTAAATTTAAATTTGATTTATTCAAGCTATAACCATTTGATTTAAATGTATTTTCTATATAACTCTTGACAATATCAGAATTTAAAATTCCACAAATATAATGTGCTTCATCTTCAGAAATAAAACTTCCATCTTTTTTCTGACTGATTATAATAGTATGCTTAACACAAATTGTATGTTTTTCCTCTTTCCAATCAGTTATAGACGGTTTTACAACAGTCGCACAAAATTTCGAATTATCACGAGCGGCAACAATGTATGGAGCAAATGTGTAAGAACCTATTTTAGATAGTGCATAAAATTCTTTTCCTCTGTGCATCATTTTACTTTTTGCAGACTGCGAATCTATAAGTTCAATGTGTTTTGAAAGATAAAGATATAGTTCTTTATTTGTTAGAAGCAATTCTTCTTCTTTAACAGGATTTTTAATATCTTCTTTCGAATAAGGAACAATACAATACTCATTTGTTCTATCATAAAAGAATGGAACAATATTTGGAGCTGTCAACATAGGATAAATATATTCTGTTGGTAAATCCCAGCCATTTTCTGGCATATCACTTACTTTATATTTTGATAAAGCAAACTCTTTCTTTTTAAAACGATAATGTTTTTCTTTTGTGGATTTCCCAATTCCGTTTAACATATACAATTCTTGTGGTGTAAACTCAACCCCAGTTCTGTATGTATATGCGGTTTCTCCAATTATTGAGGAATAATCAAATTCATTTGAAGAATAAGAAAATGCTGTCGAATTGTCAGAAAGTTGAATTGCTTTACTAGCGAAGAAATCAAGATATTTCTTTGCATTTAAGTAAGAAGAAGATTTATTGATTGTTTCATCAGAGATTTTCTTGTTTCGAGAAATATTCTTTACAGGAATTCCTTTTTTATAATCAATTTCTTTATATGAAAAATAATAGGTATTAAAATCTTGAGTCACAGCTTTATCTTCATATCGGAAAGGTCTTAGAGGTGATAGCCAGCGATCGATTTTATTAAGATAAAGACGTATATTATTTTCATAATCAATATAGAAATTTCTAAATTCCTCATATGAATTTTGAGACATTATACTATCTGGCATAAGAAATGCTAAAACACCATCTTTTGACAACCAATTGGTCGCTGTAACATTTGCAATTAATGCACATATGTTTAACTGAGTTCCGCCATACTGCCCGCCATCATTACAGAAAATGTGCTTTACATCGCAAAATTCTTTAATTCGAGAAGCATATGCGGCAGGTAAGTGTTCCCATTTTACCCAAGGAGGATTTCCTACAATTAAATCAAATTCTGAAAATCGAGCAATCATCATGAAATTTGTAATAATTCTTATCCATACTCCATCCCAATGATTTTTATGTAATGTAACGAGATTTGAAGCCATTTCTTGGATTTTTAATTGAAGTAAATCTGATTGTTTTTCTTCATCGGTCAATTGACTAAAAATTGATAAATACAGAATTTCTGACTTATCAGTTTTCACCAAAGACTGTAATTCGTTCATGTTTTTTTCAAAATCACATGATTTTACAAAACGAACTGGAAAAATAGCTTCAAACGGTAACTTATTGTTTACAATTGTGTATGAATAACATTCAATTTTATCTATCGCTATTTTCTTAGGAACTATTGCAGAGTCTCCTAAATATACAGGAATTTCAATATCGGCAATTCTCCCTAATGGAAGGAGTGCCATAAAATAACCAACACGTGCGGATAAAACACTGAGAGGATTTATATCAATTCCATAAACCCGTGAGAGAATTTGTTTTTTCAACTGTTCTTTCTCTTCATCAGATAGTTTGATAAGTTCAACATCACCAACAATTTTCTTAATTAAAGAAATAATAAAAATACCAGAACCACAACAAGGATCTATTGCTTTCCAATTAGGAGCTAAATCATTTGTACTGTTTTCTACAACATAATCAGATAGCCATTTTGGAGTAAAATATTCTCCCATTGAATGACGAATTGATTTAGGAATAATACTCATGTATAAATCTTTAAAAATGTCAATTGGATTATAATGGATATTAAATGAAAAAGCAGAGTATTTATCTATTATTTGAATAGATTCTTTTATGTGAATATATATTCCATCATTCCATTGTTTTGCATCTGAATACCAAGAAAAGAAATCTCCCTCAAGCAAATTGTCAATATTATTACTTTTATAAGAATATCCATCTTCCATGCCCTCTAAAAATTTTTGAAGCTCAATTGATGAAATTTTGCTTAAATCAAAATATGAAGATGATTTAATATTGTAATTTAATTTATCTATAACTTTGCAAGCAATTAATTTTACAATAATTGCATAAGTTGTTTGTAATGCATACAGCGCTTTGTATTCTGTCTCTGAGTTGTTAATAGTAATTTCAAAAATTTGTGACAAATCATTTCTTCTTTTTTCAATATCATTGCTTTGTCCTATATCATCATTTACTGACAAATGCATCAAATTTTCCCATTCATTTAACAACATTAATGTTTTTCCTGTTGGGGCATTCATTATCAAGTTGAACAACTCTTTTGATAACAATTTTGAAACTGTATCTACATTTGCATAAATTGAAAAGTCTTTGAGAATGTTTTGAGGAACGAAAGACTTTGTATCACTATTAAGGATAGCTGTTACAATTGTATTCAAATCTTTAACTGATATTTCTTTTAGAGTAGAATGTTCAATATTCTCATCAACAAAAGAGAAATATGAAATTTTCAGACCATCAGTAAGAATCGCATTATATTTTATCCCATCATTTTTATATAAGGCATTTAAATAATCTTCAACCTGTGCTATAGCTTTATCAATATCTTCCTTTTTCTGTAATTTTGAAAAATGCTTATATTCAATGACTAAGTTGTTTACAACCGCATCTAATCTGCCTTTTCCACTAGTTCTATTTTTTAACCCTTCAAATTTATGGTTTATATTATCAAGTTTACTTTCTTTATTAAAATTTAATTCAATCCCAGTTTCTTTACGTATTGTATAATAAAGATTTGTTTCAAAAATAGATGCTGTTTCCGATTCACTTTTTGAGGTAGAAACATCTTTCATTATTGAAGTTCTCATGTTGTTAAGTTGAGAAATATATTCTCCACTGTTAAGCCAATTTTCTATTTTTGTTTCCATACAAATATATTAACAAAATCATTATACTATTTCTATATAGCACCCCAGTGCGCCTGTCGCCATAACATAGTCTTATACTGACAAAATACCATACCCTGTGTATAAAATCTATCAGTAGATTGCTATCACCCCACCGAATACATAATAATCGGAAATACTGGAAGGTTCGTATTAATACTGCCCATGATATTGTAATCCAGCCATTCCTGGACTTCTTCTTCCGACTGGCCCTGATTCATTATTGCGGTGAGTAGTCGTGGCATATCTTATCTCTCCCAGCCCACATCAATGCGGTTGCTTCTTTTCTGCTTCATCTCGGCTTTGTGCTGTTTTTCCTGCTGCTTGTTGTAGCCTTCCAGGACTTTGTCGCGGGAGAGTTCGTAGAAGGAACGGTTTCTGTCCATGAGGATGATGTTGTTGCCGTCTTTACTGGCGGAAATAACGGTCAGGTCTTCGAAGATGCGGTCTTTGCCAGTGCCGAAAGCTTTTGGGATGTTGAAGGTCATGTCTTTGATGGTGTCACCGATTTTGAGTTTTGAATCTTTATCAACCAGTGCTCCGTTTGTTGAAATGGTGTCGGAAAAAGGCTTTGCAATACGCTCTTCTGACTTTTTCTGGAGAATTGTTTCTCTGTCGAGGGGAACGCCTTTGATTGCTTCATAGTAGGTGTTGATGAGTACCTGATTGATGGTTTCTTCTTCGCGGGCCATCTGTTTGAGGATCAGGCGGGTCTTCTCCTTTTCTTCCTTGTCCATGCGGCTGATGATTTCTTTGCTTATGGTCAGAGCGTCCAGCGGCGAGTTTGCTTCTTTCCGGCAATAGACAGAAAGGTTATGGATAAAGTTATCTGCAGTGTTATCCCGCTGTTTGAAATAGGCTTCGTACTGGCTGTCGATGAGTTTTTCGTAAGCTGGGGTATTTTCATCAAAGACTTTCTCATAGCGCTCGGGCTTGTTGATTTCTTTGAAGGTTTCTGCGGTTACAGTGAGGGTAGTCTCGCCGTTGGAAAGGGTGTAGGAGTTTTCTGCCGGATTGAACTTTTGAACGGTGAGGTCTTTGAAAATTCCGATTCCTTTTGTGGTAATCATCGAAAATTCCGGAAGAGCAGTTTTTCCAAGGACGGCGGCAGGGCTTTCTTCTGCAATTTCTGCATCCTTGAAGGCTTCCGGCTGTGGATGAAGACTTTCTGGTGAGACGATTGATTTGAAGGTCATGGCAGGAAGAATCAGCTTTTCTTTTCCGTTGTCGAGATAGAAGCGGTTGGTTTCTTCATCCTGAAATACGACCTTCATATTTTTGAAGAGTTTTGGACCATCCTTTGTCTGAACTGTGAAGTCTGGGAGAGAGGTCGCGTCTGCAATGGTGGTTTCGACGGGCTCAACCACCGAACTTTCGGCTTCGACATCAGGATTTTCTGTATCATCTACCGAATTGTCAGGCTCTTCATTTTCTGGAGCATCTGTCTGGGTTTCATAAGGCGCCTTGCGTTCAATTTCTTCTTTGTGTTCTTCTTTCTTTTCTATATCTTCCATCTGTGTTACTCCTTGATGTACAAAACTGAGCAGAGTGATTATTCACCCTGCCCAGTAGAATTGATTTATTGTATTATCAGCGTTCGATGTCGTGATTCTGCTTTTTGTGTTCTTCGGGGAAAAGTCGCGGGTTTACTTCTGGGGTCCAGGTGGAAACTACGTCGATTTTTCGGTCTGAAGAGTCTCGGTTGAAGCTGTAGTAATTACGGCCGGCCTCGATAGAGTACTTTTCCGTAATTGTGGACTTATTGAAGGCGGCATCTGTAAATGCGTCGTTCATAATGTGATCCTTCAGCTTTGTTTCCAGCGAAGTACGAGCTTCTTCAGGAAGTTTGTTCCAGAGAGAATCTGTGATAATCGGGAAGGCGCCAATTGCTCCGGCTTCCATTGCTGAGAACTGGAATTCGTTGCGAATCTTGTCGGATTCATTTTCAAAGAAGTTTTTTGAGTAGTACTGAACGCCGGTAATGTTTCTGTCAGCATTGGTGAATACAACCGGAATAAAGTTATCGTTCCAGTTTTCTGTATCATTGATTTTTTCTGCTACTTCCTTAAGTGCGCCTGTTCCGCTTACAGACTGGTCTGCAAAGGAAGGAGAATGTTCTGCATTCAGACGGTCTTCTTTTTCCACATTTACAGGTTCCATCTTTTTCCAGTGGCATTTGCCCGGAGTTTCGTTCGGAACTGCAAGGTTGAATGTGTCGTGGTCGAGGATTATGTGGCCTGCAAAGCGGTTTAACCCGTCGTTACGGCGGAGAGAACGATCGAGGCTGTCTGTAAGTTCACGGTCAAAGCTGGATTCAGTCGTATTTCCCGAAGGATGATTGTGACAGACTGCAATGAGGTAGTCTTTTTCTTCTGCACGGCTGATTACCTGCTTTAAGGTTTCGTCGTTTGGAAGAGTTACATTGCAGAAATTAGGCATATGGCTTGTGATTGCAAGCTGATCTGCGATTTCTCCTGTCTTACGGTCAATCATGACGTAGCGGAAGGTCTCAAACTTTTTGGAACGGTAGATTTCCATTGCTGCCTGAAGCTGTTTCCAGCCGGTAGGTGTAAGCCCGCCGTTCTTTGAAAGTTTTACTTGAGTTCCTTGAACATCAAATACGCCCTTATCTTCAAAATCCTTGAAGGCTTTATAGAGTCCAGTCTTTTCCCCGTTCAATACTGGCTCTGTGATGAGCTTTCTTTCGCGGATGGCAGCGTCAATCTGTGATTTTGATATAGTCTCATCATCAATTCTGAAATCTGCGTTTTGAACTTCTGCAACTGGAATAGTATTTTCCGGCTGATATTTGAACTGATTCGGTTTTTCAAACATTGGGGCAGAAAGTTCACGGGCTTCCAGAAGGTCGTTCATGAGGATTTCTTCACGGCCGTCCATATTTGCGATTGTGAGGGAAAGCTTGAGAAGATTTGCCCTTGAACGAGGCGAGAGGTCTTCAATTCCATTTACGTACTTTTCGCATGGCTCTGAGAGCTTGCAGTATTCATCAATCTGTTCCGGAGTCAGGTGAGAGTTGTAAACACCTCGCTTACGTTGAATCTCATAGGCCTTACGGACCTGTTCCCGCATTTCTTCAAGACTGATTGTGCGTTCGTCCTTTTCATCTCTCTGAACGAAGTTTTTAATTTCGATACGGTCGATGAGAGGGGCGGAGAACTTTTTCCAGTAGAGGTCTATGCTTTTTGCGCTGTCCAGGCAGATTTTGTCTTTTGAACCGTAACAGCCGCATGGACACGGATTTGTTGCCATGGCAAGCTGGAAATCTGCCGGGTAGACTGTTGTACGGCCTGCTCTTGAAAGGGTGATGGATTTTGTTTCAAGGGGAACTCTGAGCATCTGTAAAACTGAGGAACGGAATTCGGCTGCTTCATCGAGGAAAAGCGTTCCTTTGTGAGCAAGTGAGATTTCTCCCGGTCTGCAGTTCGGTCCGCCGCCGCAGATTCCTTCAATACTGGCGGTTTGATGAGGCATTCTGAATGGAGCAAGAAGCTTATCGTGGTTAGGTGAATCAAGACCTGCAATGGAATTGATTCTTGAGATTGAAAGCGCTTCATCTTCTGTGAGTTTTGGTGTAAGGGCTGGAATCAGGTTCTGCTGAAGAAGTGTTTTTCCGCAACCCGGAGCACCAACCTGAAGAATGTTGTGTTTACCAGCCACTGCAATCTCAATAGCGCGGATTGAATCAAAATGGCCTTTGAGGTCGTAGTTTGCAAGACTTTCCTTTGCAGCATCAAAATAATCTTCATTAAACTCAATTTCGTTATCTTTTTTTACTTCGGGCTTGGTTTCGATGAAGTTTGCCTTATCATTGATCTTCTCGCTGATTTCCTTGAGATTTTCGACTGCAAGAATCTTGATTCCATGAATATCCTTGAGAAGTTCTGCTGTGGTTTTGTCACAGATGATATTTGAAATACCTGCGGCTCTTGCGGTTGTGACAGCTGCATGAGCACCCCGTGTCGGACGGATATTTCCGCTTAATTCCAGTTCACCAAGGGCAAGTACAGGTTCGCCACGCCAGTCTTCCTTTCTGGCAAGAATATCAACTGCCATTGCAACATCCATTGGAGAATCTTTTCTGAGGTCGGCAGGGCTCAAAGACTGAAGAATGCGTTCTGCAGGGAGTTCAAGTCCAGAGTTTTTGAAAGCTGCACGAATTCGTTCACGGCTTTCCTTTACAGTGCTGTCTGCAATGCCAACAATATCGTAGGCTGGGATTCCTCGTCGTAAGTCTGTTTCCACTGTTACGAGAGAGCCTTCATAGCCGAAAGGAGAGAAGGTGTAAACTGTAAGCGGTGGTTCCTGTGACTCTTGTTCATTTGAGGTTTCTGCTGTATAAGCTTTTTCATCAGCTTTTGGAGCAAACTCTTTGAAATATTCCTGATGGCCTTTATAAAGCATCTCTTCGATTGTGGCATCCTTATCTACGTGGTAATCCATTTCAATAAACGGGATGCTTAAGATTTCGTCCATGGAAGTTGAGCCCCATTCAGACATTTGAAGGTCGCCGTTCAGAATGTTGTAGCCAAAGCCGATACCTTCTGAATCAATTTCAGAGATGTAGATTTCTGTGTTTCCAAGGAAGTAGCGGAAGCCCACATTGTGAGTGCCGTCTTCATTAACCAGTTCATTATCTGTGTTGATTTTGCGGTAAGTCTCTGCGATTTCTTTGAGTTTGCCTTTGTAGAAATCACCTTCTTCGCCTTTTGTAAGCTCAAGGGTGAAGTTGTACTGGCTTGGCGGAATTACCTTTTTACAGATTTCAAGGTCTTCAACCGTAAGTTCTGTTGAAGGCTTTTTTTCATCGTGAACTTCTTCTGCGGGCCTTGTATTTGCCTTTTCATTACGCTGCTCGATGGTCTTGTTCAAAAGGTCGCGGGCATATGAATCCATATTTACGTTTGCAGGGAAGAGAGCCCAGATTTTTCTGAGCTTTGCCCAGTCGGTGCTGTTGTAAGAGGCATAATCTTCTGCATTCATGGCTTTCTGAGCGTTACGGCTTGGAAGATAGAGTTCATTTACGGCCATCTTCTTTACTTCATTTGCGGCATACTGCAAAAGCTGAGAATCTTCGATTGATTTGATTGAAGCATAAGGATATTCGTTGAGAATCTTTCCAAAAGCGTCTGACATTGCTTTGTCATAAACAGCTTTTACGCCAGAAAGAGCATCCTCCAGCTTTTTATCAGCTGCCTCTGCCTCGCTTGATTCAATCAGCCATTTTTTGTGAAGTTCCTTGTATTCTTCCTGAGCTTCATCAACGGCCGACAGTTTTTCTGTAAGATTCTTTGAAAGCTTTTTAGCTTCTTTTGCAACAATCTTATCAATGTCTTCCCGTTGAGTTTTTGTTACTTCCGGGAAGTAAAGGTCTTTTTCCAGCTGATTAAGGGCTTCAATAAACTCATCGTGAGAGCAGGTAGAGCGCACGTAATCAAATACGGATCCATTACCATCTCCAATATCATAACGGCTTGGTTCGTAAGAGAAGGTGTCTTCCGGATTCGCAGGATTTGGAATATTGAAGAACTTGAAGTTGGTTTTGTCGTAGCCGAACTGGATTCCCTTGTCTTCTTCGGGGAGTTTGTCTTCGCTTTCCAGTTCCCAGTAATTGTCTGCAGAACCATATTTCTTTTCTGCATATTCCCGGCGGTTATGAAACTCGCTGTCTGCCTTGAGAAGAAGCTCGTTGAACTCTTTTACGGTGTAGACTTTGTTTTCTGTAGGGAATACAGGGCTTTCTGAAGAGAACATGACAATGTAAGGAATTTTCTTTTCGTCATATTCCTTTCTGATTTTGTCCTGAACGATTTCGTAGAGTTCCGGGAGTAGTTTGTAGTTTACGTCGCGTTTGAAAGCTTCGTCTTCGGAATAGTAAGAGTTTCCTTCCTTGTGGCTGGCCTTGTTCAAATCAAAGTCATTGATTTTTCTGATAAGGTCCTGGTCGCCCGCTGTTACGGATGCCATGATTTCATCAATCATAGGACGGTACCATTTTTCATAGCGGGTATTTTTCTGCTCAGTTGTAGTGCCGGCTTCCTTTTCCTCTTCTGAAAGGGTAAGGAAAGTCTCGCGGACAATATCACCGAGTTTTGTTTTTGCTGAGTTTACGTCATCAGGGTAAAGATTATCTTCGGTTATTGTACTTTCTGTAGTGGCAGGAGAGTCTTCTTCAATTTCCTCCTCTTCTGTCAGTTCAGCCTCAACCTCCGGCTTTTCTTCTACTGCAGAATCAATATTCTGCTTTACTTCATTAAAAGCTTCGTGCACAGCATTTTCGCCGTACATGTCGCTGAGTTTTGAAAGAATATCTTTAAGGCTTGAACCGTTCTGAATCATCACCTGTAGTTCATCCTTTTCGGTAGCCTCAGTGATGATTTTGATTTCTTCCTTTTGGGTGGGAAAATAGGTATCGCGTATGTGCTGGGCAAAATTCCGACTCTTTGCTGCTGCATCATTTTTGGGATACCAAACATTGTGATTGCGCGAATAAAACCAGCCTTCCTTTTTGAGTTCTTCGCGAATCTCTTCAGAAGGCTTTCCGATAAAGCGGATATTAGCGCGTTTATACTGTTCGCTGTCGATGATTTCCATCGTTACTGTGTTTTCTGCCATAGTGTTCCTCTTGGTGTAAAAAATAGGTTAGTAACTTAAACCTTCGTATCCTCTTTTTTTCAGCTTTTCCGTTTTAATTGACTGTTCTTCCCGATTTTTTCGAACTTCCAGATTAAAGTCTTTGGAGATGCAGGATTTTGCGTATTCAAGCCCTGCTGTCATGGCTTTTGTTACGGCTTCTCCCACCATCCATTTCTGTCCTTTGTTTTGATTTGTATCTCTGATGATTTGAGAAAAGAAATCATAGCAGGCATTTTCCATTGCAGGATTTGAGGTGTTCTTCAGTCTTGCGCCGGTATTTACCTGACACATATGCCTAATCTGGGCATTTATAACCGGAGCGAAGTTTACCTCCTGGTTATAGTTGGGATTTCCTTTCTTAAAGACGGTCTCTGAATTTTTAGCTGCGGTCTTGAGAGCGCTTTTCATTGCTTCAAGGCGGGGCTGAACTTCCGTCTTTGATTTTTTGAGGTTATCAATGTAGTTCTTGAGATTTTCTTCTGCGTGAACCTGATTCACTTCAAGAGCGTTCTTAAAGTATTTATCAACTGCCTTTTTGGAACGATCATCCAGAGAGTCATAGTTGTAAAGGTACTGGGCTTTTGTTTTTGCTCCACCTTCGGCTATGTAAAGCTCCGGTTTATTGAGGTGAGTGTAGTTCGCATATTTTGTAAGGCACAATACAGGTTCGGCATCCCGCCTTAAGTTCAGCGAGATGCCTTCTTTCTGCATTTTTTCCAGAACATCGCCGTAAATCCAGATGTTTGAAGAATATCCCTTTTTAGCGGAAATCTGTTCTAGCGCGATGAGGTTTTCATCATTTATGATTTTGCCGGTAGAAAGTTCTACTGGAATTGTTTTTGCGTTCGCATTAAAGAAGGGTAAGTTTCTGTTTGCGACGTTTACTTCCAGAGCCTTGTAAATCTGGTTGTAAAAGAACTCTTCAGAGGTAAGACCCTTGTTTAAGGAGGAACCGTTACGCCAAGCAGTCTGAAAGTATTCCATAGTTCTCCCCGGGCAGGCAAGTGTTCTGGAATTTACGTTTAAAGACTAAAAGCACATCTCCATGTCCTGAGTCTGCTTCTTCTGCTGTTTTGGAGCCTGATTCTGCTCCACAGACTGGGAAAGGCTTTTTGTGATTTCAGTCGCGCGTTTGTCGGCATCAAAAAGCAGATTTGAAAGGGTAGGAAGCTCTTTGTTTCGCTCTTCCTGTTTTTTCAAATCATTTTCCAGAGTTGGCATGAGTTTTTTCTTGAACTCTTCTGCAATCTGAGGTTCAACAGAAAGCTTCATTCCGCTGCGACAGGCAGCCATGTAAGTACCCAGGTACTCTTTAGGTTCACTTGAAGCGATTACCATGGAATAATCCTTGAGATTTGTCTTCTGCTGGATTTTGTCTTTTGAAGCAGCAATAAGTGCATCCGGATTCTGAGTCTGTTCCGCGAAGAAAAGACTTGAAGTGTGGATTTCGCCCTGTTCATCCTTGAAGTTGTAGAAAACGCCTTTTTCATTTTCTTTGATGCCGTTTTCCATACCGCCAAGGGTAGTACGGGTTGCAACTACATTTGAATTGTAGCCGTTCTGCATTTTTGCAAACTGAACCGGAATAAGACGGTTTGCGGGGAGACAGTAGCCGGTGGCCATGTTGTAGATTGGTTCGGCTTTGATGTTTCCTGTTGAATCAGGAAGGAATGGAGCCTTGTTTTCTTCGAGGCCTTGTTTCATCACTTTTGCATTGTGACGTGGAATCCAATATCCGTTAAATTCCTGTTTAGATACTGGATTTTCGAGAGGATTTGTGTTTTCCATAAAAACTCCTGTGTTGTAGATTCAAAAGTTGCTTAGCTGGGAGTCTAAACGCTGTTGAAATTAAGATATATACATTTATAAAATAATAAATGTACTAATATAAATATAATACAAGTGTGAGAAAAAATCAATATTTCTATCTATACATTTTAAGTAAAAATAATATATAATTAGAAAATATGAGACAGAATTTGCTAGTTTTTGTACCTCAGGAGGGCGGAAAATCGTCTTCGGTCTCGTATTCAATGTATGCCTGCGGAGTAAAGAAGGAAAAACCAGAATTTTCAGCCGACGGAAAATCTTTGTGCTTTAAGTTTGACGGAAATTGTGTTGCAGTTCTCTTTTATTACTTCAGCGGATTTAAAAGAGCGTATGTTGTGACCGGTTGGGATGCTTCAGCTTCTGAAATGAAGAGTGCACTCCCCGGGGTAGAAGGCGACTTGTTTATTCTCTTTGCTGCAACAGGAAGAGATTTCAGATCGCTGGAATATGTAATTCATTTTTTAACGAAATATAACGAAGAGATGGCGTTCAAGCTTCCGCTTTCCTTCTGGTTCAGACTTTGTGCTCTGATTCAGGGACGAAATGCAAAACGAAGTTCCGTACTTCATCTTCTTCATACGACAAAAGAGGCTTTGGATTTTTATGGCAGACAAAATGACACACGCGCAGAAGTTTCTGCATGATTTAGTAATTTCAAGAAAACTGAAAAACTGGTGTCTGGAGAGAGACCTTCCTCATATTACGATTTACAAAATTGCTGCGGGAAATACTGTTCCGACTTATGCTGTAATCTGTCAGCTTTTGCCTTATATTCCATGTGTTGACTGGTTCTTCTTTGAGGATGAAGAGATACCTTTCCCAAGAAAGACTTTGCCGGAATGGCAGCCAGATGATGTTCCTTCTTTTGTCCGCCGCCACAAGCATGACTATCTGGAAGTTGGCGAGAAATATGGAACAACCGAAGCCTTTGCAAGAAACCTCTTTGTAAATCACCGTGCCCGCCCTTCAATCAATCTTATCCGAGCCTGCGCCTTGGACGGAATCAATCCGGTTGAGTTTTTTACAGAAGGAGATGCTTCTGATGACGGTAAGTTCTATCCTGACCGTGGAGACATCGTTCAGCTTTCTGGAAAGACAATTCTGGTTTTGACTAAAGAAAAGCATAACAGGGAGACTCATTCTTTGACGGGAGTAACTTTGGTAGAAGGTCAGCCGGATATTACAACTCTTGCTACGATTACTTATGTGAGGGTGATTCCGGAACTGGTGGAGAAGAGTAGTCGGGAACTTCTGGATGAAGTTTTGAAAGCCGTCAAAACTTTATTCCGATAAAGTCTTTTTCTGTGGTATAATATTTTCATGGAAAAAGAAGTACCACCTAGTTCTGAACAGATAAAAAGATTAAAGGCTTTACAGGGGGTAGATTGCGGAGTTTTTACGCTGTCCGTTTTTTCTACACTTGAAGGCCATATGCGCCATCTGCTTAATGGTTCAATATCAAATCAAACAACATTTCCCGACCTTGTTAATTTATACAAGTCGCGCTATTCAGTTGGGAATCCAAAAGAATATCAGCTTATAAGAAATATCATTACAAATGAACGAAATACAAACTCTGTACGACACAGATTCGAAAATCTTTCTGTAGAAGAGGCAAAAGCAGCAATTTATCTTCTTTCTGAATTTGCGAATATATTCAAGCTGCCAAATAAAGACCAACTTGCAAAACTTAGTACAAGTCTTGTTAATTGGGATAACAGAAAATCACCGCAGGAAACAGCCCTGGAGCTTGAAAAGGCAAACCGAGAACTTAAGCGACTGGCTTTAGAAAACTCCGATATGACTGCAAAGGTTGATGAGCTGGAGAGCAAACAGAAAGAACTTTCTTCCTTAAATACAAAATTAAAAGCATTGCAGGAAGATTATGATGAGCAGATTACTAACAACCGCAAGAACAAAGAGAAAATAGATGAACTTCGTCGCTTGAAAAACGAAGCAGAAATGGAAAACAGAAAAGCTCAGGAAACTATTCAGGAACAGATTTCTAAGCTTTCTGATGCCCAGTCTTATATTGATAATCTAGCAAGAATGACCAGTTATACCAGAACCCGCTATGATTACGAACAGAGTCTTCTGCGATTAACAAGGGAACAGGAATCAATTGTAAATCAGGTAAAGTTTGAACATGATTTTTTAGTGAAGGGTTCTGCAGGAACCGGAAAGTCTCTGGTTCTTCTTAAAACTCTTGAAAAACTGATTCAGAAGAAAGACGGAACTTCATTCAAACTGATTACTTTTTCACGCAGTCTGGAGAAATATAACAAATATGTTGCCCAGCTGATGAATATCGAAAATCCGATAGAAGAAGAACTGATTACAACTTCGGAAAATTATACAGGAAAGATTATTGCGGATGCTTTTCCGGGAAAAGAGTTTTCATATGATTTATTCAGATGCCTGGAGAATGAAGAAGTAGTTTCTGGAAATCCGCTTGGAAAAGAAATCTGGACCGAACTGGATAAGTTTATTCTTCCAAAATGTATTTCAAAAAAAGAATATTGTGATGAGAAAATCAACCGTACAGGAATGAAGAAACTTCCAAACGGAACAGACAGAAATAAAATCTGGGCTGCCGTTGAAGCAATATTTGCTGAATGGGATAAGATGGACAAAATATCCGTTCAGTATGCAAATTACAAAGTGGTTTCAGAGATTGATAAAGGCGAATACACAATTCCTGCAAATCTGAAAACAGACTATCTGTTCGTTGATGAAGTTCAGGATTTGACTGTAACAACACTGAGACTTTTAAAATATTCTGTGAACAAAAATCTGATTCTTGCAGGTGACAATGACCAGTCAGTTTATCAGCCGGGCTTTGCCTGGACTAAAGCAGGAATTGATGTAGTCGGAAATTCCAGGGCGCTCAATGTGAATTTCAGAAGTACAATACAGATTCAGGAGGTCGCTGAAAAATACCGGCAGCTAATGAAGGGCTTTGATAAGAAAAACCGCCCGGAGACTTTCAGAATCGGAGCCCCTGTAGAACTTCATGAAGAAGAGAATCAGGCGGAAGCCTTTGAGAGCATGCTCGATTCTGTAAACATGTGTATTCAGTCCCTTGGCTATGAGCCGGAAAATATCTGCTTGATTGCAGGAAAACGAGATTACCTTTCTGCTTTACAAGGACTATTGAAGGAAAAGCTGGATTTGGAATCAGATTTTGTAAATTCAGAAGATTTTTCTTTTGCAAAGAAGGGTGTAGTCCGTCTTGCAACACCGCAGAGCTGTAAGGGCCTGGATTTCCCTGTAGTGCTCTATTATCTGGATCACCGTGCTCACTTCCTGAATGTATATGATGAAGAGACTGCAGACAAGATGAACCGCAACATGATTTACACCGCCATAACCAGAGGAATTGAGCTTCTGCATATTTTTATGTTGAAAGACAGTAACTCAGGCCCGGTTGATGATTTGCGGAAGATAATAAAATAGGTGCACAGAAGGTTTCTACGCAGCCATCCCTTCCATGTGCATTTTAAGCTTTTCGAGGGCACGCTGCTTTATGTAGTGAATATACTGTTTTGACTCTCCCAGGGCTTTGCCAATTTCGGCAAGGGAATAGGGTTGCTTGTAAGGTTTGAGACCGTAAAGCATACAGATGATTTGTTTTTCTAACGGCTCCAACTTGCCTAAGTTTTTATAAAGTGCTTCTTTCTGAATATGGTAAAAGGCAGAGTCTTCCGGGGTGTATGAAGAGGTGTCTTGAATGATAGAAAGTTTTGTTTCTCCCATCTCGCTGCCTGTTGATTCATCAAGGCTCACGCAAGGAAGGGTCTCTTCGAGAAGCTCAGAAATAAGCTTTTGATTAAAACCTGTTTTCACAGAAAGCTTATAGATAAGCTGGTCCTGGCTGCAGTCTGTATTGATTTTTTTCAAGGCCTTGTTGATTTTCAAAATCATTCTAAGGCGTTCATCACTCTGGCGCTGGATATAACCGCTTTTGTTACAGGACGAGACAATCTCGTTCATGATGTACATTTTAGCAAGTGTGATAACCTTATTACCCTTTGTATAATCAAAATGGTCTATAGCTTTTATCAGCCCAATAACAGCCTCTTCATCTACCTCTTCATTTGAAAGGCCGTGACCATAAAAGGTTTTTGCGTAACTAAGCGCATAACGGATATTTGCGCGGATTAAGGTTTCGCGTGCCTGCATGTCACCGTTTGCAGCGAGCTTTGCCAGCTTCATCTCTTCTGTTTTAGAAAGTGGTGCAAGTGAAGCGCCATAAAGTGATACTCCCTCACTCTTAAAAAAATCTCTTACCATATTCCTCCTTCTTTATCTCTTCGAATATCAGTATATAGCGTACTTTCTCACAACTTGAGAAAATGCCCAAAATTATTTATAATTTTTATAAATTTTAAATGAGGAAAAAAATGTCCTGCGGAGTCGATGAATACAAACGAATCAAAGCTATAGATGATCTTTTTAAGCTAGGCTACAAATATACTGTAAAAGAGCTTTCAGTTTATTTGAAGCTTAAAAATCTTCATGACCCTGCTAACGCCTTTTCCTGCGGTGTTAGCGAAAAGGTTTTGTACAAGGTCCTTACTGCAATGAAGAATGAACTCCATGTTCCTCTAACTAAGAACCTACAAAACCAATACTATTACGAGATATAATATTGTGCTTTTCCATTCCCAAGGCAAGGGAATGGGTTGAGAATTAAAGCGTTATTTATCTACAACTTTTGTTACTTTGACACAGAAATTCTCATCGGGAATTACAATTTCGCCATAAGCAATAACTTTGTTGTTTTTGATAATTGTTACAGGCTCTAAGATATTTTCATTTAATTCAAAAATACAACCTTTTCCAAACTCGAAGTTATCACTAGTTTTGCTGCATCCGAAAATAACCCTGGTATTTAAGAAATCATCAAATTTTTTTTCTTCGAGGTCGGACATATTTGATAAAACTCGTGCAGCCTTGTTATCACCGTCAATAACTGTAGCTTCTGCTTCGCCTGCATATTTTCCGTCTTTGTAGATGTCGAGAGGCTCACCACTAAACTTATTTGTTTCGTAAATCAAGTTTTCTTTTAGGCTCTCTCCATCATCAAGATGAAAGCGGCCCATTTCTACAATGGTGTTCGGAGTAGGGGTCGCGAGAGGAATAAAGGAAGCATCATTTGTTATATTAAAGAACGAAGTTCCATTTAGAGAATTTATGCAATCTGGATTTAAGAACAGATTTATATTACCTTCAGTCTGGCCTATCTTAATATAAAAAGTGGCAACTACACCCATATCATACGAGATTGGAATATCACGAATAAAAAAATCACTAATGAATTTCTGATTTGAAAAATCTGGAATACCTTTTCCTGCTTTTTTTGAAAAATAAGTTTGAAGGATTTTCCCAAATGGTTTGAAAAGGTATCCCATAAAAAGTCTCGCTTCAAGTCCATTAAGCTTTTGTGGTTTGTCTGGTGCTTTACCTAGTATACCTTGAAAAACATCTGCTGCTATTTGAAAAGCTCCGGAACCTTCCATCCAGTCAAAGGTACAGAGCGGAGAAGGCGGTGGTAAGGCCCTGAAAAATTCTTCAAAAGGAAATTGGTCACATCCAGCAAGGTGAATCTGTGCAGTAATATCATATTCAGATTTTAAGAACTGTTGGAATTTCCTGATAAAATCATCAAAGACAATTGTGAGCTCTCTTAAACGAGATTTTAAAAATTTATCTGGCCTCTTAAAATCAAAAGGTTTTATTTTTCTGGCGGATGATGATAACGGTGTTTTTGGTTTAAGCGCTTCTGCTTCTTCATCTCCAGCAGCAATTGCGGCAAGAAGCTGTTCTATTTCATCCTGACTAAGTGGTGATTCACTCATAATTTATCCCCCTTATAATATTCAGTCCAATAATATAAGGGGGATGAGACTAAACGTAAAAAGTAGGATGGTTTTTGGCGAAAATACGATTCTTAGCTTTTTTTCCAAGTTTTTTCCCGAATTTTTGAAGATTTGGTCTAAAAAAAGTATATTCTATATATAAGGAATTTGTTCTTATAAGCTTTTTGACATTTTTAGGGAAGGCGCCTTTGATAGGCATAAAAATGACGATTAAATAAATAAAGTGTGTTATAATCTTATGTTATTAGGAGTACAAAAAAATGACAAACATGACAGACAAAATTAGAATTCTTCTTAAGGCTTATGGAGAAGAACTTACTTTAGATCAGATTACTAAATTATTTTCAAACAGAAATACAAATAATAAAGAGGAAATTCACAATGCAATTTCTGAATTAGTTTCAGTAAAATTGATAATAAAGACAACAGACAATACCTATAAAACTGCCTGTACAGAGAGACCAAATTTTTTCTATGTTTTTCAATCGAAATCTTTTAATAAAGAGGTGCAAAATAATTGTCTTTTTTGCCCTCATTCTCCAGATAATCGTACTATTCGTTTTTGGGAAAGTATCGGAGATGTAAAAACGGGCGATATTATTTTTCATGAAACTAATCAACATGTGGCAGCAATAAGCGAAGCTCAGAGTGAAGCTCGTGATGCGGATAAGCCGTACGATTTAGATAAACCTGAGCATGGAAGATTGTTGCACACTTTGTATGCACATTTAGCGAATTCAGTTCAGCCTGTCGAGCTTAAAGAACAATTATTATCTGCACAGCCTGAAAAGGTTGCTCCATTCAATAGAAATGGAACTGGAAATGAAGGATATCTATTCTATTTTAATCAGGAATGTGCAAAGATTATTATTGATGGAATAATTAACAACGTTAGATAATTATAATCTTGGAAATCAGAAACTTAAAACAACGCTTACGAGGCAAATATGAATAAAGATGAATTTAAATCAATGTTTGATAAATTTAATGCAAATAGTGAGGCTGGATATTTTGACGAAGGAGAATGGGATGCTTCCGTTAAAAATTGGAAAACTTATTATGATGAAATAGTTTCACCAGATGGATTGCAATTAGATAGATGGTTGAAAAATGATAATGGATATTTGCCTGATTTTTTGGATACCAAGGAACAAAACTTTGGACATTCCAGAATTGGTAACTATGATCAGGTGATGATTTATCAGTACACCGGCGACGATAAAAAAAGAAAAAACAAATATACCAATATTTATGACGAAGACAAAGAAAGCCATAATAAAGAAATTGAGAACATATCTGAATTAGAAAACTATTATGATACAAAGATAAAATGTTTACTAAAAGATATTGCTTCTGCTAAGCAATTGGATGATATATATAAAATTGAAAAAGAAGAAAATTATATAAAATTTAGGTCTAAGGCCATTCTTAGAAAAATTTCTATTTTATGTTCTGTCATGGATAATTCTCCTTATAAGCATGCATTTATGTGGTTCTTTGGTGATAAAGATACTGATGCAACTTCGGTTCTTTCTTCTATCTTGGAAGTTGATACAAGTGATTGTGAAACATTTCTTGAGAAGAATAAGACAGTATATTCAGCTGCAAAGGAATATGCAGACATTAAAGAATCAGATTCAAAAGAAAAATATATTAAGCTTTATTGTTTCTTACGATTCTTAAGTGATTCTAGCTACAATACGAATGAATTGTCAGATTTTAATAATATAAATGTAATATTTAACGGCGCTCCAGGGACTGGTAAAACGTTCGGAGTTTCAAAAGGAATAGAAAAACTTCAAAAGATTGACTCCAATAAATATAAAGAGAAGAAATATATTCAATTTCATCCATCTTTTTCATACCAGGACTTCATTGAAGGAATCAAGCCTTTAGGAATTGATAATAATGGGAACTTAAAATTAGATGTTGTTAACGGCTCTTTAAAAGATTTCTGTATAAAAGTTAGAAAAGAAAATGAAGCTTTCTTTTTAAATAACAAATGTAAAAATGATGACAATGGAAGACCAACAAATATTAAAGATTGGCCACATTATTATTTTGTTGTTGATGAAATTAACAGAGGGAATCTTTCTAATATCTTCGGAGAGACGTTTACTTTATTAGAAAAAGATTATAGAGATTATGACTTCTCAAACCCTAAAGATGGTTATAAAAACGTAAATAACAATTTAATTTCTACAGCTTTATCATCTGTAGTGAAAGCCAGAGATGATGTTAATTTAATTTATAAAAGGGTAGATGACGAAGTTGTTTTTGGAATACCTTTTAATATTCATTTCATTGGAATTATGAACGATGTTGACAGAAGCATTGATGCATTTGATTTGGCATTAAGAAGAAGATTTAAATGGATTACAAAATACTGTAATTACGATGTAATCAACGATGTATTAATTAATAAAGTTGAAGATCAATGTAATGTCAATGAATATGTTGAGTCATGCAAATCACTTAATGATTTTATTTGTGATAGAGAATTAAAGCTTGGTAGAAATTTCGAAATTGGACATTCATTCTTCTTAAAAGTCAGCGAACAAATTTCCTCGAGAAGTAAAAAAATAACGGCGGATAAGAAAAAATCTGTATTTGAAAACTATATAGCTGGAACAATCAAAGAATATATTAGACAAATTGTAGATGAAACAGAAGTTGAAAACAAATTAACGGAAGCAAGAGAAGCTTTCGGAATTAAATAGAGAAACTTATGGCAAAGGAAACATTAAGCTTAAAAACTACAATTTATACTCAATTCTACGATTTTGATTTTTCTCGAAAAATACTTATAAAAGAAAGCAAAAAAAATGACAGTAAAATTGATGAAGCTTGCAAAAAGCTTTTAGATAAAAAGATGTATTTTGCTTCTTTAGATACTAGTAATCAATTTGAACTTATTAAGTTAGATAATTATGGTGCTTTAAAAAATGATTCTAGTTCTGATCGTGAAAAATTGATATTTAGAATAGAACAAAAAAATGACAAATATACTATTTCAACCGGGTTATATTGTGGAATGGTATATTTTGGGGAAAAGATACCGAGTATTGAAATTACTACAGGTGTGAGTGAACTATTCTTTAAAAGAATACTCAATTACTGTTGTGGTATATACGCAGACACTAGTGTAAAAGGATCTACTTCAGAAAACGAAAGTATATATTCATTGTTAATACAGTACTTGTTTTTAATGTCTTTAAGGAAGGTTGCTAGCAAGTCATTTCCTAAAAGGTATATTACTGAGAAAGATCGTGGATATGATATTAAGGGCGAAATAGATATCGAAGACTATGTTAATAATGATATTTTAATGTTTGATAAAAAAATTACTTATAAATATCAAACAATGAAAGATATTCAAAACATAATTGATGTCCTTTATGAAGCAACTAAAAAGTGTGAAATAAGTAAAAGCTCAGAATTACCAGAGGTTTCACGCTTGAAAATATATTTAAAGGACAATTATTCTCACAAAAAATGTTCTAAAGGAGTAATAAAAAATATTCTCAAAGAGAAAGTATTATTGAATAGTTTATATTCCGATTTTAAGCGTCCACTTCAATATGCTCAAGTATTACTAAATAACGATGATTTAAATTCTGGTAAAAATACTAAAATTAATGGGGTTAGCGGTTATCTCATTGATGCTTCATTCCTTTGGGAAATGTATCTGTATAATTTGCTGAGATTAAATCTTCAGGATTGGAACGTTAATGCTCAAACGGTTATATCATTTTATGATGGGACTTTTTATCACAAGAATAATAGGCCGGATTTGGTTTTAATTAACAAAAAAAATGGAAGGATTTTTGTTTTTGATGCTAAATTTAAGTCCATGAGATTTGATAAAGAATATGAAGATGTAGATAATAACGATATTAGGCAACTTCATGCATATTCTTATTATTATTCATTGAAGAATAAAGATAATTTTTGTGGTGCAGCATTAATTTATCCAACAAAAGTTTCATACGACAAACATACTAATAATGTGGATCAGATGTACTCTATTGATGATGCACCAGCAAAATTTGGTGTTTTTGCGGTTTGTGATCCGGGAAATGATGGCTCAATTAAAGAGCAAGAAAATGAGTTCATTAGGCGTATTAAATCTTTCATTGATGGAAAAGAGGGATTATATGACTAATGAACAAAATCTGGTGGATGATTCAATTAAGATTAATTCTAAAAGGAACTAGAGCATTAAACATTATTTCATTATGTGTAACAACGATTACGAATTACTGGAGACTTTTCAAAAAGACAAAGAAACCTGGTCTTATCTCAGACACAAAAAAACTGGACTCGAAATTGCATATCATCAGTATGAAACTTGGGAATCTGGATTCTCATTTACTTTCAGGACTCCTATAGAGGAGCAGTATCTGGGAACCAGCCATGTGCTAGAACATTGTGTCTTGAAAGGGTCTCAGAAGTATGATGTTGATATATGGGAATTGCAGCGCTTTGCTTTATTTTCTTCAAGTAATGCTTTTACTGATGAATATAGTACTACTTATTTTTTTAATTCAAATGATGAAGCTGAAGTCTTTAAATTAATTCCCATATTAGAAGATTATGTTTTTTTTCCAAGCCTTACAGAAGAAGCCTTTTTGCAGGAATGCTTTCATGTTGAGTTTGATGCAAATGGAGATGGTCGAAAAAAAGACATCGTTGGTGTTGTTTATAATGAGATGAGAAGTAGACCACCAGAAACCTATTGTGTTGGGGGAATCTATTATAAACTTCATGAACTTACAAATGATAAAATTAGAGAATATCATAAAAAGTATTACAGACCCGACAATTGTCTTTTTAATTATGAGGGCACGGCAGCCTTAGATGATGTACTTTTGCAGGTAGATAAGTTTATTCCAGAACTGGAAGAAAAGTTTAAAGTTCCAAAGCCGCAAAAACAAAAGGCTCTTACAATTAAAGAATTTTTGCAAAAAGTTGCTGACCGTAAGGTTTCTGAAAGTTTTGCGGATTACTGGTCGGTAAATAATGAAACCTTTACTCCAGAACCTCTTCCTCCCAAAAAATCTATAACAAAAGTCATTTCGGAATATCTTTCAAAGTTTACACCCCAGGAATATCAGAGTAAGTTAGAAAAACTGCATGAATGGCAGGCACGGGACTTGCGGGAGACTGCGTATAAGATAATGGCTCCTCATAATATTCTAGATTATGATTTAAAAAATGATAATTTAGAAGAAAGTCTGTGGAAGGATTTTGAAGGTCACAAATGGGAAATAGCAGCCAGAGATAGAAAACATCCTGATGTTTATACAGAGATAGATAAAAAATCCTGCAGTATCATCTTGCGAGCTTCTCAATTGTTAAGTCGGGAATATTATTCTGAATATGCCCTGATGTTCTTTTTGCAATATTATATTCCTCGAAAGCTTAGAAAACTTGGCAGAATTTATGGTGGTGGATTTTTTTATAAATATCCTGCGGATTTTGTCATAGCTTCTGATTCAACCGATAAGCCAGAAAAAACAATAGAAGCCATAAAAAAATGCTTCAAGGAAATAGTCGATTATAATTTTAATGAAAAAGATCTTCTTTCAATAAGATACATCATTTTTTCTTTTCTGCTTTCTCAAGAGGATCCGAAGTTTTATTTTACAAATGAAATTTTCAGTATAACTCCCGAAGAGCTTCATCAGGCTGCAGTCCGATTCAGCGATATGATTTATCCGCCTAAAAAGGATGAAGGGGATTATTATACGCTGGGGGATGTTTTAAAACATTAAAAAGCTACACAATTTATTTTCCTCAAAAGTTTTACACTAAGACATTTCGCACTATATTTCTCTAATGCTTTTTTTTGAGAAGAAGTAAAGGTTTTTTGAAAATTTAGGGAAGGTGAGTAAGGTTGCAGGTGGCCTTTTAAAGAACAATTTTAATAGGGGGTAGCTTATGAAGAAAGAAAAAATTAGAACAATTATTAAGAGAACAAAGAACTCAAAAATCAAAACAAAATCAAAACCTGACAACACAACTGAAAATATAAAGTATGATTTTACGCTTTTGGAAGAAATTTTCAAAGGAGCAGAAAATCGAAAATTTATACGTACTGAGCTAAAGCGAATTGCAGAGGACTATAAGATTCCGGAAAGCACTGTCGCGCTTTATGCAGGAAAGCGTTTTATTTGGCAAGACTACTGTTCTAAGGAAAGCGGTTATGCACTCGAAAAGCTTGAAGGTGATGAATTACTTGATGAAATAATGAATATAGCAGATTCAAAAGAGTCTGAAAAAGAGTTTGATTGGAAAGCCTTCTTCCAGGGAGTAGATGGGGATTTGATGGAAGACTTTGCCATAATCCAACTGCCAAAACTCCCAATTTGGGATGAATTGTTAGAATATCTGGAAGCTAAGGAAAACCAGAAAAATAAAAACAATTAAGGAGCGTGTGAATATGAGATTTGTAATGAACAAAAACAAAACAACAAAGAAAACTGATGCTTACATTAAACTTATGCTTTATAGCATTGCCGAAAAATTTGTTACTCTTAATGATGTGCTGCTTCCTGAATACAAGCGCTTTACAAAACTAAACAAGCTTTCTCTGTCAAAGCTTTATCGCTTAATGCGCAGTGTTTCAAGAAAGCTTGCCCGCAAACTACGTAGAACTAGAGTGCTCGTTGTAACAGATACTCCTTTTGCCGGTCTTCGCAATCGTCTTTATACACTTCTGCCTTATAACAAAAAGCGAATGCTTATGAGCCTTGCAGCAGACCTTTATAAAGTTTCAAAGTTTAAGGATGCTCTTGAAGGTCCCTTCTGTGCAGAAGAGTTTAACTTCGATTTTGATTTTTCAATTCTTAAAGACCGTGAGATATCTGTTCGGGTAGGTGAAGTTGATATGTCTCTCATCAATTCTGATAGGGCAGATAAATTTGAGCAGCTTAAAAAACAAGCAGAACAGGCCTTTAAGAAGGTAGAAACAAAAGAAGAATTAAAACTTTACATGAGCCAGTTTTTTAATCTTCAGGAAGATATAAACGACTGCTTCAATTTAGCAAATCAGTGTGCATGTTAACAAAATAAGACTAGAGGGAGAAATAATATGATAAATTCAAATACACTTAATTTCAGATTTTACAAAATCCTTGAAAGCCAGGATTTATTAGAGCATGGTAAATACCAGGCCTTTGACACCCCTTATGATGCAACGGAATTTAACTGGGGCCAGGCTTTCTATATCATAACAGATAAAGCTTACATAACTCATAAAATCGAAGAGGATGATTTGGTTCGTCGTATCGACCACATTGCAGTTGATGGTCCAATCCAGGTAATTTACTGTCCTCCAACAAAAGAAGATATCGAGTCAATTTTTAGAATGACTGAGGATATCTATATTGCTGGAGTTTATTCTTCTTGTGTCCTTGAAGAGGGCCCTTACAAAGGACAAAAATGTACATATCATTTCTTTGCTTCTAACAAAGTTACTCATTGCTTTACACAGGAAGAGCTTGTAGAGAGGGTATGCAGCGGAGCAGAAGAAAAGGCCTTCAAACAGAAGGTGAAAGAAGCTCCTGAAATCAAAATTGATGATAAAGGAAGAGTAATTCATTGAAGAGTAAGCCACAAGGCTGACGGGCTCAGGAACTTTCTGACTTTTTGCTAAAATCTGAAAAAGGGGATGCTCTTCACACTTTACGAGGGGCATCCCCTTTAATCATTTACTCATTGGCCCTTACTCCGTCAGTCAGCATATCACCGAGGCTGGTGTTTTTCTTCTGAGCCTGATTCTTTTGTTCTGCGGCGGTCATCAGGTTGAGGGCTACGGTGTTGCCGATGTTTTTGCCCTGGTCACGTTTTTCGTCGTAGAATTCTTTGCGGGTCATGTTTACGTTGCTCTGGGTTGCGGTGTCGAACTTCGTTGCTCCCTGGAATGTCGGATTTGAAGTGTGGTTCAAGGTTCTTGAATCTTCTGGTCCGAGTTCGCGGGATGTATTCTGGCCGCTGCGCTGGTGTGCCTGAGCTCCGCCACCGGCTCCTCCGCCATGTCCGCCTGGTCCTGCTTTTCCGCCTCCGTGGAGGAAGTTGTTTCCGGCACTTCGGACTTTGTCTTTCAAATCGGTTGAAGCTGCTGCAAACATTCCCTTTGCTCCTGCCATTCTCTGCTGGGCGACGCTTGCTCCAAGGTCTTTTGCGGAACTTGAAGCTGCTTTTCTTGCGCTGTTAAGCTTGGCTGCAGTTCCATGAGCATTTACGGCTCCCTGTGCAACCTTTCGGCTTCCTTCTTGTGTTACATGACCTGCGGCCTTTGCACCCTTGAAGGTTCCCATTGCAAGAGTTCCTGCAGCGGTTACGAGTTCACCCATAGAAAGCTGAGGCTGTCCTGTCATCAATGTCTGTGCAATCTTTGGAGCGTTCTGAGTTAGAACAAAGCCGATTACACAGGTGAAGATAATTGTTACAAAGCTTACCCAGTTCATACCACCATTATCCGTCATAATATCTACAGTTTCCTGAATAAATAGATAGAATACGAAAAACATGCAGATTGTAATCACAACCGTCTTAATCAGAAAGCCCATAAAGACTGGAACCAGTTTTTTAGGCAGTTCCTTTGTTCCATCAAAAAGAATGAAGGGGATAAAGAAGGCTCCAATTCCAACAACGATTGTGTATTCCAAAATAGTCATCAGATATTGGATACATGCAAAGATGGCACAGAAAACCAACACCATACAGCAGAACATTGTCATAATCATAGTTGGAACATGTGCAAAGGAGGCTGTGATTTTGCCGAACCCTTTTTTCATGAAGTTTACATCACTTTCACTGATTTCATCCATGTCGATTGCATATGCAATCTGATTTTTCTCCCAAAGAATCTGACAGCCAAGAACGGCAACTCGCATTATAGCTCCAGGAGAGATGTAATACGAATCATTTCCTTTAGCGTCCTTGAGCCAGATATTCAAATCAACATATTCAGGAAGAAGATTGTCTCCGTCCGAGCCGTCTGGGAGCTTTTCAACAAGAATGTCTTTTATAGCCTTCAGTGTTCGCTTACTAAAAAGACTATGATACTTATTCTTTTCCCGGTACTCGTTAATTTTCTCCAAAGCCGCCTTCTTAGCCGATTTTGAATTGAAGGTAGAATTCTTCACTTCATCATAATATCTATCTATGAATTCATCGTAGGTGTTTGAATCTCCAAAATCAGTATCAAAGGTTATAGTCTCTGTCTTGGCTGTAATATTTCCCAGTTCTTTATTCAATTCGCTTTCTAATTGATATCCAACCTGAATATCAAATTCGATACTGTTTTTCATACTTGTCAGCGAATCAATTATTGCCTGTTTGCCGCTTCCTGCATCAATTCCAACTCTGTTTCCTAGAGCCTGCATACTCATTGTTGCAACAGGGTAGATAGACATAAAGAGAATAAATAAAACCCATTTGTAGAGGGTGTCCCACCAGAAGTCTTTTACGGTAAAGCGGCTGTTGGCCAGTTTGAAGGCTGACCAGCAGAGGCCGATTGTTCCGATGGCTACGGCGTAATGACTTCCCCATTTGTAGAAGGTGGCCATTACGCCAGAGAAATATTCGATTGCCTGAACGACTGGAACGTCAATCCAGCCAGTAAATGCGTGATCCATCTGTAGCTCCTATTTACGGAAGGAATCAGGAACTTTGTTATCAAAGGCTTCCTGCTTTCTCTGTTCAGCGGCCATTTCATCAGCTTCTGCCTGCTTTTCGTTTTCTTCGTTTATCATGCGGGCTGCCGAAAGACTTGCCATCTGATCTATTGCTTCTTCAAGGCTCATAAGACCATCCACCACCTGCTGAGAAAGATAAAGATTTGCCTCGTTTGCAGCTCCCTGGGTCATGTTTCCATCTGAGTCGGTCTGGGCATATGCTGCCTGAATAATCGCATTTGTTTTTGCAATTCTATCCTCGCGCTGAAGCTGAACCGCCTCATCCGTTGCCTTTGCCATAAGCTTTGATGCCTGAGTTTTTACCTGCGCTACAGACTGCTGAACAAAAAGATAATTCTTCGGGCTGATTCCGTATTTACGCCAGATCATCATTTTTTGCTTTTCAGTCAGATTTCCTTCGATAGCATCGATTGAAAACTTCATGCTGTCTGTCATGTATGCTTCTACATCCTTACAGGCACTGAAAAAGTTGTGATCCGGGCTTCCCATCCCGCAGAGGTCTGCAAGAGAGTAGCGGCCGTTTCCACAGTCAATGTTCGAACTGGTCAGGGTGTTCTTAATCTGCCGCGTTTGGTTCAAAAGCTTGTTCACGCGTTTGTTGGCATCCTTAATGTCATTTCGAATATCAAAGTCACCGTCAAAACGGATATTGTCCCAGTCGATAGACTTAGCTCTTTCTACTGCCTGCTGAATCTGCTGATATTGATTTTCGATTTGAGTAATGGTGTTCATAACCATGTCGTACTGCTGATATAACTGGTCGATGGCCGTAAGCCAGCCGGAAATATCGAATACGGGGTAGCCGGTTGCACTTACACTGCTTACGGCTATGCTTGTACTCAAAATAATTGCAATAACTGTTCTTTTTAATTTCATAGGTACTCCTCATGTTGTTTTTCATATTTATTCTTCCAGCATCCTCTTGTACTTTTCGTACTCCAGGCTTCTGGTATCCCGCCCTAAATCTGCCATCTTTTGTCTGGTTGCTTCCAGTATGTCAAAAGCCAATGGCACCATTGTGTTTCGTCCTTTCTGTGCTTCAATCTTATCCAGCATTTCATGGTCTGGAGATATCAAAGCGAGCTGAAAGGCATCCAAGTCCAGAGTGAACATTCTGCAGCCGTTAGGATTCTTAAAGTAGTAATCCCTTTTCATGGTTGCATTGCTCAGGGCAAGGATCTCGGAATCTGTAAGTCCGAAATAGCGGTAGCTCTCCATAAGTCCCGGGCTGGTTGCACTTTCATCTGCAAGGTAGATCTTAGTAAGACACTGCTGGGCGATTGTATCGCTCAAAGATGATTTTGCAGCATCGGCTACTTCCTGGGTTGCGAAAATACAGAAAACCTTTTTCTTACGGAGGGTGCGAAGCCATTCCTGCAAGAAGCCCGCAAAAATCGGATGCTGAAGGTAAAGCCATGCTTCATCAAGGAAAAGGAAGGTGAGCGGCTGCTTCTGTCCTGCCGGTACATTCCAGAGTTTTTCCAGATATCTGAAGATGTACATAAGGGCAGGGGCAACGGCCTTTTCGCTAAGACGCATTAAACTTCCCATTTCGATTGTTACCAGTTTTGAAAGAGGCAGGTTTGTTTCATCTGAATCAAAAATTGAACCGAACTGGCCACCGGTACAGTATGGGTCTAGACCGATACGGATTGTGTTTGTCCCGTTTTCCGGGTCTGCATAGGTTGCATACTGCTGGAAAGTGGTAAGGGTTCTGCGGCTTTTTTCCTTGAGTGAAATAAGTCGCAAGGTTTCCGAAATTACCTTGCTCATCTCTGGCGTAGTCTCTATGTTCTGCTGACTCAAGAGCCCTTCGATAAACTGCTGACACCACATAAGGCTTTCGTTATATTCAGCTTCCGTTCCTTCATCCGGACCTTTGAGTTCAGAAAGCGGCTGAAAGGCTACAGCATCCTTTCCCGGTTCTACATAGATTCCGCCACCGCCAACCATAAAGGCACGGCTCGAAAGCTGCTTATCAATACAGATGATGTTTGCATCCTTGTACTTTGTGGCCGAAGCCATAAGTAAAGCGAGCAGGGTAGACTTACCCGCACCTGTCGGACCGAAGACGAAGGTGTGACCTACATCGCGGACATTCAGATTCAAAAAGAAGGGCGTTCCATAACTTGTCGAGCAGGTACAAAGCGGAACTGCACTTCCGCAGGTTTCTTCTGTAAAATCGTTGTAGAGCATTCCCTGCCATGCAGAACTAAGCGGAATGATGTTTGAAAAGTTCTTTGTAGAAATGAGTGGGCGACGGATATTTGCATAAACGTTACCCGGCATCATTCCAAGCCAAGCCTGACAGTTGTTAAAGGTTTCTTCCTTTACTGAAAATCCGCAGGCACGAACAACCTGCTGCAACTTGCGGGCTTTCTCCTTAGCAAACTCAAGCTTTCTGTCCCAGACCATAAGGTTTGAGGTGTAATAGCCCAGAACGTATTCGCCAAGTGCAATATCACCCTGAATGTCAGAAGCCTGAGCTTCCATTTCAAGAGCGCCTTTATTTTCCTTGTCGATTTCCACGTTCATCGCCATTTCGGTGAAGAGTGTCATTCCTGACTTACGTGCAGAGTAGAAACGGTTCTGGTATTTTTCCGCTTCCTTTGCAGATTTATCCTTTGAAAGCGGAATGAAGCGGGTAGTCCAGCGGAACTCTGTCATCGTGCGGTTCAAGCCGTCAAAAATGGCAGGGTAAGTTTTATTTGGAAAATCCATAATAGCCATAACAGGTACATAGAACTCCCCAATTTTAAGCGGCTGGGAATTACGCACGTCCATATCACAAAGGTAGTTGTCGAGAAAGAAGAAGGTATCTTCCGGGTAGACCAGCTGCTGATTATTCAGCGAGACTGAGCTTTTGATGTATGAAAAAAGTTCTGAGTTATCAAGGCGGTGAATCCAGAGCTTTACAGCCAGAGTTCCCATTACCTTTTCGCATTCATCAAGGAAGTTTTCAACCTCTTTCTGAATCTTGGGAAGATTTTCATGCTTTACAAACTGAGACTTTGCTTTTGTCTGCTTCTTTGTGTTTTTGAAGAAGAGACCGTTTGTCTTTGAATCAATATCACTTGGAAGCTGATACACAAAGGTGATGTAATATTCAGTTGTAAAATGTTCTCCGAACTTGTGATAGTTTTCTGCTCTGCGCTGATCAATCAGCCAGCCTGTAAGATTTGAAAACTCTCCTGCAGGATAGTCCTTTGTTTTATATCGCTTTACATCAAAGAAGAGAGCCCAGCCTTCATTCTGTGCAAGTGTCATAGCTGTTCTGTTAAAGAGAGACGCCATGCTTGCAATTTCTGGAGCAGAGGAAGATTCCAAATCAGGATATTCCACCTGATAAGTCGTCATGATTGCTCCGTTTTTAAGAAGACATACTCCCGGCTGGATAATAAAGCTCCAGGGAAGTACGTACTTGAGCTGGTTCTGAGGTTCTTTGAATTTCTGTAAATCTAAATGTGGTATTTTCAATCTGCCCTCCAAATATCCGGTGCCATAAGCCGGTCAAAAATTACAGTGAGCGCATAAGGGTCGTTTTTGCAGACCATTTTTGCTGCAACATATAAAATCACACCGATTGTTACGCACCAGATACTTACAACGTTCATCAGTACAATTGTCAGAACCAGAATCAGCATTGCAGGCATTATTCCAATGCCCAAAAGCAGATTCGGTTCCAGCAAAACTCTATGAACGGGTGTCGAATAATCATAAACACTGATATCGTTCATGCTGACTCCTGTGCATCCGGCAGCTTTTCCACCGGATGCTTTGTCTTACGCCATTGCGGATACAGTTTCCTGTACCATCGGAGCCAGAGAAACTTCGAACGAAAGGTCTCCAAGGAAGTATGAGCAGATACTTGAAGCCGAAAGAAGAATGATTGTACCGATAATCCATGGTGCGAACTTCTTAATCATCTGACCGCCGCCACCCTGCTGACCAGCAAGGACCATTCCGATAGCTTCCACAATTAAAGCAACCAGAAGAATTGCTTTTACCCATGACGACTGGAAGAGTTCAAGAATCTTGTCTGCCCAGTTATCAAGCTCAACAATTGAGTCACCGCCAGAAGCGGCGAATGTAGGAATGACGCAAAGCGCAAATACTGCTGCGATTGCCCAAAACTTCTTAGATGCACATGTCTTTTTCAAAGACTTAAAAAAATTAGATTTCATTTGTTTCTCCTTTGACAATTTGAAAATCTTGTAAAAATGAAATCCCTTTTTTTCGTTAGTTCCCTTTTATCTCTTCGATAGTTGGCCCTCGCTCGCTAGTCTCGCTCGGAGCCATTTTCTTGTTGAACCTAAAAAAGCCCGCTGTTGCAGCCTTTTTTTTAACGGTTCTTCGATAGTTGGCTGGTTTCAAGAATCTCATCTACCACCGGCCCGTTATTGGTCGGTTTAAGATGAACCAGAAGCTGCACGCTTTGTGCAATGTCCGGTAATTCGCCGGGAATAACTTCCCTCAGCAAATCTTTGATTCTGGAAATCATGGTCAGACAACTGTCGGCGTGGATTGTACTTGCGTTTCCTGTATGTCCGGTGTTCCATGCTTTAAGAACCTCGTTAGTTACATCTCCGTAGCGAAGCTCTCCAAAGATGATTCTTGAAACATTACAGCGCAAGGCAATTCCTACCGCCTTCAGGGTGTCTTTACCCGCGGCCCAGATGTTTACTCTGTCCCGCGCATGGCACTGAATTTCACCGGCGTCTTCTACAATGTAAAAGCGGTCATCCGGCGTAAACTCGCGCATTTTATCGATAATGGCATTGAGCAGTGTTGTTTTACCCGAACCTGTTTCCCCACCGATGATGATGTTACTTCTTTTCTGGATATGCTTTACCAGAAGGTCATACTGTTCCTGAGTCATTCTTCCGCCTTCCACATAGCTTTCCATCTTAAAGACAGTTGCCGGTGGCCGGCGGATAAAGAACATCGGGTTTTCAGTTGCCCTTGGAGGAAGAATCCCTTCAATACGGATTTTCCAGTTAGGAAGAACACCTTCAACAATCGGGTTATCAGGATCGATTGTAACTCCCAGTACTGCGGCAGAAGCATAGATAATGCGGGTCGTTGTAGCATCATCGAAGTAAATACCGGTGAACTGCTTACCCATGCCCATGCCTTCAACAATCAGCTCTCCGCCAATTCCGATAGCAATGTCGGTAACACGTTTGTCTTCAATGTAGGGGATGATCAGCTTCATATCATCTTCCAGGTTACGGATCCACTTGTCCTGCTTAACCTGCTGTTGGAACCCTTCAATGCCAGCCAATTAGTTACCTCCCATTGCACTGCGCTGGTAAATATCCAGCACCATTGATTCAATGCTTCCTCTGTCGCTTTTTTTGATTTCCTGCTCCACAGCCTCAAGGAATCTGTCGAATTCGATTTCGGCTACGTCGTCTGGAACCGCCTTACGATTAGGAAGCATCTGTATCTGCCGTTTTGTCTGTTCAAGTAAAACTACCATTATCAGATTCAAACGGCGCTCAAGCTCCTGAACCCTCTGCTTTGTGTCGTTTAAGGACGCAAAAATGAGTTCCGGGTCCTGAACCTCTTTATCAAAATAGCAGTCCACAATGTATCTGATTGTGTCTGATCTGCTTTTTCCAAGTTCATCTTTCTTCAAGTCCAAAAGGTATTCAGTATGCGGCTTGAATCTTACGGACGCAGTTGAACCAAGACGTCCAGGTTTTTCATCTTCATTTTTTCCCATGCTCTAGTCCTCCGCGAAAACGTCATAATCAGCCGGAATAACTCTGATTACATCAATGGCTTCAATTCTTTCAATTGCCTGCTGAGTGCTTTCCTTTTCTACAGGCTTAGTGTTCAGAATCAGGTCTTTAGAGGAGGGGGAAGTCTCCCCCTGCGCGCCCACTTCGTTGGTCGCTACCCCTTCTAGCGGGGGACACCCCCGCAACGCCCCCGCCTGCTTCTTAGTCCTTCTATTACTTGGTAATCCCTTTATCTGATTCATAATCACCTTAAAATCAGGAACCGGCATAAAGGCCTTTGTCTTAAAACGCGGGTCTTCGTAGTACACAACCTTCTTGCCCTTATAAGGCGGCATTCCCTGATTCATGATAATTGCCCGGCTGAACTCCAGCTTCATCAGCTCATCAGGATTGATAAGTGAAGTGCTTGTTTCCTGACTTGAACGGGAAATATTGTTAAAACCCACCTGAAACTTATTTCCGCTTGCGCTGATGTTATCCAGAAGCACCGAACGGTTTCCGATTGATTCACTAAAGGTTCTTGCATCTTTAAGTGAACCGGGTGCATAAAGGATGATTGTTTTACAGTGATCCAGAAAAGGATGGTTTTCGCCGTAAACATCGATAATCTGATTCAAGGCCTGGCAGACTATAAAGAAGGTGACCCCATAACCTGCCAAAATTCCAGCATTTAACGCGATGTCAGGAAAAAATCCAAGCACAGGGAATTCGTCGAGAAGGAAAAGACAAGGAATCTTAAGCTTTACTTCATTCGCGTTTGTTTCACCAGCCGAGAACTTCTTAATCATAAAGGTGATTATCATTCTGAAGACCGGACTGATTCGTTTGATATGGTTGTAGGGAACAATCAGGTACAAACTGATTCCGTTCTTGGAATTGATAAAATCATCAACGCTAAAATCTGAATATGCTGTTGCCTGTGCCAGAAGTGGGTCCTGGAAAAGCGAAATCTTACTAAAGACAGTAGAGTAGGTGGATGCCCTCTCTTTAGGTGTCTGAATTTTGCTTCGGTTTGCAGCTTCCACAATCAGCTGATGGATTTGTTCATTTCCGTGGTCAGCATTAATCATGGCTTCAAGCATTTCCCAGCCTGGCCCCTTTGAGTTTTCTTCTTCGCCTTCCTTTTCATCATCCTTTGTTGAAGATGAGAAAATATGAAGAACGGTGGCAAGATTCTTATCTTTCCAGGGAATGTCTTTTGAAAAGCGAACATGCATTACAACTCCAGAGAAAATGTCGCGGGCAGTATTGTTGAAGTACTGTGTTGCACCATCGGTGGCTGCTTTTGCTGTGTCTCCACCAAAGAAGATTTCGCCGATAGTATCAGCCCAGCTGAAGGCTTCACTAGGGGAATCTGGAATTTCCCAGATTGGATTGTAATGAGCAGTTTTATTATCCGGGTCCAGAGGACGGAAAGGGATTACACGGCTGAACTTAGAACGATAGCCTGCAGTTGCTGCCCAGTTTTCACCCTTTGGGTCAAAGACAACTACACTGCCTCTTCCGCTCACTTCTTTCTTTGTCCTGATTTTGAAGAAGAGAATCTTTTTCTTTATCCACTTGTAAACCGGAATCCCGTAATTCAATAGAGTTGGAATTATGCAGGAAACACCTTTTCCCGAACGGGTAGGAGCAATCAAAAGAGTATTTGTTCTTCCCGAATGACAGACAAGAGGTGCCGGTTTCTTACAGTGAAGAGTGAGAGCTGCTTTTTCTGCATCAATTTTGTAATTCACTCTTGCTTCTGAAAGTTCACCGCATACAACCCCATGCTGCTGAAGCATTCCGTATTTCTTAAGGTCTTTACGGGTAGCAAAACGGGCAGTTCCGTGAATGTGCTGATTTTTCTGATGTGCATTTACAAAAATACTTGTGAGCACAAAAAGAACAATCGCAGAAATCAGACAGAAGAAGGCTGGGGGAATAGCCTGAAAGAAGTATTCTGAATAAGTTTCATTAAAGGCATACTTCATCATGCCAATTATGAATACAAGAGGATTGTAAACTCTGTATCCATCTTTGGTAGTGAAAACTGGATGACCTACAACGTTCGGGTCGTAGTTCATCAGGGGTGCAAATTTTTGTGTAGTGATTATTAACCCTGTAAAAACAAGGCAAATTGGCACAAACCAGTTTAAAACTGCTAGCCAGTAAAATTTTTGAGACTTGTCCGGGTCATGACGGGCAAATTCTTCTTTTTCTTTCAAAACAAAACCTAACCTTGGGCAGGCGATTTCGTTTGTTACATTTATAATATACAGAATGTATACAAAAACATCAAGTAGTACATATAAGAAAATAAAAATGTAGAGATATAAAATAAAATAGGATTTTTGAAAAAATTAGTAATTATTTCATTGACAAATAGCCCAGGTGTGCTTATATTATATTTAGGTTTGAAAAAGTTAGTAATTATATCAAAGTGACCGCACATACAGGCGGCCTCGCACAGGAGGAGATGGATGCCAGAAGAAAAAAGAGGTGGAGCACGTCCGGGATCAGGCAGAAAAGCCACCGGATCAAAAACCAAGCACTACACAGTGAATCTTCCGATTGAAGAAGCTGAACTTTTGGAAAAACATGCTGCTCAATGCAACATGTCAGTAAATAAATACCTGCGGGAACTGATTCGCAGGGGCGGTCAGTATCATATCGAATCCTTTGATAACTTGTACGTGGATTCTTCTGACCTGATGGTAGCAAAGGAGGCTAAGGCTTATGGTACTGATAAACCTGTTAAAAAATCTCGGTAAGATATTCGGAATAATTTGTCTTTTCTTTGTGATAAGCGGAGCATACTTTTTGCTTAAGCCTACAGAAGAAGAAAAGTATCTGGGGCAGCAGATGAAGATGTACCCGCTCGGTTTTAACTGTATTGATGATGACGGTGGAGAACAGGTACTCAAGTTTGATTCCAAATCTCAGGTAGCAGTTTATAAGGATGTATACAAGTACAGTATGGAAAAGGCTTTATATCACGGAGATGAAAAAAAGCCTTTTGGTTGTGAATTTCTGATTAGCGGCAACGGCGAGAAAAGAAGAGTGCTGGTTTATATAGGTGATGAAGTTGTAAATCTGGATATTGTCCGCTACGAACAATCGGATGATAAAGATCTGATTTACACAGTGGTTTCTAAATCTGTTAAAAAAGATTTGGGAAATATCCGCTACAGAGACATGGGGGAGTTATGAGCAAAGAAATAACAGAAACCTGGTCAGAGTTTTTAGAACGCTACCCGGACTTAGTCTTTGTCAGAACAAAGAAGCAGATTTATACAGCAGACGAGATTGATGACAACATCATACTGGAAGAAGACACCCTTCCTCTCATAAAAGGAAAGACACAGATAATTCCGCTTGATGAAACTGCATATCGAAGATGCTTCAAAATGGGAACTGCAATGGAAAACGGAATGTGGGCAATTTCAGTATGCGAGAAAAATAAACTGGAAGTAAGGCCAGCAGTAATCTGGGAAATCTTGAAAAAGCAGGAAGAAATATTAGCTAAAACAGAAGAGTAACTTTCTTCTATATATAAGCAACTTAAGAGGAGTATTTGAAATGAAAGAAGTAATTAAAACTATAGCAGCAGTCAGTGTGTTTGCATTACTGGCATCCTGTCAGATGAATACAGCAGACGACGGAAATCAGAATGAAACTCAGCCATCTGTAAACACAACAGAATATACAGTTTCTTTTGATTTGAACTTTCCGGAAGATACTGACGAGGTTATTTATTGTGATATAACAGAGAACACAGCGCCTTCATCAATGAAAGCAAACGAAGGACAGAATATAACTCTTCCTTCTTGTGCGACAGAAATGACCCGCTATCAAAGAAACAGTTATGGCGAGAACGGAGCTGGTTACGAGTTTGATAAATGGAATACCAGTGCAGATGGAAGTGGAACTGCCTATGCAGCAGGTGCTTCATTCAAAGTAACTTCAACTGTGACTCTTTATGCAACTTATAAGCAGACAGAAAACAGTGGTTCAGAAGACGTAGGATATGCTTCAGCTCTGGATTTTAGTTCTGTCACTTCATATTCAATGAAGGTAGGAGATACAGTAAATCTTGCTTCATTGATTGGTGAAAGTTCAGTTTACCACGAGATTCAGAGCGGCTCTGATGTGGTTGAACTTGGAAGTGGAAGTCTTACAGCGATTGGACCTGGTTCTGCAATCGTAAAAGCCATTGACTGGGATGACAGTTCTAAAAGCTGGTCATGCAGTATCACAGTTACAGTAGAAGGATTCAGTGGTTCAGCTCTTGATTACAAGTTAATGGGTCGCTGGGAAGACGGGAACTCTTATCTTGTCTTTAATGCAGATAAGACTGGTGAACTTAAAGTTTACAAGAATGGTTCAATACTGCAGAAAAGTACCTTTGAATGGACCAGCTTTGAAAACAGTTACGGTAAGTTCCTGACACTTTCAAATTGTAGTGAAGACTATCTTGAAGGAAAGCAATATACAATCACAAGTATTTCAACAACATCATTAAGATTACATGGCTATCTGGCATTCGGTGCAGCTCAGGATACAAGCTGGACAAAGCAATAAAATAAGGAGCAGGAATTATGACAAAAATGCGCAACTTTCTTCTATATATAACGATTTTATTCGGTACAATATCATCTGTATCTGCAAAAGGTTTCTTTTCAAACAGCTATAAACAAACTTAACGGCCTGAATTCAAAAGACTATCTCAGGAATGTTTTTGAATAAGCACTTTTCTGTGAGACAAAAGAGGACTGGAAAAAACTTCTTCCATGGAATATTGAAATTACGCCTTATAAAATTCGTGGAGAATGGATTTAATGTGTGCAATAATTAGCTAAACTTAAATTTAATTTGCGGATACGTTAGAAAAGAAGACGGATATGAATGGTATACTCTTTTAGATGAAGTCTGGCGGGTTACATACAGTCACATTTTCCCAAAAGAGGTCTTTGACGGCCGCTTTCAATCTAGCCTCATCGGAAATCAAAAACGTCTTTGACAATATGATTTCAAAAGGCCAGATTAAACCGCTCATAGTTGTTTCTGCCACTTTCTATAACGCAAACAGCGGTTCGGATTTTGGATCTTCTGTGAGAGTTTGAAATTTTTTCTGTAAATATGGGTATTCTATGATAATTTAGATTTATGAGGAAGCAATCAGACTGATTGCTTCCTTTTTCTGACTACACATTTATTAAAGACATAAGTCAATATCAGTTTGTCATTGTACCAAGAATTGTAGTATGATTATTAGCATATTAAATTGATAAATCGGGATTTGAAGGAGTATCACTATGTGGTTTTTATTAGCGCTTGGTTCGGCAATCTTTGCCGCACTGACATCAATATTGGCAAAGATAGGAATTGAAGGTGTCGGATCGAATCTGGCTACTGCGATCCGTACGATGGTTGTTGTTATCATGGCATGGGGAATGGTATTTATTACTCATCAGCAAGCCGGAATAAAAGACATTAGCCAGAAATGCTGGATTTTCCTGATTCTGTCCGGCCTTGCTACTGGTGCCTCATGGCTTTGCTATTACAAGGCCTTGCAGATGGGAGACGCTTCAAAAGTCGTCCCGATTGATAAGTTGTCCGTTGTCATTACGCTGATACTGGCGTTTGTTTTTCTGCATGAAGAATTTACTTTTAAGTCAGTGATAGGGTGTATCCTGATTGGAGCTGGAACATTGCTGATGGTTCTGTGATACAAATTCCTGTTTGTCGTGATGAATGCTGGAACACAAAATTGGAAGTTATGATATATGTGCTTGATATAAATACTCCTATATGGTAGTATAAAACTACGATATAGGAGTATTTAATTATGAAAACAAATGGTGGATTTCTTGTTACAAAAATAAAACAGCTGGGTGATCGTATATTTGAAAGGATACTGGCAGAAAAAAACATTGATGCATTTAACGGAGCTCAGGGAAGAATTCTTTATGTCTTATGGCAGGAAGATGGTGTTCCTATTAAAATTATTTCCGAGAAAAGCGGACTTGCAATTACTTCACTTACGACCATGCTTGAGCGGATGGAAAAAAACGGACTGATAAGCCGCAAAACGGATGAAGCTGATAAGAGAAAAACTCTTCTGTTCCTCACAGATAAAACCAAAGAACTTAAAGAAGCTTATGACTCCGTATCCAATGAGATGGGGAATATTTATTATCGTGATTTTACGGATAAAGAGATTCTTCAGTTTGAAGAGTATCTTAACCGCATCAGGGTAAACCTTGAGGAATGGAGTGACAAATGAGTATCTGTATTAAAGATCAGATTCAGAACATGAATCTTGTTATAGGGTGCACTGTTGGATGTCCGTACTGCTATGCCAGAAACAATACGAGGCGTTATCACATCATAGATGATTTTGAAAAGCCACAGTTTTTTCAAGGCAAGCTTCGTATGATGGAAAAGAAAAAGCCGCAGAATTTTCTGCTGACCGGTATGAGCGATCTCTCGGGCTGGCATGAGGAATGGCGAGAGGAAGTCTTTAAAAAGATAGCAGAGAATCCTCAGCACCAGTTTCTTTTTCTTACCAAACGACCGGATCTTCTGTCTTTTGAAACAAATCTTGATAATGCATGGTTTGGCGTTACAGTTACGAGAAAGTCTGAGTTATGGCGTATTGATGCACTACGGAGCAATGTGAAGGCAAAAAAATATCATGTTACCTTTGAGCCTTTGTTCGATAATCCGGGTAAGGTTGATCTTACAGGCATTGACTGGATTGTGGTGGGAACCATGACAGGTGCAAAGAGCAGGACTGTTAAAACAGATCCCGGGTGGGTTTATTCATTGACAGAACAGGCTCATGAACTGAACATTCCTGTATTCTGGAAAGAAGATCTTGTTCCGATTATGGGAGAAGAAATGATACAGGAAATGCCGGATGCTTTTAACAAAGTGCTGGAGGAACAGAGGATATGGAACAACCAGAAATCAAAGTAAATCATATAGAAACAAAAAGTGTAATGACAAAATCGAATACTCCTATTGGAGGATATTCGGTGAATCCCTATGTGGGGTGTCCCCATGCCTGTAAATACTGCTACGCATCTTTTATGAAACGCTTTACAGGGCATACGGAGGAATGGGGAACTTTCATGGATGTGAAAGACTGGCCTGAAATAAAGAATCCAAAGAAATATGCCGGCCAGAAGGTGATTATTGGAACAGTTACGGATGGTTATAATCCGCTAGAGAAAACATATAAAAATACAAGAAGACTTCTGGAAGAACTAAAGGACAGTGGTGCGGACATACTTATCTGCACAAAGTCAGACCTTGTACTAAGAGATCTGGATCTGCTAAAAGAGATCAATGAAAATAGCAGACTTACAGTATCATGGTCAATCAATACTCTTGATGAAGAGTTTAAAGATGATATGGATGCGGCAGTAAGCATAGAAAGAAGGCTTGCTGCAATGAAAGAGGTATATGCGGCAGGCATTCGTACAATTTGCTTCATTTCACCCGTGTTCCCGGGGATTACGGATATAGAAGCAATCATAGACAGGACAAAAGATCAGTGTGACCTTGTATGGCTTGAGAATCTGAATCTTCGCGGAGGTTTTAAGGCAGATATCATGAAATACATTTCCGATAAACATCCGGATCTGGTGCCACTGTATGACGAAATTTATAACAAAAAGAACCGCAGCTATTTTGAAGCGCTGGAAAAGAAAGCAGAAGAGCTGGCTAAAAAGTATGATTGCAGGTTTGTTGATAATGAAACTCCGTATGAGAGAGTAGAGAAAGGACATCCAACAATTGTAGATTACTTTTACCACGAAGAAGTAAGAGGAACTGCCAATAGTGGAAAGAGAAATGTAATACATAATCCTTGATGGAAGAATAAACCGGAAGATAATCGCACAAAGGAGCTTCAGCCCAAGTAGGACTGAAGCTCATATTTTTATTCTGGAAGTCTTCCTGTGTAACGAAGATTTACTGTAATTGCCATTTTATTTCTCCTGATATTTTATTCTTTGCAGATAATTTGCGTTTTTGATTTATCGCAGATTTCTTCTTCCATAATTATCTGACCGATTGAATCTGCTGTGATTTTTCCTGCAAGAGGATTTTTTACGCTGTCGATTTTTCCGCATACTTTAGTGTGGCGGTTACACTGCATTTTTTTTAAGATCAAAAAGACTTGCCAGATGTGACAAGTCTTTTTGATTGATTTTAACTGATAATTTTTATTTATTGGCAATACGCACAACACAGAAACCTCAGTTTTCTCTTGTGAGGTAAGGGCCAAAATTATCTTCTAATGGTTTGACTCTTGTATATTTTATCCTCATATTTTCATTTTTATTTGTTTATACTATAAGCAGATAGTGGAAATTATGAGGATAATAAATTTGCTAGGATAATGCCAGTTATCCGAATATTAGGATAAGCACAGAAAGGCTACTCATCAATGTACGAAGCAAATCAAATCAATGGAGTTTACTTCGCAGGACCTTCTAAAACCGAAGGCTACATCGACGACTTCGGCTGCTGGCAAACCTACACCTGGACAGACTACTATGAACACATCTTCAACACCCGCAACAAAGATGTTAAGATGAGAATGTACATGGCCATGCAGGTTGCAAAGTAGGATTATATGTTGAATTGTTTAGTAGTAGCTTTAGGCGGCGGAATCGGTGCTTGCCTCAGATATCTGATAGGGCTGATTCCTCTCAAAGAACCATTTTCTTTTCCGGTAAAAACTCTGGTGATAAATCTTCTGGGCTGTTTTGTTATTGGACTGATTGCAGCTCTTGCAGTAAAGAATAGTTCCCTATCGCCAAAAACTGTACTCTTTATAAAGACCGGCTTGTGCGGCGGCTTTACAACTTTCTCAACCTTTGCTTTAGAAACAGAGACTCTTATCAAGACAGGACATATCGGCCTTGCTGTTTTATATGTTGCACTGAGCGTGGTTGTAGGAGTAGGGCTGGCATTTGCAGGGCAAGTAATTGTAGGGAAGTAGGATGAAAATAAGAAGATATCTGATTGCTGCTTTGTCTTTTTTAATCATCTCATGTAATAACGGAACTGACGATAAAACATCTTTTACAGAAATCGATGCGCCTGATGAAATATCAGAACGAGCTTATAGCTTTGCGGAATTATATGAACAGTCAGATACAGAATATCATTTGGGAGGACAGGACCCGGTTCGTGCAATTAAGATAGACTGTTCCGGTCTTATAATCATGTGCTATAAATATGCTCTGGTAGATACAAAGTACCAGCTTTTGGTTTCTGACATGACCGCAAATTACATGTATACGAATGCATCAACTCACATTGCAAAGAGTGAATTGAAGAAGGGCAATCTGATTTTTATGGGAGAGGCTGGTAGTAATTCTGTAACTCACATAGCACTTTTTGAAAAGTTTGAAAACGGAAGAATCTATTTTATAGACAGTACTCAGAAAGATACAAATGGCGATGGCATAAATGATATTGACGGTGTTACTTATCGTGATTATCCAGAAGAAGATTTAAGATTCAAAGCGTTCGGAAGAATGAGAGTGAAGTATTAGGGGCAGAGATGAACAAAAGCATTTTACAAAACGGCGATCTCCTTTTTATGAGCGATGAATCTGACTTATCAAAAGCGATTATTGAAACAACAGAAAAATACAGTCATGTGGAAATTAAATGTATTCCCGTGACTTGGGACTCTAATATCAATATTTTGTAAAAGGTAATTGAAATTAATCTTCCAGGAGGATCATTATATACGGAGCAATTATAGGTGGCATAATCGGTCAGCCTTATGAATGACACAATATCAAAACTAATTCATTTCCAATTTTCTCTGAAGACTCCCTCATTACAGATGATTCAGTTATAACCATTGCTGTTTGTGATGGAGTTCTAAATGCTGGAATTAATGCTGCGAAAAGAAATGAATATGCAAAAAAAAACAATATTGTTGGGAGAAGCAATATATGAAAACTTTGAAAATAACTAGAGTATTTTTCGTGTATATAAAATCCTATCTTTATAACATATTTTATGCTATAATTTTAAATATTAATTCTAGTAAAAGTCTTATACTTTTAGGCCAAACTTTTATCTAGAATGCATATAATCTATGTTATGTGAACTGCCCACTAGATGGCGTAAGAAAAGTCTGTTGTGTTAATTACTTTAAAATCTAAATAATTGTTTTGCTTATAAAAGGAGTTGGACCCGATGAAAGACGAATTTTTATTGCTTTGTTCCAATAGATTATATTTAAAGAAAGATTTTTCTCTTGAAAATTTTATCGATGTTTTTTCAATATGGCTTTCTGGAAACTTTACAAAGTCCGAATCAATGATTTGTGAACATAATGAGATAATTTATGATGAAGATGATTGCGAAGAAGAATTAATAATTAAGCTTTCAGAAGATCGTAATTTTGCTTTTGTAAGATTTGAAAACCACAAAAAAGATATAGAAGATAGAATTTATAGAGTTGATATTGTTTTTGTCGTTTCACAGCATTTACTTCAGATTGAACTCTATTGTGATAAACCTTCTTCTGTTAAACCTCCTAAGATTATCAGAGATTTTATTGAGAATGATTATGTAGACAAAGAATCATATGACTTTCCTATTAATGAAAAATACATGCCTTTCTCTAAATTTAAAGAAGAAACTAGTGATGGTAATTATGATTTTGATCTGCCGATTGTAATATGTAATAAAAGCATATACGAAGAGAAAAAAAATCATATGTATGAGGCATTTGCTGGATTTGCTTATATTATTGTGAATAATGAAAACTCAAATGAAATTGTTGATCCTCCAAAAGTTAGGTATCACATACCTGGTAATAAAGGACTTATTGATGATGAATTTAAATATGCAAAAAAGAAAATTTACAATTTCCATATAAATACAAGAGACCATACAATGGTATGGGAAAAAGATGTAGAAATAAATCAGGATTTTTCAGAAAAAGTTACACATGACATATTTCAATCGTTATTACCGACTGAAAAAAAAGCAGAGACGTCTTCCAATTCTGCTGATGATAAAGCAGAGATAAGTAAACATAATAAAAAGCCAATTCCCCCTGCTAAAGAATCTACAACAGAGGAAACTCAGGAAGAACCTGACTATAAAGAAGAAAATTTCTTTGTATCAACTGATGAGAAAAAATCAAAAAGAAAAATAAAACGAAATATTTATGTCAATGACAAAAACTTTCAGAAACTTGTTGCAAATAAAGGTGCTGATAATTTATTACGTGATGCCGTTATAGAACGATTAACACAGTTGGCTACATTACCTGATGAAGACTTGCTTAATGATTTAGTTTTACATCATTATGAAAAACTAGCTGGTGATATAAGCTTGGCATCTTTATGTGCTAAATCGCATAAAGATTCATATAGAATTCTTCTCGATTATAATGCTTTTAATAACAATGAATTTAAAATCATTGATTTTGGACATCACGATATATATGATGCAATTTCTTCTGGAAAGTATATAAATTCAGCAAAAGATTCTTATTTCATCTTTGATGTTAACAATCCCAGAAAATTAAGTTCTATACCTTTATTAAATGAAAACCAAAAACAGGCCGCATATTATGAGGGAAGTCCAACTTTGACAAAAGGTTGTGCTGGTAGCGGGAAAACGTCTGTTAGTGTAGAAAAATATAGTTATCTATATGAAAGCGGTAAGACCGATTTAGTTTATTTAACCTATAATGAAAAACTATCTATAAGAATTCAAAATGATTTGAATACAATCTTTGGAGAAGAAATAAAAGATGTTCATGTAAGAACTGTAGCAAATTTTTTCCAAGAATTTATTGAAGATGAGTGTAAAGAATCTTTATTAGGGAAGAAATTCATTAATTTTAGTGGCTACAATGGAGAAAAAACTTTTTCAGAGCTTGTTTCTGAATATAATGGAAATTTAAGGCAAAGTGGTAAAAAAGTACCAAAAGAAATAATTTCTATGTGTCCTAATAATGTAGAAAGTGCCGAAGCGATTTCAAATATTGTATCTCCATTTTACAGAGGTATTTATAAAGGTGGTTTGTTTGGATTTATAAATGAGGACTATCTTGAAAAAAATAAGTTGTCAAACAAGGCTTTCGAAAATGCTCTCAGAAATGAAAATCTTGAGCCAGTTTTTATAAACTACGTTTTTAATGTATGTGAATATATTGATAATTATTTGCAGAAAAATAACTACTTAGATGATAATGATTTGGCACAAATGGCTTATCTATGTGCAAAAAAGCACCCTGATATTCAACACAGTATAATAATTGATGAAACTCAAGATTTGACAGAAAGACAAATTTATTCTATTTCGAAGATTGCTTGCAAACATCATGGAATGGAAATACATTTTTATGGTGACCCGAATCAAACTATTAATCCTACAATTCTTGATTTGAATAAGATAGATGCATGTTTTAAGTTATTGACAAAGCAGCGTGATTTTAAGATTCGAGATGAGGCAAAGTATAATTCTAATCAAACATACAGAATCAATGAGTTCATAGCTAATTTTATTAATCATCTTATCGAGTTACGCAAGGAATATATAGGCAAGACGGATGCTCTTGATGACAATTATATTACTGGACAGCCAGCAGATGGAGATTCAACTCATGTTGCAGTGGTTTATAAAGAGTCTCAAATTGAAGAGGTATTAAAATTTGTCAATGATGGAACATTGACATTACTTGTAACAGATGAGTTTGAGCGTAACCATCTTTTTGATAAATATAGCAATAAAATTACTAATAAGGATTCTGTAATTACAATATCAGATTTTAAAGGTAATGAAGATGATTATGTTGCCGTTTATAATTTTATCGGTTACAACAAATACCAATTAAATGATATATTCGACAAAAATAAGAAGCATAGTACATTAAGTAGATACATATTCAACAGATTCTTTGTCGCCTTAACTCGTGCTAGAAAGAAAATGATTCTCATTGAACCAGAATTTCTTACCGAGCAAAATGAGTTGTCTTACAACGTAATTTTACATGGAAAGAATAATGAAAACATATTGACTATTGATCCCAAAAAGAGTCAGTTTGGAACTTGGTTACCAGGTACAATTGATGATGAAACAAGAAGAGAAAAAGCATACAGTCAGATTTGTGAAGATTTCTCAGATCGAAGAGGTGTAAAAGGTCTGACTTTTATAAAACAAAAATCTTCAAAAGATATTGATTTTATAAATATCGATAAACTTGAAAATCTTGATACAGATAATATGGAGCTCTTAAAATTATTTTACCGAAACGGAAATGACATGGAAAAAGAATACTTCTGGGAATCCAAGTCTCTTTTCAGAAGATTTAAAAATCAAGATTATGAATTATTAATGAATATTTTCTTGAAATACAATATTGATAAAATTGATTATTCAAGGAATCCTGATAATTGGAAGAAAACACTTACTACTATCGCAGATAATTGTGAAATTACAGATTTTGAATGGAATAGAATTATGGTATCAGGTATTATGGATGATTATTTAAATGAATTAGTGACTAAGATTGATAATATAAATATTTAGAGGAGTTGGATAATGAATGATATTAATACAAACGAAAATGAATCATTAAAAAAATTAATAGGATTGATGGACAAAGTAGATTCTATAGCAAAATCTACCGATGCATTTGATGAAAGAATTAAGAAACTAGAAGGTCTTCAGGATAAAGTTTCGTCAAATGAAGAGTCTATAAAAGAACTTAATAATAAAATTGATAATTTTAATGAATCAAGATTTACCTCTTTAGAACAGGCAATTGAATCCTTGAAGAAAGAAATTGAAATCTTAAAAAGTACTCCAAGAATTGCACAAGAATCAGCAGGGGATTTTAATACCAATAATATAAAACTCAAATGCAATCAAATTCGCAACTTGCTTGATGATATAGAACTTCTTTCCGATTCTCAGTCTGATGTACAACATCAAAAAGTTCCACCTAAGTCTAATGTAAAAGACTCTGAGAATGTATCAACCAAAGAAAAAAATAACAATCAAAAACAGAAATGATAGAAACCAGTGTTATATATAAATCTTTTTGCACTGTGAATATGTTCATATCAAAAACGACACGCAGTCAAGCTACGTGCGGTATAACCAATTGATTGCTTGTGTTTGCGTATCTAAGGTCAAATAATAAATTATGAAAAAGAATATCTTTAACATGCCTAAAGCCGTTACTATAATGGGAAGATCATCCAGTATTACTAATTCCTTTTATAATGGAATAGTACCAATTATAGAGCCATCTGATGAGGAAATTAGAAATGCCCTTAAAACTCTTGAACAAACAGAAGAAAATGTAACATGTGTTTATTGTGGAGATCCAAAAACGGAATGGGATCATTTATATCCATTAATAGTTAATAAACGACATACAGGATATATAACAGAAATTGCAAACTTAGTGCCAGCTTGCGGAAAGTGTAACCAATCTAAAGGGAATTCTTATTGGAAAGAATGGATTATAAGTGATGCTGAAAAATCACCAAAAACAAGAATGGTAAAAGATTTAGACAAAAGAATTAAAATAATTGAAAAATATGATTTATCATTTCCCAAACATCGAATAGATATAGAAGCCTTAGTAGGTGAAGATATTTGGCAAAAATATCAGGAATCATATGAAAAAATAATTTTAGAAATGCAAAAAGCTCAAGCAATAATGGACAATATAAAAAGTATAATAAAAGAACAAAATAAAACTTGTTCTACTGAAAAAAAATCAAGAGTATCCTCATTTGATTCTGAAGATTTTCAAGACAGTTCAGCGGATAATAATTTAGATGATTTGCTGAACAGGGTTGGAAAATCAATTTTTGTTATATATTTTGATTTATTTTACAAACAGCTATCAAATTCAGAAATAATTGAAGAAATTAAAAAAGAAAATAATTTTACGGAGAAAAGTTACGCATCTAGAGTCACAAAAGGATTAAAAATAATTCGAAGTAATTTAGGAAATGCAGCTTTAGAAAGAATTATAAAATCTAATAAAATTGATGAGAATATAAGAATGAAAGCTATAGAGTTAAAAGAAAAATATTATAAAAATAAATAATACATATAAAAAAGCTCTAGGTTGGCTCCAAGGGCATGTAACTCACATTTTTCAAAAAAACATTTCATAAAGTTTTATAATTCTATCGCATTCACTCTCTCCAATTTTTCCTTCCAATCGTCCACCAGCTCCTTTGGTGCTAGCGGAAATGCTTCATCTGCCCACTTCCAAACCCAGCGTTGAACGCACATTAGCTGGTTTGTTCTGAAACTCAATATAATGCCATCGCCGTCTGGACCGGGATTTTTTTTGTCTGGGGTAATAGTTTGATTGTCTCCCCAGAGTTTTGTCTGGGCGTATCTTGCAGCATAGCCGTGAAGGTGGATTTTGTAATCTAGGTAAGCATCGTCACACATGCATCCAAAGGAACCGCGGGTCATGTTTCTGAAATCGTAATCTTTTGGAAGAGTGAAAACGTCATTTGTAATTTTCAGGTTTTTGATTTTTTCCAGAGAGTATCTGCGGCGCGCATTTTTTACAACATCAAGGCCGTGCAGGTTCCAGTTACCGTCATCAAAAATCAGCTGCCAGGGTTGAACCTGCCGAAACTTTGATTCTTTATCCGCATTCGAGATATAGTCAAAAGTAATAACCCGGTTTTCCTGTAGAGCCTTATCTATAATTCGCCAGGTCTCTGCAGGGACTTTTGTATTTGGGGCACCAACGAAAATGATTCTGTCATTATCTGGCTTTTTATTGATTTTGATATTTTCCAGAGTAAGGTCATGATTCTCAATTGCAAGTGATTCAAAAACTTCCTGAGCTTCTTTGTAAAGCGGATTTCCCTTTACCATGTCCATTAACGTTTTGATAAGCTTTGCGGCTTTAGCTGCATTTTCATCAGTGTAAAATCGAGGAAGGCGATATTTGGGATCTGTGTAGAAATAACCTGAAGACTCAAAATCTGTATCGATAGGTGCGCCGTATTTCTCTTGTAGTTCTTCAATGTCACGGTAAAAAGCTGATTTACTGGTTTGTAGACCATATTTATCATTCATTTCAGAAATAATCTGATTCCATTTTAGCTTTCGCCCAGATGCAATTATCTCATCAATCGCTTGAAAGCGTTTTGCTTTTTCAGTGAAGTCTACAGCCATCTTCTAACCTCTCTGTTTCAAGATAATATAAAGTCATTCCCGTGCAATGGGAATATAGATCACTTATATTTTACGACATCAGGGCCAATTGTCAAATATTTGATTGGTTTTAAAAGTGAAATTGTTCCCGTGACTTGGGAATAACTTGAACGTATATTCATACTAGATTCAATTCGAGGAGGAATCGCTATGAAAAAGATTAATGGCTTTTTCGCAATGTGTATGGTTGGAGTTTTTGCTTTTGTGAGCTGTGCTAGTGCTCCAAAAATGAAGGATGTATCAGGTCCAACTGAAATTATTGAGCATAAGGGAACTGCTTTTGGTGTCGCTCAGCCGAATTGGGTTCAGGAGGTGCTTTTTACTTCAAATCAGAAGGCTCTCCAAAAGGCACTTGGTATTGATAAACATGTTTGGGTAGTAACAAAGCAGGGGGAAAATCTGGATTTCGTTTCTAATTGGGCTGATCAGGTTGAAGCTCGAGCTCAGATTTCTGCTTCTATCAAACAGGGGATTTCTGATTTTGTCGGAGCGCATCTGGTAGGGGACGATGGTGATGTAGAAGAGACTGTTGAAAGATATTCGGCTCGTGCTTCTGCTATTACAGTTTCTGGCCTGAACAAGGAAGCTGACTGGTGGTTCCGCGGAATTACAAAGGCTGATAAGAAGGCTGGCCGTGAGCCAAAATACACATACCTTGTGGTCTATTCGCTTGATGAGGACTTGTATCAGAAGCAGATAAAGAAAGCTTTTAATGGCGAGGATGACAAGGTTGTTGATGATTTAATCCAGTATCTGATGAATTACACAATGGTTCTAGGCAAGGAATAACTTTGCTGACAGGAGGGCTGAATATGAAAATGAAGAAGCATCTATCTCTGCTGATTTTGTATTCAGCCCTCTGCTATGCGGCTGCTCCAGTCTGGAAGCTGAATCTTGAAAAGCAGTTTCCCGCAGAAAAATATGTGCGAGCCATTGGGGAAGGGGCGACAGAATCGGCTGCAAAAAAGTCTGCACTTGCAGAATTGAGCGCTTATTTTTCTCAGACAATTATTGCAGAGTCCGAAAGCTATCAGAAAATCCGACAGGCAGGAGCTAGCAATGGAACAAGCTCAGATTTACGTGAAAAAGTAATTGTTCATTCTGATACGGAGCTTTTCTGTGTCAAATATACAGCTGCCTGGACTGATCCAAAATCAAAGAAGGTATTCGTTTGTGCTTTCATAGATCGCAAAGAAGCCTGGGACCTTATCACTCAGAAAATGAAGGGACTTGAAGACAAATGTAATCAGCTTTCAAAACTGGCAAATAACGAAAAGGAGCCCTTCAAGAAACTACTGCTTCTTACTAAAATCAGGCCCTTTTATTCTGAGTATTCCGGGCTTTATGAGAAGGCAGTTGCTTTATTTCCAAAATGCGGCCAGCAATTTGAAGCCTTTATCAGAAAAATGGATGGCTATATGAACGAACTGATGCTTCTGAAGGCTTCTACAGCAATTCAGGTAAAGGTCTCTGGAGATAAGGGAAATTCAATCTATAGCAAAATAGCTGAATTATTGATGCAGAAGGGCTTTCTGATTTCTCCTGATGGCCACTATCAGCTTACTGCCACTGTGAACTGGAATGAAGCCAAACTGAATGAGGTTTATTCGGCTTACCCAAATATCAAAATTGTTATTACCGGAAATGGGCGGACCTTTGCTTCATTCAACGGAGAATGCGAGAAGATTGCGGCTTATAATCAGGAAAGTATGCAAAGAAGTGCAATTTTTCGCCTGGAAGAGTTGCTTGAAGAAAGCTTCATCAAAGAGTGTTTTGAATAATCTGGAGGTGCTTATGAATAAACGAATAGTCATAGTTCTTTTTTATGCGCTTTGCTATTTTTCTCTATCAGCAAAAGAGAAAATTGATAATGTAATTGCGAGGGCAGCAGAAGACATTGTTCAGAAATGTGACGCAAAATCAATTCTTGTTATTGATGATTTTGAAAGCCCAACTCAGAAGATGACTCTCTATATTCGTGAGCAGCTTGCAGATTCAATTTATGCAGAAGATGGCTTACTCAAACTTGTTACCCGCGAGCATATGGATATTGCAGAGAAGGAATTGAAGTTTCAGAACTCGGGAGTTGTAAGCGAGAAAACTATTCTTTCCGTTGCAGAAAGGCTTGGAGCCCGATTTGCAATTTTTGGAAAGCTTGAGGAATTCAACAGCGGTTTTATTTTACGGGTTCGGATGCTGGATGTAAAAACAGGAGCATATCTTTTCCGCAAAACTTATGAATTCGGATATTCGCAGAAAACAGCTCAGCTTTTGGGGAATGCATCTTCTTATAAAAAGGTAGCAGTTGGTGGCATTGGAGAGATAAATAAAAACTCTATAGAGTTTATTGCGCCTGCCGCAGGTCTTTCTTTTGATTTTAGTCTGTGGAGGAAACTTTCTGTAGGGGGCAAAGTTCTTCTGAGTTATGACTATCATGAAAAACAGAATCAGATTCTGACAATCGAAACTTTAGGCACTTTACGCTATTACATAGTTTCCTTTAGCGGGGAGCCGGTTTCTGGAATCTATCTGGAAGCTCAGGCTGGGGTTTCCTCTCTTCTTGTAGATTCAAAATTAAAAACGGTATTTAACGCAGGCGGCGCTGCGGGCTATAGATTTACGCTTGGAAGCTTTTATGTGGAACCGGAAATCCGCTTTGGATATCCCTATATGTGTGGTGCTGGCCTTGCAGCGGGAATGAGATTTTAGTTCTGGAGGTATTGGTATGAAATATTTATCACGAGCTCTTATAGCTTTTTATTCAATCATAATGTCTCTTTGTGTTATGTCTTGTGAAAACCTGATGTTCATTGATGCAGCTCAGCTTTACCGAGTCAGCTTTGAAACAAACGGCGGAACAGAAATTGAAGCCTATAGAACTGATATAATTGCGAAGGTTCCTGACTGTAAGAAAGAGGATGCAGAGTTTCTCGGCTGGTATACTTCATCAGATTTCTCTAGCGATAAAATCACATTCCCTTATGAGCTTAAGGAAGATACTACTCTGTACGCAAAGTGGGTGCAGAAATATCAGGTTCTTTTTGAAACCAATGGTGGCTCTGAAATTGCCGGCTATAAAACTTCTGTAGTAAAGGATGCCCCAATCACTCTTAAAAATGAAAATATCTTTATAGGCTGGTATACAACTCCAGACTTTTCCGGAGAAGCAGCTTCATTCCCATATACTCTGACAGAACCGACTGTGTTTTATGCAAAATGGGCCCAGATATTCACAGTGCAGTTTGAGACGAACGGAGGAAGTTCGCTTGCTGATATTCGTGGAAGTTCTATTTTAGAGACCCCAATATCAACCAAAACCGGCTATATCTTAAAAGGCTGGTATTCAGATGAGGATTTATTAAATCCTGTTACTTTCCCACTTATTCTATCTGGAAATTGCACCCTTTATGCAAAATGGGAGGCAAGTTCAGATATTACATATACAGTTGAGCATTACAAGCAGAGTGAAGATTTTACGACCTATAACCTTGCAGCTTCAGAAGCCTTACAGGGTGCTACTGATTCTCTTACTCAGGCGAAGTCTAAGAACTATTCGGGATATCATTATAAGAATTTTGAACAGAAAAAGGTTGCGGCTGATGGTTCAACTGTAATCCGGATTTATTACGATATTGATAGCTTCATGGTAATCTTCAACTCTAATGATGGAACCAACAATACTTATAATCAGGTGTTCTTTTATAACCAGAGCCAGAAACTAATCACTAATAGATTTACTCGTAGCGGCTACACCTTTGAAGGTTGGACTACAGAAATTAATGGTGATGTTAAGTATAACGATTCTGAATCTGTGAAGTTTACTTTGCAGAATAATACCTCAAAGCATCTTTATGCAGTCTGGAGTTATGGGGAGACAATAACAGATGATACTATTCAAAATTTAGACCTCTCTAATCTTGATGATAGTTATACAGTAAAGGTAACTGGGGAAATAAATCAGTATTCATTAATGCGATTAGCTGAAAAAATTGAAAAGGCCAATAATAATATTACTCTGGATTTATCAAGGACAACAGGACTAGATATCATTTGTGGGACAAAAGAAAATACTTCAGTTTTTAAAAATTGTAAGAACCTAACTTCGGTAGTTTTACCTGAAGGGTTAGTAACAATTGGGGCATATACATTCGCATACTGTGGAGCTTTGAAAGCTATTTCATTTCCAAAGAGTTTAAAAACAATAGGTAATAATGCATTTTATTATACTGGGCTTGAAAAATTGCTTTTGTCTAATGTAGAAGTAATAGGAAAGTCCGCTTTTGAAAAGTGTTCATCACTAAGTAAGATAAATATGTCTGGTGTAAAAACTATTTCTTCTAATGCCTTTTCTTCTTGTTCTAGTTTGGTAGATGTTGTAATTGATGCACAGATTATTGATTATAGAGCCTTCGAAGCATGTAACAATCTTACATCTGTAACTTTATCTAAATCTGTAAAAAGAATAGATGGCTATGCTTTTCAAAAATGCAATAACTTAAGTTATGTGATTTTTTTAGATAAAAAGAATTGGTATTCTACTTCGAATTCGTCGTCACCAGTTGATGTAAGTGATTCTGCTGTAAATGCAAGAAATTTGATTCTTTGTCTAGGTGGCAGTAGTTGGTATAAAAAATGAGGGGAGAATTATAATGAGTGAAATTGATGAAATCCGTGGCTTAGAATCCGTGCATAAAATTAAAGCAATCGAATCAACTTATGAAGTAAGAGAAGTAAAACAAGATATTGTTTATCTGAGGCAGAAGGCTCGCCTACTGCAGCGAAATGCAGTCCTGACTGGAGACTGGACTTATTATGCTCAACTGCTTGATATTCAGGACCGTATTCGTTGCCACAAGGAGATTCTGGAAAAATATCCTTATGATGGAAAATCGTCGTTTGCGGAACTGCTTAAGAAAGACTAGGGAAGGGGGCTTATAATTAGTGAATTTCTCTAGTAATTAATAGACTCTCAATCGGTCTATTCAAAATCCTAGCAAGAACAGAAAGTGTATCAATACTTGGAAGAGTCTCACCATAATACCAGCGGTAAATAGCCTGCGGCTTTTCCCATCCCATAATACGTGCAAAGATTTTTGGACTAACACCTTCTTCTTTCATAACTTCTTCAAGATGTTTTCCTGTGGCTACCATATCTATAACAGGATGGCTTGTTTTTTCTTTGTCAGCTCCAACAGGCAAAGAATAATGTTCCTCTTCGTGTGATAAAAAACCATGTACACGAGTAAGCTTTACAACACCTGAGCCAAAGCAAGTATTTTCCATCATTCGAAGTTTATAACCTTCGCCATGAAAAAAGCATTCCCCAATTTCATCAGAATCTTCATCAGTTCCACAATCATAATCAAGACCATATTTCTGACGTAAATCAAGATACTCTTCAGCATCTGGCTTACAGTAATAGTCTTCGAAAGCATCTTCAAAACGACCATGAGTTATTCTATTCGTCGTGAGCATATTTGGATAAACACCATATCGGTCTTTGAATACTTCACAATATTTCTTAATTTCTTCAATCCAGTTTTTATACCTTCTGATAAAAGTGTAATAGCATAAATCCAGCGGATTCTTTTCAAGATATTCATTTACATCTTCTTCATCAGGCATATCGCTCTGGTCTTCGTTCTCATCATAACGGTCAGCATATTCATCTGCATTATCTTCATCTTCCGAATAATCTAAATCATCATCTGTACATTCATCTTCCGGAGGTACTTCCTTAATATCATCTTTAAGCCAGGGAAAATCCAAATCACTTGCAAGATTCATTATTCGTGAGTTTTCTTCGATAATCTTTTCACGTTCTTTCTTAGTCATAGTTTCCCTCTTATATTCCATTATATTCGTTATTTATACTAATAGACCAGTTGATTTCATTAGGATAATATTCATCAATAAGCTGTTTCAATTTACCTGTCATTTCTTTGAAGAATGGATACATCTTTATTTTATCCAGAGAGAATGAAGTATCAAAGATTTCCCCATCGTAATCCAATAAATCACAATAATCTTCCTGATTATTTATTTCTTTTTCATAACTATTGAACAATTCAAGAACTTTCTCTTTAAACTCATCAGATTTAGGCTTTTCAACAGTCGTAATGTTTTTCTCGTAACAATAGCTTTCCATTTGAGAAATATAAAGAGAACCATCCCAAAAAACAGTAAAATGATAAGAATAATCTTCATCCATATAAGTGTACGAGTTATTAATAGTAAAGATTGTTCCTATGGAGTTTTCTTTTGCTTCAATTTCAGAAATTGGATAAGCAAGCATCCATTCAGGATTAATTGTTCCCTTTTTTATTGGTTCAAGAATCATATCCCGTTGTATAAAGTACTCATTTCCCTGTTTATCTACGGCATAGACACAAGCTACATCGCTATCATCTAAACAATATTTCAAGGGACTAGGATCTATTATTTTTCCAAAGTTGATACAATTTCTGATATATTCTTCAGCATATCTTTTATTGACTTTAATATCACAAACAGGTTCTTGTTTCCATATATAATAAAGTTTCTTCTTATCCACCCATTTAAGCAGCTCTCTTGAAAAGAAAAATTCATCATCTTTGTCTTTTTTCCACAATCCACCAATTTTATTAAGGTAATAAATTGTTTTTCTTTTCATAACTGCCTCCAATTAGCAAATTATATATATTAAGAATTATAACTATTTTTATCCCATTCCTTCCTTTTTCTTTCCTGTTCTTCGTGAAAAATATCAGTATGACCGTCATTGCTTTCCACAGCTTTTTCAAGAATCTGTTTATACAGATAATCAAGAGTAATACAAGCATGAACTGTAGTTCTTAACTTAGTTCCAAAAGTTTCATTCACATAAGTTACAAATTGCAGCATTTCATCTTCATCTAAAAAATGGTCTAAATCTTCGAGTGTATTATCAACAGTAAAAATACTATGCCCGAAAGTTTCATCCCAATACCTGCAGCAAAAATCATCTATTTCAGAATACAAAGTTTTTTTATCAATCAACTTCTCATCAGTATTCATACTTATACCTCTGTAATAATTTAAGCCAGGGAAGGAGTCGAACCTTCATCAACTGAGCCTGTATATCTCAGTAGGCTTCCTGTAAGCCATCCCGGCCAAAATGCCGGATTTTATTTTTTGATGGAAACCGGTAAACATCGTTTGTTCTCTTCTCGGCGGAACCTGTAGCAGATACTTAAACCGTTTCTACAACCATTTTAATAATACCATGCTTTTACAGTATTATCATTCAACTCATAGTTGAAAACTAATCCCAAAGAATTATACCACTCTTTATTTCAAGCAAATCATCACATTCTTTACATTTTAACTTTTTCAAATAAGGTATTTTTTTTATTATCATTTCAAACTCATAGTTGATATTATATGCTTCATTTAATTTCTTCCAGGTCAGTTTTTCCATAACTTTATTGCAGTTTTTACATTTTAGTTTTCTATTATTGTCTGCTTTAATAAGTGATAACTTCCAGGTGCCACATTCCGGACAGACAAAAAGAACTCGCTCCTTGCCATATAGTGGCATCATTCCGCAACCAAGAAAGAAATTTTCTTCTGCTCCACATTTATTACAAATGCCTCTAAATCCTTTTCCCATATAAGACCTCCTAATTTAAGAATATCATAGCACATAAGAGTGACATAGAACGGCACTCTTAATTTACTCACAAAAAAGGGGAAGCCCATTTCTGGACTTTCCCCCCTGGTGGGATAAAGACTATCCCGGACTGATTAAATAGTAATATATAAAAGTGTTCCCGTCATTCAACTATTAGTTGAATGACAAGCAGCTTTACACATGCTATTTTATTCATGGTGATGATGAACCGGCATATTGGGGAACAGTAGTTCAGGTTGAGGGCTAATAGTTCTGATTGAGGACGAAAGTCCAAAAGCGGAAAGCCACAAGGCGACACAGGCACTGGTATGTTGAGGCCGCTATCCGGGGAGAACCGCTGAGGCTCCCCCGCCTTGCAGAGGGTGAAAAGTATTCTGCAGCAGGAGATACCGATAACCGAGTAATCGGATAGGATCGAGCAATCGACTTATGTATTGTGGGTGCAACTCCCACCCTTGCTTAGGACTGTATAAAGTTCCGTAGCGCTTTATAGTTCATAATAAAATTATCTTTCCAAAAGTTAGAGACATGCTTAAATTGTCTATTCCGTGTACATTAAGGCTTGTAGGGTTAGATTCCAGGTTGTCTCGGACCTAGTACGAATCAGCAATGATATCAACGGATATATCGTGCCGAAAACCTTATTGTACATTCTTTTTCATAAAAAAAAGCGGGCTGCTAAAAAGCAGCCCGGTGGGTGAAAGGATAACCTTACTCCCGTTTGAGTGGTCCACACCGAAATTTCATCGTTCATAGACCAAGCAGGTTGTAATTCACTTACGAAAATATCCAATTCCTTATCAAATATTTCCTTGCAAAGTAAAACCCACCACTAAGTTGATTAAACCTATAGCTACTGATACTTCTACCGGTACTTGCCAAATCAGCGACGCTATCCTCTAATAGCCTGCGCATATAGGCTTTCAACTCAAGACAAGCAAATATAGCTTAATGCTTTGTATTACATCTGTCATTCAACTTCTAGTTGAATGACAATTCCAATTCTTCGCTTTACACTTAAAACATATTTCGGAGGTTCTATGAAAAAACTAATTTTATCAATTCTTTTTACTCTTGTTGCTTTCTCTGCCTTTGCAGAAATGAAGCAGTATATCTCAGATGATTACTCACAAATTGGTGTAATTGAATTTTCTCCAACAGATGATGGTCGCTATGCAGTATCGCTAAGTAAACTGTATTCAATAATGGGTTACAAAAACCAGGATACAGTATTATACACATTCAAAAATTATTCCGATGCAAGAAAGTTCTATACAGACCATACTTCTCAAGGTGATGATTTTGAAACATTTGATAAATGTTATAAAGAAATCCAGGCAACAGAAAAATATAAACAATCAGATTTACAAAAGTTTAATGATAACGGAACACTTACTCTTTTTAGAATTATTGATTATGATGCACCAGTAAAAAAATATGAGGTAACTCCTGATAAGCTTGATTCCGCATATGAAACATACACAATAAAAGAACTGGAAGATCTTCATGATGAACTTAATAACAAAAAGGTTGCTGTCTTTAATACAAAACTTATCGGAGATGATCCAATAGACAGTAAAGGTAATGTTCCAGCCGTTATCCGCAACATGGAAAATACAGAATCATTTATCGTAATGATTCCGCCAAAACTAAGAGACACTTTTTACCAGAACAAAAGACAATCCTTAAATTACTACGGCACACTGGTAGTAAATTCAAGTTATGATTATTACATCCTGGTTGAAAAGATAACAATGAATTAGTTTTCAACTACAAGTTGAATGACTTTTGTATAGTTTGTAAATTATAATTAAATTGAGCGAACTTTTTAGAGGATTTTATCACCTCTCCGTTTCCGTAAGATTCGGCAAGGGTGGACTTGATACCCCATCGGTTCGCTCTTTTTTTATAAAAAAAGCATACTTCTAATCTCAGAAGTATACTAAATGGCGGATACTCTTCGCATCCAAAATTGTTGAAGTAATACAATCCCAAAAAGTTAATTCTTTTTGTAATTATTATAATATCAAGTATTTTTTCTTTTTTTCATTCAACTACAAGTTGAATGACTTCTTATACTTCCAATGCTATTATTAACTCATCAGAGGTCACTATATGTCTCCTCTGCACCGGACCTAAAAAATCCGTATATGCCAGGAGTTAATTTCTAATTACCGTAAGATGGTTTTTGCCATGTCCTGAAAGGCATATCAGAGTGGTTTTTAGAAATTAATTCCATTATCAAAAGTTTATAATGTACCTTCAAGAGCAGAAATCCCTTAAGAAAGGAAACTTACCGCCCTCTGGCGTTAGCGATCGATCGTGGGGTGGCGGTCCACGGAAGGTACTTTTGTCTGGGGGCTTGATACAATACTTCTATCCACGCCAAAAGGCACTATGCTAACATCCAGACTGTTATGCGGAAGTACTTTTATCAAGCCGTTTTTTTTTAAGGTTAATTATGAGTTACGGTCCATTACCAGAATTCTTAAAGAGTAAATATATTATTCATGAAATGTATAATGTTCATGTTTCAAAAGATGCACCAAAAGATATTGTTGAAAAAATGCGGAAACTCAGAATAGAGTGGTATGGCGATGAAAATGTTTACGGTGAAAAAAATTATAAAGGTCCGTTCTATCCGCGTAATAAGATATAACATGTAAAAAACATCCAGCATCCTCACATTCTTCAACAAGATGTCTTCATTACATCTGCTAATGAAGATGTTTCTATCTGACTTCAAAAAAAAATAAATGTTTGAATAAGATTATTCAAGATTTTACTTTACAAACCGATATTTATGTAGTATATTATAATCAAGGTTGCTTGAATAAGCCAATAAATACAATTTTGATTCAACCCCCCTTGGAGGACTTTTATGTCATATGCTAAGCACTTTTATGTAGAACGCGCAATGCAGGATATCAACTTTTCTATTTCTGAGGCAGGAAATGGAGCTGACCTTGTAATTGCTTTTGCGGCTTTTGTTGCGAAGAAGCATTCTATGAGTCCTTCTGTTTCTGTTGCCGAAGCACTTGCGGGGGACGACCTTCCTGCCGCTGTTAAGGAGTTTATTGCCGGTGAGGGGGCCAAGTGGGGTAGTCTTTCTCTTTCGAGTTTTGAAAAGGTATCTGCAGATGACATCAAAAATTATATTACAGATAAGATTGCGGAACGAAATGAGAGACTAGGATTTGCTCACGGAGCTGTTCAGAATCAGCCTGATACTTTGAACATCTTGAATGCAGGTATTCTTGATATTAAAGCTGATGATTCTGTTCTTGATCTTGGAACTGGTTTTGCGGCTTTTCCGATTTATGTTGCAAATCATTATTCATATAAAAAGCTTGAAGGAATTGAAATCAATGCTAAGACCAGACTTTATGCCAGCCTTCTTACATATCTGGCCGGGTTGGAAATTGTGATTACGCTTGGTGATGTTCTAAAGCTTTCTGCTGCTAAGAAATATAATAAGATTTATGCTTTTCCGGATCTGAATGCTGATACAACTCTTCCTTTTATTGATAAGATTTGTGAGCTTCTTGCTGATAATGGTCGTGCGGTTGTTTTACTTGGTCAAAGTTTCTTGTTTGATGAGAGTCGCTCTCGTAAAGAGGAAAGACAGAAACTTATTGAAGGCGGATTTGTTGAGGCTGTGATTGAACTTCCTGTTGGCGTACTTCAGCCTTTTGCCGGAGTTAATACTTGTCTGCTTGTTTTATCTAAGAATAATAAGTCGCTTCGAATGGTTGATGCCAGTGACTTTCATGAAAAAACTCGACGCGGTGCCAGCTCTCTTACTGCTGAAGCTGCAGAAGCAATTGTGAAATTTATCGGCCAGGACAGTGATAAATCAAGACGCCTTGATTATGCGGAAATCAAGGCAAAAGATTATTACCTAGGATCAAGAGCATATTTCCTTGAAGAAAAAATCTCTTTGTCTGGAGTAGACAATTATGTAAAACTGAGCGATTTGCTTGAAGGAAAAATTATGCGTGGTGCTCAGATTAAAGCGTCGGAACTTGAGGAACTTGGCAGCGATGATGACACAGGACTTTACTATGCATTTGCAAAAGATATAAAGGATAACAGTCTTGCTTCTGACCTCAAGCCTCTAAAAGAGATTGATAAAAAACTTGAAAACATTGCACTAAAAGAGGGGGATCTTCTGCTTGTAATGGCAATGACTGAAACCCTTAAGGTTGCATGTGTTGAAAAGCTTGAAGGACGCAAGATCATTCCTGCCAGCAATATCTATATTATCCGTCTGGATAAGTCAAAGATTTTGCCGACTTACTTTAAGATGCTTCTGGAAACTGAACAGGCTTTCAAGAATTTTGATGCATTTGCATCAGGTACTGCAATCAGAGCTATAAGTGTTGATTATCTGAATAAGCTTCAGATTCCGCTGCCTGCTCTCGAAGTACAAAATGAACTTGTTAAAAAGTATCGTAAAATAGAGGACGAGAGCGAGTCGCTGAAAAAGCGGCTCGCGGCTCTGGCAAAGGAAAAGGGTGAAGTTTTAGCCTCGCTCTTTTAATCTGAAAAAATAAAAAAAAAGTCGATTTTTCTCTCAGTAATTTTTTGCGTTGCCATACGGCAAGGCTAGGAGAGTCGTCGTCTCTTCAGAAAAATCAAGGTGGTAAGCCTAAAAATTGCTTTCGCAATTTTCTTAACGGCTTGCTATTTATCACCGGCCGCCTACCGGGCGGCCTTACTCAGGAGGAAGGTATGAAAATGAAATCTTGTACACGTAACAATTATTCAGAATTCATTGAATTCGAGATTCAGGATGTAGTTTCTAAAAACGTAAAACGCTGCGTTGCTCAATCCGGTTACACAGCCGAAGAACTCAGTTACCGTACAAATCTCTCTGTTGCAACTATCAACCGCCTCAAGGCCGGTCAGAACCTTTCATTCCACAGCCTCAGCGCCCTGGCCGACGCACTGGGCAAGGACTGGAGAGTATTCTTCGCTTGAATTTTTGAAGGAGTATTATCATGGAATTAGATTTTTACGGATGCAATAAAGGAAACAAGGTTGTACCTCAACCTGTTGAGAATCCAGATAACGCAGTTTATCATCAGGACTGGAATTATGAAAATGGAGTCAGAAAGCCTGACCCGGAAAATATTCCTGAACAGGTTGGGCCATGGAAATTGAAAGGTTGCAACGGAACCAAAGGTAATGAGGCTCTTCACTATATCCGTTCAGACCCTTATGTTCATTGTGTTGTTAATAAAGTTAAGAATGGCTATAGGATTTCTATGGGAATAAGCCGGCCTGCTGGTTGTGAAATCCGATATAACAATGTTGATACCCTTGAAGAAGCTTTCAAAGACATGGAAGTTTACAATATGGACAAACTTTTTAAGAGAACTTATGGAAAACTGAGAAGTGATACCCGTTTTAAAAATCAGCTTGCTCTTGAAAAGCCTTTGTATGGTGTTCTTACCTGGGGCATCGTAAAAACAAGTAAAGAGAAATTTGAAGCACTAAAGAAAGAAATCGTTCGTGCACGTTTCGATTATGATGAAAGCACCTGTAACCCAGATGGAATTCTAATTACAAATCCTTCAAGAGCCGATGTTCAGTATTTTGCAGAACATTTTGGAAAGAGGGATTTCATTTATGGAGAACGCACGTTGAGTGAGATCACCGGATATTATCAGCTTGATGTGGAATTCTGGGAATATGAAGAAACAACCAAGTACAATATCACAACACGCAGTGTATCGGAAACAGACTCTCTGGATATTTATGAGGATAAGACAGAAAAGCTTGATGACTTTATGGCACGTCATTATTTTACATTTTCTGATTCATTCTCTAATGTACTTAATAGTGCTTCAAGAAATATCTTCCAGAAGTATTCCTGGAAAGAGCCTCGTCAGTTCCTTCGTGAAGTAGAGACCTATCTTACCGAGCATCACAAATATACAGGCCTTGCCCAGTGGCGCTACCGTGCAAGAATGCTGCATAAGCCGCAGTCCTGGGAACTTGAAGACGGTACAAGAAACGCTTATTACGAAATGTGGATTAAGAACCAGACTTAAAATTAATGAACTGAAAATTTTGCATATCATTACATGATGTTTTAGTATGCTATTCTACAACCAAGGTGGTTACATTCCTTCTACAGACTCATGGAGAGAAGGAATCCCTCCGTTTGATTCTACTGAGGTGACGTTTATGTCCTATAAAACAATTTGTGAAACTGATGCAGATTTTCTTTTATATTTTAAATATTTGGAGAACGATGGTTTTGTTTTCACATATGTAAAAAAAGAAAATAATATTTTTAAGAGTTTTGTGAATTGTAATGGAAAAATATTTGGACCTTTTGATCGTGTGACAGGTCCTTATGGTTATTCCCCATCAAAAGGAGAATGGACTGCATATAAGGATGATCTGATCTTAGAATATTCTGATAATGGAAATGAATGTAAAACAACAAGTACAAATGGAATAAGTGTGGCATCTAAAACAAAAGCAGATATACCATTTTCAGTTACAGCAAATGGAAAAACCACTATACCAGAAGAATTTTATAATCCAGGAACACATGTATTAAGATTATGTCTAAAAAACAAACAGTGTTTTGTTACAGATAAAAAAAGGTACGGACCTTATTATACAATCTTGGATTCGGAATATCTTGATGAAGAGCATTTTCATTTTACATATAGAAAAAGAAAATATTCTAAACGATGGTACTATAACTGTAATGGAAAAGAAATTGGTCCATTTTTCAATCCTGGTGGACATTTACATTGTGATAAACATCATAGACTTATTCTCAATGAGTTAGGAGATGGTAATTTTATCTTTATCAATGGAGAAAAGATTAAATGTTTTGATGTTCCTTACAGATATTGTAAAATTTATAACTATAATGGGCATGAAATAATTATAGGTGAAGACACAGATAGAAATGTCTATTTTAAGCGTGATGAAATAGAATCTGAATTTTCAGCAGGTATTGTTCTTCCATTAGACAATGGAGATGTAGTTTATAGCAAAAAAGAAAATGATACAGAAACCTGGTTTTATAATGATATTCCTATTTCAATTTCTGTAAGAGGGAAGGATTCCAAAATCTACAATTCTATTATTAAATATACAAGAACAGATTCCAAAGAAAGTCCCAATATCTCTTATTTTATGTTGAAAGGAAAAGAGTATAACGGAATAGTTCTTGAGTCTTTTTGTAAAGGTTATATTATCTGGTTAGAAAATGGCAGTATATTAAGCGCTCCATATAATTTTACGCTTGTTCATCCCCGTTTTGAGCATAACTGTTTTTATGCCAATGATAATTATGAGCAGGAACGTACTGGTAACTTTCTCCGTCTTTTTTACACTCACCGTCTTGCAGGCAGGGATTAAACAACAATATTTTTATACTGATAATTCTGCTGATGCTTTGAGCCTGCTGTAAACTCGCTGATTTGCTTGTCCCAGCCCATGCTGTTGAGATTTTCTCCCCAGCCATTTACATCTTTTACAGTGAGGGATGGGCCAAAGCATTTATTAGAACCATCGATTATGCAATTCTGAAGCTGTTCGTAGCAATGAGCATCATTCTTATCATAACACTGAACAGTAGTACTGCCGCGATAAAAGCGGATTCTGATAGCTCCACGCTTCAGGGCTTCGGTTACAAGAACAGCGCGTGCAGGATTATCTTCTGCGCATTGTCTTGCATCAGGTGCGAGTCCGTTTTCTCGGCATAATTGTTCTTTTTCTTCTATATTAAAGCCGAGTATTTCATAATGATTCAAAAAGAAATTAACGTGTGTATCTTCCAGTTCATAAAACACGCCGTCCTTATACCACATGCCTGTTGTTCCAAAGTGTCCGCCCATATTACATTCTCCCTGTAATTCTTCCGTTTTCATCATAGTGATAAATATAAACCTGGATTCCCATTTTCTTTGCCTGATTAACTGTGTAGCCAGTTCCCTTACTTGTTCCGTTCCAGAAAGCTATTACAAATGAGTTTTCAAAACTGGCTATGTATTCAAGCATTTGTTTATTTCTGACGATGCCGGCTCCACGGCCATACTTCTTCCATTCTGCAGGGAACTGTACAACCGGATGATCGTGCTTATGTGCAAATTCTTCTCCGAGTAAATCTACGCCCTTGCAGCATCCACTTACGATTTCAACATCGTTAAGGTTGTTTTCTGAGAGCACTTCTAAAACGCATTTCTCGAAATTATCATAATTCAACTGTGTGCGTCCACCACAGATTAGAATGTGTCTCTGATTTGTATTTGTAATTTTGGCTTCTGGTTCTTTCATTTCCTTTCTCCATCATTATTGATATTTTTACTTTTTTCAATCGTAGCTTCAAATTCTGCTGCGATATTTCCAGCGTTCTTTGCCGGTATAATTTCATTTTACTCTTTCTAAATATCATTAAATGATATAGCCATCATATATTATTAATTTCAGATACGATTTATGGAGGTGTCTATGCTTAAGTTTCTGATTAGTGTATTTGTTATATTCTTTGTTCTTCCATCTGTGATCTTTTCTATCTGGGCATATTTTGATGATAAGAAGGAGGCGAAAAATCGGAAGCCCCCTCGGCCACTTACTCATGCACAAATGATGGCTTTATTGGAACCGGACGGAAAGCCTGCACAAAGACCTTCACAGAAAGTTGAAAGACCTGCTGAAAAAAAACAGGTTGAGCAGCCAAGGCTAATCATCGTAAAACAGTCTCCACATGAGGTACAGACCATAACGCTTAAGCGGGAAATCTACTACTAAAATCTTCTTACAGAAATATCATCATATGATAGTTCTTGTTCTTATATTTTTCTGCAGGAGGTACACCCATGTGTGTTGGTGCGGTTGGTGCTGTCGGTAGTGGTGGAGGGCAGATAGATCCTCTTCTCATGGAACGCTATGCCGTCTTAAATCGTGATTTGCGTTTGAAGCGGCTGAGGGAAGAAAAAGGCATAGAACCTTTAGGTGAGATTTTCTTTCCAGAAGTAAAGGAAGTTGAACCTCCTTTAACCGCCGAAGAAATCCGCGAAATCTATGCTAATCCCATATCAAAAAGAATCCCCATAAAAATTGCATACACAGTTCTTCTAAGACTGTGCGATGAAACCCTTCGTATATCGCAGAACACAGATTATCAAAAACCGATTGCTTTGAGAATGTACGGAGGGTAAGGGAATAAATAAAAAACTATTTTGAATATCATTAAATGATATTCATTCACCATATATTAAATTGATATGGAAAGATACTGGTCATATAACATTAAGAAAAATAATTACATTCCGATCGTCTCAGAACCGCTTTCTGCTTTCCCGACTATTATTGATACAAAGCGGAAAAAGGTTTGGTGCCGCTCTTGCCATCGTTGGGAGAATATTCTTGCTATTTCACAAAATGTTCTTAAAACTGGATGTGGGAAACTCTATGCAGGACCTTTTACAAGAGATGATAGTATCTTTTGCTATGGTTACGATATCTCCCGTAGAGATAGGAATTATACTATTAAAGTGCAGTCACAGATGGTGGCAACAAATTACCGGAGATTGCTGGATAATATTTATGATCTTGATTTGAACAAGAAAGTTCTCTATAGAAATGGCAAAGAAGTTTATTTTCAGGAAGATATCTCAGAATCTCTCTGCCAGGAAATAACAAAACAACTCATAGATGAAATTGGTGATGATTACAAAAAAAAGTTTGGTATAAAGCCCTCAGTAACCTCTTCTCTAAATGGTTTTTCTGTGTTGCTTGGTTATATGCTTTGTCCTTTCAATGTGAACTTTTTTACAATTGCCCGTCACTGGGGCTTGAATCCTAAAGATTCTGATTTTACTTCTATGTCTTCTGGTGATACCCCCGATGCAGAAAATGAAATGTTTGCGAGTCTTGGCATTCGGCCAACTAAAAGTATACGTAAGCTATATCAAAAATATCCGCAGGGAATCATAGGTTATGCTGCGGCGAAGGACCTGGGAATTACAGATGTAAATCTTTTGATGAAGAGTACGACATCCAAATGGTATGCTTTTTTTAAGTTCTATATGATTACAATTTCTGAAGGTTATATTTACTATCCTGTTCGAAGAGCGTTAATGCAATTTACTCAAGATATGCTTGCTCTTTCGAACCAAAAGACAGTTTGGAATTCACTGGATAGAACAATCAATTATCTTGTTGATAAAACTATTCCAGATTTCTATGTAACTGATGGAATTCATCTGTATACAGGATGTTCTCCACATCTTACAGAACGTGAAAAACACCAGATTCTTAGTGAAGGTTTTAATCGTTATACTCATGATTTCCTTATGAGACGAAATAATGCATTTGGTGAGGATATTGCAATCGAGCGTAGAACGGGAGCAGATGCTGCAGAAATACAAAGAGCAGCAGAGCATAATGAGCAATTCAATCTTGAACAGCAGTTTCTCAATCTGGAATACAAGGCAGGGGAAGCTTTTAAAACGAATTCAAAAAAAGAACGAGTTCCTGTTCCAGACGAAGAACGCTATTGCTTTTATGTTGCTAAAAATTCTCTGACACTCAAAATAATTGGAAGCGAAATGAGAAACTGTGTTGGCTGGGGCTATGCAGAAGCGGTTCGGGAGCGGCGAGCGACTATTGTTTATGCAATGCATAATGGAAAATATAAAATTTGTATAGAGGTGACTCCGGATTTCACAATTCGGCAAGCCTTTGGTCCTTGTAACAATGAATTAGATGGTGAAGCTTTTGAAGCCTATTCTGAATGGTGTCAAGAAAAGCATATTGTAAGGCGTAATGCTTTTTCAATCCATTGTGCACCAAGAAGATAAGAAAGGAGGGTATTAGTTATGAAAACAGTTTACGGAAGTGCAATTATGCCAAATGGAATCTGCGGTTTTGGCTATGTTGATGAAGGCCTCCCCAAAGAACAGGCTTTGGCAAAGCTGAAATTAGAAATGCAGAACAATCCAGCTTTTCAGTATTTCCTTTCTACTCTTCCAAAAGAAAAGCGGGCTTCAGTTGTAAAAGAAATAGTGGATTCAATCATTGGTGATAAAGAGGAGTCTCCAAAGCTCCCGGATATGAGAGGCTAACATGAAAGAAGAAAAATATAAAAGATTAATAGAGTTTGCGGTGCCTTCAAAAGAGGTCCGCGATTACTGTGAGACAATTGGACGAAAATTCGCGCCCTATGAATTCGCTGTTTTAATTTGTCAGAATACTCTTTTACGTTATTCTCAGAAGCATACTTTACTTGCGGAATTAGTGCCGGAGCTAAGGGCGGAACCAGATTCTAAATTAAAAACTATCAGCGGGGTATATAAGAATCATTATTCAAATGCAGAAGTAGCTGATGAAATAGAAGCTTATATTGCCATGGAAAATAATATGAAAGATTATCTTCTAAATGATTTTCCTGGATATGTTTATGAACTTGAGTACGAGGAAACAGGGCTGGGAGGAAGGCTTTACAATTGCGGAGTTTTTTCTTCTATTAATAAGATATATGGAGCAATGGAAAAAGAACTTCAGGATTTTAAGGATCTCAAAGAAGATATTCTCTCTTTCAGATTAAGAAAATACAAACTCAATGACAGAGATAATTATGTTTATGGAAAGTTTGTTCCGGAGAAGGATAATCCTGATAAATTTCAGCTTCATTATCTCGATTCCTCTTTTATGGGGCGTGAGTATTGCTCAAGCCATCATGACGGCTTTGATAATCTTCTGGTTTTAATTCCGCATCCATTCCGTAATGGAGATATAATCCGCCGTATTGATGATGGCCAGATGGGTGTTGTATGTAATCTCCAGAATGACGACGTTTTCTTTGAATCTCTTAAGGTTCGCGAAAAGAGGGGTGGGGATATTTCTGATGTTGGTATTCCGGCTGATTATCTTGAGGATGAGACTTTTACTTATGAACATCTTGCCTTCTTCCCGACCTTGTGTGAGAAAGTTGAAGTTGCTGCCTGCAAAGACAACAATCCCAAAATTCCTTTGCTGGAAGCCTGTGCTACGGTTATGAAAGGTCATGGTTCTTTTGAATATCTTTTCCACGAATGGAATAAGTATATAGATGAAAGAAGAATGGAATATCATAAACATCATTACTAATTTTTCTTTTTCTATCACTAAATGATAGGCCTGCACACTATATTAAATAATATCCTCGGAAATAAAATAAGGAGTTACTGTCTATGATTATGAAAGAAACAAATACAATTTTGTCTGCAATTATTACTGCATCAGAAAAGTTGGAAGGTTCTAAACTTGAAGACTCTGTATTAAAAGAAATAGAAGGGGAACTTACCCGAATTGCTGATTACATTGAAGCAGATGAAATGTCTGCAATCTTTTTTACTATTATTTTTGTTTTGCAGAATCAGCGCCAGTCTACTGTAAGTATGCATGATATAGCAGAATTTCTGGATTATTCTTTCCTATATATTCTTGAATATCGTAAAAAGATTGATGAACTTGAAAAGAAGAATCTCATTCATATGAGGGAGCAAAGAAATGTTAGTCCTCATCCGGAAAACAATGGCTACCAAATTTCCGGAACCGTTATGAATAATGTTATTGATAACGAGCCTATTATTTTTGTAGAAGATGAAGAAAAGACAACAGAGTCTATACTCCATGAACTTACATTTATCCAGTCAAATTATCTGGAACATGTAATGAACTATAATGAGTACACGAGACAGCTTGCTACAGCAGAAAGAAAAAATGCGGATTTTGAGGTTGTTAAGACTATTAATAATCTATTCCCGGATGATTTAGATACACGCTCAATCCTTTATTATTTGAGTCTTTGTACAATTCTTGATACCAACTTGTTCGAAGAGGAGGGACGAGAATCCGGAAAATTTCCTGTTTTCTTAAGGCTTATAAGTCCTCAGAAGAAGTATGCCAGAAGAGGTGCTCTTTATGATGATTCAGATATCCTTATTAAGAAGAATCTCCTTGAACGTTTCTACGAGGAAACAGATGAATATCGCAGACGAAGAGCTGTAATGAAAATAAACTTTAAGCTTAGTACAAATGGAATTAAAAAAATCTTTGGAAATGAGGCTAAACTGTATATAAAGAAGGACCTTGAAAAGACAGAAACTGATAAAACAATAGATGCTCTTCGCGATTTCAGCTATGAATACGAGAATGACAGCGAAGGAAAGTATACAAAATTATACAACCTAAGAAGAACTGAGAAGAAATATAAGACATTAACCTTTTTCAAAACCCTTCAAAATATCATTACTAAAGATGAACATCGGTTCATTGTATATGATATAACAAAGGATTATCTCTCAGGTGAAAAATCTGACCTTCCTGCTACGCTGAATGATATTTATGGTCATACACCAGTTTATTTTTCAGAGCTTCGTTCTTTACTGGATGATAAGCATGTACTTGTAGAAAAAGGCCTTATCGAAGTTGAGAAAAGCGAAAACATCGAAAACAGTCGAGTTACAATTACAGATAAGATACTTGAACTTTTATATGGCGAGAATGCAGATATTTATATTCGCTCTGTAACTGGCAGAAATATCATTGAAAATGAAAAGATAAAAGTAAAAGAACTCTTTTATTCGGATACTGTCCAGAAGCAGATAGATATGCTCCGTGAAAGTCTGGAACAGAAGAAACTTGAAGCAATGCAGGAACGCCTTGCAAAGAAAGGTCTTCCAAAAGGTGTTGCTGTTCTTCTTTATGGTGCACCTGGTACTGGTAAAACAGAAACCGTTTATCAGCTTGCAAAGCAGACAAATCATAAGATTTTTCATGTTGATATTGCAGAATCAAAATCAATGTGGTTTGGAGAAAGCGAAAAGAAAATCAAAAAGATTTTTACCGACTATAAATTACTTTGTAAGAAGTGTAAAAGCCACAATGAAAATACTCCAATTCTACTTTTCAATGAGGCTGATGCTCTTATTTCAAAACGTAAGGATATAGATTCTGGGAGTTGTGCCCAGACAGAAAATGCAATTCAAAACATTTTGCTGGAAGAAATGGAAAAACTGGAAGGCATTATGATTGCCACAACAAACCTTTGTGAGAATATGGATAAGGCTTTTGAACGCCGATTCCTCTTTAAGGTGAAGTATGAAAGACCAAGCCTGCAGGCCCGTGAAAACATCTGGCGAACAAAAATGAATAATCTTGGCGCAGAAGATATCACAAAGCTTGCAAAAGAGTTTGATTTCTCTGGTGGTGAAATTGACAATATTGTTCGCAAGTGTGAAATGAACGAAATTATCAAAGGTACCCAGCCAGGCTACGAAGAAATTGTAGAGCTTTGTAAAACAGAACGCCTCGAAAATGCAGAAGAGCGCAGAATGGGGTTTTGTGGGTAAGTAAGGAGGAAGTTTATGACAAGGGAAGAATTAGACAAGAAAATTGAGGAAGCAAGAAAACGTTCAGAAGTACTCTCTCAAACAGAAATTGATGAACTTCTAAAAGCAATTGCAGCTGGGGCCGAGGATTTATCTTCTATTCGAAAGAGTCGTAAAATCAAAATCTGTGATTTTGAACGTCCGGATAAATTTTCAAAGCAAGAACTGAGGGATATTTCGAATGTTTCTGAAATTTATGCAAAAGAAATTAAAAGCTTTCTTGCTTGTGAATATGACATTAATGCAATGGTTCAAATTGCGTCTGTGGACCAGCTTACCTTTGAAGAACAAGTTCGGTCACTTCCAACGCCACTTCCTTTCTGTACATTTAGATGGGGTGAAGGGGCTGGGATGCTTTCTCTTGATCCAGCTCTTTTTTACGAAGGCTTCTTTAATAATTCGATAAAAAAGAATCGTAATCCAAACGGATTCGAGCAGAAAGTTTTTTTCAACTACATATATAAACCTTTTGAAAAGATTCTTTATGAAACCTACTCAACAAAAGCTGGAGCTCCTCTTCCGGAAATTACAGCTGCAAAATATGAAAGTAATCCTGTGTTTGCAATGGGCGTCTGTCAGCCTGGTGAAATGGGTGTATTTATTATGTTTGAAGTAAAAATTAGAAAGACAGAAGCTTTTATGTATCTCTATTTAAATGCAGAATTTTTGGAAGCCCTTAGAAAAACAAATTTCTTCTCAACTTATGGTGTTGCAAATTATGTTCCTCTTTCTCGACCAAAACCAAACACAATAGTGGAAGTCGGATGCTTCCATCTTGAAGAGGGAGAAGTGCTTAAAGAAAAATATGTTTACCAGTTGAATAACCTCGCAGGTAATCCGCTGCAGGTTTACAAAGATGGTAAATATGTTGGTGATGGTGATGCTGTTGTTATTGATGACAACAATGGGGTTCGCATTACAACAAATCCAGACAAGCTTGAAGAAAGAAACGAACCCGATTTTTACAACACGAAAGTAATTTTTGGCGGACTAATAACGCCCGAAGATTATAAGTTCGAAGAAGGATGCATTCTAGAGCTGTGGGAATATAATTGCAAACCAATTAAAATTGAAAAGGCTGGAAAGACTATTGGTCTGGGAGAGATTGTTGTGGTTGGTGAAAACTTCGGAATAAAGGTTACGCAAGTTTTGTAGCCGAGAGAATGTGAATATCACCAAATGATATACCCATCTGCTATGTTATTTGTCACTGGCCGTTAGTGGTCTTCTTCAGGAGGCATAACAGTGGAAAATACAAGAGAGATTTGTAAAACAGATGCTGAGGTTTTCTTAGACTTTGTTCAGTTAAAAGATTCCGGCTTTGCCTTCTCATATGCAAAAACAGAAGATGGTATTTCTCAGAAATATGTTAATTGTAATGGAAGGGTTTTTGGACCTTATGATTCTGTGAATTTGTTTTCTCATAGTATAGAATCTGCAGAATGGGCTGCGTATAAAGGGGAATTTGAGTTATCTTTTAAGAATAATGGAAAAGAATGTAAAACAGAAAAGAAGAAAGAAGACGGCAGCCCTGGAGTCCTCTCTCAAGAGGAAATAGATCTATTGCTTACTGCAATTGCAGATGGGGAAACGTCTGCTCCGGATGAAGAATATAATGAGGAGACTCATGTTTTAAGGCTTAATAAAAAGAATCAGGAATTTTTTATTACAGATAATAAAAAATATGGTCCTTACTATTCGATTCGTTCCGCTCAGCATCAGAAAGAAGATTTTTTCCAGTTTATATATCGAAAAAGAAAGAATTCTAATAACTGGTACTATAACCTGAATGGAAAAGAAACAGGTCCCTTTCATGGAAGTTTTTCCAACTGTTATTTTGATGAACAAAATCGTGCCATAGTAGATCAACTTCCATATAATTTTATTCTGATAAACGGGGAAAAGGTAAAATGCTTTAATGAACGCTTCTATTATTGCAGAATTGATGAAAGAAACGGACATACAATTATAATTGGAGAAGACTGTGTACGTCAGCTACATTTTAAGTACGACGGTATATTACAGGATTACCCGGTAAAGAATATACATGTTCTTGACAGTGGGGATGTAGTCTATAGCAAGATTCAGGGCAAAAGCGAAACCTGGTTTTATAATGATAAACAAATTTCAGTTCCTGTAAATGGCGTTTCTTCCGAAATTTATGATTCATTAATCTCGTATAAAAGAAATGACATTCCTTATTTCACTCTTAAAAATACAGAATACAATGGCATGTCGATTTCTGATATCGATGAGGGATTCGTTTTTCTGGATAATCATAGCATCTGTTTTATTCCTTGGATTGTTCCAAATTATCATCGCATAGTAGATGGAACCATATCAAATGAAGAATACAACAGAGCGCGCGAAGGAAATTATATTTATCTATACAACACAAACCGCCTCGCCGGTAGAGATTAATTCAGGAGGCATCGTTTATGACAAAGGGAACAGAAAAATTAGTATTATCAGTTTTTGAGTATTTTGTAAAAGCCGCGTTGAAGGTACAGAAGGAAGGCATTCTTGTTTTAGAAGAGCTTCGTTTAGATAAAGGCCTTACAGAAACTGGAGAGATTTTGTTTAACCGAAAGGTTGATAAGTTCATAAACTGGATGTTAGGTTTTATTTTGGATGGAGTATATTCCCAGGAAGCGAATCAAGATCTTTTAAAATCACTCAGTAGATTTAGTAGTAAGAGAACAAAAATAGGTTTGAATGTAGCTTCTGTTTGCCTTGACTGTATTGCTAATGGGACAGATCTTAATAAACTTGTTGTGCAAACTTGTGTTTATGTGGGTGTAGAAAATCAGCCTAAACTTTCGGAATTAATTAGAGACTTGAAAGCACAAACTGCAAAAGACTTTGAATATAAACTGACCGAAGAACAGAAGAAAAGAATAGTTGAAACAAATGTCTTTTTTAAGATGAAGGAAGATGAGTGTAATACCATTCTGAAGCAGAAAAACGAAAATCTGTGTGAACTACATTTAAGGGTTCCAGAGTTCAAAAACCAATATGCTTATATCAGACTAGTGTTCAAACCAAAAGGCCGCACCTTTGATGAAGCCATGTATTCTTGCGCTATTCCAGAATCGAACAAATATCAATTTCAACGTTCAAAGGAGATTTATTTTATAGGAGATATCCCGGTTTGTTATTCAATGTATGGTTTCTGGAATAGTCATAACAACTGTGGCCGCGATATAAAAAAGTTTATGGCACTGACAGATGATATCCCGAATAATGTAGAGAAGTATCTGCTTATTCAGAGTTCAATTAGCCTTGAGTCAGAAGAATAATCTTTAGCAGCTTACGTTTTTGTTTGAATGTTAAATCTTCAGACAATTATCAGATTCTGAACTATATATGCATAATTCAGGCGAGAAGGGGAGATTCTCGATTTGTGATTGTATAGCGTCTTCCATTACTTTAACATCATCTTTCTTACCGCCAGATTTTAACTGATTGTACTGATTTCTTAGTCGCAGATTTTCTTGAATTATTTCCAGAGGCTTTTCATAGGGTTTGAAGAGAATTAGAGTTTCGGATGCAGAAAAGTTTTTAAGTTTTTCTGCCAGTCCGGTATCTTTTATCATATCTGCCCAGATTCCGACAAACTTCCATTCCCATTCGTTTTCCTTGTGAATCATAGTAGATTTCTTTGTAGTTTGATTTTCCATAATATTCCTCCAGTATGTTTTACTATTTAATATAGAGCCTACTACTATCATTTAGTGATATTCTTTTTTTAATTGATGAATATGGGCTTTTTACGTGGTATAATAGCTTTATGGCAAAAGAAGAAACTCGTCAGTCTGCAAAGGAAACGCTTAGACTATTCCTTTTGGATTCTCTTTTTCAGCAGGAAAGATATTTTACAAAAGCAGAGCTTACAGAAAAGCTTGAAGTCTCTATTCCAACTCTAGATCGTGATATACGTCGCTTGCGTGATGATTTTAATGCACCACTGGAATATAACTCAGAAAAAGGCGGATATCATTATTCAAGTAAACTTTTTAGGCTTCCATCTGTTTTTGTTCCTGAACAGGAAATGCCTGCTTATTCAATGGTGCTCAAACTTTTTGAACAGTTTCAGAATACGCCACTTTATACTCCACTTTTGAATATTTGCGAAAGCTTTGAGAGTCCTATAAAGACTGATGCTATTGGAAGCGGTCAGGTCGATTTTAGGAGTACTCATCTCGAAGAAAAGCCCTGGTTCGAAACCCGCATCGTTATGGGAAAACGTTCTGTTGCTTCTGTTGATGAAACCAATTGGGATATAATTCTAAAAGCCTTGCAGAATAACCAGGTACTCGAGTTTGATTATGAAAATGTACGAACAAGTAAAAAAGGTTATTCCAGAAAGATTGAACCTTGGCAGCTGATTTATGATTCAGAGCAGTGGTATCTGCGAGGCTACGCTGAGGATCAGAATAATCCAAATGTAAAGAATATCAGAAACTTTGTTGTTCCCCGCATGAAGAATCTCAAGCTTCTTCCTCAGCATTTTAAATTACCCGAAGAAAAAATATGGCGTCTGGATGAATACAACGTCGGCTCCTTCGGCGCTCTTGCTTCAGACAAAATCGAAGAATACAAGTTCATCTTTCAGGGCACTGCGCTGTATTTTGCAGAAGCAGATTTCGCACCGAATAAGAAGGTTGAACCCTACAAAGGCGAACATGCTCATAAGGATGGGGCAGTACTAGTCAGCTTTACAAGCAACCAGCCTCTTGGAATCTTACGCTCTTTCTTTGCCTATGGCGAAGACATAATTCCTCTGGCGCCACAGGCCTTTGTAGCTGAATGGACGGATACTGTAAAAAAGATGGCAAAAAGTTTAGGACTCTAATATTTTATTCACAAACACAGGTATAACGACTAGCAATTTTTGGAGGGTAGTTATACCAAAGCCCCGCTCCCATTCAACATCATGTACGGCACTTGTAAGGGAAGGCTGAGAAATAAAAAGTTTTTCTGAAGCCTTATTAAGAGAACCCGCTTCCTCTACACCAATTATGTAGCGTATTTGCTGAAGTGTCATAGTGATGTCCTGTAAATATATTTTTACCTATCTATTTAGTAGGTTATTACAATTTACTTCTTGTTTCCCTCTTTGTCAATTATCCCAATCCCTAAAATTTGACATAAATAAGAAAAAGATTATATTAATATATACATTCTTTTGACACGGAAGGAAAATATGTTTTTATCTGATAAAAAAGAGCTGGCTAAATTAGAAGAATTAGAAGAAGTAAAAGAAAATCTTAAAAACTATTATTTTATTATTGTAATGGATTTATGCTCTTCTTCTGTAATTCTTGAAAAACTTCAGAATTCAGGAAATATAAAAGTCTGGCGCAGATTCTGGAAATCAATTTTTAACACACTTAGCAGAAATCCATATTTTTCCATAAGATGTAAACCCTATAAATTTGTTGGGGATGGTTTTATTATTTTATACCGCCATCAGTTTGCAGACAGCCTTTATGAATTCATGGAAAAAAGTAATCAAATCTTTTGTGAAACTCTTGAAAAAATCCTTACTGAATACAAAATAGAACCAAAAAGATTCGGCTTTGCCTACGGAATAGACAGAGGCCGCCTTATTCATATGAATCTTTTAGGGAAACATGAATACATGGGCGAAGCAATTAATGCTGCAGTACGTTTACAAGGTCAGCTAAAGGCCAATGAAGATGCCAATTCCATTATGATTTCAGACAATGTATTTAAAATGATAAAGGTTCCCGAGAATATAAAACAAGTTGAAAGAAAATGCATTCTAAGGAACCTTTACGACGATAAAGAATTAAACTGCCGTCAAATCTGGCTGTAAAACCCTATACCTTGAATAAATCTGTACTTAAATATCTTAAACCGGTATCTGGAAAAACAATTACGATGTTTTTACCTTCATACTCAGGGCGACGGGCAAGTTCTGTGGCTCCCCAAAGTGCAGCTCCACTTGAGTTCCCTACCAGAATACCATCAGATTTTGCTACAATTCTGGCTGCTTCAAAAGAAGGTTTTACAGTTGCAACAAGAACTTCGTCGTAAACACCGGTAGTGTTGCGGACTGTTATTGGTACACGCTCTTCTGGTACTTCAGTAAAGTTGTGTATTCCGGTAAGAGCAGTAGCTTCAATTGCAGGCTCAACGGCAATTACTTTTACATCCGGATTTTTACCCTTTACATAATCACTTATTCCACGGATAGTTCCACCGGTTCCAACCGCACTTACAACTGCGGCAAGGTCTCCTTCTGTCTGTTCCCAGATTTCTGCCCCAGTTGTATCGTGATGGGCCTGAGGATTTTTTGGATTTATCATCTGATCTACAAAGTAGATGTTTTCGCCGGCAGCCTGGCGGTCGCGGATATGCTGCTTTAAAATATTTGTTGCTGCAACAAAGTCTCCGTTTGTTGTTTTTAATGCTTCCTGAATTTCTGGAACATCACTTATTCTGCTAACATTTGGTATAACGACTAGCAATTTTTGGAGGGTAGTTATACTATATATGGAGGTTCGGTATGATACAAGAAGCATATAAAAAATTTATGCATTTGTTTAATGATGCTTCTTGGTGTGGAATACTATTTATATCATCAAATGCAACACAAAAAGCTAAACAAGTTCTTAAAGAAGGTTTAAGTAAGAATGCTAATGACCTTGTTGAAATTTTACCTTCAATTCCAATTGAAGATATTAAGTCATTTAAGGACTATGATTTTCTCGTTAAGCGCTCTACTGAGCTTATCGACCGAGTAGCTTCATTAAAAGAGTGCAACGCTTTCATCGAACAAACAACTCCAGAAGAACAATCTTTAATACAAACAGCTTATAGCAATATAGTACAAATACATGATATTATTACTAAATAATATATGCTTGAGAGCTTAAAGATTTTAGAGTCTCTTATTGAGAAACGTATTTCTGTATAACGACTGGAAATTTTTGGAGGGTAGTTATACGTTATGTTACAGAAAGAGAAATACCTTATTTAAAATAAAACGGGCTTGCCTCTACAGGCAAGCCATCGGCTGCGGAGAGGATACAACAAGGTATCCCCTCTACAGATATAAATATAAATGAAAATAACATAATTATCAACAATTTTATTTTTGAATCTTTGTTAGAGTATAACGCCTTGGAAAAACTCGCAATTGAAACTTATAAAAAGTTTAACAATAGTTTTGAGGGGTAGGACGACACTTTTTTTACATCGACGGTTTTGTGATTAGAACACTAATTGAATCAAAGGAAACTTTCCCAATAGTCATCAGGAATAACTCTGTAGCGTTTGGGAAGTTTTTGCTGAATAAGCTCTGTAATTTCACGGCTTATGGTTTTGAAGTATTGTCTGGTTTCTTCATCCATGTATGGATTATCTGTTCCGGAATTCAAGACATTTTCTTGTAGGGTTGTGTATTCAGTTATGAGTTCCTTCATGCCTGGCACTATTAGCTTACCGTAGTTTTTATATTTGATAAAAACATCCTGATTATATGAAAAGTGTTCGTTGTAATTTGAATAAAAAGTTGAATTGAAATCAGGACTAATTCTTAGAATTACTGGTTTTCTTTCTGCATAGTCTAATCCCATGTAGCCGTCCATTTCAGCACTGTATCCATAGAAGGAAAGAATATCTCCTGTGTTAAGAAATAATCCTGCTCTTGAATAATAATCTCCGCCCTCTGGGGCGTATTCCTCTATGCTTGGATGAGTTCGAAAACTTTCAGAGAATGGAATTGCGCGAAAAGTTTCAATATATTTTCCTTTCACTTTTATAGTAAATTCATTTTCACGCTTTGGAAAATGTGCATTATACCAGATATTGTATTTCGACTGGAATTCATAACAACCAAAGCTTGTAAGTTTATTTGCAATAACAAGAGCCCGATTATCTTCAAAAACAATGTAGAGTTCTCCATCGATAAAATCACTCATGCCACTTGTATGATAAAGAGCCTTTATACGAGTCTTTCCCAGTTGACTGATTACTTCCTTAAAATAGCTGACGAGTTCAGTATAAGTATTAATTTCCAAAATTTTATCTAAGATTTCCATACTTGTATGATAAGAGTATCTTTCTCAAAAGTAATTAAAGTTATACTTGAACTACTTTTGGAAATTCCAGTTCTTATTCAAAAATCAAAATCTCATCCATTGGTTTGTTAAAGAGTTCGCTTAGGATTTTTAGATTTTCGAGTGAAGGTAAGGTTTTTCCGCTCTGCCAATTATACACGGCCTGGACAGCTTCAAATTCCATAAACTTTGCAAGTTTTTGAACAGACATACCTTTTTCTTCCCTCATGCTCTTAATATTCTGACCTGTTTTTACCAGATTAATCATAGGGTGAAAAACAATCTTGTTTTCTTCAATGTAGCGATTCATAGTACTTACCTCCGTATAGTTTTGATTACAAGGTAAGTGTAGCCTCAACTACAAGTTTAAAGGTATCTTCAGAGGAGACATTTAGTGCATTTTAAAACTTCCGATTGGGTTTTCCCCCAATTTATAAAGACATTCATTTAATTCGAACATGTTGTATCGTTGGTGTTCTATAAAGTACATTATAACTCTGTCGTATAAATCATCTGAAAATGCATTTCCTGCACGACGCAATAATTCTGTTGTATCTTCCAGGTTTAACTTCAAACCAAATGCTAATTGAATACATGCTTCAAATTTAGGATGCTTTGTATAATTAGATATAATTTTTGAATAGTTTTGCCTTGTCATTAAAACAGGTTTATAAATATCTGCAGGTTTTAAATTTAACTCATTTTTCTTTGTAATTATAAACTCACTAACTGTTTTTTCAGGAGCTTTTAAATAATCTTGCAATGCTTGCTCTAAGTCTTTTAAAACTTCTTCTTTTGATTTTGATTCATTAATTAATTCGAGAGCTATTTTTGCACAACCAGGATAATCTTTTCTATATTCATCATCGAATTCATCTATATCTTCTAAATCATCTTCTGGATCATCAAATGGAGTCGCTTCTTGTAAAACACCTCTGGAATAATAACTTTGGGATTTCGCAACAAATATATTTTCTGAATTGTCTAGAATCTTATTGTTACCAATATAGTAATTTTTGAAAGCATTAATTATGTCAGGAATGGAGTTTTGCTCCAGAATCTCTTCTGGAAAATGAAAGTCTTCTTGATAATTTACTGTATATTCAAGAGCAGATTTTTTATAATCACCTGTGTTGTCTTTTTCTATGTAGAATATAAATTCCTTGCCTTCTTTCTTAAGTTGTTCTAATACTTCTTTATACGCTTTATCTACAAAACTCATATTTTCATTGTAGCACTATTCTAGTCATTGAACTATTGCTTTAATGTAACTTATATATTTCAGTGATTCCTCATTGTTAAGTTGATAAATTCAAGCATCACTTTAATGCTTTCTTACACTTATAAGGCTAAACTAATAATACAGGAGTTAGCTATGAGTAGATGTTATTTTTTGAAGACCGATTATTGTGTTGATTTTATTGGAATGCAAGAAACACTTGAAATGCTCCATCATGAGTATATTACCGCCTACAAAGAGCTTGAACCTTCAGCTGGAGAAAGGTCAGTAGCTTGTTTTATATATTAGAAACTAAATGGGAGTTATTATGGAAAATCAATATAAACTAAATACCTTGCGACACTGGTATCTTGCTGATTATGAATGGAAGGGTGAAAAAGTACTGCTGGTATGGGGACAGTTTTATAATAGGCCAGGCTTCTATGAGGGGATGAATGGTCATACTTCAATAGTTCAATCAATAAAAATCAATCAAGAAGAAAAAGAATATGAAATTCAAACTAAGAATAACTTGTATCACTGCTCTTTTGATTCCTGCTTTTTTGAAAGACAAGATGATTCCCCATATAAACTTCCAGAATATGAAACAATAAAGGCAGAGTATTACAAACCTGTTAATACAGAAGGAGTTTCTACAAATGATATGATCCTTGTTGTAGCAGATTACAATGATTATTATTTTGAAAGTTTAATATATCAAAATCCCGATGGCTCAAAAGGAAAATATTCTGGTTATCCTCATATTGGAATGTTTACAGATACATTTTTGATAAATGGAGATAGAGAGCCTTATGAATATGATGAAGAATCTGAATATATAGATATCCGTTATTACGTTGATGAAGGTAGCTTTGAGTTTTATTCTCTTGATACTGGCGAAAGAAATCTCTGGATTGAAAACCGCGGAGATTCGACCTTATATATTTATGGTTGTGGTTCAGAAATAAAACTGGAACCTGGAAAAAGAGTTCTGGCGTTAAAGAAGAAATACAGTAGTGTATAAAGAGAGGTAAAAGATGAAATTGTTTGTATGTGGAAGCCGAACAATAACTGATAAAGAATGGATTTATTCAAAGATTGAAGAATGCATTGCTGATAATCATTTTACTGATATAACTCTTTTTAATGATAATTTACAAGGTGTTGATTCAATTGCCAGAGAATGGGCAGAATCTCACAATATATGTATAAAAAACTTTCCACTTTCTGTTCCTGATTCTCCACACAGTTTGTTTTATAAAAGAGATGATCGTATGGTTCAAGAATGTGATTTTATGCTGAATGTATGGGATGGAATATCTTCAGAAAGTTTTAACGATATTATAACTGCTGAGAAAAATCAAAAACCATATAAGCTTTGTTTGTATACTGAGAATCAATCTTATGCTGATGCTGTTAATTCTACGCTGCAGAAACATAAGAAGCTTCTATTTTCTCCTTTGAATGCACGCGCCATAAAAAACAAATTCCAGAGTATAGTAAATCAAACTTTAGCAAAGCAAATCATAGAAAAAACATCTTCAGGAACTAATATAGAACCATGGTGGGAAGAAGGTCATAATCCGGGTTCATATTTCTGGGTATTTCCTGTACGACAAACTCAAGATAAGACTCCTGATAATTGGGGTGGTTGCAAATGTTATATTGAAGATCAAATCTCAATAGAGGAAGGAGTTGTAGAAGATTATTTATATAATCAGTTTCTTAAGCCATATTTTGACAATACTATTGAATACTCTTGTCGTGTAAGGACATACGATAAAGAAGAAATCTCATTTGACTGGTATGATTATAATCTTTACACCTATGAAACTATAAGAAAAATGGCAGCCGAAATGAAATTATATTCTAACCAAAATTCATTAACAAAAAAAGAATCTGATTTTTACAGTACACTGGCAGACCGTCTTCTTTTGATGATGGAACGGAATCCTGATTGGGATTATATTACCTTTGAAGGACCATAGACTTATAAGGAACTAAGATTGTAAAAGAATGTAGTGAAGAGGGTGGGACTAAAATATTATCAACCATTCGCTAGAATTGCTCTCGCAGCGTCTTGTACACACTCTTTCAGCTTTGGGGGATTTAAAACCTTTGCGCCGCCTGTAAAGGACATAACCCATGAAGCGACCTGACTAAGCTGGTTTGTTTCAAAAGAAAGATATACAGTACCATCTTTATTCTCTTTTATTTTCTGTCCGTCATGCCAGGTTCTTTCCATCACATAAGTTTTCAATCCCTTCACAAACTCAATTTCAACCTTGTATTTTTCACCGCTGTTTCCCCAGGCACCTATCTGAACATCAATGTGGTCTTCAAGCTTAAAGTCTTTCGGAATTGAAAACTTCTTTTCAGTGACCTTGCAGTTTTTAATTCTAGGCATTGCATAAAGTCTTATAGCCTGAGCATGATGAGAATATCCCAGAAGATACCAGCTGCCTTTCTGGCAAATCATGTGATAAGGATCAAAAAGTCTTTCTTCATAATCAGTATTCTGTGCTGTCTTATATTCCATCTGAAGAGTGCAGTGAAGCTTTGTAGCTTTAAGAATGTTCTCAAAAACTCCTTCTTCAAGTTTTGTGATTGGATCAGAAATGAAATGAACTTCGTTATTAATCAAAGCAGAATCTACTGTAATATTTTGCGGTAACATTTTAATCAGTTTATTCATTAAGTTTCTGTAAGATTCTTCAAGCGGAGTATTCTTATACTGTTCAAGTAATGGGAGTATCGTAGAAAGAGTAAGCAGTTCTCCTTCGTTGAGCATTACTCTCTGGAGATAGAAAGTAGGGTCAGTATAATAATATCCATTCTTCTGAAAGTCATAATCAATTGGAGCATCGTAATCATTCTTCAAAATCTCAATGTAGCGTCCGATAGTACTTCTGCTAAAGCTCCAGCCATATTTTTTATTTAGTTTGTTAACATTAGGATATTCACCATTAATGATGGACTGGTCAATCTTCATGATATAAGAAAGTATGTGAGTAGCATTCCTTTGAGGAACTGTTTCTTTTTTCTTAGCCATAATCACTCCTAGTTGTTATAAAAAATTATATCACATTTTTTTTAGCCTGTCGCACTAATTGCGACACCCCTTGATTTATAATTAAAGCGATGATAAGGAGATGAGTAAGGCCGCTGGCGGCCGGTGATAAATTGCAAAGCGTTAAAAAAATTGCAAAAGCAATTTTTAGCTTTACCATAGGAGGACTTATGAACGCACAGATTTTAATTAAGACAGCCAACGACTGGTTTGAATTCACAAAGAGCAAAACAGGTCAGCTCGATTTCGTTGGTAAGTGGGAAAAGAAAGATCAGCCAAATGTAGACGGCGCACAGAAGCTTGCTTCCAGTACTTATTACACACCAAGCTATTATGTTTATGTAAACTCAGCCCTCAACTGTAATCCAGTAATTTATGTAGCTCCAGATGTAGATGTTTCAGACAAAAATCTGTTTGATTACCTTGTACACATTGGACCACTTCTTGCTGCTGTAGAAGCAAAAGATTCTTTACTTGCAGGTGAACTGTATATCCGACGCTCAGAAGTTTTTGAACTGTTCTCTCAGGTAACAGAATACATACTTGAACCTCTTAGTGTTGAGATTCTTTTCTCTATGTGCTATGGCCGCATGCAGGAAACAGAACCTGAAGAGCTTGAACTTGTTTATGATTCTGCAATCGAAAAGCTTGATTATGATTCATCACGCGAAAGTATCGACCAGGCTTTTATCCGCTACTTCAAGAAGAACTCTGCAAAGTTTACGCTCCCTCTCGTTGGAACTAACTTCTATAACTGGGAACACGATTCAGTTCCTTATGCACTCGGCAAACTTTGCAATAACATCAATCCGGAAGAGCTTTCCACTGATGCTAAAAAAATCCGCAAAGCAAAGCATGACTTCTACGAAAATCTTGAAACAGTTGTTCAGGCAGAACCATACAACCAATATGACAAGAATTCAATTCTGGTAACAATTGAAAATCCTGTTGCAAAAATCTCAGGTAATCCAGGTCTTGAAAAAGCCGGTCACATCAGAGCCCTTGCAGCAAAGATTATCCGCGAAGCAAAACCAAAGAAGATGAACTACGGCGGAAAGCTTGCAAGTCTTTCTGGCAACAAGATTGTAGTTGAACTGGAGTTGTAACTATGGATGGTTTCATAAGAACAACAAAGCCGGCATTATCAGGCCCAGAAAAGGTTGCGATACTGCTGGCTGAAATTGGTCCGTTCTTTAATTCAAACTACGATGAGCTTTTCGAAAAGCTTCGCCTTTCCACAAAAGAGATAAAGAAAATTCGAAAAGCCATGCAGAAGCTCGGCCGCTATGCTCCGGCCTATGCCCCATCGTATGAAAAAGGAATGGAGCAAATTACAAGAGAATCATCTGTATTACAGGAAGCCCTGGATTATGGTGCCTGCCGTGGAATACTTTCAAAGCATACAAAGATCCAGGCATCCCAGAAATCAGTAAAACAGATGATGCCAGACAAAATTAAAGATATGGCTAACCAGAATTCTGATGATGTTGCTAAGGTTATCAGAAGCTGGCTTGGAGAATAAAATTATAAGGAGAATTAATTATGGAAAAGAATCGCGTAATAACAATTAAGGGAATTGGTTCATTAGATGTCCCTGTAGATCTGATTAAAATAGATTTTACACTTGAAGAAACCAATAAAGATTATAAAAAAGGACATGAAAAGTTTGATAATTCTATTATAGAATTACAAAATATAGTAAAAAGTCTTGGTTTTAATGAAACTGACTTAAAAACATCAGACATAGTAGTTAAAACGGAATATGATAAAAAGAGAAAAGGGGGAAATTATATTGATGTATTTGTTGGTTATAAATTTTTAATGAGTATGACTTTAAGTTTTGATCTAGATTCTCAAAAACTTGGTGAAGTCTTCACTGCACTCTCTAATAGTAAGGCTGCTCCAAAAATTGAAGTAAGGTTTACAGTAAAAGATGAAGAAAGTGTAAAGACAAAACTTCTAGGTAATGCAGCAAAGGATGCAAAGGACAAAGCATCTGTTCTTTGTGAAGCCGTGGGAACAAAACTTGGGAAGCTTATCAATGTAAATTATAACTGGCGTGATTTAGATTTATATTCATCAACAAGATATAGAAGAGATGACTTTGATGATGATGATACTGATTTTCTTGGTAGACGTATTTGCTATGACCGAATTGAGTCGGCAGAACTTCATAGATGGAATTTTACTCCTAAAGATATTTCTGTTGAAGATGAAGCTTATTTTATCTGGGAAATTATAGATTAATTATTTTTCTAAACCTAGTGAAAAATAAATATTCAGGAGGTGTTACTTATGTTTGAAATTATAATCGATGTTCAAAATTACTTCGGAAACAAAGAGATTTTTACGTTTTCTGATGAAGGAAAATCAGGTTTAATTATACATGAAAAAGGCAATTTCAAAGATACTGATGAACTTGATAGAAAAACAATTTCAAAAGCAGACTTTGAGAATATCATAAAAGCTTTTTCCGAAGTCAATTTTACAAAAGTTTTTAATGAGCATTCTGACCTCATAGGCTTAGATGGCTGGATTCTTATCTGTACAATCAAAAAAGGTACTGTAAATATAAGTGCCCAATTATGGTGTCCAGTCAAAGATCCTTCAATGCCAGAAACTACTAAATTACTTGAAGCATGCGAGCTTGTTTGTCCTATATTTGAATTAGATGGAATGGAGTCTTAGATGAACTTAGAAGAAGCAAAACAATACATCTCTTCAGTTCGCTGGCAATATGCCAAAACCTACATTACTGCACCTCACGAATATACTGTATTAGACTGGAAGCCAGAAACAAAACAGCAGATGATTGATTTTGCCGATTTCATCTTAGCTAATGGCTACAAAGAACAATTCTACAGTAAGACATATACAGTCCTTCAAATTGGTGAATACAAATACTGGACAATGGCTTTTCCAACAGATGGCACAACCTTAATAAATCGTACTTTTATAGATGAAGAGCGTAAAGCAAAAATTATAAAATTTGTTCAAACTCCTGCCTTCAAGCACGTTTATAAGATGTCTCTTGAAGATGTAGAAAAACAAATGGAGAAAAAATAATGAAACTATATCTCGACATGGACGGTACTCTTGTAGATTTTGTATCTCAAGTAACTAAATATAACTTCTGGCGAACAGATAAAGAAAACAAAGTTGACTGGAAAAAGGTCAAAGCAATGGGCCCTCGCTTCTGGTCAGAAATGGACTGGATGCCAGGAGCAGAAGAAGCTTTTACTAAATTGCAGGAACTTGAGTCACAGAAAAAACTTGCTCTTTACATTTTAAGTTCTATAGATTTTGAAGATGGCCGCATAGGAAAAACTGATTGGATTAAGGAGAAAACAAACTTCCCTCTTGAAAAAGTAATCTTTTGTCTGGAACCGGAAGATAAAGCAAAATGGGCAGATAAAAATTCATGGCTTATAGATGACAGAAAAAAATCCCTTGAACCATTCGCTTCTGCCGGTGGTAATATAATTGAGTTTACTGGAAATTGGAAACTAATAATTAAGCAAATAGAATCTCTTATTAGGGAATAAAATATGACTTGGATAATTGAAAACGAAGCTTTTGCGGGTGGTGATATTTTACTCCCAGCACTTAAAGCTCTTAATAAAGATGTAATTCTCTGGGATGACAATTTCTGGAATACAGAAGAATATAAATCCTTTCCAAAAGATTTTATTTTTCACGGAAGCCTTGGGAACTTGGATAAGCTTTGGAATAAATTTCCTTTCCATCCTGGTCTCACTTATAATAAAGTAACCTTTTCATATTCAACAATAGACGAATATTTTCATGACTATCTTCTAAATAAAGACTGCATCTTTACTTTTATTTCAGAAGTATTAAATAAACCTGATTTATTAAAAGAATTAAAAACCGAAACAATATTTGCACGTCCTGACAGTCCTTTAAAAGAATTCAGTGGAAGAATTCTTCCTTCGCAAAACCTAACGCCAGCACATTTTGATTATGGTTTTTATCATGATGATATTAATCTTCAGATTGTACTTGCTCCATTTAAGCCAATTGAAAAAGAATATCGGTTTATTTGTGTTGGAAATAAAATAGTCACCGGATGTGAATATATTGCTGATGGACGCAAAGCCGGCAGGACTGTTATTCCAGAGGATAATGAGCCCGCATTTATATTTGCACAAAAAATTGCAGATAAAGAAAAGATTCGTGAAATAGCTTATGTCATTGATGTTTGTTTCAGTGATAGTAAATATTACCTGGTTGAAATGAATCCATTCAGTGGTGCAGATTTATATCATTGCGATGCAAAAATAATTATAGAATCGATTGAGGAACATATAAGAAAAGAAAAAGAACGAGATGTTTTTGAAGAATCTCTAAAAGTAGAAGATGTATGGCATGAAGACCATCGGTTTGAGAATCAGATTCTTTCCAGATGTCATGGAACTTGTTTTACATATATTATGTTCGAAGATGGCCTGTATAAAGTGGAGGTATATCTGGACTGCGGAACTGTAGATATGGCAGCCTGTAGAAGTTTTACTTCATTAGATGAAGCAAAAGAATTTTCAGAAAAACGAATGCTTCGTTTAGATTCTTGATAGAAATAATAGATTTTTTTGACATGAATGAATTTGAATTAAGAAAAGAACTTAGAGTTCGTATTCAACAATATAAGGATGTAGTATATAAAGAAGAAACACATAAATATAAAACTATAAATTATTCATCTCTAAAAAAACGTCTTATTGAATTAAATGAAATGCAGGATACCTTAAATCATTATGACGTAAATTCATTACCAGAAGAAATTATTGATTGTTTTGAATCCATATTAAAACTTCAAGACTGTACTCGCATAATATAAGGCATTAAAGTTTATTAAGGTTGTTATAATACATAACTAATCCAGTCTCATATTTCAATAACCTGTCCAATATGATCACTAAATTTCTCTTGAGGATTTTCAATAAAATAATAATTCTTTACAGTTAATTTTGAATAAGTATAATCAAGAAAAAATGGATTATCTTTTTTGAAGTGCATATAAAAAGTATTCCGAGACTCATATCCTATTTTTTCATTTGCGTTTTTATGATAAACACTATGAAATCCATTCTCTGTTAGCATTTTATCAATTTCTAAAATATCAGCAGCTTTATTTGGAGCATTTTCTTTATGATACAAATTAAAATCGCCGGTTATAATGCATTGAGCATATTTCGAAAAGTGAGGGGTATATTTATCAATAATCTCTTTTGCTAGTTTTGTATAAGTTTTATTTTTTTTATAATTCGTAGGCCAGAATCCCAAGATTAAAATATCATCACAAATTAAAGGAATTGCATATGATAATGCTTTATAATCATCTTTGAACCAATCAGGAATGTTTAGGTCACCTTTTTTCCAGATAATTCCCAGTCCTTTTGAAGAAATAGCACCAAGGTATTCCATTGTATATTCATCTGGAAGAGTAATGTTATTTGCAATTTCAGGAACAACATAGACATCAGCATCTAATGACAAAAGAAAGTCAACTTTTTTTTGTGTACACTTGTTTATATTATAAGACACAATTTTCATAAATTTTTACCATCCATAAAATTATACTACATAAAAAAGAGATAAAGAAATATTTCTATCAAACAACAATATTTCTTTTATCATCTGGAATCCTATCCTTGAAAATACGCAATGTATCAAAGAAGTCTTCATCTTCATCAGGATTATCTGCTAAAATCAGAATTGTATCATCAAAGAAACAAACTTCGCAATCTGTATCAACTGCTCCCATAAGAGTCAGGACTTTTATTTCTCCTTTATAATTTCCAGATTCAGGAAGCTTTTTACATTTAATGGATTTGCGATCTAACTCATAAAGGTATTTGACTTCTGGTCTGGCTTTTATGGTACTTGGAATTTCAAAAAGGCATAAGGTATTTTCTTCTTTTTCTTTCTGCTTTTTCTTCCATTCTAGGTACTCTTCCTTCGCTTTTTTTTCGCTTTCTTCCCAATCCTTCTTAAAATCCGGAAATTTTTCTAAATCATAATCAAATGGCTCGTTATGAAAAACGAATAAATCTTTGCCTTTGTAGTTATCGTAAATTGCTTTTATTTTGGGAGTGTTTGGATAATGTTCTTTATCTGCTTTGTATTCAGCAAGGATAGTATGAAATTCATCAATCGTTATAGCATGATTATTAAAGCATTCTGTAATTTTGATTCCCGGCATTCCAGGGAAATAAGTTTTTAGTTCTATGTTTACATATATCCATGGGCAGCTTTCATAATATCCATGAGGACTAGCAGTATGATATCCTTTTTTATGCAGATAATTTAAGAACTTCGGGTACAGATTATAATCATAAACTAACAATACATGATTCCCTTTTCCAATCCTTCCCATAACAGCCTCCTGGTATTTTTAATTATAACACACCCCCTGTCTCAAATAGTGGTGCAGGGGTAAAAATAAACTTAAGAAAAAGAACCCGGCGTCTGCGCCGGGCTCCCCACTAAATTGAACTTTACTAACTATCTAGTCGTACAAGCACTATTTCGTGTTTCCAGATAAATAGGGTAGTACTTCTTTGTTGAACTTCCGTTATGAGTGAAAGTTACCACCAGCACATCTGCCTGCTCCGATTTTACTACCGCTGTATCAGGGGTAACGTCATAGTAGGTAGCAGAAATATGGTCTGTATCAATCTCCCCATAGTTATGGTACAAGTGGGAAGTACAGTCACCGCCCATCTGAACGTGGAACGAAGGAATGTAATACCATGCGCAGTTCTGGAATTCTTCGACAGACATACATTTTCCATCCAGGCTTGTATCTCGTACCCGGCCCCAGTCACTGTTATGGCCTGTTTTATTCGCCTTTGTAACTGTGCGGCTGCTTTCATGGATCAAGCCACTGTTGAATTCATATACATTTGAAGATGTAGGTCCATTTCTAAGAACCCACCAGCCAATTCTGTTGTAGTGGTCTTGCGTCAATCCCGGATACCAGTAACAGTCTTGCCCTGTAGAACTATAGAAATCACTCATCTTAATCGGAGTTCCGTCCGGATATGAACTGCTGCCTTTATAGGTCGGCTTATAGCCTGTCGAAATCTTATACGCCGGAACCTTACTGTCACTGTTGTGACTTAGAATAAACTGACCAGTTGTAGCGCCATTAGAAAGGCTTATGCTTCCGTTCTTCTTTGTTTGAAGGGCTGCCGTTATGGTAAGATCATTCATCTTTTTCTGGGCAACATCAAACTTGAAGGTCATTATTTCGCCGTCACCGAGGGTAATTGCATCATTTGCAAACTTTGACCAGTAGGCGGTCTTTGTATTGTCTGCATATGAAACATCACTCTGCTTTGTGTAGCTAACGGTCAGTGAATCGTAATAGAACTTTCCGGTAATGGTGTAGATTCCGATTTCCTCATTGTTGTTATTCGGGTTCTTTGCCTTAAGTATGATAGAATCCGTACCTTCTGAATAAGGTATAATCTTGATTTTGCCGTTTCCTTTTCCGTCGTTTGAATTAATGAATTCACAAAGGCCGTTTCCGTTTACTTCGATTGTGGCATCGGTAGGGCTTACAGAATATTCAATAGTGTAGGTTGAATCAGGACTTCCTGTAACGCGTGTTGAATCAACTGTAAACTCATAGTCCCAGGCAACCTTTACAGTACACTGTGCTTTTGCCGAACCGTTTGTTACACAGGCAAGAGTTCCAGTACCTTCTTTTATACCGGTGATTTCAACATAACCAACACCTTCCGTATTACAGCCAAGATCATGATATTCAAAGTAATCATCTTCCTGTGACATTGTCCAGGTGAGCACTGCATCTGGTGGACTCACTGTGTACATTACAGTCTTTGAATGGAAGGGCTGCACCTTCTTACTTGATGTCTCAAAAGTAAGGCTCTTTCCTGCTTCAACTACAACCGTACACTTTGCAACCTTCTGAGAATCTGGTAACTGAGCCATTACTGTTGTTTCGCCAGTTCCAAGAGGGAAGAGGGTAACCGTCTGGCCTGTTCCCATGATGCGGATAATTTCATTGCCGTTTACTTTTTCTGAAGTCCAGATAAGATCATAATAATCAGAATTGCTTTCGGCATTTTCGATATTTGCTTTGAGCGTTGTGCCAGAGCTACCCTTTGTCAAAGTAAGGTAAGTCTTGTTAAGAGTAACAAGCTTTTCCGCACTTCCAGGAACTACTACATAGAACTGAAGGTCACTTGCTGCCTTTTCATGTGAGCAGGTAATCAACGCTTCTCCAGGTTTGTTTGCAGTAATGTAGATAGACTGTCCGGTTACACTTCCATCAGAAGAGATTCCTGTAATTGAGATTACATCAGTGTCGCTGGTTGTCCATTTAAGATTGTACTGGTCCGAGGTTGTAACGCCGTTTCCACTCAAGGTTGCACTTAATGTCTGACTCTTGCCTTTGTTCACAGTGAAGATAGTAGAGCTTGAGGTAATGTAAATAGTACTGGTTTCAGCCTCTTTTACATAAACGAGCATTTCACTTTCTGCCTGAGTAACACCTGTACTGGAAGCCACAAGCTTTGCACGAACCGTAGTAGTACCAGCCTTTACACCTGTAATCTGAGCAACGTTCTTGGTTCCGCTGATTGTACAGATATCTTTGTTGTCTACAGAATATTCAACGTGAGTTGTTACGCTCGTTGTTGGAACCTGCATGTTCTGGAAACTCACTGTTCCCTGAGTTAAACTTAAAGATGTCTGTGGGAAAGCAAAGCTTGAATACTCCTGAACATTTACAATTATCTGCTGGTCGTAAGCTGCCTTTGGATGGCTGATTGTAATGGTTGCAGTTCCCGTTTGCTTTGGTGTGATTGTACAAACATTGGCTGCATACTGGAAATCAATTACATCATAGACATCGAGGCTCCAGTTAAAGTTGTATCTGTCTGTGGTGGTTCCGTTTACCAAAGTTGCGGTAACTGTCTGCGCACTTGCATTTGGCTTTATTGTCATGATTGATGAAGGCACAGTGATGTAGCATTCGCTTTCTGTCACTTTATCACAGACAACAAGAATCTGAGCTGTGTAAGCAGATTTAGGATGGCTTACAGTAACATAAGTCTGGCCTGCTTCCAAAGCACGAATCTTTCCAACTTCATTCTGGCCGTAGACTGCACAAATTGAAGAATCCTTTACCGACCATACAAAATCAGAATAATCATCCTCTGTACCGCCAACTAAATCTGCTGTAATTGAGGTAAAAGCAGAGCTTACATTCAAGGTCAAAACTGAAGATGAAAGCTGAATGTATGGATTTGAACTTGCGGCAATCGGATCTACACACTGTGCAATGATTGTAAGCGAATACTGGCAGACCTTGTTTGTTACTGTGATTAATGCAGTACCAATTCCATTGCCTGTGAGGACAGCTGTTGCTCCGGCTCCATTTACATCCACAATTGCCGGATTGCTTGAAAGCCAGGTATAACCATCAACGATGGTAGACGATGCATTCTTTACAGAAACCGAGATGGACTTTGTATTTCCTTCACCAACAGCCACTACATTTGAGCTTGTGGTAAGGTAAACATAGCCTGCAAGTTCTTCTGCGCTGTTTCCAACTACAATCAAAACCTTCTTTGAGATTTCTGTAGCGGTATGAGTAATAGTTACCTGTGCCTGGCCTGAGCTAACCGGTTTAATGTAAGCAATGCCAGTTGGAGTCTGCGCAGTGATTTCTGCAACCGAAGTGTCATCAATATTAAAACTGAATCCTCCTGTCTCTGTTCCTTCATAATTTACGAGAACAGCTTGCAGACTCTGAGTTGCTCCTCCCTTTAAGAAGGTCATTACATCGTTGGCAGAAATATAAACTACCGGGTCTGTTTCAGGAATTATATATTCTGAACCAACACGTACATAGATTTTAAGCGTATTCTGACTGTCTTTATGATAAACATTGATTACGCTTTCGCCTTCTGCAACTGCAGTAAGAGTTGCACTAGTTCCGTTTCCGATTACTGTTGCAACAGAAGTATCTGAGCTTGTCCAGGTGATATTCTGGTATTCTGAACTCTTAAGGTTTACAGCGGTTATGTTAATCAGTTTGTTTTGACCCGAAGTTCCCAGAGTTACAACATTCTGGTTTGTAGTAAAATAGATTTCAGGTTCAAGGTTTACTGTTCCCTTAGGATAAACCGTAATATTGAATGTGCAGCTTGAGTCTTCAATAGAAGCGGTAAGGGTAGTGGAACCACTCTTAAGTCCTGTAAGCTTACAAGCCAGCGGATTAAAGCTTGACTTTTCAATTGAGATGATAGACGGATCTTTTACAGTCCAGTTCATTTTGGAAAAATCATAATCCTCTTCAAATCCTGCAGTGTTTACATAACAGGTTACTGTGCTTCCATTCTCGATATTGTAGTAAGTCTTATCAGAATAAAGAGCTTTCATTGCGTTCAAGGTTTCTGCATCATCTGCAGTCATTACCAGAACAGTTTTATCAGCATCTGCTTTTGGATGGCTAATTGTGATATATGACATTGTGCAGCCAGTTTCCAACGCTGGGGCTGTAATGTTTGCAACGTTTCCATTAGCGGCAATAGTCAGATATTCTGTATCGCATTCCCACTTAATATTGGCGTCATCACCTGCATCCTTTGAGTCTCCTTTCAGTTCGACTCTATATTCCTGACTATCTCCATTAAGAAGCTTTAAAAGTCCGCTTCCATTGAAATAAAGAGGTTCTTCAAGAACTGCATCTTTGCTCAATACTTTTACAAGAATCTCTGTAGGGTAAACAATCTTTGGATGAGTAATTGTGATTACGGCAGTACCTTCACAAAGTGGTTCCATAAAGGCAGAGCCATAAGAGTAGGTTGCGGCAGCTGCACGAGAAGTGTGGAAAACACTTCCTGTTGCAGTTTCAAGGTCGATTACCTTTGCAGTACTTCCATCAGCTGCTGTGCTTTTTACACTCCACTGGAAATTCGCCTCATCTCCCTCAAGACCACCTTTCAAACTGATATTGATAGTCTGACCATCTGCTCCAACCTTTGTACGGATATAGTTCTGACTAGTTGTTACATAGCAGGAAGCATCTACTGCGTCCTTAAGCTGGCCGTTTACAATCAAAAGAACCTCGCGACTATAGGCTGCTTTTTCATGAGAGATGATCAGTTTGCAGGAACCATTTGCCAGACCTTTTACAGTTACCTGATTTCCAACTGAGTTTACAATTTCAGCAACATTGAAATCATCAAGAAGATATGTGAAGCCATCTATGTTATAGCTGCCTTCAAGATTTATCAGCTTGTTTGTGATGGTCTGCTCGGTACTACCTGTAAGAGTTACTACTGTAGAATCAGGTTCAATGTAAACATTCTTTACAACTGTAATAACCCGGCAAAGAATATCCAGAGGATATGCAGCATCCGGATGAGTTACGCGGATTGTACAGCTTCCTCCTTGCTTTGGAGTTATTACTGCGCGGTTTGCATTTGTGCTGAGTGCTACTGGAGTTCCGCCACCTTCTTCTTCAAGGATTTCCCATTTAAATTGAGTATCCTGACTAGAATCTTTACCATTAACCAGTGAGACTGCTATTGTCTGCTCAGCATCTTCCAGATTCATAGTAACGATATTGTTAGAAGTAGTGATGTAGCTTACATTCGTAGAATCTGCAAAAACATAAACTCCCATGTAATAAGGGTAGGTTGCTTTGCTATGAGTAATCTTAATTCTTGCATAACCAGAATCCTTAGCAGTGATAATACAATACTGACCGGTAGGTTGAATTGTTGCAACCGAAGAATTGTCTATTGTCCAGCTATAGCCGTCAATGTCTGCAGCATCACCACCATAAAGCGAAACAAAAACCTTTTCACTTACGCCAGGGCTTGTCTGCAAAATTGAATAGTTCGAGTAGATATAAGGCTCTGTTATTACTTCATAGTCTTCGGTGTAACCCGACACTTTTATAAGACAGCTTGCATCGTATCCACCATAGGAACACTTCAAGGTTGTCTGTCCTTCTGCAAGTCCTTTAATTGTGACACCCCAGTTAGAACTGGTATCGCATTCAATGATGGATTTGTCATAACTCCAGTTCAGGGTTATATCCTTCTGAACTGTATTTGGTTTTACAGAAAGCGAAATATATTCCATAGCACCTACCTGCGTAGACAAGCTTGTCTTTGCGAGGGTAAGAGCATCTATGGAAATCGAATTATCAGTATGCTCCTCGAAGCTTGAAAAAAAGCTACACGAAAGAAACATACTTGTTAGAAGAAAAAGTAGGGTAGTAAACCCAATAATTTTGTTTTTCAAATTCTTAGTACTCCTCTTTAGGTCATCTGAGCCTGATGACCAGCTGGTTATTTGTGACTAACGGCTCATTGTCACCTTATCTGGAACGTACATACTTTTCTGTTGCTTTGTTCACTTCTACTGGGGGCAGTTCCATAGGAGTGTTTGTAATCAACTTAATTTCTGTACCTTCTTTAATTCTGATAGTTGGCTTTATATCTAAAGCCCTGTCTACAATTTTGTTTCCAAGCTTTGTGGTTTCCGAATATACATCTGTCATTGCATTCTGAAGATATTGATTTTTCTGACTGTTAATGTCATTTGTAACTTCAGTTTGAATGATGCTGTAAACGGCAACCATTCCAAGTGCTTTAAGCGTTTCAAAAGGATGGTTTGAAACCGACCCTTTATAGCCGCTTGCTCCTTGTGCATTAACTCCGTTCATGTTTCCAAGCTGAACCCGATAATTATCAGGTCTTATTAAAAGATTCCATGCAACCTGTACCTGCTTCTGTCCATAAGTGATAGAAGAATTGTAAGTTGCCATAAGGAGCGAACCTTCTGGAATTAGTAGATAAGAATGATCCTGACTCGAATAAACATTCTCGGTTACACGGGCAATTACAACGCCTGGATTATCTGTGTTAATGGCAGTAACAAGTGCGCCGGAAATAATTGTTCCATCCCACAAGCTGGCCTTACTTAAGTAAGTGCCGTTACCTCCGCTTCCGCTCATAGAATTGAAGAAGCTTTCTTTAGTTCCGGCATCAGAAGAAATTCCTGCACCGAATCCCGACGTGGTGGTTGAGCCTGTCGAAACCACACCTCCATATAACTGATTCTGTAGCTTCTGTGTCTGCTCCATCTGCTGAGCGATGAACTCTTCTTTAGACATTCTTTGACCATAAGCGTTAGATCCATACTTTCCACTCATAATCTGATTCACAAGATTTTGCCCCTGGCCTTGGCCGGAGAAATCCAGTGCAGCAAGTCCTTCAATTTTTCTTGGACTTTTAGAGCCCTTTGTATCAGGCCTGTCGGAGCGGTAAGAAGTGCTGCTACTTCCAACAGAGGAAACCGGTGCTTTACCAACTTCATCTTGAACTGGCAACTGGAACTCTGCAGGCAGAGCCTCAATTGCTTCTGTAATATCTTCAACCTTCTTTTCAACCGCATCTGCTGCTTCATCAAAATTTCCAGATGAAAAATCTACGGCAGATTTATCCTTGAATTCGATTATGGTTTTAGTACCAGCTTTATCGAGTTCTTCTGCTTTCTTTTTCTTATTCTTTTTTCCTCCTGCACTTACTGCAATAAAAGCAATCAGAAAAATCACAAGCAGCCCAATTACGATTAAACCAATGATATTTCCAACGTTCACTTCACGGGCTTCGTTTTCTTCTTCTGGTGGTGGAAGCTCCTCTTCGGCTTCTGCATCGAGGAGAGCTTCGTTTTCTAATTCCTCAGTCACTGTCTGGTCTCCTCTTGCTTACTTGCTTTTGTTACCTGCTTTTCAATCTGTACCTTCTCCTTTCCAAGACGAAGAGTGACCTTGTTGATAAGACGAGGAATAACAAACACATTTTTATGAATGCTGTAATTCACAATTTCATTTTTCTCGTTAAACAAAACTGGAAGCTTTTTCTGAAGAACGATATCCTGCACCTGAATATAAGTGCACTGTCCATCATCATAAATACGGGTAGGGAGGAAGTCAGGTTTTTTGAAGCGTGAATATTTGATTTTATAATCAAAGCTCAAAAGCTCTGGATTCGAAGTTCTCAAGAAATCATTTTCGATTGCTCGCCCATTATCGCTATCTGTCTTCTTTGCCCATACGTTTTTCTCAAGCGGATAAGTAAACTTTACAATTGCCATGTGAGTATCAGAAAAAGATTTAAGTCTAAAGCGATAGACTCTACGGTCTGTAATTATGATTAGACTTGAATCCTGTTTTGAATAAGTTGGTTTAACAAAGAGATGCTGAATATCTGCGCCTGTTGCCGGGTCTCTTGCAACACCTGCAGTAAGCTCCCACACAGTTTCATCTTCAGAAAGCAGGGGAGTACCGATTACAACTTCACCTGTCTGAAGAACAATATCTGTCAGATGATAAGGCTGTGCATAAATTTCATAAACCAGATTTTCGTTGTACTGATAAAAGAAGGTTCCGTTTCTGTAGTTTTCAGGTTTGATGGTTGCCCGCTCCTGACTGTCTTTTACAGCTTCGATTCCGGAAAGCTTCTTAATATCATTTTCAGATTCTCTAACTTCTGGCACATAAACCGGACGATCAACATATACGACTGTGTTTTCTACATCCTGAACCTTTAGTTCTTCTTGAATCAAAATATTGTTTTCATCGTTTTCATTTTGCTGAAGCTCTTCTTCAAGACTTGGAGCAGTTGATTCCGAAATAAAAGCATTTGGAACTTCAAGATTTTGTGTGGTTGAACATGCAGCAAAAAGCGTTGCCGCAAGAGGTATAAAGCAAAGTGTTTTTTTCATGTGTTACTCCTGATGCTATTTTGTATTGATTGCTTTAGTGTCGATTGGCTTCATATCAAAAGCAGTGATATAGATTCCAAGCGGATTGTCTTTAATATCTTCTTCTGAAGGCTGAAGCATTTTTACTGTGATGACAGCTCTAAAAGATTCATTGCTCATTAGCTGTCCCGAAAGCTGGCGGGTTACAATCTGATAATCTACCTGATAGGTGTCGCTGGAAACTTTCAGCGGTTCTGTCTGAAAAAGAACTTCTTTTGTTCGTGAGCCAAAATCCTTAAAAGGATTATCTTCTCTTACCAAAGTCGAATACTTGGAAGCGGTCGTTGAAGTGAGAAGATGATAGGTTTTGTTTACAGATTTTTTCATTACGGCTTTATCAGTAGAAAGCGTGTTCATAAGATTTACGAACTCTTTTACCTGAGCCTGAACCGCAACTTCCGGTACATTGAAGTTCTGATAGTTCTTTCTTGAAACAGAACCGATATACTGAGTTTCTCCAAAATCATTCATGGTCACAAGAACAGGAATTGAATCTGGCTGCGCTACAGCATAGATACAGATGCCGATTGAAAGAAAAAAGGAAAGCACAGCTGCTACAACCACGAACTTTAAAATACGGTTTTCATTGATAATTTGACCGCAGATAAAATCAAAGTGCTGGAGCTGTGGATTAAAAGGTGTATCGTTGGTTCCTTTGGGATAGTAATTCTTGGAACTCAATTTTTCGTACTCCCCGGGCAGGCAAGTACTGTATACAGAATACCGCCAATCGGCGGATTAAGTCAATAAGTTTCTAAATGTACATTATAAAATAATAGAGTGTAGATTAAAAAAGTGACGATTTAGACAAAAAAATGCGGTGGTTGAGCCTGTCGAAACCTCTGCAACCACCGTACTATATGTATATACAATGTCTATACAAACAATAGACACAGACTATCTGGTTAAAGAATAATCTCTATTTTTATTATCGACAATTCTTATGTCTTTATTAGAGATATTTCGGTTCGTACCGCCAGCTGCATGTTCAATGCGTACAGTCCTTCCTTCCAGATGCTGCTTATGAAGCTGATAGACTGGAATATAGATTCTTTCATTTTCCTTTCGGATAATGATGGCATCATTCCAGCTTTCATCTCTATCGAAATTTATTACCTTATCAACCTTGCCGGTTATAGTTCCGCCTTCAAAAAGTCTGAGTGGTAAATCTGATTTTAAATACTCTTCCAGGTACAGATTGTAACGTCCGGTAGCCTTCAAAACCTCTTCAAAATCAGGATTAAGAGAGTAGAATAGGCCATCCTTAGTTGCGAGATTTATGGAATGCAAAAACTGAAGTCTTTGCACAATACTAGGCTGCAGGTTTTTTATAAAAATCTTTTCTGGCATTTCTTTCAGTTGCTCGTCGAATTCTGTCCACCTTTTTGCGAGAGGAAGCCTTGCTTTTGCATTCTCTATTTCTTCCTGCGTTCTTTCTCCCACCATATTTGTGATGATATTTGAGGTGATTTCTCGAATCGTGTTCTTAATCATATCTTTAGGGAAGCGAACACTTTTACCGTTCTTATCTTTTCCATTTACAACAATATGCAGATGATGATGGCCCGTATCTGTGTGAATTACACCTCGCCAGTAGAATTCATAGCCGGTCAGCTGTTCAATATGTTTAATAACCGCATTTGCCAGTAATTGTAAGTCTACCTTCTGGCTTTCCGGCGAAATAATCCATTTGAAGTGCAGGGGAACCATATTGTCCAAATACTCCTCTGGCGGAACTCCAAACATTTCTGCTTCTTCCGTAATTCCGGGTTTATCTTTTTGAGGCATATAATTCTTAATGTATTCTTTATGGCTTTTAAGAGTTTTTGCATAGGTGGTTGTAAAAAAGACTCTTTGCTTGCAGCAGTTTCCAAAGCTGTTGTAGTCAGTTATTCCTGATGAAAATCGTTCCGGAACGGCTTTACGACTTCGTCTTTTTAATAGTTTGTTCAAATAAGCCACATCATTTTTGCCATGGAAAGGCCGTTTCCAGTCATAAAGATGCGGGTCTCTTTCTGGATCTGATATTTTGGGATGGTCGAAAATTGATTTTAGATTTTGCATAGGTATTCCTGTTTTGGGCAGGCAGGAATTGCATTTCTGACTATATCAAAATCAAATTTGAGAATCAAGAAAAAAAACAGTGCCAAATGGCACTCCAAAAATTTGCTGAAAAAGTACATTTTTAACCTTTGTAAACATTTAGGGGGGCTGAATACACGCAAAGTCTGAAAATATAACGAATTATCCGGGCTTGTATGCAAACCTTTATCTTGCGGGATTAGGTCGGGCCGGCTTTTCTCCATTTTTGGCACAGTGCCAAATGGCACTCCCTCATTTTTATTGAGTTTTTTGCTGAAAAAACGTATTTTTAGAACATAGACTTCTGCCTGCCCGTAGGAGTTCTATGTTAATACTTACAGAAAAGCCAAGCGTGGCAAAAGACTTTGCTAAAGCTCTTGGCTGCACTTATTCAACAACCGAAAAATGCTTCAAAAAAGCTGATGGTTCGGTTTATATAGCCAATTGTGTTGGTCATCTTTTTGAACTGGATGAACCCGCTTCTTATAATCCGGAGTTCAAAAACTGGAAAAATCTCCCCATCGTTCCAGATCAGTTTCATTATCACGTTACTCCGTCTGTGAAGGATACGGCAAAAGCTGTCATCAACCTGTTAAAGAAGCATAAGTCTGATGAAATCCTGATTGCGACAGATGCCGACAGAGAAGGGGAAATAATCGCACGCGAATGCCTGAAAGCTGCCGGTATTACAGATACTTCAAAAATCAAAAGATTCTGGGTCTCTCAGGCCATGACCTCGGACGTGATTTTGGACGGAATTCAGAAAGCTAAAGCGTTAGCTGACTATGACCAGCTTGCCGACCAGGGCTTTGCTCGTCAGCATTCAGACTGGCTGGTGGGAATCAACGGTACCAGATTTATTACAAATAAGGTTGCTAATTTATTCACAGTAGGCAGGGTACAGACCTCTGTCTTGTCTGCAATTTCTGCCCGATGTTCTTCAATAGCGAATTTCAAAGCTGAAAAGTATTATGAAATTGCAGCCACTTTTGCAGTGCCAAATGGCACTCTTTTTCCCGGCCTTTTAGTAGATACTGCAGGAAAATCCCGCTTTAATGAGGCTGCTTTAGCCCCTAAATTGCAGCCATATCTGAATCAGCCTGCAAAATTGCTGAAATTGAAGTCTGAAAAGAAGGAAATCCTTCCGCCTCAGCTTTACAGTTTGAATGATTTACAGAAGGATGCCTTCCACTACTTCAATTATTCTGCAGAAATGACCTTATATCTGGTTCAGAATTTGTATGAAAACTACAAGTGTGTTTCCTATCCAAGAACACCATCCAAGGTTATGGGCAGTCAGAATGTTGAGCTTTGCAAGAATTTGTATCAGAAATTCCTCACTCAATACTTGGAATACTTTGTGCTTCATCCTTTTTACAAAATTGATGCCTCAAATAAGCGGATTTTTAATGATGCCCAGCTTGAAGCTCACCATGCCATAATTCCACTTGCAAAGATACCTGCTGGGGCTACGGGAGATGAAGAAAACATCTACAATCTGATTCTTGAACGTTTTATGCTGGCTTTTGCCCCAGCTCATGTGTATGAAAAGCAGATAGCAATGCTTAGTGTAGGTGATTCTCAGTTCAAAATTGAGGGGCGAAAGGTTTTAGATGAAGGCTGGCAGAAATTCCGCCGCTTTACAAGGCTTCTAAAAGAGGCTGATTCCGATGAAATTCAGCTTCTTGATAATATCGACTGGAATAATTTGACCTTGACTGCTGTAAAGTCTGTTCAGAAGACTACAAAACCGCCAAAGCACTTCAATGAGGCTTCGATTTTAGCCTTTATGGAAAATCCAAAAGGGGAGTCAGGCGATAAAAAACTGGTGGGGTTAGGAACTCCGGCTACCCGCCATACCTTTATTCCAAAGCTTTTGCGGTCAAAATACATCGAAGTCACCAACAAGAATATTCTTATTACCAAGAACGGTGAAAAACTGCTGCAGCTTATAGCAAAAACTCCGTTATCAGCCCTGGCAGATGTTGAAGAAACTACTCGTTGGGAAGAAAAGCTGGCCCAGAATCCAATCCTGTTTGAAGCAGATATCAAAAGCTATGTTCGAAAAGCCGTTTCCGGAGAGGTTTTACATGCCTAATCTGACTTTCCTTTATGAAGAAAATGGTTTTAAGGTCTCCAAACTGGAGGTTATGGGCAATCATTTCTTTGTGGTTCAGCATACAGCGACTGGTCGGCGATATATTCGCAGAACCTTATCGGCTGTAGATGCGATTATTCGCCAGATGGTGCTGTAAAAAAACTACTTTTCCAGTGCTGCCTTAAACTTTCTTCCCAGTTCAGAGTCTGCCCAGGTAAGTTCCCCATCTCTTACCTTCCTCATATACCTGCCCAGACTCTTATCCGGAAAGTTGTTGTAGGAAAAGAGGTTCAAGAATCGGGCCATTTGAGACCGTAGGTTAGAGTAATCATTTTTTTCAAAGCTGTACATCAAAAGATGATAGAGATAAACTGCCGTTTCCACGTCCAAAGCATTATCTTCGCGGATATCTCTTGTTATTTCCCAGGGATCCTGTTGGAGCGTGAGCATATCTACCAATAAGTCAGGGCGTAAATCATACAGAAGAACGGTGAATTTTTCTCTGAAGAAATCATCTTTAAGCAGCGTTTGAATACAGCGGATATTTCCGAGCGTACTGTGGCAGAATTTCTTTAGAAAAGCATCCACAACCCATTCGCTCTCGCCCTTATCCTTGGTATTAAAAAGTTTGTTTTTCTCAATTTTGACCTTCTCATACATGCAAGTCATTGCGGTAAGAAGCTCGCCGTAAAAAATGCCCAGATTATGAGTTGTTTTTTCCATATCATTCTTGGTTTCAAGGAAAATAATCTCTTCTCGGGTTAAACCGCTTCTCATAAAGTTCAATTTTTTGTAGATGCTCATAGGAACTACAAAAAGAGCCTCTTTATGGGGATTATTCAGGAAGGTATCTGGAGTGATAAAGTAGGAATACTCTTCCAGAAGCTCCGAAAGAAAGGGGTGAATAGCAGCAAAATATAGTCGTTCGGCTAAATCTTCGAATTTTACCTGCATTGCAGACCTTGAAATCCCTTCTGCTTTTGCCATAGAGAATTTGTAAAGAGGGTAGTTTTCGTAGAGATTGTTGAAATTCTCGGACAGTTCATCAGGAATGTAGTAGGTTTTGAGCATAGTCTGGACTTTGGTATCCAGATTTGAGTAAGTACGAGCAATAAAATGATTACAGCGGGAGTTTTCCAGGTCTGTGATTCTGGCTTTTATCTCCAGGAGGATGTCGATATAAGTACAGACAGCGTTTTTAGCAATCTGATACGACCTATCCTCTTTTGAAATCTTATTATTCTGTTTGATGCTTCTGGTGGTCTTGATGATTGAAGACACCATTTCATTGATATCTTTAGCCAGTTCAAGAATACTGATAAGATATTCTGCTGTTTTGAGCACTTTTAGGGCGTGAGAATAGGCCATGTTCCGAGTTCTGATGTACAAAGTAAGGTCTTCTGCTGCAAAGGAACGTACCTGATAGAGTTTACGCTGAGAAAGATTGTATTCTTCTGCGGAATTTGGCTTAAATTCTTCACCTTCAAAGGCAAAAGAAGTATTTCCGCTGTTTCTTTCTTCAGGCTTTAAATCGATTTGAATGTTTTTATAGCTGTTTTCGACATGGGACAAGCCAAGTCCCAAGAGTTTAATGCAATTCTCCTTTATCATTTTAGATTCCCCTCATTACCATTGTTTTGAAGCAGTACAGAACTCGGATAGTTCCGTCAGTATAATGCGGTACTGTGCCAAATAACGGCACTGTTATAAGGATTGGAATAAGATTTTCCCACGTAAAATATGACTTTTTAACCATTTTTTGCCCAAACACCCACGTAAAATATGACTTTTGCTGAAATCCTGCGGATGGTTGATTACTCAAAATTGCGTTTTGTATAGTGGTTTTTGCTATAAAATATTGACTGAATTGGGTACACTATATATAGCGTGGGTTTTTACTTGTTGTTGAGATTTCAAGAGGGAAGGGGGAGTGAAAATATCAGAATCCGGAGTTACTGGAAAAAAGAATCGCAAAATGCCGTTAATTGGCACTTTGGCATTGTATGATAGAGCTGTAAAGTAAAGCTGCCAGATGAAAGTTAGTCAGGACTGTTCAATAAGAATGAGAGGTGCTTTTTAAGAAAATCTTTCAGTCTTTCATTGAGGAGTTCTGAAAATTAAGGTAAAATAGGGCTATAAGACAGGGGTTTGGTAGACAGAATCCTATAATATATTAAGAAAATATCTTAAAATGTCTAATATATTATACTAATTAAATTGAAAAGGAGGGTTTTCAGATGAAAACAGCTATAGTATATGCCAGCGTGCACCATAAAAATACAGAAAAAGTGGTGAAAGCAATTGCGGAAAAACATCCGGAAATTGAGCTTATAGATGCTACAAAAACAATCTTAAAAGACCTCGCTTCTTATGATTTGATTGGTTTTGCATCCGGAATCTTCTACGGTAAGTTCCATAAGTCCTTGCTCAGCTTTATCACAGAAAATCTTCCTTTGCGCAAGAAAGTATTTGTAATGTACACTTGTGGTTCAGATCGTGCTGAAGCTTATCTCAAGGATATTAAAGACCTGATTAAGTCCAAGGAGTGTACGCTTACAGCTGCCTATTCCTGCCTGGCTTATGATACTTTTGGACCTTTTAAATTGCTTGGAGGAATTAATAAAGGGCATCCGAATGAAGCTGATTTGCAGAAAGCTGTAGACTTCTATGAAGGTTTGTGTAAATAATAACACTATATATAGTGTGGTAAAAAAAATAAAACACTATATATAGTGTATTTGCTACTGTCGATAATCTATCTTCTGTCTACTTATGTAGTAAAAACTATACAGATGTATTGTGTATAAAAGGGGCATACACCTCACCTTTTATATGGATGGGCTAGATGAATTATTTATTTCATTATATCACTTTTTGATAGTAATTGACACTATATTATTTAATATGAACAACAAATTAGATTATATTGCAATTGATTTTGAAACAGCGAATCAGTACAGAAACAGTGCCTGTTCAGTTGGCCTTGTACGGTTCATCGATGGCAAAGAAACAGATTCCTGTTATTCACTGATCCATCCTGCAAAAATGTATTTTATCCCTGAATGGACCCGAGATATTCATCATATATCATATAACGATGTCAGAAATAAACCGTATTTTCCGGAAATCTGGGATACTATGGTAATGCCATTTATTAATCAGACTCCTGGTGTACCGCTGGTAGCACATAACGGAAATATGTTCGATATGCCGGTAATACAGAATTGCTGCGAATATTTTGGTATGGAAGTTCCAAAACTTGAATATTTTGACTCTCTGATTATTGCCAGAAAGACCTGGCCTGAGTTATCTCATAAATTGACCGATTTAGGCACTCATTTTGGAATAGAGTATCTTGCCCATGATGCTCTTGAAGATTCCAGAACCTGCGGCCAGCTTATCAAACTTGCAGCAGAAAAATGGGGCGTTAATTCGGTAGAAGAGTTGCTAAAAGCTTGTGGAAATCAGATAAGAAAGTTCTAGAAGGGCGATACTATCATTAAAATGATAGTAATTATAGCGTTTTTGCCATTTCGTGTTATAATATTATTATGAGTAGAAAGCTTTCAGAACAAGAAAAATATCAGAACAGATTAATGCGTGATGACAGACAGGATGAAAAGGCCAGAATTGCAGAAAAATCGCTTGATGACCGTTGTTATGAAATCCTGCAGATTCTTAGGGAAGTTCCTGAGTATTCTGAAGTAAAATATAATTCTAAGTATTTTGCAAAGCATTTTAAGACTTCAGAACCTACCATTTTCCGTCTTATTGAGAAAATGCGTGGCATGGATCTTCTCAAGAAAAAGCTGGTAAACGGCAGTTATGCAATAAATCCCGACTTTGAAGAATTCTTTTACTCTGAAGAAACAAAGAAAAATCTTGCTCTCGTTGCAAGTTTGCGTGGCCTCTTGCAGCAGTATAAAGGCACTCCCCTATTTGACAGCGTCACCAAACTGATTTATTTTCTTCTTCCGGCTGTTGCAAAGAAGGATTCCCTTTTATCATCCGGACGGGTTGTAGTTTCTCCGCAAATGGAGTTTGATATCAATATTCGTAACTGGGATAAGGTATATCAGGCCCTTCAGAAGAATCAAAAAATCAAATTCCGCTATAAAAAGTCATATACAAATAATGATGTACAGAGAATTGTATGGCCTTATCAGCTGATTCTGGAAAATGGAACTGTATATCTCTGGGCCTACAGTGAATATGCAGACTTTATACTGATGTATGATTTGAATTTCATGGCCGATATTTCGGTTCTGAATGAGACCTTTACCCTCCCCGATAATTTCGACATCAATAATTACAGTGGTGGCGGCCGTCTTGGAGCTTTTGCAGGAGATAAAGTTGAGAAATTCAAAATTCGCTTTACGGGTTATGCAAAAGAATGGATTAAAAATCATAAATGGGCCGATGATCAGACCTTTGTAGAAGATGAGGATTCTACAACAATAACCTTCTCTTCCAGCCAGTTTGAGAAAGTCTTCGAATCTATGCTCTGCTGGGGCCGCCAGGCAGAACCGCTCGCCCCTGCCCGTCTCGTAAAACGCTGGAAAGAAGAAATCCTGGCAATGGCTGAAAAAGTGAAATAAAGACATAAAACGCAAAAAAAAACGCATTTTTTGCGCATTTTTTGCGTATTTTTTGCGTATAAAAAAATTACAGTGCCTTTGATTGGCACTCTTGCATTTTATAATAAGAGCCATAAAGTAAGAAAACTATCCAAACGGGAGGCTTTTATTATGGAAAGCGCAATTACTGTTTTAATCTTTTTGGCTGTTATCAGCTTATCTATCTTTTTGACTTATTATTCTAAAGACTCGTCTACGCCAGATAAGTTTAACGACATCCTAACCTTCTGCCTGCCGACTTTTGCCACCCTGATAATCGGCATTGCGGTAATTTCCGATTTTATCTACCTGCCAATCGTAATTACCGCTTCCCTCCTCGCCGGCACCTTAAGCCTTCTGGTCACCTGGACCGCCGAAAAGAAAGCCAAAGCCGAAAAAAAGCGAAGAAATCGCCTCCTCATCATCAATATCTACATGTTCCAGCGAAGAATGCGCAGCGCGGTTTAGGCCTGGAATACAGACCAGGAATCCACATCTTGTAATGGGCTATCCTGCAGAAGATTCAAAGCCGGCTCCAGCTCATGAGAAATCAAAGTTGGAAGTTGAGATTGTGCAGTGGGCATAATCTTTTTTACATAAGCGAAAACGTATAATAATTTATATTTCACTAAACGCTTCTGCTTCTGTTTCAAATATCTTATTTATACCAATATTTACAGCGGGATTTGTATGTATTAGCCAAGGTATAAAGTTCTCAAGATATCCTTGTAGCCCAACTTCTGGCATATTTGAAAAGAACGTATGATGCAGTGAGTGAAAAACAAAATTTTCAGAAACAATATTTAAGGCCTGCAGATTATTATCATACCATGCATATCTGAACATATATCGAATACCAGAAATTAAATATTCTTTCTGCTCCGTTGTAATAAGTTTCTGTTTGTTTTCCAGTGAATTAAAGAAATTATTTATGAAATAAGCAAGCAAAAATATACGTTGAAAAGCTCTCCATAATTCTTCAGTTTCATTTACTTTGTCTGTAAGAATATCTACTTCTTTGAACAATTCTTTAGACGGAAAAAACTCTTCACTACAAAAACATTTTACATATTTCCAAGATGGACTTTGTTCTCCTTTTATCCATCTGTCAATTTGTCGTTCAAGTTCATGATTGGATTCATCGTCATTATAAATCCATTGTGATAATTCATTATACAGTTTTGATTTGTTGTTTATAATTTTATCAAGATACCAAAATACTTTTTTGAAAATTGTATTCTTTTTCATATATTCCGAATCTACATTAAAATAATCGAAGATTGATAAAGTTGAACGAATTAAATCCTCTTGATCCTGATTCTGATCTTGTTGAAAAAGCGTTAAGAGTGTTTCCCAAATTACATAACAAATTGAATAGGTAGCTATATACATTATATTCCCAACAGGAATCTGTAAATGTGCAGCTTCGGCAAAATGAACAAGAAATCGGTCTACATAATTCATAGTTATGCCATTTGCATAACCATCTTTAATAAGCCATTCAGCCCAGTCTTTTTCAAAGTTTGCAAAATCTTCAAGATTCTTTATTGTTGTTGGATCAAAGTTTTTACGTTTTTTTAGTCGTGCAAATTTCTGCTTTTGCTTTGTGTAATCTTTTGAATTTGTTGTAGGTGCTGCAAGATAATCTATAAGACAATCCTGCCCAATTGTGTCAATCATTATTTGTAGGCATAAGCCGATAGTAATTGGATCTTGTGTTTTCATACTGCCAATTCTTGCATACTCCTACATAAATCCTCAATGTCTTTTTGGTGACAAAATGTTTTACAGACACATAATTATAATTATTTCAACAGAAACTGCGATAAGGTCCTATTATGAATTATAATTCTGCAATTTCTTTATCTGCTTTTTTTAAGATTTCAATAAACTTTATTATTGTATCTGAAATATAGGATGGAGAATAGGTTATTTCATTTCCATGTGCTGCATCATCGCCACGATCTTTTATAATTTTACAATAATCTTTTTTAAAGTCATTGTTATTTTCTATTGTAAAGAGTTTCTTTGATTTAAACAGATTATGTAATAACGGGCCAAGAGAATTCCTTTGTTCTTCATTCTCTTGATATTCGTTTGGATATAGAATTCGTATTATATCTTCTAAACATGTCCTGAAAATAACAATCGCCATTTCTGGTTCTGAATCAATTCGAGATATAGATGAAATGGCTAAATAACGAATATGGCTTGGTATATGAACAAAGGAATGAATTTCATAAAACGCATCCCACTGTATTATTTCGTGAGTTTTCTTGTCGGAAGAATTCAGACTTAAATAGTTTTCTCCGAAAACATCTGAAAAGCATTCTCCCCTTTTCTTTCTTTTTGCTCTTTCTAAGCATAGCCCTGCACGATATTTCCAATGGTTTACATGTAGTCCTTTTGGAGACGCGGATCTTTCGTATATTTCAATAGCCTTGTCGTAGTTTCCAATACATTCATAAGCAATACCTTCTTCAAAATCGACCATCTTGTCATCTTGATATGGTTTGAAATTATTTTCATCAACTGTATTTCGTAATTTAGAAAATTCTTCTTCAACTTTTCCTGAAAGTATAGCATTTTGAGAAGTTTTTACTGCTTGTTTCCAAATATCTCGCCATTCAGACATATTTTCTCCAAAATTAATTAAAAATTTCTTGACAGTAATTCTTTTTGATATTATATAATACATATAACAAATTGAAAACTTTTTTTGAGAGGTAAGCCTAGTAAGATACAACCCCGTCTGGAGTTTTTTGGGGTAATTAAAGCTAAATGCTTTTAATTCACAAATTAACTTTTCGGTCGGTACCATTCTGTAGTCGGATGGTCTTTATGGTTGTATTGGTATAATGTGCTTATCTTTTTTGTTTTTAAAACAGAATAAGATTCCCAGATAATACCAATTTTCTCATTTCATCAATTTGCATTTTATGCATTTTGTTGTTTGTCGTTTTGAGGTATTATTATGAAAACCTTTATTCTCATCTCTTGTTGCAAAACAAAACTCCCCTATTCTGCTCCTGCAGAACAGTTGTATCAGTCGGCTTCATTCATTAAGTCTTTAGCATATGCAAAAAGTCTTAATCCTAATGAAATCTTTATTCTTTCTGCTTTACACCATCTTGTAAAACTTAATGATATTCTTGACCCATACAATGTATGCTTAAAGGATTTTACTGCTACAGATAAGAAAGAATGGGCATCTGTTGTTAAAACTGAATTATCGCAATATGCAGATTTGTTGAATGATAACTTCATCATTCTTGCTGGAAAAGATTATTATTCAGATTTAATTCCTTATCTTAATCATTATTCTCTTCCTCTGGAACATCTTTCTATGGGGAACCGTCTTCAGTGGCTTGATGAACATACTATTACTCAAGACTCTCCTTGTATGCAGATTCATAAATTCTTTAATTCGCTTCCTCGCTATACATACACATTTGATAAAAAAGATATTCCTGAGAATGGAGTTTATGTCTTTTTTGAGAAAGGTGAAAAATATCAGGGAATGGACAGAATTGTCCGTGTTGGAACTCATACTGGAGAATCTCAATTAAAATCTCGTTTACAGCAGCATCTTATAAATGAAAACAAGGATCGCTCAATTTTTCGTAGAAATATTGGACGTGCAATTTTGAATAAGAATAACGATGATTTTCTGAAAAAATGGAATTTGGATTTAACTACAAGAGAGAACAAAGAGAAGTATTCTTCTCAAATAGATTTTTCTTATCAAAAGTCAATTGAAAAACTTGTATCTAAATACATGCAGGAAAACTTTTCATTCTCAGTAGTCTCAATCAATGATAAGGCTGAACGTCTGGCATATGAATCATATCTTATTCATACAATTTCAGCAGATGCTTCATGCAGACAGTCGGATTCCTGGCTCGGAAATTCTAGTCCTGTGACAAAAATCAGAGATTCAGGATTGTGGCTTGTGAATGAACTTACACTTCCATCAAAAAAATAATCGAAACGAGAAGGAGAAAGATTATGCACACATATGCAGGAAAGTGGGTAGCAGACCCATGGGATATAAATCAAGCAGACAATGTAAATAATGAGATTTTACAGGAACTTAAACGCTCAAATGCTTTACAGGAAGCAAGATTGTATGAAGATATTCGGTATCACAATACTTCTCCACTTCCCTCTTCTGATTTTCAGATACGCCAGGCTCCTGTTTATCAACCTATAGAGATTGATGGTATCGGAAAAGAAATTGGAGGCTGTATAGATAGCCTGCTGGATCTTGGAGATATGATGCTTGGTCTTGGACAAAAGTAAGGAGGATATAATTATGTCAGATTGGAGAAATATTTGGAAACGTGCAGAGGCAGTAAGAGATATTGCAATTACTGATAATGATACCAGTTATTTTAATGGACTTTTATCTGAATTTCCTAATGATGGAATGGTTCATTATCAGCTTGGATTAGTATATAAAGCTCTAGATGAAAAAGAAGATGCTCTCAAAGAATTTAAAATTGCTGAATCACTTTTTTTTATGCCTAGGTGGAAAGCAATTGCAGGAGCAGAAATTGCGTCTCTTTCGCAACAGGAACCACCTGTTTTTGATAAAGATGATATTGTGATTTTTTAATATTCAAAATCTAATTGGAGGTATTAGTATGAGTATTGCAGGATTATATTTTCTTGTATTAGCGCCTATTGTTGGGCCGATATTGGGAATAATCGTTGGGGGTATTATTTCAGCGATTAATAGTTCAGAATCGACTACAAACCCAACTTCATGCGAACCAAGGACTAGAAAGACTTCTTATAGTTCTTCTTATTATGAGCCGCCTATGCGTGACTGGGAATCAGAGAGAATCTTGTCATCTATGGAAGCAGAAATGCGGGCTCATAATGCACGTGTAGAACAAATGATGATGGAGCAGCATCGAACAATGATTGAAAATGAATCGCGAAGAATAAGTGAAAGTATCAATAGACCTTTATCAGAACAATTTGATACTCGTCTTACTAATATCTTCAGAAATCCTTGGGACGGAATCCTATAAGGGCTTTGATGGAGTGAACAAGTTTCAGCCGGGAAAACTCAAACTGAATAAAACTTTACTGTAGGGAAAAACAGCAATATAATAAAGAAAAACAGAGAGGTAATAAAATGGCAGATTACTACGAGTTTTCACATGTCTTGTATAAGAACGATGACACACCCGGCTGGCAGCTTGCCAGAATCTCAGGTACAGAAAATGCAGTAGAAAAGAAATGCAAAAAGCTTTTCCCTTTCTTTGTATATTTTCCTGTAATCGGAACAGAACCGATTGAAGACGAATATCCTGTAACTCTGTCTCCAAATTATGTATTTACTTTCTTTGACTGGAACTATTCAAAGGAACTCAAAAAATGGTTCCTCCCGGATGAAGAAATTCCTTACCCAAAATCGAAGTGTGAAAAGGCAGACAAATTCAAAATCAACTATTCTGTTCCTGCCCGCAAAAATAAAATAGATGAACTCATTGAGCAGTATAACGACTGGATGGAAGAAGACCGCACAACCATGTTCAGCATCGACACCGAAATTACCCTTTCTACTCCAGATACCTCTGTAAAGCACGGAATGTTCTTCTCTTTCCATTCCCTGGGTAAGCTGGAAATGTTTATCGGTTCAACAATAAAAAACGGCTTTGGTGTTTACAATGCCGATGAAGATGATCTGTTTAAATTCCTCGCCTGGAAAAAAGACGAAAACATCATCCGCTTCAAGATCCAGGATTATAGTAAAGATTCTAAAGTTACCGAACTTATGGATGTAGAGATTCCACTCGTAACCTTTATCGCAGTGTTTGAATGCTTCTTCAATAAGATTGTTACAAAACACGCTGAAATCCTTACACAAATAAAGGAAACTCAGGTGAAAAAATAAAAAAAGGCATTGTCCATAAATAGCATTGCCTGGAAAACTTATTTCTCAATTCTCTTGAAATACACTCCCCCGTTCTGCTTCAGCCACTTATTGCAGCGCTTGTAATCCGGGAAAATCCGCAGCACTTCATCATAAAACTCTTTTGAGTGATTCATATGTCGGCGGTGGCAAAGTTCGTGCACCACTACACTATCAAGGATTTCCGGCGGCATCAGAACCAGAAGGCAGTTGAAATTGAGATTCCCGTCGACCGAACAGCTTCCCCAGCGCGATTTCTGCAGGCGGATAAAGATTTTATTGTAGGAAATGCCGGCGAGTTTTGCATAATACTCTACCCTTTGCGGAATCACCACCCTCGCCTTTTTCTTGATTTGTCTGATGTCTTCGTCTGTGAGCGGACCCATGGAATCAGCAAGTTCTGACTGCTTTTCCACCTTTTCAAGCTGCTTTGTAATCCAGTCTTTCTTTTCGCGAATAAAATTTTCTGCAAGAAATGTCGGTGTTCCAAGCGGCACTTTTATGATGATTTTCTTGTCATCTGCCACCTGTATACTCATTGAGCGTCGTCGGGATTTCTGGATTACGTAGGTTATTTCCATGGATACAGGAAAGATAATAGCATTTTTCCCGCTTATGCAATAGCCGCTCTTGCTCTTGTCGTAGCTTCCTGAGTCAAATCCTTTATGATTTCGCTGGCGATAATCAGACCGGCTACTGAAGGAACAAATGCATTGCTTCCAGGAATATCCCGGCGCTCCGTACACTTGTGCTTTGTTCCCGGCGGACAGATACAATGCAGACGGCAACTGATTGCCATATCTTCAATTGGACGCAGAACTTTTTCGGTAGAATATACTACTTTTACATTCTTTATTTTCCGCTTTTTACATTCCTGACGCATTACTCTGGCAAGAGGACAAACTGAAGTCTGGGAAATATCGGCGACCTTAAACTGTGTCGGATCCATTTTATTTCCGGCCCCCATACTGGAAATGATTTTAGTTCCGGCTTCCTTTGCCTGCAAAATCAAATTGATTTTTGCTGTAACGGTATCAACGGCATCTACGACATAATCATATTTTGTAAAATCAAAGAGATTACGGGTTTCAGGAAGATAAAAACACTTATGTACGTTCACTTCTGCCTGAGGATTGATATCAAGAATCCGCTCCTTCATGACATCAACCTTGTATTTTCCAACGCTAGATCTTGTTGCAATAATCTGACGGTTCAGATTTGTAAGACAGACTTTATCATCATCAATAAGATCTATATGCTGAATTCCAGAGCGGATCAAAGCTTCAACAGTGTATCCGCCTACTCCACCAATTCCAAAAACTGCAACATGTGCGTTATTCAGAATCTCCATGGCTTCTTTTCCGACAATTAATTCTGTTCTTGAAAACTGGTTTAACATCCGATTTCCTCGTGCTTGGTGCGCATTGCGAATTCAAAAGCTGTTTCTGGTTTTATATTATTTATTTACCTATTATAAAGATAGGTATATAATACAGGTAAGAGGACATGCAGTCAATGAAGAGTATTCTGATAAAAGACACAACAAAAGAAGAACGCGAAAAGATTGTCGCTGATGCACTTGGCTGTGGCAGTGATTGTTCAATGTGCTGTGCCTGTGGCGGAATGGAAATCGACTATCAGCAGTACATAGACGGTAAAAAAGAAATTGCCCAGCTCAACGCAGAATACCGGGCAAATACTATGATCGGGCACTAGACTAAGAATGCCCTGAGTTCCTCGAGTTTTTTCTGCATCTCTGCCCGGCCCAGGTCGTAAACACGCTGTAATTCATCCGGCTCTTTTTCGGTGCGGCTGATTCTGAGAGGGGCCTCCGGGCAGATTACAAAACATTTTCCGGCGGCTTCCTGTTCAAAAACGTAGGCCTTTTCCTGATTGTAAACTTCGTGGCGTCTGGTCATGGCCTCATAAATCTTTGGATATTTTCTGAGGGCGAGCTTCATAAGAGCAAGTGATGAGCTTGGCTCTTTTACAAAGTCGCGCGGCTGAGTCAGAACTACAAGATTCTTTTCATAACCCATATCTTCAAAAGCTTTGAGCGGAATCGACTCTGTCATGCCGCCGTCCAGAAGTTCGTAGCCGTCAATCTTCACAACATGAGAAACAAGCGGCATACTCGCACTGGCCCGCATCCAGGTCAAATCATTCTGGTCACAGGTTTTGAGTTCTTTAATAACCGGCTGGCCTGTGCGGCAGTCCGAAGCAACGACGTAAAATTTCAGCGGATTGGCACTGTAAGTTTCAGTATCAAAAATATCAAGTTTATTTGGAAGCTGATTGTAGCAGAAATCGGCACCGTAAAGATCGCCGGTCAGGAAAAATGAACGGAAGGAACAATAGCGCCAGTTGTGCGAAAAACGTTTGTTATAGCGGATGGCACGACCAATCTGCTTAGACTTAAAATTACAGCCAAAGGTCGCTCCCGCAGAAACACCGATCGCACCATCAAAATCAATTCCATTTTCCAGAAGCACATCGCACACGCCGGCAGTAAACATGCCGCGCATAGCTCCGCCTTCCATCACAAGACCTTTTTGCATAATTTCACCTTTTTTACTAAATAATAAGTAAATTGAATTATTTTATATTATGATGTTATAATATAATATTCAATGAACTAACTGATGAGGTTTTTATGAATAAAAAAGTAATCTTATTTTCATTTTCGTTTATACTAGCATTTCAATCATTTTCATTCGAGATAGATGATAATTTCCATACAGGATGTCCTTATGATGTATTTAAAATTGGTGATAAAATAGGAATGAGATTTGATAATTATTACCAAGTCAGAAACTATAATGAGTATAATCTGGATTCTGAAGGATGGTACAGTACGTCATATTGCGGTACAAAAATGTATGTAATTTATGGTTCAAATTATTTTCTTTATCATTCATTAAAAGATATTTATTATCCTGAGTCAGCATCGGAGTTTAATTTTGGAAGTTCATTTATAAAAGAAAATGAATACAATAAATATATAAAAGATAAAAGTTGGTGGACACAATACTGGGATTCAACAGTTATAGTCCCTGATTACTTGGTAGAAGCTGGTAAAAATGGGAAGATTACTTATGATACTTTTGATGCATCCCATTTTTATTGTTATTGCAACGAAGTTGATGTTCAACTTTTTAAATACAATGCAATTCCTTGGGCCACGTCAAAAGAGCCAGGTAATATGAAGATTGAAGTAAATTTACATGATAAGACTAATTCTTTAGTAATACTTAATGGATATGTTCATCCTGATAAGAGATATTTATATAAAGCTAATCGTAGATTAAAAAAGATTAAGGTCACAAGTCCTGAATCAAATTTTTCAATAATCTCTGATTTTGAGGATGTTGTTCACTTTCATGAAATAAAATTGCCTGAAAAAGTGAAAACAGTTGTTATAGAAATTCTGGATTATTATGAAGGTAACAAATATAAAGATTTATGTGTTCAAATGATTGGAAAAAGAAATTATGTCGATATTTTTAACTATGAATTTGATTCTCTCTCATTTGATAGACTTTCTTATAAAGGAAGATATAAAGAATATAAAGATTAATACAAATTGTGAAACTTAATCCTCTTTTAATACCCTCTTAAAATACGCGCCGCCGTTTTGCTTGAGCCATTTGTTGCATCTCTTGTAATCGGGGAAAATGCGGAGCACTTCGTCGTAGAAGTCGCGGGAATGATTCATGTGGCGGCGGTGGCAGAGTTCGTGAACCACTACGCTGTCTAGAACTTCGGGAGGCATGAGTATAAGCAGGCAGTTGAAGTTGAGGTTCCCGTCCACCGAGCAGCTGCCTCAGCGAGACTTCTGTAGGCGGATAAAGATTTTATTGTAGGAAATGCCGGCGAGTTTTGCATAATACTCTACCCTTTGCGGAATCACCATCCTCGCCTGTTTTTTGATTTGGCTGATGTCTTCTTCTGTGAGCGGGCCCATGGAATCAGCAAGTTCTGACTGCTTTTCAATCTTTTCAAGCTGTTTTGTAATCCAGTCTTTCTTTTCGCGGATAAAGTTTTCTGCAACAAAGGTCGGCGTTCCAAGCGGCACTTTTACGATGATTTTTTTATCATCTGCCACCTGGATACTCATTGAGCGTCGTCGGGATTTCTGGATTACGTAGGTTATTTCCATGGATTTAGCTTACTTTCTCTGAATTCCGCAGGCAGGCCCTGCCAACTGAGCAGCTTTTTTTGCCTCAGCTTCAGGATCACTAAGAATGTCATTATATTCAGGATGTTTAGAAAACCATTTGATGGAATATGAACAGGTTAATTCTGCCTTTATCCCCTGTTTTCTCAGTTCATTTGCTACATATTCAGTGATTTTTCCGGCCAGCCCTTGCCCGTTCATTTCTGGAGCAACTTCAGTATGAACAAGATTTACAAGACCTGGTTTTACTTCCGGGTATTCAAGAATAGCAATCTGTTTACCGTTATCATCTTCAATCCATGTTTTGTTGTTTTTTGATTTGTAAGTCATATATAAAAGATAATAAAATTTTGAGCTTCGGGTCAAATATGTAAAAGTCTAAAATGATTTTTCCAGTAATCAATCAGGCCGTCAGCTTTCATTTTGCTGAGTTCGGCACTTAAAGCAGAACGGTCTACCTGTAAATAATCTGCAAGTTGCTGCCTGTCATAAGGAATATCAAATTCTGCATGAGGGCTTTTTGCAGGAAGGCAGGATGAAAGATATGCCAGAAGTCTTCCTCTGATTGTCTTTGCATTTGTATGAAATATACGCTGTGAAAGATGAAGATTTTTATTCATGCTAATCTGCAGAATATTTTTAATCAGAACCGAATTAATTTTATTGTTGCTGTGAAGAAAAATGTTCCTAGGTTTTATCATCATAATCCTAGAATCTTCAACAGCAACAACATCTACCATCAAAGGTTTGCCTGTTAAGGCATAAGTCTCTCCGAAAACCTTTCCGCTTCCAAGATTATCAATAATAGTTTTATTTCCCCAATAATCTGTGCTTTCTATTTGAATTCGTCCTTCAAGTACAAAGCCCATTACTTCTGTTATGCTTCCTGAATTAAAAATACACTCCCCTTTCTTTAGAGCCTTTTCTGAACTTTCAAAAAGCTTTAATGCCTCTGGCAGGCTTTTTTCATCAAGGCCAGTAAAAAGAGGATGTTTAATCAGTTCAAGGATATTCATATTTCTAGTTTATTTGAATTTTGTTGTTTTAACAACATTCTTTTTCATTACCTGCTGATAAATTAAAGCTGCAAAAAGGATTAAATCGAGGTTAATTATGATTAGAAAGATTGTTAAGATTGATGAAGAAAAATGCACTGGTTGTGGTTTATGTGCTTCTGCCTGCCACGAAAATGCAATTGTTATGGAAAATGGAAAGGCACATCTTTTGCGTGATGATTTTTGCGATGGTTTTGGAGACTGTCTCCCTGCTTGCCCTGCAAATGCAATTACTATTGAAGAGCGCGAAAGTGCAGAATATAATCCGGCTGCTGTTGAAATGAGAAAACAGATTCTCGCTCAGCAGGCATCGGGTGCTCCCATGGCTCATCCTCACACAGGCGGCTGCCCTGGAAGTGCAATGCATACGTTTAATCGAGTTCAGACCTCATGTGACTCAGAAAATGAATCTTCAGAGAAAACCGCTGTAAAAAGCGAACTGATGCAGTGGCCGGTTCAAATCAAACTGCTTCCTGTTCAGGCACCTTTTTATGAAAATGCAAATCTTCTGATTGCCGCTGACTGTACAGCCTATGCATACGCTGCTTTCCATAGGGATTTTATCAAGAATCACATTACGCTCGTCGGCTGTCCAAAACTAGATGAAGGCGACTACACAGAAAAGCTTACAGCGATCATAAGTCAGAACAACATAAAGAGTCTTACTATTGTGAGAATGGAAGTTCCCTGCTGCGGAGGACTTGAACGTGCTGCAACAGATGCCCTTAAAGCAAGCGGAAAATTCCTTCCCTGGCGCATTGTTGTAATCAGCCGTGATGGTGAGATATTGGAATCAGACTGATGGCTTTACGGAATGTGATTTACGTTTTAGTTTTGATAAATTAATTAGTTTTGAAGCAAAATTTGAAGAAGAATTTGATAATGAACCATCGCTGGACGAATATGTAAATGAATATGTTAATACTTTTAGAATGAGAAAAGACCAAGATGAGTTTGTATTTCCTGAGTATATATCTTGTTCTGGTATTAACTTATTAGTTAATAAATTAATGGGAACAAGTATTCAACTATATGATAAAGAAAAATCTACTGTAGCTTATGAAATAAAAGAAAATAAGGATAAACCTTTAGGATATAGTAAATGGACTGTTTCTAGATTTAAATTACTTGCTAATGATTATATAGATGAAGATATTATGTTTGATACAATGAGAATTTATGATTTATCAGATGATGGTAATTATATAACTTTGATTGATTATTATGATAATTATTTAAAGGTAAAAATTTCACCAGATTCTAAGTCAGAAAAATTGATTAATCGTATTTTATATCTTCATGAACAACGCCAAATATATCATGCTATTAATTGTTTTGCAGATTTTTATGGGTATATTGGTATGGATGAAAATGATACCCCAGTTTTTTTTATAGAAATGATAGATTAATGCAAAAAAAATAAAATTCAAATTCCCAAAAGAAGAACATTTAATTCCTATCTGGGTAAAAGTTATTTCAAATGATGTACTTAATAGATTGAAGAATTAATTCCTCTCAGTCTTAGGTCATCAAAAAAACTCATTAGAAATAAATTCTAATGAGTTTTTAGAAGTTTTATTTCTAAAGAGAATTCAACAAAATAAAAAAATACATATTATGATGTATTTTTTCCAATTTAATTTTCTTAAGATATTTAGTATGTTTTTATTTCCTGTAACCATTTGTCTGTTTCTCCATAAATATTATAAATTGGGTTATATTCTCTTACCGACCAAAAATCTTCCATAAAGTATTTAGTAATATCTTTCTTCGCTGCTTGTGGCTCAATGCATTCCCAGGGAGTTCCTCCATGTTGTCGAACACGTATAAATAAATGATTCATAGTGAAGCTTTTATTACGAACTATTTCACAGTTTTTGCTATCAAAAGATTTATCCCATAGAGTTTTAAAAATGCACGAATAATCTATACAATTAATCAAACCATCATTATTTACATCTACAGCATATTTATATGTTTTATCCAGAGTATCAAGAATGTTTTTCCGATATATGCCAGCATAACTTGCTTCTCCTGGTAATGCATAACGTGTGTAATCATAGTCATTTAAAGATTGTCCATAGACGCTGGCGAGGCAAGATACTGGAAGTATGATTAACAATAAAGGGAATACAATAATTGATAATATATAAACTAAAGCTTCTCCTAATACTTCTCCGACAGGATCTAAATGCATGACCTTGAAATTATGCAGAGAGATTTTTATTTGTTCTTCTTTTGTTAATTCTTTCTTTGGAGCTTTATTTTTTTCTTCTTGTTCCCGAACAGATTCATACAAAGCAACTTTTTCCTTTACATCATTCATAATACGTATCTTGTAAATATCAGGCAATTGTAAAAGACAATTATTCAACCATTGATGTAAATCACAATTATGGCAGGTGTCTTTATTGCAGACTCCTTCTTTTACTTTAACTGTGCATTCTGCAATTGTTGTAGACATCACATCAATTGATTTTTCGAACTCTGCTTCTTTTGAATTACTCATATAAACCTCCAAATAAAAAAACAGTTATTGAATACACAATAACTGTTTTTTTATTTATATAGGTCAATTTATAAGCGACTTATTTATATTTTGAATGGATTATGAGTTATTCTTCGATTCACTTTTTGTAGCATTTTTTCTAATTCATCTGAAGTTATATTAAAATAATTTTGGATTTCAGCATCAGATTGTTCAGTACCTGTTTCAAGACCATATTTTTTTGATATAACTTCTCTTTCAAAAGTTGGTAAAGAATCTAAAATGCTAATAATTTGCTTTTGCAAATCACTCTTTTCAAAATAATTAATATTTTTTTCTTCCTTTTGTTTTTTTATTTCAAAAGGTATTGGTGTTTTCCATAACTCTTTCATTTTAAGTGTCTTTTGTAAAATATTATGAACTTCTTCTTCAGAAATGCTTAATTTTTTTGCAATTGCTTTCATTGTATGTGAAACACCTTCATTGTTAAAACCAAAGTGTAATCTTATCACTTCTTGTTCTAAAGGTGGTAGTAATTTGTTCAAGTTCTCATTAAATTCATTTACCATTCTATGTGAATTAATTGTTATATCGTTTGGTTTTACATCCATAGACTATTTCTCCTCTCTTTCAATAAGTGCATCAAAAAAGGCCTTGCCAGTAATATTATATAGTCGTACACTCCAATCTTCCCGTTCATAATTGCCTTCTCTTAAAAGTGATTTTATTTCAATATCTTTTTTATCACGTTCTGTAAATGTATATCCTGCACTATGTAATAGAGTTTCAGCTTCATTTAGTTTCAACTGCAATCCTAATGCAAATTTTAACACAGTGTCTTTTTTGGGGTGGTAATCTGGATTACGGTTGCATTCCTTAATGTTTTTTGAATATGTTTGTTTTGAGATTCCTCCATTATTATAAATATCAGGCTCTTTTTTATCAGGAAATCTCTCCCAGTATTTTTGTTTATACCAATTTAGGCAATCACCAAATGACATTATTGTATTAGGAATGTTATCAGGCCTCTGTTCCTTATGCGTTAATTTTTTTCCGCGCTCAATAAAAAAAGTTGTAAATGTACGTGAGTCATAAATGGAGGTATAATCTTCAAAAGTCTTATTATTATTATCTTTTAAATTTATATTAGCATCATTTTGAATTAGATATTTTATTAAAATAGAATTATTCTTACTGGCAGCATACATTAATGCTGTTATACCATCTTGGTCAGATTTATTAATATCCGCTCCATATGCAAGTAATTGTGCTACTGTTTTAGTTGCATTTTCATAACAAGCAATCATTAATGGAGTCATATCAAAATACCAGGTTTCATTAATATTACAATCATAATCCATACATATATGAATAATGTTGGGATTGTCTGTATGACATGCTGAAATAAGTGCAGCATAAGTCATTTCTTTTTGATCTTTTGCATTTTTCAATAGAATATCAGTAGTATCAACAAAGCCGTGCATTACACTTTCTGTTACTGCTTGCGAATATTCTTCTTTTTTAATCTCAAAATTATTAATCAAAACTTCAACATTTTTATATTTATTATTCTTAACAGCTGCTAAAAAAGCTGTATTGTTATTACAATCAATAAAATCACTTTTTGCACCAGCTTCTATTAAGAAATTAATTGATGATTCAGTACCGAATTGTGAAGCAATAATTAATGGCGTTTGGCCCATTTTATTTGCATAATTTACATCTGCACCAAGATGAATTAATGAAACAGTAATAGGACTACTCTGTTTAATGATGCTATAGGTAAGAACTGATTCTCCAGAATAATTAATTGCATTAATATTTGCTCCTGCTTTATGCAATCTAAAAAGCACATCCAAACAGGAAGTTTTTGAATAAGTCATATCATATATAATCTTTATAGGATTAAAACCATCAATTAATTTGAATAAAGCTGTTGAACCTGTGTTATCTTTTTTTTCTAAATCAATATTTTTATCAGAAAGGAGTATATCAACAACATCAAATGATTCATTTTTTAATGCATACATTAATGGCGTACAGCCATTTATATCTGTTGCATTTATATCTGCACCTAATTCTAACAATGTTTTTACTACATCAGGTTTATTTGCTAAAACTGCAAACATTAATGGGGTAAATCCATATCCTATGTATTGTTCTATGTCATAACCACTAAGTACAATTTCTTTGATTCCATCAATGTTATTATCTTTAATATATTGGAATATTTTTATAAAAGTCCATTTATCATCACTATGAGATAAATTTTTAATATTAATAGTATAAGATTTTTGTGTTATTGGGTCTAAATAGTTTAATGCAGGGGTATTTGATATTATTAAAGCCCAATTTGCTTTTAAATCTTGCATTTTAATACGAACATTATTTGCAAGCGATGGATCTTCTATAAAATCATCTGAAGTTGGTATTCTACATTGAAATGATTTTAATTTTTCAATAATTATGTTGAAGTCATTTGTCATTAAATAAACTTGGCTTTTTCCAAATACTCTCAATGGTACTCGTTTTTCTAAAACAAGTTCATTCTTATTTTTTGCTGATTTATCAAATTCTAATTTCATCACATACCCCAAGTAATATGAAATGTATCCTAATTATATCATAGGTTTTCTTTTCTATATATATTCGTTATTAGGCAATTATAAATTTATCTACCTCTATATTTTCCATTAATTCTTGTTCTATCCCATATGTAACTTGGAGCATTTCCACCGCAAGTTCGACGACATGCAGAAATTGGAATATTATAAATAGAATTTCTATCCATAGATTGTAAAACAAGTGAAGTCAATGCATTTTTTGATTTCAAACAACCATTTTCAGCTCCTTTTTCCCACCAATATTCAGCACTATTATAATCTCCTTGTAGAAAGGATTTTTCTCCCAGCTTAAAGAAAGTAACACTTTCTTCATTTTTAAGTTTTGACTTTTCATTTTGCATACATTCTACTTTTTCCAGAATTTTTGAAACATTTGACATAAATTGTCTCCTTCTTTTTATAAGACTAAAATAACTAATCTTATGGTTGTTGTGGTCAACTGATAGCCGACATTTTATCGTTATCATTACAATATCCGTTGTTTTTCTAGATATAAAATACATTAGTTCAATAATTAATAGGTCAAATGATAAGCGACTTTTTAATTTAGACAAAGAAAATACAGTGTATTTAAAAGTCTTATATTATTTGACCAAATGAATTGATTTTTTAAGTATTGTATTAAAAAGAAGGGGTGTGTTATGTTTTTGACATATAAACTTACTGTTATCTATATTGCATGCAAAATACCTAATGTATACGAATGATTTGTTGCTTATTATGCGACAAATTAATTAGTAGTTTATAAATAAATCAATTCTAAAAGGAGCGATAAAATGAATATTCATGAATACAGAATAAATGAATTATGTAAAGATAAATTTCTCGATGTTCTCAAAAGTAATGATTTAATAAAAATGCAGAATCTAATAGATGCAGGTTATGATATAAACAAAGACTTAGTTGATGGTATTAGACCGTTAATGCTTTCGGCCCTCCATGGTTCATATGATTTTATAGAATTATTAATTAATTCTGGAGCCGATATGAATTTATTAGATATTTCTAATGATAATCTTCTGATGTATGCCGCTACACAGGGGGCAAAAGAACTTGCAGAAATAATAATTTCAAGAAGTAAAATCAAAATTGATTCTAAGAATTTATATGGTTGGACAGCTTTATTATTTGCTATAAAATTTAATAATTTAGATTTTGCAAGGGTTTTACTTGAACATAATGCAAATCCAAATACCTGTTTATTGGATGGAACCTCAGCTCTTCAATTTAGTATAGAAAAGAATAAAGAAAAGAAAACTATTAGTAATTTGTTGATTGAGTATGGAGCCAGATTATAGACCTATTTAAGCCATTATAGTTTTTAATAATTCTTGGATTAGTTTCTAAAGATTATTTTTCCCACTGAGGTTTCCTGGCAAGCCCCAGCCAAATCCTTCCATTATTACTAACCATTCGCTTAAAGCCTTTTTCACTCATTCGCATTGTGAGCCATTTTTGACTCATAATTCTTTCGTTGTTCACATTGCACCATTTGATATAAGTCTGGTAGAGCATCTGATTAGGAAATATCCGTAAATTGAATTTACGTTTACATATCTTCAATATCCAGCACCTTGTATCCGGCCTTAATGCAAAGCTCTGCAAAAAGTCCATGTCCATGGATTTTCTTGCCAGAGAAAGTCCCGTCATAAATTTGCTTAATCCCACATGAAGGACTTCGACTCTGGAGAATTATCAAATCAGGATTTTCTTGCTGGACAATTTCAAAAGCTTTTTGAGCACCGAGGGAAAACTCTTTTGTGATGTTCTTTCCTTCAGTATTCATAACCTGACCGTTTACAATTTCTGCGGAAGGACGCGGAGTTGGAAGACCGCCCAAAACTTCAGGGCAGACTTTTATTATCTCATGAGTCTGGAGAAAATCCATCATTTTCTGATTGAGGTTGTTTCCACCGTTGTATTTGCAGTTATCTCCGGCAAGACAGGCACTGACTATTACTTTCATCTCTTACTCGTTAATTACATTAATCTGGCAGAACTTCATAGCAGAAAGTGCTGTTTTATGACTTTCTGGAGTTACGCAGGCACAGCAGCTTGCATCAACCGTAATCTTTATTTCTGGGAGTTTTGCCTTAAGAATAAAAGCATTGCTGATAACGCAGATTCCAGTGCAAAGGCCGATAAGTTCTATTTCTTCAAGGTCGCTTAAAGTTGCAACATAATCAGCTAGCTCCATAGAACCAAACGATGGCTTATTAAAAATGCGGCTGTCCCCTACTTCCAGCTTGCTTGAAATCTTCCAGCCTTCACTTCCTTCTACACAGTGAAGAACTGGAAGATTCTTTCCTTCCTGCGTTTCCAGATAACATTTTTGATGAGTATCGCGGGTAAAGATTACGGTCTCACCTGCAGCACGGGCACTGGCGATTTTCTTTGCAACATTGGGTACGATTGCAACAGCTTCTTTTGTTCCAAGCGAACCATCTATAAAATCATTTTGCATGTCGATTACGATTAAAAGTTTCATTTTATGTGTCTCCCTTTAGCTAATAATTTTGTATAAAACATCGGAAGCTTGTTTGTATCCTTGTCTCTTTTAACTTCTTTTTCTTTTGTCGCATATTTTGTTTCCTATCTAATTCACCACTTCCAGAACAGCTTCGTTCCACTTGATGGATTTTACCTTCAGCTGTAATTCTTTCTGGATATCCGGAAAGTGGCAAACGCTGATAACGTCACCAGGGCGAACGTAGTATTCAAAGGTTTTTGGAGTCTGATTTGTTTTTGAATCAACAATGAGTGTGAGGCACCATAAATCCTTTTCAACATTTTTGATGCTGGAAACACAGGTCCAACTGCCTCGGATTCCTTTTGCAACTGGTGTAAAATAATCTGTCATAGAGGAGCCAAATACATCTCCGGTTTTTACTTTTATGTCTTCGGAAAATAAGTTTGCACTAACAAACAAAATTAAGAAAAGAATTAGTAGTTTTTTCATTTGTCACTCCGTAATTTACATTATAGCATCAATCAACTTTCCCAGCCAGTTCCTCTTGCAGCATATTTGCTACAAGATTCATATAAACAAACATCAAAATAGAAAGCTGTTCACAATAATGGAGATGCATGAAGTTTTTTAGATTCTGATTTTTCTCAATATTTTTCTGTATTTTTGAAAAAAGACTTTTTTCATAATGTTTCATATAAGGTTTGTTTTCTTTCATGTAGTACTCGTAAAGTTTCTTTTCTAGTTCACTGCCAAAATCTGTCTTTTGGGGAAGAGTAGACAAAGGTTGTGTTTCAATGGTATAGACAGACCAGGGGTTTTCCAAAAAATCCTGCTGTTCAAAATACAAAGCAGTGACCGAATCAAATTTAATTCCCAGCTCAGTCTGTCCTTCGAGCCCAAGCGCAGGATCCGCCCAAAAACTTAAATATGAATCTGCTTCATCATAAGCAGTACAACGACATGCATCATATTGGACTTGGACAGAATCAAATCCACTTTTTCTAAACAAATATATTAGGCGACTTTGTAAAATAGCAGGCGGATACTGCAAACTCTTTAACCCTTTATTCATCGTTGCCTCAACTTCAAGTTCTTTAATTGTTTCAATTAAGAACTTGATTTTCTTTACCCCAGAAGCAAGACCATCAAACAAAATTGCAGTGCCTCCTGAATACATAAAGCCGTTTACAATTTCAATCTTAGGATCTATTAAAAAAGTTTCAGGATTAGCATATTTGAGCTTGTCTTCATTATTTGGAACTGGCTTAATTTTTGATTTTGACAGTCCCAGATTTTTGAGACACCATTCGATTATTTCATCTTTGCTTTCGGGCTTCTTCTTGTTATATTTTGCAAGAATTTTTACATTCCAGCCAATGCTTCTTGCAAAGTCTGAAACTCCCTCAAAAACTTCTTTAGAACCTTGAAGCCATTCTATCTTCTGATCAACGAGAACACCTTCTAATGAAAAATATATGGTCATAATAATCTCTCTTAATTATCGGATTTGAAATTCATCAGGCACATCATATACTGCTTCATTTTCGCGCAGATCAACGGCAATAAGCGTGTCTACTGTAGTATTAAGAAAGTGAGCAAGTTTTACAAGATTATCTATACTTGGCAGATCTTTTCCTGATCGCCAGTTATAAATAGCCTGAGGCTGTTCAAAACCAAAAAGATTTTGAAGGTCTTTAATCTTAAGATTACTGGCCTTGATATAATTGGAAATATTATTTGCTGTTTCTGATGGAAGAATTACTGGATTTAAAAAATGCTTAGAATCAAAAGTCTGTTTCATACAATACCTCTGGAGTTTTGATTTAGGCATAGCAACGCCACACCTTCTGCATTCAAACTGAATGCAAAAATAAAAGAAATTAATCTTTTCAAAACTCCGTATTGCCACCACGGACTTATATCTAAACTAGATATGGCATGAAAGCAACTTGTGCTAACATCTTCAGAATAGACGATGTCATGCCATATGTCAATCATTATTTTTTAAATTAAAGCGCAACTTGAATTTTTGTAACTTGATTTGTGAAACCAGGGCCCCAGTTCTAAGAACGAGGCTCTGGCAGATTACACACTTCCCTATCGTTCTTCAATTACGATATCTGAAACTTTATAATCATTTCCAAAATCAGAATAGGAAACAGAACGGATTATACCATTAATGTTCACCGCTGTATCTTCTTTAAGGTCGATGTAAGAATCGTTGTTGCTCAAAACAGAGAAGAAGTATGACTTCAGATTTTTATCAACGAAGGCGAACTTAAGCTCGTAAGCAAAGCCCGGTGTTTTACTTTCATCAATTCCCCAGAAATAATATTTTCCGGAAATTGGCAGGCCTTCAATAGGATGCTCGTTATACCATTTCTTTGACTTCAGTTTATTAGCGGCGGTCTTGGCAACATCACAATAATATGGCAGGTTTGTAAGCATACTTGCATCTGCAGCTGCAAAGTCTTCTTCAGAAGTTTTTGTGCAAAGCTCGATGAGTGAATCTACATACCACTGTGCAAGCTTATCAAAATACTTTGCACTCATATCACGAATGTCTCCAACAGAAGAACCATCTGGATTGCAGGCATAGGTCTTGAACTTTTCGATTTTTACAAGGAAGCCATTTTCTGATTTTGAAATTGCGGCCCAAGATTCCTCGCAGGAATGCCCAATTGCAATTTTTGAAATCACCTTCATATGGATTTTGTAAACATCATTTAAAAGGTCAATGGACTGAACATCCGGTAGAATTGCCTTTACCTTTGTGTCACTTGCATCCGGCTTAATGTCGAGAAGAAGTCTTACTCCACCGCGAAGAGTCTTTCCTTCTGGGATTGTTCCCTCTACTCCCTTGATTTCTGTTTTGTCCAGACTATTAGAAAGCTTTTCGATATTTCCGAGAAGACTATTTGATTTTGCAAAAAGACTGCTTGCAAGAACAGCACACGAAATTGTAATTAAAATGATTTTTTTCATATCATCCTCCAGGGATTTTTTTATTTCCAGCAACTGCTGAGTTGGCCCTAGTGTAAGAGCTTTTCTCTGCTTTGTAATTAAAGCGTTGCTTGAAAATGACGTTTTTAAAGTCTGGCTTGATTCAAGTCTTGCTTTAATTACAAACTCCAAAACCTGCATTATTGTTGAAGCATAGATTTTGAAGAAGCGAGGTGATGAAATGGAAGTTAGTAATTCATACAGTGGTCTTATGAAAAAAGAAACAGATAATGCTTGTCTAAATTTCCAGGATAAAGCTTTATCATCCTACATTTATATTAAAAACTATCAGCAGATTAACCTTGAAAAAAACGAATTGGCAAAGGACTTTATTAGAGGAGTTCTAGATCACGACTCAATAATTGCCTTGAGCGATATTTATCTTTCAGTTCTAAAAACTTCTGAGCATGAAAAATATGAAGGCTTAAAGCATGGTGATGGTTTTGATCTGGATGAGGTAGTTACTTCTTTAAGTAAGGATCTTGAAGAGGACTATCAGAAATATGGAATTATCCTTTACCTTTTGGACAAGAAAAATGAAAAAGAATATCCGGATACAAATCCCTTAAAAGCAATTCTTGATAAAGAATATTTTAAGGATTTCTTTAATGGGCTTGAACTGTCTTACTCCGAACGAGTTCTCTTTGTTCTGGCTATTGCAAATGAAGAATGGGGCTGGCTTTTTCCCGAGTATAAAAATGATGAATATAAAGCCCATCTTTTCTGTCATATTTGCGGGATTAAAAAAAAGGATGAACTTGCCTATTCTCGAAAGACTAACAGTGAGCTTATTCAGCTAGGGCTTTTTTCTGCTCCCTGGAAAATCAGCAGCTATGTTTATTCATATTTTATGAATGAAAATCCGGCCTTCATTTGCTGGAGAGTTGTACCTCCTAAGTGTTGTGATATTTATGATTACAAAGAAACCGGCAGATTGAATCAGAAAGAACTGGAAATAATGCGTAAGCTGAAGGGCTTTATGGTTATCTGCAGCGATAGTGATTACAGAAACGAATACTTTTTAGCTGATTATTATCACGATTGCTTTGACGGAATTTATGAGTTTACACAGATGTATAAGGGTACAAGCAAAGCAGAAATGGAGTTTTATATTTATGTGCTTTCATTAGAGATTAATCATCATGCCCTTTTTATTAATAAAGACTTATGTAAACTCCTGCTGCAGGAGGAATCAGAAAATCCGCTTGCACAAATTTTTAATAAAAAACAGAGCTACTCTTCCATCTTAGAAAATGTCAAATGTCCGGTGATTCTTTCTATGGAGAGCTTTACAGAGGAAGACCGGGAGCACTTCCTTGAAAATGGAATTGATGTTCTGTATACCCTTCAGCTGAAGCTTCCGGAAAAGAAAAACTATGCAGAATGTTTTGGAGTATTTTATCTGCAGGAGGAGCTACCTGTAAATCTCCTGGTTGATGTTGCCCTGGAATGTGATTCGCTTGCAATACCGCCAGATCAATGGAGTTCTGTTTCTAAGCTTCTTAAGTCTGTTCAAAAACTCAATAAGGAAGAAGCCCTTGAGCTTCTCAGAAATAAATTCAGTAACGGCAACAAGAACGATAAGCTTCGTAAAAATTCCCACTACTGCGTTGATGCATTAAATACCACTGAGCCTATAAACGAAGTTACTAATGCGCTTAAAAATGCAGATGAGTACCAAAAAGGAGAATATGACGAAGAAAGCGGAATCAAAGTACTGCTGTATGGCATATCTGGTGGAGGAAAAACGGCTTATGCAGAAGAAGTGTCTAAAAAAATGAACAAGCCGTTGAAAATAGTACGTCCTTCAGAAGTCCTGAGCAAATGGGTTGGAGAGACAGAACAAAATATCTCAAGACTTTTTAAGGAGGCAGCAAAAGAGCATTCAATTCTTCTGGTAGATGAAGCAGATTCCTTCCTTCACAACCGAGGAGATTCTGTAAATCATTTTGAAGACTCAAAGGTAAACTCCTTTCTCATTGAGATTGAGCGATATCCTGGAATCCTTTTTTGCAGCACAAACCTACCAGACATTCTGGATAAGGCTGTGGACCGTCGTTTCAACTTTAAGGTTGGCTTTAAGGCTCTTACAAAAGAAGGTGTTAGTCTCTTATGTAAAAGTTATTTTTCTTCCTTCGAGATTGATGATGCTCAGGTTCTGAAAATATATAACTCAGGAGAAGTGACACCTGGAGACTTTGCTACCTTAAACGGAAAGCTGCGCTTCCTTGCTCCAGAAAAACGAAATTCGGTTTATATCACCGAAGAGCTTTGTAAAATTGTTCGCGATAAGAAGCGGAGTTATGAATCAAATAAAATTGGCTTTGGAAACTAAAATCCAGGCAGAGGAGAAATGATATGGAATACAAAACTGATGTACAAAGAAGACTGGCAGAAATTCTTGATGAACTCAAGATTAAAGCAACCTATTATAATAAGGATGGAATTTTCTCACTTGAAGATTCCGGTTATATAATTTACGAAGATGACTCACTGGTTCCAAACTCTAAAACTTCAGAGCAAGCGCCTATCAATATGATAAGGATTTATGAGGATGGAACTCTTAAATTTATTGATAACTCAGAAGTTACTCTAAAATACTGTAAAACTTGTCAAAAGTTTTCTTTTGGACGTAAGGTAAAGCGAGGAGAAGACTACTGTCCTGTTTGCAAGGGCAAGTCAATTAAATATCTTTTTAACAATTCAAGGATTCCCGGATGGTTTGGAAAAACTACAGAAGAATCTCTAATTGATGAGCATGAAGCCGAAATGCATCTTGAACATAATACTACCGATAAAAAGGGTGATGTACAGGATGCTATTGAACGTCTTACAGGGCAGGTATCTTATATTGTTGTAACTCCAGAAAAGAAGGCACAGGTAATCAATCTCAAAAAGAAATATCCAAATATGGGAGAGGTAATTGATTATCTTTTACAATGCTTTGAAGCTTCAGAATTAAGAAAGCACAAGGAACTTGGTTTTCGTCCTTTTGTATTGGTTGGAGGCCCTGGTTGTGGAAAGACAAGCTTTGTAACAGATTTATGTGTTATTTTGCTCGGGAAAAAAGCTGTTAAAATTGATTTAGGGAACGATGTTCCAAATTTTGCAATTTCCGGCAGCAACCCAGAATATACACATGCAAAGCACGGCCTCATAATTGAATCTATGTTTAAAAACTCAGAGCATGGACCATTAAAAAATCCTGTTATTCATTTTGATGAACTTGATAAGGTTCATGCTAAACAGAATTATTCAATTGAAACTGTTTTCTATTCTATACTTGAGAAGAATACAGCTCGACGTTTTTATGATAATTTTATCGAATTAAATGTTGATGCATCTGGAGTAAACTATATCTTTACCGCTAACACACTTGAGAATGTTCCGGCTCCAATCATAAATCGTTTAAAAGTATTTCAGATTCAAAATTATACTCATGAACAGATGAAGGAATATGTAATAGATAGCTTCTATCAGAACTGGCTCGAAAACAACAATATGGAAAAGGAGTTTTTACCTGCAGTTTTATCAGATGATATCAAGGAAGAAATCCTTTCGGAATGCAATGATGATCCTCGTAACGTTGAAGATGCAATAAACCTGGTATTTAACAGGACCATGCATACTGACGATAAGACCGGTCATAAGATTGCCCTCTTCTCTCCAAGGGAATACTTTATTGGCTGGCAGAACTTCCGAGGTAAAAGGGAAATCTCGGAAACTCCATGGAAGCTACCTAAGAACTTCATGTCGGTAACTTATCAAAATATTCAAAACATTGAGCTCTTTATAGATTAAAAGACCAAGCCTGAGTTTGATTTTACAAGTGATTTTGAATAATTATCAAAGATTTTCTTAATTTGTGTGGTATAATAGTAAATTATGGCAAACAAAAAAAGAGAACAAAGAGAAAGTCATGCAAAATCACTCAGGCTCCTGCAGCTTGAAAAAGCAATTCAGAATATGAATTATCCTAGTGTGGAACGTCTTATGAAGGAACTCGAAGTTTCAAGACGAACCATTCTGCGCAATATCGATGAGCTCAAGCTTTATTACAACGCACCGATTGAATACGATCGCATACATAAGGGGTATTACTTTACTGACGAAACCTTCTTTGTACGCAACGTCCTTGTGAGCGAAGGTGAAGTTGTGGCCATGGCTGGCATTCTTCCTCTACTCGAGCGCTATGACAACACACCCCTCAAGGAAACTATCACAAAGGTTTACGATACAATTTCTCAGATGCTTCCAAATCAGGTTCAGGTTCAAACTTCCCTGCTCAACGAAGTTCAGTTTATTTCTGACCCTATTCCAAATATCGATAATGATGTTTTCCATAAAATCTTTGAAGCAATTAAACAGCATAAAACTATCAGCTTTGGCTACCGTTCTATCAGCAGTACAGAGCATACGCCCCACTCGCTTGACCCGTATAAGATTTACTGCCAGAAAGGCGACTGGTATGCTATCGGCTTCTGCCATAAACACAATAAATACAGCACCTACAATCTTTCACGCATGAAGGATATTGTGCTTTGCGATGCTTTTACTCCAGATCCTGATTATGAAAAGAAGGTTCACATCGACCCATACTTTGGAATCTGGAACAACGAAACCGAAGCCATCAAAATCGAGCTTCTTTTTGATAAGTCTATAAACACGTATATCCTCGAGCGCACCTGGCACAAAAATCAGGTTTGCCGCCAGAACGAGGATGGAAGTGTCTATCTCAGCTTCGAGTCAAATCAGTTCCAGGAAACCCTTTACTGGATTCTCCGCTTCGGTTCAGCAGTCCAGATTTTGAATCCGCCAGAATTGAAGGATGCCTACAAAGCCGAACTCAAAAAGATGTTGAAAAACGTGCAGTAAACTATGGAACAAAAACCCGGTTGGACCTACAAGTTTGTCGAATCTCTCAACATGCAGATTGCAATCAACAATTTCACCGGCATCCTGTACACCGAAGACAAAGTCAAATACTCCCTGGAAGAGCAGCGCCTCCTGCAAAAAATAGACTTTGAACTCCCACTACCTGTTCATATTGTGAAGAAGGTGTTTGGCGGGACGATTGTGTCACTGTGAATCAATAATGTTTAATGGAGAATGTTATTAAAATAGTATAACAAAAGATTATTTGTGTTTTTGGATACTATACAATATTCTTTTAGTAGTTGATTAAAAGTCTTCATGAGGGAGAGAATAATGAAAAAAGCTATATTGTGTTTTATTCTTCTTTTTGGTGTATACTTTATTTTTGCTCAAAACAATAGTAAAGATCCAAAAGTATATGTTGGTGAACAAGTCTCTGAATTTGTGATAAATGATCATGCATATTGGTCTTTTACTCAAAGAGATGACTATCGTGTTATAACCGAAATTGTCGCAATCAACAAAGATTTATGTAAAATTGTTTTTGATGGCCGATATGTTTTTTACATCAAAAAGGATGATGTTGTTGGAATAAAAATATATTTTAATAAAGCTCATTATATTGGTGTTCTATCAGAAATAGAAAATAATTATCTTTCAATAAAACCAATTTTTTAAATTTGTTGCAAAACGTACAGTAGCGCACAGTAAACTATATGGGACGAAACTCGGCATAACTTACAAGTATGCCGAGTCTCTCAGTATGTAGATAGCAATAAACGGGACGATTGTGTCACTGTGATTCTTTTGCGTTCATCAGACTGTAGCTTACACATGAGGCAAGAATTGTTATACACATTGAACCGCAGATTGTAGACAGCAGTGCAGGAAGACTGACGATGTTCAGAGCATCCTGAATTGAATAAGCGTTTTTAAGAACTCCATATAAACAGCCGCCCACGATTGAAAGCACATAAATGAATATCAGGGCCTTCATATTACCTGCCAGAAATCTAGAACTGCCATCCAGGTTGCAGAAAAAATCAATATCCTGTCTGACCTTCTCTTTCTGCTGTTCAGCCTCTTCTTCTGTTATTTCACCAGTATTAAGTTTATTATCAATATCGAAAAGTCTTTGATTCATAGTATCTAATGCAAATCGGGCTGTAACTTCTGCTGCTTTAGTCCCCCTCTTTATGACAAAATGATAAGAAAGGCCTAAAAGTGTAACTGCTACTATGATATTGATGATGTACATAAACTTGAAACAGGTCTCCGGATTCATACGGATATGCATTTCATATGTAAGAATGATTCTTGTATAAGAGATTTCGATACCAAGTATAGCCAATGACAGAAAGAGAATCATTCGTGGCAGCGGCAGCAGTTTCTCATTACTACTACGTACAATAGCCATCAGGAACATACATAATCCCCAGAGCAGTATGTACGCAATATTCAGCGCGAGTTCAGGCAGCGGAATGAACAACAGTGCTACTGGAAAAATACTTGCTATCGTTACAATATGCTTTACGATAAATTTATACATATAAGCCTCCAGACTTTATAAACGATTTATGATAATTATACACATCGGAAATATCATCTAGTGATATTGCGGAGAGATTTTTGGTTTAGTCTTTTGCCCACTCTATACTCATGCACACTTTAAAATCTTCTTCGCGCATTCGGACTAAATCCTGGAAACTGTAAACATCACCATCAACAAAAAGTGTATGCATTAAGTAATGAAAATACACCTTTCTCTGATTCTCGGAGAGATGTTGCCAGTAAACTTCCCTATTCCAGTTTATGGTTTCATCCTTATGAATTTCATCCCCTATTTCTTGCTGAGTTTCCGATAATCCTAAGTTCCAGTCTTCAAAAGTTGCATGCTTACTCATTTCTTGCTGGAGCTCAATTGTTGCAATGTCATTTTCCTCGCTGCCATGATATTCAATCTGTCCGTCTATCGAATAATTCGCAAACTCTGGTTCAGTTTCGGAGAGAATATGGAACACTGCATTAAGTTCTGTCATATATGATTTTAGTTCATCAGTTCGTTTCCAAATCCAACTGTTTACATCCATTAACTTCTGGATATTAACATCATTCCATTCAAAGTTTTTATTCAGAGCGGCCTTTCTGTTTTCCAGAAGACATCGATTAAAGTCAAATCCATAATAGCGGGCAGGATGATATACACTGAAAACACGCAGTTCACTGACATTATGATTCACAACTACTTTTATTTCTGGATAGAAATCTTTGACCGTACATTCAATCAAGTCAGCATTACTAAAAGTTGAATTGAAATCAAGGAAATGAGCAAAGTAACTACAATATAAAAGATTATCAATTAGTGGACTTTTCAAGTTCCATATATGTCGCTTTTCATTGATTCTGGTCTTTGATAATGGCAAGAAGTCTTTTATTTCTGAATCAAAAACCAACTGCCAGGCATCTATCTCCTTCGCTGAATAATACTCAATACCTTCCCATTTTTTTACGATGGCTTTCTGTTCATCGGTCATATCTTCTGCGCAATATAATTCTTCAACAATTTCTTTCATAAAACCGATATTGCCAACAATCTTAAATCCATGAAGAAAAGACAGTCCTGAGTTTTCAAGCTTAGAAAATAAGTCGTAAGCAGCTCTCATTTGATTTACAAGCTGATTTTGTAATTTAGTGATGTCGTCATTAAGTTTATACAGATGTTTTATATTGTCGTCAGTCCAGACAAAATCTTTATCAATCTGATCTTTTCGAAAAATATATTCATATCTATCTTTGTCATGAAAAGATGTATTATGCATGCTTTCACTCCCCTTTAGTCATCCGGCATTTCAGGATTCTCCGGATGGAAATGCTTCTTGTGCTGGATATTGCAGTTGAAAGTTTCAAAATCATCAAGAGCAATATCATCATCCTTGCAATCATGTTGAAAGTAACTGCCAGTCAAATCCATCCTGATGGCGGTTAGAGATGATATGTTTGCTTCAAATGTATTCAACTTTCCAACATCTTCCAGCAGGTCCGTCGGATGGAAATACAGAAAACGGATTCTCTGCTCATCCTGACGCTTAATTTCATGGTGCTTGTTATGAAAGATAATTTCCATAACACAAGTCACGTCATGCCATGGCTTTCCGTCCTCATAGTCGTAGCAGAGGATTGTCTTGATGTCGCGTGTCATTTCGTATGGAAGAACTTCCAGCTCTTCGCCGTCGAGAGGACTTCCGTTCATTTTGATTCCGTATTCAGTTTCCTGTTCATGGGTAAAAGGTTTACGCATTAGTCGGTCACCTCTGGTTCAAGAAAAAACATAGCTGTCTGGTTTTGAGGAACTCCAAAGGATCTGTCTGGAGTGCTCCTTATACGTGGTACATTCGGATTCCTTTTTTGCGAGTTCTTTTTATTGCTGAAAGAAAAGCCTGCAATAAAACTTACAAGAGACAAAAGAATTAAAAATACTGTTCGGACAAGAGCGATATCACTCTTCTTTATCTTTGCCATTCTGAATAGTCCTCCTGATCTAGATTGATGTAAGATGCCGTGAAGATTTTTTCTTCGATTCTTGAAATCATGGCTTTGTTTACAATGAAACCGGTTAGGAAGCTGCAGAGAGAAAGTAACAGCATAAGCATAAGTGTATACACTGCCCTTTTGAAATTCTTTTTCTTACCCATATTATCTCCTATTGATTGTATTATGAATGACAACACTATCATTTCCTGATAGAGAGGAAGAAAAATTTCTTCCTCTCTATTTTTCACTTTTGAATAACATCTGAATTACAGAGCCTCTTTCCAGGAATATTATCCTTAACTGTTTTATATGCGTTTGATAAATGAGCATCTGTTTTCTTTCCTGTGTCAGTATTCATGATAAGAGCTCCTCCAAGTGCCCCAATTACTGCACCACCAATTGCTGTAAGTATTACAAAAAGTCCTGAATCTTCGTTTGACATAAAGTCCTCCTTACTAAACGAAAATGTTTTATAAACCATACTTGTTTATGTAGTTTTGAATGAAACCAGTTTGCCAGCAAGCACTGTTTCCAAACTCGGGATGATATCCGTTTACGATAATTTTATTTGACCCCTGATAATGGAAGATCTGAATACCATATTTCTTTCCAGTTGCCGAAGAATAATTGTAATCCTGCTTATCCTTCACTTTTGTATAATCCCAACGATTTTTAGGTTCGATAGGATTAAGCATAGAACAGTCCCATGTATATCCGTAGAAAATCAGATTAAAGTCTGTGGATTCTAACTGGCACTTCACTACAGGTTCCCAATCAGCAACTCTCGCAAGATAATTTATATCTTTAATATCAGACTGATTTTTCCATGGTGTTTTACTCAGATTAATCCAGCAAATACATGACAGTCCTTCTCTCACCTGTTCCAAAGATAAGTCTTCTGTATATTCAGTATTGTTCTTTATTGCATAGGCCATGGCTGCAACCTTAAGCCAGGTTCTATTCAGACCTTTTGAATATTCGGCCTCTAAATTGTTAGTTACGTCTTCGAAGCAGAAGTCTCCGCCAACAGGTGATTGTGTTATCTCATCCCATTCATCAAAAGGTTCTTTTAGAATGATCATCATCTTGAGTGGTGATTCTTTATAAGCTTCTGGATAAAGCACTCCATCACGAATGCATCCGCTCAATTTGGGATATTTCAATAACTGATACATTTCAGCCTTCTTGAACTCATCTTCAATCTTACTCATCATCTGAATCCTCCTCGATTAAGTCCTGATCATCATAAGAAATTTGTGAATCTGAGAAGTTGCCATCATCAAGTGTGCTGCCATCAAATTCAAGGCCAATTTCAAGTCCATCAAAATCTGAATTCTTGTTGTGATACTTAAAGTTAATGTTAAGTTTTCTAAACTGCTTTTTCATAAAAGCCTCCATAAATAAGTTGTATTTACATTCTTTACGAATGTATAACTAGAGTATATAATTTAGAACTGCACAGTATGTGCAGTTCTAAAAAAGAATTTTTATTTATTTATTGATTTGGAAGTGAAAAATTATGTATGGAAAAACAAGAAATTCATTAAATAAAATCCAGCGTTTATATAAAATCCATCAAATGATATCTCGAGGAACTAAACCTAAAGCGGAAGATATTGCAAAGGAAATTGGTTGTGGTTTAAGAACTGTATACAAAGATATCGAAGAGTTGTATAAGATGGATGCTCCATTATTGTATGAAGGTCGGTACGGAGGATACTATTATGAAGGTTTTAGACCGTGGCGCTTCCCTTATGAAGATACAATTCTGGGAAATAATTTAAGTATTCTTTCATCTGCGAAATTGTTACTCACGTATTTTGAAAATACTCCTTTTTATGCAGAGATTGAAGATATCTTAAACAATGTGTGCAAGATACAGGTAGACTCCCCTCTTCTTTCAAGAATTGCTTTAGCTCCAACTACCAATACAACGCAGCCAATTAATGCGGTTATTTGGAAAAAAATCTGTGAAGCACTAACGAACAATCATGTATTAAAATTCCGATACCTGAATAATAACTGGGATTCTGATTTGGAAGAAACTGTCCTTCATGTTGAACCATATCAGCTTCTGATTGATGAAGGAAAGAGTTTGTTGTTTGGTTATCTTAGAGAAAAGAAAGCCGTACGTCTTTATAACATAAATGATATGTATGATATTCTTGAGACAGATATCACTTTTAAACTTCCTGAGAATTATGAATTTAAGAATCATACTGGAAAAAGTCATTTTGGTGCTTTCACCCGCTATGCAGAACGACAATATAAAATTGCTTTTTACGAGGATGCAATTCCAGAAATCAAATTAGGAAACTGGGCTGAGGATCAGGTTTTTACAGATGATATTGACGAAGAAGGCTACGAAAGAACTGTCGTTACTTTTACCTCTGCTCAAGATATGCGTGTCCTAGACTGGGTTTTTAAGAATAAAGCTTATGCTAAACCTCTGGCTCCAGAATCACTTGTTACCCGCTGGAAATACAATGTTGCTGTGATGGCAAAAATGGCAGGCTTTGATGTTGAAGTTGATTATAGCCTTCTAGATAAGGCTGCGAAACTTGAACGTGAGGGAAAATAAAAAAAGAGGCACAGAGACCGTACCTCTTTTGAATCATGAATCTTTATTTTCCAATCATTTCATGAATTTCTTGAAGAAACTGCTTTTTATTATTTTCAAAATTCGAATCTGAAGAATCAAATTTTAAAGAAGCAATTACAAGTATTGAATTATCAGAGAAGTATACTCCGATGTTCAATAAATCCACTAAATTCTTCTTAGCAGAAACAATAGAATAATTCATACTATTATTCTCCGGCAAATATGATACTAGCAAATACTGTAATTGATAGTGCTGCATCAATACTTACCTTTTTCTCAGTTACTATAACGCATACCAATATAAAAATCAAACAATTTTCTAATGGTTATTCTTCAATAAACTTAATGGTCTGAGCGATATCACAACTACTGTCTACCATTTTGTATTCTGGAGTTCCGTAGAGGACGTCTATTTGAACTTCACCAATATCTTTTGGTTCAAAAAGGAATTTGATATTTGGCTTTAATTCTGGATTATTTTTTATAAAGAATTTATAACATGTTTCGCCCTGAGAATTTGATTCTTCAGTATAATAATCTTTTTGAATACCACCATCATATTTATATGAAATATTATCCCCTTTTGAAATTTTTAATTCTACTGGTATAAGAATTTCAGGTGATTGTTGGTATTTTGAAACTTTTTTTATTTTATTTTTCAACATTGAAGTTTTCATCTCTATTGTTAGTTGAACTTCTTGAGAAGATGAAAATCGTGGAAGAAAATGTTTATTTGCATCTTCATTTGCAGAAGTTCCATAAATAAGAGTTCGTATTTCTTCTCCATCATGTTGAGAAAAGACAAATGATGTTTCAACATTAATATACTCATTGGAAATAGAACGGAAAAACAGATTAGATATTTTAAAACCTAGAAATCCTCCAAGTGAAATGAAAACTAAAAAATGAAGACTATAAAAAAACACTGCAGGTAAAGGACTTTCTAGAGCAATATCAACTACAAAATCTCCAAAAGGAGAGGCCCATACGAAATATCCAATTATGCCACCGATTACAATTCCAATGATTACTAATATGATAGTTCCTGTTTTATTGGCATTTTTTGGAATAGAAGCCTCTTCCAATTGCTCAATATAAGTCGCCTGTTGTTTTTCATAAACAGAAGAATACTTCGTATCCTTCCCTTTACAAGAAGAAAAAAGAAGTATAATAACTAACAATAACAAACCGCAACTACAGATTTTTCTCATGAAATGAACCTCTTAATAATCTATTAGTTTGAATAAATTAAAATATACTTATTCATACAAACTGTTAATGAAATCTTCTAAAGAATCTGCAATAAATTCTTTCTCATTGGTTTCATGATTCCATAATATAATTTTTTCTTTATCTAGGCAAATAAGATTTCCTGATGGATCATCAGCAAAAGGAAATATCTTTTCTTTTTTTATAAAATCGATGTATGCATAAATAGTTTCTACATCATCTTCATTAAAAGATAATAACTGTTTGAATTGCACACCTTGATTGATTTCAGTATCAAAACAATCTTTCTCAGGCCTTCCGTTATTATTTAACAGGACAATTGTTTTTAGATTCTCAGGTAAGTGAGCATCAATCATCTTTTCAACATGAGAAATTTTTTCAACTGTCGTAGGTTTTACATAGTTCCAGTTCATTGATTATCTCCTTTTACTCTTTCCTCCACCCCAGATATAACGTCCCCCTGTATGTTTGGTGTCTGCGTGGACTTTTGTATTAACAAGTTGCATTCTTCCAGGGTCCTCAGTATGATGCCAGGTAAAGCCAGATGGTGTTTCTAGATTGTAAATCTGTTTTAATTGTTCGTTTGTGAATTGTTTTTTTAATTTAGGTTTAGACTCTAAAAGTTTACAGATTTGTCGAGTAGACTCCTCGAATTGTTTTTTATCTGTGGCATAATAAAGATTCGTTGGTATCTGGGCTTCGAAAGGTGTTTCAAATATTGGGAACATCCCTTCGTATTGAACTCCATCAATGTCTTTCACTATTTTTTTGTGATATGAAACTCCGGTTTCGCGATGTATGTTAAATTTATTAAGTTCCTTCTCAGGTTTATATGGGACTGAATGGATATCGTTTTTTAAGGCTATATAAATATCATCGTCGATATTTAAATTACCTTTTGTATCTATATATCCAATAATCTGATTTGTTTTTTTGTTTGATATTATCCCACTATTCTTTTGATACCATTTATCTGCAACAAGTTTCCCATCAAAATTATAGAGTGAATTATTCTTATCGTAGAAGAACTTATAATTTCCCGCTTTATCTTTAACATTAAATACTTGTCCTTTTAGTTCACTGCCTTTTGCTAAATAAACTTGATTTGTAGAAGAATCTATAACGTATTGAATTTTGCCTTTTGAATTAAGAACAGGGATTCCCTTTGATAATTCTTTTGCCGATTTAAAACCACCGGCAACAGCTCCAGTTATTGCGCCCCACATAAAGCCATCTGCAGATGCCTCAATAGCCTCTTTAAAGATTTGTTCTTTTGGATTTCCCTTTATGAAAGACAAGGTTCCAGAAATAAAAGCATCAACAGCTCCTCCAATTATGGAACCTGTGATAGCCCCCTTAAAGGCCCCAGCTGCAATGTATCCGGCTGTTGCCAAAGGTATTGTTCCAGAGCACAAGGAGACAACCCCTGTAATAACTATGACTGTTGTACCAACTGCATATTTTCCTAAAACTTTTTTCCAATTTACACGGTATTCAGCGGGAACTGATTCATTGAAAATGTCAGCATCTGTTTCTTTGCCAGTAATTTTAAGTGTGGTAATTTTATAGTTTGTTAAATCAATTCCTTCATAATAGACACCGTTTATTACACTTCCACTATAGCTTATTGGATAAAGGAGTTCTCCATCATATTCAAAAGGTTCTATTGGAGTTCCTGCATATGTAACTGGGGTATTTTGTTTACCAGAATATGAAGTTCCTGAATAGGTGGCAGAAAAGCACAGATTAAGTTCAAAGAGTAGTAATAAAAAAAATGCTATAATTCTATTTGATATGTTTTTCTTCATGTTATTTGTTTTTCTTTCTACTAAGTTTCAACGCCTCGTTATATAAACCTTCTTCATCAACTCGAGGAGAAGATAAATGACTCCCTAAATTAATAAAATCATATGTTTGACCATTTTCTGTTTCAACTTCATATAAGGTTGAGCTTCCTTCTTCTGCAATTTTAGTCACATTACCTAAGCAATCAATAGTCTCTTGAGAAAGGTTCATACCTATTGCAATATCAGGCTCTAAGATTTGCATTTGTTCTTCCAAATATCCTTTTTCTTTATTCCTTTCTATGAAATCGTTATATTGCGGTACATTTAGAGTTTGGCTATCATCTCTCATATTTGAGGCCTTAGATGCATTTACATATGCAAACGAGAATCCATCATTTTCACCAAGTTCATCTGCCAAATCATTTGCATTATTGATTTCTGAAAATTCAAGATTATCTTCAAGCCCTTTTGCATATTTTAAAATTCTTCGATGTGTTGAATGTTGAGATGGTGTTTTTGTTCCTCCATTTACGTGTATCTTATGTTCTTTATAAGCTTCATACATTACTTCATTATAATCTGCCCCATCCATTCCTCGGTCTTCACGACCAATAATTGCTATTTTACGTTTTTGTTTATAATAACCAGGATAGGAACCATCTGAAGTGACAATTAAATCTGGATTCTCTTCTCTAATTTTTTTATTTAGTTCATTCTCTCGTATAATATTATCTGCAAACTCAGATTCTTCTTCTAGCCTCTGTAAATCAGTATCACATAATTCTTCTTCATTATCTGAATAGTTATTGGTATAAGAATCCTCATATTCTTCATCATAATCATTCACATTTGATTCATCATCCTCTGAATTATCATAATCGTCGTCTTCGTAGTCATCCTCTGAATCATCATAATCGTCGTTTTCGTAATCATCATCAGAGTCATCATAATCGTCGTCTACGTAATCATCATCATCAGAGTCATCATAATCACCGTCTTCGTAATCATCATCATATTCTTCTGTTGGATGAAATAAATCATAGTCATATTCAAGAGAGATGGAATCCAGGTAATCATCATAAATGTCAAAATTATCAAATTCGACTAAAAGTTCTGGAGGGTCAGTTTGTTCTGCAAGATATGCAAATTTTCCATAATGGTTTTCTTCAATATAGAAATCTAGGTCATCTTCATTATAAATTGTATACTTATCTGATTTGTATAAATACCACATATGGGAAATATTTAAAACCAAGACGGGAGTATTATAACAATTACCATAGGCCAAGAAGAAGCATTTTAATTTATTATTACAAGTATCAGCAATAGTTTTGATGAATTCAAAGTAACTAGCAGCGGATTTTATTTCATAATTAAGCAATGGCTTTATTATCATTTTTCCTAATTCTGTTTTATTGAATTGTTCAAGAAACGAAAATTTAGGAATAAACTCGTATCCGATTGGTGTAATAGGCAATTTAAAATCAGAATTATTTGAGTTATTGAAATCTTCTAGATCTTGTTTAGGAGAAGAATATATAGGTGAATCAGTTGATTTAATTATGGTTGAAATGATATTTTCTGATTCTGGCTCTAAATCTTGGATTATAATTTTTCCATTCAAAACAAGGGAAATAACATTCTTTGAAAAGAATAACCCCTTTGTATTATATTGAATTTTCAATTTTGATAGGTCTTCATAAGAAATAGAACAAATTCGATTATTATGTTGAATTCCAATGGTATCAAAACAAAAAGTAATATATGCATTAGACAGAAATTTCTTGTATAGACATATACTATAACCATTCAAATAAATATTATTATTTTTAGAAAGTTCTATTAAGTACTCTTTGAATGCCATAAACTTCACCTCGTTTTTCATTATATCATGAGTAAAAGTCTTTTACATAAATAAAATCACATGGAAAGACTATCAATCCCTGATAGAGATTTCATTTTTGTTTATTCAAAATACAAATTTCCGTGATATAATTAACCAAGGAGTTCCCCATGTCCAAAAACGACACAAATACCATCACAAAATCCCCGAAACTTACTGTTCCTGAAATCATCGACTACTGCAAAAACGAACTCGGTATTACATTCACACTTATGGATGAAGAAAAAGCCAAGGCCTTCCTTGAGAAGAATAATTTCTTCTTCCGCCTCAAACAATACTGTTCGACTTGTCCGGAGCAGACTAAGAGCGGAAAATATATCGGACTTGATTTTGGCCACCTTGTAGAGCTTTCTACGATTGATATGTTCCTCAGAAAACTTCTGCTTAAAATGACGATTGATCTTGAGCACTATCTTAAGGTGAAGCTTGTAAACGACTGCCAGAATAATCCGGCTGATGATGGTTATGAGGTTGTAGAGAAGTTTCTTGAAAGTCATCTGAAAATCAAAGATGGTCTTTCGCAATTCAGCAGAATAACCGGTTATGGAGAGAACTCTTTTGACAAATACGCCGCCGCTCCGGCAGTCTGGAATTTTGTTGAAATGATTACCTTTGCAGATTTTATCAGCTTCTATTCTTTCTACTACGATTTTATGCGAATGAAGTGCGAGTATACAAAGCACTTTGAATCGGTTCGCCGCATCCGAAATGCCTGCGCTCACAATGTCTGCATGCTCTCTTCTTTCAAACCAGTGCAAGGCTTTAAATCTGATCTGGAGACTAACTTTGAACTCTTGAGCGGAAACATCGGAATCAGCAACGGAACAATTTCCAGCTGCATGAAAGTTCCGCTGCTCAATGACTTTGCCGTTATGCTTTCAGTGTATACCAAGCTGATATCTTCACCAAAAATCAAAGAGATCACCATTCAGGAAATCAAAGACTTCTTCGACGGCCGCATGGTCTACCGCAAACAGTATTTTGAAAACAACACAGACATCAAAAACGCTTACCAGTTTGCGAGAAAGGTACTGGATTATTATTCGGGAAAATAGAATATAACAAGTTACACATTTTATAAGGATGGCAATATGATTCTACCAAATGAAAATGACTTTTATTCTGAAATGGAAAAAATCATTTCAAATAATAAACAAAAAAAAGCCTATGATATAAATCTTATTGATGAACTCCATGCAAATGAAAATGCACATACAAGAATCTTGATGAAACTTTTAGAATTCTCAAGATATGGTAATTATTCTATTCTTAATAAATTTATTGAATTACTCAATAATAAATTGGATGCAGTATATCGGATTAATAGATTTTCGAATCCAGAATTCTGGCAACAATGGGAATTAATAGATGGTTATATATGTTCTAGAACTGATAAAAAAGCAATAATTATCGAAAACAAGATTCAATGGGCTGAAGATCAGCAAAACCAAATTGAACGATATATTAATTCCGCAAATAATCCGAAATTGGGTAATATTGATTTAAATAGTATTTACGTAATATATCTTACAGACAATGGAATTAAAAAAGCTTCAGATGTAAGTCTTACAGACAAAGCTAAAACTTTTCTTTCAATTACGGATGAAAGTTCTGGTAGATACATAGAAATAAATTATAAAGAAGACTTGCTTCCGATGTTTAAAGATATTTTAACTAACATGGATTTTTCAAAAGAAATATATCTGAAATCCGCTTTGATTCAATATATCGATTATCTAGACGGAAGATTTGGATTACGTGAAAGAGAAAAAGAGTATTTCGCTTCCATAAATAATGATTTACTTTCATTATTTCAAATTGACAAATCAAGAATAATAAACATTAAAAATGAAGCTGAATGCTATTTTTCAATAATGGATTTTGAAAATAAATTGAAAAAAAGTAGTACACGATATAACGAATTTATTTCATACTTTGAGAATTTGCGAGAAAGTTTATATCCTGAATGTAAACGTCCAGGTCCTCTTAAGAATAATTTTTATCATTATTTTGCGCGAAATAATGATAATATGATTTATTTGAAACCCTTTGATAGTATTAGTATAAACTGGAATTCATATCCAAATGTAATAAAATTTAGCAAAATTGATGAACCCGATAATTGGTTCCAAGTTATATTCCCAAAAGATAATTTTAGTGATTCTTTGGATATAAGAATTATTATCCCATCAAACAAATTCTCAGGTGATATGGATAAATGGGAAAAACATGCAAATGACAAGCTTATGAAAAAAATTCCTTATGAAACTGTTTATGAAAAGGTGTCTAATCCTAAAGAATTTCTTGATTATATTTTCGAAGAACTTAAACACTAACTAACTTTTTTTAATTTCTATTTACAATTCTTGTCATATCAAAATCCCTTGATGATAAAGCGGCATATACTTTGACTCTTTGTAATTCTCATATCCCCAATCGCTGTGCCAGTGCCCGAAAAGCCATTTCTTATATGAGATTAAGGAGTCTAGTTTATCATTGAAAACAACATTTGAATCTCGCAGAAGCTGTTTCAAGTTCTCTTCATTACTAAAGAAATCATCAGTAAGAGCGATGCCAGTTGACGGACCAGTATGAGACAGAACGTAATCAAAGCTACTGGCACACTGCCCTATCTTCTCAAGACAAGCAGCCTTTTCTGCTTCACTCCACTCCTCCTGTTCCCACCAGGATTCGTGTGGTTTGCGCCAGGCTTTGTCATCACTCATTGCACCGCCAAGAACAAGAAAACGTTTGTCTTCGATGGTGTAGATTTCGCCGCGTTTGAGATAGAAGACATTATCACTCACTTTCAGAACTTTGCTTCCAAACATCTCAACTTCCGGCAGCCTTTCGATAACATCATAATTATCATGATTACCCATCACTGCCAGAATATTGAATGGCTTTTGGTTGTACCATTTGAGAAGATATCGGTCAGTGTGATCGGTTGGGTGGATTCCAGCTTCATCAATCTCACAATCGGAACTCCAGGGCAATCCAAAATCGCCGAGTACAATGGCAGCTGTAATATCATGAAAAGCTACACCCTGCTCCATGCAACAGAGCTTCATGTTTTTTGATGAGAGATTCGACATGTCTTCAATGTTGTGAGTGTCACCTGTAATATAAATCATAATCTGTTCCTGTTATGAATCCTTCAGCAAATTATTAAGGATACTTTCTTTGTGATTTATGAATAATTCCATGATTCTATAAGAATCTGTTTGTTCATAAAATATCTTTTTCAGACCCTCTTCTGAAAAATTAAGTATATCAGCGTTAGGGAACGACAGAAGAATTGGAGAATGTGTAACAATGATGAATTGAGCGCCTTTATGAATCATCTTGTTTATGAACAATAGTAACTCCATTTGTCGATTTGGACTGAGGGCTGCCTCTGGTTCATCGAGAATAAATACTCCCGGAGAATCAAAGCCAGAGATATATTCCATAAAACTTTCACCATGCGACATTGCATGGTATTCAGGTGTTTTTGCCCCTCCTGGAAGAGTTCTAAGCGTTTCATATTCCGAAGCTACATTGAAAAAACTTTCAGCTCTAAAGAAATATCCGAAACGTTTCATTCCACCCTTTGCAAGAGTTATAGCATTATGTAATTCAGAAGTATCATTATACGTTTCAAACTTCATATTTAAGGTTCCGCCCTCTTCATTAAAGCCATAATTCTTTGCAATAGCTTCAAGAAGGGTTGATTTTCCAGAGCCATTTTCTCCAGAGAATATGGTTACTGGCTTTTCAAAGGAAAACTTTTCCAGTTTCTTTATAGCCTTTATTTTTCGTAAATAAGAATCCTTACTGATTTGCGACCAGTCAATTTTCACACTGTTAATATAAAAGTTCTGCATTAAAGTCCCTCCTACAAACAGAAGCCCATTCGTCTTGTACCATCTGGATTATCAATCTTTTCGCACTTACACATATCATGTATATCAGACAATGCCGGACGTTCTCCAGAGATAACTTCATTCATCGCAATCTTTCTTACAATGTTATCAATCTGGCCGCCGGAGAAGTCGTAGTCCCTTGCGAACTCGGTGGCTGCTTCTTTGTCGAGCCAGTCCAGTTTATTCATCCAGATGGAAGTCTTTGCTTCCGTAGAAGGATTCTCAAACTTGATTTTGAAGAGGAATCGGCGTTCGAAGGCTGAGTCCATGTTTGAGGCGAGGTTTGTTGTGGCGATAAAAATGCCTTTCAGATTTTCGAGTTCTTCGAGGATGATGTTCTGAATAGCGTTTTCTGTCTGGGCGCAGTTACCGGAGGTATCCTCCTTTCGCTTTGAGATGAGGGCATCGGCTTCGTTGAACAACAAAATCGGCATGAGTTCGCCCTTCTTCTCGGCAAGCTCGCAGGCATTTCTGTAGCTTGTGAAAATCTTTTTGATGCGCTTTTCGCTTTCACCGAACCAGGCTGACTTTGCCTCGCTGATATCAACGTGAACGATAGAGCGGCCGGTTTCTTTTGCAATCTGCATTACAGATTCAGTCTTGCCGGTGCCTGGTGCTCCATAAAGCAATACTGCAACACCAACCGGCAAACCTTCATCCCTAAGACGATTCTGAATGCCTTTCAGTTTTTCTTCCTGGAGGGCAGCCTTGAGGCGGTCAATTTCCCTCTGGTTTTCCTTGCTGTAGAAGAGCCGCTTTTCCTTGATAGAATCAGTTTTAATCAGATTTTTGTCGCTGATGGAATCTTCAAAAAGGAAAGCCTTTTCGCCGAGAACGAGCTTCTTGCCTTTATCTGTCAGAGTTATGGTTGCTTCAGACATGTTTCCTTTTTTAGAGAATTCCAGAAAGCCCCTTTCGAAAAGTTCATGAGTTTCTTCCATCATTTGCTGAGCAACAGTAAATCGGTCTTCATTATCATATAAGTCTGAAATAGTAGTGTTTAAGCCGGACTCATCACCCTTTATAACGTCATGAGTCACATCATAAAGAAAGAAACGATGATCAGCCTGCTTTACTTCGGCCATAACCCGTTCTACCATTTTGAGATTTTTATTATTGTCTTCAAAGTGGCGTAATTCTCTCTGAATCACACGGGCACTTTTTTCTTCTTCGCGGCGGTCTTCATACATTCTTGCAAAAGTCCTGAGAAATTCAATTTCATCAAGTTCCTTTTTTCCCTGAGGAATAAACTCTACATTGTTGCAGAGACTTTCCCTAAACTCACTTACTGGCTGAACTGCATTGTGGCTGCCCCGGTGTTCGAGAAATCCCATTTCTTCCAGCTTATCCCGCTCTTTATTCCAACTCATAATTGTCATAACCGGAACTGCAATGGTGTAAGCAATATTTTTCATAGAGGTGCTGTCATCATCTTCGAAATAGCGTTCGCAGATAATACAGAGGAGCCATACCTGAGTCTGATTAAGCTTATAAAGAGCCTTAAGGTTTTCCATTGCGCTTGTGTACTGTTTTGTCTTTTTGATTTTAAGCCTTGAATTATTCAAAGCCTGATATACACAAGCCATAGCCTTCGAAATGTTCCATCTGATTTTCTTTTCGTTCATCTGTTCCATAATCATTCACCTCTCGTTCTACACACATAAATATACATTTGGAAACTATCATTTAGTGATAGCGAGAAGAAATTCTAAAAAAAATTTATGGTAGTGATGATTTTATTGTACGAAGGATTTCGGTGAGGCGCATTAAAGTTGTCGTTTAAAAAACTTTTAGAAAATATCACTGAATGATAGTGTCGCTGTGTATTACTATATTAGAGGTAAAACGATGAATAAGATTATTTCCACACTAAAAGATGCTCTGCCATTTGCAATGCTGGTACTGGCCCTGGTTTTAATTTTTGTACCCCTGCCAGTTTTGCTGATTCAGGTGCTTATTGTGATTAATATAGGCTTTTCATTATGTCTTTTTCTATCAAAGTTTTTCAGCAGTACCGCGATTGCATATTATTTTCCGCGGCTTGTACTGTATAGTTCTGTATACAGTTGCGGAATTGCCATTGCAACAACACGAACCTTCCTCACGATTAATACACTTGATGGCCATATCCCGCTTGTGCTGATTATCGGCCAGTGGATTTGCAGAGAGAATTATGTCTGTGGCTTCTTCACTACCCTTATGCTCTGTACATCTCTCTTATTATTTTGCAAACTACATGTTGAAAGATCTCAGTCTCTTGCTGCAAACTTCTGCTTGGACAGAATGAGTCAAATGCTCCTTGATATTAACAGACAAGTTGAGCAGAAATATATCACAATTGAAGAAGGTAACGACCAGAAAAGAAAGGTTGAGGCTGAATCTGATTATCACTGTTCTATGGATGGCTCTGCAAAATTTCTGATAGGAACTATCGCTGCTTTTGCAGTTCTCTTTGTTGTTGCTGCGGCCGGCGGAACTAGTGTCGGAATCCTGGATCTGAACATGTATTGGAAGGATGCCTTGAATCAGTATATCATGCTCTCTAGCGGCTATCTTGTTTTGTTCGTAATCCCTTTGTTTATAACCTCTCTGGGATTCAAGACTGGCAAATTGGAGTAGGAAGATGAAGAAACTTTTATGGCTTGATGATTTCAGAAATCCGGCAGATTACGTCACTGGCGACTATGATATCTCTTGGGTAAAGAACTATGGTGATTTTTGCGCCTTTATAAATGAGCATGGTCTTCCGGATATTATCTGCTTTGACCATGACCTGGGCGAGGAAAAGACCGGTTATGACTGCGCAAAGTTTGTAGTCGAGTACTGCCAGTCTCACAATCTTGATATCCCTCAGTATGATATCCAGAGCTCAAACGTCGTAGGCAAAGACAACATTCGCAGCCTGATGAATAACTGGCATCGGGTTTTTACAGCCGGTAAATAGGGAGACTAAAATGCAGAACTGTACAAAGCCATCAGTTGGAATCTGGTGGTTTTATTATGATGATATTCTCTTTGCTGACCCAATAGAAGTTGAAAAAGGCCTCCCCTACGGTGACTGTATTACAGGTATTTCCGATCACGCTGATTTTTGGGATTCGCTTGAAGCCAGTGGTGAACTGGGAAAACTCCCTCACCCCCTTCGTTCCGAATACTTTTATATCCCTCGAGGTCGTGTTGTTTTCCATAAGGACACCGGAAGATTCACAGTTTTGCACGGTGGCCTTAAGAAAAGAGAATTAAACAAAATCCGCAAGTTTTTCTGCCTTCCAAAAGAACTGACAGATTATGATACGGATTTTCATTATAATTTAATAACTCTCATAAAATGATAGCGTTCTCATTGTATTCTGTAATTTACAAAGAGAACTATCATGAGATACATAAAATCTTTTTATCTGACTCCAAAAGATAAGGAAATTGAATATTTAGCCGGGGAATACGCAAAATGCGAAGATATTATAGGTGGGTATATGCCGACGATGAATTGCTATTCTTCATATTATCCTTTCGATATTTTCCCAGATAAACAGCTTGAGCAAATAAGTTTTTCAACTCCAATAACAATTTTCTATGGTGGTAATGGTTCCGGAAAAACAACCTTATTAAATATAATTGCAGAAAAAACAGGAATCGCTCGAACTGCTTTATATAATAAAACCCCTTTTTTCAAGCCCTACCTTCAATTTTGTGAATATAATTTGGACCAGGAGATTCCAAAGAATAGCATGATGATTGCGAGTGATGATGTATTCAACTATATGCTCAATCTAAGATCCATGAATCAGGAAGTTGATTTCAACCGGGAGCAGCTATTTACAGAGTATAACAAGGTAAAATATGGAACTAAACGAAGTGATTTGCTTAAGGTTGACTTTGAAGATCCAAAGAGCGTTGAAGCTTTTGATCGAAATATGACAATACTTAAAAAGTTAAAATCAAAGTTTGTACGTCACAATTTTATTGATAATCCTAGAGAGCATTCAAACGGAGAAAGTGCCTTATTGTATTTTCAGGAAAAGATAAATGACAATGCTCTTTATCTTCTTGACGAACCTGAAAACAGCCTTTCTCCCGAAAAGCAAATACAACTTGCAGAATACATTGAAGCAAGTGCAATGGGATGTAATTGTCAGTTTATTATAGCAACTCACTCTCCTTTCTTATTAGCCATGAAACGTTCAAAAATATATGATTTAGATGTCTATCCAGTTACGCAGAAAAAATGGACAGAACTACAGAATATCAAACTATATCGAGATTTCTTCAAAAAGCATGAGAAAGAATTCGGTGTAGAATCATAAGGGGGATGAGAAAAACTTAAAGCCGCATACTCTTGATATCCCTCAGTATGATATTCAGAGCTCAAATGTCGTAGGCAAAGATAATATCCGCAGTCTTATGAATAATTGGCATCGTGTGTTTATAGCCGGAAAAGGAGTTTGATGTGCAGTGTTGTACAAAGCCTTCAGTAGGAATCTGGTGGTTTTATTATGATGATATCCTCTTTGTCGATCCGATAGAAGTTGAAAAAGGCCATACCTACGGAGACTGTATTATAGGACTTTCTGACCATGCAGATTTTTGGGATAAACTTGCAGCAGAAGGAAAACTATCAGAACTTCCACAACCACTCCGTTCTGAATATTTTTACATTCCCCGTGGCCGTGTTGTTTTCCATAAAGACACAGGTCGTTTTACAATTCTGCATGGAGTGCTTAAGAAAAGAGAATTAAACAAGATCCGTAAGTATTTCTGCCTTAAGAGAGAACTGACGGATTTTGATACTGATTTTCATTATAAGCTGAAACCTTGGCTTAAATTACGTTTACTTAATACATAACTCTCACTTTTTTATTCTATTAATTTATCTATAGAAGAATGTATGTTATAATATATTTATTGATTTCAACTGTTAGAAAGAGAAGGATGATTGTAATTATGGGTAAGGTTGGAGAATTAATTTTAGGATTATGCAAGCAATCTATAAATGATGGTGATTATGTTACTCCTGAAGAAATAGCTAAGCATCTTAACGCATCTGGATATAAAACAACTAGAGGAACTCCCTATAAGGAACAAGGAAATCAAGGCATTGGTGGAATTATTTCAAAAGAAATTGGTGATATGTTTAATACTCCAGGTAGAGAACAAGACGGGCATATAATGCAAGAATCAATCAGAGGAAAGAACGGAGAAAAATTATTTTAATATAAATAAGTCTAGGATAAAAAATGGCTGTAAAACTGAATGAAGAACAATTACTTGAAAAACTAGAATCTGCCATGAACAAAATTGACACAGAGAGCAAAATGCCAAAAATTGGTATCTATGGTTTATCTATTGAATTGATGGAAGATTTTGCAAAAAAGGTTTTTAGAGAGGATTATTATAACTCTTGTTGTGTATTTATTGATGACTCGACATCAATCGAGAAGCAATTACAAGACATTGATGTATTATGGAGTTTTGCTAATATTAATTCTGCAATTCCTTGCCATACAATAGATAATATAAGTGAGAATTCAATTCTATCATTAATTGAATGGACAGAATCAGTCTTACCTCACAAAAATAAAACTGCATTTGTAAAACACCAGAAAATTCATATTAATCTAAAAGAAAAGTATGTAAATAAAGCAATTGCGCAACATTCAGCTGGAGCTTTTGCCGTTGGTTTTAATCCATTTGATATAGGCATAGGTGATTCCGTAATATTAGTTACAAGTGAAATAGCTTTAATGGGGCGAATTCTTAATATATATGATTTAGAAAATGTTCAGCAAGTGATTAAGACTATTGGCTTTTCAACAATTATTGGAAATTTACTCACAACAGCTGGTAGAGGTGTTGCTACAGGATTACTCAAACTTGCGACAAAAGCATTAGGCCCCCTTGGATGGGTTGCAGGAGGAAGTGTGTATGGAGCCTCAGCAACAGCTGTTACAGTTGCTTTTGGAAAATCAATTTCAAAAGTAGTTAAGGCAATTTGTAGAGCTGAGATTTCTAATAATCTAGAACAAATTAAATTTATCTCAGAACATTTTTCAGAAGCTGTTAATGGTACGGCTGTTGATTGCTTGGAAAAGGGATTAGTATCAATAGAAGATTACGAGAAATCAGGATTTGATAAAGCCGATTTAAGTTTTGAGGAATTAAAATCTAATATTGAAAAAGGAAATCAATTGTTTCAAGATTTTCTTGATAAAAATGTGGCAGCAGACAATTTATTCAAAGAACTTACTTCGGAAGATAAAAAAAAGAATTCAGATATGTGGAACGCTATTAATAAATTATAATAAGGAAATACTATATGACAGCCGAGGAAAATAAGAAAGAAACAAATAAACAAATTGAGGAAAAAAAAGATAAAAAAGCTGAAATATTACAACGTGCAACAGATGCTACAGAAGTATTGTCTGCACTTGGGAAAAATTTAACTACAATTAAAGATTCTGGCTTTTTCGAACGAATGAAAGAAGGTTTTGATTCAATAATTAGTACAAAAAGCCAGTTGGCTATTCGTAATGGAAAAATTACTGGTACTCAACAAGAACTTGATGATTTTAAACAATATGCGTTAAACACTCTTGAAGCATTAAATGAAAGAAATTTGCTTTCTGCTGATGCAATTCTTACTGTAAAGAATAATTTAATCTATCTTGCAGAAGATCAGTCTGAAATGAAGGAAGCAATTACCCAATTGGCAAAAAAAACAAGCCAAAACTTTAACAATTTGGAAAAGCGAATAGAGAGAATAGAATCAAATATTCATCTTGAAACTTGGATTGAAAATTTAAAAGTTGATGATGAAATTAAAAAGCTTCCAGATACAATAAAATTTTTGAAAATAATAAAAGAATTCCATGCGAATAAAGAAAAACAATATAATGAAAGTGATTTAAAGTCTCTAAAAAGAGCTTTTAAAAATGCTGAGATTTGTACTACAAATGATATTAAATTAGAAGATTTTTTTGATTTATTAATTGAGGATTCGCTTAGAATTGATGAAGTTGAACTAGAACAACTAATAAAAGTAGAAATTTCAGAAGGTAAGATTTTAACTTCTGAAAAAATTGCCAACACTTTATCTGATCCTATTTTTGTTGCAATAACAACACTTTACGATAGTATAAAACGCTTAAAAGCTCCTATATGTGCATTGGAAAATGAATTAAAATGTTCAGTAAACAAAGCTATGCAAATTGCAATAAAAGAAGATATTGCTTATGGAATTAATTTAAAATCAAAAGTATCATTATTTGAGTTAGGAGTAGAATTATTATCATGTTATTCTGCACTTCCGGAACTTATTGAATGTAATTCTCAAAAGGCTATTGAGAGTCATATTGAAACTTCAAAGTTCTGTGTTTTTTGCGGCAAACAAATAGATGGTGCTCAATGGTGTGGTTTTTGCGGAAAGAAACAGGTTTTTTAAGAAACGCAAAGATTATAGATATTAAAACTCAGGGGAACAGAATATGTATAAATGTAAACAATGTGGAAAAGAAATTGATAATGATGAAATGAAATTTTGTCCTGATTGCGGAATGCCATTACAACCAGAAGAAACAATTGTTAATTATACTCCTGAACAACTTGAAAAAATGTCTCTTGAGGATTTATTAAAAATAGAAAAAACAACGAATGATTCACTTGTTTCTGATGCCATTGCAAATATTTATTATCACAATAATGATTTTAAAAATTCCTGGAAGTATTATAATAAAGCTTCATATTCATCAGAACCTTCAATTCACTCAATTTATATGCTTGGTCTATTATCTAAAGAAGGTCTTGGTTGCAATCAAGACTATAAAGAAGCTTTAAAATGCTTTAACTTTTTAAATGATGAAGGAAGCATAGATGTAACAACGGAATTGGCAGAGTGTTATTTGTTTGGAAATGGAAGTGAAAAGGACGAGAAAAAAGCTTATAAATTACTAGAAACAGCTTATACCTCTAATACAGATGATGGAGAAGTATTTCGTTTGTTAGGCTTTTGTAAATATAATGGTTTAGGAACATTAAAAAATACACAAGAAGCATATAAACTATTTGAGGAATCTGGAAGAAAGGGGTCCGATGATGGCATATTTTTTTCTGCTTTGTGTGATCTTAATGGTCAAGGTACGATAAAAAATAAAAATAAAGCTTTTAATAAACTTCACGCTTTGTTTGAAAAATACAAGGACGATGCAGGAGCGGAAGTATTTAAATTTTTAGGAAATTGTTATGAATTTGGATGGGGATGTTCAAAAGACATAAAGAAAGCATTTGAAGTATATGAAAAAGGTTATAACATTGACGATCCATACTGTACATATCGTCTAGGATGTTTTTATTATACAGGGAAAGCATGTGAAAAAGACAAAGAGTATGCGGAAAAACTTATTCAGAAAGCAGCAGATAATGGAGATGAATATGCAATTGAATGGATTAAGCGCCCTGAAATAAGACGTTTTAGTACAAACTTTCTATACACATATATAAATGTTCTTACATTAGGAATTCCTCATTTTATTCGTAAAAAAGTATTTTTATAACATCGTACTTACATAGAATTATCATGGAGGCTTTTAGGAATGAAGGAAACAATAGAACAACTATGTGAGAAACTTAAGATTCATCTAAATGAAAATGATATAAATAATGCTTTAATTTATGCACCACATTGCCCTGATGTATATTGGAGTCGAGACAATCTTCGAATTGCATTCTGTAATGAAGAACCATATTCTACTGATGGAAACTTTGAAAAGGGAATAAATATTATTACTTCAGAAATGTTGGAAGATTGGACGGATGGAAACCGAACAATAAAAAGAATTTTTGATTTAAACTATTTTATACGCTATGCTTTACAGTCTGGACAAGAAATTACGGGCAATGAATTAAATCAACTAAAAAATGATGTAAGTAAAAACGGAAAAGACTATTACACTAAATATGAAGAGATGGATAAATCTCTCTATTTCAATTTCAGATATTCAATTCCTACAGATTCATCAAGCGAGCATAAAATATTTATACAGGACTGTTATAATAATGACAGTTTTTATTCAGAATATTACAAATCATTTTTAGATGCAGTAAATCCTCATATTCTAATACTTGGAAGTGAAGTTTCAACAAATCTCTTTACTCAAATTTACCCAGAATTAAATGGAAAACTAATATACTGTGGTGAACCTATTTTTCATAATGGAAGAATGATTGTATCAATGCCTCACCCAGGCTGGAGATATTATTCTGATAATGATACTTTGACATTGGTGAATAAGATTGTAAAGAACAGGAACTTGGTAAAATAATTTCTTGATTCTATCACGATTTGATAGCCAACCTGTTGTATATTAGAGATAACATAAATTACAGGAGGCTCCAAATGTCAAATCCAATCGAAAGAAAACAAATGTGGAAAAATGCATTAAAGAATACACTTGAACAACCAAAACTAGATATTGAAGAAACCCTTAAATATCTCGATGAGTATGAAATAGAAAAAGCCCTCAGAGAAGCTCTTGAATCAAAGAAACTCAAAACAAAGCTTGAGAAACGTCAGCGAAAACTAAACAAGAACTTTGTATGGACACCGGAAAAGGTTGAAAAACTGCGGGATTTTAATGACAAAATGTGGTTTCGTTATAAAGAGGCATATGATGAAGTTTGCCGACTAAAAAAAGAATTTGATGAACGAATAGCCAATGGCGATAAGAACTACGCAAGTTACGATATTCGAACAGAGTTCTGGTATAACTACGAAGATGGACTGCCTGAGAAAGAAGAAAAACTCTGGGAAGATTTATGTGAGGAATCTGTTTTCTGGGGACCTGAATTTGCAGAAATGACAGGGCGCCCTCCTCTCAAATCTTTTGAAGAAGCAATGATTGAAGATGGCCATTCCTGGAATGAATATCCGTTCAACACGCCAGAGTTAGATGGCATCAGCATTCACTATTTTATGCATGACATTTTCAATCATAATCATACCTACTCTCTCGAGGATTTAATGAAGATGAAGCCAGAAAACTTTTCGTGGCAGGTAAATATATGCCTAGAACATTGGGGACAATCTGTAAGATGAAGAAGAAGTTCCATAATAGAGAGATGGATATCTTCTTGTTGCTCTAATCTATCTTCACAATCACCCCAATCACCGGATAATAAAGCACTTTCGCGATAACCTTCTTTTCAGCGGCGTTCAGAGCCTGTTCATAGCACTCAAGCTGGCCTTTGTATTTGCCAACATAGATATCGGTGGCTTTATTGAGGAGGGCTTCCTTGTTTGCGTTGGTGGTCTTATAGTCTACAACTTCGCAGCCTGAAGCTGTCTCCCAAACAAAGTCCATGCTTCCGGTTACTATCTGACCAGTTTTAAGCTGATGTTTGAACGGTAGTTCATGGTATTGCTTTTGAGCAGGCCCATAATTTGATGTCAGCCAGGAAGTAAGCGCTTCCCATGCCTTTTTGATTTCATCTGGTTTTGGAAGATTAGACTCAAAGCCGTATGCTTTTACCATGTCTGCAATGTCTTTGTCGCTTTTGCTGTCTGCAACACAAAAGATATCGTGAATGCAGGTTCCCAAAGTGGCAGAGTCTGCTTTTCCTGTTACTGTGATAGGGGTTCCTGTTTCAAGCATTTCTGCTTTTACTTCTCCGCCTTGCATACTGCTTGGGGTAAGGTCGCGCTTTACGGCAATATTTGAAGGTTTACCAGCGAGCTTCAATATTGTGTTCTTTTCTTTTTCATGAACATATTCAATATCAAGTTTAGCATTTGGAAGGAGTTCTGCAAGTGCTCCTACATTGAATAAATCGCATACTTTACCTGAATAGTCACCTGAAAGTTTGAAACCCATTTCCTGGAATGCAACTAGTGGCTTTGGGGATTTGCCTTTACCGTTCAGGGCGAGAATCAATTTGTCTCTTGGGCGGGTCATGGCAACGTACATCAGGCGTTTCATTTCTTCGATTTCTTTTCTGGTGATGAAATTATATCGTTCTGTCTGTCTTATGAGAGGAAGCCATTCTTCTGCAATTCTTGAGTTACCGCTGAACAAATTTGGAAATACGCTGATTTTAATTTCTGGGAACAAGTTTTCTTTTGTTGATGGAGCTGTCCTGATAAACTGAGTTCCAAAGTAATTACGCTTAATCAAGAGCTTTTCCTCTAAGAAGTCATAATCACAACCAAGTACAATTACAGTCTTCCATTCTAATCCCTTTGATTTGTAATATGTAAAAAACTGTACGCCATCAGTTGAACCCGGAACAGAAATATTATTCTTATCAAGGTAAGCAATAAATCCTAGAATAGAAGATGGAAGATGCATTATTGCACAGTGTTCTTCGTAAGCTCCTGCCGCATCAATAATTGCATGAAGAATTTTTGTAGAATCTGCAGCGTCATTCAGCTTTTTTGCAACATTATACAAATCAAGCTCAACAATCAAACTTTCAACAAGAGCCGAAACAGACTGTAGTTTATATCTGTTACGTTCTTCCAGAATCTTTTTCACGAGGGGAATATCATCATAGAAAGCAGCCTCTTTGTCGCCCACTTCATTGAAAGAAAGTTTATCATCCAAAAGACGTTCGAGTTTATAATCAGGTTCTGTAAGGAAAGCAATCTGGGCTTTTGGAAGTTCCGGCTTATCGTCAGCAATCAACTGAAGAATAGAAGTCACAAGACTTACAGTATAAGCTCCAGAGAGCCCATCTTCATCAATAAAAACAGAAACATCATATTCACGTAAGGCATTTGCAACTGCTTCCAAATCTGAATTTGTGCGGGCAAGAACAGCAATATCAGAAGGTTTTTCTCCATTGTTGATTAAATCAATAATATTAGCGGCTATCGCATGAGATTTTGCCGGGATATTTGGTTCAGTAAACCACCAGAAGCCCACTTTTCCTTCATCCTTTCTTACAGGCTCAAGACAAACTTCTTTTCTCTCTTCTTCGGTTTTCTTGCCAAAAGCATAGGCATAAACTTCATTTGTGAAATTTACAATTTGTGGACAAGAACGCCAGCTATGATCCAGAATATCTGTAGTACAACCATCTAGCCCTTTTGTCTCATTTTCTTTAATGATGTCCATAACAGAAGTGGTAAGCTCAGTTGCAGAACCACGGAACGCATAAATGGCCTGCTTCTTATCACCAACCCAGATGCTGTGATCAACAATTTCAGAAAGTTTGTCAAAGATCTTAACCTGAATTGGTGAACAATCCTGGAATTCATCTACAAAAACATATTTATAAGTTGCTTTGATTTCTGCTGCAACTTCTTTATTGTCTAGAAGCATGTCAAAGAACTTTTCCATATCAGAAAAATCTATAAGGTGATGTTCTTTCTTGTAATTTTCATAATCTACTGTCCATCGTTCTGCAAGTTCAAACAACAAATCAATATAATGATTCAGTTTTTCACGAACTTCTTCTGTGGAATAGAGATTGTTTAAGCCTTCTGTGACAGTATCTTTGTTTGACTGAATTTCCTCCCATGGCAACCTGTCTAAAAAAGCCAGAACTGATTTTGCATATGTAAAGGAATTAGATTCCTTCTGCTCAAGGTATCTTCTCTGAGCCTTAATTGCATATCTCAAAGATTCCTGCTCTTCAGATTCATTTGCTTCATTAAGCTGTTCTGCCTTATCAAGTAAATCGCTTAAGGCATCCTTATTTACTTTGATATGATGGCCACCATGTACGAGCCCCTTTGTAAGGTTTTTAGAGTATTCAATACTTGGCTGGAAATCAATAATGCTGTAGTTCGTCGCAAACTCAAGAATCTGAGACAAATCATTCTTCCAGAACTGATAATCAATTTTAGAAGATCTAGTGATTTTAATAGAGAATTCTTCAGCAAATCCATTAAGAAATGCAAGCTCTTCTTCTTTTAATAGATTTATAAGAGACTGCTCTTTGAAGAATGCTTTGTCTTCTTCCGCAATAGGATTGATTTTTGGACTGAGTCCAAGTACATACCAGTATTTCTGAATAAGAGCTTCGGCAACAGCGTGAATTGTTCCAATCAAAGCCTGGTCCAGACGGTCAGCTTCGGTAACAAGACCATTTTCGTAAAGCATTGCCTTAGCTTTTTCTTTGAACTCTGTTGCTGCCGCCCTTGTATAGGTTGTAAGAATTACATTTTCTGGTTCAACTTTGCCTTGCTGGATTGCTTCAGTTAGTACTTTTGTAAGAGAATATGTTTTTCCGCTTCCTGCGCTTGCACTTATATATTTTATGTTTTTCATCTTTTAACTCTCCTACAGTCTTTCTTTTATTAAACCAATGTCATCATAAGGTCCATTCTTCTTATCATCATAATAATCCATTGGCATAAGTCCCAGATTTTCACGCTGCTGTTCATAAGTAATATCAGCCTCTGTCCAACCGCTTGTTTCTTCTAGCTTGCCTGCAAACACTTCTTTCATTCGATATTCATAAGATTTCTGAATTTCTTTAAGCAAATCTTTTGTCTTTCTGTCCGGATTAATTCTAATCTGCTGGAAGTTGATTGAACCCTTTAGTTCCTGACAGGAAACAAAACGAGCTGCCGGCATCAGGAAGTAAGCAACTGCTTTTACATCTGCCCCCATCTCTTTCGAAACCAATTCCTTGTAAAGAGTAAGCTGGAGTGATTTATTTTCTTCCAGCATTGAGATATGCCTTTTCGAAGAAGTCCACTTAAAGTCAAAAATAAAAAGATTACCTTTGGAATCAGCAAGCAACATATCAACATTACCTTTGATATCCAGATTACCGATTATACCGTGACTGAGTACCATATCTTTTTCGTAATCTTTTGAATATCCAATTTCCTTTTCGCAGGCAACGACATGAAGATCGTTTGCTTCAATTCCCCTTAATAACTCTTCAAGATTTGTCTTTACCTGCCTTTTGAATTTCTGAAGTTCAAGCTTGTTTTCCTTTGCAAGAAGAATTGCCCCTTTCGACTGAACAGTCTGTGCAAACACTTCATCAAAGCGCTGATCTATCTGCTTTCTGATATAGGCAGGAGTTCCGCTGTCTTTTACCCCTTCCTTCGGGCTGAAAAGATTCTCTATTATTTTATGAGCTACTAAACCGGTTGTTGTTGAAACATCTTTGATTGCATCTACATCAGATGTAGTAAAGGCTGCAAAATTTGAAATTACATAATCAAGTGGATGAGGAATAAGGTCTTCAAGACTGGAATAGCTTTGATGGTCTGGCCAGTTATTCTTTATATAATCTGTATTCTTGATTTCAATAAATTCCTGTTCGCTGTCCATGCGGTTGTCAATTTTCTTTTGTGATTTTTTGAGGGACTCGTCGAGTCTCATCTCTTTTACAAATGGCTTGAGGAGATTCTTTTCAAAATCGTTCGGCTTTTCCTTATCTGCAAAATATTTCTCTAACTGGATATACAGAGGGCTTTTGGGTGCCGGTGCAGATCCAATCTTATCGAGAGTTACGAGTACAAGCTTTTTCTTTGTTTTTGCGAAAGGGGTGAGAATAAGTTTTCTGATGAATTCCTGCTCTTTTGCAGAATCCCAGAGAGGAAGTACTTCGCGTAGTCTTTTTGATTCAACCGGAGAAAGGAAAGAGTATGTGAGTTTTCCCGCATTACCATTCTGATAGAAATCACACCAGATTGCTTTGTCAGCAGCATCACAGAAATCAGCATAGGATTTGATGATATTCTTACACCCAGCCTGGGCAGAATACTGATTCATTGTTATATCTGTAGCAATTACAGAAGATATTAGTTCAATATCAGAATAAGGAATTGCGTTAGTTCCAAGTTCATCTAGAAGCAGCAAAAGAGTATCAGCCTGATTAATCACATAACACAGTTGGTCGATTTCGGCATCACCTTCCTTGTTGAGTGTAATTTTCTGTTTGCACCAGTTACGGAGATTTTGAACAAAAGCTTTTATAGCAGTAATTTCGATATCAGTTTCTTCAAAATGTGGCTGGTTTATATCCGGAAGGAACTTTTCAATACTTTCTTTTGAATCAGGATATTTTTCAAGATACTTCTTTATTACATTTTTGCAGGCATCATTATAATAACCTCCCGACTCACATATTGTCCTTGCAAGCCTTTTCCTCAGTCTATCAGAAAGAGGATTCAGTGAAGTATTCAGCCATTCAACAATATTATGAATATTAAGTGGGCGTTCAAAAATCGTAAGTCCGATTGAAAGAAGTTCTGCATTCTGAGGAATACCTGATATTTCAGACCCACTAAGCCGTTTTCCTTCCAGCTTCTGCCAGTTGTCGAACTCCTTGTTATCAGCATTGATCCAAACATCAAAATCTTCTGCATCGAGCAGACTCAGATATTTAATGGCTTCGTCCCTCTCTGCAAAGTTCCAGATTTCAAAAGAGTCATCCTTCGGGTCGAGAGTAACGCCTTCTTCTCCTTTCAAAACAGAAAGTATCTTTGAGATATTGTTATTTGCAGGTTCTTCTTCTTTTGCAGAAAAAGCAACTCCGCGTTCAATCAAAGCCTTAAGCAGGCGGACTTCGGCTGGGGTAAAATCTTCATAATAAGAAGATGTAATAATCTCAAGTTCTGGAAGCGGGCATCCACCTTCAATCTGTGCAATAAGATCCAGCAGTTCTTCGCCGGTAGATTTATCATGAAAGAATTCTTCTACACCGGCAAGCACCTTCATACGTTCAGTTGGAGCAGGAGATGTACCAGTCCATCCGGCAGCAGCCAGAGTATCCCTCCATTCAAGGCATTTCTTTGCAGTATTCAGTTTATCAACTGCAAAAGACGCCTCCATTACATTATCCGGATTCTTTGCCATGAACTTCTTCATAGCAGCGTAATAATCTACAAAGCGAGTTCCATAATCCTTAACCTCAGAACAAATACCTGCATGCAGCCTGATAATTCCACAAAGCCCTGCAGTATTCACGATTTTTGTATCAAACAGAACCGGTGACTTTGAAAAATCAACATAAGCATTACCGGTAAAAGAAGGATTATAAAACACTTTCATAGATTCAAACTCCTTTATTAATTATAGCACATAAAACTCTCATTTTGTGAGAGAAAGACGAATTACTTTAGAAATCCGTACAGGTAAATTTGCCTGTTGAGGAATAAAATCGTACAGAAATATCACCCGTAGGTCCACTGGTGTTTTTTGCAACAATCAGTTTCGCATCCTGTTTTACAAACCCTGTTTTATTTCGTTCCCTGTGCAGAAATACAACCTTATCCGCTTCTTCTGTAATTACCATATACTTCTTGAAATCCAGAAGATTCGGTTCTAAATCACTTTTTAAATTTGGGATATTCATGGTTATGATTATTGGAATGTGTAGTTCGTTTGCAAGATATCTGAACTCTCGCAAAAGATTCGTTAGTATTGTACGATATTCATTTTCTCTTGCATCTACAAGCTCCTGCAGATATTCAAAATTATCAACAATAAACAGTTGAATATGTTTTTCCATCGCAAATTCTATTGCTTTCTTTTTTATATTTTTAAAAGAACAATTAGGTTCATTATATATATAAAAAGGAGCTTCAAATAACCTGCCTGCAATCTTTTGCATTTTTTCAACTTCTTCTTTTCCTAGCATTCCGCAGCGAATTTTAGCGAGATGAATATCTGAATTAATAGAAACAAGACGCATACCTATCTCACATTCCGAAATAAGCGGACTAATAAGAGCAACTGGAATCTGCTTATCCAAAATCAGCTGGCTTATAAGACTTAATACAAAATTTGTTTTTCCTATACCAGGTTTTGATGCTAAAACAACCAGGTCTTCCTTTTGAAAGCTAAGATATGGAAATCTAGTTTCCAGAAGGACTTCGTTCTCCGGCCCCTTAAAGCGTCTTTCTATATATTCAACAACTTCAAGCATAACTTCCTTAGCTGATGAATATGGATAGTCTATTTCCTTATAAAGATTCACATTCGATTCTTTATCCTCTGTTTTTTCCATAAAATACCTCGGACTTTGAATTGTAGAGGGAAAGACTATCATTTTGTGATATTAGAAAAGAGAAATTTAAGAATCCTAAATTTTGCCAATTACTCTATCATCAAATGATAGAATATCCAGATATAATTCGTACATAAACTCAAATCCACAAGGAGGCTTTTTATGTCTGAATCTAAAGAAGAACTCTGTAAGTATCGCTTGCAGTTATTAAATGCAATTAAAATATTTCTGGATAATCCTCATGAAATAATTGATATTGGATTGCAAAGCCAGAACTCTGAAGATTTCAAAGTGAAGCTCCAGTCTAAATATGGGTTGACTGATGAACAGGCACAGTGTATTGCAGATGTTCAAATTAAGCGAATAACACAACTTCTTAAGAAAGACTTTCAGAACGAACTTAAAGAACTGCAAGCTTTGCAAACTTCTGTATAAAAATTAAGATTTTTCCAGTTTAATATCACAAAATGATAGCGTGTTCTATTATACTAGGCACTTAAGGAGTAAAACCCGGTGGAATCTTCTTTTAAACAGATTTCAGATATTCATTTTTCTCTTCATTCGGTTATTACCCGACAGTCAGAATGTACTGAGATAGACCTTAAGGAACTTTTTTATTTCTGGGTTTCAGGCCGGTCGGTGAAAGAAGGTGAAGATTATCGCGATATAGACTGGCTCACCTCTCCCATATCCAGAACAGATTTCCCTGACGACATAACCTGGCCAGATATTATTGATTATGCTGAAGGTTTGCCCTGCAAAAAACTGTCTCTCAGCCAGACTGAAAATGATGAAAGAAAGATTCTCCGTATGGATACAGCAGAAGCCCTTTTTGACCGCTTCCTTCACGAAGGCCTCTCGTCTGAACAGCGCAACTCGGTAGAACAAACCTGGAACCATACCTTCAACGCCTTCACTCCAGTAGATTATGACAATTTTGATTACACACTCCAGGGGCTTTCACCCACCTATAACGGCAAAAAGTTTAGCCTTCACGAACAGCAGAAGAAAGGCTTTGCATACCTCTGCAGCAAAGGAAACGGTCTCCTTGCCTACGATGTAGGAGTCGGCAAAACCGCAACAGGAATCGCAGCTATTATGTATCAACTTCAGCACGGCAAATGCTCCCGACCTCTCATCATTGTGCCAAAAGCAGTGTATTCAAAATGGATCCATGATATCCGCGAACTCTTCCCTAACGTTACACTCAATCAGCTCGAAAACTTGAACAAAGATATAATTGACGACCTTCGAATGAATTCAGTTTTCGCAGAAGAAAACGACAGCCAGCTCCTTCCTGCCGCCTCCGTTTCAATCTGTACAGCTGAAGCTATAGAGAAAATCTATTTTTCCGAAGAAAGCTGCCCGTTTCTGGAAGAAAGTTTCAACCATATCATCACAAAGAAAAAGCAAAAGGAATACTTTACTCCATCAGCCGGTCTTTCTCTCGAACAGTATGTATTTTTTGAAGAACTCGGCATAGACCTCCTGCTCGTAGACGAAGCTCACCGCTACAAAAACCTCATCAAAAAAGTGAGCGGCTCAGGTTATTCAGAGTTTTCTAGGCTTGGCTTTGGAGAACCTTCCAGCCGTGCCGTAAAAATGTTTGCAATAACAGAATACATCCACCGTCACAACAACGAAAAAAATGTCTTTCTGCTCTCGGCAACGCCTTTCACAAACTCCCCAATGGAAATCTATACCACATTGCTTTTTACCAGTGGCAACGAAATCCGCTCGCTTGGTTACAAAGATATAAACGACTTTCTCAACGAATTTGCCGAAATCAAAATAGAATGGACCGTAAACAATAAGAATGAAGTTGTCCGCAAAACTGTAATGAAAAACTTCCGCTCCCTCGATGCACTCCAGAGAATCATCCAGAATTACATAGATAAAGTAGATGCCGAAGATGCCCACATCAACCGGCCCCAGAAAGAAACCCACGTTATCAAAATCGAGATGACAAGTCTTCAAAAGAAAATCTACGACGCCCAGATCCAGCGTCTAACTGAAGCACCCGGCCTCGACGCCATCTTCTCTGCAATGAACACCATGAGAATGTGCCTCATCTCGCCGACGCTTGTAAAAGACAAAAACATCAAAGTTCCGGATCTATCCCAGTTCGTCACAGCCTCACCAAAGATGCTCCTGGTCTGCGACACCGTCATCAGCATTTATAAAGTGAAGCCCGACTGCGGCCAGATAATCTATCTTCCCCGCGGAGTAAAAGAGTTCACTGCCGTTAAACAGTATCTCATCAAAAATCAGATACCAGAAGAAGTTATTGGCATGATGAACTCCGCAACCACAGAATCCCGCAAAGGCAAAATCACAAAAGCCTTCAACGACCCGACCAGCCCGCTCAAAATCCTCATAGGCTCCGAAACAATCAGCGAAGGCGTAGACCTCAACGGCAATTCCCTCGTTCTGTACAACTGCATGCTCGGCTGGAATCCTACTGAACCCGTGCAGGTAGAAGGCCGTCTCTGGCGCCAGGGTAACCGGCAGAAGAAAGTTCACATCGTCTACCCGCTCATGTACAACTCGCTCGATTCCCTCATCTATCAGAAGCACGACGAAAAAGCCAGCCGCATCGACGCCATCTGGGAATACCGCGGCGATAAAATCAACGTCGAAGAAATCAACCCGGCCGAGCTCAAGTTCGACCTCATCAAATCACCCGAAATGAAAGCCGACATCATCCTCGAACAGCGCGCCATCCCGCTCAAACGCGAACTCAAAATCATAGACGAAAGCCGCTCCCTCATCGCCCTTGCAGATGAAAGAAGCGCTGCCATATATCAGGAAATGGCCAGTCTCCAGAATCAGATAGACCAGCTGAATGCCGAAATCCAGGCCGCAGAAAAGAAAAACGAAGGCATGCCCGAAGCCTTCCGCCACCTTACCGAGCTCGTCACCGCCGAAGCCATAGCCGAAAGAAAACCACTGGAACAGGCCCTCGCCGCAAAGAAAAAATCCATCGCCCTCATCCAGGCAAATCTCCAGAAAAAAATCGGCACCCAGTACAAAAACAAAACCGAATGCCTCGCCGCCCTCAGCCGCCGCCAGAGTGAACTCGAACAGCAGATAGAACTCCTCCAACAGGATCGCCCAAAACTAATCCAGGAGTTCTCCGCCCAGTACACCCAGCAGAAAGCCCAGCTCCAGAGCATCCCCAAACTCGTAAAAACACTGAGCAAAAACATTATAGAAAATTCCGCCACATGATATAATAAACAGGATTGAGGTTATTGATGTAAAAGACGCGGTCATTGAGCCTGTCGAAATGACTGCAAGAGGACATAAAATGTTTGGAAAGAAGAAAAAGATTAAGGATACAAAGGGGGGAATGTCACCCCGCTCTAATCGGGAATCCGTTAAAACACGAGCTGCAGCAGCGGGTCGTGTTAGGATTCACCACCAAAATGCGCAGAGGCAGGCTATGCCGGACTCTACCCCTTCGCCTTCAGAATTTCTCTACATCTCAAATGGAGCCCACTATGATCAAGTCATAGAACGAATTAAAACCGTCAAGAAAACACTTTGGATAGGCACTGCCGACATCAAAGATCTTTACGTAAAAGACGGCCGCGGAACTAAACCCTTACTCGAAGTTCTTTCCGACCTCGCCAAACGCGGAGTAGAAATCCGCCTGATACACGCCAAAGAACCCGGCCCCGCCTTCCGCCAGGATTTCGACAAATACCCCGCCCTCATCGAAGGCATGGAACGCGTCCTCTGCCCAAGAGTCCATTTCAAAATCATCGTCTTCGACCTAAAAGCCGCCTACGTAGGCTCCGCCAACCTCACCGGCGCCGGCCTCGGCATGAAAGGCGAAAACACCCGCAACTTCGAAGCCGGCATCCTCAGCACCAACCGCGACTTCGTAAAAAACGCTGCCGAACAATTCGACAACGTCTGGATGGGCGCCCACTGCAAAGGCTGCAAAAGAAAAGAGTTCTGCGGGGATCCGATTGGGTGATTCAATCAGACGGTATCATTTAAAAGAAAATCCTTTGAATATTCACAAAGTTCTCTTAAAAGTTCTATACATTTCTGTTTTGTAATTGAATCTTTATCATAGATTCCACATAAGTACCACCAATCAGCCATTGGAGAACCATCTTTAAGAATATTAACTTTCATAAATTTTTCTTTAAGAAGATCATTTAAGTGGGTTTGAGTATAATTCTTGCGATAACCGATTTCATAGCTCGTCTTATTATATTGTCCAATATTCCAGGTCAAACCTACCATAACATCATTACTAACTGGAAAAGCTAAACTTAGGCACTTTTGATTCCAGTCATTCTCTGAGGTAATAATGCATTCTTTATTTCCAAATACATAGAAAAATTGAAAACCCGGTAATTCGGCTTGAATGCTTTGGAAGAAGCTTTTTCGCTGTTCAGCTTCTGAAGAAAGTATCGGCAACCATGTGCTTATGTAGTTATAACAGGATTCGTAGATTCTTATCGTTCGATTATATGTTAATTTAACAAAAGTTCTTGCTTCATCTTCATTTGCAATGAGTTTGCTTGTTACTGTTGTTATTTCTTTATCAAAAAACAATTTTTCTGCATTGTTTTCCTTTAAATAAAATCCATAGTCATCTCTATTATTTTTTGAACGGTTTTCTTCAAATGGAATTGCTGCGAAATTTCCTATTCTCCAAAGCCAATAATCTACAATTGCTTTATATGGATTTGATTTCAATTGGTATTCTGACCAGCTCTTAGGAATTATATGGTCATAATCCCAAGGACAGTTTGTTTTATCCCAACCTTTTATGTGGGCAGGATTATATTCGGGAAAATGAGAATTAATAAAATCTTTTTCAGCTAGAATTAAAAAAGAATTATGTTTAAAGTCTGATACTATATTCCAAAACGAGTCGATAGCATTCTCTGTTCTTGGTCTTTTTAATGAACTAGTATCTATTTTGAGCTCATTAGGCTTATATACATTAATAATTCTCCCTTCGAGAACTAATTGGGAAAGCAGTTGCTTTGCCTCATTTATTTTTTGTTCTTTTATATCTTTTTCAGATTCCTTAAAGCATTCAAATAATTTGTTTACTGTATATGTTGGATCAGTTGAAAACCAATACAAATACATGGCAAGATTTGCTACATGCCACTTATTAAGATCAAACTTTTTATATGCAAAATACATTAAGAGTAAGAATATCTCTCTTTTTCGAGTAATTATTTTCATTACAAGATATTTTGGAATATCTGAAAGTGCATCATATACAGTATCAATTATTCTTAGTGCATCATTTTGTATAAAGTTTTCAACATAACTTTTTGTTTGTTCATCCCTAGCATATTGTCTTATTTGTTTTATTGAAAGATTACCAACAAATTTTGTTGATTTTTCATCTCTAACTGTAAGTGCAAGTCGAAAGAAAAGCATGGCTAGATATTGTGGTGGCATCTTATCTTCTGAAAGAGTATCAATTATGTCTTTTATATTTTCCCAATAAGCTTTTATTGCAGAATAATATAAATCTTCTTGAGATATTGCAGTTCCGCCTTTATTTAACCTTGTAAAGAGAATTTCTAAATTTGTTTTATCCATTTCATTGGTTCTCTCTGTCTCTGTAGAGATTGCTTCTTGTGAAAGGATACTGCATGGAATTACATATGGATGAGATTTTGAAATTTCTTCTATGAGGGGGTAGAAAGTTGTTTTTAGGATATTAGAGACATCATAAACTGTTTCTCTCTCATTCCATTTAAAGTGTTTTTTCCAAGCTGCGGAAAGATTGTTTATTTTCTGGATAATATTATCTGCAAAATCTTCAGCGGAATCTAAGGTTGCGTTCAGTAAGAAATTGAATGGAATAGGAAATGTAGATTTGATAGGGAATGTTTCCAAGAGATTAATTTTTGTTTTAAAGATGTTTTCCCCTTCATGTCCGAAAGCTTTTAATGCTTCTCGTCTCTCAGATGCGTTCAATACACTGCATTCATCATCATTCTTAAAACCCCAAGGATGGTTTCGCGTTGTAGCTTTTATAAAAAACAATCTTGTAGATTTCTTTTCAATTGTTGGTTTCAAATCAATCCATAGAATGATGTTATTATCTTCATTTAGTTCTGAAAATCCTGTTCGAATAGCATTATATCTTTGCTGACCATCCATGAGATAAAAAGAACCGTCAGCGTTCTGCGATAAAACAAAACCTCCAATAGGAAATGTCCTTAAAATTGAATCCCATAAAAATTCTGTTTGCTGAGGTGACCATACAAGACCTCGTTGCAAAGCTGGAATTGAAACTCCAGAGTCTTTTGTTGTCCATCCTGCAATTTCCTTTAAAGAAAAAACTTTTGCATTCTCATTTTGTAAAAAAATCATTAAATTTTTCCTTTTTTAATATAACTCTTATAATTATATAATTGTTCCAGAAGAGAATATATTTCAAAGAATATAGCATCAAAACTTGAAATATTGATTTTAAAATGTCTACTTATCCATTTATTTCTGTAAGTATTTGTTTGTGATATTGAGTAGAATATTAATTTGTTAAACATAAGGTTATCTAACGCATAATTGAGTTTCTTAATGTGTATATTTGCCGAATTCAAAAAGCCATCTTGTCTTACAAAACCTATTTCGAATTTTCTTTCATTTTCATAAATAAAGAAATAGATATATTCATCTTTTGCAATCTTTTTAGTTATGAGCTTATATGCGCCTATCCATTTTTCCTCAAAACCTTTTTTTAATAATTCTAAGGATATTAGTTTTCCAAGTGCTTCGTAAGAATAACAATCTTTCTCGAGTATAGAAAGCATTTCTTTTTCATGTTTCTCGCATTCAGAATTCTTCCAATCATCATTTGAACAGTTCGTTATGATGGATGCCATTTTACGAAGTTTTAGGCTTCCCTTTTTTATTTCATTGGTATTATCGTCTTTCTTTGCTTTTGGAGATTGATTTGAAAATCGCGAATTTATATTACGTTGTATGATACATAAATTACCAAATCGATCGACATCATCCCATATGAGTATACCTTCCTTCTCATTAGGATGTTGTGGATACCAATGTTCAACTGATGTTCTAAATTCAAATGTAAAAGAATCTGGATTATTTTTTCTATATTCATATTTTTGTGGATTCTTTTTCCATATTAAATAATCCAAATAATTAAATACAATATGAGGAGTTGCCACACCTAAAGTTTTATACTTTTCTACTGCAAAGAAATCATTCATTAAATTCTTTCTTACATAATTTTCTGCAACTAAACAATAGTCTTTGAAGTTTTTTGGATTATCTTGTTTATAGGACCAAGTTAATAATTCAGTAATCCAATGCATTATTTTTGGGGACGTATACGATACTCTCATTGCAGCTTGAATCATTAATGTTTGATTACAATAATCATTTAGGTCTGAACTGTAAAAATTTGTTTTTGTAAAATATGGACTCTTTTTAGTTCCTCTTTGGCTTACATGGAATTCTTGTAAGCTCCATATACCATCTTTATTTTCATTTATATATTCTCTTTTTAGAATATAATTATCAAATAAAAATCTACATTTCAATAAAAGCGCTATAAATTGTTTTGAAAAATCTTTTTTTTTCTGCTTAATAAGATTATCATTTTCTCTTCCAAAATCGAGAACAGAATCAAAACTTTTCAACAATTTTTTATCATCTAATAAACTTGGAATAAGAGGTGTTTCTGGATTATCTTTATGTACCAAATTTTGATCTTCTATATAGACTTTTAAGCAATGTAATAAGAAATGTGAAAAATTGATAATACTTTCAAATCTTATTCGATTATTTTCTGTATCTTCGATGACCTCATCTTCAACGGAAAACGTTGCTTTTATAATATCTGTAATTTTTTTTGATTCTGTCCTATTTGATAAATAATTGACTTTTAAATCAGATTTAAACAGATAATCTGCAAAAATCTCTGTTTGATAACCTATTAAAGATGTTCTCCAATTCTTTCCAAATATAATCTCTCTTGATTTTACATCAAAATTCATTTGGACATAACCGTTCATATTACTACAGGCATTCCATATTTTTGAGAAAACTTCTCCTTCTTCATTATCTAGGAATGACATTAAATTAGCTTTTAGAATATCTTGTTGTTCAAGTTGTTCTCCTCTTGTATTCATTATTTCGAAATACCTATTTAAATCTGTTCCATCTGGAACTTCAACTTGAAACAGAATTACTTTTTCTAACTGTTTCTGAAATTTTTCGATATTAATTGAATCATGTGTGAATTTATCATGTATTGTTCCAATTCCTTGTTTTATCGTATCTTGAATTGATTCTGAATCGACAATACTTAAATCTATTTTTGAATTACAGCGCTTGTAGTTGTCTATAATTTGATTGATATTATCTATTGCATTATTAGATGGAGTTCTATGTTCAAACCTTAAAGATGGCCGTACTTCATAATTCAAATAATTCAATAAAAGGAATAAGGCCGTTAAACGCTGCTGTCCATCAATAACTTCATAAACACATTGATTATGTACATAATTTTTATATACAACAAGAGTTCCGATGTAATAATTGTCATCAGTTACTCTATCATCATTATCATAAAATTTATTAAAATCATTGATATCATCAATTAATTTATTGATTTCTTCATCGCCCCATGCAAAGGCTCTTTGGTATAGAGGAATCATGAAATCATACTGAGTCGTATTAAAAAATGGGCTGTTGTTTTTAACAATGTTAATCTCTTTTGTCAATTTTCAATATCTCCATTTATTTTCTTCAAACTTAAATATAAATCTTCCCACTTCATTTTTTCATGGTTTTTAATTATTTTTAAATTTTCCTCGATAGATTTATTTGTTACAAGAATTTCGATGTTTGTAAGATCTGTATGTCGTCTTGAGTAATAAATAATATTAAACATTGGAAGTTTATTTGTATAACCTTTTGTTTGATCTCCTAGAGAATACTTATTTATGGTATCAAAACCTAAATGTTCCATATCAATTCTAATCATAAAAGCCCAAACAAATAATTTGCGAACGACCGTTTCATCTAAATTTCCAAAGCGATCATAATATGCTAATAGAACACAATTGAATAAGTTTTTGGCATAAGTTAAACCTGTCTGGTTTTCTTCAATATTGGAGATTATATTATTCATTTCGTGAATGATTGGGAGAGGAGAATTGTTAAGTTTATGTTCTAATTCTTCCTGTAAGTCAAAATAATGTTTCACAAATAAGAAGAAATCTTCTCCTGGAATAAATGACTCTGAAATTTGAAATTCAGGCATAGCTTTATTTATTCTTTTGGAATATGGGTATAATTTGTCCTGATTGTCAGTATCTATCAAATCATTATCTGGAATCCCTTTATAAGTATCAATTTCATCTACAGAAAATGAGATAGCAGATTGGTTTCGGGTCCATCTTAATATAGGAAAAAGATAGATATTAAACAAATTTGCTATTTCTTCTGGTTTTCTTGCTTCCCAAAAATCAACCATATTTTCCATTTGATCTTGATTATTACGCATTTCTCGTAAATGAAATGCCTTTAATAAATCATGTGGATCAAGAGGTTTACCTCTATTATTCTGAGAATCAAATAATTGAAAGGCTTCCGATTGCTTATCTTCATCAACAGTAATAACTACAACTTCAAGAAGATTATCTAGTGCATTTATAAAATCGCGTTTTAAATTAGTTCTTGAATTGGAAATAAACCAGTTCTTAATCTTGGAATAATTTTCATGAATATTCTTTTGGGTTATTTTATTACTAAACTTTTTTGTTATAAACTTTCCACTTTTCGTTTCTTCTAGGATTTCATTATATGGATAAGGTGAGTCATTAAAAAGATACAATGCTAATAAGTTAAATGATATGATTCTTTGTTGTCCATCTACAATATCATATGTTGGTCTATCGTTATATTTATATGGATTTTTATGAAGTAATACAGTTCCCACTCTATATTTATAATTATGTGGAGTATTTTTGTCCTTTTTATTATCTATCGCTAATAAGACATCATTTAATAATTCGTCAATGTTTTTTGCTGTCCATTTATATGGTCTTTGATAAAGCGGTATAGTAAGATTCTGGGATAGTAAATCTGCTATAGTTATTATTTGTATTTTTCTAGTATTATCCATTTTTTCTTTCCATGAAAATAATAAAAACTGATTTCGAGTGTATTCACTGTATAAAGCAACACATAAACATCTCTAATCCCTTAAACATCCAACCGGCACAACGTACACCCCGTCCTCGCGGCGGTATGCGTACTTTCCGGTTCCGGTCAGAACCATCATGAAGGCTGGCTCTTTCATCTTTTTGGTATCGATTTTTGAGCTGAAGGTTTTGAGGTTGGCGGCGCCTTCTTCAATCAGGTGGTCGCCGCCGAGTTTTATTTCAATCAGGCCGAATGAACCATTTCTTAAATGGATAACTGCATCACATTCAAGACCAGACTTATCACGGTAATGATACACTTCTCCATCAAGGCTTTCTGCATATACACGTAAATCGCGCACACACAAAGTTTCAAAGAATAAGCCCATCGTTTCCAGGTCTTTCACAAGGTCAGCAGGGCCCAGGCCCAGGCTTGCAGTTGCAATAGAAGAATCACTAAAGTAGCGCGTATCCGAAGTTCTGATAGCAGTTTTAGAACGCAGATTCGGATTCCAGGCATGCATATCTTCAATCACAAAAATCTTTCGGAGTGCGTTTGTATATGAATAAACAGTATCTTCAGTAAGACTTTCAGCATCATTTGCAAGAATATCATCACGAAGAACAGTGTAAGCAGTCTGAGTACCCTGATTTCTTGCATACGATTTCATCAGCCTCCTGGCACGTTCAGAATCGCGTTTTACATTATCAACACGGGAAATATCAGTATTTACAATAGCATCAAAATAATCAAAAGCCTGGTCCAGAGCAATCTCCGGCTCCATATCAACAGTACCGGGCCAGCCGCCTCGACAAATTAAAAAAGCCAGTTTATCAATATCATCAATTTTGTTTTCTGCCAGAATCTGTTCCGGCTGGTCGAATAAAGCCTTAAGACTGATTTCGCCTGTAGATTCCCCTGACTCAAACAGCGACATAGGCCGCATTTTTATCCATGCAAAACGGCCGGTTCCGCTATGAAAGATTTCTTCATCATCAGGAGGAACCGCAGAACCAGTCAGAATAAACTGCCCCATTCCTTTTCTGTGATCAACCTCAAAACGAACAGCATCCCAAAGCTTTGGAGCAATCTGCCATTCATCAATCAAACGTGGAGTTTCACCCTCAAGCAGCTTAGAAGGATTAATATCAGCCGCTATAAGATTTGCTTTTACATCTTCCGGCTTAGACATATACAAAATGCTTTTCGCCATCTGCTCTGCAGTCGTCGTCTTACCACACCATTTTGGTCCCTGAATAAGAACGGCTCCCTTCCCTTTTAATTTCCTTTCAAGAGTCTTATCTGCAATTCGAGGTCTGTAATTTTCCATGCTTTTATTGTATATCTCATTTGGCGTTTTGGCAAGTTTTCATTTGGTGATTTGGCATTATTCTAATTGGCGAATCGGCAGAATTATATTCGGAGATTTGGCATTAAATATACCCTTATAAAACTTGCATCAAATATTTATTTATGTTTTCTTTGTTATAATACTAATACATTGTAAATTCCATGCACTCAGCACCACTTGCACGGAAAAATAGCGCCAGTCTGACGGAAATTTAGCACCACACATTCCGAAGAATTTGCACCATTTTGTATCATCAGACTGGCGGGTAAATAACGATTTCTATACGCTATTCACCGATAAACGGATCAATGCCATTGTAGTAAGTATCCACAAATTCCCTCCAGATTTTGAAATCCTTATAGACACAGGATATGTCACATTCAAGTTCAGAGTCTGGAAATAATCCAACCTTAGAGAGTTGCGTTCTCAGCGATGCTATTTCTTTGCATCTTGCCAGTAAGTCATTGGACATTGCTTCCAACAATGGAAATACATCAGAATACAACATCTGTACCTCCAAAAGCAGAATCAGTTTTTTCTGAAAAATTGATTCCATGTCTTTCGCGCATGGAAATCTTTCCTTCAATACTGACTGTAAAAGCGTTATGAACAATGCGGTCCATAATTGCATCAGAAACAGTCGCCTCAGATTCCTCTGAAGCATTGATTCTTGCATACCATCCTTCATTTTCATACTGAGTGCAGAATATTATAGACTTCTTTGCTCTGGCATCTACCAGCTCAAGGACTTCAAGAGATTCCGCCGGTGTAAGTTTTCGAATAAGCCATTCATCAATAATTAGAAGATCTATCTTCTTGTAGGCTTTGAGAACTTTTCTTGTTTCATTAGCACTGCGCGCAACTGCAAGTTCATCAAGGAGCTCCGGCATTCGTACGTAACGCACAGAATGAAATTTTCTGCACGCAGCATTTCCAAGTGCACATGCGAGAAATGTTTTGCCATTTCCGGATGCACCTTTCAGAATGATATGGTGTCCTCTGACAATATAATCGCAGGTTGCAAAACGAATCATTTCGGCCTTGTCCAGCTTACGGTCTTCATAATATTCAATGGCTTCAATTGAAGCATTAGGATCAGAAAAACGGGCTGAGCGTATTAAGTGATTGAGTTTATTCTGCTGACGCTTGCTCCATTCACAGTCAACAAGAAGTCCAAGCCGATCTTCAAATCCAAGCTTTGAATATGTGACAGAATCCTGTAGCTGTTTCTCGAGCTCATTAGCCATTGCAGGAAGTTTCATGGCACGCAGAAGTTCAATTGTCGACTGATTAATCATTTTGCACCACCTTTGCTGTAATAAGCAGAACCTCTGGTAATTCCGTAAGAGATTTTCGGCTCTTTCTGAAGCACAGCAGGCTTTGTCATTTTGGTAATGTTCTCTGACTTCAAAATGATGCTGATTGTCCTGATAGAAGGAGTTCCCATTGAAAGACAGGTTTCACAGGCTTTATCAACCTTGTCGCTGCCGTTCTTTTCTGCAAGTTTGATGAGGGATACACAGAATTTAAATCCCTGCTCAGGCTCTCTTCCTGATGTGAGAAAGTGCGTCATTACTTTTTCTGCATTTTTGCCGATTTTCTTTGCATGTGCCATAAAGCTTTCTGGATTATATTCCAGATACTTTCTGTGTTCCTGCGGCATATGGTCAGGATTCACAACAGGAGAACGCTGTATTTCATGAAGACGCTCATGAGAAGCGACTCTTGAGCCTTCAAAGAATACCTCAATTATGTTTCTGGTGATTCTTATGCTTACTTCTTCTCCAATCAGGTCGAATGGAACTGAATATTTATTTTTCCCGTCACTTATGAGATAATCATAAGGAACTCTGGCGGTCGTCCAGAGGCTTATTTCATAGGGTGCAGGAGGGAGCTTCTTAAGGAAGTCTTTTTCCTCGGTTTCAAAAGCTGTCCTTCTGCATCCTTCCTTTTGTCTGAACGGTCTGTCATTGAGTTCTTCAAGTTTTTCACTGACTGCTTCTGACAGCTCCTCGAAACTGAAAAACTTCCGGTTACGTAATGCTGCAATAATCCATGTAGAGGCATATTTCACGGAGTTCTCAGCATGACTCTTGTCTTTGGGATGACGGACACGTCCTGGTACTATGGCTGTCTGATAATATTCTGCCATCTCATAATAGCTTCTATTGAAGACTGTTTCATATCGTGTGTTTTTGGTAATACCAGTTTTAAGATTGTCCGGGATTAAAAGTCTTGTAACTCCGCCGAAATATTTATACGCATTTACGTGACACAAAATCCATGTATCAGATTTCATGTCACTGCAGGCCTGTGCATAAACAAAACAGCTGCATGGAAGAACAGCGACAAAAAGATATGCCGGAACAGATTCTCCAGTCATTGAGTCCCAGACAGGAATTGTGTTTCCAGCCCAGTCTACTTCCATTGCATCTCCCGGCTTGTGCGAGATTCGCATTGTTGCCTTTTTAATCCGGGCCCAGAATCTGTACTTGTCGCAGAACTGACTGTAGAGGTATGGGATTTTTCCCTCAGTTCTGCATTTTGCATTGTACTCACTCCAGAGCAGAGTAAGCGTTACGCCTTCTTTTGCAAGTTCCTTGTGAATGTACTCGTAGTCAGGTTCTTTTCTGTTGGCTTTCTCTGCAAACTTTTCCGGATGGAATATTGCAAACAAAGCATCATCTGACATTGCTTCACAACCCGGCCATTTTAGATTCTGCTGCTCTGCTATAAGCAGAACCTCATTAATTGTATGCCGGGAACTGCCCACACTCGCTTCGATCTTTCTCTGCGAGTACCCTAGACTTTGAAGTCTAAGGATTTCACGATAATGAACCATAAATTATCGCCTCCATATAAAAAAATAAGCCGCTCATACGAACGACTCATTTATTATATGTCCTTTTATACTGGTGCAGAATTCTCAGAATAGGTGGTGCAGTTTTTCCGTTTTGATGGTGCTAAATTCTCGTGCAAGTGGTGCTCATGCAATGGAATTTACACCCCCCACTCATACTCTCTGTTAAACGCTTTTGATAACATCGGAGCAATCAATCCAAGAGCTTCCAAATTCCACTGATAATGAACATCCGGGCCAGGCTTAACCTCACAATCTGGATCTTCCATGTCATAATCGTGTTCAAACTTCGAAATTTCTGAAACCAATTCATTCTTTACTTTCAAGATTTCTTGATACGACGCATTTTCAAACTGTTCTACATACTGTTCTGGTGCCATCATCATAATTTTATTCCTCCTATTCTTCTTTATTTTCCCCATTGAAAAGTGGATATTCAAAATACTCATGGAACTTGTCTTGGAACATCTTAAAAAGTCTCTGGAATTGTAAAAGTTCTTCTTCCCAGCCCTGAGTTAGCGCATTATATCTTTTTAGTTTTTCTTGGTAGCCTTCCATTGATTCGGTAAGAATATTTGTGCCAGCAAACTTCATCCTTCCAAATACAAAGGTTTCGCTGGCACCATCCATGATATTATAATTTGATATTTTTCTTGGAAGCTTCTTTAATTCTTCCTTATTTTCCTTAATAAGTTTCTTTATTTCTTTTACAAGTTCTGGACTATTTAAGAGAATAAATTCTTTATCCTCTGAGATACGTTCTTGAGGTCCCAGCTTGGAGTAACCATATGCATGACGAACTAATCTTCCATCCTCCAAAAGCTTGAGGTTGTAACTGTTTCCAAACCAGCACATACAGTCATATTCAAAAACAACCTTTGGTAGCTTAGTACAAGCATCTAGTATTTTAAAAGGTTCGTCTAAACTATGAAACTTTGCAGTTTTTCCATCTGTTAGTATTACTTGTGGAAGTCCTACCACGCATGGAGTCTTATAGCCTCCTGTATATACTTCTATATCAGCACCCGGTCCATCAATTTGTCCAAGCATTCCATAAAAATGAACGGTATCAAAGCCGTTTTTCTTTGCAAAATCTAAAGCAACCTTTCTAAACTCTGGTTTTGTTTTCATATCACCACTCCCCTTCTCCAAACTCCCCGTACATTTCATCCATAGCATCGCGATCTCCCATCATTGCATCATCTGCAACCTGGGCATAATACGAATTATAATCATCTGAAGGATCATCAGAAAAATAATCCCTCTCCCCTCGAGCAGCTCTAGTTTCAGAATCGTAATAATCATCATAGTCTTCGCAATCATATTCCCGAGAATATCCTCCATCCTCACCGCCAGTACCAACAGCGCGGAGCAGACCGTTCGACCATTTACATTGCTCAGAAAGAACTCCATGTTCTACGGCAGTGGCGAAGGTGCCAGAAGCAGCTGCTGGATTCTTACCATGATTGAAACTGCAAAAATTCATAACATCAGCCCGGAAGATTACCTTCGTTGTGTTTTCGAACGTGCACCTTACTGCAAATCCGACGAAGATTGGGAAAAGCTCTTACCATGGAATATTAAAATAACACCTTATGAACCTCGTGGCGAATGGGTTAATATTTAAATCAATTTTTATTGATGGGGAAAGCCTTCTCAACCATGTACTACATCTTCTGCCGTAAAACATTCACCGAACGAGGCAAAATTGAAATTGTATTGTCTTTTCCGATCATGAGTTTTTGGTTAACAGATTTTACATTCTCTGGTTTTTCAAAAGTATTTTTTTCAGAATAACTGCTACCTGACAAAACTGTAAGTTGAGCCTCTTGTTCTATTAGTACATCAGTTTCCAAGTTCAAATCAATTTTGTTTTCAGAAAAATTTACAATCTTTGTTATAAGCTCATTAGTTTTTGTATCAACTGTTGAAACTGCACTGATGTGTGGAATAGAACCCAATGTGTGATTATAAATTTCTTTTTCATTAATGCAGATTTTAAACCAGTCTTCTTTTGCCTGAATTTCAACCTTGATTTTTCCAGAAGGCAGATTGTATGATTTTTCTTTACAGATTACTTCCTGAGACCAGCCGTTAAAATGAACAATTTTAGAATTACCATTTTCGATAATTAAATCATAATGATTCTGATCTTCGCCTAAAGTTCCTCTATCCCAGAATTTTATGTGCAGATTTGCAGCATTTTCATATACTTTTGTGAAACACTGACCTTCAAAAATATTTCCCTGTTCATCTGTAAAATGCCCGGATTCCAGGCGGCGGTCGGAATCGGTAATTACATTGCATTCACAAACATATTCCCCTCGATTTTCCGCAAACATTTTAAGCATATAATAACTTGGAATAACGTAATTCTCATGATTATTAAAAATAATCATATCAGGTTCCCAGGAAACATAATCAACATTTTTGAACAAAGGAGCATAACTTGTCATTCTAACTTTATTTTGATTTCGCTCAATGCCAGTTAAAAAAGCTGCTTCACCTAAAGCTCCATAAAGAGTTCCTTCTTTACAACCAATAGTTGAGGCATATTCTCCACAGTAAATATTAATTCCGCTAGGATCTAAATCATCGTAAAGCTTTGTATTTGCAGCAAAGAAAATCGGATCTGAATAAAAGTGTTCATCTACAAACTCAGTTTTTAAACCTACACGCTCAGAATGATCTGTGGAAATGTAAATAAAATCAGGATATAGCTTTTTAAGTCTTGTGTAGAATTTTTCGTAACGCTTAAAATATTCATCGCCCCAGTTTTCATTTCCAATTTCAAGATATTTTAAAACAGTAAAAGGTTCAGGATGTCCATTTTCAGCACGCTTTTTTCCCCAGAAAGAATCAGCAGGTGCTGTAGCGTATTCAATTGCATCTACTGCATCCTGGAAAAATTCTTCAATAAGATTTTCGTCAAAATAATCCGGGCATCGACCCTGGCAAGTCATTCCGCAGTTAAAAACATACATGGCGTCAATATTTGCATCTTCACAGAATTGCAAATATTCATGAAAGCCAAGCCCGTTAGTTGTCATGTAAGACCATAAAAGCCAGTGAGGTTTTCTTTCCCAGACAGGTCCAATGGAATCTTTAAAACGATAGGCAGTTTCTTTGGAAAATCCTTCTACAATACAGCCCCCTGGAAAACGCAAAAAAGCAGGTTTTAAATCCAGTAATCTTTGTGCAAGTTCTTTTCTAAGTCCATTTTCCCGTCCCATAAAAGTTTCAGCCGGGAAAAGTGAAGTAAATCCAAGAATTATTTTTTCTGATGATTCAGAATATATGGCCAGACGACCATCAAAATCTGTGGCAGAAGAAAGCAACTGGCATTCATATTTTTTGTAATCTCCAGAAATCTCTAAATCTTGTTTTGTATAAATCTTCTTACCGTCACTAGAAGTAAGCATAACACTCACTTTCACCAGAGAATTGGATTTCGCGAACATAAAAAATTTGTAGCTCTCCCCTTCTTTTACAGGAACTCCTTTAAAACCATCATTTAAAATTGCTCCACCGTTAAGCTGTAATTGCAAGGCGCGTTTTCGGTTTACATTTAAAGTGTCATTTTTAATCCGTTCTGCTTTGGCACCATTAATGCAAGTCCAGGCGGCAATTCCTTCTTCTTCAAAGCAATCAAAAGAAGAAGTCCAGCCTGTAGGAGACGTAATCAATTTGTTGTTTTTATCGTAAGAGCAGCCTTCTGGAATAATTCCATCATCAAAGGCCCTGTTTCTTAATAATTCAGCATAAAGTCCACCATCGCCAGCACGGTTAATATCTTCAAAAAAAAGACCATATAAAGATGGGGTTGTATCAATGATTTTACTTTTCGGTTTAATATTTAACTTATACATAGAAAATATCTTATATCAAAAAGATTTACTTGGAAAGATTTAAAATCTGAGAGAAATATTTTCTCCCATAAAATCGAAAAGTCCTTTTAAATCCAGTTTGTTCTCAATATTTTTTCCGATATATTGAAACAAAGGTTCAAAATCATTCATTTCTTTTCTCCAAAAAGCTTATGTAATTGATTTTAGTTTTTATTAAAAGAGAATTCTTGATAATGTTTGCTATCTATATTCAGAAAGAGTCCACCTGGTTAATTTGCAAAAACTCACAGAAATTGGACCTTATTTAAATCAATCCCTGTTGATTTAAATAATCAACTGCATAATTTTAACATAGAAAGTCTGATTTTTCACCGCTTGGTTTGACGCTTACATACATGAGAATTGACGGTTACGTTTGAACTTGAGTGTAGAAAGGAAGCTGGGGATTCTGTGTGTGTTGAAATACTTACTCCAGTTTATGAGAAGCTTTTGAAGCATAGGGAGAGGGAGCTACGAGAGGGGATGAATGGGGAGTCGGTGTTTGTTTAGTTTCGTGTATTTAGATAATTTTTCTTTTCTTCAAAATCAATCGTTCCTACAGGAACAATCATATAATAATTATTTGCAAAAACGGCTTCAAAATTAATCGTATGTAAAAATTCATTTAATTCAAAAATGTCAGGCAGGGGCTGGTCATATTCTGCAAACTTTTCTTTCAATTCATCATAATATATTTTTTTATATTCCGGGTATTGTGATAAATATGTTCCAAATTCTTTTATAAACTCTGGTCTTTTTGATTCTTTTTCAAGAACCTTTCTTGCTTCTTCGATTATTGTTGGATCTTTATATGTTGTAGAAGAATTACTTAGAATAATTATTAAAAAAATAAAAAATACTACAAAACCAAAAACTATCCACTCAATCATAATTTGGCCCTTTTATTTGAATTAAAGTATCAGGTTGATTGTTTTGACCTTGAGACATATCCGAAAATTCATTTTCTTCTGGATAAAACTTATTTAGTGTGTTATCTATTTCAACTCTTGTAAAAATATCATCAAATAATAGTCTTGTATAATATTGATCAATAAATGTCCTTGATTCAGGTAAATAAACAGATTCAGTTGCATGTTCAGAAAATCCATCAATTATTGAAAGTCTACGAGGATGTCTTAATCGTCTTAAAGCTTTTGATTCTATCTGTCTAATTCGTTCTCTTGTTAAATTATAAATCTGTCCAACTTCTTCTAAAGTTAGTTCGTTCCCATCTTCTAATCCATAACGCAATGATAGTATTTCGTGTTCTCTTTGTGGTAAAGTATCGAGTAATTTATTTAATAGTTTTCTTAAGCTTTCATAACTAGCTTTTTCCGGAATTTTATCATCATAAGAAATTCTATTAAAATCTAATGCAATTAATGGTTGTAAATATTGATATGCATAAAGATTTTTTTCTTTGAATTCAATGAGTTTCCTTTCAGGAACATAATCTAAAAAGTTATTTATTCCATACTTTTCAATAAGGCTTTTATTGGGAGTTAGAAATTGAAATAATTCTTGATAATGATGATTGGGTATTTCATAAACTGCGTTATTTTTCTCATAATTTCGTTGCATTGCAGCGTAAACATAATATGGGTAATATCCAGGGAAAGGTTGAGGTGATGTTATATCATATGAATTCAGAGCTTTTATTAAACCTTCAACAGCATCTTCAAAACTGTTATTAATGTCACTTCCAAAACTAATAGAAAAATTATATGCACTCCTAAAAAGATTTCTGGAATACATAGAAATAATTCTGTTTCTTGCAAACAAATTTCCGTTTTTTGCTTGTGGAACTAAAGTTTGCCATTCGTTTCTTTGAGGAGGTAATGTTTTTTTTAACTCTGCAATTAAATATTTTTGTTCTGGGTATTTTTTTAATATCTCCTTGTATATTTCATCATAATCAACTTGAGCTCTATCATAACCTTCATCTTCTATATCATTAACAGGTGCCTCATCTTGTATTAAAACTTTTCTATCTATTAAAAATTGCATGATTTTATCGATGTCAAAAAAATCAACATCATTTTCATCACAGCATTTTTCAATTTCTTGTTCTGTTAGAAAACCTTTCTTTGAGGATAATTGATATAGATATTCCTGAATTTCCGCTCTTGTTAAAGCCATCTTTAACTTCGCGCAATTTTAAGTAATTCTTCAGACAGATTTGAATCATCAGAATCTTGGTAGTATCTAGAATGTATGTCTTCAATAAAATTATATAATTTCATTACATAATCATCTGTTGTGCTTGCATTCTCAATTAATTTTTCATGCAAAATATCAATACCACCAAGTACATAACTTTCAAATAATTTTACATCTGTTTCATTTTCACCTTGATAAAAATATTTGAAAGCTTTATTTACTCTCTGCTCAAAATTAGGTTCGTTTCTTTTATCAGAAAGCATAATCAATCTATAAGCAAAATACAAATCTGTTTGGTGACTATTAAAGGCTTCTAAAAAGATTTTTGTAGCTTGTGTTTTTCCATCTTTTGATTTCTCATTATTTGGTTCAGCCTTTGTTTGATATAAATAACCAACAATAGCTGCAGTTATGAAAACATCAATATTTGTTTTGAAAATCGGAGTTGTATCATTAAACTTTGCAGTGAGATTAATTACCTTTTGTGCATGAGTTCCTTTAAATGAATATTCTTTATCAAACATTTTGTCCCCCTTACATTTCTTTGAATGATGTCTCAAATTCATCATTCTTTATGAACTCATAAGATTTTCCTAACTTATTTCCCATATTCTTTTTTGCAATTTCAGCATCTTTATCAAAAGAGAACATAATTACTTGTTCCGCAATATTTGGAATTGCCTCACAAACATTAGAAACTCTTTTTTTATCAAAACTTGAGAGAGGAGCATCCATTACAAGAGGATAAGCTTCAGATTCAAGTTTCATTTCAGAATCTGCTTCTTCATTATTTTCTTTTGCCATTTTTATTACACCTGTAATAAATGCAAAGATAACAGACATACTTTGAGCTGTGGATGTTTCAATTGTTCCTTTATAACCTACAAAATCATCTGCAACAATTTTTATGTTATAACGTTCATCAATCAAAACAGAAAGTTTACCATCATAAATAGTTTTGAAAATCTTGTTTATATTGTCTTGCAATTTATTTCTTACTTCGGTTTCTTTTTTATTGTATAATTCTGAAAGGTAATTATACATATATTGTGCATAAGCCTTGTAAGTTGCAATTGCTCTGTTGTTTGAATCTTTAAGAACTAATTCCTGTAATTGTGATTCGATGCGTTCTTTTTCTCCTTTATTTTTTCCTAATTTTTCAATTACATCTTCTTTTTCTTGTTCATATTCACGAATCTTTCTTTCTTCTTCATCATATTTACTTTGAATATTAGAAGTTCCTGATTGACCACGAAGTTTCTCATCAATAGTGTTTATTTCATTCTGATAATCTTCGATTTCAGAAACAGTACTTCTTATGTCTCCAAACTTTCCTAAAAAGTTTGGATCATAATAATCTTTGATTGCATCCACACGCATATTTGCTTCTGTAACAAATTGACCTATAAAAGTTCCAAGACTTTTTGGTGGAATAAATTGTAAGAGATTTTGCAATTCTTTATATTCTTTGGATTCTTTTGAAATACAATTGCCACAAATACATTTTCCTTGTTCAATTAAAAAATCAATTGTTTTTGCAGTAATATCAGGAATACCTTTATCTATAATTTTTGTTTCATTGAATTCTTTTACAACATCTTTAATTATTGGCTGGCAAATCCAAGATAAAATATTTTTATCGAAAGAACAGAATAGATTATCAACTTGTGAAGTATGTCTACTTTGACATGCAGAAATTAAGCTTTCTAGTTCTGCTTTTCTATTTATAAGAGCTTCTGACTCTTTGAATTTTGCCATTTGGGCATTATATTCTGCCTGGAGATTTTTAGAGTCTCTTATTTTATTTTCTATTTCATTCTTTCTATTTTCACCAATTTCAATATCAGCATCTAATTTATTAATAATAGTTTTATATTCAGCAATTTTCGAATTGGCCTTTGAATCATAATCATTATTATAACTTTTAATAACTGAATTAGCATTGTGTTTTGAATAGAGATGGTTGAGAGTATTTGAGAATGCAGCTAATCCTAAGAGTCTACGAACAGCATCAGCAAATTCATCACTTTTACCATAAGTAAGTTCCTTACTCATGTTGTTAATTCTTTCACCATCAAAAAAGAAATACTTTGATAATTCCTGTGGAAGAATCTCTTTTATTCTTAATTCGACTTCATTTTCTGGAACAAATTCGGTTTCACCATTATCAGCTTTATATTTAATTTTTAATACGGAACTATTAGGTGTATTCAAATCACCTTGGGAGTTTGTTGTATATTTTTGTTCACGAGTAATAATATAAGGTCGTTTTCTATGAATCAAGTTTAATTCAACACTTACAGTAGTTTCTGCAGATGGTCCTAAATCATTAGAAACTTTTTTGTTTAATACAATAGGATCTCGGAAATCTGTACTTCCATAAAGACACCATTTGAAAGCTTGTGCGAAGGTTGTTTTACCAGCTCCGTTTTCTCCTAAAATAATAGTGACGTTTTTATCAGGATCTGTAGAAAACACAATTGTCTGAGTCCCTCTAAACTGTCGAAAGTCTTTAAGCGTTATTTGAGTTAAAAGCATTTTACTTCCTCCGCAATTTTTTTCTTAATATCTTTAATCAATTCTTGAGATGTTAATTTCTTTGTACTTAAATTTGTTTTTTCCGTAATTAAAACTTTTTTGAGAATTTTATTTGCTTTATCTACATCTACATCGATGCCATCAATTTGAACAGTTTTTTCACTCATAAGTTATCTCCTCTGTTTCTTTCAGATCTTTATCTTCAAGTTCATATAATTCTTTTATTTTATTGAGAATTGCTTCAGCTTCTGATTGATTATCTGCAATTCTTGAAAATTCGTATGCTCTTATTAATTCCTTTATTACGAGACCTTTATCCTGATTTTTAGCTTCTTTAGTTAAGCCATAAACATCATTAAGAGGTCTAGGCAATGTAATAAAGTCATATATATCTGCATAAGTCTTTCCTTCTGCTTTTCGTAAAACACGTCCTCTTCGTTGGATATATTCTTTTGGATTTGTAGTACTTGCTAAAATAAAAGCTGTTTTGATTTCTGGTATATTTACACCTTCATCCAAACATTTAATCGCGATAAGAACTTTTAAATCTTCTCCCTTAGAGAATTCCTTCAGCAAAGTAGCTCTTTCCTGCATATCTTCTTTAGATGTAAATTGAGACACAGCCATGCCTAACTTATTACCCAGCAAATCTGTTATTACTTCAATTTGTCTTTTTCCTTCCTGGATATCTTCATTCTGTTCGTCATCGGTCAAACCGCATGAATCTTCATCGAAAACGCGTGTTGCTCCACAATATACAAGAATGTGTTTGTCATTTATATAAGGTTGTATTTCCTTATCAAGAGTAACTATTTTTTCAGATGCTCCAGCTACAAGTCTAGAACGTTCAAGAGCAAGTTTTTTTCCTAACTCATTTAGTTTTAGACCATTTTTTCCTTTTATAATACATTTTGCTATACGTTTAGTAAGTTCCTGATATTTATCTAATTCTGTTTCAGTAAGATATGTTATAACAGGGTGGTATCTATAAGGTGTTAATTTTTTTTCTCTAATAGCTCTACCAAGATCATATTCTATACATTTTTCACCAAAGTAATCATATAATGATTCAGTACCTTCTTTATCGCCATGCCGTTCCAATGTAGCTGATAGAGCAAGTCTATAATTGAATTTATCAGATAATAATTGGCGTAAATATTCAGCTCCAAAGTTATGTGCTTCATCTACCAATAATAGAGCATTGGATTTTAAATTTCTTATTTGTTCTTGAACAAAATCACTTGAAAAAGTAGCATTTGTAGAAATAAAACAGAAAAATTGTTTATCTTTTACAAATCGTTGGTCAATGACTGCATTCTTTAATCTTGTTTTCCAATTTTTTTGTGTTGAGTCACTATAACCTATAATAGGTTCAATTCCAAATTTTACAATGTCTTCAACCCATTGTTCTACAAGATGTTGATATGGACAAACTATAAAAACTGCAAGTTTATCATCAAGAGCTTCACTTAAAACTGCCATTGCACTTAAACCGGTAAGTGTTTTTCCTGTTCCAGTTGCCATATCGAAAATGCCGCAATAATTATTTTCTTTCCATTTTGCAATTGCATCTTTTTGATATTCAAATAAATCTAACCATTCTGGTATTCTAGGTATCTTCATATCTTCATCTTTATCTATGTTCTCAAATATTTGAGTAATTCTTTTTTTTACATCTTCGCTTTTTTCAGAAGATTCTTGTATTTTTCCATAGGTTCTTTTTCCAATATTAGACTTTGCTAATATTCGAATAAAAATCCTATCCCAACTTCTACTTTTTTCCCATTGTTCATTAAACCAAAAAATGTGACCTTTTTGTGTATTTCCAGTTTTTGGTTCAGAAGTAATATTTGCAGAATTAATTTCCAAATAATTTAACTCTGAATTATTTTCCAATCCATTTCTTGTAAAGTTTGAACTACCTACAATTGCTTTTGAATCATCATTTCCAATGAATATGTAGCATTTTGCATGTAGAAATGTTTTGTTAATATGCTTATCAAAAACATGAATTTGAAATTTTGGATTATCACCAGATGCATACTCTAATAATAATGCAATCGAATCTTCATATTCAGAAGTCACAGGTATATTGTTCAAATGATATTCAAAATAACTTTTTGGATAATTATTCAAGTCAATATCAGCAGAATGTTTCAATTGATAGTTTTGAACTTCTGGATCTTCACCCAATAATAATTTGATACTTGTGTTATCTCTTTTTAAAAAGGTATTGAGTTCATCGTATAAAACAGCTATTGCAGGAATATCCCAATAACCGGTTGCAATATATAATTCATTATAGGTTTCATCTAAGAGGAGCTCTTTTATATAATTGAGAAGTTTATAATTTTCAGTGTTATCAATTAATTGATTTCTATAATTGACACTCATTATATATTCTCTTTGATGTAATCAAGTGCATTTTTCAAACCTTCAAAATCAGAATCGCTTGTATAATATTGTACACTAAATCTCACAGTTCCAGCAGGAAAAGTTTTTAAAGTTTTATGAGCGAGAGGGGAACACTGTAAACCGGTTCTGACAGCTACATCTTTTTCATCTAGAACATTTCCTATTTCATCAGCAGTATAATTATCAAATAAACATGAAATTACACCAATTGTTTTTTCGTAATCTTTGCAGCCTACAATTTTGATAAAGTCATAAGAAGATAATAAGTCGAATAATTTCTTATGGTTTTCTTTTTCCTTTTGACGAATTAAATCTGTATTAGAAAGCCACCATTTCAAAGCTTCATGTAATCCTGCAATTGCCTGAATGTTCTGGCTGCCCATTTCATATTTATAAGGCATCTCTTCTGGCATATCCTGATTGGCACTATCTACACCTGTTCCACCAAATAAAAAAGTTGGTAAGTTAGTTGTTTTATTTTTTACAAATCCACTAATACCAAAAGGACCAAGTAAGGTTTTGTGTCCGGCAAAAACCGCAAAATCAATATTATTGTTTCCTACATTTAAGGGTACAAGTCCTGCTGTTTGAGCCATATCAAGAATCGTTATTGCATTAAAACTTTTTGCTATTTCACATAATTTTTCTACTGGATTTATAAATCCACAAACATTACTTCCATGGCTAAGAATTATTATTTCCGGTTTTAATTCTTTAAACTGTTGGTTGATTAATTCAAAATTATATTGCAAAGAATCATCTATTGGTAAAACAGAAACTTTTATTTGTTCAGATTTTTTTAAACTTTCTAAAACTCTTGTTACAGCATTATGTTCAAATGGTGAAATCCATACATTTTTAATTTTTGAATTTCTTACAAGCCCTTGAATTATCATATTAAGTGCAATCGTAGCACTAGGAGTAAACACTACGTCTTTGTTAGGACACTGCAATAATTCTTTGATAAGATCTCTTGTTTCTGAAATTATTTTAGTTGAGTCTGCAGCCTGTTTATACTGTCCACGTCCTGCATTTCCACCACAAGTTCTATAAAAAGAATCCATGAAATCATAGACTTCCTGCGGTTTAGGATAAGTTGTAGCTGCATTATCAAAATAGAAACTCACTTGGACAGCTCCTCAAGAATATTAATCAATACCTGACGCTTTTCATTTTCATTTATGGATTGACCATATTCATTAAGAATATTAACTAATTCAGTTTCCAAAACTCCTGCTTTCTTACTGCAAGTGACTTTGTTGAAATTTCTTTTTGTAATTTTACCTTTATCATCAACAAAATTAATGTAATAAGCACCAGAAGAAGCGGACTCTGGTATTTCTTTAATTATACTCTCGTTTTCTGTATTTGTATATTTGTAATTCTTTAATGTATCAATATATTCAGATAATTGTCTTTCATAAATCTGAATAGTGCTTTCTGACCAATCAACAGTATTAATTCCTGTAAGTGTTACAGCCAATGTTTTTATCAATTTGTTTTCATTGTTTCCACAAGAGGCAAGAACTTGGTAAAGGTTTTCAGCATGATTTTCAAATCTGTGTTCTTCAATGTGAGTATCCAGAGATTTTGTAAATGTATCACCATATCCACAAAGAGAACCTTCTTTTTGTTTTGGAGCAAGACGAATCTTTGTAGTTTTTATAAGTTCATTCTCAAGTTCATTTAATATATTGTCATAAAAACATTTAAATTGCTCAATCTTATGGAAAACAACGTTTGCATAATCATCTGAACCAAAAATATTTTTAGATCTATTAAATAATATTTCTTGTGCACCCATACCTGGTGTTTTTAAGAGAGCTAAAAAATCTTTATATTCTTTTGGGGTTTTGGAGGTGTATTCTTTTGAGTATTTAGGTAACTCACGCATCCATTCTACAATTCCATTTAGAATATAGTTATAACCAATACGATTATTCTCCTGGATAATAAAATCAGCAAAGAGATTTTCAAGTCTACTTAAATATATTTCTTTATCTTTAGACCAAGGAATAATTGAAATTGTATAATCCTTTGGATTATCGACTGCATTACAAATAGTATCGGAATTGATTTTCAATTCACTTGTTTGATCTTTAATAATTACATTGTTATAAATCCTACTTAAAGCAACTGAAATAAAAATAGGTATAGTTCCTTTTCTCATTCCAATATGATAAGTTTTGTTTGTAAGCTTATTAATTAAAGGTTCAAAAGTCAGTGGTTTATCTTTTGCTTTTTCAATAAACTCATTAATAACCTTAAATAAATTCTTATAGTTTTTATTTAACTTATCACCATCTATATCAAAATATTTTGATTTTCCGTTTTCATCTAAAATGTTTGTTACACAGAGAGAACTTCTTTTAAAAGATAATTCCTGCCCACCAGTGATTCCTAAATCAGTTTCTTGTGAAGTTAGAATTGCATCAATAAGAACAGATCTACTTTTTTTAGCAGCAGCTGTAAGCTCATTTTTATTTAATGGTTCATTATTAATAATTGGTGTTTTTGTGTATACTTCTTCGCAAAGGCTAGATAGTAAGTGAGTAAATGCTGCCTTTCTAAATAAGTGTTGTTTTTCACCTTTTGAATAATAGATACTTTCTCCAAACTCAGGATGTGTGAAACAGCGAATGTAATTATTCAATATTTCTTTTAAATCCTGTTCAATTAAATCTAATTCACCATATAAGATAGAGTCATTTTTAGATTCTTCTTTTAATTGAGAAAGAGCATCTATTTTTCTTAAATCTTTTGAAAGTTGAATTATCTTGGTAGGTAAAACGAAAACGCTTAAAGTGCTATTCTGTGAATATTGTTTTGCTTTAGATTCAATTTCTTTTAATTGGTAAGTTGTAGGAATAATTCCGACTATAATTCCATCGGCATTAGTTCCTGCTTCAAATGTATATGTTCCGGTTGTTTCAAACAATTCTGTATCAGAAATAAATCTAAACTCAAAATATCGAGTCATCTCATTAATAGTGTTATATTCAACTGGGTAGAGGTAATGTTCTGAATTTAAATTGTTAATAATTTCGATATCTGATATTTGATTTTTTCTTTTTTCAATCTTATCTTCGATTAAAGAAGTAATATCAATTTTAGAGCCTTCTTTTAGTTGTAAGAAATTGTTACTTCTGCAGAAGTAAATACAGTTTTTACTATTCTGTAATTCTTCGAGTGTTTTTGATATTTCATTAAATGTATAACCTGAATCTGCGTAAATACACTGAATTACTTCACTTGTAGGCTCTAATCGTTCAAATTGATTTAAGCAGTAAATAAGAGTTATCGTTTTTATAATCTTGGATTCAAGAGAATCTTTTTCAAGTTCTGCTAAAATCTTTTTTGATACATTGTAATAATTTTTTATTGGACTTGTATAAGGTTCAGCTCTCATTTGATTGTCAAAATAATCAAATAGTAAATCAGGTGTAATAAAAACAGGTCTATTATTCTTAGAGTATTCTATGTTTTTAATAAAAGTTGGTAATGTATTTTTTTCATTCGAAGATAAGAATGTAAACATTGTTCTTTCATTCTGTGCAATTTTTTCTGAAAAGCGTGGCAAAATATATGATGTAACAGGATGAAGTGGATAACAACCTTCAATAATATTTGAAATTTCTTCACTTGTAGAATTTGCAAATATTCGCTTAAATGTTTGGGTTTCTTTTAATCCTTCAAAATAATTTTTATGTTTATTCGAAAAATCAGTCCAAAGCTTTGGATCCTTTTTCAAAACTGTATTAATGATTTCATAAGTCTGAGAATAATCAGACTGTAGTATTATATGAGAAAATCGCTCACTAACACCTTTCCATCCATCAACCTTTTCTTTAGGTAATTCATCGATATAGTTTGAAATTTCCTTATGTGAAATAAGGAGTAAATGCATTTGTTTATTTTCACTTCTACAGCATTTTTCTGCAAAATCCTGTAAAAGCTTGATATCATTAATATTCGCTTTTGTAATACTGCTTTCAAGGTATTTACTAAATTCATCATAGATTACATAAAGACCAATATAACCTTTACCAGATTTGATAAGCTTATCATTTACACTTTCATATAATTCAACAATATCAAAACCTGTAAACGGATTAAATTCACTTCCGCTTGTTAATTGCGGATAAAGATAAATGAAATCAGAATATATTTTAGAATCAAACTGGCTGAGTCTTTCTATGAAATCAGTAACTTTTATGTTTATAAGTTTTGTAAACTCTTTATATGTATTAGGAAAATCTGTTTGCCACTTTTTTATTGTATTAATTGCAGCTGTATAATTTGTATCAGGCATTAAGTCTGCAAAGTCATTCTGCTTTAGTGTATTATAAAGAGATGAAAGAAATGATTGACTAAGACTTGTACTTGATCCACTAATAATAATTGGTAAAATCTTCTTGTTACTATCAAAATAGTTAATTACATCTTCTTTTAAACCTGGATTTTTTCCTCCGAGTTTGTCTAAGAAATCATTAAACAATTTTTTATTTTTATTAAAAAGAATATTTAAGATTTCAAGTATTATATGAGATTTTCCTTTTCCATAGGCTCCAATGATAATTCTTGAACGCTTTGTAGAATTACTGTTAATACTAGTAAAAATATCTTCAAATAAATCCAGAGCTTCAGTTGTTGGTATAAAGTTCTTTATTTTATTCTCATCATATAAGTCATATGCTATATTTACAGAACTTTGAAAATTCTTTGCAATATTAATCATTTTTGTATTACTCATTTTCCATGTCCTTATAGTATTTTTCTATACAATCCAAATAACTTAAATCTGTTGTTATTCTTAAAACATCAAGACCAGCAGTTCTAACTACTTTTACATAACCTTTGTTTTCCAGGTCACTTAACAGACTTATCAATAAAATTGTATCAAGGTTGAATACTTTTCCTACAGAGCTAGGTTGATTTTGTAAATCGTATAGTTTTATTTCTTTTTGTTCGTTAGCCTGATTAATGATAACAGCCAGAACAATCAGTAATGGCAGATTTTGTTTACTTGGTGAAGCTTTCTTATATAAACCTTTTTCAAGACTCTTTAATAATCCAAGTTCCGTAAAAGGACATTCCATATTACTTTCTGGACCAAAGTCTTCATTTTTGCCGTTATCATCTAAAGAACTTCTTTGTAAGTATGTTCTTCTTAGACAATCAAAATCTTTTAGTAAACTTGATTCAGAAGCTGGCTTTTCATTATGCATTTCGTCCCATTTCTTAATAGCAAGAAGATAATCTTCTGCAGTGAATTCGGACAATGAAAATTCATTAAAAAAGAAATACCATGAAGTAGCATTTTCTATATTTTTAGCTAAGTTATATTGAAGAATCCAAAGTGTTCCTAATTCTTCTGTATACGGATCATATTTTTTTATCAAGTTACCAAGCATCGAAATATCAAAAACTTTTTTCTTTGGCTCATCGACTGTAATACCAGTAACTTTCAGCCAGTAGCGCAAAGCTTTTACCATGTTTTTACCAATGCCTAATTCATCCATAGCAGATAGTTCATCTTTTTTGAAAGCTTCAAACTTTCTGATACCTTTTGCGAGCCAGTCTTTTCTGATACTAAATGATTCATGTCCGCTATACTTCATATTTACTTAGTCCTCAAATATTTATCCATCATACATCCACCTACAAGATACTTTTGATTTACACACATCTTACAGTGGATACATCTATCTTCATTAATGTAATATTCATCACCAATAATGCTAATAGCTCCTTGTTTACAAACAGATTCACACTTTAGACATTTTCTACAAGCATTATATTTTTTTACCTGGTAACCAATCATGCGCTGTAAATCATCATGATCAGCAACATTCTGCGTTTTTATTTTTACAGCATATTCATAACCAGATTGATTAAACGGCTGAATTGTAATAATAGGGACTTTTGATTTTGGTTCCAGAATCACAGTTTCATGTAATAGTTTTCTTCCAAGTTCTTTTGAGACGATTCCAAAAGGAATCAAGAGATTTAAGAAAGAATCATCAAATGGTCTAACTAGCTGATAAATCTTCGCATGTTCTTCTGAAGTGCAGGCTGTAAAACGAAGCTTTACATCTCCTGCAGATTTTAATCCGTTACCACCTTGTCTAGCTTTCCATTTTTCTGTATCTACATATTCTTCAGGGTCAGGCTTTCCAATGGACTTTGCAAAATCAATTAAGAAGTTTCTCCATTTTTCAGCTCTTTCGCTCATATAGATTCGGCTTAAAAACTGTGCTCTAGTATTATTGTTAGGGCAGCACCAGCATCCTACACGGTCATATCCCAATCTGTATGCATCATTAAAATCAACATTTTCGCCAAGAATATAAAGCCATACATCTATGTCCTTCCAGAAGAATATAGGACTAGCCACAGTCTGCTTTTGAATTTTTACATTTTCTGTATTTTGTGAGATTCTAGAATATTTACTACGGCTTGTAGATTCAACTTTTCTAATTCCATAAAAAGTCAGAATCTGTTTATTGCCATATTTTCGATTCATAATTCTTGTAATTGGTCCTGTCTTAAACATAGAACAACACCATCTCATCATACGAGCAGGTGGACCAATATCTTCACAAACTTTATGAAAATCTTGTTCGTTATTTTTTGCAATTCTGAATTCAGCTAATTGATGATTATCTCTATAGCGATTTACATATTCATAAGTCTGTGGAAACTCAAGTGTTGTATCACCAAAGATATGTGTTAAAGTAGGATTTCCGAGAGCTTTAATTACAACATCAGCAGCTGCAGTTGAATCTTTTCCACCACTAAATGAAAGAACAATTTGTTCCTGCTCATAATCTTTGCAAGCATGTTTTACAAAAGATATTGCTTCATCTTTTAAAAATTCTAAACGTTTCTTATTTGCTTTTACAAATAGATTTATTTGATTTTGAAAAATAATATATGATTCTGAATTTCTATCTACTAATTCTTGATTTTGACTTAAGGCATCTTTTATTTCTTTAGCATTAACTTCTCTAAAATTATTTGAAGAAAAACTAACAGTTTCATTATCAATGTAATAACGGGAATTTGATGCCCATACATTTGATTGTAAAATATCTGAATGATTTCTTTTTAATAGAATTGAAAGTAAAAGTTTTTCTTCAGGGAATACAGGTCGAATATCTTTTGCTAAATAATCTGTTTTATTATTACAAAGATGGCACTTACCAAAGAGTGTTTCACTTTTTTCAAAAATTATTGGAGTTTGGCAGTTTTTACAATAATGAACTTCATATTTCGGTTCTTTATCTTCAGTTTCTTTTCCACAGATAGAACAAATCTTTTCTGTTGTTTCAATATTACAAACTCTACACCACATATTTTTCTATCTCATTTTCCTTTTCATATAGTTTACTACATATAAATATTTTATAAAAGGTTGCTGGAGGAAAATTGTTTAAAATGATTTCTTCTCCAGCAGTATTTTTTTTCTATTTTACATCAAAGATATTCTATCAGTTATTATGCAAAGAGTTTTCTAATAAATTATTTCTAAAATTTATTAGACTATTACAGCCTGATATCCATTCTTTATTCCCCATAAAACTTCCTCATCTCCCTACCATAATCCTCCATATCCTTCTCCCCCCCCACTCATACTCTCTGTTAAATGCTTTTGATAACAACGGAGCAATCAATCCAAGAGCTTCCAAATTCCACTGATAACGAACATCCGGTTTTGGACAGATATTCCAATCAGGATCTTCCCTGTCATAATCGTATTCAAACTTCGAAATATCAGAAACCAATTCATTTTTTACTTTTAAGATTTCTTGATACGATGCATTTTTAAACTGTTCTGCATACTGTTCTGGAGCCATCATCATAATTTTATTCCTCCTATTCTTCTCTATTTTCCCCATTGAAAAGTGAATATTCAAAATACTCATGGAACTTGTCTTGGAACATTTTGAAAAGTCTCTGGAACTGTAAAAGCTCTTCTTCCCAGCCCTGTGCAACTGCATTATGCCTTTTTAGTTCCTCTTGGTAGCCTTCCATTGATTCGGTAAGAATATTTGTACCAGCAAACTTCATCCTTCCAAATATAAAGGTTTCGCCGGCACCATCCATGATATTATAATTTGATATTTTTCTTGGAAGCTTCTTTAATTCTTCCTTATTTTCCTTAATAAGTTTTTTTATTTCTTTTACAAGTTCTGGACTATTTAAGAGAATAAATTCTTTATCCTCAGAGATGCGTTCTTCTGGCCCCAGCTTGGAGTAACCATAGGCAAGACGAACTAATCTGCCATCCTCTAAAAGCTTGAGGTTGTAACTGTTTCCAAACCAGCACATACAGTCATATTCAAAAACAACCTTTGGTAGCTTAATACAAGCATCTAGTATTTTAAAAGGTTCGTCTAAACTATGAAACTTTGCAGTTTTTCCATCTGTTAGTATTACCTGTGGAAGTCCTACTACGCATGGAGTCTTATAGCCTCCTGTGTATACTTCTATATCAGCACCCGGTCCATCAACTTTCCCAAGCATTCCATAAAAATGAACGGTATCAAAGCCGTTTTTCTTTGCAAAAGCTAAAGCAACCTTTCTAAACTCTGGTTTTGTTTTCATATCACCACTCCCCCTCACCAAATTCGCCACGCATTTCTTCTATGGCATCTTGATCTCCCATCATTGCATCATCTGCAACCTGGGCATAATAGGAATTATAATCATCGGAAGGATCATCAGAAAAATAATCCCTCTCCCCTCGTGCAGCTCTAATTTCGGAATCGGAATATTCATCAGAGTCTTCGTAATCATATGCCCGGGCATAACCGCTATGATAACTACTTTTTCCGCTGCTACTTGATTAACCGAGAATCACAACAATACCAACGAATAATACTAAAAGAATGAAAACTCCCATATCAGTCCTCCAATTCTTCTTCTGTGATTTCTTCTCCAAGAATATTTCCGTTTTTATCCTGAGCAAATCGTCTTCGGACCTGTTTTTTTCGTCGTGGAGCTGGTGGTGAATTACGGCATTCTTCTAACGCTCGCATCAGTTCTCGGTGTCTCTGTTCTTCACGTCGCTGAGCATTGTAGGTATTATCTTCGTAAGAGGACATACAGCAACCAATAATAAAAATGATTATTCCGAGTGCCAAAAACATATCCTACCCCCTTATGCAACCTGCATTTCCTGAGTATTCATAACTTCAGTTGCCAGCCTAAGCCAGCTCTGAACCTCGATATTGTATTTTGTACAAAGGTTAGCAATTTCTTCATTATTAATAAGGCCGGCAAGCGGGGATGCTTCCAAAAGCTGCAAATCTTCAGCAATATTATCAATGGATTTTTCTTCTGCTTCTTCTTCCTGTGAGGCTCCTGTATAACCAAACTGTGACAAAAGCTCTGGAGAAAGGAAGCTTGCCAATGAACAGTTGTATTCTTCCTCTCCCTTCTGATTTACTGGGGGTTCTTTTGATGGATTGATGTATTCAAAATTAACTTCGAGGCTTTCTGTGCAGAAAAGCTTATGAAGAATGCGGGCAGTGTTGTAAGAATCGCTCAAGGCTGTGTGAACCTGGCCTTTGTACTCCATTTGAAGAAGTCTCATTGCAGATTCCAGACCAACTGATGTCTTTGATGAAATAAGCTTTCCAAAGATATCCTGCAAATCTACAAAATCCTGCAAGGTTGCAAAAAGGTCATAACGATGCTTGCCCTTTGCCTCAAGCTCGCTCCAAAGCTGATTAAAATCAGACTTGCTCCAGCAGAAGGTTGTGATATCCCCTTCACCACGCCAGTAACAGAACTTATCGAAAACAGTTATAAAGTCATCTGCCTTTTCAAGCTTCTGATTTGAAATACCTGTAAGCTGATTAATCCACGGGGTAACTGAACTGTAAGCAGGCTTTACATAAGAAGAGAACTCGCTGAGCAGATTATAGTTTTCGTCCAGCAATACTGCCCCAAACTGAATTACTTCGCCATTTGCTCCCGGAACGCAGCTTCTCTGAGATGCCGTAAATTCTGTCATTTCTAGGTCGATGCATACATAGCGCTTGGCAGGTGCCTTGTGCTTTTTCTGTGACTTTGGCAAATCCAGCTTAAGCTTACTCAAATCAATTCCATAGGAATATACATTTGAAGTATCCATAACATCATCCATTCTTTTCATAAACAGCCCCCTTTTTCAGCTTTCTGATTTACATTATAAAACGCAAGGGTGCCATTTAACGGCATTGTGATTTCTATGTTATGCGAATTTTACTCTTTTTTTGCTATTTTTTTATTTGGGTTATTCTGAATGTATTCCTGCCGGCTCTGTTTAGTTATTCAAAATCTCCAGAGTCTTTTTGTCTTTTTCCCCTCCAAAGAACTTTTCTAGAACTTTTGTAAAACAATCTATTCCAGGTGCAACTTCTGAAAAAAGAGTCATACAAGATTTTAATTTTAGATCATCAGGATAACCCATCACATCTGTTGCATTAGAACTTTTTAACCCCAGAAGTGTTTCAGATATTTCTATTAACCTTTTCTTTAAGATTTCATCTTCAATATATGCCTTTGCTTCTGCCCTTCCATCAATTCCATAAAACTGAGATATCGAACTGTATCCTAGCCCTTTTAGTTGAGGAAATATATACCACATCCAGTGACTTACTTTGTGGCCATTTTTCATTTCTTCCAAAGCCTGTAAATAATCTTTCGCCTGTGCCTTCTTGAATCTTTCTAAATTAAAGTTCATATATATTACCTGCCATTTTTGTCTATACTATTCAACAAAATTCGATTCAAAAACATCAAAATTTTTTGTATCACTTCTGCAATAAACCGCAAATTCTACAGTTTCAAAATTATAGTTACGGATTAATGAAGCAAAAATGTCAGAAACAATTTCCGGTGGATTACAGAAGGCTCCGCAACCAAAGGCTCCTAGAATCAACACTTCCACCTTTTCCTTTGCAGCTACATCTAAAATCCTTTTGATTCTTTCGGTCATAATATGGCGATACCTATTCTCATCATAATGAAAGTCCAACACTGGGGCTGCACAAACAATTACGTCTGTATTAAACCATGTATCTTCTTCCTTCAGTTTTGGAATTGATTCATCTGTTTTGAATACAGTAACACCCGGAATATAAATCAGATCATCACTTCCCATATCATTTATTTCGCCATTTTCATATTCCAGGATATGCTTTTCATAGAATGCTTTTGATTGGGCTTTAAGACATGGATACAAAGTTGAAATCCTGCAGATTGATTCTTCCTGAGCCCCTGCTGACCAGGGAGCTCCACCCATACTGTGATTATTTGCAAAGTCCAGACAACAAACTTTCTTTCCCGCATATTTTTCTGCGGCTTCAAAAGTTCGCTTTTTAGAAACAATTATTTTCATTTCTGGATTTGCTTTTATATCTCCAGCATCAAAAGCTTCCGACTGATAAACCACATATTCATTTTTAATAGAATTAGCAATGGAATCCTTTAATGATTTATTATGATCACACATTTTCATTGTGTCATCCATTACATTCCTGTTAATTTCTCTATAATTAATAAATCCTTTCATATTTATTCCCTTACTTGTTTTCCACATTTCTTGTCCTATTCAACTTAATCCAATTTATAAGTCCAATAACGGCAACAATCAAATAGATTGATTTCTTTGTAAGGTACACAGCATCAAAATGCTGAATGTACATGGCAACTGCAATTACATCTGTAATAATCCAGAGAACATACTGCTCTCGGTAACGGAACATTTCAAGGACTACTGCTACGATTCCAATTGCTAGAGTAAAGGCATCGAGCCAAGGCACAGTTCCATGAAGCTTTACCAAAACTGCATGAGCTACTACTGCAAAGGCTACAACTCCTGCGGCTACAATCAGGTCTACATACCAAGTTAGTCGTTTTGATTTTGTAAGGTGCTCTTTCTGTTCATCTCTATGCTTACTCCATATAAACCAAGAAATGAAATTAATTGGAAAGTACACAATCAGTTCCAGTGCAAAGGTTCCCCAGATGTGCCAGTAACCCAGATAGATGATATAAACAGTCGTATTCACTGTTGCAAACCAGAAATTACTAACAGATGCTTTTGCCGTAAGAAACACACAGAATACTCCACAAATCGCTGAGATAAAGTTTACGATTGTAAGCCAGCCCGGATTCTTACTGTTTGGATCTGTAAATCCCTTGTAAACTGCCAGACCTGCAATTCCAATCATAATTGCAGCCATAATCCATTCATACCTTTTCAGATCTTTTATTGAAGCTCTAACTTCTCCTATGCCAGCCATTTTATTGCTTCCTCCATTGTCATTGTTCTAACTTCTGTTCCGCTTATCGGAACATGTATTCTCTTTTCATCAATAATTATATGTTTTGCCCAGGGATAAGCTCTTTTGAAATATGCATCATAAGAAGGCTCTGAACTAAACACATACTTAAAATCATTCCCTATTTCCTTTATTACTAAAGGCGTTTCTTTATCCCAATCTTCACTTCCATCTTCATTCATACACTCATCTGTATTTATAAAACGGAATTCAACATTAGGATATTTTGAAATCGCCTTCTTAATCTGTTGGCATCTAGCTTCCGTCGTTAGAAGAGGATCTATTTTTGTACCATGTTCCAGATAACGACTTTCAGGTGTATCAAAGAGAATTACATAAACCTTGTCGCAAATCTTCGAAGCAAAGTCTACGCAATATAGATGCCCTTTATGAAACGGAATAAACTTTCCACCAAAGAAACCTACTATCATACCTCTATCCTTTTTACCGGAATCTGATGCTTATCAAACTCCTTCATAACTTCATGCATGTCGGATTTAGTGAGCTCTATTGCCCAGACCTTAAACTGTTCTGGTAATCCATAAAATGCCTCTGCCATTCCTGTTGCAATGTCGGTAAGAGTGTCACAGTCACCGCCGAGACTTACAGCAGTTCTGATTACATCCTCAAAGCTGTTACCTTCCAAAAAGGCTGTAATTGCTTCTGGAATAGTTTCCTGGCAGCTTTCAACATGATGATAGTTCGGGCGGATTTCATCACAAGTACGGCTTAAATCGTAACCAAACTCTTTTGTAATGTATTCTTTGATTTCTGACTTGAACTTACCATTTCGTGCCAACCAGATTACTGAGGCTGTTGCTTCTGCTCCCTTTATTCCTTCTGGATGATTATGAGTTACTTCTGCCGACCAGCGAGCTACTTTGCGTGTACGTTCCAGTGTCTCAAACAACCAGCCTACAGAACTCACTCTCATTGCAGAACCATTGCCCCAGCTGTTATAAGGTTTGGTTTCTTCCATCGCAAGCCAGCGATAAAATCTACCTCCGTAGCCTGCATGAGGATATTTGTGTCCCCAAAGCTGCATGCTGGTAATCATGGCTGTTTTCATAGTGTTTTCATCTGCATCAAGTCCTGCCTTTAAGATTCCATCGCAGATTGCTATTGTCATTACCGAATCATCTGTAAAACGTGGATTCTTACAAAAAAGTGGAAACTCCTTTGTTTTGTTTCCCCTATCAAACTCATATGGCTGACCAATTATGTCGCCTAAAATTGCTCCGTACATGTAAACCTCCTGCTGAGCCTCTTTTGTGCTCTGTTCTATGAGGTAACTATAGCTTGAATCTCATATCCGCGGGTCGCACGTTTGGCGACTCTTTGATTTTTTTGCAAATTTTTCGAGTTTAGTCGTTAAAACAAGGTAAATCCATTTGGAATAATAAAGAATCAACCTGCATAACATCATAGATTTTCTGTGTCACGCAATACTTCACAACAGTATCAAACATATCCGAAGGATTTAAGGCAAAATTAGCCGTAGCAAGAAAGGTTTCATATTCCTGTAAATCCAGCTCTAGTGCTAACCCTAGAGCCATTACAGAATGCTTATTTGGAATGTGTCCATTAATGATTTTCGAAAACAACTTTTTATCTATAATAATTGAACGCTTGTAAACTGTGGGATTATCGAGTCCCTTATCTATAATATGCTTTCTTAAAAGCTCCTGAAAATTTAGACCACCTTTATTCTGCGAAACAAAATCGTCAATTGAAATGCTTTGAATCGGAGTGATTTCTGGCCCATCATTTATAAAACTCTGAACTCCATCAAAAATTTTACTAGAAACCTGAAAGGATTCTTTGTCATACACAATAAGAACAATATCCATTTCATTTTCAAAAAGAAATTTACTGATTTCATCTAGTGCTATATTGAGCGCTGTTTCCTTTGGAAAGCCATAGTTTCCAGTAGCAAGAAGTGGAACGGAAAGACTTTTGCAATTCAAGTCTTTAGCTATTTGAAGTGAATTGCGGTAGCAGTTTCTCATAATTTCAATTTCACCATGCTGCCCATCTTTCCATTTGGTGCCCACAGTATGAATGATATAACGAATGCCATTTGTATTCTGAAGATTGAAGGCCGGCGTATATGCTGACTGTCCCCGCTCTATTATTCCAATCTTCTTTCTTTCTGCCAGGAGCTGTGCCATTCCTGCAGCTTCATAAACAGCCGTATCTGTTCCCGTTCCATATTTCGGCAGAGGATTTGCGGTATTTACTATCGCTTCTGTGTGAACCTTTGTAATGTCATTTCGCTCAATTCTAAATGGCATATTTATTTTCCCCTACAAATCCTCTAAAACAAAAGGAAGCATATAAACTGGCTTGAACATCAACTGCTCTTTATGATCTACGTCTTTTTGTGAAAACAGATATTGCCTGTAAACCTTACTTGGATATTTCGTATAAAATTCTGTGATAGACTTATGTGTATTTACAGCTGAAGATTTAATCTCTATTGGTACAAGCTTTGCGTTGGATGCAATAAGAAAATCAATTTCATAATCATGAACATCATCCTTCTTTTTCCAGGTATGATAAAAAAGCTTGTTTCCACTTGCTGCAATTACTTGTGCAGCAGCATTTTCATAAAGATAACCAAGATTTGCTTCGAGCTTATCACTCAACAACTTTGCATAAATCTTTGTATGGAGTTTATCAGCTGAATTAAAAAGTAAGGTTGTAAAAAGTCCTGTGTCTGTAATATACATTTTATAGGATTCATCTGTTGCAGTAGCAGAAAGAGATACACTAGGATCTGTTGTATTATAAGAAACAAGAACTGTTTTTGAATCAATCAGTTCGGATAATATCGACTTATCTTTTTCTGTTGTGCGCTTGCCTGTAGCACTTGAAATTACATATCTTTTTTTATTCAACGCTAGCTGAGTAGGTATTGAATTATACATTTTTGAAAGGCGTCCGGATTTATCAATCTTATAGAAATCTTCCTCATACAACTTAAGAATTCCTCTTTTGACTTGGTCAATTTCTTCAAAATTTGCCCCCTTTACATAAGCATCTACTGCCTGAGGCATTCCTCCTACTGCCATATAAATACGGAAATCTCTCATGAGCTTCCTATTTACTCCTGCACCTACAGGTTTTCCCGTTTTATATAATTCCCTCAACAAATTATATGTTGTATTTCCGGTAGCAAGAAGAAATTCTTCATAATCCATTGGATAGATTTGAATAAAATGTTCTTCAGATGGAATCACAATATTTTTTACATTCTGTTTTATACTAATTAAAGATCCTGTTTCGATATAACAATATCGACCGTCTGCAACAAGATATTTTATTGCCTGTCTAACAAAAGGCTGTCGCTGTATTTCATCAAAGATAATTACAGATTCATTTTCATAAAGTGTAACTCCAGTAACCGTCTGGAGCCTTAAAAAAAATAAATCGAGATTTGTAATTACATCAAAAACCTCGAGAAGCTCTTTATCAATATTTGCAAAATCAATTTTTATATATGTCTTAAAATTTGTCCTGGCAAATTCTTCCGCAATTGTTGATTTTCCTACACGTCGGGCACCTTCAAGCATTGCAGCATATTTTTTTGAATATTTTTCTTTCCATTCTAAAAGATCCCTGAACGCTTTTCTTTGAAACATAAAAACTCCTGCAGCTTTTTCACTCTCAAACAATCACTTTTTTACAATATAAAAATATCATAAATATGCAGTTTTTTCCAATACTTTTATCACTAAAATATGCATGTTTTTCTTTCATCTGTACAGCTTCTAACGGGGAATCCCCCGTAACGCACCCTATGGTCTTACTGTATTCTCTTTTGTCATGCTTTCATTTGTAAGCTGGACAGCTCCCGGAATATGACCAGCTGCAAATTCCTCCGGCCGTCTTACATCCAGAAGGATAAAACCAGAATCTTTTGACATCAGCTTTATTCCTTCTGCCATTGAAACCGATTTGTAAGTCAATTTTTCTTCCTCCGGCTTCTTTTCTGTCATGGTGATTTTTCCGTTTTCTTTTACTGTCACTTCAAAAAAGCGAACTTCCTCTGCCTTTTTATCTTCCCAGGGACGTTTGTACTCGAATTTTAAATTTGTATTTCCCTGTTTTAGTGAACGAACTGTGTATGTAAAAAGACTTGGAGCTCCAACCATTCCCTCTTTTCCCAGATACTGAATATCTTCATCCACCCGAATTATTGACTCATCACCAATTGTGTAAATCCAGGTGTAGCCTGTGGTTGGATTTCCCCTGAGTTCTAAGATTTTTTCGCTTGAATTGAATGATGCAGATTTACAGCCTGCAAAAATTAAACTGAGTAAAAATAGAATTACGATTGTTTTAGTTTTTTCTTCCCTTCCCAATTTTTCCTACTTTTTAGACCTTAATGTCCATCCTCCATTTTCGATTTTTTGTTTTGGAACCTCAAAGCAGTTGAACATTGGATGGAAGTCGAGGTCTACCCCACCCTTTCGACCGTTGCGGTTTTTGAGGATTTTTAGCTGAAGCTGCTGTGCCTTTCCTGGAATCTCGGCATTCTTTTCCTGCTCATTTCGCAGCTGAATAATTCGGGCTGTACGAGATTTTTCGTCCTCATATTTGTCATCATCCTTTTTGAGGTAATCCATGCCCTTAAACTGTAGAGCCATCAAGACATCACTGGTATATTCAATGGCTCCCGATTCTTTAAAGCTTGCAATGTTTACCGGGCTTGTGTAGTTTTCACGGTTAAAGCTTGAAATTGCAAAAATCGGAACATCGTAATCGCGACTAGCACGTTTTAGTTCAACTACAGCCTTGTCTGTGTTCTGCTTGTCTGTAGCCCGCATATCAAAAGGGGCTATAATTTGCAGATAATCAATAATTACAAGAGGTTTACGTCCGGTAATCCTGATATGCCGAGCAATTACGGCTTTGATCTTTTCAACGCCAATATCACCAATACCTATGTGATAGAAAATCCGGCCTGCATAATCAGCATAGCTTTTGATGCACTCATTCAGAAAATCTACCCGCTCTTTTGAATTTAGGGATTTTCCGTTAAGCAGATTTCTAGTTGTTGTTGCATAATCCAGTTCACTACCCCAGCTTCTGCATTTTTGGAAGGATAGTCGGCTGATTGATTTTGCTATAAGCTCCTGTTTTCCCATCTCCAGACTGAAAACAAGAACATCCTGCCCTTTCTTTGCTGCATTATCTGCTACCTGCAAGGCAAAGGTTGTTTTACCAAGGCTGGAAATTGCACCAATGATATAAAGACCCGGATAAAAGCCTCCGTCCAGAATATCATCCAGATTTTGAAAACCTGTTGAAACACAATCCTTGTTGTGCCGCCTTTCAATGTCCGCAATAAACTCGGTAAGTCCGTTTACTGCAGAGGTCTGATAATAAGCCGCTTCCTCCTTTTGCCGTTTTTCCTCCAGCAAAGCAAGCACATTGTTACGAGCATTCAAAACTGTCTGAATAAAGGTTTCTCTGTCTCCAACCAAGGCTTCATTGGCATCCTTGAAACCTAAAGTGATGTCTGCATCTACAAACTCCACCTGAATCTTTGTTAATTCTTCAGAAAGCTTTGCTTCCCCTGCCCTACCCGCTTCGTCATTATCCAATGCCAGGATCAGCGGATATTTGGGCCTGTTTGATTTTAAGAACTCAATAAAGCGTAAGTTACTGCTAGAGCCCAAGGCTACAGCAATTCCTCCTGCTTCAATGATGCTCAAAGCATCAAACTCACCTTCCACAACAAAAACCGGCTGCTCTGCAAGCGGAATAGCTTTTAAGTTAAAGAGCTCAAAATGTCCTTTAGGTTTTAAGTAACGCTCTTTTTTGTCGGCTTCCCACGTTGCTCGTGCATTGTAGCTGAATTCTCCTGTTGGAATTACAAAGCGGCGTTTTTCTTCCCAGTAACCAAGGTTGTAGGCATCTACAATGGCTTTTGAAAGTCCTCGCTTTTTCCAGTAATCAGTTTTTTCAACTGCAGAATGACACTTAGCGAAAAACTCTGTAAGAGATTCTCGTGGCAATTCTTGTTGTGTCCCTTTTTGTATATTTACATTAGTTTTTGATTCTGACTGAGGAATGGATTTTGAAGAAGTTTGACTTTTTGAATTATCATAATCAACACTGATGTTATAAAGGCCATATACATGATTAAAAAGCTCCTTGCCTGATAATCCTGTATCAATAGCCACAACATCAAAAATGTCATAATCCACTCCACAAGAAAAACAATGACACCTGTTACGTCTTGAATCAAAAGACATACTTGGATGCTTATCTTCGTGTGCCGGATTTAAACATGAGAAATTGCTTGATGTGTTGATACCTTTTGAGTTAAGATATGCCTCGAGATTTGTCTTAGCATATTCCTTAGCTTCTTCTGGATTCATCTGGTCCCCACCCTGATTCCATTTGAACTAATTTTTTCTTAACTCTAAGATAAATCGGGTTAGACGTATTTGCAATACGTCACCCTCCGAATTTAATATAGCTCTTTAAAAGCTATATAATAAGCTCTTAGGAATTTGGAGCATGGGCTAATTCTTAATTATATAAGCATTTAGCAGGGATTAGCTTCCACGTAAAATATGACAAATTCCACTCAAAATAGTCCAAATTCCACGTTAAATAAACCTTCTTCCACGTCATTTATGACTTTAGGCCCTTTTTTTCCACGTAAAATATGACAAAATTTAGACACTTTAAGACGAATTTTGAGCTTATTTTTCATGATTCTTGCCTTTTTTGAGCTGATTTTTTCTGTTAGCTGCTTCTAATTTTACTAAAAATCTGCTTATTTTGCCATAATAGTAAGAAAAATGAACTAAAAGCAGGCAAAATTTTGCTATTTTCCCACGTGAAATATGACTTTTTTGACTGGAAAATGACATAAAATTATAATTCTGTCGACCTTGTGTCTGAATTTGTTAACAAGTGAGAAAACTTCGCTTCCGTAGCTGCCAAAATCGACTATTTCCAATGAAAATTTGATGATTTTTCCCACGTAAAATATGACTTTTTTAAAATTATGAATAACTGTCTAACTCTATTTAATATAAAGAAATAAGTCGTCTCCACGTAAATTATTCCTACTCAAAAAGCTGAAAATCTCCCACGTAAAATATGACTTTTTAACCTATAAAATCTGATTTCCGGCAAAAAAGCCCAGAAAATGGGCAAAAAGAAAGGAAATTTGGTAAAAAAATAGGGAAAAATAGTCAAATTTGCAGGAAATTCTGTAAAATTCCCACGTAAAATATGACTTTTTCTTCCCTATAAATAGCTATTATCCACGTAAAATATTACTTCTTACTTTTGGATTCTTTTTCTAGCTTATTAGCCAAAGCTTTTACCTTTGCCCGGTCTGCGATTTCCTCACGTTTTTTCATTGCACCTTCAATCTTTATTCGCTTGGTTTTTGCCAGTTCTCCAAAGTGTTCAAGGTACTCATTGTACAGCGAAACCTTTGCATAGCCATCTTCCAGGAACTCGATAATGTTGCCGTTTGCGTTGTAAATCGGCTCCACTACAATATCCCCGTTCAGCATTTTAGATATTTCTGCAATTGCATTTAAGATTGGTTCTTTTATGTCACGACCTGGATTCTTTGTTATAGTTTCATCAGGAAGATCTAGAATCTGCTGTAAGGTTTTGAAGCTCATGTTAAAGCTGCCGTTCTTGCCAATATCATTAAGTCTCTTTCGTGCAAGCATAACGATATTCAGCAGAGTATCAGCAGCATTATCAGAAAGTGAGAAATACTCCTTCGGCAGAATTGAGAAGTACTGAAGTGCAAACAGCTGCCAGTTGATACGCTTGTTCAGGTATATTTCAACAATTCCGTTTTTGATGTGGGCACCTGGGAAGAGAACTTCAATACCGCTATCTGTAATTTGTTTCTGGTCTTTCTTGTCTTTTACTACACCTTCAATCTTGATACTTGTTAAAGGATGCTGTGCCTGATTAAAAGCCTGTCTTGCAGTTCTGATTGTTTTATAACAGCCCAGGGTAACAAAGTCTTCCAGCGGGAATTTGATGCTTATATCATTTTCCGGGTTTTCAGTTACATTTTCCTTACTCAACTGAACCAGAGTATAAGTTAAAATCTTCTTGAGAGGCTTATTTGCCTTTGTGAAAAGGTCAATGTTATCAAGATGGATTGTAGTTTCTGTGTTATCAGTTGAATACTTAACACGCTGGCTAAGATTTTTACTTCCTTCTGGCGGATCAAAAAAATCAATCTGAGTTGAATGACTGTTGTGTTCAAGACGTTTTCCAAAGGTTTCAAGGTCACCTACATGGCTTACAACGCTGATAACTGTGTTAGAAGCCGGGCTGTTTGGAAAACTGAACCATTTGCGGTCATCTTCGTTATTTTTAAGAGTTTTTTTCTTTGTGGTTGCAGGTAAGTTAGTTTCTTTTTCGTCCATTTTTTAATTGCTCCTAGTAAAGACCTATATCTGAAAAATGAACAAGGCCTTTCTTTTCCTGCTGCTCAAGATACTTTATAGCAATCTTGATGCCCTTTGAAAGAGATACTCCGTGCTTCATAAAGTAAGCTTTCAGGGCTTCTCTTTCCTTCTCTGTGGTACGTACAACAATTTGTGTTGCCTTTATTTGTCTTGAAACAGAAACTGGAGCTTCCTCTTCTTCTGCAACATCATCTTCAATGTCGATTTCTGTATCAAAATCAGATCCCATTTCAATCGGGTCTATAATTGTTTCTGGTTCTTTTTCTTCAACTGCTGCTACAGGAGTACTTACCGGAGTTGCCTGCTGTACTGGCGTGCCACCGATAGGTTTATTCATGCTGTTCAAGAAATCCATGTCTAATGAGTTTTTTGCTGGTTGTACCTTCTGCATTTTCTTCCTCCCCTAGCCTATTTCAAAGCCTGTGCAATTTCTTCGAGTGATTCCAGAGTGTCTTTCTTGGCACCTGCAATTGCCTGAACTGGAACAGATGTTGTCTGAGCTTTACGGAAGCCTGTATCTGTTGGAATTACAAATACCTTGTATCCACTTGGTTCAAGAGCCTTATACTGGGCTACCAGGTCACGGCACTGTGCAATGGCATTATTGTTTTCGTTCAAAATCAATTTGTTGAGGAATGGCTTTCCGTTTACGCTAACTCCATAACAGTTATCATAGCGTTTTTTCATAGCATCCAGGTTTACTTTGAAGGTTTTAAGTCCGTCATAGCTGAAGCGGTCCAGTTTAAGAACGTTGATAACTTCATCACTGGCAATAAAGCAGCTTTCTTCGAGAGCTCCGAAGGCCGGAGATGTATCGATGATGCAGTAGTCAAAAACATTAGCAAGTTCGTTCTTGAGCTGTGCAAGTTTGAACTGCTCCTTCTGAGCTACAGTTTCCTGATATGTTCGAAGGCCTCCGTCGATTCCTGCTGTTGGAATGATGAAGAGGTTTTCTACCTGTGTTGGTTGAATTACATCTTTGATTGTGCACTTGTCTGAAAGCACGTCTGAAAGTTCATACTGAAGACTTGGAAGATTCATCCAGTCTGTTGTGTTCCCCTGAGGGTCGGCATCGATTAAGATTGTACGTCCGATTTTAGCAAGTTCTACGGCTACTGAAACAGAAACTGAAGTTTTGCCAGTACCACCCTTCTGAATGGCAAATGTATAAGTTTTCATAGTTTTCCCCTCTATACTTTGTTTATACGATATATACATTATAGACGATGTATTAGCAAAATGCAAGACAAAATATACAAAGTATTGCAAAAATATAAACAAAATATTAACAGTGTATATACACAATATAAACAAGTATATATATAATGTATATACAAAGTATATAAAAAAGTAATACGCGTAATCGTCAAAAATCAGCTTCTATACGTGCATCTATACGTAAAAAAATCAATCTGGAGGGGTTAAAATTTTGCCTTTGTAACTCCTTATATTGTATAGAATTACACTAGACAAAATATACAAAGTAAATACAAACACTATGCAAACAATATACATATTTAATACAAAAACTATGCAAAATAGACATTGTAAATACGTAGATGTAGTAGGGGAGGGGAACAAAATATTTTTAACCAGCAAAAAAGCCAAAAAAGGTCATTTTCCCAAAATGTTTTTGATTTTCCCAAATTCACCAAAAACTTGCCAAATAATGTTCTTCCGTGATATTTCGCGCTTTTTGAATCTGGCTTATCCTTTTCTACAGTGACGGAAGCACAGATGCCTAACGCAAGTGTAACCGGGGGGCAATCAGCGTTGCTGGTTCTGGTTACTAATACATCTTATAGGGCAGGCAACTGGCAAATGTATTTCCTGAACTGAGGAGTATTTTAATGGTCATTACAGTTTCCAGCATCAAAGGCGGCGTGGGGAAGTCGTCTGTAGTTCTACTTCTGGCCAATAATCTTGCTTCTCGTGGGCGAAAAGTTCTGGTAATTGATACAGATCTAAACAACACCGTTACCGTCTATTACACAATGGGTATTGGACGTATAGGTGAGATTTGTGAACGCCAGAACATTTCGCTCGCATTTTCTACTGGAAAAATTGATGACAGAAACATTGTAGCAAGCAGAAAACAGAATGTATGGGTTGTACCTTCAAGCTTAAAGCTTTTGGATCAGCGTTCCATGGAAAATGTAGAGATAAAGAGGATTCTTCGTTCTCCAAAGGGCTTCGATGACATCCTTATAGATACTTCGCCAACCTGGGACAATATAGTAGCAGGAGCCTTAATGGCTGCCGACTTGATTTTGAGTCCTGTGGCTTTTACTGAATATAACTATAACATGTCGGCCTGTCTGCTTTCAAAAATGCAGACTGTTATGCCGGATCAGGCAAAAAATCTCTACTTTCTCTTTAATCACTGGAGTGACCAGTATTCAAAATATCCAACCTCATTGCAAAACCTTGTGCTTTCAATGTATCGCAAGGGTATAGATAACCTTCTTAGTGTAACGCTTCCAGATACCCGTTTTGTGGACCGCTACACAAATTTTGATGAGAAGTGCTGTATTAAAAGTCCACATACAGGCTGCGCGCGCCTTGCTGCAGGCGTTAATAACCTTATCAACATGATATATGAAGATAAAAAAGTTGTGGAGATTTTTTGATGATTAAGACCTTAAACATGCTTGCTGCAGGAAATGACGTTCCTATAGCAGATGGCAGAAAGAAGTTCAGCCGAATGATGCTGATTGAAGATATTGAAGAGCATGCTGATTTTAAGGCGCTCTACAAAATTGATGCAGGTGTACTTGAACGTATTGTGAAGTCTATGAAGGAAAACGGCTTTGATGAAAGTCAGCCGGTTCATATTTGGCTCACAGAGGATGGTCATAAATATCTTATAGACGGCTACACAAGATATACGGCAAGCAAAAAGGCAGGTATTACTTCTTTGCCGGTTTATGAGCATAGCTTTAAGTCTTTTGATGAAACTTACAAGTATGTGCTTGGACTTCAGGTAAATAGACGAAACCTGGATGGAGATGAGCTTTTAAGGAATATTGCGATTCTTTCAAAGTGTGAGTTTGTTCAGAAATCTACCGGCTCTAAGGCAGAGCTTATTGCTAAGAATCTTGGTATTTCAAAACGGACGGCTCAACGGGCCATCAGTGTAGAAAAGAATGCTGATGAAAAAATGAGGCAGCAAATAGAAAACAATGAAATGACTTTGAGTCAGGCTTATACAAAGCTTCATTCTGAAAAGTCGATTTCAGAAAAGTTTCAGGTGCGACTTTTAGAAGTGACAGCCAAAATTGCCTGGTATGTGATGGCAGAAATGAGCTGCGGCTTTACTGCAGAGCAGCTGCTCTCTGATGAGGATTTCAAGGAGGCTCTTAAAAATCCAGAGGAGTTTGAAATCCCTGCAAATGATATTCAGTTTCTTATGGGACTTGGTATCTCAAAAGAAGAATTGCAAAAGAAAATTTTAAGGGACCCAAAGAAGGGTAGGGGGAATAAAAAAGATGATAGCAAAGAGTAAGTATTCGGAAGTGATTTCTGATGTTGTGCTGCTGATGGAAAAGCAGGTAACTGGAACCAGCCGTAAGGATATTGTTGATTTTCTTGAAGAGCTTAATACCAGCGATGATCCGACACTTCCAGTAATAATCCTTGGCAAAAAAGGTTGGCTGCTTTTTAAGGATCTGAATAATCACACTATAAGAATGATTGATGATAAATCCTTTGGTGAACTGCGAAAACGCCTTGTGAGGAAAGCATCCTGAGGGAGGGAAATTGAATAGAGTAACTGTACTAGGCCGTTTAGCAGAGGATGCAAAGGGCTTTTTAGTAAATGCTGGCGATAAGGAAATGACAATGCTTTCCTTTAGCCTTTTAGATTATGGAACTCCAGGTCAGAAAAAAGAACCGGTGATTATTGAAGTTCATTTTATGAACGACGTTAGTACAAAGCTTCTTCCTGATCTGATAAAGGGTAAAGAAGTTCTCGTTGATGGCTTTCTTACCCGCAAAAATTTTACAACCCGTAGTGGTGTAGAAAAATCAAAACTATATATTTCAGCGTCTATTGTGGAGTTTACAGGATGCTCTACAAAGGCTGAAGGAGGGGAATATGGGCGTAACAATTATGATGGATGTTACTAAGGCAGATGTTGAGAATCTTTCTCAGGAGCTTGAAGTTACAAAGAATGAAGGGCTACAGGATTTTATAGAGCGGGTTTTACAGGCAACTGATGAGTTCACAAAGTACATGCTACACGATGCAATGGAAGTTGCAAAAGTAAATCCATACAGCATGGGTTAGTTCTGGAGTGAGCTTATGAAAAGCTTTAAGCGGTATCAGTACAGGCGGGTGCCTACAGAAGAAGGCCTGCCTGCAAACGGAGACTATATCTATCCGGATATTACGATTCGTTTTAAGGATGGCTATTTGAATGATTCTGTAGATGAGGAAAAGCACGTTTTGCCTGCTATAGAAACTCACGATGGAAGTCATATTGAGCACTGGAAAAATGGTGTGCTGCATTGTCTTAAGGAACCTGCAATCAAGGATATTAATGACAATTATGAGGAATGGTATCAGGAAGGTAAGCCGGTACCTCCGGGAGGAAATAATGGAAAAATCGCTTACACAGGATGAGTTTATGCAACTTATGAGAAAGCTTGCAGCAAATGAACTTTTTAAAAAATCAACATCACTCCATAAATATCTTCAATTCAAAAGGTTTAATGATGTAAATCCTGAAAAGCTTATGAACGGTCAGTATATACGTCGCGAAGATATTTTTCTGAATACAGAAGATTCGGATATGTTTGATGAAAAAACTGCAAAGGTTGTAATTTACAATTTTAAGGACGGGTTCCTGCATTCAGAAAATGATGAACCTGCGATTCAGTATCCGGGCCATTGGGAGTATTGGGAAAAAGGCCTTATTAAAAAGGTTGTAGCGGATGGCGGCAATACGGAAGAGTATTGGGAAAATGGAGTTCCTGTTCGAATAGAAACAAATCTTGCAGAGCGCCGCAGAAGGGAGGTAGAGAATGGAAAATGATGCAGTAGAAGAAGAGCAGAAGGAAATTCCTTCAGAACCTGTTTTAGAAGGGCGAAAGCTGCAAACCTTTACTCGACTCCCTGGCAGTGTGGATGAAACTGAACCAGAGAAAATTGGCCGCATTGAATCTATGCTTGAACAGATTTGTTCAAAGCTTGGAGATGAAGATGATAACCGTGCTTCTTATGACACAATGATTCAGACTTTTAATAGTCTTAAGACAAAGGTTGAAGGTTTAAGCCATAATCTGGAGCATGAGGTGGAATACACTCGGACTCTGGACGAGAAAATCAGAAGAAAAAATGTGGAGCTCGATAATATTCAACTTAAAAAGGCCTTGCTAGAATCACAAGGAAAAATGACGCTAGCTCTTGAAGACTTTCAGAAGAAGATGGATGAGACTCTTAATTCCATCACAAATACTTTTACCTCAATGGACAAAAACGTTGCTGATAATTGTGCTCTATTGCAGCAGAAGGCCGATTCCATCAAGAATCTGAAGGATGAGATGGATGACATTCTTAACAGTTATAACAAGGAACTTGATAAAGCAGCAAAAGACCAGTTTACGCTTTTACAATCTGATTGCGGTAAAGCACTGGATGTCTGCAACGAGAGGGTAGGGGAGATTAAGACCAGCGTACTCAGCTTTCTTAGGACCTGTAATGAACAGAACCTTGAGCTTATCAAAAAGATTCCGGAGCAGAAACGAAGATTCTGTTGGCTGGACTTGGTTGTATATGCTATGTGTGGAGTCTGTATTCTGGGGATGGTGGTGCAGATGGCAGGATAGTTATTTCATTATCACAATATGATAGAGGCCATGACTATATTATAAATATGATTGAAATTGAAAACTGGGACTACGAATTTAATGGAATGACAGCTATGATGAAACGGGAAAAGAAATGGCTTCTGGAACAGTGTCAGAAAGACTTGTGGAAATGCGATTTCTGGAAGCCTGCTTTTTATAAAGTGTTGAATCGTCATAGTTATCAGGATGAATTCTATCTGCTTGGCAGTGAACCGACTCCTCAGTTTGTTGATAAGTATTTACACAAGGTTCTCAAAAGACTTCAGGGAAAATACGAGGTTGCATGCCGGAGAGTTACTGCAAAGGACTTTGTTGAACTGAATCTTGGAATCAGCTACGTAAGTACGCATACGCGAAAAAGGCAGCTGACAACATTAAGTGAACTGGATGTTTATGTAGATGATTCTCAAATTATTGTTTCGCTGCTGCCTTACAGTGTCTTGGCTTGTAACTATAAGCTTGATGAATATCTGGTTGTTGAGAATGTAATTAATGACCTTTGTGAAGAACTTCTTGCGGCTCCTGTAAAACAAATATCTGATTTTCAAAAGTATCGGAAGAAATTAGATACAGATCAGAAATCTTTGAACCTTAAAACAATTGAAATAGCCAGGTCTTCTATATACAGCCTTTATAAAAAATCTTCGGAAGAAAGCGATAATATACTTCAGGGCTATCTTTTTACCGCGTTAGGGATTGATGGTAAAGGAGTATGTATCCTTCACAAAGACTTCCTGGAAAATCCACAGATTCTTACCGCAAAATTGCAAAAAAAATAAAAATCTCAAAAATCTTTTCTCAATATCATTAAATGATAGTTCCAACCCCTATATTAAAGGTATGAATGAGAACTACGAACCATGTATGGAAATAAACGAAATCATCTACCACATTTCCGGCAAATTCTGGAAAAAGGCTTATGATGCGCTTTTGCTGAAGCAGAAGACTTATGCGCCCGGTCAGGAGCTTCCAGTGCGGCAGGCGATTTCTGAACTTAGGAAAGATATCAGAGCTCTTGCAAAAGAGAATGGGCTCAAGTGTAATGCTTTTTCTCATAATGAACATTTTTATATGTCACTTGTGCCTTATCCGATTTATATAGGAATTGAGTGTGAGACAGGCGACTTCTCGATTTCGGCTCCACATATCAGCACTAAGCATTTTACTCATTCAGAATATAAGTCCGGAATCAAATGGATACAGGATTATATTGATATTGATATAAAACCCCTGACCGAAAAAACAAAGGCTGCCCGCAAGAAGTTCTATCTGAACACCAAGACTGCGGAAATAGTTTCAACATCAATTAAGGCTCTTTGCGAAACAATCCTTGGTAAGAAGGGGCTGCAGTATAAACTTAAACAGAATCGCCTTAAGAGTGATTTGACCCTTGTGGCAAGAGACAAGACCGTTTATGCGGTTGAGATTTATCATAAACCTTTTTCAAGGGATTCTTCTATCCTCATTAATCTTCTCAATAATCTTCATGAAGAAAGTATTGAAGATGTTTTGTGCTCGTCTATTGTTCAGAATTATGACCAGGAAATTCAGGAGTTGCTTGATGAAGTGGCTGCAGAGGAGGTCCTTGTATGAGAAATCAGAAACTGGATCCGCTTGCTCTCAAGGTTACTCTTGAACGAGAACAGACAGAATTGTTTGGGCGCCTGCAGTCGGAGTTCTGGCAGGGCCTCTTCTGCGACATTCTGAAGAAGCATACCTATCAGAATGATTTTTACTTTGTTGAACATAATCTTACAACGGAGAAGGTTGTGGGCAGTCTAAAAGGAGTACTTAACGACATCTGCCATACTTATGGTCTGGACTGCGAAGTGACAAGCCATCCCTATAGAACTGAGCTGAAGCTGAAGATTGATTATTACGATTACCAGAATAAAAAGTCTACGATGGATGAACTTTCTATCATTGTCTGCCAGAAGGATATTACGATGAGGATTTTACCTCACAATCCTTTGCTCAAACTTTTCTGGCTGGAAGAGTATGTGCTTGTTGAGAACATCATAAAGGAAATGTGCCAGCAGCTTTTTGAAAATCAGAAAGAAAAGTTTTTGGAGCTGCGTGAGAAATACAAGGAAATTAGTGCAAGTGCGGAAGGACTAACTGCAAAGACAATTGAGATTGCACAGAATACAATCCGGACTTTGTATGAGGCAAGTGGTGAGAAACACAGAAATCTTGTCCAAAGAAAACTGTATTCTTCACTGTTGTATAAGGGAAGAATGATCCGGATTTTTCACAGGGATTTTCTGAAAGATCCGGGCATACTTGCAAGGGAATTGAAAGGTTAACCATTAAAGAGGAAGGTTATGATTGTCTGTGAGAATGAAAATCCTAATGAACTGTTAAAAATGTACCTCAGAGAAGATAAAAGAAATCTCCTTGAAATAACTCATAAACTTTTCTGGAATTCGCTTTTTATAGATACTTATAAATTGATAGGCTTTAATAAGTGTAAATCATCTACAAAAGATTTTTCATATTATAGGGTGAATGAATGTATTGATCATTTTCTTGTTGAGTTGGGAAAAAAATATAAGCTGAAAACAACAATGCAGAAAACTGCTTCAGGTACAGAATATAGCCTTAGTCTTTGTCATTTAAATGAAGAGTATTTTTCAGATTCTATCATTATTCATATTGGAATAGCAGCTATTGAATTACGTATGCTTCCAGGTTTGTTCATAGAAAATTATTTTTTAGAAGATTTTGAAAAGATGGAACAATTGATTTCTGATGTGTGCAACGAGCTTTATGAAAACGGGAAACTGTCTGAACTTTTATATGAACATATGAGAATTGATCAAAGTGATTTGGGTTTAACTCCAAAGACAGTGGAGATTGCTCAGAATTCTATTAGAGCAATCTATAACGGAAAAGCAAAGAGTTTTTGTGATTTGAAGCAGAAATATTTGTATTCTGTTCTTTATTTTCGTGGAAAGAAGATTCAGATTTTACATAAGGAATTCTTAGAGATGCCCGAGGAGGTAATGAAAGAGCTCAAGGAATTGTAGTTCCCATGCGTTGGGAATATTTTTATTTTACCCTATCATTAAATGATAGTTACATATGATTAAATTAAAGATAACAACAGGAGGTTTTATATATGTCAGTAAGAATTGATGGTAATTTGCTTTTGGAGATTTTGGAAGAAACACCTGCTACTCAGAACATCATGCTCATGGGTAAGCACGGAATTGGTAAGTCGCAGATATTGGAAAAATTTTATACCGCTAAAGGCTGTAAGGTTGTGTCACTGTTTTTGGGGCAGATGAGTGACCCGGGTGACCTTATTGGTATTCCGCATAAAAACGAAGTGACAGGTCATACAGAGTTTATGCCTCCATACTGGTTCCCTACAGATGATACTCCTGTAGTTTTGTTTCTGGATGAGTTGAATCGTGCCCGACCAGAAGTGCTTCAGACAATTATGGACCTTGCCTTGAATCGCAAGCTTGCTGGCCGTTCTCTTCCTGCAGGAAGCCGTATTATTTCTGCAGTAAACAATGGTGAAGAATATCAGCTTACAGATCTGGACCCGGCTCTCGTTTCCCGTTTCAACATTTATGAGTTTGTACCTAGCGTTCAGGACTGGTTATTGTGGGCTAACAAAAATGGAATTGATGAACGTATCACTTCTTACATCGCAGCGAATCCAAAGGCCCTGGACAATCAGATGGCCATTGAAGATATGGAGAATCTGGAGAAAACTCCGGACCGCCGTGCCTGGGTTCGTGTTTCAGAAATCATCACAGGCAAAGAGGTATTAAAGCAGAGCCACAAAAGCATGATTGCGGGAATTGTCGGTGGAGTCGCTGCAAACCGATTCTTTGAATTCCTCGATCATAATCATCTTTTGACAGCAAAGGAATTGCTGCTTGGTAACTTTGAGATGAACAGACTTAAGCTTGAGAGCTACAAGACTCCGCAGTTTGCGACTATTAACGATGCAGTCTTTGTCTATCTTGAAAGTGATAAATATGGAGAAGCTGATAAGAAGCAGATGGCTGAAAATCTTGCTTCATATTTTTACTATCTTGAAGAAAAGAAGCTGCGTGAGGCAATGGCACACTTTGCAAACATGTTCAGCGGAACAATGTATCCTAATGCGCTTGTCTTCATCATCGGTGAGTGCCCTGAGCTTTACTCAAAGATGACCAAGTTTGTTGCGGAGATTAAATAATGTCTGTAAAAGAAAGAATCAGCAGCGTTGTTGATAAATGGTTTTTGTATGAGCCTCTTCTTTTCAATGTTTACTGCACTCACAAGCTTGAGCCCAACAGTGACATGAAGTGTTCGTTCAGAACCGGAAAGCGACGCATTGAATATAATCCGGAGCTTCTCAAGGATAGTTCAACAGAAGAAATTGCGCAGGGGCTGAAAAATGAAGTGACCCGCATTCTTCTCAAGCATCCATATCAGCGTGTGCCTCAGAGTCCAAACCGTTCTGCACTAACAACGGCCAGCGATGTTACAATCAGCGAGCATTGTTACCGCGACAAGAATCTTAAGGATGCCAATTATTATGATTTTGAAAACGGACTGAGCTACGAGGAGTATTACAAGAAGCTCTATTACATTTGCCCTGATTTTGAAGCTATGAACAATGAAGAAAATGAGGGGCAGGGGAAAATGCATCTTTCGCCAGACTTAGGTGATGGTGAGACCTGGGATTATGAGGCTGCTGCTGATGCTTCAGAGATGTGGGACGAAGATGAAGAAATGTCCGACAAGGTAAATCTTCAGATACAGAAGGCCCAGAAAACAAATCAGTGGGGTAGTGTGAGCGGGCAGTTCCAGGAGACAATTACAGCCTCTCTCAAAATCCCGATGGACTACCGTCGCATTCTTTCGCAGTTCCGTGCAAGCATAATCAGCCAGCGTAGAAAGCTTACAAGAATGAAGCCCAACCGCCGTTACGGCTTTGAGTTTATGGGAAGTCAGTTTGAGCCAAAGACTCATCTGCTTGTTGCAGTAGATGTGAGTGGTTCCATCGGCTCCGATGATCTTGTACACTTTTTCTCTATCATAAACCGCTTTTTCACTTATGGTGTTGAAGCCATAAACGTGATTGCTTTTGATACTGAAATCAAACAAGAGTTCGAGCTCAAGAAGGCTGCAAAGAATATCAGAATCACTGGTCGTGGTGGAACCGATTTTCAGTGCGCTATCGACTACTACGAAAATCATCCGGAGTTTCAGGGCATGATTATTTTCACCGATGGTTACGCAGATGTTCCAAAAATCACAAAGGCAAAACAGACACTCTGGATTCTGACGAGCAAGAATGAATACGACTATGCAATAAAGTGGATAAAAGATCTACGTATGAGCAAGGCTACTTGGATCCCAAAGGTGGGGCAAAATGCATAGAAATTTGGAAAGGCGGTACGAAATGATAATGACTAATGAGAACGGAATTTATCAGAAAGATATTGAGGAATACTATTGCGAAGAAGTTGAGTCTCTTGGAGTAAATCTTGGATATGGTTTAATTCCTTTGGTTGAAGAAGAGAACGGTGGTGACTTGTGCGAAAGATTATCAAAAGCCCGTGAAACTGTAAGTGAGGAAACAGGTATTCCTATCCCCAGAGTTCGAATCAGAGATAGAAGTGAATTAAAAAAACTTGAGTATTCATTATTATTTAAAGGAGCAGAGGTTGGCCGCTGGACCTTTATGGAGGATTATACTCTGTTCGTTGTAACAGATGAAAAACTTGCTCCAGAGATTAAACCATCCTGGAAGAAAACAATAGACCCCGCCTTTGGTGTAGATGCATATTTTATCCCAGATGAAGAAGCAGCGAAAATGGAACATAAAGTTGGATTCATTCTGGTTCCTCCTGCATCTGTTATTTCAAATCATCTCAAAGAAATAATTCTTAAAAATAAGGGTAAATTTTTAAATCATTATTATGTTAATCAGCTTGTTGAGAAAGTTCGAAGGAATAATCCTGATTTAGTATCCGAAGTATTTTTTAGTCGAAAGTTTACAATCACAGATTTGAAGCTTATCTTAAATCGTCTGGTTGTAGAAAAGGTTCCTATCAATGATATGAACACAATTCTTGAAACTATTGCGGATTACCTGAGGGAAGAAGATAACCCTATTCAATTAGCGGAAAAAGTAAGAGAAAGACTTTCTTTAGTTTATTTACAGAGATATGCAGATGAAAAGAATGTTTTACATGTAATTAAGGTACCTCATAGTGTAAGTGAAATTCTGGCGGAACATATTTATGAACCAGACTCAAGAGTTGAAATTCCATTTTTAAATTTTGGCTGGGCAGGAATTACAAAGTTCACAAAAGCTTTAAGTAAATCCGCTCTTATCATGACCAGAAAGGAATTTATTCCAGTCTTCCTATGTGAGAGTGCAATTCGTATTCCTTTGGCAGAATATATTGGATGGTTGATGCCAGGTGCTATCTGTGTTTCTGATAAAGAATGCTTAGCGTTGAATAATGCATTAGAAATTAAAGCGGAAGGAGAACTTTCTTTTGATGGAAAAAAAAACTAAGACTCCTGAACGACATTTTTATAATCTTCTCTCTGCTATCGGTCAAAGTGATGTTATTATCCGAGATGAAAGCAACAGGTTTTTAGGTTTGTATTATGATTCGAAGAAAAAAGAGGCTCCTTATGTTATATGTAAAGAATCAGGAACTTTAAGTAATTGTCTTTATAAATATCTGAAAACAGCTGATGTTCTATGTGTAGATGATAGTCTTCTTACAGAGAATCTGTATGATAATTTTAAGGAAGGAGAATTTATTACAGATGCTTTTTATAACTGGGTCGCTAAGATTTATGCTGACTTGAGAAAGTATAAAGACGAAACAAAAGAGCCTTTTCATAAAAGATTAAATAATGATTTAACAAATCAGATTAATTTGACAGAAAAGAAAATTTACAACAGGGCTTTAAAACGTTTTAGAAAGAATGAACTTAAATACTCAAATAATAAGTCTTGTGATGTAGAAAGGATTCTAGAAGAAGGATTTACTGCGATACCTGAATTTTACAAGCTGAAATATGAAAAATCTTATAACGAGAAATACGAGGTTGCAGAATATTGTCTTGGAACTGAAGTAAGTAATTATAATATAGAGTTCTGCCTTTTTATTTTTGTTTCCAAAAAAGAAGACGCAATTTATGTCTGTACGCCAGCTTTTACAGAAAGCTTTAAAATTGATGAAGCAGGTTGGGCGTTGGGTTTAGTGGGTGAACTCACAAAAACTATTACTCATGAATTGATAAGAAGTACAGAAAAGTATTGTAGGGAATTTGAAATCAATCTGCGTCTTTATGAAAAGGCCTATACTTCAATGAAAAATCTACTCGAAACAAATTATCAGAAAACAGGAATAGAGTATGGCTTGAAATCTGACACAACTGTGTTCGAGGTCTATCTAAGAAAGCAAGATAAAAATTCTTCAATGTTTTTTATTGTAATAACCTGCAATGAATTTTTGAGAGATCCGGAAGCTTTTAAGAAATTTATAAGTGCTCCTTACAAGATGCGAAGATGGAATTTCTGGTGCCGGGAGCGAAAATATGATCAGAAGAAGTTTGATGAAAAATTTCAACCTGAAATATCATGATAAAGAGTGTGAGTTATTATGAAGGCAGAAAGGCTGAAGAAGAGTCAGGTTTATAACGGGAGATACTATGGCAGTTAGTAAAAGACGAAGGTCACGAAACTGGAGAAAAATTCATCCATACGAGGATTATAGAGATTTTGGGCAGCAGCCATTTGAACTAACTCTGGAAATAGGGTATGCATTAATTCCGTTAGTAGATCATGATGATTCAGACTTATTAGCTGAATTAAAATATCTTCGCAATGAAATGGATGGAGAATATGGCTTACCTTTACCAGTTATTCATATCCGAGATAATATGTGCCTCGAACCAAATGAATACAGGCTGTTATTACATGGTGCAGAAATAGCTAAATCTGAAGCAAGACCAGGTTATTGTTTATGCCTGGATACAGGATGTGTTACTAAAGAATTAGAAGGTGAAAAAACAAAAGACCCTGCATTTGGTATAGATGCTATTATTATCCCTAAAGAAAAAGAAGCAGAAGCTAGAAACTTAGGTTATGTTATAGCAGATTGGGGAACCGTTATTCGTGCACATCTTACTAAAGTAATAAAAAAGAATTTCACTAAGTTTTTGGACCAGTGCATGGTGAATACTCTTATTAATAAAGTCCGTGATAGGAATCCGGATGTTGTTGATGATGTCTTTTTCATACATAACTTTTCAACTTCAAAACTGAAAACAATTCTGAACTGGCTGCTGGAAGAGGGTGTTTCAATTCGGGATATGAATACGATTTTGGAAACAATAGCAGATAATCTAGAGGAAACAAAGAGACTGTCTGAATTGATGGAAAAAGTCAGAGAGAAACTTGCTTACCAGTTTTTGCAGAAGATTGCGGATGACAATAAAAGGATTCATGTAATCAGGGTTTCGCAAGCATTGGCAGAAGCCTTATCTGAACGTATATATTATCCTGGGTCAAATAATGAATTGCCTTATTATGCTTTTACTCCTGTTGAAAATAAAGAGTTTAATAATAGGGTGTCAGAAAAAGCTCGTTGTTTGTCTGAAAAAGGGTATTCGCCAGTTTTTGTAATTGTAAGAAATTTACGAACAGCTTTGTCTAATAATATCAGGCAAAGTTTAGGAAACTGGACATGTATATCTGATACAGAATTGTATTCAGTAATTAAAGACTATTCCATTGTAGTTGAAGAGGAACTTGAGGCTGATGAAATTAAAGTCAATGAACCATGTCTTAGCAGCAATTAACAGATGTGATGTAATTCTTAAAAACGGGCAGGAACAGTTTGTAGGTCTTTATTATGATGAGGTAAATTTTGACCGTCCTATAGTTCTCTTCAAATGTGATTGGGCTTTGAATTATTATTTGGCAAAGGCTCTCGAATTAATGCCAGTCCAATGTGTGGAGCATAAACCTCTTACCAGAGCATTGTTTGAGTATACAAAGGAAGGCGACTATATAGATGTGAAATACATGAATGCGGTGGCCACAATATATTCGAATCTTGATAAGTTCAAGAATCATAAGGATAAAGAAGATTTTGATGAAGAATTATATAACGATGTAACAATTCAGTTATATCAGCTGGAATCAGTTGTCTGTAAAAGAGCAGAAAAGAAATTCTTGATAAAGGAAGCTAAGAAAATAAAAGTTCAGTCTTCAGCAGCCAAGCCGCTTGAGTTCATTCAGACAGCAATTCCGAAAATTGCAGAGGAAACTGGCTTTGATTATAGAGTTATTCATAATGCTTCCAAAGGAACTTATGAGTTTTATATGGAAACAATCCTCGATGAATATGATTTTGATTTATGGGTTATGGCGATGGTTTCAATGCCAGACCAGAAAATCTATGTCGGTAACAGATGTCTCTTTAGGAACTTTGAATTAAGTGAAACGGCTCTTGCAGTTGAATATATAAAGGTGCTCATAAAAACAAGTAATGAAGAATTGCGGAAAGAAGTAAAAACCTTTTGTGATGAATTCGAAATTAATCCACGTCTTTTTGATATCACAAAAAATTCAATTAAGACAATGCTGGAAATGAATTACAATTATTCCGGTATTGAATATGGAATCAATGATTCTATGAAAACCCAGGTTATGGTATATCTGCAGGATATAAACGATAACGCGAAGATGTTTGAAGTTTGCATTACCTATAACGAATTCTCACGTAATCCGGATGCCTTTAAGAAATTTATCGAAGAACCAAAGGTTCAAAAAAAATGGAATTTCTGGTCCCGCCGGAAAAAATATAATCAGAAATATTTTGACGAAAAATTTCAGACTATCGAACAATGATAGTCTAGGCATATTATATTAAGTGTGTCACATAGGAGGACACGTATGGTAAAAGAAAAGGTAAAGAAACAGTATTTGAATGGCCTCGAAAGAATCTTAAAGATTGACCAGATGATATCCCAGGGCGGATATCCGAGTGTAGAAGATTTTGCTCGAGTAACAGAAGCTTCCATTCCAACAATTAACCGTGACCTGCGAGATTTGCGCTTGAAGTTCGGTGCAGAAGATATCTTGCAGTATGACAGAATCAGAAAGGGTTTTTATTATACCCAGCCATCTTTCAGAATCCCTGCAATGCTTACATCTGAAAAACAGATTGTCGCAGCACAACTGATGTCTAATCTTCTTAACCTGATAAAGAACACCCCGGTTTATAAAAAAGCGATTGAAGTATTTAATTCTCTTTCTGACAATATTGATGAAGATTCAAAACTTAATTCAAAGAAGCTTTCAAACCGTATTCTGTTCCTTGGTATGGATCCTGTAAAAATCGATGACGAAATCTGGACAAAGCTGGAAGAGGCGATGTCAAAGAATAACTACATCCGTTTTAAGTATCTGAATTACGAAAGAGAATTTGTTGTTCAGCCCTGGCAGCTTATCTACAGCGAAGGCATGTGGAGTCTGTACACCTACAATCAGATGCCGGATGTAAAAGCCAACAGATTCTACAATCTGCCAGGGATCCACGATTTGAAGATAGACCCGCGAACATTCGAACTTCCTCCAGATTTTGAATACACAAAGAGAGCAAAGGGCAATTTCCGTCGCTACATCGGTCCGGAACTAATGAACTGCAAACTTAAAATAACTTCTGAAAAAACGCTCAATTACATCAAAACCTACAACTGGGCCGAAGACCAGAAGTTCGAAACGCAGAGTGATGGAAGTACGATAATGACCTTTACCACTAATCAGGACTATCCGTTGCTTGGCTGGGTACTGAGTCACGGCATGTATGTGCAGCCGCTTGAACCAGAGTGGCTGGTGAATGAGTGGGGAATGAATGTTAAACAAATGGCACGATTGGCCAATGGGATGTAGAATAATAGGAGATAAAAATTATGTACAATGTAGATTATTATTTTGGTTCAACAGATAATACTTATGAGAAAGCACTGGATGGTTTATATACCACGGATGTTCATTCCTATAAAACTTCTTCAATTCCTCTTGCTGAATTCTGGAATCCTAAGAATTCTTTTTATATAAATAAATTATTAAACAAAATTGGCTGGACTGAACAAGACTTTGATAATTCTAAGAAGTTTTTTGAATTTCCTGTAAAACCAAAAATCAACAATCAGTATGTAAAAAGAGCAAGACCTTCAATGACAGATCTTATGATTCGTTACAATGATGTAAATGGATTTAGCGAAAAACAGATTGCAGTTGAAGGAAAATTTACAGAAGATTTATATGAAACAATAAGTGAGTGGGAAAAATCTAAAAGTGTAAACTCAAATAAAGATGATGTATTAAAATCCTGGTATTCATATATTGAAAACTATTGTGATTTTCCTGAATCTTCAAAAGAAGCAATAAATAAAAATGTTGTATATCAATTTCTTCATAGAACTGCATCTGCGTGTTATCAGACTAAAAATCCAGTCTTGTTATACCAATTGTTTTATGACGCTTTTGATAAGAAATCTATAGAGCATCAGTTAGAGGTAGCAAAGAAATTGATTTCATTTGCAAAAACTGATTTGTGCTTTAATGACAAAATACAATTTTATATAGCTTTTACACCAATACTCAATCTAAAAGAAGTGGCTGAAAAATATTCTGACTGTCATAATTCTCTATTTTTAATTATGAAGAATGAATCGATTTATAATTTTGGCGAATCACAAGTTATAAATTTTCTTACAGATAATTTAGAGGCTCTTAATCTGCATTGTAATTATATTTATTCAAATGAAGCATTCAAAACAGAATATATGAAGTTGAGAAAAATTACATGGCAGCGTGGAGTAGACAAGGATGTTTATCAGAATAGAATAAAAGCAGAGTATCCCGATTTAACTGATGCGTTTGACAAAAGTAAATCAGAGAAGAGATACAATCCAAAAACTCCTGACGAAGCCTACAGCAAAAAAGAATTGGAGACTTATTCTTCGGATGAGGAATGGAGATTTTTGACTAATCCTGGTTACACAAAATATGCAGTAAGTTCAGAAGGAAGAGTCGCTTTTTATTCTAATGGTAAGTATCATGTTATTTTCCAGGACGACAATAATGGTGATGGTTATTTACGTTTAGATCCAAAGAGAGAATACAATCTGGATCACGAAATAGAAGTCTACAAATTAATTGCTATGGGCTTTTATGGCAAAAGAATAGGTGATGGTTATGACGTCCATCATAAAATAAATGATGGATATAATTGCCGCAAAGACAATCTGGTTTTACTTAAAAGGGCACAGCACAATATTGTCCATATGTCGGAAGAACAACTGAAGAAAATTGATTTGGATGATTATTTAAGGGAGGAATAAAGATTATGAAAATAAATATTAATATTTCGAATCCTGATGAATGGAAATTAGCTTTGCCGCCAGCTGGAGGAGACAAGCAGTGGAAAGATAAATTTAGTGCAAAAGAGTTGGCAAAAATAGTTACGAATTATAAAAATTATGTTGGAAAAGATTTTGAATTGCTTTTACAAGATAATGAAGAATTTAAAGGCTTAAAACTTATTAATGTATTTCCAGAGCATTTAAGTCATTTTGATGATAATCCAAGAGATCCTCGTCATCATGATTTAGCCTGTATTGCTGAAAAAGATGGTGAACGAATCGCATTATGTTTTGAGGCTAAAGTTTCAGAATCTTTTGATAAGAGATTAAGTTCATGGCAGAACAGTGATGGAAAGAAAACAAGGTGTAATATCTTGTGTAAGAATTTTTTTGGCTGTAATTATAATGATAAATTTAAGGATGTTTATTATCAATTATTATCTGCAGTTGCAGGTACAATTGCTTTTGCATCTGAAAATGGTTGTTCAAAAGCATATTTTATTGTATATCAGATTATTCCCGAGGAGAAGAAAACATCAGATCATAAAAAGAAAATTAATGATTTTATAAAGCTTGTTCCTACAGCAGAAAAAAAAGAAGTTGTAGGAAGTGGTTCTTTTGTAAACTTAGGCGGGCTTAAAATTGATCGTAAAAATGAAAAAGGAGAACCATTGTGTGCTGAAGTTTATATAGGTTATATTGAACAAAAGGTTACTGGAGAAAAAATTGATTAAAAAATAATCTAGAAATAATAAAAAAAAAGTAAATAGATTATAAAGAAACTTTTTTCGCAAAAGATTTTAATTGGATAAAGAGCAATGTCTAAAAACTACACAAAATCAGAAATAACCCAGATGGTTGAGCGGTATTTCCGGATAAAAGACTGCAAAAATCTTTACAAAGATAAGTGCACGAATTTTACCGGAGAAACAAAAGATACAAAAGAAAACTATTCAAAAGTAATTGTAGATTATCTGGTTAAACACTTTGATGAGTTTAAGTCTGATCTAAACAATATTACAGTAACTCGAAAAACTTCATATAAGACTGAAAGTCATACTGGTAAATCAGACTTTGATTTTAATAAACATCCAGGCGGCGAAAGACGAGAAGAAAAAATTGCTCATGCAATGTATTGTCAGTATAAAGAGGTCCCTGCTGAGTTTGGCAAGATCCTTGATTATCAAATTCCATTGAAGAATACTAAACAAGATGAAGGACTTGGAAAAATTGATTTACTAAGTGTAAAAGATGGTGCAAAAGCAGGGCTTAAGATTCTTCATTTTCTAGAATTAAAACGAGATTGTTCTAAAGAGACTTTGTTACGATGTATTCTGGAAGCTTATACTTATTCCAAAATAATTAATAAAGATAAACTTTGTGATGACTTTGATATTCCTCTTAGTAAGAAAGAGTTTCGAGAATTTGTGATAGCACCGCTTGTTTATAAAGATGATGGCTTTGAGTCTCAATTGGAATTTGTAGAGCCTCTTATAAATTCTCTTGATTGCTCTATAGAAATCTTTGTTTGGGATTATAAAGACGGAAAATATGTAATTGAGAAAATGAAACAATAAGATTTTGGACTATCTCACCATGATATTAACCTCCGTTTATACTTAAATTATAAACGGAGGTTTTTTTTATATATACAATTTTCCGTAATCTTCTTTCAGCGTAAGTAGAATATCGCCGTTATTTGAAAGTCGGAAAACAATTTTGACAAGGTTGGCCTGGGCAGCATCTACGTCTTGTGCTCGGACAGGGCCCATCCATTCCATGTCTTCCTTAAGCATATTGGCTGAGCGCTGGGGCATGTTGCGGAAGATTTTGGCCTGGACTTCGGTTGAAGCTCCTTTGAGGGCTTTTGCGAGTTCCTGCATGTCGGTCTCTTTTAAGACCTTCTGAATGGCTCTGTCATCGAGGTACTGGAAATCTTCGAAGCAAAACAGGCAGTCTTCAATCTTTTTCTTGAAGATTGGAGTTTCTTTCTGGAAGTTATGAACGGCATTTTCTGCAAAGGTTTTTCCGGAAAGGATAATGTTGTCTTTGATGATTTTATAATCATCGGTAAAGTCCATGCCGGAAGATGTGACAATATGCTCAACTTCGGAAATGACCCTAGCATCTGATTTCTGATAATCTTTTGCAAAGGCCTCTACCTGGCGGCGGGTTTCATCATTCATGCTGTTTAAAAGGTCGAGAGCATCTTCGGATTCAAGACCGAGATAAGCGATTGCTTTTGCAAAGCTTACAACATACATCTTGCTGACATAATCCATCAGCACCTTGCGGGTTGCTCTGGTAATATCCCCCATTGCCTGTTCGACCATAACCTGAGCCTTTCTGGCTTCAGCAGAAACTTCTCTTTTCATAAGCATAGCCTCCTTCATATTTATATGATTAATATACGACCGGCAGACTATCATAGTGTGATAGCGTAGAAAATTATTTTTTAAATTTCTTAAATATCTTTTTAATCCAGGGAGTTTTTTTCACAGCTTTCTTGTCTGCTGCAGGGGCTTCTTTGTTTGGAATTGGTATATCAATAGTTTTAATCAGTTTCCGTGAAAAAGGAGAAAAGAGATTTGCTCTATCAAGTTCTTCCTTTCTAATTATTCGTAAATCGGGAAATACAGGTTTTAGCGAAATGTGATAAAAATATCTTAGTTCTTCATCCAAATCTAAAATAAAGTTTGCGGAAGGATTTTCTTTAATGATATTTTTCATTTCATTGACTAATGGTAATAAAAAGTCTCTTTTAAAAGTTCTTTTGTTATATCGTAAATATGTTAGGATTTCATTTGATACATCAAAGAAAAGAAATTCTCTATTTGTATTCAATAATTCTGTTATAAAAATTGGAGCTAGTTCTTCCCTTGCATGAGATGATAAATACCAGAAAGAGCAATTTTCAATTTTATATCTTGCATAAGACTCAAGAATATTTTCAAAAATAAGAGCCAAATTATTTAACGGGATATAGTCTGATACAAGATTTTTTAACACATGTCTTACAGCTGTGTAAGAGTCCGTGAAAGATTTAAGATTAGTCATTAAAGTTGGATTTTCTTTCTGGACTTCTTCATAAATTTTCTCAATTGTTGTCGCTGTAATAAAGCAAGGAAGATTATGCTTAATAGTGTTATAAATGATAGATGGAATACTATTTGATTTTTCGTGTTTATTAATTTCATGAATGCAATATCCTATAATGAAAACTTTGATTTGAATATCTGGATTAGAAAAAGATTCGTCACAACAAGTAATCTTTACAGGAGGAATAGGTACTCCGTATGTCTCAAAGATATCTTTACGAATGTTCTTAAGTGTGTTTGTAAGTTTTGCTAGAAAATCCTTGTCTATAAGTTCAGGGCAAAGCTGTAATTCGAGTGTATCTACCTTCTTTGTATATTTAAATGTCTCTTCTGATAATTCGTCCATAAAATCCACCTTCTAGAATTCAAAGCCGATAGCTTTTGTTCCATTACCTTTTTCTTCCTGCAAATGGCATAACTGTTCTGTTATATAGGTTGAGTTGTGATTTTTCTGATTTACAAATTGAAGTCTCTCAAATAGAATTCCAAAATCTCCTGGTGTAATTGTGTCTAGATGAAACAATTTTTCTTTTTGCTCTTCTGTGAAATTATATTCAGGGAAATAATTTTTCAGCAAAGTTTCTGTGCCCTCTTTCTTGAGTGCTTTAAATTCTACACAGATATGAAATCGACGCAGAGTTGCTTTATCAAGAATATTCTTGAGATTTGTCGTACAAATAACGATTCCCTTATAATCCTCTAATTGAGTAAGAAATTCATTTACGATAGAAAGCTCCCAGGATGCAGAGTTATTTTCTCTGCTGTGAATAAAGGAATCAACTTCATCAAATAATAAAACTGCATTCTTTTCTTTGGCTTCTTTGAAGGCTTCTGCTATGTTTTTTTCTGAATTTCCGAGCCATTGATTAAGAATGTCTGATGCATTCTTTTTTAATAAAGGTCTCTTAATATTCTTTGCAATGTATTTTGCTAAAGCCGATTTTCCAGCTCCGCTTAATCCATAAAAAAGCATTCGGATTCCTGATTTATTGTTTTCAATTGCGTTTGTAACCATATCAACAATTTCTCTGCCAGGGACGGAAGTGTTGATGATGTTTTCATCATATTCAGGATCTTTATGTATTGACCCGCTGTTTTTCTCTTTTAGTTTTATTAGGCCTTCGTCTATTTCATTATCATAGAAACTAATATTCATATTTATCTCCATGTATCCTTTCAAGTTTTTCCTCTAAAGTATATCTAAACGACCTATCATCTAATGATATGTTGAAAAAAAAAGATGGAGATGAGGAAACTCCTTATGAAGATATCATTAAATGATATCACCGTCTGTTATTCTGGAATTATCAGGAGGCTCAAATGATTACTGAGAAAAAAATTGAACCAAAATTTATAAAAACAAACTTTAAGAAACTCGACAGTCTTATAGGCGGCTTTTTTCCGGGGGAAGTGACAGTAGTAGGGGCCAGACCTACAATAGGTAAAACTGCTTTTATTGGATCTTTAATTAAGAACATAATCAGGGAGCCGGGTAACAACTGTTTGTTTTTTAGTATTGAAATGGCGGCAGAGACTTTCCGTAAACGGTTGGCGACTTCCATGCTTCGTATTCCATTTTCTAAGATTCGAGACTCGAAGCTTAATGAAACGGAAGAAGCAAATCTAAAAAAGCAATTGAAAGAAATAAAAGATTTTCCTTTGTACATTGTCGATAAGCCGGATCAGAATATTATGGACTTGTGTAAACAAGCGAAAAAGATTGTCCGTGAAAAAGATATCAAAATAGTTTTCATCGATTATCTTGGACTGATTCATACACCGGATGAGTGTGCTCCTGTTTTCGAACAAGCTTCACTTATTATAAAGAAACTGAAGATTCTTGCGCGTGAATTAAACATTCCGATTGTACTGACTTGCCAGGTTGCTCGCAGCGGTTATCCGTCGACTCCACCTGATTTACAGTCGCTCAGAGGTACTGGAGATATTGAGGGTGTTGCGGATGTGGTTTTATTGATTGATCGAGAAACAAGCAAAGAAATCTGTGCCACTAAATTGATTGTCGCCAAAAATCATAATGGCAAACTCGGAACGGCAGAATTATCTTTTATTCCAGATTTTGTTTTATTTGAAGAATGAAAACTAAATAATTAAAATCGCCTCCTAAGCATTTTAATTTAGTTTTGGGGCCTCTATGTAAATAGAGGTCCCTTTTTTTTTATTTTAGAATATCACTACATGATAATCCGCAGTGCAATAATGTTCATATCAGACTTTAGGAGATGTCATTATATGAAACAAGAAGATATTAGTCTTTGGGTTCCGGTTGGAATGTCGTTACTGGGGCGTGTGATTGATGCCGATGGAAATCCTTGTGATGATAGTCCTGAATTATTTCTAGACCAATATTATCCATTAGAAGTTGCTCCGCCTGATGCTTCGACAAGGCTTCCAATAGATCGTCGTTTTCAGACTGGAGTCAGGGCTATTGATTCTATGCTCACTATGGGGAAGGGGCAGCGAATGGGTATTTACTCAGGGTCTTGTACTGGTAAATCTACATTACTTGCTATGATAGCCCAAAATAATAATGCAGATGTAAATGTAATTGGATTGATAGGAGAACGTCCTCGAGAGGCATGGGATTTTATCAAACGTAATCTTGGAGAAGAAGCTTTAAGGCGTTCGGTTATTGTTGTTGCATCGAATGATCAACCTGCTGCTTCACAAATAAGGGCAGCTTATGTTTGTACTTCGATAGCAGAATACTTTCGCAACTATGGGAAGGACGTCGCTCTCATAATGGAAACAGTTACCCGATTTGCTTATGCACAGAGAGAGATTGCACTTGATAAAGGAGATCCTCTTGCACAGAATGGATATCCGTTAAATGTATTTGAGATGATTCCAAATCTTATTTTTCGTACAGGGACAAACGACAAAGGTACAATTACAGCATTGTATTTAGAGCTTCATGATAGCGATGGTGATATAGCAAATCCGATTGTAGATAAGATGAATGCCTGTCTTGATGGTCAAATTGTTTTAAGCAGGAAGCTTGCATGTGCTTATCATTATCCTACGATTGATATTCTAGCATCTAAAAATCGTATTTCAAAAATGGTAACTGGAAAACAGACGCAAAAGGCAGTAAATCTTGTTCGTACGCTTATGGAAAATTATACAGAAAAAGGAACTTCACCTGAACTTGATTTAGCAATAGAGAAACATAGTGAAATTGAACAATTCTTACAGCAGGAAGAACAAGAAAAAAGTTCTATGACAGAAACCTTGGATAAGTTGAGCAAATTAACCGGCATAGACATTCCGAAGGAAGAATATGCTGAAAGTTCTGGCGAAGACATCACCAAATGATATCCTCGTCTGCTATTCTAATATTCTCTATAGGCAGGAGGATATTATGCAAAATCAAACTGATGTAATAACAGGAAAAGACCTTGGATTTAAGTTAATTGAGTACATTGAAGAACGATATAAGGATTCCAATTCAATAAGTGGAATAAGGTCCGGTTTTCCAACCATTGATGCGATGACGCATGGATTTCAGAAAGGAAATCTAATTACTGTTTGTTCGAATTTAAGATATTACAAGAAATGTTTTGTAATGCAATTACTCCACAGCATTGTAGTCAAAGAGAAGAGTTCCTTCGGATTTTTTTCATATACTATGAATGACCAGGAATTTGGTTTGTCTATGATAAGCCGGGAAACTTTAGTTCCTGTTTCGAAGATTGTTGCAGGAATGCTATCCAAACAGGACTTAAATGAGATACAAGTGGCGTTGGGGTTAATTTTCGAATCACAGATTGTGGTTCCCAAAATAAATTCATCCTCTTTTGAAGAATTATGTAAAACTATTCGGGAAACTGTAGAGCAGTATGATTTAATGATTATCTATATCGATTCCTTAAACACAATTCCAATCGAGGATGACTCAAGAAGCTATAAAAATCGTTTTGTAAATATCTTAAAGAAATTGAAGATGCTGGCAGTAGAGTTAGATATTATCATTATTACGGAGTACTACTGTTATGAAGTTGATAAAGCTTTAGTAGTGGATGATATTAAAAAAACTGAACTCCTGCTGCAAAGAACGGATTTCCTATATTCATATTCAGATGTTGTATTGCAGCTTCAGAATATATCTGTAAATAAAGATGATTTCGATGAATACGAACTTGAGATTCATTGTAATACCTATGGCTTAGCCAAAGTCAAAACTTTACTCTTTGATCCAGATAAAGATGAATTTTTTGAAGAGGAAAATAATTGATTTCATATCATTAAATGATATACCCATATTGTAGAGTTTCCTTAGAAACTAACTCTAAGGAGGCCTGGTATGGTTAAGTTTGATAATGATTATAAGAACTCGAAAGTTAAGTATTATTTCCCGGAGTTTGATGAACGAGTGGCAAAAGCTTTTGAGGCAGCTTGCAAACAGCTCTTTGAGGCGATTAAAGAACCGATTCTGCAAGATTATAAAATGCTGTCCTCTGCTGTGGAAGAAGTGGCTTCTACAGATGAGTTTTATGGCAAGTCTTATAAGCCCGATGAGTTTTTGCTGGATAAAGAAGATGATCCAAAACTCTATGAAATGGAAATTGACTTAGCCCGCAAGTTCTCTGATTTCATTTTTGATTTTTATAAGTCTCAATGTTTTACTTGTGGGGCAATGAGTAAAATCCAGAGAATGGGTAGTGATGGCCGCGACAAGATTGAAAAGAATCTGGCTAAACGTAAAGGCTACACACATTTTAATCGTGCCTTCCATAAATCGTTCCTGGCTTTTGAAGACATTGTCCGCTTTGATGACCGCAGCATTCAGAAGGTTCTGAGGGAAGTTACACAGTATGATCTGGCAGTTGCAGTCTGCCGGGATACTAGCGATGAGGTAAAAGAAGCCTTTACCCGCAATATGAGTAAAAGGGCACGTGAATATTTGGAAAGTTGTATTTCAGATCTTGGTCCTGTCTTAAAAAGCCTCATGCTTGAAGGCCGCCAGAAAATCTTGGCGGTTATGGACGAGCTTTATTCCTGCCATGAAATCAATTTTCGTGAAGACTGGGTTTAGAGTTTTTTGAGAAAGATTTTTTATCATTAAATGATAAATCTGTTTGCTATTCTTGTAATTGTCAGTTGATAGTAAATCAGCTTGAAGGAGGATTATATGTCAAAGTGTAAGTTTTGTGGTTCATCATCATTTGGAAGCTGCTCGTACAGCCCTCATGGAAAGCATGAACATATTACAGATTCCGGCCATTGTGCTTTCTGCGGTTCGTCATCTTATGGATCTTGTTCTTACAGTCCGTTCGGCAAGCATATGCATGGCAGCGATGGAAAGAAGTGCAAATTTTGTGGCTCAACTTCAACCGGATCATGTTCATACAGTCCACACGGAAAACACGAACGATAATTAATCACAATAAATACTGCCGGATTTATTCCAACTTGCCGGGGCATTGTACTGGCTAAAAGGAGATGCGGATGAACGCTGAAAATACAACTGATTTTACAATCATTTCTGGAAGGGAGTTTGGGCTTCCTTGTAATCTGAAATGTGGACCTGGACTAAGGCCTTTTGGGACTATTCATTTTGAAAACCGCAGGAATCGGACAGATGAATACGACAGTTCAAATGAACTTTGTATCACGTTGAAAAAAAACTCGAGACTTCTAGCCAGTAGAGAAGAATGTGTTCTTACTAATGAGGAAATAGAAGCGCTTTATCATTTTGTCTGGCTCCATTTTGATGTTATTAAGACTTACCTGAAGGGATATACAACAAGTAAAGGCTTCCTGCGGGATTTACATAAATTCAACGGAAAGCCCGTACACGATGAAGTTATTAACTGGAAAAGACTTGTCTTCGTTCAATATGGCATCATCCTGTATGTAAGATACTGGCCAAAGGATTTTGTTGTTGAATACAAATCAAAGTATGGGATCTTGAGATATCACAGCAACCACATTCCAGCTATGTTCCCAAAAATCTACACAGAAGAAAACATCATCGCAGAGTGCCAGAAGATGTGGCCCGATTTCATAAGAGCCGAAAACTTCATTGCGGAACACAACGATTTGTTTGGCTGTGAATTTGCGAATCTAAAGAACAAAATAGATTTTTATAACAATCAGTTTAATACAGATTTTTGTAAAGAATCCGTTCCTAATCATATTCAGAAATGGACAGAGCATAATACTGAAGACCATATCCGGGGAATTATTGAGAGTTATATAAAAGAGCTGCGCGGGAAGTTGGAGAAAAAATAAATTAAAGAACGTCGCTAATTTACAAAATGTATTTTTATGATATATTAAAATCACAAAGCGTTGGAACGACGCAAAAGTTGGCTTGTGCCGGCTAATTCATACAAGGAGTTTCAGAGATGAAAACTATGAGTAATTACATTTCCAATTGTCTCAATCATAGCAGTCATTCGTGGTCGGAATGTCATTTCTCTGAACATTCTTGGTGTGAGAATGAATGCTGGCATGAAAACAGTTTGTCGAACTGTAAATCAATTTTTGTAAGCGGAGTTTCTGCGTAACCTTCCTTTTTAGGCGTTGAAGCTCCGGACTGTAAGGAGTTATCAACGTGAAAACTACATATCTTAAACCTGTGCTGGATTTAGAGGCTACAGGTACAAAAATCAAAACACTTATGAAGCAGC
>NZ_FORI01000008.1 GCF_900113965.1 Treponema bryantii | reverse complement strand
TTTTTCATTCGGACTTCAATTGGAGTCCGATAATTTAAAACACTGGAATCCCGTTCATAATTAAAATAATGAATATACGATTCTAGTTCTTCCAGAAACTTATCAACAGAATCAAAATCATTAAGATAAAACCATTCTGTTTTTAATATACCCCAGAAATTTTCAATTACAGCATTATCAAGACAATTTCCTTTTCGAGACATACTTTGAATTGCATGTTTCTTTTTCAGGAAATACTTATATGAAATATGCCTATATTGCCATCCTTGATCAGATTGAATTATTACATTTTTTGGATTTCCAGTTTTTTTATATGCAAGTTTTATCATGTTCATAATAAGTTTCATATTAGGTGAAAAACTTACAGTATGGGCGATAATCTCCTTACTATGCATATCCATAATACCTGAAAGATATATTTTTTTACCACAAACCTTAAATTCTGTTACATCAGTTGTCCATTTCTGATTAATTGATGTTGTAGAAAAATTTCTTTGAAGGATATTTTCTACTGCAATTCCGGAAGTTGCTCCTGAATAAGAATTATATTTCTTTGATCTAACAATACTTTTTATTCCCAGCTGCTGCATCAAACGTAATACTGTTTTATGATTAATCTGAACCCCTGATTTATGCAAATCAGATGTTATCCACCTGTATCCTTTTCGTTTATTGCTTTTATTATAAATCTCAAGGATTTTCTGTTTAATCTCAATGTATTTATCTTTCTTGGGTTTTATATTCTCATAAAATGTCGAACGCTTTAAATCAAAGTATTTCAGCAATCTATCTAATTTATATACTGACCTTAATTCTTTGATTGCTTCTGATTTTTCTCTTTGCGAGCTTGAACTAAGGTCGCCAATTTTTTTAGGCATGCATTCTCCATTTCTGAATACTCAAGCCTCTCTAACAGTTCCATCATAGTTGGATTGTCTTTATTCTCTTTTTTTAGAGATTTTATTTCATCTGGTGTTATTGCTTTTGTTGGATCAAATTTTCCCATATATTGATATCTTAACATCCATCTAGATAAAGTTGAATGGGAAATCTGATATTTAGCTGCAATTGTTTTCTGTGAAATTCCAGTTTTAAGTTCTTGTAGAATTTTTTCTATTTGTTCTTTTGTATAAGGACGATTTGTTTTTCTTGAAATTAATCCTTTTTCTCCATGAATTAAATAACGTTTTTTCCATCGATCTACAACATGCTGTGATACTCCGAAATGTTCAGTTAGCATTCTTCTCGAATAATTTTCTTCTTTCCATAATCTTATGAGTTCTAATTTTTCTTCATAAGACAAACTCTTGCTCATATTTTATACCTCCAAAAGTGTCCAACTTTTGGGGTTCAGTTCAAACGCCGAAGGTGGTTGAGGCGTAGGGCGGGGCTCCGCCCGTCAGAACTTTTTGATTTCCACTTCCACACATCAGTATAAATCACTATAATCAGTTTAATATCAAAATTACATAAAGGACATATTATGATAGTAATGAAATTCGGTGGCTCATCCGTAGCCAATGCAGAGAGAATTAAGCATGTTGCTTCTATTATAAAGGCTTATCAGGACAAACGCCCGGCAGTTGTTCTTTCTGCTATGGGTGACACAACTGACCATCTTCTTGAGGCGGCTGACAAGGCTGTGGAAGGCGTGGTTGATGTTGCGGGAGTTGCAAAGCTTCACGAAGATACAGCTGCAGAGCTTGGAATCAATATCGAAACTATTCAGGCTCTTTTGACTGAATTAAAACAGCTGCTCACCGGAATTTCAATGCTTAAAGAAATCTCTAAACGTTCGCGCGACTATCTAGTTAGCTTTGGCGAACGTATGTCTGTGCGCATGATGGCCGCTTACTTAGAGTCTCAGGGAATTCCAGCCCGCTTCTACGATGCCTGGGATATCGGTATTGTGTCTGACTCTAACTATATGTCTGCAGAACTTTTGGATGAGGTTTGGGAAAATATTCCTGCTCACCTGGGCGGCTACAAGAACGGCACAGATAATCACATTCCTATCGTAACAGGTTTTATTGCAAAAGATAAAAAAGGAAATATTACAACTCTTGGTCGCGGTGGTTCAGATCTTACTGCAACTATGATTGGTGCTGCTATGCGCGCTGAAGAAGTTCAGACCTGGAAGGATGTTGACGGTATTCTCACAACTGACCCTCGTGTTGTAAAAGAGGCTAAGCCTGTTCCTGAGGTTACTTATGAAGAAGCTCAGGAACTTGCTATGTTTGGTGCTCAGGTTTTGCATCCTCGTTCTATGCTTCCTGTTCGCAAAACTGGAACTCCGGTTCGTGTAAAGAACTCTTACAATATTACAAGTCCTGGTTCTATCATCGTAGAAAATCACACTGGTAAGGTGCCTCCGGTTTGTGCTATTACAACTGTTAAGCACATTACTTTGATTGATATTGTTTCTTCTCGTATGCTCGGAGCAGCTGGCTTCCTTGCACACATTTTCAATAACTTCCTTAAATGGAATATCAGTATTGATGTAATTGCTACTTCTGAGGTTTCTGTTTCTCTTACTGTAAATTCTAAGGCTGACCTGACAGGTCTTGTTGCAGATTTGGAGCAGGCGAGTCAGGTTTCTGTTCGTAAGGATAAGGCTATTGTTACTATCATCTGTGATGCTGCACACTCAAGCGCTATTCTTGCAAGCGGATTTGATGCTCTTGCTGATGAAGGAATCAACGTTCAGATGATTTCTCAGGGGGCAAGTAAAGTTAATATCAGTATGATTGTTGATGATGATGAAGCAGATAAGACTGTTCAGATTCTTCACAACGCATACTTCAGTTAATGATTAATTTATGGAAGATACAAGCGAAATATTCTTTAATGAAAACATTAAGTCTGTAAATAAGGTTGTTGAGATTCTCCTTTTGGCCTGTGCTATGGTGCCGGTTGCTTTTTGCATTCTGACTCTTTGCAAAATCTGGAGAGTTCCACATTCGTATTCTGCACTGATGTTTTTATACAGTATATTTTGCTTTATCATTGCCCACGGTTTAAATAAATTTCCGAAGACTCAGAAAATCGGAATGTATTTTGGTATTATCAGCTGCGCAGTATTTGTTGAACTTCTTGCAGTAAAAAATATCATTCAGGTTAATATCACTTACGCTGCTGTTCCTTTTTTGAGTTGTCTTTACTTCAATAAACGAATAACTATTACATCTACCATCACTAGCTTTGCCCTTATGGTTTTTGCGCTTTTTATCAGATCAAAAACTGTACTTTCTGTTATGGCTATGGATGTTCAGGTTCATACTCCACAAACCTGGTTTATTTCTACTCTGGTTGGCTATAGCATTGAGTTTATGTTTATTTTCCTGATTGCACTGACTATGGCTAAGCGTTCCCATAAGGCTATTCAGCTTCTTCATTCGCAGAATGTAAATCTTCAGAATACTCAGGATATGATTATTGGTTTTGTTGCAAGCTGTCTTGGTAGTCACGATTTGTTTACGGGCCGCCACGTTCAGCATACTAAGCATTATGTTAAGATTATTGCAACGAAGCTCAGAGACCTGGGATACTACACTGACGTTTTGACTGATGAGACTATTCACTTGTATGAGACGGCTGCCTTCCTTCATGATATCGGTAAGATTCATATTCCAGAGGGTGTTCTGAACAAGATTGGAAAGTTCAATAAAGAAGATTATGAGGTAATGAAAACTCATCCTGTTGAAGGAAAAAGACTTCTGGAACAGCTGCCAAAAATTGGCGACGGTAAGTTTAATCAGATTGCTATTGATATGGCATTCACTCATCATGAAAAGTGGGATGGAACTGGTTACCCACGTGGCCTGAAGGGAGAAGAGATTCCTCTTTGCGGAAGAATTATGGCTGCTGCTGATGTAATGGATGCCTTAATCAGTAAGCGTCTTTATAAAGAGCCTTTTACAATTGATGAAGCAATTTGTATTTTTAATGATTCTATTGAAAAACAGTTTGAGCCGTGTATTGTAGAGGCTACAAAAGCCTGTCAGGCAGAAATTGAGCAGCTTGCCAGAACCTTTAAGCTGCAGGAATCTGAAACAGAACAGAAAGAAGTTGAATGGTGGGAAAACTATCACAACTCAATGAAAAAATATGAAGGAGAAATAAAGTGAAGATCGCACTCGTTGGTTATGGAAAAATGGGACACATGATTGAGCAGGCTGCAAAGAAGGCTGGTCATGAAGTTGTTACTACTATAGATGTTTTGGCTAATGATGCCAAAGTAAAAGTTGCTGCAGGCGACACAGATGCAATTGTTCGCGCTGTAAAATCAAGCGGGGCAGAGGGCGTTATAGAGTTTACTCATCCATCTGCTGTTATTGATAATGTTCGAGCCCTTTTGCCTTTGGGACTGCCTCTTGTTGTTGGAACTACTGGCTGGAACGACAAGCATGCAGAAATTGCTGAATATGCAAAGCAGGTTGGCGGAACAGTTATGACTGCCGGAAACTTTTCTATCGGTGTAAATATGTTCTATAAAATTGTAGAAGAAGCTGCAAAGATTATGGCTGAATATAAAGATTATGATGTTGCTACATGGGAAATGCATCATAATCAGAAAGCAGATAGTCCTAGTGGAACTGCCTTGGAAATTGCCCGTCGTATTCAGGTTGGTTATAAGAATAAAACTGAAATTGTAACTGATGCTTTCCACGAAAGACCAGCTGCAAATCAGCTTCATGTAAGTTCTACACGCTGCGGTAATGTTCCTGGAACTCACAAGGTTTTCTTTGATGGAACTGCCGATACTATTGAACTTACCCATACAGCCAGAAGCCGCGAGGGCTTTGCCGTTGGTGCAGTAGAATCCCTTGTGAAGCTCGACGCTGCCCTCAAGAGCGGAAAGATTTCGAAAGGTAATCTCTACGGCTGGGATGATATATATTGTTAGGTCGGCAAGCGTAGCTTGCCGACTCATCTAATCATCAGCACATTAGAGCACGCTATGAGAATCTGAGACGCAACCAAAAGTCCGTATCTGATTTTTCCGGCGTGCTTAAAATTTAACTTAGCCTGATTAATAAAGTGGAATGCAGTAAGACACATGAAAACCGATGTTCCTGCAAAAAGCATGATTCCATTTTCTGATTTTTCAAAGCACAAAAAGATTAGGCTGCAGAAATGCAGATATGCAGAAAGGGCAAAACTGAGCGCAAAAAGAGCGTAAAAACGTATTTCCTGTTTTCCGGAAAGAATTATTGCTGTAATTGTTCCTGCAAGATAAATAAATCCCATTAAAAGTGTAAGCCAGAGTGGCACCTTATATATGAAGAAAACCGATCTGTAAAGGGTAATCCAGCAAACAACACTTAAAACAACAAGAATTCTACCTAATATTCTGAGTATTTTTACCTTTTCAAAAGAAAGGAAGACTGTAGAGATAGTAACCAGTGCAAGGGTAATAATAGTAACCTTCATAAGGTGAAGGGAATCTGGAAGATATTCTTTAAGAATCAGAATATCCATTGCTCCAAAAAGAGGAATCATAATACATTCGCAGATTTTCTGAAGGATGCTGAAGTTTTTTATCCATGAAAGAATAATAAGACCTGTATTGATTATTATGATACTGAGCAGAATCCAGTTTGCGATTGTCATTTATTATATCCTCCTGTCATGCTGAACTTGTTTCAGCATCTACTGGTAGATCCCGAAACAAGTTCGGGATGACGGTATTTGTTTAGAACTTTTGAATTATTCTAACATAGAAAACGGTTTCTGTGAATTGAACTTTTAGCCATGTTTCATTATAATCTTTTTGTATTAAAATCGGGCGAATGTTTCGATTTTTTTTGAATGCTACCCGGTACGCCGGGATTATGAGGATACATATATGACAATTACAGGAATGCTTGGTCAGAGCGGACTTCTGACTCTGCTTGGTATGTGTGTTGTATTCAGTTTCATCATTATTCTGATTATCTGCATGACGATTATGAAAGCCGTAATTCATGCACTTAAGCTTGATAAGGAAGAACCTGCTAAAACACCTGTGGCTTCTGCTCCTGCTGCTTCGGCTGCCGGAAATGATGGTGCTATTATTGCTGCAATCGCAGCAGCCGTGCATGACAAGGCATTAAAATCGTAAATATAGATAGGGGTATAATATATGGCTAAAGTAGGAATTACAGAACTTGCAATTCGTGATGCTCATCAGAGTCTTCACGCAACACGTATGACAACAGCAGATATGCTGCCAATCTGTGACAAACTTGATAAAGTTGGTTACAAATATATCGAAGGATGGGGTGGAGCAACTTATGACTCTTGTATCCGCTTCCTTAACGAAGATCCATGGGAGCGCCTTAGAAAGCTCCATGCAGCTCTTCCAAATAACAAAATCATGATGCTGCTTCGTGCTCAGAACCTTCTTGGTTACAAGCACTATGCTGATGATGTAGTAGAAAAGTTCGTTGCAACTGCTGCAAAGAACGGTATCGGATGTTTCCGTATTTTCGATGCATGTAACGACCCACGCAATATGGAATGTGCTACAAAGGCTGCTAAAAAATCTGGCGTAGATGTTCAGATGGCTATTTCTTATGCCGTAACTCCATTCCACACAAACGAAAAATATGCAGAACTTGCTAAGACTTATGCAGACTTTGGTGCAGATTCTATCTGTATTAAGGATATGTCTGGTCTTCTTAAGCCATATGAAGCTTATGACCTCGTACAGAAGATTAAGGCTAAGGTTGATCTTCCAGTAGAAATCCACTCACACGCAACAACAGGTCTTTCTGTTGCAACACTTTTGAAGGCTGCTGAAGCTGGTGCAGACTGGCTTGATACAGCAATTTCTTCTATGTCTATGGGTACTTCTCACTCTCCAACAGAGACTGTAGTAGAAATGCTCAAGGGTACAGACATGGATACTGGCCTTGACACAAAGCTTCTTCTTGAGATTGCAGCTTACTTCCGTGAAGTTCGAAAGCACTATTCATCTCTTGAATCTGCCTTCCTTGGTGCTGATACACGTATTCTTCTTTCTCAGGTTCCAGGCGGAATGCTTTCTAACCTCGAATCACAGCTCAAGCAGCAGAATGCAGGCGACAAGATGGACGCTGTACTTGCTGAACTTCCAAAGGTTCACAAGGCTGCAGGTTACGTTCCTCTTGTAACTCCAACATCTCAGATTGTTGGTACACAGGCTGTTATGAACGTTCTTATGGGACCATATAAAGTAATGACTCAGGACTTCCGTAACCTTATTACTGGTAAGTTCGGTAAACTCCCAACTGATGCTGATCCAGAGCTTGTTAAGAAGGCTCTTGAGCAGAATCATATGGATGCAGTTGTTACATGTCGTCCTGCAGATCTTATTGAACCTGAATGGGACAAGATGGTTGAAGAGTCTAAGAAGGCTGGTGGTGACGGTTCTGATGAAGACGTTCTCACATACGCTATGTTCCCTAATGTTGCACCTAAGTTCTTTGCAGAACGCTCTAAGGGACCAGTTGATGCAGCCGCTACATTTGCTAAGAAAGAAGCTCCTGCTGCTGCCGCTAAAGAAAATAAGGGTGGTTCTTATACAATCAATGTTAATGGAACAAGCTACAATGTTACAACAGGCCCAGCTGGCGACAGCATGAGCGTAAATGTAAACGGTACTGCTTATAATGTAACATTCGGTGCTGCAGGTGCCGCTCCAGCAGCAGCCGCTGCCGCTCCTGCCGCTGCTGCAGTAAGTGGTGGACAGCCAGTGCCATCTCCTGTTGCAGGAACACTTCTCCGCTATGCAGTTAGCGAGGGTGCTCAGGTAAAGAAGGGTGATACAGTAATCATTATTGAATCTATGAAGATGGAGCTCGAAGTTAAGGCTCCTGCTGACGGAAAGATCAGCTTTGTTGTACAGCCAGGCACTCAGATTGCACAGGGTCAGACACTGGCTAATCTTGGTGGTGCACCGGTTGCCGCTGCTCCTGTAGCACCTGCACAGCCAGCCCCTGCTGCCGCTCCTGCTCAGCCGGCTCCAGCACCTGCAGCATCTGCCGGTGGAAAGCCTGTTGCAGCTCCAGTTGCCGGAACACTTCTCCGCTATGCAGTTAGCGAAGGTGCTTCAGTTTCTCCTGACACAACAGTAATTATCATCGAATCTATGAAGATGGAATTGGAAATTAAGGCTGGTGCCGCTGGTAAGATTCACTTTATCGCAGCAACTGGCAGCCAGATTGCACAGGGCGCTACTTTGGCCGAGGTACAGTAATGGAAACAGAATTGAACAAAAATACTGAGAAATTCAAGGTATTAAAAGCTACTGTTATTGTATGTCTGATTGCTGTAGTTCTTTCTTTTGCAGGCTGTGGAGCTTCTAAATCAGGTTCCGCAGGTGCAGATAAGAGCTATGCTTCGTCTACAATCATTAAGGGCTCTGAAAATATTAAACCTATTTCGGTTTCTTCATTCTTCAAGAATGTAGGAAAGAATACCGGAATCTATAAAATGATTCACACTCCAACTGCTGCAGAAATGGCAGAAGAAAAGGCTTCTAAGGAAGCTATGGAGTTAGCAAAGGAAGAACAGGCTGCTCAGGCCGCTGCTGACCTTGCCGCTCATCCGGTAAAGGGCTGGCAGAGACTTGTTATGCTCGCCATCGGCTTCCTTATTGTTTACCTTGCAGTTGTAAAGGGCTTTGAACCTCTTCTTCTTATTCCAATCGGATTCGGAACTATTCTTGTAAATATTCCGGGTGCTGGAATGGGTGATGGTCCAGATGGTATGCTTCATATCATTTACAATGCAGGTGTTGGAAACGAGTTCTTCCCAATGCTTATCTTCATGGGAATTGGTGCTATGACAGACTTTGGTCCGCTTATTGCTAACCCTAAGACAGCATTGCTCGGTGGTGCCGCTCAGCTTGGTGTATTTGCTACACTGTTCGGTGTTGCTGCAATGAACTTTATTCCTGGAATCGACTATAACATGAAGCAGGCTTGTGCTATCGCTATTATCGGTGGTGCAGATGGTCCTACTTCTATCTACGTATCTGGTAAGCTTGCTCCAGAAATGATGGCTGTTATTGCGGTTGCTGCGTACTCTTACATGGCACTCGTACCAATGATTCAGCCACCTATCATGAAGCTCCTTACTTCTAAGAAAGAACGTACAATCAAAATGAAGCAGCTTCGTCCTGTTTCTAAGACAGAAAAAGTATTGTTCCCATTGCTTTTGCTTGTTGTAACAATTCTTCTTTTGCCACCTGCAGCACCTCTTATTGGTATGCTTGCATTCGGTAACTTCATTAAGGAAGTTGGAATTGTTCAGCGCCTTTCTAAGACTGTAGAGAATGAATTGATGAACATTGTTTCTATTCTTCTTTCTCTTGGTGTAGGTTCTCAGATGACACCGGAAAAGATTATGCACGCTAACTCACTTGGTATTATCGTTCTTGGTCTTCTTGCCTTCTGTATTGCTACAATGGGTGGTCTTATCATGGCTAAGATTATGAACCTCTTCCTTAAAGAGAAGATTAATCCGCTTATCGGTTCGGCTGGTGTATCAGCAGTTCCAATGGCAGCCCGCGTTGCAAACAAGGTTGGTATGGCCGAAGATCCTACAAACTTCCTTTTGATGCACGCAATGGGACCAAACGTAGCAGGTGTAATCGGAACTGCAATTGCAGCCGGTGTATTCATCTCTACTTATGGAATGTAATATAAAACTTCATATCTAATTTAAAGATTTTAGGCAGATTTCTTCGGGAATCTGCCTTTTTCTTTTTAAAGTCGCTCGATTAATCTCGCTCTGTGCCGTTTTTTCGATGAACCTAAACAAACCGCTAAAGCGCTTTGTTTTTAACGGTTCTTCGATTTTAGGCATTTTTTTATTCTAAAAGTAACAATTTTCTTGACTTTTAGTGTTATAATATTATATATTATATAATATAGATATCTAAACAATATTATAAAAGCGAAGGAGGATTCTATGGTGTTTACCGCGGGTTCTGCCTTGCTTGATGCTGTGGTTCTGGCTGTTGTAAGCCTTGAAGGAACCTACGGCTACAAGATTACGCAGGATGTCCGTAAAATTATGGATGTTTCCGAAAGTACCCTTTATCCGGTGCTGAGGCGACTCCAGAAGGACGGTTACCTTGAAACTTACGATATGGAGTTTCAAGGCAGGAACAGAAGATACTATAAGATAACTTCAAATGGTATGATTCTGCTGGATAAGTACCGAAGTGAATGGGTACTTTTTAGAAATGGTGTAGACGAAATCTTAATGGGTAAGAAATCGGAGGATAAGTAAATATGACTAGAGAAGAATATTTAAATGAACTGAAATCAAGCATAATGTCGCTTACAAGTGATGAGCAGGCAGAAGCAATTCAGTATTATTCAGATTATTTTGATGAAGCTGGTGATGACGAAAAGGTAATGCGGGAGCTCGGCACTCCTGAAGAGCTTGCAAAAACAATCATTGAAAAGTTTGCAAATGCGCTCGTAGATACAAAATCAGGGGATTCAAACAATAATTCTGATTCTGACGGTGCAAAAGAGGGTAACCCGGATGGATGCAGCATTGATGCTCTTTACTTTGAGTTTACAAAATCTCAGGTAAAGAATCTTTCTATGGATTTTGGTGCAGCTGAAGTTGCTATTATTGAAGGCGATAAATACTGCATTGAAACCCGTGGACTTCCAGAAGAGTGCCTTAACTGCTACTTGAATAAAGAAGGAACTCTTGTTGTGAGCAATACAAGGCGTTTTAATCTTAATTTCTGGAGTCATAACAGAAGAAGTCGAATTGTGCCAAGAGTTCTTGTTACAGTTCCAAAGAATGCAGAGATTGGAAAATGTCGTATTGCAGTGGGAGCCGGAAAGCTTGTTTCAAGAAAGATTTCTGTAAAATGTGATTCTGGGGCAATTGATGTTGGAGCTGGTAATCTTGTTCTTGACGGTGTATTCGGTGGAAAAATCGATATGCGTTGCGGAATGGGAAATTTAGAGTTTGCAGGAAGCATCACAGGAGTTGTAAACCTTGACTGCGGAATGGGAAATATGAAGCTTGATCTTAAGGGAGATCCTAAAAACTATTCTTACGATGCAAAGGTTGGACTTGGAGACTTCCGCTTCAATGGTGAAAAGAAGAGTGGTGTATGCCAGATCTACAATAATCAGAAGCTTGCAAACCATTTCTCTGTAAACTGTGGAATGGGTTCTGTAAATATTGATATTAAATAGAAGATATATATATAGAAGGAGATGATAATTATGGAAAAGAAAAGACTTTATAAATCAAGAAAGAATAAGATGATTGGTGGAGTTTGCGGTGGTCTTGCAGAATACTTCAACATGGATCCTACAATTGTACGTATTGTTGCTGCTCTTCTGTGTCTTTTGAAGGGTGCCGGACTCATCGTTTATCTTATTGCCTGCATTGTAATGCCATATAATGATGAAGAAGGTTTTGAAGATGATACAGAAAATCTTAAAAGTGCAAATATAAATCCGGAAGACGAAAGAACTTCTGACAAGAAAAAGAATGCGGAAAAGAACGAAAAACTGCATTCAGATGAAGAGTTTGACAGCTACTTTAAGAAAGACTAAACACTTGCGAGCCGACTCATGTGATGGGTCGGCTTTTTTACATAACATGTATTTGTAAGAATTTTTTCCTATGGTATAAAACTATACTTATGATAGAATGTTTCTATTATGGTAGGAATAAAAATTAATAAAACGTTGCGAAATGTCCTGATAGCAATTGTTGTTATCATTCTCATTTTTGCGATCCCGAGCTTTTTTCCTGAAAAAGATTTTCGTAGCAAATACGAAAACTATGACTTATCTACAAATGTCGGAACTTCTTACACAACAAAAACTTACAAGGAGTATTTAGAGGAGAATTCTTCTGCTAAATCAGTTTCGTCTCGCGTTGCTGTAAATGTTCTTGATTATGATGCATCAGAATCAACTGGTGTTCGTGTAGAAAAGAACTACAAGGGAAAAGATGTTGTTTTTACAGAGGAAGATTCTTCTGTAACCTGGACTGTTGATGTACCGGAAGCAGGCTTCTATAACATCAAAATGGAATACATTGGCGTTCCTTCTCGAAACGTAAATATGGAACGTATTTTGTATATTAACGGCGAAATGCCTTTTAGCGGTGCAGATACACTTACGTTCTTCCGTTTATGGAAAGACGGCGGTCCAATAAAATATGATAACCGTGGAAACAGTATCCGTCCAACACAGGTTGAAGTGTTTGATTATCAGGACGTATATTATAAGAGTGATCTCGGTTATGAAGTTGATCCTTATAAATTCTACTTCAAGAAGGGTATAAATACAATTAAACTTGAATCTACAAGTGAGCCAATGGCTATCAGTGGTATTACCCTTTGTCCTGTTTTAAAATATGATACTTATGAGCAGTATCTTGCAAAACAGCCTTCAAAACCAGAAAACTACGAAGGAAAAAATATTTCTATTAAGGTGCAGGGAGAAGATTCTGTAGTACGTTCAGATCCTTCTTTGTTCGCACGCTATGACCGTTCTTCTGCAATTACTGAACCTTACAGTACAAAACAGACAATCCTGAACTACACTGGTGGTGATTCATGGAAGATCCCTGGTCAGTGGATTGAATGGGAACTTGAAGTTCCTGAAAACGGCTGGTATACAATTTCTCTTAAAGCAAGACAGTTCTTCCAGCGTGGTTATGTTTCTTGCCGTTCTGTTTATATTGATGGTGAAATTCCTGTTGATTCATTAAAGTCAGTTGGATTTAAATATGATTCAGACTGGCAGTTTGCAACACTTTCAGACGGTGATAAAAAGCCTTACAAGTTCTATCTTACAAAGGGAACTCATAAAATCCGCCTTGAAGCAACTCTTGGTGATATTGGTAAAGTAATTCAGGAAGTACAGGATTCTGTATACCGCTTGAATGTTATCTATCGTACAATTCTTGTTCTTACAGGTTATACACCAGACTTGAACCGCGACTACGAAATCAAGAAGGTTTATCCAAACGAAGTTGACGCAATGCTTCTTGAAAGTAAGCGCCTTTATAAAATTATTGATGATTTTATTGCCATCACAGGTGAAAAGTCAGATCAGATTTCTCCGGCAGAAGTTCTTGCTTTCCAGCTTGAACAGTTCTACAAGCATCCGGATAAGATTACAAAGAGTTTCTCTAACTTCAAGGAAAACACAACAACTCTTGCAGCTTCAATGCTTAGAATGACAGAAACAAAGCTTGATATTGACTATATTCTTGTTCAGAGTGCAAACGATAAGATTAAGCCAGACCGTTCTAACTTCTTTAAGAATGTTGGACATGAAGTAACTTCATTCATCAACTCTTACCTTTATGATTCTGCTGCTTTGGGAAGTGTTTACGAAAAAGATGCAGATCATTTGATTGAAGTATGGATTGTTACCGGTCGTGATCAGAGCCAGGTTCTTAAAAACATGATTGATGACAGCTTTACTCCAGAGCATGGAATTAATGTAAACGTAAAGCTCATCAAGCTTGATGCTCTTCTTACAGCCGTAGTTGCTGGTAACGGACCAGATGTTGTTATTTCTGCTTCTCAGAACCAGCCGGTTGACTATGCTTTGCGTAATGCAAACGTAAACCTCCGACGTTTTGATGATTGTGATGAAGTTCTGAAAAGCTTTAAGCGAAGTGCCTATGTTCCTTTTGAATATAATAAGGGACTTTATGCGCTTCCTGAAACTCAGAGCTTTAACCTTTTGTTCTACCGTAAAGATATTCTTGAGCAGCTGGGACTTGAAGTTCCTCAGACTTGGGATGATCTTTTTGATATCCTTCCTACCTTGCAGGGTAATAACATTTCTGTAGGTGTTCCATATCCTAATATTGTAACTCCAGATATGTCTGCCTTCTATTCAATGGTATATCAGAGAGGTGGACAGCTTTATAACGCAGAAGGTACAAAATCTATTATTGACAGTGAAGCTGGAATTGCAGCCTTTAAGACATATACAAGCCTTTACAACAACTTCGGTCTTCCAATCGTTTATGACTTTATGAGCCGCTTCCGTACAGGTGAAATGGCAATTGGTGTTGCTAACTATGCTACCTATAACACAATCGTTGTTGGTGCTCCAGAAATCCGTGGACTTTGGGACTTCACATATCTCCCAGGAACAATGGATGAAAATGGAAATATCAACCGTGCAAATGTTTCTGGTGGTGTTTGTACAATGATGATTAAGAAGGGTATAGATCTTGATGACCTTGACCTTTCAAATCTTCCTGAACTTGCCTACAGCGATAATAACGGAAAGACCTTTGAAGAAGGTATTATTCCTGGAATCGATGAAAAGACCTGGAATGAAGTTATGAAAAATGAAACTCGTATGAAAGATTCATGGGAGTTTATGAAGTGGTGGGTTTCTACAGATGTTCAGGTTCGCTTTGGACGTGAAATGGAAGCTTTGCTTGGTGCTTCTGCTCGTTATACAACAGCAAACGTTGATGCTTTGAAGCAGCTTTCATGGAACACAAGTCAGATTCGTGTTCTTGAAAACTCTCTTAATGAAACTGTAGGTGTTCCAGAAGTTCCTGGTAGTTACTATACTCCACGACACATTGTAAATGGTACACGTAAAGTAATTAATGAGCAGGATGATGCTCGTGAAACTCTTATTGATTACACTCGTAAAATCAACGAAGAGCTTACTCGTAAGCGACAGGAATTTAACCTGCCTGTAGCAGAGGATTAGTCAGGAGATAATCATGAATGAAAAGTTTTCTAAATATTTAGCTAAAAAAAGACTTGCGGCTTCTGATTTAGTTCGAAATGCAAGAAAGAATAAGGTTTGTTATGCTTTCCTGCTGCCGTATGCAGTACTTTTTATTACATTCTATGTACTTCCTATGGTTACTTCAATTTATTTTAGTTTTACTAACTACAATATTTTGGAAAAGCCAGATTTTATTGGAGCTAGAAACTATCTGAACCTGTTCCTGGAAGATGAAGTATTTACTATCGCAATCAAGAATACTTTCCTTGTTGCCATCATCACAGGACCAGTCGGATACATCATGGCGTTTATTTTTGCATGGCTTATTAATGAGCTTCCAAAGTGGGTTCGTACTCTGGTTGTATTCTTCTTCTATGCACCATCTATTTCGGGAACTGCCTTCGTAGTATTCAAGCAGTTGTTCAATGATGATGCTAACGGATGGATTAACCGCTTCCTTATTACACACGGTTTTACAAATACACCAATTCTGTTCCTTACAAATCCGCAGAATGTAATGAAGGTTATTGTTCCTGTAATCCTGTGGACTTCACTTGGTACAGGCTTTCTTTCATTCGTAGCTGGTCTTAAGGGTATTGATAAGGCTCAGTATGAAGCCGGTTATATCGACGGTATTCAGAACCGCTGGCAGGAACTCTGGTTCATTACACTTCCAAACATGAAGCCTATGCTGCTGTTCGGAGCTGTAATGTCAATCACAACTGCTTTCAACGTATGTGATATTCCAATGCAGCTTGCAGGTTATCCTTCTACTGACTATTGTGCACGTACAATCGTAACTCATCTTTTTGACTACGGCTTTACACGCTTTGAAATGGGATACGCTTCTGCAATTGCAACTGTATTGTTTATTACAATGATTCTTTGTAATAAAGCTATTCAGGCACTCTTGAATAGAGTAGGACACTAATAGGGGGTGCTGAAAATGAAATCTAAGAATTTATATAAAGAACAGACAATTCATCATTACAAATTCCGCCGTAAGCCAAACCGTTCTATCGGTGGTGATGTCGGAATCTACATCTTCCTTGGAATCTGTTCATTGATGATGTTGTTCCCACTTTTCTGGGCTGTTTGTAACTCATTAAAGCCTTTGGATGAGGTTCTTAAGAATCCTCCTACAATTCTTCCAAAGCATCCTACAACAGATAACTTCTCTGATCTGTTTGTAACTTTGAGCCAGGGCTGGGTTCCTCTTTCACGCTATGTATGGAATACAGTGTTTATCACTGCAGTTGGTACCTTTGGTCATGTAATTATTGCTTCTATGGCTGCTTACGTACTTGCTAAATACCGCTTCCCTGGTGGACAGCTTTTCTTCCGCGTTGCAGTTATTGCACTTATGTTCAATGGTTATGTAACAGGTATTCCTAACTATCTTATCTTGTGTAAACTTCACATGGTAGATACTTACTGGGCACTTATTCTTCCTGCAATCGGTGGTTCTCTTGGACTCTTCCTTATGAAGCAGTTTATGGACGGCTTCCCAATGTCTCTCGTAGAGGCTGCAAAGATTGACGGTGCAAGTGAATTGTTGATTTTCTTTAAGCTTGTAATGCCAAACGTAAAACCTGCATGGCTTACAATCTCAATTTTCTCTATTCAGAATCTTTGGAATAACGCACAGATTCAGTACATCTATACTGAAAGTAAGAAAATGCTTCGTTATGCTTTGGATCAGGTTGCCGCTCTCGGCGTAATTGCACGTCAGGGACAGCAGAACGCTGTAATCGTTTTGACAATGTCAGTGCCAATTATTTTCTTTATCTTCTCTCAGAGTCAGATTATGGAAACAATGGCAACATCTGGATTAAAGGACTAGCGGTATGAATAGACGAAAGATATTTTTATTAATTGCAAGTCTTTTCACATTGTGTGCAGGACTTTTTGCAAAAGCAGATACTTATACTTATAACTTCTGGGATGATATAGAAAAGTCTCCAGATGCATATCGTGTTTCTCATGTGCTTTATGCAAACGACTTAGGTTTGGATAAGCCATTGAAAAATCCTACATCTTTGTTCGCAGATGGAAACACAATTTATCTGGTAGATACAGATAATAACCGTATTGTTGTTCTTACATATACTCAGAAAAAAACTCTGGAACTGGTAAAGGTAATTGATCGTGTAAACGACAGCCCACTTGTTGGCGAAAATACAACCTTCAAAGCTCCACAGGATATTTATGTAAGTCCAAACGGATATTTATTTATTGCAGATACACAGAATGGTCGTGTTCTTAAAACAGATAAGGATCTTAATGTTCTTCTTGTAATTACAGAGCCAGATGATCCTACCTATGAAAAAGGCAAGGCTTATCTTCCTTCAAGAGTAATTGCAGATTCAAAAGACCGTGTTTACCTTCTTTCAAAGAACGTTACAAAAGGATTTTTGAAGTATGAAGCAGATGGTTCTTTCCAGGGATATTACGGAGCAACAAAAGTAATTGTTAATCCTATTGATCTTTTGTGGAAGAAGTTTGCAACAGAAGCACAGAAAGCCAGAATGGAATCTTTTGTTCCTACAGAATATTCTAACTGCTTTATTGATAAAGAAGGATTGATTTATGCAGTAACTGCAAGCTTTGAGGAATATGATCTTCGTTCCGGCAAGGCTGCTCCAATCCGCCGTTTGAATGCTCTTGGTACAGATATCCTTGTTCAGAATGGATACGAATATCCTATTGGTGATGTTATCTGGGGTAATGCCGGTGGTGTTTCTGGTCCTTCAAGAATGTCTGATATTACAGTATTAGATAACGAGATTTATCTTGCTCTTGATGAAAACCGTGGACGTATTTTTGCCTACAATAATCAGGGCTATCTTTTGTTCAGCTTTGGTGGAAAGGGTAATACAAAAGGAAACTTCCGTAAGGCTTCTTCTCTTGAGCACATTGGAAAAGACCTCTTCGTACTCGATTCTACATCTGCTTCTCTTACAGTATTTACTCCTACAGATTACTGTAATCTTATTTATACTGCAGAGGAACAGTTCTCTGTTGGTGAATATGATGAATCAGCAGCAACCTGGGAAAAAGTACTTAAGTTAAACGGTAACTATGATCTTGCATATATTGGTTTGGGTAAAGCTTATCTCCGCCAGAAAAGATACAAGGATGCAATGGAATATTTTAAGCTTAAGCGTGACCGCCGCGATTATTCTAAGGCATTCAAGTATTACCGTAAGGAATGGATTGAGAAAAACTTTGCATGGCTTACAATTATTGTAGTAGTAATTATTCTTATCCCTCTTGTTATCGGATGGGTAAAAAGAATTAAATGGGAGATCAATTCATTATGAGTTATATAACAAGAAGATTAAAAAAGCTTACAGATAAATCAACTTATGTAAGATTTCGAGATACTCTCAAGTATTCTCTTTATGTAATATTCCATCCGGCAGATGGTTTCTGGGATTTGATTCACGCAAAACGTGGTTCATATGCCGCAGCAAACTTTATTGTAATTCTTACTCTGCTTACCAGTGTATGGCGTCTTCGTTTTACAAGCTTTGTTGTAATGAATGTTCACTGGGAAGAAGTAAACATTTTTGAAGAGTTTGCATCAATCCTTATTCCACTTTTGATTTTCTGTGTTTGTAACTGGGCTCTTACAACCCTGTTCGACGGAAAAGGTCATCTTGGAGATATTTATATGGGATCTGCCTACGCGCTTACTCCGTATCCGCTGATTCAGATTCCTATCATCATCCTTAGTAATATTGTTACAAAAGATGAAGCAGCATTCTACGATGTGTTTAATACCATCTCAATTATCTGGTGTGCAGTTCTTATCTTTATGGCAATGATGATGATTCATCAGTACGGATTTGGAAAAACATTGTTGTTTACAATTTTTACCATTTTCGGAATGCTCATCTTTATTTTTATCATGCTGTTGTTCTTCAGTATGATTTCGCAGGGAATTAACTATTTCGTTTCCCTTGGGCGAGAAGTAATCTTCAGGTTGAACTGACGAAGGAAGGATATTTATGAAAGACGAAAAAGAAAAGAAAGCAAAAAAAGCAAAGAGATCTAAATATCCAGACTGGTATATTGGACCTCCAAAACCAATGAAGACAAAGACTTTTGAATTCCATAAACCTACACCAAAATTCTGGGTTGGCTTTGGATTCACTTTAGCTATTCTTGGTTTTATTACATATATAGTTATTCGCCTTGTTATGGTTGCACAGGCAGTACAGCCTCCATTGGAATATTATGAGTACAATGAAGAACAGCAGCCAGAAACTTATATTCTTGAGAATAACAATATTAAGTTTGAACTTGATTCAAGAACTACACAGTTTACTGTTACTCAGAAAAAGAATGGCCATGTATGGTATTCAAACCCACCAGCTGTTCAGTCAGATAAAATTGCTCTTCCAAGCGAAAAGAACAATATGCGTTCTCCATTGCTTGTAAAGTATTCTACTCAGAACGGTACAGATGAAGTTTATGATATTTTCTCTAACAGTGTAGAGCGTAAGTTTTATACAGTTTCAAAGAATGGTCAGGAAATCCGTGTAGACTATACAATTGGTCAGATGGATCGTGAATATATTTTCCCTCTTATTCTTTATCAGTCAGATCTTGAAAAGTGGGAAGAGGGTCTTTCTAAAACAGATACTCGTGCACTTGAGCGTTCTTATCACAAATATACAATGAGCAGTCTTAAGGGTGATGAACGTGATGCAATGATTGCAAAGTATCCAAAAATTGAAGAAGAGCCACTGTACCTTGTATTTGAAACTTTGCAGAACCACATTAAGGAACAGATGGAAGTTCTTTTTGCAAAACAGGGCTTTACTTATGAGGATTACCTTGAAAACAAGGAACTTTATAAAGAAACAAATATTAAGGAAGTTCCAGCTTTCAGCCTTTCTGTTATTTACAAACTTGACGACAAAGGCTTTAGCGTAGAAATTCCTTTTGATGAGATTTCTTACCGCTTGAAGTATCCTCTTACACAGGTTTCTGTTCTTCCATATTTTGGAGCTGGAAGCAATACCGATACAGGCTTCATCCTCGTTCCAGATGGAGGCGGAAGCTTAATCAACTTCAATAACGGTAAAACAAGACAGAACACATATTATGCAGACTGCTATGGTTGGGATTATGCAATGGACCGTAAGGCTATTGTTACCGAAACCCGTGCAACATATCCAGTATTTGGAATTGCAAATGGAGATTCTGGATTTATTTCTATTATTAATTCTGGTGCAGAATATGCCGGTGTAACTGCAGAAATTGCAGGAAAACTTGGAAGTTACAACTATGCTCGCTTTGACTATAAAATGCTTCACAGCGAAGAGTTTGATGTTTCTGCACGTACTACAAGTAAGCAGTATATTTATGAAAATGCACTTCCAAAGGGAGAAGTGATTAAACAGTCTTTCGTATTTGTTGAAGCTCCTTCTTATGTTGATATGGCTAAGGAATACAGAAATTATCTGTTTGCCGGTGCTAAAAAGACACAGAACAAGGATATTCCACTTGCAGTAGAACTTATTGGTGCTGTTGAAAAGAAACAGCAGGTTTTGGGAATGCCAAAGACAAAGCCTTATGCACTTACAACTTATAAGGAAGCAGCAGATATTATTGAGCAGATTGATGAAATGAAACTGAATAATGTCAGCTACAAACTTTCAGGCTTTATCAATGAAGGTATTCGTTCAACAATGCTCAATAAAGTGCGCTTTATTAAGAGCCTTGGTGGAAAGGGTGGATTTAAAAAGCTTGTAAAGTCTACAGAAGATTCTTCTGCAAAGCTTTATCTTGACGGTTCAGTTCAGACACAGTACAGAACTGGCTTGTTCAAGGGCTTCTTCAAATATAGAGATGCAGCACGCTTTGTAAGTGATGAACTTTGTAAGCTTAGTGAATACTCAACCATCTGGTATGGTAAAGATGATGGTAGAGATAACTATTATCTTTTGCGCCAGGCTTTGCGCGATAAGTGTGCAGATGTACTAACAAAGAGCGCTTCTAAACTTGGTCTTGATGGTATTTCATATAGTGATAACGGAAAAACTCTTTCATCAGACTTTAATGAAAAGCATGTAACAACCCGCGCGTCTGCAAGACAGGCTCAGCAGGATAAGATGAAGGATGCAAATGATAAGGGGCTTGGCGTTATGGTAAATGCCGGTAACGATTATACCCTTAATTATGTTGATTTCATTACAAACATGGAACTTCACGGAAACGATTACGCAATTGTTGATAAGAATGTTCCATTCTATCAGATTGCATTGCATGGTTATAAAAACTATGCAGGTTCACCTATCAATCTTGGTTATGAAAAAGACCAGCTTATTCTTGAATCTGCAGAAACTGGTGCAGGACTTTATTATTCGTTTATGCAGGCTTCTCCAAAGAAATTACAGGATACAAATTACACAGAATATTATTCAAGCTGTTTTGATTCCTGGAAAGATGAACTTGAAGATTCTTACAACAGATATAATAAAGAATTGGCCGCAGTTGCAAACTGCCTGATTGTTGATCATGAATATGTTTCTGAACAGGTTACAAAAACAACCTTTGATAATGGTTATGTTGTATACGTAAACTTTGGTTATTCAGATTTCTGGACTTCTACAAGACAGCATATTCCTGAAAGAGACTATAGAGTTTTTGCGGTGGAGGACTAAAATGAAAAAACGAAAAATAGGGCTGATGGGTCGCAGAGCTCTTTACGGATATCTTTTTATATTGCCGTTTATAATCGGTTTTATTTTCCTGATGGTAAAGCCGCTGTTTGGTTCTTTGCAGATGGCGCTTTCGCAGGTAAACATTTCTACACAGGGCTTCTCTCTTGAGAACAATCATTTTGCAAACTTTAAGAGAGCCTTCCTTGTAGACTCTGAGTTTAACAGAATGCTCGTAGAAGGAATTGGTAATATGATTTACCGTTCAATTGCTACTGTAGTATTCAGCTTCTTTGTTGCACTTCTGCTTAATCAGAAATTTAAGGGTAGAACACTTGCACGTTCAATCTTCTTCCTTGCAGTAATTCTTTCTTCGGGAGTACTTCTTGGACTTGAAACTAACAATGCTCTTATGACACAGATTAAAAACTCTATTGAAGAAGCAGGTAATGTAAACAGTATTACAGATGTACTGGAACGAATTCTTGTTTCATCAAGTGAGGGTTTAAGCGGAATTAGTGGTAAAACCTTTAAAAAGGTATTTGAGATCATTGATTCTATTTATGATGTTGCAATGGCATCTGGTATTCAGATTATCATCTTCCTTTCTGGTTTGCAGAATATTTCTCCAAGTATGTATGAAGCTGCTCAGATGGAAGGATGTACTGCCTGGGAAAGCATGTGTAAAATCACAATTCCTATGGTAAGTCCTTTGCTTCCTGTTTGCTGGATTTATACAATTGTAGACTTCTTTATGAAGACTGATAATGAAATTATGACCAAAATCAATGATAACATGCAGCTTATGGAATACGGCTTTAGTGCGGCTATGGCCTGGTCATACTTTGTTATCTGTATGCTCCTGATTGGTATTTCTTCATTTATTATTTCAAAGGTGGTGTATAACTATGACTAAAGATGAAAAGAAAGTACAAAAGGCTTCAAAGAAAGCTGAACTTGCCGCAAGACGTGCAAACTTCTGGGAACGAAATGAAGCTTCAGACGGCATTCTTCTTAAAGAGACTATAAAGAAATATCTTCTTTCATTCTTCAGATTTATCCTCTTGTTCGGAATGTGCTTTATGATTATACAGCCAATTTTGAATAAGATTTCAGTAAGCTTTATGTCTGAAAGAGATTTGTATGATACAACAATCATACTTATTCCAAAGCATTTTACACTTGCAAACTGGAAGATTGCCAGCATTCTTCTTGAATATAAGACAACTTTGTTTAATACAATCTGGGTTTCTCTGCTTGTTTCTGTAATTGAAGTTGCAATGTGTAGTATTGTTGGTTATGGATTCTCACGCTTCCAGTTCCCGCTTAAGAGATTCTGGTTTTTCTGTGTAATCCTTATTATTGTTATTCCACCACAGACAATTCAAACTTCATTGTTTTTGAGTTTCAGATATTTCAACTTTTTTGGAAAAACAATAAACCTTCGCGGTAATATGCTTCCATATCTTATGATGTGTTTGACCTGTCAGGGACTTAAAAATGGACTTTACATTTTTATGATCCGCCAGTTCTTTATGGGCTTCCCATTTGAACTTGAAGAGGCTGCTTATGTAGACGGTTGTGGCCCGCTTAAAACCTTTGTAAGAATTATGGTACCTGGTGCAAAACCAATCATTACATCATGCTTCCTCTTCTCATTTGTATGGCAGTGGACAGATGGTTTCTATTCAAATATGTTCTTGGGAAAAATCAAGCTTCTTGCTGGAAACCTTGGTAACGTAGTTGAAAAACTTGGTGGTTATCTTGCACAGCTTAATGGTGGTACTGCGATTGTTCCAACTGGTTATGCAAATGCAATTCTTTCAACAGCAACATTAATGTCAATTTTCCCTGTAATCATTCTTTACATCTTCTGTCAGAGAATGTTCGTAGAAAGTTTGGCAAGTACTGGTGTTAAGATGTAACCAAAAGCGAATCACCATAAACCTAGGTGAAATTTCGTATACAATTTCTGAAAAGTGGTGTTATAATTTACGTAAATAGGCAATATTGCTGGTTTACGGCATAAAAAAAAGGAGTATAAATTATGAAAAAGATTGCTATCGTTGCAGCTTCAGCAGTGCTCGCTCTTGCACTTACTGGATGTAACAAAGCTGGTGGATCATCAGCAAAAAAAGGTGGATCATCTAAAGCCGCTCTTGAAGCAGCTGCTAATGGTGATTATTCAAAACTTAAGGTTCAGAAAGACCCTGCAACTAAGAAGGCTTATGACTTTGGTGGTCTTGAAGTAGTTGTTTTTGACTGGTGGTCTGGTACAGAAACTCCAGCTCCTGCTAATAAAGCACAGGAAGATCAGCTTGCATACCGCACATATCTTGAAGAGACTTATAACTTCAAGTGTGTACAGCGTGGTGATGGTTGGAGTGAACACCCAACAGAAGTAGCTAACTACTGTATTACAGGTGCTGATGATGCACGTATCTTCATTATTGATGGACGTTCTGCTATTCCTGGTTATACACAGGGCCTTTGGGCAGATGTTTCTAAAGTTCCAGGAATTGACTGGACAGATAAGAAATGGAACAAGGCTGTTAACAACGTAATTCCTGGATATACATTCGCTGCTAGCGATCCAGAACCACGTGCTTGTATCTACTTCAACAAGAGAATTCTTAAAGAAAACGGATATGATCCAGACGAACCATACAATCTCCAGAGAGATGGAAAATGGTCATGGGCTACATTCGAAGAAATGCTCGCTAACCTTACAAAAGATACAGACAACGATGGTGTAATTGACCAGTATGGTCTTGCAGGTTTCAACTCTGAAACTCTTATCCCAGCACTTTTGGGTAACGGAACATCACTTGTAACAGTTGATTCAAACGGAAAATATCAGTTGAACTTTGATGATCCAAAACTCATCGAGTCTTTGAACTTTGCTCGTGATTTGTTCTCTAAGTATCAGATTCCACAGGGTGAAGGTGCTAACTGGGACTACTTCAAGTCTGACTTCATGAACGGAAAGGCTGCTTTCTATGACAACCAGCAGTACGATTCAAATGCTAACGGTATGCTTCAGGATATGAAGGATGACTGGGGTATGGTTTGCTGGCCATCAAAAGAACCAGGAAAAGCATTCACAACAAATACAGACAACATGAACGTTATCCCTGCATTCTACTCACAGGATAAGATTAACAAGATCATGAAAATCTATGACCTCTGGACAGATCCTGTACCAGGTTATGATGATCCAGAAGCTTGGAAGGAAAGCTACTATACTAACTTCCGCGATTCACGCGCTGTTGATGAAACAATGCAGATGATGAGAGACAACAACATCGGATTCATTGAGTGGCTTCTCCCTAACTTCAACAACAACTACTCAAGAATTTCTTGGGACTGGTATGCTGGTACTCAGGTTGCTCCACAGCAGTCACTTGAAGGAATCAGAAACGAACTTCAGTCTTACCTTGATGACATCAACAAATAATAATTTGTAAAATGAACATCAGGTAATTAATAAAGGCGAGTGTCTAACGGCACCCGCCTTTTTTTATACGTTTTATTCTGAATTGAAATTAAGACTAGATTTTTATATAATAAAATTATGTCAAAGCACGGTACAATTACTAACGACAATCACGCAGCTTTGTGGCACGGACGTTTTAAGGAAGGTCCAGATGCAGACGCTGTTAAGTTTGAAACTTCCATAAATGATGATATGAGAATGGCTTTTGTTGATATTGATGGAAGCATTGCTCATGCAAAAATGCTCTGTAAAACAGGCCTTATTTCTGAAGATGAAAAAAATCAGATTATAGATGGACTTAATTCAATAAAAGATGATTTACAGGCAGACAAGCTTAAGGTAGATCTTTCTGCAGAAGATATCCATTCTTTTGTTGAAGCAACCCTCACAGACAGAATTGGTGAGGCTGGAAAAAAGGTTCATACAGGCCGAAGCCGTAATGACCAGATTGCTCTGGACGAAAAGCTTTATCTTCGTTCACAGATTAAAGACCTTCAGAAAGAAGTTCTTAATCTTATTTCAGTCCTTACAAATATTGCAACTGAAAATAAAGATGTACTTATTCCAGGCTTTACTCATATGCAGCACGCTCAGCCTGTAACTCTTGCACATCATGTTTGTGCCTGGGCCTGGATGTTCAGCCGTGATTTTACACGCCTTGGAGATGCCGCAAAAAGAGCAGACCTTTCACCAATTGGTTCGTGTGCTCTTGCCGGAAGTGGTCTTCCGCTTGACCGTGCCTACGAAGCAGAACTTCTTGGTTTTGGTGGAGTAACTGATAACTCCCTTGATTCAGTTTCAGACCGCGACTATTACCTTGAAGTTGCCTCTGATCTTTCTATTTTACAGATGCATCTTTCTCGTGCCTGTGAAGAAATTGTTTTGTGGTCAACAACAGAATTCAGCTTTATTGATCTTAGTGAAAAGTGGAGTACCGGAAGTTCAATTATGCCGCAAAAGAAGAATCCTGATTTTGCAGAACTTATCCGTGGAAAAACCGGCCGTGTTTATGGTGATATGGTTGCTCTCTTTACAATGATGAAGGGACTTCCTCTTGCTTATGACCGCGATATGCAGGAAGATAAATCAAGCTTCTTTGAAGCTTATGATACAGTTATTTCAAGTGTACGCATTTTTGCAGAAATGGTTCGTACCGCAAAATGGAATAAGGATATCATGACAAAAAGCTGTGACGGTGGCTATCTTAATGCAACTGATATTGCAGACTACCTTGTTCGTAAGGGGCTTCCATTCCGTACAGCACATGGAGTTTCTGCAGGTCTTGTACGCATTGCAATTGAGAAAAACTGCCTGCTCGAAGAACTTGATTTTGCTGAGTACGAAAAAGCCTCACCGCTTTTCGAAAAGGATATTTTTGAACTGATTACACCTGCAAAGTGTGTAGAAATCAGAAAAACTATCGGCGGACCAGCCCCATCTGAGGTTCAGAAGCAGATAGATAAACTTATGAAATTTATTAAGGATAATGATATTAAGGAGTAAGACTATGAAAAAACTTATTGCAGCTGCTCTTATGCTTGGAGCACTTATTGCAGTTACAGGTTGTAAGAAAACTGATAAAAAGGCAGGCGGAGATGCTGTTGAAGCACTCAAGGCTCGCGGTACTTTTGTACTTGGTCTTGATGATTCATTTCCTCCACTTGGTTTCAGAAGTGAAGATAACGAAATTGTAGGTTATGATATTGACCTTGCAAAAGAAGTTGCAAAACGACTTGGTGTTGATTTCCGTGCTCAGCCAATTGACTGGGATGCAAAGGAAATGGAACTTGAAACAGGAAAAATTGACTGTATCTGGAATGGTTTTACAATCACAGATGACAGAAGAAAGGCTCTTTCATTTACAGAGGCTTATTTGAATAATGATCAGGTACTTGTAGTTCGCGAAGACAGCGGAATTACTTCTCTTGCCGGAATGACAGGAAAAATCGTTGGTATTCAGAGCGGTTCAAGTGCACAGGAAGCTGTTGATGATAATGCAGCATTTGCTTCATCAATTTCAAAAATCATTATGTTCAAAGATAATATTACAGCCTTGAACGACCTTGATATTGGTGGTCTTGATGGTGTTGTAATGGACAGTGTTGTTGCTAACTATTCTATCGCTCAGACAAAAAAGCCTTTTAGAGTAATCAACGAATCACTTGCTAACGAAGGTTACGGAATCGGCTTCAGAAAGAATGAACCAGAATTGCGTGATGCAGTATGGGCAATTCTCAAAGAAATGCAGGCTGATGGAACTGTAACAGCAATCAGCCAGAAGTGGTTTGGCCGCGATATTTCTACTATTAAATAATGTCTGACAGATATATCAAAATGCTTCATGCGATGCTTAACGGTTCTGTTACATCGCTTGAAGTTTTTTTTCTTACAATAATCTTTTCTATCCCACTTGCCTTACCAATCGCTATGGGCAGAATGTCCAGACACAAGCTGCTTAGTGGAACAACAAATGTTTTTTTGTTAATCATCCGTGGAACTCCTCTTATGCTCCAGCTTCTGGTCGTTTATTTTGGACCAGGCCTTTTTGTACGCTGGCTCATTTCACGTGGCTATGACGTTACTTTCAGATGGAATCGTTTTGCCGCTGCCATTGTAGCGCTTTCAATAAACTACGCTGCGTATTTTGCAGAAATCTACCGCGGAGGAATTGAGTCTATTCCTAGAGGTCAGTACGAAGCGGCAAAGGTTTTGGGATACACACCTTCGCAGACTTTTTTCAGAGTTGTATTGCCTCAGGTAATTAAGCGTATTGTCCCTGCAATGGGAAACGAGGTAATCACACTTGTAAAGGATACCGCTCTTGTTTCTGTAATTGGAGTTTCTGAGCTTCTTATGGTTGCAAAGGAAAGACAGGGTGCTATGTTCTCTTTTGTTCCGTTGTTTATTGCCGGTGTATTCTATTTTGTGATGAACTGGGTAGTTTCGATTGCCTTTCAGCGATTAGAAAAGAAATTGAGTTATTATAGTTAAGTTGACTGAAAATGGATTGCCACGTCGCTTCGCTCCTCGCAATGACGTCATTGCGAGCCGTAGGCGAAGCAATCTCTATATAAAAATAGGAAAATATGGAAGAAATAATCAAAGTTGAAAATTTGCGAAAGACTTTTAATGATAATCTTGAAATCTTAAAGGGAATCTCATTTTCTGTAGAGAAGGGCGAGGTATTGAGTATTATCGGTCCAAGCGGTTCGGGAAAATCTACAATGCTCCGCTGTATTTCTCAGCTTGAAAATGTAACAGACGGAACAATCAAAATCTGTGGAAAGACTCTTGTAGAAAACGGTGTTTATGCAGACAAAAAAACACGTCATGATATCATTTTAAAAAGCGGACTTGTATTTCAGAATTTCAACCTGTTTCCTCATTATTCAGTATTAAAAAATATTACAGCACCTCAGATTCGTGTTCTTAAAAAATCAAAGCAGGAAGCAGAAGCTATGGCAATGGATCTCCTTGAACGCATGGGCCTTGCTGCAAAAGCAGAAGCTTATCCGTGTGAACTTTCTGGTGGTCAGCAGCAGCGTGTTTCAATTGCCCGTGCGCTTGCCCTTAAACCGGAAGTTCTTCTTTTTGATGAACCAACTTCAGCGCTTGACCCGGAACTTACCGGTGAAATTCTTGCAGTAATCAAAGAACTTGCATCAGAAAAAATGACAATGGTTGTTGTTACTCACGAAATGGCTTTTGCCCGCGATATTTCAAACCACATAATTTTTATGGATGGCGGAGTTATTGTGGAAGAAGGCGAGCCAATGCAGCTTATCAATAATCCAAAGGCAGAACGAACAAAGGCATTTTTATCAAGATTTAATAATCTTTAATTTTTTATTATTTAAGAACTTTAAGCTTTTTAATTTTCAAAAAATAATGATATAATAACCTTCATTATAGAAAGTCTTTATAAGAGGAGTATTTTATGGGTATTAAGACAAGGCTTTCAATCGCAATGCTTTCTTTAATTCTGGTTACTGCAGCGTGTATTACTACGTTCAGTTATCTCCAGTCAAAATACGAACTTACAAAAGCTGTTGAGAGGGGTAATATAAGCCTTGCAGAAACAGTTTCTCAAAAAATCCAGACAATTAATAGCCGTGAAGTCAGACTTCTTGAAGCAATTGCAAATCTTTCTGTATTCAGAGATACAGAAATTAATCTGAAATCAAAATGGGAACTTGCCAACAGTATTGTAAAAGATGATGATAAGTATATAGGAATTGCATGTTACGATGAAAAAGGTGTGGGTTATGCAACAACCGGTCAGTACAAAGACAGCCATACACGTGAATTTTTGCAGATTTCCATGAAAGGTCAGCGTGCAATTACAGATCCTGAATGGTCTAAAACAAACGGTAAGCTAAGTACCTTTTATGCCCAGCCTTATTATGACAATAACGGAAAACAGATTGGCGAGGTAGTTTCTGTTGTAGATGCTACAGATTTGTGCCGCATAGTTGAGACTCTTGTAGTTGGAAAAGATTCACATCCTTATGTTATAAACAGAATTTCCGGTAAGTTTGTAGCTCATGCAGATAAGAAATATGTTGAAGATCAGAAAACTATAAATGATGATGCTTCAGAAGGCTTTAAGCCAGTAATTCAGCGTATTATGAACGGTGAAAAGGGGGCTGAAGTTTATTATGATGAAATTAAAAAGCAGAAGTTTGCGGTTTCTTATCTTCCGGTTGAAGAAACTAACTGGAGTGCTGTTTGTGTTGCTCCATATAAAGACTTTTATAATGGTATAGAAATCCTTATGAATGCAATGATTATCATGACAGCATTTTCTCTGGTTGTTGCATTTGTAATCATGCTGTTTATAATCCGTATTTCTATTAAACCTCTTAAGACAGTTAGTGGGGCAATTGATGGAATTGCTTCCGGCGATGCTGATTTAACACGACGTCTTTCATTTAATGCAAATGATGAAATTGGAGCTGTTGTAAAGGGCTTTAATAAATTCAGTGAAAAGCTTCAGAATATTATTGGTGATGTAAAAGCTTCAAAAGATGAACTTCTTGTTGCCGGAGAAAACCTTGGTTCTTCTACTCAGGATACTGCAAGCTCAATTACAGAAATCCTTTCAAATATCGAAAGTATGAAGCGCCAGATTGAAAATCAGACACAGAGTGTAAACCAGACGGCCGGAGCTGTAACGGAGATTGCTTCAAATATCGAATCTCTTGGAAATATGGTTCAGAACCAGTCGAGTGGTGTAATAGAAGCTTCTGCTGCCGTAGAAGAGATGATTGGCAATATTTCTTCTGTAAATAATTCTATGGATAAGATGGCCAATTCCTTCTCTGATCTTCGTAACAACTCACAGGTTGGTATTGATAAGCAGAAGGCTGTAAACGACCGTATTACACAGATTGAAAATCAGTCAAAGATGCTTCAGGATGCAAACCATGCAATTTCTTCTATCGCAAGTCAGACAAACCTTCTTGCCATGAACGCTGCAATTGAGGCGGCGCATGCCGGTGATGCAGGTAAGGGATTTGCTGTTGTAGCAGATGAAATCCGTAAGCTTTCTGAAACTTCAACTGCACAGTCAAAGACTATCGGTGTTCAGCTGAATAATATCAAGGAATCTATTAATGAAGTTGTATCTGCATCTTCTGAAGCGAGTCTTGCCTTTGAAACTGTTTCCAGAAAGCTTGAAGATACAGACCAGCTGGTTATGCAGATTAAAGCCGCTATGGAAGAGCAGCACGAAGGTTCAAAACAGATTACCGAAGCCCTTAAGAACGTTCAGGACAGCACAGTAGAAGTACGTACTGCCTCCGCTGAAATGGAAGAGGGCAACAAGATGATTCTGGGTGAAGTAAAGGCTCTTCAGGATGCAGCTATGGCAATGAATCAGAGTATGGATGAAATGGGCGTTGGTGCCAGACATATCAATGAAACTGGTGAAACTCTTCGTGAAGTATCATCTCAGATTGCCGACTCAATTGAGAAGATAGGAAACCAGGTAGACCAGTTTAAGGTTTAGCAGAGTTTTTTCTATAATAGACTTTCGCTCTTGAATAAATTTCTTAAATCAGTTAATATATCTCACTAATATTCACAATAGAAATTATTGTGCCCAAAACAGTAAAAATTTGGCACTGGAAACAGTGCCATGGAGGATATAAATGGTCAAAATCAGACTTAAGAGATTTGGTGCTGCTAAGCGTCCATGCTACCGTGTAGTTGTTCAGGACTCACAGAAGCCACGTGACGGCGTTTGCATCGAAGAAATTGGAACTTTCCAGCCTATCGCTGAAGAAAAGGATCAGGTTTCTATCGATTTGGAACGTGCAAAGTACTGGATCAGCGTTGGTGCACAGCCTACAGACATCGTTAAGAAGTTGATGAACCGCCAGGCTGCTAAGAAGGCAGAATAGTTTACAGAGAGGCTAGGGAAATGGAAAAAGACCTGATTGAATACATCGCAAAATCATTGGTCGATGATCCGTCAGCTGTATCTGTAAATGAAACTGAAGGCGAGAAAGGCATGGTGCTCCAGCTCAGAGTGGCAGATGGAGACATCGGCAAGGTTATCGGTAAATACGGTAGAATTGCAAAAGCCATGAGAACAGTTCTGAGTGCTTCAGCAGTAAAAGACGGTAAGCGCTACAGTCTTGATATTCTTGATAACTAATTGGGAATATTGCTGATGGAAAAAGCACAACTTGTGGTTGGGTTCATTCGGGGAACTCACGGTTTTTCGGGTGAATGTAAGGTTGAGAGTACCTCTGGAGAATACGAGCATCTGCTCAATTTGAAAGAAGTTACTTTAGTGCAGGGCGACCAGCAGAGAGAAGCAAAGGTTGAATCGGTTTCTCTTGGAAATGCAGTTGCTTATGTAAAATTCGTTGGTATTGATTCTGACGAGGCTGTAATGAAATACAACCGTTGGGGAATCTCTGTACCGCGTAAATACTGCAAGCCTTTGAATAAAGACGAGTGGTATATTGAGGATTTACGAAATTGTTCCCTTATTTATGAAGGGAAAGGCGCTCCGGCAACGTTGATTGCACCAAATGGCAAATATGCTGTAGTTGGAACAATCACAGACGTTTTGGAAGGCGGCGGGGGTAACTTACTTGAAGTGTCACTCGCCGAGAGTTGTGACCGAAAGGTTCTTGTTCCTTTCAATAAAGAGTTTATTGGAAAGGTTGATATTAAGAACAAAACGGTGCAATTGATGCACCTCTGGATTCTGGAGTAATTCCATGAAATTTACTGTGCTGACCTTATTTCCAGATATCGTTAGGGCTTTTTTTGAAAACTCAATCATGGCCAAAGCGGTAGAAAAGGGAATTATTGCTTACGATTTGGTGAACATCAGAGATTTTGCGACTGATAAACACCATACCTGTGATGACGGAACGTATGGAGGCGGCGCTGGCCAGCTTATGATGCCAGAGCCACTCGGAAAGGCACTTGATAGTGTAAATGCCCGCAAGAAGTATGTAATTTACGTAACTCCAAGCGGAAAACAGCTTACACAGAAAATTGCCGAAGAACTTAGTCACAAAGACGAACTTGTATTCATCTGTGGAAGATACGAAGGTATTGACCAGAGAATCATCGATTCTTATGTTGACGCAGAAATCTCCATTGGAGATTATGTAATGTCATCTGGAGAAGTGGCTGCAACAGTTGTTATAGACACTGTTTACCGCCTTGTAGACGGAGTTATTTCTCACGAATCGCTTGAAGAAGAAAGTTATTGTGACGGACTTTTGGAGTACCCTCAGTATACTCATCCTGAAGAATGGAAGGGTATAAAGGTTCCACCGGTTTTACTTAGTGGAAATCATGAGGAAATCCGAAAGTGGCGGCTTAAAAAGCGGCTGATGAAGACAATGGCAAACAGACCGGATTTGATTCGGGATGCACGCATGAAAGGTCAGCTTACCCAAGAAGCCGAAAAGATGATTGAGGAAATAACCGAATCTTTCTTTGCTAAACATCAGAAAAAGAAAAAGGCAAAGAAGGTGCAAAACTAAAGGAGATCACTATGGATCTTATTAAGACTATTGAAGAAACACAGAAGCGTCCTGGAGCACAGGGCTTCAATGTTGGTGATACTGTAAAAGTTTACTTCAAGATTATCGAAGGTAAAACAGAGCGTATCCAGGTTTATGAAGGAATCGTTCTCTGCAAGAAGAACGAAGGTGCACGCGAGACTTTCACTGTACGTAAGATTTCTTACGGCGTTGGTGTAGAACGTGTATTCCCATATAACAGCCCACGTATCGTAAAGGTTGACGTTGTTCGCCCTGGTAAGGTACGCCGCTCTAAGCTTTACTACCTCCGCGATAAGATCGGTAAGGATGCTAAAGTTAAGACTCTGGTTGGTGGAAAGATTGCTGCTGAAATCGCTGCTCGTAACGCACGCGCTGAAGCTGCTGCTGCCGCTACAGAAGCTCAGATTAAGGAAGAGCGCAAAGAAGCTGCTGAGGCTAAGGCTAACGCTAACGCACAGTAATTTCAAATACAACACGGTGGTTGAGTGCTCGCGAAGCGAGTGTATCGAAACCTGTGTAAGCCCGCTGGCGGGCGTTGTTCTATAGCAAAGCGTTAAAAAAATTGCGAAAGCAATTTTTAGCTTTACCACTTTTAAAGGACTTCCACACTTGGAAGTCCTTTTTTATTTAACTATAATGTAAGTCATGGACTTTAATGCGGCAAATATTAATTCCACAGCGGGTGCGGCTAGGGCTGGTGCGGTTTCTAAAACAAGACCGGCCACGGCTCATAAAATACTGACCGAGGGTTCTTCTGTTCCTGTGCGCGTAACACGGGGGCTTGGCGGGGGCCGCTATGAAGGATTTGTCGCGGGCGTAAAAGTAAGCTTTACATCTGAACGCGCTTTAAAAGCCGGAGATACTTTTTCTGCTGTTGTAAACGGAAGGGATGGAAAAATCATCCTTACTCCACAGACTCAAACAGACGCGGTTTTGCAGAATCTTGATTTTCAGATGAATGAAATGACTTCCGTCCACCTTGCGTCTCTTTTACAGAGTGCAGGACTTTCTGCAGATTCTCTTTCTTCTTCTATATTACAAATGTTTACCCAGACAGGTATTAAAATTGATGCCCAGCTGATGAGTCGTATACGTAGCCTTGCACTTCGTTTTGGTGGTAAAGAAAAATCTGCCGCAGAAATCCTGGTGATGCTTGCAGAAAAAGGCCTTAGTGCAGATGAAGAAGAAATAAAACAACTTTTGCTTCAGCTTGCCGGTGAGTTATCCTGGCAGGAAGCAGATCCGGATTCAGCTGCAAATCAGAAAAATCATGAAAAACTTATAAACCGTCTTAATGGTAAGGACGGTGCGTGGTATCTTCTTCCTTTTGAGCTTGTTCAGTACGAAGGCGGTATTGCTTCGGCAGATGGGCTAAAGTCTGTTCTTGGTGGTGGAAATCTTCGTCTTCTTTTTGATTCTGGAAAAATGCTCAAGCTTATGAATCTGGACTGTATATATAGAAATAAACGCTATGTTTTTTCTCTGGATTATGAAGGCGGTAAATGCCGCAATGTACGTTTTAATACAGAAGACGGCAGAGACTCTGAAAATCAGATTGTTGAAAAATTAAAAAGGTTGTTTCTTACAGCTTATATGCCTGTTCCGGCTATTTTGTATGCACCTTTATGTGATATTGAAGGAAATGCTAGCGGGCTGGAAAGTATTTATACTTTCGGGGGTGTGGTATGAGCGGAAATCAGAAAAAGCGTGCCGTGGCCTTAAAGTACCCCGAGGGCGTTGAAGCTCCGATTATTATGGCTAAGGGAGAAGGCCGCAATGCCCAGATTATGATTGAAGAGGCAGAGAAAAACGGTATTCACATTGCTGAGGATGCGGTTCTTGTGGATCTTCTTGGGATGAGCGAGGTTGGTTCTGTAGTTCCCGAAGCTGCATGGAAGGCTCTTGCGGTAATCTTTTCTTTTATTCTTTCTGATGGCGAAGGTAGCGCAGGTAGCAGGAGGTCTGATGAACACTAAGCAGACCGGAAAAGACGGCGAAAACCGTGCCACTCAATATCTTATCTCTAAAGGATTTGCAATAATTGAGCGTAACTGGCGGACAAAGGGCGGAGAAATTGATATAATAGCATATAAGAATGATACAATTGTGTTTGTGGAGGTAAAAACGCTTCCAAACGGCACAACTGATATGATTCAGAGGGAGTTAAATTATCAGAAACGTCAAAGAATCATAAAAACATCTAAACGTTTTCTGTTAAATCATCGACAATATAGTAAGTGTTATATCAGATATGATGTAATAGTTATTGATATGCCAGGCCTGGAGCCCGTATATCATATTGAAAATGCATTTACAGAATAGAGATGGGAGATTCTATGATTTCTGGTGGAAAATCTACAGGGGCAGCAACTCTTGTTCTTGAGCGGACCGAAACAGTTGATCTGCCTCCAAGAATACTGGAGTTAAGGGAAAAAATTCAAAATCAGGAATATCTGGATAATGCAATTCAGAGAATTGCACAGGTTATAAGTAATCATCTGATTGATGATCCTGATGAATTGAAATTCCGGGATTAATTATGGATAGACGTCGCAATAGAAAACATTCGAATAACTGGAATAATCAGAAAAGAAACGAGCAGTCTCGTGAAAACAAACAGAAATCTTTTCAGTTTAACAAGGCTTTGTATGAAGATCAGGATGCTGAGAGACAGAGACTTGCTGCAATTCAGAATGTTAAGGCTCGTGAAATTATCTGTCCTAAATGTGGACAGCCAATTACAGACATTGCCAGCGCTATTGCCGATAAGTCTACCGGAGAACCTCTCCATTTTGACTGCGTTTTAAATCAGGTAAAACAGTCAGAGCCTACAGGCGAAAACGAAAAAGTTGCATATATTGGTCAGGGACGCTTTGCTGTCCTTCAGTATGAAAATATCAGAGACCAGCGTCATTTTAAAATCAAGAAAATAATTGAGTGGGAAAACCGAGAAGATCAGTCTCAGTGGCGCGAAGAACTCAGCGGACTGTACAGTAAGATCAATTAATTTCCCCATGTATATAACAGTTCTTTGCAAGGTGGTAGATAACTTTGGTGATATTGGTGTCGCCTGGAGACTTTGCCGCCGTCTGGCAAAAATTCAATCTAAATATAAAATATGCCTCGTAGTAGATGATTTAGAATCTTTCTCTAAAATCGAGAGTTCCGTCATTGCGAGCGAAGCGAAGCAATTCATTTCTATAGACGGTATAGAAATTTTCCCCTGGCATGAGGATGATTTTTGCCACGAAGTTTTCAGCCAGAATGATGGGGAGCGTCTTTCTTTAATTCTTGAACTTTTTCAGTGTGGCCGCCCGGACTGGATGGAAAAAATCTTATTTGAAGAAAAACTCAATCGCACGGCTCAGATTATCATGATTGATTATCTTACCGCAGAAAAATATGCCGAAGATTTTCACTGCCTGCAGTCGCTTACCCGTAGTGCAAAAGTGCAGAAAGTAAACTTTATGCCTGGCTTTACCGAGCGTACCGGCGGTCTTGTTATAGAAGATGAGTGGCTTGAGCTTCCTGTTCGCAAGGCAGACGGACCTGTGCTGGTATTCACTTATGAAAATGATTGGCGGGAACTTGCTGAAGCTCTTACAGATTATTGTGCCGGTGGTGAACAAAAAATTCTTGTGGCTCAGGGGCGCGGCAAGGAAAGTTTTATGTCTGCAGTGAAAGCTTGTGGTGCGGACAAATATATAGAAGAACTTCCATATCTTAATCAGACAGAATGGGATAAGGTAATGAAGGGCTGTTCTGCCCTGGTTATTCGCGGTGAAGAGTCTATGTCTCGTGCCTGCCTCTCGGGTCTTCCTTTTATCTGGCATGCGTATCCACAAAGCGATGAATATCAACTTGTGAAGGTGAAGGCCCTGCTGGAAAGAATGCGACCGCATTTTGATGAAAGAGATTTTGAAGTCGTCTCAAAGGCCTGGTTGGATATAAATGGTGAGACATGGATTGCTTCGCCTGCGGCTCGCAATGACGGCACGTCTTCGTCATTGCGAGGAGCGGAGCGACGCGGCAATCCATATTCAGACTTTTTCTCAGCGCTTCCCCGTCTGGTGCCAGGCTTTCAGGACTTTGCTGCTTCTCTCAGAAAAAATGGCGACCTGGCTTACAACTTAATGACATACATTGAAAAACTTGCTATAATATAGAAACTATTTTTGTAAATTCTTTTTTAGAGGTTTTATATTATGTTAATGACATCACAGTTAAAAGTTGGAACAGCCTTCATGTATGAAGGTAATGCTCTTATCGTTCAGAAGATGCTCGGACAGCGTTCAGGACGTGCCGGAATGGTAACTAGCTTCCGTGTTAAGAACCTTGTAACAAACTCTACAATGGACCTTGGTATTGATGCTGGAGAAAAGTTTGACGAGGTTGATCTTGAATCACACGTAACAAAGCTTTCTTATGTAGACGGCGACACATTTGTATTCATGGATCAGGATACATACGAGCAGTTCGAACTCGCTAAGGAAGACCTTGGTGACTACGCAGGATACATCACTCCAGATGATGACCTCGAAGTAAACCTTACATTCTACGAAGGAAAACCAGTAGGTATCGATCTTCCAGTACGTGTTACACGTACAGTAACTTACTGTGAACCAGGTGTTAAGGGTGATACTTCTGGAAAGTCTTTGAAGCCTGCTACACTTGATACAGGAATCGAAGTTCGCGTTCCATTGTTCATCAACACAGACGACAAGATCGTAATCGATACACGCGACGGTTCATTCCTCGAAAGAGCTAAGAATTAGCCTACAATCGAAAATCAGTCTATAAAACGAAAAGACCGCAGACATCTGCGGTCTTTATTTTTTTTAAATTTGCTTAATAGGGCAGTGCGTGGTAGAATAAATATAATATCACTTTAAAAGTTTAATCATATTAAAAAAAATCATTTAAAAATAACAGTTATTACTCTTAATACAAATTGGAGAATTGTATGAAACATATAAGTTGTTATGCGATTGTGATTTTGTTGTCTTTAACATTGCTTGGCTGTGGTAAACAAACTGCGTACACAGCTGCCGGAAAAGGTCCTTTGCCAGATAAAAATGTAAGTGGCCCGATTTTAAATGTTTCGCTTGATGCAACAATTGATACTCTGGATCAGCAGATATCAGTTTATGCAACTTCATTTGAGTTAATCGGAAATATGATTGACGGCCTTATGCAGATGGCAGATGATGGATCTGTTAAATACGCTGTTTGTAAGGAAATGAAGGTTTCTGATGATGGTCTTCATTATACCTTCAAACTCCGTGATGACGTATTCTGGTCTAATGGTGACCCTGTAACTGCACAGGACTTTGTTTACGGCTGGCAGCGTGGTGTTGACCCTGCTACCGAATCTGAATATGCATTTATGTTCAGCGATATTGCGCAGATTAAGAATGCTACTGCCATTCAGGCTGGACAGATGGAACCTAATCAGCTTGGTGTTCGTGCTACAGATAATTATACTTTTGAAGTTGAACTTCAGACTCCTGTTTCGTATTTTGATCAGCTGCTTTATTTCTGTACCTTCTATCCTGCAAATCAGAAGTTTATAGAAGCTTGTGGTGACAAGTATGCTACAAGCCCAGAGACTTGTCTTGCAAATGGTGCCTTCCTTCTTACTGATTATAAGGTTGGTGCTACATCAATTTCGTTTATAAAAAATACAGCATATTATGATGCGTCTAAGGTTAAACTTGGCGGTATTCACTATGAGGTTATTAACAGTGGTGAAGAAGCTTTGAGAAAATATCAGAGCGGTCAGCTGGACTTTGTTGAGCTTTCAGGTGATGCTGTTGTGAAAATGCAGGGCTCTCCAGAATTTAAACCTGTAGATTCGGGATTCTTGTACTTCCTTTCATTTAATTTTGATGATAAATATTTTGGCAATAAAAATCTGCGACTTGCCATTGCAAATGGTTTTGATAGAGAGGTTGTTGTAAAAGATATGGCTGATGGTTCTGCAGCCGCTTATGGTGCAGTTCCTAGAGGATTTGCTTTCTCTCAGTCTGGACAGGACTTTACTCCTCCTGGAGTTGAGTTCCCGAACCTTTGTGCCTACAATCCAACCTTCGCAAGAGAATGTTATGACAAAGCAAAACGAGAACTTGGTGTAAGAAATCTTGAAATTGAATTACTTACAACTGACGCAGAAACTCAGGTTATCTGCTGTAATTCTATGAAGCGGCAGCTTGAAAGAAATCTTCCTGGTTTGAAAATCAATTTAAGGGTTGTTGAGAAAAAGGAACGCCGAAAGATTATGAGTGCCGGCGACTTCCAATTTGGTCTTAATAACTGGGGACCTGACTATGCAGACCCTATGACATATCTTGCAATGTGGGTAACAGGAAACTCAAATAACATGGGTAACTATTTTAATCCAACCTACAATGCTGTAATTGCAGACTGTACAGATGGAGAACTTTGTACAAAGATTGCAGAACGCTGGACTGCTATGAAAGAAGCAGAAACTATGGTTATGGAAGATGCTGCAATTTCGCCGGTTTATCAGAAATGTAATGCAAACCTTATCAAGAGTAACGTAAAGGGAGTTGCCTTCCATGCGGTTGCTATCAATAAGATTTATAAGAATACTACAAAATAGGAACTAAGAGAGGTAAAGATTATGGATGATGTAAAGAAGAAAAAATATGGGCATCTTGCTACACAGTTCTCATTATATATTCTTGCTATTCTTGCGGTATTCTTTGTAATTCTGAATATCTTTATTGTAAAGAGTGTAAAATCTTCTTCTCAAAGAGATTATTCAGATTTTAGTGAAAAGGTAATTGCAGAAGATGCAGGAAAAATTCAGCACTGGAATGAAGTTCTTGTAAATGACCTTAGAATCTATTCTGATAACGATGTTACAAAGGCTGGTAATACAACAAATATTATCAACTGGCTTTTGACACATGAGAATATCAGAAACTCACTTTTTAATTATGTAATGTTCTGTACACCGGATGGAGTAGGTTATGCCAGTGACGGAAAAATCCTTACAGTAATTTCAAAGCCATTCTTCCGTTCGATTATGAAGGATAAAAAGAAGGTTTATGTTTCTGATATCGACTTCCAGGTAGACGGTTCTGTCTGCTATTACATTGCACGACCTGCTTACAATGCAGCCGGAAGTCTTATTGGTGTTTTTGCCGGCGCGGTAAAGCTTGATGAAATTGATAAGATGGTTGGTGAACTTTCCATGGGACAGGACGGAAAAGCTATTCTTGTAGGTTCAAATGGTGTGCTTATTTCGCATATCCGTGGTATGAGCAAATATATGGACCTTACTTATAGTGATAAAGCCGGATATTCTGGACTTGATGATATTGCGGCACAGGCTTGTGCAGGAAAGTCTGGTGAAGGATATTTCCGTGATCCTAAAGGCGTTTTGACCTTTGCTTCTTATGTTCCGGTTCAGGGAACTCCATGGTCTGCAATTCTTACAATTCCACAGTCTCAGATTGAAGCTGTAGGAAACAGAATGATGAGTCTGATTATTGTAATTACTTCGTTGATTGGAATAATCATTTCTATTGTTTGTTCTTTGATGTTGATTGTAGCCATTAAGCCTCTTAAGGTTGTACAGGAATCTATTCATGAGATTGCTTCGGGTGAAGCAGACCTTACTCAGCATATTGAAATTAAGGCTAATAATGAAATTGGTTCGCTTGGAGAAGGCTTCAATGCATTCATGGAAAAACTCCGCATGATTGTAAGCGGCGTTAAGGATTCTGAGGAAATGCTTGGTGATGTAAACCTTGGACTTCAGAAACGTATTGAAGAAAACGGTAACTCAATCGAAGCTATTATTCAGGATTTGAAAGATATTGGTACTCATGTTCAGAACCAGGCAGACAGCGTTTCTCAGACTGTAAGTGCGGTTGAAGAGATTTCTAAGAATATTGAGTCTCTTGAAAAGATGATTGAAACTCAGTCGAGTGGTGTAGTAGAAGCCAGTGCGGCTGTAGAAGAGATGATTGGTAATATCAGTAGTGTAAACAATTCTGTAGGCTTTATGGCTTCTTCTTTCGATTCTCTTGCTCAGAATACAGAAGAGGGTATTCAGCGTCAGAATGATGTAAACCAGCGTATTCATGGAATTGAAGATCAGTCTAAGGCACTTCAGGCTGCCAACAAGACAATCAGTGATATTGCCGCTCAGACAAACCTTCTTGCTATGAATGCTGCTATTGAGGCGGCTCATGCGGGTGAGGCTGGTAAGGGATTCTCTGTCGTTGCAGATGAAATCCGTAAGCTTTCAGAAACTTCAAGTGCTCAATCTAAGACTATTCGTGAAGAGCTTAAGAAGATTGAAGGTTCTATCAATGATGTAGCTTCTGTATCTCAGGCTTCTACAGAGGCCTTTGTTTCTGTAAGTAATTCTATTACGCAGACCCAGCAGCTGGTTCTCCAGATTAAGGGTGCAATGGAAGAACAGCAGGAAGGTTCTAAGCAGATTGGCGATGCCCTCAAGCTTATGAATGATAACACAAGTGAGGTTAGGGCTGCTTCTCATGAAATGGCTGAAGGAAATAAATCTATCCTTGATGAAATTGATCACCTTAGAAATACTACTGGTGAGATTCGTCAGAGTATGGATAAGATTTCTCAGAGTGCCGGTGAAATCCGCGAATCCAGCGATGCGCTTTCTGAAATTGCAAACAGTGTAGAAGCTGCGGTTGGCCAGATCGGTGGTCAGATTAATCTGTTTACTGTATAAGCAGATTTACAGGTTAAATGATAAAGCCCGGATTATCCGGGCTTTTTTTTATTTAAGGATTAGATTAATAATCCTTCTTCTCTGTCTTACGTCTCTTGTTAAGAAGCTTTCTCTCGAGAGTAGTCTTCTTCTGGTGGAGGGTAGCAGAAGGTTTTTCGAAGTATTCACGCTTTTTGTATTCGCGGATAATGCCTTCTTTTTCAACCATGCGCTTAAAGCGTTTGATTGCCTTTTCAAGGTTTTCTGAATCATCAACCATGATTGTTGCCATACTGTATTCACCTCCTTTTTTCGGGGATTCCGTCTATATAAAATAATGTAAAAAATAATATAAACTAAATGAGATTTTAAATCAAGAGATGCATCGTGCTATTTTAGAATTATCCTGTTTTAATTATAACATTTTTTTATAATTTTATTTGTTGACAAATGAGATTTCTATGTTAGTATTTAGGTAAAGCGCTTTACCTAAAAGGCTTTATATGTGAGGCAACAGCCTTGCATTATTTTTGAGATTTTAGTAAAGCGCTTTACTAAAAAGTAATGTTTAGTTTTGGAGGCTGAAACTATATGAAAACCATTTCCAGCAGAGTAAAGAAATCTCTCCCTCTATATCTGCTTTTGTTGCCATCAGCATTGCTCTTGTTCTGCTTCGCTTATCTTCCGCTTGGTGGGTTAGTTATGGCTTTTAAGAATTATTCTCCTGCTGTGGGAATTATTAAAAGTCCTTGGGTTGGATTTGCAAACTTTATCAAATTCTTTAAATCTTACCAGTTTGTATTAACAATAAAAAATACTCTTGTACTGAGCGTCTACGGAATTTTGATTGGTTTTCCTCTGGCAATTATGCTTGCCCTTATGTGTAATCAGTTGAGAAACGGGCTTTTTAAGAAGACTTTCCAGGTTGTAACTTATCTTCCTCATTTTATTTCAACAATGGTAATGTGCGGTTTGATTCTGCTTTTCCTTTCACCAAGTAATGGTCTTTTTGCAAATATTGCAAAACTGATTGGCATTAAGTTTCCAAATCTTATGGCAGATCCTAAAGCCTTTAAGCATATTTATGTCTGGAGTGATGTATGGCAGCACCTTGGCTGGGACAGTATCATCTATCTTGCAGCTCTTTCAAACATCGATCCAACTTATTATGAAGCTGCTACTATTGATGGGGCAGGAACCTTCCAGCAGATCCGTCATATTGATATTCCACTTATTCTTCCAACTGCAATGATTCTTCTGATTATGCGTGCCGGAAGTATTCTTGGGGTAGGATTCGAAAAGGTTTATCTTCTTCAGAATGTGCAGAATGCGATGTCGAGTGAAATCATATCTACTTATGTTTATAAGATGGGACTTCAGGGCGGACAGTACAGTCTTTCAACAGCTGTAGGTCTTTTTAATACTCTGGTTAATGTTGTTGTACTTCTTTTTGTTAATTTCATTTCCAAAAAGACAACGGAGACAAGTCTTTTATAGTCTTATAGTAAAGCGCTTTACTATAAGTGTACAGGAGTTATTTATGAGTATTAAAGATACAAAGAAACTGACACCAACAGATTTATTGTTCTACATAATTTCTATTCTGATCATTATTATAATTGCTTATCCATTATGGTTTGTAATCATTGCTTCGTTTTCTAACCCTGTTGATATTACAAACGGGGAAGTGTGGTTTCTTCCTAAGAAATGGGACTTTGGCGGCTACAGAGAATTATTTAAGCAGAAGCAGATCTGGACAAGTTACCTTAATACAATCATCTATACTTTGGTGGGAACTTTTATTGCACTGGCTGTAAATATTCCTGCCGGTTATGCAATGTCTCGTAAGGATCTTGTTGGCCGTAAATGGATTAATATTTTTTATCTGATTCCTATGTTTGTAAGTGGCGGATTGATTCCAACATATTTTATTGTAAAAGGCTTTGGACTTCTGGATTCCTTCTGGGTAATGGTTCTTCCGTTTTCAGTTTCAACCTATAACATCATTGTTGCAAAAACCTTTTTCCGTTCTTCACTGCCTGAATCTCTGTGGGATGCAGCTCAGATTGATGGCTGTGGAACAATAAGATATTTCTTTCAGTTTGCACTTCCTCTTTCTAAATCAGTTCTTGCAGTAATTGGCTTGTGGACTGCGGTTGGATTATGGAACTCATGGTTCAATGCCCTTATCTATCTTAATAAGGAAACTCTGCAGCCACTTCAGCTTTTGCTTAGAAGAATCCTGATCAGTAACTTGTCGTTATTGGGAGCTGCAACAGGTTCTATGGCTCAGGAACTCAGAAGACTTTCGGACATGATGAAATATGCGGCTATTGTTATTTCAACACTTCCGATTATGTGTCTCTATCCGTTCCTGCAAAAGTATTTCAATAAAGGTGTCATGATTGGCGCCATAAAAGAATAAACGCATATAGTAAAAAACAGGAGGCTATTATGCACAAAAGTTCAAAACTAGGTTTGGTGATTGGAGCAGTTCTTGCAACATCACTCTTGGCAGTAAGCTGCGGTGGAAAAGCCGCTGGTTCAAAAGGAAAGGACAGTAATTCTTTTGAAGTTGCAACAGTAAGATGGGCAGACTGGGGTGAAGCATATCACACAGGTTTCCCTGATGCAGCAGCAAAAGAAGCTGGCATTGATCTTAAGTGGCGTACGATCTTGAATTCAGATTGGGCTGATAAGAAAGCAGTAACTCTTGCGGGTGGCGACTTACCGGATGCCTTCCTCGGAGAAATCTGTTTCAGTGAGGCAGAGGTTCTTTCTAACAAAGGTCTCTTTATTCCTCTTGAATCTTATATTGATGAATACATGCCTAACTTCAAAAAGATTCTTGAAAAAGACAGTACAATGAAAGCACTGGCTACATCTTCAGACGGTCATATTTATGGTCTTCCTGCAAAGAAGGCTTTGCGTCTTAATGTATGGAACCAGATGTTTATTAATAAAACCTGGCTTGACCGTCTTGGTCTTGAAGTGCCTCAGACATATAAAGAATTTGAAGCAGTATTGAAAGCCTTCAAAGAAAAGGATGCAAATGGAAACGGCGATCCTAATGATGAAATTCCATTTGGTCAGGGATATGCAAACTCTGTAATGTTCTTCTGTCTTCCTTTTGGAACTACAATCGGAACAGACAATACTTATCAGATGGCTGTAAGAAATGACAAGCCTGTATTCCTTCCTACAACAGAGCAGTACAAAAACGGTGTTGCATGGATGCATGATTGTTATACAAAAGGTCTCATTGATCCGGAGCTTTTCACAGAAGACGGTTCAATGCGTGATGCAAAACTTATGAGCGAAACTCCAATTGTTGGTTGTGCTCCTGGATGGACTGCAGACTCTACATTTGGTCCTAATGCAGATCAGTATATTGCTCTTCCAGCTTTGGCAGGTCCAGACGGAAACCGTTATATTTCTTCTGACCCTGATCACGCAGGTTTCTCACGCTATGAGTTCCTTATTACTAAGAACTGTAAGAATCCTGGAAAACTTCTTTCTTGGGCAGATAAGTTCTATACAGAAGATGCTTCTATTCAGAACTTCTATGGTTCATTCGGAATTGGTACAGAAAAGAATTCTGATGGAACATATACAGTTCTTGAACCACGCGACGGAATGTCTGCAGATACTTATGCATGGGTAAGCTCACTCAGAGACTTTGGTCCAAAATATGTAGGAGATGATTTTAATGCAAAGGTAAAATATGCAGGAAGCAATGGAGATGCTGCAAAGCTTGTACTTAATGAAACTATGAAAAAATATGCAGTTCCAGCATTCCCTAACGTAAGTTATACCGTAAGCCAGCTGAATGACATGCTTACTCTTTACACAGATTTGTCTTCTTATGTTTCAACATATCAGGCAACCTGGGTAACAGATGGTGGTATTGAAAGTCAGTGGAATGAATATATTACGACCTTGAATCGCATGGGTCTGGATAAATTCTTAAAGATTCAGACTGATGCTTATAACACATATAAGAGCAACCAGTAGTAAAACGTATTAAAAAGAGTTTCTTTTTAGTTTCCGAAGCCACACCTCCGGTTTCGGAAACTTTTTCAAAACAATTAATTTGGAGCACATGATGAAAGCCACTTATAGAATTAATACGGAATCTAAAGCAAATAACAACAATACTTTTTGTTTTGACAAACTCAGAATAACACTTCTTACATCTCGCCTTGTACGTCTTGAATGGAGTGAAGAAAAAATCTTTTCAGATGAGCCGACTCAAAAAGTTTGGTTCCGTGGTTTTTGTGATGTACCCCACACACGTCGAGAAAAAAATGGAGTTACCTTAATTCAGACGGAACATCTTAGTGTTGAAGTACAAGAAAAAAATACACTGCGGGAATCTGTAAAAATCATCTTAAAAGAAAGACCGGATTCAAATATTCCGTCTTTCTTAATGCCGGATACCTGGTGTTATGGAGATGAAATAAAAACTCTGAAAGGAACTGCCAGAACCCTTGATAATGCAAATGGGGAAATAGAACTTGAAGAAGGAATTATTTCCAGAGCAGGCTTTACTGTGCTTGATGACAGTAAGAGCTGTCTGATCGCAGCCGAGGGCGAACTGTTGCAGCGCAAAGATCCAGATGCAATAGATATTTACTTTTTTGGCTATGGAAAGAACTATAAAGAGTGTCTGAAAGATTTTCTTACTCTTACGGGCCGCCCGCCATTACTGCCACGTTATGCCTTGGGAAACTGGTGGAGCCGCTATCACAGATATACTCAGAACGAATACAAGGAACTTGTTGAGCGTTTTGAAAAAGAAAACATTCCTCTTGCAGTTGCTGTAATTGATATGGACTGGCACATTACAGAAATTGATAAGTCCATTGGAAGCGGCTGGACCGGTTATACCTGGAATAAAGAATTCTTTCCTGAACCGGAAGAGTTTCTTTCTTGGCTTCATGAACATAAGCTGAAGGTTTCGCTCAATGTACATCCTGCAGAAGGGGTGGGCCGTCATGAAGATGCGTACGAAGCAATGAAAAAAGCTCTCAATCTTCCTGTAGATGGAAAGTCTGTTGAGTTTGATATTACTGATCCAAAATTTACAGAAGCATATTTTAGCTGCCTGCATGAACCTCTTGAAAAACAGGGAGTTGATTTCTGGTGGATTGACTGGCAGCAAGGCTTTACAACAAAGCTTCCGGGCGTTGATCCTCTGTGGGTATTAAATCATTATCATTTTCTTGATAACGCAAAAAATGGACACAGACCTCTGATTCTTTCGCGCTATGCGGGACCGGGAAGTCACCGCTATCCTGTAGGCTTTTCAGGCGACTCAATTATTTCGTGGAAGTCTCTTGAGTTTCAGCCTTATTTTACAGCAAATGCAAGTAATATTGGTTATGGCTGGTGGAGTCATGATATTGGCGGTCATATGCTTGGTGCATACGATGAAGAGCTTCAGGTAAGATGGATTCAGTTTGGAGTATTTTCTCCGGTAATGCGTTTACATTGCTCGGCGAGTCCGTTCAATCATAAAGAGCCATGGAAGTACAAGGCTGATGCAAGCAAAATTGTCACAAGATTTATGCAGCTGCGTCATCGTATGATTCCATATCTTTATACAATGAACTATCTGTATTCTGTGAACGGGGAGCCTCTGCTCCAGCCAATGTATTATTATTATCCAGATGAACGTGAAGCTTATAATGTTCCAAACCAGTATTTCTTTGGAACGGAATTAATCTGTGCACCTGTTACAAAACCTAAGGATGCAAAGTTGAACCGTTCTGAAGTTTCGGTATGGCTGCCTCAGGGAAGTTTCACAGATGTGTTTACTGGAGTTACTTATGAGGGAGGAAGAAAGCTTACACTTTACCGTTCGTTAGATGATATTCCGGTTCTTATTAAGAGCGGCGGAATAGTTCCTCTTGCCGGAAAGGATGAACTTAAAAATCATAATAAACTTCCTGAAACTCTGGACATTTATTCTGCTGCTGGTTGTGGTGAGTTTACTTTGTATGAGGATGATGGAGAGAGTCTTTCGTACCTGGAAGGAAAAGCTGTAAATACAAAGATGACAATTCAGAGTGGGGAGAAAATTGTTTTTACAATTGACTCTCCTGCCGGGGATACAGAACTTTTGCCAGGGGTGCGAAAATATAATCTTCATATTTTGAATTGTAATAACCTTGAGTCTGCAGTCATTCTCAAAAATGGAAAGAATACTGACGTTAAGAATAATCTTTCTTTTACTTATGATTATGTAAAACGTGAAGCGGTTGTAAGTTTTGAGGGTGGGGTAAATGAAAAAATCCAGGTGACATTAACCTGTTCTAAAACTGATACAAAGATTCTTGCTCGAAAGAAAAAGCGGCTTTTTGATTTGCTTGATTCAATGGAATGTGAGTTCCTGGAAAAAGAAAGAATTTTTGAAGCAGCAGAAAAGGCTGGCTTTGATGCTCTGAAAGTTGGACAGAGTCTGCTGAATAAGAAAATTAATCCTGCAGTTATAGAAGCTGTCCTTGAACTGCTTTAGCGGAGATTTCTGGCAGTGGCACTGTTGCACTTAAAATTTGTGTTATAGTGTGATATAGTGAATTTATTCAGGTTTGATTATGGTAACTATAAACGATATTGCAAAAGAAGCGGGCGTAAGTATTTCTACAGTTTCTAATGTTATTCATGGAGTAAAAACTCATGTGTCTCCGGAAACTGCAGAAAGAATTATGAAGATTATCGAAAAGAAACAGTACAAACCGAATATGTCTGCCAGAGCTCTTGCTACAAAGAATTCCAGAATTATTGGAATGCTGAGCCATGTAGAAAAACAGGATTTTTCCTGTTTACCTGAAGATCCTTTTTTGGGAATGCTCTTTAGAAGTGTAGAGATGGAGCTGAGTGCCAGAAATTATTATCTGATGATAAAAACTGTGAGCACAGAAGAAGAGCTTTTGGATCTTCATAAAAACTGGAACTTTGCGGGAATTATCATTCATGGTGTATTTGAAGGTAGCTTCTTTAATCAGCTTACAAAAATCACTATTCCCTGTGTACTCGTAGACAGTTATATCAAACATAACCGCTTTTTGAATGTGGGACTTGAAGACTTTAAGGGCGGCTATACTGCTACTTCCTATCTGATTGAAAAGGGCCACAAAAACATTGCCTTTGCTTCTCCTGATATTTTTGAAACTGGTGTTGTCGCAGAAAGATTTGCCGGCTATAAAGCAGCCTTAAAGGATGCGGGAATTGAGTTTAATCCTGATAATGTATTTCAGGTTTCTACACTTGATAGCGGCTGGTCAATTGGTGAAAAGATTGCACTGCGTCCGGATATTACGGGTGTTTTTGCTACTGCAGATTTTCTTGCTATGGGAATTATTTCTGCTTTGCAGAGTAAAAATATTAGAGTACCGGAAGATAAATCTGTTATTGGATTTGATGATTTATATGCGAGCCAGCTGTTTAATCCGCCTCTTACAACAATCCGTCAGGATGTCAAACTTAAAGGAAGCATTGCAGTAAAGACTCTTGTTGATTTAATAGAGGGGCGTGAAATCAGCGAAAATACGGTTCTTCCTGTTGATCTTGTTGAGCGAGAATCAGTAAAACAAATCTAAAAAAAATTAAAAAATTTGTAAAAATTCTGATTTTACTTATTGACATAAATCACCGTTTCATATAATATAACAAACATCACGCGGGCGTAGCGAAGCTGGTTATCGCGCTGGCCTGTCACGCCGGAGATCGCGGGTTCGAGCCCCGCCGCTCGCGCTAAGCCTTCCGATTATCGGAAGGCCTTTTTTTTGATAAGTGCAATGACACGGGTTTAACGGGCAATAGCGCAGTTGGTAGCGCGCGACGTTCGGGACGTTGAGGTCGCTGGTTCAAATCCAGTTTGCCCGATTACGAAAAAGAATAAAAAAAGCTTTCCGTAAAGGAAAGCTTTTTTGTTTTTTATGCAAAATACTGCGGGTACTTCTTTTTGATTTCATCTTCCTGTATGTGCTTGCGGGAAAGATGTTTGTCTAATGCTTTGCGGGCGCCGGCTGGATCTTTTGCCTTGAAGGCTTCTAGAATTTCTTCGTGCTCTTTTACAATGCGCTCTGCATTAAACGAGTGAAGGGTGAGCTCACGGATTCTGTCGTAGTGAATGCTCATCAGTCTTACCATATAGTGACACTGCATCTTGTTTGTAATCTTATACATTATTTCATGGAAGGCATTGTCCAGTTCCATAATCTTATCCAGATTATTCTTTTCATAGTAGAAACGCTGAAGAGTAACGTTTTCTTCCATTTCCTGAATATCGGCTTCTGTAGCCTGTGCACATGCCATTTCTGTAATTGCAGATTCAATTGTTGAACGGACAAATACAGCTTCATCAACATGAGCCATATCAATAAGGCTTACATGGCTTCCTCTCTGTGGAAGGATTTCAATTATTTTAGTAGAAGAAAGTTCCTGCATAGCTTCGTGAACAGGAGTTCGTGAAAGATTCAGTTCGTTAGCAATATCCTGTTCGCTGATCATGCTGCCTGGAGCAAGTTCAAGGTTTACAATATTTTCCTTGATTACACGAAGTGCATATTCTCTGTTTGTTTCTTTTTCATGCTTTTCTGTGTTTTTCATATATCCCTCCATAATAAAGTTTAGTTTAATTACCGTCAATAATGCTTTTTTCTTATGAAATAACAACATTTTTCTTGACTTTTAGTAATTATGCATTATCATACTAATTATACAAGCGTACTAGTATGCAAGTAGTACTTGTGTAGATTATAACACACAATCTAAAAAAGCAGGTAATAAAATGTTTAAGAAAAAAGAAAAAATTGATAAAGCAGTCAGGGCTGCAAGCTTCAAAAAGTACATGCGTAAGTACTGGCAGTTCTATGCATTACTTCTTATTCCAATCCTTTACTATATCATCTTCCGTTATGTTCCTATGGCTGGAAACGTTATTGCTTTCCGTCGTTACAGGGCAGGCGGTAGTCTTTTTGGTGATAAATGGAGCGGTCTGAAGTATTTTAAGCAGTTTATTGGTGATAAAACTTTCTGGCGTGCCTTCAGAAATACTCTGGTTCTTAATGTCTCTTATCTTGCAGTGCGATTCCCTTTGACTTTGATTTTTGCTCTTCTTTTGAATGAAATAAAGGCTCTGTGGTGGAAGAAGTTCGTACAGACAGTTTCTTATCTGCCTCACTTTATTTCTATGGTAATCGTTACCGGTATGATTCGTGAGCTTGTTTCTACAAGCGGTCCGCTCAACCAGATGATTGCACATTTTGGCGGTGAAAAGATTTCTTTCATTGCTTTTCCTCAGTACTTCAATCCGATTTTTGTAATTTCCGGTGTATGGCAGGCTTTAGGATGGGGAACTATCCTTTATCTTGCTGCTATTGCGGGAATCAATCCTTCATTATATGAAGCTGCCGAAGTTGATGGTGCTAATCACTTCCAGCGTGTGTGGCATGTAACTATTCCGTGTATTCTGCCAACTATTACAACCTTGCTTATTCTTGATATCGGAGGCCTTGTTGGTTCGGGCGGTGCCTTTGAAAAAGTATTCCTTTTGTATAACCCAATGACATACGAAACAGCAGATATTATTTCTACCTTTGTATTCCGAATGGGTCTTGGTTCCGGTAACTACAGCTATGCTACTGCCGTAGGTTTGTTTGAAGCCGTTTTGAATCTTTGTCTGCTTACAATAGCAAATAAGATTTCAAAGAAAGTTTCTGGCTCAGGCTTGTGGTAATGGAGGATTAAGATGGCTGAGAAAACTGGCGTAAAAGTAAAAGAATCAACAGGATATATCGTTTTTAAGTGGTTTAATACGGCAATTATGATTCTGGTTTGTGCTGCAACTTTGTATCCTTTTTTGTATCTGGTAGCACAGTCTTTTTCTTCTGAAGAAGCAATTACTTTGGGAAAGGTTAGCATTTTACCAGTTGGCTTTAATTTAGAAACTTATAAGTCTGTATTTGAAAAAGGTGAATTCATGCATTCTTATAAGAACACAGTTGTTTATTCCATTCTTGGAACAATACTTTCACTTGTGTTCAGCTGCTGTATGGCGTATCCGCTTTCTAAAAAAGAATTGAAAGGATACAAGCTTCTTACAAAGTTTGTAATCTTTACAATGTACTTTGGTGGTGGTTTGATCCCGAACTACGTTCTTATGATGAAACTTCATCTTGTAAATCATGTAGCAGGCTTTATTATTCCATCTCTGCTTAGTACTTATTATATCATCCTTATGAAATCATTCTTTGCTGAAACTCCACATGAACTGGAGGAGGCTGGAGAGCTTGATGGTTTAAGTCCAATTGGTATTTTTGTGCGTATTGTATTGCCGCTTTCTATGCCAATTATTGCAACTATGATTTTGTTCAACGCTGTTGGTTACTGGAACAACTGGTATAATGCATTCCTTTATCTTGATAAAAAAGAAATGTGGCCGGTTGCATATTATCTTAAGACTGTTATTTCCGGTGCTTCTACATCTGCTGATCCTGGAGAGGCTAGCGCAGAAAAGATGCAGATTGCTGCAAATATCAGGTCTTGTTCTATGGTTCTTATGGCATTGCCGATTATTTGTATTTACCCGTTCATCTCGAAATACTACGTAGAGGGTATGATGCTCGGTGGTGTAAAAGAGTGATATAGAAAAGTTTTTATCAAAAGGAGGATAAAACTATGAAAAAGGTTGTAACTTTAACTGTTGCAATTATGTGTGTAGCAGCTATGTTTGCTGCTCCTTGGTCAAAAAAGGCAAAGGGTAAGAAAGCCGAAGCTTCTGGTTATACTTTCGGTGAGGAAAAAACATTCCGCTCTGAGAAGCCAGTAACTTACTCTATTTCTTTCAGTGATGCCGCATGGTATGCAATGCAGGATACCTGGAAAACAGAAGGTATTTTCAAGGATATTGAAAATGTAACAAATGTTCACCTTGACATAACTTCTTACGATTCTGGTGACTACGAACAGAAGATTAACCTTGCCATCAATGCTGGAAAACCAACTTATATCATTCCAAAGGTTTATACAGAAGATAAATATGTTGCTGGAGGCGGTGTAGTTGCTGTATCTGATTATGTTCAGTATATGCCTAACTTCCTTGCATTCGTAAAGAAATATAATATGGAGCCGGATCTGGCTACAATTACACAGAGTGATGGAAAATTCTACCGCTTGCCAGGTATGCACGAAGCTGCTCTTCAGGACTATACACTTATGGTTCGTGAAGATATTTTCAAGGCTGCAGGTTATGATATTCGTGAACTTGAGAAGACATGGACATGGGAAAGCCTTCTTGATGTACTCCTTGGTGTAAAGAAGTACATGGTTTCACAGGGTATGTGTAAAGAATCTGACTACATCTGGTCTGACCTCTGGTGTGGTGAAGGTGTTGTAAATGGTGGTAACCTTCTTAAATTGATGGGTGCTTCTTACAATGTACTTTCTGGTTGGGCTATTGATGGTTCAAACGGTGGTATTAAATATGACTACAAGAAGAAGGAATTCTACTCTTCTTCTATCAGTGAAGATTTCAAGAAATTCATTACTGTAGCTAACAGCTTTATTAAGGCAGGAATTCTTGATCCAGAAACATTCACACAGTCAAATGATACAGCTCATAACAAGTTCTACAGTGGAAAGACAGTAATTATGTCTACAAACCGCTCTATGATGTCTAACGATATCGCAGGTGTTCAGAAGATTCTTGGCGACAAGGCAAAGTGCTATGTAACAGCATATCCTTCAGGAACAAACAAGAACCTTGCAGAAACTTCACGTCTTGAATGTGGTGTTATGATTTCTCAGAGAGCTCTCGATGAACTTGGAGAAAAAGAATTCATTAAACTTATGCGCTTTGTAGACTGGATGTTCTATTCTAAAGAAGCTTACACACTCTGTAAGTGGGGTCCACAGGGCAAGACTTGGGATTACGCTACTGTTAATGGAAAACAGGTTAAAAAGCTTCTTCCAGGCTTTAAGTGTGGTGGTCTTGGTCTTTCTGGTTCAGATGATGATGTTGATATCCGCCTTAAGTGGGGATACGCTGGTGGTAACTATTTCTATGGTCACTCAACAGCTGAATCAACAGATGCTTTCACTCCAGAGGTACAGGATCTGTATGCACGCTATGCAAAATACAAGACAGTTGCTGTTGTAGATCCAAAGGCTAAGCCATCTGAGGATGAACGTGAACAGTTGAATCTTTGGGCAACTCCACTCACTGATAACATCAATGCTTGGACACTCAAATTCGTAACTGGACAGAAGGATATCAATAAGGATTGGAACGAATATGTTTCAAGCTGTAAGAATCTTAATATAGACAAGATTGTAAAACTTACAAACGATATCTATAAGAAACAGAACAAGTAGTATGATTATATGGTGGTTTCGATACAGCCTTCGGCTTACTCAACCACCGTGTAAAAAACGAACGGTGGTTAAGGGTCTGCGAAGCGGATTTATCGAAACCACCGTTTTTTTTATATCTGCGAGTTCCTGCGCTGTTTTGGCGTAATTCCCCTGATTTTTTTGTAAGTGCGGATAAAGTGGCTGGCATCGGTAAAGCCTGTTTCCTGACTGATGTAGTCCAGGGTTTTGTCTGTGTAAAGGAGAAGGGTATCTGCCTTACAGATTCTTATAAACTCGATATATTCTTTGCAGGTTTTTCCAAACTGGGTCTTAAACTGCTTTGCAAAGTTTGAGTAGCACATACCGCATTTGGAAGCAAGATCTTCTATGCTGATATTTTCAGATGAATGCTTGTCGATGTATTCGAGTACAGAAAAGTCTTTTGTAGAGAACTGATCAAAGGTGGTTTTTGAAGAAAACTGAAAACCGTGACGTAACCAGATTCTCATAACTTCCGTGATAATAAGACTTATCATAGAAGCAACCTTTATATCGTAGCCAAACTGGCGGTTATTTGTTTCCCAGATACAATATTCAAAATACATTTTTACCGGATTAAAGCGAAGGTCTCTTGCCGTAAGAAGATTAGATGCTTCTGAAGCAGAGTTTGCCCGGTCCAGAAGCTTAGGAAGCTTTGGAGAACCCGGAGTTGTATTTGAGAGAATCATATCATCGAACTTAATGACATAGAAAAATGGTTTGTCTGGATATTCCTCTTTTACAGGATAGTCCAGAAAGGCATGAATCTGTTTTGGGTGGAAGATAATCATATCTCCGGGATTCATGGTGTACTGTTTGCCATCAACTTCTGCATACAGAACGCCGCTTACAAGATAAACCATCTCTGTAAAATAATGCCAGTGAGGTTTAACATACTTCCAGTCTCCGGAAAAGGCTTGAAAAGGTGCATTAAGACTGTCGCTGTATTCGAATAAGTCGTCCATGTATCCTCCGTAGAGATTTGTACAATTATATTCCCCTTTTTTTATAGCATGGAATTGCAAGTAATGCTAGTGTAAAATTGAGGTTTTTATGAAAGAAAAAACTGCTTTTTCTTGGGTATGGTCGTACGTACGAAAATATCGTTTTGGAATGGCTGCAGGCCTTTTTTTGAGTGTTATTGTTGCAGCAATGAATATGGTAAACCCTCTTGTTACCGGTTCTATCGTAGATAAGGTAATTAAGGGCGGACAGCATGAGCTCTTGTTCAAATTGATTGCAATTATGCTTGGTGTAGTAGTAGGAAAATCAATTTTCAGATACAGCTATCAGGTAATTTTTGAACATTGTTCACAAAATGTAATCTTAAAGATGCGTGAAGATCTGTATGCGCATATCCAGAAACTGGATTTTTCATGGTATGATAATGCGCCTTCCGGAAACGTAATGACTCTGCTTACATCTGACCTGGATAAGGTTCGTCACTTTGTTGCATGGGTTTTATATCAGATTCTTGAGAACAGTCTCATATATATTTTTTCAATTATTACACTGGCTTCAATTAACTGGAAGCTTACACTTGCCTTCCTTGTTATTGCTCCTCCGGTTCTTCTGCTTGTTAAAAAATTCAAGGTACATATCAGACCGGCTCATATGCGTGTTCGCGACCAGTTTGCGGTATTAAATACACGTGTAGGTGAGAACATTGAAGGTAACCGTGTAGTAAAAGCTTTTGTGCGCGAGAACTATGAGACAGAACGTTTTGAAAAAGAAAATGAAGGCTATCGTGATGTTTCTGTAGCCAATGCAGATATGCGCGTAAAGTTTATGCCTTGGATTGATGCTTTGTGTCAGGTGCTTCCGGTAATTCTTATTTTGTTCGGTGGCTATCTTGTAATCAATAATGAAATGACAATTGGTCAGTTGGTAACTTTTAACGGCCTTATGTGGGCCTTTATTCAGCCAATCAATATGTTCGGAAACCTTGTTGATAATACACAGAACTTTGGAGCTTCTGCCGACAGACTTTTTGAACTTTATAAAGCAGAACCAAAAATCAAAAACACAACTGAAGCAGAAAATTCAGCAGAAGGCACTGTAGAGAAAACTTCTATTGAGGGACGTGTTGAATTCAGAAATGTCTGCTTTGCATATAACGAAACTCCTGTAATCAAGGACATGAGTTTTGTGATTGAGCCGGGAACTACAGTTGGTATTCTTGGCCCAACAGGAAGCGGTAAATCTACAATTGCAAACCTTATGTGCCGCTACTACGATGCAGATTCAGGACAGATTCTGATTGACGGAAAGGATGTCCGCGAATATAACCTGCAGGAGCTGCGCCGCAATGTTGGTATTACAATGCAGGAAGCCTTCCTTTTCAGTGATACTGTAGAAGGAAATATTGCTTTTGCAAAAACAGATGCTTCTTTTGAAGATGTAGAAAATGCTGCTGAACTTGCCCGTGTTAAGGAATTCATTGGAGACCTTACCGACGGCTATGACACAATTGTAGGTGAGCGTGGAGTAGGCTTGAGTGGAGGACAGAAACAGCGTATTGCACTGGCACGTCTTTTCCTTGCAGATCCTAAGATTATGATTCTTGATGACACTACAAGTGCTGTAGATAACGATACGGAATATAAAATTCGTCAGTCTATAAAGAGCCGCAGTGAAGGACACACAGCTTTCATTATCAGCCACAGAGTTTCTTCATTTGAAAACTGTGATGTAATTCTTGTAATTCAGGATGGCCAGATTATTGATAAGGGAAGTCACCAGGAACTTATTTCCCGTGACGGATATTACCACGATGTATGGGCTGAACAGGCTGGTAAATAGGTAACAGAGGTATTATATGGCAAGAAATAAATTCGATGCAGATGAAGAAATAGAACAGAAGTTTAATCCTCATATTGTTATGAGGCTTGCAAAATGGATTAAGCCTTATACAAAGTGGATGGTACTTTCGTGTGTGATTATGCTGGTGTCATCAGCAATCTCGCTTACCAGCCCGTACCTTACAAGAATGGCAATTGATAAGGCAATTCCAAATGCAGACTACCGTATGTTAGTTATTATTTCTGCGGCTCTGCTTCTTTCAACTCTGGTTGTAAGAATTCTTTTGGCTCAGAAACTCAGAATTATGACACGCGTTGCTCAGAAGATTATTGTAAATATCAGACGTGACGTGTTTATAAAACTTCAGTCTCTGCCATTCAGCTATTTTGACAGCAGACCTCACGGAAAGATTCTTATCCGCGTTGTAAACTATGTAAACTCACTTTCAGATCTTCTTTCAAATGGTATTATTCAGCTGATTTCAGATCTGTTTACTCTGATTGTAATTATTGGCTTTATGATTGCAATTGATGTAAAGCTTACTCTGGTCTGTATGGCTGTGCTTCCAATTCTGTTTATCATTCTTATTTCAATGAAGAAAAAGCAGCATGAAGCATGGAAGCAGGAGAGCTATAAGCGTTCTAACCTTACTGCCTATCTTTCTGAAAGTCTTAACGGAATGAAGGTAACTCAGAGCTTTGCACGTGAAGAAGTTAATCAGGGAATCTTTAATGAGCTTTGTAATAAGTGTAAGACAGTTTGGATTCGCGCGGTAAATATTAATAACATTATCTGGCCTTCTGTAGATATTCTTTCAACTTTGGGTGTTACACTTGTTTATCTTGCAGGTATCAACTGGCTTGGTGAAACAGTAACTATCGGTACTCTTGTTGCTTTTGCCGGTTACATCTGGCGTTTCTGGCAGCCAATTCAGAACCTTGGAAACTTCTATAATTCCATGGTAACTACAGGTGCTTATATTGAACGCATTTTTGAACTGCTTGATGAAGATGATGCAATTTCAGATAAGCCTGGAGCAAGAGAACTTCCTCCAATCCGCGGTCATGTTCAGTTTGATCACGTTGATTTTAGTTATGAGCCGGGCAATCCTATTTTGAAGGATGTTGATTTTACAATTACTCCTGGTATGACAGTTGCCATTGTTGGACCAACAGGTGCCGGAAAAACAACAATTGTAAATCTTTTAAGCCGTTTCTATAATGCAGAAAAGGGTAAGATTCTGATTGATGGCATTGATATTCAGGAGCTTATGATAAAGTCAATTCGTAAGCAGGTTGGTGTAATGCTCCAGGACAGTTTCCTTTTCAGCGGTACAATTATGGAAAATATCCGCTATGGTCGTCTTGATGCAACAGATGAAGAATGTATGGCTGCGGCAAAGGCTGTACAGGCTCACGAGTTCATTTCTGCCTTTCCGGAAGGCTATAACAAAGTGCTCACTGCAAATGGTGGTGGCTTGAGCCAGGGACAGAAGCAGCTTATAAGCTTTGCCCGTGTATTGCTCAGCGATCCTCGAATTCTGATTCTTGATGAAGCAACTTCTTCGGTTGATACACATACAGAAAAGGCTTTGCAGCAGGGACTTGGAGAACTTTTGAAAGGACGCACAAGCTTTATCATTGCGCACCGTCTTTCAACCATCCGTAATGCAGATGTAATCTTCTTTGTTGATCACGGAGAAATTGTTGAACGCGGAAATCATAATGAACTTCTTGCTTTGAACGGTCATTATGCAAAGATGGTGAGTGGCGTTTTTGCGTGATATGTGATAAAATATTGTTATTATGAACGTTAAAGATTTTCGTGCCAAAGCCTATACAAGAAATGCTGAGGGAGTTCCCGTTCCAGTTGAAGAGACTTCCTCAGAGAAAAAATCAGAAAACACTTTTCAGAAGACTGTTTTTACAAAGGATATAAAGGCCGAAGATCTTACACAGAAGAAGAAATCTCCTTCACAAGCATTAGACAACACTGTTGATTATCTTAAAACCGGAGGCCTTCTTAAGGTTCCGGTTGAACAGACTCCAGATGGTAAAGATTCTGTATACCGCAGAGTTGCAAAATTCCTGCTGCTCATTGGTGAAGATGAAGCTGCAAAAATCCTTCCACATCTTTCAGAAACTCAGATAGAAAAAATCATTCCTGAAATTGCTTCAATAAGAACGGTAAGCAAAGAAGAAGCTGCCGTAATTATGGAGGAATTCAACGGACTTTTGAATAAGGCCCGTGAAGAGGGTGGAGTAGAAACTGCGCGCGAAATGCTTGAAAAAGCTTACGGTAAAAAACGTGCCGATGAGCTTTTGAAAAAGGCAATGCCGCTTGAAGGAAAAATCCCTTTTACCTATCTGCGTGATGCAGACAATGAGCGCGTTTATCTTTTAATCAAAGACGAAAATCCAGGCGTGCAGTCTATGGTGCTTTCTCATCTTGAACCAAAGAAGGCCGCTAAAATCATTAATCTCATGACACCGGATGAAAAGAAAGAAGTGGTTATGAGACTTGCAAAAATGGAGCCAGTGAGCCCGGATGTTCTGCGCCGCGTTGATCAGGCAATGCATGAAAAATCATTGAATCAGACAGTCGAAAAGGCTGAAAATATAGACGGAAGAAATGCTCTTGCACAGATTCTTAAGAAGATGGATGCAGGTGCCGAAAACGATATTCTGAAATATCTTTCGGAAGATGATCCGGATCTTGGACAGGACCTTAGAAGCCGACTTTTTACATTGGACGATGTTGTAAAATCAGACGACCGCTTTGTTCAGGAAAAACTCCGCGAAATGACAGAAATCGATATCGCTTATCTTATTGCCGGAAAGCCGGATGACTTCCGTGAAAAAATCCTGAGTAATATTTCTGCCGGCCGCCGTGCCGAGGTTCGCGCTCAGGAAGATATATTAAAGCCAATGCGCCGTTCAGACTGTGAGCGTATTACTTCAGAGTTCTTCAGCAAATTAAGGCGTGCATTCGAAGAGGGACATCTAATCATTAAAGACAGGAACGACGATGTGTTCATTTAATTTTACTGATTCTGCAAATATCGGAAAAGCATATAAGGACTTTGTACTGCTTGCCGTAGATGAAATAAAGGATTTTAAGGCAAAAGGTGTTTACCTTCGCCACAAAGTAACAGGACTTGAAGTTTATCATATTGTAAAAGAAGATAAAGAAAATCTTTTCGCTTATGCCTTCCGCACCGTGGATAAAACCTCGCGTGGTGTGGCTCATATTATGGAGCATTCTGTTTTATGCGGCAGTGAAAAGTATCCGCTCAAAGAACCTTTCATCACTCTTGCTTCTACTAGTCTTAATACTTTCTTAAATGCCCTTACATATCCGGATAAAACTGTTTACCCTGGAGCTTCTGTTGTCCGTTCAGATTATTTTAATATGATGGACGTTTACGGAGACGCGGTTTTCTTTCCAAAACTGGACCATGCAACTTTCATTCAGGAAGGTCACAGACTTGAAATGGATGAAAATGAAAAGCTGAGTATTCAGGGCGTTGTTTACAACGAGATGAAAGGAAATTATTCTTCTTTCCAGCCTATCGCCTTCAGCGACCTGATAAGCGCAATGTTCCCGGACAGTTATCCTGCCTTTGATTCAGGCGGAGATCCTCTGCATATTCCGGAACTTACCTATGAAGATTTCCTTGCTTTCCATCAGAAGTTTTACAGCCCTGATAACTGTCTTTTGTTTTTATATGGTGATATTCCAACAGATCAGCAGCTGGACTTTATTGATGAACGCTTTATTGGCCGTCTCATAAAAAAATATGACTGCCGCGAGGGTGGTGCAATCTGCAATATTGATGTGGACTCTAAGCTGCCTGTTATTAAAAATGAGATAAAAGAACTTCAGACTCTCAATTTTGTAAAAGAGTCCTGTTCGCTTAAGACATATGCTCCAGAAACCGGTTCAACCGGAAGCTTTGTTTCTTTGAACTGGTATGCCGGAAAAGCCGACATGGAAAAGTATTTTCTGTGTGAGGCTTTGTGTGGAAACGACAGTTCTCCGCTCGCTCGTGCTTTAAAAGACGCAAAACTTGGAGATGATGTTCAGTTCCAGAGCTTCGGCCAGTTCCGTGAGGAGTTTTTCTCTGCGGGACTCTGGGGCGTAAAGAAGGGCTGTGAAGAGAAAGTCTTTAAGCTTGTAGAAAAGACTCTAAAAGAGATTTATGAAAAGGGCCTTTCTCAGGAAGATATTGATTCTGCTGTTATGGGAATTGATTTTGCCCTTCGTGAAGTAAACCGCTACTGGGGACCTTTCTCAATTCAGCTGATGGAAAAGGCTTTGAAGGGCTGGTGCAACGGAGACTCGTGTGCAAGTCAGCTTTCGCCAATTACCTCGTTCGAAAAGGTAAAGGAAGCCTTACGTTCAGACCCTGACTACACTAAGAAACTTATCAAAAAATATTTCCTTGATCCGACAGTACAGGTGCGCTTTGTTTCTGAGCCTTCGGAAAAATATTTTGAGGAACGCGAAAAGGCAGAGGCAGCGCTTATTGAAGAACTCGGCAAATCTGTGGATAAGGCGCAGCTTAAGAAAGACCTCGACGAGCTTCACGCTTATCAGCAGCATGTAGAGACGCCGGCCGAGACGGCCTGTATTCCTACGACAAAGATTGGCGAACTCGACCGCCGTATCGACATCCCGGAAACTTCGCTGGAATTCGTAACCGGCTCGGACGGGGCGGACGTCCCGTTATTTGTGAGCCAGGAAGATACAAACGGCATTTTCTATATAGACGTACTTTTCCCGTTTGACCGTCTGGAAGCTCAGTATGTACAGCATATTCCATTCCTTGCAGATGTAATCACAAATCTTGGCTGGAACGGAAAAGGCTGGGATAAATGTACGGCACAGTCGTCATGTGTAATGGGAGATATCTGGGGCCGTACACTCTGCGGAACAGTAAACAATGTTCCGCAGTGCCAGTCAGAAGCAGAAAAATACAAACAGTATAATTTCTGCGGCCGTAACTGGATCGGGCTCATCTGCAAGGCTCTAACAGAACGCGCCGAAGAAGCGCTCGACATGCTTGCAGAAATCATCACAAAAATGGACTTTGATGATGAAAAGCATCTTGAAACTTTAATCAGTGAACTTAAGGCTGAAAAGAAAAACAGTATTGTTTCTAATGGCCGCGATTATACTCAAAAGCGAGCCCGTGCAGCCTGGAGCGAATCTCTTGCCATGAATGAAATAATGTGGGGTGTAAGTCAGCTTAATACAGTAGCAGGATATAAAAAGAAGGACGCTAAAAAGCTTCTCAAAACCTTCTCGTATATGTATCACGAATGTCTGAAAGCCGGTGGAATCATACATGTTACAGCTGATGCAGATTCCCTTAAAAAGCTTCGCCCATTACTCAATGATTTTGCAAGAAAGGCTGAAATTACAAAACTTTTACCAGGCCACACATATACTCAGGAAGAGCTTTCTCCTTATATCAGTCAGTTTGAAGAGTGCAGAAGTGAAGATGCCCAGCTGATTTCTGTTCCGAGTCAGACAGGCTATGCCGCTGCCATCACACCGGCTTCTCCATATCTTACAAAAGAAGCTGCTGCAGAAATGATTTTTACTACCTGGCTTTCAAATCATACCTTGTGGGATAAAATCAGAACTACGGGCGGTGCTTATGGCGCAAACTGCTGGGTAGACAGTCTTGAGCGACAGGTTGTGATGACAACTTACCGAGATCCTTCTCCAGATAAGTCAATCGACGTTTACCTTCAGTCTCTAAAAGACTTGTGCAGTACTCCAATTCCAAAAGATGAGGTTGAAAAAACTATTGTTTCAACTTATGGAAATGCGATTGTGCCTGCAAGTCCTAAGGATAGGGGAGCCAGAAGCTTTGAATCTATGCTTTATGGAAATCCTATGAAGTTCCGTCAGATTCGCGTTGATAATATTCTTGAAGTTACAGAGGATGATGTTGAAAAAGCCTGTGACAGACTGTTTGAAGCGTCTGTTAAGCAGTGTTCTAAGGCTATTTTCTGCAATAAATCAGACAAAACCAAAAAAATTGCTGGAAATAATATCAAAATTCCTTTATAATCAATTGAATGCATTCCATAATATGGAAAGGAGATACAGGTTATGGATAAAAAAACAAAACAGTGTGTTAAAATGCTTAGGGATCTGGTTTCGGATGTTCAGGGAGCTCCTTTTCCAGGTGGAGAGCTTAAGAGTGAGCTCTATGAAATCTGGTATGAGCATGCTCAGCGTGCAGCCGTAGAGTGCTTTGAGTACTTAAACGACAATTTCCCTGAAGAACAGAAGGAACTGAATAAGTCTATAGATAAACTCTTTAAGTAATTCTGTTTTCTTTATCAGCTTAAACAATTAAAAAGTATCTGATTTATAAAAAGGCTGTCGTTGAAACGATGTGTTTCGGATGGCTTTTTTTATTTTAAACTCTTGTTTTACATTAAGTTTTTATTCTAAATTCCGACAATATAAGAGAATAGGTTTCTTATATAAGGTTTATTTAGAATGAAGTCGAATACAAAGATATCAAATGATTATAAATTCGGATTTACAGGAGCAAAGAAAAAGCTGGGAATAAATACCTGGCGTTTTGTATTTAATGCTGTAAATACTTCAACCGGCGCAGAGCAGATGTTCTATATTGAGTTTGAAATGCTCAATCCATGGACATCAAGTGATGCTGTTCTTCTTGGCTTTAAGCCACGCGTTAATATTTCTGCAGAAGACTTACAGTATGCGCTTGCCGGTACAGATTCTGCTAAAAACCTTTCTACAGAGTCAATTGTTCAGCCTTCTTACTGTGCCGTAAGGGTAGGTTCTTTCGGAAAAGATGGCAAACAGTTATGTTCTTATTATCCTGCAAAACAGGTTAAATTCAGCAATAAACCTTTTGAAATCATAGTCGACAATAAATATTTCAATGAAAATAAAATCGGTGGTTTTATTAATGTTCCTCAGGAAGAATTAGCCGCTCATCCGGAATTGTTATGTGATGCCGGTTATGCTAAGTGGGACATTAACTATACTATCAAAAAAGATTATAAAGATGGTTATAAATCAGATTTAATCCGCTGGTTCCCTTTTGGTCTTCAGACTGTTTTCTCCGGAACTATCCATTTTGATGGAGATGAATATGCAGTAGATCCAAAACGCTGCTGCGGTTATTCAGAACGCTTCTGGGGTAAAAGCATTCCTGAGCCATTCTTCCATCTTTCTTCTGCAAATCTTACAAGTGTTATTTCCGGAAAAACTCTTTTTGAATCTTCTTTCTCTGTGCGCGGTATTTTTGATGAAAGAGTTTCTTTTGTTGGAAAATTCGAAGATATTGATATTCAGCTTTGTGCAGACGGTTCAAAACGTCAGTTCTCTGTTGTATGGGATTGTGCGCAGATGCCTGAAAATGATAATCCTGAAGAAAATCTTCTTCACTGGAGTACAAGCCTTAACAGCAAAGACTGGGTAATTGATATCGATGTATTCTGCAAAATCCGTGAGTTGAATAACCGTACAATTGAACTTCCGGAAGGTCAGAGAAAAATCCTGAGCCTTATCGAAGGCGGTTCTGGTACAGGTGAAATCAAACTCTACAAGCACATCGGCAACACCCTCGAACAGATCGAACACGCAACCTTAGCAAAGGTGTTCTGCGAGTTCGGTCATATCGAAGAGGGCGAGTTCTAATCAACCGTCATCCCGAACTTGTTTCGGGATCTATCTGCTGAAAATCAACTTTCCATCCGCTGATTTAATCTTTATAACGTCCCCGTCACTTACATTACCTGCAAGTAATTCTCGTGCCAGTGTATTTTCCACATAAGTCTGAATAGCTCGTTTTACCGGGCGCGCACCCATTGCAGGGTCGTAGCCTTTGTCGCACAGGAAGTCCATGGCGCTCTGGTCAAAGTCCAGAGTAATCTTGCGGTCTGTAAGACGGCTCTGTACGCGTTCAAGCTGCAGCTTAATGATAGACGCAATGTGCTCCTTTCCAAGCTGCTGGAACATTACAATTTCGTCGATACGGTTCAAGAACTCAGGACGGAAGGTCTGGCGCAGCAACACGTTGATTTTGTCTTTTACACTGTCACCACTTTCACCTTTTTCTGCAGCTTCAAGAATCAAATCACTTCCAAGGTTACTTGTCATTATGATGATGGTGTTCTTAAAGTCTACAACGCGGCCCTGACCGTCTGTAAGACGTCCGTCGTCAAGTACCTGAAGCAGTACATTGAAAACATCCGGGTGAGCCTTTTCAACCTCATCAAAAAGAATGACGCTGTAAGGACGACGGCGAACTGCTTCTGTAAGCTGACCACCTTCATCATAACCAACGTATCCCGGAGGCGCTCCAATAAGACGTGTCACACTGAACTTTTCCATGTACTCAGACATATCAATTCGGGTAAGTGCCTTTTCATCGTTGAACAGGAAGTCTGCAAGAGTTTTTGCAAGCTCAGTTTTACCGACACCTGTAGGTCCAATAAACATAAAGCTTCCGAGTGGTCTGTTCGGATCGTTAAGACCGCTGCGGTTACGGCGGATTGCATCGCTTACAACATTTACGGCTTCGTCCTGACCTACAACTCGTTTATGAAGAACATTTTCGAGTTCAAGATATTTCTGCTTTTCTCCCGTCATCATTTTTGCAACAGGAATACCGGTCCAGGTAGAAACTACCTTTGCAATATCTTCTTCTGTTACAGACTGACGGAGAAGCGAATCTCTGCCGCCTTCAACCCGTTCTTTTTCTGCGGCAAGTGCAGCATCCAGATCCTTCTGCAGGGCTGGGATTGTGCTGTATTTAAGTTCGGCTGCTTTTTCAAGATTTCCTTCGCGGGTAAACTTTTCTTCTTCAAAGCGGGCCTGCTCAAGCTGCTCTTTTATCTTACGGGACTTATCAATATTTTCCTTTTCATTCTGCCACTGAAGCTTCATTGCATCGCGGCGGCTGGTAATTTCTGCAAGCTCTTTTTCAAGCTTTTCAAGACGCTCGTGACTTGCCTGATCATCTTCCTTACTCAAAGACTGCTTTTCAATCTGAAGCTGAAGCATCTTTCGTTCAACCTGATCGAGTTCTGTAGGCTGGCTTTCAATTTCCATCTTAAGACGGCTTGCTGCTTCATCAACAAGATCAATTGCCTTATCCGGCATAAAGCGGGAAGTGATATAGCGGTTACTCAAGGTAGCAGCGGCAACCAGGGCTTCATCTTCAATTCTAACTCCATGATGGATTTCGTACTTTTCGCGAAGTCCACGGAGAATTGCAATTGTATCTTCTACGCTCGGCTCTGCACAGTAAACCTGCTGGAAACGGCGTTCAAGGGCTGCATCTTTTTCAATGTACTTGCGGTATTCGTCGAGAGTTGTTGCACCAATGGCACGAAGTTCACCACGGGCAAGGGCTGGTTTAAGCAGGTTCGAAGCGTCCATGCTGCCTTCTGAAGCACCTGCACCAACGAGGGTATGAAGCTCATCAATAAACAGGATAATCTGTCCTTCGCTTTTAGTAACCTCTGTGATAAGCGCCTTAAGACGCTCTTCAAACTCACCACGGAACTTGGCGCCGGCAACAAGAGAACCGAGGTCCAGCGCAAGAAGGCGTTTATTTTTCAAGCTTTCCGGAACATCGCCACTTGCGATACGGCGGGCAAGACCTTCTACAATGGCTGTCTTACCAACACCAGGTTCTCCAATAATTACCGGGTTATTCTTAGTACGGCGGCAGAGTACCTGCATAACACGACGGATTTCTTCATCACGTCCGATTACAGGATCAATCTTATCCTGTCGTGCAGCGGCGGTAAGGTCGCGGCAGTATTTCTCGAGGGAGCGTGTTTTAGCTTCCGGATCATTTGAGTCTACGGTCTGATTTCCGCGCACAGATTTAAGTGCTTCAAAAACAGAGTTATGGTTGATTCCAGAACGACGGAGAAGGTCTCCTGTACGGTCATCTGCCTCTGTCATTGCAAGAAGAATATGCTCGGTAGAAAGATACTGGTCGTGAAGCGCAGACATCTCTTTTTCAGCCTTTGCAAGCACCTTCTGCATAGGACCAGAAAAATAAACCTGAGCTGCTCCAGACACTTTAGGATTTGACGCAACAAGGTCGCGGACTTTTTTAATGAGTTCTATAGATGGAACTCCAACACGTTCAACAACAGGTGCAATGAGTCCGTCCTGCTGTTCGAGTAATGCCTCAAGCACATGCTCGGTTCCAATTTCTGAGTTATCGTTTTTATTGGCAATTGATGAAGCCTCCTGCAAGGCTTCTTGTGTTTTGATTGTAAAATTTTCGTAATTCATAATCATCACCTTCATTTATAAAATAATAATGAAAAGCGATGTCGGCAAGTTTTTTGTGAGGGGTGCAATGACAGTTAGACGCAAAAATGTTATACTCTGCTTATGACTATCAAAATTGAAAATGCTGCGTTTTCTGCAGAAATTGACACTAAAGGAGCTGAGCTCCAGAACCTTATTCGAAAAAGCGATAATATGGATATAATCTGGCACGGAGATAAATCTGTGTGGGGAAATCATGCGCCTATTTTGTTTCCTTATGTAGCACGCTGTCTTGGCGGTCATTTTATGATTGAAGGAAAGAAATGTGAATATTCCCGCAATCACGGATTTGCACGCGACCTTGAACATAAACTTGTTGAACAGACTGCTGATGGTGCGGTATTTGAGCTTACTCAGAGTGATGATACACTTTACCGTTTTCCTTACGCCTTCTGTCTTAGAACTGAATACAAACTTACAGACAAAGGTCTTAACTGGAAGCTCACTGTAAAGAACACAGGTGATAAAGCATTCCGCTTTGGAATTGGAACTCATGCTGCCTTTGATTTCAATGGACACAATGCAGAAGATTTTGTTGTTGAGTTTGAAAACAAAACTGCTCTTACAGCAGTAGACTGCACACCAGATGCATATCTTGTTGCAGATGCAAACGGAAAGGCTCCTGTTACAAAACCTTACGGCGAAAAAGAAAACGGCTTTGTTCCTGTAACTTCTGAAGGTTATGGAAACGGACATCTTTTTGCAAACAACGGAAGTAACTGGGTAGGTCTCAAAAATAAAAAGAATGGTTCTATCATTAAGATTCAGACAAGAGACTTCCCTTATGTAATGATCTGGCAGAACACTGCAGGTGCTCCTCAGTTTGTTTGTATTGAACCATGGCACGGTTTACCTGATGCAGAAAATACAGACCACCTCTGGCAGAATAAAGTTGGCATGAATGACCTTGCAGCCGGTGCAGAGTTTGTAAGCCAGCAGAATATTACTGTAGAGTAGGGTATTCAAAACATGCTTTCATACCAGCATATTTTTCATGCAGGGAATCATGCCGACATCTTAAAACATTCCGTTTTGATTCAGGTTCTTGATTCTCTGAATAAAAAAGATAAGCCTTACACATTTTTCGATACTCACAGTGGTAGTGGCCTTTATGATCTTACAGATAACAGAAGTCTTAAAACCGGTGAAGCTCAAAAAGGAATTGAAGTAATTTCAAAACTTGGCGGTGAACTTCCTCCGGCTTTAACCCGCTATCTGGATTTTGTTTCTGCTTATCTTAAAGATGAACGCTATCCGGGATCTCCTGAAATTGAAAGAAGCCTTATGCGAGAGCAGGATAATCTGATTCTTTCAGAACTTCATCCGCAGGAAATTGAAAATCTTCGCAATAATATGAAAGCGCCTCTCTATAACAAAGAAAATAATCCTGAGGTTCAGGTTCACAACAGAAGCGGCTGGGAAATGCTCAAGGCTCTTACGCCACCGGCAACAAAGCGCGGCGCAGTTCTTGTTGACCCGAGCTACGAAGAAATTTCTGATTACCAGCTTGCCGCAGATACAATCTGTGCGGTACATAAAAAATGGACTAACGGAATAATTATGCTCTGGTACCCGCTTCTTGCTCACCGCGAGGGCGAGATTGAAGCAATGCTCGACAGAATTACCGAAGGTGCGCGAGCTTTAAATCAGAATATTGAAATTGCAGATTTGCGTCTGGAAGTTTTTGATAAAGATGCTCATAAGGAAGTTTCGCTTGACGAGTTCCGCGCAAGTGAAGGAAAGAATCCTCCACGGCTTTACGGAAGCGGAATGCTTGTATTAAATACTCCGTGGAAGTTAGTAGAGGAAACTCAATCTGTAATTGATTATGTTAAAAGTGTAATCTGATTCCAGCTTCAAAAGGAAGATTCAGCATAAAGGCTGCCTTTGAATCTGGCGCACTGAGATTTTTTGAAAAGCCCGGAACAACATTCTGCTGTAAATAAAACTCAAGATAGTTATCCCAGAAAAGCCAGTTTGTTCCAAGGAAAAATCTTGCTCCGGCAGAAACTGTCCAGTCTTCAAATTTCTGTGTAAGAATACTTCCTTCGGCTCCAAAGCCTGAATACAAGTTCCAGGTGTTTTTAAGCTGAAGGTCTACTGCGTAATAATCTGCAAAACCTGTAAGACCATAGGCAAACTCAGAAAAGTTCTTGCCTGCTTCAAGTCCAAAACCTGCAGAAACCGGAATGCGGGAAAATCTGATTGTTCCTACTGCCTTACCGGTGAACTTTTCTATTTTTACAGTTTCTTCATTTATAAAGAGTCCCGGATTACCACTAAGCTGAACGCCAGCTCCTGTTGCAAAGATTTTTGATGTAAGACAAAGAACAAGCAATGCTGTTACTGCGGTTATTTTTCTGTAGTGGTTCATTAATTTTTCCTGAATAGTGAATTATTTATTATGGAAATAATCTGCAATCTTTTCAAACAGATGTTTGAAGAAAAGGTAGATTTTATAAAAGATATTCGGATTACGTAATCTCTGAAGTCTCTTGTAACCTTCCAGTAATTCAGCGTTAGTAAATTCTTTACGCTGATTGTTTTCTTCTATTTCCATTTCAAGCTGATCAACTTCTGAAAGGTTATCAATGATGTTTGCGTTTATGCTTGTCCAGCCAAGCTGAATTGCAGATTGAAGACGACGTTCCCCCGCAATAAGCTCGTATCTGCTGTTGAGGGTAATTGGATTCATTAATCCGTAGATTCTCATACTGTCTTTCAGGTCTTCAAGATTTCCCAGGTCTTTGCGGACTCGTTTTTTTATCTTGATGTCTTTGATTTGTACTAACATTAACGTTCCTACATATAATATAACAGTATCTATGCAAGTCGGCAAGCACAGCTTGCCTCTGAGCCATTCTTTCGTTGAAGCTAAAACGACCCGCTGTCGCAGCTCGTTTTTTAACGCTTCTTCTATTATAGGCTTATTCCATCAAGTAATTGTAGTCAAATTTTGAAGTTGAATTATCAATTATATCTTCTTCATCATCCTCATCATAATCTGAAATAAGAGGTGCACTCAAATCGAAGGTCAAAGGAGTTCTATCAATATCAAAAACAGTTCTCTGACCTGATTTATACATCTCTTTTTCAAGACGGATTATTGCAAGAGTTGAATTTGAAGAATTCGAATGAATAGGACAGATTTCTGTAGGCTGAGTTCCTTCAAGGTACCATTGTGTTGTTGAATGTTCGCAGGAATCTGTAAGAATCATACCGCTGTCTGCACATACAGTACATTCAATTACACCTTCAAGAGGTTTAATCCAGTTCTTGTAAGGGAGATCTGCATGTACCTTATCAAAATATTCACCCCAGGCAAAACCGGCAAGGGTAGCACCAGTAATGTTCAAACCAAGAGACTGTCCCGGTTTATCAAAACCAAACCAGAAGGCAGCAGCATAGTAAGGAGTAATACCACAAGTCCATGCATCGGCCCAGTTCTGTGTTGTACCTGTTTTACCACCGGCTGGCATTGTGTAACGCTTTCCGTTTGCATCTTTATAATCAAAGTGCCATTTCTGAGCTCCAAGAGTACCACCGTTATTTACAGTCTGTTCAAGAAGCTTAATCATTACAAATGAAGTCTGTGGAGTAATAACCTGAATCTTATCGCCCTTAGCAGCCTGTTCTTTTCTGATATCAAGTTCAGGATTCAAAATTACGTTTCCGTTTTTGTCTTCTACAGTTCTGATTGCCATTGGAGTAATTTCTTTACCGCCGTTTGCAAAAATTGCATAGGCACGTGCCATTTCAATAGGACGTACAGAACATACACCAAGACCAAGAGGATATACAGGAACAAAGCTTCGGCTTTCGAGTTCGTTCTGAGGAATTCCAAGAAGTTTTGATGCGCGGTCAATTGCAGCCTCAAAACCAATACCATCGAGAATCTTAAGAGATGGAACGTTCATAGAGCGTGTGAGCGCATACCATACAGAAACGTTTCCTTCCCATTCTCCACGGAAGTTCAAAGGAATATATGGTTTTCCGTCTGCGGTGTGGAATACAACCATACTGTCGGAAATCTGAGTTGTCGGTGTAAATTTGCGTGAGTCAATTGCGGCAGAGTAGTAGAGTGGTTTGAAGGTAGAACCCGGCTGAACCTTTGCCTGAGTTGCACGGATAAACTGATTGTCTGAATCAAACTTGCTTCCACCTACAAGAGCGTCAATGTAGCCGTTAGAGTGATCGAGGGCAACCATTGTACCTTCGATAGTTGTCTTTTCTTCATTCTGTTTAGAAATTGCAGTTGCACGGTTTACGATATTTACCTTGAGCTTTTCACTGCCTGTCATAAGGGCAATTACATCAATAACAGGATTCAACTGATTTACGTAAGTATTGTTTGCAACAATTTCTGTACGCTGCTCGCTTACCTTAAGTTCCGGAATATCAAAAAGAAGGGCGAGCATTTCTGTCATTGGAACGTAGATGTTTGTAGCAACACCGGTCTTAGAAGAATGCTCTCTCTTGTAGCGGCGGTTTGCATCATCAATGTATTTTACCATTACATCCTGAGCAATCTGCTGATGTGCAAGATTAAGAGTTGTATTTACAGTAAAGCCGGATGTATAGATATCATCAGAACCGTAAATCATTCCAGAAAGTTCACGGCGAACATATTCAGAGAACCATGGAGCCTTGTCATCACGCATCATATAAGCTGAAGTTGAAGTACGTGTATAGTCAAAGTTAGCCCAGTAATTTTCAAAAGACTCATCAGCTTCTTCCTGAGAAAGGAAGCCTGCATCAACCATTGAAGCAAGAACGTATTTCTGACGGTCCATTGCGCGGTTAGGATGATCAAAAGGATTGTAATGAGCAGGGTTCGAAAGCTGAATAACAAGGATAGCAGCTTCGGCAGGTGTGATTTCTGTTGCTCCGTGTCCAAAGTAATATTTTGAAGCAGCGTTTACACCGTAGGTACCGCCACCAAAATAGATTTTATTAAGATAGAGTTCAAGAATCTCGTTTTTAGAATAACGGCGTTCCATCTGGATTGCCCACCAGAGCTCTTTAAGCTTTCGGACAACAGACTTATCTGAACGGTCACAGTAAAGAGTACCGGCAATCTGCTGGGTGAGGGTAGAACCACCACCAAGTGAGCGGCCAGTAAGAATACCTACAACACCACGTAAAATAGCCTTAAGATTAAAGCCCGCATGAGAGAAGAATACATTGTCTTCTCGAGTGATGAGGGCGTCAATCATCTGCTGTGGAAGATTGTTATAAGCAATGATTTCGCGCTTTTCATCTGAGGCAAATTCGGTAATTACCTCACCGTTAATATCAAGCAGCTTTGTAGGAAGCGCTGTGTCAAAATCAGTTATATATTCAGAATTAATAATATTGCGTGTTTCAGATAAAGACCATCCCAAAAAAAGTCCCATGACAATAGAACCCAGAAAAAACAGCGAGATGATCACAATTCCAGATTTTTTAATCTTCATCATATTTTTCCTATTATAGTAGAAAGAATCAAAAAAGTGAATAGTTACAGTTCTGCGGAAAAAGAGGCTGAGACTTTTTTATATAACGGGGAATGCTTTGAACAAGTTGAAAAAAGTGGGACGCAGGCAAAATAAAAAAGAGGGCCCCAGGGTTGCGCCAATATTCTGGCGTAGCCAGAATGGAGCGCGATGGGACCCTGGGAGATTGCTTTTTTAGTTTTGCCGTCGCTGGGACCCGCTTTTTTCAACTTGTTCAAAGATAGGATTTTTTTAGGTTAAATAAAAAAAGGCTCGGAATAGATCCGAGCCATGCCCATCAGGCAATCGGGAACATGGGTGGGAGGGGAAAATGTTCCCGATATATTTATTATCGACCTCATCCCCCGAAATCTTTAATCGAATTATAAAAATTTTTGAAAGATTTAATTTTCTGTAATCTGAAGATCCAGCGAGAAATTTGCTGTGTAAGTTTTACCCTTAATCGCTGTAATAGAACGGATAATCTCGTAATCACCAATAGTAAACTTAATCTTGTGTTCACCTTCAGTAATTACAAATTCCTTTCCAAAAGTTGTGCATTTTACATCATCAAGAAGAACTTCTGTTCCTTCCGGTGCTGTAATGAGCAGGGTAGGCTCAAGGCTCTTCATTTCTACAGTAAGGTCAGTTGTTTTTGCGCGGTCAATGCGCACAGTGCGAACTTCGTTACGGTATGCTTCAGAGATGATGGAAATATCATGAACTCCGGTATCAAGGAGAATCTTTGAGTTATCAGAAAAAGGAACGAGCTTATCATCAATAAAAATAGTGCAAGGCTCAAGCTTCTTTTCCGGTGGAACAAGTTTAAAAGCAAGCTGACCTTTATTCATAAGGATTGGTTTTACTGTAATAGGAATAATGGCATTCAGAGTTTCTTCTGGAACACCCTTCATTACAGGCTGGAGTCTTATGAAAACTACATTCTTCGATGGTGTGATGATTGTATCAACCTTTGTAGTGTAGTTATTTGATTTTATAGAGTTTTCTTTTTTTAGAGGAATCTGAAGTACCCACGAAAGCTTACCTGGCAGTGTCTTTACATAAGCACGAGTTCCGCTGTAGTCAATCTGAGAAGCCTTAGGTGATGGACTGATACTTGAATAAACTGAACAGGCAACCGAGTCTACCCATGAGGCAACTGCTTCTGGAATTTCAAACTTAAGCTCAAGGCCTTCAATAAAAGTCTGATCTGCAGGAAGAGTAATGGCAAGTGCTTCATTGATTCCAAGCTTTGCAGTTCCTTCTGATTCTGCGGATTGCTCAACAGTAAGCTCATGCACTTTACTTACACGGAAACTTTCTGCAGAAAGCAGAGAAGTGCCCATAAGAAGAAGGAGAGAAATCAGAACTTTTGGCGTACAGTATAGTTTTTTCATTACTCTTTAATATTCAGTTTATTGCGGGGGTCTTCTGCCTTTCCGCCCTGCCTTATTTCAAAGTGCAGGTGAGGGCCGGTAGCCATACCTGTTTGTCCCACAAGTCCAATTACATCTCCTTTCTTTACATACTGGTATCTGTCTACAAATACCTTAGAAAGGTGAGCATATACGCTTGTCATTTTACCCTGATCATGACTCAGAATAATGTAGTTGCCGAATTCAGAATCGTTTTCGATATTGGCATAAACAGCACCGTCTTTTATAGCGTAAACGGGAGTTCCCTCTGCTGCCGCAAGGTCAATTCCATTGTGGTTTTTCATTTGACCAGAGAAAGGATTTTTTCTTTTTCCGAATTCTGAAGAAACCCAGTAAGAGTCATTGTCCAGCGGAAGCCGCAGTGCTGAGTCGAGAAAATATGCTCTTTCGGTAGGAGAAAAACGCTTGCTGCGTAAGAACAGATAATCTCTTCCATCTATATTATAATATATAGGATTTTTTGTTAAGGTTTGAGTGCTGTAATTTTCCTGTAAAAGTATTTCTATGGAATTAATTCCACGTTCAATCGGAATAAATATTCCGTTAACAACAGGAAGAATCAAAGTACGGCCCTTTATATCATCCTGGGCATTTTCAATCTGATTTAAAGTTGCAAGAGTTTCCTGAGTTATACAGGTGCGTGCTGCAACTCCTTGAAAAGTAAAACGTTCTGAGTTTGTATACTGGAAAAACATGATTTCCGGTTCACGGCCAGCGCTAATCAGTTTACTGTTATTTTCTACGATACTGTTATAATCTTTAAGAACTGTGTTGGCGCGGGAAGGGGAAAGACTGTCTATAACAGGCAGCTTATCTTTTTCAATTATAATTCTTGTAATACCGTCTTCCTGTGTCTGAGTCTGGGCTGAGGCGGCAAAAGAAAAAATGAGGAAAAATAAAAAAAAGTTAAAAAAACGGGGCTGTCTTTTAAAAGAGAGCCCCGCCAGGTAGTTTATCTTAAGCAAACTATTCTTCTACAATTGCTTCTGCTGGACATGAAGCTGCACATGAACCACAGCTGATACATTTTTCAGCATCGATAGCGCGAGCGCCGTCTTTTTCAGCAATTGCTCCTACCGGACAGTCCGGTTCACAAGCTCCGCAGTTTACACACTGATCGGTAATTTTAAATGCCATATTTGCTCCTATAAAACCGCTTATGCGGTAATATTTAAAATCTTTTAAAATAATACAACAATAGGCTTAATTTCGCAACTGATATTTGAATAAATCTCTGTTGTAAAGTATAATGCTCTCTATGACTAAAGAAGAAGTTGCTAAATATATCGATCACACTCTGCTGGCTCCACAGGCTGGAATCAGAGAGATTGTACTTTTATGTCAGGAAGCTAAACGTTATAACTTTGCTTCTGTATGTGTTAATCCTGTTTATGTTTCTGCAGCAGCAGATGAGCTTTCAGGTTCTGATGTAAAAGTTTGTACAGTTGTAGGATTCCCATTGGGTGCAACTACAACAAAAGATAAAATCAGTGAGTCTGTAAACGCAATTGCTAATGGTGCTGATGAAATTGATATGGTAATCAATATCGGTGCTGCTAAAGACGGACGTTTTTCAGAAGTTGGAACTGATATTCAGGGCGTTGTTGATGCTTGTAAAGACGCTGCTAAAAAAGCTGGAAGACCAGTTATCGTAAAAACAATTCTTGAAACATGTCTTCTCGACGATAACGCAATTGTAAACTGCTGTCTTTGTGCAAAAAAAGCTGGTGCTGATTTTGTTAAGACTTCAACAGGTTTTGCAAATCCAAAGGGAATTGACGGAAATCCTCTTCCAAACGGAGCAAGCGAACATCATGTAAAGCTTATGCGCGAAACTGTTGGCGATGATATGGGTGTTAAGGCTTCTGGTGGAATCAGAAGTGCAAGAACTCTTATCACAATGCTTGAAGCCGGTGCAAACAGAATTGGTACCTCAAGCGGTGCAAAAATTCTTGAAAACTGGGATGAGTCGAAAACGGTTCATAACAAGTATTAGCTGTTGTCATGCTGAACTTGTTTCAGCATCTTTTGAATAGATCCCGAAACAAGTTCGGGATGACCTTTATTTTTGAACTGGAAGTGAGAAGTACAATTTATTGTCGCTCACTTCCATTTTTATTTCACGGGCATCGTGCATAATTGAAATGTAAGACTTTACAGTTGAGCTTACGAGTGCATACTGACTCAGTGAAAGATGCATATCATTTTTATCTGCTACATACTTTATAATTTCTTCAGCAGTAAGTTTCTTTTTAGTTTTAAGAGAATCAAGAATACAGGTTCTGGTAGAGATAATTGCAATCTTATTAAGCTCAGCAGCTTCATTAATATTGCGGTTCAAAAAATCACCATGACTTGGAATACACCATTCAACATTTTCAATTTCGCAAAGCTTATCCAGCGACTCCATGTATTCAACAGGATTCAGAATGAGAGGAATCCAGTGATTGATAATTTCATTGCGCGGGAAAATATTGTCGCCAGGGAAAATTACCTTGTGGCCGTTTTTAGCAGTGATGATAACTCCAAGAGTGTTATAGCTGTGACCGCTTAATTCAATAAAAGAAAGAGTTCTGGAACCCGAAAGGTCAATTACTTCATCTTTTGTAATAAAGTGATTCAGATAGGTTGGGGAAGGCATAAAGAAGAGGGTTCTCAATTCGTGAGGTGGGTAGCCGCCCCAGAGTACTGTGCCTTGAATTATAGGTGTTTCCATTGCTCCCTGTTCGTGCTTTGCAGCCCACAGTTCACAACCTGTTTCTTCCTGTAAAAAATTATGGGCTCCGCAGTGATCAGCGTGCCCATGTGTGGTGATAATTGCTTTTAATTTAAAAGTCTGACCCTGCTGTTCAAAAAAGGCTTTGAGTACATCAAGAACGTATTCACCATCAATTTCTGTGCTGCCGGAATCAATAAGATAAACTTCGATAATAGAGTCGTTTTCAGTTGTGATTACACCCACATTTGTTGTGCTAGGAATTACATAAACTCCCGACGACAATTCAATAATTTTTGCTGTAAGGTTATCCAATTGAAAACAACTCCTTATATATTATAAAAGCCCGCTAAATGCGGGCCCTTTGTTAGAAATTCTTAGCCTTGTTGATTGCCTTAATAGTAAAGTCGTAGTTATGTTCGTTGATTACGAACTTAGCTGTATCTCCAACTTTCTTGTCGAGAATAGCGTTTCCGAACGGAGACATGTAAGAGATGATGTTGTTGTCCGGATCAGATTCCCAAGGTCCAAGAATTGTGTAAACTTCGTCTGAGTTTCCAATGTTGTCGTGCAATGTAACTTCTGTTGCGAAAGAAACAACTGCTGTTGTGCTTGTTGTTGGGTCAAAGATAACGGCGCGGTTGAGTTCTTCCTGAAGTTTAGAAAGTGTGTGCTCGAGGCGCTGTTTCTCTTCCTTAGCAGCCTGATATTCAGCGTTTTCTTTAAGGTCTCCCTTAGCCTTAGCATCAGCAAGAGCAATCTTGTTGTTTTCAAGTTTAACATTCTTGATGTCATCAATTTCTGCTTTCTTTTCAGCAAGCTTCTTTGAAGTAACAATCATACCCTTTGGCTGTGTAAGCTTTTCTTCAGATACACGGAACTTGAAGTCTGGGTACTTCTCAAGAATCTTATTGCGGGCTGTTGATTTGTATGATGGATCAATGTCTGCAATATCATCAATGAGAGTGTACATCTTCTTAACTGTGTTTTCGTCGTTAGAGAACATGTAGTTGAAGATTGTATCGTTTTCAAACAGAAGCTCAGTAGCTTTCTTATTGATCTTCTTGTTTTCTGTTGTATTTACGTGGTTGTTGATTTCACGGAATGTAAGTTCAATTACATTGATAAGAGTAATGAGCTGCTTTTCGTAAGAAATACCAGCGTTCTTGAACCATTCAAAGTCCTGACACTTCTCAAAGAAGAAGAGAACTGTTTCGCGGAAATCTTTGTATGCTTCAAAGCTTGTCTTAACGAGCTTTTGTACATCTGCTGTAAAGCCTGCGTTAATGAGCTCGTTGATAAGCTTCATATCAAGTACAGTAGGGAAGAGACGGATGTACTGTGCGTTCCAGTCTGGAAGCATCTTAATGCATTCAAGGAAGTCTGCCTTGAGGTGAGTGTTCTTAGAATCTTTGAGTTCCTTGTAAAGTTCGCGAGGATCTTCAATGCGTCCATAGATTTCTGCAAAAGTTTCTTTTACAGGGTAGAGGAAGCGTGAATCCTGAGCACTTACATAGCGTGCGATGAGGTAAGAAGCAAGAACCTGCTCTGTAATCTTTGAAATGTTCTTGAGGAAGCCTGTGAAGTAAGCATACATTTCTGCAAAGTTGTCGTTTGAGCGATCCATATCTTCATCATTGAAGAACTTCATGAAGATATCTACGCGTGCGAAGAACTGCTTCTGAGCCTTGAATTCGTTTGCAAGCTTTTCAACTGGAGTAATGCTTCCTTCGCGAACTGTGTACATATTGATGTCATTAGGATTTACACCGAATACTGGGTTTGTTTCAAGAATCTTTTTAGCAGCTGCGTTCCAAGATGTCCATTCACCAGATGTAAGAATACCAAGTTCTTTCTTTGTCTTTCCATCTTTTTCTGTAACAGTGCGTACAAGTTCGTTTTTGATTGTCTTAAGATCACAGTTGTTGTCATAGCTCTTGATGATAGTCTTAAGAGTCCATTCCTTGTCTTTTTTGATTTTTTCAGCGAGAGGAACTTTGTTTCCGCCTTCTTTTACGTAGTTAAGGGCTTTAAGAACCCAGATATGATCTTTTGCAAGTGGTTTAAGGGCTGTAACTGCCATAGAAAGTTTGATTTCATGGATTCCGGCAGCTTTACCAAAGTTGATTGTAAGAGTGTCGTTATCGAGGCTAGCGATTTTACCTACACCCCAGTTTCTGTGGAATACGAATCCGCCCTTATCAAAAGCAATGTGTTTTTCAAAGTCGTTGATAGCTTCAAATACGTTTCTGTAGCTTGCAGAAAGGTTTGAAGAACGAATGTAGTCATCAAGGTGGCTGTGAGCAGCATATTTACCGCGGAAGCAGTCTGTAATTTCTTTTCTAGCCCAAGTATCTTTTGGATCTACTTCAAGATTCTGCTTGAGGATAGTGATTGCAATGTCCCACTTCTTGTTGTCTTTATAATAATCATAAAGTTCCTGCATGAGAGTTGTAGTCTTCTGATCTCCCATCTGCTTAGAAATCTTTCTTCTGAGGTTCTGGAAGAAGTCGAACTCTTCTGGCATAAGCTGAACGAGTTTTGTCCATACTTCTTTGCAGGCATTGTAGTTATTTGCATTGATGTAGCGGAGAATTGCTTTCTTGTAGAAGCTGATTGCGCTGTCTGAATCGCCAGCTGTTTCGTAGTGCTCACCAAGGAGTTTTGCAAGGTCTGCTTCTTCAAAGTCAATGCGTACGAGCTTCTCATAAAGGTCCCAAACTTTGTCGCTGCCTTCTGCAAGGTAGCTGTCTGCGAGTGTTCTGAGAGCAAATTTATTGTTTTCGTCATCAGCAAGAATGCTTTCACAAAGATAAGTTACGATGTTTTCCTTGTGGTTCTTCTGGAAGATGTCTACAAGAGTAACAAGGGCAGAGTTATCAAGAGAGCCGTTCTGCAGGTCAAGAATACCGCAGATGTAAAGAGCGATGATGCTGTCTTTTGAGTGAGAGAGATGTTCCTGACAAACTTCATGAACCTCTTTAATAATACCTTCGCTCTTAGCCTTTTCTACGAGGTCTGCGAGCTCCTTAAGATTGTTCTGGGTGTAGTTACTGATAGTTGCACGTGTCCAAGTCTCTTCCTTCAGCATGTCCTGAATTGACTGCATTAATTCTGCCATTTTAATCTCCTTGTCTGGCTGCTGTGCTATTTAATGTACATCTCGTACACAGCAGAATCCAGAAGTTTAATTCGTAATAACACTTCATTAATCTTGGCCTGAGTCTCATTTGCCAAGTCATAATGATCCATAAGCCAGAAATAACAATTGAGCAAACGCGGAACAAGAATCTCGCTGTTGCAAGATGGATCTTTAATCTCGTTTTCCATCGCGTAAATGTCTTTTTTAAGTCTGGCAACTTCCTGAGAAGTCAGCTCTCTCTTAATGTTAAATACTCCGCCAAGAACTCCGTATACCGGAATCCAATAGAGGAGCTGCTTTCCTGAATAGCCTTTACTCTTTGTCTTTTCAATAAGACATTTAATGAGCTCTGAATCAAGAAAATCCAGGTCGATGCTGTCCGGGGCTGCAAAAAATGCTTCTCTGTACAGTACCTTTCCGAACTTATCCTCACCACAAAGGGAGAAGCAGTCTGCCAGCTCCGCAAGTACCGAAGAAAGGTTCGGGTAAATATTGTTTGCTTCTGTCAGAAACGCCCGCGCGTTTTCAAAATCTCCAAGCTTTTTATAGCAAATGCCGGTTTTCTTGTAGATTTCGGCTTTCTGGAGCGGGTCTTTTTCCTCCAGCATTTTTTTATACTCTTCCAATGCGTTCTTAAAGAACCCCTGCTGAACCGCAAAAAGAGCAGGCTCATAAGGATTGCTTTCGCGCGAAATATAGTCCTGAAAGTTTTTCCATTCCAGAAGAATGTTTTCGCTGCGTTCAAAGGAATCATCAATACCTTTCAGACGCTTTATGGAATCTATCCAGAAGATACAGCACTTGTTTGTATATACAAGTTCTATGCTTTCCAGGTCATGCTCGAAGAGAGAACTTATGATTTTTTGTGCCTCTAAAGGATTTCCCTGCTGCAAGTAGCCCAGGGCAACCTTAAGTTCAGTTTCTGTCTGAAAGTCCATAGTGTCTAAATTCTATTTTATACAAGAAAAGATTTTTAATCAATAAAAAATATGAGATTTTGTTAAAATTGGGATAAGATTTATACAGCGAAAGTATTAATCTGTCAAGCAAAAATTTTCAACTATTGTATAAATTTTTAGTTGCATTGCATTTTTATTATGATTATATAGAAAATATTGATGATTGTGGAAATATCTGTTAAAATAATTACCAAATGAAAAATCAGATTTTAGCACCGTCGCTTCTTTCTGCTGATTTTGCAGACTTGGGAAACGAGATTAAAAAAATAGAAAATAATCAGGGTGGAGCAGTTCATATTGATGTTATGGACGGCTCTTTTGTTCCGGAAATCACATATGGTGAACCTGTAATCAGATCAATCAGAAAACTTACAAAGCTGCCTTTTGATGTACACCTTATGGTGGATAAGCCGGAGCTTCATGTTGATTCGTTTGCCCTTGCCGGTGCAGACTGGATTACTTTTCATTTTGAAGCCACTTCTCATGCTCACCGCGTAATTCAGATGATTCATGAAAAGGGTAAAAAAGCTGGTGTTTCTCTTTGCCCGGGTACATCAGTTGCTGCACTGTCGGAAATCCTGCCTTGTGCCGATATTATATTAGTGATGACTGTCAATCCCGGCTGGGGCGGACAGAAGCTTATTCCTTCCTGTGTGGAGAAAGTTGCTGAACTGAAAAAATACAGAGAAGAGCATGGATTAAACTATAAGATTTCTGTGGACGGCGGAGTAAACAATGAGACTCTTGGTTCTGTAATTGACGCCGGTGCCGATATAGTTGTTTCAGGTTCCTGCTTTTTCAACGGCAGCCTTAAATGGAGTTGAGAAGATTGTTGAGAGATTTTAAGAAGTTCACTGCAGCGGCAGTGATTTGTGCATCTGTTTTTATGTATGCTGCGGCATCTGAATCCGCATCCTCTGCTTTTGTTGAAGCCTGCAAGTCTTATTCAAGAGGTGAGTGGGCTGATGCAAAATTTCAGCTTAAGAAGGCTGTCTCATATAAAGAGAATCTAAATCCGGATACATACTTTATGCTGATTATGGCAGAAGTGTATGATGGTGATAATAAGAGCGCACTTGATGACTGTAATTTCTATCTTGAGAACTTTTCAGACTCAATGTATTATTCACGCGTTTATTATCAGAAGGGTAAGCTCCTTTATTCTCTTGGAGAGTATGAAAAGTCTATCGTAGTGCTTAGTGATTTCTGTCATCGTTATGAAAAAGATGAATTATATTCTTACGCACTTTTTTATATCGGAGAATCGCTTTTTGCAGGTTATAAGTATGATGAAGCGGGTTCTGTTTACGAACGCATTGTAACAGAGTTTCCTGAGTCTCCAAAAACTCCTGCTGCACAGTACAGACTTGAAACTATTTTGCAGCGCGGAAGAGAAGAAAAGCTTTTGTATCTTCTTAAACAGACTGGAGAAGAATATCTTTCTGCAAAAGAGGAATATGAACGCCAGCTCAGACTTTATAATTCTGAGGCAATGGATTCTACAAGACAAAAGCTTACTGCGGCTCAGGCTCGTAATGAAACCCTTGAAAAACAGGTTGCAGAACTTGAACTTCAGATTGCCGCTTTGAAAAATAATCAGGCAGAGGCAGACCGTATAATTGCAGAATTAAAAGAGGCCGGTGAAAAGGATATTCCAGCTCCAGAGCCGTTTGATGAAAAGAAATATCAGTTAAAGCTTCTTAAGGAAAAAGCTCTGGAAGCTCAGAAAATGCTTGATGAAAAGAATGCAGACTCTACAACGGAGGGGAAATGAAAAAGATAATTTATGCTGCAGCTGTTGTTTGTTTATTTTTTGCTGTAGTTTCCTGTAAATCTACAAAAGCCGGAAAAAAGGCTTCTGATAAAGATAATGCTCCGGTAGAGACTGAAGCAAAGGCAGAAGAAGCTTCAGAGACAACTGCTTCTGAAGAAAAAACTTCTGATGAAGCCGGTGAGAAAAAAGATAGTGAAGCTCTGGCACGTTCAGTTTCTGAGACTGCCTCAAAGGATTTTACCGGCTGGATTAAATCTTCCAAGAAAAACTTAAATGAACGCTATGGAAAAATTCAGATTAAGACAAAATCTGGAATTGGTTCATATACACTCGCTGTTCTTAATGAAAAAGACAAGCCTATTCCTGTTGTATCTACAGCAAATGAATATGTAACAAATGCATTTTTCCTTAAGACTTCTAAAAAGATTTATAACCTTGTAACAGACAGTTCTGTCCGCTCGGCTGCAAGAAGGACAACCGGCGGCGCTATGATAATGTATGAGGTTCCTTCAGTTGCACAGATTTCTGTAGACCTTTCATGTTTTTCTTCAGACAAGAAAAAAGATTCTGATATGATTAAGGTAACTACTACAATCAAAAATATCAGCGACAGAAATGAGGATTTTACTTTTAAGGCAATTCTCGACACAGTACTTGGTGAAGCAGCTGCTTTCCATTTTTATACCTGGGAAGATATTCCTGTAAAGAGTGAAGTGCTTTACAGAACTCTGCAGAATCAGAAATGGTTTGTATCAAAAAATATGAATGCTGCAATGCAGTTGTTCTTCAGCGGAGCAGACTGTACAGCTCCGGAACTTGTTGCTCTTGCTAATTATTCAACTCTGGAAAAGAACAGCTGGGAACCTGATATGCTCAGCTACAGAGTTTTTGATACAGTTCTTTCATATAATAACTCTGCTGTATGTGCAATCTGGAAGCCAATGAAGCTTGCTCCAATGGAAGCCGGAAAACTTGTTTTCTATATTGCACTTTCCGGCGACGGTACTCCTGCTACAGGCGAAAAGTTTGTTTACAGCAAGGAATTTGAAAAGGCAGAAGAGTCTAAAGAGGATGCAGAAGATAAAAAGAATTCTGCAAACGGACTCAAGGTTATAACTCCATATTCTGTTGATGATGAAGTTGAAAATATTTCAGAAACTTCAAATGTAACTGAAATTGACTCACTGGAAACACCGGCAGAGATTCCAACTGTAGATTTTTATATCAAGAATATGCAGAAGGAGCATTTGACTCCTGAATATATACAGTCTCTGCTTGACCGCATTGAGGCTCTGGAAGAAGATTCTCCTTCATTGAACAGACAGGAACTTCTTCAGTTGAATGCTGAGCTGGATGCTATTCTAACTTATCTGAGGCAGTAGTTTTTTATGGCAAAAGATGCACTGAGCCTTGCCTGGCTTGATATGCGCAGACGCAGATTTGCTACTGCAATCAAGCGGCTTGAGGCAAAAAAAGATATTTATGATGAAAACTTTGAATATTACCTTACACTCGGAATTGCATGTCTTTATGTAGGTGATATTGGTGCGTCTTCATCATATTTTCAGCTTGCCCGCAGAATCAAACTTACTGATACAAGACTTCTTCTCGGTCAGGCTGCAATCTTTTTGCGCCGCGGTGATACAGCTCGAGCCCTTCAGTACTATCTTGAAATAAAGGAAAACGACCCGCTCAATAAAACTGCAGACAGTGCCATGGAGTTTATCCGTGTGCACGGAAATTATGATACAATTTGCCGCTGGGTAGATACCGGTCGTATTGAACAGTTCTATCCGCCGCTTGGATCAAACCCGGACCGTATTGCAGCTTTTGGAATTGCCGGCGCGGCTTTTCTGCTTGGCGTAGTTTTTACATTTATCTTTTTTCCTCGCGACAAAAATTACTCAGGTCCTCGTGCAGACCTTACAAGACTTGAGCTTTCTTCAGAAGAAAAATCAGATGCAAAAGAAAAAGACCTTTCAACACAGTCTTATGCTTTTGTTCTTTCAAATAAAGAAATCAATAAACGCTATAACAATGCGCTTCAGTATTTTCAGACTCATAGAGATAACGCCGCTCAGGTAGAAGTTAATATGATTTTGAATTCAGATGCTTCTGTATCTGTAAAGAAAAAGGCGCGGCTGTTAATGGGCTATTTTGAAATTCCGGATTTTGATACAATAACTGATGTCCCGTCTTATGCAGATGTTGCGGCAAACCCTTTACTGTATCTTGACTGCTGGGTAAACTGGGGCGGAAAAATTTCCAACGCAGTTACTTATGAAGACGGTTCTTATTCCTGTGACTTCCTTGTTGGTGACGAAAATCTTTCTAAGTATGAAGGAACTGTAAGAGTTCGCTTTAATGCAGATCCTGGTGTTGATGTGAGTAAGGCTGTAAAGATTCTTGGAAAGATAGTTCTTGAAGACGGTTCGGTTTCCCTTGCAGGCCGTGCTGTCTATAAAAGTGTTTACAATTAGTAAAACATATAAAATGCAGATTTTTTGAAAATAATTCAAAAATTTTTCTGAAAAACTGCACAAAATCGTTAGGTTTAGCCCATATTATATGTGGGAGGAAGGTGGCTAAATGGCAGCAAATGCAAATGTAACTCCGATGGATCAGTCGGAGAAAATGAAGGCTCTGGAGGCGGCTCGTCTCCAGATTGAAAAGCAGTTTGGTCAGGGCGCTATTATGAAGCTCGGTGACAAGGCTAATGCTGCGGGAATCGAAGTAATTCCATCGGGTTCTATTCTTCTTGATGAGGCTCTTGGAATTGGTGGTTATCCGCGCGGTCGTGTAATCGAGATGTATGGTCCTGAAAGCTCTGGTAAAACAACTCTTGCGCTCCATGCAATTGCCGAAGCTCAGAAGCTTGGCGGAGTAGCAGCATTCGTAGATGCAGAACATGCACTTGATCCTGTTTATGCAAAGAACCTTGGAGTAAATATTGATGAACTCTGGGTTTCTCAGCCAGATACTGGTGAGCAGGCTCTTGAAATTACAGAGAATCTTGTACGTAGTGGTGCAGTAGATGTTGTAGTAGTAGACTCTGTAGCTGCTCTTACACCTGAAAAAGAAATTGAAGGTGAAATGGGTGATGCTGTAATGGGTATGCAGGCTCGTCTTATGAGCCAGGCTTTGCGTAAGCTTACTGCAATTATTGGTAAATCAAATTGTATCGTAATCTTCATCAACCAGATTCGTATGAAGATTGGCGTTATGTTCGGAAATCCTGAAACCACTACTGGTGGACAGGCACTTAAGTTCTATTCTTCTGTTCGTCTTGAAATTCGCCGTACAGAAACTATTGACGGAAAGGGCGATGAGGATGCAATCGGAAACCGCGTTCGCGTAAAGATTGTAAAGAACAAGGTTGCGCCTCCATTCAGAAAGTGTGAACTTGATATTTACTTTGGAAAGGGAATTAATGCAAGTGCTTCACTTCTTGATTCAGCAGTAAAGCATGGAATTATTGATAAGCGTGGTGCATGGTATACAATGGGCGAAGAAAAAATCGGCCAGGGTAAGGAAAATGCAGTTTCGTTTATCGAACAGAATCCAGAGATTGCGGCTGATATTGAGAAAAAGGTTCGCGAGCTCGTATTCCCTGGTCAGGTGATTGAGAAAAAAGAAGCTAAGAAGTCTAAGAAGACCGAGGAGCCTGAGGCTCCGGCTGAGGCTTAAATAACGCGGTCATTGAGCCTGTCGAAATGACCTTGTTTATGGTGGTTTCGACAGGCTCAACCACCGTACATGGAGGTGATTTATGAAACGAGTTTTGCTCGGTTTAGGTTCAAATAAATCTTACAGTAATAAATCACCTCTCCAGCTTCTTGCCTGCGCAGGCGGGGAGCTTTGCTGTCTGATGAGTGACGTTCATTTTTCCAGTGTTTACAAAACACCGGCCATGTACGTTACTGATCAGGAAGATTTTTATAATGCGGCGGCAATCGGTTATGTTCCAGACGATACTGACGCATTTGATTTTTTACATAAAATAAACGAAATCGAGGCTAAGTATGGCCGCGACCGCGCGAAGGAAGTTCGCTTTGGTCCCCGCTCCCTCGATATAGATATAGAACTTTTTGGAGATGAAAAAATTGATGCTCCCGACCTTCAGATTCCCCATGTGAGAATGGAAGAAAGAGCATTTGTTTTGATTCCTTCTGTTGAAGTTTTAAAATATTCTGCCGATGAAATAGTTAGGGAAAAATATATAAATTGTCTTGCCGCACTGGAAAAAACGGGTGGGGCAGATGGAATCATAAAATTACAGGCTTTCCCTAAGGCGGTAGAAAATGGAACAGACAGAGAATTCAGGTAACACAGAGGTTGCTGTAAAGCATGCTTATAAGGCAGGTGAGTTTGAAGGACCTCTTGACCTGTTGTGGACTCTTATTCGCGAGAGTAAAGTAAATATTTACGATATCCCAATTGCTCAGATTACCGAACAGTATCTTGAATATCTTGATTACGCAGTACAGACAGACCTTGGAGACCTTTCCGAGTTCTATAGCTGGGCTGCAAAACTTATCTATATAAAAAGCCGTATGCTTTTGCCTGTAGAGGTTGCTTACGATGATGAGGATGAAGAAGATCCACGTCAGGAACTCGTAGACAAGCTTATTGAATACCAGAAATTTAAGAAGCTCTCTGCCCTCATGGAAGACCAGGAAGATGATTCTGAATGGAACTTTGAACGCAAGAAGATTCAGCGTGTTCTTCCTTTTGATGAGTCTGAAGAAATGTGGGAAGAAGTAGATACCTGGGAACTCCTACAGCAGATGCAGGATATCTTCAAATCAATTATGAAGCAGTATTCAAATGAAAAGATTTTGAATATGTACGAAGAGATTTCTGTAAATGAAAAAATCACTCTTATGAATGAGCTTCTTGAAGATAAAAAAGAATGTCTGTTTACTGACCTGCTTACCCGCCCGGGAAACGAAATGGACGTTATCTGCGCCTTTATGGCAATCCTTGAAGCTGTAAAATTTAAGATGATTACCATCTTCCAAAATAAGCTGTTTGGTGATATAAAAATATGCGCAAGAGAAGATAACACAGGTTATATTCCAAGCGAAGAAGAACTGACTTCAAACTAGCCTACAATCGAAAATCCGTTAAAAAATGGGCTGCGACAGCGGGCCATTTTAGGATTATCGAAAGAACGGCTCAGAGGCAAGCTGCGCTTGCCGACTAGGATAATGGATATTATGGATTTCAACAAAGAAACAGCTTTAGTCGAAACAATTTTATTTCTGGAAAGTGAACCGCTTACCGCCAAGGTTCTTTCCAACAAGGCACAGCTTTCAGAAGAGGTAGTAGAAAAGTGCCTTGAAAAATTAAAAGAAAAATACGGGGCAGAAGATTCCGGCATTGAGCTGGCAATGATTACCGGCGGCTGGTGTCTCGCTCCAAAAAAAGAGTACTGGGAAGTACTCAAAGAATTTTATGGCTCTAAACGTGAGGGCCGCCTTTCAAAATCTGCAATGGAAACCCTTGCAATTATTGCATATTCTCAACCAATTACCCGTGCCGAAATTGAACAGATTCGCGGCGTGGGCGTTGATAATATGATCCGCCTGCTTATTGATAGAAATCTCATAAAAGAAGTTGGAAAAAAAGAGGCTCCGGGACGTCCGACCCTTTTTGGTACAACAAAAGAATTCTTAAAACTCTTCCGTCTTAATTCAATTTCTGAATTGCCTAAGCTGGATGAGGATGAGCAGGAGAGGTTCGAACTTGCAAGATAACGCAGAAAAATCAGAAAAAAAAGACGAAATCAGATTACAGGCATTTCTTGCGCATTGCGGTGTTGCGAGCCGTCGCGCAAGCGAGCAGATTATTCTGGATGGACGGGTTTGTGTAAACGGCGCGGTTGTTACGGAACTTGGCACTAAGGTGCGCGACGGCGACAGCGTTACAGTGGACGGAAAAACTGTTCATCTTGAAACCCGCAAATGTTATGTCCTTTTGAATAAGCCTGCGGGCTTTGTATGTTCTGCCAGTGATGAAAAGGGCAGACAGGTAGCCGCAGATCTCTTAAAAGATTCCTACAAAGAACGACTTTACAACGTTGGCCGCCTTGATATGTATTCCAAGGGAATGATTCTTTTTACCAACGACGGCGACTTTGCTGCAAAGCTTTCTCATCCTTCAAGTCAGATTGAAAAGGAATATATTGTAGAAACCAGCCAGGATGTTAGCGAAGAAACTGCAAAGCTTCTGGAAAAAGGCCTTCGTGTTGATAATGTCTTCTATAAATGTGTGCGCTGTCAGGTGCTTAAACCACGTAAAATCAAAATCATTCTTATAGAAGGAAAGAATCGCGAAATCAGAAAGATGCTTGAAAGCCAGAATATTGGAACCCGCTCTCTGGTTCGTGTTCGAATTGGCAATGTAAATCTTGATGATTTAAAACCTGGCGATCATCGTGACCTGACACCACGTGAAGTTCAGGGGCTTTTAGATTTGTGTAAGGAGAAATAAAATGATTATAGCAATTGACGGACCTGCCGGAACTGGAAAGAGTACAATCGCAAAAATGCTTGCAGAAAAACTTGATCTTACCTTCTTGAACAGCGGAGGCTTTTACCGCACCCTTACAATGGCTGTTCTTGATGCAGGAGTTGATTATAAAGACGAGGCAGCAACTCTTGAATTCTGTAAAAAGCAGAAGATTGAATATACAAAAGAAGGTCATTTTATTCTGAACGGAACAGATGTTACAGCGCATCTTCATGATGACCGTGTTACTGCAAATGCTTCGCAGGTAAGTTCAATTGTAGAAATCCGCCATCTGGTAAATGACCTTATGCGCGAAATCACAAAATCTTTGAACATTGTGTGCGAAGGCCGCGATATGACAACAGTTGTATTCCCCAATGCAGAAGTTAAGGTTTATCTTGATGCTTCGGCAGAAGTTCGTGCTCAACGCCGCTTTGATCAGGGCGTAAGTGACATGACTTTTGAAGAAATCAAGGCCGCAATCGAAAAACGCGACGAAATGGACAAAAACAAGAAAGAAGGCTCGTTAAAGATAGCAAAAGATGCGCTATATATAGATACTTCTAACTTGACGATAGACAATGTTTGTGCGATAATAGAAAAACAAATTTCATAAATTAAAGGTTTTAGAATGGAAGAAATGGAAGTGGAAAAGGAAGTATCCCAGAACTCCAAGGGAGACTTTCAGACACAATTAGAGGAGTCCCTGAAAGAATTTAATGCACCACAGGCTGGTCAGATGGTAGAAGGTATCGTAGTACAGATTACCAACGACTATGTTTATGTTGACATTGGAGACAAATCAGAGGGATTGATCCCTACAGAGGAGTTCGCAGGCGACCTGCCGAAAGAAGGGGATAAGGTTCAGGCGTTTTTGTCAGGACACAATGCAAACGGTCCTGTATTGTCAAAGAAGAAGGCTGATTCAAAGCGCTACATGAAAGAGATTCAGTCAGCATGGAAGGATAAAACTCCTGTTGATGGAATTATCGTAAAAGTAGTGAAGAGCGGTTACGAAGTTGATCTTGGTATTGACCGTGCTGCATTCCTTCCTATCAGCCAGGCTGATGCTGAAAAGATTGAAAAGCCTGAGTCATTGATTGGTTTGAGATCTAAGTTCTATATTGAACGTCTTTATTCAGATAATAAACTTAATCCTGTAGTAAACCGCCGCAAGTATCTTGAAGAAGAAATCGATGAAAAACGCGATGCATTCTTCAACTCAGTACAGATTGGCGACACTGTAAAGGGTACAGTTAAGAGCTTTACAAGCTTTGGTGCATTCATTGATTTGGGTGGCTTTGATGGTCTTCTCCACATCAACGATATGAGCTGGGGTCACGTAGCTCGTCCTAAGGACTTTGTAAAGAAAGGTCAGGAAATCGAACTTAAGGTTATCCGCCTTGATCCAGCTGAAAAGAGAATTAATCTTTCTCTCAAGCACTTTGCTGAAGATCCTTGGATTCACTTCGAAGAGAAGTATCATGTAAATGATATCGTAAAGGGTAAGGTTACAAAGCTTACTGAGTTCGGTGCATTTGTTGAACTTGAAGAAGGTATTGAAGGTCTTGTACACATTTCTGAGTTCTCTTGGACAAAGAAAGTTAACAAGCCAGGTGATATGGTTTCTGTAGGTCAGGAAGTTGAGGCAATGATCCTTGGTTATGATATCCAGGCTGGTCGTGTTTCTCTTGGCTTTAAGCAGGCTACAGAAAATCCTTGGGATTCAATTGCAGAAAAATATGCAGTTGGAACAAAAATCAAGGGCAAGGTTGTTAAGATTACAAACATCGGCGCATTTGTTGCTCTTGAAGATGGAATTGATGCTTTCCTCCATGCTGATGATATTTCATGGACAAAGAAAGTACGTCATCCAGGCAGTGAACTTACAGTTGATCAGGAAATTGAAGCTGTAGTAATTGAATGTGATCCTGAAGCTCACAGAGTAAAGGTTGGAATCAAACAGCTTACAGACAATCCTTGGAAAGCATTTGCTGAGGAATATAAGCCAGGTTCAACACTCGAAGGTGAAATTACTTCTATTACAGATTTCGGTATCTTTGTAAAGGCTCCTAACGGAATTGAAGGTCTTGTAAACAAGGCTAACCTCAGTGACGACAAGGAAGTTCCTTTTGAAGAGGCTGTGACAAAATACAAGGTAGGCGACAAAATCAACGTATTCGTTGTTGATGTAAAGGTAGACAAGGAGCAGGTTGCATTCTCAGTACGCGAGTATAAGAGAAAGCAGCAGCGCGACGAAATCTCTCAGTATATGTCAACTTCTGGCGACGATGATGACGGAGCATATACACTTGGAGATATGTTGAAGTCTCAGAAAAATGACTAATTAGAATAGTTTGCGGTGGGAATGGAAAAGAAAGTAACTCCTTTTGCGGGGCAAAGCAGTTTTGCAAAGGAAATCAGCACGTTGGTGCAGACCCTATCTCAAAACAACGCTTCGGTGTTATTGGTTGGCGAGAAAGGGTCAGGCCGACGTCTCATCGCTCAACACATCCATTCTGCCGCAGCTAAATCTTTTGGTGCCGGTTATTTTTTCGAGATAAATTGCAGGTCTTTTACAGAAGCACAGATTATTGACAGCTTCAAAACTGTCAGTCAAATGATTTCCTACGGACAGCGTGTTACTTTATTTGTATATGCCGTAGATGTGCTTTCAAAGCCTGTGCAGTCTGCCTTTCTTGAAATGATTAAGAAACAGACTGAAAAAAATCTTAACCTGAAAATAATATGTGCAGCAGAGCGTCCGATTGAAGAATCAGTTTCATCGGATGCTTTTATATCTGAGCTTTATTCAAGGCTCAGTACGGTGGTTCTTAATGTTCCGCCGCTCCGCCAGAGAACAGAAGATATCATACCAATTGCACAGGCTTATTTAATGCGTTTCAGCAGAAAGTCTGGACTTGGATTTACTGAGTTTTCTGAAGGTGCAAAGGCAGCAATGCTTTCGAGCTTCTGGCAGGGGAATGCTGATGAGCTTATTAATGCCGTACAGCGTGCGTTTATTGTAGGAAAGCCTCCTGTAATAAATGAAAGTGATCTTGGCTTTATGCTTGGAACACCTGCTGTAGGAGAAACTGTTGAAGCTGTAGGAAAAGACGGTGGTGATAAATCGCTGAAAACTGCAGTAGATGCCTTTAAGCGTGAATACATCATAAGAATTCTTTCTGAAAACGGCTGGAACCAGACTAAGGCTGCAGCGGTTCTTGGAATACAGAGAACTTACGTTATTCGCCTTATGAATGAGCTTCATATTGACCGGCAATAAGATAATTAGAAAAAATATTTTTATAAATTGAGGTTTATATAAAATGGCAGATTATGAGGAAGTAACTGCAAGCAAAAAACTCGCAGGATTTATTGAGAAGCGCAAGACTGTATTTATTACTATTCTTATTGTTCTTGTATGTCTTCTTATTGGATATGTAGTTTGTGCTTCTATAGCAAACAATAATAAAGTAAAAGGTTTGCAGGCTATTGATGAAATTACTTTTGAGTTGACTGATAAGAGTTCTTCTCTTAGTGATTCAGAAATTACTGCAAGACTTAATACAGCAATGGAAAAAGCTTCTGCTTACACTTCAAAGGGTGGTATTGTAGGTGCTCGTGCAAATATGCTTTGTGCTGATATTGCTTATCAGCAGAAGAAATATGCAGAGTCTGCAGACTTCTGGAAGGCAGCAGCAGAAAAATCAAAGAAGTCTTATATTGCTCCTTTGTGCTACTTCAATCTTGCTGTTTGCTCTGAAGAAACAGGTAACAACGCAGATGCAACTGCTTACTATAAGCTTGCTGCAGATAACAAGAACTTTGTAATGAGAACACATGCAATGTTCAGCTACGCACGTTTGCTTGAAGCAAATGGTAACTATGCTGATGCTGCTGCTACTTATACAGAGCTCAACGATTCTTTCTCTGGAGATGCATGGGCTAATCTTGCAAAATCAAGACTCATCGCTCTTAAGAAAGACGGAAAAATCGAATAATCCATTCTGAAATTTGATATATATGAATAAGGTATTCTGTAGAAAAAGACTATTGTTTTCTTTAATTTTTACAGGATACCTTATTTTATTTAACACTGCTTGTGGGCTGGACACGTTTTATGTATTAGATGCACCTACTAATGTAGTTCATAAACCTGAACATGGTGCCATTGATTTTGCAACATCTTATTTTGAGTTTTACACAACAGATAAAGAATATGAGTCAATAAAGTTCCTTGGTACTGATGTTTATTATAAAATCTATAAATCATCAGCAAGACTTGATTCTGAAGTTAATGATCTGGAAAATCTGGCAAGCAGAGATCAGTCCTCTTCTAATGCAGCAGAAAAACTGATAACCAGTTACAGATATCAGCCATTGCGTGGTGCAGGGCATGATGATGTAAGTGTACTTATTCCATCAGATGGAAGTGATGATAAGGTATATATAAGACTCAGTGACTATACTTCTACTTATCCTGCTCAGATTACAGTTAATAACGATAATATTTACGGAAGCGGTTCACGCGTAATTCCTGTAAGAAATCTTTCTAATAAACCTTCTTTTAATTTTTCAACAATTGCAGCCGACTTAAGACCAAAATCTGGAGACGTTGATGTAAGTGACAGCGGTTCTTCATCTGATAATTACTGGTATGTAAGTTTGTTTGCACTTGCAATTGGCCAGGATTCTACTTATTCTCCAATATACAGTAATATTTTATATCTTGGTTCTGTACGTATTTCTGCAGAATAAAAAAAAGACTTCCTAATCAGGAAGTCTTTAAGTGACGCTTGGCAGAATCGAACTGTCGACCTACTGCTTAGAAGGCAGTTGCTCTATCCAGCTGAGCTAAAGCGCCGAAGTGATATTAAATATATCATAAATTGTAGTTTGAATCAAGGGGTGGTTTCGATACACTCGCTTCGCGAGCACTCAACCACCGGTGGTTGAGTAGGCCGAAGGCCGTATCGAAACCACCTTATTTTGCTCCCAGCATTTCCTTCATGGTTCGCCAGCCGAGCATTGCGCATTTTACACGGGCAGGCATGTGGGAAATGTCCTGAAGGGCAGCAGCTTCGTCGAGGCGCTCTAAATCTTCTTCTGTAACTTCACTCTTAATCATTCTGTCAAAAATATCAGCAAGAGCGAGTGCTTCGTCCTTTGTTTTTCCGATTACGAGATCTGCCATCATATCAACTGAGGCCTGGCTGATTGCACAGCCGCTTCCTGTAAAACTTGCATCTGTAATTACATTGTTTTCATCTAGCTTCATCTGAAGGGTAATCTGGTCACCGCAGCTAGGGTTTACACCTTCAAGACAGAAGGTAGGTGAGTCCATATCTGTTTTGTGTGTTGGGTTTATATTGTGTTCGTTTAAGATTTCTCTGTATAGTTCCTTTGTGTCCATATAAAATCTCCGTATTGTCGCTCGATAAATCTCGCTCTGACCTGTCTTTCGATAATCCTAAAACGACCCTTTCGGCTCGTTTTTTAACGGATTTTCGATTATAAGGTCTCCAGGCAGAAGGTCTGGTTATCGATTTTCTTCATTCCGATGTTTTTCCAGAAGATTTCTGCATTTGCGTTCTTTGCATCAAGATACACTGTTTTTGCGCCAGTTTCAATCATCAGCCTTTCCATGGCGTAAGTGCCAATTCCAAGCTGTCTGTAATCTTTGTTCACTTCAAAAAGTTCTATTGAAAGTGTGTCGCAGATTTTTCTGTAAATGCAGACAGCCTTCAAAAGACCATCTGAAGGCTTGTAGTCAAAAATCATAAACTGACAGTCTTTTAAGAGAAAAGAAAATTCACCGTCTGTGGTATATGATTTTAGAAGCGGAAAACTCTCCCAGCCTTCCATAGCCATGTAAGATTCAAAGATATGACAATCTAATATACGATAACTTAGATTCATTTTCTCCTAGTCTTTAAATCCACTCCATTCGCGGAGCTTTGCAATCTTTTCAAGGAAGCAGTCTACTTCTTCTTCGGTATTGTAAAAGTATAAGCTTGCGCGTGCTGTTGCTGTCTGACCAAGATACTGGCCAAGTGGCTGTGCACAGTGATGGCCGGCACGGATTGCAATGTGCTCTTCAGAAAGAAGTGTTGCAACATCGTGAGGATGAACTCCATCAACTGTGAAGGTTACGATTCCACAGCGCTTGTTGCCGTCTTTTGGTCCAATGATATTTATATGAGGAATGTTTTTCATTCCTTCAATAATTCTGCATGCAAGTTCAGCATCGTGCTTTTCAATGTTTTCAAGACCGATGCTCTGAATGTAACGGATAGCGGCAGCCATTCCAACTGCGTCTCCGGCACTTACAGTTCCGGCTTCAAACTTGTGAGGAACTTCTGCCCAGGTTGCTTTCTCGCGGGTAACGTATTCAATCATTTCGCCGCCGCGGAGGAAAGGATCCATTTCTTCGAGGAGGGCACGCTTACCGTAAAGAGCGCCGATTCCCATAGGACCGCAGAGCTTGTGACCGCTCATTGCAAAGAAATCTGCATTAATTTCCTGTACATCTACCTTCATATGTGGGGCAGACTGAGCTCCGTCCACTATAAAAATAGCGCCGACAGCATGAGCTGCCTCGCCAAGTTTTTTCACAGGATTAGTAACGCCTAATACATTGCTTACGTGTACAATGGAAACAATCTTTGTTCGTGGGCCGATCTTTGAAGCAATTTCTTCATCACTTATAATTCCTGTCTCTTTATCGCATTCAAGAAATACAAGTTTTGCGCCTGTCTTTTTGCAGACCATCTGCCAGGGAACAATATTTGAGTGGTGCTCCATGATTGAAACACAGATTTCGTCGCCTTCCTTAAGGTTATTGAGTCCCCAGCTGTAAGCTACAAGATTCAGGCTCTCGCTGGCATTACGGGTAAAGACGATTTCTGCGGCTTCGCGGGCATTTATGAATTTTGCAACTGTGTCGCGGGCGTTTTCGTATGCCATTGTGGCGCGCTCGCTTAAAGAATAAAGACCACGCAATGGATTTGCGTTTTCTGTAGCGTAAAAGTGTGTCATTGCATTAAGTACAATGAACGGACGCTGGGCAGTAGCCGCAGTATCAAAATATATAAGTCCCTTGTTTTCGCCGGCCTCGTTTTCATCTATTGCTTTGAAAAAAGGAAAGTCTTTTCTGTATTTATTTTCCATTGAGATACTCCAGAATCTCGTTTTTAATCTCTTCGTCTTCTATTGTTGCAGCAGCCGCAGTGACTTTTGCATTTGTGAGCAGTTCTTCTGCTGTCTTCTGGTCTATGCCACGGCTGTTCATGTAAAAGAGCATTTCGTTAGAAAGTTTTCCGATTGTAGAACCGTGTTCCGCAGAAATATCTTCTTCTCCGCAGAGAATGATTGGTGCAGCTTTGACTACTGCTTTTGGAGAAAGGAGCAGGGTTGTTTCAATTTCATTTCCAACTGAACCTGCACAGCCTTTTACCATATCAATTGTACCGCGGTAGGTCTTACTTGATTCGTCCTTTGCAGTTCCGTGAGTCTTCATGTCGCAGACTGTTTTCTTTCCCTTGTGAACTACAACCTGATTCATATCCAGGTACTGATTTTCCTGACAGATATAGGCTGTGTCAGAATAGAAAGAAGACTGGTAGCCTTCGAGGGTAGCGTGGAAGCCTGCGTCAATATGTGAGGCTCCGAGTTCAATCTGGGTAAGGCTTACCTTTGCACGTTCTCCACAAACTACAGCAGTGTCATCAATCTGATTTACTGTTTTACCGCAAAGCTGAACCTTTGAAATGTGAAGTTTTGTATCATCTTCTGCGTAAACTTTTGTGATAACGCCGGAAAGTACTTGTGGTTTCGATACGCCCTCCGGGCTACTCAACCACCCGTCATAAACGATGATGATATTAGCAGAAATTCCTGCCTTTGCATGAATAATCTGATGTGTGGCAGAGTTTGAATCCAGCTTGATTCTGATGATAAGAGGCTGGTCTGCGCTTTTTTCTATTGTATAGATTTTGCCTTCAGAAGCTGTATCGCTGATAAGTTTAGCAGCTTGGTCTCCAATAGAAAATTTAGGCTCAGAAAGCTGGGATTCAATAGATTTACCAGAACTTACTTTTATGCCTTCCGGGAGCTGAACATCAATTCCCTGTTTTTCTGAAAGGTTAAAATCATAAGAAACTGAATCCTTGTTTATCTTAAGCCAGGTCCAGGTAAGATATGGAATTGGGTTTATATCAATAGCCGCATTTTCTGCGGATGTAGTATTTGTGTTATTCATACGGCAATAATCTACCATAATTATAGGTATTTTTCTAGTATATCTAAAAAGTTTTGAACTTTGCATTTTATGGTTTATAATAGAATGTATGGATGTGACTTTAGTAGATTATCTTACAGGCTTGCCAAATATGAATTACTTCATGGGTCTTGCTTCTGAAAAAAAAGACAAGCTGGCGAAACAACAAGAAAATGCAGCAATCCTTTTTTTTGACCTTTACGGTATGAGGAAATTTAATAATGAATATGGTTTTGAACAGGGCAATGTCTTATTAAAAAGCTTTGCCGGGCTGCTTATTAACTTTTTTGGAAATACTAACTGCTGCCGTATTGGTGGTGATGATTTTGCTGCTATAACAGAAGAAGATGGAATTGAAAATAAAATTCAAAATCTCCTGGAAAATTGTAAGGCACTTGTAAAAGTTGAAGGTCAGATTGTAGAAGTTACCGTTCATATTGGTGTCTATCTTTTTAAAACAGAAGATGTAGGAATTAATCTTGCCTGTGACCGAGCAAAGCTTGCCTGCGCTCCAATCCGCCAGTCAAATGAATCTGGTCATAATTATTATGATATTACCATTTCTCAGGCAAACGAAAAACGTCAGTATATTATAGACAATCTTGATAAGGCTCTTGAAGAGCACTGGATAACTGTTTACTATCAGCCAATTGTCCGTGCCGTTAGTCGCAGAGTCTGTGATGAAGAAGCGCTTGCCCGCTGGATAGATCCGGTAAAAGGCTTTTTATCTCCTGCAGATTTTATACCTATTCTTGAAGAAGCAAAACTCATATATAAGGTGGATCTTTACATTCTTGAGCAGGTTCTCGAGAAGATGAAGTTTATGGCTTCTAAAGGCTTTTATATGATCTCTCAGTCTATTAACCTTTCGCGTTCTGACTTTGAAGTTTGCGATATTGTTGAAGAAATCTGTAAACGTATAGACAGCTCTGGAGTCCCACGTAATAAAATAAATATAGAAATTACCGAAAGCATTCTTGGTCAGGATTTTGAGTTTATGAAACTTCAGATTGACCGCTTTAAAAAGCTTGGTTTTTCTGTATGGATGGATGATTTTGGAAGCGGTTATTCTTCACTGGATGTTTTGCATCAGATTCAGTTTGATTTGATTAAGTTTGATATGAGCTTTATGCGTCAGCTGGATAAGGGCAAGAACGCAAAAATCATTCTTGCTGAATTGATGCGTATGGCTTCGGCCCTTGGAGTTGATACTGTTTGTGAAGGTGCTGAAACGGAAGAGCAGGTTCAGTTCCTCATGGAAATAGGCTGTTCAAAGATTCAGGGCTATTATTTCCAGAAGCCTATTCCGGTTGAGCAGATTTTGGAAAAATACGAAAAGGGAAATCAGATTGGTTTTGAAAATCCGGATGAAGCTCATTATTGTGAGACTATAGGTAGAATAAACCTTCACGACCTTTCTGTAATTTCCCAGAATGAAGACGGCTTTAACTCTTTCTTCAGTACTTTACCAATGGTAATTTTTGAGACAAGTGAAGATTCTGTAAAATTTACCAGATATAATCAGTCTTATCATGAGTTTTTTGAAAGATATTATGGTATCAGCCTGCAAAATGAAGCTGTTCCGATTCAAACTATTATGCAGGGGCCGGGAGCCAGTTTTATTCTGGTTTTGAGACAGGCAACAAAAGAAGGAAAAAGACTCTTTATTGATGTAAATTTGCCGGATGGTTCTGTTGCTCATTATTTTATTAGAAAAATGGAAGAAAATCCGGTAACTAAAACGAGTGCTGTTGTTGCCGCAGTTCTTTCTATAAAGGATGCAGAGCAGAGGGAAATTTACGCCAATCTTGCCCGTGCCCTGGCAAGTGACTATTTTAGCCTCTACTATGTAAATCTGGAAACTGATGAATTTATTGAGTACAAATCTATTGCTTCAAAAGAAGAGCTTTCAACAGAACGCCATGGAGATGAATTTTTCAGACGGGCAAGGTTAGATGCCTTAACTCATCTTTACGAAGAAGATGTAGATGCTTTTATAAAGGTATTTACCAAAGAGAATATTCTTAAACAGATTGAAGAAACCGGTACTTTTGTTCATGTATACAGACTGGTGAAATTCGGAATTCCTTATTATGTAAATATGAAAGCGGTTCAAATGACCACAAATAAAAAGTATCTGATAATTGGTGTCAGCAATGTTGATGCCCAGGTAAAAGAACAGAAGCTTCTTGCTCAGGTCCGCCAGAATCAGCTTGTTTATTCAAGACTTATGGCGCTTTCGGGGGACTATCTTTGCATTTATGTAATTAATCCTGAGGATAACTCTTATATTGAATTCCAGGGAAGTACGAACTTTGATTCTCTTGGTATTTCAAAAAATGGTAAGGACTTTTTTGAAGATACACAGAAGAATGCAGAACATGCTGTTGCAGAAGAGGATCGCGAAGAGTTTAAGCGCCGTCACACTAAAGAATGCATTATGAAGGATATCGAGAAAGACGGCGTATTTATCAGCAGTCATCACCTCTTGATAAATAACGAACGTGTAAAGATTTCCTTAAGATGTGTTCTTGCTCAGGAAAACGGCGAAAACCGACTTATCATGGGAATGCGAAAGGTGTAGGTGGATTGCCAGCGACGTGGCAATCCAATTCTAACAATTTCCCTTCATCTCAAGCTTAATAAGATTATTCATCTCAACGGCATATTCGAGCGGCAGCTCTTTACTTACCGGGTTTGCAAAGCCGCTTACAATCATACTGCGGGCTTCGTCCTCTGGGATTCCACGTGACATGAGATAGAAAATTGCGTCGTTTGAAATGCGGCCGATTTTTGCTTCGTGTCCTACATCACATTCGTCAGTTTTAATTACCATTGCAGGAATTGTGTCTGAACGGCTTTCTGAATCGAGCATAAGGCTTTCGCAGGAAACGCTTGTTTTACTGCCGGTTGCGTTTTTGTCGATATATACAGCTGAGCGGTAAATGGAAACTCCGCCGCCCTTAGAAATTGACTTAGTGGAAATAAGGCTTGAGGTGTTCGGCGCAAGGTGTACCATCTTGGCACCTGTGTCCAGTTCCTGGCCCGCACCGGCAAAGGTAATTCCTGTGAACTCTGATTTAGCACCGCGGCCAACCAGGTCGCTTTCCGGGTAGAGGTAGCTTACGTGGCTGCCGAAGGAACCGCTTACCCATTCAATGGAAGCTCCTTCTTCTACGCGGGCACGCTTGGTGTTGAGGTTGTACATATTCTTAGACCAGTTTTCGATGGTTGAGTAGCGCAGGTGAGCTCCTTTTTTTACAAAAAGCTCAACGGCTCCGGCGTGCAGGTTTGCTTCGTTATATTTTGGTGCAGAACAGCCTTCTATAAAGTGCAGGTCTGCGCCTTCGTCTACAATAATCAGTGTGTGTTCAAACTGTCCGGCTCCGCGGGCATTGAGGCGGAAGTAAGACTGAAGAGGGAAGGAAAGGTGAACTCCCTTTGGAACATATACAAAAGAACCTCCCGACCATACTGCTCCGTGAAGGGCTGCAAACTTGTGGTCCTTTGGAGTAATGAGAGTCATAAAGTATTCCTTTACCATAGGCCCCCATTCTGGCGATTTAAGAGCTTCTTCAAAGCCAAGATAAACTACGCCCTGTTTTGAAACTTCGTTCTGTACGTTATGGTAAACTAACTCAGAGTCGTACTGTGCGCCAACGCCGGCAAGAGATTTTCGTTCTGCTTCCGGAATGCCAAGCTTTTCAAAGGTTTCCTTAATGTCGTCAGGAACGTCTTCCCATTTGCCGCTCATTTGAGTTTTCGGGCGAACGTAGGTTGCAATGTTGTCTATGTTGAGTCCGTCGATTGAAGGGCCCCATTTTGGAACTCTTAAGTAGTTATATGTTTCGAGCGACTTGAGGCGGAATTCCCGCATCCAGTCAGGGTCGTCTTTTTCATCTGAGATTTTAGTTACAATTTCCGGGGTTAAACCTGATTCAAGACGGAAGGTGTTTTCTTCTGTCTCTTCATAGCGGAAATCGTAAAACTCTCTGTTTATATCTTCTATTGTTTGTTTATCTTCCATAAAATTATTTAATGAATTCCTCGAATCCCTTTTCGTTGATTTCCTTGAATAACTGTCCGTCTCCAGTTTTTACGATGTGGCCTTTGACCAGGATGTGGGTTTTGTCTACGGAAAGGCCTTCGAGGATCTTTGTTGTGTGGGTGATAATCAGGAGGGAGCCGTTTGTCATTTTGCGGTACTCTTCGATTCCCTTTGCAACAAAGCGAATGGCGTCTACGTCCAGGCCAGAGTCGGTTTCGTCGAGGATGGCGAAGTCTGGCTTGAGCATAAGAAGCTGAAGGATTTCAGACTTTTTGCGTTCACCGCCTGAAAAGCCTACGTTGAGATCGCGGCGTGCGTAATCCGGATTCATGCTCAAAAGCTCCATGCAGCGCTTAAGCTCCTTCTGGAACTGGAAGAGCTTTACGTGCTCGCCGGTTTTCTGCTGAATTGCTGAGCGGATAAATGCTTCGAGCGAAATGCCAGGAACCTCGAGGGGGCTCTGGAAGCTCATGAACATTCCGAGCTTTGCGCGCTTGTCGGCACTTTCTTCTGTAATGTCGGTGTCTTTGAAAAGGATTTTTCCGCCTGTGATTTTGTAAACGGGATTTCCCATCAAAGCGTTACCGAGAGAAGATTTTCCGGCACCGTTTGGTCCCATCAGAACGTGTGTTTCGCCCTGACCAATCTGTATATTGAGGTCGTTGAGAATTTGTTTTCCGTCTTCAAGACCTGCGTTTAAGTTTTGTACGTCTAATAACATGGTTATAATATAGTAAAAAAAAGCGTTATCTACAACTGTTTTCTAAAGATTTTTGCCTAGTAAATTGGTGGATTATAGGGGCAATGGATTGCCACGCCTTCGGCTCGCAATGACAGTCATTGCGAGGAGCGTAGCGACGAAGCAATCTAGATTGACAAAAAGAGAAAAAATGTCGAAAATACATGTATATGAAAACTATTAAACCTTATTTACACAAAGTTAATTATTACGAAACGGACAAGATGGGGATTACTCATCATTCAAATTATATCCGCTACATGGAAGAGGCGCGCGTTGATTTTCTGGATCAGCTTGGATGGAGCTTTATTAAGCTTGAGGAAGAGGGTATGGCGTCGCCGGTTATGTCGGTGGAGGGTGTGTACAAAAAGTCTACAACTTTCCCTCAGACTATTGAGATTATGGTAGGTATTGAAAAGCTTTCTGCGGCTAAACTCACTTTTTCGTATGAGTTTAAGTGCGAGGGCGATGTGGTTTTCCTTGGAAAGAGTACTCACTGTTTCCTTGATACCCGCGGGGTGCCGGTTCTGATTGAAAAAAGATATCCGGAGTTCTATGCGGATTTGAAGGGTATTTACGAGGCTGGACAGAAATAGATGCTGAAACAAGTTCAGCATGACGAGTTCGTTTAGCATGACGAGGGAATATGGGACGCGAGATAGAAATTAAGATTCCGTTGACGGATGAACAGTACGATAAGATTTACTATGTGATTTATGGCGATGAAAAAATTGCCGGGCTTAAAATCTGTAAGCATGGTGATGTTCCGTGCCCTGTTGAGCATATTCTGAAAACTGATTCTTATTTTTCACGCTATGCAACCAGAGAAGAAGGTCTTGCAGCCGGAGAGCCTCAGGTTATTCGTATCCGTAGTGAACGTTATGAAAAAACTGAACCTAAGGCTTTTTTCTGTATTAAGCGTAAGACTGTTGAGAATGGCGTTGAGTTGAACCGCGAGGATGAAACCTTTATTGAAAAACCGGAAGTTGTCCGCGAGCTTCTTATGTTTTCGGACTATCATCAGTTTTTTGAAAAGCGTAAGGATTCTCTTTCTGTTTACTGCGAGTCTGAAGTTTTAGCAGGCTGTGAATTCCATCTTGAACTTGAGAAGGTAAACGGCCTGAAATATATTGAAGTAGAAGTTACTGATGAACAGGATTCAGGACTTGCGGCTGATGAAGTTCGTGTTGCGCTTGCAAAGTTTATTGAATTGTTTGGGCTGGATTCTGCAAAGCGTGATTCGCGCAGTTGGATGGAGATTTTGCGGGGTGCTGTGTGAGCCGCTGTGTGATTGTTGCGGCCGGTGAGATTCACAATTACGGCTCTGCAATTTCTTTTCTTCGTAAGGATGATTATTTTATTTTCTGCGACGGAGGACTTTCTCACGCTGAAAGCCTTGGTATAAAACCAAATCTTATTGTTGGTGATTTTGATTCTTGTGATTCTGATGTCCTCTCAAAATATGAAGAGCAGTGTGAAATCATAAAACTTCCCCGTGAAAAAGATGACACCGATACACTGTATGCGGTAAAGCTTGCGGTAGAACGCGGCTATTCTGATTTTTTAATTCTCGGTGCAATGGGCGGCCGCTTTGACCATGCGCTGGGAAATATTTCTATTCTATTATATCTTGAAGGGCTTGGAAAAAATGCTGTGCTTATTGATGATTATTCTGTAATGCAGATTGCCGGAAGCAAGCCTTTGTTAATTGAAGATAATTGTTCTTATTTTTCTGTTTTAACTGTTGCGGGCGATGTTAGCGGTGTGACTATTAAAAATGCAAAGTACCCGCTGGAGAACGCCAGCCTCAGCGCAGATTTTCAGCTTGGAATCAGCAACGAAGTGCTGCCGGGAAAGGTAGCTGAGGTTAGTGTGGAGCACGGGCGGGTGCTTGTGGTAACGGTGAAATAACTCTGCATCTGTGGTGAGCTGCCTAAGAACAGGGTTAAAATCTCCTTTGATGAATAACCATAGGGTCGAAGCTGTTGAGGTCTCGCACGCCGGTTCTTGCCATGGTTGCGGCGAGTTCTCCTGTCATCTCTTTTATGCGGGCAGCAGTTGCCTCTGCGCCTTCCTTTAATAGCGGCATCAGGTGGCGGCCAACGCTTACGGCTGTTGCACCGAGGGCGAGGCACTTATATACATCCATACCGCTTTCAATTCCGCAGTCGATAAATACCGGGATTTCGCCGCGGGTAACCTGCAGAATCTCACTTAGCATCATAAGAGGCGGAACTGCATACTGCATTATTCCGTGGTGGTGCGAAAGCTGGATTCCTTTACAGCCAGCTTTAAGACATTTTTCTGCGTCTTTTGTGCTGAGAACTCCTTTTACAATAAAAGGAATTTCTGCGGCTTTCACAAAATCTGCAAGCTCTTATGTAGACTTCGGCTTCATATCAAGTCCGAGTACATTATCGTAACCTCCGCTTCCGTTGAAGGCGTGATCAATATCCATGCCGACAGCAAAACAGCCTGCCTTTTTAGCATGCTCGATTTTGCGGAATACTTCCTTATTATCAGCATGAGGCTTTATGATTTTGATTGTGGCGGCGCCTGTTGCAGTTATTTCTTCGAGCTCTTTATCTTCACCCATTCCAACCCAGTGAACCGCGTTTGCTTTGGCTGCGGCCTGAGCATATTTTACCATTCCGTTTTCAGCGGTGTTGTCCAGATGAGAAAGGGCTGCAGTCATAACCGGTGTGTCGAAGGTTCGTCCGTAGAGCTCAAGCTTTGTAGAAGGGAGGTTTGAGTCTATGTAGCGCGATTCGAGAAGCAGGGTGTCAAAATAGTCTTGGGTGATTTTGTCTGAGCTGGATGTGTATTCCATGTGGTCTCCTGATTACGGTGGTTTCGACAGGCTCAACCACCGCGGTTTTAATAAAGTCTTCCGTAGGTATAACCGCGGTCGCTGATTATTGACGCAGCCTTTATTTCAAAATAGCAGACTGCGTTTTCCTTGAGGACAAGGCTCACTTTGTTTCCGCTTCTTTTTGTCTGAACAAACGGCTGAGCACTTGCACGCAAAAGCTCCAGCTGCTCCTGACTCGGATTTGCCGGTTCTCCCATATCATGCCAGACCTTAAGCGGATTGCAGACTTCTTCATCTACAAGTTCTGTCACAAGCACATTCGGAAGTTTTTCATCTGCAGTTTTGCCTTTTGCTTTATTTTCGAGCGGGAAGGTCAAATCGAGCTTAAGTTCTTTACCGCTCATTTCTTCATCTACATTCCATGTCACGCCTGCAAAGCTTCCGTCTGTGCGCTTTACAACTACACAGTTTGGAGTTTTCAAAACGCACTTCTCGTAGTTCTTTGTAAGTTTCTTATAGAAAGCAAATGTCCAGAAAGTTGGTTTTGGAATGAGGCCGTTTGCAACAAGTCCGAAGCCTCCGTGGAATGGAGTGAAAGGAACTCCGCCTTCTTCAAAAATATCGCCGAAAGTCCAGTAAGAATAAGACTTATGATTATCGCCAAAGCATGAGAGCATAAGTGCAACATAAGCGGCATTGAGGTTCATGTCATGAACAGGGGCATTTGGAATGTATGAGGTGTTGAACTCTGTTACATTAATGTCCATTCCCTTGAATTCTTTGAAAGAGTCTACAATTCCGCGGGTTGAGTCGAGCTGTTCAAAACACTTTGTTTTTGGATGAAGTTTTGGGTAACCGTAGTGACCGTCGTAGTTAGGGAACTCGGTGGTGTAGTGGTGGCGGCTTACAAAGTCGAGCGGGCACTTATTCTTGCGTACAAACTCGAGGAAGGCTTTAATCCATTCCTTGTCTGTTCCGCCACAGACTGCCGGGCCGCCAACCTTAAAGCGCTTATCAACTTCTTTTACAGCGCGGGAAGAAACATCATAAAGTTTGAAATATTCTTCCATATTTGCGTCTTTCCAGAAGCCCGGAAGGTTCGGCTCGTTCCATACTTCAACCGGCCAGGTAACAACTTCTTCGGTGCCGTAGCGGTCCATAAGATGCTGGAGAGTTGCCTTTATAAGATTTGCCCAGCGCTCGTAGTTCTTTGGTGGAGTTGTGTTTCCTTTCCAATAGAAGATTGTGTTGTCTCCGCTTGCGAGCTGCTTTGGCATAAAGCCAAGCTCAATAAAAGGTTTGATGTGGAGTTCTTTGTAAGAATCCATTACGAGGTCTAGGTAGGTCCAGTTGTATTCTACCTGAACTTTTTTCTCATCCCAGCCTTCGTAGGCGTGCGGGCCAAACTGTGAAACGCCTTCCTGGAATTCATGGTAAATTGCCATGTCGTCGTGGAAGAGTCCGTGGCCGCGGATATGTTCAAAGCCGATTTTTTCCTGAACCAGCTTGAGCTGTTCAAAGTAGTGTTTCTGAAGGGCAAGGCCCATACGGCCGGTTCCGATACAGTAGAAGGCATTGTTGTTAAAGGTGATGTTTTCGTCACCGGTGATTTTGTAATTCATTTTAGTGTTCCTTATTGTATTGTTTTGTCTCCGATGGTTGAGTACTCGCTTAGCGAGTGTATCGAAACCATCGTATATTATAAAACTTTGGTTTCGATACGATGCTTCGCATCTACTCAACCACCGTGTTTGTGTGTATTTATTCCCACGGGTACTTCATTCCCCAGTCGCGGCGCAGGGCGTCCATTGTATCAATTAAATCTTCTGATTTTTTGAAGGTGTGGACGTCTGATTCGGTGCGGCCGGTAAGAATAAATTCTGTTGCATGAGCACATTCGTACTCGTAACCGTTTACTGCAAACGGCTCTCTGATTTCGCGGATAACTTCGTTCTCGCTTCCCCAGATGTTTTTATAAACATGAACATCAGCTTTTGTTGCCATAAAGAAATTTTCTACGGTGATAAAGCCTTTTGTTCCATATATAACTGCGTCATGAGTTCCGGTTGTTGAAGGAACATCCATTGCATCCTGGAAGCTGGTTACTATTCCGTTTTCAAAAGTAAGATTTACGCTGTTCCAGGCATCAACCCCTTTGAGCATACGGACTGCCGAGCTTTCTGCTGTGATTGGAGAGAAGTCTGCCAGCATCATGGCAAAGTAGATGTTGTAGATACCGAGATCGAGCAGTGCACCACCGGCCTGTCTTGGATCGTAGTTTCTGTCGTTCGGGTCATAAGGATTTCTGTTGCAGAAGCGTGAATCAATATTGATAATGTTTCCGATTGTACCTGCTGAAATTTCCTTTTTGATTTCTCTGATACATGGATTGAAAGCAGTCCACATTGCTTCCATAAAGAAGAGATTTTTTTCGCGGGCAAGTGAAGTCATTTTATTCAGCTGATCGCGTGAGCAGCCGGCAGGCTTTTCGCAAAGTACGTGCTTGCCGCTTTTAAGACAGCCGAGTACAGAATCCAGGTGAAATGCATGCGGATTTGCTATATAAACTGCATCTACCTCAGGATCGTTGTAAAGTTCTTCGTAGCTTCCGTAGGCTTTTTCAAAATGCCATTTGTCTGCGAACTCTTTTGCGCGTTCCAGATTTCGGCTAGCTACAGCATATAGGCGGATTTTGTCTCCGCTGATGTTTGGTAATTTTCCGTTTTTGATTCCATTCATTGCAGTTGCCATTGCGTTGGCAATGCGTCCGGGGGCAAGAATCGCCCAATTAACATAGTTTTTCATAATTTAATTATAGCATGGAATTGAAAGAAAGAATGAATAAAACTCTACATTAATTGTAATAAGAAAATTGCGGGGGCGTTACGGGGGCGGAGCCCCCGTAGAGAGGGTAGTGGAAAAGAAAAAGGGTCTGGTGGTTTGTAAAACCGCCGGACCCTTTTTCTTTGGAACGAGGGGGAGACTTCCCCCTCCCTTATGAATTAGAATCTACCTTCGTCTTTGTCCATGTCGTTGAGAACGCTGTGCTCTTTTACGTACTTAACGGCTTCGTCTACTGTTGTGAAGCAGAGGCCTACAACTGTGTCGGCACATCCGTAGTAGATTGCGATGCGGCCTGTTTCCTGGTCTGTGAGGGCAGCTACAGGGAAACATACGTTGTCTACAAAGCCTGTTGTTTCGTATGGAAGCTCTGGTGTGAGCATGTAGTTCTGGCAGCGGTATTTTACGATTGATGGTTTATCATGATCGAGAATTGCTGCAGAGAATGAGTATACATAACCGTTACAAGTGTGAACTACACCGTGGAAGAACAAGAGCCATCCTTCATCAGTTTCGATAGGAGCTGGACCTGCACCAATCTTAAGTCCCTGCCACCAAGCTCCGCCGCCTTTCTGCATTACGAGTCTGTGCTCGCCCCAGTACTTCATATCTGGAGAATAAGAAAGGAGGATATCACCGAATGGTGTGTGTCCTGAATCTGAAGGGCGTGAAAGCATTGCGAACTTTCCGTCGATCTTCTTAGGGAACAAAACAGCGTTGCGGTTGAATGGGAGGAAAGGATTTTCGAGGCGTGTGAAGTCTTTAAAATCTTTTGTACATGCAACTCCAATTGCTGCACCGTCAAAATCACCACACCACATAATGTAGTATGTATCATCTACTTTAACACAACGTGGGTCATAAGCGTAGTAAGGATCATGAGGAGTTCCATCTGGATCGTGCATGTGAATCTTCTCGCGCTGGAATTCCCAGTGGATACCGTCTTCTGAATCGCCGAGGTAGAGGAAAGGATTTCCAGTAGGATCTTCTGAACGGAAAACACCTTTAAATTTTCCTTCCCATGGAATTACTGCAGAGTTGAAAATGCGTGCCATGCCTGGGAATGGGTTTCTTCCGATAACTGGGTTTGCGTCATAGCGCCAAACTGGAAGCCAGCAGTCTTTTGGTTTGTCCTGCCATGGAATGTTAGGCAGATTTCCGCCACTAATGATTTTAGCCATAAAAAACTCCTATTGGGCATGGTGATTTTACGCCGCCCTGTTTGTGTGTTCTATGCTTATACTTTAGCGCTGCTTGTTAAGTTTGTCAAGAAAAATTAAGTAATATTAGGTAAAATATATTAGGTAAATTTAGGTTAAAAATAGATTTTTTATTAATTTAAGGAAGTTCCCTGTCGCGTTGCTGAAAAAAGCATGGTATAATGACGGCATGAAAAATTATTCAATGAAAGAAATTAAAAATATGCGTATACAGGGACGTAATGTTCCCGGCGGTATTTGCAAGGACGGCGCTGTAAGACTTTTTTGGGCTGGTGCTGCTCTTGAGCTTTGTGTTAAGGCAACTGAGGTCTGGGCTCGTATTTCCAGCGATTATGATTTTCATGAAATCTGGCTTTCGGTTCAGGTAAATGGTTATCAGACTGCCCGATTTGCAGCTCCTAAGGAACCATCGCTGATTTGTCTTGCTCATAATCTCAATCCTGAAAAGGAAAACTTTATTTCTATTATAAAAGATACCCAGCCAATGCCTGGTGATATTAAGCATGAACTTAAGATTGAAGAAATTGCATTGAATGATGATGGTGTATTCTTAGAACCTTCTCCTCATAAATGTAAGATTGAATTTATTGGAGACAGTATTACTTCGGGAGAAGGGCTTGCCGGCTGTCCTGAAGAAATGGATTGGATTTCCCTGTTTTTCTGTGGAAGTAAAACCTATGCCGTTCAGGTTGCAAAAATGCTTGATGCAGACTGGAAGTGTATCAGTCAGAGTGGCTGGGGCTTGTGCTGGGGATGGGATGGTGATGTGAAGTCTCGCATTCCTCTTTACTACAATCAAATTTGCGGTGTTCTGGACGGAGAGGCTCAGAAGGCTAGTGGAACCTGTGATGCTTTAGATTTTGCGGGTGGTTCTGATTATGTAGTTTTGAATCTTGGTACAAATGATAATTCTGGATTTTCTGTTCATGATGATGGAAAAGGTGTTGAAGGCGTTGCAGGACAGACCATTGTGGCTGAAGCAAAACGGTTCCTTGGTGAAATCAGAAAGAATAATCCTAAGGCAAAAATTATCTGGACTTGGGGAATGCTTCCTATTGATATTGTGCCTGGTTTAATTACAAAGGGTGTTGAAGAGTATAAAAAAGAGAGTGGAGATAATGCGGTTTATACGCTTGAACTTGAGAGTAATGTTGCTCTTGAAAAGTGTGATGAAGACCGTGGCTCTCGCGGACACCCTGGTTCTTTGACTCACAAAATGGCCGCGCTAAAAATTGTTGATTTTATCCGCGGACTGAATTAACAGAATCTCTTATAACAAGGCTGCCACTTACAAGATGGCGGCCTTTTATATATGGGCGCCCTGTAATTTTATTGATAATCAGTTCGGCTGCAACCTTTGTGGAATCTTCCGGTCTAATAAAAACTGTTGTGAGTTCTACTGGTGTTTCTTTCTGAGGAAGATAATTATCAAAGCCTGTTACAGAAATATCCTTTGGAACTTTATAGCCGTTTTCTTCTAGAACAGTTATGAGGTTCGCGGCAGTTTCATCGCAGTTGCAGACAAAAGCTGTAGGCATATTTTTTGCAGAAGGAAGATTGATTTTTATAAGTTTTCCGTTGTTGTCTCTGTCATTGATGATGTCGTCGGCTGAGCAGGAAAGCTTGTTTTCAAGCATTGCTTTCTGGAAGCCCATAAAACGGTCTGAAATGGAAGTGGTTGCTCCAAAGTTTCCAACAAATCTGATATTCTTATGTCCCTGTGAAATTACGTAATCTGTCATAAGGTAAGAGCAGAAGTAGTTGTCGTTTGATACACTATCGAACGGTAGTTTTGCTGAGTAAAAATCAAAAAGAATAAAGTTCTGATATGAGGTATTAAGCGCTTCCAGATAAGAATCGCTTGTCTGGCCGAGAATTATAAGTCCGTCTACTTTATTGTCTTTAAGAATACGTGGCAGTGTGCAGGCCTGTTCGTCTTCATCTGTAAGAAGTTCCATTATGCTGTAAAAGCCATGGCTTAAAAGCTCTGTAGAAAGTGCGTTGAAAATGTGCCAGTAGTAAGAAACGTTTGGAGAGAAAAATCGTGAAGGTATGAGGATTCCAATATTGCCAGTCTGAGTCTGAGAACCATTGCCGGAAGTGGACAGGGTAGTTTTCTTTACCTGGTAGCCCATTTTTTCAGCAATGTCTTTAATCTGCTGGCGAAGTTCATCGCCAACTCCGTCTTTATCTGCGAGAGCCTTAGAAACTGTAACTGTGCTTATGTTGAGCCTTGCTGCAATATCTGATAAACGAACTTTCTTCTTTTGTGCCATAAACTAAATTATAACTTAATTTACTTAAAAAATAAACATTAAATTACCATTTCATTTTATCGCACAAAGTGATTGAGTCGTGGCGTTTTCCTTCTGTTTCAAAAATGATGATTTCATTATTTCCGTTCTTGAGAAGAGGACCTGGAATGTATAAAGTTTTCTGCGGGCCAATTTCCCAGAAGCGGCCGATATTAAAGCCGTTTACAAATACACAGCCTTTTCCCCAGCCTGCAAAATCAAGGTAAGTGTCTGAATAAACGCCTTCTTTCAGAGAGAGGTTAAAGTTGAATCTGAAGAAAGCGGGATTTTCGGGGTGGTTCGATGCGGTGGCGGTGTTGCCCGGTGTGTTGGCTGTTCCGGCCTGTGTCCACTTTCCCTTTGTCTTAAGCTCTGTCATCTGTGTTTCGTCCAGAGGCAGGGTGAAGATATCCCAGTTATAGTGACCGTGTGTATTAATCAGAACTTCTTCGTAAATACCTTTTTTCTGTTCCTCAAGTTTGTGGCCAAAATTTACGCGGCCCATGTTTTCTACGAGGAAGTCCAGTTGAGCGCCAGGCTCGCTTCCGATTTTCCAGTTTTTGCCTTCTTTAAAAGTTAGCGGCCAGTGGCCTTTCTGTTCGCTGCAGATTTCTTTATCAAAGGCGGTAAATACTTTTTTGCCGTTAGAGAAAGCGTGAACACGGTCTGCACATTTTTTGAAAATCAGTTCCTTTGCGGCTACGTCTTCTTTCATCTTTGTGCGGTACAAAATATAGCCGGTTGCTTGTCCTGCTTCTTCCATAGAAATAGGGCAAACAGAATGAAGAGGCTGAGAAATAAGTTCAAGGTTTTCAAAAAGATCTGCCTTTTCGTTCCAGCTGATTTTACCAAAAGCACGGCTTTCGATTTTTGTAGAGAACTCAATATCTGGAACAGCAGCGTCGCCTTTTCGGTTCTTTATGATGTTGCGGAATGCAAAATATTTTTTTGTCAGCTTTCCGTCTTCGCTAAGCGGTGCGTCATAATCATAAGAAGTTGTATCTGGAGTGAGCTTACCGTAATAGTTAGAGCCGTTCATAAAACCAAAGTTTGTACCGCCGTGGAACATGTAGATGTTTATGTTGTGGCCGTTTTTTACAACGTAATCATAATCAAGCTTGTTAATAGGAAGTTTTGAAGCCTTCTTCTTTTTGTTTCCCCACGCATCAAACCAACCTGCCCAGAACTCCATATTCATAAGTGGAAGATTTTCCGGCATCATCTTTTTCATGTTCTTAAACTGCCATTCACAGCCCGAACCAAAGTTTCCGGTTGGAAGAGCTCCTTCAAGCTGGCCTGCAGTAAAGATGTCTTTGAACCACGGACCATCAGAAGTTACAAACGGAACTGTAATTCCAAGCTTTCTCATAAGGTCTGCAAGGTACTGAAGATATGCGGTGTCATCACCATAATAGCCGTACTCATTTTCAACCTGGAAAAGAATAATTTTTCCGCCGTTATCAATCTGATATGGAACAAGCTTTGGAATGAGTTCGTTGTAATATTCGGTAATGTGTTTGAGATAAGGCTCATAAGAACAACGAAGTTTCATTCCAGGTTCTGCTAAAAGCCATGAAGGAAGACCACCGAGTTCCCACTCTGCGCAGATATAAGGAGCAGGGCGAACAATCAGATAAAGACCGAGCTCCTGAGCAATTTCTATAAACTTACAAAAATCATGAATGCCATTCCATTCAAAAACGCCTTTCTTTGGCTCATGAAAATTCCATGGGATATAAGTTTCAACTGTATTGCAGCCCATGTTCTTCAGTTTCTCAAGACGGTCACGCCAGTACTCTGGTACTACACGGAAATAATGAATTGCGCCCGAAAGAATCTGAAGCGGTTCGCCGTTTACATAAAATTTGTCTTTAATTTCTACCTTACTCATGATAGTAATACTATCACATTGAAATAAAAAAACAAGAAAAATTATTATTTTTTTTTACTTTTTTTTGTAACTTCTTTTTGGGGTGGTGGTTATATTAGTGAACACCAAAGCAATACTCGATGTAGAAAATACCTCCATAATAAAGACTGCCGTTTTCCTCCTTTCCCGGCAGTCTTTTTTTTTGATATAATAAAACTTATGAATAAAGACTGGTCAGAAAAAAATAAAAAAATGCAGGCACTCATTTCAAAGGAAGCTACCTTTGCAGAAGGAATAAAACTGCTGCTTGAACTGCGTGCCGAGCTTTTTGAACAGATTTCTTTCATTGTGAAAACCTTTCCATCGGTGGCTTTTTATCAACTACCTTTCGGAGACGGCGAGGGGAACCATTGCACAACCCTTGCGTGGTCCCTCTGGCATACTTTCCGCATTGAAGATATTGTTTCTCACGAACTGATTTTGAAAAATAAGCAGATTCTTTTTGATGGAGAGTGGCTTGAAAGAACAGGAAGTGTGATTATCACAACCGGCAACGAACTTGCTGGTGACATACTGATTGAGTTTTCAAAGAAGCTTGATATCAAGGCAACTTATGATTACTGCAAGACTGTGATGGATTCTACAAATGAGATGTTGGAGCATTTGAAGTTTGAAGACTTGAAAAAAACGTTTACAGGTGAGGATAGAGAAAGACTTGTCGAAAGTAAATGTGTAAGTTCTGACGAGCGTGCGTCGTGGCTGATAGATTACTGGTGCAGTAAAAATATCAAAGGTTTAATTCAAATGCCGTTCTCCCGTCACTGGATTATGCATGTGGAAGCAATGCGGCGTATCAAAAATAAACTGTGTCAGCATGCAAAGAAAGGTGTAGATCAGATTGCCTACTGCGGACTTTCGTGTGGTCACTGCTTTTTGACTTCGTGGTGCGGTTCCTGCAGAACAATTTACAATACCTGTTCCTATGCAACCTGTTCTCCAGACGGCGTGTGCCCTAACGTTGCCTGCTGCAAAGAAAAAGGCCTGGACGGCTGCTACGAATGCGATGAACTTTATAATTGTAAAAAAGGATTTTACTCTCTTGGTAAAGATACAAACGCCATCAGAGCAATGGCTCTGTTCATTCAAAAATACGGTAAAAAAGAATTGCTTCGTGTTATGGACACCCTGCACAAAAACAAGAAGTTCGAAAAAATCCAGGAAGTCCTCGGTGATGATGTTGAAGAAGGCTTGAAGATTATGGAAGAGTGGAGAGGGAAATAATTCCTTTTTTAGTATTCTCCCATATCAATCTTTTTTGTAAGCACAGCTGCCCAGTCGTGACCTGTTTTTTCAGTAAGCTCAGGATTCTGCTGATGATGAATATTGAAGAGAATTCCATTTTCTCCTGTACGATCAGAAAGATGTTCGTCGTCAATATGGGCGCCAATAATTTCAAGACAGAGAAGCACATGGTCATCGTCCGGTGCAATTTCTTTTTCCCAAACATATTTGCTTTCAAGATTCATAAAACATTCTTCAACAAGCGGTGCATTTACCCAGCTTGCCTTGCCAGGAGTGAGTCCAGAGGCAGTAATCTCATCAACCTCAAACTGATTATTTTTAATGGTAGCCATGCATTTTGTAAAAATCTCTGCCGACATAAAATTGATTACAGCGTCCCCGGTTTCTTTAAGTGATTTATAAAAATGACCGTTTTTGTTTACGCTTGCAAGAATTGCATAATAGCCGTTTCCCTTATTTGCACAGGTAAAAGTCGCCCAGGATTGCATGCAGGCATTAGGCATTCCGTTTGATTTATACGTTGTAACCAGAAGCAGCGGAGATGGAACTGTCATAACAAATTCCTTCCAATTGAAACCAAAATTGTGCGAGTAGTCGGCATAAGTGCCTTTTAAGTTTTCAGGCATATCTTTATAGTGATGTTTCATGGTGGGCTCCTTTTTTTAACTATTTTATCATATTTTTTCCGAAGAAGAAAAGTTATGTTATAATATTATATTGTAGGATATTAATTAAGTATAATGACAAAAATAGAATACGTAACATCAACTGATAAAGCCTTCTGGTACTCACTCGATAAGCATCTTCCGGAAAATGAATTCGAAAACAAAGTTCAACGCAAACAAGGCTATGTGCTTTTTGCAGACGGTAAGCCTGTAGGACTCCTGCGATACAATTTATTCTGGGACAATATGCCTTTCTGCACCATGCTTTTTGTTGACTGGGCGGAACAGCATAAGGGCTACGGTCAGCAATTGTTAGCACACTGGGAAGAGGACATGAAAGCCCAGGGCTATGGCATGGTTCTTACTTCAACTCAGGTTGATGAATCAGCCCAGCACTTTTACAGAAAGAACGGCTACAAAGATTGCGGTAGTCTTGTGATGAATATTCCAGGCTTTGAACAGCCGATGGAAATGTTTATGAGCAAGGCATTGTAGAAGGGAACCTTTTTCCGGTAAATATATTGATTATGAAATTAATTTGACTACAGACAAAAAAGGACAAAACTGAACAATAATTGACAAGAATTCTTGCGTGACTCCGCGTAGAATAAAATCATCAAAGGAGGAAAACTGTGGAATGGCTTACTAGCATTCGCAAAGCAATCGATTACATGGAATCGCATTTGGAAGACGACATTTCTGCGCAGGATGTTGCCGACCAGGTGTTTATGTCCTCATTCTTTTTTCAGAAGGGATTTTCGCTGATGACAGGGTACGGGCTTGGTGAATATATCAGAAACCGAAGACTATACCTTGCGGCGCTGGACCTTCAGAAAACTGATGAAAAAATAATCGACATTGCTTTCCGTTACTGTTATGAAACTCCCGAAAGTTTTACAAAAGCTTTTTCGCGCTTTCACGGTGTGAGTCCATCACAGGTGCGCGAGGGCTCTCCGGTAAAACCATTTCTTCCTCTGAAAATTGAGATTTCTATTCATGGAGGTAATCAGATGGATTACAAAATTAAAACTATGGCTGGCTTTAAGGTAATTGGTTTTGCACGCGAGTTTGACGGCGAAACTTCTTATGTTGAGATTCCAAAGTTCTGGGATGAGATTCGTGAAAAATATGCTGCTCGTGTCTGGAGTGGCGAAGCTCCGTCTAACAACTACGAAAAAGCAATCGCCGAAAACAACATCGGTGAGTACGGAGTTTGTGTTGATGACATTGGCGAAGGTAAGTTCCGATATTTTGTTGCGGGAATTTATAAGGGCGGCGAGGTTCCTGAGGGTATGTCTGTTTTCGAGCTTCCTGATTTTGACTGGGCAATCTTCGACTGCTTCGGTCCATGCCCGAAAGCACTTCAGAATGTAAACACAAAAATCTGGAAAGAGTGGCTGCCTGGAAATCCAGATTTTGAGTTCCCGGGCCGCGCAAACATCGAGTGGTATGGCGACGGAGATCCGTCCGCTTCAGATTATCACAGTGCAATCTGGATTCCGGTTAAGAAGAAGTAGGGGTATCCCGAGTTTGACTATCTTTCGGTAGTTAAACTCGGGCCAAACTTTTGGACTTTCCTACTATAAGGCACATTATAGATAACCGCCACCTGGGCAGATATTTTTCCTAGGAGAGAAAAATGAAGTTTGAAGAACTGGATATAATCTGGCAGAAAATCTTTGAGATGGAATGGGAATCTGTCTGCCATCAAAGTAAAGCCATTGCGGCTGTAATTGTTGATGAAGGCGGCAATATCATTTCAGTTGGAAGAAATAAAATCGGCGAAACTGAAATACCAAACCCGCGCGTTTCTCATGCCGAAGTCGAAGCTGTCAGAAATCTGAACATCACTAAATATCCTAATGTAAAATCTTATACTCTTTATGCCGCTCTTGAGCCGTGCCCTATGTGTCTTGGAACTTTAGTTATGGGCGGTATAAGAAAGCTGATTATTGGCGCTCACGACGACCATGGCGGGGCAGTGGAGCTTTTAGACAAAAGCCGCTTCCTTGCGTCCAAGCATGTTGAGGTTGTCTGGATGCCTTCAATCTATGGAGAGGTTCAGCGAGGCCTGCAGGCGATTAAGGAACTTCTTTATAATCAAGATAAGGCAAAACTTGAAAGCATGCTGGCTGATTTTTCCGTGTACAACGCACGCGGTGTAAATGCTGCAAAGAAACTTTTTGATGACGGCTGGTTTGAAAACAAAACTCCGGACCAGTATTCAATCGAATGTATCTTTAACGAACTAAGCAGATTATGCATTGCGGACTGAATTTCAGTTTATTGAATAATCTGATTTTTTAGAATATCATTTAAACATGTACCCGTATTATAAACGCTGATATGGTAACAGAAATCAGAGTTACAAAATGATATTTATGAACTCTTACTGAATCTCGATGTCTGTTAAATCCACACCGAGCCCGGTAAGAGTTTCTTTAATCTCTTCTGGATATACAAAAATATCCGGCTCATAGCCGACACCTTCGCCTTTCCATTTTCCATCATCTGGAATGCCACAAATAATAGTAGGAATCCAGCCATAAACATTACCGCTCTTTTTTGCTTTACATTCACCGTATCTTTGCATACCGCCGGTAAAAGTTCCGACAGTTGTAATGTCCAGCTTATTTATGTATTTTCCGGCAATCATCCACATTTCGGCGGCAGAAAAACTGTATTTATCCTGAAGAATGTAAATCTTTCCTTTGTAGTTTTTATTGATGAGTGATTCAAAAAACTGAACCTGCTGCATCTGTCCGCCACCTTGATTCGAACGCGGGTCCAGAACTATAAAATCATAATTACAAGCCTTTGAAGCAGCCCTTGGAAATTCTTTCCAGTAAGGATTATTAAAATCTTTTGTACTTTCTGCACAACTATTAAAGCGGATGTAATAAGCGTTTGAGGTTGGTTTTTCAAAATAGGTGACTATAGGATCAATACTTTTTTTACATTTTTCATCAGTAACAAGATTCTTGAACTCCCATCTGGCAAAACCTTTTTCACCCCTGTCAATAGTAATAGAAAAATGATAGTCGTAAACATATTTATCAAGCAGGGCAAACAAATCTCCAATGGTCTGGCATTCGTCAATCATTTTGAGTTTAAAGCCTTTTTCTTTCATCTCAGTAAAACCAATGTAGGTAGTTCTGATCATATTAGAAACTGCAGACTTCTCTTTTTTTGTAAGCGAGTAAAAAGAAAGGTCGTATTGTTTAGAAGCATAACCGGCTTCCCAGGTATTAGCCTCTGTAATCGGTCCTTCAGCGAAACCCCACCAGGAATTATTATCGCTTCCCCATGACAAATTGTATTTGATATTATCTGGATCTATAAGTTCATATGTAAAAGTTTTTTCAGATTGAGGTGCAACATGGAGTTCTTCTTTTGTATCGCCCTGAAAAACTGTAAGCCATACTTCCATATCTGTTGTATTTATAAGTTTTGTTTCGAATGCAAAAACGCTGCTGAAAAGCAGGCTGGTAATAAAACTGATTGTAAAGATTTTCTTTGATGTACGCATTTTTATCCTCTCTTAATTTATTATATGATACACATTCCTGAAATACAAGATTTCTAAAATGAAATTAAAGACGTTCTTTAACAGATATCTTCTATATATTATTTATTTGTATAAAGTCTAAAAATTTGCTAAAATCACGATTATGGTAATAGCTTCTATTGATTTGAAAAACGGACATGTCGTTCAGCTTAAGAACGGCAAGGAACTGGTTTTGCAGCGTGATGACGCAGATGCACTTATCAGCCAGTTTGACATGTATGGCGAAGTTGCAGTTATTGATCTTGATGCAGCTCTCGGAAATGTTGATGCAAAGGGTAACACAGTTAATACCCCGCTTTTGAAATCACTTCTCCATCATGGAAACGTTCGTACCGGCGGTGGAATCCGCACAGTTAAACGCGCCCGCGAGCTTATCAGTCTTGGCGCAGAAAAAGTTATTATCGGTTCAAGCGCATGGAAAACTAATCCTCAGCCTGGCGAGTCAGTTCTTAATGAAGATTTCTTGAACGAACTGGCTGCTGCAATCGGTAAAGATAGAATCATAATCTCTGTAGATGCAATCAACGGAAAAATTGCTGTAAAGGGCTGGACCGAAACTGTTGATATCCCTCTGATTGAAGGAGCAAAGCAGGCAGAAAAATTCTGTTCTGAACTTCTTTTTACTTGTGTTGAAAAAGAAGGCTGCATGCAGGGAACTAACATGGACTATGTACGCGAGCTTCGCAGTGCTGTCCATTGCCGCGTTGTTGCTGCCGGCGGTATCTCTTCTGTTGAAGAAATTAAAGAGCTTGAAAAGCTTCATTGTGATGTACAGCTTGGTATGGCTCTTTATACAAATAAAGTAAATCTTACAGATTCTTTTGTTGCCTGCCTTGATTTTGAAAAGTCACCGCTCATTCCTGTAATTGCACAGAGTGTAAATGGCGACGTTCTTATGCAGGCTTATGCAAACGAAGAAGCAATCCGTAAGAGTTTTGAATGCGGTAAGCTTACCTTCTGGAGTCGTTCCCGCAACGAGCTTTGGACAAAGGGTGACACAAGCGGAAACTTCCTTCAGTTGGTTCGCATGCGTGCTGACTGTGACCGCGACTGTATTCTTGCAACTGTACTTCCTACAGGACCTTCGTGCCATACCGGCAGCTGGACCTGTTTTACAACTGACCCTGGCGAAAAATCAAGCATGGGCAGACTTTATAATATTATTGCAGACCGTTTTGCAAATCCTAAACCAGGTAGTTATACAGCTACTCTTGATGCTAAGCGTGTACGTGAAAAGGTTGAAGAAGAAGCCGAAGAGCTTTGTGAGGCAGACGGCCGCGACGAGGTTATCTGGGAAGCAGCAGACCTCCTGTATTTTGTAAATGTACTTATGTACAAGGAAGGCGTGACCTGGAAAGATGTATACGACGAACTTGATAGACGTCACAAGGAGAAATAGGTGGTTTCGATACGCTGCTTCGCAGCTACTCAACCACCGGTGAAAAACGGAACATACGGTGGTTGAGTAGGCGAAGCCGTATCGAAACCACCAGTGAAAAATGGAGATTTAATTATGATTAATATACAAAAATACGCCGACGTAGAGCCCGACTTTTTTAAGGGCCGTGCATTTGGTGAATCAAATGAAGTAGTAAATTCTGTTCTTGAAGAAGTTCAGAAAAGAGGGGATGCAGCACTTCGTCTTTATGGACAGAAGTTTGATGTTGCAGTTCCTGCAAACTTTGAAGTTCCACAGGAAGAACTCAAAGCTGCTGCTGAAAAACTTAGAATTGAAAAGCGCGATGTTTACGACGCTATTGTATATTCACACGACCTTGCACTTCGCTTTGCAAAACTTCAGAAAAAATCATTTAAGGATTTTGAAGAAGAACTTGAGCCAGGTCTCTTTACAGGTCAGAAAACAATCCCTGTTGATATTGCAGGCTGTTACGTTCCAGCTGGACGTTTCCCTCTCGTATCAACTGTAATTATGACTGTTACTCCAGCCGTTGCCGCAGGTGTTCCAAATGTAATTATGTGTACACCTCCACGTGTTCACCCGGAAGACAAAGTTGCAGCCGGAAAAACTGGAAGCGGAATTCCTGGAAAAGCTTTTGTTGGCGGTAAGCCTTATGCTGATGAAGGAATTATGGCTGCAGCTTATATCTGTGGTGTAAATCATCTTTATGCAGTAGGTGGTTCTCAGGCAATTGGTGCAATGGCTTATGGTACAGAAAGTGTTCCTAAGGTTGATGTTATTGTTGGACCAGGAAATAAATATGTAGCTTCTGCAAAGAAGGCAGTTTATGGAAATGTAGGAATTGATATGATTGCAGGTCCTACAGAAGTTCTTATTATTGCTGATAAGTCTGCCAATCCTGAATGGGTTGCCGCAGATCTTCTTGCACAGGCAGAACACGATGTTGTTGCTCAGCCAGTTCTTGTAACTGATGATATTGATTTTGCTTCTAAGGTAAGTGAGTCAATCGAAACTCAGCTTGAAACAATGACAACTAAGGCTGTTGCACGCCAGAGTATTGATACTTACGGTAAAATCATTATCGTAAACAAACTTGAAGACTCAATTGAAATTGCAAATATGAAAGCTCCAGAGCACCTTGAAATTGCTATGGATAAGTGTGCTCTTCGCGATAAGATTGAAAAGGCTGTTCATAATTACGGCTCACTGTTCATTGGACACTATTCAGCAGAAGTTCTTGGAGATTATGCTGCAGGCTTGAACCACACACTTCCAACTTCTGGTGCCGCTCACTATACAGGCGGACTCAGTGTAAGAATGTTCCTTAAAACAGTAACAACTCTTAGAGCAGAAAAAGGAAAGCCTGGAACTCTTAAATCTTCAGCAGCTGCCGGTTATCTTGGAGATTCAGAAGGTCTTGCAGGACACGCACGCGCTGCACGCATCAGAGGTGAAAAATGATTCTTGATATAACAAAGCTTGGTGAAGAAGTTCTCCGTCAGAAGGCAGAACCTATTGCCGAAGTAAATGATGAAATCAGAAAGCTCGCAGAAGATATGCTTGAGACTATGGTTGATGCAGATGGCGTTGGCCTTGCAGCTCCTCAGATTGGCAAGAGCATCAGAATGTTTGTTGCAATGGCAGACGATGATGTAAAGCGTGTTTTCATTAATCCTCAGATTATTAAAACTTCAGAAGAAGTAAGTGATTATGAGGAAGGCTGTCTTAGTATTCCTCAGGTATACGAATCTATCACAAGACCAACTCGCGTAACAATTCAGGCTTTGAATGAAAAGGGACGTCCGTTTACTCTTGAAGCAGACGGTCTTCTTGCCCGCATTATTCAACATGAGTATGACCATCTTGATGGTATTCTTTATATAGACCGCGGCGATAAAGACTTTGCAGAAAAAACTGAAGCTCAGTTCAAAAAACGTGCAGAGCGTGCCGCTCAGAAAGCTAAAGAAAAAGAAGCCAAGGCCCGCAAGATTGCAGCAAAGCTTGCAGCTAAGGAAGCCAAAAAGGCAAAATAAAGGCGGACTACAGTGATTAGAGTTTTGTTTGCAGGAAGCCCGGAAGCGGCTAAAAAAACACTTGAGATTCTCACAAACGCTCAGAAAGAAAACGGCTTTGAGATTGCAGGTGTTCTTTCGAATCCGCCTTCTGCAAAAGGACGTCATAAGGATCTTATTCCAACTTCAGTTGCTGCTTATGCCGAAAGCTGTGGAATTCCAGTTCTTACTCCAGAACATCTTGATGGAGCCGCACGTGAAGCAGTGCGTCCTTTGAATGCGGATCTTCTTGTTTGCTTTGCCTATGGTCATATTTTTGGCCCAAAGTTTCTGGAGCTTTTTCCGCTTGGTGGAATCAATCTTCATCCTTCTCTTTTACCAAAATACCGTGGATGTACTCCGGTGCCTGCCGCAATTCTTAACTGTGATAAACAGACAGCTGTTACAATTCAGACTCTCGGACTTAAAATGGACGAGGGTGATATTCTTGCACAGACAGTTGTAGATCTCAATGGTACAGAAACTGGTGAATCACTTTTGAACTACAGTGCAGAGGAGGGTGCAAAGCTCATCCTTGAAGTTATTAAAAAATGCGTTGCCAGTGGAAAACTTCCAGAAGGAAAGCCACAGTCTGGTGAAGCTTCCTATACAGGAATTATCACAAAAGAAGATGGCCGCATTAAATGGAACGAAAGTGCAAAAGTGATTGAAGCAAAAATCCGTGCATACTATCCGGAGCCTGGCTGCTGGTGTATGGAAAACGGTGCTCCTTTAAGAATTCTTGAAGCAAGGCTTTTTACGGGAGATGCTTCGGTTACAGGTGGTGCAGACGGAGTTCCCGGTACGGTCTTGGCATTTTCAAAGCCGGACGGTATTCTTATAAAAACAGGGGAAGGAATTCTTTCTGTAAGAAAGCTTCAGCGCCAGGGCAAGAACGCCATGGACTATAAGAGCTTTATGAATGGAGCCAGAAACTTTATTGGCACTGTTCTTGAATAATTAGTATAAATCGAAATATCAGAATAAAAATAGAGGAAAATATGGACGACAACAAAGATTACGAAACAGAAACTAAATCTTCTAAAATCAAAAATATCTTTAAGAATAAAAAGAAACCTAACCTTAAGGTAAACTTTTCTGAATCTTATGATAACTTCCAGACAAGCATTCCGGCTTTTCTTGGAATCTGTCTTTGTGCGTTTGCCCTTATGTGTTTTGCAGCCTTTGCAATCTTCTTTATGAATGTTAAGGGGCCGGAAAAAGTTCTTGTTCCTAATGTAGTAGGAAAAAATCTTGAAGATGCACTTCTTGAAATGCAGGTAAAAGAGCTTTATCCAAAAATCAGCCTTCGTTATTCAGATATTCCTGGAGATGAAGGAACTATTCTTGATCAGTCTCCAGATGCAGGTGCAATTGTAAAAGGCTACAGTCGTGTTTCTCTTGTTGTAAGCCGTGGTGTAATTGTTGATAAGGTTGATGAATATACTGGCATGAACATTGAAGATCTTCGCATGAAGCTTCAGACTCTTTTCGCCGGTCAGACAAAGCCTCTCATCGTACTCGCAGAACCTGAATACAAACCAGATGTTTCTGATGCCGGAACAATCCTTGAACAGGATCCACCTGCTGGAACAAAGATTTCTGAACCTGTTACTGTACAGCTTGTTGTAAGCCGTGGTCCAAACTACGAAAATACAAAGGCTCCATATCTTATTGGTCAGAGTGTTAATGACCTTCTTCAGATTATTACAAGAAGCAAGCTCGTATTTGATATTACTTCTCATAAGGCTGCTGGTGATGAAAAGCCTGGTACTGTTGTTGATCAGCAGGCATTTGACAGCGAGTTTGTTCCAAATTATACACGTGTAACACTTGAAATGGCATTGCCTTCTGGTGAATACAACGACAATATTTATGGAATCTATCAGGAGAAGGTTGCAGATTATCCATATCCTGTACCAATGAAGATTGAAGCTTATCCTGCAGAGGGCGACTCTTATACTCTGCTTAGCTTCAACCATCCGGGTGGAAATGTAACTGTGCCTTATGCAGTTCCAAAGGGAACAACTCTTGAACTTACAGTAGTAAATAAAGTTGTGTCTAAAAAGACAGTAAACTAAGGATTAATCATGAACCAACCGCTGGTATGTATGACGCTTACAGGCAAGACTCTTGAAGAGAATCTTAAGCTTGTAAAAAAATACGAAAAGTATATTGATCTTGTTGAGCTTCGTGTTGATCATCTTAATGAAGATGAACAGTTATATGCGCGTCGTTTTCCAGCGATGATATATCAGCCTTGTATTCTTACAATCCGCCGCGATATTGACGGCGGTCAGTTTACAGGCGGTGACTTTGCACGTACAAATCTTTTTGCACGTGCCCTCGCTTTTGCAAATCCAGATAAATCAAAGAACTTTGCCTTTGTAGATTTCGAAGAAGATTTTCATATTCCAAGTATTCAGGATGCGGCTATGGCTTTTGGTGTTCGCATTATCCGAAGCTGTCACAGCATGAAAGAACCGATTCTGAATATCCGTGAACGCTGCGATATAATGCGTAAAACCGGTTATGAAATTCCAAAGATTGCTTTTATGCCGCATTCTCTTTCTGATGTTCTTAATCTTCTGAAAGAAGGTGAGGCAATGACTCAGTACGAGCATATTCTTTGTGCAATGGGACCGGAAGGTTTTCCTTCTCGCGTTCTTGCAAGTCGTACTAATTCTTTCCTTACTTATGTTTCACCGGAAGAAGTAATCGAAAATACAAAAGCAATCGGTCATATTGATCCTGTTACAATTAATGAAATGTATCACTTCAAATCAATTAATCAGGAAACTGCACTTTACGGAATTGCAGGCTGGCCGCTCTTAAAAACTTCAAGCCCTGCGATTCACAATAAAGGGTATGAAGAAAAGAAGATTAATGCAGTTTATATTCCATACCGCTCTCAATTAATTTCTGATACTTTGACTTTTTGTGAAGGTGCTGGCGTAAAAGGACTTTCTGTTACAATTCCTCATAAAGAATCTGTAATGTATTATATCAATGAGCAGTCTCCTGAAGTTGCTCAGATTGGCGCCTGCAATACTCTTGTCAGAAAGAATAATAAATGGCTTGGATATAATACAGATGCTCCGGGCTTCCGCAGAGCTTTGGAAGAATTCCTGGGTCCTGTAAAAATTAAACATAAGAAGGTTGCTGTAATTGGAGCCGGTGGTGCTGCAAAGGCAATCGTTTATGTTCTTAAGCAGATGGGCGCACGTGTTTGTATTTTCAACAGAACTGTAGAAGCCGCAATGCAGCTTGCAGATAAATATGGATTTAATTACTGCCAGCTCGATGCACACTGTGCCGCAAAGCTTGATGAGTATTCTAATCTTATTGTTCAGACTACTTCGGTTGGTATGAATTCTGAAGGTCCTTCTAATGCAGAAAATGACCCGATTTATTTTTATGATTTCCGTGGTAATGAACTTCTTTTTGATATTATATATGAACCGTCTACAACACCGGTTATGAGAAGGGCAGAACTTTCTGGCTGTCGTGTTTGTAACGGATATAAAATGCTTGAATATCAGGCTTATGAACAGTTTAAGCTGTTTACGGGCCGTAGTTATGAGTGAGGATAAAAATGTCTCTTTCACAGTCAGAACAGAAAACATTGGTTGCAAACACTGCCGTTGATACTCTTATTGAAAAAGGACTTATTTTCAGCGGCATGAAGATTGGTCTTGGTACTGGTTCAACAGCAATGCCTGCAGTAAAACGTCTTGCAGAACGTATTGCAGACGGAACCCTCAAGGATGTAAAAGCTGTAGTAACAAGCTTTCAGACACAGAATGCCTGCCAGGATTATGGTATTCCTGTTTATACAATGAATGATAAGGTAATCGGCGGACAGCTTGATCTTGCAATTGATGGTGCTGATGAAGTTGATCCTGACTGTAACTGTATTAAAGGCGGTGGAGCTGCTCACGTTCGCGAAAAGATTGTTGAATATAACGCAAAGATTTTCGTTGTAATTGCAGATTCTTCTAAGTCTGTTCAGTCTATCGGAACTAAGTTCCCTGTTCCTGTTGAAATTATCGGTGATGCCCGTGTGCCTGTAATGAACGCTCTTGCTTCTCTTGGAGCAACTGCTGTTCTTCGTGAAGGTGTGCGCAAAGCTGGTCCAGTTATTACAGATAATGGAAATCAGATTCTTGACTGTACCTGGAAAGAACCAATTAATGTTCCTGAAATGGAAGCAAAAATCAATTCGATTGTCGGTGTAGTAGAAACTGGTCTCTTTACTCAGAATAAGCCGATTGTTTTCATTTCAAAAGAAGATGGTTCTGTAGAAATCAGAAACCTTAAATAAACGGAAACGTTCAGCGAATGTTTCCACCGTTCCCGCAGGAATCTGCACGTCATTACTGTCAGAAGCTCATCTCGCTTATAGAAAAGGGGGAGGTTGAGCTTGTTCAGTGCGGAAGATTAAGTGAGGAACGGAAAGGTCAGGGTGTTATGATTGGCGCCCTGGTCTGCTGGCAGAAATCTGAAAAAACTGGTCGCCGTGTTGTTTTATATGCTGTAAGTGGAAACAATAAACAGCTGAAAATTACACGACCATCATATAGTCCTTTCGTTGAAAAATCTATTTTTGTTCCTTCAATCGTTTCATCAGATAAAATTGATTCAGCTCTCGAAGAAAATGATCTTGAAATTCACAAACTTACAGAGCAGATAAACAAACTAACGTTAGTTAATAAAACTTCAGAAGAGCGAAAACAATTAATAAATCAGAGAACCCGACTAACTGACGAATCTCTGAAAAAAGTATTTAACTTATATAAATTCAAACAGTATGACGGTAAATCAATTTCTCTTAATAAGATTATTACGCAGCACGGTAATCATCTGCCGCCAACTGGAACTGGTGATTGTTGTGCTCCAAAGCTTTTAAGTTATGCTTTTGCTCATGGTCTGGAACCCGTAAGTATGGATGAAGTTTATTACGGTTGTGATACGAAAAATAAACAGAATGGAGTTTCCTATCCGCCGTGCGACGAAAGATGCGGCTTTATTCTTCCTTCAATTCTGGGACTGGAAATTCTATATCGTGATAATGATATTGTAGTTGTAAATAAACCAAGCGGACTTCTGTCTGTACCTGGAAAAGGCGAGGAAAAACAGGATTGTGTTGAAGCACGTGTTTGCCGACTCTTTCCAGAAGCTCCAAAACAATGTGCTGCTCACAGACTTGATATGGAAACATCGGGCATTTTAATCTGTGCACTTAATGCAGAAGCTCACAGAAAATTAAACGAACAGTTTGCTTCAGGCCTTATACATAAAAAATATATAGCTCTTCTTGATGGAGTTTTACACGGAAAACCGGAAGGAAGAACCGAACTCCCATTCCGCCTGGATCCAGATAACCGTCCACATCAGATTTACGACAAAATAAACGGCAAACTCGGAATTACTGAGTGGAGAAAGATTGGTGTAGAGCAGGTAAACTCCCCGGTCACTGAGCAGAGTCGAAGTGACCGTCCGCGAAAGTTTACCCGCATCGAATTCTCTCCGCTCACCGGCCGCACCCACCAGCTCCGTCTTGCCGCCAGCTGTCCCGTAGAACTTGGCGGTCTTGGTATCCCAATTGCAGGTGACTCTCTGTATGGAACCTGCAAAAAAGGCGAACGTCTCATGCTGCATGCTAAAGAAATCACCTTCAGACAGCCGGTAAGCGGCGAACTTATTCATATCATCTGCGAGCCACCATTTTAATCACATTAGAAAAAGATAAAAATCTTGTTATGGTAATATAACCAGAATCGTGGTATTATTAATTATGATTATATTTGATTTTGATGGAACTCTTGCAGATACCATTTCACTTGGCCTTTCAATAATTAATGATTATGCAGATCATTTTAAGTATTCAAAAATTAAAAGAGAAGAACATGAAGATTTTTCTGCAATAGAAGTTGTACAGAATATCGGAATTAAGATGTGGAAATTTCCGTACCTTGTATGGCTCTTAAGGAAAAAGATTTATGAGCGATCTGCTGAAATCCAAATCTTTCCCGGAGTAAAAGAGATTCTTGATGATTTGAAGAACTCTGGTTTTAAGCTTGGTATTATCACATCAAATTCAGAAGATAATGTTACTGATTTCTTAAAACGAAATTCATTAGAGTCTTATTTTTCTTATGTGAAAACCGGAGTACCAACATTTGGAAAAAGACATGCTCTCGTAAAAGCAAAAAAACAGTTGAAGCAGGACTTTGTTTATGTAGGAGACGAAATCCGTGATATTGAAGCTTGCAGACACGCTCAGATTCCCGTTGTTTCCATAACCTGGGGATTAAACTCTGCTGCATCTCTGGAAAAAATGAATCCTGGAATGGTGGCAAAAGATTCAACAGAAGCATTAAGCCTTATTCATAAAACTGCAGAGCAGTATTTAAAACACAATTAATAAACAGGAGTTATAAATGAAAAAGAATTTTGGTAAACAGACTTTTATGTATCCTATGCCGGTATTAATCATTGCTACTTATGATGAAAATGGAAATCCAGATGCAATGAATGCTGCATGGGGTGGAATCCACGATACAAATCAGATTGGAATCTGTCTCGATAAAAGTCATAAAACAACAAAGAACATTGCTGCACGTAAAGCCTTTACTGTAAGTATGGCAGATGCCGTTCATGTAAAGGAATGTGATTATTTTGGAATTGTAAGCGGAAATACAGAGCCAGATAAAATCAAGAAAGCAGACTTTACAGTAACAAAATCAGAATTTGTAGATGCTCCTGTAATCAATGAACTTCCAATGGTACTCGAGTGTGAACTTGTTCAGATGAGTGATGACAGCGATTATATTGTTGGTAATATTATTAATATTTCTGCAGATGAATCAGTTCTTACAGATGGTAAAATTGATGCTGCAAAATTAAAGCCTATCTGCTACGACCCGGTTGCACATAATTATAATGTACTTGGAGAAGTAGTAGGAAAGGCTTTTTCAGACGGTAAAGAACTTAAATAATTATTAATTACGCAAAGCTTTGTACAGACTGATAAGTGCGAGTGAAATCAGAAGGCCGCCAATGATATCTGTAAACCAGTGAACTCCACTTAAAAGTCTGCATACAACTGTCACCCACATAAATATAATTAAACATATTTTTTCAAGTGTTGCAGTTTTTGGATTTTTTATATATTTTCCGGCAAGTGGAATTGCAGTTCCAAAGACTGTAAGAATCAGCATTGTGTGAGTTGAAGGGTAGGAAGCTTCAAGTCCTTCGTCAGTAATTATTGGACGGTAATTTATTGCAAGCTTTTCAAAAAGTACATAAAGAATAATTACAATTGCGTAAATAATTCCTACCATAAGGATTTCTCTATCAACTTTAAATAAACTTTTACGCTTAATAAGCTGAATAAATCCATCTATAGCATAACGGGCAGCTGTTGCAATGGCTACTATTCCTAAACATTGAGTGAGTCTATAACAGAAATCATTAGTCCCCAAAAGCTGGAATACAGCTGTATTCAGATTTGCAAAACCAATCAGTGAGGCTTCAGCACCCACTGGCTGAACATCAACAAACTTTACAAGCACTGTAAAAATAATAAAACAGATGCCCCAGAAAATAGCGCTGCAATACTTTTTCATAATAATCTCCTACTCAGGCTTTTACACCAATCTGTTCACCCATTTTAACAGGAGTTTCAATTCCTGCTATTGAGTTTGATAATATTTCATCCTTAATTTTTGCAGAATCTTTTTTCAGTAAAACAATGATAGTTGATCCACCGTATTCAAAAAAGCCTTTTTCTTTTCCGCGTACAGCAGTGCCTTCGCCTTCCAGATTGACTATTCTGCCAACGAGCATTGCACCAACTTCCATTTGAATAAGTTTTCCAAAAACAGGGTTTTCTATTACTGTATACTCACGACAGTTTTCTGTAAAGACCGGCAGAGTTTCAAGTGCAATTGGACGCACGGTATGAAGAACTCCGGGAATAAAAATATTGGCACCTTTTTTTCCAGAATCAACATAGGCATATCTGTGATAGTGATTTACACAAAGACGGAATACAAGACAAAGTCCGTCTTCAAATTCTGAGGCAAGCTGGGGATCCCGTAAAAGACGTTCTACAGTGTATGCAGACTGCTTTACGGGAATTACAGTATCTTTTTGAATATTCCATACAGAAAGAAGTCCGTCGCACGGTGCGCAAAGATGTTCTGGTTCCGTGTCAAAAACACGTTTGCCAGCTTTAATTTTTCTTCTGAAAAACTCGTTAAAGGATTTGATGTATTCTAATTCATAGTCATCCAGAACAATATTATTTTTACGGGCAAAGCTGTTAATCAAAAAGGAGGAAAGACGGGAGTCAAGGAAGACTCCGCTAAGCTTAGAAACAGCTCGTGTGCTAAGCAATTTTAGAAAGAGTCTTCCGCAGACTGTTTTATATAAAAAGGTAAGAGAATCCATTTATTGACGTTTCATTACAATAAAAACAAATCCCAGAATGAGTGCTTCAATTGTACCGATTGCAATCATAATCAGAACTCCCCTTGTTGTAGGCTTTTTAATTCTGATATCAGCAAAAAAAAGATAGCCTACAATAAACAGGAAAATGAAATATAAAAGAGTCAAATCTGCACTGCAGAAAATATGAATCAAAAGAATTGTAGGGAATACCAGAGCCGCACTTGTTACAGGAAGTCCGACATAAGTTTTATTTACTCCGCCACCTTCTGTCTTCTGACGTTCTTCTTCAAGCACATTAAAATATGCAAGGCGAATCATTGCCGCAAGAGAGTAGAATACAGCGATAATTGTAAGAATAACCTTTATGACAGTAGACTTATCTTCAAGGTGCAGAAATTTAAATTGTGGGAAAATTGAAAATTCGATGCTGCTTCTAAGCATTGCAATTCCGATACAAGCAGGAAGAACACCAAAAGCTACAAGATCAGAAAGAGAGTCAATCTGAATGCCAAACTGCTTCATCTGTTCTGTACGGTTCTTCTTTGTTCGTGCAACCTTTCCATCAAATGCATCGCAAAGTCCACAGAACATAAGAAAGAACATTCCAAGATATGGATGTCCAATGTCATTAAGACAAAGCATAATTCCGCTTGTTGCAGAAAGAAGTGAAAGGTAGGTTAGAACTACAGTGTAATCATAAAATCCAATCATATTAATTCCTCATTTCTTCGGTGATAACGGATAATTATATATCCAAATATTACAGTAATAATACTGATAATGCTACATGTATAGAAAGAAATACCACGACTTAAAATTGCAAGTGAATAGGCAGCTTCATCACTAAGAAGCATTGTGTATCCAATGTACATAAGGAACTCAGAAATTCCTACAGCACCCGGAACAGGGATAAAGTTTGAACCCATTACAACATAAGTCTGGATTGCAAATACTCGAAGTCCGTCGCCAATATTTCCGTGAATTGCAAAATAACAGAAAACTGTAACAAGAATCTGAGAGGCTCTCTGTAAAAGATTCAGAAAATAAGTTTTGATAAGCAGCTTCTTTTTTCCGGCAAGAGTAACCACACATTCATTGTAGTTTTCAATTACAGTATCAAGTCTTGAATGGAGCTTGTCTGCAGCGGTCTTCATATGAAGTTTTCTTAAAATTGAAATTATTATATTTGCAGTCTTTATAAGAATACTCTGTTTTTTCAAAAGAATGATGAAGAAGATGGACATCAAAATCATCATTGCAATGCCAATCAAAATCAGAATTTTACCTGGCAGTTCAAAACTCAGAAATACGCCTGGAAAACAGATTAAGGAAAGAATACTCAGCGTAAAGATTGCCAGTGTGTACATTGTAAGATTTAAGATTAATGAGACTGTAACGGCAACTCCAGAGATTCCGTCTTTATGCATAAAATATGCGCTTGCAGGCTGGCCGCCGGTTGCAGAAGGTGTGATGGAAGAAAAGTAAATGTCTGCGGCGGCGTAGAGAAAGCCTCTTCGTTTTTTAGCAGGGTATCCCAGAGTACGTAGAATCAGAACAAGAGAACGGCCTTCAAAGAAGATAAATCCAAACATGCACAGTGCGGCAGGAACAAGCCAGATAGGAGAGGCTTCTTCAATATCCTGCCAGAGTTCGGAGAGAGAAAGTCCACTATTGTAGAAGAGGGCATAGATTGTCAGTACAGAAAGACAAAATGTAATGACTGCCCACAGAATTTTCTTCTTCATAAATGAATTGTTATAATATCATATTATGAAGAAGGTGTGAACTATTCTGTTAAAAAAGCTATATCGATGAAAAATGCTATACCTTGAACTTCTCTACAGATTCACCAAGGAGACCAAGGTTTTCGGTATTCTGATGTGTAAGGTCATTAACATTGTTAATAGCCTTGTTGATAGTTTCAATACCGATAGCCATTTCTTCAATACTAGCAGTCATTTCGTCAGTGATGCGGCTAAGGCTCTCCATCTTTTCTGTAGCAGAGTCAGTTTCCATCTGCATTACATCACCACCGTCTTTAACGTGTGCTGTAATATCATTAATCTGACGCATTGCAGTAAGAATCTGAGTACCACCTTCACTCTGTTCCTGCATAGCATTAAGAATTGTTGTTTCCTGTTCAGAAACCTTCTGAGTAAAGTCAAAGATCTGATTAAAGATTTCCTGCATCTGTCTTGTAGACTCAGTAACAACATTGATGGTTTCAATAACTTCCTTAAGGTTAGTTGTAATCTTCTTACCCTGATTGTTAGAATCTTCGGCAAGCTTACGGATTTCATCTGCAACGACACTGAATCCCTTACCTAAGTCACCGGCATGGGCAGCCTCAATTGCGGCATTCATCGCAAGAAGGTTTGTCTGACTCGCGATGTTCTGAATAACCTTACTGGCATCAAGAAGAATCTTAGACTGTTCCTGAATCTTAACAGTTGCCTGTACAGTGCTTTCAATACTTGTACGGCCGGCATTAGAAGAATTTTCAAGTTCAGTAATAGTTCCGCTGTTTTTATTAAGAATGCTGGTTACCGAATTGATGTTAGCAACCATCTCTTCAACGGCAGAAGAAGATTCAATAACGCTTGAACTCTGAGACTGAATTGTAGAAATTAAATCTGTAACGCTAGTCTGAATCTTCTGCATAGAAGTTGCAGCGTCTACTACGTTTTCACTCTGTAACTTAACACGTCGGTTTACACTTTCAATGTTAGAGGTAATTTCGTTAGCAGAAGCTGCAGTTTCAGTCATGTTGTCGCCAAGTTCGCGTCCATCTACACTCATGCGGTCCGCAAGGTCTTTTACCTGCTTAATCGAATCCTGAATCTTTTCGATTGTCTGATTAAAGAAGGTATACATCTGACCAAGTTCGTTGTTGGTGTGAATCTTCATGCGGACTGTTAAGTCTCCGTCACCCTGAGCAATGTTCTTCATTGCAACAACACCCTTGTACATTTCTTTAGAAACTTTTCGGATGATGAAGTAAGTAAGGAGGATAACGATTATAAGAGTGATTGAAAAAAGTACAGAAACAAAGAATGTGATTGTTGAGACTATAGAGAATACTTCTTTTTCCGGAACGTTTACACCCAGGAACCAGACTTCGTCAGCACCATCTACAGTAAGAGGCTGATAAAGTTTAATGATAGAAGTTCCATTTTCATTTTTCTTAAAATCAAAAGGTTCAAGAGTCTTAGTTGCATTTGCAAAAAGATTTGAAGTTTTTGGATTAACGAAATCTTCGCAAACTTCACCTTCGTTTTCAGAGTTTTTAGTTACCGCTGTAAGACCTGTATGAGCAATCAAAGAAAGATAACCAGATTGATAAACCTTTGCTGTTTTTAGAATTGTTGAAAGTGAACTCAGTGACATATCAACACCAAGCATACCGACAATTTCATTTTTCTTGTTATGAATAGGGAAGGCAACACCACAAACCCACATCATCTGGCCGCCAACTTCGTATGGATTCGGCTGAATCAGAATACCGCGGTTTGCTTTCATAGGCTCTTCGTACCAGAAACTGCCTTCATAATCTGTTAAGGCAATACAACTGATTTCCTTACCATCATTAGTCCAGTAAGGAATAAGCCGTCCTGTTTCATCATAAGTTTCATCATAATTAGCAAATTCTGCGTCACGCCCATCGAGCATATTTGCCTTAAAAATACAGTAAGAATCGATAAGCCCCGGATTTAATTCAAGAGTGTGCTTAAGAAGATTGTTAATGTAATCTCGTCGTTCGTCTTCAGGAATGTCTTCATAACCTTCGATAGAAGCCTGAAGAGTTTTTGCAATATTAAATTCTGAAACAAGAATTTTTGCAGCGCTTTCACTATATTTTGCAGCCGATGCTTCAAGATATTTTGAAGAAAGATCTGAAAGGACATCCTGAATAGTTTTGGTGATTGCAAGAGAACAGATAGTTAAGAGGATAAACAATACACAACCAATAGGAATGGAAAGCTGGCGTCGAACACTTTTATTAATGAAATTAAGACCTGCCATATAAACTCCCATAAAAAGTCAACGAACAAGTCGACTTTCTATAATACTTAATTCATGGCAGTCAAAGCTTCTTCTGCAAGTGACATTGGTTTGTATTTGCCAATCATCTTTTGTGCATCAAAATCTTTTTTGTCGCTGAGCATTGCCCAGACGATTTCTGCCATCTTTCTTGCAGCGGCTACAATTGATTTTCCGCTGCCTTTATTTGTTTTCATATATTCATAACGCTGCATCATTCTCCAGTTTGAAGTATCTTTGCAACGACGAATTCCCAACACTAACTGTACAAAACAGGTTCTCAATTCTTGAGGGCCGCGTTTTGTAATCTTTCCATGATGAATGGTCTCATTCGAATCCTGTACCCAGGGAACAAGTCCACAGAAGGCCGCATATTTCTTTGCTGTCGCAAATCTTGATATGTCTTCTGTATAAGCTCTGATTGTCCATGCCGTGATTTTTCCACAGCCACGGATTGTCAGAAGCCGGTTTACCATCTCATCGTCTTTTGTCAGTTCAACCAGCTGTTTTTCAATTATCTTTACGCTTTCTTCAATTCGTTCTATAATTTCAAACATCAGTTTTACTGATTGTGCTTCGAGCACGTAGTCGTTATTCGACTCAAGGGTGTCCAGAATTCTCTGGCGCCCTTTTTTACTTTGCAGGCTTCTAAGCTCGTCAGAAAGCCCTAAACTCACAAGTAATGCGTGAATTTCGTTCTTCTGACCGACAGTTGAACGTACAAGTCTTTCTCTTGATTTCAACAAACGTCTGATATTCTCTGTCTCTTTTCCACAAAGATAGCTTTCTGGAAGCATATCCTTTGAAAGAAATTCTGAAATCGTTGAAGCATCATGCTTATCAGTTTTCTTGGTAGACTCGTTGATTACCCTGAACTTCAGGGTGTTGATGACAGTGACTTCAGCACCAGCCTTCTCAACCTGATTCTTGAAGTATCTCGTATTCCCTGTAGACTCAACTCCAACTTTTACATCAGCACCAGTCGCTTTGTATCTGCTTATTCTCGCAAGAAACTCTGCATACCCGTCTGGTGATGTCGGATACTGTTTAATCTGATCTAGAGATTCAGATTCTTCTTCGGTACGCACATGAACAGTAAACTGTGTTTTGTGCAAATCAACGCCAATAAAAAATGTCATGATGACCTCCGTCTGATTCTATCGCGGAAAGTCTAATCGGTAGTGTGTTCCAATCTCCCATTCAGTCTCAATGGACTATAGTATGATGCGGCAAAAGCTCTTCATTCTCCTTGACAAGGATCTTAGTCCTTAGCATATATGACGAACAGATGCCTGGGTTCCGCTGAATCACTTCAGCGTATCACATTACCGCTTGTTCGTTTACCTTTTTATCATGCCTCCTTGCCGTCATTGTATATCTAGTGTATGGGTGGATTTTGCAGTTGTCAAACTAAATTTTTTTATTAGATTGACAACAATAAAATCGTATGCGATTATAAATATATGGTACTTTATTTTTCTGCTACTGGTAATACAGAATATGCTGCAAAAGAAATTGCAAAAATTGTTGGTGATGAAAGTCTAAATCTTCTTCAGAAAATCCGAACTTCAGATTATTCAGAAATTCATTCTGAAAAGCCCTTTGTAATCTGCGCTCCAATTTATGTCTGCGAGATGCCATATTTTATGAGCCGTTTTTTGAAACGTGTAAAACTTACAGGGGCCCGCGAAGTTTATTTTGTCTTTACAAGTGGAGGCTACAGCGGTTGTGCCAGTGTGCTTGCCCATTCCTTGTGTCGTAAAAAAGGTTTGATCTACAAGGGCAGTGCAGATATCATAATGCCAAGAAATTACATTGCCAGTGATATGTACCCGATGCAGGATACTCCGACAATCCGTGCAAAAATAGAAGGGGCAAAAAAGCTGATAGAACAGACTGCAGCAATTATTAAAGAAGGCGGAAAATTAAAATCACGCCACGTCTTCCTTTTTGAAACTCTGATTATTGTACCTTTTGTTCCTGTCTGGATTAAACTGAAACTTACAACAAAAGCCTTTTATGTAAAAGATTCATGTCTGGGTTGTGGAAAATGCGCTAAAGTGTGCCCGTTAAACAATATTAATATAGTAGAAAACAAACCCGAATGGGGAAAAAAATGTACCCACTGCATGGCCTGCATCTGTAACTGCCCGAAAGACAGTATAGAATACGGCACTATTACAGTGGGTAAAGAAAGATATCTATTTAAGAAGTTTATTTAACAAATTCTTTCTTAAGGAACTCAAGGTCGAGCTCTGGGTAGAGAACGTGTGCGCCGAGGAGCTTGTTTACGCGCTCACGAGCTGCAGCAACTGTATCGTCAGAAATCTCAATCTTACCCTTAGCTGGCTTTCCTTCTTTTGTTACGCCAGGCTTTGTGTTCTTAAGAACGAAGTCGATGATATCAGCAACTTCTTTCATATCAGCTTCATTCATACCAAGAGTTGTGAGACCAGGTGTACCGATACGGATACCAGATGTCCACCAGGCACCGTTCTTGTCGTATGGAAGAGCGTTAGCGTTAGCAGTTACACCGCACTTAAAGAGGGCAGCTTCTGCCTGTTTTCCAGTAAGACCGTAAACAGTTACATCACAGAGCATAAGGTGGTTGTCTGTTCCGCCAGTCTGGAGTGGAATGTTGTGTGACTTACAGCCTTCTGCAAGAGCCTGTGCATTCTTTACAACCTGCTGAGCCCAAGCCTGGTAAGCTGGAGTGCGAGCCTCTTTGAAAGCGATTGCCTTTGCAGCCATAACATGTCCGAGAGGTCCACCGAGTACCATTGGACATCCCTTGTTTACGTAGTCTGCAAATTCTTTCTTACAAAGAATCATAGCACCACGAGGTCCGCGCAAAGTTTTATGAGTTGTAGTTGTTACGATGTCTGCCCATTTTACTGGATCGTAGTCGCCAGTGAATACTTTTCCGGCAACGAGACCTGCGAAGTGAGCCATATCTACCATTAATACTGCTCCACACTTGTCTGCAATTTCGCGGAAGCGCTTGAAGTTGATCTTGCGAGGATAAGCAGAGAAACCTGTCAAAAGAATGAGAGGTTTTACTTCCATAGCCTGTTTTTCAATTGCGTCGTAATCGAGGAGACCAGTTTCCTTATCAACTCCGTATGGATGTGACTCAAACATGCGGGCAGAAACGTTCATTTTATATCCGTGAGTAAGGTGACCACCACAAGAGTAGTCCAGACCCATAAGCTTCTGATTTCCGAACTTCTTGCGGAGAGCATCGAACTGCTCGTCTGTAAGGTCGTTCAAAGATTTTACACCGAGTTCTTCAAGAGTAGGTGTTTCAACTTTTGCAGAAAGGATTGCCCAGTAAGCAACGAGGTTAGTATCTGCACCAGAGTGAGGCTGAACGTAAGCATAGTCAGCACCAAAAAGAGCCTCAGCTTCGCGGGCAGCAGTGTTTTCAACAGCGTCGATATTTACACAGCCACCATAGTAGCGGTGCTCAGGATATCCTTCAGCATATTTATCAGTAAGAAGATTTCCCATAGCAGCCTGAACGTTGAGCGAACAATAGTTTTCGCTGGCAACCAGTTTAAGGTGGCTTCTCTGATTTTCAAGCTCGTTTACAATACTTGCGGCGATATCTGGACCTACCGCAGCAACCTGCTGAAGATTTGCAACATAAGCTGTCATAGCGGCATTTGGCTTACCGTTTGTGGCAGCAAGATAATTTTCCAATGGTGTTGGCATATTTTTCCTCGCAATTGTGATTTTAATTATATTGAAGTATTTTAGCGAAAATAAAGGGGTTTGGGAATAGGTAGAAAGGAATTGGAAGTTAAGAGGGAGGAGCCTCTCCCTGCGCGCAAGCCTCCTCGGCCGGCTGCGCCGGCCTGCGGTGTCTCGCGCTACCCACCCAGCGGGGGGCATCCCCCGCAACGCCCCCCCCGGCATAATAGAATGAATGGACAAATTACCCGTACAGAATTACCCTGCTTAAAAAGCTTTGCGACCTACAAAAATAGTGAAATTGCATTCTTTGTAGGTTGCAAAAGAAGAAAATCGGTATTTTCAACCTACAAAATTGGTGTAAATAGCTGTTTTGTAGGTTACAAATGCAGAAACTACAGTGTTTCTGACCTACAAAAACTTCAAAAGTGACTTTTTTGTAGGTCAGAATTTAAGAAATAATGGTTATTGAAAGTCATTACGACCTACAAAAATTGCAAATTAAGTGTTTTAGTAGGTCATAAAAGAAATAAATCATAGATTTATCGGTGTTTATGACCTACAAAAGCAACATAGTAGTGAAATTAGTAGGTCGACAAATGCAAAATCAGAATAACATAAGTTAATCTTTTGACGAAAACAGTTCTTTTCTTCTATAATAATATTATGTACACAATTCCATCTGCATTTAAAGACTTTATCGCTCCAGACTGTGACCGGGCGGCTTTTATTCAGAATTATCTGGAGAAGGCGGGGCTTGAAGCACCAATAATGCAGATGGAAGGAAAAAATCATATATACGTAAAGTTCCCGCAGAATCATTATAACCCGATGTTCCGCATAAAAACCGTGATTGCGCATTATGACAGATTTCCGGGGAGCCCGGGGGCGAATGATAACTCCGCAGCCGTTTTCTGCTTGATGGAGTGGGCAAAGTCGGTGGTTTCGACAGGCTCAACCACCGGAGGTCAATACTTTCACAACATCCGCCTAATTTTCACCGACGGCGAAGAACTCGGCGCGGCGGGCGGCGTCGTAGAACAGGGCGCATTCCCTTTGGCCCAGGTGTTCCGCCGCCTCGGCATTACAAACGATGACATCTATGTATTCGACTGCATGGGGCGCGGCGACGTTCCGATTCTTGCACAGACAATCCTGCCGCACAAAACGCCAGGTAAGTTCGTAAAGGAATTCTCCGCACTTGAACAGCGCGCCGCAAATCTTCTGCACGCCTCGGCAAATGGCCGCTGGTTCAGCCTGCCTGTAAGCTACTCAGACAACGCAAGCTTTATCGCCAATGGTATACCCGCCGTCGCAATTACCATGCTGCCCTCAGCAGAAGTAACTGCTGCAACACAGGGGCTTCAGCCACAGACCTGGCAGCTGCTTCACACACCTCAGGACAACCTTGCGTCTCTCACTCCGCAAAGTTTTGAAATCTTCTATAATATTCTGAACAATCTTGCCGCCATGAAAATTCTGGCATAGGAGAAGCGGGTGCAGAAGCTTTCAGATTTCTACCAGTCTGTTTTTGACTGCAAAACCTATAAGATTTCTCTGGATGCCGGCTGCACCTGTCCGAACCGCGACGGAACAAAGGGGGTGGGCGGTTGTATTTTCTGTTCCCAAAATGGAAGCGGAGATTTTGCAGCTGGCCGTTCCCTGCCAATTACACAACAAGTCGAAAACGCAAAAGAGCTCGTTTTATCAAAAATCCGCGGCCGCACCGGCGAGCGGCGCGGAAAGTACATTGCATACTTTCAGAATTTTACTTCGACTTACGGCGACCCGCAGCAACTGCTCGGAAAATATCACGAAGCCCTTTCCTGCAAAGATGTAGCCGGACTTGCCGTTGCCACCCGCCCGGATTGTTTGAACTCCCAGATTCTTTCAGGCCTTGCTGACATCTCAAAAAATCATTTTGTTCAGATAGAACTCGGTCTTCAAACTAGCAACGAGCAGACCGGCCGCTTCATCAACCGCTGCTACACCAATGAAGATTATATTGATGCGGTGGCACGCATTCACGAAGCGGCTCCAAAAATACACATTGTAACGCACTTAATTTTCGGCCTCCCCAGTGAAACCGAAGAAGACATTCTGAACTCCGTTCGCTTCGTGGTTTCCGTGTCATTGTCGGGCTTGACCCGACAATCTTCGTTCGGCATCAAAATTACCAGCCTTTACATTCTTAAAGACACACCTCTCGCAGCAATGTACGAAGCCGGTAAATATCAACCCCTCACAAAAGAAGCCTATTTTTCACTCCTGCAGAAAGCCCTTCCTCTCCTCCCACCAAACTGCATAGTCCACCGTCTCACCGGCGACCCTCCGAAATCTCTTCTCATAGCTCCTGCCTGGACAACAGACAAAAAACGAATCATTAATGCACTCAGGGGGCTTTTGTTGCAAAGTTGAATTTTTTTGAATAAAATGTTTATAAATAAACGAAGAATTAAATAAAATACAGAGGAATAAATAAAATGAAAAAAATAAACAGTGTTTTGATTATGATTTCTTTTTTACAGCTTTTTTGTTCTTGTGTTTCTGGAAACACAGTCAAAAAAAGTTCTTTACCAAAAGCGCCTCTTAAAATATATATTCATGATAATGCTTATAAAGCAGGTGATATTGCCGTAAAGAAAATAGAAGTAGAGGGAAAAACATATGACAAAACAGAAGAAATATTTGTAACAGGTCCAGAAGGCGCTGTAGTTATAGGTAAACAATATCCAAATTCAGGTGATAAAGGAGTTTTTATAGACGGTCGCACAGTAACCTTAAGTCCTTTTGTAATGGGTAAGTATGAAGTAACACAAGAACTATATTCTGCTGTCATGAGAGATCAGTATATAACTTTTGAAAATCAAACATATAAACTACAAGAGATCCCTTTTTATTGTAAGGGAGAAAAATATCCATTAGCAGATGGGGAAATCCAACAATATCGACCTGCAGATGGAATTGGATGGCCAATGGCTGTATATTTTTGTAATGTCTTAAGCGAAAAAACAGGATTAAAAAAGGCATACAAAATAAAAATTAAATCTATTCGCTGGTGGGGAGAGGGTGGCAAGATTATTATTATGGATGCAGATGTTTCTCTTGTTCCTAATGCAGATGGTTATCGATTGCCAACACAGGCAGAGTGGGAATTTGCTGCAAGAGGTGGAGATCAGTCAAAGCCGGAATGGAATTATAGCTACAGCGGAAAAAATATGTCTGATTCTTTTTTTGATGGTAAGTATTATACTTCGAATATAGATTCTGCATTAGATGATGTAGGCTGGTATAATGCAAATATTTTAAATGGAACAACAACTAAGTATGTATTTGCAGAAGGAAAAAAGGGCTGGGGAACTCATGAAGTCGGTAAAAAAAATCCAAATTCGCTTGGATTTTATGATATGTCTGGTAATGTAACTGAATGGGTGTATGATTTTTATATAGAAAATATTCCAGCAGAGAATGTAATAAATCCTACAGGACCTTTAACAGGTTCTAAGTATGTCTCTAGGGGAGGAGGATTTTATAGTACTGCATCCGGTTGTACCGTCTGGGGGCAGATTAAAAATCAAGTTGGCAATGGAGCTGGAGCTACATGGGACGGTTTTCGTTTAGTTAGATCCATTCAGTAAGTTGCTTACGGTGGTTGAGCCAAGAATACGGTGGTTGAGCTTGTCGAAACCACCTAAACCTCTTGACTTTACTAAAATCTCATAATAAAATTTATTAATAACATTTTTGGGTGGGATCAAAATGTCAGAAAAAAAGACAGGTCTGTCGGCACGTATTGCCGCTATGCAGGCTGCAGAAGAAGCTGCAGCTAAAAAATCATCAACTGAAAAAAAATCAACAACTGCTAAAACTACTGCAAAGGCTCCTGCAAAAACAGCCGCAAAGCCAGCCGCAAAACCCGCAGCAACTAAGACAGCCGCAGCTAAAGCTCCGGCTAAGGCTACTGCGTCTAAAACTGCCGCTGCCAAGACTGCTGCTGCAAAAACAACTGCCGTAAAGGCAACAGCTGCAAAAGCCTCTGCCGCTCCAGTAAAAGCTGCTGCAAAGAAAACTCCATCCAAAACGACAACTGCCGCTAAGACAACAACTGCAGCACCAGCAAAGTCAGCTGCTACAACAAAGTCTGCAACTGCCGCACCAGCTAAAACAGCTTCCGCAAAGCCAAAAGCTGCAGCATCAAAATCATCAAAAGCTCCTGCTTCACCAGCAGTATACGATGAAGACTCAATCCAGCACCTCGAAGGTCTTGAGCATATCCGCCTCAGACCTGGTATGTACATTGGTTCTCTTGGAGACGGTGCTAACGAAAATGACGGTATCTATATTCTTCTTAAGGAAGGAATTGATAACTCTGTCGACGAGTTCTCTCAGGGCTTTGGTAAAAAAATCGATATTGAAATTAAAGACGGCCGCGTAAAGATTCGTGACTACGGACGCGGTATTCCTCTTGGAAAACTTGAAGACTGTGTAAGCAATGTAAACACAGGTGCTAAATATAACAACAACGTATTCAAACAGGCCATCGGTATGAACGGTGTCGGAATCAAAGCAACCAATGCTCTTTCTTCTTACTTCCGTGCAGCATCAATCCGCGATGGAAAAATGGCCGTAGTAGAATTTGCAAAAGGTGAAAAACTCAGCGGAAAAACCGGTGCTGCAAAGCCTGGAGTTCCAAACGGAACTTATCTTGAGTTTGAACCTGATACAGAACTTTTCGGAAAATACAACTTCAACATGGAGTATGTAGAAAAGAGACTCTGGAATTATGCATATCTTAATCCGGGACTCCTTCTCAAATGTAATGGTCAGGAATACATCAGTCAGAATGGTATTCAGGATCTTCTTGAACATGAAATGGACGGAAAAGCCCTTTATAAAATCTTCAGCTATAAGGGCGAGAATCTTGAATTTGTAATTACTCATACAAACAGTCTTGATAAATTTGTTTACTCATTTGTAAACGGTCAGAGTACAGAAGATGGTGGTACACATGTTACTTCCTTCCTCGACGGTGTTACAAAAGGTGTAAACTCGTTCTTCAAAAAAGAGTATGATGAAAAAGATGTATGCGGTGGACTTATCTGTGCACTCAAAATTGGTCTTGATAATCCAATGTTTACATCTCAGACAAAGAACAAACTTGGTAACGTAGAAATCCGTGCTCCAATCATCAAAGAAGTTCAGACTGCAATTGATGACTGGCTCCGTCATAATCCTGATGTTGCCGGCGCGCTCGAAGATAAGATTATCAAAAATCAGAAGGCTCGCAACGAAATCAACAGCGTAACTGAAAAGCAGATTCGTGAAGCAGAAAAATCTGTAATGCTCAAAATCAAAAAACTTAAGGACTGCCGCTACCATCTTCAGGATGGAGAGAAGGGCGCTAACTCTATGATTTTCATTACCGAGGGAGATTCTGCGACTGGTTCTATGGTAGGAAGCCGCGACGTTTCTTACCAGGCAATTTTCTCTCTGCGTGGTAAGCCGGAAAATATGTACGGCCGCAAAAAGTCTGCGCTGTTCGAAAACGAGGAATTGAAAAACCTTACCTTCAGTCTTGGTGTTCAGAAAGATATCGAAGGACTTCGCTACGACAAAATCATCATCGCAACCGATGCCGATAACGATGGTTTCCATATCAGAAATCTTGTAATGACTTATCTCCTGCTTTTCTTTGAAGAGCTGGTTCTGACAGGTCACGTTTATATTCTTGAAACTCCGCTTTTCCGTGTGCGCAATAAGACAAAAACTGTTTACTGCTACAGTGAAGAAAGCCGCGATAAAGAAGTTGCCAAGATGGGAAAATCTGCTGAGGTAACACGATTCAAGGGACTTGGAGAAATCAACCCTAGCGAGTTTGGTCAGTTCATTTTTCCTCGTAAAGAAGGCGAGAGTGAAGACAAGGGAATGCACCTTACTCAGGTTACAATCCAGACACTCAAGAATGTTCCTCAGGTTCTCAAGTTCTACATGGGCAACAACACTCCGGAACGCCGCGAGTTCATTGTCCACAATTTGGCTAAAGAAATCGATGCATAAGTAATACCCCGTCATGCCGAACTTGTTTCGGCATCTATTAATCAGATCCTGAAACAAGTTCAGGATGACGTTTTTTTTATTATTACTTCAGAACTTCACTCTAGTTTAATTAAACGCTTTATGTTATAATAATGCTTTCATAATCGTTTAGTGAGGTGTCTTATGGATTTAAAAGGACGCAATTTTCTTACATTAAAAGATTTCTCACCGGCAGAAATTACCGGACTTCTTGACCTTGCCGCAGATTTGAAGGAAAAGAAAAAGAAGGGCATTCCTGTGGATATTCACCGCGGAAAAAACATCGCCCTCATTTTCGAAAAGACAAGTACTCGTACCCGCTGTGCCTTTGAAGTTGCTGCACATGACCTTGGAATCTGCACAACATATCTTGCAGAAGGCAGTCAGATTGGAAAGAAGGAAAGCATTGCTGATACAGCCCGCGTACTTGGCCGAATGTTCGACGGAATTGAATATCGTGGTTTTGAACAGACACTTGTAGAAGACCTCGCTAAATATTCCGGTGTAGTTGTATGGAACGGACTTACAAACGAATATCACCCAACACAGATGCTCGCTGATATGCTTACAATCCGTGAGCATTTTGGAAAACTTCAGGGACTCAAACTTGTATATTTTGGAGACGCACGCTATAACATTGGTAACTCACTTTGTATTACCTGTTCAAAGCTTGGACTTAATCTTACTCTCTGTGCACCGGAAAAATATTTCCCTAACAAGGCACTTGTAGAAGAGTGTGCAAAGTGGAATAAAGAAAGCGGCGGTTCAATCACTCTCGAAAGTGATGTAGATAAGGCAGCAAAAGATGCAGATATTATTTATACTGATGTTTGGGTAAGCATGGGTGAGCCTGATGAAATCTGGGCAGAGCGCATTAGCGACCTTAAACCATATCAGGTAAATGCAGAAGTTATGAAGAAGGCAAAGCCAACTGCAATCTTCATGCATGACCTTCCATCCTTCCATGATTTGAATACAAAGATTGGAAAAGAAATTGGAGAAAAGTTTGGCCTCACCGCCATGGAAGTTACAGACGAAGTTTTCGAAAGCAAACAGTCGGTAGTTTTTGATGAAGCTGAAAACCGTATGCATACAATCAAGGCAGTAATCGCTGCAACTCTTGGCAATAACTTTTAGCCTGGAGATAAAGGAGAACACAATGAACGCAATTATAACTGTAGTAGGATCAGATAAAGTCGGAATCATCGCAAAGGTTTCTCAGTTCCTTTCTGAGCATAAAATCAACATTGCCGACATCACACAGACAATTCTTTCAGGTAACTTTGTAATGATGATGATGGTAGACCTTTCTGCTGCCGACATCGACATTGAAGTCCTCCGTTCAAATATGAACACCCTCGCCGAAGACATGGGCGTAGAAATCAACATCATGAACGAAAAAGTCTTTTCTGCAATGCATCGTGTTTAAAAGGGAGTTTTGCTTGCAAAACTCCAGGTGGCGGTACGAAATTATTTAATTGAACGATAAGGTTTTCAACCGCCACCAGCTATGCACCGCGTATAAAAAGATCATAGAAAAGAAATAACGGGTTGTATATATTTATTTTGCGCATAGTAAATTTCTGTGTTAAAATTAAATAAATGGAATTCGGATTATCAGACTACTATGTGATTGGCGAACTCATCACCTGCTGGGGCTCGTTTCTCATTTGTGTTAATACAATTCTCTCTTACGTGCTCTATGACAGGAGTCAAAGATTCTTTTTGTATGCTGCGCTTTCTACATTCTTTGCGTCAATGTTCAACATGATTTCCGTTTATAACATTACGCATTTTACAGAACATTCGCATTTTGCATTAACGCTCGTTACTACACTTTACTTTTTTTCTTTGCTTATATGTCCGTTCTTTATGACAACTTATGTCTGTGATATTGCAATTCAAAGTCCAAAGGCAAAAAAGATTTTCTGTTCAATTATAGGAACTTTTCAAACTGCCTTTTTATTGATAGTTCTTTTGAATTGGAAGACCGGTTGGATTTTTTATTATGATGATGTGATTGGATATGTACGTGGGCCGCTGAAAAATTTAACCTATTTATATTCAGCTGGATACGGATTAATAATTCTTTCTACAGTCATAGTTCAGTTTAAGAAGATTGCACGTCGCATCTTTATTGTATTTGCCTTGTATCCTTTTATTTCATTGTACTTTGTTGCAATTCAGTTTTTGTTTCCAAAGGTTATACTTACAGGAGTCGCTTCATTCACATCACTCTTGTTTGCATATCTTACTATTCAGTCTTACATGATGGAAATCAATTTGAAGACTGGTCTTATGACAGAGACAAGGCTTCGAAAAAGAATTGCAACACACAGGCATGCTGGCGTACTTTATGTAATCAACATTGATAATATTAATGTGATTCAGTCGAGTCTTGATGTTGCTGAGTTGAATCAGATGTATCTTCAGCTCGGACAGATTATGATGACTCATTTTCCTCGTAATGCTTACATACTTTCGCTGAACCGTCTTGCAGCAATTGGAAAGAGCGTTCAGGAAGTTCAGCTCAAAACTGACCTGGTTCTTGAAGATATTAAAAAGCTTTCTTCAGATATAAATTCAATTATTCCTATCCGCATTGAATCTTATTCAGCCGCAATAGAAGTTTCTAAGGATGATAATGATTATGATGCAATGATGGATTTGATTAACAACATGCTTGTTCGCGCTAAGACATCACAATTAAAAGCACTTCAGGTTTGTGATGAATCAGTTTTTGCAGACCGCGAACGAAAACGCTGTATTTACCGAATCCTCAAAAGAGAGCTTACTCTGGAATCTGATCAGTTTCAGGTCTGGTTTCAGCCAATCTATTCGATTGAAGGAAAACAGTTTGAATATATGGAAGCTCTTTCGCGTTTGCGTGGAACAGAACTTGGTGATATTCCACCACAGGAATTTGTTCAGGTTGCAGAAAGTCGTGGTCTTATAGAAATGCTTGGCTTTGTTGCCTTTGAAAAAGTATGTAAATTTATTTCTGATAACCGAGACACTGTAAAAGCAGTTTCGATAAACTTTTCTGTATATCAGATGATGAATCCTAAGGTTGTAGAAAATGTTCTTTCAACGATTGAACGCTTCTCTCTTTCTCCTTCAAACATTGTAATGGAAATTACAGAAAGTATTTTTATTGATAACTACGAACTGGTTATGAAGCATATGCTTGAACTTGCCAATGCTGGCGTTAAATTCTATCTTGATGACTTTGGTACTGGTTATTCAAATCTTACAAATGTAATTTCGCTTCCATTTTCTACTATAAAAATGGACCGTTCTCTCGTGCTTGCAATGGAAGAAGGGCAGAAAGGGGTAAGCCTTTTCTTTGATCTTGTAAGTACATTCAAGGGAGTAGGCTTTAAGATTCTTGTAGAAGGTGTTGAAACTAATAATCAGAATTATCTTGTTGAACGGGCAGGGGTAGATTACATCCAGGGCTTCTTGTATAGCCGTCCGCTGCCACCACATGAGTGCGTTGAATTGCTTCGTCGCTCGACACAGCAAATTAAAATGTAATTATTTCCTCATAGACCTGGATTGCAAACTGGTCTGTCATTCCTGAAATAAATTCAATTACACATTTTGTATAAGACTCGTTGTCGTGCAGATCGAATACCGGCTGTGTGTTGTATTTGAGAATCTGCTTGCGGTCTACAAAAGTATGACGCTCTGCAATAAATGGTTTGTAGGTTGTGTATTTTATGAGCCAGTCTTCAAAGGTTGCACAGAGTTTTGGGTAAAAGCGCAGTGCCTGACTTACACGGCCAGTCTCTGCATAAATCTTTGTTTTCTGCAGGGTACGGAAAAGAGTTCCAATAATGTTCTCAGCATAGATTGCAAACTCGCCAAGTCTCCAGTGTTTGTAGATTCTCGCAAAGTTAAATTTTTTGAGTTCCAGAATAAAGCGGAAGTATTCATCAGAAAAGCACAGTCCTTTTTCCGGGCTGCTCTGTTCGCAAAGATCAACAATCAGATCATTAATAAGCGTTGTCGTGTTTACGGCTTTGCCGCTCCGTAATGCCCGCGCTCCCTTTCTCTCAAAACCGAGCGTGCTTCCCACAATTTCGCGGAGTTCCCTATACGCCGACATGTCCAAAATATGGTACGCGCGGGCATCCTCGATATCTCTACCAAGGTACGCAATCTTATCAGCAACTTTTACGACACAGCCTTCCCAGGTGTACGGCTGAATAAAGCCCGGGCGTTTAATTGAATACAAATCAATTGCTTCTTCACGAGGCTTAATAGCCTGCTGGTCAATTTCTCCACAGTGGCAGATAAGCCCGTCGCGTACAGCGTAGGTAAGATTCAGCGGTTGTTCAAAACCGTTCGGGTCTGGCAGAGTCTCAATAAAATCTGCAAAGAAAAGACTGTTTCTTTCATGCCAGAATTTTTTAGGTGCGTTGTGACCTTCTTTCTGTTCGAGTAATTTGTTCAGACAGTCTTCGCCGTGATGCCCAAAAGGTGCGTGGCCAATATCGTGCCCCATGGCAATTGCTTCTGCCAGGTGTTCGTTTAATCCAAGATATTTTGCAATGGTAGTCGCAACAGAGGCAACGTGCATTACATGCTCCATTCGTGTACAGATATGGTCGTTATGTGGAGCAAAAAAGACCTGTGTTTTATGCTTAAGGCGGCGGTATGCCTGAGAGTGCAAAATACGGGTATAATCTCTTTCAAAATCGGTTCTTATTTCATTGTTGCGGCCATAAATTGGAATTTCACGTTTGTTTGCCTGTTCCCACTTAGGATTTTCCGGGCTTATTCGAACATCATAAAAAGAATTCTGCATTTTTCCACCTTATATAGTAATTATATATCTAAAAATACATTTTGAAAATCTATTATACTAGTGATATAATTAAATGATATGCTGAAAAACAATAGAATCATCAGAAGGCTTTTCGGAGAGCAATTTGACATCCAGCACAGACTCCTCAACATCATTATTCTTGTGGGAATGCTTGGTGTATCTTTTGCTTGTCTGATGTCTATTGTACTTCATCAGAACAGCTTTACACAGATTCTTTCGTTTACCTGTCTTGGCCTTTTTATTCTGATTTTCTGGATAGCCAACAGTCTTAAACGGTCTCAGCTTGCAATCATAGTCTTTTCAATCATATTTGATAATTTTATCCTGCCGAGTCTTTATATTGCTTCAGGCGGCATTGAAGGCGGTATGCCCTTATGGTGTCTTTTAGGTTTTGTATTTCCATTCCTTTTGATTAAGGGAAAATCCAGCATAGTTGTTTTTATTATAAGTATCAGCGAATTTATAGCACTTGTTATCTATTCGTATTACCATCCAGAAATCATCATGAAAATGCCAAGCATTAAAATGGTGTATTTTGATATGGTTATGACAATGATTGCAGTTGTTGTTATTATCGCTTCTATTTTTGCTTATCAGACACATATCTATCAGAAACAGCAGAAGGCAATTATTAAGTCGGTACGCGAGGCAAACTCTGCTATCAAACAGAAACAGGACTTTATTTCAAACGTTTCTCACGATATTCGAACTCCAATGGATTCGATTATCGGTTTTACAGAACTTGCAAAAAAAAATATTAATAATCCGGAAAAGCTTTTAGACAGCCTTCAGAAAATTACGCTTGCTTCAGATCATCTTATGAATCTTATTAATGAGGTTCTTGACATTTCAAAAATCGACAGCGGTAAATCTGTTGTTGAAGATGAAATGTGCAGCATTCATGAAATTATTGATGAAGTCTGCCAGATGATGCAGCACGAAGTAGAAAAGAAAAAACTTAAGATTGAATTAGATTACAGCATGCTCGATGAAGACGTTCTTTCTTGTGATAGAATCCGTTTGAATCAGATTCTTTTGAATCTTGTTAGTAATGCCGTTAAATATTCTTATGAGGGCGGAACAATTACAATTGCTGTTATTCAGCTTTCTTCTGATGATGAGAGTAGAATTGTAAATGAGTTCCATGTGCGCGATGAAGGCTGTGGTATGACACCAGAATTCATTGAGCACGTTTTTGAGCCGTTTGCCCGCGATAAGACTTCTCTTGTTTCTGCAGAAGGTACAGGACTTGGTCTTACAATCGCAAAATCTCTTACAGAAATTATGGGTGGAACAATTGAAGTTGTAAGTGAACTTGGTAAAGGTTCGGAGTTTACAGCAACAATTCCGCTTTCTATTCCTCAGCTTACAGAAATCGAAGAAGAACAGGATATCGTTATTTACGATTTCAAAGGCCGCCGCGTTCTTGTTGTTGATGATAATCAGCTTAACCGCGAAATTCTTGTTGAAGCTATGCGCGAAGAAGGCTTTATAGTTGATGAAGCAATTGATGGTTCGTTTGCCATTGAAAAACTTCGCGACAGTGAACCTGGTACTTATGAGCTTGTTATCCTTGATCTTCAGATGCCTGTTATGGATGGTTTTGAAACAGCCAAAATTATCAGAAGTTTCCAGGAGCCAAAGGTTTCTGGAATTCCGATTGTAGCCCTTACAGCCGATGCTTTGCCGGAAGAAAAGACACGTGCCTTCAACTGTGGAATAAACGCATATCTTGTAAAACCTGTAGATATGCCGTCACTCCTTAAGGTTCTCATGCTTTTCTTCCGTGAAAATAAACGTTCATAAAAGGAGGTGCTTTGTGGAAAGAAGTGTAGTTGCATTAACATCCAGTTCAGTAAATGAAGAAGCTTATTCAGAAATCCAGATTCAGCTAGACTCACACAAAGCTTCTCCAAAACTCATCATCTTCTTTTCTGAAGTTGATATGCTGTGGTTTTTCTCACAAAAGCTGCAGTCGCGATATCCAGACTCTGTTGTTATTGGTTCCTCAACTTATGTAAATTATAATTCTGAAGGCTACAGCCACTGTGGAGCTTCTGTACTTGCGGTTAATTCTGATATTGAAGTTACTTCCGGCCTCCTTTTTGATATTGACCGACATCCCGGAATGTACAAGGCTCATATTACTAATGCACTGAGCGGGCTTTCCTCTTATGAAAACACCTGTTGTCTTGAATTTATGACCGCGTTCGGCAAGGGCGAAGAGCTCGTGCTCGATACCTTTGAAGAAGCGCTTGCCGGAACCGGAATTACAGTTGCTGGCGGCTCTGCCGGAGTTGCTACAGACCGCAAAGAAACCTTTGTTGCCCTCAATGGTGCAATCTATAAAAATACCTGTGCCTTTGTTTTGATTCATAATCTAAAAGGTAAAATCGGCTTATACAGAGAAAATATCTTTAAGCCAACTTCATATAGATTTACTGCTACCTACGCAGACTGCGAAGACCGTGTTGTTATGGAATATAACGAAGAGCCTGCCGCAGAGATTCTTGCGCGTGCATTGAACGTTCCTGTAGACCGGCTTCCTAAAGAACTCGAATCACATCCAATGGGCCGCATTGTAGACGGCACAATAAACATCACCGAAGCAGATGAGGTTTATGCAGACGGTTCAATTTCTTATTACGCAACTATTTATAATCATACAAAAATGCTCCTGCTCGAAACAGACAATATCAAACGTGTATGGAAAGAAACTGTTGAGCGTGTAAAAAATGATTTTAAGGAGCCAGCTTTTACAATTTCTATAAACTGTCTTTCCCGTTCCAGACTTTTTGAAAACGAAAACTGCTTTGGTGAGTTTGTAAACGTTCTTCGAAATTATGGAACTTTTATTGGCGTTTCTGGATATGGCGAACAGTTAAATTTCGTACATTTAAATCAGACAATGATACTGCTGGTTTTTGAGTGAGGCATACATGGGCGGATATAATAGCGGCATAATTTTTACAAATGATAAATGTATCGGCTGTAACAGATGTATAAGTAACTGTTCTCTTATGGGTGCTAACGTTTCCATTATTAAAAATGGAAAAGCCCATATGGAAATTGACTCACGAAAATGTAATGACTGTGGACGTTGTATCAATATCTGTGTACATCATGCACGAGACTTCCGTGACGATGCCGATGCCTTTTTTGCAGATCTTAAAAAAGGTCAAAAGATTTCTGTAATTCTTGATCCAACCTTCTACGCCATTTACGGAAAAAAAGCACCTTGCATTGTAGGCTGCCTCAGAAAGCTTGGTGTTGAAAAAATCTATGATGGTGCCTATGGCCGAGAGCTTTGTGCATACCTGACTGTAAAATATCTTAAAGAAGCAAAAAATCTTCCGGTAGACCAGCGTGCATTTATCAGTAATGCCTGTCCTGCTATGATTGCGGTTGTTCAGAAATATCATCCTTTCCTTCTTAAAAAGATGATTCCTGTTCAGCCTTCTCCAGTCTGCGGTGCAATTTATGCTCATAAATATCTTGGTGATGATAATAAGATTGCTTATCTTAGCGCCTGTGTTGCCAATAAGACAGAAGCAGAAAGTGAGAATACAAACGGTGTAATTTCCTATAACCTTACCTTTGCCCATGTAATGGATCATCTTAAGGAATATCAGAATGAGAAATTTACCGAGGGCTGTGAGCCGGACTTAAAGGGTAGTGGCTTTGGTTCGCTTGTTTCTATTGGCGGACAGTTTTCAAATATCATCTCTTATTTCTTTTCTCATACAGAAACTGTTCTTTCTTTGCAGGGATTTTCTAAGGATAATATTGATTCTTTGTACATGTCGCTTGATGACAAGTTCAAGGAAAATCAGCCTTTGTTTGCCGAAATTACAGCCTGCAAAAATGGCTGTAGCGGCGGTCCTGGAATTGACCGCACTAATTACAACAGCGGCGACGTTTATTCAAATGCCATAGAGCTCAGAAAAGATGCCTATGCAGCTTTTTCAGAAATTGATAATCCAGAGAAATTCTGGAAACATGTTTCTTCTCAGTTTAAATATATACGACCGGAAGACTTTAAGCGTGAGTATACAGACAGCTCTCGCCAGCAATTTAAGATTCCAAAGAGTGCTCTTGAAGAAATCTTTACCGATATGCTTAAGGACACTGTTCAGAAGCAGAATATCAACTGCGGTTCTTGTGGTTACAATTCCTGCAAGGATATGGTTCGTGCCATTGCTTATGGATACAGCCGTAAGGAAAACTGTATTCAGTATATGCAGGAACTTTTGATTAAGCGTTATTACACAGACGCTGAAACAGGCTTAATGAGCCGTGCTGCCTTCCTGCAGGCAGGAAATAAACTTTTTGCAGACAATCCTAAAAAGACCTTTATTGTTGCCGTTGGTGATGTTAATAAGCTTAAGGTTATTAATGACCTGTACGGCTTTGCGGCTGGTAATGATGCGCTCAAGCAGATTGCTGCAACCCTGCGGCAGATTGCCGGAGAGCAGGGACTCGTTGCAAGACTCGGTGGCGGTGCTTTTGCGGTTTGTATGGAGAACTCGGTAGACAATCTGCAGAAGCTTCAGTCATGTAAGGTTTTTGATAACGGTTCTGTTCACATGTCTTTCCCAATCACAATGCATTTTGGAATCAGAATTGCAAATGCAGAGATTGGACTTACCGTTGCCCTGGACCAGGCTTCTCTTTGTATGGATAACAATATTTCGTCTGTACAAAACACCTTTACTGCCTTTACCGAAAAGAATGTAGAAGATACACATCTTGAAGCAGAAATTACTTCGCTTATGCAACAGGCGCTCAAAGATGGTGAATTTAAAATCTGGTTCCAGCCTCAGTATACTGCCGCAAATGGAGAACTGGTTGGTGCCGAGGTTCTCTGCCGCTGGATAAAAGAAGACGGTACAATCATTTCTCCTACAGTATTTATTCCAATTGCAGAAAAGAACGGCTTTATCCGAACTCTTGATGAAGAAATCTGGACTAATGTTTTTGCAGCAGTTCGTTCCTGGCTTGATATTGGAATTGATCCGGTTCCAGTTTCAGTTAACATTTCCCGTGTAAGCCTTGAGACAGATAAGATTTATTATATTATTAAGCGCCTCAAAGAAAGATATAATATCCCTGAAAAATACATTCACTTTGAAATTACCGAAAGTGCGTCTATTACAACTCAGGGAGTTTTAAACAGCCGCATTCAGAAGATCCGTGAACTTGGTTTTAGAATCGCAATGGATGATTTTGGAAGCGGTTATTCTTCACTGAACTCTCTTAAGGATATGCCAATTGATATCCTTAAACTTGATATCGGCTTTATGCGCGGCGATGATAGCCTGAACCGCGGCGGAACAATCTTAAATTATGTTGTCCGCATGGCACAGGGCCTTGAATATATTACCGTTGCCGAAGGAGTTGAAACTTCCGAACAGGCAGACTTCCTGCGAAGTATTGGTGTAAATGTTTTCCAGGGCTTCCTATATGCAAAGCCAATGCCGGAAGAAGAATTTGTTGAAATACTTAAAAAAAGCAAAGAGCGCACATCTGTTTTACGTCCAAGAACCTTTGGTCAGATTGACGTTCGCCGCTTCCTTTCTCCGGATTCTCCAGAAAGCCTTATGTTTGAAGATTTTACCGGCCCTGCTGCAATTTATGAATTTGATGATAAATCAAAATCTTTCCAGCTGATTCGCGCAAACAGAAAATATCTTTCTCTTTTTGAAATGGACTCTCTTTCTTTTGCAGAGGTTCGCAAAAATCTTAAAAAGCTTGTGGGAAAAGAACCTTTCGGTTATATGCTTAAACAGATAGAACAGTCTATTTCAGATAAGCAGGAAGTTATTTTCAATGTTGAAATGCGTACGTATGAAACAAATACTCCAGTCTGGGTAAAGATTCATATGTGGGAAATCAGCGCTAACGAGAACAAGCATTCCTTCTATATGCTTCTCGAAGATATAACCAATGAAAAGCTCACTGAAAGTACGCTTGAAATTGCAAATACCCAGCTTGGAATGATGATGGAGAATTCTCAGATCGGTATGTGTCTTATGCATATTGATGTTGATTTAAAGAGACTTGTTACAGGTCTTTCTCTTCATGTGCTTCGTGTTAATAAAACTTTCCTGGAAATTTCTGGTTTTACAGAAGAAGAGGTTTTGGGCTGGACGTCAAAAGAAGCTCTTGCGGTAATTCATCCAAATGATGTTCTGGGCTTTAAGGTTAAGATGGCTAAAGCACTTCTTGGAAAGTTTAAGAATGCGTTTACTTATGATTATCGTGCTATAAAGAGTGATGGAACTTATGCATTGGTAAGGATTATTGCTACCGGAGTTCAGCAGCCGGATAAATCGTTTATGGTAATTACAAACTATATCATTCTTGATATATAAAAAAACACCAGCGATTAATCGCTGGTGTTCTTATTTAACAGATCCCTAAGCGGAGTCGAAGGGATAATATTATCTATGCGTTCTTCTTAGACATCGGACGAACAAGGAAGCAGCTCAAACACATAGCAACAGCATAAAGGATTGTTGTTACGATGAGTACGTTCTGGTAACCAGCCGGGTTAGCCTGAACTCCGTGTACATCAATAAACTCACCTGTGTGCTTTACAATGTAAGAAGCCATCTGGTTTCCTGTAAGACCTGCGAATGCCCATGCAGAAAGTGTAATTCCGTGAATAGCAGAAATGTTACCCATCCCGTAGTGGTCAGAAAGGAGGGTAGGAACGTTAGAGAATCCTCCACCATATCCTGCGTTTACAATGAAAATCAAAGCAAGTACGAAGATGATGAGGAGTGTATTTCCTGCACCGTTAGCAATACCCTTTGTGCAGAGAACAATTACAGTTGAAACAATTGAAAGTGTGAAAATCAACTTATAGATTGTGTTGCGGTCCTTAAGCTTGTCTGCCCATGCAGAGAAACCAAGACGTCCGCCGGCATTGAAGAGAGCAGAAATTGTAGAAATAATTCCTGCGAAAGCTCCAAGACCTACACACTTAACAATCATCTTTTCCTGAGAAATGATTGCAAGACCACAAGTGATGTTGATGTAGAACATAAGCCAGATACCGATGTAAGAAGCAATTGGTTCTGTCTTAAGAGTTGCAATGATTCCTTCTTCCTTAGATTTTTTCTGTGGTTCAACCCAGCCTTCAGGTTTAGCAAGAATAAGGTGACCAACAAACATCATTACAAAGTAAACTGCTGCAAGGATGAGGAACATTTTATAAACTCCGGTACCATCATGCTTAATGATGGTACCTGCCTCATCAAATACTTTGTTTCCACTAAGACCAGAAAGCATACGTGTCATAATTGGAGAAGCAATAGCTTTAGCAGCACCAAAACCTGCTACAGCAAGACCAGTTGCAAGACCTTTCTTGTCCTGGAACCAGAGCATCAAAGTCTTAACTGGAGAAAGATATCCAGTTCCAAGACCAATACCCATAATAAAGCCGTAGCTGATGTAAATACCAACAAGAGAAAGTACACTGTGAGGATTGTTTCCGCCGTACCAGATAAAGAAACCTGTTCCAGCCATACCAAGTGCAAATGTGATTGAAGCAATCAAAGAAGACTTGTGGATATTTTTTTCTACAAGGCTGCCAAGGAAAGCAGCTGACATACCGAGGAAGAAGATTGCAAAGCTGAAAGCCCATTCTACAGCGCCCTTTGAAAAGCCGATGTAGTCTGCAATTTCCTGGCTGAAAATTGACCAGCAGTATACAGTACCGATACTGCAATGGAGAAGAAGAGCCGGGATAGCACCACGGATCCACTTGTTCTGAATGTTTTTCATATTTGTTATACCTTAAATATTAAAATGATTTACTATTTTATCAGAATTTTGTGCGATAGCCAATATCAACCGAAAAAGCTTTTCCGGTGCGTTCGCGAAGCAGTTCCATAAAACGAACTGTTGCCTGAACGTGAAGCTGTCCTGAAAGGAACTGAGATTCAATATATGGAGTCAAAGAAATGTTGTAATCATCTGTTGTAAAATCTGCAATGTTTTCAAGGTCTTTGAAGTTTTTATCAATCAAAGAAATTGAAAGATGAGAACCAAATACAATTGAGTTGGAAGAAGTTACAGAAGCCTCTGAATAAAGGTTTAGATTAACTCCAAGAGTATCTTCTACTAATAAAAGTTCAGCTACAGTTTTCTCAGGCAGAGAATAAAGACTCATATTGAAATGTGAATTCTTAAACAGGATTCTAGGTTCAATAAGAATGTAAATATCATCAGGACTTACAATAGAGCTGTCCTGTTTTGCCTTAAAGCTTGCGTTGTAAATACCACCCTGCATAAAGAGAGAGTTTGTAAAGTTGTTACCAATAAGAATAGTTGTACCGGCATGCCAGTAAACTTTTTCAACGGCAATAATTACATCTTCTCCTCTGTATTTGTCTGCAAGAGGAACACCAACTCCACCGGCCAAATCACAGGTGAGGTAGCTAAGGTTAGTAGCAAAACGAAGGTCAGTATTCAATACATAGTAATCAGCATCTTCATGATTCAAATATACGTAGCCACCAAAAGCAATCGGCTGATTGTAGAGTTTAATAACATCTGCAATACCAACACCAAAGTGAGGGTAGAGGATAGAGCCTGCAAGGCCAAGGTAGCTTTCTGTAATTTTGGAGTTTATAGGTTTAATATTGAAATATCTCTGAAGGAAAATATCTGAACCGATTGGATCATAAGTTCCCATAAAGACACTGAAATAGTTTGCATTGCTGTACATGTTAGCTCTGGCAATCAATGAGATTTCATCAATCTGGAATAGAGATTCTGTTTCGTGGAAAATTGACTGAGCTAAAAGGTCGTTTGTATTAATAGAAAATTCAAGATGACTCCAGAGGTTCTGAGTAAAGTTAAACTGTCCGGCAAAGAATGCCTGAAGTTTGAGGTCCGGGTCGTATTCTTCTGCTTCCGGGTTTGCAGTATAATTGAGCTTGCCGCCCGCATATCCGCTGAAGGAGGTTGCGGCGAATAGTCCTGTTGAGAAAGATATAACTGCCGCCAGTATAATAATGTGCTTTCTATTCATAATATAAAACTCCTGTTTCTTTATCGGCAGAAAATAAGTTCATCATTAGAAAAATCTGCTGCAAATCATTTAATAATAGAAGAAAAGTGTAAAAATTGCAAAAAAGAAAATTCATCATTCAAAATTATTTTTAACTTGAAATATGTGATTTTCGGGGTATAATAGTTCTATATGAGTGATTATCTTGACCCAAATAACGAAGAACTGTTGAAGGACTTCTTCGCAGAAGCAGAACAGCAGGTAGAACAGTTGGAGAGTAATATTCTCGTTATTGAAAATGATCCTTCTAATCACGAAGCGATCGATGAGATATTCCGTGCCGCACATACTTTAAAAGGCGGTTCTGCAACCGTAGAAATGATGGAGCTTTCTCACTTTACACATACTGTAGAAGATGTGCTTGATGAGATTCGTTCTGACAGAATCAAAGTAGATGAAGACGTTGTAGATCTTCTGCTTACCTCAATTGACGTAATTAAGGCAATGCTTGAAGCACGCCAGAATGGCAGTGTATACGAAGAGAATATTGACCCAATTATCGAAAAGCTTCAGGGGCTTATTCCTTCTAAAGATGGAAAGGCGCCTGCAAAACCAAAGGCTGCTGCAAAGCCGGCTGCGCCAAAACCGGCTCCGGCTCCTGCCGCTGCACCTGCGCCAGCCGCTGCTGCTTCTTCGGAAACACTCGTACTTCCAGATATTACAGAAGACGATTTTACAGAACTCAAACAGACATGCGAAGGCAAGCAGAAGCTCTGGTGTATTGCTGTTAAGTTCGATGAAAACAATCCTATGAATACAGTAGGCGGAATCCAAGTATTCGCTGCTCTTAAGAATGTTGGTAACGTACTTAAGACTGTTCCTGATTTCGATGCTCTTTATGAAGATCAGTTCTATGAGAATGTATTCTATTATGTTGCAACAGAAGCTGAAGGGGCAGAAATTGAAGACTGTGCCTTCCTTAGCGACGTAACTCTCATTACAGATGCTCATCTTCTCGAAGACTATACTACTGGAACTGCTGCAGATCCTTCTGTAGCTAAGGCTGCTGCTGCCGCTCCTAAACCAGCTGCTGCACCTAAGCCTGCTGCTTCGGCTCCAATTACACCTTCTGATGATGTTCCTGCAGGAAATATGACTGCTGCTCAGTCTGAACTCCTTGGCGACATTTTGAACGACAATGTTCTTAAGCCGGAACCAAAGAAAGAAGAAAAGAAGCCTGAGCCTAAGAAAGAAACAAATGCTGCTCATGCACAGCAGGGCTCAATCCTCCGTGTTGACTCACGCCGTATTGATAACCTGTTGAACCTTGTATCAGAAGCAGTAATCAATAAAGCTTCATTCAACCAGCTGGCAATGCAGAATGCTGCAGAGCTTTCTCACTTCCAGTCTATCGAAGCAGAATACAAAGAAAGACTTCACAATCTTTTCGACAAGCTTCCAGATTACATGGAGCAGGTTAAAGATGGAGTTTCTTCTGTAGATATCAGAAAGAATATTCTTAAAGAATACGGTTCTTTGAGCAATATCTTTGATGAATATGAATCAGAGGCAAAGAATATTTCGGGTAAATTCCGTTCTTATACTCAGAACCTTGGAACAATTGCAGGCGACCTTCAGGAAGGCGTAATGAAAATCCGAATGGTTCCTATCAACCAGATTTTCAGCCGCTTCCCTCGTGTAGTTCGCGACCTCCAGAGAGATCTTAATAAAAAGATTGACTTGGTAATTGAAGGTGAGGATACAGAACTTGATAAGTCGGTTGTAGAAGATCTTCTCGACCCAATCATGCACTGTGTTCGTAACTCTGTAGACCATGGTATTGAAACTCCAGAAGCTCGTATTGCTGCCGGAAAACCAGAAACAGGTACAATCCTTCTTAAAGCTTCAAACGAAGGTAACCAGATTGTAATCGAAGTTAAAGATGATGGTGCCGGAATTGATGTAGAAAAGGTTCGCAAGAAGGCTGTAGAGCGTGGTCTTATCCATCCGGACAAGGCTGTTACAGAGCAGGATGCTTTCAACCTTATTATGCAGCCAGGTTTCTCTACTGCAGATAAGATTTCAAATATTTCTGGACGTGGGGTTGGTCTTGATGTTGTTAAGACAATGATTAACAACCTTAAGGGAACAATTTCCATCAACTCTGCAAAGGGTAAGGGAACTTCCTTTATCATCAAACTGCCACTTACACTTGCAATTATTCAGGGACTTTTGGTACGCGTAGGTCACGAGGTTTACTCAATTCCTATCGCAAACGTAATTGAAAGTCAGTGTATTAATATTTCAGAAATCAACCATATTGATAATTACGAAATTATGAACGTTCGTAACGAGGTTATCAGTGTACTTCGTCTTTCACGACTGTTCGGCATTACAGAGTCTGTTCAGACAGATGAATGCTACATCGTAATTGTTGGTACACAGGAAAAGAAGATCGGTGTTATGGTCGATGCCCTTATCGGAGAAGAGGATGTCGTTATCAAACCTCTGAAAGACCAGTTCACAAACTCGCCAGGTATTGCCGGTGCGTCAATCCTTGGTGATGGTTCTGTTTCGCTGATTATTGATGTTGGTCAGCTTCTTGAGCTTGGTGTTAAGCAGGAGCTTCTTGCTCAGGCACAGGAACAGGCTCAGTATGTTCAGTAATAGAGGTGTTTTTTATGAGTGCAGAAAATGAGACTTTAGTTGCAACAGAACTTGCGCAGCAGCTTGAAGAAAAGAAAGAAAATGCCGCTATTGTTGATTTTAAGATGGTAACTTTCTCGCTCGCAGATAAAGATTACTCAATCGACATTATGCATGTAAAGGAAATTGCTAAAGCCGGACGTTTTACATACGTTCCAAATACACTTCCTTTCGTACTTGGTGTTTACAATCTGCGTGGTGAAATCATTCCTATCCTTGATTTAAGAATCTTCTTCAATATTGAAGTTCCTCCTCGCGATGAAAATAAGCTTGAAAATATGCTTATTCTTTCAGTCGAAGATCAGAAGTTCGGTGTTGTAGTAGATAAGATTGATAAGGTAATTGGTGTTCAGAAGAGCACAATCCAGCCACCACACCCATTGTTTGGTGATATCAATATTAAATACATCGATGGTGTAGTTGAGAGTAATAACAGACTTTATGTCCTCCTCGACATTACACGTATCTTCTCTTCAAAGGAATCTGCAGAAGCCATTGCTCCTGGTGCAAATTATGAGAAACCTCAGAAAATAGTGAAGCAGCCACAGCAGGCTACAGCAGTTCCTAAAAATCAGGCCGCAGCTGTAGTACAGGGCGGAATGGTAAAATCTCCGGCAGATATCGCAAAGGGTATCTCGGGCGGGGCTGCAGAAGATGAAGCATCTTCTGTTGATATTAAGTTCATAAGCGAAAGCCTTCTTACCTATAAGAATTTCACTGTGTCGTCAGTGAATTCATCTTGGGTAAAGCACAGATATTTGGAATGGTCTAAGGAAACAAAAAAGACTCAGCTTCAGAATTCAGACGATGCTGATTCATTCCTCAAGACCTTCTGGTCACCATTTACTAATAACTGGTGGTCATCAGAATATGCTGATGCTATTGCCAAGGTTCTTCCTGAAAACTCTGCTAAGCAGATAGTTGTATGGAATCCGGGCTGTGGAAAAGGCACGGAAACATATTCTCTGGCATGTGTTCTTAAGAAACGTTACCCTGGAGCAAAAATCAGAATTTATGCTCAGGATATCGATCTTCTTAATGTTTCTAATGCGGGGCTTATGTCTGTTCCAGCAAATCTAGCTTCAGATTGGTACGCTCCTTATTTGACAAAAAAAGCAAATGGAGAGTATACTTTTAGTCAGGAGATTAAAGACAGTATTATGTTTGAGTATCACGACTGCAAGAACACTAACGCTCTGCCAGCAGTAGACGTTATTTTTGCACGCGATATTCTTTCTCTGCTGGATGAAAAGGCTCAGGAGTCTGTAGTTGCCGACTTTATCGAGAAAATGAAGGGCAATGCAATTGCAATTATCGGAGAAAACGAAGATATGCCAGATTCCTTTAGTTTTGGTGAGAATGCGGTTGGTGCGCTTGTGGCGTATACAAAGGATTAATAAAGCAAATAAAATAGGAGATTAAGATGCGAGTAGAGTATATTAACCCGTTCGTTGAAACTTCATTCCGTGTGCTTCAGGAAGTGCTCGGTGGCGCAGAGGTAAAACGCGGTGATTTGTATTTGAAATCAACTGCTATGCCTGTTATGGGTGTTGCTGCATTGGTTGGTCTTGCTGGAGATGTAGAAGGTCGTGTTCTTTTTGATATGACTATGGAAACTGCATTGAATATTGCGTCTGCAATGAACGGTGAGACTCTGCCGGAATTTGATGATTTGGCTAAAGCTACTATCAGTGAGCTTGCTAACCTGATTACTGCTCAGGCTGTTACAAAGCTTCATGAGCTTGGATTCAGATTTGACCTTACACCACCAGCTCTTTTCGTTGGCCAGAAGATGGAAATTGCTGCTCTTGGTGGAACTACAGATAGTGTTGAGGCTTTGATTGTTCCTCTTATTTCTGATTGTGGAAAAATTGAAGTAAACGTTTCTATCAGGGAACGTGCATAAAATATTCTAAAGGAGTAATAACATGAAAACGACACAGGATTATCCTACAATCAACGAGCGTCCGCCTGAGGGCAGAAAAGACGACGGAACTTCTTTCAGAGTATTAGTTGTCGATGACTCTATGTTCGTTGCTAAGCAGCTCGGACAGATTCTTTCTAGCGAAGGATATGAGATTGTTGCAACTGCCGCTGATGGAAAAGAAGGCGTTGATAAGTACAAGGAACTTTGTCCAAATGTAGATCTTGTAACAATGGATATTACAATGCCTAAGATGGATGGTATTACAGCTCTTGAGCAGATTATGGCTTTTGATAAGAATGCAAAGGTTGTAATGGTTTCTGCTCTTGGAAAAGAGGAACTTGTAAAGAAGTCTCTCATGACAGGTGCAAAGAGCTACATTATCAAACCTCTTGACCGCAAGAAGGTTCTTGAGCGTATTGCTAAGGTATTACAGTAGTTCTACCAGACATAAAAAAAAAAGCGACAGTTTTTACTGTCGCTTTTTTTATAAACTGCATTATTTACATCGCTTTATTTGTCCACTCTATTGCCATCTGTCTTAATTCAGCAGAAGATGCGCAGTGAAGTTTACCCTTGATATTTTCTTTGTGGGTATCAATTGTCTTAATACTCAGATTCAGTTTCTTGGCAATTTCAACAGTACCAAGACCTTTTCCAACAAGTGTAAAAATCTGAAGCTGGCGGTCTGAAAGTGCGCTGATAAGATCTGAAAGCTCTCCAGATTCCGGTTTTCCCTGAGAAAGCTCTTTAATGCGGTTCTTTTCGTTTTCGCTAAGATAGATTTCTCCGCTGGTAACAGTCTTAATAGCATTAATAACCTGTGATTCAGCTTCTTCCTTCATGATATAGCCCTTAGCTCCGGCTTTAATGGCACGTTCCGCATAAAAGCGTTCATCATGCATTGAAAGAACAAGAATCTTTGTCTGTGGGTGAATAATAATGATGTCTTTAATCAGTTCAAGACCATCTTCCTGGCCAAGGTTTAAATCCACTATGGCAAGATCAGGTGTTGTATTATCAAGGAGAGTGAGAGCTTCGTTTCGGTCTTTTGCCATACCAATAACTTTGTAATCCTTCTGTGTCTCAATAAGCTGAGAAAGCCCGCGGCTAAAAAGAGGATGATCGTCAATAATAATTACATTACAACTCATGGCTATATAATATCATATTTTTTAATTTAAATGTATAATATTTCTATATGAGAATTGGAGTTGTTTTAAATATTCTTGATGAGGAATATCAGATTTCTGTTTATAAAGGAATTGAACAGAAAGCACGGAGTCTTGGTGTAGAACTTGTATGTTTTCAGCAGGAAAATGCAAAAATTACAGAAGATGAGCCCGTCTCTAGGTTTCCTAAAAAAGAATATTTTGATCTTGATGGAATTATTCTAGTTACCTCTGTAATTACAGGAAATGCAGATTTTACTACAAAGGCTGATGTTGAGCGAATCTGGGGAAATCTTCCGGTTATTTCTGTCGGTCAGAGAATTGAAGGAATTCCTTCTGTTTTAATTGAAACGGAAGATTCTATGAAGCAGCTTGTTGAGCATCTGATTCTTAATCATAAATATAGAAAGTTTCTGTTTATTAGTGGTGCAGAAGACCATCCTGATGCAGAAGAACGTGAACAGATTTTTACAAAAACCATGGAAGCCTATAAACCCTGGTTTGCAGATTTGCAGTATAAACTCAAGCGCGGTTACTTTACCGAAGTTGCAGCCATTCGTGCAATGACAGAATATATGGAAGAAGAAAAGACTTCTCCTGATGTTGTTGTCTGTGCAAACGATAACATGGCTATTGGTGTTTATAAATACTTTAAGATTAATCCTAAGATAAAAGAATGCGCCGTAACCGGCTTTGATGATATTCCGCAGGCACGTTTTGAGATTCCGTCTCTTACAACTGTACATCAGCCTTTGAGTGAAATTGGAGCTAAGTCTCTGGAGCTTATAGTAGAGCTTAAAAAGGGAAAGTCTCTTCCTCAGGAAGTCTTTATTGAATCTCGTGTTGTATATAGAAAGTCCTGCGGTTGTAAAGGCAGTAAGGATGATTTTGCTTCTGATGAAGAACAGTTCCGTGCAATGCAGGCAAATTATGTTCAGTCAGAAACCCTGCTGCGTATGGTAAGCCATATTGGTCAGGATTTAAACTATGGTGAAAGCTTTGGCGCGCTTAAATACGTTGTAAGGCAGAATCTCAATCAGCTTGGACTTAATAATTTCTGTATCCTTCGTTTTTCATCGGGAAATCCAAAAGGGCCGCATTTGAAAAATATGCCGGTAGATCCTCTGTTTGTACGCAGAAGTGGAAACGAATGTTATGAGTTTGACCGCGAAATGCGTATGCCGCTTGGTCAGTTTTATCGAAGATTTTATGATATTGACCCGCAGACAAAACCTTCAATGATTTTGAAATTCCTTAATGCGGGAAACGAGCTTATTGGCTGTATTTTCTACGAAGCAGACGAAAATGTTCTTCCATATTTAAGTTCTATTGCAATCAATATTGCACATGGCTTAAACCGAATTACCATTGCAGATGAAAGACGTAAACGCTCTGAGTTCCTCGAGCGTGAGGTTAATGAAAGAACAAAAGAGCTTGTAGAAGCCAATAACCGCCGTATGGAAGTGGAAGCAGAAATCTTAAAGATCAGTGAACTGGAACGCCAGCGCTTTAGTAATGATCTTCATGATGATATCTGCCAGCGCCTTGCGGGAATCTCAATGCTGTGTCGCAGTTATTCAAATCAGGATACTCCTGTGGAAAAAAGTCAGATGCTGGAACTGGCACAGTTAATTGGTGAGACTCTTGCAACAACCCGTCAGTATGCGCATAACTCGTATCCGGTAGAACTGGAAAGCCTTGGTATGAATCACAGTTTGAGTAATCTGTGCAATACCTTTATGGCTCAGTCTGGAATTAATTGTGAATATGAATGGGGGATGCCTAAAGGCGTACATTTTGATAAGATTCAAAAACTTAATATCTTCCGTATTATTCAGGAAGCTTTGCATAATGTTCTTAAGCATTCAAAGGCAAAGAATGTATGGGTTAGCGTAAAGCCTGAAGCAAGAAAAACTGTCATAAAGATTGTAGATGATGGTGTTGGCTTTTTGAATGATTCTGAGGAAAACGGAAAGGGAAACAATAAGGGCTTGGGCTTAAACTCAATGCAATACAGAGCAAACCAGATTGGTGCTAGCTTTGTTATTAAGAGTAATAAGCCTAACGGAACCTGCGTACAGCTTTCACTGAGCAATAAATTGTTAGAGGACAAGAATAAAAAATGAAAAGTAAATTAAGACAGTTTGTGGAGCTGTATCTTGCTTTCCTTAAAATAGGTGCATTTACTTTTGGTGGTGGTCTTGCAATGATGCCTATTATGCAGCGCGAGCTTATAGAAAAGCGCGGCTGGCTTACAGATGAAGAACTTATTGATTATTTTGCAATTGGTCAGAGTACACCGGGAATTATTGCTGTAAACGTAGCAACCTTTGTAGGTTATAAAAGACTTGGTGTGCTTGGTGGAATTATCGGGACACTTGGAGTAGTAACTCCATCCTGGGTGATCATAATGATTCTGGCTGGGGCTATAAGTTCTGTAGATAAGTATCCGGTAGCACAGAAGGCTTTGAAAGGAATAAACGTTGCCGTTGCGGCTCTTCTTACAAGCGTAATTGTAAAGTTTTCAAAAAAGACTATTAAAAGCGTATGGAATGCAGTTCTTATGCTTACTGCTTTTGCGCTGATTTACTTTTTCAAGGTACAGTCTGTATGGATTATCATTGCCTCTCTTGTAATTGGATGTCTGATTACAATGTATAAACAGAAAAAGGCAGCTAAGGCTGTTGGAGCATCTGATACTGAAAAGGAGGCTGAATAATGTCTTTGTTACAGCTTGCGTTTACCTTCTTTTATATCGGTCTTTTTACAATTGGCGGCGGTCAGGTTGCAATCACATTGATGCAGCAGGCTATTGTTTCTGCAGGTCTGATTTCTCAGGAACAGTTTTACAATATGATTGCAATTTCAGAAAGTACACCGGGTCCTATCGGAATCAACATGGCTACTTACATCGGCTATGAGCTCTATGGAGTTCCTGGTGCCCTTATAGTTACCTGTGCCCAGGTACTTCCTTCTATCATAATCATTTTAATTATTGCCCGCTTCTTAAAAAGCTTTAACGATAATCCTTTTGTAAAAGGCTCTTTAGCATTTTTACGCCCGGTAACCACAGGACTCATTCTGGTTCCGGTTATTCAGGTAATCATGTTTACCCTGATTAATCCCCCGGAATCCCTTAGCGTGCTTACCACTCTGGAAGGCTGGAAAGGACTTTTCAACCCAATCCCGATTGCCGCCTACGGTGTGTTTGTGTTCCTGCTGTTTAAGGTAAAACTTCACCCAATCGGAGTGATAATACTGGGTGCTGTTTTCGGTATTGTTTTTTTGTAATACGCTGATATAATAAAGGTTATGAGTACACATATTAACGCTCCAGAAGGAGCAATCGCAGACAAGATTCTGCTTCCAGGTGACCCATTAAGGGCTAAATTTATTGCCGAGAATTTCCTTGAGAATCCGGTATGTTATAACGAAGTACGCGGAATGTTAGGTTTTACTGGAACTTACAAAGGCGTAAAGGTTTCTGTTCAGGGAACCGGTATGGGACAGCCGTCTCTTTCAATCTATGTACATGAGCTTTTTGACTGCTATGGAGTTCAGAAGGCAATTCGCGTTGGAACTTGTGGCGCGGTAAGTGAAGATGTTGAGCTTCGCGATGTAATTCTTGCAAACGGAGCATGTACAGACTCATCTTTGCAGAACCAGAGATTTGGTGGACTTCACTATGCTCCAGTTCCTGATTTTGGACTTCTGTATACAGCTTACAATAAGGCAAAAGAAATGAACCTTAAGACTGTTGTAGGACAGTGTGTTTCAAGCGACCGTTTCTATGATGATAATCAGAACTGGAAGCTCTGGAAAAAGTATGGAGCTAAAGGTATTGAAATGGAGTCAGCTGAACTGTATACTTTGGCAGCCGAATTCAACAGAAAGGCACTGACAATTCTTACTGTAAGTGACCATATTCTTAAGGGCACAGCTACAACAGCAGAAGAACGTCAGACAACATTTAAGGACATGATGAAACTTGCCCTTGAAACAATTATCACAGAATAACCGAGGTAATAAAAATGAAACCAACATTATTAGTTCTCGCAGCCGGTATGGGCAGCCGTTATGGTGGAGTAAAACAGATAGACGGAGTAGGCCTTCATGATGAATGTCTTCTCGACTTTGCAACTTATGATGCAATGAAGAGCGGCTTTGGAAAGGTAGTATTCATTATTCGTAAGGATATTGAACAGGCTTTCCGTGAGCGCCTTTTTGACCGCGTTGCACGCAATTTTGATGCTGAATATGTTTTTCAGCAGCACGAAAGTCTTCTTACACCACAGCAGCTAAAAGACAGCGAAGGCCGTGAAAAGCCTTGGGGAACAACACACGCTGTTCTTTGTGCGGAAAAAGCAATCAATGCACCATTTGCAGTAATCAATTCTGATGACTACTATGGACGCCAGGCTTTTGAAGTACTTGGTAAGTATCTTTCTTCAATTGATAATGATTGTACAGAACATGCAATGGTTGGTTATATTCTTGGTAATACAATGAGCCGTTCTGGTTCAGTAAGCCGCGGTGTATGTACAGTAGCTGATGAAAAGCTTGTAAGCATCGTTGAAAATCTTAAGATTTATTATGATGAAAAAGATCAGATTATCAGCGAAATGCCAGACGGAGAGAAAAAGCTCTTTACTGGAAAAGAATGGGTAAGTATGAACCTCTTTGGATTCAGCCCTAAGGCTTTTGAAGAATTCCATGTATACTGGGAAAACTTTATGGCTGCAAACTCTAAGGCACCAAAGGCAGAGGCTTTGCTTCCTGTTGCTGCAAGCGATATTATTGCTCACAACAAGGGAATCATTAAGTTCTTTAATTCTTCTGAAACCTGGTTTGGTATGACATATCCGGAAGACCGCCAGCTCGTAAAAGACGAAATTGCTAAGAAGATTAAAGACGGTTACTATCCAGAGAAATTGTGGGAGAAATAATGTCATTGCGAGCGAAGCGAAGCAATCTATAAAAAGATTGCCACGTCGCTATCGCTCCTCGCAATGACGGATGGTCTACTATGTTAAAACTTAATTCAATTAAATCAGATAAAATCTGGGGCTACGAACTCTGGATTGCTTCTACTCATCCAAATGGCTGCCAGCAGGAGTTTAAGAATTTCTGTGGCGGCGATTATCCTCTTCTTATAAAGGTAATTCAGGCAGATGAAACTCTTTCAATTCAGGTGCACCCGGATGATGACTGGGCTGTAAAACTTGAAGGTCCGGGAAATCGCGGAAAAACCGAGTGCTGGTATGTACTCGATGCCGCTCCTGATGCAAAGCTTGTTTATGGAATTAAAGAAGGTTATTCAAATGAGGTTCTTGCAAAGGCAATTACAGAAAACAATCTTGAGCAGTATCTTGAGTTTGTAAATGTAAAGCCTGGTGACTTTGTTTATATTCCGGCTGGTACAGTTCACGCAATTGGCGGCGGTCTCCGTCTTATGGAAACTCAGCAGTCCTGCGACCTTACTTACCGTCTTTATGACTGGGGGCGCGGCCGTGAAGTTCATATTGAAAAAGGTCTTGCTGTAATCAAGCGCGAGGAAATGCAGCCTGTAGCTCAGTTCCCCGGCGAGTTTGACTGTAAGTATTTTTCTCTTGAACGCATTGATGTAAAGGGCGGCTGGAGCATGTACTGTTCAGGTGATGCAGGCGAGCCTTCAGATGTTCAGCTTTTGTATGTTCTTAGCGAAGATAAGGCTGTTATCCGTACATCAGAAGATAAAATCGGGCAGAAGATTCTTGCAGAAGAGATTTATGCAGTAAAGCCTGGTGAAAAAATAACAGTGGAGGGCAGGGCAAGCATAATGCGCATTCGTGCAAAGAAGGTTGATTAAACCTGTGCTTAACTGTATTTTTTAGTCATGTATCTTTTTATGTTTTTGCTGCTTCCGTTGATTCTTGCTTCATGGTGTTTTTATAAACGAGACCCGCATATGATTCCGGTTATCTTTACCGGTCTTATTTCTGCGGTTCTTGTATGCGGCTTCAGAGCTTTCTTTCTGTATTCACACAGAATCATTCCGCTTTCATTTGAACTGAATATGTGGTATCTGCTGCTGCGTCAGACTCTGCTTCCTGTAATTGTTTTGTACGCCGTATTCTTCCTTGTTTCAAAGGATACAATAACTTATAAAGTAGAAGCGCTTTTTCCTCTTTTACTTTCTTTCTATCTGCTTTATCTGCCATATACAATTCTTTCAGGTTCAGAAAAAATCATTACAACATTTCCGTTGTTTATAAAACCGGTTGTCTTTACAGTTATGATTTTTTCACTCGGGCTTGGTGCTAAGCATATCGAAAAAACAATCAGAGCAAAGAAGTATGTATTTACTTCAATCTGGATATTGATTTGTATTGTAAGTATTGCGGCTCCTTCTATTCTGGAGACAATGTACTTAATGGATATGAATTATCTTTTGATTCTTGTTCTAAGTGGTGTTTACAGTGCAACGCTTCCAGTGCTGTTTATTTTGAGCAGACTAGGCGTGCTGACAGTTCGGGATAAAGAATAAATAAGGTTAAATAAAAAAGACTTCGTTGTAAAACGAAGTCTTTTTTTATGGTGGTTTCGACAAGCTCAACCACCATTATATTAGCCTAATCGAGAGCGTGGCCAGCTGAACCGAATACGTTGCGGTTCTTTTCTGCATACATCTTAACGAGTTCTGCACGAGCGTCTGTGAGGTACTGACGTGGGTCGAAATCCTCTGGATGCTCAACAAGGTGCTTACGGATAGCAGCTGTCATAGCAAGACGTCCGTCTGAGTCTACGTTGATTTTGCAAACTGCAGATTTAGCAGCCTTACGGAGCTGTTCTTCTGGAATACCTACAGAGTTAGGAATCTTTCCGCCGTATTTTTCGATTTCTGCAACGTAAATCTGTGGAACTGAAGAAGATCCGTGGAGTACGATTGGGAAACCTGGGAGCTGCTTTTCGATTGCTTCGAGAACATCGAATGCCAGTGGAGGTGGAACCAAAGTACCATCTTCGCGGCGTGTACACTGCTCTGGAGTGAACTTACAGCGTCCGTGTGAAGTACCGATAGAGATTGCGAGTGAGTCACAACCTGTCTTTGATGTGAAGTCAATTACTTCTTCTGGCTTAGTATATTTAGATTCTTCAGCAGCAACATCCTCTTCTACACCACCAAGAACTCCGAGCTCTGCTTCTACAGTTACGTCGAACTGGTGAGCGTACTCTACAACTTTCTTTGTAAGAGCAACGTTTTCATCATAAGGAAGTGAAGAACCGTCGATCATTACAGATGAGAATCCGTTGTCGATACAGTCTTTAGCTACTTCGAAGTTTGGACCGTGGTCAAGGTGAAGAGCGATAGGAATATCACATCCGAGTTCGTGAGCATATTCTACAGCACCACGAGCCATATTGCGGAGGATATTAGCGTTAGCGTAAGCGCGTGCTCCCTTTGAAACCTGGAGAACAACAGGAGATTTTGTCTCAACACAAGCCATGATGATAGCCTGCATCTGTTCCATGTTATTGAAGTTATATGCTGGAATAGCATATCCGCCTTTCATAGCCTTTGCAAACATATCGCGTGTGTTTACGAGGCCGAGATCTTTGTAACTAATAATGTTAGCCATAATTAACATCCTTTTTCAGACGAACAGCGCCTGAGATTTCTTTGATGTAAATAATAAAATAAATTGAAGGTTTATTCAATATATTGGGGGCGTTAGACGTTCGCTGGCGCTCACTAACGAGTTTGCAAGCAAACTCGCGGGGTATTTTACCGGGGTTTTAGGGGCAGAGCCCCTAGGAGAGAGGGTAGGCCGCAACGCGCTCGATTAATCTCGCGAGCCATTCTTTCGATGAGCCTAAAAAATGCAATGCATTTTTTTTAACGGCTCTTCGATGTTAGGCAAGTGCGGCCGAGGGGGAGACTTCCCCCGCTTAAAACCTGGAACCTGAAACCTAACACCTAAAACCTAGAATTTCGTTTGACAAATAATATCATAGGAAATATAATTGAAAGAGTTATAAATTTGACTGTTATTACCGATAATCTAAGGGTACTAATCTATTTTATCGGTGTGATAAAAGTTTCAAGGAGTTTTGCATGAAAAGGGAACTTAAAGTTCTTATTGGTCTTGCATGTCTGTTTGTAATAGGTTTGCCAGCTTTCGCTCAGCCTAATTCACGCAGCATTGAGACATTCGTATTGGATGATTTTGATTCTGCAGGTTCGCAGAATTATATGTACAATGGAAAGGCTTATAGCTGGGACTGGGACGTTGGATCAAGCCGCTTTATTGCTGATGGATATCCAAAGACTGGTTATTTTGAAGGAATTCCAAATTCTTTAAAACAGCTCCACAAAGGCGAAGATAAGGAATTTAAAGTTTACGGTGTAAAAACTGCTTTCAAACGCAAGGGTGATAACTGGTTCGAAGTTTATCCTACTGCAGACGGAAAGTCTTTTGAAATTCCTTTCGTAGGAATCGTTTCTCAGATGGACTTCTGGATCTGGGGTGCTGGTTATAACTACTACCTTGAAGTAATGGTAAGAGATGCTCTTGGAACTGTAAAAGTTCTTCCTGCTGGAAGTCTTGCTTTCCATGGTTGGAAAAATATTGTAATAAATATTCCTGGTTGGATTCAGCAGAGCTCACATCTTCGTTCTGGTCCTGAGAACCTTACATTTGTAGGTTTCAGAATTCGTTCAGATGCTGAAGAGTATGTTGATAACTTTGTTATTTACTTTGATCAGATTAAATATACAACAAACTCACTTTCTTTGATTTACGATGGTTATGAATTGAACGAAGTTGATTTTGGTGATAGTTCTGATTCAGATGATGTTTCGGAGGCTAAATAATGAAAAAGCTTGTAACAATTAGTATTATTGCTGTGCTCTCTATGGGCCTTGCTTTCGCTCAGAATTCAAGCCTTCAGGAGCCAAATCCGGAAAATGTTGGTGCTGATTCTGCTGAATCTGCATTGCGTGAAGTTTCTATTGATAAGTTTGAACGTGAAGGTTCTTGGAACGTTCACATGTCAGCTGATGATGGTGTAATTACAAGTCGTCTTTTCGAAGGTAATCCTGCTATGAAGGAGCCTCTTCCTGATGATGAAGGAAAAGAAGATGAAGATACACAGGTTCTTGGTGTAAGAGTTGACTTCTTCCGCCGTGGTAAGAACTCATTTACAATTAAGTCTGGTCGTCCTCTCGCTATTGAGGGTACTACAAAAACTATCTCTGTATGGGTTTGTGGACGTAACCAGGATCACGAATTGTACTGCCTTGTTCAGGACTACTTCGGACGCAACTTTGAGCTTTACATGGGAAGCCTTGGTTTCTCAGGATGGAAAAAGCTTATTTGTGTAGTTCCACCAAGTCCAGATGGAGAACATGGTATTGTTCAGAGTAGCGCATACTATGGTGATAAGCCAGGTCTTAAGATTCTTGGTTTCCGTGTAGACTGTAACCCAATGCAGGCTCGTGGTACATACTATATGTACTTTGATGACCTCCGTTGTGTAACAGACCTTTATGATATGGAAAACCACGACGAAGACGATATGGCTGATAACTGGTAGTCTTCTATAAATCATGCAAAAGAAAGACCGTTCCGAAGGGGATGGTCTTTTTTTTTGTCCCTTCGACTCTGCTCAGGGGCCGACGGTGGTTGAGCCTGCGGTCCCTGAGCCTGGTCGAAGGGTCGAAACCACCATGTAAAACTTTGACCGTGCATTCATTTCTACCTGCTCGATCAGGCCTGCGTGGGACAGAACCCACACGATGAGGTGGGCGTCGGCGGTGTGCTTGGGGATGTCGGGGTTTTTGTCCAAGGCTGCCTTCAGGTCTTTTGCACAGAACGGTTGGGGGAGAGGCGGCAGAAGTTTTAAGTAATCTTCTGGCTTTGAAAATCTTGTTGTATTAATTATTGAATCAAGTCTTTTCCCGGTTTTGATCCAGTTGCGGCGGAAACGTCGGCGCCCGTTTTTGGACTGCACAGGTTCTGTGGTGCGTGTTCGTTCTTCCGTCATTTCTATTTCCAGAACTTCCAGTGAAAAATGCGGGTTTGTTATAAGAGGGTAGATTCCTGTAAGCTCACGGAATATACCATATATACTTCCTTTTTTAGGGCTTTTTCTGTTTGATATTATTTTTCCATTCTCATCCTGAAGTTCAATTCTTGTGATTACTGGAACAGGGTGAACTAATTTTACATTATGACCTTTCTCTATTGTATCCAGAATTTTTGTAAGAAGCTTTGCAAGATTTTTTGTCTGAATTTCAATTACATTCCCGTTTTTAGAAACAATGTCATAGATATGACCGTCTTGTTCTACTTCAGTCTGACCTTCATAAATCTCCTGATATAGAATTTTTAGAGAATTGTGTAGTTTGCTTTCATTTAATGTAGAGAACCCCATATACAGCGTGTCAAAGAGTATAGTATTTAACCGTATAAGTAAAATCAAAAAAATCAAAAAATTTTTTTATTTATCGGTTAAAAAAAGCATTGACTTTAGGAATTTTTGGTATAAAATGGTAGTTAAGTGGGAAAAAGTGGTAAAAAGTGGATGTAAGTGGGTATGAATCTGTTGACTGGTGAATACAATAATACGATTGACGATAAAGGTCGTGTCTCGTTTCCTGTAAAATTGAGAACGGCTGTAAATCAAAACGTAGTTATGGTTACCAAGGGTTTAGATCGCTGCTTATGGCTTTTTACTACTGATGAATGGGAGGCTTTTCAGACTAAGCTTATGAGCAATGCTTCAATGATGAAAAGTCGTAGCTTGAATGTTGTACGTCATTTTATTGCACCTGCACAGCCTGTTGAGTTCGATAAGAACGGCAGACTTTCCATTCCGCAGAGTCTTCGTGAATATGCAAATCTTTCTAAGGACTGTGTAGTTCTTGGTATTGCAAAGTATATGGAGCTTTGGGATTCCCAGACTTATAAGGATTACCTGGCTGAGACCGAGGATTCGTTCCGCGATGCAGCTGAGGAATTCAACGATATTAATTTTTAAAACTTTTTAAAATTAGGTGGGATTAAAAAGTGGAAATCGTACACACTCCGGTTTTATTAAATGAGTGTCTGGAATATCTTTCGCCAGTTGGTGAATCATTCGAATCAGAAGCTTTGATGATTGATTCAACTCTGGGAGAGGGTGGCCATACTTATAATTTTTTGAAAAAATATCCGTCTCTTTCTGTTATTGGGCTTGATGCTGACAAGGTTATTCAGGCACGTGCTAAAGAGAGACTGGCTGAGTTTGGCGACCGCATGCATTTTTATAATGGCTGGTTCCAGGATTTCTATGCTGATTATCCATCTGAATATAAGCGTCCAAATATAATTCTTTTTGATCTCGGAATTTCGGTTTTTCATTATGAAAAATCTGAACGTGGTTTTTCTTTCCGTTATGATGAACCTCTTGATATGAGATTGAACTCTTCTGAAGGTGAATCTGCTGCAGATCTCGTTAACGAACTTGCAGAAGAAAAACTTGCAGATTTAATTTATCTCTATGGAGAAGAAAAACTCAGCCGCCGTATTGCACGTGCAATTGTTGAAGCTAGAGCTGGTGGTCGTATTGAATCTTCTAAAGCACTTGCTGAAGTAATCTGGAATGCAGTTCCTGGAAATTACCGCTATGGTCCTATTCATCCTGCTACAAGAACTTTCCAGGCTTTGCGCATTGCTGTAAATGGTGAACTCAAAAGACTTCCTAAGGCTTTGCATGACGCTTTTGGTTGTTTGCAGCCAGGCGGAAAAATGGGGGTTATTACTTTTCATTCTCTTGAAGATCGTATTGTTAAGAATTATTTCCGTAATCTCGGAAAGCAGTGTGTGTGTCCTCCTGAGGTTGCAGTTTGCCGTTGTGGTGGTTCTGCCTGTGCTGAGATTATTACACGTAAGCCAGTTGCACCAACAGCAGAAGAGGTGAAGGTTAATTCTCCTTCACGCAGTGCTAAGCTTCGTGTTATCAGAAAGATTAAGGATGATACTCCATATCATCTGGATGGAGTTATAGGTTTTTAATTTATGAAACGTGGTATTAAGGATTTTATAGTTAAGTTTTTCTTCTGTGTATTTGTACTTGCTATTCCAGCAGTTTTGTGTCTTTATGCGGCACAGGCAAGACGTTACATGGCTCTGACAAATGAAATTAGAGAACTCGAAAAGAAGCAGGAAAAGCTGATTGAAGAAAACAAAAAACTTGTAAGTGACATTGCTGTTCTTTCAAGCGCAGATAGAATTGAAAAGATTGCAGTTGAAGAACTTGGAATGCACAAGGCTGAGACTGAAGATATAGTTCGTGTTGAGATGACGGGAGAGAAAAAATAATGGAGACTTTGCTTACAAAAGAAGAGCTTCTTACAGCAGTTAAGGGCACTCAGATTGGCAGTGCTCCATGTTTATTTAACGACGTACAGACAGACAGCCGCAATGTATGTGCTGAAAAGCCTTGTATGTTCGTGCCTCTTATGGGTGAATTCCAGAACGGTCATAAATATATTCCAGATGTTCTTAAAAAGGGCGTAGCTGTTGTTCTTATGAACGAAGCTGAATATCAGTCTAATACTGGATATTACGACGGACTCGCAGCTGCTAATGCAGGTGTTTGCTTTGTTCGTGTTGAAAATACTCTTCATGCTTTGCAGAATGCTGCAGAAGCTTATGTAACAAAAAAATGTGCTGACATGATTCGTGTTAGCATTACTGGTTCAAGTGGAAAAACAACTACTAAGGAAATGATGGTAAGTGTTGCCCGTGCTCATTATGGAGATGCTGGTGTAGCTTATACATACGGCAATCTTAATTCTGAAACAGGACTTCCACTTTCTGTATTCAAGATTCGTGGTGATGAAAAAATCGGAATCTTTGAAATGGGTATGAACCGTGTAAATGAAATTGGAGAAATCTCAAAGGTTCTGAAATCTCGTTTTGGAATCATCACAAATATTGGAACTGCTCATATTGGTATTCTTGGAAGTCAGCAGAATATTGCAACTGAAAAGCGCAAGAGCCTTTCTTATATTCCTGCTGATGGTGCTGCAATTGTTGGAGCCGCTGATCCTTTTGCTGATTACTGTACAGAAGGTGTTTGCGGTAAGGTTGTAAAGTTTGGAACAGAGATTCCTGCATCTGAGAGTGGAGTTAAATTTATTGAAGATAAAGGTCTTTTTGGAACTTGCTTTGAACTTGATGGCCTTACAGTAAATCTTCCGCTTTCTGGAAAATATAATTATCTTAATGCACTTTCTGTAATTGCCTGCGCAAAAGAAATTGGAATTCCTTCTGCAGATATTAAGCGTGGTCTTGAAACTGTTTCTGCAATTTCTGGACGTATGGAAGTTTGCCAGAGCCTTCTCCGTAACGGACAGAAAGTTGTTCTTATTAAAGACTGCTATAACGCAAACCTTGATTCTATGATGAAGGTTATTGATTTCTGCGGTGAACTTAAGGATGTTGGAAATAAGATTTTTGTTCTTGGCGATATGAAGGAGCTTGGAGCAGAATCTGAAAAGTCTCACGAAGCTGTTGGTCGCAGAGTGAGCGAAACAGAACCTTCTCAGGTATATTTTGTTGGACCAGAGATGCAGACTGCATATGATGTTGTAAAGCAGGAAAATGCCGAAGTTTTGGCAACCTGGTACAGCGAATCTAATGATCAGAACTTTGCAGAAATTGCAGACGCTATAAATGAAAGGGCAGCAGATAACGATGTAATTCTTCTTAAAGGTTCTCACAGCATGCAGCTTGAAAAACTTGTTCCGCTTCTTTGTGGAGCTGAAGGGGAGGCCCGCTAAGAATGAACCAGTTTACTTTCTATGCGAACAAACCTTCGCAGAATTATAATAAAGTTGACATCTGGCTGCTTGCTTCTATTCTTCTTTTATGGGGTCTTGGAATCTTTACACTTTATGTTTGCTCACAGAACTTTGCAATCAGAGCATTTGGTGATGCTTTGTATTTTGTAAAACGCCAGCTCCTTTGTTCAGCTGTAGGTTTTGTATTATTTGCAGGTTTTCTGATTACAGATATGAAGTATATCAGAAAGATGGTTTCGGTAATTGTAATTGTTTCTCTTGTATTGTGCTTCCTTACATTTATTCCTGGAATCTCAATCATAAAGAATGGTGCCCGTCGATGGATTAAACTTCCAGGTAATTTTACATTCCAGCCATCTGAACTTGTTAAGTTTGCAATTGTAGTTTTCCTTGCTAATTATTTTGATAAGCAGGATAAGCTTTTGAATCCGGATGATAAAACAGTATTCCCTTGCGTAATTGCATTGATTGTTTTTGCCGGAGTTGTATTTATGCAGAAGGATTTTTCTTCTGGTGTATTTATCACTTTGATTGGAATCCTTTTGTTCTTTGTATCTGGCGCAAAGCTTGTTTGGATTTTCCCGTTTGCACTGATTGCAATTCCAGCAGCATTTTTGATGATTACACTTAATCCTTACAGACTTCAGCGTCTTATTGGATGGATCAGCCCTGATCAGTACAGCTCAAGCATTAACTATCAGAGTATTAATGCAAAGCGTGCTATCAGTGCCGGTGGTGTATGGGGAAGTGGTATTGGTGCCGGTCTTTCAAAAATCAACAGTATTCCTGAAGTTCAGGCAGACTATATTTTTGCCGGCTGGGCAGAAGCTATGGGCTATATTGGTGTTGTTTTGTATTTTGTTCTTCTTGTTTTCTTTGCTTACAGAGGATACAAGGCTGCACTTTCAAATCCAGATAAGTTTTCTGCACTCTCTGCTTTTGGCTGTGTATCTGTAATTGTTTTGCAGTCAATCGTAAATACAATGGTTGTTTGCGGAGTGCTTCCTTCAACAGGAATTAACCTGCCGTTCTTCTCACTTGGTGGTTCTTCAATAATTGTAACGCTCGCTATGTGTGGATTTATCTTAAATGCTTCACGATGCGAAAAAATAGATGAAAAAGTAACAGAAAATGACGAAATTAATATAGAGTCACTTTCTTACTTATAAAAAGGTGGATAAAAAAATGAGTGATGTGAGTTTGTTAGTCGCTGAAGAGTATCTTGAGAATGATTATTTTCTTTCTGAAGATTTTGATGGTTCCTCAGACAGCAAAGCAGAGAAGAAAATCAAATTTATTAAAGTGATTTTCTGCGTACTCTGCTTTGCATTGCTTTGTGAACTGGTAATTTACAAGTACATTATGCCAAGTTTCTCAAGCCCTAAGGTTACTGTTACAGGACAGAAAGACTATTCTGCAGAAGAAATTGCAAGACTTCTTTTGCCAATGAATAGTACAAGCTGGTTCGATTTTGATGTTGAACAGGCAGTGGCTCTTCTTTCTTCTGAAGCTGGAATTGACCATGTTTCAGTTGAAAAGAAATTTCCGGATAAGATTTACGTTAATGTTGCTGAGCGTGAACCAGTTGCCGTTACTTTTGTAATGGAAAACGGACGTACTTCACCAGTTCAGATTGACAAGAACGGCGTTCTCTTCCCTGGAAAAAAGAATAAGTCAATTGATGCAGATACAATTCTTCCAATTGTATCTGGACTTCCAGTAGAATATATGTCAAAAGGAATGAGAATTCCTGCAAAATACAGACCTCTTATTGATCAGATTTCTAAAATCAGCGAAATGCCACAGCATTATTTTGCAAGTGTTTCTGAAATCTGTGTACTTCCTAAGGATTCAGGAAACTATGAACTTGCTTTAATTCCTTCTCAGTCAAAAGTTAAAGTTCTTACAGACCGTGCCTTGAATGAAGACGCATTAAAGTATATGCTAGTAGTACTTGATGTTGTGAATCAGATTGGAACTGATGTTGCGGCTGTAGATTTGCGTTACGGATCTGTTTCCTACATCACACGATAATTCAGAGGTTATTTAGAAAATGGCAGATGGAAAAGTAGTCGGACTTGATATTGGCACAAGTATGATTCGCGTGGCTATCGGAGAGATAGATCCTGATACAGGAAATATCCGCATAGCTGGCACTGCATCAAGAAAATCAGCCGGACTCAGAAACGGTGTTATCGTTAATATTGAAGATGCAAAAAATGCCATTAAAGAGACTATTGATGCTGCTGAACAGAATGCCGGTACAACTGTAGAATCTGTTATTACTGCAATCGGCGGTTCTCAGATAGAAAGTCAGAACTCACGTGGAACAGTTCCTGTTTCAAGTGCAAATAAATCAACAAAAGAAATTTCCCGTGCAGATGTTGAGCGCGTAATTGAATGCGCTACAGCAATTAAAGTGCCGGACGATAGAGAAAAACTTCACGTTATTCCACAGAATTATATTGTAGACGGAGTAGGCGGTATTCAGGACCCTATCCACCGAATGGGTACACGCCTTGAAGCTGAAGTTCATATCGTAACTGCTGCTAAAACAATCATTCAGAATATCCGCTCTTGTGTTTCCCGTTCAGATTATATTCTTGACGGCGTAATGCTTAAGACACTTGCTCAGACTCAGTCGGTATGTCATCAGGATGAAATGGATCTTGGTTCTATTTTGATTGATATGGGTGCGGGAACAACTGATGTACTGCTGCTTTTGAAGGGTGCTCCAATTGGTACCTTCTCAATTCCAGTAGGTGGTAATCTTGTAACAAATGATATTTCGGTTGTAGGCGGTATTTCTACTGCTGCTGCTGAAAAAATCAAAATAGAAAGCGGATGCTGCTGGGTAGAGGGAATTACTCCGGAATCTGATCTGGATGTTATTCTTCCTGGTGTTGGCGGTCGTGCTCCTGAAGTAATGAAGAGAAGTCAGCTTGCTCAGATTATTCAGGCCCGCGTTGAGCAGATTTTTACGCTGGTAAAGGCTGCGCTTAAAAAGAATGTCGGGGATTCAATCAGGGAACTTTCCGGAAATATTATTCTTACCGGCGGCGGTGCAATGATGGATGGTGTTATTGATCTTGCACAGAGTGTATTCCGCACAACTTCGGTTCGTCTTGGAGTTCCTGAGAGTCTTGGCGGAATTGAAGAAGATTATAAGAGACCAGATTTTGCTACAGTAATTGGTCTGGTACTTGCAAATAAATCACTTGCGAGCGGTAAGGACAGAAGCCGCCGCACACACACACGTTCTGTTAAAAAAGAAAAGCAGAAGGGTGAGAGTGTATTAAAAAAGATATTTAAATCATTATTCTAAACACGCTTGGGGAAGCGTTTTTGAGTGGGAGGAAATATGGGAAATCTTGGCATTTCAATTGTAGACGATGAGGCTGGTTACGACTCGGAAGTTTCTGGCGGCAGCCCTACCGTAATTAAGGTAGTTGGTTGTGGCGGCGGCGGTTCAAACGCTGTAAACAGAATGATCTTCCGCGAGCTTAGCAATGTAGACTTTATCGTTCTTAATACCGACTTACAGGCACTTGGTCGTTCTCGTGCACCAACTAAACTTGCTATCGGTCAGAAGGTTACTAAAGGTCTTGGAGCCGGCGGTAAACCAGAAGTAGGCGAGCAGGCAGCAGAGGAAGATAAGGAACTCATTACAAATGAGCTTCGCGGTGCTGACATGGTATTTATTACCGCAGGTATGGGTGGTGGAACAGGAACTGGTTCTGCTCCTGTAGTTGCAAGAATTGCCAAGGAACTCGGATGCCTTACTGTCGCAGTAGTTACAACTCCTTTTGAATTTGAAGGAAACGTACGTATGCGCCAGGCTAAGGAAGGTCTGAAAAAACTTCATGAACAGGTAGACTCTCTCATTGTTATCCCTAACGAACAGCTTTTCAAAAATATTGATAAAAACCTTACTGTAAAAGAATCCTTCAGAAAGGCAGATGAAGTACTTTGCCAGGGTGTTGAAGGTATTTCTAATATTATTACAAACCCAGGTGATGTTAATACCGACTTTGCCGATGTACGCAATGCAATGGCAGGCCAGGGTAATGCAATCTTTGGAATTGGTATTGGTGAAGGCGAGAACCGTGCAACAGATGCAGCTTACAACGCTATTCATAACCCAATGCTTGAAAACTCAAAGATTGACGGAGCAAAGAATCTTCTTGTAAATATCTGTGCTTCGGAAGAAATTACTTTGAGCGAAGTTGGAGAAATCTGTAAGATTGTTTCTGCTTCTGCAGACAAAGATTACAACATGTTCTGGGGACAGGTTACTCAGCCAGAACTCGAAGGAAAAATCAGCGTAACAGTTATTGCAACTGGTTTTGAAGATTCTGGAAAACTTACAGTTGAACAGCCGGTTGTTGTTCCTGAAGTTAAGTCTGAACCAAAACCTGCTCGTGAAGATACAGTCAGCCTTAATGACATCAACAGTATTCTTCATAAGCCTGCTTCTTCTGGTGCAGCTTTGGGAGGAGAATTTGTTGCTTCACACGGCGTAGCTCATACACCAGATGCAGAAAAGAAAGGTACTCTTGGTGCAGATATGTTCAGTGATGATATTCCATCTGCAGGTTCATTTACTCCACCTAATGGTTTTATTCCTGATGAGAATGACCTTACAAAACCTGCAATCTGGAATAAGAGTGAATTCAGCAGGACAATCCGCCTGGATGACTAAGGAAATATTTTTGAATCAGTTTTATACGGACCTTCTCCTTGTAAAACGTGATTCAAAGCAGACGGCAATTACATATAAGATTTCAGCAGAAGAATTTCTGAACTGGCTTACCACCGAGCGAATAAAACTGAAAGATGTTTCAGTTCAGAATCTCTTGTATTATCTTATAAATAGACAGACCGATGGTTGTTCTGAGCTCACAATTGCCAAGGATATTTCTGGAATCAGGGCTTTGGGCGATTTTCTTGTACGCAAAGGTATGTGGGAAGAAAATGTTGCCCTTGCTTTAGATAAACCTAAGGCTGTAAAACATCTTCCTAAAGTGCTTTCTATTGAACAGATAGATGCTTTGTTAGGATGTATTGATACTTCCACCCCAAGCGGTAAACGGGATGATGCACTGTTTGAACTGATTTATTCGTGCGGACTTCGTATAAGCGAGGCCTGTACACTGCAGCTTGCAAATGTGCATCTTGATGAAAAATTGATTCTTGTTCGCGGAAAGGGCGATAAAGAACGAATTGTTCCTTTTGGAGAGCGGGCTCTGGAAAAAATCCTTGTGTATTTGAACGAGGTTCGGCCGGCTCTGGTAAAGGGACGTTCGGTGCCTGAGCTTTTTGTGAATTACAGGGGAGATCCTATTTCACGGAAAGGTGTATGGAAGCGATTCCAGGAACTTGAAGCGCTGAGCGGAGTTGAGGCAAAGGTTCATACACTTCGCCATTCGTTTGCGACTCATCTTTTGAGTGGCGGGGCGGATCTGCGTTCTGTGCAGGAACTTTTGGGGCACAGTGATTTGAGTACAACTACAATTTATACGCATGTTACAGACAGACAGCTGGAAGATGCGCATGAAAAGTACTTTAAATAATAGGTGTAAGGAGAAATCTGATATGAAAAAATGTATTCCTTTAGTTTTACTGGCAGCTGTTTTATTTAGTTCCTGCCGTGTATCAAACAAGCAGATAATCCGTCAGCAGCATCTTGAAGAAGGTGTTGAAAGCCCGACAACTGTTGAAGAACTTAAGGATGCAATTGAAAAATATCAGAAAAGAGTAGCAGATATTCAGCTGGCACAGAGTCAGATTGGAATCTGGTATAAAATCCTTGGAACACGATATCTTGATCAGAAAATGTATGGAGAGGCCTTAAAATGCTTTCAGGAGGCCCTTCAGTACTATCCAAACAATCAGAATTTATATTATTATGTAGGTGTGTGTGCGGGCTATATGTCGCATGCCGCAATGGACTTTGGAGGAAGCGGAAGTACAGAGGTAAAATATAATTACCTTAAGCTTGCTGAAGAAGCCTACCTTCGTGCAATACAGATTGAAGACAGATATGTGCGTGCCTTATACGGACTTGGCGTGCTGTATGTGTTTGAACTTGATGAGCCTGCAAAGGCAATTCCTCACCTGGAAAAAGTTCTTTCAATCGATACTAAAAATATTGACGCAATGTTTGTACTTGCTAGAGCATATTATTCAAATTATGATTTTGAAAAGTCTGCCGCAATGTACGATAAAATCATAAACACCACAAAATCCGCCGAGAAAAAAGCAACCGCAGAGGAGAACAAGAAAACAGTTTTAGATGCAGCATATTCTAACTGATGATACTCTGATTCTGGGCCTTTCTGTAGCGAGAATTTCATTTCTTGATTTTAATCAGAAAAAAAATTTACTAAAAAAACTTGACAGTCCTTATTCGCTTGCATTACAGTCTATAGAAGAAATATTTAAACTTGCTGAATGCGGAGAGAAACCTCGGGCCGTCTGGAACGGTTCCGAAAACCTGCGTATGGCAAAGGCTGAAGCCTGCCAGTGCGAGCGTCTTGGGATAAAAATTCTTTTTCATTACGATGAGGGATACCCTGAGCCTTTACGGCAGATAGCTGATCCTCCGTTTTGTCTTTTTGTACGCGGAGATGCGTCGCTGCTTAGCGGACGGTGCGTTTCTGTTGTAGGAACAAGAAGATTGAGTCAGGCGGGGCGTGTGGCTGCACGGAGTTTTGCACATGAGGCAACTCTGGACGGCTGTAACGTTGTAAGCGGGCTTGCCGGTGGGGCGGATTCTTACGCGCATCTTGGAGCGATTGATGCCTTTTATGATGCGGCTGAGCGTGGTGATGCAACTTTGCGTGATGGCGCGATTGATCGTTGTGCCGTGCTGGGACACACGATTGCGGTTTTGCCGAGCGGTATAGACAATATTGTACCGTATTCGAATAAGAGGCTGGCCGCGGCGGTGCTTCAGAGCGGGGGCTGCCTGGTGAGCGAGTACGGTCCGGGCGCGCCGGCAGGAAAGTGGCAGTTTATTGCACGGAACCGGATTGTTGCGGGGCTCTCGGAAGCTACGGTTGTGATTGAAGCGCCGACGGGTAGCGGAGCGCTTATAACGGCAGACTTTGCCCTTGAGGACGGCCGCGACGTAATGTTTCATGAGGCGGCGTTTGGTGAAGCGGCTTCCAGAATATCTGAAGTTGTACGCGACGATCTGGAAAAGAGTTTCGCCACAGGCCGGGTAAGCAAGTATAAAATGGAAAATACACCGGAAAAGTTCCTTTCTGCAGGAGCCCCGGTGATAAAAGATTATAAAGATTACTGTGTCGCTCTGGCAGAACCGCCGGGTTTACGCAGTACGCCTCCTGTTCAGGGGGAATTATTTACATAAGACTTTTAAAGGATTTTGTTACAAGGATTTTGTTATGGCTAAAAAGACTAAAACTCCTCAGACTCTCGTAATTGTAGAGTCTCCTACTAAAGCACACACTATTGAAAAGTATCTTGGGCCTGGCTACGTGGTTAGAGCTTCTGTAGGTCATCTTATTGATCTTCCTAAGTCTCGAATGGCTATTGATATTGAAAACGGATTCCAGCCTGAATACATTACAGTGCGCGGAAAAGCAAAATTACTTAAAGAACTCCAGAAGGAAGCAAAGAAATCAGAAGCTGTCCTTCTCGCATCCGATAACGACCGCGAAGGAGAAGCTATTGCATGGCATTTGAACCGTGCTCTGCGCGATAAAACTGATGCAAAAATCAGCCGAATTGTTTTCAACGAAATCACTCCTACTGCAATCACAGAAGCTGTAAAGCATCCTGGTGAAATTGTAGAATCTAAGGTAAATGCTCAGAAGGCACGCCGTGTTCTTGACCGCCTTGTAGGTTATAATCTGAGCCCGCTTTTGTGGGTAAAGGTAAAGAATGGTCTTTCTGCAGGTCGTGTTCAGTCTGTAGCACTCCGCCTTATCTGTGAGCGCGAAAAAGAAGTTGAAGACTTTTTACCAGAGGAATACTGGTCACTTGATGCGGACTTCACTAAGGGAAAATCTTCTTTTACAGCTCAGCTTGTAAAATATAACGGAGAGGCGCCAGAACTTAAGAGCGAGGCAGCCGTAAACGAAATCATTGAGAAAATCAAAAACTCTCCTTGTACAGTTTCATCAATCAAAAAGACTGAAAAAACTGTTCGCCCTAAGCCACCGTTTACAACTTCAAAGCTTCAGCAGGCAGCTGCTAACCGTCTTGGTTTTACTTCACGCAAGACTATGCAGATTGCTCAGCAGCTTTACGAAGGTATTCAGATTGGCGAAAATCATGTCGGTCTTATTACTTACATGCGTACTGACTCTGTACGTATTTCTGAAACTGCTCTTGCAGATGTTCGCGACTGGCTTTCAAAAAATCATCCGTCAGAACTTCCTGCTGAACCAATTCACTATGCTGTTGGAAAATCAGCTCAGGATGCCCATGAAGGTATTCGTCCTACATACGCAACTTACACACCAGAGAGCGTAAAGGAATATTTGAGCCACGACCAGTTCCGTTTGTACTCAATCATCTGGGAGCGCTTTGTGTCTAGCCAGATGAACAATGCAAAGATGGTAACTACCTCTGTTGAAATTGAAGCTGGAGACGCTTTGTTCCGCGTTGCTGCAAGTAAGATTGCAGAGAAGGGCTTCTATCAGGTAATTAAGCTGCTTTCATCAAAAGAAGAAAAATCATCATCCCTTCCTGCTATGAAGGAAGGCGAGGCTTTGAATGTAGAAAACTTCCATCCGGAGCAGCATTTCACTCAGGGACCTGCACGCTATACAGATGCTTCTATTGTTCGTATGCTTGAGGAAAAAGGTATTGGCCGTCCTTCAACTTATGCAACAATTATTTCTGTATTGCTTGACCGCTACTACGTAACCCGCAGTAACAAGCAGCTGGTTCCAACTCAGCTTGGTAAGATGATTAATAAGATTCTCGTTGAATCATTCCCTGCTGTAATTAACGAAGAGTTTACAGCCAAGGTAGAAAATGAACTCGACCAGGTTGAAGAAGGTGAACTTGTTTGGAATGACATTATTGCAGACTTCTATGGTCCGTTTAAGCAGACTGTTGATAACGTAATGGAACATCAGGAAAGTATTAAGGGCTTCCTTGATGAACAGACTGACAAGGTTTGCGAGCTCTGTGGTAAGCCAATGGTAAAGAAACTTGGCCGCTTTGGATTCTTCCTTGCATGTTCCGGATTCCCAGAGTGTCATAACACTAAGTCTATTCCACTTGCTAAGTGTCCTGTTTGCGGCGACGGCGAAATCGTTGAGCGCAAAACAAAAGGCCGTGGTAAGGCTTTCTATGGTTGTACAAATTATCCAACCTGTACCTTCATCAGTCACTTTAAGCCGATTGACCAGTACTGTCCTAAGTGCGGCTGGTTCCTTGTTGAAAAGTTCGACAAGAAGAATGGTGCTTACAAGAGCTGTATTAACCCGGACTGTGATTACTTGCACACAAGCGGTGAGGAAGCTGCGGTGATGCCGGCAGAAGGCGAAGAATAATAATCAACAACGCGTGAGGGATACGGAAGGCGCGAAGCGTTCCTGCGCAGCGGGAATGAAGCGATAGCGGAACCTGTAGTAGCCCGACCGCCGCTTGCGGCGGGCACGCCCAAAAAATAATAAAAATAAAATTTGCTTTATACTGATAGTGATGCTATCATAATGGTATGAGCAATTCTAATAAAAAATATGTTATAGCCTTAGACGAAGGGACGACTTCTTGTCGTGCGGTTCTTTATGACAAAAATGGTTCGCCTCTTGGTTCAAAACAGCGTGAGTTTACTCAGATTTATCCGCATCCAGGCTGGGTTGAACATGATGCTGAAGAAATCTTTAAGTGTCAGCTTAAGGTGCTTCAGAGCCTTTTAATTGAAAACGAAATCAGACATGACGAAATTGCCGCGATTGGAATTACTAACCAGCGTGAGACTGTTGTTATCTGGGATAAGAAAACCGGAAAGCCTGTTTACAACGCTGTTGTCTGGCAGTGTCGTCGTACGGCCGATTACTGCGAGAAACTGATTGCAGACGGCTGGTCGGACAAGATCCGCGAGAAGACCGGACTTCTCATTGACGCATATTTTTCCGGTACAAAAATCAAATGGATATTGGACAATGTTCCTGGCGTTCGTGAACGTGCTGAGCGCGGTGAGCTGCTTGCAGGAACTATTGATACCTGGCTTATCTGGAAGCTTAGCGGTGGCCGTGCGCATGTAACTGATTACACAAACGCCTGCCGTACTATGCTTTTTAATATTTACAAACTTGAGTGGGATAAGGAACTTCTTTCGCTTTTGGGAATTCCTGAGGGACTCTTACCTGAGGTTCGAGATTCTTCATGCGTTTACGGCAATACAGATCCTGAGGTTTGTGGTTTTGAAGTACCTCTTGCTTCTGCAGTTGGCGACCAGCAGGCAGCGCTTTTTGGTCAGGGCTGTTTTAAGAAGGGTGACGCTAAGAACACTTATGGTACAGGCTGCTTTATGCTTATGAATACAGGAGCGGAGCCGGTTCATTCGAAAGAACTTTTGACTACAATTGCGCTTGGTATGAACGGCAAGATTGAGTATGCGCTTGAAGGAAGTGTGTTCATTGGTGGTGCTGTAATTAAGTGGCTTCGCGATGAAGTGGAGCTGATTTCCAGCGCGCCGGAGATTGATCGCCTGGCTGAGAGCGTGCCTGATTCTAATGGCTGTTACCTTGTGCCTGCCTTTGTTGGTCTTGGTACTCCTTACTGGGATATGTATGCGCGTGGAACTATTGTTGGACTTACACGTGGTGTAAAGAAGGCTCATATCTGCCGTGCTGCGCTTGAGGGAATTGCTTACGAGGTGCGCGACGTGCTTGATACTATGGTTGCAGATTCGGGTACTCCTATTAATACACTGAACGTGGACGGTGGAGCCTGCGTTAGCAACGTTATGATGCAGTTCCAGTCTGATATTTTGAATACTAAGGTTTGCCGTCCGGCTAATGTTGAAACTACTGCGCTTGGTGCTGCATACCTTGCCGGTCTTGCAACTGGCTTCTGGAAGAGCCGCGACGAGATTCTGGCTCACCACAAAATTGACCGCGTGTTTGAGCCGGTTATGAAAGATGAACAGCGCGCACGGTTGTACGCTGGCTGGAAGAAGGCCGTGGAACGTGCTGAGCACTGGTCTGAGTAGAGGTGTATATGATTTATGATATAGCAATTATTGGTGCAGGCGTTGTGGGCTCGTGCATTGCGAGGGAACTCGCAAAGTACCGGCTGAACGTTTGCATGATTGAGAAGGCGGATGATGTTGCCTGCGGAACTTCTAAGGCGAACTCGGGAATTATTCATGCGGGCTTTGATGCAAAGCCAGGAACTTTAATGGCTAAGCTGAACGTTGAAGGAACTGCTATGTATCCAGAACTGGCTCAGTCACTTCATTTTGATTATAAGAATAACGGTTCTCTGGTTATCGGCTTTTGCGAAGAAGATATGGAGCATATCAAAAAGCTCTATGAACGTGGACAGTCGAATGGCGTACCAGGTCTTCGCATTATTGACGGCGAGGAATTGCACCGGCTTGAGCCAAATGTAAGTGAAGAAGCATGCGGTGCTCTGCTTGCAGAGTCTGCAGGTATTGTAAGTCCTTATATGGCAACCTGGGCTTTTGCAGAAAATGCTGTTATGAATGGTGTAAAGCTTTTCCTTGAAACAGAGGTTCATGGAATTGAAAAGGCTGACGGGCTGTTCGTGATTAAAACTGGAAAAACTGACATCAGTGCAAAATGTGTGGTAAACGCAGCAGGCTTGTATGCAGATGTTGTTTCTGAGATGGCTGGGGCCCGCAAGTTTAAGATTGTGCCTCGCCGTGGTGAATATTATCTGCTTGATAACAAGTGTGCATATCTTGCAAGTCATACTTTGTTCCAGACTCCTGACAAAATGGGTAAGGGTGTTCTGGTTACTCCAACTGTGGATGGAAATATTCTGTCTGGTCCTACAGCGGCAGATGGAAACGACAAGTCAGCTACAGAGACAACTGCTGCCGGTCAGGACGAGGTTTTCAGAAAATCTGGAAAAACAATTCCGGATATTCCTCGCAGAAATATCATAAACTCTTTTGCGGGTGTTCGTGCCCTTGCTTATAACGAGGATGGAACTCCGGTAAATGATTTTATTATTGAAGAGGATAGTGCGGTTCACGGCTTTATCAACGTTGCAGGAATCTGTTCTCCGGGACTTTCTGCGGCTCCTGCTATCGGATCTTATGTAAGAGAAATTGTTGAAAAATCTCTTGGTGTTAAGCTTGAAGCAAATCGCGACTTTGTGGCTGTGCGCAAAGGAATTGAATCTTTTAAAGATGCTGATGATGAGCGCCGTGCACAGCTGATTGAAAATAATCCGCTTTATGGTCGCATCATCTGCCGATGCGAAATGATTACCGAGGGCGAGATTGTTGCGGCAATTAAGTCTCCTGTAGGAGCTGTGGATCTTGATGGTGTTAAGCGCCGTACAAGAGCCGGAATGGGACGCTGCCAGAGCGGTTTCTGTTCTCCACGTGTAACTGAGATTTTGAGCCGCGAGCTTGGAATCCCTATGACAGACGTTCGAAAGAATGGCGGCTGTTCTTATGTTTTGACTGGAAAAACAAGATAGGTGGGGCGTGATTATGGAATACGATATAGTTGTAATTGGCGGCGGCCCTGCCGGAATGGCGGCGGCAATTGCTGCAAAGAAGGCTGGTACAGACAGCATTTTGATTTTAGAGCGTGATACAAGAATCGGAGGAATTCTGCTTCAGTGTATTCATAACGGATTTGGTCTTCATTATTTTGGTGAAGAGCTTACAGGTCCTGAATATGCGGCTCGTTTTTCTGATGAAGTAAATCAGCTTGGTATTGAATATAAAACTGATACCATGGTGCTGGAGGTGGAAAAGGAAAGTACGCCAGGGCAGGGGCATAGAGTTACTGCAATCAACACTGTAGATGGTCTTATGCACATTAAGGCTAAGGCTGTTGTGCTTGCGACTGGCTGTCGTGAGAGAACCCGCGGTGCTTTAATTATTCCTGGTACAAGACCTGCCGGTATTTTTACTGCGGGTGCGGCTCAGCGCTTTGTAAATATCGATGGATATATGCCAGGCCGTAAGGTTGTAATTCTTGGTTCGGGTGATATTGGTTTGATTATGGCACGTCGCCTTACTCTGGAAGGAGCTGAGGTAAAGCTTGTCTGCGAGGTTATGCCTTTCAGTTCAGGTCTTCGTCGTAACATTGTTCAGTGTGTTGAAAACTTTAATATTCCGCTGAAGTTCAGTCACACAATTGTTCAGATTCATGGAAAGGAGCGTGTTGAAGGAGTAACTGTTGCGGCAGTTGATTCTAACCGTAAGCCTATTGCCGGAACAGAAGAGTTTATTGAATGCGACACACTGCTTCTTTCGGTTGGTTTGATTCCTGAAAACGAAATTGCATCCGGCTGTAAAATCGCAATTGATTCTGCAACCAGCGGCCCTGTTGTAAATGAGCACATGCAGTCTTCTGTACCTGGCATTTTTGCCTGTGGAAATACAGTGCATGTTCATGATCTTGTAGATTTTGTAACAGCAGAAAGCCTTCGTGCCGGTGAAAATGCCGCAAAATATGTTCAGGGAAAAATCACAGCGAGTGGAGAAAAAATCATACTGCGCCCCGGAAACCGCGTGCGCTACACCGTGCCTCAGTACATTGAGTCACGCGCTCAGGACGGAAATGTTTCTATTATGTTCCGAGTAACAGATGTTTATAAGGATGTTTACGTTGAAGTTTCCAGCGGCAACGAGGTCTTAAAATCAGTTAGAAAAAAGGTTGTGCGCCCCGGTGAAATGCAGGTTGTTGAACTTGCCCCAAATCAGATAGAAAGTGCCGGCGGCGACATCACCGTTTCAATCCAGCTTCCACAGGAGGTAGCAGAATGATGGAAAATACAAATCAGACATCAGGCGAAATCCGCCGCGAAAAAATCCCTCTTACCTGCATAATCTGCCCTATGGGCTGTTCAATGGAAGTAACGGTAGAAACAGACGCCAGTGGCCACAAAAAAGTCACAGCAGTAAAAGATAATGGCTGCAAACGTGGGGAACAATATGCATCAAAAGAACTGCAGAATCCAACCCGCACCCTCACAACAACAATAAAAGTTAATGGAGGCGTGCTGCCTGTGGTGCCGGTAAAAACCGCCGGCGAAGTTCCAAAGGCAAGCCTGCTGCAGTGCATGGAAGTTGTACGTCGAGCAAGCTGCCGAGCCCCTGTAAAACGCGGCGACATACTTCTGTACGACCTGCTTGGAACCGGCATAAACGTAATAGCCTGTGCGGATGTGGAAAAAATATGAGATGAGCCCCTTGAAGATTTTGCGGAGTATATGTAATAAAGTATTTGTTAGATACTCATGCAATACTATATTATCTCTTTGGGGATTAACGTTTATCATTATTGGGAAGAATTGCGCGTCTGTCCAGGTATGAATCAATTGTTCTTTTACAGATTACAACAACTGAAAATTTCGTTATAATAAAATTATATGGCAAAGCATGAACATGAAAGAATTCTTTGTGCAATGGTATTCCTCTTTATCTTAGATATTATGGGACTTATTTCTAAATTTGGTTTCAATCTTATTGGTTATTTAGAAAAAATTCCTGTTTTAATTGGGTTACCGATTGTCGTAATGATAATTGTTCATTTTATCCCAGAAGAAGCTGATGATTATTATGAAGAGAATCCTGCTCTTTTTATCGCTATTTATATTATTGAAGGAGTTTTCTTATTTGTCTTTATGTTACCAGGTCATTTTGAAATTCCGCGATAAAACAATTATTCTGAATCTTCGCTAGGTTTCAAAATCCGGAAATTCTGCCGATAATTTAAGTATGACTTTACGCGAGCTTACAGATGAATTTCTTCTTTATCTTTCTGCTGTGAGGGGGCTTTCTGAGAATACTGTTAAGGGCTATGGCAACGACCTTGCCCAGCTGCAGGAGTTTCTGACGCCGGAACTGGATGTTACTTCTATAACTCGTGAAAATCTTATGCTTTGTATCGGACGGCTTTCTGCGGAGAATAAGTCGGCGGCTACTGTGAACAGGTTTATTGCCGCCGTGCGTACTCTGTTTGCTTATGCGAAAAAGTTTGGGTATGTAGAGAAAAATCCTTCGCTGGAAATGAAGACTGTAAAGCTGCCAAAGCGTATGCCGAATTTTATGACTTCCGCCGAGGTAGGGGAGATTTGCGACGAGCCTGTTAAGGATGAGCTTTTGTGGAAGAGCCGCGACCATGCGCTTTTTCTGATGCTGTATTCTTCGGGCTGTCGTGCAAGCGAAATTGTAAGCCTTAAGATTTCTGATTTTATGGATGGCGGCCGCTCGGCAATTGTTACTGGAAAGGGTAATAAGCAGCGCAAGGTCTATTTTGATATCGAGGCCAGAAAGGCACTGGCTGAATATCTTACGGATAGGAAAAAGATACTGGCGGAAAATAAAGTGGATCCGGTGCCGCGGGAATTATTTATTAATCAGAAGGGTGGAGCGCTTACGACCGGTGGGCTGCGCTACATTTTGAACAGATACTCTGGGGTGGAAGGAACGAACAGACATGTGAATCCGCATGCTTTCCGCCACACTTTTGCAACAACTATGCTGGGGAATGGGGCGGATGTGCGCATGGTTCAGGAGATGCTTGGCCACAGTTCAATCAGCACAACTCAGCGCTATACTCACATCACCACTGAAAAACTTATTGATATTTACAATAAGGCTCATCCGCATTCGTAAGTGTTTAAGTTGGTTGAAAAGAAATCTGTGTTTAGTTATGGAATTTTCCGTCAAAACAAAGGAAATGATTAGCTTTAACGGAATAAAAAGATGATAGAAGAAGTCTAAAAAACAGAAAGTTCCGTCAAAAAGGCTTTGTATGTTTGTTTTGACGGAATGTTTTCAGTGATTTTATTAAGATTTCCTGTAATTAAAGCAAAAAACTTTATTTGTTTCCGTCAAAAACTTGCTTATGAAGAGATTTGACGGAAGAAACGCCGGATTTACAAAGAAAAATCACAGAATTTATCCGTCAAAAATCGCATAATCCAAGTTTTTGACGGAACTTTCGCGAAAAAATATCTGTTTTTATACGATTCAAATCTTTTTTCTAGCTATTTTTTATTTGCCCTTTGACGTCTAAATCATTATATTTTAACTCATGGGAAATAAGACTAAGATTCGAAGCACAACTATTCTTGCTGTGCGCAGAAATGGACAGGTTGCTATGGCTGGAGACGGCCAGTGCACTTTGGGCGAGACAGTTTGTAAGGGAAATTCTCGCAAAGTTCGAAAGATTTATGATGGAAAGATTCTCACCGGTTTTGCGGGTAGTGTTGCTGATGCGTTTACACTGCTTGACCGCTTTGAAGCTAAGGTAAAGGAATATAACGGAGATATTATGCGCTCGGCTGTTGAGCTTGCTAAGGCCTGGCGTACAGACCGTACCTTGCAGAAACTTGAGGCTATGCTCCTTGTTGCCGACAAAAAACAGATTCTTTTGATTAGCGGCGACGGTAACGTAATTGAGCCTGAGCACGATGCGATTGCGATTGGCAGCGGCGGTAACTACGCTTACTCTGCGGCTCTTGCTTATCTTGATTCTTCTGATTTGAGCGCTAAGGAGATTGCGGAGAGATCTTTGAATATTGCCGGCAGCATCTGTATTTACACAAATCAGAATCTGACGATTGAAACATTGGAATAGCACATGGAAAATATCGAAAATAAAACAGAACTTACACCAAAACAGATTGTAGAAAAACTCGACGGATATATCATCGGACAGGAAAAGGCTAAGCGTGCCGTTGCGGTTGCGCTTCGTAACCGCTTCCGCCGCCTTAAGCTGCCGGAAGAAATCCGCGATGAAGTTGCTCCAAAAAATATTTTGATGATTGGACCAACTGGCTGTGGTAAAACAGAAATTGCACGCCGTCTTGCAAAACTCTGCGGTGCTCCTTTCTTAAAGGTTGAGGCTACAAAATACACCGAGGTTGGTTATGTTGGCCGTGACGTTGAAAGCATGATCCGCGACCTTATGGCCGTAGGCTACAATGACGTTAAGGCAGAGATGGAAGATCAGCTTCGTGAGAAGTCTGTAAGCGTTGTAGAAGAGCGCCTTCTTGATCTTCTTTTGCCAGGAACCGGCAAGGGCGACAAAAAGAAAGCTGACGGCGAAGGCGATAAATCAGAAGTTAAGCCACTCGGATTTTTGAGTCAGCCAAGTGCAAATGAAATTACAATTGATTTGAACAAGGTTGCCGCAGATATGCAGTCAGCACTAAATGCTGCAAATCAGGCAGCTGCTGAACAGCAGAAGGCAGATGAAGAGTCTGCAGAAAAAGCTGTAGAAAATCATACACGTGAAAAGTTCCGCCAGATGCTCCGCGAAGGTAAACTCGAAGACCGTGAAGTAGACATGGTTGTTCATCGTCCTCAGGGAATGCCTAACATGGAAATCATTGCCGGCGGCAGCATTGACGATCTTCAGAACAGCATGCAGGGAATCCTTAATATGATGAACGGTCAGGGCCGCGGTAAAAAGCGCTCTGTTACAGTAAAGGAAGCCCGCAAGATTCTTACAGAAGAAGTTCTCGATAATATGGTAGACCACGACAAGGTTGCCGACGAAGCAAAGAAGCGAGTCGAACAGAGCGGAATTATCTTTATTGATGAAATTGATAAGATAGCTGTTCACGGTGAAAGCCACGGACAGGATGTAAGCCGCGAAGGTGTTCAGCGCGATATCCTTCCAATCGTAGAAGGAAGTAACGTAAACACAAAGTTCGGCGTAATCGATACAACACACATTCTGTTTATCGCTGCCGGAGCCTTTAGCGTTGCTGCTCCAAGTGATCTGATTCCTGAACTTCAGGGCCGCTTCCCATTGCGTGTTGAGCTTGATTCACTCCACAAAGAAGATTTCAAGCGCATCCTCAGCGAGCCAAAGAACAGTCTGATTATGCAGTACACATCACTGCTTGAAACTGAAGGTGTTAAACTCGACATTACAGAAGACGCTCTGGATCGTATGAGTGTGGTTGCAGAAGAGGTTAATTCGAGCGCCGAGAATATTGGTGCACGCCGCCTCCACACAATCATGGAAAAGGTTCTTGCAGATATCAACTTTGAAGCTGATGAGCATGCAGGTGAGACAATTAAGATTGATGCAGCGTATGTCGATAGCAAACTTGAAGGCATCAGCCAGAATCAGGATTTAAGCAGATATATACTGTAGAAATAGTACAGTCAATAAAAAATAAAGACCACGGAATTGCCGTCGCTGGGACCCGCAATTCCGTGGTCTTTATTTTTTAGAACAAAATCAATTTCTATTTGAACAGCTGAGGGAAGGCTGCTGCCTTCTGGATTGCTTCTTCCAGCGTGAGACCAGCAAAATCTTGGGCGCCTAACCATCTTCCACTCTTCTTATCATCTACAAATGCGCCGACTACGATACCAGGAATTACACTGTCAGGATCATTTGGGGCGTTTGGACCGCCGAGGTCGGTGCGGCACCAGCCTGGGTCTGCTAAGTTGATGCAGACGTCTGTGCCGTCGAGTTTGCCGGCGAGGTCACTTGTTACCTTGTCGAGGGCTGCTTTACTTGCGCTGTAGCCGGCCTGTTCCGGTTCGTTGCGGATTCCGCTTGTTGTGTTGATTACACGGCCCCAGCCACGTTCAATCATCTTTGGAATAAAGCGGTAGCAGAGCATCATTGGAGCGATTGTGTTAATTACAAAGCTCTTTGTGTAATCTTCTGCGGGTGTCTTGTAATAGTCTGTGCGGTAAGCAATCTGAACTGCGGCGTCGTTGAAAAGAATATCAACCGGCTTTCCGCGTTCTTCAATTTCGTTCATCATTGCTTCTACCTGAGAAATGTCTGAGAGTTCTGCGGCAACGTCGTAGGCTTCAACGCCCATTGCGCGAACCTCTGCGAGAATTTCTGCAGTATGCTCAAGTGAGCGGCTGTGCAAAATCAGGTTACAGCCTTTGCTGGCCATAAACTTTGCGATTCTATATCCGATTCCTCGGTTTGCACCGGTAACCAGCGCCCATTTTCCTTTAACATTAACCATTTGTTTGTCTCCTTTTGGTGGTTTCGACCCTTCGACCAGGCTCAGGGACCGCAGGCTCAACCACCGACCTTACTGATTATCTCATCGCACCATTTGTCGAAGTCCGGGTCTTCGGTCTGGCATTCGGGGTGGGCGAGAACGTATTCTATTGTCTCTCTGATTCCCTGGTCTGCGCGTTTTGTTGCAACAAAATCTGGTACAAGAGACTTCAACTTACTGCAGTCAAATACAACGGAGTTTGCCTTGTCTCCAATAAGGCTTCCTGTAAAGTCATAATCAGAATGTGCTGCAAGATATGCCGAAGAAACATAAACCGGCTTAAGTTCAACACCAAGCGATGCTGCAATACACTGATAAATCTGATTCCAGGTAACGCTTTCATCGCTCATAATCTGAACGGCTTCACCGATAGCGTGAATGTTTCCCATCAGACCAACAAAGCCCTTAGCAAAATCAGAATTGTGAGTGATTGTCCAAAGCGTTGTTCCATCTCCATGAATAATCACAGGCTTTCCTTCTTTGATGCGTTTTACAACCTGCCAGCTGCCCTTGTTGCCGTGAACTCCAAGAGGTACCGAGCGCTCATCATAAGTGTGGCTCGGTCTAATAATAGTAACAGGGAATTGCTCATCACGATAAAGCTTCATCAGATAATCTTCGCAGGCAATCTTATTGCGGGAGTATTCCCAGTACGGATTTGCAAGAGGTGTTTTCTCGCTGATCATGTAGTTTCCACAAGGTTTCTGATAAGCCGATGCAGAACTGATGTACATAAACTGACGAACCTTGCCCTTAAGCAGGCGGTAGTCACGCTCAAGCTGTGAAGGCACAAAGCCGATGAAATCACAGGCAACATCAAACTGCATTCCGGCAAGCTTTCCTGCAGCCGCAGCCTCATCATTTATATCAACAGTAATAAAATGCGCACCCTTAAGGCGCTCGTCGTTATTACGGTTTCCTCTATTAATAAGATACAGCTCCCAGCCTTTTTCCAGCAGCAGCTTTGAGATAGCCATGCTGATTGTACCGGTTCCGCCGATGAATAATGCTTTCATATTTCCTCCGGATTAGAGACTTGCTTTTGCGGCGATTTTGTAGATCTCAGCAATATCTTCAGAACTCAGCTTTACAAATCCGCCAGTTCTTCCGCCTTCTGGTAAGCCGAACTTTTTTACGAGAGTAGGGATGTCTTCTTCTTTTGCACCAAGCTCAGCAAAATTAATTGGCATACCAATGCTGTGAAGGAACTCGCGGAAACGCTTGATACCCTCGCGGGCTGTTGCTTCCGGATCTGCAAAATCCATCTTGCAGCCCCAAACGCGTGTTGCCCACTGTGCAAAACGCATTACGTCATGCTTATAAACAAAATCCATCCATGAAGGCATGATAACTGCAAGACCTGCACCGTGAGCACAGTCGTAAAGACCGCTTAATTCATGCTCAATTCCGTGGCTGTTCCAGTCCTGGTCGCGTCCAACACCTACGATGTTATTGTGGGCAACCATTCCGGCCCACATGATGTTAGCGCGGGCTTCATAATCATTTGCGTCAGCAATTACCTTTGGAGTTTCGTGGATCATAGCCATCAAAACAGCCTCACACAAACGATCGGTAGTTTCTACATTCTTTGTGTTTGTAAAGTAACGCTCGCAAACGTGAGCCATAATATCTGTTGCACCACACGCTGTCTGGTATGCAGGCAGAGTCTGTGTTAATGCCGGATTCAAAATAGAGAACTTAGGACGGATACATTCGCCGCCAGTTCCGCGTTTTACCATGCCGTCTTTTTTAGTGATTACTGAGTCACCAGAACCTTCGCTTCCGGCTGCCGCAATTGTAAGAACTGTAGCAACAGGAACCGCCTTTTTAGGAGCAGCTTTTCCGCTGTAGAAATCCCAGAAGTCTCCGTCATAGCAAACACCGATTGCAATAGCTTTGGCACTGTCAATTACAGAACCGCCGCCTACTGCAAGTATAAAATCAACACCGTTTTTACGGCACAAATCAATTCCTTCGTAAACAAGGTCATCAAGAGGATTAGGGTGAACACCACCGAGTTCTACAAATTCAACGCCGGCCCCTTTCAGAGACTCACGAACTCTTCCAAGCAGACCGGATTTCTCAGCAGATTTACCGCCAAAATGAAGCAGAACCTTGCTGCCTCCAAACTCGCGAACAAGCGCACCGGCCTGCTGCTCAGTATCCTTTCCAAAAACAAACTTAGTTGGGCTGTAAAATGTAAAATTATCCATTGATTTATTTCCTCCACATTAATTTTACCCCGATTTTCATAAAATCAAAAATAAATCATCTCTAATTAAATTGTATAAAACTATATTTTTAAATAACCATGCAAAAAATCAGAAAATGGCATAAAATAGAGGTTATGAAGCTTATTTTGTATTTTATTCTGATTCCGGCCTTGCTTCCGGTCTTTTTGATTTTGCGTTATGTATATCTGCTTGATAGAAATGAGCGTGAACCTCTTGGATTTGTTCTTAAGGTAGTTCTTTTTGGTGCCATTTTCTCGATTCCTTGTGCCGGTGCAGAACGTTTTCTTATTGCTTTCATTAGTGAGTATTACGACCCGGCAACAATTGAGTTTGCCTGGATGGAAAATACTGTTGGAGTTGCGCTTGTAGAAGAGTTTTCAAAATGGCTCGTCCTTATGCTCATAGTATGGAAAAACAAGAATTTTGATTTCAGGTATGACGGAATTGTTTATGCGGTTTCTGCTTCTCTTGGATTTGCCGCACTGGAAAATATTTTGTATATCATAAGTTATGGTACCGGCGTTTCTATTGGCCGCGCAATTTTTGCCATTCCGGGCCACGCTACCTTTGGTGTTTTTATGGGCTACTGGCTCAGCCGTGCTAAAAATTTCTGGCTGCACGGAAAACTAAATAGAATGAGATTCTGTAAGCTTTTTTCACTGTGTATTCCAATGCTGATTCATGGGGCTTATGATTTCCTGCTTTCAGAACAGGTTTCGCAGCTCGGCTATCAGTCTATTTTCTATATTTATGTAATTCTGCTTGATTTTTTTGCATGGCGTGTTATTAAACATGAATTCCGAACAGACAGGCGCCTGTAAATCTTTCTGATAAAATTCACTAAACCTTTTCCTCCAGATTCCGAAAATCAACTAGATGTAAACAAAATGGACAGCGATATACGTCCGCGTCAAGGCACGCTTCGCTTAAAGCCTTGACACGTCCGTTTGTCAGTTGTCCCTCAGGAGGATACAACTGCCATGAACAGTTTCACCCGTTCAATTGACCTGCTTCAGCGTGAAATGGACGTAACTTCATTGCGCTATCAGGTTACAGCAAATAACCTTGCAAACAGTGAGGTTCCAAATTTTAAGCGTTCAACAGTAAACTTTGAAAGCGAACTTAAGCGTGCTATTGATTCTGAAAAAGAAGCTCAGAACGCTTTTCATCTTACAACCACTGATTCCCGCCACATTCAGGTAAATGTACCTTATGATTACCGTGATGTTCAGCCTCACCGTGTACTTGATTATACAACTACAGCAAAGGCAAACGGCAATAACGTAGATGCAGAAACTGAAGCAAACAATATCCTCCAGATTCAGATGCAGTACCGCATGCTCACCCAGCTCACAAGCTTCGAGTTTGATCAGGTCAGCACAGCGATGAAGAAGTAATCACGGTGGTTGAGCCTGTCGAAACCACAATTAAGGAGATCTAGACTATGGGAATGTTCACTAGTATAAATATTGCGGCAACCGGAATGGCTGCTGAAAGACTCAGAACAGATGTAATTTCTGATAATATCGCAAACGCTTCAACAACACGTACACAGGACGGCGGTCCATTCAAAAAATCTACTGTAGTAATGCGTCCTGTTGCAGATGCAAATCCTCAGTGGAGAACACCTTTCACACCTTCAAGCCTGGATAATGGTCCTGGAAAGGGAGTTAAGGTTTTAGAGATTACAAAAGATACTTCTGAGGGACGTCTTGTTTATGACCCGACACATCCTGATGCATATCAGAGTGGCCCTCACAAAGGTTATGTAGAATATCCTAACGTAAATATTGTAAATGAAATGGTAGATTTGATTTCTGCCTCAAGAGCATACGAAGCAAACGCAACAGTTGTTGACGGTGCAAAAGATATGTTCTCAGCTGCCCTTGAAATCGGACGATAACCGGTGTAGAATAATAAATGGGTAGGGAAATATGAAGATTCAAGATTTCGGCACCTTGCAGATGGTGCGCACAGATAAAGCTCATTTTGGACAGGGAAAGATTCAGCCGCTCACAACTAATGTTCCAGGTATGTCGCCAATTGAAAAGATTCATAAGGCAGACAAAACTACAGAAGCTGCATCTATTCAGCCAGCCGGCCAGTCAAAATCATTTCAGTCATATCTTCTTGATGCCTTGAGCACAGTAAACAGCCAGCAGCTGGATGTTACTGCCGTTCAGGAAAAGCTTATTACAGATCCTGATGATGTTGATATCCATGATGTAACAATTGCAATGGCAAAGGCACGCCAGAGCCTGAACCTTGCGCAGACAGTTATTGACCGTCTTGTTACAGGATGGAATGAAATTACTACTACTAGATAAAATAGACCCCGAATCAAGTGATATGTACCCATAATTCTGGACACATATTATGAATTAGGCCGAATGAATGGATGCTTCCCTGTATTTTGCGGGAGGCATCCATTTTGTTTTAGCCTGTATTCGCTTATTGTTATAATAGTCTATATATTCTGCAACTGCTACAGAAAATTCTTCAAAAGATTTAAAATCCTTTTCATGTCCATAATACAATTCATTTTTCAAACGTCCAAAGAAAGTTTCCATAATGCAATTGTCATAGCAATTTCCTTTACGAGACATAGATTGAATAACGCCATGATTAATCAATCTCGTTCTGTAATAAATATGCTGATACTGCCATCCCTGATCAGAATGAAAAATAAGGCCATTAACTCTTTGGAATTTTTTAAAAGCTTTATCCAACATTCGTTTTACTTGTTCCATGTTTGGACTTAATGATAAATCATAAGAAATTATCTCGTTTGTATGCATATCAAGAATTGGAGAGATGTAGCATTTGCCCCAGGAAAAATTAAACTGTGAAACATCAGTTGTCCATTTCTGAAAGGGCGCAGTTGTACTGAAATCCCTGTTAATTAGATTAGCAGCAATTTTTCCAACTTCCCCTTTGTATGAATGATACTTTTCTTTTGGTCGTTTTCCAAATAGTCCCAGAGAATGCATTATTCTTTGAACTCGTTTGTGGTTTACAGTTTTGCCACGGTTTAGAAGTTCTCTGTAAACACGACGTACGCCATATCTTTCTTTGTTTTCTGTAAAAATCTCCAGTATTTCTTGTGCCATAGCGACATTTTTTTCAGCAATAACATCCTTTTTGCTTATTTCAAAGTAATATGTCGATTTTGACATTTTTGCAGCTTTTAAAAGATACCTTAATCGGTATCCTTTTTCTTGGAGTTCTTTGAGGACTTTTGCTTTTTCGCCTTGAGATGTTCGTCCCATTCTGCGTGTCTCAAGGCTATAGATTTTTTTATTACTTCGTTCTCTGCTTTCAGATATTCATTTTCATTTCGTAACCGTAATAGTTCATCTCGTTCTTCTTCTGTAAGAGGTTTCGTGTTTTTTGATTTTTTTTTCATAACTGGATTTTTCCTTGGACGTCCTATTGAAATGCTCTTTAATCCATCATAACCGTTATCTTTATATTTTTTAACCCATTTATGAAGCAGGCCTGAAGCTATACCTGCATTACATGCCGTTTCTTGAATAGAGTTTCCTGCTAAGACTTTTGAGACAAGATTAAATCGTTCTTCTGGCGTCCATTGTTTTTTATGAGACTTATGATGTAATGCTGTTATTCCTTTATGTTCTTCTATCCTTTTCCATCGACGTATCATCTTATGGAAATCTTGTGGATCTTTTATTCCTTCTGGTGTTTCAACCCAGATTCCTTGTTTGTAAAGTTCAATGCATCTAAGCTTGAACTCTAATGTGTAGCGCATAAAAATACCCCTTTTACTTTTGTCCAGTAAAAGGGGTACATATCA
>NZ_FORI01000009.1 GCF_900113965.1 Treponema bryantii | reverse complement strand
TTTTTCATTCGGACTTCAATTGGAGTCCGATAATTTAAAACACTGGAATCCCGTTCATAATTAAAATAATGAATATACGATTCTAGTTCTTCCAGAAACTTATCAACAGAATCAAAATCATTAAGATAAAACCATTCTGTTTTTAATATACCCCAGAAATTTTCAATTACAGCATTATCAAGACAATTTCCTTTTCGAGACATACTTTGAATTGCATGTTTCTTTTTCAGGAAATACTTATATGAAATATGCCTATATTGCCATCCTTGATCAGATTGAATTATTACATTTTTTGGATTTCCAGTTTTTTTATATGCAAGTTTTATCATGTTCATAATAAGTTTCATATTAGGTGAAAAACTTACAGTATGGGCGATAATCTCCTTACTATGCATATCCATAATACCTGAAAGATATATTTTTTTACCACAAACCTTAAATTCTGTTACATCAGTTGTCCATTTCTGATTAATTGATGTTGTAGAAAAATTTCTTTGAAGGATATTTTCTACTGCAATTCCGGAAGTTGCTCCTGAATAAGAATTATATTTCTTTGATCTAACAATACTTTTTATTCCCAGCTGCTGCATCAAACGTAATACTGTTTTATGATTAATCTGAACCCCTGATTTATGCAAATCAGATGTTATCCACCTGTATCCTTTTCGTTTATTGCTTTTATTATAAATCTCAAGGATTTTCTGTTTAATCTCAATGTATTTATCTTTCTTGGGTTTTATATTCTCATAAAATGTCGAACGCTTTAAATCAAAGTATTTCAGCAATCTATCTAATTTATATACTGACCTTAATTCTTTGATTGCTTCTGATTTTTCTCTTTGCGAGCTTGAACTAAGGTCGCCAATTTTTTTAGGCATGCATTCTCCATTTCTGAATACTCAAGCCTCTCTAACAGTTCCATCATAGTTGGATTGTCTTTATTCTCTTTTTTTAGAGATTTTATTTCATCTGGTGTTATTGCTTTTGTTGGATCAAATTTTCCCATATATTGATATCTTAACATCCATCTAGATAAAGTTGAATGGGAAATCTGATATTTAGCTGCAATTGTTTTCTGTGAAATTCCAGTTTTAAGTTCTTGTAGAATTTTTTCTATTTGTTCTTTTGTATAAGGACGATTTGTTTTTCTTGAAATTAATCCTTTTTCTCCATGAATTAAATAACGTTTTTTCCATCGATCTACAACATGCTGTGATACTCCGAAATGTTCAGTTAGCATTCTTCTCGAATAATTTTCTTCTTTCCATAATCTTATGAGTTCTAATTTTTCTTCATAAGACAAACTCTTGCTCATATTTTATACCTCCAAAAGTGTCCAACTTTTGGGGTTCAGTTCAGACTTTGGAGCGCAGGGAGGGACTCCTCCCTTCCTTCTAATTTGTAATCTTTACTATTGAATTCAAATTAAGAAATCGTTAAATTATATGTTGGTATAAGAGGTTTCTTGGAGAGGCTTTTTATATACAGAAATTGGTCTTGTATCTGTGTGGTACAAGGCTCATAGGAGTTTTTCATGAACGTATCTGACATTAAACATGCTGGAATTAAAGCATGGATCGAAGAATGTGTTAAGATGTGTGAACCAGACGAAGTTGTTGTTGTTGACGGTTCTACAGCTGAATATGACCGCCTTATGAAAAAGTGTGTAGATGCTGGTTTGGCTACACCTTTGAAGGCAAAAGAGAACTGTTTCTTGTTCCGTTCTCTTCCAAGCGACGTTGCTCGTGTTGAATCAAGAACTTTCATCTCTTCTAAGAAGGAAGAAGATGCTGGTCCTACAAACCACTGGATTGACCCAGTTGAACTCAAGGCTACAATGAAGGGTCTTTACACAGGTTGTATGCACGGTCGTACAATGTATGTAATTCCATTCTGCATGGGTCCACTCGGATCTCCAATTGCTAAATACGGTATTGAGCTTACAGACTCTGAATACGTTGTATTGAACATGGACATCATGACTCGTGCCGGTGAAAAGGTATGGCAGTACGTTGGTACTGACGGTGACTGGGTTCCATGTCTCCACTCTGTAGGTAAGCCACTCAACAATGGCGAAACAGACGGCGGAATCTGGCCTTGTGCTGATGTTGAGCACAAATACATTTCACAGTTCCCAGAAGAGCACCTCATCTGGTCTTACGGTTCTGGATACGGTGGAAACGCTCTTCTTGGTAAGAAGTGTTTCGCTCTTCGTATTGCAACTGTTATCGCTCGTGAAGAGGGATGGCTTGCAGAACACATGCTTATTCTTAAGCTCACAAACCCTAAGGGCCAAGTAAAATATGTAACAGGTGCTTTCCCAAGTGCTTGTGGTAAAACAAACCTCGCTATGTTGATTCCTACTATCCCAGGATGGAAGGTTGAAACTGTAGGTGATGATATTGCATGGATGAAGTTTGGAAAAGACGGACGTCTCTACGCTATCAACCCAGAAGCTGGTTTCTTCGGAGTTGCTCCAGGAACTTCTGCTGAATCTAACAAGAACGCTCTTATTTCTGCTGAAAAGAATACTATCTATACTAACTGTGCTCTTACTGAAGACGGTGATGTATGGTGGGAAGGAATCGGATATCCTGCAAAGGGTAAGCTTGTTGACTGGAAGGGAAATACTCGTGATGCTCTTCCTAAGGACAAGTCTCCTAAGGGTGAAGAATTTGCTCATCCAAATGCACGCTTTACAGCTCCTGCTAAGCAGTGTCCATGTATCGCATCTGACTGGGAATCTCCAGAAGGTGTACCTATTTCTGCTATCCTCTTTGGTGGTCGCCGCCCTTCAACTGTACCTCTCGTACATCAGGCACGCAGCTGGAACCACGGTGTATTCCTTGGATCTATCGTAGGTTCAGAAATCACAGCTGCTTCTACAATCAACGCTGCTGAAGTTGGTAAGATCCGCCGTGACCCATTTGCTATTCTCCCATTCTGTGGATACAACATGGGTGACTACTTCCAGCACTGGATTGACGTAGGTGCTAAGGCTGATCAGGACAAGCTTCCTAAGATCTTCTACGTTAACTGGTTCCGCAAGGACGAAAACAATGCTGACCTTCCAGGTGGATTCATGTGGCCAGGATACGGTGACAACAGCCGTGTTCTCCAGTGGATTTTCGACCGCTGTGACGGTGTTGATAACTGTGTTGATACTCCAATCGGATATATGCCAAAAGAAGGCGCTATCAATACTGATGGTCTTGCTGACTGCTACAAGAAGACTCTTCCAGAAATCCTCAAGGTTGATGTTGAAGGATGGAAGAAAGAGGTTAAGGATATTCGTGAAAACCATTATCCTAAGTTCGGTAAGCACCTTCCAAAGGAATTGTCTGCAATTCTCGATGACCTCGAGTCACGCCTCAACAAGGCATAGTTCTTGATAATGTGGATTGCTTCGCTACGCTCGCAATGACTGTCATTGCGAGGAGCGCAGCGACGTGGCAATCCATTGAGACGATATTATGCAATCCCGCTCAGATTTGGGCGGGATTTTTTTTAGATTAAGAGGTCAGACATGAAACGTATTTCCTTTTTTGTTTTCTTTTCTTTATGCATTGTTTTTTCTTGCTCAAGTAATTCGGATAGTAAAATAGAAGCTCTGCCGAAAATTCAGGAAAACAGTTTTTATGGTGATAAGGATTTTCTTTCTGCTTTAAATAAGATTCTTTCTGGTGAAAAGCTTTCAAGGGGAAAAGAATATTATATTTCAGCAATAGCCTTGAATGAAGGAAATGGAAGTGAGCAGTCTCCATTTAAAAGTTTTAGTCAGGCTTTTAAGGTTCTTACTGCAGGTGATACCCTTTATGTAAAAGGGGGCATCTATCGTGAAGAAATTATAATACCAGAGACATTAAAAGGAAATTCACAAGCTTATATTACAATAGCTGGGGATATAAATAATTCATCTGAAAATCCTGCTGTCATCAGTGGGAAGGGTGCAGCAGATAATTTTGTTCTGCTTAAGATTCAGGGGGCCTCATATATAAGAATTTCTTCTTTGCAATTTGTAGATTCTTATGGTCTTGATGCAGCGGGCATTCATATAGAAGCTCAATCGAATCATATAATTATTGATAATTGTACATTTAAAGAAATCAAAGTTCCACAGCCTAAAAAGAAAGACCATGTTGCAAATGGAATTCTTGCTTTTGGAAACGGAGAAAATATTAAATCTTCAATTAATAATCTTTTGATTTATAATAATTCTTTTTCTAATATGGCTACTGGCTGGGGAGAATGTATTTCAGTTACAGGAAACTGCGAGTTTGTTAATATTATAAAGAACTCTCTTGATAATACTGGCAATATAGGTATTGATGTTGGTGGTAATTACGGATATTGCCCGGATCCAGGTCTTGATTTTGCAAGATATGTTTATATTGCAGGTAATAAAGTTAGAAACTGTGAAAGTGCTTATGGTGATACTGCCTATGGAATTTATTCTGATGGTGGTCAGCATATCAGGATTTTAGAAAATGAAGTAGAGCATTGTTCTGGAGGAATTGAGATTGGTGCAGAAGAAGCACAGCTTTCAGAAGCCTATGCTACTCTTGATGTTCTGGTAAAAAATAACAGTGTTTATGCCTGTAAAGATTGTGCTCTTGCTATTGGCGGTTATGAAGAAAATCGTGGACTTGTGCGCTCTGTAAGGGTTATAAATAATACTTTTATTGATAATGCAGATAAAAATGATGGAACAATAATTTCATTGAGTAAGTGTGATGATGTAACTATAACTGGAAATACTTTTGCTCAATCGAATGGAAATTATAAAGGTGAAGTTTTGTATAAAGAAAATTTCCAAAAATATCCAAAAAATATTACAATAAAGGATAATATTTATAAAGGTCTGGAAAGTATAGATGAATAAGCTTTTAAGAAAATTTATTGTATTAATTTCTTTTTGTTTTCTTTTTATTTTTTCTGCTTGTGCCAGTCTGCAAAATTCAGTTTTAACTGCTGAGGAAGAAGAAGTTTTTTTTCCACCTTCTTCTTATATTCCAGATGATTTTATATGGCAGGAGGTCTGTCCAGGAATCGCTTTTTTTGATTTTGAAAATTCGGACTTCCCGGTAATTTATCATGCTGTACGAATTCAACTTGAGACTGAGGGACTGGAAATTCTTACATTTCCAGATTCAGATTTTGTAGAAGAAAAATATATTAAAGGTGATATTCACGAGCCTTATGTTTTTAAGAGCATATCAACAAAGGCTTTTGCAAAAAATAATAAATGTAATGTTGCTATGAATCTTACTCCCTACATCAAGGCTGATCTTTTTTCTAAGCGCCGTCTTTCTGGTGTTTATATTGATAAGGGGAATGAGCTTTCTCAGCCACATGATTCTTATAGTGCTCTGGTTATTAACAGAAGTTCGAAGGGCTTTATAGCAAACCTGGTTCTTTCTCAGACTCCACAGGCTTTTCTTGATTGTGATTATGCCTTTGGCGGTTTTTTTACTGTGCTTGAGAAGGGGCAGGTTCAGGAGAACTTTGTCCGCCGCTACGATTCGCGCAGCGGGGCGGGGATTACTGCGGATGGCAGAACTTTATATCTTCTTGTAGTTGAAGGCGAAAAGCCTGGAAAGAGCAGGGGGCTTTCTTACCCCCAGTGTGGTCAGATTTTCCGAGCGATGGGCTGTAGCGATGCCTTGGAGTTTGACGGTGGTGGCTCTTCTGAACTATGTATAAACGGCTGCAGTGTTTTATCTTATAGGGTTTTACACCGGCAGGCAAATTCTTTTGGTTTTAAGGTTAAATAAAAAATCCCGGATTTACCGGGATTAATAATTGAGGTAGAAGCTAAGCTGTCTGACAGTTGTAGAGATAAAACAGAGTTAACTGAAAAATCTCTTCAGGTGATGCACAGTTCGAAATCAATTTCTTGATGTATTTCTTCATGTTCTGTGGATAATCAGTGTTGTCTACAGCTAAGTAATAAGCCTCTTTCTTTGCACTTAAAGTTTGCATAGTTTTCCTCTCCTTCGATAGTTACTATAATATCGGATATTTCTCTGAATTTCAATAGTTAAAGTTAATTAACTTTAGAGAGTATGAATCCATGTCAATTCGTGTTTATTGTAATTCAGATGAACAATTTTGCTGCCCGGAATGTCTGCAAACTGCTGAATCAGCGGCCAGTTAATTTCTCCCTGCATTTTGATTGTGCAGATCATATTCATTTCCGGTTTGAAAGAGAGCCATTTGTTTATCCATTCCAGAAGGCGTTCCGGATAGCAGATTACATCGGAAAATACCCAGTCTATCTGTCCAAGTTCTTCCGGCTTGAGCGTAAATGCATCGTGTGCCTGGAAGGTAACAAGAGGATTATTCATAAGTGAATCGGCGAGGGGAGCTCGGTCAACTGCATATACTTCTGCCCCAAGTCCAACAAGAACCCAGGTCCATCCGCCAGGGCAGGCTCCTGCTTCAAAACAACGCTGTCCGGCCCCAGGAAGTTCAGTTCCATTGAGCAGGTTTGCCATTGTAAGCGATTCCTGAATCTTCAGATAAGCGCGGCTTGGCGGGTTTTCGTGGTCTTCAATAAAATGCAAAGTTCCTGCCGGCAGGGTACTGTTAGTCAAAGCGCTGGCAATCATTGTGTGCTCATCAATCAAAGTCCAAAGTCCCATTGGTGATGAAGGAATCTTTACGGGAAACTGTCTGTCTTTAAGATTAATATATGGCAGTTTTTCCTGAATCAGCTGAGCACGGCGGAAACAGGTGTACTGATACGGCGCCCAGTTTCGCTGTAGTTTTTTAAGCTCTGCGGCCGCTTCTCCAATCGAATTAAACTTTACGAAAAAGGGGTCGAGCATAACGGAGCGAGCCCAATAAGGCAGGCATTTGTCACTAAGTCCTGAGTCCTCGGAAAGTTCAAGATTTTCGTAATATAAAAGGTCGCCGTAGCGGTTATCTGGTTTTTGTGTAATTCCAAAGCGGCCGGCAAGTTCAGAAATCAAAAGTTCTGCCTGCTCCGGAAAAGCCAGAAATGCAAGATTCTTTGTATTCATAATGTGCTCTGTTTTTCAGACGATATCAGGTAAATCATCCTTTGAGATTGTTTCAAGATGCTTAATGAAGTTTTCAAGCTTGTGTGCGTCTGGAGAATAATGAATCTTAAAACCAATAAATGTGCTGCCGCCGTGTTCATTTACCCACTGTGGGCTGCAGATAAGATTCAGAGGAGAACTGTTTGAGCCGTGCAATGGAGAAATTTTTACTTCATACTCGTTTTCCAGATCAACAACAACTGGAAATGAGTAATGCACTTTACAGCCATTTAAACTGATGTCATCGAGAATTCCAGGGAGTGCACAAATCTCAGGTGCTGTAATGCGGCCGATTTCTTCATACCTTGTATGCAGTCGGTTTTCTTGTTCCATTAGGTTATTATAGATGATTTTTAAGCGGTCGGCAAGCACACACTTATTTAACAACCATTACCTTACGTGTCTCATCAATTCCACTTCCGACTACGCGTACAAAGTACATACCGCGGGCTACTTGCGCACCGTTATTGTTTTTACCGTCCCAGGTGTAATAGTACTCGCCAGGCTTTGTATTTCCGCGGTTCAGATAAGTTATGATGTTTCCGTCCAGTGTCATAATCATTACGTTTAAGCGGCCTTCTTCTGCGACATCAACCTTGATTACAGTTTTTTCTCCCTTGCCTGCATCAATAACGTTGTTCAGAATTGTAACTCCACCGCGCTGGTTTGTTATGCTCTTAATTTTGAATGACCACAAATCAAGAGTATTGACATCGCTGGTGTCTGTCATGCGCAGACAATAAAGAGGAACCGGAATACTCAGAGAAAGATTGAATTTGTCTGTAGCAACATCGTAATAAGGATTGTTGTAGATTCTAACCGGTGTATTATTGTCTTTCATCAGACCAAACATAAAGCTAACCTGACTTCCACTTGCCCACGCAGACACATTTTCCTTAGAGATATTGAAGATAGAGTTTTCTGATGACTGATCAACAAGGCTTCCATCTGTGTAAATATAATTACTGTTGTTTGCTGCAGCGAATGCGCGGAACAGTCCGTCTGTAAGGTTCGGGAACCAGATTCTAAAATCAATTTTAAAGTCTTGATTAATCTGATGAGATACAGTGTCTGCATCAGGAGCAGGGGAGAGGTAGAGTCTGATTTTTTCATCACCCTTAGTATCTGCAATTATAGAAATAGGATGATTTGCCGGAAGTGTTCCGTAATTTTTCTGATCACGATTCCAGTCATGAACTGCCCAACTGCCTTCTTCGTAAAGCCCGTTCATTACAGAAACACCATCATCAAGCATATCTGATGAATAAGCATAAAGCGGGTTCACATAATTGATTGCGAAATCTGAAAGAGCATGGGCAGAGTACATGCTCATGTAGTTTCCGAGAGGATCTTGAATCAAAGTGACGCGTGAACCGGTGTTGTTGGTGAGCGGGTCGGTTCCAGTCTGTGGATATTCTGCAGGCATGATAAGCTGGATGTAAAGCTTTTTGAGGTTTTCAATATTGATATCTTTTGTAGTTGTAAGCTTGATACAAGTGAATGAATCGTTTGAGAACTCGCTTACAACTTCTGCTGGTACGGCTGTATTAATTTGATTTTCGCTGCTGACAACGGCATTTCCATTATCATCAATTGAAATAATGCGGAAACATCTTGGCATGAGATAATTGAATTCTGGGAAATTCGGATCAATTTGATATTTATCTTGTCCTGCATCATCCTGGAATTTTATCTTAGATGACTGTGTTACAATTTGTTTTACAAAAAATATGTAAATTGCCTTTGAGTCAATAGGGCTAAGAATAATATCGAAAGAAGGTGGTGTTCGGTCAATCGTTTTTGAAACTTTGTCGCGAAGTCGGTTTCCTGCAAGGTCTGTAAGATATCCTAATGAATCATTGTATGAAAATGAGAATGTTGTTTCTACTGAAAGATTAGTATCTGTGAGGCCAAGTCCAAGATAAAGTCCGTCCGGGTCGTTGGCTGGTCGCATTGGAGTTGACGAACCGGTAAAGAGCTGGGAAACAATTGTTGTATGTATATTAGCAATTCCTGTTAAGAAGTTTGTTGATGGAGAAGTATTATTCGAGTTTGTCGAATATCTGAAGGCAGTTGAAATGCCAGCTTTTGTTGAGAAGCGGATTCCACCTGTAGTACGGCGAGTAGGGTCTGAGTCGAACTGACGGGCACCTCCTACAATATCGGCACAATAAGTGTATGTGTTATCATAAAGGTTAGCTTTCGATGCCTCTGATCCTGGAGTACACCAGCCGATTTCTGTAAACCATTCGGCTAAGTCTGCATCTGCGCCACTTGTGGTATATGACGGAGTATTATCAAAGAAGTGGAAGTCAATTCGGTCAAGAGTAGAACCTGTACCGTCTGTGTTTCCAATTGCCTCTGACATTGTGTCCCTACCCCATGCGGTTTCTTTTGAGTGGCGGAGTGGGGTGAAGACTGGAGAAGATATATCCCATTTACTGTAAAGATCTGGTGAAGTTGGAAGCAATGCTACTGTGTTCACACCTGATTCGTCTAATGAGTCTGAACGTACTGTTGGTTCTATACGGCTGCCTTCAGCATATTCGATTTGATTGTTGCCAATCTGGTCTGTTACGAGTGTGTTTGTGCTTGCAAGGGCTTTTGCTTTTGCCCCTGTGAACTGACTTGCTGCTTCAATGTAGCCCGGCCATTTTTTGTAAACGTTTCCGGTGTAGTCTGTTACTGTGCCGTCTGTCCAGCCGGCAATTGAAAGTCGGATTGAGTATTCATCCGGGCGGTAAAGTGCGTTTACATATTTATTTGCAGCACCATTGCTGCCGGTGTAGAGGCGGAGAGTACTTCCCTCTGGAGCAGTGATTTTTGCAAGGCCGGCAAATGTGAGGGTAGAGGCTGCGCTTGTAATATTGCCGGTAATTGCTCCAAGAGTATCTGTTACCTGAATGTTTTCTACAAGGTTTGGAGTATGTGACGGGTCGGTCGGCGGATTGTAAGCCGCAATTGTTTCAGCTCCACTTCCAATATCAACCGGCTCCGAATAACGGAACTCAAGGAAGTTGTGGGAATCATAAGAATGCTGGCTTGCCTCGCCTGTGGCTGTGTCGTAAGTGTCGTGTAGTTCCTGCCCGGTACGCACAGTCCAGAGAACCGGACCGGTCTTGTCGGCAACAGTAGTGTAGGCTGAGCCATTTGCACGTGGGCTGTAATTGTTCAGGCGCTTGCCCCAGATATCAGTAAGAATAAAATTGTTTCCTGTAAGAGCACGAGGGAAATCGAGGTATGGCTTTGTGTCGTGATGAATACCATTGCGGTCAGAACTACCATTTGTTCCGGCATCACTACCACTTGCGTCTGTGTTCCAGGCTCCGTCTGCCTTTATGAAAAAATGTTCTGTAGTGAGATTTTGTGGAATTGGTGTTGTACAGTCTGGGTCAGAGAAAATACCAGTAAAGCTTCTATCTGAATAATGAAGAGGTCCAGTGTTTCCGTATGCTAAAGGCTGATAACGGATTGGACGATTGAACTCTACATAGATTGTATTATCTCGTACAGTGTAAGCATTTATTATTTTGAACTCATCAAAATCAACATTACTGTTGGTTGATTTTTCTGAAGCAGAATTTGTGTCATCAAGAGTGATTAGTTTGGCTTTTGAACCATCCTCTGTTCCATCGTTACAGATGACCTTGCAGTCTGTTATTTTTGTAAAGTAGGCTTCTGCATATCCGTTTGATGGATCTGTAAGATCAGGAATTCTAAGATGCCATTTGTCGCTTCCAGTGGCTCTGCTAAGATTAGTACCATTTGCATAAAAGTTCTTGCCTGCTGAAATTGTTTTTCCTGTACTAACCGAAAGTGTAGCGGAATACGCTGTAGTAGCTGGAAGGGCAGAGCCATCTGGTAATGCTGTAGCTGTATAATTTGCTGTGCTCCAGCCAAGAGCTGTTCTGTTTGCAGTGTAAGAATATTCGTCAGTAATACCTGTAGTTGAATCAGTTTCTGAATAAGCATTTCCTAAAATAAGAATATCTTTTGTAACGTTAATATTAGCATCTGCTGTAACTGCACCATTATACATAACAAGGTTTCCACTTACAGAGGTTTCACCTTTTATTGTAATTCCCGCGCCACAAGTTATTATGAGATTTTTAGTGATAGAAATAATATCATCACTATCTCCAAAGTTAGCAGCTGAAGTTGAATTTAATTGAACATTTGTTTCAAACGATGCATTTCCAGTTCCAGCGTCACTGCCAAAACTTCCGCCAAGAATAGAGTTACCTGTTCCATTTTGTGTAAAGCTTGTTGTGAATGTGAGTGTCTTTGTATCATTTAATTTAAAGAGTCCTGAGTTTTTAATTGTCATTGGACCGCCGGTTGTTGTTCCAAGAGAAACATCTGTTCCAATGATTGTTCCTGTCAGTTCTGTTGTATCCAAACTTATGTCTGCTGCAGTAAGAGTTCCAGTTATTTTTGTATTACCTGCTGTGTGTGTCAGCGACTTCTTATCACCGGTTGCAGAACCTATGATAAATGAATCTGTTGAATCATTTCCAAAACTTACGAGAGAAGAAGTATTGAATGTTTGACCATCAAAAGCTGCAATACTTCCGCCTGCGTTGAAGTGGAATTCTCCTGAAGTGCTAATATCTGTAAGAGTTGTAATAGTGGCTGAGTTATTGAATTGTGTTTTTGTTCCTGATGTTACGTTTAACGTATCACAGATAACAGATTTCTCGAAAGTTGTATTTCTTGCACTCAGAATACTAATTGAAGGATGTAAAGTTGTATTTCCAATTATTCCATTGAAAGAGGCGTCTGTTGTTGCCGGAATATTTATTGTTAAGGTATGGTCGCCTGTGATAGTTGAAGCTTCAGTTGAGAAATTAATGGCAGTTCCGGTTGCAAGAGCGGTGTTCTTAAGTTCAAGATCATCTGTGAGAGTAACAGCGCCACTATAAGTTTGAGTTCCTGATGTAGAAATTAATCCCTTAAGTGAAGCGGCTGCAAGTGATACAGAAGCAGCGTTTACTGTACCTGTAATTGTTGTGGAACCGTTTGTGTGTGTGAAAGCTCCTCCAAATGACATTGCAGTTGGAGTTCCAGTTATAGAAATGTTGCCGGTTGTCGCAAAAGTAACATCATTTGTAATCGTGCCACAAACATTGAAAATTATATTTCCTGAACCTGAAGGGTTTGTGAAAGTGGTTATGGTATTGAAGCCTTCGTTTATTGTCAGAGAACTGTTTCCGATTTTTTCAATATTCGAATAAGATTTTCCTCCGGCATTAAATTCCTGAACCTGAGTTCCAGTGAAAATCAGTTTTCCAATGCCGCTAATATTAGCAGTTGAGGTAACATCACCTTTTGCTGAAATACTATTTCCTGTTGCTATTGAAGTTGTGGCACTGATTGTAAGTTCATTGGAAACTTCAAGGTTTTCTGTAACCTCAGCACCAGCTCTATTTAAAATCAGATTTGTATATTGTCTTCCGTTACTGGTATCATTATCGTCATCCCAGACAAAATGAGTTTCTGTGCCTGTGCCTGTGTATTCAATAGTAGGGGTAGCACCGGCCTCTGTTCCTTTTGTTGTTGTTCCAGAGATTTGATCTGCGGAGTTTCCATTCAGTTTTATAAGTCCATTGTTTATGATTTCTCCAACAGTAATTTTTCTGTTAGACAAATCAAATTCAGCCCCAGGGAAAACTGTAATTGTTGCATTGTATGGAACAGTGCCAGACGGTGTAGTTAGAGATGTATTTAAATCCAAATCTTCTGTTAGACTAGAAAGGTTAGGGTAGTTATCAGCAGTTGAAACAGGGATTTCTATTGTAGCACCTTTCGTAGGTATAACTTCGTCTTTCCAGTTTGTTGTTGTGTTCCAGTCTTTGGATGTTGTTCCCAGCCAAATGTATTTCATATCCGGGAAGAACCAGTTAGAGTTGTTTCCTGCATCTGTACTCTTAAAGGCAACAAAATTTGTATTTGCTGAATTGTTTGTAGAATTATCAACTCTCAAGAATTTTAATTCTGGTTCGTTAGTACAGCTGATATTCCAATTTCCTGTAGATGTAAGCCAGAGTTTGTTATCTTCATCAGTTCCTTTAAGAGTCATAGATGTTACAATCTGACTTGTTCCTGCGGTAAATGTTATTTTTTTTCCGCCAAGGCCAGTTGCAGTTAATGTGCCGATTTTGTTACTGGTAGCAAAAGTTACATTTCCATTTATAGTGAGATTATAAAACTGTGTATTACCATCATTTTTTGTAGTGAGGAGTTGTGATGCTGGTGTGGTTGCACCACTGAGTATTACAGTTCCAGCCGATGCTGTAAAAGTTGTGTCAGATAAATCTACTTCATCCTGGAAGATGGTAATACCGTTTGTCTCGCTTGTTGATTTTGCGGCAATAAGAGTGGCACTTGTGCCGGAATACTTCTTTACAAAGGTAAGAGTTTTACCAGTTGTCTGGTCACCGGTAAGAGAACCGCTTGTGTTAGTAAAAGTACCATTAAAGGTTGCTGCACCATTACAGATTACATTTCGTTTATTTATGATATTAGGGTTTACTTCAATACCATCTTTCAAGGTGATTTGAGTTGCATTTTCATCAAAAGTAAGAGTTGAAGTTCCAAGTATCTTTGGAATATTTAGCGACAGAGTAGAAGCGTTTTTTGTTCCTATAATTGTTGCCTGACTTAATGTAAGTTGATTTAAACTGATTTCTGCTGTTCCAGCTACAGCAATTGTGCTCTTGAGATTTGCGGTTGTAATAGTAAGATTCTTATCTGTTCCTGAAATGTTTCCAGAAAAATCAAACTCATCAGCAGTTATTGAACAATTTGCATCGATTGAAGTAGTACCGTCTATTATGAGTTTTGCAAGTTTTATATTTTCTCCAACGTTCCCATTCAGGGTAATCGAAGAACCTTTAAGTGTTAATTCTTCTGATTCATTTGTTCCATTTATAGTGGTGTAGGTTTGAGTTCCTGTTGATGTATCAATGGTTGCAGTATCGCCTGCTACAAGATTTTTTGCAGAGAAGCTTGCTGCACTTATATTTCCCTTAACAGTTGTATTTCCTGTTGTTTCCAAAGAAACTGCATTTGTAATATTTGCACCATTGTTGAAGGTTATATTGCCGGCTGTTGTGGCATCAGATAGATTTGTGATTGTTGGTGTACCATCGAAGGTTGTGGCAGTTGCGTTTGTGATTGTACAGTTTGTGATTGTATAACCATTGTTGTTTACAGTAAGTGAACAACCTGTGTCGTTGATGGTTATATTCTGATAGGTTTTGTCGGTAGTCGGGTTAAATTCAATTTCACCAGAACCCTGAAAAATGAGTGCGCTTGTACCGCTTGTGTCTCCTGCAGTAATGCTTTCTGCGGCTGTAACTGAATTCTGAACTTTTATATCCTGCTTTAATATAACAGGGCTATGGAAATTGAGTTTGTATTCAAAAACATTGAATGTATCAGAATCAGAAAAAACAAGCTTTCCTGAAGAATCATTTTCTAAATGAAGAGTTCCTGTTGATTCAAAAGTAAAACTTGAATCAATACCTGAAGGAATGTTTACATCTGCATTTGCTGTTGCAGGAATGAAAATCATGTTTACATTTGCAGACGAAGTAAGATTTTTGTTTGTACTGCTTCCATTGAATGCAAAATTCTTTGCTTTTAATGTAGTCTCTGCACTAACAGAACAAGAGCCGCCATCAGTAATTGTTATACTTTCTGCTGTTATTGAAGTGTCGTTACTTATGTTACAGGTTCCTCCATCCGTAATAGAGAAACTGTTCTGTACTGTACACTCACCATCAATCTGCCAGTTTGTACCGGAAATTATTAAGTTGTTGTAATCTGCTGTACCAAAATCGGTTACAGTTCCACCAGTTGTACCTGCATATTCAATGGTTCCTTGAGCAGTATCATTAATTGGTGATGGGGTTGCGGCATTATTTGTTATTCGACCAGTCCCTGTATAAATAATTGTGCCGGCGTTAGCGAGAACAGGATTCGCTGGATTTGCACCTGTTTCGTCTGTTCCAGAAAGTACAAGATTGTTAGCTCCTAAAGTTATTGAGGCCCCAGAAGCAATAGAAAGCGTACCTCCATGACAGTCAGAATCAGATAAAACTGGATATTTCTTAGAGTCTGCAACAACAGGGATAATGATTCTTGAATTTGTTGAGGGAATAAAACCGGTGTCCCAGTTGGTTTCGGTTCCCCAATCCTCAGATGTACCTACCCATGTGTAAATAAAAGAAGATAAGTCTTTTATTTTCCAGCCATTATGTATTACTGAGAGCCAATCAGGTTGTGTGAGTCCGGCTGAAGGTTCACAATTTTTGTCTGAAAGATTGCCTGTGTAAGTGTCAAGCTTTACATCAGAACCAATAGAAAGATATTGAACATCAAGTGTAGTTGCATCAAATGTTCCAGTACCAGTAAGATTAAGTAAGGAGCCATCAGATCCTTTAAGCGAAAGATTTTCTGCTTTAATTTTTGTTGTCACATCAGCATCAAGTGATATTATCTTTCCACTCATAGATGCATCCGAGGCGTCAAAAGCTGCAAATTCAAAATTACCTTTTATTGTTGCATTTGTAGATGTAAGCACAACAGTATTTGTTGTTGTGCTAGTGTTAGTCGTGGTTAGAAATGTTGTTTCGCCAGTGAGATTGATTATTCCACTACCAGAAAAAGAATCTGCTGCTAATGAAGAAGTAACATTTATTGTTCCGTTGTTCTCTAGTGTACTTCCGAAGATTGCTGCACCAGAACATGTAATTGCGCCAGTAGTTTCTGCTATAACTACAGATGGAGAAACAGTTTTACCATCAGCCAGAGTTGCAGCAGAAGAAACTGTTAGGGAACCGGTTCCGGTAACATTGTTATTGAACTTTATCACTCCTAAAGAATTTAGTGATGAGCTGTTACTGCTTATCTCTAATGTACCTGTATATATCTGATCTCCAGTTGTTGTAAGATTACTGCGTAATATTAATGTTGTATTCTCTGCAACAACAATTTCAGTATATACAGTTCCTTCTGTAATTAGAGTCTGATTAGTTCCATTGAAGATAACCTTTCCGGAAACTGTGGTAGAGGTAGATTCTGAGGCGCCAAATGTAATTGTTCCATTGGTTTTAAATTCAGTTTCAGTACCAGCTTGTATATTCATACCTTTGCTGAAAGTTATATCGCCTCCAGCAGTCGTGTCTGAGTAAGTCCCTATAGTTGGAAAACCTCCGAATTCTGTTTCACTTCCTTTTTGGAGTTCGAAAGAGGTAATATTACAAGTTCCATTTATTGTAAGTTTTCCACCATCTTTATTTACTATAATAGATGTAAAAGTTTTTCCATCAGCGTCATAAGTCTGGTCTTCAGAACCTGAAAAAATTAAAGAATCGGATAATTCTTGTGTATTTGCTATGATATTTTCAGCACCTGTGGAAGTTCCAGATACTATGATACTGTCGCATTCGACAGTCGCTGATGCAACAAGATTTTCACATTCCAGACTTAATTCAGTATTTGAAAATGGAGTATCAACTGTAAGTGTTCCTTCGGTTTTTAATGTACCAGTAGATCTATAATCAATATTAGATAAGGTAAAGTTCTCTGTAACAGTTAATTTTCCTTTGATTACAATTGTCTGTGTAGAGTTTTCAAATGTCAGAGATTTTATTGTTATATCATCTGCTTCTTCGATACCTGGAAGAAATGAAATGCTCTCATCGATGATAATATCATCTGATTGGCCTGGAATATCGGGGAATCCATCTGGAGAATTCCAGTTTTGTGGATTGTGCCAATCTGAATTTATAACTCCAATCCAGTGATACGTTGCTGCCTGCGCACTCACACAAATCATCATAAAAAAGGTGAGAACAGCGAGGAGTTTTGGTGAGAAGTGAGCTTTTATTTTTTGCAGACAGTTATACATATCTTCTGTATTATTATCGGCTATTTATTGTAACATAGATAGAAGTTTTTTCTACTATTAAAGTGGATATAATTGAGTGTTTGATTTGTGAATTGAGATGCTTTTTGAGGGGGAGCCCGCTAAAACTTGGATTTTGTTTTTTAGTGGGCTTGAAAGTTGGGTGTTTCTGATGGGGTGGCCTGCTAAAACGGGATTATTATAAAATAGTGGGCTTGAAAAAAAAGTGTGAAGGTGGGGGAGCCTGTAAAAATGTCATTTTAACGAAAATAGCGGGCTCGGGTGTGTATTTTGGATTAGAGTTGGGCCCGCGAAAAGTAATTATATGAACATTAGCAGGCTCCTGTTTGTAACTTTATCAGAGAACGAGCCTGCTAAATTGAAAAAAACACAAATTAGCAGGCCACTCTTTAGAAACTCTTAAAAAAGAAAGCCCGCTAAATTATTATTTTTCAAAATCAGTAGGCTTAAATCCTTTTTTTATACAACTATTATAGAATTCTTCAATGAATAGGGGACTTTCCTTCTATAAAAATCAGGGCGATGGTGGTATTCTAGTATTATGGCAACACGTATTATTAATCCAATTTTACCGGGATTTTATCCGGATCCTTCAATGTGTGAGGCAGGCGGGTATTTTTACCTTGTATGTTCTTCTTTTTCTTATGTGCCGGGCCTGCCAGTGTTTAAAAGCCGCAATCTTGTTTCGTGGGAACAGATTGGTAATGTGATTGATCGTCCTGAACAGCTGGATTTTGCCGGCGCGGGCGTTTCGAGAGGACTTTTTGCTCCTACAATCCGCTTTCATGAGGGAAAATTCTATTGTATTTGTACTCAGGTAGATAAACTTGGTAACTTTTTTGTAACAGCAGATAAGCCGGAAGGCCCATGGTCTAATCCAATCCCAATTGAAGGGGCAGAAGGAATTGATCCGTCGCTGTTTTTTGATGATGACGGCACTACATGGTATATCGGAACCAGACCTGCTCCAGAAGGTCCAAAATATAACGGAAACTGGGAAATCTGGATTCAGAGAATTGACCTTACAAACGGAAAACTTCTTGGCGAATCAAAAGGAATCTGGCGCGGTGCATTGCGCGACTGCGTGTGGCCGGAAGGTCCTCATATCTACAAAATAAACGGAATGTACTATCTGATTCATGCAGAAGGCGGAACAGGTCCAGACCATGCAGTTTGTGTTGCCCGCTGCGAAACAATCGACGGGGAATGGAAAGGAAAGCCTTCTAATCCGATTCTGACACACCGTCACCTTGGAAGCAGAGCCGGCATCCGCAATGTAGGACACGCCGACCTTGTATGCTGCGACGGCCGCTGGTGGATGTGCTGTCTTGCAAGCCGCCCTTATGGCGAAAATGGAAACCGCGTATGCAATATGGGCCGCGAAACCTTCCTCGTTCCCGTTATCTGGGAAGAAGGCTGGCCGGTCGTAAGCTGGGAAACTGGTAAAATAGAAGAAGCCTACAGCCTCAGCGGACACGCAGTTAAACGTGATATAGAAGATTCAGATGCCACAGCTTTTCCTGCAGTTGATGATTTTAACACAGAAGAGCTTGCTTCTTACTGGCTGAGCCTTAGAAAGCGCGACCCGGCTTATATAAACTGTAAAGAGCAATCTGGCGTTCTCAGACTTTATGGTGGCGAGCCGGTTACCGGAAACGGAAATCTTTCTATGGTTGTTCGCCGTCAGATGGGCTTTAGTTTTGAAGCAAGCTGTAAGGCAGATTTCCATTTTGAAGATAATGAAGATGCTGGTGGACTTATCTGCTTTCAGAACGAAAAATATAATTACAGACTTCAGCTTACGCTCAAGGGAAAAATCATCTTACTTCAGCTGATTAAGGCGGCTGGTAATGAAGATGAGATAATCGCAGAAGAGGTAATGACTGGTGGACGAAAGAATGTTCCGATTGTAATGCGCGTTGTTGCAGAACATCAGAAGCTTCGTTTTGAATATGGTCCGGATGAGCGCAGCCTCTATGTACTCATAGACAATGTTGATGCAAGTATTTTGAGTACAGATGTTGCCGGCGGCTTTGTTGGTACCGTAGTTGGTATGTTTGCAGTAGCTGGTGGCGATCCTGCACAGAAAAAGTTCTATGCCGATTTTGACTGGTTTAGATACGAAAATACTGGCAGAGAATGGGAATGTTAGTGTAAAATAGGTGTGTAAGGGGATAACCGCTATGAAAGGAACTTTTAAGATAAAAGGTATTGTTGGCTCTGGAATGGTTCTTCAGCGCAATAAGATTAACTGTATTTACGGAACAGCTGAAGTTTATTCTGATATTATTATGGTATTCCGCGGCACGACTTCGATTACTCAAGCTGATGAAGAGGGAAACTGGAAAATTGAATTCAGCCCTGGAGAAGCAGGCGGTCCTTTTACAATGACAATTAAGTGCGACCAGCATAATGTTGAGTTTACTGATATTTATGTTGGTGAGGTTTGGGTAAGCTCAGGACAGTCTAACGCCCAGCTTCCAATGGAACGCATGCGCTTCTCTTATCCTGAAGATTTTGCACTTCCTCGCAATGAAAGAATCAGAATGATTACAATTCCTATCAACTGGTCTTTGGATGGTGAGAAGGATGAGATTGTTGATGTAGGCTGGCAGTCAAATGCAGACGAAGGCACAAAGGCCGATGGACTTTCTTCTGGAGTTCAGTGGGTTTGTGCTTCTCCTGAAAATCTTGGGGGAATGTCTGGAACCGGTTACTTCTTTGCAAAACGACTTTCTAAAGAGCTTGATGTTCCGGTTGGAATTATCAATGCGAGCCAGGGAGGGTCTCCAATCGCATCATGGCTCAGTCTTCAAGCTCTTGAAGAAATGGGTGATAAGAAAGAGTATCTCAAGCAGGTAGTTGAATATCTTGCAGAAGGCAGAGCCGCTTACAAGCAGAAAGAGATGATGGAAAATCAGCAGAAGTGGGGAGAAGAACTTTTCGCTGCTGCTACAACTCCAGATTTTGATTCTGATGATGGCTGGAATGAGGTTCAGATTCCTGGAAACTTTAAGGTTGCAAGCGCAGGTTTCTACTGGTTTAAGAAAACAGTTGAGCTTACAGCAGAGCAGGTAGAGCATTTTAATACTTATAAAACCTGGCTCTGGATGGGAACAATTGTTGATGCAGATACAGCTTATGTTAATGGTGTTGAGGTTGGTTCAACTCCTTATTGCTATCCACCTCGCCGCTATCATGTACCTGCCGGAACTTTGCACGAGGGTAAAAATCTTATTGCAGTTCGCGTTCAGAAAAACAGCGCAAACGGACCGCTCCGTTTCTTTAGCGAAAAGCCATATTATTTATTTACAGAAAATACTTTTGTTGCTCCTTGTGTTTGCCGCAATGTTGAAGGCCGTACAGAGTCGCTGTATCCGCTGGACGGTGAGCGCATAGATTTGAGCGGCAGCTGGAAGATGAAAACTGATGCTCAGGTTCGCGATATGCCTGGTCAGATGTTCTTTGAATGGCTTCCAACTGCTCTTTACAATTCAATGCTTGCTCCTTGTTTTAAGCATGCAATTGCGGGTGCTCTGTGGTATCAGGGAGAATCTGATGCGGGCCGCCCAATCGAGTACAAATCAATGCTGATTAAGATGATTGATTTGTGGCGCCACAAATTTGTTTATGGTTCAAAAGATCTTCCGTTTGTAATTGTACAGCTTCCAAACTTTGCCGATGGTTGGAATGAAGATGTTGCAAGTATGGAAGGCGGCTGGGCAAATATCCGCCAGGTTCAGTCTGATGTTGCCGAGATCGCCGGACACACCGGCCTCGCTGTAACCATTGACGCGGGCGAGTGGAATGACCTTCACCCTGAAAAGAAAAAGACTGTCGGGTACCGCGCTGCAAAGGAAGCGTTGAGAGTTGCGTACGGCAAGAACTTTATCTCTCCGTCGCCGAAGGCCGAATTCTGCGAATTCAAGAAAGGACACTTTGTTGTTCGCTTTGACTGTGGTAACTCTTCACTTGTTGCCTGCAAGGTTGAAGGAAAGGGAACAGACTTGAATGTTGAAAGCAAAGACAAAAAGGTTTACGGCTTTAGTCTTTTGTGCAATAAGAAAGGCACAGAATCTGTAATTGAAGCAGAGGCAGTTCTTGTTGATGATAAAACTGTAAGAATTGATGTTCCTCGCGGAGTAGGCGATGTTGTAGAACTTCGTTACCTGTGGGCAGACAGCCCGGCTCCGGTGAATCTGTATTCCAGAAATCAGTTACCTGCAGCACCGTTCAGGATTGTTCAGAAATAAAATAAAAAAGCCGGCTCATACAAGTGAGTCGGCTTAGCGGTTCGGCTACTCTTTACCATTCCAGCAGTAAGTACAAAGCTTCTCATGTGGCAAGCCTGTGCTGTCCAGCATGTCGTCGAGGCGGTGGAATCTCAAAGTAGTGAAGTGAAGTTGCTTTCTGATTTCTTCTACCATCTTTGCGTATTCAGGAGAATCAGGATCGCAGTATTTCTGGAGAGTCTCTTCGCTTACGTTGTCGCCTTCGAACTGCTTGATAACGCGTCTTGTAATCAAATCCATTTCGCTCTTTGAACGGCTGAAGTTCAAATATTTACAGCCATAAACCAGCGGCGGACAAGCCGGGCGGATATGTACTTCTTTTGCACCGCTCTTATAAAGATAGTCTGTTGTTTCGCGAAGCTGAGTTCCACGAACAATCGAATCATCAATCAAAAGAATCTTTTTACCTTCAATCAGCTGCTGAATAGGAATAAGCTTCATGTGTGCAACCTGATTTCTGATTTCCTGATTTGTAGGCATGAACGAGCGAGACCAGGTTGGAGTGTATTTAATAAACGGACGTGTAAAAGGAATACCGCTTTCGTTTGCATAACCAACGGCGTGTGCAGTTCCACTGTCCGGTACACCTGCAACAGCATCCGGGTGAACATTGTCCTTATCACGGCGTGCAAGGTAACGACCACAGTTGTAGCGCATTGCTTCAACATTTACGCCCTCGTAGCAGGCAGTAGGGTAGCCGTAGTAAATCCAGAGGAAGGTACAAATCTTCATCTCTTTACCAGGCTGCTGGAGAATCTCCATTTTTTCTGCATTGAAGAATACGATTTCTGCAGGACCGAGTTCATGATAATCCTTGTAGCCAAGGTTCATGTAAGCGTAGTTTTCAAAGCTTGCACAGTAAGCGCCGTCCTTATGACCAATTTCTACCGGAGTACGTCCCAGGCGGTCGCGGGCAGCATAAATACCGTCGGCTGTCAAAATCAGCATGGAAATAGAACCCTTTATCTTTTCCTGAACGAACTTAATTCCTTCAACGATTGTGTCTTTGTGATTTAAGAGGGCAACGATGAGCTCTGTCTGGTTGATTTCACCACCGCTCATTTCAAGGAAGTGTGTGTAGCCCGAGTTAAGAACTTCTTCTACAAGCTCATCTTTATTTGTTACGATACCAACTGTTGTGATTGCAAAGTTTCCAAGGTGTGAGTGAACAAGAAGTGGCTGAGGTTCAAAATCTGAAATACAGCCAATTCCCAGTTTTCCATGAAGATCTTCCATGTCATTTTCAAATTTTGTTCTGAATGGTGAGTTCTGGATATTATGAATTGAGCGCGAAAAATGCCCGTCTGGATTTACAACCGCAATTCCTCCGCGTCTAGTGCCAAGGTGGGAGTGATAGTCTACTCCGAAAAACAAATCCAACGAACAGTCTTCTTTTGAAGCAACGCCAAAAAATCCGCCCATTTCAAACTTCCTAAAAAATAAATATGCGGACATTATATTGATTTTGTAAAATTATTGCAAACGATGTAACATTTTGTTTACCCTAAGGTGTTTCACCTATATGATGTAATAAATACATTAAAAAAATATTAAGGGAAATAAAATGAAACTTCTAAGAAAAATTACAATTTTCGCTCTTATTGCGTTGCTGGTGTCATCATTTACAGGATGTGGTTTTATTTTGGGGGATGATGAATATTATTCTGTAAATTTCGATAGCGAAAAACGTGGTCGTGAAAAAGCTGAGCAATTAATCGGCTATATAAATAATAAAGATGCCGCTGGAATAAAATCAATGTTTTCTGAAAAGAACAAGAAAGAGAATAAAGAGCTTGATAGTAAAATAAATGAATTTCTTGCAGCCTTTCCTGATGGACTTAAAGAATACGAAATCTCTCCTCTTGTTGGTGGCGAATGTAGTACAGAATCCTGGTCTGTAAACTATAACGTAGAAAGTGTTACTATCCACATTCCAAAAATAGGAGCCAATACAAGTGATGCAGATAAGCTTATTTCAATAGGGTACACTCATATCAATCATTATCATGAAGATCAGGTTGGGGTAAATCTTATAAGATATTGTGACTGGACTGATAAAAACAACGAAAAAGAAATAGTTATTGGCAGCAGGTGGGATAGTTATTAATAAAGTGATTTAAGCATCAATCGCAAATAAAGCACCAGGCAGTGGTTGTGCACCGGCGAGAAGAAAAGATTGCTGAGCTACAGTCTGCTGTATCTGCTTTTGGTACTGCTCTATAAGAGCCTGAGCCTGGTCGTCGCTTATGTCGGAAACAGATTCTTTTGGCTTGTTCTGAATTGCAGAAATGCGGTCTATAAGTGAGTTTAAGATTCTGATTTTGCTGATTGAAACGCCCTGCTGACCGTTGCCTGCTGCAACGCCAGAAACATGATCAAAGTGTGAATAGAGAAGTGCCGAGCGGCTTACAGGAACATAAAGCTTCCCTGCAGCAGCTCCAATGGCTCCGCTGTACGAATAAGCATTACTGAAATTTCCAATTGCGCTTGTCATTTTTAATTCTCCATCCTCTCCCACTTTTTGGGCTTCTACTGTAATTTTCGGAGGATGGAGAAAAAAGATTAGAGATAAATTTGACAGAATCGAGGAGGGGGGAAGATAATATAGAAGTAACATTTCAAATGCTGTAATTGCAATCAGAGCGAAGCAATCTATTCAGTGACAAGGAGTCTATCACTTATGAAAAAACTATTAAGCCTTTTGTTTTTTGCCCTCTGCACGGCGGTCGCCTTTGCCCAGAATGTAAACCCCTATGTGTTCGATTTGAACAGTCTTCCGTCTTCGAATGAGCAAAAAACAATCAGCTTTAATAAAGCCACAAGAACTTTTACTGTAAGTGGCAAAGAAGGATCTATAGGATTCTGGCCAAATGTTGGATTTGATATTTCTGCTTACAATGTTGTCCGCATTAAATACAAAGTACCGGGCGATTATGGCTTCCAGTTTAGTATGGATTATGAAGGTGATGAAATTTCCTGGTTTGATGAAACTACTTACTGTCCTTCCTATCTTACAGAAATGGTAATACCGCTTAAACCCGGGCAAAGGAAAATAAACGGATTTTATTTAACCCCCAGCTGGAACATTGATAGTATGAAGTTTACTGTTGAATCCGTAACTTTTGAAAGGGTAGCAAATCCGGTAAAAACAGATATTCATGCAAGTAATGAAGCTCCTGTAATTGATACAGCTTCCTCAGGAAAGTTTGATGATAAAATCACAGCCTGGGATTTTGTACAGACTCTTGGCCCTGGATATCAATATCAGTCTTTTTGTTTTAATGAAATTTCACTTGATTTTGGAATGGATATTTATCATCCCTGGGGGGACCCAAAAGCTACAAAAGAGTTTATTGATTTTGTAAAAGCAAAAGGTTTTACAACACTCAGGCTACCATTTAATCCGGGAAATCATTTTGTTGATGATAAGCATACTGTTGATCCTCGTTTTATAAAGGAACTTAAACAGGTAGCCGATTGGGCTCTTGAAGATGGTATGAATGTAATTCTCTGTGGTTTTTTCTGGCCTCGGCAATTAGAAGAAGCTTACAATCCGGACCGTGTTCGTTATGAAGGTATCGTTGTAAATGAAAAATATCAGAAACAGGGAGAAGAATTCCTTCGCGATGTATGGAAGCAGATAGCCACTGCTTTTAATAATTCTTACGATGAACGTTTGATTTTTGAAACTCTCAATGAATGTGGCGATGATCTTCATCCGGAGCATAATCATAAGCCGCAGGAAGATTGCCCTGTCTGCAAAAAAGATTTTGGAATAATCAACAGATATAATCAGGTTATTCTTGATACAATCCGCGCTACAGGCGGCAATAATGCCAAACGTTTTGTAATGGTTGAAGGATATGGTGGAGCTGTTGAAACACTTTGCAGTAAATCTTTTAAGCTTCCAAAAGATAAGGCAAAGAACAAACTCATTCCAACTTTCCATTCTTATTTGATGGGTGTTATTGGTGAAGAAGATATTAAAATGTTCTACTCTTCTGGCGTAAAAAAAGCTGTTTCAAAAACCTTTGAACTTCTGGATAAAGCTTATTTTTCAAAACATATTCCGGCATATATTTCCGAAATGGGAACCCTGCGGGCTACTCATGTTTTAGAAAAAATAAATTTTATAAATGATTTTATGGCTGAAGTAAACAAAAAAGGCCGTTCCTGTGGAACAGTTCATCATTTTGATGCCAGTCCAATGGGCTTCCGCTATTACAGCAGAAAAACAATGGAGTGGGAACAGTCTGAATATCTTGATACATATATTTATGCTGCTCAGGGAAAGAAGTTTCCTTTAAGCGAAGATTTTATTAAAAAGAATGAGGTGAAGGTTCAGTCTATTGTCGGAAAAAATCTTCTGAAAGCCCCGGTTCAAATTAAAGACTTTGATAATTCTGCAAGTATAAATCCAGATATTTTGATTCATTCCGTGCCCGCAAAATACAAGCTTGAAATTAATGTGGAAAAACTTGCAGCCGATTCTATTCTTCAATTAGGTTTTGCAGATTGGGAAGAAAAGTGGCGTGACTTTTTAAAAGAAAAAAATGTCACCGTGAAGGGCGGAAGTATAAAAGACGGCTGGTGTATTCTGGTAAAAGACCAAATAGTGACATTAACTGTTGATGAAGCCCTTGCCGCTGAACTGGAAAGTGCAAAAGGAATATTTCTTAATGGTCAGAATGTTATAATAAAATCTGTGAGGGTTGTGGAATAAAAAAAACTGGTTGAAAAACTGGTTGACTTTTACCGAACCTGATATTATATTTTATTTAACTATGATTATCAGGAGGTAGTAATGGCATTAACAATGAATCCAGCCGGAATTAATACCTATGATGTTGGCGCCTTTGATGCAAAAACCTATTTTGCAGAGCTGCTCCGCAAGGTAAAAGAAGGTGTTACAATCAACATTACCAAGAACGGAAAGGCTGTGGCGGTTTTGCAGGGAAAGTCTGCTATTCAAAATGAAGCTGCCATGAATGCTCATAAAAGAATCCTTGCACGTGCGCAGAGAATGGCAGAGCTTCGCGCAAAAGAGGGTGCTGCCGCTCTTAAAGCCTCAGACTTAAAGGAACTCAAAAATGAAGGCAGAAAATACTAGTTCCTTCCCGTGTTTTGTTGTTGATACATCTTTTATGGCTGCCTATCTTTTGAACGGCTTTTGTGATGATGAAATGACGGGCTGCATAAAAGATATCGAATATGTTCTGGAAAATAACGGTCAGATTTACGTTCCGCCTCTTTTCTGGTACGAGATAGAAAATGTCCTCTTGTATAAAACCCGCTCTAAAAAGGACGGTCAGATGAGGCTTACAACCACAGATGTTATGGACATCATGTACGACCTGAATTGCCTGCCCATAAATACCGACCTTCTCCCCGACGGCGAAATCCGTCAGCGAATCTTCGCCATGGCCCAGGAGCACGGTCTTTCTTATTACGATGCAGCCTACTTAGAGCTTGCCCACCGCTTCAATCTTCCCCTTAAAACCTACGACGAAGACTTGAAACGGGCAGTTGAAGGTTAAGAGCTGAAAAATCTTTTTGAAAATATCTGCCTATGGATAAGTTGATTTTAGTTGCTTGTTTACCAGAACATATTGCAGTTTTCTTGGGGTTAGAGACAGACAGAAGGGTTCGTATTTATCGATCTAAAGGTTTACTTGCACACTTGTTAAAACGAAAACATTTTATTGCGGTAAAGTATTTTGACTTTATTTCAGATATAATACGAGAGCCTGATTATGCTGGAATTGGAGAAAATGAAATAGAACTTGTCAAATGTTATAAAGATAATATTTTCCTTTGTATAAAGTTTGATATATCTAAAAGAAAATATTACATTTCCACTATTTTTGATATAAAACAATCAAAGATAGAATCTTACTGTAAGTCTGGTCGTCTTACTAAATTGACAAAATAAAGACCAAAGATGTATAATGATAATGAAATTTGACGAGCAGGAAAGGCACCCTGCGCTCCCGAAAGGGAACCTGATATGATGGATACGCCGCCCATCCAAATTTTTATTTATAACCACCCGCTTGGGTGGTTTTTTTTATGCCCAGATAACCCAGAGCAAAGCGGCTGCTGCGGCGGTTGTCAAAATTGTAAATGGGGCTGAGATTTTTAAGAAGCCAGGGAAGGTGATAGGGTGACCTTCCTTTTTTAAGATTCCCATTGCAACTACGTTTGCCGAGGCTCCGAATGGGGTGAGGTTTCCGCCAAGACAAGAGCCTATCAAAAGTGCGAACATCAAAAGCTCTTTCTGGATTCCAAGGCCTGTAGCAAGTGAGCCAGCAACCGGCAGCATTACGATGATGTAAGGAACATTATCAACAAAGCCGGAAATCAAAATAGAGAAGAGCAGAATTAAAACAAAGCCTGCAAATTTGCTGCCACCTGTTACGTGAGCAAGCCATCCTGCAAAATCGTCGAGCAGACCTGTCTCGCTGATTGCGCCGACTACAACAAAGATTCCAATCAAAAAGGCGATTGTTTCCCAGTCCAGCTCTTTTACAAGCTGCCAGATTTCTGCCGGGCTCTTTTTCTGCGAAAGACGATACCAGAGAAGACCAAGCAAACCAAGTCCAAGAACAAAGCAGCCCGAGCTGTAGCCCAACTCCGGTGTAAGGAAAGAAATTACAGCAAGGCCAGCAATCATAATCAAAAGCAGCCAGAGAGGCAGGTAAGAAATTACAGGTTCTTTATCTACACTTGCTTTTTCCTTTGCCTTGCTGAAGAAGCAGTAAAAGAAAATACAGCCTACAATAAGACCTGCCTGAATAAAGAAGAAGATGGAAATCTTTCCCTGATGAACAAAAAAGTCATTGAAGGTGTAGTGAGCGTAGCTTGCGAAAATCATGCTTGGAGGGTCACCAACCAATGTTGCAGTTCCTTCCAGGTTTGACATAAGGGCAAGACCAATCATAAATGGAACCGGATTGAGCTTGAGCTTTTTAGAAAGGGCAAGGGCAATCGGAGCCATTACAAGAACGGTTGCAACGTTTTCTACGAAAATCGAAATAATGCCAGTCATTGCAAGAATGAGAATTACTGCGATTCCTGTGCTTGGCGAAATTGTTACCAGGGCGTCGGCGATTCTTGCCGGAACGCGAGAGTAAATAAAGAGTGCGGCAATTATCATACTGCCCACGTAAATCATAAGAATATTCCAGTTGATGAGCTCGAGGAAGATATGATGTGCGAGTTCGCCAAGTCCGCCGAGCGGCTCAAAAACATTGCCTGCGAGCGCACCGCCTTGTGCTAAAAAGCCCAGCACAATAGTAATAAGTGCTGCACAGCTTGTCATCCAAACTTTCTTACCCTGAAAGATGATAACAAGTAAATACATTGCAAGCGCGAGGGCTAAAATAATCCATTTGATATCCATAATAAAACTCCAAAAAAAACGTCATTGCGACCATAGATTGCTTCGTCGCAAGCTCCTCGCAATGACGATATTGTTGTGACATTGCGAGCACGAAGTGCAAGGCAATGTTACTCTTATGATTTGTACCGCAGGCGAGCGAAGCAAGCCTGTCGGCACGAAATTAGTTTATCAGGCGCGCAGCGTCCTGATATGTTACTGATATGCTGCACGCTTGCGTGTCAGCATGATCAGACGTTGAACTTAAAGAACAGAACATCTCCGTCCTGTACCACGTATTCCTTACCTTCCTGGCGGTACTTACCGGCTGCTTTGATTGCAGCTTCGTCTTTGTACTGGCGGAGGTCGTCGATTGTGTAGGCTTCGGCCTTGATAAAACCTTTTTCAAAGTCTGTGTGGATTACGCCGGCAGCGCGTGGAGCCTTGTCGCCTGCGTGAATTGTCCAGGCACGGCACTCATCAGGTCCGCCGGTAAAGAAGGTGCGGAGGCCCATAAGGTGATAAGTTTTGCGGGCGAGGGTAGCAAGTCCGCTTTCCTTAAGTCCAACGCTGTCCATAAAGTCCTTGCGGTCTGCAGGATCTGTGATTTCTGCAAGGTCAGCTTCGAATTTACCACAGATTACAACAACTTCTGAGTTTTCTTCTGCAGCATATTTTTTTACGATTTCTACGTATTTGTTAGTCTGTGCTTCAATAGAATCTTCATCAACGTTTGCTACATAAATTGTAGGCTTCATTGTGAGAAGGAACATGTCGTAAAGTGCATTGCGCTCGTCGTCAGTCAAATTAGCTGTACGAGCACACTTTCCGTCCTGGAGAAGAGGCTTAATCTTTGCAACTGCAGAAATCCATGGAGCGTATTTCTTTTCTTCTTCTTTTCCAAGAGAGCGGATTGCACGGGTAACCTTGTCCTGGCGGGCTTCGATTGTATTCAAGTCTGCCTGGCAGAGCTCCCAGTTAATAGTAAGAATATCGCTTTCAGGGTCGATTGGGGCTGCTTCGTTTGCATTGTCGCGAACGTGCATAATATCAGGGTTATCAAAACAGCGTACAACGTGAGCAATTACAGAACACTCGCGGATGTTTGCAAGGAACTTGTTTCCAAGACCTTCACCGTTACTTGCCCCCTTAATCAAACCTGCAATATCAACAAACTTTACGCTTGCAGGTGTCTTCTTTTTAGGATTGTGAATGCTAGCAAGGAAGTCGAGACGTTCATCTGGTAAATCAACAATACCGATGTTAGGATCAATTGTACAGAAAGGAAAATTCTCTGCCGCAGCAGGAGCCGCAGTCAAAGCCGAAAAAATAGTAGACTTTCCAACGTTTGGAAGTCCAACAATACCACATTCAAGTGCCATATATATCCTCTAAAAAATTATTTACTTACAGCGATAGCCAGCTGATCAGCGCAGCTTGTGCTCTTAAAGCCGCAGGTGTTACCCTTGAGCTTTTCAACAATTTCTTCAACCTTCATGCCTTCGCAGAGCTTAGAAATTGCCTTAAGGTTGCCGTTGCAGCCGCCTTCAAAGCTGATGTTGGTGATTGTGCCGTCATCATTTTTTGTAAAAGTAATAGAGCGTGCACAAACGCCCTGAGTCTTATAAGTTGTTTCCATATAATAGATAATATAATGAAAAGGGGAGGGTTTAACAAGAACGGGGTTTCGGCAGTTCTGCGGTAATTTCGTCAGACTCAATCACCGCGGAGATTTAGATTTCTTCCAGATCTCCGAGATCTCCAGGTTCCCCGTCTTCTTCAAGCTCATCAATCTCTTCTACTTCTTCAATGTCATCGGCATCTGCATTATTCAACAGAGAATCAGCCATCATACCCATGTCACTCAAAATGTAGTCGTTGTAGTTTGTAATAACCTTACTGAAGTCTACGCTGAGCATGCTCTGCAAAACATTCTGCTCCTGCAAAAGCTCATCAAAATCTTCAAGAACATATTTTGTGATGGTTGGATCCAGCTCGCCCTTGTCCGTCATTTTTTGAATAATGGAAATTGTTTTTTCTTTTGAGAATTCACATTTATAACTGCGGCTGTCATTGAGTGCACTTGTAATGTCTGCAACAGTAAGAATTCTTTGCAGAAGAGTAAGATCTTTTCCTTTAATATGGCGAGGGTAACCAGTTCCGTTTAATTTTTCGTGATGGCGGTAAACTGTTTCAAGAACTTCTTCTGGAACAAAGCCGTTTAAAATTCGTTTAGAATGATTTACATGATGGCGCATAATTCCCATGTCTTCCGGAGAAAGCTTGCCAGGGAATTCAAGAATGCGCTGTGGAGTTGCAATCTTTCCTATGTCATGAAGGAAGGCGCTGTTGTAAAGAGTTGTAAGATTTTTTGAATCAAGATTAAGACGAAGGCCCAGAGAAAGTGCATAGCTTGAAGTGTTAATTGAATGCTTCATCGTAGATGTACTCTTAAAGTCCAGAAGCTGTACAAGCATTCTCTCAAGGCTCTTGTTATCTTCCTGATTAAAACGGATTGTAGAAATATATTTTGAAAGTTCACTGATATGACTTTCTGATTTGATGGCATCTGTAAGTGCATTGCCCTTGTTCAGCTTTTTAAAAGCTTCTACATACTCAGGGGCAAAATAGCCCGGATCAATTACATTCAGATTTTCTGGCAGCGCAGAATCCGGATTCTTCATTACATAGTCACTGATTCTTGCACACATGTAAATGATGTCTTTGTATTCTTCCTGATAAAGGAATTCCCGAAGATCTTTATTATGAGGCTGCAGGAAATTCTGAATTGGAAGAGCATCTGCTTTTACCGGAGTCATGTAATCCAGATAGTAGCAGGCAAAAACGTATTTACTTTTAATTACTTTGTCGTGTGCAAAAAAGTTCATGTTGCTTTGATGAGGAATGTAATCGAAATGAATGTCTTCGCGGAAAAAGCCTATTGTGTGAAAGAGGGCAAGGAACACAAGATTTTCCATCTTGCATTCTTTTGCCATTGGATGTTCACTTGCGACCTTGTAAGAAAGATACGCTGTCCTTATGCTGTGTTGAACAGCTTCCCGGTTTATGCAGGCAAGCATTCGGAGCGCGATGTTTATTATGTCATCTGTTTCCAAAACGTGATGGACATTGTCCATCCCTTTTTCTAAAGACAGCATATTACAATATCGGCGATTGTACTCTATATAGTTACTTTTGCTGTGGAATGAGTCGGTTCAGAGTGTAGTCGCGTTGCCTCCAGTTCTTATCTACTTTTACCTGTAAATCCAGGTCTATTTTTTGAATATAGATTTCGCTGAGTTTTTTAACGGCAGCAGTTCTGATTTCTTTAATTTTTGAAGCGCCTTTTCCGATTACAATTCCTTTCTGGCTTTCTCGTTCAACACAAAGGAAGGCGCGGATCCACAATTTTTTGCCTTCATTGCGGTGTTCAACATCTGCAACTTCAACATAAACTGCGTGAGGAATTTCGTCCTGCAGGCGGTTAATAGCTTCACCGCGGATTACTTCGCAAACGCGGAAAGTAAGATCCTGATCGGTGTAAAGTTCTTCATCATAAACAGGCTCACCTTCTGGAGAAATATCATAAAGGGCTTTGAGTACTTCATTGATTCCTGTGTCCTTTTCTGCAGACATTTCAAAAATGCGGCTTCCCGGAACGTTAGGCAGCTGTTCGCTTACAAACTGGCGTACAGGCAGCGGGCGGCTGGAAGGTAAATCACACTTGTTGATTGCAACTACAACCTTAGACTGCAAGCCTTTGAGAAGGGCTGCAGTTTTAGCTTCTTCTTCTCCAGGTGAGCGGGTAGAGTCAATTACATAAAGTACACAGTCTATTCCTTCAAGCTGGCTTTCTGTAACGTTGCGCAGACGAAGGTTGAGTTTTTTTTCTGAATCGTGGTAGCCGGGTGTATCAATAAAAATCAACTGACCAAAAGAAGTATTTACAATTCCTTTAATTGCGTTACGGGTTGTCTGCGGAATAGGAGAAACAATACTTACAGGCTCCTGGCAGGCAGTGTTGAGAAAGGTAGATTTTCCGGCACTAGGGCGTCCGATGATTGCAACAACGGCAGTGCGCAGAGGTTCGTTATTTTCGTTAGATTTGATTTCATCACTCATATTTTTACTATTATAACACAAGTTTTCAGGATTAACCATTATCATACGAAAATCATATAACTTAGGAATTTATTTATAGAATTTCTGTTTTAACTGTGTTAAAATATTTAAATATGACTGATTTTAAGGTTCATAACGGAAAGCCTCTTGGCTTTGGCGCGGTGCTTACTGACGGCGGCGTGAATTTTTCAGTTTACAGCCACGATGCAACAAAAGTGAGCCTTGTGCTTTTTGAGAGTGAATTAGATCAAAAGCCTTCTGCGGTTATAGAGTTTGATCCTCATAATAACCGTACAGGAGACGTATGGCACATCTTTATTGAGGGCCTTGGAGAGGGCGCGCTTTATCTTTACAAGGTTGATGGACCTTATATCCCACCTAGAGGACTTCGTTTTAATCCCCATAAATATCTTTTTGATCCTTATGCAAAAGCCTTTACACCAGGTTCTGTATTCCGTTCTTATAACAATCTCTGGAAGCATGGCTTTGAAGGAAACCTTGGAGGCGAGCTTCAGGATCTTTCTGATTTTCCAAAGTGTGTCGTTGTTGATGATGATAATTTTGACTGGGAAGGGGACCGCCCGCTTAAGAGACCTCTGGAAAATACTATTATTTATGAAACTCATGTAAAAGGCTTCACCGCTTCTGAGTCTTCTGGCCTTCCTCGCGAAATTGCCGGAACCTACCGCGGTTTTGAAGAAAAAGTTGATTACCTTAAAAAGCTTGGAATCACAGCAGTTGAGTTTCTTCCTCTTTTTGAATTTGATGAAAACGAAAATGCAAATACAAATCCTCGTACTGGAGAGCTTCTGGTAAATTACTGGGGCTACAGTACAATCGGATTCTTTGCACCAAAGACTTCTTATGCCGCAGATAAAACTCCTGGCGGACCAGTTCGCGAGTTTAAGCAGATGGTAAAGACTCTGCATAAGGCTGGCATTGAAGTTATTCTTGATGTTGTATACAACCACACTGCAGAAGGAAATGAACGCGGTTATACTTTTGAGTTCCGCGGTTTACAGAATGATGTTTATTATTCTCTTCCTGCAAGTGATAAAAATTACTATATGAATTTCAGCGGCTGCGGAAACAGCATGAACTGTAATCATCCAATTACAGCAAGCTTTATCCTGGACAGCCTTCGTTACTGGGTTCTGGAAATGCATGTAGACGGTTTCCGTTTTGACCTTGCTTCTATCCTTACCCGTGCACAGAATGGTGCTCCGCTTAATAATGACTTCCCGCTGCTCACTGCCGCAATTAATGATGACCCGGTTCTGGCTCATACAAAAATTATTGCAGAACCTTGGGACTGTGCCGGCCTTTATCAGCTTGGCGGTTTCCCTGGCGGTTACAATAACCGCTGGAGTGAATGGAACGGACGCTTCCGTGATGATATGAGACGCTTCCTTCGTGGAGACGAACATCTTTCTACAGCTGCTGCAACCCGCATAAGCGGAAGTTCAGACTGCTACAATCACAGTGGCCGTTCACCGCTCGCTTCCATCAACTTCATTACTGCTCATGACGGTTTTACTCTTAATGATCTTGTAAGCTATAACTACAAGCATAATGAAGAAAACGGCGAAGGAAACCGTGATGGTTCCGATGACAACTTAAGCTACAACAATGGTTTTGAAGGGGAGTGTACAAATCCTAAAATAGAACATGCCCGTCGTAAAACTATCAAAAACTTTTTGATTTATCTTTTTGTCTCACAGGGTGTTCCAATGATGCTCGGTGGAGACGAAATGCGCCGTACTCAGCTTGGTAACAACAATGCATATTGCCAGGATACACAGCTGAGCTGGTTCAACTGGAAACTTGCAGAGCACAATAAAGACCTTGTGCGTTTTACTTCAAGACTTATTGAGATTCGTCGCAGTCACAATGTATTCAGCAGAGTACGATTCTTCCGCGATACTTATGAGACAGGCGCAATCCCTGAAATCTCATGGTACGATATTAATGCAAAGAATCCGGACTGGGCAAAGATGAACAGATTCCTTGCCTTTAAGCTGGACGGACTTGAAGTAGATAATGATTTCTACGTTGCTACAAACCTTGATCAGTATGATCTGACAATTACCTTACCGACATTACCAGGAAACAAGAAATGGTACCGCGTTGCGGACACTGCCATTGAAAGTCCTGATGATATATTAGATAAAGGAAATGAGGAGCTTCTGACAGAACAAAGAAGATATGTTTTGATTTCTGGAGCTACTGTGATTTTAATGAGTAAATAAATTCAGGAGGATTATTTATCATGGAATTCAACAAAGAAGAGTTTAAGGCTAATCTTTCTGCGCGCCTTCGCCGCCAGTATGGAAAAGATATTACACAAGCCAACAAACATGACCTTTTTGATGCTGTTTCTGCGTCTGCTTTAGAGCTGGTAATGCCAAACTGGATGGCAACCCGTAATGAGTATGATAAGAAGCCTACAAAGCAGCTTTATTATCTTTCTGCAGAATTTCTGATGGGTCGTGCACTCAGCAACAACCTTATTAACTGCGGCATTAAGGATTCTGTAATAGAAGTTCTTAAGGAAATGAACATTGACTTCAATATGATTGAAGATGAAGAGCCTGATGCTGGTCTTGGTAATGGTGGTCTTGGCCGTCTTGCTGCCTGCTTCCTCGACTCTCTTGCAACTCTCGACTACCCTGGACACGGATACGGTATCCGCTATGAATACGGTATGTTCGAGCAGCGTATTGAAGACGGATATCAGGTTGAATATCCTGATAACTGGCTCCAGCACCGCGATCCTTGGGAAATTAAACGTTCCGACCTTGCAGTTACTGTAAAGTTTGGTGGAAACATTGCTTACGGAAAAACTCCGGAAGGAAATCCACGCTTCTTCATTGAAAATGCAGAAGAAGTTACAGCAACTCCTTATGATATGCCAATCATTGGTTTTGATACAAAGACTGTAAATACTTTGCGCTTGTGGCAGGCTTCATCTCCAAACGGATTTGACCTTCAGCTTTTCAACAGCATGGACTATAACCGTGCCGTAGAACGCCAGAACAGCGCAGAAAATATCAGCCGCGTTCTCTATCCAAATGATAACGGTCCAAGCGGAAAAGCTCTCCGCCTTAAGCAGCAGTACTTCTTCTCTTCTGCTTCTTTGCAGGACCTCGTTCGTCACTACGTTGCAGACCACGGAACAGACTTCTCTAAGTTTGCCGAGCTCCACGTAATTCAGCTTAACGATACACACCCAGTAGTTGCTATTCCTGAACTTATGCGTATTCTTCTTGATGAATACAATGTAAGCTGGGATGAAGCATGGGATGTAGTAACTCATACATTTGCTTATACAAACCACACAATTCTTGCAGAAGCTCTTGAGAAGTGGCCAATCGAAATCTTCCAGGGACTCCTTCCACGTGTATATCAGATTGTTGAGGAAATCAACCGCCGTCTCGTAATTGAGCTGCGCCAGAAGTTCCCTAACGATTACTACAAGCACGAGCACATGGCAATCATCCATAACAACATGGTTTACATGGCTTGGATGGCAATTCATGCCTGCTTCAGCGTAAACGGTGTAGCAGAACTTCATACAGAACTTTTGAAGACTGCAGAACTTAAAGACTGGTACACACTTTACCCAGAGAAGTTCAACAACAAGACTAACGGTATTACACAGCGCCGCTGGCTCTTGAACGCAAACCCAGAACTTGCAAAGTTCATTACAGAAAGAATTGGTCACGGTTGGGAAAAAGATCTTTCTCAGCTTAAGGGCCTTGAAAAATATCTTGATGATGATGATTCAATCAATGCTCTTATCAAAATCAAGACAGAAAACAAGCAGGCTCTTGCAGACTACCTCAAGCACGCTCAGAACGAGTTCCTTGATCCAGAAAGTATTTTTGATGTTCAGGTTAAGCGTCTCCACGAGTACAAGCGTCAGCTTTTGAACATTCTCCATGTAATGTACATCTACAACCGCCTTGTAGAAGATCCAAGTTATAACCCACCGGCACGCACTTTCATCTTTGGTGCAAAGGCTGCTTCTGGTTACCGCCGTGCAAAGTCAATTATCAAATTGATTAACACTGTTGCAGAGCGCATCAACAATGACCGCCGTGTTCGCGGAAAGATCCGTGTAGTATTTATTGAAAACTACCGTGTATCTGTTGCAGAAAAGATTTTCCCTGCTGCTGATGTTTCAGAGCAGATTTCTACTGCAGGTCTTGAAGCTTCTGGAACTTCAAACATGAAGTTCATGCTCAACGGTGCTTTGACTTTGGGAACTATGGATGGTGCTAACATCGAAATCTTTGAAGAAGCTGGAAAAGAAAACGGCTTTGTATTCGGTCTTTTGACTGAAGAAATCAAGAAGATGGAAGCAGACCACTCTTACAACCCACAGGAATATCTTGACCGCAACCCAGCTCTTGCAAAAGTTGTAGAGCAGCTTGTTGACGGTACATATGATCCAACTCACCAGCTCTTCAAGGAACTTCATGATTCTTTGATTTACGGTGTAGAAGGTCAGCGCCCAGACGTTTACTACGTTCTTGCAGACTTTGATTCTTACTGTAAGGCTCGCGAGAGAATCGCTGAGGCTTATGGTGATAAGAAGGCTTGGGCTAAGATGGCTCTCAAGAATATTGCTAATGCAGGTAAGTTCTCGAGCGACCGTACAATCGAAGATTACGTTCGCGACATCTGGCATTTGAAGAGAGTGGAAGTTAAATAACTGACATCTTAAAAAATGTTTGTGCTTCCGTTGCAGCGGAAGCCAAAAACAAACTCGCATTTTTTTGAAATAAAAAGAGAACTTCATACTGAAGTTCTCTTTTTATTTTTATGGCATTCGCCAAATATGCTCCTGATGTTTTTGGTGTCCGCTTCCACTCGCGCACAAACATTTTTCATGTTCGGCATAATTTTGTTTCCACCGGTCTCTTGACTACAAACAACTTCATTATTAAATTTTGTTTATGAATAAAAAATTTGTTTCTGTTATTGCCAGTGCGGGGCTTTTGCTTACTGCGGCTATCTGGGGTTTTGCTTTTGTTATTGTAAAAGACAGTCTTGATTATATTGGCGCGGTTTACATGATTGCTTTCCGTTATTCAATTGCTGCTATTGCCATGGGGCTTGTTTTTATAAAAAAATGGAAGTTGCTTGATGCCCGCTATATACGCCATGCACTTTTGACAGGAGTTTTTCTTTTTATAGCGTATACAACTCAGACAATAGGCTGTGATTTTACAACAGCCGGTAAAAACGCCTTTCTTACAACTAATTATGTAATTCTCATTCCAATTCTTTTATGGATTATGTATAAAGACCGCCCGGGCTGGTATGTATTTGTTGCGGCTCTTCTTTCAATGACAGGAATTGGTTTTCTGGCACTTGGAGCAGGGGATGCTGTGGGCTTGAACAGGGGTGACTGGCTTACACTTATCTGCAGTTTGTTCTTTGCAATGCATATTGTCTGGACTGCAAGATACGCAGACCAGGGAGATGATACTCTTTTTCTAACTCTGCTGCAGTTTGTAGTCTGTGCTGTTTTAGGCTGGCTTTCTGCACCATTTTTTGATGGGCCGGTTCCAGTTGAAGGTGTGCAAAATCCTAGAGTAATTGTTTCAATGCTGTATCTTGGGCTTTTGAGTACAATGCTTTGTTTCAGCCTTCAGAATCTTGGGTTAAAATATGTAGGCTCAGCGATTTCTTCGGTATTCTTAAGCTTTGAGTCTGTATTTGGAATTCTTTTCAGTACAATTGTTTTGCATGAAGCGTTTACCACAAGAATGTTCTTTGGTTGTCTTTTGATTTTCTCGGCTGTAATCTTAGCTGAGAACGGAAATAAATATTCAGTGTAAAACACCCGGAAAATGAGTAAGGAATCTGAATAAATAAATATACAAAAATATTGAATATTTATGCAAAAAACTGTATATTACTTCCCGAGGTGTTTATATGAAAAAGATTACCGTAATATGTGCAGCTCTTGCTGCAGCACTCGCATTCACTGGATGCTCAAAATCAAAAGTTGAAATAAATTCTGTAGCAGACCTTGCTGGAAAGAAAATTGGTGTACAGGCTGGTACTACAGGTGAAGCTTGGGTTCAGGATAATGTTACAAACGCTAACATTGCATCTTTCAAAACAGGTATGGATGCAGCTCTTGATCTTAAGAATCGTGCTATTGATGCTGTTGTACTTGATGAACTTCCTGCAAAAGCAATTGTTGAACGTAACCCAGATCTTAAAATCCTTCACGACAAAGTATTTGCTGATAACAAAGAAGCATATGCAATTGCTGTAAAGAAGGGTAACGAAGAACTTCTTTCTTCTATTAATAAGACAATTGAAGATATGAAAAAGAACGGAGAATATGAAGCTCTTGTAAACGCATTTATGCCAGCTGATGGAAAAATCTCAATTCCTGCAACAGAAACTTCTTCTGCAAGCAAGGTTGTAAAGCTTGGTACAAATGCTGCTTTCCCTCCATTTGAGTATGTTGAAGGAAAGAACATTGTTGGTTTTGATATCACAATGGGACAGAAAATTGCTAAGAATGCCGACATGAAGCTTGAAGTTGTAGATATGGCATTCGACAGCCTTATTCCTGCTCTTCAGTCTGGAACAATCGACTTCATTGCAGCTGGTATGTCTGTAAACGAAGAACGCAAAAAGAACGTAGACTTCTCAGAAACATATTTTGAATCTGAGCAGGTTATTATTGTTCGTAAATAAAGCCAACAAACAATCGGCGTCATTGCGAGCGTAGCGAAGCAATCTACAATATGGATTGCCACGTCGCCCTTGGGCTCCTCGCAATGACTGTTGAATAATTTGCGGCTAACAAAATAAATTACATTCCCCGGTCTTCCGGGGAATATTGTTTTTTAACTGAGGTTTTATGATTCAATCTTTTATTGATACGATGATTGCAGGACAGCGTTACATGCTGATAGTGCAGGGACTGGGAGTTACAATTCTCATCGCTATCTGTGCAATCTTAATTGGAACTGTTATAGGTTTTCTTCTTGCCCTTATGAAGGTTTCTGGTAATAAACTTCTTAAAGGTATTGCCGAGGTTTATACAACCGTGCTTCGTGGTATTCCACTTGCAACTCAGCTGATGATTTTCTACTTTGTAATTTTTGCACCTCTTGGTTTGAATCGTCTTCTTGTCGCAATTCTTGCTTACGGTTTTAACTCTGGTGCTTACTGTACAGAAATTTTCCGTGCCGGAATTCAGGGAATTGACCCGGGGCAGACAGAAGCCGGCCGTTCTTTAGGACTGAGTCAGTGGCAGACAATCTTTAAGATTGTACTTCCACAGGCAGTTAAAGCAGTTCTTCCAACATATACAAGTGAGTTTATCGTATTAATTAAAGAGACTTCTGTTGCAAGCTTTATTGCTGTAATGGATATGACAAAAGCCGGAGATATGATCCGTAATGCAACTTATAACGCATGGATTCCGCTTTTGACATGTGCGGCAATTTATCTTGTGCTTACAGTAGGTCTTACAAAGCTTTTCGGCCTGTTCGAAAAAAGGATGGCAAAAAGTGATAGAAGTTAAGAATCTTAAAATCAGCTTTGGAAAGCTGAATGTATTGAAAGATGTTTCTATTAAAATAGAAAAAGGTGAGAAGATAGTAATAATTGGACCTTCTGGATCTGGAAAAAGTACCTTCCTGCGCTGTTTGAACAGACTTGAAACTCCGGATGGAGGACAGATTCTTTTTGAAGGTAATGATTTAACTAATCCTAAAACAAATCTTGATCTTTGCCGCCAGAAGATGGGAATGGTATTCCAGCATTTTAATCTGTTCCCTCATCTTACAGTAATGCAGAATATTACTCTTGCGCCTGTAACTCTTAAGCTTAAGACTCAGGAAGAAGCTGAAAAAGAAGCTATGGAACTTCTTGAGAGAATTGGGCTTCCTGATAAGGCAAATGTTTATCCTTCTACCTTAAGTGGTGGTCAGAAGCAGAGAATTGCAATTGTTCGTTCACTTGCAATGCACCCTGATGTAATGCTTTTTGATGAGCCGACTTCTGCCCTTGATCCTGAGATGGTAGGTGAGGTTCTTGAAGTTATGAAAGATCTTGCCCGTGACGGTATGACAATGGTGGTTGTAACTCACGAAATGGGCTTTGCAAGAGAAGTTGCAGACCGTGTTTTGTTTATGAATGAAGGATATATTGAGGAAGAAGGTACTCCTGATGAGCTTTTCCAGCATCCTAAGAGTGAAAGACTTCAGCAGTTCTTCAAATCTATCCTCTAAAATATCTGTTTTATATAAAAATAACAGCACGGATAGAGCACAAATTTGAAGTTTTTAAAATGACCACAGTAATATTTTATTAACTGTGGTTATTTTTTGATTAACTTTGGTTAAATCGTAAATAAACTTATTGACGGCTGGAAAATTTCCCGTTATGTTATAAACATAAATTAAAGTTACATTAAAGTTAAAAGTATGAAAATAAAAAAGTTATTTATCGACAAGCACTTAGCAAAAACTATATATCAAAGCGTTGCTAAGAGAGAGTTTATATCGGAGAGCCGTTTTGTTATCGGTGAGGGAGTTCTTGGACTGTAAGGTTGGAGAGTCTACAGTCTAAGAACTTTTTTTTTGTTTAAATATCTTTTATACTGTCCTTAATGATTAAGGAACTCACAATTACAGTTAAACCCGAAGACGAAAAGAACTCGGGACTTCATAACAATCTCATCAGAAAAGAACTTCAGAAAAATAATATTAAAACAGATTCCTTTGAGGCTGTTTTTGTAAAGAAATCTATAGATGCCAGACACGGCCAGCTAAAGCTGCATCTTCGTTATAAGGTTTATATAGGCGAAAAACCGGAAGCCGCCGGTGAATGGCAGCCAAAATGGCGCCCGGTTGATCGGTCCCTGAGCGGAGTCGAAGGGACTCACTCTGTTATTATTGTTGGCGCTGGTCCTGCGGGACTTTTTGGTGCTCTTAAACTGCTTGAACAGGGCATAAAACCAGTTGTTATTGAGCGCGGCACTCAGACCCGCCAGCGTAAAAAGGATATTGCTTTAATCAGTACCCGCGACCAGGTAAATGCTGACTCAAATTACTGCTTTGGAGAGGGCGGGGCTGGTACTTTTTCGGACGGAAAGTTGTATACGCGTAGTAATAAGCGCGGCGACATAAGCTCAATTTTGAGGATTTTTAATTATTTTGGCGCGGACGAAAAGATTCTTACCGACGCTCATCCGCACATAGGAACTGACCGGCTTCCGCAGGTGATTAATGCTATGCGCGATAAAATTATTGAGCTGGGCGGGGAGTTCTACTTTAACGAGCGTGTTACAAATCTGATAATTGATGAAGGGGACGGCAGCGCCCGCGGTGGAGCCGATGACAAACCGCGTGTATGTGGCGTGGAAGCGCAGAACGTATTTACCGGCGAAAAGGCTACATTCCGTGGCGATGCGGTTCTGCTTGCTACTGGGCATTCCGCTACGGACATTTATGAAATGCTTGCCCGTGTGGCCCCCGCCGCTCTGGAAGCAAAAACTTTTGCGGCTGGGGTGCGCGTGGAACATCCGCGCACTCTTATTGATTCGATTCAGTATCACGGGCGGGGGGCGGATTCCGGCCTTGGCGCTGCAGAATATCGTGTAACTACTCAGGTTGAAGAACGCGGTGTGTATTCGTTCTGTATGTGTCCGGGAGGATTTGTAGTTCCTTCAAGCTCTGGTCCTGATGAAATTGTTGTAAACGGAATGTCTGCTGCAGCCCGTAATTCAAAGTGGTCTAATGCAGCTATTGTAGTAGAGATTCGCCCGGAAGATATTCCTCAGAAATTTCATGAGCAGGCAGCCGCTGCCGGATGCCCTCAACTTGCAGGCTTATTCTTTCGCCGTGAAATTGAAACTCTGGCATATAAAAACGGAAACGGACAGGCAGCTCCGGCACAGCGTCTTACAGACTTCCTTGCAGGTCGTAAATCTTCAGATCTGCCTTCTTCAAGTTATACACCGGGCCTAGTTTCTTCTGAACTTGGAAGCTGGCTTCCTTCTCACATCAGTGAGCGTCTTAAAAAAGGTTTTGAACAGATTGACCGTAATATGCATGGCTTTATCTGCAAAGATGCCCTTATGATTGCCCCTGAAACCCGTACAAGTACACCGGTTCGTGTTCTGCGCGACAAGGAAACTTTTGAGTGTACTGCGCTCAGCGGTCTGTACCCTTGTGGGGAAGGTTCGGGCTATTCGGGCGGAATTGTTTCGAGTGCAATGGACGGAGAAAATGCCTGTATCTGCATCAGTAAATCTTTGTAATATGAAAAATTATAATATTTTGTTATTGGTAAAAATGCATTTTTATGCTATAATAGAAGAACTATGAATAGAAACAGAATCAGCTCGGAGAGGGTTGTTGCTGTTGTCGGTTTATTATTTCTGCTTATTGCTGCTATAACAAGTGTATTTTTTAATGGTGACCCAAATTCCATTATTGAAAAAATTGCAGATACAAGTATTGTAATTCCTGTAGTTCATTTTATCTGTGTATTTCTCACTATCATTCACATTATCAGACCAAATTCTTATCTGATGATTTCAATTCTTCTGATTGAAAGTGTGCTTACAATCCTAACAAATTACGAAGAGCTTGGAATTTTCTTTTTCTATGCTGCTATAATTTATATTTTGTGTTCAGATCTTCTTTTGAATAAATCAAAAAAGCCTATTGTTGTCATGTTTGTTTTGCATATGATTACTATCACTCTGTCTTACACTCACGGCATTAAGGGTATGTTTATTGCAATGGGCTATTCTGCCTTCTGCTTTGCCTTTTACCTTTGGATTTATTCGATTCTCAAAGCAAAGCTTTCCTGCCTGATTCCGCACAACGTTCGCGAGAACAACACGATTATCGGTAAGCCGGCAGGTTCCACCATCAGCCTTTCAGACTACAACCTGAACGAACGCCAGATTACCTTCCTGATGGAACATATTCACAATAAACTTAGCTACAAAGAAATCAGCGAGAAATATTTCGTTAGTCTTTCTACAGTAAAGAAAATCTTCGCAGATATCTTCAAGATTTTTAATGTTTCAAACATTGAAGAGTTACGTATTCTGTTGCTGCAGTATCAGGTAAAAGTTTAGAAGAGAAATATCATAAAAATGCGATGCTGTATTTCACACCCTCTCTCGCTCAGCCTCTGCTATTTAGAACTCTCTGCTTGTGACGAATGCTGATTTATGATATAACTCTCCTATGAAAGTTGCGATTTTTTTCGGTTCTAAGTCCGACAAGGACACCATGAAAAAGGCTGCCGACATTCTCACAGAGTTCGGCGTGGAATACAAGGCATTTATCATTTCTGCCCATCGTGCCGGGGCTTTACTTAAGCAGACAGTTGAACAGGTTGAAAAAGACGGATGTCAGGTTATCATTGCCGGCGCTGGTCTTGCAGCTGCACTCCCTGGAGTAATTGCGGGAATTACAACACTTCCTGTAATTGGTGTTCCTCTTGAGTGCGTAAGCGACAAATCAAATGGTCTTGGCGGAATGGATGCACTCTTGAGCATTGTTCAGATGCCGCCACAGATTCCGGTTGCAACTGTAGGTATTAATTCTGCTAAGAATGCGGCTTATCTTGCGCTGCAGATTCTTGCATTGAATGATAAGGAACTTTCAGAAAAACTTAAGGCTTTCCGTGCTAAGCTGGCATCGGATGCAGCTGCAAGTGGTATTGATATTAAATTTTAATCTGTAAATACGGGGCGTTGCGGGGTGCCCCCGCTAGAAGGGGTAGCGAGCAACGCAGTGCGAGCTAGGGGGAGACTTCCCCCTCCTAAATAAATATAGGAGCAAACAATGGCAAACTACAAAGAGTCTGGTGTTGACGTAGAAGAAGGTTACCGCGCGGTAAATAAGTACAAGGATCATGCAAAGAGAACTGCTATTCCGGGGCTTTTGACTGGTCTTGGAAGTTTTAACGGTATGTTCGAGATTCCTAAGGGATATAAGAACCCGGTTATGGTAAGCGGAACTGACGGTGTTGGAACTAAGCTTGATGTTGCTTTCCAGATGAAGAAGTATGACACTGTTGGTATTGACTGTGTTGCCATGAGCGTAAACGATATTCTCTGCTCTGGTGTTCAGCCATTGTTCTTCCTTGATTATGTTGCCTGCGGTAAGCTTGATGCTGATGTTGCTGCTGACCTTGTAAAGGGTGTTGCAGACGGTTGTGTTGATACTGGTTGTGCTCTCCTTGGTGGTGAGACTGCTGAAATGCCTGGCTTCTATGATGTTGGAAAATATGACCTTGCCGGCTTTGGTGTTGGCGTTGGTGAAAAGAAAGAAATGATTACTGGTGAGGAGATCCGCGAAGGCGATGTTCTTATTGGTCTTTCTTCTACTGGTGTGCATTCAAACGGCTTCAGCCTTGTTCGTAAGCTTGTTCCAAATGTAAATGATCCATTTGTTGTAAACGGAACTGATACAGGTAAGACTATTGGTGAAGTTCTTCTTACACCTACACGTATTTATGTTAAACCTGTTATGGAAGTTCTCGGTAAATACCGCAAGGCTATCCATGGTATGGTTCACGTAACTGGTGGTGGATTCTTTGAAAATATTCCACGTATGTATCCAAAGGCTAAGGAAGGAAAGAAGCAGCTGATTTCTGTTATCAAGCGCGCATCTTGGGATATTCCTCCTGTATTTGGTGAACTTATTCGCCGTGGTGCTGACTTTGATAACGTTTACAATACTTTCAATATGGGTATTGGTTTTGTTCTTGCTGTTAATTCAAAAGAAGCTGATGCTATTGTTGAAATGTTCAATGCTAATGCTTCTAAGTATCATAAAGATTACTGCCCAGATATGAAGGCTTATAAGATTGGCCGCGTTGAATATGCTAAGGGCGAAGTAAACAGCCAGAAAGACGCTGTTCTTTTTGAAGACTAATTGGATTGCCACGTCGCTGCGCTCCTCGCAATGACGTGACGCGTCGTCATTGCGAGCGTAGCGAAGCAATCCATTTTTGGGGATGTAATCATGGTATTAAAAACAGCGGTTCTTGTTAGTGGCGGTGGTACTAATTTACAGGCACTGATTGATTATGAAAAGTCACAGGGCGACTCTTGTCCTTACGAAATTGTCTGCGTAATTTCTGATTCTAAAAAAGCTTTTGCGCTGGAGCGTGCTGCCAAGGCTGGAATCCCGACTGCAATCTGTTCTCCTTACGCTGTAATGGGTGAAGAGGTTGCTAAGGCTTCTGACCGCGATACTAAACGTCTTGCTGTTTCAAACGCTATGCTTGAGGCTTGTGAACAATACGGAGCCGAGGCTATTGTTGAAGCGGGCTGTCTTACTGTTCTTGCCGGCGACATTCTTAAAAAATACGAAAACAGAATTATAAATCTTCATCCGGCTCTGCTGCCAAAGTTTGGCGGAGTCGGCATGTTTGGCCATCACGTTCATGAGGCAGTTATTGCAGCCGGCGAAAAAGAAAGCGGCTGTACAATTCACATTGCCGACGGTGGATGTGATACCGGCCGTATTCTTATCCAAAAGCGCGTCCCTGTTATGCCGGACGACACTCCCGACACACTTTATGCACGCATTGCTCCAAAAGAGCACGAGGCTATTGTAGAAGGCCTTTGTATGCTTGCAGAATTAGTTGAACGCTCGTAAAACCTGTGCTACAATTAACAATATATTTTTTTCTAGGAGATTGAAATGAAGAAAATTATTGCTTTATTTGCAGCTGTTCTTTTAATTGGAACAATGTGTTTTGCAGCAGATCCTGCAGAAGGTTTCTGGATTAGTGTTGATGAAAAGACTAACCAGCCAACAGCCGGATGGCAGATCTGGCAGGAGGGTGGAAAGCTCAGCGGAAAAATTCTTTCACTTGCAGATTTACCACAGGATCAGATTGCTGATGGCGGAAAGGGTAAGCATTACGACAACTTTATGAATGGTGTTGATGTTGGTACTTTGCGTTCTGTCGGAACAACATGGATTTGGGATTTGTCAAAGACAGCTGAAGGTAAGTGGTCTGGCGGATATATCATTGATCCGGGTGACGGAAAACGATATGCCTGCGAAATTACTTTCCACAAAGCAGACGGAAAGAAATACAAGGTAGACACTCTTGAAATGCGCGGTAAAGTTGGTCCTTTCGGACGCAGCCAGTTCTGGAAGGGTGCAACAGAAGCTGAGGCAAGTGGTCTCAGATAATATCTGATTAAACCAAAAAGCGTTGTGTCTGATTTTCTGGCGCAACGCTTTTTTTATTTTGATTATGACTGGATTAATAGTAGCTCGTTCAATTAATAATGTAATCGGAAAAAACGGAAGAATCCCCTGGAAAATAGAAGGGGAGCAGAAACAGTTCAAGGAACTGACTACCGGAAATATTGTTATTATGGGACGTAAGTCTTATGAAGAAATAGGACATCCTCTCCCAAACCGAAAAACAATTGTTGTTTCCAAAACAAAACAATTCAAAGGTGAAAATCTTGAAACTGCTGGCTCTGTAAAAGAAGCCCTGGAGCTTGCGGCTAAAGACGGCCGGGATGTTTTTATTGCCGGCGGCTATGGCATTTATAAAGAAGCCCTTCCTTATGTTGATGTGATGTATATTACAGAAGTGCAGTTAGTAGTTGAAGACGGTGATGTATTTTTCCCGCAATTCAATGAAGCTGATTTTGAAAAGAGTGTTGGTGAAACTCTTGGTGATGAAATTAAATTTACCCGCACTGTTTATATACGCCGCAAATAATTAAACACAAATAACCTTAAATAATTTTTCACATTACTCAAATCTGTGATATTATAGTATTAATAATTGTTATATAACAAAATGTTGATTTGCTACGCAGCGTTTGGGAGATTTTATGTTTATAAATAAACTGAACCAGCTCTATAAACCAAAAAGAATTCTTTATTATATTATTCCAACCGAAGAAGAAATCTCAGATTATTATAAAGGAATTATGCCGGAAGCACTTAAGCCTTATGTTAATGCTTTTGGAACTTATGATATTCCTGGAGTGTTTTTAATTCACTCTTTTGAAAAGGAAGTCATTGGTATTGAATACAGAATAAATGATTCCAGAATAAGCTATCCTTCAGAATTGAAATCTATTGAGCTTGAAGAAAAGTTTTTTTATTCCGTAGAACTTGATGAAGAGATAAAAATTACAAAGGGCTTTATTCAGGGCGTTTTTGATTCAATTGCAAAAGATGATGATGCTCACAGATTGTATTCTGATTTTTCAATTCAGGATAATCCAAACATTATTGAAGTTTTTTCAGATTTCAAAAAAATGAGAATCCTTTATGAAGGAACTCTTGAAAAAGACAGTGCTCAGTATGTAATAAATAAAGATCCTCAGTCGCTTGATAAAAACAGACTTTACAATCTTGCTTTTTATGATTCAATCACCGGGCATTATAACTGGAACCATCTTGTGGCTTTTCTTGAAATGCCGCAGAACAAAGGAATTACAGATTATGCCTTTGTGCATTTTGATATTAAAGAGTTTCGTGTAATAAATGAGGTGTATGGTCATATTGCCGCAAACCGCGTTTTGTGTAATGTGGTTGAAGCAATGAACAATGCAGATTTTGTTTATGAAAGTGCCCGCTGCCACAACGACAATTTTGCAATGATGATTAAGGATATGCCTGAGGAAGAAACTATCGAAAAGCTTCAGAAGTTTTTCGATAGACTTTCACACTTACCAGAAGATCCTAATTACAAGATTTTTTACAGATGTGGTTTTGTTCCAATGCAGAAAGCAATGTCTCTTGGAAACCGCGTTGCCGATGCCGGAAAAATGGCTCAGGCTCTAGGACAGAATCATAATAAAACTGAAATCATTACTTACTCAGATAAAATGCACAACGACATTTCCTGGGGAAATTACATTAAGGCTTATGTGGAAACTGCAATTGAAAATGATGAGTTTGTAGTTTACCTTCAGCCAAAGTTTGATATTCATAAGGAAGTGCTGAAAGGTGCAGAAGCGCTGATTCGCTGGAATTATAAAAACAAAGAGTTTTTGTCACCGGGCCGTTTTATTCCATTCTTTGAAAAAGACGGTTCAATCGGAAAAATTGATGACATAGTTTTGAAAAAAGTGTGTGAGGCTCTTGCCCGCTGGAAGAGTGAAGGTAAGAAACTGTACCCGGTTTCTATAAACCTTTCGCGTAACCGCATGTATGATAAAGATTTAATTTCGCACCTGAGTTCGATTGTTGATGAGTATGGCATTGATCACAACATCATTGATTTTGAACTTACTGAGAGTGCGGGTTATGACAATACCGATCATATGATAAACGTGCTCGAAGAACTACGGGCGGCAGGTTATAAGATTTCAATGGACGATTTTGGAACCGGCTATTCCTCTCTTTCTCTTCTTACAAAAATGCCGCTTGATACTCTTAAGATTGATAAGAGTTTTGTTGATAATGTTTCTACTGCAAGTGAACGTGAAGAAGACATTATTGTTGTTAAGCATATTATTACTCTCGCAAAAGAACTTGGCTTTACCTGTCTTGCGGAGGGTGCAGAAAGCAAGCCTCAGGTAGACAGACTCCGCGATCTTGGCTGCGAGGTAATTCAGGGCTACTATTACAGCAAACCAATTCCTATTGATGAATATGACAAAAAGTATCTATAATGCTGCAATAAATCTTTCAAATGCTTTGAGGCCTTCCTCATTGCATTTGTAAACGCCGGCGTGTTCCAGTACCTTACTGAAAACAATACCGGTTTCTTTTTTCAGAATATCAATTGTTTCTTCTTCTGATTTTTCTGCAAACGAACCGTACTTTTCTTTAAGCTCATTTGTCCAGTCTGCGTGCTTTCCAAGAACTTCATCCTTACTGATATCCTTGTTCTGAATCATAGCCTGTGCAAGGTCTTTGAATTCTGTCTTAAGGCGGCCAGGAAGAATTGCGAGTCCCATAACTTCAATCAGACCAATGTTTTCCTTTTTGATGTGATGAAGTTCTGCATGAGGATGGTAAACACCAAGCGGATGTTCTTCTGTTGTAATGTTGTTGCGGAGAACAAGATCCATCTCGTAAAGGTCACCGCGGCGGCGAACAATTGGATTCAGGGTGTTGTGCTTTTCACCATCTGTTTCTGCAAAGATAAAGGCTGCTTCATCTGTGTAGCTTCGCCAGGTGTTGAGTACGTGATCTGCAAGTTCAACAAGACGGTTCTTATCTGCGCTCTTAATGCGGAGAACAGACATAGGCCATTTTACAATTCCAGCCTCTACATCTTCAAAGCCTTTAATTGTAATCTGCTTGCGAATCGGTGCCTTTGCCATTGGGAAGTTATAAGCACCACCCTGGAAATGATCGTGTGTAAGAATTGAACCGCCTACGATTGGAAGGTCTGCATTGCTTCCGAGAGTGTAGTGTGGGAACTGTGTTGTAAAATCAAGAAGACGTTCAAAGGTCTTTCTTGAAATGCACATTGGAGAGTGTTCCTGATTAAAAACAATACAGTGCTCGTTGTAATAAACGTATGGAGAATACTGGAAGCCCCATGCTTCTCCTGCAAGTTCGAGCGGAATAATTCTATGATTGTTGCGGGCCGGGTGATTAAGGCGGCCTGCATAGCCTTCGTTTTCTTTACACAAGAGGCAGCTTGGGTAACCAACAGTCTTTGCATTCTTAGCGGCTGCAATTGCCTTTGGATCTTTTTCCGGCTTAGAAAGATTGATTGTAATATCCATGTCGCCGTATTCAGTTTTGCTGACCCATTTTACATCGCGGCAAATTCTGTAGCGTCGGATGTAGTCTGTATCCTGACTGAACTTATAGAACCAGTCTGTTGCTTCCTTTGGAGATCTTTTATAAAGCTCATTGAATTTTGCTCTGATGTTAGAAGGTCTGTCTGTCATAAGAGACATGAGCTTTGTGTCAAAAAGATCTCGGGCTGCAATACCATCACCCTGAGTCAGATTGTGTTCAACTGCATAATCAAGAAGATTTTTAAGAATATCTTCCAGGTCAGAAATCTCTACTTCCGGTAGAGCTGCTGCCTGTTCTGGAGAATCAAAACCATCAATGTTGAGGGCAGCGAGGAGCTGGTTTTTCACAAAAATCAAATCTTCTTTCTCAATAAGTCCGCTTTTGAGTCCGTAAGCGGCGAGTCTGTTGATATTGTCTATTACATTCATAGTGATAGTAATACTATCACAACATCGATGTAATTGCAAATTTAAAACGTGTAGAGTATTATTTATCCAATGAAAAAAAATATAATTGCATTTGCGGTGGTGTTTATAAGTACACTGGCATCATCACAAAATTTAGGAGTAAAAAAAATGAGCGAACAGACTGAAGGAAAAGACTTTCACAAAAATCCGATTATCAAGAATATTTATACAGCAGACCCAGCCCCAATGGTTTACGGGGATACACTTTATCTTTATACAACCCACGATGAAGACAAGCTTGTAAACAATTTTTACACAATGTATGACTGGAGATGTTTTTCTACAAAAGACATGGTGAACTGGACAGACCACGGTAAGATTTTTTCTCTGGATGATATTGAATGGGCAGATGACAGAGCGTGGGCTCCACAGGCAATTGAGAGAAACGGAAAGTTTTATTTGTATTGCCCGGTTCATAAGAAGAACGGCGGCATGGCAATTGCTGTAGGCGTTTCGGATAATCCTGCAGGACCTTTTAAGGATATCGGTAAACCTCTTGTAGATGAGGGTGATTGGAACGATATTGATCCAACAGTTTTTATTGATGATGACGGACAGGCTTATTTGTATTTTGGAAATCCTGAATTGCGTTATGTACTTTTAAATGAAGATATGATTTCTTATGATAAAAAAACTGGCGTAGTGAAAGTTCCAATGACAGAAAAATCTTTTGCAAAGGGAAGTCATAATACCGGTACAACTTATGGTGAAGGGCCATGGTTTTATAAACGCAACGGTCTTTACTATATGGTTTATGCGGCATTTGCAGAAGGCGAAAAACGTAATGAGCATCTTGCATATTCAACAGCTAAGACTGCGCGCGGTCCTTGGGAGTATGGTGGAGTTTTAATGGAAGAGGGACCTTGTTTTACAAATCATCCTGGAATTGCAGATTTTAAGGGACACTCATATTTGTTCTATCATACAGATGAACTACCGGGCGGTAGTTTGTTCCATCGCAGTGTTTGTGTCGCAGAGTTTAAATATAACGATGATGGATCAATTACTACAATCAGCAAGTGCGACGGTGTAAGTGCAGTAAAATGATAGAATAGGCGTTTTGTGGAGTTTACATTTCACGTACGATTTTTGACATTTCGTGTTCCTCCGTTTTCCGTGTTGAAGAAAATCATGTTAAAATGATTATCAGAAATACCGGCTTGCGGAGGAAAAACTATGGCTGAGGAAATTATTGAAGAAACAGAAATCAGACCAGATGGTTCTAAAAGGATTGTAAAGCGCACCGTGGAAAAGGGCGTTTCATTTGGTTCTGCACTTGCAATGGTAATCAGTTTTGTAACCTGGAAGTCAATATTGTGGGCAATAATTCACGGAATGTTCGGCTGGGCCTACGTTATTTATTATTTTATCAGATACCGTTAGTAAAAAGCTGATATTTAAGATTTTTTTCTGATGTAATTTAACAAATCTGCAGGTAAAATAATTACTTAGAATGAAAATGGGAAAAAGATTTATGGCAATTATTTTACCTGCGTTTTTGATTTTCTCTTCTTGCAGAAGCACTAAGGTTACTGCAGCTGCTCCTAATGTGAGCAGACTGGAATTGAAGGGGCGCAACGCAAAGACAACTGCGGTGTTCAATTATATCCGCGACAATTTTGGAACTACGATTATTTCTGCTCAGCAGGAATCTACCTGGATGGGGACGCCGGATTATGAGATGGACTACCTTCAGAACGTGACCGGAAGGCTTCCTGCAATGCGCGGCCTTGATTTTATAAGCAACGATTTTGACGGTGTTGCTGAGCGCGCAATTGAATGGGACAGAAAGGGCGGCCTTGTTACAATCTGCTGGCATACTGGTGTAGAAATCAGTGGATACAATGAATCGAAAAAAGAACACCCGGATTTTAAAAAGCTTTTGACTCCGGGAACAGAAGAATATAACACTCTGATGAACAGCTGGGATCGCGCAGCAAAAACTCTTCAGTACCTGCGCGACCAGAACGTGCCTGTGCTCTGGAGACCCTTCCACGAATTTGACGGACGCTGGTTCTGGTGGGGTAAGGGTGGATCAGAAAACTTTATCAAACTCTGGCGTCTGATGTATGAAAAGTTTACGAATGAATATCAGCTTGATAATCTGATTTGGGTGCTGGGCTACACCGAGTGGGTGAGCAAGGGCTGGTACCCTGGTGATGAATATGTAGATATTGTCGGCTCGGACAATTACGATAAGTCAACAAATAAGGGTGCCTGGAACAAGCTTGCAAAACTTACTTCAAAGCCAATGGCCTTCCACGAATGTGGAATGGTTCCGTCTGTAGAACGTTTTGAAAAAGACGGCACTTACTGGTCCTGGTTTATGATCTGGCACACCACCTGGCTCACAGACAACAATTCTGAAAATCTTAAGAACGTATTTAACAGCGACAGAATAATTACTCTTGATGAACTTCCAAAGTTTTAAAACTTTTGCTGTGCCCCGTCCCAGGCAGGAAAAAATATAATATGCTATAAATCCAGATGGAGGAAATATGTTCGATTTCAAATATTTTACACCAACAAAGGTGATGTTCGGTAAGAACGCAGAAGACAAGGTTGCCCAGCTCATTCAGGAGTTTGGCGGTAAAAAGGTTTTGATTCATTATGGCGGAGGAAGCGTTATTCGTTCAGGCCTTATGCAGAAGGTAACTGACCAGCTCGACAAGGCCGGCATTCCTTATGTAAAACTAGGAGGTGCTGTTCCAAATCCGCGTTTGAGCCTTGTTTATGAAGGAATCGAACTTTGTAAAAAAGAGGGAATTGATTTTCTTCTTGCTGTAGGCGGGGGGAGTGCAATTGACTCTGCGAAAGCTATCGGCTATGGCGTTATGAACGATGGAGATGTCTGGGATTTATATGATTATAAAAAGCAGGCTAAGGCAAGCATGCCTCTCGGTGTAATTCTGACACTTGCGGCTACTGGTAGTGAGATGAGTGATTCATCAGTAATCACAAAGGAAGAGGGACTTGTAAAGCGCGGTTATTCAAGCGACTACGGACGTCCAAAGTTTGCCATCCTCAATCCTGATCTTACAATGACACTCCCTGATTATCAGACAGCCTGCGGTTGTACAGATATCATGATGCATACAATGGAACGCTATTTTACAAACGGTGGAAATATGGAGCTTACAGATTCTATGGCAGAAGCTCTTTTGCGTACAGTAAAAGAGCAGGCAAAGATTCTTGTAAAAGACCCGAATAATTATGAAGCACGTGCTGAAGTAATGTGGGCCGGAAGCCTTTCTCACAACGGTCTTACAGGCTGTGGAAATGACGGTGGCGACTGGATGACTCACAAGCTTGAGCACGAGCTTGGCGGACTTTATGATGTTGCGCACGGAGCAGGTCTTGCAGCAATCTGGGGAAGCTGGGCACGCTATGTTTATAAAGACTGCCTTCCACGCTTTAAGCGCTATGCAATCAATGTAATGGGTGTTCCTGCCAACGCCGGTACAGATGAAGAAATTGCTCTTAAGGGAATTGAAGCAATGGAAGATTTCTATCGCGAAATCAACATGCCGACAAACCTTAAGGAACTTGGTGTAAATGCAACTGATGAAGACCTTGCTCTTATGGCTCATAAATGTGCTGTCGGTGTAAACGGAGCAAAAGGTTCAGCAAAACTTTTACACGAAGAAGATATGCTGGCAATTTACAAAATGAGCAGAAAAGATTAAAGTCTTTCATTATGAATAAAAACAGTCAGAAGGCGTGGGGAATTATCCTCGCCGCCGTATCTATCTTTTTCTGGGGAATTACTTTTGTCTGTACAAAGTATCTCCTCAGAGATTTTTCTTCACTTGAAATTCTTTTTTATAGATTTATTTTTGCTTATCTCGGACTCTGGGTGATTCATCCAAAGTTCGAGAAAATTGAAATGCGCGATAATATTCTGTTTGCCCTCGCAGCTCTGACCGGAGTTGTGCTTTATCAGCTTACAGAAAACATCGCAATCAATTATACAAACGCATCTAACGTAAGTGTCATCGTAAGCATCTGTCCGCTTTTTACCGCAATCATCAGTCAGATTTTTCTGAAGGAAAAACATCTTTCATTCTGGTTCATTATTGGTTTTGTGATTTCCATTAGCGGAGTTGCTCTTGTCTGCTTTAATGGAAATACAGCACTTGAGTTTAATCCTAAGGGAGATGTTCTTGCGCTGATGTCTGGAATCTGCTGGGGCTTTTATTCAATGATAGTTTCAATTTTGAATAAAAGAAATTATTCAGCAGTTGGTGTTTCCCGCCGAATTTTCTTTTTCTCTGTTTTGATTATGATTCCGCTTTCGCTTGGAAGCTGGGGCTATACAAATTCGCATCCAGGAACTACTTCCTTCTTTTTCTCTTTTAATAAAGCTTTGAACGCTGCTCGTTTTTCAAATCCTTTGAACTGGATAAATCTTTTGTTCCTGGGTGTAGTTGCTAACGGCATCTGCTTTACAATCTGGAATAAATCCTGCCAGATTCTTGGCACTGTTAAAGTAAACTGTGCGATTTATCTTATTCCTGTAGTAACAATTATTTTTGCCTTCTTTGTGCTGGGTGAAAAAATCACATTGCTTGGTGGAATAGGAGCACTGGTTACAATTACCGGACTTTTCATCAGCGAGAAAAAATAGACCTTTTTTTCAGATAAAAAAAAAACTTGACAGTCTCCTGTAAGTGTTATATTGTGTATATACAATATACACAATAAACGTTGTGTTATAAACGGGAGATGTATCAAATGAATCTTATTGAAATCAATGGACTGTGTAAGAACTTTGAATCCTTCCAGCTTAAGAATGTAAGCTTTTCTCTGGAAGAAGGTTATATCATGGGCTTTATTGGCCGTAACGGCGCTGGTAAATCTACCACACTCAAGACCATGCTCAATTTGATGAAAAATGACGGTGGTGAAGTAAAACTCTGCGGCCTTTCAATTCCAAAGGATGAACTGGAAATTAAAAATCAGGTAGGCTATGTTTTTGGCGGAGTTGATTTTTATCCTGAAGCAAAAATCTCACGTATCACAAATGTAACAAAATCTTTTTATCATGAATGGGATGATGTCCGTTACAAAGAACTTTGCGAACGTTTTGAAATTGATCAGAATAAAAAGTTCAAACAGCTTTCTGCCGGAATGAAGGTAAAGTATTCTGTTGCAGTTGCAATGAGTCATAATCCAAAACTTTTAATTCTTGATGAGCCAACCAGCGGTCTTGATCCTGCAGCCCGTGATGACCTTGTACTTCTTTTTCAGGAATTTGTTGAAGACGGTGCACACTCAATTCTTTTTTCAACTCATATTACAAGCGACCTTGAAAAATGTGCCGACTATATCACCTATATCAAACAGGGCCAGATTCTTGCAAGCACAGACCGCGACTCATTCCGCGAAAGTTATATCAGTGTAGCAGGAAAGAAAGATCAGCTCACACCGGATGTTGAGCCTAAGATTATCGGACTTCATACACATCAGCTTGGTTTCGAAGGCCTTATGAAAACTGAAGATAAGGCGCTGGCAGAGAAGGGCGGTTTTGAAATGGCATCGCCAACTCTGGAAGACATTATGATTCACATTGAGCGCAGATAGGAGAGAAACATGAAATCAAATACATTAAAACTTTTGAAGAAAGAGCTTTGCCTTGGTAACGCATCGCAGACTGTAATCTGGACAATCTGCTGTTTTGGAATGTATTTTATTCCAAGCTACCCGATGTACGTTGGACCTTTTTATATGACACTGTGCATCATGATGACCTTTGCCTTAAATCAGTCATCACATGATATTCTGTATACAGTGCTGCTTCCGGTAAAGAAGATTGATGTGGTAAAGGCACGCTTTATGTACTGCGGAATGATGGAAGTATTTGCCTTTATCAGTGCCCTGCTTGGATGGTGTATTCGCACTGCAGCAGGCTTTCCTGCAAACACTGCCGGCATTGAATTGACCCTTGCTTATTTTGGATTTCAGATGATTATATTTGCAATTTTCAATCTGATTTTTCTTGGTAATGTTTATAAGGATCCGCTTAAGCCAGGACTTCGCTATATTGCAGCAGCTGTTGCATATTTTATCTGTTACGCAGCCTGTGAGCTTCCGGTATGGGCATATTATGCAAATGCAGAAAATTCTCTTGCAAAAGTTGGAGAGCTCTTTACAAGCCGCGATACACAGTTTATTATTCCACAACTGATTATTCTGGCAGCAGGCATTGTAATTTATGCGGTAAGCTGGTGTCTTACTTTCCGCCGTGCAGCCCGCCAGTTTGAAAAGTACGATTTATAAGATGGATATAGTGTTATCGCAAAAAAGTGACAAACCAATTTATACTCAAATTTACGAGCAGCTCGCCGCTCAGATAATGAGCGGCGAGCTTGCTGCCGGCGAAAAACTTCCACCAATCCGCACTGTTGCCGTAAATCTGCGTGTAAGTGTAATTCCCGTAAAGCAGGCCTGGGAGCAGCTGGAGCGTGAAGGATTTATTTCCACTGCAGTTGGCCGCGGCTCTTTTGTCTGCGAGCTTGCCCATCACGAAATATCAGATAAACGTAACTCTGCCGCCGAAGACCTTATTGGCCGCGACGTAAAAGCCTGCCGCGAAATGGGCCTTTCCCTCGATGAGATTTTAGCGATAGTAAAGAAAAGTTATTCTTCAGAAGAGTAGTAAGCTTCCAGCTGAGGGCGCGCAGCCACGTAGTATTTTTCCAGCTTCTTATCAAAATGCTTTCCAAAGCTTTCCATCATAATTGAATCAGCCTTTTCAAAACTCATTGCTTCTTTGTAAACACGCTTACTTACAAGCGCATCATAAACATCAGCAATAGCCATAATGCGGGCTTCAAGAGGAATCTCTTCTCCCTTCAAGCCTTCAGGGTAGCCGGAGCCATCCCATCTTTCATGGTGATAATGAGCAACATTTTCTGCCAGCAGATGGAATGTTATATCATCAGTTCCCTTAAGTATCTCATGAACAATACGAGCACCCTCAGCTGCATGAGTTTTCATAATTTCAAACTCTTCATCTGTAAAACGGCCAGGTTTTCTTAAAACAGCATCATCAACCGCAATTTTTCCAAGGTCATGCATAGGAGCAGCCTTAATAATATTGTAACAAAAATCTGCTTCCAGCTTGAGTGCATCAGGAGCCTTGTCCTTTAAAATCTCATTAATCAGAATACTTACAACTTCGCTTGTTCTTTTAATGTGGCCGCCCGTAGAATTGTCACGGCTTTCTACCATGGTTGCCATACCAAGAATCAGATTGTTATGCATGTTAATAAGGTTCTGAGTTTTCTGGGTAACCTCATCACGAAGCTTGTCGTTGAAGCCGTTTAAGAGCGAAATATATTTCTGATCCTTTGTGTCATCAGAAATGTAAAGAATATAGCCCGTACGGTGATGGCCGTCGTACATTCTGTTAATTTCAATCTGATAAATTTTATCTTCGAAAGGCTTAAAGTAAATATTCTTCTGCTCGTTGATAATGTATTCTTTAATGTGCTTAAGAATACCGTCCCGAACTTCCGGGTTAGAGGAAGCAGATTTATCAACCTTAAGGTCATTCAGTTCCGGCATAATTTTTCTTGCCATAGAATTGCTGCCAAGGTAGTTAAAGCTGTCATCAAAAGAAACAAAGCCTGTCTCACCGTTCAAGGCATAAGACTCAATAACAGTTCCTGTAACATCACTTAAGGCAATGCGGCGCACAACCATAAGAATAGTTATGCCGTTAAGTGCGTAACTTAAAGGCATAAGATTAATTTCAGTTGGAATCAGTCTGTTTAAAAAGAAGGTTGCGATAGACAAAAACTCGCAGAGAAAGAGAAGTCGCAAAACCTTATAAGAAACACCTGGCCTTTTACGTACACTGTAAAAAATTACCGAGAGCGAAATAATCAGGTAAGAAATAATCTGAACGTAATAAACAGTGTGAAGAGGTCCATAAGTTTTTACGAGAGTAAAAATACCGTGTGAAATCTCTCCTGTAATACTTTTGTAGAAAACCGGCGAGTACCCGATTGTTAGAGATGACAGAAAAGATGCGAGGGTAAAGAAGAACAGGAGATTTCGGTAAAGCTTTTTAAGATTAATATCTGAAAGTTCAAAGATTGTATAAACCATAAAAAGGCTTAAGAAGCACCCGCCCACGTAAGTGATTTTAATGCCAACAATTGCTTCCCGAGTTTCAGTTGCAAGGTACTGAAACGTATAACCGAGAGTGGAAAGAGGAATCAGAAAAAAAATCAGTGTAATGTAAGGATTAAATCTCTTTCTGTAAATTACTGTGTATAAAACAGACAACAGTAAGGTAAATACAAAAATTGAGATATAATAAACTTTCAGATATATCATACTTTATTAAAACACCCCGGAAGATAGAATACGTTACTATTTTATAAGCGAGCGGAAGAAATTACATTCATCATCATTACAAACAACAGCTTCCGGAAGTTTAGGGTCGCAGTGGAAAACATGCCAGAGCGGTTTTTCCGGAGAACCGTAACAATGGAACTCATAACGAACACCCGCTGCTTCAAGCTTTTCTTTAATAATATCAGCCTGAGCAATCAAAAAATCTCCATGACAAGTCATTACAAATGAAGGAGGGAAATCCTTTGTAACATGATTTGCAGAATTTACAAGTTCAATTTCTTCTGCAGTTCCACCGTTAGGCAGGAAGCCGCTTCTCAAAAGCTTGAACATTGCCTCATTGTCATTAAGATCATATTTTCCGCAGTTTAAACCAACGCCGCGGAGAGTAAGATTTTTGTCTTTAATAAACTCAAAGTTTTTACGGAAATCTTGATTTGTGAGGGCAGCCGCGTACATAGACAAAAGATGTCCGCCTGCAGAATCACCAACAGCAAATACATTTCCAGTATCAAAACCATACTGAGCTGCATTGTCTGCAACAAACTGAAAAACCTTTTCTGTATCCTGCAGAGAAGAAGGGAATTTAGCTTCAGGCGCAAGACGGTAAGAAAAATTTACAACCGCAAAATTGCGCTGAGCAAGGCGCATACAGTACCACTGATAGCGTTCCTTATCACCATAAACCCAGCCGCCGCCGTGAACACTGATAATTACAGGAAGCTTTTTGAGCGAGCCGTCTTCTTCAACCGCAGCCTTAGGGCGGTAAACATCCAGCAGCTGCCATTTGCGTAAACGCTTATCATCGCCATAAAGAATATCATCATAGCGCATAATGTCTGCTGGGGTAGTCTGGCCGGCGTCTCTTCTTTTGTCTGATGACCCAAATTCATGCCTGATTTTTCTAGAACCAATAAACTGCAAAAGTGTTGTCATAATGCCTCCGTACAACATTATTATTATACCACACAATCAATGGAACTCAAAAAAAATCGTATAATCAGCCTTCTTGCTAGAGCGGGGCCTGCTCGTTACAATAAAAAATATGAAAACTCTGGTAAATACAACACTCTGCTATATAGAAAAAGACGGCTGCTACCTCATGCTGCACCGTACAAAGAAAGAAAACGACTACAATAAAGATAAATGGATTGGAATCGGTGGCAAGTTTGAAAACGGCGAGTCTCCTGAAGACTGTGTGCGCCGCGAAATTCGCGAGGAAACCGGCCTGATCGTAGAGCCCGAAGACCTGGAGTACTGCGGAATTGTAACGTTCGTAGATAAAAGTGAACCCGCGGTGGTTGAGCCTGTCGAAACCACCACTTCTTACTACACTGAGTTCATGCACGTTTTCCGTACCCGTAAATTCTTCGGTACCCTCCTTACCGACTGCAACGAAGGCGACCTTGAATGGGTCCCGATTGAAAAAATAAACGACTTGCCGCACTGGGAGGCCGACGAAATCTATCTGGACTTCATCGCAAAAAATCATCCTTTCTTTTCACTTAAGGCAGTTTATAAGGACTGTAAGCTCATAGAAACCTATCTTAGCGGAAAAGAATATAAACATATTTTTGAAAAAAAATAATTTTTTTTATTGTCACATAAATCATTTTTTATTATTTTAAGCGTAGAAATTAAAATTTGGAGGATGACTTATGAACAAAAAGCTCATCAAAAATCTTGTTTTGTGCGGTGTAATCGGACTTCTTGCTCTGGTTACAATTCTTAATTCTTGTACGGTGATTTCTCCGAATGAACGTGGCGTAAAAGTAACACTTGGTCAGGTACAGGGAGATGTTCTTCAGCCGGGAATGAATTTCCACGCTCCGTTTATAACAACAATCCGTAAGTTCCGTCTGGAACCAAAAACTTACGAAGTTTCTTTCTCTTGCGGACAGGATGGTGCAATTACAAAAGATATGCAGACTGTAGGAAGTACAGTAGCAGTTCGATATATTTACGATGAAAAGCGTATTATGGATATTGTAACACGCTATCAGAATGATGCGGTAATTCAGGGAGCAATGCGCGATAACGTAAAGGCTTCTCTTAAGGAAACTGTTGGTCAGTATTCAATTTATGACCTTGTTGAAAAACAGAATGAAGTTACTTCAAAGGTTGCAACAACAATGCTTTCCCGCATGGCAGATTATCCAATTGATATTTCACAGACAACCATTACAAACTGGGACTGGTCTGATGACTTTGATAAGCAGATTAAAGAAACTGCAAACCGTGCTCAGGAAGTAAAAAAGGCAGAACAGGATCTTAAACTTGCTGAACAGAATGCTCAGAAGCAGGTAAAAGAGGCTGAGGCTAAAAAGGCTGCCATTGAGCAGGAAGCAGAAGCCGCTCTTATTAAGGCTCAGAAAGAAGCAGAGGCTAAAAAGGTAGAAGCTGATGCCCTGGCATATTACAATGCAAAGGTTGCACAGAACTATCAGGTAGAAATTAAGCTTAAGGAACTTGAGATTGAACTTGAACGTGCAAAAAAATGGGATGGTCGCCAGGTTCCAGAATATGTTCCACTTACTGCAGCAGGTGGTATTGTAAACCTTCCTGCCGCAAAGAACTAAGGCTCAGGGCCTTACGGCCCGGTTATTTCAGACTAAAGCTTTCTGGTAAAAGCTCTGCAAGGGTGAACAGTTTCTGTTCACCCTTTTTGTTTGCCAGAATAATCTTAAAATCCTTGCTGCAGAACTCGCTGAGCACCTGTCGGCAGATACCACACGGCGGGCAGAATTCTTCAAGAACCGGAGAGCCGTCAGCACCTTCCGGGCCCCCCACAATCGCAATGGCTTCGAAATCGCGCACGCCTTCACTTACCGCCTTAAAGATCGCCGTGCGCTCCGCACAGTTTGTAGCTCCGTAAGTAGCATTTTCAATATTGCAGCCGGTCCAGATTTTTCCGTTTTTATCAAGAAGCGCCGCACCCACATGAAAGTGAGAATAGGGCACATAAGACATCTTAGTCATTTCAATTGCTTTTTGTACAAGTTCGTCGTAATTCATATGTGTAATTCTATCACATTTTTGTTTTATTTCATCAAAAATATTAGTATACTTTAAATAAGGAGACCACAATGGCAAACGAAGTACAAATCAATCAGGCCCTCAGCCTCACAGACCAGCTTATCTCAGAACTCGACCAGGCAGAACGCCAGCTTTCCTCTGCCCGCAACTGGGGCTTCTTAGATGTCTTGGGCGGCGGCCTCATCACAGACCTCATCAAGCATTCAAAGCTCAATAACGCCAAACTTTCAATGGAACGTGTAAACTATCTCCTTCAGGAACTCAAGCGTGTTCTCGGCGGAATCAGCATGCCGGGCGACTACAGCATGAACGTAGGCGGCTTCGAAACCTTTGCCGACTTCTTCTTCGACAGCGGCATCGTAGATGTATACATGACCGCCAAAATCATGAGCAGCCTTAACGAAGTCCGCAGCCTTAAAAACAGATGCTACGAACTCCGCAGCCGTCTCGCAAGCGCAAGATAATTAGACGCAATCAATCATTTCAGATTTTCAGTATTGTGACGGATCAATCGTTCTTTTGACGAAATTGTTCAGATTCTTATCAAAATAAAGGATTACTGAATCGGTGGTATGTTTTCCTGCATCTGTAAAAATCTGAAATGAAAGATATGATTTGTTATCATATTCAATTTTCCAGCCATAAAAACTTTGTGATTTTATTGGATATGTAATTTGCTTTGAGTTGTCTCTGATAATATAGTCATCAATAAAAAGATAAGGTTTTATATCATTGTTATCAGCAGTATAAATTAACCCCTTTGTAATCAGTGAACTATTTTCTTTGTTCTCAGAATAGGCAAACTTAAAAATCCTGTTTTCAAAATTAAGAGTCTTGATTTTATAAGTTTCATTGCTGAAATATTTATCAAGATAATTATTATTTTTTCTACGTGCTTCTTCCTGCATGATTAATTCAAGATTCTTTTTCTCATTTTCATTGAAGGTGTCGTCGTAAACTTTCTGAGTTGGTTTATACCACTCGGAACAGTACTTTTGCAGCCATGTGTTTATATCTTCAGACTTAAAGATATTTCCGTATGCAGCAAACATTAAATTTCGCAATATACGAAGTTGAGAATCAGAATAGTAAAGCAGACTGTTTTCACTGATAATATAATCTCTAAAATACCAGCGTCGTTCGGGATTGATAACTCTTAAGCTGACTAAACAGTCGGGAACAGAATCAAGCTGAAGGAAGATTTCTGATTCGAGTTTAGGGTAAACATTTGTTTTTGTAATCGTTATTGAATCTTGATTTCTTTGGATATCGCTGGCTTCTAAGTTTTCAAGTTGAATTCCGTTAATCCAGATATCATCTGTTTTATTGGTAATTGTAATCACCATCTCACCAATGCAGTCTTTCCAGGTAGCGCCGGTTCCGTATAAGTAATCTGCAGAAGAAGAAATGCCATAAACTCCGTAAGGGACAGAGTATTGAACTTCTGTTGTTGTAATTTCATTTGACTCGAAAGTAATTGAACGTACGTACCACTTTGTTATTACCATATAGTCATTCAATGGTTCAGGAGTCTTTAAAATTCTTACAGCAAAATCATTTGATTTGCCATTTACTTTAGAAGAGAAAGAATAAAAATCATCATTAGTAGGTTGAAGATGTTTCCATTGCGGAAAGCCAACTTCTATTGTTTCTGTGGGGCCATAGTTTTTGAAATAAAATTTTACATTGATATCATAATAATCTTTATACAGTGTAAAATTGATTTCCTCTTTTTCCATCTTAATGGATTCATGTTTTGTTTTTGAAAGAGGAAGAACTGATCCTCCGGAAACTCTTGTGTACGCATCATTTGAATATAAAAAAAATGTTGAAAAAATGAATATTACTAACCAAACAAAAACTTTTCTCATGGTTCCCCCAGTTTTTAGTATCTGTATGATTATAATATCTTTTCCATCTCAATGCATACCCAGTCGTGAGATATCCACATTAGTCCATATATTTCAGCGCAAGTGCGAGATAACTTATTTTTTATTATACTTCTCTTGACAAAAAATTTTATTCTCACTAGATTGAAAACATCAACGAGCGGTTGCATCCTCGCACGCTTTTGAAATTCTTTTTTATGGAGGTCACTCCCATGGATAACAGTGTTGTGTATTTTGATTATAAGTGCGGAATGATTCTCCCTACCGCAAAAGAGAATTAATTCCCACTTATAAATCAAATCCTCGCTAAATCGACCGCACGGTCCTCGACGTGTGTATTATTGTCTTCGGTACGTTGCCGAATCGTTTCTGCTACAATCTTGTTACTTATGAACAGACTGAATTTATTACACTATTTTAAACGTTATAGTTTTTTGTATCTGATTGCACTCATTGCAATGTGTGCAAGTACGCTGCTGGATCAGGCTGCCCCTCTTATTGTCCAGCATATTGTTGATGATGTTCTGATTGCAAAGAAGATGGAGGTTCTGAACTTTCTGCTTCTGGGCATTCTTGGAATTGGTGTAGGGCGTTGTATTTTTCAGTACACCAAGGAATTTTTGTGTGACTACGCCGGCAGTAAGATTGCCTGCGAAGTTCGTATAAATCTGTTCCGTAAAATCCAGAGCCTGTCGGCAAACTTCTTTGATGGCATAAACAGTGGTGAGCTGATGAGCCGCGTAAAGGATGACGTTGACCGCATCTGGGATATCGCGGCCTTTATGGGAATTCTGATGGCAGAGGTTTTTATCCGCACGGTAACAACTCTCTTCTTTATGATTCGCATTAACTGGCAGCTCGCATTGATTCCGATTATCGGAATGATTGGTTCTGGTGTGATTGCGATTCTGATGGAAAAGCAGCTGGATGATCTTTACGGCGCGGTTATGCAGGAAGGTTCAGAGATGAACAATACTGCCGCAGAAAACCTTGCCGGGGTACGCACTGTAAAAGCGTTTGCCCGCGAAGGCTTTGAGATTGCAAAGTTCCACAAGCACAATCAGAAGTTTTATGAATTGAATATTGATTTGAGCCGGGTTTTCGTAAAGTACAATCCGATGATTCAGACTATTACCAGAGTGCTTACTGTTGTGTCGCTCTTCCTTGGCGGCCTTATCGTTATGAAGGGTAACCCGCTTCAGGGCGGACAGAAGATGACTGTTGGTGAGTTGATGGCATTCCTTCAGTATGTTGGTGGAATGATCTGGCCAATGGAAATGCTCGGCTGGCTCACAAACGGTTTCTCCAGTGCGAAGGCGAGTGTTAAGCGTCTGAACAAGATTTACAGCGAGATGCCTGATATTACAGAAAACAGCGAACTTGCAAAGAACACCGAAGGCGCCGATGCCGACTTAGCAAACGCAATGTTCTCGCAGTTTGATATCAGTGGTGATATCAGCTTTGAACACGTAACATACGCGCCATCGGTGGTTGAGAACACTGGAGATACGGTGGTTGAGCCTGTCGAAACTACCGCAGCCGGTTCTCCTCGAAAAATCTTGGACGATGTTTCGTTTGAGATTAAATCCGGCCAGACCCTCGGCATCATGGGTGCAACAGGTTCGGGGAAAACAACGCTCATCAATCTTTTGAAGCGTATGTATGACGTAACTGACGGAAGCATCAAGCTTGATGGAATCGATATCCGCGAGCTGCCGCTGCCAACACTGCGCCGTGCAATCTCTTGTGTAATGCAGGATATCTTCCTGTTTTCAGACACAATTGACGGAAACATTCGCCTTGGTGCCCGCGAGACAATCACTGTGCCGGAAGTGCGCTCTGCTCTGGAGAAGTCGCATTCTGCAGAGTTCGTAGACCGCATGGAAGAAAAGGAAAACACAGTAATTGGTGAACGCGGTGTCGGCCTCAGCGGCGGACAGAAGCAGCGAATCACAATTGCGCGTGCCCTTGCCCGAAAGACACCGGTACTCGTACTCGACGATTCAACATCTGCGCTCGACACAGAGACTGAGCAGGAGATTCAGCAGGTTCTTGCAGAACTTTCCGGTATGACAAAAATCATCATCGCGCACAGAATCAGTGCGGTTCGCAAGGCTGACAAGATTATTGTGCTTGATAAGGGTAAGGTTGTGGAGTCTGGTACTCACGAAGAGTTATTGAAACTCGGCGGGTTGTATAAAGAGACTTACGATAGTCAGTATTAAACAAGGCACGTCATTGCGAGGAGCAAAGCGACGAAGCAATCCATTAAATAGATTGCTTCCCACTTCGCTTCGCTCGTGGTCGCAATGACGGATAATTTACGGAGATATTTATGAACAGTTATAAGGTAGATGAACAGCAGGTGCAGAAATCGAACTTCGAAACGATGCCACGACTTTTCCGTTACCTGCTTAAATATAAGAAACGAATTGCGGGCGTATTTGCGCTGATGGCTTTCGGTACAGCGGTAGACCTTGTGAATCCGCTTTTGAATGAACGCGCTATCGACCGCTATATTCTTCCGGGCGATGTTCCAGGACTTGTCCGCATCGTACTGCTGGGTGCAGCAATCAACATCCTTGCGGTTCTTGCAATCAAGCTTCGTATGCTTTTGATGGCAAAGACAAGTAACAAGGTTATTCAGGAGCTGCGCCAGGAATTGTACGACCATATTCAGGGACTGGACCTTGCGTTTTTTGATTCGCGTCCGTCCGGAAAAATTCTTGCGAGAATTATCGGTGACTCGAACTCGCTCAAGGACATTATTGAAAATGCCGTTACCACTTTGATTCCGAACCTTGTTACGGTCATTGCGGTTATGGTGATTATGTTTGTAAAAAACTGGAAGCTTGCGCTTGCAGCCCTTTGCAGTCTGCCTTTCCTTATCGGTGGAGTTTTTCTGATTTCGATAATGGCAGAAAAACACTGGAAGGCAAAGCGTCAGAAGTCTTCGAATATGAATGCGTTTATCAATGAAGATCTTTCTGGAATCAAAATTATTCAGAGCTTCCGTGCAGAGCAGGAGACTGATAAAACCTTCCAGTCGTTAGTTTGGGATGACCGCAAGGAGTTCCTGCGAGCCGTTCGCTGGTGTGACGGTTTTGGTTCATGGATTGATTTGTGCTGGAGTGTCGGAACCATGGCACTTTATATGGTTGGTATTAAACTGCTTGGAATCGAAGGTGTTTCTATTGGTACTTACATTGCCTTTGGAAGCTATGTCGGAATGTTCTGGCAGCCGATTCTGAACCTCAGTAATTTTTACAACCAGTTTGTAAATGCGGCCAGTGGTGCCGAGCGTATCTTTGAAATTATTGACAAACGACCGTTAGTTACCAGTAAGGCTGGGGCTAAAGCAATGCCTGCAATCAAGGGAGGCGTTGAGTTTAAGAATGTTACCTTCGGTTATACTGATGATGTAGATGTTCTTAAGAACGTAGACTTCTCTGTGACTCAAGGCGAAACAATTGCTCTTGTAGGACCTACAGGTGCCGGTAAATCTACGGTTGTTAATCTGGTAAGCCGTTTTTATGATATTAAAGACGGCGAGATCCTGATAGATGGAAATGATATCCGTGATGTAGAGCTTTCGAGTCTGCGTACTCAGATGGGAATCATGACGCAGGACAATTATATTTTCAGCGGTACAATCCGTGAAAACATAATGTATGGAAAGCTGGATGCAACGGAAGAAGAAATGCTCGAAGCAAGCCGTGCTGTTCACGCAGATGACTTTATCAAAAATCTGCCGGACGGCTACGATACAAAACTGACAGCCCGTGGCGGCGAACTTTCAAACGGCCAGCGTCAGCTTGTTGCGTTTGCCCGCACAATGCTCAGTAACCCAAGAATCCTGATTCTGGATGAGGCAACTTCTAGTATCGATACTAAGACAGAGCTTCTTGTTCAGAAAGGAATTGCGAGCATGCTTAAGGGACGAACAAGCTTCGTAATCGCACACCGTCTTTCAACAATTCAAAATGCCGACCGCATTTTTGTAATTGATAAAGGCGGCATTGTCGAGAGCGGCAGCCCAGCCGAACTTATGGCAAAGAAGGGCGCCTATTACGCACTACGTCAAGCGCAGTTTGCGTAAATAAAATGGAAGAAAAGGAGCGCAAGTATGAAAGAAATAGTTTTAGGATCTACAGGTAAGAAAATGCCTGCCATTGTAGTGGGCTGTATGCGCTTAGCAGATAAGACTTGTGATGAGATGCAGCATTTTATTCATTCAGTCTTAGATCAAGGCGCCTTTTATTTTGACCATGCGGATATTTATGGCGGCGGACAAAGTGAGACTATTTTCGGAGAAGCCATATCAAAAGATAAATCAATTAAACGAGAAGATTTATTCCTGCAATCAAAATGTGGCATCCGTAAAGGCTTTTATGATTTTTCTAAGGAACATATTCTTTCTTCGGTAGACGGGATCTTAAAAAGATTACAAACAGACTATCTGGATGCGCTCTTGCTCCATCGCCCCGATGCACTGGTTGAACCGGAAGAAGTTGCAGCTGCATTTGATGAATTATATCAAAAAGGAAAGGTTAGACATTTCGGTGTATCCAATCACAATCCAATGCAGATTGAATTGCTGAAAAAGTATGTAAAACAGCCTCTCATCATAAACCAGTTGCAGTTTAGTATTCCAGTTTCAAACATGGTTGCAAGCGGTTTGGAAGTAAATATGACTTCAGATGGAGCACCTGATCGCGACGGCAGTGTTTTAGATTATTCAAGACTGCACGATATGACAATTCAGGCATGGTCCCCATTCCAGATGCCGAACTGGCAGGGATGTTTTATTGATAGTGAAAAATATCCGGAATTAAACAAGGAACTGCAAAATCTGGCAGAAAAGTTTCAGGTAAGTACCACTACTATTGCCACTGCATGGATTTTACGACATCCTGCAGGAATGCAGGTAATTACCGGAACAACCAGTGAAAAACGTATGGCTGAAATTATTGCGGCAGAAAATGTTTGCCTGTCCAGAGAAGAATGGTATCGATTGTATCTGGCTGCAGGACATGTGTTACCGTAAAAAGGGAGAAGAAACAATTTTTGCTGAGTAAATAATAATGTTCAGATAATCAAAGTTTCTTTATTATTTCTTAATCTTCTCAATCTTCTTTTTGACGTCGTCCGTAAGATCAGATGGATAAAGCCGGTCTTCAAAAACCCAGCCATTTAATTTTGAGTCATAATGAATTGTAAGTCGTTCTCTTTTCTTAAATTCGCGCTGAGTCCATAAATCAGAAAGGAAGGTTTCAGTTAAAACCGGCTTATCGTCAAAAAATAAATAAAGAGGAATTCCCTGAACTTTTGCACCATTTCTCAATTCAAGTCTGGCTTCTTTTGTTCCGGTTAAAGAAGAGCCTGCTTCAACAATTATTGATTCATTAATTGTAGGACTTCTTCTACCCGGATCATTTCGAGGCAGAATAACAACGCTGGCTTTATTTTTGACAATCAGAGAACGGCATTCTGGTTCAGGTTCCTGCGAAGCCGACTTCGTAAATATCATATCATAATCATCAAATAAATTTTCATTAAAAGGATTCATAAAGCGCCATTCATTTATTGAAATCCAACCCTTCAAAGAAGTGCTGTAACAAAACTCAATGACTGAAACCATTTCTATGAGCTGCTGATTTCCGCTCTTCCAGATTTCATCGAGTGTCATAGGAAATTTTCGTGTAAAGACAAGTGTGTCAGAAACGCGAACCTTGTAGTATAAATCTATACCTTCAACATGAGTTCCCTGACTAAATACCAGATAGCCCTGTCCATCTTTTGGAGCAATAAAGGAAGCTCCTTCTTCTACAATAATGTTTCCACTTACAATTGCGTCTGTCATTACAAAGGTAGCGCCTTTTTTTACACGCAGGGTTTTTCCTTTTGAGACAGTGTTAAATTCAGTTGTTACTGTAAAATTCTTATCATATGTCCCGCTCAACTCTACAGCAGTTAAAGTAGACATACCAGTTAAGAGAATAATTAAAACAAAAAATAATCTATTACGCATATCTAAATTATACAATGAGAATTTGAAAACGTTAAGTTAGTTTTTATTCAGAAATTATATTGAAATTTTAATCACGGTTTTCTGGCGGATTTGTAATCTATGATCCAGCCGCCGTTGTAGAATCCGTTGTCGTTGCGGGTAGGGGTAACAAAGATTACCTTTGTCGGATTTTCTGTATTGTATTCAAAAAAACTATTCAGGTAAGACAAATTGATGATTATGGTAATCCATATTTTTATGATTCACCTTCAAAGAAATTTAATAAGAAATTAAATAATCCTGAGAGTAGGGCATGTCTCTAAAAATAACGAAAGCCAAGATGTAGTAATTCTTAATAATTATTTCTATAATGGAAATATGAAATTAGGAATTATTGGATGTACTGGACGACTGGCTACCGAAATCATAAATCTTATTAATAAAAGTAATGATTATGAATTAACTGCTGCAATTGCAAGAGAGGGAAATGCAAGGGTAGGAGAGAAAATCCTTTGCAATAACAATTCGGTTGAAATTACTACTGACTTGGATGACTGTTCAACTTGTGATGTTTTAATAGACGTTGCAACCAGAGACTCCTGCTTAAATAATCTTAAAAAATATAAACAACTGAAAAAGCCTTTGATTATTGGAACAACAGGTTTTTCCAGCGAAGAGATTTTAAGTATAGAAAAAACGGCAGAGCTATTTCCAATTTGTATGTCTTCTAACTTCAGTGAAGAATTAATCTTTTTTATTGAAGCAGTTAAAGCCTATTCAAAACTCACAAACATTGTTGATGCAAATATTATGGAATATCATCATGTAAATAAAAAAGATATTCCAAGTGGAACAGCATTAATGATTAAGGATGCAATTTTACAGGCGAATAAAAATATTTCTGTGTACATTCATAGTGTTCGTGCCGGAAACATAAAAGGTGAACATACAGTTTTGTTTACAAACACTTTTGGCGAAGAAATAATTTTTACACATAAAGCTTCTGATCGTTCTGTGTTTGCTCAGGGAATTTTGAAGACCGCACTAAAACTTACAAATTTGAAAAACGGAATTTATTCTTTTAAGGATATTCTGCTGAATAATTAGTGCATCATGGTTTTCTACCATTTTTATAATCAATCACCCAGCCACCGTTGTAGAAGCCGTTGTCGTTGCGGGTTGGGGTGACAAAGATTACCTTTGTTGGATTTTCTGTATTGTATTCAAAAATATTTGATTCCCACTGGAAAGGCTTTGCGTCAGCCTCGGCATAGGTGAAGTTATTCTGCTGATCGGGCGGGGTGTAGAGCGAGATTTTGTAACGGCCCTTTTTGAGTTTGAGGTGCATTGCCATTCCGCCGCTGAGGAAGTAGGTGTGCTTGTAATTTCTGATGATGTCGGGAGTGCTCATCCACTCGTAGGTGGCGGTGCATGCGGTGTAGGTTACGTCGTTGCCCTCTTCATCTTCGAGGCGCAGGAAACAGCGAATGTCGTTGAGTACGCCAACATTGTCGGCACGGTAAATTATGAGAGACTGCTTGTCGTGGCCAGCCGGCATATCCTTGGTGGCGTCGATGAAGTCGTAGTATGAGCCGGGCACGGGTTGGGAAAAAACTGATGCAGAAATCAGGAGTAAGAGAAGTGTAATTATGAAAGGTGGTTTCGACCCTTCGACCAGGCTCAGGGACCGCAGGCTCAACCACCGGTGTTGTTCTTTTCTCATACCGTCATTATCTGCTGAATCTTTGCGTGCCCGTCACCGCCTTCTGCTTTTATGCTGCCGGTCTGGAAAGGGCAGAGTGGAAGACCGTTCTTTCCATAAATTGTAACAGGTCCGTAATTATACCAGCCGTAACGTGCAGCAAGCGGGCGGCTAACTTTTTCGCTGCACAGAACAATTGTGTTTTGTTTTCCGTCAGTTCCGCCGAATGCAAACTTTGCCGGGTACCACACACCGTCGCTTCCTGCAATTTCAAAACCTGTAAAATCTTCTGCTACAGTTATATCCTGATTAGCTTCCATCTTTTTGTATTCTTCGAGACGTACTTCATCTGCGCGAACTTCAAAGCCTGTTGGTGCATTAGAGAAGGTTAGTACAAGGCGGCCACCGTCAGTTTCTGAATATAAAGCATGACAGCCTTCAAGTTGTGGAGCTCCAGCATCAACAGAAGGAATAATCTTATATACATTTGCCAGAGCGTTCTTTTCCATTCTTTCAGCAAGGACTTTTTTTGCACGAGGATGAATATCACTAAACTGTCCTAAATCAAAACAGCCTGTCAGCCACGTATTTTTTACACTCGCATGAACCTTTGCCTGCTGCTCACGAACAATACACCAGTGCTTATAATCAGGATCAGCCTGATAGCGGTGTACCGGAAGCTGAACAAAGACAAAAGGTAAATCAGCATCCTTAAAATCGCAACGCCAGTTTTCAATCATAGAGGTAAAGAGCTTTGCATAAGAACGTGGCTTATGATCATCACTTTCTCCCTGATACCAGATAACACCTTTCAGAGTATATGGCATAATACGGGCAAGCATACAATCATAAAGCCCGGTAGGGCGGTAAGGATTTTTGCAGGAAGCAGGACCCGGCCATGGATTCTTACCAAGAATCTTTTCTGCTGCTTCCCAGGTAATTTCATGGTCTTTTTCCCAGAGCTTTGAAAAGCCTTCCTGCCATTTTGCATTTTCTATTTCATAGTCATCATATTCTTTGCACTGCTGTTCTATGGATTTTCCACTTACTGCATTTTCATAGTCGGAAAGATAAGTATTCAGGTCTCTGTCAGCTTCAAGATATTCTCGGCTCATCCAGGCACTTGCCGAGGTTCCACCCCAGTTACAGCCAATTACGCCTACAACACAGTCCAAATCTTCTGCAAGCTTCTTTGCAAAAAAGTAGCCCACTGCAGACCATGCTCCACGCGAAGGGCTTTCCCAGGTCTGCCAGCAGGTGTTTCGCTCGGCTTCGAAAAACTTCTCATCCATCCAGCCAATCTTATTGGTATAATAAAAACGAACGTTCTTACCGGCCTTATCATCTTTTAATTCATCCGGTCCTTCTGTACAGTTCTGAAGTTCAAACTCCATATTACTCTGACCGCCTGCCAGCCAGACTTCACCAATAGCAATATCAGAAAAACAGATTTTTTCTTTTCCATCAGTAACGCACAATGAACAGCCAGTTTGTGCACTCTGCGGCTCTAACTCAACAAGCCAGCGGCCGTTCTCAGACAGAGTAGAGTTCTCTGCAATCACCGTACCCTTCTCATTACAAAGAGAGACCTTAATTACAATGCCGTCCTTAGCATTGCCGAACACAGCTACATATTTATTTCTCTGCAATACCATGTGATCAGAAAAAACTGCGGCTAGCGAAAAATCTGCCACCGAAAAGTCATTTTTTTTGAAATCTGCCATATTTTCCTCGCGTTTTTTCTATTATATACCAACACTATAACACAGGCAAATAAGGGAGCTTTCTTATTCAAATATAAAAGACTTGTTATAAGAATCAATAAAGATTTGCTTATTTTTATAAGCGGTAATAAAATATTATTGTATATTAGGATTATTATAATTTAGGGGAGTCTGTATGAACGTTAAATTGAAAAAAGCTACAATAATTGTTGCTATTGTTTGCTTTTTGGGGGCAGTTGGCCTTTTTACTTTGATTAGAAGTGTTGCCCGTAACCATGCACGAACTAATGCCTATGCAGAAATGGAGATGGAAGCTCGTGTAAAAAGAGCGAAGTTTGAAACATCTATGAATGAGCAGCTTACCCTGGTTCTTCAGCTGCTGAGAATGCCTGCCGTAAAAGAGTATCTTAAAAATCCATATGATGAGGAAATTAAGGCAACGGCTTTTAAGGATCTTGAAGTATTCAAAGAATCATTTAAATCAAAATCAATTTTCTGGGTATCAGATGTTGATAAGATGTTCTGGAGTGATATGCAGCCAAGTTATGTTGTAAATCCGGCAGATCCGAATGATTACTGGTACAACATGACCATGTATGAGACCGATGTCTATAACTTCAACATAAACTATAATCCACAGCTCAAGCAAACTAACCTTTGGGTAAATGCTGTAGTAAAAGAAAACGGAAAATCAATCGGTATGCTAGGAACCGGTATTCCTCTTACAAGCATGATTAATGAAATGTATGATGGACTGGATCCTGCTATCACAATGTATCTCTTCAATGATGCACAGGAAATTACAGGCGCTCTTGATGATTCAATTGTTGAAAAGAAACTTCCTATTTTAGAGCGAATGCCAGAGCTTTCAGATTTTGATTTTATGCCAAAGGATATTTCTTTTGAATCAAACATTTCAAGTGATTTTGTCCTTGCCGCAATTCCTCTTGTAAGCTGGCATATTGCAATGGAAAAGCCATATACAATGAAAGATTTTGTTGCAAATGGTCGTACAGCTCTTATCGCCGGAATTGTTACTATTCTCATCATCGTTTTCCTTGCTACTCAAATTCTTGCGATGATAAATCATCTTAATATTCTTAATGATGCTGTTTGCGATTTAAGTTCAGGAAATGCAGATCTTACAAAGCGTGTTACTCTGCGTGGAAAATCAATGTTCAAGGTTTTCGAAAGTCTTGTTGAAAATGAAAATCTGTTCATTGAAAAGCTTCAGGGAATTATTGAGAACTTGAAATCTTCTGAACAGAACCTGAGCAACGTTGGTAACAGTATGACTTCAAGTACACAAAATACTGCCAGCGCTATCACTCAGATTATTTCACATATTGATGCCGTACATTCTCAGATTAATCAGCAGACACAGAACGTTCAGGAAACTGCAGGTGCTGTAAATGAGATTGCCGCAAATATTGATTCCCTTGAACGAATGATTCGTCAGCAGGCTGATGGAGTATCAGAGGCTTCTTCTGCAGTTGAACAGATGGTTGGAAACATTCAGTCTGTAAATAACTCTGTAGATAAAATGGCTGAATCCTTTAATCAGCTTGAAAAGCAGGCTCAGTCTGGTCAGGCTAAGCAGGCTGCCGTAAACGAAAAGATTTATCAGATCGAAGATAAGTCAAAGATGCTTCAGGAAGCTAACCAGGCAATTGCAAATATTGCCGAACAGACAAACCTTCTTGCTATGAACGCGGCAATCGAAGCGGCTCATGCGGGTGAAGCAGGTAAGGGATTTGCTGTCGTTGCAGATGAAATCCGTAAGCTTTCAGAAACTTCAACTGAACAGTCTAAGACTATCGGAGATCAGCTGAACAGTATTCAGGCTTCTATTCTGGAGGTTGTTGAAGAGTCTCAGGAATCTAGCCGTGCCTTTGCCGGTGTATCTCACGAAATTGATAATACAAATCAGCTTGTTAATGAAATCAAAACTGCTATGGCCGAGCAGAATGAAGGTTCAAAGCAGGTTATTGAAACCCTTCGCGTTATGAACATGAGTACTTCTGAAGTAAGTAATTCTGCTCAGGAAATGATTGAAGGTAATAAGCTTATCTTTAGAAATATTGCGAGCCTGCAGGAATCATCTTCTGTTATGAAAAACAGTATGGATGAAATGTCTGCCGGTGCCCACAAGATTAATGAGAGTGGAGCAGAACTGTCTCAGATTTCAGATGAAATGAAAGATTCCATCACAGACATCGGAGAACAGATCGGCCAGTTCACAGTATAGATTCCGAAACAAGTTCGGAATGACATCGTCATGCTGAACTTATTTAGTAATGACATCGTCATGCTGAACTTGTTTAGTAATGACATCGTCATGCTGAACTTGTTTCAGCATCTACAGATTCTTTGTAAAATAATCCCCGTTTGCTGAAAAGCCCATCTTACGAAGATACTTTTCATGAGCGGGGATTTTTGTTTCTGCAGTAATCTTTTTGATTCCAAGATGATGCAGATGTGAGAACATAAACTTACCCGCAGAACAGTCGCGGTAAGCCGGAGTAGTGTAATCAAGCTTTACGCAAAGAGAGTCAGCCCCGTCTTCCTGAGCAATAAAAACTCCGGCAGGAACCTGACCACAGGTAATCAAAAAGATTTTGTCATTTTCTGAAGCGTTAGAAAAATCCGGGAAAAACTTTTTGATGTCACTGCTATTTGCAAACAAAAAGTGAGCAAGGAAGCCGTCGTTAGCATTTACTCCAACTGCAGCATATTCCTTCTTTGTATTATTCAGCTTGTAAAGATTAATCATATTAATAATAATCAGACAAATCTGCATTGCGGCAGTTGGGTAAGAATGAATAGCAATTGCATACCCGCAGAAAATCACACTGCCCACAGTATTAATAATTCTCAGCTTCACTACCGATGTCATCAGCATAGAAACAATAACCAGCAGCGAGCCTGTATAACCAATCAGTTCTAAAATAAATCGTGTATCCATGGTTTAAGATTTTATAGTATATTCACTAAAAACACAATTTCTACTATAATAGACTCTATGGCAACACAGCATAAAGAAATTGACGCGCAGACTCTTGAGAATCTGCTTTATTTAAGTCGTTTGTCTCCTGAAAGTACTAATATGGAGACTTTGAAAAAACAGGTAGATGATATCGTTGGTTATTTTGATATTCTCTCCAAATATGATGACAGTGAAAATCCATATGACGCATATCCTAGAACCGAGGCAGACAAGCTTCGTGACGATACAGTTGTAGAAGGACTTGAAATCAGCGACGTTAAGAAAGTTTCAGAAAACTTCATGGACGGCTACTTCCAGGTTCCAAAAGTTTTGGGAGAGGGTGCCTAAAATCGAAGAACCGTTAAAAAAAAGGCTGCGACAGCGGGCTTTTTTAGGTTCATCGAAAGAATGGCTCGGCGCGAGACTATGCGAGCGCCGCGGAACCGATGTAGGAGAATAAAATATGTACTATACTATAAAAGAAACACGCGCTGCTCTTAAAAGCGGCGAAACAACCAGCGAAAAACTTGTTCGCAGTGCAGTTGAAACATTTGAAAAAGATAAGTCTGCACCAATTCCTCTTAACGCATTTATCGAACTTTATGAAGATGCAGTAGAAAAGGCACAGGCTGCTGATAAGGAAATTGAAGCTGCCCGCGCTGCCGGAAACATCGATAAGCTTTTTGAAGAAAAGCCATTGCTTGGAATTCCATTTGCTAATAAAGACAACATCAACTCAAAGGGCCACCGCCTTACCTGTGCTTCTAAGATTCTCGAAGGCTATGTAGCTCCATATAATGCAACTGTAATTGACCGCCTTGAAAAAGCCGGCGCAATTGCACTTGGCCGCTGTAACCAGGATGAGTTTGCTATGGGTTCTTCTACAGAATACTCAAGCTACGGTCCTACACGTAACCCAATCAACCGCGAGTTTGTATCTGGTGGTTCTTCAGGTGGTTCAGCTGCCGCTGTTGCTGCAAACCAGGCTCTCTTTGGTCTTGGTACAGAAACTGGTGGTTCAGTTCGTTTACCAGCCAGCTACTGTGGTATTTACGGTCTTAAGCCAACTTATGGCGTACTCAGCCGCTGGGGTGTTGTAGCTTACGGTTCATCTCTGGATCAGGTTGGTATTCTCGGACATACTCCTTCTGATATTGCTGAACCGCTCAGTCTTATGTGCGGTGTAGATATGTATGATGATACATCAGCTGATTTGCCGGAAGGAAAAACTTTGAACAAGCTCGAGGCTCTCTCAGATGCAGAGTTCAAAGCACTTAAGATTGCAATTCCAAAGCAGTTCCTTAAGACAGAAGGTGCTGATCCTGATGTTGTAAAATGCTTTGAAGAAACTCGCAAGTGGTTCACAGATAAGGGAGCAACAGTAGAAGAAGTTGACCTTCCAATCCTTGATGCTTCAATTGCTGCTTACTATGTAATTGCACTTTCAGAAGCTGCATCAAACCTTAGCCGTTTTGATGGTATCCGCTATGGCCGCCGTGTTGATGATGGTCATGGCTATGATGAACTTTATGTAAAGACCCGTTCAGAAGGTTTCGGCCCAGAAGTTAAGCGCCGTATTGTAATTGGTAACTACGTTCTTTCAGAGCAGTTCTCTGGAGATACATATAAGAAGGGTATGACAGTTCGTGCCCGCATTCAGCGTGAAGTTGCTGCCGTATTCGAAAAATACGACATCATTCTCTGTCCAACCTGTCCAACTGCTGCATTCAAACTTGGTGCAAAGGTAGACAGCCCGCTCGAGATGTACCTTTCAGACCTTTACACAACTTTCGTAAACCTTGCACGTATTCCTTCTATCAACGTTCCTGCCGGACGCACAGGTGCAGACAATATGCCGATTGGTATGCAGTTTGCCGGTGCTATGTTCAGCGAGAAGAAGATTTTGAGACTTGCTCAGAACTGGGAAAACGACCACGCAGGTTGCGGAATTGCAGTAAAAGAGTGACGTCTTTGACGTCATTGCGAGGAGCATAAGCGACGAAGCAATCCATTGCATCTAGATTGCTTCGCTTCGCTCGCAATGACGCACAAATGCAGCATTACTTAACCTTCATCTCAAAAACACCATCCCACTTCTTCGGAGGTGGGTTTGTTTTAAAGTGGGAGATGCGGTCCAGGAATACAACAGACGGCATGTCCTGATACTTTTCGTTACACAGCTGGAACATTTCTTCGGCCTTGTCCCAGTCCTGCTTTCTGTAAGCCGCAAGACCTTTTTCAAACAAATCTTTGATTTCAAAAAGCTTGTCTACGGCTGCAGCCTTTGTCTGTAAAATTTCATAAATACGAACCGGCTCGTTTTTTCCTTTTACCTTGATAAAGTCGAGCTCGCGGCAAACAAAAGAATCTTTAAGCTTATCAAAAACAGCTTCTGTAATAATTGCCTTTGAACCGTAAGCCTTGTTTGCACTTTCAAGTCGTGCCGCAAGATTTACTGTATCGCCGATAGAAGTAAAGTCCATTCGGCTGCGTGCTCCAACTGAGCCAAAAATTACGCGGCCGGTGTTAATACCAATTCCCATAGAAATGTAATCTGAGCCGTCTGCAAGAGCCTGCTGCTGCTGAGCACGCATAGCGGCGCGAATCTCCATTGCAGCCTTACATGCGTTGTATTCCTTTTTCGGGCCGGCAAAGAAAGCCATCATTTCATCACCAACAAACTTATCAACATCACCGCCGTTGTTAAGAATGATTTCAGTTTCAATATCAAGATAGTGATTGAGAATCTCTACAACTTCGCGAGGAGGTTTACCTTCGCACAGAGTTGTAAAACCGCGGATATCTGTAAAAAGGAAACATAGTTCACGTGAACTGGTAGTCTTCTTAATATCTTTATCTGCTGCCTGAAGGGTAGAGAAGGAAATATAAGGAATAATTCCACGGATGATTCCGACCATGTTTTTAATTTCTTTTGAAAGGTCTTTAGTTTCATCACGGGTTTTAATAGAGTCAATAAAAGTGAGCTGCTCTGCAGTAATTTTAGAATTACCATTCAGAATCTCTTCAAGAGTATTTGCAGTTTTTCGTACGTTGGTTTTCAGATAGAGCAGAGGGTTTGTAATAAAATCTGAGATGAAAAGCGCAAGAATAATTGCAATGTAAAGGAACATTACAACCATTGTGTAAACATAAACCTGAACATGGAAATATGAGCGCATGAGGATTTCTGTCTTGTATGTTACAATAGAAAATCCAACAAGCTTAAATCCGGCCTTGCGTGTAAACGAAACAGGGTAAATGTACTTGCAGTATTCACCGTCAATTACAGGCTGCTTTTTATAATTGCCGTTCTGGAAGTTTGTAAAATATTCTCGGCCCTGTTCTGCGGTAATTCTCTTTTCTTCCGGGCGAATATCCTTTACTTTTCCGGTTGCTGTTGTGTAAGAGAAAACATCATACTCAGGCCATTCAATATCTTCTATCTTAATTTCTGATCCATCTTCATTCTGACCAAAAGAGATTTTATCTCCATTTTTCTGGAATATGATTGAACCCGGTACACTTGCTGTAATGATATCAATGCGTTCAAAAGGGCAGTCTGCATAACTGTTTGCTTCCTTCTGCTGTGTAAAGTATGGAGCAATCTTTTCATATTTTCCGTCTGCAGAATCATATACAGTAGAAGTCTGTTCTGCCTGCGAGCGGCCTACATCACTAACAGCTTCTGTAAACATTTTTCTGTAGCTGTGAAGAATTAGAATTGTAAAGATTACCATGATAACGGCAATAACGCTGATGATAGTTAGAGTGAGTTTTGTTTTGATGGAAATCTTTGTTTTCTGTTTTGATTCTGCCTGAAGCTTTTTGTATTCTGCAAATTCCGGATTCATCTCGCGCAGGAACATAATTCCAAAAATCGACATAAGGGCGTGAGAGATAAAAGCAAAGCCAAAGGCAACATATACCCAGACCGGCAGATGCAAGAACCATCTCCAGCAGTTTGCGAAAATTACAAGGCAGGTAACCGAGCAGAATAAATAGAAGGTAAGGCTGATATATGTGAGCACATAAAGAATTGTATTTACCTTACCTTTAATAAAAATCGAAATCAAAAGAAAAAGGGCTGTAAAAGGCAGAAAGTAAATCATAAAGTAAACGATATGAAGAATACTTTCCTGAATTACATCGGCCCCGGTAAATGGCAGCATATATGGGTAAATAAGATTTGCTGTACTTTCGGCATCTCCAAGACTGATGCTCTGCATTCCCATTGGCAGCAGAAAAAGCGCTGTCAGAATAAGTGAAGGAACAATTCTACAGAAGAAGAAAAAGAACTTTTTAGAATTAAATTTTATTTTTGATTTATTTCCTGAACGTGATTTTTTGGCTTTAGGTGACTTTTCTTTCATCTTTTTTCCTGTTTCTGTTAATAATATCGTTCCATTATAATATAAGAAAGAAAAAAAATCCAAAACGATTTACAGAAATCTATTTCAAATTTCTTCTATTTATATTACTATGCAGTAAGAAAATTAAGGAGAAAAACAGTGATTAATAAATTCAATATCGGCGACAGCTTTGAAACTACAGTTGTTGCAGTTACAGACACTACAGTTTTTGTTGATTTAAGCGCTAAGTCAGAAGGCGTAATTGATGTTGCAGAGTTTAAAGATGATGAAGGAAATGTAAGCGTAAAAGAAGGCGATAAACTTAAGGTTTTCTTTACAGGTGAAGTTCGCGGAGAAATGCGCTTTACAACAAAAATCGGCGGTAGCTCTGCTGATGATACAATGATTGAAAATGCTTTCAAGGGTGGCATTCCTGTAGAAGGTCACGTTGAAGCAGAAATCAAAGGTGGTTTTGAAGTAAAGGTAGGCGGTAAGCGTGCTTTCTGTCCATATTCACAGATGGGCTTTAAGGATAAAAAAGAGCCTGCTTTCTATGTTGGAAAAACACTCAGCTTTATTATCACTGAATATAAGAACGAAGGAAAAAATATTCTTGTAAGTAACCGCAAAATTGGTGAAAGCGAATATGCAGCTTCTCTTGGAAAACTTGCCGCACAGATTACAGAAGGTGCAGTTGTAAGTGCAACTGTTGAAAGCATTGAAAAGTTTGGTGCTTTTGTAAACATTCAGGGCTTCCGCGCACTTCTTCCAATCAGCGAGCTTTCTTTTGACCGTGTTTCTGATGCAGGAGACGTTGTTGAAGTTGGTCAGGAACTCAACGTAAAAGTAATTCATACAGACTGGAAAAATGAGCGTGTAAGCGTAAGCCTTAAAGCACTTCTTGCTGATCCATGGGAAGAGGCTGCAAGCAAGTTCCCAGTAGGCACAAAGGTAAACGGAAAAATCAGTAAGATTATGGATTTCGGTCTCTTTGTAAATCTTGATAAGGGAATTGATGGTCTTGTTCACATCAGTGAGCTCGAAGGACTCAGTGCAAATACAAACCTCAAAAAGGTTTATAAGCCTGGTCAGGAAATGAGCGTTGTTGTAACAAAGGTTGATGCTGCAAACAAGAGAATCTCTTTGACAACAGCAACTTCAAAAGAACAGGACGACACAGCCGCTCAGTATATGAGCAGCCAGGATGATGACGGAGAAACTTACAATCCGTTCGCAGCTCTTCTTAAGAAATAGATTGCTACGTCGCTACGCTCCTCGCAATGACGACAATGCTTCGTCATTGCGAGCGCAGCGAAGCAATCCATATAATTAAGATGCCTTTAATCCAAATTACCCCCGAAATCTCTTATCTCCCCTCAGTTGAGACTCCAATCTCAAGCGATGTGGTTTTTATAAAACCGGAAGGCTCTGAGACAACCTGGATTTTCGATGTGGGGACTACTTCGGAAGCGGCAGAAATCATCAATAATATGGAAGGGAAGAAGAATGTCGTTATTTCGCATTTTCATCCCGACCATATTCTGAATCTTCTGAAAATCAAATACGATAATCTTTACGTTACAAAATACACAAAAAAATATACAAGGGTAGGAACAATTGTTGATTCGGACCTCGAGTTTTCCGACGGTATAAAAATCTATCCCTTTCCTTCGAGCCATTCAAAAGGTGCTCTTGCTCTGGAATATAAAGATTACGCTTTTCTTGGAGATGCCACCTACTGCCATTTCCGCCTGAACGCCCGCGAGTATAACGTTCAGCTTCTGGAGCAGATGATAAAACGGATGGAACAGAGTAGTGCACCAAACTTCTGCCTGAGTCACGATAAAGATTTTGTGCAGCCCAAAGAAAGCGTACTTCGCATCTACAGAAAAATCCTTGCCCGCCGAAAGTCTGGGAACCCCACAATCAATGTAAATGATTTCTTTAATGATGACGGCGGTGTAAAAGAGAGTGAAGATTCACTTGGAAACAACGTAAAGGTCAAACTTTAATACTCTAATTTTGTTTAAATAATCATTTTTTAATGCCGATAATTAATTATGCCTAAAAACAGTTACGAAAAACCTGATTACTGGTCTCAAAAAGCTTTCTCAGAAGGATATCCTGCGCGTTCAGTATACAAGCTCAAGGAAATTGACGAAAAATTTGGAATGATTAAGAAGAATTATACCGTTCTGGATTTGGGATCTGCTCCTGGCAGCTGGACTACTTTCTTACTGCGCAAAATGGAGGGAACCGGCAAGGTTGTTTCCTGCGATTTGAATCCTCTTTCAAAGTCTGTAAAAGGTGATAATCTTCTTTTTATTCAGGGCGACCTTAATGCACCTGAAATCCGTAATCAGATAAAGGAAGCCGGTCCATACGACCTTGTTGTATGTGATGCTGCTCCAAAAACAACAGGAAATCGTACTGTAGACACTGCCCGTAGTGAGCAGCTTGTTGAAATGGCTATATGGTATGCTCAGACAATGCTTAAAACTGGTGCAAATTTCTGTGTAAAAATCTTTCAGAATGGAGATCAGCAGAGACTTTTAAAGCTTATGCGTGAAACCTTTACTTCTGCAAAAGGTTTTAAACCAGAAGCCTGTCGTGCAGAATCGTTTGAAACTTATCTGGTGGGGATTAGTAAAAAATGAGTGATAAAATAGGTGAAAAATCGTTACTGAAAAAGTGTGAAGCTACAATACAGGCAGAAAAATATGCTGCTGAATCCTCAGAAAAACCGGCCGCAAAAAAGTGCTTTATTTCTGAAAAGATACAGTGTATAATTAATAGATTGGTAAAAAGTGTTGTTATGAGCTTTAAATCTAATTCAATACAAGTTGTATGCCTCTCTGTTCTCGGTTTTTGTGCCGGTGTATTCCTTACTTGTGTATTGATTACAGCACGCAGACCTGATTCACGCCATGGTGTCGGAGGTCTTGAAACTACCGCCGAGCCTGAGTACGAGGAAAACCTTTCATCACTCCTTGCTTCTGTTGAAAAAGATATAAGTGCCGAAGATGCTGCCCTTGCAGAGGTAGATTCTGTAGTTGATACAGCTTCTTCAATTGATTCGGATTCTTCTGTAATTACATATCAGACATATCGTGTTAAATCTGGTGATATGATTGGCTTTATTGCTGATGCTTTTGATGTAACTCAGGACACAATTATCAGTGTAAATAACATTAAGCAGAGCCGTCTTATTCAGCCGGGACAGTATCTTAAAATTCCTTCAATGCCTGGAATCATATATACAGTAAAGAAAAACGGTGAAACTCCTGCTACTATTGCAGAAAAATATAAGGTAAATGCCGAAAAGTGTGCAAGTGCAAATTATGTAAGCCTTGATACAGAACTTAAGGCTGGGACTTCACTTTTTGTTCCTGATGCTGAGCTCGACTGGGCAACTCGTCAGGAAATCAATGGAGATCTCTTCAAAAAGCCTCTCCATGCCCGCTACTGGCTTTCATCTAACTACGGCTGGCGTAATTCTCCATTTAATGCGGGTTCACGTACCTTCCATGGTGGTATTGATATGGCAGTTTCTCAGGGAACTCCAATTTACGCTGCTCTGGACGGAACAGTTTCTGCAGTTGGATACAACGCAACTTACGGAAACTATGTAATTATTACTCACCACTCAGGATATAAAACCCTCTACGGCCACATGAAGTCTACTGCGTGCCGTAAAGGTAATTTCGTTTATACAAACACTGTAATCGGATATGTAGGTTCAACAGGTATGAGTACCGGTCCACACCTCCACTTTACAGTTTATAAGAACGGTAAAACAATTAATCCGCTTACAGTATTGAATTAGGCTACAATCGAAGAACCGTTAAAAACAAAGCGCAGCAGCGCTTTGTTTAGGTTCATCGGAAGAATGCCTCAGAGCGAGATTTATCGAGTGACTTTCTTATCTTGACAACTTCTTCTGCATCATATATTCATCAAGCAAGGTTCCGTCTTTCAGGCAGATTGCAGAAGGACGGCGACCGATGATTTTGAATCCCATCTTTTCGTAAAGGGCGCGGGCACGAGTATTTCCTTCAACAAAATCAAGTTCAAGAATCTGAACATATGGCTTATTCAACGCAAGTTTTTCCATCTCTTCAAACATACGGGTGCCGATTCCGAGATTCCAGTATTCCTTGCACAGTGCAATTGCAACACCTGCGCGGTGTCTGAGTTTTAATTGAGAGCTGAACTGAATGCCACAGTTACCGGCAACTTTTCCATCTACAAGGCAAAGCAGCATGGCTTCATCTTCAGAGGCATTCTTACGCTCAAAAAGAGCTTTTTCTGCTTCGTAGGTATATTTATCGCATTCTTCCGGGTAACGTAAAATAAACTCGGTTTCGCCGGCAGAAATTTTAAGATATTCAATTACTCCATTGATATCTTCTTCACGTGGGGAAAGAATGGTTGCAGTGCGGCCGTCTTTCAGTTTAAAGTCAAAAGGTTTAATAGTCATAGTTGTACCTCACATAATAAAAATTTCTGCCAGATCATACGACCGGCGTTATTATATTTTGACATCTTAAATATATTTAAAGATTTGTGCAACTTCCACATATCTGTAAAATTCGCTATAATCTCGCTATGGAAACACGAAACATTTTTGAAAACCTTTCTTGTATCGATCACAGATACTCTTTGTCGGAAGCCGATGCATTTGCCGGCCTTTCTAAGTACATTTCAGAAGAAGCTTCTATCCGCTCTTGTGCAAAATGTGAAGCTGCTCTCGTAAAGGCTCACCTTAAACTTCGCGGAAAATTGACTGATGAAATTGCAAAAACTCTTGATGATGTTGCTGCAAACATTGATCCTCAGGAAGTTTACACAGAAGAAGAGAAAACAAAGCACAATATCCGTGCTCTTGTAAACGTAATGAAGACTAAGGTTGATTCAGAAATCGGACCTCTTATCCATCTTGGTGCTACGTCGGTTGATATTCTTGATACAGCCCTCAGCTGCCGTATGCGTGATGTAACACAGAACGTCGTACTTCCAGAACTTAAGAAACTTGAAAATTATCTCTGCGACATTGCAGAACGCGAATGCGCTACACCACAGGTTGGCCGTACACACGGACAGCATGCTGTTCCAATCACTTTCGGATGGAGCATTGCTGAATTCGTTAGCCGCCTTGGAAAGTCAATTCTCCGCATTGAAGAATTGTCTAACCAGCTGGTAGGAAAGCTTGCCGGCCCTGTAGGTTCTTACAACGGACCATCTATGATCGTAAAAGATCCAGAAGAACTCGAGCGCACATATACTGAATTCCTAGGCCTCACACCATCTGAATATTCAAATCAGCTTGTTGAACCTGAATACGTTCTCCGCCTTTTGCTTGAGATGAACGTAGCATTCGGAATTATCGCAAACCTTGCTGATGACCTCCGCAACCTTCAGCGTTCTGAAATTGGTGAAGTATTCGAGTACTTTGCTGCAACTCAGGTTGGTTCTTCAACAATGCCTCAGAAGAGAAACCCATGGAACAGCGAGCACGTTAAGTCTTTGTGGAAGGCTATGTGTCCACGCGTAATCACTTTCTATATGGATCAGATTTCTGAACATCAGCGTGACCTTACAAACTCTGCTTCACAGCGCTTTATTGCTGATTATGTATCAGGCTTTACAATGGCAGTTGCCCGTATGAACAGTGTTGTTAAGGGACTTCAGGCTGATAAGGAAGGCATGGCACGTAATCTTGAAAATGCAGGTGGAAAAGTTCGCGGTGGTGTTTTGGCTGAACCTGCTTACATCCTTCTTGGCGAAGCAGGCTACAACGACGGTCACGAAATTATCCGTAAGATTACTCTCGAAGCAGAGCAGAGCGGAAAGACTTTCTTCGAAGTTCTCAAAACTCACGAAAAAGAATATGCAGACATCACAGCCCAGCTCGAAAAGCTCGGCGTTGAGAATCCTGCAAACTTCTTCGAACATCCAAGCAACTACTGTGGACTTGCTGCAGTGAAGTCTAAGAGACTGGCACAGAAGTATCGCGAATTGTGCAAATAAGTTTTACGTTAAATAAAAAAAACGGCGGTGGTTGAGTGCTCGCGAAGCGAGTGTATCGAAACCACTGCCGTTTTTTTCAGTGTAAACGGTGGTTTCGATACGCCCTTCGGGCTACTCAACCACCGTATTTTTTAGTTTACTTCAAGTTTACCATTGACTTATCATAATCACTTGGTGGAACGAATCCCATCAAAGTCATCAATGTTGCAGGCCAGCTTGAAATACCAAGACCGCTGTTGAGTTCAAGTTCGTATTCTCCCTTGTACTCTGGGTCGTAGATGATGCCAGGAACAGGGTTGAGCGAGTGGCTTGTCTTTGGCTTTGGTTCGCCGTCTGCGCCCATAGCTACAGAGCCGTCCTTCTTGTGCTCGTACATATCGTCTGAGTTACCATGGTCAGCTGTGAGACAGAGGATACCGCCTGCCTTTTCAATAGCTGTCTTAAGACGGCCAAGCTGAAGGTCCATACCTTCCATAGAACATACAACAGCGTTGAATACACCAGTGTGTCCTACCATATCACCGTTAGGGTAGTTAAGGCGGATGTGGTCATATTTTCCGCTTTCAATAGCCTCAATTACCTTGTCAGTAATTTCAGCACACTTCATCCATGGGCGCTGCTCGAAAGGAACAACATCAGATGGAACTTCAATATATGTTTCAAGATTCTTGTCGAATTCACCAGGGCGGTTACCGTTGAAGAAGTAAGTAACGTGACCATATTTCTGAGTCTCAGAAATTGCCATAAGATGAACACCAGTCTTTGTAAGATATTCGCCCATTGTGCGGTCAATGCTAGGTGGGTTTACGAGGAACTGAGCCGGCTTGTGGTTATCACCATCGTATTCCATCATACCTGCATATTCAACAGCAGGGCGGCGTACGCGGTCAAAGTGAGTAAAGTTATCCTCTTCGAAAGCAGCAGTAATTTCAAGAGAGCGGTCACCGCGGAAGTTGAAGAAGATTACAGAGTCGCCGTCAACGATTGGTCCAACAGGCTTTCCGTCTTTAGCGATAACGAACTCGTGCATATCCTGATCCAGAAGACCATCGTTTTCCTTGCGGTAAGTATTGATAGCTTCTGTAGCAGAAGCGAACTGACGGCCATCAGCCAAAACGTGAGCGTGCCAGCCGCGTTCTACCATAGACCAGTCTGCACCGTAGCGGTCCATAGTGATGTACATACGTCCACCACCAGAAGCAATCTGATAATCAACATCGCTGAACTCAGCAAGGAATTTTTCAAGAGGCTCAAAATATTCAAGAGCAGATGTAGGAGGAACGTCACGTCCATCAAGAAGAGCGTGAACGCGGAGAGTCTTAATGCCTTCCTTGTGAGCCTGAGTAATCATAGCCTTAAGGTGGTCAATGTGAGAGTGAACGTTACCATCAGAAACAAGACCAATAAGGTGGAAAGTAGTTCCCTTGTCCTGAACATTCTTTACAAGCTTCTTCCAGGTAGCGCCTTCGAACATGCTGCCAGAAGCAATAGATTCACCAACAAGCTTAGCACCCTGAGCAAAAACGCGACCACAACCCATAGCGTTGTGACCAACCTCAGAGTTACCCATATCATCATCAGTAGGAAGACCAACAGCAGTTCCGTGAGCCTTGAGCTTAGTGTGAGGGCAGTTAGCAGTAAACCAGTCCAGGTACTTCATTTTAGAAGCCTTAACAGCATCTCCCTCTTCATACTTACCATATCCAACGCCGTCCATAATAACCAGGACAACAGGACCACGACGACCCTTCCATTTAGGGTTCTTTTCCAATGCATGCATTGTGTCTGCCATATATTTATCTCCTATAAAATATTACAACTTTTAGCGTTCCCAGCTGCCCGGTAGGCGGCCGTTGATAAATAGCAAGCCGTTAATAAAATTGCGAATAGCAATTTTTAGGCTTACCTTCTGATTTACTCTTATAAAAAATAATATTTCTTCAATAATATAATGAATTCTTCGAGTTTTTACAACGAGGCTAAAAAAATAAGAAAAGTGCTGATTTCGAGTTATATAAAAAATAAAAAGCCGCGTTCCATAAAATGGAGCGCGGCCTGAATTACTTATAACTTCCGTTTAGAAATTAGAGTTTTGTAAAGGTGAACGAAGCTACTTGAACTGCAGAAGTATCATATGAACTTGTGCTGCTATTATAAGTGTTATAAGTATAAGTATTAGAATAAGTAAATGATGGATCGTCAAAAGTACCGTTAAATACTGTTGAGTCAAACTGTTTTATGCCATCTTTTTTTACTGCTGTTACAAGTTTACCATTTAAAATGCCCATATAATCTATACCGAGATTATTCTGGCCGATGCTTTTAGTTGGGGAATAGTTATATGTATATGTAGAGCGAGAGGTTACATAACTGCCATTTTCATCAAATAATGTAATGCTAATGTTTGAATAAACATCCAAAAGATTAGTATCTTCAGTTGGCTTAGTATAACCGTTGAATGTGGCTTGACCAAGGACTGTGTAAGTAGTATTTCCATCTTTTAATGTTCCGGAAACACTATATGTATAATCGTAATAATCTGTATAATGATCTACGACATTTGCATCTATAACTTCAGCCTGTTGTTTACATGCAGAAAGACTCAATACAACTGCAGTAAAGAGTACTGCTAAAAATATATTGTATTTTTTCATTAGAAATCTCCTTAATTAATTATTGAAAGTATAATTACAATCTTGTGAAAGTAAGATCCATTGCACTCTCATAAATATCACTTGTATCAACTTTGTATGAGAATGTACTGTCAGTTGGGCTACCAGTGAAGTGGGCAGAAACATCATGCAATTCTAATCCATTGTCTGTATTTAATATTGTTATACACCATTTTCCATCTTTCTTATAGAAGGTTTTGCTAAAATATATTTCAGAGTATGATGTGCTTCCATCAGTTTTTCCATAAAGATATCCAGATATTGTATATTTATCAGTATTTGTGTCTGTGTCTTTATGATAATTCCACGAAACTTCTACAAATGCATAATCAACTGTATACTGTGAACCAGCATAATTATATGTTCCTGTAGCAGTACATTCATAGCTTGCACTACTCTTATAATAGTCCACGATATTTACATCCTGAGGTCCTTCAGCCTGTTTACAAGATGCAAGTCCAATTACTAATGCTCCAACGAGCATTCCCAAAAACAATTTTGTGTTTTTCATATAAAACACCTCTCAGATTAATTTTTTAAGCTTCATACGAAGTCTATTATAACAATACTTTAGTATTTTAGAAATGTCAAATTTTGAAATACTATAGTAAGTAATATTTTGACAAGACGATGGTGTTAAAGTGCTTAGCGAAAGAATAAAAGAATTACGAATTGCAAGGGGAATGAGCCAGGTGGAAATTGCAGAAAGACTGGGCGTTTCTAAGCAGAGTGTATCGAATTGGGAAAATGATAATATACTTCCTTCTATTGATATGCTTATTAAAATTGCACATCTTTTTTCTGTAAGCACTGACTTTCTTTTAGGCGAAGATGAACGCCAGTATCTTGAAGTAACAGATTTAACCCAAACACAGATGAGTCATATTCAGCAGGTTATAGATGATATTCGCAATGCCTGATCACTCTTAAAAATCTCAAAGGGCAAAAAAAAGACCTGAAATCCAGTGATTTCAGGTCTTAAGTGGAGAATAGGGGGCTCGAACCCCTGACCCTCGGCTTGCAAAGCCGATGCTCTAGCCAACTGAGCTAATTCCCCAAGGAATAAAAAGATATTACAGAATTTTGATTTTTTATGCAATAGGTTTTCGGCATTTAGGCAGCGTTTGTGAGAAAATCACAGTTGCGAATATGGGTGTTATGGCTTATAATAATAATGTTATAGACGTTTTTACAGGAGATGATGCATATGAGTGATGGTTTGGATCCAGAGATTGCAGCACTTTTATCACAGTCGGGAGGAGATGGAGCCGCTGAAAGCGCCCCTGTAGAAACTCCAAAGGCTTTTTCTTTCAGTTCTTCAAAATCCAGTTCGGCAAGTACAGCATCATCATCTTCTTCAAATAAATCTGTTCATGATGTTGATTTGAGCCGCAAGGAATTTGAACCAATTGAACAGTTTACAAACGAATTCCCTTCAGAAGTATTTAACGACACAACATATTATAAAACTGCACTTACTGGTGAAAATCAGTCGGCACAGCGTGTACATCAGATTCTTTCAAAGTATCTTACCTGTCAGGATCCGAAAGACCGTGCTGTTTACCGTCAGCAGATTGTAACTTCGTACTGGGAGCTTCTCCGTGGTATGGTTGGAAAAATGGGATACCCTGACACTCCAATGCCAAAGAAGATGCTCGTGCGTTACGGAGTTCTTCTTCCATCTCTTTTCAAACAGGAACAAAAAGAGTTTTTCTCTAAGGTCTTTCTTGAAAACCGTGAAGCAGAGCCAATTCTTTATGTTGATGAGTGGTTCAAAGAAATTGCTTCAGGCCGAATGGGCAATTCTGCAACCGATGAAAAGAAGCAGGTAAAAACAGCCAATATGACTCCTGATCAGGCTGCTTCTGCTGAACAATCTCGACTTATGCAGCTGCAGTCAAAGAACTCGGGAAAGCTGCAGAGTACAGAAAACATTCTGAACATCAAAGAAAATGAGCGCCGCATGCTTGAAGGCGAGCTTAAGCGTGATATAGAAGATCTTTGTGAGCACAATGCAGTCCTTGGTCTTGATAATCATGCAGCCGGTTATACTGAAATGCAGAGAAAGCTTTTGCCTGAAATTACAGATATTCTTCATCGTCTTTCAAAGAATGATAAGGAGCTTTCTAAGGTTCTTGAAGAATACAAAGAGGCTAAAGCTACTTACGATAACGTTCAGGACAAGATTAATCAGGGTGGTGGAGCTGCTGCGGCAACTAACGATACAGAAGCTGTTAAGATTGAGTTTGAAACTGTACGTCAGATGGCAAAGATGACAGTTGGACGCCGTGGTAATCAGTTCCCGATTTTTACACGCGAATTCTACCATTGTACAGAACGTGGTACTGGTACCCGTGAAAATGTAATTGATGTACTTCGCTGGATTGAAAGCCTGGATCCGGGTGTATTCCATCGAATCCATAAAAATATTCCAAACCGAATTGTTCCTTATGTTCTGCTGGTTCCAACTTATGGCGACCGCGGATTCTGTTGGGAACCGTTTGACCGCTATAACCGCGTAACAAGCCGTGGACGTATTGTTGTTCCAATGTATCCTAAAGACCTTAAGATTGCGGTTCTTACTGCAGTTGCTGATTTAAGATGGCAGGTTGCTAAGGAAAAGGCTTCTTATTACTGGATGGAGGAAGGTCTTACAGGACAGTATTACCAGCACTTTGACCAGATGAAGCTGAAGGGTGATGTAAAGGAATTCTTTATTGAAGATTACATCCTCTGGATGACAAAGGAATCGACTGGTGTTCAGCGTCTTGATAAAGATGTTCGCGGAATCTTCTGGCGTAATATGCCGTTCCCTAAGGAACTCAAAGAAGAACTCCGCAAACGCTCACTTGTTTATGATGAGCTTTGTAAGAAGGATGCCAACCGCGAGATGTCTGACGGATACTGATTTATTCACCACTCAGTGCAATTACAGGATCCAGCTTTGCCGCACGGCTGGCTGGGTTCAAACCAAAGAATATTCCTACAAATACCGAGAACACAAACGAAATTATGCAGGCATTTACACTTATAATCAGTGCATTTGACTGAACATATTCTACCGCAAGAGCTACAATTATTCCTACAATAATTCCCATTATTCCACCGAGAAGAGTAATGCTTGCTGACTCAATCAGGAATTGCTGTCTTATATCTGCAGGGCTTGCACCAAGTGCTTTTCTGATTCCAATTTCCTGGCGGCGCTCAGTTACAGTTACAATCATAATGTTCATAATTCCAATACCACCAACCAGAAGCGAGATTGCGGCAATGGCACTGAGCATTACACTCATTGTGCTGGTGATTTCGCTCATCTGCTCAAGCATAGACTGCATACTCATTACGTTTACAGAATATTCAGAGCCAGTCTTTTCTGTGTAGTAGCTTTTGATTTCAGTAGCAAGATTTACAGCCTTATCAGCAGAAGTTGCCTGAACCATAACGGTTGCTGCAGTAGGATTGGGTGTAATCTTTTTTGCGTAAAAACCGCGTGGAATAAAAGCTGAGCCGTTTTCCATACCGGTAGTCTGTTCCTTCAAAACACCGATAACTTCAAAACAGAAAGTTGTTTTACTTGCAACAAGAATCACCTGTTTGCCAACGGCATCTCCGTCCGGGAAATAGTTTTCGGCAGTATCATGACTCAAAATGATTTTCTGAGTTCCCTCTTCGTTATCAGTTACAGTAAAGAAACTTCCTTTTTCAAGTTCAAGATTGTACATCTCAAGATAGCCGGTTTCAATTGCACTGCAGTTTACTGAAGAAGAAGTTTCTCCGTAAGTCATAGTTACGTTCAGCGAGTTTTTGTACCAGATTTTTTTGATGTTCTTGATATTATCAAAAAGGTCTGTACGCGCAGTTTCATCAAACCGAACAGAAGAAGAAGAGCCGCGGCGGCTCATAAAGCCTGCGCTTACACTTACAACATCAAGACCGGCACTACCAAAGGTATCCTGAATCTGTTTTGTGGAACTGCTTCCCATACTTGTGATTACGATTACAGAAGCAACACCAATGATTACACCAAGCAAAGAAAGGAAGGTGCGGGTTTTATTACTCTTGAAATTTTTAAAAGCATTTATGAAGTCTTCTAACATAAGGTCTCCTGAATAATTGTGATTTCGATACGCCCTTCGGGCTACTCAATCACCGGTGTTACTCCGTTACAATCTGTCCGTCGAGAATGCGGATACAGCGTTCAGTGGATTCTCCAATTCTCGGGTCATGGGTTACGATGATAATGGTAGTGTTCTGTTCTTTGTTGATTTTACGGAACATCTCCATAACCTGCTTACCTGTTTCTGTATCAAGAGCACCGGTAGGTTCATCAGCAAGAAGAATCTTTGGCTGAGTTACCATGGCGCGGGCAATTGCAACACGCTGTTTCTGACCACCAGAAAGCTCATGAGGCTTGTGGTGAATACGTTCTGCAAGACCAACCGACTCAAGAGCCGCAAGTGCCTTTTCATGACGGGAGTTACGGTCTACCTTCTGATATTTTAAAGGTAGCATTACGTTCTCAATTACATTCATTGAAGAAATAAGGTGATACTGCTGGAATACGAATCCGATAGTCTGATTGCGAAGAACCGAAAGTTCCTTCTCAGACATCTTTGCAGTTTCCTTACCATTAATCTTTACGATTCCAGAAGTAGGGCGATCCAGACAGCCGATCATATTCATACAGGTAGATTTTCCAGAACCCGAAGGTCCCATGATGGAAACAAACTCTCCCTGTGAAATGTCAAAGCTTACTCCACGGAGCGCACGTACTTCGTTATCTCCCATGATGTAGGTTCTTACTACATCATGTAAACTAACTACGCTATCCATAGACTGCCTCGCTTAGAATGGGCCACCGCCAGGGAATCCGCCGCCTGGCATTCCACCGCCGCTACCGTTACTACGGTTGCTGCCAGAGTTGCCGCTCGACGTACCACCGGGCATTCCGCTTCTGTTTCTGTTGAAGCCAGACATCTTAGGTGTAGACTGCTGTAAAAGAACTTCGCCGCCTTCAAGACCTTCCAGAACCTTTACGTATTCTGAACCGTAAGGCTGAACCTTTACAGACTTTTTCTGTTCACCTTTAGCAAGTACCACATAAGGCTCTTTGTTTTCATAACCGATTGCATAGCGCGAAACAACAACGTATTCCTCGGTTGGACTGATTTCAATTTTACCGGTGAAAGAGAAGTTTGGAAGAATCTCTTCAGGATAATCATCAATTCTAAGCTTTACCTTTACAACAGTTGCACCGCGGGAAGTAACTTCACCAATTGCAGGCCAGCCTGTTACATAACCCTTTACAGTTTCTGAACTATAAGCAGGGAAGGTAAAGTTTACAGTCTGTCCAACTTGGAGTTTAGAAACATCAGTTTCTGTAACTTCAACCTCGGCTGTAAGATAATCAATGTTTACAAGAGTACCTACAGTATCTTTAGCTTCAAGAGAGTCGCCTACGGCAACATCTAAATCTGCAATAATTCCATCAAAAGTAGCAGTAACCTTGCGGTCTTCAACTTTCTGCAGCAGCGAATTCCGCTCCGTCTCCAGCAGTCTAAGCTCGCGAGCCGAGGCGGTGAGCTTCTTAGTAGCCATCGTATATTCCTGCTTTTCGAGGTTATAAAGCTGCTCCGAGTCGTCCAACTGAATGATCACGTCGCCTTTCTTAACCTTGTCGCCGGCCTTTACGTAAACCGCAGTTACCGTACCCGCACTACGCGCCTGGAGAGTCTGCTCCTGAGCCGCAGCAACCGTTCCCGAGATTTCAATTACGTTTTCATAGGTCTCTACGTTGGCCGTATAGAAAACCTTCTCGTTACTCTTCGAACTCAAAAGTGTTTTTAATACAACAAGTCCAATTCCAATAACTGCAATAACAGCAGCGCAGATAATTATAATCTTAATCTTTTTTTTCATTGTGTTACCTCTAAATCATTTGGAATAAAGTTCATTACAACATCATCGTTATACATAATCAGTTCAATCTGATTCATAACCTTTTTAAGGATGTACGAGTTCAGATTAGTTTTAGCAGAAAGATATTCGCTCTCACTTGTAAAGCCCTGCTTGTACATAGAAGCCATATCCTTTTCGAGCTCTTCATACATCAAAAGATTCTGCTCGATTGTTTTCTGTTCCCATAAAAGTGAGTCCAGCTTCTGCTGAGTTTCTACAACCTTTGTTTCGTATTCAGTTTCTGCAGTTTCAATTGCAAGAAGTTCCTGTTCTTCTGTAAGAGCGTCCTGCTTTTTACTAATGCTGTTTTTGCGGAAAGTATTTGGAGTAAGGCTCATGCTTAAAGTGATGGCAGGGTAGTTTGATTCTCCTCCAACCGGCATGCTCACTCCTGCTCCAAGCGAAAGTCCTCCGATAGTTCCAGATAAGCCTGCGTCTACAGTGTCAGATTTTGTAGTTGAATTATCGATTGTGTAACCGGCAGAAGCAGAAAGTGAATAGCTCTTGTTTGTGCTGCGCTCCATGCTGTTGATTTTATATGTCCATTTTGCGCTTTCGATAGAACTGTAGTTTTCTTTCTCAAAGTCCAGAATGTTGAGAGGTGTTCCAGCTTCAATATCAGAAGGGACAAGGCTCATAAGATCTGTGTTCTCATCAATCTGAATGTCATAACCGCATTTCTTATAGAAGACAACACAGTCGTGAATCAAAGTGTGGAGACTGCTTTCAATTTCATGTTCGTTTGTGATTACCTTGAGTTCTGCCTTGCGGTAGGTAGAAGAAGTTTTTGAGTAGCCCTGAACCTTTACAGATTCAAAATCAATTTTGTCGCTGTAAAGCTGTTCCTGTTTACTCATAATTGAATTGATTGAATTAAGCAGCTGCTTGAGCTGGGTGTAAAAGTCTTTTTCAGCAGAAAGAACGCTTTTTCCAAGTTTGCGTTCTGCTTCAATTACAGAGCGTTCTGCTTTTAAGAGTGAAATCTTGTTTGAAAGATTTGAAGTCGAAATAATATCAACTCCAAGTGAAACAGAAGTATCAGAAACCTTTGTGTCATCCTGAGTAGAGTTTACGCTGGTCTGAACTTCTGCAGAAAGATTTGATGCCTGTGGAAGTTTTGCCTTAAGAGATGGCTTTGCAGAAATATTTGAGCCGTCTTCTGTAAGTTTAATTGTTACGTTGCCGCTTGCAAGAGTTATGTCAAAGCCCTTGTCAATTTTTGTTGAATCATACGAAAGCTGTGCCTTTTTTGCTGCAATGGCAAGATTCTTTAATTCTGAATCATTTTCAATATATGAAAGCAGTAGCTGTGTGGTGTCTGGAAGAGAAACTGTGTCCGAGACCGTTTCTGCAAAGATTCCAGAGAAGAGTGCACACATAGCTGTAATAATCAGAAGTTTTCTTTTTCCCATTTCAATTTCTCCTGTCGTTACATATAATAAAACGGAAATTGAAAAAAAAGGAAACAGCTTTCAGGTGTTTATAAGAATAGTCTTAGGAACTCTTATTTTTCTCTAATACTAATGGATATTATTTAAGATGCTGATGATATCTGCACCGCCAATAAAGGTTCCGATTGTACTTCCGATTGACGAAAGAATAAAAACCAGAAGAGTTCTGAGAATTCTGTTTTTATAGAAGCCCTTAAAGTTCACATCATCCTGCAGAGTTTCCATATCACTTACCTTTGGCTTGCACACTGTTGCCTGAACAATGGCGGTACAGAAACCAATTCCAATAAATGGACAAAGAGAAGTAAATGGAGCACCAATAAAGCCAACCAGAATTGCAATAGGATGTCCGAAGGCAATTGCAGTAAAGATTGCGGCAGGAATAGCATTCCACAGGAACCAGGTTGAAAGAATCTGTGTTCCAGCATGAACACCGCCGTAAATAAAGCCTGCAACAATAAGTCCAATAATACAAGCTGGAATTAAGAAGGCAAAAATCTTTCCTGCAATTCCAGGTTTTGGAAGGGTAGCAAGCTCTTTTACATTTGAACTTGCCTGATCGTTTCCAAGCTTTTCAAGATAAGCCTGAACTCCAGGAAGGTGACCTGCACCAAGAACAGCAACAATATTGTTACCTTCTGAATCCCAGATTTTTGATGCAAGATAACGGTCTCGTTCATCAATCAAAACTTCTTTGATTACAGGCATATATTCTGAAAGTTCATCCATCATGGAATCCATTTCATTTCGTTCTTTAAGCTTTTCAATCTCGTTAGGATCTACTTCTTCATTGCTGAAGGCACTTGCAAAGAGGGTAGCAAGAAGCTTGCATTTTCCCAAGAAGGTATTTTTACCCCAGGCTCTTTTAAGTGTAATCTGAATAGGGCGGTCTACGAGGGTACAGGCAATTTTATTTTCTTCTGCTGCGTTCATAGCAGCAATCATTTCATCACCTGGTTTTACACCGGCATTAAGACCCATTCTGCGCTGGTATGATGACAGAATAAGATTTGCGAGAAGGAGAAAGCCTTCCTTACGCTTAAGAATCTTTACCAGGTCTAACTGACTGTAGCGTGAAGGATTTTTGATGGATTCTGCACGCTTTTCATCGAGCTCTACGGCAACGCAGTCCGGTTTTATATTTTTAATAGTTTCTTTTACTTCTTCAACACTTTCTTTTGAAACGTGCGCTGTTCCTACAAGAGTTATCTTGCGGCCATTAAAATCCAGCTGTATCTGAGTCTGGCTCATTGCATCAATCCCCATTCGGCAATCCTGTATTCAAAGAACATAGGAGCCTTCATACTTGTAACTTTTGCATAGTATTCTCTTGCGAGATCCTCTGCGTTGTTCAACTCATAATAAAGTCCCATGTAGAATAGCATTTTACCGCGGTTGTTGCTATTAGTTTCTTTTGTAATTTTTTGAATAACATTTGATTCAGCATTTCTGTTGTAGTTATCGTTGTAGAAGCGAACCAGAGCATATTCGTTTGAATTAGAATCAAGCTTCTTGAGCTGAGCGGCAAGAACCTTTTTAGCTTCAAGAGGTTTGTTCAGTTTGAAGTAGCAGGCTGCAATCATAAGTGTGTAAGCATAGCTTGGACTGAACTCATAAGTTTTTGTGAAGTATCTGATTGCGTTTTCATAATTCTTTGCACGGTATTCAAGAATTGCAGTTGATTCGTATGCGTAGAAATATTTTGGATTTGTCTCAATTACCTTGCGGTAGTTTTCAAGAGCTTCATCCCACTTTTCAAGGTCATCATAGTTTCCGGCAAGATATGCATAAGCAAGGAAGTAAGAAGGATCAAGTTCTACAGCCTTTTTCCATGCATTTGCTGCATCATCAAATTTTCCCTGATAGCGAAGGTATGTACCATAATCCATCCAGTAATCATAATTTACAGGGTCCTGCTTAATTGCCTGCTGAATGAATTTTGTAGCACGAAGATAGTTCTGCTCTTCATAAGCAAGCTTTCCCATATAGGCGAGGGCAGCAGGGTTTTCAGGATCTTTATCAAGAATCTTAAGGAAGTTTTCAGAAGCAGTTTTAATGTCGTCTGTGTAGTAAGACATCTGGGCATAACCAAAGAGAGCGTCTAAGTTTTCTGGATCTCCGCGAAGAGCCTTTTTGTATGAGTCGCGGGCAAGCTTGTATTTTTTATTTACAGCATATTCTTCCGCCTTCTGAATATTTACAGATGGGTTATATGGATCTGCTGCAAGGATTTTATCTGTTGCTTCTTTATAGGCTTTTTTATCGCCCTTTGCTTTTGTACACATTGAGATAAGCTCAAGTGCATCCATGTTTTCCGGATCAACTACAAGAATCTCATTTGCAACTGTGATTGCGTTGTCGTACTGTGCATCTGAATAATAAAGGGCACCAAGAAGATTCTTGAGTTCAAGGTCGTCTTTTAATGAGGATGGAATTGAATCAAAGTGAGCGATTGCGCCTTTTGTGTCTCCCTTATCAAGAAGCACCTGAAGCTGCTTTACAAATTTTACATTTGGCGGATCTTCCGGTTCCTTCTTTTTAGTCTCTTTTTTAGGCTCGGTTTTTGTGACTTCCGGCTTAGGTTCGCTATCTGCCTTTGGGGCTGTAGCACAGCTGGTAACGAAAACTGAGGTAGCAAGAAGGGCTCCTGCAGCAAGAATCAGCAAAATCTTTGACTTATTTTCCTTAATCATTCTTTTTACTTTCCTTTATATAGTTGAAATTAACCGAATCATTGGCTAAACTATTAATACAATGAGCATTCGGATATTAAAAAAAGCATTAGGACTGCTTATTGTCGATATCGTTATAATCATCGGCATTTTTGTCCTGCAATTTAGAACAGATTCCACAATTATCAAAAAAATCGGAAATCTTCAGATTACCCTCGAAACTCTGGACGAGCAGTCAGGTGTAATTACTTATAAGAACAAAGCTAGAATCTCCTATAATGGTATTAATTTTGTATTTGATGACCAGAATCCGGTCTATATCAAGAAAGACGGCTCAGACATGCCGGTTCAGCTTAAGGACGTAGATCAGAAAGACCCTCTTTCTATTACTTTAAACTTCTCAGAGGGTGTTAAAGTTACGTACGAAATTGCTTCAGAAGATGCTTCTGCTTCCCTCGCTATTTTAGCCGAATTGCCAGACGGAATATCTGATTTCTCAATGCCATACAGTTATTCTTCTAATATGAGTATTCAGAAAGCCGAAAAAGACAGCCTTGTACTTGCAGGAAAACGCAATGCCTGGGAGTTTTCAAGCCATTATATTGATGCCGGCCGCTTTGACTTTACACAGCGCAATTATATGGCAACATACTCTATCTATGATGCTAACCAGAAGTTCAGCTTTGATGATATTATGAACGAGCAGATTGCAACTTCAGAAGAGTTTGCAAAGACAATTGCTCAGTTTAAGCGCACACTCATCAATGCCTTTGATACTAATAACGTTGAGTCAAATATTACAGAACAGGTTGCAGTTTCTTACATTGCTGCACAGGCAGAAAACAGCGGCTATTCTCGTGCTATTGAAAATGTTCCAGACAGCATTAGAAAGAGCAAACAGAGAACCTACCTTTCTGCTCCATACTTCAACACTCTTGAAGATATGAATACAAACCTTGAAAAGGCAATGAAAGATTACGAAAAGCGCATTACCGACAGTGCAGACAAGGGAACTTTTGATCTGTTTACAGTTCATAAGATTTCAGATTTCATTTACCTGCACCAGAACCCAGAAACTGTTAAGAAGCTTTTGTACAATGCTGCAATTGCAGAACCAGAAAACCTTACAATTGCTCAGATTTCTGGAATTCTTCAGGTTTATGTTGATCTTACTCAGCTTGCTCCTTCTTATGCAGCAATTCTTGAGCCTATACTTGAACCTGGAATTGAGCGCATTACAGAAGCCTGTAAGTTTGAAGGAAATATCCTTACAATTTCAGAAAACGATACCTTCCTTTCAGTTAATCAGGCTGTAGAAACTGGTATTGCACTGCTGCGTTACGGAAGACTCATTGATAATGAAACTTACAGAAAAGCAGGTTATGCAATTGTAAACTCTTATCTTGCAGAAAGCTCTTCATTTGATTTACGTACTCTCAGTAACATCTATCCTGTTATTGCATTCGGTAATGAGTTCTACCCTCATTTTGCAAAGATTTCTGATGAGAATGGTAAGAAGGTTTGGGCATGGACTTGTGCAAAAAATATTAAGCTTGAAAAGTCTGCAGATGAATATAATTTTGATATTGATTTCCCTAATGGCGATACTCATTACATTATTATTAAGGGTATTCCACAGTTCAATTCAATTTATATTTATGATATGGCCTTCCGTACAGACCCACGCTTTGAAACTTATAACTCTTCGGGTTATGTATATAAGAAGTCTACAGAAACCTTGCTGTTGAAGTCTCGCCATAAGGCACAGAACGAAAAGGTAAAACTTGTTTACAGAGAAACAAGACCTGCTCCAGCCCCTGTAGTTGAGACAGCTCCAGCTCCAGTGGTAGAAGATACTGAAACACCAGCAGTTGAGGCCGAAGATACAGAGAGTTCTGAAGAGAGTGTAGAGTAAGCCTTAAGAAAGATTGTCGGTCTCTGAGCGGAGTCGAATGGCCGGCAATGATAATTAGATTTCTTCGATATAATCTTTTGGATTTACACGTTTAAGAACGATGAGTGTAATATCATCTGTAAGCTTTTCTTTGCCAACAAAGTCCGAGAACTTGTCCATAATGCGGTTCATAAGCATTATGGCACTCTCATTATGATATTCTTCAATTATTCTGATAATTCTTTCTTTTGAAAAATCTTTTCCTTCGCTGTTAATGCAGTCGGTAAGTCCGTCTGTGTAGCAGACAATAATATCATCTTTTTCTGCACGGAAGCTCATTGGAGGGAACGATACATCAAGTCCTTCTACACCAAGAATACCATACTGCTTTTCTGTATCCTGCTTTAATTCAATTACCTTGTTTTCTGCGGCTTTGTAAAGCAGCGGATAAGGATGACCGGCGTTTGCAAACTCAACACTACAGATATCTTTTTTATTGAACTCGCTGAAGCGGAAAAGAAGACCAGTAATATAGTTTTCAACATTTACCTTTTCTTTTATGTAAGACTGGTTGATATCTTTAAGTACGTTGGAGATAGACTCATTCTGTCCAATTCCGGTTATAAAATGCTGACTGATAATACTCTTTGCAAGAATTGTCATAAGACCGGCAGGAATACCATGGCCCGAAACATCAAAAATACCAATACCGTCTAAGAAACCGTCTGTAAAGTAGTAGTCGTAAAGGTCGCCGGAAACGTTATTGTCTAACGCAGTGTAGGAAATTGAAAGATCCCAGCCACGGAATGAACGGTTTTTAATTGGCAGGAAGTTCTTTTGTACATGAGCTACAGTTTCCAGACCTTTTGAAAGTACGAAGTTAGCCTCAGAAAGTTCTTTTGTACGGATTGCAACTACCTCTTCCAGGTGAGTATTAAAATCAGAAAGCTGATTTTTAAGCTGGGTGTTGTGACTGTACATGTTTCCAAAGTTGAAAAGAAGATTTCCAAGGAAGAGATAAATTGTACACTGCCAGCCGTAAATTGTTAAATAAGGCAGATTAGGTGCAAGGCCCACAACCTTGAAAAATAAATCTAAAATGAGTCCTACAATTACAGGTGTAAAACCCAGAAGCATTGAATAAACAGTTTTTCTGCGTTGTTTATCACGTATTGCCATAATGATTCGCGGAATACTGAAACAGAACTGGCTTAAGCTTGAAATAATAAGGAAGGGTATAAACTTTGGAATTACAAGATAACTTGAAATTGTGAAAGTAGTTATCATTGGAACAACATAAAGACACAAACGGATAATCATAATTCTTTTTGAGTCTTTATATCCAAGATATGAAATTATAAATGAGTTGGCAAAATAAATAGTTGTAAAGGCCCCTGAGAAGAAGAAAAACTTGAGCATTGCAAAATAAGAAAGGAATGCAGGTTTTGCCCAGGAGATTTCTGAAATAAAGTTTGGTAAAAGGAACTGAATTGTAAAGAAGTTCAGCAGGGCATAAAACAGATATACATTTGCATTTCCAAATTTTCGCATTACAAAATAAAGGAAAAGATACATAAAGAAAATCAAAATCATTACGCCGGCAAAGGCCACAATAATTTTTGAATTAAAGAAGTTTCCTTTTTCTGCGGCATGGAAAATGTCCGGCTGCTCACCTATAAAGACTTTAGTTGAAATGCTTCCGAATGAACCCGGCCAAACCTGAATCATGATGGTATTTATACCAGTCTGATTTACAATGTTTTTCGGGAACATAAAATACTGGGTGTCGTAGCCGGCAGTATTTTCCTGTGGCGGGAATTCACCATATTTACGGATACCGCTGTTATTGAAGAAGAGAAGGTCTGCAGAGCGAAGGTGACCAATGTAAAGACCAATATCTTTGTCGCGTAGTTCTTCTGGAATTATGAAGTTTATTTTAAGCCATAAAACACTGTTTTCATCTGTTACAAGCGAGGTAAGCTTATTCATCTGCTTGTGTTCAAGAAACTTAAAATCTCCAATTCTGGTTATAACCCTTCCATAAGGTTCTTTTATATCTGCTTCTATGTAATAGATGAAGTTTGAAACGTCATAGCGAAAATATTTTTGTTTTTTACTGCAGGAAGTAAAACTTAGAGTGAGAAAAAAAATAAAGATGATATATACCAAAAATGAACGACGTTTCATCGCATTATATAGTATATATCATCTTTAAGAAAAATGATATTAAAAAGATGTAGGAAAATTAAAAGCGTTCAGCCTTTTTTCCAGACTTTTTATACAAAGAAGCGCTGTTTTTTCTTGAAGAAGAGCGTTCTGTCTGGGCATGAACGTTAGGCTTATTACCTTTTGCATTCAGGCGGCCGCGTGGTGCTCTTTCAGACTTTGAAGAGTCCCGTCTTCCACGTGCAGGACGGTCGGAACGTTCTGAGCGGTCGCTATAGCTGTCAAAATCTGATTTACGTGAACGGCGTGAACCACGGCCTTCTTCCTTATCATCATAGTGCATATGAGGTACTTTCTTGTTGCTTTTAGAAAGTTCAATAGCTTTCCGGGCAGAGGCAACTGGAAGGCTTACAAGAGAGAACTGCTGAGCTACGTCGATGTCGTCTACAAGGCGTCCTGGAATGTGGAGAAGCTCGCTGAAGTAGTCTGCAATTTCTTTTGCATGATATCCGTCGCGTTTACCAAGAGAAACAAAGATACGTTTCTGATCGCCACGTGGGGCAGAAGAAATTGTATTGATTTTTCCGTAGTGCTTTGGAGAAAGCTGGTCGCCGTATACAGTTGAAAGAACTCCGGCAAGTACCTGCTGTGCATCCTGTCCTTCGCAGAGTGCTGCAGCGAGATCTGTGAAGAGAGGAGTGAGGAGTTCGGACTTTACGGTTGCTCCGGTGGTTGAGCTTGTCGAAACTACCGCTGTGTCGGATGTGGTGTTTAGGTCTTCACTAGATACGGTGGTTGAGCCTGTCGAAACTACCGCAGCTGTCTCTTCATTAAGTTCAACCTTTGTATTAAAAAGCTTTTCTTTAAGCTCTTTTATAACGCGTTCGTTCTTTACGTTGAGAACTTCGTTTACGCTTGGAATCTTTCCTTCTGTAAAGTCGCTCTTTGTGGCCTTCTTAATGTTCTTTGAAAGGAAGCCGAGCTTGCGGCGTTCTTCCGGACGAACGAATGTAACAGCGATTCCTTCTGTTCCGGCGCGGCCTGTACGACCAATGCGGTGAACGTAAGTTGCAGTATCAAATGGAAGAGAGTAGTTTACAACGTGAGAAACGCCCTTGATGTCGATACCACGGGCAGCAACGTCTGTTGCTACGAGAATGCGTGTCTTTTTCATGCGGAATCGTTCAAGAACTTTCTCGCGCTGGTTCTGCATGATGTCTCCGTGAAGGGCTGCGGCTTCATAACCACGAAGATCGAGCTCGCGGGTAACACGGTCTGCATCTGATTTTGTCATAGTGAATACAAGACCGTAGAAATCTGGAGAAATGTCGATGAGGCGAACAAGAGCTTCAATCTTTTCGCTTTCTTTTACAACCCAGTATTTCTGATCGATGAGGAGTGCTTCGTCAATTACATTTTCCTCTTCGATAATGTCGTACTCGCCCATAAAGTCGCCGGCAATCTTGAGGATTGGGGCAGGCATAGTTGCACTGAAAAGAAGGATGCGGCAGTCTGGATTAGCGTGACGGAAAATCTCTTCGATGTCGTCAATAAAGCCCATGTCCAGCATCTCATCACCTTCATCAAGAATGAAGTATTTGATTTTGCTGAGATCGAGAGTTTTGCGGTCGATGTGGTCTTTAATACGTCCCGGTGTTCCAACTACAACTTCACAGCCACGCTTAAGGTCTTTAATCTGAGCAGCATAAGAAGCGCCGCCGTAAAGAACAGTTGTGCGAGGATATTCAGAGGTAGAAAAAGACTGCATCTCTGTGCAAGTCTGCATTGCAAGTTCACGTGTAGGTTCAAGAATCAAAGCTTCAACATGATTTGATTTACCGCGTACGTTCTGAATAATAGGTAATCCAAAAGCGGCAGTTTTTCCAGTACCAGTGCGGGCACGCGCAATGAGGTTAGTATCCCCAGTAAGAAGGCGCGGAATAGCAAGCACCTGAATTGGAGAAGGAGTAACAAAGCCTTTTTTCTCAACGGCTTTCAATGTGTATTCATCAAGTCCTAAATCTTCAAAAGTAACAGTGTCTGGAGTTTCGTTTTCGATTTTTTCGTCAGTGAATGTCGAGTCTGCAGTCTGATCTGCAGTGTTTTCAATAAAATCTGTCATATAAGTTCAGATAATATACAAGAAATAGTAAAGAATTGCAACAAACTGCAAGGTTTTCAAATGAATTAATAAAGGAACCTGATTTATTAAGATTTGAGTAAAATTTGGCGCGAAGGAGCAGATTTGCGGGGCAAAATGACTTTGTTTGTGGCAGCCGCGAGAGCGGCTGTATAATGGTTTCCATACCACAAACAACGTCAAGCGCATTATTGCGCGTTTTTGACCTGCAAATATGCGACTGGGAGCCAATTATACGATTAATTTTTTTATACAATTTGAATTTCCTCTTTTTTTATGATATAATAGAAATATATGGCACAAAAATTTAAGATTAACCAGAAAGTGGTTTACCCAAGTCAGGGCGTAGGAATTGTAAAGGAAGTTTTTGAAAAGACATTTAAAGATCAGACAACCCTTTACTACAAGATTTATATTGAAGCCTCTGACATGGTTGTTATGGTTCCGGTTGAAAACGCAGAGAACCTTGGTATCCGCCAGATTGTTTCGGCTAAGGAAGCACAGGAAGCACTTAATCTTCTTTCAGATGATTTTGAACCAATCACTTCAGACTGGAAACTCCGCTATCAGATGAACCTTGACCTTCTTAAGAAGGGTACAGTAAAAGATATCGCAACTATTGTTCGCTGTCTTTATAACAGAAGTAAGGTAAAAGAGCTCCCAATTCTTGAGCGCAAACTTTATGATTCAGCAAAGAAACTTCTTGAAGATGAAATTGCTTATGCACTTGGAAAATCTTCAAAGGATATTGAAGCAGAGATTCATACAAAGCTTGAACCACCTGGAGCAACTCCAAAAATCAAACATACAATGATTCTTGATGATGATGAAGATGATGATTTGATGGATGATATTTCGGAAGGAAATAACAGACGCAGCTCAGATGATTCTGATGATGAAGATGATTCAGCTGACGATATGGGTGCGGATGAAGATTTTGACGACGAAGACGATTCATTCTAAGATTGCAATTATCATTACTGCGGCCGGTTCTTCTACAAGAATTGGCAGCGGTATAAAAAAAGAATATCTTCCTTATAAAAACGGCACAGTCCTTTCGGTCTGTGCCCAAGCTTTTTTAAATGCACTTGCCGGCGAAAAGGGAATTGAGATAACTGACTTTATTGTGACCTGCCCGGCAGGCGGAATTGAAGAATGCATTAAAGCGCTCGGTGATGTTGCTCCGGAAGTAAGAATTACGGAGGGGGCGGAGACACGGCAGAAATCTGTTTACCACGGGCTGCTTGCGGTCACAGGCCAGCCGGATATAGTTCTTATTCATGATGGGGCAAGGCCTTTTGTGAGCCGGGATGTTATTATGAATGCGCTTGAAGCAGCGATTGAGTTTGGCGCTTCGGTTCCGGGAATTACTCCAACTGATACTCAAAAAGAAATTGACGGGGAAGGCTTTATTACCCGCCACCTTATTCGCAGTAATCTGACTGCGGTTCAGACGCCGCAATGTTTTGAGTTTGCAAAACTGCTCGAGGCTCACGGCCGCGCTGCTACGGACGACCGCGAATACACCGACGACACAGAAATCTGGGGTGCCTACTGCGGCCGTGTTCGAGTTACGCCCGGAGATGTAAACAATATAAAAATTACGTATCCCGCAGATCTGGAGATCCTGAATCGAGTTCAGGATGACGGAGGACTTTGTGATTAGAGTTGGACTTGGTTACGATCTTCACCGCCTCGTTGAAGGCCGCCGACTTATTCTTGGTGGTGTTGAGTTTGATTTTGAAAAAGGGGAGGACGGCCATTCTGATGGTGACGTTCTTCTTCACGCGATAACTGATGCACTACTTGGAGCGGCAGGGCTTGGAGATATCGGTTCGTATTTTCCGCCGGAAGACGCAAAGTGGAAAGATGCAAACTCTGCTGACCTGCTTCGCGCAGTGTGGAAAGATGTCCGCGCTGCCGGCTGGGAGCTTGTAAACCTCGACTGTGTAATTAAACTCGAAAAGCCTAAGTTTCTTTCGCGCCGCGGCGAAGTAATTGAGAGCATCGCGGCCATACTTGGCGTGGATAAATCTCAGGTGTTTGTTAAAGCAAAAACCGGCGAGAAACTCCCGCCGGTTGGTACAAGTGAAGCCGTTGAGGCTCAGGTGGTTTGTCTGCTTGAAAACTACGGTGGTTGAGTAGGCGAAGCCGTATCGAAACTACCGTAGAACTTCGTAAATGTGGTTTCGATACGCCCTTTGGGCTACTCAACCACCGGAATTGTTTACTCAGGAAGTTGAAGTATCAAATCAACTTCATTCTCTGTAAGATCAAGGCGCTTTGCAATATCGCTGATTGTCCAGCCCTGGCGCTTAAGCTGTCTTACGCTGTCGCTTGTCTGAGGGTTGAGTGTAGTTCCCTTCTTTGAAGGACTCTTTGTGCGTTCCTGCTGTGTAATGCCTTGAAGAACCTTAAACTTCTTATCTACTTCACGATTCATTGTATCAAGATTAAGCTCTACCTGTTTAATACCTGTCTGTACAGAGTTAAGTGCTTCAATACGCTTTTCTGTATCAGAAATAATTGAATCCAGATCTTCAAGTCTTCCAACAGCAGTTGAAAGTTTTGGACCGCTTGCCAGAATCTTATCAACATTATTCTGAACTTCCTTAATCTCTTGTGGAAGAGAAACAGCCTGACGGTTACAGTTTGTGAGTCTCTGTTCAAGATCCTTAAGTTTTTCAAACTGAGAATCAACATCTGTTTTGATGCGGTTGATAACTTCATCTTTTTTCTCAAGGCGTTCGTACTGTTCAGAAACACGCTGAAGGTTGTCGTTGTAATTGCGTACTGCAACTTCCATAGACTGAAGATCATCAGAAGTTGTATTCAAAGACTGAATGCGTTCATCGATTGTGTTTGAAAGAGCGAGCATTTTGTTGAACTGCTGCTCAAGACCAACTACACGATTCTTCTGTGCTTCCATTCCGGAAAGCTGGCGGTTAATGTCTTCGTTAATCTTAAGAATTGAATTGTACTGAATGTTCATTTTGTCTGCAGTGTCAGAGTAGCCCTTGAGTTTTGTAAATGCACTGTTCAATTCAGAAACGTTTGCTTCAAGCTGGCGGCGCATCTTGTCTGCAGTTTCGTAATTCTGAATGTTAGACTTAACATCCTGTAATTCCTTTTCTATATCACCGAGGCGGGTCTGAATAAGGTTTGCATTGTCCTGCATCTTGAGAGTAAAGGCAGACTGGTTTGCAGCATTTCTGTCTTCTGCTTCCTTGATGTCTTTCTTGAATGCATCTGTTCTTTCTTTTGCAGCTGCATCCTGTTCTTCAAGACGAGCCTTTGCCTCTTCAAGCATCTTCTTGTACATACTGCCCATCTGATTCAGAATTGTCTTAGACTTTTCCTCGTATTCTTTGATAGAAGTTCCGGTCTTGTTTTCAAGATCTGCAATTTTGTCGTTGAGTTCATTGTGCTGATTCTGAACGGCAATTGCATAATCATTCATATTCTGGAGCAGCTTCTGTGCTTCTTCATTAATCTTATCATCAGACTGTGCCTTGAACTTTTCAAGGTCTGTATTGAAGATTGTGGTTGTATCTTCAAACTGAGTTTTGAGCTGCTGCTTCCAGGTATTGAATTCTGCAAGGGCTGCATCAATTGAAGATGAACCTGTTTCCTGTCTTGTCTTAATAGACTCTTCAAAGAGCTTAAGGTCTCCAAGAAGTTCTTCCTGAAGTTTAGAAAGGGTAGTCTGTACAAGCTCCTTGTTGTTTTCAATCTCTTTCTTAAGGGCGTCTTCAGAAGCCTTTGTAAGAGAATTGATAGAGTTGTCTGTGTCGCTCTTGAAGCGGTTTACAAAGTCCTGGATATCTTTGATTGAATCCTGCATGTCATTCTTTGTACGCTCAATTGAAGCGGCAACCTTTGTGTACTGATCAGAAGCTCTTGTCTGGAGGCCTTCAATATTTGTCTTGAATTCATCAAGATATTTAGCCTCAAGTTTCTTACGGTTGTCTTCGTAAGTATTTGAGATTTTTGTAAGCTTTGTATCAAGGTCGCTCTTCCATTCAGAAAGTTCAGAATCAATCTGATTGCTCTTTGTTGAGAGTGTCTGATTAAACTCTGTTTCAAACTCCTGAATCTTAGCACTCATGCTGCCTGTTGCAGTTTCTTTGAGGCTGTCGAGAGAGCGGTTGATTTCTGTAATCTTAGATTCAATTTCTTCAGAATCTTCCTTGATTGTGTTACTGAATTCTTCATGCTTCTGCTTCTGATTTGTGGTGAAGGTATCAAAGTCGCGGAGAACTCTGTTCTGAACTTCGGCCATGGCAGCCTTGAGGCTCTTTTCAAGAGTATCAATATCATTTTCAGAAACCTGAATCTGAGAGAGCTTATACTCAATATCCTTTTTGTAAGCATTGAGCTGGCTGTCAACATTTTCAAGAATATTAAGATGTTTAACTTCACTTTCAGAAACTGCCTTGCGTACAGAATCTGTAATGATTTTTGTAAGGCTTTCGAGTCGTGTATCTGTTTCGTTCTGGAAGTTGTCGAGTTTTGCAGTTGTATCACCCTTAAAGCCTTCAATCTGACGGTCGGCTTCGCTCTGGAATGCTTCGATTTTTGCCGTTGTGTCACCCTTATAGCTTTCAATCTGACGGTCGGCCTCATTCTGGAATGCTTCAATCTTTGCAGTTGCATCTCCCTTGAAGTCTTCAATCTGTTTTCCGGCTTCATTCTGGAAAGCTTCAATTCTTGCAGTAGTAGCACTCTGGAATTCTTTGAGCTGTTTGCCAGTTTCGTCCTGGTACTCTTCCAGCTGCTTATCAGATTCTTTCTGGAAGGCTTCAATCTTTGCAGTTGTAGAACTCTGATAGCTGTCAATTTTGCGCTCTGTTTCGCTCTGGAAATCACCAAACTTACTTGCATTTTCAGTTTTAATGTATTCAAGCTTCTGCTGAGATTCATTCTGAATAGTTTTGATTGTCTGTTCAGTTTCGCTCTGCAGAGTTTCAATAGTCTGTTCTGTCTTAGTCTGGAACTCTTTAATCTTTGCGCCAGTTTCAGAAAGAATTTCCTGAATCTTACTTTCTGTTGCATTCTGAAGTCTTTCAAGCTTTTCAATTGTTTCGCTCTGAACGCTGTCCAGACTTGTGTTCATCTGACTGATCTTTTCTTCAAGTTCAGGCTTAAGTTCTGCGGCCTTGCGTTCAGCTTCATCACACTGAACCTTGATTGACTGCACAGAAGCTTCGGCGTTCTGAACCGAAGTTGTTGCCTCTGCTGCAACCTGCTGAAGTGTCTGTGTGAGTTTTTCCTGCATATCAGAAATTTCTGTCTGAAGGGATGTAGAGCGTTCATTACACTGACGCAGGCTTGTATCCAGCTGAGTGCGAAGATTTTCAATTCTTGCCTTGTAGTCTTCTTCAGTATTTGAAAGTTCTTCTATGCGGTTTCCAAATACGTTCTGAAGTCCATCAATCTGCTGTGAGTATTCATCCTGCAAAGATTCAAAACGTCCAAGGTATTCTTCTTTGATTTTTGTGTATTCTGAATTATAGATTTCGTTAAGGCTCTGAATTTGTTCGTCCTGAGAGCTCTTAAGTTCATTAAGCTTTCTGTCGTTTGCACTCTGAGATTCGTTGATTGCATCAGCAAAATCCTGAATAAGTTTCTGATGTTCATCTGCAAACTTTTTGTGTTCTTCAACAAAGAGGCGGTTGAATTCATTTACCTTATTGTTGTTAGTTGCAGTTGCATTTTCAAATGCTGCGGTATAAGAGTCCTGGAACTTCTTAAAGTCGGCAGTAAATTTTTCTGAGAGAGCAGAGTAGTTACCATCGTTTTTCTTCTGAATGCTTTCCATCTGCTTTGTATATTCAGCTTCAAGCTTGTTGCTGTCTTCGTTAAAGCGTGCCTGGATTTTTCCAATAATACCATCGTTGCGGCCACCAATTGATTCAAGCTGCTGTGTGTATTTTGTCTGAAGTGCGTCCACTTTTCCGGCAAAGGCTTCTGAAAGCTGTCCAAGTTTTTCGTTGAACTTTTCGTTAAGCTTTATGATATTTGCCTTTGCGTCTGTAATAAGTTTATTTTCAGATTCTTTGTAAGAAGCAGTTGCGGCTGCAGTCTTATCATCAAACATTTTGATAAGTTCTTTTTCTTTTGATTCAAGTTCTGAATGAATGATACCGGTTCTGTTAGTAATATCATTTCTGATGGCGAGAGTCTGTTTTTCAAGTTCACTCTGAAGTGAAGCTGTCTGTGCGCTGAGCTCTTTAAGATATTTATCTGTTCTCTGCTGAGCCTGTTCGCTAAGATGTTCAAAGGCAGTGTTTTCAAGTTTCTCTGCACTGGCTGCAGCTTCGTTATATGCTTCCTGAATGCTCTGTTTGATTTCGCCGAGAGCCTTTTCTGCTTCTCCCTGAGAAGCTTTAATGTCTGCAGTAAGTTTTGCGGCACGGCTTTCATAATTTTCAAGAAGGGTAGTGCCAACAGCCTTAAGCTGCTCTGCATTCTTTGCAGAAAATTCCTTTGAAATTTCTGGAATCTTTTTTTCGATAGAAACAATCTGAGCCTGCTGCTTTGAAAGTTTTCCATCGAGGGTAGAAATTACACCGCTTTCCTTATGAAGGCGTTCAAGATTCTCTTCAACCTGGGCGGTCATATCATTGAGTTCTCCGAGAATCTTAGAGTAAGCGTCTATCTGTGACTTGATGTTTTTTACAGCATTGATGCTCTGATCAAAAGTCTGCATCTTAGAATTAAAATCTTCGTTCTGCTGCTTTAAGAGTTTTACGGCTGCATTTGCCTGTGTCTGCTGAGCATTAAAATCTGAGATAATTGTGTTGAATCTGGTCTGAATCTTTCCAAAAGCTTCGTTCAGTTCATTAGTTTTCTTGTTCGCAAATTTGTTGATTCGTTCCAGAGGATCATCTTTTTTACTAAGCATACGGAAGTATAAAGACACTCCCATTGAAATGACTGTAGAAAAGAGAATTGCGATTACGATTTCCATTTTTTATCCCCACCCAATTTTTTTATATTAATCCGACTTGTTTGTCTGATCATTAAAGAACCAGTTAGAAAGCTGGTTATAATGCCAGAACGTAAAGTCTGCTATTTTTGATTTTTTACCTATCCAGCCAGAATGCGGAAGAATAAGCCATGCTGTTTTCATACCTGCATTATGTGCACCCTGAATATCGTATTTGTGATTGTTGCCCACATAAAGAATCTGCTCCGGCGGAAGGTTAAATTCTTCCGCAAGTTTTCTAAACGGAGTTGGATCCGGCTTGAGAGCACCGGCTTCTTCTGAGCCAAGAACTACATCACATAATTCACGTACACCCCAGATCTCACCCTTTTGTTCTGGAGGAAAATCAGAAAGAAGACCAAGTTTATAGCCTTTGTCTTTAAGTTTATGAATAAAGTCCAAAGCACCGTCGCAAGGCTTAATGTTTACAAAATATTTTTCGAGTCCCTTGTAGATGATTTTTTCAAGGCGCTCTTCAGCTTCTTCTGGAGAACAGTTGAGCTTTTTAGCCATGTGAGCGGCCTGAATTTTTGTGAATTCAGAGGTAGCAGCGGTCCTGTGCATAATGTTGCGAACAAGCCCGTATTTTAAGAAGAAGAAAGAATGAAACAGAAAGTAAGGCGCAATGCGAAGATTAAATCTCCATGCTCTGTATAGAGTACCATCGATGTCAAAAGCTACAGCCTTTATCTGCGTTAAATCAACATTATTCACCTTTCTATTATAACATATTATAGAAAAAACGTATATATAAAAAAATACCCGCTCACAAAACAGGGCTTCCGCATCATAAAGACGTAAAACGTGAACATTGGCTCCCAGTCGCGTATTTGCATGTCAAAAACGCGCAATAATGCGCTTGACGTTGTGTGTGGTAAAGTAACTATATTACCTGCCGCTCACGCGGCAGCCACACACAAAGTCATTTTGCCACGCAACTCCGCTCCTTCGCGCCAAAATATTCGTAAATCTTTATAATGCGGAAGCCCTGCGTAAATAAAAAAAGCCGTCATTGAGAATGACGACTTTTAGATGCTGAAACGAGTTCAGCATGACAGGGGTTATTTTGCAGTCTGGAAGTTAACAAAGTTGTAATTGATAGCAATTGATTCAGTTGCGTCATAAGGAATTCTTACATAAGCATGACATCTGCCTTTATCAAGCTTGTTTGCTATTCGTTTAATTTCTGTACCGTTAATTTTAAGAACAAGTTCTTCGCCTTCTGTATAGAAAAGAACATCATTCTCTTCGCCTTCTTTTTTAATAGCGTTGTTTACGATATTTTGATATTCGCCATTTACAGATAGAAGTGTTTCAGCGTGTCCGCTTAATTTTTCATATAAAATATAAGAGTTTTGCCAGAGTGTTAATCTATAATAAGAATTTGTATTATCACTCGAATCACCAGACTCAAGGAAAAGAATACCATATTCAGAATCTGTAAATTTTGCTTGTTTAAGTTTTACATTAACACCGTATATTTTATCGCTTGAAATAGGTAAAGATAGAAGTTGAACTTTGTTTGTAGGGATTTGAAGTGTAGTTGGATCATCACATTTGTATGATATTGTATTGTTTTTTAGAGTCCAGCCATTTTGATTATAATCATTATAATAAGTAACTGAACTACTCCATGTTCCAGGAAGTTTTTCTCCTTCATCTCCGCTGTTTGCGGCTGGGTTTGAACATCCTGTGAATACTAAAGCTGCTGCGAGAAGAACAGCTGAGATTGTTAATAATTTTTTCATTGTCTACTCCTTTTTTTTGTGACTTTTTTTGAAAATATTATTAAAATCATACCCCCCCCCATCTACATCTGTCAAGTATTATTTTAACTAATACGTCATTGCGGATTTTGTGTAGTTTATGAATTTTTCTTCGTACTGCTTTTTTCCAAAGTTTTGGATGGTTTTTGAGGCTATTTCAGCTTTTTGGGTGTGCCAGGTTTTATAGAGTCTGATAATTTCTTCAACGGTTTTTGAAATGTCGGAAAAATCGTGGCGAAGGCAGAAAGCAAAATCTTTTATTTCATCTGGAATTGCAAAATCGGTTCCAATTACGCTGAGACCCGATGCGAGTGCTTCCATTGTAGACATTGAAAAACCTTCGTAGTTTGTCGGGAAAATAAGAACATCACCGGCGCGGTAGAAATCTGGCATCTGTTCTACGCCGAGGCCTGAAACAATCTTTGTATTATTAAGTCCCTCAAAAAAATGATATGCGTCTTTTGTGTTAGAAGCGATTGTAAATTTTATCTGATATGGACCTTTAAAATCTTCTATATATTTAGAAAATTCTATGAGCTTTGGAAGACCTTTTCGTTCATCAAGTGAGCCGGAGAAAAGCACGTTGATTATTTTGTTATCTTCGCTGCCAGCATTGCTTTCTTCCTTTGGAAAAAAGACCTCTTCATTTACAAAATTATTCAGAACTTCAATTTTATTAGGATTGATTTTATAGTAGCTTTCGAGTTCGTTTTTGCAGTTAATACTTACGGCAAGAATCTTTTTTGCTTTGCGGGCGCTTACTTTTTCCATAAAGGCGGTGATGCCTGCGGCGCCTCCAACTGTAGTGTGAAGCTTTGCTCCGGCCATTGTTCCATGATGAATAGAAAGCTCTGCGGGATACAAAAAACAGTGCCAGGAATTGGCAATAACAATCTTATTGCGGATAAAACAAAGCTTAAGACTGAGCAGAACCGGCCAGATAAGGTTACCGATTTTTCCCGGCATAAGTTTTCCGCGGGTGAGCACCTGTACGTTATCAAAATGGTCGGTAAGGATTTCGTTCAAATACCAGCTTACACGTTCAACTCCGCCTTTGTTGCCAATGCCATTCAGAGAAACCAGGATGATTTTTTTGCCGTTCATAAGATGAATTATATAGAAATTGATTATAATTGTACAAGGTTTACATTTCAGATATAATCGTGAAAACGTCATCCCGAACTTGTTTCGGGATCTGTTATTATAGATGCTGAAACAAGTTCAGCATGACGGCTTATTGAAAGGAACTTTCTGATGCCTGGATTTTATGATTATTATGATGTGGCTGTTGTAGGAGCCGGCCACGCGGGAATTGAAGCGGGACTTGCCTGTGCCCGTATGGGATTAAAAACTGTACTTATTACCCAAACTCCTGATGCTATTGCCCGCATGAGCTGTAACCCTTCTATTGGTGGAATTGCAAAAGGAAACATTGTCCGCGAAATTGATGCTCTTGGCGGCCAGATGGCCAAATTGATTGATAAATCTATGATTCAGTTCCGCATGCTCAATAAGAGCCGTGGACCTGCAGTTCAGGCACCTCGTTCTCAGGCCGATAAGATTACCTATTCTCAGCTTGCCCGTAAAACCTGTGAAACAACTGAAAATCTTTATACATTAATGGATACCGTTATTGATATCCTGACAACTGCCTCTACAACACCGCTTCCTCCAAACAGCGACTCTGCTGCAGAAAAGGGAACTATCCCGGGAGAGTTCCGTGGAGACGGACGCACAGAAGCTGCAAAGAGCGGAATGCGTCAAAAGGTAACCGGCGTTGTTACAGAGCGCGGCCGCATTATTCCGGTTCGCTCTGTTGTTCTTACAACAGGTACCTTCCTTGGTGGCCGTATTTTTATTGGTGAATATGATGCTCCTTGCGGACGTGTAGGGGAGCCTGCAGCATACGGACTTACAGAAAGCCTTCACAGACTCGGCTTTACAACAGGTCGTCTTAAGACAGGAACCCCACCGCGCATTCTCCGCAAAACCGTAGACTTCAGCAAACTCGACGAACAGCCGGGCGACACAGAAGTTATTCCTTTCAGTTTTGAAACCGAACGGGTAGAGCGCCCATTAGTAAACTGCCATATCGTATATACAAACGAAGAAACTCATAAAATCATCCGCGACAACATTGGCCGCTCACCGCTTTATTCTGGTAAAATCAGCGGTATTGGCCCTCGCTACTGTCCAAGCATAGAAGATAAGGTTATGCGCTTTGCAGAACGCGACCGCCATCAGATTTTCGTTGAGCCGGAAGGTCTTGAAACTGATGAGATTTATCTGAACGGACTTTCTTCAAGTCTTCCTGAATGTGTTCAGGATGCCTTTATGCGCACAATGCATGGATTTGAAAATGCCGTACAGAGCCGCCCGGGCTATGCCGTAGAGTATGACTTTGTTGAACCTACCCAGCTTTATCCTTCTCTGGAGACTAAACGTGTTGCAGGCCTTTTTAATGCCGGTCAGATTAACGGAACTTCCGGCTACGAAGAAGCTGCCGGACAGGGACTTATTGCCGGAATGAACGCAGGTCTTTATGCACGTGAGCACATTAAGCTTTGCGGACCTCTTGCAGAAATTCCTCATACACTTAACGGTGTTGCTTCAAGTACAGAGACAGGTGCTTTCCGTCCTAAGGCAGATATGACAAACGAAGAAAAAGCAAAGTTTGCCGAAATCTCAGAACGCGAAACTCACCAGCTCAACGACTACGAGCGCGGTGTTCAGAAAAATGCCGGCTTTGACAAGTTCGACGTAATTCCAGAGTTTGAGCCTGTAATTCTTGGCCGCGACGAAGCGTACATCGGTGTACTTATTGATGACCTTGTAACTCTCGGAACAAAAGAGCCATACCGTATGTTTACAGCCCGCGCCGAATACCGCTTAAAGCTCCGCCACGACACAGCAGACCGCCGCCTTGCAAAATATGCCTTCCGCTGCGGCCTTAAGACTCAGGCTCAGTTTGATGCAGTAAACGAAAAATATGCACGCCTCTCAGAAATTGAAGCTCTGCTTCTTAAAAAGCCTGATATGGAAAACCCTGGCTACCCTGAAGCAGACTGGGAAATGGCAAAGATTGACGCTAAGTATAAGTACTATATTGAAAAGCAGGATAAGCGAGTAGAAAAGCTTCATAAGATGGAGAATGCCCGCATTCCTGCAGACTTTGATTATGGCAGCATTCCGTCACTTTCTGCAGAGAGCCGCAACAAGCTCGAAGCAATCCGCCCGGTAACACTCGGTCAGGCAAACCGCATCAGCGGAATCCGTAATAGTGATATTATGCTGCTAATGGTATATTTGAAGCGCTAGATCCCCGGGTCAAGTGAAGTGCACCCCTAAAGTTGGACAAATAAAGTTCACTTTAGGAGGTGCTTTTTTTATGTCCAAATACTCAGAAGAGTTCAAACTAAAGATTGTCTTAGACTATATTGAAGAACATATAAGTCCAGAACAACAAGAAAAAGCATATGGAGTAAGTTCAAGTCAAATTAGACAGTGGATTGCCCAGTACAAATTAAATGGAAAATTTACAAAACCAACCCGACATTTTAGCGGAGAATTTAAGCTAAAAGTGCTAAACTATCAACAAGAGCATAATCTTTCAAATTTACAGGTTGCATTGCTTTTCGGTATTACAAAT